>DDLX01000013.1 GCA_002340355.1 Cytophagales bacterium UBA2561
AAAGCGGTAAAAATCAAAACCTATGAGGTTTTCGAAAACCTTATAGGTTGTTTAAATTTTAAATAAAATATTGATTATCATGTTTTTATATAAATCTCCATAAAGTTATTCATTTGTATCTGATTTTCAAGTAGATATGAATTACTCATGATAAACAAGTAATGACAATAAAATACCGTCATGTATTTTCCCTGTTGTTCGAAGTATTATTTTCCTGTTTTTGAGTATTGAGATCTATAGTGTTCGATATTGAGTGCTTTGGCTAGTTGATTGGCTAACTCGGCACTATTGATTCGATCAATTGCTCGGATTGCCAAAAACTCTAGGTATTCGCTTGGATCGGTACTGCCGACACTCAAATGCGTTTCTTGATCGAAAATAAAGGTTTCTCGACATTGTTTTAATGCTTGAACCATTGCTTCAAATCTCATATTTCGATTACGTTCGAATTTGTCATGGTGATCCGCATGACGCTCATAATTTTGGATAATTTCCTGATAAGCTTGGTCAAAATGAGAGTCATTCCCAGCTTGTTCCCACTCCACACTAATATATCCGATGTATTTATCTTCTTTTGCTCTTTCTTTGACCCATGAAACTGTACACGCAATATGATAGATTGTCATCACAGTATCATCTGTACATAAGGCATAGCCAAATAATTTATCCTTTCCGTATTTTTTATCTATTTCTGCTTTGGTTTTTTTGATTGCAGAAACTAACAAAGACTTGATTTTTTCATTGAACTCAATCATTGGCATTATCTTTTTTAGTTTGTAAAAGCATTTGGGCAAAATAGGTATCAAGTGTTTTTATTGGATTTTCTATGATGCGATATTCGCCCTCACTATTTGCTTTTAACATATATAAATTTCTACTATTTGAGGCTAAATTACAAAGGATTAAATCACCATTCGTGCATTCAATAAAAACTCTTATGTCGGCATCCGAGAAATCTGTATAAAATTTATTTGCTCTATTTGGATTTTGTTCGGTATTTTCTAAATACGCTTCTAATTCAAAAAAATCTGAAAAACTAGGGGGTAAATCTTTTGTAGTCATTGGGATACTATGCGCTTGATTGATGCCGATACCCCCCATCTTTTCATAGAAAGACTCAAATTCTTTAGGAAGAGCATCTAAATAAGGCTGGTTTATCATTCTGGCTATTTCACTACTTGGATTACTGACAGGAATATGTACTTCAATATATTTATCATTGCACTTAAATCCCCAGTAATAACTAAGCCTTTCTTTACCAAAATTATTAAGGGATAAGTTGATTGATGTGATTTCTAAAAGAGTTATATCACTACACTTTGTGGTAAGTGTCTCATAAAACATTGGAAATGAGTATTTTAAATTATCAAAAAATGCAATATTTCCCTTGTCTATAGCATCATGAAGTTCACTAGGAATATCTTTTAAAGCTTCTGGCGGAAACTGTGACGAATTGCTAAAACATCTATTGGCATCTGGAAATAATTCCTTACATTCTTTTTCATTCATCTATTTTGATCTTATAGGTTGTTTAAATCTTAAATAAAATACTGATTATCAAGTTTCTTACATAAGTATCCACAAAATAGGGCTTGCAAAGCCTACCTTATGGAAATCGGTGGTTTTGAGCAATGAAAGGTATTTTACTAAATAAAGTTTATATCCTAAAGATATCTTTCAAAAATTTTTAAACAACCTCTTACGGGTAAATTAGATATTTAGAGACCTACCAAGCTTTTAAAACTTAGTAGGTCTAAGAAGTATTATTCCTTAATAATTTTACGTACTATTTTTTGCTCTCCCATTTTGAGATGCAAGAAATAAACTCCTTTTGTGAGTTCGGGAGCTTTGAGAATAAAGCCTGCATTCCCAATCATTGATTTTTGGAGATAGATTTTGCCATTTATATCCACTAATTGTACTTGAATTTTCTTTGGATAATTTTGAGCAAACCGCACTTCAATCCGTTTGGTAAAAGGATTGGGGTAAATGGAAGTTTGGAAGATTGCTTCTTTTTCGACACTGGTTAGTAGAGCTTCCTGATTCATTTGTTTTAATTGTCCATTTTGAAGTTGATAGACTGCCGAACTTGCGGAGCAACCTTCTTTAGTAATGACCGTAACCTGATACGTGCCATCGCTTTGAGTGGTTAATGTTTCTGTATTCTCACCGTCTAATATTTTATTATCTTTTTGCCATTGATACATGAGATTTGCTCCTGTATCTGTCTTTAATTGGTTGTCATTCAACTCAATAACAGGACGGCGAATAATTGGAACGGCTACGGTCTTACTTTTGTTATCAGCACTTTGGATGATGGCATAAATGGTACGATGAGCTTGTGGAACTGACAAGCGTAATTTTTTGCCTTTGCCTAAGAATTGGGTTAGTTTTTCATCAGCATACCAGTTGGTATCGTCATTTTCAACACCTTCAGCAATTAGGGTTACAAGTGTATCAGCAGCACAATAAGGTTTCGGTGTGATGATCTGAGGTACAGAAGGAGTAACTTGTAAAGAGACATCATAGGTCAGCATCAAATTTTCATTTATTTTCGGATTCGTAACTTCACACTCATAGTCACCTGTGTGATCAGGACTTGGACTTTGAATGGTGTAGGTCGCTTCTTTAGAAAGTATATCCTGATTATCTGTTTTTTTCCTCCATTTGTATTGATTTGAACCTTCCAATACTTCAGCATCTAAACTCAAAGTAATACTAGTTCCTTGTTTTGCAGTAAAGGATCTTTTTGTAGTTTTCTTTTGTGGTTTAGACCGATAGGTTTTTACAAAATTATTGGGTACTAAATATTTGAAAGTCAAATAATTATTTTGGACTTGGAGTTCAGATAAATTAGATAAGGCTGATAAATCGGGTAATTTATCCAGATTATTATTATTTAAAATCAATTTAGATAATTTCCCCATCTGGCTAAATTCATTCGGTAAACTTCCTCCAAATTGATTATTACTCAAATTCAATTCTTGTAATTGACTTAATTGGCTCAATTCTTTTGGAATTTGACTATTTTCCTTGAATTGATTGCCCTGTAAGTTGAGCTTGACTAAGGATGTCATCTGCCCAATTTCTGGCGGAAGTTTACCCTCAAGTTTGTTATTACTCAGATCAAGTTCTGTTACTTTTTTTAAGTAGTTAACACCTATAGGAATAGTTCCTGTTAAGTCATTTCCCGAGAGCCGTAAGATTTTCAATTTGGTTAGGAATCGAATATCATTCGGAAGTTCTCCACCTAAGAGGTTATTTTGTAAATTGAGTTCGATGACTCGGTCATTTTCAATCGTTACCCCATACCATTTTTTGACATTGGTCGTATCAAATGAGTTATCTTCTTTTTTCCAATTGGTGTTTGTTTTCCATCTATCTCCATTGGTAGCATTGTAGATTTTTTGCAAGACTTCTATATCCGATATTTGGACATTAGGAGGAAGAACTTCTACTCTAATTCTTTTTCGAGATAATGTCAAATCAGGTAATAAAGTATTCTGAATTTTGCATAGATATTCTCCTGCATCTGAGTAATTTACAGGATAAATCACAAGGCTTGCGCTAGTAGGATCTGTTTTAATATTTGTTCCATTTTTCTCCCAGTGGTATGAAGTTTTTGAACCACCTGTATGGGTTACAGAAAGCTCCAATTTATCTCCCCATTTGACTTTAATCGTTTGCTCTTTATCTAAATCAGCTTGTGGTTTGTATGTAAACTTGGAGATGGTTCGATTGGGTGTCAAGTCAGAAAATAAGAATTGGTTATTTTTCACTGATAATACGTCTAATTGTTTGGAGAAATCAGGTAAATTCGTGAAATTATTTGACTGGATTTCCAATTTTTTAAGCCTACCTAAAGTCGTGAAGTAATTAGGAATGCTACCAGTTAAATTATTGTTTGCTAAACTTAACTCTTCGAGTATTTTTAGACTAGATAAGTCTGGGATTTTACCTTCTAATTGATTATCTTCTAAAATCAAGGCTTTGATTTGAGTGAGTTGGTTGAAAGTGGGAGGGATTTCTCCAGTGAATTGATTTTGAGATAAATTCAAACGTACTAGCTCGTTTAATTTGCCAAGCTCAGAAGGAATCGTACCACTTAAATTATTGCTGTGCAAATACAACTCTTGGAGGCGAGTTAATTGCCCTAGATTGGCTGGTATATTTTGTTTTAAATTATTAGAATGCAGGTCTAATATAGCTAGTGTATTCAATTTGCCAAGCTCAGCAGGAATTTGATCTGATAATCGGTTATTATTTAGTTTCAAGGTTTCGAGTAGCCTTAGCTCTCCTAATGACTTGGGAATAGCTCCTGTAAATCTGTTGTTGGCAAGATCTAATTCTTGTAAGTATGTTAAATTACCTAGAGTAGAAGGTAGTGTCTTTTCAAAATTATTATCGTGTAGTGATAAATAAGTTAACTCTATAAGTCTGCCTATTTCTTCAGGTAACTCTCCTGCCAAATGGTTATTTGATAAATTTAAATAATATAGCTTTTCTAAAGCTTTGAATTCTTTTGGAAATTCACCTTCAAATTGATTTCCTGATAAATTTAATCTTTCTAGTTGGACTAAGGTGGTGATATGCTTAGGAATTTCTCCTGTGAACTCATTATTTTTTAGGTTTACTTCTACTAAGGAATCTAAATTTGTCCAAAGACTATCAGGTAATTTTCCATCTAAATGATTTCCTTCTAGATATAAGCGTTTTAACATAGGTAATTGTCCAATTTCTTTAGGAAATTTACCTACTAAATTCGCATTATTTAAATCTACTTCGATTACTCGTCCTTTATCCAATTGTACTCCCTTCCATTTATAAACAGGCTTCGTGAAATCCCATTTAATTGTCCATTTTTTACCTTGAGTCTTATCATAAATAGCAACTAATGCCAGTGAATCTTGGATATTGGTTTTAGGATCATTGACATCTAGAAATAGTGGACTTCGATATAAGGTTAACTTGGGTAGTTTACTATTTTTGATAGTTGCCCAATAGATGCCACGATCTGTAAATTTTAATCCTTGGAAAGTATGTGTATTACTTATACTACTTAACATATTCGTTTCCGAATCTTTATACCATGTGTAAGTATTGGCTGATCCTGCAATTTTAGTCTCTAGGGTGATTGTATCACCATATAACTTTTCAAGGCGCAAAGTATCCAAAACGGGAGCTTGTGGGGCATAAGTAAAAGATGAAATAAAAGCATTGGGCTCCAAATCTTCAAAAGTGAGTAGATTATCTTGGACTTCTAAACGTTCTAATTTCTTTGAGAAATCAGGTAAATCTGTTAATAAATTTGATTGTAGTCGTAACTTTCGTAATTTGGGCATCTTGGCTACAGTCGCAAAATCAAGAGGGACTGTTCCTTCAATTTGATTATTATGTAAATACAGTTCCCGTAATTCAGCTAAGTTAGTCCATTCACTTGGAATAGTCCCCTTAAAATGATTATTATGTAAATGTAGTGTCTTGAGTGAGCTAGAAAGGAATTGTAAATCATTGGGTAAATTTCCTGATAGTTTATTGTCATTCAATAATATACGTTGAATATGTGATAATTTTCCGAGTTCTTTTGGAACTTCTCCAGTGAAATCATTTTCCTGTAAGTAAAGTTCTTTTAGCACAGTTAAGAACCCAATTTCTTTTGGAATCTCCTTACTTACATAGTTGTTTTGGATATCAAGAACTTCTAGTTTCGTTAATTTTTTTAGTTCAGGAGGTAAATATCCTCGTAAATTGTTATCGGGTAAACGGATAGCAGTTACTCGTCCTGTGGCACTATTGACCGTCACTCCTTTCCAGTTTCCCCATTGCATTTTATTGCCCCAATTATTAATGCTTTTATTTAACCAATTTATTCCTCCTGTTGCTGTAAAAAATGCCATTAGGGCATCATAGTCTTGAGTATTAAATGTTGCATTTGAAACTTGAACGGTAATATTATTTCTAGTAATAGTAAGTAGTTCTAATTCAGAATTACTTGAGGTAATCTCAGCATAATAAATCCCTGAACTAGCGGGAGTAACATTCGTAATCTTTAAGGTAGGCTCGGTTTTTCCTGATAACTTATCTTTTCCTTTGTACCATTGATATTTATTATTATTGCCCCTAATTCCAGTTGTTAAAAAGAGATTATCTCCTGCACTAATGAAATGTGAATACTCATTCAAGACTTTCTTTTGTGGGTGATAAGTGGTTAGTTTGGAGGAATTAGCATCCTCTAAGTCTCCAAAATCTAAGTGATTATTCTCGACTTGGAGATTTATTAAATTGGAATTTCCAGAAAAATTAGGTAAGCCATCGAAATTATTGTTTTGGAGTTTTACTCGTTCAAGATTTGACATACTCGCCAAACTAGTTGGGTTACCTGTCAACTGGTTATGATTGGCATAAAAGATTTTAATATTTGTCAGACTATTCAAGTTTGGTAAATCTCCAGAAAGTTTATTTTCTTGAATTTGTAAATTAGTTAATTTGTCAAGACTATTCAATTCCGAAGGTATTTGTCCTGATAACTGATTGCCATTCAATGTTAGTACTCTTAAATTTGATAGTTTGTAATTAGAGTTAATTGATATTACATATTTTGGAATAGTACCTTTTAATTGATTATCATGCAAATACAATTCAGATAAGTTAGCTGAATACCCTGTACTAACATTAGGTAAATTACCATCTAACTGATTACCACTTAAATCTACAACTCTGAGCTTGTTGCCTTTAAAGAAATCATTAGTAAACCCACCATTAAAACGGTTATTATTTAAACGTAACTCCTCTAACCAATACACTTTATTTAAAGTCGAAGGAATGACTCCTGATAGCGAATTATTGCTTAAATCAACTACCTTCAACGGAGCGTTAGCAGTATTAGTAAATACATTGGGTACACTACCTGATAACTTATTATTGTTTAGTCGTAACTCAACTAAATTATCCAAATCAATAATTTCTGTCGGAATAGCACTTGTAAAATTATTATCTACTAAATCCAGAAATTGTAAATTTGTGTTATTCGCAATTTCTTTAGGAATTGAGCCATTTAAGCCACAACTTCCTAAAATTAATCTTTGGAGTGTTGTTATATTTCCAATGGATGTAGGTATTTCCCCTTTATCGTTATTGCCAGTTGTATTGCTACCTAACTTATTACCTGTTAAATTCAATGATTCGAGGGCTGTCAAATCTTTAAGCTGAGTAGGAATGCTTCCTTTTAGTTGATTACCTGATAAATCAATTTTAATGACCCTATCGTTTTTGACTGTCACTCCATACCAGTCTTTAATAGGCGCTTTGGGAGTAGCATTATTAAGCCAGTTATTTTTATATTTCCATCCTGAACCATTCGTATTATTATAGAGTTTTACCAATGCCGATGAATCGGTTTTATTAATAGGAATAACAGAATTAAATAACAATGTGATTTTATGTCGTGTTAAGACCAAATCAGGCAAATTTGGATTTCGGATTTCGGTGTAATAAACACCAGCACCACTTACTGTATTAAGATTTAGTGTATTACCCGATATAAATGGAGAAGAGTTTTTATACCAAAGATACTTGTTGGCAGAGTTGGTAGGTAGTGTACTCATTGCTACCATACTGAAATTATCCCCAAAAATAAGCGAGGTAATAAACTCTGTTTCCACTTTAGCTTGTGGAGCGTAGGTTGTTGTGACTACGGTAGTAAAAGCACTAATAAATTTTAAGTCTTCAAAGGTCAGTTGGTTGTTATTAACTCGAAGTGTAGTAATGGGATGTGCAGAAAACTTAGGAACTGCTGTCAGAAAATTATTTTGAAGTTGTAATTTTTGGAGTTTAGGGTGGTCATTTGCTATATCTCCCGAAACATAACGAAGTGTATTATTATGAATATACAATTCTTGCAAAACACTTGATGTTCCTCCCGTATAATCAGGTAATTTTGTGAATTTGTTATTGTGTAAATGAGCAATACGCAACAAATTATTGTTCAGCATATTTGAGGGAATGACACCTGATAAGGCATTATCATTCAGCTTGAGAATTCTTAGATTGGCATTACTCACAGACGAAGGAATTGAGCCTTTAAGTTTATTTTCTTGTAAATACAGCTCTTCGAGAGTATTGGGCAAAGCTGTAGGTAAATTTCCATCTAACTGATTTTGGCTAAAATTGATGAGTCGTAAACTTCTCATATTGTCTAATGTTGCAGGAATATTTCCTGTAAGTTTATTAGCAGAAAAATTTACCTCCTTCAGATTTGTCATGTTGTTTAAATCTGCTGGAATAGAGCTTGTGAACGCATTAAAAGCAATATTGATTGATTCTAAACTAGTTAAATCATCAATTTCTGCGGTGATATTGCCTTTGAAATGGTTGGTAGATAAGTCTAACTTCTTCAAACTAGTCAAATCATAAATTTTGTTTGGCAAATTGCCTGTCAAGTTATTGTTCGATAGATTTATCTCCTCTAAGTTGGTGGCAAGGTTATCTATATCACTTGGAATATTTCCATTAAGCCTAGAAGTATTTAGATACAGTTTTTTTAGATTAATTAAATTTTTTATCTGGGTTGGAATTTCTCCAGTATTATTATTCCCTGTCGTGTTTGTGCCTAAATTATTACTAGATAAATCTAAAACTTCTAGCTTAGTTAGGTCTCCAATTTGGGTTGGAATACTTCCTTCCAAGTTATTTCCTGATAAGTCTACTCCCACAACTCGACCACTTTGAACAGTTACGCCATACCAATCTTTAATTGGTTTTTTGGGACTGGTATTATCAAGCCAGTTTGTCTTATTTTTCCAATTTGCCCCCTTTGTATTGTTATATAATTTCACCAATGCCAAAGAATCAAAAGTATTTATGGGTCCTAATTTGCCTATCGTTATCGTAATTTTTTTACGGGTGATGGTCAGCTTTGGTGCACTCGGATTGGTAATTTTAGCATAATAAACTCCAGCATTCGAATCAACAATACTATTAAATTTTAGAACAGCTCCAGAAATGAATGACGTATCACCCTTGTACCATAAATATTTATTTCCAGTGTGTGGTAAGGAAGCCGTGAGAACGAGATTGTCCCCAAAATTTGCGACTGTCGTAAAATCAGTGTAAACCTTTGCTTGAGGCTCATAACTTGTTAATTTAGAAATATTAGGGATTATGCTTGCAAAAGTAAGTTGGTTATTTTCAACCTGTAAATTAATCAGGTTTGAACTTGAAGAGAAGTCAGGAATTCCATCAAATTGATTATTTTGGATTTTGACCCGCTCCAAATTACTTACGTTAATCTTGGAAATATCGCCTGTCAATTCATTGTTGTATAAGTATAATAAACGAAGTTGATTTAATGCTGTTAAATCAGGAACATCACCCTCCAATTTGTTATTTTGCATTTCGATATTGGTGAGTTCAGTCAGTTGATTCAATTCCTTAGGAATACTACCTGAAAGCTGATTATCATTGATGGCTAAATACACCAAGTTTTCAGGTTTAATTGTCTCAGAAACAATGTATTTAGGAATACTACTTGTAAATTTATTACCATATAAATACAACTCTGCTAAGGAGTTTAAGTTTCCAGAAGTGACTTTGGGTAGGTTACCTTCGAGTTTATTATCACTCAAATCCAAGATCTCGAGGCTATTATTTTTAAAAAAATCATTTGTAAAACCTCCTATAAAACGGTTGTTATTTAGTCGTAATATTTCTAGGGAACGTACTCCCCCAAGTGTAGAGGGAATATTTCCATCAAGGAGATTACTACTTAAATCAATTTCTTTGAAGAAGGCATCGGTTGCAGTTGTGAACTTATTCGGAACAGTACCTTCTAGGTTGTTATTATTTAACCGTAATATTTCTAATTTATCTAAATCAATTATTTTGTCAGGGATTGATCCTTCGAGTTGATTATTCGATAAATTTAACTTTTCCAATGTCGAAATAGATCCGATTTGAGCGGGAATACTACCCGTAAAACTATTAGCGGATAAATCTAAATATTTTAATTTTGTCAAAAAATTACCACTTAAGGAAGAGGGGATGCTTCCACTTAGCTCATTATTAGATAAATCTAAACGTTCTATGGCAGTTAAGTTTCCAAGCTCAGGTGGCAATACTCCCTTTAGTGTCGTACCCGCTAGATCTAATTGTGAAACTCGCCCGTTTTTGATAGTAACTCCTTTCCATGTTGAAATATTAGCAGCGGTTGTCCAAGGCAAACCTGTGGATGAATTCTGGGGTGGAGCCTTTTTGTGCAGCTCAATGAGTGCCAAAGAATCCTGATTAGAAGTATTACCCCATCCTTTTAAATTAATAATATATGGAGATTCATCCGTATCATTAGAATACAATTTGAGAACTCCTGTACGAACTCCTAAATCTGAAGGATTAAACTGTATCTCTAATGTGATGGAAGTACTTGGGGCTACACTGGTTGCCGTAAATGCTACGGCAGAGGTAAACTCTGAGCCTTCAATTTCTAATTTTGTACCCGTGAAAATTAAACTTCCTGTACCTGTATTTTTGATGGTGAGGGTGTGTTTCTGTGTTTCAGTTACACTAGTCGCTGTAAAAAATAAGGTTCCGAGGCTATTAATTAATGTAACTCCTTTCTTAATTTCAATATCAGGTGATGGATTTTCATAAGCCCCCATATCGATTCTATTACCATAAATTCGGGTATTGCCTTCGAGATCAGTACTTTCAGAATTGAATGCGTTATTTCCTTTATTTATTGCAGGAGAAAGAGGTTTTAACCTTAACTTTCCATTATTAGCGTCTTCAAATAAGGGGTCTTGTCCAAAAATATTATTCCCTAAATCAGTCATATTTGATGACACAACCGAAGCACTTGATTCTTCAAAAAGGCAAAATGTGGCAGCAGCGGTGTTATATAGCTTGAAATTATTACCATCTGACGATGTATTGCCATAAAAAATGGAGTTTTTAAGTGTTAAGCTTGGAGAACCTGAACTATTTGTATGTATAACCCCTCCGCTTGAGGCATAATTTCTTGAAAACGTACAGTTTGTTATGGTTAGATTTGTATTATGCTGGTGAATTGCACCTCCAGATGAACCGTAATTGGAGCTAAAGAGACAATTCGTTACTTTAACATCTGCACAATTTGTAAAAAATAATGCTCCTCCTTCCTTATTCCCTCCATTTTTATTGAATGTACAATTAATATATTTAGGTGAGGAGTTTTGATTATAAACCGCTCTATAAGAACACTCCTTAATGATACAATTCCGAATTAGTGGACTAGAAGCAATATTATTAACTCCACTTTCAAGTGAACCTTTTAGGGTAAATCCATCAAGTATAGCTGTTTGATCTAAACCATTATTCTCATTGTTGACAATTCGATTGATGTTATCAGATGTATTACTATAGCTAATACTACTGGGTGTTGTTGTTACATTATCATTAGCTCCCATATCTCCACTTAAAATAGTCGGATTATTTATCCAGTTTCTATCAGCAAAAGTAGGGTTTCCAGCAGTTGTAAATCCCCCATAAATTGTTACTCCTTTCCGCATGACAAAAGTACGGCTAGTACCAGATGAAGTATTGTCATTTTTATCTTTGGTTGGCTTGTAAGTTCCTGCTTTCACCCAAATTTTATCATGAGGCTGGGCGGTTTCTAGCGCACTTTGCAGGCTCATAGTATTACTCCAATTACTTCCATCTTTTGCACCATTTGGGGATGTGGAAACATGAAAAGTCTTTGGTGCTGCCGCTATATGATCTATAATAAATTTGATAGTAAATGCTCCTGTCTCTCCTGCATAACCTGTCAATAAAATATAGTAATCCTTTCCTGCATTTTTTGTAAAAGTAACTTTACTTACTGTTAAGTTAATGCAAGGAGGGGAGCCACAATAATATTCACAAGAAGTATCATCATTTTCAGTAATACAAGTTAAACTCCCAATCGAAGTGCCTTTATAGACATGAAGTTTTGTATCCAGACTTTTATCACTACACGTATTCACTTCCACATTGGCATAAACAGAGGAAGGGATTTTATACCATACCCCCTTACTTGAAGGATCATATCCACAGGACGTGGCTAAACCTAATTCTGAATCATCAGATGCTTTTATTTCATCTGTACGTGTTGTAGAACTGCTGATTGAAATAGCACTAGTAAAATCATTATTTGGAGATTGTCCAAATACACTATTAGAATAGAATAGCACTAAAAATACGGTAGATAATATATATCGTTTCATTAGAGGTATAGGATTTTGATTGTTGCCTAAAGAATTAACTTCTTAACAGCTACGAATTTAAAACATTTTATTTAGAGAATAGTACTTGAATACGAGACTTTGTTTAAAGATTAATTCCTGAGTTAATCTTAGTGGTTCTTAATTCCTAACTATAGTTGTTGTAGTCGAATTTGTTAAGATTTTTTGTTTTTTTAATTAATCTTAATCGTATCTTTAAGCTATAAGTTACTTATAATTATTATAAAAAACTGCTTATCAAAGTATTGGGTAGTTTTTGGAATAAAAGTTTGCGAAAGACCGAGATAATGGCTTAATTTATGCTCAAATATGTGACAAATCCTAACTACCTCTTCAAACTTAACTCTCTTCTTGATGATGAAATACGTCTACACATTTGTTTGGCTTGTTTATTTATTTGCAAATAGCATAATTGGAATAATTGCCCAAGAGTCAGAACAGAAAATTATGGGGCAAAGCTGGGAGGAAATCAAAAAAAATCCAAATAAGCAAGGATTACTGACCGTTTTTCATTACGATCGCCGTCCTTTTTTTTATGAGAATGAAATGGGCGGTTCAGGAGGTATTGAACATGATGTCGCATCAGAATTGAGCCGATATATTCAAGGAAAGTATGATATTCATATTTTTTTACAACTGAAAAAGTTTAATGATTATCAGTCGTTTCATGAAGCGATGAAAAACAATACGCACCCAGGTGTAATTGGATTATCTTCAGTACGAATTGACCAAGAAAATACAACGGGTGTAAAATTTAGTAAGCCTTTCATGACTGGGATTGAGGTTGTAATTACTAGTAGTAATTTACCAATTGCTCAAGCCAAGGGACAGATGAAAGAAATTTTGAATGGTAAAACTGCCGTGACCGTTAAGGGGTCGCCATTCGAGACGCACCTTCTGCAATTTATGCCTGAGCATTATCCTGATGCCAAAATTATTTATGTTGAAAAAAGTGAACAAATCGCTGAGAAAGTTGCTCAGAATCCTGATTTATTTGCTTTTGCTCCTTTACCTGATTATTACACCCAATTAAAATTAGGAAAGAGTTTAGGCAGACAACCTTACTTTAGTTTGCCTCATGAAGGTTATGCACTTACTTTGCCCCTAAAAACAGATTGGGATACTGTTGTTGAAGAATTTTTTGCTGATCAAGGTTTTAAACCAATCATGAATTTCGTAATTAAACGACATCTTGGTACGGATGTAAAGGATTTGCTTTGGGAAGACAAAAAAAATGATATTTCTAATGAGGAATATGGTGAAGAACTTGATCCTGTTTCGCTTAAAGTAGCATTAGATGAGGAAAAATTGAAAAACCAAACCATGTTCATTATTACGATAGTGGTCGTAGGAATATTACTTGTTATGATATTTTTGGGTAGAAAATATCGTAAACAAAAAAACACATTAATTGGACAACAAAGTGAACAGATCCAAGCACAAAAATCCAAAATCAAACAAACTGAAGATAAATACGACCACGCTTATCACTATGCAGGATATATCCAAGAAATTACTTTGAAAAAACGAGACCGATTAAGCCAAATTTATACTGAGTCTTTTGTTTGGTTTGCCGCACGTGAGGAGTTAAGTGGCGATTTTTATTGGACAGCGAAAACGGAAGTTGGAAAAGTGATTATCGTTATAGATACTACGGGGCAAAACGTAGCGGGAGCATTGGCTTCAGTGCAATTGAATATTATTCTAAGTCAAATCGTGAAAGAAGATAAGATTACTGCACCTGATAAAATTTTAGCCGAAATTGACCATTATTTGAATAACATTACCACACACGCAGGAGCTGACTTTTTACACAAAGATGGCTTAACGATTTCTATTGCGCTAATTGATACAAAAAATAAATTGAATTATGCAGGGGCAGGACAACCGATGTATTATGTGAGTGATTTCAAGTTACATCAATTTAAGCCAAAGAAAACAGCCGTTGGTTTACCTGCCTTTAAGGTGGACGAAATTGTGCTTTATGAAGCGCAATTGCAAAAAGGAGATATGGTTTACCTCTGTACAGATGGCTTTCAAGGACAATTAGGAAGTGATAATAAGCACAAGTATATGGTCAAAAGATTTCGAGAATTTTTATTTGAAATTAGTGATCTTGCGCCTTCTGTTCAATTAGATAAATTGAAAAAAGAATTTGAATATTGGAAGAAAAACCGAAAGCAAACCGACGATATTACGATTATGGGTTTTCGAGTTTAACTTGTTAAGTTCTTCATAAAAATAAAAAGCGGTAATACAAGATTTGAATTTGTGTTACCGCTTTTTGGATTTTGAACGAGTAGTGATTTGATAAATAAAAATAATAAAATGAATGTAGAATTTTACATAAACCAAGCTCAGGAATTAAAAGCAAAATTGGATGAGTTGCGTCCACTATCGTCTGATACTGAGGCGAAAATTATGCAAAAACTGCGGTTAGATTGGAATTTTCATTCAAATCATCTGGAAGGAAATCAGCTAACTTATGGTGAAACCAAAGCTTTGATTTTGCATGGTTTAACGGCTCAAGGCAAGCCGATGAAAGATCACTTGGAAACTTCGGGACATGATGAGGCTATTTTGATGCTTGAAGATGTCGTAAGAAATAATCATCCTTTGACTGAGCATTTTATTCGAGAACTGCACGTTCTAATTTTGAAAAAGACTGATTATAAACGTTCTATATCATCTGATGGAAAAAATGTTTTAGCTCGAAAAATCAATATTGGTGTTTATAAAACTTCGCCTAATCATGTCAAAACAGCTACTGGAGAAACGTTCTATTTTGCTTCGCCCGAAGAAACTCCTGCCAAAATGCAAGATCTCATTGACTGGTACAGGAAACAAAAAGAAAATCAGGAAGTTAATCCCATTTTATTAGCCTCACAATTTCATTATAAATTTATTCGAATTCATCCTTTTGACGATGGAAATGGTCGGATTGCTCGACTTTTGATGAACTTTATTTTGATGCAATTTGGGTATCCTCCAGCCATCATCAAAACCCAAGATAAGGAAAATTATTTTTCAGCTTTGCGCCAAGCAGATGCAGGAAATAGTGACCCTTTTATTTCGTATATTTCTGAAAATGTGATTTATACGTTAGAATTAATGTTAAAAGGAGCAAGAGGTGAAGAAATTGAAGAACCAGATGACTTTGATAAACAAATTGCTCTTTTGGAGAATAAATTAAGGGGGAGGGGAGAAAAAACAAAAAAGGTAAAAAATAAAGAAACATTAAAGAACTTTTTTAAGTCATCTCTTGCAGATATATTGATTCAATTTATTAAATTTAATAGTAAATTCAATAGGTTTTATAAGCAACAAGACCTTCAAATTATTTACCCATACTCTTCTGGAAATGAACCTGATGCGAATATTTTTCCTGCCATAATGAAAAAATCACTTGTTCAGTACCTTTCAAATGAATATTTTTTTGAAAAGAGAGTAGAGGAAGTTTATCTACAGTCTTGTGATTTTTTACTACGTGAAGATACTTTTTTTCACCAAAATCGGTTTCTCAGAAAATATGGTTTTTCCTCAAACTCTATAAAATTAGAATACAAGCATTTTGATTTTAATTGGAAAAATATTGGTGATTTTAAAACGGTACTTAATGTAGAAATTCGATTTGATAAAGTTTATTATGTATTAATTTTCCCAAAATCCAAACAAAAAATCTCCAAACTTTACCATCAAAAACTTACTGATGAAGAAATAGATTATTTCCTCAAAAAAGAAGCCCAAAAGCATCTGGATTTTATTCAGGAAAAAATGAAAGGGTAAATAAGTCTCTCCAAGAGTTTCAATCTCTTGGAGAGTTAAAATATTGATTATTAACCCATTATTCCTTTAATAACTCCGCCATCAATACTAATAGTTTGTCCTGTAATAAATCGAGATTGAGGCGAAAGTAACCAAGCTCCCAGCTCTCCAAAATCAGAAGGATTTCCCAGTTCTCCAATTTTAATTTCCGATTCAAATTCTTGGCGAGCCTCCTGAACCGAAATTTGTTGAGCTTCACTTCTCTTCGTAAAAAGCCGTTCCATTGCTGGAGTAGCGTGATAACTGGGAGCCAATACATTGACCGTAATTCCTTGTGAGGCAACCTCTTCCGAAATGGTTTTTGCCATTCCAACGACCGCCAGCCGAAGCGAAGTACTTAGTACTAAATTTTCAATGGGTTGTTTGACCGAAGCACTCTCGACAAATAAAACTCGTCCGTATTTTTCCTTTAAAAAAAGTGGTAAAAAGGTTTTAATGGCTTCGACTTTCCAACGCAAAATATTTTGATAAGCATCATCCCAATCGTTCAATTGAGTTTCTAAAAATGATTTTGAAGGAGGACCTCCTGCATTAATCAAAATGCCTGATAGTTTTCGTTCTCCGATAGTTTTGAGTACGGTTTGTAAGGTATCAGTTTGGGTGATATCTCCTACAATTGCCTCAATTTGATGAGGGTAATTTGCCTGAAATGCCTCTAATCTTTCAGCACCCCGTGCAATGGCAATTATTTTTCCGCCATCTTTGGCTAAGTTTTCGGCAACCGCTTTTCCAAATCCGCTACTTGCTCCCGATACAACAAATAATTGATTTTGAATATTTAAGTTCATTTTTTTAGTTAAAATTTAAACAACCTCTAAGAAATTATTTTTTAAATAAGCTCTTGATAATAAAAAATTAGTGAGCTTCAAGCCAATTTTTTCCTGTTCCAATTTCAATTTCTAAAGGTACTTTCATTGGAACAACTGTAGTCATTAAATGCTGGATTAACTTACGGAGCTTTTCTTTTTCAGGCTTATATACATCAAAAACCAATTCATCATGAACCTGCATAATCATTCGAGATTGAAGTTTCTGGTGTTGCATTTCTTGATGAATTTTTATCATTGCCAATTTAATCATATCGGCAGCACTTCCCTGAATCGGTGCATTTATGGCATTTCGTTCGGCATGACTGCGCTGATTAGCATTTCGAGAGTTGATATCCCGTAAATATCTTCGCCGTTTCAAAACCGTTTCAACATATTCATGTTTCCGTGCAAAATTGATAATTTCATCCATATAGCTTTTAATGGCTGGAAATTCACTAAAATAATTCTCAATCAATTCTTTGGCTTCCTTTCGAGGAATGTTCAAACGTTGTGACAACCCAAAGACAGAAATACCATAAATAATACCAAAATTAGCTGTTTTGGCTCGTCTCCGCATTTCAGAATCTACTTCTCCAATCTTGACATTATACAATTTTGAAGCGGTCATTGCGTGAATATCTTTCCCCTCCCGAAAAGTTTGAATCATGGATTCATCTTGGCTAAATTCTGCCATAATTCGTAACTCAATCTGAGAATAATCTGCCGCCATCAAAATAAAATCTTCAGAACGAGGAATAAAGGCTTTTCGGATTTCTCGACCTCGTTCGGTTCTGATAGGGATGTTTTGTAGGTTTGGATTGGTAGAACTCAAGCGTCCTGTCGCAGCTACAGCTTGATTATAGGAGGTATGAATCAAACCATCCATTTTTGAAACCAACTCAGGAAGTGCATCCACATAAGTTGATTTGAGTTTTTGAAGCTGACGAAAATCTAAAATATTTTGTACGATTTCATTTTTATCAGCTAATTTTATTAAAATTTCTTCTCCCGTAGCAAATTGTCCCGTTTTGGTCTTTTTTGGTTTTTTATCTAACTTTAATTTATTGAATAAAATTTCCCCTAACTGTCTTGGAGAAGCAATATTGAATTTGTCACCTGCTTGCTCATAAATTTTATTTTCAATTTCTGTTATATTTTCAGCTAAATCTAGAGAATAATTTTTTAGCGTTTCGGTATCAATTGTTACCCCTGAAAGTTCTATTTCTGACAAAACTGAAATTAAAGGAAGCTCTACATTTTCAAATAGTTCACTTAAATTATTTTCTTGAATTTGAGGTGCAAATTTTTGTTTGAGTTGGAACGTAATATCTGCATCCTCCCCCGCATATTCGGCTACTTTTTCAACAGCAACTGAGCGCATTGATTTTTGATTTTTACCCTTCTTTCCGATTAGTGTCTCAATAGAAACAGGTGAATAATTCAAATAATTTTCAGCAAGAATATCCATATTATGACGTTGGTCAGGCTCTAGAAGATAATGTGCTAACATTGTATCAAATAATTTCCCTTTAACCTTAATATTGTATTTTTTTAGGATAGAAATATCGTACTTTAAATTCTGACCAATTTTCAAAATCGCTTCATTTTCAAAGATCGATTGAAATTCTGAAATGATATTTTGAGCTTCATTTTTGTCTTCTGGAACAGGTACATAATAGGCTTCTTTGGCTCGGTATGAAAATGATATACCTACTAAATTGGCTTCGTTTGTATCTAAGGAATCAGTTTCCGTATCAAAGCAAAATTCATCCTGTAAGTTCAAGAAATGGATTAATGTTTTTCGAGTTTCAGGTGTATCAATCAAATGGTAATCATGGGGGGTGTTTTCAATGGTTTGGAGTTCAGAAACAGTAGGATTTACTTCTTTAGATAAATTAGATTTACCAAAAATATCTAGTTGAGGTTCATTTGATTTTTTGGAAGATTTGGCAGAAGAAGGTTTTGAAGTAGGTGTACTTTCTTGAGGAAATAGTTTACGTTTTAGTGTTCTAAATTCTAATTCATCTAATAAATTTCGTAATAAATTAGCATCGAAGCCATTATATTTCAGAGCTTCTTCGTCCAATTCTATCGGTGAGTCAATGTCAATCGTGGCTAATTTTTTGGATAAAATACCTTGCTGACCAAATTCAATCACTTTCTCCTTTTGCTTACCCTTGAGCTGATGGGCATGTTCAACCAAACCTTGTACTGTATCAAATTTAGCTAATAATTTAACGGCAGTTTTTGCCCCAATACCAGGGATACCAGGGATATTATCAACTGAATCCCCCTGTAAACCAAGCACATCTCTTACTTGGTCAACACGTTGAATCTTCCACTTTTCGAGAACTTCAGGGACTCCTAAAATTTCGACTCCCTTGCCCATTCGAGCAGGTTTATACAAAAAAATATTTTCGTCAACTAATTGGGCAAAATCTTTGTCAGGAGTCATCATAAAAACCTGAAAATCTGATTTATGTGCTTTTTTAGCCAATGTGCCAATCACATCATCAGCTTCATAACCTGAAAGTTTCAAAATCGGAATCCGAAATGCTTCACAAAGTTTGATAACTAAAGGAATGGCAACCGTAATATCTTCGGGCTGAGCGTCTCGATTGGCTTTATATTCACTAAATTCTTGATGCCGAAAAGTTGGTTCTGGCGTATCGAATGCTACACCGATATGAGTCGGTTTTTCTTTGTTCAGAATTTCTAATAATGTATTGGCAAATCCCAATACCGCACTGGTATTGAGATTTTTAGAATTGATACGAGGATTTCTGGAAAAGGCAAAGTGCGCTCGATAAATTAACGCCATTGCATCTAATAAAAATAGTTTTTTTGAAGGCATTTTTGCTCCGATTTTTTTGAAACTTTTGAAGAAAGATATACTTCGATTTTATTCTACCTCTTCCCAAAGTAAAAGTAACTCCTTCATAATCCGTGCGGTAGCTCCCCAAACATGGTACTCCCCAATATTATAGGCTGGAAACTTGATGGATGTCCCATCTGGAAGTTGAACGGGATGAATGGCGTAATTTTTAGGGTTTAAAAAGTCAGAAATTTTTAGTTCAGGAATTTTATCAACCTCTTTAGGATCAGGCTTATATTGATTAGGCTTTTTTGAGAGAAAGGCGACATAAGGAGTTACTAATGAGTTACTTGGTGGAATATAAATATCACTTAATGTTCCAATAAGAGCAGAAGATGAGACGGTTAAGCCGATTTCTTCTTGAGTTTCACGCAAGGCGGTATCGGCTAAATTTTTGTCAGATTCTTCGATTCCACCACCAGGAAACGAAATTTGTCCGCTATGAACATGTCCATCGTCGGGACGCAACATAAACGGAATAGCAAAGTCATTTTCCAATGGAAAAATAGCAACTAGCACTGCACAAATTCGAGGATTTCGATGGCTCAAATCATTAGGAATTCGGCGTACAAATTCATGGGCTTGGTTCGCAAAAGGTAAGGGTAGTGTCAGCCGATGTTGGAGTTTGGGAATAATATTGGGTTTCATATAAATTGGAATAAAGGTTTGGTTTTGGGTATATCAATAAACTGTAATAAACCGTAATTTTTTTGTATTTTTGTGTATGATGTACGATTATTTAACGCCACAAGCGGTGACATTGTTCATCGAATCGGCACTTCGAGAAGATGTGGGCGAAGGCGACCACTCTACCTTAGCCTCTGTTCCTGAAAATACTCAGAATCAGGCTCAATTACTCATTAAAGGAAATGGAATTATAGCAGGAGTCGATTTGGCAACTCGGATTTTTCGGTATGTAGATGCCAATTTGGAGTTAGAGACATTCGTAAGTGATGGAGATGCCGTGCAGTTTGGTAAGGTAGGTTTCATTGTTCAAGGCAAGGCACAATCTATCTTAAAAGCAGAACGCCTTATCCTAAATTGTATGCAACGTATGAGTGGAATTGCTACTTATACTTCTGAAGTGGTTTCTTTGTTGGAAGATACTAATACGCAAATTTTGGATACTCGTAAAACAACGCCTAATTTTCGGTTATGTGAGAAATGGGCTGTTAGGATAGGAGGGGGGCAGAATCATCGTTTTGGCTTGTTTGATATGATTATGCTCAAAGATAATCACATTGATTATGCAGGTGGAATTACGCAAGCTGTTCAAAATACGGTTGATTATTTGGAAAGGACAGGCAAAAAATTACGGATTGAGGTCGAAACTCGAAATCTGGAAGAGGTAGAGGAAGCTTTGAGAACCAATCAAGTAGATGTGATTATGTTGGATAATATGTCACCTTCAACGATGAAAATGGCAGTAGAGCTTATTAATGGAGCGTGTCAAACTGAAGCTTCTGGAGGAATTACCGAAGAAACTATTCGGGAAGTGGCACAGTGTGGTGTAGATTTTATTTCGATGGGAGCTTTGACACATTCGGTGAAAAGTATGGATATTAGTTTAAAAGCTTTTTGATTTTACCATAATCTTTTTGTAATAAATTAATTATTAAGTATATAAAATTAAATTTCCATAGAAATAATTTTGCTAATCTATTTCTATGGAAAAATGACTCTTTAGTAGAATAATCAATAATACTGAAATTATCTTTACTCAATATTTAATTTTCTGATTCATCGGCAAGTTGTTCGATCTCATGAGCAGGAACACCTTTATTATCAATGGAGTTAGGTATTAATTTCGTTTTAGGTTTGGGCAAACTATCGGGTAAAATTCGTTGACCAGTTGGACACCAGAACGGCTTAGTCATTTCGATATTAGGTTTTGGAAAAAGTCCTTTTGTAATGCCTAAATTGGTTTTAGATTCATAAATTTTTTCCATAAAATCCCCAAAAATAGGAAGTGCCAATTTTGAGCCTTCTCCAATTTCAGAACTTCGAAAATGAATAGCTAAATCATCACCCCCAACCCAAACTCCTGTTACTAAATCTTTAGTCAATCCTAAATACCAACCATCTGCGTGACCTGAGGAAGTGCCTGTTTTACCCCCAATTTCATTACGATCTCCAAATAAATTATAACGGTACAATCGCCCCGAAGTCCCACCAGGTTCTTGTAAACTTCCTTTGAACATTTGTAGCATCAAAAAGGCAGTTTCTTGGCTCATTGCCCGTTTGTGTCGAGGTTTTGCATGGAAAATGGTATGCCCATTTCGATCTTCGATGCGAGTAATGAAGGTTGGAGCTGTCCAAATTCCATCATTAAGAAATGTTCCATAAGCTCCCACCATTTCGAAAAGGGAAACATTACTTGAACCTAAGCCAATTGAAGGGACTTCTTTTAAAGGACTAGTAATTCCCATATTACGAGCATACTCAGCAATATTTTTCCAACCTACAATTTTGGTGAGTTTTGCCGCAATAGTGTTGATAGAACAACTCATTCCATAACGCAAAGTCATTGGTTTATAGGAAAATACCCAGTCAGCATTATGAGGACTCCATGATTTCATGTTGCCTTCTTCTTCGTATCGGATAGTTAAGGGAGTATCAGTTAATCGGTCACAAGGTGAATATCCGAACTTATCCAAGGCAACTGTATAAATGAATGGTTTGAAGGTAGAACCGGGTTGTCGTTTGGCTTGTTTGACATGGTCATATTTGAAATATTTATAATTAATTCCGCCAACCCATGCTTTAATATATCCAGAGGTTGGTTCCATTGCCATAAGGCTTCCATGTAATATTTTTTTGTAATATTTTAAGGAATCTATCGAACTAAATAATGTATCAATTTCACCTTGCCATGAAAAAATCCGCATTTTTTTAGGTTGATATAAGGCTTGAGTAATTTTAGCTGAGTCGCCATTAAATTGTTTTTTAAGATGTTTGTAAATAGGTAAATATTTGGTTACCCGTTCAATATAATTTGAAATCGGACGGTTATAACGATCAGTCCAAGGAGTAAGTCCTTTCCAATGCTGATAAAATTCTTTTTGCAAATACTTCAGATGATTTTCAAGGGATTCTTCTGCCATCTTTTGTATTCTGGAATCAATTGTGGTATAGATTTTCAAGCCATCTGCATAAAGTTCATAACCATTTGCTTTACACCATTCTTTGAGGTAATAGTTCATGACACTTCGGAAATATGTGGCGGCACCATTTTCAAATTTTTCAGGAGTATATTGAATTTTTAGAGGTAATTTAGAAATAGAATCATATTCTTGAGACTCAAGAAAATCGTATTTGAGCATTTGTTTTAAAACTATGTTTCTTCGGCGTAAACAATTTTCTGGATTTAGAATAGGGCTGTAATAAGTTGGTGCTTTTAATAAACCAATTAGCGTAGCCGCTTGTTGTGTATTTAGACTGTCAGGTGTAGTGCGAAAGAAGGTTTTGGAAGCGGTTTTGATACCGAAGGAATTACTGCCAAAATCGACCGTATTGAAATACATCGTTATGATTTCGTCCTTCGAGTAGGATTTTTCGAGATTGATCGCCGTAATCCACTCTTTAGTTTTGCTAATTAAAATCCGAACATAAGGAATATTACTCAAGACTCCTTGCGTACCATATTTTCGTGTTTTAAATAAATTCTTGGCAAGTTGTTGGGAAATGGTGCTTCCACCTCGCTTTTCACCCCGTGCCAAATACCAAAAAATGGAAATCATGGCTTTCATATCAATGCCTGAATGTTCGTAAAATCGAATATCTTCCGTAGCTAATAAAGCCAATTGGAGATGAGGCGAAATTTCTCCAAAAGGTACAGGAGTACGGTTTTCTAGAAAATATCTACCTAATAAAACACCATCAGCAGTATATAATTCGGATGCAGTTGGTATTTTGGGATTTTCTAGTTTTGCCATACTTGGTAATTTACCAAACAAACCGAATAGGTTATATTCTACCGATTTGAAATAAATGAAAATCAGTAAAATAGAACCCAAAAAAATGAGCCATAGTCGCTTACAAAAGTAAGATAGAGAGGTACGGTAAAGTCGGTTTTTTTGGGGGGATATCATGGCATAAGAGGTTCAGTAAATTAGAGATAAGATAACTAAAGAAAGAAAAGCAAAGACTTCGCCGATTTTTACAAAACAAGAAAGGGACTTTTTTGGTCAAAAAATTGTTGTGCTTTTTAGAAGGCTTTTGTGGGATAATGAATTTTCTTATAAAAACTTGATTTTTATAAAAAAACGGCAATAGTCATTTTTATTTCATAATTTTGGTTTTTTATATTGAATTCTTTAGAAATACACAAAAACTTACAAAGTACTCGTGATCTTATAAAGAATTATTTCTACAAACTAAGTTACCTTTGAATAACTTTTGTAGGATAAGTTTTGGAATTGTTTCATAAAGCATCGTCAAGCAATGTGAAGCCTTAATTAATCCAGTCATTTTTTACGAATGAAAAACGTAATTATTTTTTATAAAGGGGTTTTTGATGAAAAAGTGCTAAATCAAATTAGTGCTTATATTCGAAGTGGCTTTTCGGGATATCCTAAGGCAGAAAAGCGTTTGTTTGCAGTATTCATTGAATTAGCCCAAAATATTTCTTATTACTCCGCCCAAAAACCCGTTTTAGGAACACAAATCGGGGATTATGGTATTGGAGAGATTACGATTACTGAAACCGAGACCTATTTTGAACTAAGATGTAAAAATTTGGCTCCTGAAGAGGCGGCTTCCAAACTAACCGAACGCTGCGAAAAAATACGAAAGATGGACAGGAGTGAACTCCGACAATACAAAAAACAACTACGAAGCGAACCTCGAAGAGAAGGACAACGAGGAGGAAATATTGGTTTAGTTCAAATTGCACTTAAATCTGATTACCCAATCGCCACTCATTTTATTCCTGCTGAAGATGCCCAAAGTTGGTATCAAATGACTGTAAAAATCAAGAAAATATAAACTACAGTATATTTTTCATCAGAAAAACAATTATATCTAATCATTTAATAATCAGATAAATTATTCTAATCAAAATAGATATCCTATTTTGACTTGGGATTTGTATGTCCAAAATATTCGAAAAACACCATTATTGATTATGAAAATACCATTTCTGATTTTGGGACGAATTTGTGGATTAATAGGGCTTCTTTGGGGAAGTTCACAAAGTTGCTTATTGGCACAAGACCCACAGTTCACACAGTTCAATCATGCTCCCATTTATTTAAATCCTGCACTTACGGGAACAACTGAAGAATTTCGTTTCTCTCTTGTACAGCGATTACAATGGCAAAGTATTGAAGCTAAAAGTCAAACTACGACCTTTTCAGGGGAGTGGAACTTCGATTTTTTGCGGAGTGGTGTTGGACTTTTGTTAGGCTATGATCAGGCAGGAGCCTACCGATTACGAACAACAAGCATTGGAGGAATTTATAGTTTTATGATCCCAATGCAAAATGATTGGATTTTGCGTTTAGGCTTACAAGGGACATTTTTTCGTAAAAATTTAGATTTTAGCAATCTTATTTTCGTGAGTGAGGTTATGGACGATGAAACGAGCGTATCAGAAGTTTCTTGGGGAACAACGCATAGTTTTTTCGATTTTTCAAGTGGAATATTACTACACAATGATAAGGTTTGGGCAGGAATTAGTATGCATCACATTTCACAGCCCAATCAGTCAATTTTAGGAACACAGTCTCAATTAGCTCGAAAAATTTCATTTCATGCAGGAGCAAATTTAGAAGTTTATACAGGTAATGGTAATGTTTATATTATGCCTTCGTTACTGTACAAACGACAAGGCGGGGTTCAACAATTAGATATTACGTCAAGATTTGGTTTTCAACATAGCCCGCTTTTGCTAGGAATTTCATATCGTGGGATTCCACTTCAAAAAACATATAGTACTGTAAATCAAGATGCAATAGCATTTCTAGCAGGAGTTTTATTTGATAAATTTACGTTTGCATATAGTTATGATCTGACCGTTTCAGGACTAGCAACTGATTCGGGCGGGTCGCATGAAATTGGCTTAGTTTGGGAATTTGCTTCAGATGCTTACTATCGCCGTACTCGTATCAAATGTCCTGCGTTTTTAGGAAAAAGATAAATTAATTATTTTTTTTAGGAAAAAGAATGCTAACTTTAGTTCCTTTTTGGGAATCGCTTTCGAGCGAAATATTTCCTCCATGAGCCTGAACAATATCCTGCACCATATTTAAACCTGTTCCAGCGTGTTTTTGTGGATCTTTGGTCGTGAAAAATCGTTCAAAAACTTGTTTTTGCAATGCATTATCTATTCCTTTTCCTGTATCTTTTATTGAAATTCCTACAGCATCAGGTGTATTCCACGTATCAATAAAAATATAACCATTTTCAGAAATGGCTTCAATCGCATTGTGCAATAAACCAATTAACATCGCTCCAATTTGGTCAGTATATCCCGCAATTTTTGCATTTTCGGCGTATTTTTTTACCAGTTCAATACGGCTTTGGAATTGATTATCAAGTAACAAAAGAACATTCTCGGCTATTTGGTTTAAATCTAATGAGTCAGAATACACATTTTCTAATCCTGCAAAAATGTCTAGATGATGAGTGATTCTAACTATATTCTCTGCGAGTTCGGCTTGTCTTTCCAATAAATTATCGGTCTCTTGATTGAGGTTTTCAAAATCAGCGATCTCTTTCAATAATTCAATTTCTTGAAGCTTGGCTACTAAATCAATCTCAGGATTAATTTCAGTATATTTATCAGCAATTTCTCGAAACTCCTCCAACATACGGCGTAATTCAGGTAAATTATTTTGAATTTCTATAATTGGTTTTTGGAGAACTTCTGCAATCTGGGCTAGTGTTCGCCCAAGTAAAGCAGGCTTTTCTGTTCTAGATAATTTATCAGATAATCTTTCTATTTCGGACTGAAATTTTTGAATAATTTGCTCTTTAGCACTTGTTAGTTGTTTGATTTTTTCTTGATTTTCTTGTATTAAACGCTGAATTTCTTCTTCTTTTTGTTGTTCTAATGTTTCTTGAGCTACTTGATGCTGAGCAATTAATTTCTTTTTATCTTGATGCTCATCTTCCAAAATCTGTTGGTGAAAGCGCAAATCAGCTTCCCTTGCTAAGAGTTCCGTTTTATCTATAAAATCAGCTAAAATAATTTGTTTTCCTGTCTCTGTATTTTGTACTTTTTGAAGATGATGTAAATAATCTCCCACTGTTTCAGAAGCGTTTTTTCGTTTCAGGATGCGATGGATTGAAGTTCCGTTTTCCCAGACTCTACGGAATCCCTCCTCCGTATAATGTTCTGCTGATTTAGGATAATAATTACTACTAAAAACATCATGGTCAGAAGTTGGTTTGCCAAATGTATCATTAAATCCTGCGCTAGAATAAACCCGACCATTTAGGTCAGTAAATGCCGAAATTTGAGCTGAATTTTCTAAAAATAATCGCATACTTTCCTCTTTATCAATTAGATCATCCAGTTGATGTTTTTGCGATGTATTTTCCCAAATTCCGAAAATAATGCCTGAAACGTGTTCATGACGTAATAAATTTATCATAAAACCTTCTACCCAAATTGTGTTTTTATCTACTTTTTGTAAATAAAACCCTTCCGAAAAATTCAATTCATTTTTTTGTAAGATATATTCAAATTTGCTAATAATTTCTTGATTATCAAGGGATAAAAAGTCTTTAAAATTCATTTTTTCAATCACAGCAGTCTGTGCCGATTTTAGACCTAAAATCTGTGCAAAAGCTTGATTAGCATATCGAAAATATCCCTCTGAATCCAATACAGCCACACCCTCACGAGTGGTCTCCAATAGTTGATTCCTTCGATTTAGCTTTTGTAATAAATTTCGATTTTCAACACGGTAATCTTGGAGGTCAGTTATTTGCATTAGAATTCCTTTGAGAGCTGAATTTTTAATGAAGTTTTGGGCAAAAATTCGCACGTTTCGCCATGAACCTAACTTATCATTTTGGAATCTAAAAAACTCAGTTAAGGGAACTTTACTTGATTGTACTTTTTTAAGATATTGTTCTGCTTTTTTCTGTTCTGTATCGTGGATAAAATCTATCCAGTGAGAAGCAATTTCATCGAGCGGTCTGCCCGTAGTTTCTTGTGCTTGGTGATTGGCAAAAGTAATCCGTCCTCGTAAATTCACTACAAAAATAGGGTCAGCATTAGCATCAAAAATTTGATGTAAACGAGTTTCTCGTAATTGCGCTTGAGTTTCAGTTTTTCGTTGTTGTGTAATGTCTCGAAAACTAATGACTAACGTATCTGTGGCTTCATTGCTCATAAATAGCTCGACTTGATGCCAGATACCTGATTGATGTAAGAATTGTGTCTCAATAGTTTGGTTAGTATCTGGATTTTGTATAATTTTCTGTAATAATAAATTGAAATGATTTTCATCATCTGGGTAAATAAAGTCAGTCAGTTTTTTACGTTTTACTTCTGAAAAAGAATAGCCAAAATTTTCCTTCAATCGTAAGTTGGAGTATAGAAATTTTCCTTCAGAATTTAAGACAGCAAGAGGTTCTCGTTGGTATTCACTTACGGCTCGGAATAATTTTTCGCTTTTCAAGATAGTAGCCTCGCCCCGTGTTAATGCAGTAACTTCACGTTGTAAAATCCAGATTCCTGTAATAAAATCACCTTCAGTGACACAAATGTAACTTTTAAGAAACCGCTTTTCTTTGCCATCAAAATCAGTTTCAATACTATGGGTATTTGTAAAACGATAGGGAGGTTTTAAAATATTGATAAACAATAAATTGATTTCAGTTTCAGGAAGATTTTGAATAAAGTTTTGGAATGACAAATGAGGAAATTCATCTGTATTTTGAGTTAAATTTAATCGGGTTTTCATAGCTGAATTGCATTCTGAAAGTAGGGCAAATTCCCGAATAGCTTTGATTTGAGTATCAATACCTGTTTTTAGGCTAATTGGGATATCTAAAGCAAATTTAGCTACCGCATAATCTGTATTTTTCAAAAAGCCTTGATATGATTTTCCTACGGTTTTCCAGTTGGTCAATAGATTACGGTTTTCTGTGAAACTATAGTAAATGCTGGCAAGTTGGGCTATTTTTTGAAATAAAACTAATTCTTCCTGACTGATATTTTTGGTTTTACTATCTTCTAAAAGTATAATTTCTTTAGTTTTTTTGTTAGTCTGAACAGGCAGTACTATTAATTTTTGAAGTTGATTTTCTTGGCGATAATTTTTCATAAATCCTTCAAAATGTTCTGCCTCATTTTCTCCAAAAAATAAAGGCTGACTCCAATTTTTAAGATGAATAAAATTATCAATATCTATTTCTAAATCATCTATGAAGTGTCCTTTCTTTTGTGCAAATACTAGCTTAGAAATAAGTTGTTCTCTATGAATATCAAGTTCCCAGATACCTACCTGTTGATAGCCAAAAAATTGACAGATTTTAGGTAATAATTTTTTGAATAATTCAATTTTTTGCCCCTCAGAAGGCTGTCGCTCAGGTATAAAATTTAATAAACTAAAATATAATTTTTCAAATAAGTTAGATTTCTTACTTTTTTCTAAAATATCAGTTTTAAAAGTTGTGATATCGGTTTGCAAATGCCACCAACCGACCAGTTTTCCATTTTCGATAATACCTGTCAAAAAGAGTTGAAAAAACTGAGTTTGTGTTCTATTTTTTACTTGTATTTCCTCATTTAACTTACCAAACCCCGTTTCTGTGAATTTGGGAAAAATTTCTTCATAATTAAGCATTGAATACCAATGTGAGGGTGATTCAAAATCTTCAATCTGGGCTTCCGTAAGTGCCAAAAGTCCTTGACTGTATTGTTCTATTTCAACAGAAATTTTTCCTGATTTGAGTTTTTGAACAATTGCATTTTCATCTGTAGAAATTGGTTCAGAAAGTCGGAAAAGTGCTATTCCTGATGTGTTTTTTCGGAGTGCTTTCTGAATAAAATTCTTTTGAGATAAAAATAAGTTCTGTTGTGAATTAGATGAACGTAATTGTAACCACAAACCAATCATAGAAGCAATACTGGAGAGAGTATTTTTTTGAGGTTCATGGTATGTTTTTTCTATTCGATTTTCGAAGCAACACAATGCCTGCTTTTGGTTTTCAAGCCGAATAGGAAAGACAATTTCTTGTACTAAACCTGCAGGTCTCAGTTGTTGTTCTGTTAGTGTTTGAATTGGATTAGGCATTGAAATTGGGAACTCGACAATGGTATTTTGATTGGGTGAAAATGGTCGAAAATATGATTTTTGGAGTACTCCTTGATATTTTCGATAAATAAATTCTGCTTCAAATTTTTCCGCATTTTTATCAAGTGCCCAAACACTTAGTCCTGTAAAATCAAAGTCCTGAAGTAGCTGGTTAGCAACATTTTTCAAGGTTTGCTCAATATTTTCAGTCTCTAAATTTGAGGTAATATGAGCTTGTTTTTCAGTTAATTTTTCAGTATTATTTAACTTATCTTTGAGATCTTCAATCTGTTTTTGAGCAAATGTAATTTCATTATGCTTATCCCATAGTTCATAGTATTTTTTTCGCAATCCAAAGAAGAAAAGAAGAAAAGTTATAGAGAGTAAAACTAAACCAATGAGTTGCCGATAGATAATACTGTCAGGCAAAGAAATAGCAGACTCTATTGTAGTTAAAGCTAATAATAATACAGCAATAATTCCCGTAAAAATAGGAATACCAAATTCTGTCAAAACATTAGTAGAGTTTTTATTTTTCTTAGTATTGCTCATAAATTATAATAGTATTTTTGGAATATTTTAAAATGTTGAAATCATTCGTTCGTGTTTACAAAATCGAATTTCAAAAGTACGGATTGTTTCGACAAAATAGAGTTTTTAGTAGAGAAATTTGCAGTTATCGTGCCTGAAATACGTTTCTTAAAATTGTGTATATCAGAAGTGTTGGGAGTACTGTACTACTACTTATCTTTCGATGAAGAGCAGAACTTGGATACTGAAACTGCTATAAATTTCCTACTTTTACCTTGTAAATAGTATTCTTGTTCTATAAATTTTATTTTTTGTTTATTAATTTATTGAATAACAATACTTTAAAATCAAAAATGATAAAAAAGAATAGAGAAACTTATAGCATATCTCAGGATAAAATAACTTCATGAAATTATATTTTAGGATTCTATCTTTTGGCAAATCTTACATCTATTATTTGCCCCAATATGTTTTATTTGCTTTGCTTGGTGTTATTTTTGGAGCGATCAACTTAACTATGGTAGCTCCGATTTTGAAGGCATTAGACACCTCTAAAACTTCACTTGAAACACTTCCTCAGATACCCGATTTCCAACTGAGTATTGACTATTTTACTACACTTTTCTATTATGGGTTTGACTATGTAACAGCGAGTTATGGAAAAGTCGCCACTTTGCAATATGTTTGTGTTGTTTTGATTTGTTCTGTTTTTTTAGCTAATTTATTTCGTTATATTGGCTTGCGAATTATTAATCATTTACGGACTACCTCTATTCAAAATCTTCGGAGTCATGTCTTCGAAAAATTAGTCGCCTTAGATTCTGGATATTTTACAAATACTCGCAAAGGTGATTTGATGTCCCGCATGACAAATGATATTCAGGAAATTGAAAATAATATTTTAAATACGTTAAAAACAGTTGTTAAGGAACCACTTACAATTCTGATTTATTTTGGCATTTTATTTTATACGTCTTTTGAATTAACTTTATTTACCCTATTTTTTTTACCTATTACAGGAGGCGTTATTTCAGAAATTTCTAAACGGCTTCGTAAAAAAAGTACTAAAAATCAACAACTTCTAGGAAGTATTTTAGGAATTATTGATGAATCATTAAATGGATTGAAAATTATTGAAGCATTTAATGCTAGAGGATATATTTTAGATAAATTTAATAAAACTAATGAACAACACGCTCGAACTTATGCTTCTATTTTGAATCGACAGGAAGTAGCTTCGCCAGTTTCGGAGTTCTTGGGCGTATCGGTTGTAGCGGGTATTTTGCTTTATGGTGGGTCTTTGGTTCTAACTGATCCTAATGCTTCGTTGACTGCAGAAACTTTTATGATGTATATTGCAGTTTTTTCTCAAATTATGCCTTCGATTAAGTCTATTTCTCGATTTATTACTAATTTACAAAGAGGTTTAGCCGCTGCCGATCGTGTTATGCAAATAGTAGATGCAACCCCTAAAATTCAGGATAAAGAAGGTGCTATTTGTTTAACTTCTTTCGAAAAAGAAATTCGATTTGACGGAGTTTGGTTTGCTTACGAAGAAAAGGATGTTTTACAAGATATTTATTTACAGGTAGCCAAAGGAGAGATGGTTGCTTTAGTAGGACAATCAGGTGGAGGCAAGTCTACCCTTGCAGATATGCTGGCTCGATTTTATGACCCAAAAAAGGGAAATATTACATTAGATGGAACTGATTTACGAGATGTTCAATTACAATCGTTACGGAGTCTCATTGGGTTAGTTTCTCAAGAAGCAGTGCTTTTTAATGATACTATTTTTAATAATATTGCTTTTGGATTACAGGGGGTTTCAGAGGAGGAAGTGATTCGAGCAGCGAAAATTGCTAATGCTCATAATTTTATTTTACAAACCGAACAAGGTTACCAAACTAATATCGGTGATAAAGGAACAAAACTCTCAGGAGGACAACGGCAACGGATTAGTATTGCTAGAGCCGTATTAAAAAATCCTCCAATTCTGATTTTGGATGAGGCTACATCTGCCCTTGATTCAGAATCTGAAAAGGCAGTTCAAAATGCTTTAACCAAATTAATGCAAAATCGTACTTCGATCGTGATCGCACATCGCCTCAGTACGATTCGGGATGCTGACAAAATTGTGGTTTTACAAGAAGGAAAAATCATAGAAGAAGGAACTCATGACTCACTTGCTCAGAAAAATGGTATTTATCAAAAATTAGTAGCAATGCAAAATATTAAATGATAAAATCATAACATAAATTAATCATTATTTTTTGTTTTTAACCTAATTATCTTGCAATTTTGTAAGGATTTATGTATTTTTAGGAGCAAATTTGAAGTTATAGCTAGAAATGTAGTGCCACTATAACACATAATAAAATTAGTATGAATCTTTCGAGTTAATTTTTATAAGGTATGATTTTGGCTTAGATAGCCGTAAGTAAAATATAGATAAACTGAATTTCAATCAAAATATTTATAAATACCTCTAACTATATCTTGGGTTTTTCATTCCACACCACCAAATATACATGGAATTGCTTGAGTATCATATGAGCATGGAAGCTCATAATATTTTGACCTATTATAAAGGTCCCTTTGATGAATTGGTTTTAAGTCGCATTGGCGATTTCTTACGGAATAAATTCCCTGACTATCCCAAGGCAGGAAAACGGCTTTTTTCCGTATTTATCGAAATGGCGCAGAATATTTCATATTATTCGTCAGAAACCAATCATTTCGGTTCAGAAAAAGATAAATATGGTGTCGGAACGATTATGATTTATGAAGGTGTAGATAATTATGTTTTGACGGCAGGGAATTTAATTGAGAAGACATTTGGGGAAGCAATTACGGAACGATGTCAAGAAATTAATACCCTGAATACAGCTGAGCTTCGAAAACTTAAAAAAGAGCTTCGCAGTAAACCTCGTTCTGAAGGACAAAAAGGCGGAAATATTGGTTTGGTTCATATGGCACTTAAATCGGGTGAGCCACTAGAAGTAGAAACTAAAAACGTTGATGAGCAACACTCCTTTTTTATTCTGACTGCAAAAATTACCAAAGCTAAATAAAATAACTTTTTTATTCATTTTAGAATGCCGTTAGTATTATTAATATATAGATAACGGCATTTTTCTATCGTTTGAATTCTTTTTGATGCGTATGCTTTCTAAAATTCAAGAAGCGGTATCGTTTCTTCAAAGTCAGTCCATTCCCACTCCTGAAGTGGGTATTATTTTGGGAACAGGGCTAGGACAACTTGTCCAAGATATTGATATTCAAGTGAGTATTAATTATGCTGATATTCCAAATTTTCCTATCTCTACAGTTGAGAGTCATTCAGGACGTTTACTTTTTGGAACACTTTCTCATAAACCAGTCGTAGTGATGCAAGGGCGGTTTCACTATTATGAAGGTTATTCTATGCCCGAAGTTGTTTTTCCTGTTCGGGTGATGAAATTATTAGGAATCAAATATTTATTTGTTTCTAATGCTTCAGGAGGGTTAAATCCTAAATTCGAAAAAAGTGATTTGATGGTCATTGAGGATCATATTAATTTTCAACCGTCAAATCCATTAATTGGGCAAAATATTGAAGAATTAGGAACTCGTTTTCCTGATATGAGTGAGCCTTATGACAAAAAACTGATTGCTAAAGCTCATCAAGTTGCTAAAGCTCAGAAAATTAACCTGCAAGAGGGAGTTTATGTAAGTGTGCCTGGACCAAATCTTGAAACTCGTGCCGAATATCGAATGCTCCGACTCATGGGAGCGGATACGGTAGGTATGTCCACTGTTCCTGAAGTGATTGCCGCACGACATATGAATTTACCTGTCTTTGCCGTTTCTGTGATTACTGATCTATGTGACCCTGATAATTTAGCCTTTGTTACATTGGCAGAGGTTATTGAAGCTGCCTCAATTGCCGAACCTAAATTGACTTTACTATTTAGAGAACTAGTAAAGGATTTATAATAGTTTATATATTTTATAAACTTGATTTTTGCTTTTCTAATTTGAAAACAAAAGTTTAATACTTTGTTGTACGGATTGGAATAGTCATAGTGATTTTTACGATATTTTCCAATAAAGTTTAAGAGCTTCTTTAAGCTGATAATATGATTATCAATTTAAAGAAGCTCTTAAAGTTAATAAGTTTTCTAATTTACTTCTGGCTATTGAATTATTCAATAATTAACTTTGATCTCAAGAATAATTCATCTGCCGAAATGATATAAACTCCTTTTGGTATAAACAAGCGAGGCGAAATATCGACCTCATTTTGTCCTTCTCGTAGTTCGATTGTTTTGGTAAATACCTGTTGTCCAATGGCATCAAAGAATCGAATATTTACTGTACCTTCCAAATTACTATAAATCGAAAGATTAACATTATTTGGATGTGTTGGATTCGGATAGACCGTCATTCGACTTCGTTTGGAAACAGGCACAGTTTTTATTGAAACAATTTTTGAGAATGATGTATCACCATTATAATCAACCTGACGGATACGATAATAATTTACACCCACGTTGGGAGTTTTGTCTATCCACGCATAATCTGAGCCATTTCCTAAATTAGTTGCCTCTTGAATCCCAATGACGACAAAGTTTTTACCATCTGTGGAACGTTGAATTTCAAAATAATCATTATTCAATTCGGTAGAAGTACCCCATTGAACGAGTGATTCTTTTCCATTGTCAATCAACTTTGCTTGGACATAAAGCCATTCTACTGGTAGTGGATGCACACTAGGAGATTCAGGTGTTCCAATAGTAAATGGGCTAAAACTTCGTATTTTTTTGGTATCATGTGAAATAATTACACCAGATGAGACTGTTGAGCCTCCGCCTCCAGCAGCATCTAATCCTCCTTCATTTAACCATTTACTAGAAGCCTGTTCCTCAGTTCCATCATTATCAAAATCTTTACTCATATGAACGATCACAAGTGAGTTCTGATAAGGAGTTGCACCTGAAAAATTAGGAGCGTTTTTAATGCCACTTCGGACACCACTTTCCCAGTAAAGACTAACACGTGTTGCTAAATTGCCAATAGGTTGTACTCCTGAGGGATCAATACGCCAGTATTCTAATTTTGAGACATGGTCAAGCGGGCGTTGAGTAGTGTGTTGTACTCCTGTTGCAGTAAATCCTCCAGCAAAATATTCGGCAGTAACAAAGTCAGGATTAATAACTTCTACATGACTTAATCTTGCCCTTGCCCAATATCCTTTACCTATTGGATATTCAAAGTCATCATCTTCATTATCAAAGTACTTACTAACAGGACCTGCTACGTAACGATTTTCATTAGAATTTTTCTTCAAAGTACCAGACATAAATGCCAGTAAACTTGGCGTATATGGATGGGCTTGATGTTTGGAATAGGTATAGATTTTTCCATTATCAAACTGTAGGAAGTGTTGTCCTAAATTTTCCGTATCTGCTGTGATGAAGACATTGGTATTTGCAATGACGAGGCTATCGGTGACATTATCTTTTTGTAAAAATACCTGTCGCAAATAAATCGGAGAACCACCTGTAATAAATGAAGTAGCACTTTGGAAGTACATAGTTCCGATTGTGTGGAAGATTTCACCTTCATTCGTTAAGTTTCCATTCAAAAATACTAGTGAACCACTGCCTACTTCAAATTTACTGTTTGTTCCCCGATTTGAAAAATCAGTTATTTCCAATCGTGGAGTTGAATAAGCACCAGTAGAAGTAATGAAATATGGTGTATTTTTGAATGTCCCTTCGTTATGGATACTATCTTTTACATTCAGTGTAAAACGGTTGATAAAATTGGCATTTTGATGTACTGTGATGAAATCAGTTACGGTAAGTTCTGGTTTTAAGCTACCTGGATTGATTTCACCTCCTGCATTCTGAATATAATTGGTGGTATGATCTTTTCCTCCTACTGTAAAGGATGCCCCCTCTTGAACACGAATAGATTTAACGGTTAAATTGGAAAATTTATCATAAAACTCAGGAAACCATCGTTTTGATTGCGTTGGTTGAATCGTTACAAATGGTACAATTAAATCCATTGTTTCATTTGGTAAGGCATAGTTTCCAGGATCTCCTTCTACTTGCCAGTTATTACAATCCCAAAAATAAGGATCAGCCCCCTGCCAAACTAAAGCTTTATTGGTGGTTGCGGTTGTAAATCCTCCTGTTCGTACTAAGACAGTTAAGAAATCTGTTGTACAAGATCCTTTCAAGCCTGAAGGTTGCCATTTAAACATATAAACTTTATTTGCTTCAAGTCCATAAATGACTCCGTTCGGGTCAGTAATGTCACTATAAGAAAGAGCCGTATTGAACTCAGGATATTTTGCTACATCATATGTTTTTGAAAGCTCATGCTCCTCAATAGTTGTGAAAGAGCCTGTATAACTTGCATCAAAGACATCAGGTGGAATAAACAAACCAGTTTCATCATGATAAACAGTTATAAAGTCCCATTCTCCTGAAAGTGGTGGACTTAATGGTGCAGCAGTTAATTGAGCAGCACCTGCTCCACATGTACTTACTTCGTTGTCTTCCCCTGCTGTAAGCGACCCAATAGAAAATACCCCCATTTTTGTTATTTCATCATTATCATCTTCTGTATTGAGAACGAAAGTACGTTTACGTACTAGTCCATCTGAAGAAGTTTTGGCTTCTGCTAGTTCTTCCATACATCGCCATTCATCGGAATCGGCTTGATAATGAACAATTGTTGTTTTGGTTCGGTCAAATCCTGGTGGTTCGTCCGTTGCTACGTTAGCGTCTCCTTCATACCACTGTAACATTAATGTTCCCTCTGAACCACCTCTTGTATCTTCAGTAATGACCCAGCTTCTTCGTACAAAATTTCGGTCAATGGAAGTAGGAGATCCTGATGGAGCATATTTAGAGTCATCTGAAGGAAGGAATGAAGGGTTTCCTCCTTTTATGCCTGTATCCCAACGTCCGTCATAACTAGTATACACATCATCAATTAGTCTTGCTCGGAACATATCCGCAGTAGCAAAATTGGGGCGTAAGGTGATAGTAGCAGGTAAATAATTAGTCAAATTTCCAATCGGGAAAAGGACACTTAACCCGTCACTTGCTTTTAGTCCATCTACATCAATTCCAGGTACTGGAAAGACCATCCGATTTAATGTTCCTTCACTATTGGCAACAAAGTGACCTTCATTTGGATATTGAACTGACACTGAAATTGGATTTTTAGAATTTTCTAAGTTTACATCTCGCTTCCCTAATACAACTTTACCTTTTTCAAAATGCGCTCGTACTAAGATGGTCATTTCTTGGTCAAGGTCAAGTGTAGAACTTCCATTTTCTTGTTCCACTTGTAAACGATTTACATAAACAGGATGTGAAGAACTTAGTTGTTGTTCTCCACTACCAATTACTTTGATACCTGCAAACCAACCTGCTGTCCCTGAAGTAGTGCTTTTATCAGGTAATGGATTTTCAGTATCCATATTAGTCGTATTGTTTAAAGGGGTAATCGTGTTGAATTGAAGGGTGATATTATCAGCAAATTCAGAAATAAACTTATCAGCAACAACAATAGCACTCTTGGCTCCCGTTTCTGATTCGAAGGTAGCAAAGCCTTTATAGATATCGCCTCGTGTGTCTCCTATAAAATCATTTCCATAAGCAGCCAAAATGAGATTCGCACCAGTATTGGTAGATTTATCTAATAAACGAAAATCGCCTTCATAAATATTTTTGGCACGCCACTCTACTGCAGCATCACAATTACCATCAGTACGCTCAAAGTTTACATCCTGTCCATAGTGTGTAGAATTTGAACGCACCCATCTAGCACGAGCTTCTACTTTTTGATTAATAGAACAGAAGCCGATATGTAAGCGTCCTTTACCCAAGTCACCAACTAGTTGGTCAGCCATATCGAAACTCAACAAAGCATTTGCAGATGGTGAGGTAATTGCTACAGCATTTAATTCTAACAAGCCATCTACAAAGTTCTCAATTGTAATTCCTTCATCTACTGTAGTAAACCCACCAACCATCAAGCTAGTGCTAGCATCTTCCATCCCAAACTTAACATCTCCTTTATAATCCAAACAGCCTGCGGTTGGTGTATATCCATTGGGATATTTATTGGTAATTTTAATGCCCTTTTTAAATAGAATTTTATTATCCTTGTAACCTGCAATTTCGACATCATAGTCTTTGGTTTCATTGATAATCGTAACTTCTTCTTTGAAAAGTGCCTTAGCATCTCGATAGCCACCAATCAGGAATCGAGTATTTGGAATGTATTCTCGGTCTGTCCAACGATAATCAACTCGACCAATATCTGTCCCGACATTTTCCCGATGCCAGTACATTCTGACATTGTTTCCCCACCAGAAAACAGGTCGATTATGAATGGTTACTTTTCCTTCAAATTCGCTCATATTATCGACTGTTACAAACTTAGGGTCGTTATGAGTAGCGATACCCATCATACTATTCATACCATAATTATTCACAACAATATCCCCTCGATAAATATCAGGTATGCCATTTCCAAGTATCCATTTCCCATTTCTGGTGTGTCTTCCATTAAAGTCTTCCATGGAACGTAGTTCAAAGGTGGCTACTGTATTAAAGGTGTTTCCTCCACTTACATAACCTCCATCCCCGCCATAACTCACTATTTTAGTTTCTCCATCAAATCGGTTAGAACGAACTCCAAGCTGTGGTGCTTCAATGTTGACTTCTCCTTCGAAAGTACAATCTTCAACTCGTAAGACTGCATTGTAGGTAGAGGTCTTTTGTGCTACCCCAAAATCGGGATGAATATAGGGTTTCCCTTCTGGCAAGATAATATCAGGAGACATAATTAGAAGTTGTTTTCCTTCACCTTTTTTGTAAAGTCGTGTAATTTCTAAATATCCACTTCGGAAACCTTCCGTACCAATTCGAAAACCTTTTGTATCAGGTACTTCCCCATAACCATCATAACCAAAATCACCAAAATAAGTACGTCTTCGATTATAACGATCTCGAAGTTCGTTTTCTATAAGTACTCCACCATTATAGTGAAGTTTTCCCATACGATGGAAGTGGAAATTTGATCCTGAAGCAGCTCCTCTGTCTTGGTCTGCGGGGATAGCATAATTTCTGGTTCGCCATGATTGTCTGTTTGGTGTAGTTGTGGTAGCGGCTTCGTTGGTCTCAAAATCATAATACTTTTGTTTTCCTTCTTTGTGTTTTAAGGATAATAATCCATTAAAAGTAATATCAGATTGACTGTTATACCAACCTACTACGGCAGTTGAACGATTCGTCCAGTATGCTCCTTGCGCTCCTAAACTTGGAGGAGGAACATTTCGGAAAATATAATCTACACCTCGATTTGTGATGGAAACATTAGAAGAGAAATTAGACTTTCCCCAAATCTCAAAACGACCCTTGTGGTTAATTTCAATAGTGACTTCATGTTGTTGACTATTTTGATTAAAATTCACTAAATAGACATTACCATTTGTCAGGCTATCTCCATCAATAATTAATTCCCCATCTAAGTCTGCTCTCGAAGTACTTGTTAAGTTAGCTTGCCAAGGGCTTCCTCCAATAAATGTTGCACCTGCTGCATAATTTCCGTTTGCATCTCTAGTATAAGTAACAGGATTTCCACTTGCATCACGTTCAGGTATTCCTGTATTACTGATATTTAGTGTATCACTATTTACCCATCGAATTTGTCCTCGATTAGCATAATATGACCTCCCTACATTATGATTGAGAGCATTTGTTCGGCTGTTACCACCACTGAATTCTACATAAGTTCCTTCTCTATTTGCAAGAATGAGAGCATCACCACGTGTCGACCGATTTACAAAATCATGCTTTTTGAGATTTCCTGTGAAGGAGGCTTTTGCGTCATTAGTATCTGCAATTCGTATGCGTGAACAGTCTTCCACATAAAATTGTGTACTGTCTTGAAAATCTGTTCCTTGTGTATTGTAGGCAAAATACAACAAGTTATCAGAACCACGCCCTACCAACATCCGATTATATGAGGATGCTGCAGAGCGTAGTTTATTGTGAATGTCAATGATTTGTTCTAAAATCAATTTAGCACATGCTGTAGCCTGATTGGCTCGAACATTTGCCGTGATAGCCTTGAGGTTATCATCTCCTGGTGAGTTCATAAATGTAGCCACATTACTTACATCATGATCGAAGCGATTAAGGTCAACTCCAATCTTAGCATCTAAAGTAGCTCCCATTACAGCAGTCATGAATGTCTTAATATCACTATTGGTATTTAGTATTCCAACTGCACTCCCACACCCTCCGTTAGCAAGAGTATTATTTAAAGTAACTACAGCATTATTTAAGTCTTGTATTGCTGTCCGATAACGTGCCATCTCAGAATCTGTAGCTGTTGATCCGTCAATTGTACAAGCACTTGTTGAAGTATCAAATGCAGGAGAAATGTCAACGACTAACTGAAGCATATCAGTTGCTCTATTATCAGCGAGTTCAATATCTGCCCATGCTGCCGTTACAAAAGAATAAGCATCATCTACATTATCTTGTGCATCATCAATATTAGCAATATTCAAATCTAAATCTGCTTGATTTTTTTCTTTAGCATCTTCATTTAATGCAGTGTTTACTTTGTCTAAATCAGGGTTACCTGTATTAGTTCTACGAGTATCAAACCGAGGATAGTTATCAAATCCTCGCCCTCGCCCACTTGTTTGTCTAACAGTAGGGGAGGTGTAGTTTGCACATAAGGTTATACTATTGGCATTTACGGTTGAATCTCCTGCGTTACAATCTGTACAACAATCTTCAGGTATATAAAACTCAGGAGAAAACCAATCTACATTTATATCAAAGTTTGTTGGATAATTAGTTGCTTCTCGTGTATGTCGGTGTCTCCAAGGAACTACCACATAAGGACAAATTGGACCACCACAACCTGGCGAATGAGTGCGAACTTGTAGATTTCCTTCGAATACATCAGGACCACCTAAATCTCTATGATCATTCCAGCCCCAAACCGTAGGATAATCACTATAATAATCAATAATAGTGTTATCCTTAAATGTATTTCCACCATTATAACTAACCGCTCTCCAAGGATCACCTCGCTCATGAATTAGAGGACGGTCAATTGCAAAACCAATATTATTATGGAAAGTTGATTTTCGTACTTGGAATGTCCCAGTAACAGAAATGAAGTTTCCAGTCATGAAGTCATAAGAAGCTGTTGTATAAGGTACTCCTACATAGGCTTTATCAAACTCATGAATAATAGCCCCTGTGTAAAAGCCAGTTGTAAAGGCATTATCAATGGTCAGGAATTGGACAATAATGTTTTGTCCATTTAAGTCTAAACCACCACCATTTACAATCTCTAAGGAAGTAATAAAATCAATGTCTATATCATTGGGATCGGGCATTTGGGCATAATTTACAGCTGCAGGAATGATTATTTTTTGAGTATGTCCTGCTGGAATATTACCATCTATCCAGTTGGTACATAGCCCCCACTCATGGCTTGCTGCTCCAATCCATGTTGAAGTAGTACTTTTGGGTAAGGAACTATCTACATTGACTTCGACCGTTACAAAATCCTGATCCAAATCTGAGCCATCACTACATTGTGAAGGTGAACCTCCGCAGTTGATAATACATTTCCTGACCCACTTGAATACCAAATTATACTTTGCACCTGAAGTGGTCCCGAAATTTTTCACCGAAGCATACGTTCTGGAATCTGTGGCACTCGCAAAAACTACGCTTGCTGAGGTGATACTTGCGTTATCTGCTGATACAAAACTCCATTCTCCTCCAATTGGTGATTCGTAAGAGGCATTGGCATTAAGTTCTATAGACAAACATTCTCGAACGGTTTGGAAATTATCCGTCCAATCCGTATTAGCAGTTGCTGAAGCCACACTAAAAATACCAAAGTTTGTAGTAGTGAGATCTCTATCTGAAATGACTGCAGAAGTTACGAAGTATAATGGAGAATAAATAGAGCTGCCATTCCAGTCCCTTCTACCAAAATTGACTGTATTGAATGATATATCGGCTGCTATTCCTGCACATTCCCATTTATCACTTTCATAATTATAAACCACAGGTAAAGCTGCCTTTCGATTAAAATGTCGCATCTCACGTTCATCATTCGTACTCCAAGGATGCTCATACCAATACAAATCAACCCGTGCAGAAGGTTTTGCAGTTGCTTTTTCGTGCGTTAAGAACCACGTATCATTAATGAATTCTTGATTATGCCTATTCCATACCCAACTATGATTATCATCGTAGGTAACCCCTACATCTCCCCACAAATCGAAATAAATAATTTCTTCATTATTGCTATCATTTTCAGCATCATCTACTCCTGAGTCCCCATCTCCTGTGCCATTTGGAGTAATCACCAAATCACGCTGGTATACAGGATAGCGGTATTGATCTCCTGAACGAGCGAAATCAATATTTCGTCCAAATTTAGAAGAACCTACAATTTCAATATTGGAAGCATAAGCCCCTGCTAAAGAACCATTTGTTCGAGTTAAAATTAACGCATTAGGGTCAGGATTTAATATCACCAATATATATTTTGAACTCCAATGTCGCCCAATACGCAATTTACCTTCAGTGAGTTGTAGATGATTTTCAATATATACATCATGTTCAAAACGTGTGCCTCGCCAATCATCTCTATTTATCATATGAAAATTATGGAAAATAAATCCTTTATCGGGATCTAACTCACTTTTGATATCTTGGTCTCGTCCTTGTCCAGCGGACTCTATAGTACCTGCCCCAAAATGCCATGCCGTTTGTTTTTTATTTCCTTTAAGAATAATATTTCTTCCTTCAAAACGAGCCGTAACAAAAGCTGTAGTGAAGTAAATATTAGCTGAGGTAGATTCGGCTTGTGCTTGGAAACTTCCTTTATAGGTGTTTCCTTCATGCTCAGATAAATACCAGTCCCCATCATTAGCTAATATAAAAGAGGCAGACTTGAACTGATTACCGCCATACCAACGGTCTTCTTCATCTCCGATTTTGGCAATTTCAGCATCTCCATTGAAAGTGGTAAAAGCAATCGCTAATCGTTCGGCTTCTAATATAATGTTGTCTTCAAAAGTTGTATTGGTAATGTCAAGAATATCACTTGATGAAAATACCTTTGGCTGAATACGTACCATTCCTTTGCCCTTAATGGTGGCGGTATTAAATGAGACAGCCCCTTTAACCATAATTTCATGCCCATTCAAATTGATTTCACCATTATTATAAATCGTCAAAGATTCTAAGGCAATATTAGAAGGAACTTCAGGATAAAAAGCTGCGCCTGTAGCAGAAATATATACTAATGTATTATTACCTGGAATACCATTTGACCAATTTCCACAATTATACCATTCAGCATTTCCTTGACCTCCTGTCCAGTAAGTGTACGGACCTTTTATGGAAGCAGGTGCGCTTGTTCCTATTGTAGTAATTGTAATAAAATCCTCGTCAGGTGTGCAGAAAGTCATTGTTGAGCCATCATTGGTAGCAATTGGTTTTTTGACAGTCCATTTGAAAGCATATTGTCCGCCATCACTTACTCCTGTAATTTCGCTTGTTGTTCCTAAGGGAGTAGATAAGGTTGGAATTGAGGAACCATTTGGTGAACTATCATAAATCCATTCACCTACTCCGCTTGTAGCAGGATAAATATGAGCATTTAATGCGCCAAACTGACAACTATTTACCACAATATCAGGTCCCGCATTGACATATGGTGTAGTTGGTGCAAAGACCCCCATTCGTTTGAGTCCTGAATAGGTGCGTGATAATGAAAATGTCCCGTCACCATTATTTGTAGCAGCCGTATTACCTGCTCCACTACACTGCCAAATAGAAGTAATAAATGAGTTATATCGGTTTAAATCAGTATTGGTATAGTCAAAATCAGGCAATTCATCATTTGTACCATTCCATTGTATTTCTAAAGAAATATCTGAGTTGCTGGTATTATTATCTTTGGTCATAATCCAAGAAACACTCGTAAAGTAATTTCGGACTAAACTACCGTTAGGCTCATTAGTATTAGAATAACTATCACTTAAAAGTGTGCCTATTCGTCCACCAATGACATCATCACCAGCCGTTACTGTTAAAATAGTTGGGTAATAGTGGGATGGGGTTGCTAGAGGTAAAAGCGTAGCTGAATTCAATGGAATGTAGCGTTTAAAATGTCCTATCCCTGCTACAATTACATTACTTTCCCTAAAATCACCTTTCGCCGTACCTCCATTAGGAGCTGTTAGTTGTCCTTGATTTAGGTTCATATCAAAGTTATTAACCGAAATCTGTCCTGTAGTAAATCTCAGATGAGCATTTGTATCAGTTGTAACAAAGTCCACATTACTTGCTAATGAGAGTCGTGTTGAACCACTTTCTAATTTGTGTAATATGGTTTTGTTAGTATTAAAATTTAAGGTTTGTGTTGCCGTAGTATCTTGTGTACCTGTGGCATTCAACATTAGCGATTTGGAAGCTATCCAACCATCAGTGGCTGTTCCGCCATACGCCAAATGAATCTCTCCACCTGAAGACTGGGTGGTTAAATTACCGCCAAACTCAAAAATCCCATCTTTCGCTACACTGATTGTATTCGCTGAGGTAGTACTTTGATTATTAAAAATCGTATTTCCCTTCACCGAAACGTTGATTTGTCCAGGGCTTAATGCTGTATTTCCGAGTTCAATTGTTCCCTGACCTGAATTAGTTAAAGTTAAATCAGAATAGAATTTATTGCCTTGTGTAGCATTTCCAATTTCTAATAATTTGGTTGTTTTATTTTCAAAAGTACTTGCTAAAGCAAAAGTATCTGCTCCAAATATCCAAGGTAATCCTGTTCCCCATTGCCATTGCGTAGCCGTATTTATATAGTTAGTATTATAAATAATATGAGAAGTATTTGCAAAATAATTACCGCCACACGCAAAGTTTTGGTAAGTACCGTTATAGTCTAGTGAACTACCTAAATCACCATTAGTAGGATTTACGATACTGAGGTTTGTTGCTCCACCGAAATAATTCCACCGATAAGCCGCAGACTTTGCATCAATATTTACGCTTCCTTTCAATTCTGAATTGCGAAGTAATACAATTGCATTCTTGACAGGGAGATTAATCGCCGTAGCAGTCTTCTGGGTCAGATTTGACAAATAGATTTCGCTATTTAAGAAATCTTCATTATCTGTGATACTAATTCCTCCATTTAGAATTACTTGGTTATCAAATGTTGCATTGGTTTGACGGTTGTTATCCTGTGTATTTTTAGGTGTTCCAAAATAAAAACCACGTCGCCTATTTGTTCCTGTTTCATCTTCCAGAATAATATCATCAAATTCAACTGTTCCTGAATCATAGGCAAAACTCATGTATAAAGCTGGAGTTCCTAAGGCACTAAGTGTTGTACCCGCATTTGAGAATTTCGCTGTCATATCATCCTCAAAGACAGCACTGCCTTTTTCAGCTACATTAATGGCATCTAGTCCTCTTCCATCTCCACCACTATAAATGATGTCTCGTTCTCCTAAAAAATACGTCTTACCCTTAAAAGTAGCTTTTGTTAGGCGACCTTCCGCAATATAAACTGCTCCTCTGCCTTGTGCCGTAATAAGGGTTGTTCCATGAAACTCATTATCTGTAGATTTATCTGCCAGAAAAGTATATGCGGTATTCTCAGTAGTATTATTAATAACTAATACGTCTTTTTTGAATTTATCTCCCCCTGTATAACCCCAGTGCCAAGGAGATGTTCCAATGTGATTAAGTGTCGTATTACCATAAAAAGTATTTCCACCACAATGCTTCGTATCAGCAGCATTAGTTGTGATAAAAATAGAACCAGACAATGAACCTAACTCGCTTTCTCGAACTTCAACATTTTCTCCGTATATCATTAAAGAACTTCCTCGAATCTCAGATGAATGTAGATAAATATCAACATTCCCACTTGTATTTAGATTATGGCTTGATGTCCCGTCTAATTGTTTGAGACGTAAAATCATTACTTTACCACTTGTTGAACTTGATATATCAATAGATTGATTTTGGGCTAAAGTTGTTTCTGAGTCTGAAGCATAATCAGGATTACCAATACGTATCCAACCATTTGCCAAATTTTTCATGATGACATTGCCTGCAATGCTATTTCCCGTTGTACTATTCGAAATGATTAGCTCTTCATCTTTATTATTTATTAAATAAACGTTGCCACCAAAAGTATCTGCCCCTCCATTCATGTAGGCATGATTTGCTCCAAACAATAAGTTAGTTTCAGTAGAGTTTTGAACTAACATGACATCGGTTGAGAAAGTATTTCGAGCATTAAAAGAAGAGGAAGGAGCGGTTCCATCATCAGCATAAGTAATCGTAATGAAATTATTGAAAAGTGTCCCAAGAATTTCCATTTTTCCTTGTACAGTAATATTACTCTTATTAGAGAATATTTCGGCACCTTGAAAGTGTAATTCATTTACTACATTGAGATTGCCTACGCCTAAATTTAATTTACTACCATTATTTACAGATAAAAATTTACAAGAAATATGATTTCCATCAGTTGTAATCGCTGTAGTAGCATTTCCTGTAATAAATGCTGAAGTACTAACATCAGGAACAGCACTTCGTCCTACTGTCTGGAATTTATCATCTTCATAACCTTGCCAGTTTCGACAATCAAACCACTTATTACTTCCTCCTCCATTTGTCCAAACCTGATAAGGAGAGCCACCTCCACCCGAGTTAGTAAAAGTGATAAACACAACATCAGATTCTGATGTTGCCAAAGTCCACGTAAATTGTACATTTTTTGGGAAAGTAGCACTCGAATTTACAGTTACAGTTGCCATTGGGTCAGTATTACTGGATAAAGTAATATCTCCATCAGACCAACTCCATGTTCCTGTACCAATAGCAGATAAATTTACAGGCGAACAAGCTGAAACTTCCTGATTCGCACCTGCATATGCTGCTTTAGAAGTAGAAATATCAAAATCTCCCAAAAAGCCATTGGCTTGCCCTGTAACATTTTGGATTACTCCCTTTAAGTTTGCGATAACAGAAGTATTCAAAGCTCCCCAAGATGGATTTTGTCCTACCATGAAGTAATCACCTGTACTGGCACTTGCACCCATTTCCCAATTTGGTGTCAAACTAGCATTAAAGATACCTTTATCGTGAGATATATTCCAATAGTTTGTTAAACCACTTGTGGCACCACCTGTAGGAGCTTTGACGTTAAATGTTACTGTACCACCTTGTGAGTGATTAATGGTTAGAGGCATATAAGAGTTTGCGGTGCTCCCTCCTAGGGGAAAGGTTGCATTGGTAGCATTAGCTACTTTCATTTTTAATACTCCTGTATTTTCAGCTATCACATAACCATCTGCATCACTATAAATACTTGAGCTACCAATGTCCAATGTGGAATTTAATACATTAATATTACCCGATGTTAAGCCTAAACCTCGTGTAATGATCAAATCATCCAATAAGGTGAGTACTCCACCTCCACTGACTGTTAGGAAATCTATCTCATGAACAGTTGTTGTTCCATTAATGTTAAAATTACCCGTACTCCCAACAAAATCTAAACTCCCTCCCTTATCAGCAAATTGTACGAAAGGTGCATTGACTCCAACATCAGCGGTTAAGTCACTATTAAACTTCGTAGTTCCTCGTGAAGCAAAGTATTGATATTTTGCTCCATCTAAGTTCAGTTTTATTGTTCCTGAGATAAAAGAGGTTTGGGAATCCTCATCTCCAAAGACAATTTCGCCATTTTCTTTATTGGTTAGTATAATGTTTTGGTAATGATTTCCTGTGGCATTTTTAGAAAAGTGTAAAGTTCGAGGACCTGTTGTTTCTACAGTTGCTGTAAGAATTCCTTCAAATACATCAGGTTTATAATAACCCCAGACCCAATCATAATCAGCATCTTTATCCGTATTGTTTCCTAAGTTAATAGTTGCGTTTTGTTTGAAGGTATTGCCACCCGAATAACGATGACTAGTTTGAGACTCGACAACAGGTAATGAACCGTAATTTGTTAGATTGGTAATTCCTTGAAATACATTTTCTCGTAAATGGATAATACCTGCATCAGCCGTAAAATTACCATTCCAATCACTATATTTTGAAATTAGTTTTGTGTTTGTCGTTAAAGCCGAAAAATCTTGAGTATTAGTAGATGTTTTTTCAACATACTGAAAATATAATTGTCCATCATTGAAATCTTGTAAAACTACTTTACTATTTGCACCTGTAAAATGGACTTGTTTTGTTGTTACTGAAATAAATTTATCTGTATCTCCAAATCGTACGATTCGCCCTGCGTTTGTTTTATCATTATCAATAATAACATTACCCTTAAAAGTAACATCTCCGTTATTTCCTGCAATACAAATCTCCGCTTTATCTGCTCCTGTAGTTGTAAAGTGTAAGTTCAAGTCATTTTTAAATGTAACAGTTCCATCATATCCGATATATGAAATTCGTTCTCCATTGGGATCAACCGTCTCGTTTGTAATGGTTACGGCTTGTTCAAAGGTTGCTGTACCATTGGTATTATGGGCAATTTTTACTGAACCACCTGTATAAGTTCGAATAGTAACTGTTCCGTTAAAAATATTTCCTGCTGAATTATCTGCCAAGCGAATTTCCTTACGGTTTTTTGATAAAGATTGAATCGTGAGGTTACTATTAAAAATGTCAGGCTGATTATCTCCCCAATACCAGTTTCCGTTATTGGTAGATTCTTCATTAATTAATGTTACATCACCCGTAAAAGTATTTCCACCATTGTAATGACTATCGCCAATATGGTTTAAAGTATGTGCTCCACCATTAAATGTACAAGAGTGAAATTGTAAGCCTCCTGTCATGGTTGCACCACCTGAAAAAGTCGAACTCGTACACAATAAAGGACCATAGGGTAAGTCATTGTCGGCGGCTCCCGTTTTAGTAATAATTGTACCTCCACCCGTAAAATCAATTGTACTACTTTCTATCTTAGAATAAGATTTGGTCGTGATGGTGAGTGTAAATCCATTTAAATTCAGGTGTCCATTATCCATTTCAAGGCGAAAAATGGTCACATTAGCAGGAAGTGAAGGATCGTTGCCTGTATTTGGAATAATGACAGTATCATCTAAGTCAGGAATTTCATCGTTATCATCCCCTGTATAAGTCCAGTTGTTTTTATCTGTCCACGAAGAACTACTTGTACCTGTCCATGTAAAAACAGCTCCTGCATAAGCAGTGGAACTTAATGTAATAAAAACGCTAAAAAAAAGTAATTTGAATAGTCGAAAAGTATTCATTTTTGATGTTAGTATTAGTTTCATTAGATTGGTGTTTTCAAAATAGTACCTACAAATCCATTTTTCACGAGCGACAAACTTAATAAAATGCGAATTCTTTAATAAGAAACGAAAAAAAATCTCAAAGGATTCTCTTAATGTTGAGTTGAATAGATTTATTGTGATAGAACTCAGATTTATTTTTGATACTTTATATCATTTTTAACAAAAAAGATGAGTATAAAATTCTAAAAATTTGCTGATTCCTTGTTAAAACACTTTTTTCTGTTTGAAAACAATCCTTTCCTTCTAAAAAACGTTAATTTGGTGCGGAATTTTGACGTAAAGTTCAGAATACTTCCAGAAAAAATTGCATTTAAGAACACCCATGAAAACATTTCGATATCCGGGGGTCAAGCCATTTACGGTAGAAGATAGCCCTAATTTTTTTGGTAGAAGTCGAGACATCAAACAACTTTTTAATCTCATCTTTGTAGAACAAACGGTCGTTTTGTATGGTAAATCGGGAATGGGCAAAACATCCTTACTAAATGCAGGAATTTTACCAAAATTAAGAGAAAATACTGATTTACAGGAAATTAACATTCGTTTTGGAAATTATTCTACTGAAGCACCTGTCTCGCCTACACAAATTTTTATGGATAAAATTAAAGCACATTTCGAGACACTTCCTTTAATTTGTTTCTTGGATTCACTAATTGAGAATGATCCTTCATTTTGGTATATATTCAAGAAACAACAAATTCAGAATCAAGAAGTAGAATTTATTTTGATTTTTGACCAATTCGAAGAATTATTTACTTATCCGTCTTCTGAAATCCAGCAATTTAAAGAGCAGTTAGCCGAATTATTACAGATACAAATTCCTCATCGTTTTCGAAAAATGTTACGAAAAAAATTCAAAAAGTCCAAAAATGGTACAGATGAAGAATTTCTTTCCGAAGAGCAGATGCAGTTATTGATGTCTGTACCGCTAAATATTCGAGCCATTTTTTCGATTCGATCTGATCGTATGAGCCGACTTAATAAGTTTGCGGATCAAATTCCTGATATTTTATCACATTGTTATGAATTAGAAGCTTTATCAGTCAAACAAGCTGAAATAGCGATGCTTCGCCCTGCTCAAAACAAAGGAAGTTTTAATTCGCCAACCTTTCAATTTCAGGAAGAAGCCATTGAACGAATTCTCAACTTTTTATCTCAAAATAAGACACAACAAGTAGAAGCTTCTCAATTACAAATTTTTTGTGAATATGTTGAAAATTTGATAATTGAACGAGCTAAACCCCTAAAAGGAATTGAGCCTACAGGGCTTTGGGTTAAGGTCGAAGACTTGGGAGAGCTGAATAAGGTATTTGAAAATTATTATGAGAATCAAATCCAAAAATTAGAAGGAAATGAACAACGAGATGCCCGAATTTTTATTGAAGAAAACCTCATTAAGAATAATCGCCGCATTTCTTTGGATGAAGCCCTAATTTCAGATACTTCACCTAAATTATTACAAAAACTAATTAATACCCATTTGTTAAGAGTTGAACCTAATACGACAGGAGGAAATTCTTATGAACTCAGTCATGATACTTTGATTGAACCTGTCTTACAAGCACGACATCGCCGAGTACGTGCTGAATTACAGGAAAAAGAATTTTATGAAGAAAACAAGCAAAAACGTATTAAAACTCGGAAAAGAATTCAAAATGCACTGGTTATCTTTGTATTAGCTGTAGGAAGTTTATCATGGTTTCAATTCGAAACGGGTGGAATGTCACAAATTCAGTTTGGAATTGTCATGGGATTAATTTCACCTTTTTTCATTTTATATACTACTTCACAACTCAAATTCTTAGCTACTAAACCTCACAAATTACGCGAGGAAACTTCCGTTAAGAATCGAAAGCAAAAGATGTATATTACTTACTTACTGATTTTTATTCAATTTATCATTGTATTTTATGCCCTCCAAGAAAGAGCTATTGGCGAAATTGATTTTAATATGGCTTTGGCTTGGATTATTGGTGGACAACTTGCTTTAGGTGGTTGGTTAGGAGTTAATTTCAAAAATTTATTTGAAGTTTAAGACTTATAATCATTATAGATTTAATGCTTTTTTATTGTCTTTTTTCCACTTTTCAAAAGCGATGATTCCACCTAAAGTTACGCCCGCAATTCCCTGTCCTGGATAAATTGTATCACCACACAAATATAAACCATTTCCACCCCGAGCATCAGGCATTTTCCATGGCTTGATTTTAAAATATTGTGGATACCCGCCTACTGCTCCAAACTTTCGGAATGTCCACTTTTCCCATGCTTTTGGTGCAGAAGAATGTTGATAAATCACATTTTTTTTGAGAATTAAACCATGCTGTTCTAAGATGCTCAGAATTTCATTTTCAAGTTGATCCTTATTCAAAACAGCATTTTTCTCTGGATGTGGAACATGTGTGCTTATAGAAGCTACAGAATACTTTTCTTTAGTACATCGGGTGGTATCTTTATGATGGTTTAAACTTAAAAAAATACTATTTGATTGAATTTGAGATAAGGGTTTTTCAAGATGAATCTGATGATGAATAGCCTTGACTTTTTGGTGAGGAATAAATCCGATTCCCATCTGAAAAGCTCCATTTAACTTTTCAGAAGGCATTAACTTCTGAGCATATTTTGTCTGAAAATGTTCTTCTTCGAATATTTCGGTTAAATTATTAAGTGGGATACCAGAAATTAAATATTTTGCTGTGAAACTTTCCTCTGTATTTCCTCTTAATCTGCATTTTATATGATATGTTGAATCTGATTTTGTGATGTTTACAACAGGGTAACGTAAAAATAATTTACCCTCATTTTTCTCTAAAAATTGAATTAGTGGAGTGACCAAATTAATTAAACCTCCATCTATATAATAATTTCCATAATTAGTATAACAAAGTGCTGTTGCACCAAATAGAACATTGACTTCTGAGTGTGTATTTTGTGCTGTAATTAATAATTGTTCATCTACGAATTGTACAAATTTTTTATCTTCTAGTAAATGATACTTTTGGAGCAAGTCACGCATTGAGATGAGCGCATACCGAGCATACCGAAATTGCTCTAAACTAGCATTCTTAACTGCCTCTAAGATATCTTGGAAATTAGAGGGAGGAAAGTGCTTTTGTTTTAAGGAAGTTTTCCAAACAAATTGACTAATTTTATAACAAAATTCCCAAAACTGACGCTGATTTTTTGCTCCAAAATGTTGTTCTGCTTCTATAATCCATTCCTCCAAATTTTGATACCGATTCAGGATTTTTTTATCAGGAAAATGTACCTGCATTGGTAGTTTTAAGAGTCTTGGGCTAAGTTTAATTTGAAGTTTGTCCAAAAGGTATTTTAATGGCATATGTTCATCTAAACCTACCAAAGTTGTAGCTCCACTCTCAAAAACGAAACCCTTACGCCAATATGAGCTTGTACAGCCACCTGCTAGATAATTTTGCTCTAAGATGGCTACGCTTTGTCCTGATTTTGCTAATAGACAAGCCGTTGTAAGACTTCCCATTCCGCTACCGATAACAATGGCATCGTAGTGATTTTTCATAAATTAATTTGGTTTTAACTATAAAGATTCTGACCAATCAAAGTGTTTGTTTTGAAAGTAATTTCCAGATATCAAAAATCTAATGAGTTGTAATTATCAGTCAATTAATTTTAATGGAATAGTATAAAAACAGAGAATTTCTATTAATTTACAAACTCTAAATCAATAGAATTTTGAACTTTAAACCAAACTGGAAGAAAAAATCATGAAAAAACAAAAGCTAATCCTATTCATTTTCATTTTTGGTTCGATAGTAACTTCGTGTGGTTCGAAAAAAGAACAACTGAAAAAGGATGACAACAGAGTTGCTGAAAATAAGGTAATAGAATCTAAAAAAGAAGAAAGAACCCAACCTATTCAAGCACTTGAAATTCCAAAAGGTGCAGAAGGGCAAGTTATCGAATATGAAGGATTTACGATTTCATATAATGAAAAATACGAGCAAGCCAATTGGGTAGCTTATCACCTAACCAAGCAAGAAGTAGAAGACCAAAAAGTAGAGCGAAAAGATAATTTTCGAGCTGATAAACAAGTTGAAACAGGTTCTGCCACCCCTACAGATTACAAAAAAAGCGGATATGATAGAGGACATCTTGCCCCTGCTGCCGATATGAGATGGAGCAAAGAAGCTATGAGCGAATCTTTTTATATGACGAATATGAGTCCACAAACCAAAGAACTGAATCGGGGAATTTGGAAAAAATTGGAAGAGAAATCTCGCGATTGGGCAGTAGAAAATGGTTCGATATATATTGTTACGGCTGGTATTTTGAAAGGAAAACTCAAAACTATTGGAAAAAATGAAGTTGCTATTCCTGAATATTATTATAAGGTGATTTTAGATTACCAAAAACCTGAAATTAAGGCAATTGCATTTATCATGCCCAACAAAGACCCTGAAAAAGCTCCTTTACGAGATTTTGTTGTTTCTATTGACGAAGTGGAAAAGAAAACAGGGCTTGACTTTTTCCCAAAACTTGGTGATAAATTAGAAGACAAGCTCGAAGGGGCAAAAAATCCTGAGAAATGGGGCTTATAAATCCCAAAAACACCAATGAAAATTTTAGAATTTCTTAGGTTTGCATTTCGGTTTTAAACTGATTTTATCCATCCATTTTTTTTAGTAAAAATATGATTCCTGAATTCGAAAAGCCAATTGCAGATTTGGAAACCAAGCTGGCTGAAATGAAAGAGGCAGCCGCCAACAGTCAAGTTGATGTCAGTGATGCAGTCAGTTTGTTAGAGCAGAAAATCCAAAATCTGAAAATTGAAACCTACAAAAATCTAACACGGTGGCAACGGGTGCAGCTTTCTCGTCATCCCGAACGCCCTTATACGTTGGATTATATCCATCGAATGACGGAACAATTTATTGAATTACATGGAGATAGAACCGTCCGAGATGACCCCGCTATGGTGGGTGGCTTTGCCAAAATAGGGAATCAAACCTATATGATTATTGGGCAACAAAAAGGACGAAACGTCAAGCAACGGCAGTACCGAAATTTTGGTATGGCAAATCCTGAAGGTTATCGAAAAGCCTTGAGATTGATGAAGTTAGCTGAAAAATTTAATAAACCCGTAGTAACCCTAATTGATACCCCAGGGGCTTTCCCTGGTATTGAGGCGGAGCAACGAGGACAGGGAGAGGCTATCGCCCGAAATCTTCGAGAAATGGCAGTACTCAAAGTACCAATTATTTGCATCATTATCGGAGAGGGAGCATCAGGAGGCGCACTTGGGATCGCTATTGGAGACCGCGTTATTATGCTTGAAAATACTTGGTACTCAGTTATTTCGCCTGAATCTTGTTCAACTATTTTGTGGCGTAATCGAAGTTACAAAGAACAAGCCGCCGATGCCCTTAAATTGACAGCTACTGACATGAAAGGCAATGGTTTAGTAGATGAAATTATTACTGAACCACTCGGAGGCGCGCACACTAATCCTGCTTGGATAGCAGAAGCCGTTAAGAAAAATATTCAAAAACACTTTGCCGAATTGAATCAACTTTCGGTTGAGGAACGTATTGCTCAGCGTATTGCGAAATTCTCTGCAATGGGTGTTGTTCAATAATTTTTTGTTCTCTTTCGTTATTCAAAAAGACTTACTAAGTTTTAAAAATTTGGTAAGTCTTTTTTGTTAAAGTTAATGATAATCAATAAATTACGTTTGATTTTTCAAGACCGCATTCAGTTCCTCCAAATCCGAAATGTGTTTTTCTAGTAGGGTGATTTTTTGCTGAGCTTATCAAATTTTACCCCAAATAAAGTCTTCACTTCATTTTTTTGTAACTTTATAAGTAAATTACTTGATAATCATGCGTTTAACTGAAAATTCTTTTTTGCTTCGATTTCCTAAAAGTTATGAACTTGATTTAATGGTTTTACAGCAAAATAATCCTAATTTAAAATTGGATTTAGCTGAAAATCATACCTTAAAAATCAATGTGCGTGCCTTTGAGTTGGAAAAATATGAGTTTTTCAAAATTCAATTGCCTCAAAGTTTGAACCATCCAGAAATAGAATTTTTAGAAATTGAAAATAATGATGATAGACTTGAATTTGATTTCCCATACTTAATTTACTCGACTGGAATGGATGCAATAATTGGAGCTATTACGCTATTAATCGCCTCACAATTAGTAGTTTGGACAATTAAAACAAAGAAGGGAAACGCATATAGTGAAAATACAGACTATAAAGTACCTGACCCTGATAATCCTGATGAAATTATTTGGGTTAAGGCAGATTTGACGTATATGTCTTATGACAAATTAAGTGAAGATGAGCAAGAAACTTATAAAAAAGATGGCATTGTAGGTTTTCAAGTACCTCCAACCGTAGCCGTTGAAATCACCTCCAATCGGTATCAACGAAAGCCTTTACTTTGGAAAATGCGCTTTAAATGGATGTTTTTGGGAACAGATTTGGGGATTGTGGTTTGTCCGTTTCGAAAAGAACTGTATATTTTTGAGAAGGGAAATTACGATTACAAAACACAATCTATTTTTGAACCTGTCATTCATCCGCTCTTAGAAGGGTTGATTTGGGATTTTAGTCAGAAAGTGGATAAAATTCAATAAGAAGTTATCGTAATTAGGCTCTTGATTATTAGTTTTTTTAGGTTTTTATAATTTACTTTTTATTTTTGTTTTTTTGAAAAAAGATCAATGTCAAACGAAAGAACAACAGACTTTTTTATAGGCAGGCTACTTAATTTGGCAAAAATTGAATTTACGCCAAACGGAAGTAGCATAAAAGAAATTCAAGACGCATTAAAAACAGCGTCCAAAAAAGGTACGGGCAGAGCGGGTTTTCCTGAATTTGTGGCAAAATCAAAAGACTTCATTATCGTAATTGAAGATAAAGCCGAAATTGAAAAACAGGCAAATTACGAAGACGAAGAAAAAACGACACTTGCGACTGACGTAAAATCAAATACTGACTTTGCAGAAAATGGTGCTTTACATTATGCGAATGAGATTTTTACTAAAACTGCATTTAAAAAGGTTTTTGCATTTGGGTGTTCAGGAGATGAAAAACATCATATAATAAAACCAATATTCGTTGATGAAAAAGGATATAAACTTTTAGAAGCGGTCGAGAATTTTGAAAATTTCTCGGAAGAAAATATTGAGAAATACTACAAAGAGCAAGTTTTAGGAGAAACGCCATCCAAAATATTAGAAACCAAAGAATTACAAAAAAAAGCAGCAGAGCTTCATGAACACTTAAGGAACTATGGACAGTTAGGCGATAAAGAAAAACCGCTTGTTGTTTCTGCAATTCTTTTGGCTTTAAGTGATAGAGACTTTGAAGTCGATTATTTAAAGGGAGATAAGAGAAGTACTGACGGAATTAAAATCTTCCGTTCTGTCGAAAATTTTATGAGAGAGGTTGAGGTCTCGCCCGAAACGAAACTAAAAGTTGTTCTTAACCAGTTTAATCTAATTAAAGATAGACCCGCTCTTAATCAAATAAACAAATTTCTTGAAAAGACACCTCTTAAATTTTTCACTGAATTTATTAATGACAATATTTTAGCCTCAATTAAAGCAAACGCAAAAGAAGATGTTTTAGGTAATTTCTACGGTGAATTTATGAGGTATAGCGGTGGAGACGGACAAAGTTTGGGTGTAGTTTTAACACCTCACCATATTACTGAACTGTTTTGTGATTTGCTTGAATTACAAAAAGATGATAATGTTTTTGACCCTTGTTGTGGTACGGCAGGTTTTTTAATTTCTGCAATGCACCGAATGGAAAATATGGTAGAAACAGAAGAAGAGAAAAAGCATATAAAATCAAATCAATTGCACGGTATTGAAGTAAGAGAAGATATGTTTTCTATTGCTACAACCAACATGATTTTGAGAGATGACGGTAAAAGCAACCTGATACCAGCTGATTTTCTTTCCGTTGCTATAAGTGATTTAAGAGCAAAAAATTACACAAAAGGAATGATGAACCCACCTTATTCCCAAGCCAAAGGAAAAGACACAGCGCATTTATCAGAAATTCATTTTACAAAACATCTTTTAGACGGTTTAGCTGACGGTGCAAAATGTGCTTTAATTGTTCCTCAATCAACTATGGTAGGTAAAAGCAAGGAAGATAAAAAAGTAAAAAAACAAATTTTACAAAATCATACGCTTGAGGGTGTTATTACACTTCACAAAGAAACATTTTACCGTATAGGGACAAATCCGTGTATTGCCGTTTTTACGGCTCATAAACCGCACTCGGACAAAAAATATTGTAAGTTTATTAATTTTGAAAACGATGGTTTTGAAATCAACAAGCACATCGGATTAGTAGAAACGGAAAGGGCAAAAGAAAAGAAAGCGCAACTTCTAGATTGCTGGTTGCACGATGCACCAGCCGAAACAAAATTTATGGTCAAAACGACTATAACAGACAAAGACGAATGGTTACATTCATTCTACTATTTTAACGATGAAATACCAAAACACGAAGATTTTGAAAAAACAATTGCTGATTATCTCGCTTTTGAATTTAATATGATAGTGCAAGGGAGGCAATATTTATTTGAAAACAATAAAGAAAAACCTAAAGAATATCTAAACAAAAAAGCCCAAATAGAACTAAAAAATAAAGAATGGAAGGAGTTTTTCTTAAATGATATTTTTTCAGAAATTCAACGAGGGAAACGCTTAAAAAAGGACGACCACAAGACGGGCAAAATGCCTTATGTTTCATCTACTGCAATGAATAATGGAATTGACGGATATGTTAGCAATAAAGATAAGGTTCGCATATTTTCAAAATGTTTAAGTCTTGCAAATAGTGGAAGCGTTGGAGCTTGTTTTTATCAACCATCAGAATTTGTTGCAAGCGACCATGTTACAAAACTTGAAAATAACGATTTATCAAGAAATGTACTGTTATTTATTTCTGCAATCGTATCAAGATTAAGCGAGAAATATAGTTTTAACAGGGAAATAAACGATACAAGAATAAGACGTGAAAAAATCATGCTTCCAATCAATGAGAAAAACGAACCAGATTATGAATATATGGAAAATTATATGAAACAGCTTGAACTTAAAAAACTAAAGCAATATGTAAAGTATAAAAATTTATAAATCATTACTTTGTGTCCAATCTTTGGCATTTTCATTAACAAGCCAATCCGTAAAAACCTTAATAAAAAATGTCAGAAACCGCACTTTATTTAGTCCCGACTCCTATCGGAAATTTAGATGACATCACCCTTCGAGCGATTCAAGTTTTGAAGTCCGTAGATGTAATTTTGGCAGAGGATACCCGCACCTCTGGTGTTTTGTTGAAACATTTACAAATTACCCAAAAAACAGAAAGCTATCATGCTCATAATGAACATTATAAAGTTCAAAAATTGGTAGAACGGCTTCAAAATGGGGAACAAATGGCATTGATTTCGGATGCAGGAACTCCAGCCATTTCCGACCCCGGTTTTTTGTTGGTAAGGGCTTGTCTTGAGGCAAATATTTCGGTGGAATGTCTCCCTGGGGCTACGGCTTTTGTACCTGCTTTGATCAAATCTGGTTTGCCTTCAGAACGCTTTGTTTTTGAGGGTTTTTTACCCCATAAAAAGGGACGTAAAACCCGTCTTGATAATTTAGCCGAAGAAACCCGCACGATGATTTTTTATGAATCACCACATCGTTTAGTAAAAACATTGGTACAATTTAAAGATTTTTTTGGAGAACAACGTTTAGCTTCTGTTTCCAGAGAACTAACAAAATTGCATGAAGAAACCCAAAACGGAACACTTTCTGAATTGATTGTTTATTTCTCTAACCAAAAAATCAAAGGGGAAATTGTGCTGATTGTTGCAGGAAAAAAGTAATTTTTTTGTAGAAAGATTATACACAAGATATGGTTTGTTCTTTTGGAGTGTTTATTGTCTCAAAAAAAGTTTGAAAAAGTGCTTCATATTTATCAAAAATTTGATAATCAATACAATAACAAACTTTCAAGCCATCAATTTCACCCTGAATAAGTCCAATTTTCTTGAGTTCCTGCAAGTGTTGTGAAACAGTCGTTCGACTCAAAGGTAGTTGTTCGGCAATATCACCAGAAATACAGGTTTTAGATTCGGCAAGCAATCGTAAAATAGCTAACCGAGCAGGATGTGAAAGCACTTTTGCAATTTTTGCCAGTTCTTGTAAGTCAGTCTCAAATGCAGAGGTTTTGGCATACATAATTTTTTATTTTTAATAATTTAATAAATAATTGTATTTTTATGCTTTACTTATCTACGGGAAGTAATTTAGGTCATCGAAAAAATCATTTAGCCGAAGCCGAAGCCGAAATTGCAAAAAAAATTGGTCGAATTACTCGAAAATCTCGCATTTACGAAACAAGTGCATGGGGAATTACTGACCAACCCTCTTATTTAAATCAAGTGTTGGAAGTAGAAACTTCCTTTACAGCTTTTGATATTCTGGGAAAAATCCACCAAATTGAACAGCAAGCAGGACGACATCGACTTCAAAAATGGGCAGCACGAACTTTAGATATTGATATTTTATTTTTGAATAATCAAATTATAGACACTCCAAATTTAAATCTTCCACATCCTCACTTACAAGACCGTAATTTTGTCCTTGTGCCTTTGTGTGAATTGATTCCAGATTTTCAACATCCCATTTTGCAAAAGAAAATACACGAATTGCGTACAAATTGTTCAGATGAGTTAGCTGTGAGTATTTATCAAGGGTATTAAATATATTTAACCAATATGGTCAATATTGGTTTTGATTTCGGTAACTTCAGGAAGAATGACATAAAAGTTAGGTTTTACAAAATTTTGTATGCCATAATTTCGTCCAAAAGCAAAAAGTCCACTACCCAACACCAGCAAAATTCCAATTCCTAGAATTAATTCAGAACGATTATCATCAGTTAATTTAGCCGTTTCATGGGTCAAAAATATAGTTTCGGGTTCGATAGGCATGGTCTGTCGATTGACCGTAACAGAGTCATTTTCAGTATTTTGGAGTTCTTCCCAATTGGGAGTATCGTATAAAACAGGAGTAGAACCATCCTCCAAAGCAAATTCTCGAAGGGCAACAGTAGTTTCCCCAAAAATATTAAAATTAACATTTGCTTGATTAAGCAGTTCTTGACTTTGTTGTAAAATTTTAGGATTATTGCCAAGCTCTCGGCGAGTGGCTTGGTCAGTAATTGCCCAAACTGCATATTGCCCCACTTTACTCTGAGCCTCAGTTGCTTGGATAGCTTTGGCAAGTCGAAGCAGTGGTTCTTTAGCCACTTCCCCTACAGCATAATAAATATAAATATCAGGTGCATTTTTTTGCAATTCGCCACACATCGCATAAATTTTTTTTGTAATATTTTGCTGGGGTTCAATAATATATGATTCATTTTTGGTGATAAGCATATTTTGCACCGAACTATCTTCGGAATGCAACCAAGTACCACATGGCAATACCAAATGCAAAGTAGAATCTGAAATGTTACGCAACCGAATTGAAATACACTGTCCGTAATGTGCGCTTAATAAATGAGGTTGAAGTTCATTAGGATTGTAAATTCCTCGAATACTAAGTGCAATCTTGCCTTGTATATGAGCTTGTAAAACAGATTGTTGTGTAGACTTATTTCTTTCATCTTTCTTAGGAATAGCAGATACTGATGAATTGGCAACCCAAAGAAGAAGAGTCCAAAAAAAAAGGAATCTACGAAACCCGTTCATAATTATTAATTTTTTCGAAGGCGAATAGTTGTAATCGCTTGAGGTATGTTACAAAAGTCTAACGAAATATAACTTTTCAGGATTCACAAATTTACAAGGAATTCTATGAATGAGGAAATCTCTGCACTAAATTTACCAAATGGCATAGATAAAGTAGAAAACCTTTGGTTGGGTATTTTTCAATATTAAGCATACAAAATCCTAATAGTCTATGCAACGTTTAAGAAAATTCCCAAAAATTGCTATAAAATCCAAAGTCATAAACTCAAACCCTCAAAATTTATTACCTTTGTCAGTCTTTTGAATAAATCACCGATTTCTAAATTTGTTTATATCTTTTGCTTCTTTTCATAAGTAAGCCAATCGTTTGCACACGTCAAGTGCCCTAAGTTTACACTCATAAAATTATGATGGATAAAAATCAAACCATTGGGTTAGTCCTGATTACCTTGATGCTTTTTGGGTATATTTTTTTGATGGATTACGGCAATCCAACAGAACCTACTCCCAATCAATCAATTACTGACTCTACTAATCGGCAAACCACCTCCAAAATTTCGGAAGCGGATACAAATTCCAGTAAATTCGAAAAACCAATTATTACACCCATTCAACCACAAGTTTCTGATTCGGCTTTATTAAGTCAGCATGGTATTTTTGGGTTAGGCATGAAAGGAGAAGAGCAAGAAATAACACTTGAAAATCAAGATTTTGTCGTAAAACTTACTTCTTATGGCGGAAAAGTCAAGGAAATTTTACTAAAAAATTATGTTACTTTCGAAAAGAAACCATTGATTTTATTTGATGCTAAAAGCTCAAAAACTTCCTTGGAAATAGAAAGTGACAAAGGCAAATTCGACTTACATGATTTGTATTTTGTGGTGGCAGAATCTACCGATAATTCCGTTACTTTTAGAATCCAAAAATCTGATAATGAGTATATTGAGCAAAAATATTCGATTGAAGAATCAGGATTTATTGTCAATTATACGACTGACCTCAAGGGAATCAACTTAAAGACACAAACGGCTAAATTTGGTTGGCTCGACCAATTGAAACGCCTCGAAAAGTCTAAAGAACAAAGCATCAATTCGGCAACGGTCAATTACTTTACGAGCGAAGGTGATTTTGACTATTTATCAGAAACTTCTTATGAGCCAGAGGGCATTGTACTTGCCGAAAAATTGCGTTGGATAGCTATGAAGCAAAAGTTTTTCAATGCAGGAATGATAACTGAAAATACGTTTTCAAATGTTCGTGCAGCTACCATTCAAAATCCTGACCCTCTGACTGTCAAAGATTTATATACTACTTATGAAATTCCCCTTCAAGATTTAGCCAATTCTAAAATCCGCTTTTATTTTGGTCCTAATGATTACGATATTACTGAAACCGTAACCGAAGGATATCAAAAAAATGTCTACCTCGGTTGGGCGATGTTTTCAACAGTTAATAAATATTTGATTATCCCAATTTTCAAATTATTGGAGAAAGTTTCTTCCAATTATGGTATCGTCATTTTGGTCTTGGTTTTAATTATAAAAATTGTATTATTCCCATTAACTTATAAATCTTATAAGTCAATGGCAAAGACCAAAGTACTAAAACCAGAGCTGGATAAAATTCGGGAAAAGCATGGTGGAGATATGCAAAAGGCACAACCCGAACAAATGGAATTATACCAAAAAGCTGGAGTTAATCCTTTGAGTGGTTGTATTCCGATGGTGGCACAAATGCCAATTTTATTAGCGATGTTTAATTTCTTCCCCAATGCTATCCAATTACGCCAAAAAGGCTTCCTTTGGGCTGATGACCTTTCTTCGTATGATTCAATTTTAGATTTGCCATTTGAAATACCATTTTATGGCGCACATATTAGTTTATTTACGCTTTTGATGGTGGCTTCTACGTTAGCTTATACGTGGTATAACAGCCAAATGACAGCCCAGACAATGGAAGGGCCTATGAAAAGTATGCAATATGTTTTCCCGTTTATGATGCTCTTTTTCTTAAATAGCTTTGCTTCAGGATTGACTTATTACTACTTCATTTCTAACCTGATAACGATTGGACAACAAGTTCTTATTCGTAAATTTATTGACGAAGACAAAATTAAAGCAGTCATCGAAAAAAATAAACAAAAAAATACGGGCAAAAAATCTATTATTGATAGATTGACGGCAACAAAGAAAGATTTGGACGAGAAAGCAAATGAAAAACGTGCGAATCGAAAAAATCGTCGATATAAATAAAATACCAATTTGATTTAACTTCTAACCTTTGATAAATATTCATTTTGTCAAAGGTTTTTCTTTATAAAATTGCTTATGAAAACGCATCAAAATTGCCTCCTTTGCGGAAATACAGACCTCCAAAATATTCCTACTTATGCGTTGGCTTACCTCAAAAAGTGTTCTTCTTGTGGATTTGTTTTTTCGGAACGAATTCCGACTTATGAAGAATTGACAGCCCACTACGATACTTATTCTCGTGATGATTCGATTTCTCCAATTACCCTTAAACGCTATGCCGAATTATTAGATTATTTTAAGAAAATCACGAATTTAAATCGAATTATAGACGTGGGTTGTGGTAATGGACATTTTTTGAAAGTAGCCACAGATTTAGGTTTTGAAACACATGGTACAGAATTTACAGATAAAGCAATTGAATTATGTGAAGCTAAGGGCATTCAGATGCAAAAAGGTGTTTTAAATCCTGAAAATTATGACCAACATTTTGATTTGATAACCTCTTTTGAAGTTATTGAACACATTAATAATCCACACGGAGAAGTTGATAATTTTCATAAAATCTTACGTAAAGGTGGTTTAGTTTATGTGACAACTCCAAATTTCGATTCAATCTCTAAACACATTCTCAAAGAAAACTGGACAATTGTAGAATATCCTGAACATTTAAGTTATTATACCCCAAAGACTATTCAGCAACTATTTGAGCAACATGATTTTAAAACTTTAAAAATTGAAACTACAGGAGTTAGTATCAGTCGATATCAACAAGGTCAAGCCCAAGGTAATACCAATACAACAGCAAAAGATACATCTTCTCAAAGTATTCAAAAGTTCAAAAGTTCAGATGAAAACTTACGTCAGAAATCTGAAACTAATCCTTTTTTTAAATTTGCAAAGCAAACCGTTAATTTTGGACTAAATACATTTAAAATTGGAGATTCTTTAAAAGGAGTTTTCCAAAAAAAATAAAGCACGAACCGATTACTTTCCGATTTATCGGCAAACAAAAAATCGTAGAAAGATTTTACCTTTGTGGCTGACCAACAATTTATCAAAATTATTCTCCTGAATTATGCTAAAATTTTTACGAAGTGTGGGGAGGTATGTCCTTTTTATGAAGCGACTTATCACCAATCGGGAAAAATTTCGGGTTTATCGCCAAATGTACTTCGATGAATGTATGTTGATTGGGATTGATTCCTTAACTTTAGTAGTGATTACTTCCGTATTTATTGGAGCAGTCACTGCCGTTCAAACTACCTATAATTTATACAGTCCTACGATTCCAATGTATTTAGTTGGAATGATTTTGCGTGATATGACCATTATTGAGCTTGCACCAACCATCACAGCAATTGTTTTTGCAGGAAAAGTAGGATCAAATATTGCGGGGCAACTTGGCACAATGCGCATTACAGAGCAGATTGATGCCTTGGAGGTGATGGGAATTAATTCAGCTTCTTATTTAGTTTTACCTAAAATATTGGCAGCAGTTACGATGTTTCCTTTGCTTGTAATTTTAGCGGCGTTTTTGTCATTTGTGGGTGGTTATATGGCAGGTGTTTGGGGAGAACTATTTACCGAATTTGATTATGTGTATGGAATTCGGATGGGTTTTGTCCCATTCAATGTAACTTTTGCTTTAGTCAAGGCATTTACTTTTTCTTTTTTAATTGCTTCAATATCAGCCTATAAAGGTTTCTTCACGAGAGGTGGAGCATTAGAAGTTGGCATTGCGAGTACGCAAGCTGTAACGAATAGTTGTATTGCAGTACTATTAGCAGATTATTTATTAGCTCAATTATTAGTTTAATTATATATTATAAACCATAGGTGATAAAACAAAAAAATTCTCATTAAGTTTATATTTTTTTTCGAAACAGTAAACTTTTACTAAGAAGTCATCGTATAAAATGTGTTGAACCATTCTATTCAGTTATAAAGATTCAATAACCACAAATTAGGTTTTATTGTATTTTCAAAAGCATATCATCATAAATACACGTATTTAATAAGCTACTGATAAACCATTACTTATATTTTTTTATCACATTTTTACCTGATGTTCCGAAAAGTATGGGAAATAAACAGTCAAATAAAGCAAGTACGATGCTGGTCTCTATTATTGCGGTTTTAAGTATTACTGTAGGTGTATTAGGCTATCATGTTTACGACTTAAAAAATGAAATTCAACAAGAAACACACAATTCTAAAGCTACCAAAACTGACCTTGAGATAACCTATAATAAGCTTGATAAAATTTCACTACGATTAGAAACTCAGATACTTGAAATTCAGAAACTTGGAGGAGAGGTAGATTCTTTATTAGAAATTAAGAAACAACTTGAGCATGATAAATATCAGTTACAACTGTCCAAAAATATTACTCTAAAGCGATATAAAGAAATCGAAAATACAATTGAAAATTATCAACAACTAGTTGAACGAAAAGACTCTGAAATAGCTATCCTAAAATCTGAAAATCAACGCCTTTCCGAAGAATATGCTACTTTACAAGATAGTACGGTTACACTTTCAGGTGAGCTAAACAGCTTGAAAGATGCGAATGAAAATTTATCCTCTAAAGTTGCCTCTGCAAAATTATTACAAGCTATTGATTTTAAGCTAGTCGCCATTAGTAAAAATGGAAAAGAACGGCTTGGTCATGAACACAAAGTGCGCTACATTGATAAACTTCGTATTCATTTTAATATTGCTGATAATGGACTGGCAGATGTTGGTGGACGAAAACTTTACTTGCGAATTATTGAACCTGATGGCAAGGTTTTATTTAATATTAGTACGGGTTCAGGTAAATTTAGAAGAAAAGGCAAAGAAGAATTTTATACCATAATGCAAGAAATTTTATTTGATAATAGTGAACAATTAGTAACTTATCTATACGTTAAAGGAAACAACTTTAAACGAGGAAAACATAGAATTGAAGTTTTTTGTGATGAGAATCTGATGGGAAAAACTAGTTTTAAGGTTAAATAAAAATGCTATTTTAGGACGAGCCGAATGAAAAAATCATTCGGCTTTTTTATTGCTTTTTTTGGACGATTTCTATGTTTTTATCTTATTTGGAGATACGATTTTTAATATTAAATTTTCAAAATGAAGTATAAACGTATATTATTGAAACTGAGTGGAGAAGCTTTGTTAGGAGAAAAATCATTTGGAATTGACTCCTTACGACTTCAGCAGTATGCTACAGAAATTCAACGAGTAGCCAAGGCAGGAATTGAAGTGGCTTTAGTCATTGGAGGTGGAAATATCTTTCGAGGCATGAGTGCTGACGAAATCGGAATTGATAGAGTACAAGGCGACTATATGGGAATGTTAGCTACAATGATTAATGCAATGGCACTACAAAGTGCACTCGAAAACGAAAATTTATATACCCGTTTGATGTCAGGCATGAAAATGGAAGCCTGTGCCGAACCTTATATTCGTCGCAGAGCTGTCCGACATTTAGAAAAAGGACGTATCGTCATCTTTGGAGCAGGAACGGGCAATCCATACTTTACTACTGATTCAGCAGCAGCATTACGAGCTATTGAGATTGAGGCAGATGTCGTTTTGAAAGGAACAAGGGTAGATGGAATTTATACGGCTGACCCTGAGAAAGATAGCTCAGCGATACGTTATACGGATATTTCCTTCGGAGAAGTCTTTGAAAAAGGATTGCACATCATGGATATGACTGCATTTACATTGTGTCAAGAAAATAATTTACCAATTATTGTTTTTGATATGAATAAACCAGGAAATTTGTATAAACTACTTATTGAAGAAAATGAAATTGGTACGATTGTACATTCCTAAACAATCCTAATAAAAATCAGCAAAAAATTGCTAAGTTTGTATCCTTTTCTATATTAACTGGAGTAAACTATATCTATCGAATTGAGGCAAAAATAAAGAAGAATGCTTCAGTTAAATATTGATTGCTTGTTTTTATGTGTAAAACGCGTTTCATTACGAATTATAAATAGTATGTAAAATGGAAGAAATAGAATTTTTATTAGATGAAGCCAAAGAATCTATGGGTAAATCGATTCAACATACGGCAAATGAACTAGGAAAGATTCGAGCAGGAAAAGCGATGCCTTCTATGTTGAATGGAATTCGAGCGGATTACTATGGTACTCCTACCGAAATTTCGCAAATGGCAACCATCAATACACCTGATGCCCGTTCTATTACCATTAAGCCGTGGGAAAAAAGTGTAATCGCGGCTATCGAAAAAGCCATTAATGATAGTGACTTGGGTATTGTCCCTCAAAATGATGGCGAACTGATTCGACTTTCAATTCCTATTCTGACTGAAGAGCGCCGTAAACAATTGGTCAAACAGGTCAAAACAGAAACAGAAAAAGGGCGAGTCAGTGTCCGAAACGTACGTAAAGAAATCAATAATGAACTCAAAGCTCTACAAAAAGAAGGGGCTTCGGAGGATGAAGTGAAAGTTGCTGAGGATAAAGTCCAGAAAATGACAGATGTTCACATCAAGAAAATTGAAGATTTGTTTACAGCCAAAGAAAAAGATATTATGACTATCTAGTTGATCAGCTTTGATTTTCTAGAGAATATCATCCCTCTGAAAACCCTTTCTATTTCAGGAATAGAAAGGGTTTATTTTTTAATTTTCTCCCATCTTTATAAATTCATAACTAAATTCGCGGAGTGGTTTTCGGAAATACATTAATTGACGTAATACTACTTCAACACGCTCAGGATGAGCTACATTAAACAAAATATCTCGTGAAGTCTTTTGAGTGGTTCTACGTATAAATTGAATTTTACAGACTTTTTGTAAGGCTTCGGTTAAATCAGTTTCGAACATGGTCAAAATCCGTGATTCCGAAGGTTCCAAAGGTGGTTTCTTTGCTGAAATACGAACCAATAAATGTGGTGTATCCATCGTAGAACATATTTCTGAGTTGAGAGAAGGCAGAGAATCTTTGTCATTTTTCATGGAAAATCAGAATAAATCGTAAAATGAATAGTAATCAGGTAATTACAAGGTATATCTGAATGCTTGGAGTAAGTATAGAATGGCTCCAAATTCGCTTTATTATACGAAAAATCCCATTTTTTAGCTCAAAAACAGCTCTAATTTTGATGGAAAATAGAATTTTTCAGGATTTCGTGCCAATCTATATCTTAATTGTATTCTATCTTTTCAATTATCATAAAATAGAAAATCTTACAATCAAATATTTAATATTTATCTAAATTACATTTATTCAAGTATAATTTAATTCTATCCTACTGTTCTTTTAACTACCCAAAAGTAAATAGTTAAAATAAAAAACGGTACGTTCATATTTGTGTTTTTATCATAATAAATATGAGATAAATTTGCCCATAAATTGCTCCAAATAATCAGGTATTTATTTATTTCTATTTTTTGTGCTTTTTCACCATAATAAACACTAAAAACTTGACACATCATTAAAACTAATCTCACAATTCTGAATAATATTTTCAGTTTTTTGAGGCTAAAAGAAGGTTTTTCTATTTTCCTAAAAGTTCATCACCTAAATACTTTTTCTCATTCTCAAATCCGATTTTATGGGATTTAGAAACATATACATAAAAATTTATTCGATAAGTAATGAAACTTATATTACTCTATAAGGTGCAATGAACATCAGAATTTGGATTCAAAGCCTAAATTATCTATACCTAAACAATTTGTTCTTACCAAATGAAAAGAAAAATTATGTCTGCTTTTTTAGTTTAGCTTGAGTGTTAAACTTCCTTTAATTTCAAAGCTCTAAATATTTTGGGATCAACAAATTTATATAACAACCTCTAGAAATTATTTTTATCTCTTCAACATCCTGTATTTTTGGGCTTTATTATGAGAAAAACAAACCTCTCAAGACAGATAGAATATCCAAAAATATGAATCAAAAAAATAGTTCAGTCCTTTTTGAAAAGGCTCAAAAATTTATCCCTGGTGGCGTTAATTCACCTGTCCGAGCTTTCAAAGCCGTAGGTGGAAATCCTTTGTTTATCAAATCTGCTACGGGTGCATACTTATACGATGAAGATGATAATCAGTATATTGAGCTGATTAATTCGTGGGGTCCCATGATTTTAGGACACGCTCACCCTGCGATTGCTAATGCGGTTCGGGAAGCCGTTGAGTATTCTTTGTCTTTTGGTGCGCCTACTGCCAAAGAAGTCGAGATTGCCGAACTCATTACCGAAATGATGCCTTCGGTCGAAAAGGTACGAATGGTGAACTCAGGAACAGAGGCAACCATGTCCGCTATTCGAGTAGCCAGAGGCTTTACAGGACGTGATAAATTTATCAAAATCGAAGGTTGTTATCACGGACATGGTGATTCATTTTTGATTGCAGCAGGAAGTGGAGCAGTTACAATGGGGAATCCTGACAGCCCTGGAGTAACCAAAGGAACTGCTAAAGATACCTTGCTTGCTCCTTTTAACGATTTACAAGCCATTGAAAATCTGATAGATGCTAATAGTGGACAAATCGCAGCCTTAATTTTAGAGCCTGTGGCGGGAAATATGGGCTGTATTGCTCCTGAAAAATCCTACTTGCAAGGATTGCGAGATTTATGTACCAAAAATGGCATTGTTTTGATTTTTGATGAAGTCATGACGGGTTTTCGATTATCGAAAGGGGGCGCACAGGAAGTTTATGGAATTACTCCAGATATGACCACTTTGGGCAAAATTATTGGTGGCGGAATGCCTGTTGGTGCTTATGGTGGAAAAACCGAAATTATGGACTATGTTTCACCTCAAGGTCCTGTTTATCAAGCAGGCACATTGTCAGGAAATCCCGTAGCAATGTCAGCGGGTTTGGCAGTTTTGAAAACCTTGAACGAAAATCCTGAAATTTATCAGAATCTCGAATCGAAAACCCAAAAATTAACAAAAGGAATTCGGAAAAATTTTCAAAAATTGGGATTGAATTACACGATAAATCAAATTGGCTCAATGTTTACCTTGTTTTTCACTGATTCGGAAATAACTGATTTTGAGACGGCTAAAAAATCTGATTTGGAATTATTTGGTAAATATTTTCGGGCAATGTTGGAACAGGGAATTTATCTTGCTCCTTCTCAATTTGAAACTCTGTTTGTATCAGATGCTCTTTCCGAAAATGATATTGAGCAAATTATTTCAGCGAGCTATAAGGCTTTGAAAGAAATTCACTAAATGTTTAAAGTCTTGCTAAATTTTGAAAATTTGGCAAGGCTTACTGTTTAATTTTCATAACGGAAATTCTTCTTCTTGAAATGTCCGAGTTCCATCAGCAATGGGAGTAATAATCGGTAAAATATCCTGATAAAATTTTTGTCCATCAAAATCTGTCCGATGAAATAAATAGTTGGGAATCGAATCTAACATCAATTGGGCAATCATTCGTAGTGCTTCGTGCTTATTGATTTTTGCAAATTTTTTTCCGTTAATTTTTACCCGTAAATCTAACACCCTTGTTCCATATTGGTCAATTTCAAATACTCCTTCTGGTCTAAAAATCATCGAAGAATTCGCAATTGCATAAGCATAAAAACAAAATTTATCATATTTATCTGTATAGTCAGAAATATCTAATTTCTCATTTAATAAATACTTAATAATCTGACCACTAAAAGGATTTTCTATTGGAATAGGTGCATCACTCTCTCCTGAAATAATAAATCCAGAATGAATTTTATCCCAATCAGAGATTTCCATACTTCGAATGGGTAACAGCTCTTTTACAATCATCGGTCTTGTTTATTTCCAGGTGGACGAATTAAGTCAATATCTCTTTTTTGTGCTTCTGGTAATTCAGGATAGTGATAAATTTTGACTTTTTCTTCAATTTCACATTCTGGTCGTGTGCCTTCTAACTGAATTTGATACCGAAGATGACATGTAGTTAAATGCCATTTTCCTTCTTTATAAAATACACCGTTAGGATAACGTCCTTTTTGTCCCCCATTCCCGCAAAACCATAACGCCAGACTTCAATAAATTTCTCCAGATGGACATTCATGACAAGGAAAATTCCCTGCTCTACGTACTTTCAGGGCATATTGCTGACAAACAGGAAAGTTATTCTCAATCTTGATTTTCAGGATTTCATAGTTCATCTTGGCAAGACGAGAATCTGAAATTGTTGCCATTGTTAAAGTTATCACTGCCACAATTCCTATAACCGCTTGTTTTTTGAGTGATAAAGCCTGTGTTTTCTTAGGTTCAAAAACAGGTAAATCAGATTTCTTTTTCATTAAGTTTTGGCTGTCTTGTTTGATAAACGAAAATAAGAAATTATCTGGTGAAAAATCCACAGAAAAAATGAAAAAAGCCTTGCCAATTTTTCAAACTTTGTCAAAGGTATAGGAATATAGAATGATGAAATAAAGTATTGATTATCTATTTAACGCAAACCTATATATGGCATTTATCGCTAAGACACAACAAAATGCGATTATGCTGAGGTAGAACCATAGTCTATCTATAACAGCATTACTGTTGGCTGTACTCAACTCTTCTGGAGTCGCTTGTAATGTAATAAAACTCAATATTGCAGTAAATACTCCTAATACAACAAGGGTAATTGGGGAGGTCATGATTTTTTCTGATTTATCATTCATGATATTTAGAGTTTGTTAAAATGATGGAAAAACGATTTTTTTGCTGTGGCTTGCATCCTCACAAGCGATTATTTTTCAAGATGTTAGACTTTTAAGTTAGATTATTTTTTTTGAGAAGCTACCGAATTATTTACTTCTTGAAGTTCCAGACAAGCATAACTATTGTTTGGTTTTACTTCCAAAACTTCTACTAGATATTCAAACGTATCTCCTGATTCAAGATTAACTCCTGCATTTACTCCTATCAAGGGAGTTATTTCCTCCATAATCATATCTTTGGAATATAGTTTTTGATTATATTCCAACGTTTTACTAAAGAAGATTTGTCCATCTAATTTACGTATTAACGAAAGTCGATACTTAATGTAGTCAATATCATATTTTGTTTTATTATGAATATTTAGTTTGGCTGTCTCAAATGTATTTCGGTTGTATAATTCATATTGCCAGCTCATAGTTGGAAACATAAGTTTTGAAGGAAGATATGGTTCTCTACACGCCTCAGATATGTTATAGCCTCGTAACTGATAGTCCCCTTTACTTAAGAAAGGCTTAATTTGATTTAAAGAATCTCTTACATAACAGAAAGATAAAGATGAAATATCACCATCTTTAAATTTAAAGTATGCTTTAAAACGGTACAAATTACTATCCATTGCAAATATTCCAGCTTTAACTGTATCAAACTTTAGAAACTCATAATCTTTCTTATCTTTGAAGGCATTTACAATGTAACCCAATTGCTCAACTGCTTCTACAGGAAGGTCATTGTGAAAATGTGTTTTTGATTTTATGGAGTCTTGAATAATATCTTTGACTACGATTTTCCCATATTCATAAATATCAGTCCTATCCACTTCTTTCTGACAAGACACCAAACTGATAAACAATACTGCAAAAAGAAAATTTTTCATGGGTGCGTTAGGTTTAGATTTTAACTTCACAAAAAAAGCTATATCTTTGACCATTCACAAGACACTTTTCCGTAAACTTTTATTCTTTTTTCGCATGAAACTCAAAGTAGGAAATCGACTACTCACCGCAAGGGAAGACCGCAAACTCAGTTAGATATGGCTGATTTGTTGGGTGTTTCACAACCTGTTTATTCTCGTTTGGAACGCAACGAAACTTCTATTGACCTTGAGCAACTTTTGCAATTTTCCAGAATCCTACAAATTCCTGTACAAGAGTTTTTACCTGATATTTTATCCGTCAATAGTGAAAATCAAAATACACATAATGGACAAGGAGTAGTTTTGGGAAATGTGTATTTTTATGCAGATAAAGATGCAAGCCAAGAATTAGAAATTAAGACCCAAGAATTGAAAGCCTGTCAAGAAAAAATCACCTTATTACAAAAACGCATTTCAGATTTAGAAGAGCTAAATGCCGTTTTGAAGAAGCAAAAGTAATTTATTGATTTTCAATTGTTTTAGTTAAATTTTATCGACTTTATGGCTAAAATCCCAAACCAAACCCTCCAAAAGCGGATGCATAAAAGGTTCGTAAATACTTTGTGTTGTATAATCATAACTTCCTTTTTCAAAAATATATAGTTCCTTTTTGAACGGACACACAACAATCCCCAAATTTGTCCCCAAAAACATCCACTTAAAACGCATTTTCCAAATCAATGCTTTTCTTTGATAGCGATTTGAGGCAATTTCAACGGCTACGGTAGGAGCTTTCTGAGAACCAACAATCCCATCTTTTTTATATGTGTCTTGCTTACTCTCAGGAACTTTATCGTAAGAAATGTATGTAATATCTGCCTTAACCCAAATAATCTCATCAGGATTATCGGGGTCTGGAATTTTATAATCTGCATCTTCAGTATAAACACCGCCTTTTTTATTTTTCAATGCCCACATCACTAATTGTGAGAGAATTACAGCAGTAATCGTACTAATAATTAAATCTATCCCAGTCGAGTAAATTAAGTATGGGAAATCAAATTCAAGTCTATCATCATTATTTTCAATTTCTAAAAATTCTATTTCTGGATGGTTCAAACTTTGAGGCAATTGAATTTTGAAAAACTCATATTTTTCCAATTCCAAAACTGGAACATGAATTTTTAAGATGTGATTTTCTGCCAAGTTCAGCTCCAAGTTTGGATTTTTTTGTTGCAAAACCATCAAATCCAAGTCGTAACTTTTTGGAAAACGAAGCTCAAAAAAATTTCTCGATAAACGCATGATAATCAATAAGTTTAGTCTTTCAAGATTATGAAAAATATTCGAACAATCCTTTAACACTGAAATAAATTTAAAAAATTACTTTGATTGGAAATAACCGAATATTTTTCAACAACTTTTTGACGGGCCTTTTGACCAATTTCAGCTCGTAATTCCTGATCTTCAAGTAATTGAATGAGATTTTTTTGCCATTCATCAGCATTTTTGCACAAAAAACCCGTTTTTCCATCTTCAATAATTTTGGTATTGACTCCCACAGGCGAAACTACGGAAGGAATCCCTAATGCCATATATTGCAGGGCTTTAAATCCGCATTTTCCTTTTGCCCAACGGTCATCTGTCAAGGGCATAATACCGATATGAAAATTTAATAAATCTTCAATCTCAGTATCCTTATTCCACTTCTTAAATTTGATATAACTTCGTTGAAAATCAGGAGGTTGATTGCTAATTATCATCAATTGGAAAGAAATTGTTTTTGAAACACTGTCCAAAATAGGAAGAATTTGAGGGATGTATTTCAAGGTGGAATGTGTACCTGTCCAGCCAATTACAATTTTATGTAGATTTTCAGCCTGATTTTTTAGTTGATTATGGTGATTTTCCGTATCAATCGTAGTAGGATTCAAAATTACATTCGAATTATACTGTTGAGCAAAATTACTCAAAAAGACATTTCCACAACTAACTTTATAGGCTTTTTGGCAAATATATGCCGTTTTTTGATGCCATTTAAGCCATGCGACCCAGCGATTTTGTGCCGAAGTATTGGGTAACCAAATGGCATCATCAAAATCAAAAATAACTTTTTTTCGAAAAATTTGGGTGATACAAAACTCAACAAATGGAAGTCCCAAGGGTGTTGCCTCCCGATGAATAAAAACAAAATCATAGCGATAAACTCGACCTAAAACCCAAAGTCTACGCAAAAATCCTTTTAAAATCCCCCAAAATTTACCTCCAAAATTTCCTCTTTGATACAAAATTTGCCATGTATTTTTGTCTATAAAAGATTGAAAATCAAATGAATAATTTTGACTTTCTAAAAAACTCAGATATTGTTCAAATCGGAAACGTTGTGAAGGAGCTTCTCCTTTTGGATAAGGCACTAAAAACAAAATTTTCATAGAAATCAGGAGAACTTAGGATGCTTTATCAGGTTTTTCATTGTAAATAACCTGCAAAACCGTTTGTCCAACTGCCTTGAGTGTTGCCTTGTCAATCACCTCCATATTGTCGTTATGGGTGTGCCAATAACTCCCAAAATAACTTGTAGAATTAGGGTCGTGCTGAATAATATCAATCATTGGGATCCTAGCCAGACGATTGACATAAAAGTGGTCATCGGTAATTGCTCCTGCACTTTGCTCTACAAAAAAGTTTTCATAACCCAGCTTACTACCTGTTTTCCATACTTTTGTAACTACATTTGGTGCATACTCCAATGAAATTCCTTCCTTATAAAATTTGGCATTTTTTGCCCCCACCATGTCCAATAAAATGCCATATTTTGGAGAATAATTAGGCTGATGTAAGTTTTTTGCCCAATGTTGTGCGCCTAAACACCACGTGTCAGGCTGATAATCCATACCTTCGGGTTGCCCATAATCTTCACTATCAAACAAAATAATATCCACACCCACAGGAGCAGTAGAATCACTTTGCAGAATTCGCATAATTTCTAACAGAACACCCACACCACTTGCGCCATCATTTGCCCCATCAATAGGATGATCTTGATTATCAGTGTCTTGGTCAGCAAATGGACGACTATCCCAATGTGCGCCTAACAAGATTCGTTCTTTTTGGGAAGGATTAAATTGAGCAATAATATTCTTAGATTCGAGTTTTGTACCACTGAATGCCGTAGCTATAAAATCTTGTTCAATGACCGTTGCTCCCATATCCTTGAGGACTTGTACAAGATAGTTGCCACAGGCTTTATGAGCAGAAGTATTTGGGACACGGGGACCAAATTCAACTTGTTTTTGAATGAAAAAATATGCCGAATCTCCATTAAACTGAGGGGCTGGTTGTAAAGTAAATTCTTGATTTTCTGGGTTTTGATTTCGTATTTCATCAAGTCCTTCTACTTTTCCCGTTTGGGTAGTTTTATCACACGAAACAAACCCTAAAATCAAAAGGAGAGCGACCCCGTGTATCGCCAATAATTTTTTCATAATATGTAGGAATATTACTTCTGAGACAATGGTTTAATTTTTTTCAAAAGTACAAAAATTTATGTCCCCAATTTATTCACCGTAATATTCCACCGCATTTTTTGGTGTTTCGACCAAGCGCAAACAATGTAATTGACCTTCAGAAACTTCCTGAATAGCAGGTGCAAGTATTTTCCAAAATTCCATAACTAAGATCTCACAACTTGCCATTTTACCCTTCATAAAATCCACATCCAAGTTAAGATTTCGATGGTCAACCTTTTGAATGATTTCTTCTTCGATCATCCGTCCCAATAATTTTAGATCAATAACAAATCCTGTTTCGGGGTCAGGTTTTCCTTTGACAATAACAGTAAGTTCAAAATTATGACCATGCCAGTTGGCATTGGCACAGGCTCCAAAAACGGCTTTATTGCGTTCTTCTGACCAATTGGGATTATACAATTTGTGGGCAGCATTGAAATGCGCCTTTCGACAAATATAAACCATAATAAATAGAGTAGATTTTCTTTGTAAATGGAATCAATAGTGATAAATTTGGAAGTCGTTCGATTTTTCGGAGCGCAAAGATACGAAGGAAAGTGAAATTTTTTTTCGTTTTTACTTCTTTGATTCTCAGAAAATTATCTTACTTGCTTAAATTTTTTTGGAAAATAATTGATTGAAAGGTTTGGAAATTCAAAAATCCCTCGTACCTTTGCAACGCAAAAAAGGAAAAAACCTTCACAAAATAACAAAAAATGGGGTTTTAGCTCAGTTGGTTCAGAGCACCTGCCTTACAAGCAGGGGGTCACTGGTTCGAATCCAGTAAGCCCCACGATTAATAAAAAACGACCTACAAAAAAAATTTTGTAGGTCGTTTTTTATGTTGTATATAAATTACATACTTATATTGAGTTGCTTATTATTTTATTTTTCTTCCTCGTAAAAAAAAATTTTACATTAACCACATTTTTTGATTGCTTGTTTCTTCAATATGCTTAGTTAGCCCTGCTAAAAAAGAGTATAAGAAAATACACTAATTTAATTTTGGATTCAAAAAAATATTTACTTCGGAAGAAAACAAGGACATTTTATGGGATTTCTTGAATATGCTTTTAGCGGATAAACAATGGATTGCCAATAAGTTACGTTTTATTTATTTGGAGATGCCCAATTTGCGGAAACAAAAACTATAAACAAGCCTTTATCTTTTATGACCCTTCTTTTTCGAGTAGTTAAAAAATAGTAGGATAGAGTACTTTTTACCAATCCACCCTTATACAAAAATAGCACTTTCTTATAAATGACAAATTTTATACGGGAATTTCAGTTGTGTAAAATTCTGGAATCCCTTGAGTGTGAGGTGAATTAACAATCTCGGTTTCTTCTGGTGAAGTCCTTTCCACAAACCTTATGGCATCCTTATCAGGCAAACAAACCAATTTTCGACCTTTCAAAATATCAAATCGTTCACTGATAAAATTTTGCGCTCCAGAAGTTGCTAAAAATAAATGTTTTCCTTTTTAGTAATTTTTAATTAAATGAACATTGAATAAACATCCTCCATACTGATTTGAAAAACCTTTAATTTACTCATTACCAGAAAATTGTTTTTGTAATTCCTTACCAAATGAATGCAGGTTTGAGTTTTTATCCCGTTTCAGAGTTTCGGGATTGTTAGGCTCTAAAATTAGGATATTTATTTTGATTTTAAGATATCTTGCAAGAGTATAACTTATGGAAACTATAAAAAAATCCTCCAAATAAAACTACTTGGAGGATTTTTCTGAATTCTCAAAAAATAGAAATTATGCCAATGTATTGACATTATTCAAATCTTCAAAAGCGACCTTGAGTCGTTCGATAAAGGCTTCTCCCCCTTTACGCAACCAAGTTCGAGGGTCGTACAATTTCTTATTGGGTTTGTCATCTCCTTCGGGGTTTCCGATTTGAGTTTGGAGATAACCTTCTTTTTCTTTGTAGAATTTGCGAACACCATTCCAGAATGCCCATTGCAAATCCGTATCAATGTTCATTTTGATAGCTCCGTAAGAGATTGCTTCTCGGATTTCCTCAGTCGAAGAACCCGAACCACCATGAAAGACAAAATCAATGGGCTTGTCTTCGGTCAAATTGAATTTTTCTCGAATGTATTCTTGCGAATTTTTCAAGATAACAGGCTCTAATTTTACATTACCGGGCTTATAAACACCGTGTACGTTTCCGAATGCCGCCGCAATCGTAAATCGATCACTTACTTTTTTAAGTTCTTCATAGGCATAAGAAACCTCTTCAGGCTGAGTGTAAAGCTTTGAACTATCAACACTTGTGTTATCTACACCGTCTTCTTCACCACCTGTTACGCCAAGCTCAATCTCGAGAGTCATATCAATTTTATCCATTCGCTCAAGATAACGCTTACAGATTTCGATATTTTCTTCGATAGGCTCTTCCGAAAGGTCAATCATGTGAGAGCTGTATAATGGCTTTCCATGTGCTTTATAAAATTTTTCTCCTTCGTCCAACATCCCATCAATCCAAGGCAATAATTTCTTGGCAGCATGGTCAGTATGTAAAATGACGTATGCTCCGTATAATTCTGCTAATTGATGTACATGATAAGCTGCGGAAATTGCCCCAGCAATTGCGCCTTTTTGTGCCTCATTTCCAAGTCCTTTACCAGCGAAAAATCCAGCACCACCGTTTGAGAATTGTAAAATTACAGGTGAATTGATGTCTCGTGCCGTTTCTAAAACTGCATTCACTGAGTCTGTACCAATACAATTAACAGCAGGAAGTGCAAAGTTTTTTTCTTTGGCATAGGCGAAAACTTTTTGTACATCATCGCCCGTAATTACGCCTGCTTGAAGATCTTTTAGGTTTGCCATAGTTTACTAATTTTTTGATGCGTTTAATACGCCGAAATTTTGATTACCAGATTTTTGAAATATGATATAAAAAACTACAATCCGCTAAAATGAAAGAAAATAACATTTCTGCCCTGAATATTTCATTTTAGGGAGTGTATAATTGGGTTGCTTTGTCAAAGATATTTGGTTTGAATTCGGATTTTACAAAAATCATATTTAATCCCAGATAGGGGAGGGTAGGAATGATTTCAGGAAATAAACTAATAATTGGAATATTATTAAATTTTTTGGAGACCTGTTTTAACTTTTTAAAGTTGTTATATCTCATTAGTTTGCTATCAAAATAGAACGAAAAAGCGAAAACCTTTCGTGTATTCACCTCTTAAACAAAAATAGGGAAAAAGATTGGATTTCCCAAGTCGGTAATCATTTCGTAATTTTGCGAGAGTTTGGCAAAAATTTAGATTCCATGATAAATACAATTCGCAAAAACTGGTGGAAAATACTCACCATTATGTTGCTTTTTTATACCCTTTGGGGCGGGTTACTTTTTGAAGCTCCTCGTCTGAATATCCTCAATGAGACGATTCGGAATTTACATTTTCATGTTCCGATGTGGTTTGGGATGCTGATTTTATTGGCGGTTTCGGTGGTCAATTCGATTCGGTATTTGGGCAAATCCTTGCATCATGCTCCCTTCGATTTCTGGGCAGTTGAGAGTGTTAATACCGCCTTAATTTTTGGAATTTTAGGGTTATTGACAGGTATGGTTTGGGCAAAATTTACGTGGGGAAGTTACTGGAGCAACGACCCTAAACAAATGGGAGCTGCCGTAGGTTTGCTTATTTATTTTGGTTATTTATTACTACGAAATACCCTTGAAGATGAGCAACAAAGAGGTCGAATTAGTGCGGTGTATAGCATTTTTGCGTTTGTGATTTATATTGTTTTTATCTTTATTTTACCTCGTCTGACAGACTCCTTGCACCCAGGGAATGGTGGAAACCCAGGGTTTAATGCTTATGATTTAGATTCCAAATTGCGCCTTGTGTTTTATCCTGCGGTTTTGGCTTGGACATTATTGGCAGTTTGGATAACTTCAGTACGGGTGCGTCTCCAAAAATTAAAACATCAGCTTCTGGAAATAGATTAAAATGAAAAAATAAAATCAAAGCAATTGTTATAACTTTCTTAACTCTCTTCTCGTTAATATCAAGCTGGGATAAAAAAAACAAGCACCGTTTTTATATCCCTTTTTTTATCTTTTTTTTTGATTGTTTATTTATAAAATTAAATACACTTTAATCTTTAAACATTTTTAAGAATATGACAGGTTTAAAAAATTATACACATCAGGCATTGCCTGATGCACTCAATCGTCGAGAGTGGGGCGAACTCAAGGGGATGGATTCGTGGACAATTTTCAAAATTATGGCGGAATTTGTAGAAGGATTTGAGAAAATGGGACGAATTGGACCTTGTGTTTCAATTTTCGGCTCGGCTCGTACTCAACCCGATGACCCTTACTATGAGTTAGCCGAAGAAATTGCCCAGAAATTAGTTCGGAATGGGTACGGTGTCATTACAGGCGGAGGACCTGGGATTATGGAGGCAGGGAACAAGGGCGCACGAACTGCCAAAGGAACTTCCGTAGGATTGAATATTGAACTACCATTTGAGCAGTCGGGAAATCCTTATATTGATACCGATAAATATCTGAATTTTGATTATTTTTTTGTTCGGAAGGTTATTTTTGTGAAATATTCGCAAGGATTTATTGTGATGCCTGGAGGGATTGGAACATTAGATGAACTATTTGAAGCCTATACATTAATTCAAACTCATAAAATTGATCGTTTTCCAATCGTATTAGTAGGAAAATCGTATTGGAGTGGATTGTTTGATTGGATAAAAAATACACTTCTTGCTGAGAAAAAAATTAGCCCAGGGGATTTGGACTTGTTCAACTTAGTGGATACTTCAGATGAAGCCATTGATATTATTAATGAATTTTATTCTAAATACTTACTTTCTCCTAATTTTTAGATCACAAAATTATTCTATAAATAAAATAATAAATTTTAACCCAGCTATTGATTTTTTTAAATAATAAATATTCGGCTTAAATAGCTGATTAAGATTGACTTAGTAATTTTGTTTTTGCTTATTTATTGATTATCAGTAATATATAAAATATCAGTATTGACTACAAAATACTTGATATAGTTTATTTGGGTAATGGCTAATTTTTTTTGGATTTTGTGCGGTTATCAAATCATAATTCGGAATAATCTCCGATATTTTACGAAATTTGTCCGAAAATAATACTTGCGAAAAATTAGCAACACATGAAGTTAAGCGTGCGGGAAGTCGCCCATTTGCTCGGTGGAAAAATACAAGGCGATGCCACCCATCTGATTTCCAATATTGCCAAAATCGAAGAAGCAACAACGGATGATTTGAGTTTTTTAGCCAATCCCAAATACGAACCCTATCTTTATACCACACAAGCAGGAGTCGTACTGGTTAGTGAGGATTTCGTTCCTCAAAAAGAAGTGTCCGCCAATCTTATTATCGTTAAGGATGCTTATGTGGCTTTTTCGCAATTATTAGCTGAATATCATCGTCAAACTTATACTCATCCGAGTGGTATAGAATCCCCTTCATTCCTATCAGAATCAACTCAAGTAGGTGAAAATTTATATCTTGGAGCATTTGCTTATGTAGGCGAAAATGTTAAAATTGGTAAGAATGTCAAGCTTTATCCTCATGTATATATTGGTAAAAATGTAGAGATTGGAGATAATACGGTGATTTATTCAGGTGTGAAAGTCTATTCTCAAACCCAAATCGGCAAAGACTGTATTATCCATGCAGGAACGGTTGTTGGAAGTGATGGTTTTGGCTTTGCTCCTCAAGCAAATGGAAGTTATCAAAAAATTCCACAAGTAGGTAAGGTGATTATTGAGGATAATGTAGAAATTGGTGCAAATACTGTGATTGATTGTGCGACTATGGGAGCAACCGTTATCGAAAAAGGAGTAAAACTAGATAACCTAATTCAAGTTGCTCATAATGTGCGTGTTGGAGAGCATACTGTAGTGGCAGCACAAACAGGAATTTCAGGTTCATCTTCCATAGGTAAAAATAGTATGATTGGGGGACAAGTGGGTATCGTAGGACATTTACGGCTTGCGGATAATATCCGAATTGCGGCAGGAGCTGGTGTGACGAAAAACGTCCGAAAGGCAGGTGCAACTCTACAAGGAGCTCCCGCTTTTGATCACAAAAAAAGTCTAAAATCATATGCGGTTTATAAAAATTTACCAAATTTAGAAAAACGGGTTCAGGAACTTGAAGAAAAAATCGTAAGTTTGACACCCAAAAAGAAGCAATAAGTTACATACTCCAACTGGGTCAGGCAAATAAATGATTGTCCTCATGCCATCTCAAGACAAATTTACAGGACAAATTTATAGGACAAAACAATGAATATCAGACAGCATACCATCAAAAAATCCGTGACGGTTTCGGGAACAGGACTGCACACAGGTAAGCCTTGTAATATGACCTTTCGACCCGCAGGAATTAATCATGGAATTAAGTTTCAGCGTATTGATTTGGACGGTTATCCTACAGTAGATGCCGATGCTGATTTAGTAGTAGATACCTCAAGAGGGACAACTCTTGAGCAAGGAAATGCCCGAGTACATACCGTAGAACATACTTTGGCGGCTTTAGTCGGTTTACAGATTGATAATGTCTTGATTGAACTGGATGGACCCGAGCCACCGATTATGGATGGAAGTTCTATTGATTTTATTCGAGCATTGGAGTTTGCGGGTTCACAAGAACAAAATGCTACACGTAAGTTTTTTGAACCTACTGAAAGCATCTTTTATGAAGAACCTGACCGTAACGTAGAATTGGCGGCTTTGCCTCTGAATGATTATCGTTTGACTGTCATGGTGGATTATAACTCTCCCATTTTAGGTAGTCAACATGCCGCTCTAACTCATATTTCACAATTTACTGAAGAAGTTGCTTCATGTCGTACATTTTGCTTTTTACATGAATTAGAAGCATTACATAAACAAAATCTTATTCAAGGTGGAGACCTGAATAATGCGATTGTTATTGTAGATAGACAAGTTGAGCCAGAAGAATTAGAACATTTACGGGAACTCTTCAATGTGCCAAGAGTTGAAGTAAAAGCTGAGGGAATTTTGAATAATGTGGAATTACGATTCAAAAATGAACCAGCTCGACATAAATTATTGGATTTAGTGGGCGATTTAGCATTAGTAGGAAGACCAATGAAAACTCAAATTCTTGCTGCTCGTCCAGGACACGCTGCTAATGTGGCTTTTGCCAAAAAAATCAAACGTCAGATTGAAAAAGGCGGAAAAAATACCATTCCTCAATATGATCAATCGGCTACTCCAATTCTGGATATTAATCAGATTGCTCATGTTTTGCCACATCGATATCCGTTTCGTTTGGTGGACAAAATAATTCATATGGATGAGACATCTGTAGAGGGGGTAAAGAACGTCTCTATTAATGAACCCTTTTTTCAGGGACACTTCCCAGGGAATCCTGTGATGCCAGGTGTTTTACAAATTGAAGCAATGGCACAAACGGGCGGGATTTTGGTCTTAAATCAAGTTCCAGACCCTGAAAATTATTGGACTTATTTTGTGGGTATCGAAAAATGTCGATTTCGTAAAATGGTAATGCCCGGAGATACATTAGTTTTCCGATGTGAATTAATTGCGCCTCTTCGAAGAGGAATGGCGAAAATGGTTGGGAAGGCGTATGTTGCAGGCAAATTAGTTTGTGAAGCTACGATGTTAGCGAGTTTGGTCAAACGAGAAAATTAATTAAGCGTACACAATTTTAGTACATTCGAATAATATATCCGAAATGATTCATAAATTGACAAATATCCACCCCGAAGCCAAAATCGGAGCAAACGTAACGATAGAGTCTTTTACGACTATTTATGAAAATGTTGAAATTGGCGAAGGAACATGGATTGGCTCAAACGTAACTATCATGTCAGGCGCACGTATTGGGAAAAATTGTCGTATTTTTCCAGGTGCTGTGATTTCTGCAATTCCCCAAGACCTTAAATTTGAAGGTGAAGAAACTACTGCTGAGATTGGTGATAATACTACCATTCGGGAATGTGTTACAGTTAATCGAGGAACAAAAGATAAACACAAAACAGTTATTGGACAGAACTGTCTGATAATGGCTTATGTTCATGTAGCACATGATTGTACATTAGGAAATCATTGTATTTTGTCTAATGCAGTACAACTTGCTGGGCATGTTGAAGTAGATGATTATGCCTTATTAGCTGGTACAAGTGCTGTACATCAATTTGTTAAGATTGGGAAATATGCTATGATTCCAGGAGGAGCTTTGGTTCGAAAAGATGTTCCTCCATATCTATTACCTGCAGGTAATCCATTAGCATACAGAGGACTAAATAATATTGGCTTACAACGAAGAGGATTTAGTCCTGAACAAATAGGACAAATTCGTAAAGTATATGAATATATTTTCCTGAAAGGAATGAATACCACTCAAGCAGTGACTTATATCGAAGCCAATGTAGAGAAAACGACTGAAGTCCTTGAAATTCTGAATTTTATCAAACGGGCTGACCGAGGAATTATTCGTTCTTAATCTAAGATTAAACTGATGTATCGAAACGAATAACTATCTGAGAGGAATTGAGAGTAGAAGCAGAAAATATTGCCAAGAAGTTTGCTTATGAGCGTATCTTTAAGCACATTAGTTTTCGAGCCGATTGCCAAAGTCCTCTTGCTTTTGTCGGGCATAACGGAAGCGGAAAATCTACTTTACTCAAAATTACGGCAGGCATGATGCCTCTTTCCGAAGGCAAGATTTCTTATTTTCAGCAAAATACGCCTATTTCAGGCGATAATATTTTTCGAATGTTGAGTCTTGCCACACCTTATCAACAATTGCCTGAAGAATTGACTCTTGTTGAAGTCTTGAATTTCCATGAGAAATTTAAGAGATTTACCCTACCTAAAAGCGAAATTCAAGCACGTTTACAGTTCTCCAAAGCCCAACAAGCTAAATCTATAAAGTATTTTTCTTCGGGTATGAAACAAAAATTGAAACTGGCATTGGCTTTATTCTCAGATGTTCCTCTTTTGTTTTTGGATGAACCTACAGCAAACTTTGATAAAAAAAATACAGAGTGGTATCTTGCTGAAATTGAGGAGATTGTAGAACAAAAGCAAAAGGTTATTTTTGTGGCTTCCAATCAACCTCATGAATATTTTTTCTGTCAAAATATGATCAATCTGAATCAAAGTAAATAATCCTTATGAAAAATATCCTCATTCAATCGTTAGAAAAATCGTTTTTCGAATCACTCAAATACTCTAAAGTTGCTGTCTTAGTTGATGAAAATACTAAAAGAGATTGTTATCCTATTTTGAAAAATTTTCTTCCTGAAAATCATATGCTTATTGAGATTCAAAGTGGTGAAGAAAATAAAAATTTACAAACTTGTGGGTACATCTGGGAAGCCTTAACTAAAGCTCGTTTTGATAGAAAAGGAATTGTATTCAATTTGGGTGGAGGAGTAATTGGAGATATGGGCGGATTTTGTGCCTCAACTTATAAAAGAGGAATTGATTTTATCCAAATTCCAACTACTTTACTTTCTCAAGTTGATGCATCCGTAGGTGGAAAATTGGGTATTGATTTTCAGGGATTTAAAAACCATATTGGCTTATTTCGTAATCCGAATAATGTTCTAATTGATACACAATTTTTGAAAACGTTACCTGAACGAGAGTTACGATCAGGATTTGCTGAAGTTATTAAACATTGTTTGATTGCAGATGTCGATTATTGGCAAAAAATTACCAAAAATGATTTGCAAAATCAAGATTGGACAGAAATAACAGCACATTCTATACAAGTAAAATATGATGTTGTTTCACAAGACCCTACTGAAAAAGGACTCCGAAAAATTTTGAATTTTGGACATACTATTGGACACGCTATTGAAACAGTTTATATGGAAAATCCTGATATCGAGCGACTCTTGCATGGTGAAGCAATTGCTATTGGGATGATTTGTGAAGCATTTATTTCAGTTCAGAAAGCGTTGATTACGACATCAGCTTGTGAAGCTATTCAAGGATATATCTTAAAAATCTACGGGAAAACACCCATTGAGACCGATTTTATGGATATTATTTTGGAAAATACCTTACAGGATAAAAAAAATACAGGCTCTACAATTAATGCTAGTTTGTTAGAGGGTATTGGTAAATGTGGCTTTGATATTCCTATCAATGCAAATGAAATTCGAGAAAGTATTTTGTACTATAATAGCTTATAATTTAATTTTTTAACATTAAGATTTTATAAGAATTTTAAGTGCTTAAAAATTAGGTAAAATGAAATTATCTCATCTAAAAAATATAGATGAGTTAGGATTTATCAATTATTTTCTGCACTTTTTAGCAAGTTGTTGCCAATAAGTTAAAATACTAACACAATTATTCAATCCAAAAAATTATCCTAGAATTAATGAATTTCTCTGAACAAGACCTTCTTCAGATTCGTGAACGAGGCTCAGATGTTGCCACTATTGAAGAACAAATCGAACATTTTCGGCAGGGTTTTCCATTTATGGATATTCTCAAGCCAGCTACACTCGGAGCAGGAATTGTTCCTGATCGCCCCGATAGTCTTGAAGCCTATATTCAAAAATATCGTTCGGCTCCACTGAAAGCCGTAAAATTTGTACCTGCTTCGGGAGCAGCAAGTCGGATGTTTAAAGAATTATTTGCTTTCCAAGATGAGTATCAAGATGGTGAAGCGATTGGCTCAAAAGCGATTCAAAAGTTTTTTACTGAGCTTTCTAAGTTTGCTTTTTATGAAGATTTGGAAGAGGCACACGGAGGCTGGCTTCCTGATGCTATCAAAGAAAAAAAATACGTTGAAATTCTTCAAGCCTTATTAAGCGAGGAAGGCTTAAATTATGGTGGGTTACCAAAAGGATTGCTAAAGTTTCATCGTTATTTAGATGATACGAGTCGAACACCCGTAGAAGAACACTTAATGGAAGGAGCAAATTATGCCCAAAATGTGCAAAAAGTGGTACATCTGCATTTTACGGTTTCGCCTGAACATCAAGCTAAGTTTGAGGAACATATTCGAGCAGTGAGTTCGAAATACGAAGAAAAATTTGGAGTAACATTTGGCATTGAATTTTCGGAGCAAAAGCCTTCGACTGATACGATTGCTGTAGATATGGAAAATCTACCGTTTCGTCAGAAGGATGGATCGTTGTTATTTCGCCCTGGGGGACATGGCGCACTTATTGAGAACTTGAATGATATTGATGCCGATCTGATTTTTATTAAAAATATTGATAATGTTGTTCCAGATAACTTAAAACCAATTACTTACGACTATAAAAAAGCGCTTGCGGGAGTAGCCCTACGTTATCAAGAGTTAATTTTTGGTTATCTGGAAAGGCTAGAAATGCCTACTAATGAAAACTTAATCAATGAGTTACAGGATTTCTTCGAAAATGACCTTTGCATTTTACCGCCAACCGATTTTGATTCTCGGACAATTACCGAAAAAGTAGATTATTTTAGAACAAAATTAAATCGTCCAATTCGAGCTTGCGGAATGGTACGTAACGAAGGTGAGCCTGGTGGAGGTCCTTTTTGGACAAAAGAGACAGATGGAACGGTTAGTTTACAAATTGTAGAAACTGCACAGATTGATACCAAGAACCCTGAAAAAAAGGCGATTATGGAAAAATCAACACACTTTAATCCTGTAGATTTGGTGTGTTTGGTGAAGGATTATCAAGGTAATAAATTTGATTTAATTTCATTCCGAGACCCTCAAACAGGCTTTATTTCCTATAAGTCTAGTGACGGCAAAGATCTAAAAGCGCAAGAACTACCTGGACTTTGGAATGGAGCTATGGCAAACTGGAATACCATTTTTTTAGAAGTTCCAATTTTGACGTTTAACCCCGTTAAAACGGTGAATGATTTATTGAAACCACAACATCAATAGTTTTATATCCCCCATAGCGTTTCAAATGCTATGAGGGGAAACGGAAAGGTTTTTTGATAGGGTTAATTTGATGAATTCACTAGTATTTAATTTGAAAAAAGTCGTCTTTTTTATTCTACTTCTTGAGTTAAGCACTATTGTCTTAGCTCAAAATATTTCCTCCACTCATCCCGAAGATTCTATCCAAAGAAAGCGCAAGAACCTTCAAATTTTCTCTTCTATTTCTGCTGGAATGTATGGTATGGGACTCCTTGGTATGAATCAACTTTGGTATCAAAATCAATCTCGTACTTCTTTTCATTTTTTTAATGATAATTCACAATGGATGCAAGTTGATAAAGTGGGACATGGTTATACGGCTTTTTACTTGAGTGAACTGAATTACAGAACTTTACGAAAGATTGGTTTACCTGAAAAAAAGGCAATAGGGTGGGGGAGTGGCTTAGGTTTTTTGTGGATGCTACCAATTGAAATTTTAGACGGATTTTCAGCAACTTACGGCGCAAGTTATGGCGATTTAATGGCTAATTTTTCGGGAAGTGCTTTATTTCTAATTCAAAAATTTTCTTTCAAAAAAATCCTGATTCGTCCCAAATTTACATTTCGCCGAAGTTCTTGGGCTTCACAACGTCCCGAAGTTTTGGGCGAAAATTTAGGTCAGGAAATTTTGAAAGATTACAATGCTCAAATTTATCGACTTAGTTTTAATGTCAAAAAAATTACACATTGGAAAAATTATCCTTGTGTTTTGAATTTGGCAATTGGCTATGGTGCTGGTGAAATGCTTTACGGAAAACCTGCTGAAAATCAATTAATTGGTTTAAAACCTTATCGCCGTTATTTTTTAGGTTTGGATTGGCATTTTTCCAATATTCCAACCCAAAAACGTTTTTGGAAATCGGTATTTTATATTTTGGATATGGTGAGTTTGCCAGCTCCAACCTTGGAACTTCGGAAAGGGAAGAAAATCAAATTTAGGTTTTGATGTCTTCATCTTAGACTTGTTCTTAATCCTGCAAAAACTCCAAAATCCGATTCAAATCTTCGTCTGAGGTAAACGGAATTTTGATTTCGCCTTTGCCTGTTTTGTTGCGTTTTACTCTGACTTTTGTCCCAAAACGACTTGATAAATCCGACTGTAATTGCTTGGTGGCATGGTCTTCTTTGACTTGAGATTTTTGTTTTGGTTTTTTGGGTTGGAAACCTCGAGCTAATTCCTCTACTTGTCGAACCGATAACTTTTCGTCAATAATTTTATCATAAATTGCGAGTTGTTTATCAATTTCTTCCAATGAAATTAAGGCTCGTGCGTGTCCCATTGAGATTTTTTTATCTCTCAAACCCGCCTTAATTTTATCAGGTAATTTCAATAAACGTAAATAATTGGTTACGGTAGTTCGATTTTTACCTACTCGTTCGGCAAGGTCATCTTGTTTGAGTCCAAATTGTTCGATAAGACAACGGTAACTATCAGCAATTTCAATGGCATTAAGGTCTTGACGATGTGTATTTTCGATAAGTGCCATTTCAAGCATTTGTTGCTCATTGGCAACCAAAACATAACAAGGAAGTGACGTGAGAGAAATCAATTTAGCCGCCCGAAAACGCCGTTCTCCCGAAATGAGTTGATACGTTTTACTATCTAATTTACGAACTGTAATTGGCTGAATCAATCCATAAATTTTGATAGACTCGGCAAGTTCCATCAACGCAGAAGACTCAAAATCTCGGCGAGGCTGTTCGGGATTCGTCTCAATCTGATGAAGTGGAATATCAAGAATGGTATTAACAGGAACTTCGTTTTTGTCTTTGGTGGGTTTCGTATCGGGAAGCAATGCCCCTAACCCCTTGCCTAATACGTCTTTACGTTTTTTTAATTTTACGCCCATTGCCTTTTTTTATTACCTTTTAGAAGACTAATTTTAAGATTTGTTTTTTAAAAATTCAATTTATTTTACTAAATTATGCTTTTGTAAAATTTCTTGGGCTAATGCCAAATAGGCAATTGCACCTTTGCTATCGGCATCATATTCGAGTACAGGAACACCAAAACTTGGCGATTCGCCTAAGCGGATATTTCGTGGAATAATCGTTTCAAAAACCATGTCTTCGAAGTGCTTTCGGACTTCTTCGACCACTTGATTCGAAAGTCGAAGGCGTGTATCGTACATGGTTAATAAAATACCTTCAATAGCCAATTCAGTATTTAATCGATTTTGGATAATTCGAATAGTATTTAATAATTTTCCAAGTCCTTCTAAGGCAAAATATTCACATTGTACGGGAACAATCACCGAATCAGCCGCCGTCAAGCCATTAATAGTTACCAAACCTAAAGAGGGCGAACAGTCAATAATAATAAAGTCGTAATGATTTCGGAGGGTTTTTAAGGTATCTCGCATTCGTTCTTCACGGCGGTCAATATTTATCATTTCGACTTCTGCCCCTACTAAATCAATATGCGAAGGAATGACATCCAAATACTCAAAATCGGTAGGATGGATGGCTTGATGAGCATTGGAATCTTTAATCATACATTCGTAAATACTCACGGAAACCTCTTTAGGATTGATGCCCAGTCCTGAAGTGGTATTGGCTTGAGGGTCAGCATCAATGACCAGCGATTTATATTCTAATGCTGCCAAACTTGCCGCCAAATTGATGGCAGTGGTGGTTTTTCCGACACCACCTTTCTGATTTGCAATCGCAATCACTCTTCCCATAATTTTCCGAGGGGTTAATTTACGTGTAGATAAGGGTATGGATAGAACCCTATTTTGATTCCTAAGAAATCACGCAAATATAAGATTTCTAACCATCTTTGGGCTGTATCTTAAAGGATAATTTTTATAGAAAACAAAGCTTAAACTAATCCTAACCATTGGAATGCCCGTTCATGAACTTTGAAAAGTTTTATATTAAGCTCTTGGTTGTTAGGTTCTTCTATGGTTTGTTCAATTCCTAATTCTGCAATAAAATCGCCAGGCATTAGTATTGCCTGCTGATGAATTATGAGCTTTTCGGTAGCTGATATTTCATCATCAATCCATGTTTGCATATCAGGTGTAATGGTAAATAGAAAATTTCGAAAATCAAATAAAACCAATCTGACTTGATATTTTTCAACAAATTGAAGATAAATCCGTAACTCTTGCTTGAATTCATCATTTGTCATTTGGTCTGTCTCTAAAGACCACTTTGATTCCAAAAATGAACTTCTGTTGTCATAAATAAGTTCGTGGAATTGTGATTGATGTACTTTCATTTTGTAGTGCATATTTAAGATAGACGATACAAAAATAATTTAAAATACTAATATTTATAAAATCTATCTGGTTAGCTTCATCCAAGCTAACGCTTCCTGACGAGTGCCTACTGTTTTAACATTTATTTCTTGTGAATGTGGTTCAGTAACAGTTTGTTCGATGCCAAGAGAGGCAATCAATTCTTGAGGCAAGAGAACGGCTTGTTTCTTTAAAATACGTTTTTCAATCGTAGCAATTTCATTATCAATCCAAGCTTGTAGGTCAGGTACAATTACATAAGAGAAATTTCTTAAATCTAAAAGCACAAACTTAATATCTAATTGTTGAATATATTGTGAATACGCCTTTAAATCATTTTTGAGGTCTTTTTCAGTCATATTTTCGGTTGTTTCAAACAAAATATGTTCCAAAAAAGCTTGATTTGAATCGTACAATATGACACAATATTTTGACCTATATAACTCTTTCATGACTATTTATATTTTTGATATTATGTTTTTATAGTCAGAGTACTTTTGAGAGCATACCTCTTGAAATTGATTGATCACTTCCAATAAATCAGGTGATAAACGGTTTCGAACTTCTTTCAAAATTGAGGGTGGAATTTCTTGGTAATAGGCTTCAGCAATGGATCCAGCCATACAGGCAATCGTATCGCTATCACCACCCAATGAAATTCCCAAACGGATAGCTGATTCAAAATCTTCAGACTCTAGAAAGGCAATAATTGACTCAGGAACCGATTTTTGACAACTTACATGAAATTTATAAGTCGGTCGAATTTCATCTAATTTTCGGCTTAAATTGTAGTTAAATTTTTCCTCTAGTATATGTTTAATCTCTGATTTAGAAACCTGATTTCGAGCCAAATAAATGGCATAAGCAATTGCTTGCGCCCCGATGATTCCTTGTGGGTGATTGTGAGTTACTTCGGCAGTTTGCTTTGCCTTTTCGAGTATTTCGGTAGGGTTATCAAATAGCCAACCTACTGCACTGACACGCATGCCCGAACCATTGCCCCAACTATTGTAAGGTTGTGGATTATCGGATTCTACCCATTTGAGAAACATTCCACCAAATCCACAATACAAATGATTTCGTCCAAATTTTTGTAAATTTTCAGTAAAGTCATAGTCATTAAGGATAGCATCTGCTATGGCTACGGTCAAAACCGTATCATCGGTAAATTTTGAACTTTTGACAAAAAGGGGGAAATCCGTACTTTTAGTATTGAAAAACTCAAATCGAGACCCAATGATGTCTCCTACAATTGCTCCAATCATAGGCGAAAGGATTAGAATTATTAAATATTAAAATTATTTTAGTCTAATTTACTAAAATTTTCTCGTAAAATTTGGACTAATAGTTTAATAGAATCAATTTCACGGTTTTATGTAACAGTCTGTAAATACCATCTTTGTTTGATTATTGTTTTTTTGACTAAATCGATTAAGATTATTTCCATGAATTATATGTTTTAGCTAGAAAACCACTTTCTCAAATTTAATTTGCCTAGATTTTAATTACTTTTGCTTATACTCCAAGAAATAAGCACTCCTCTTTAAACAAATTACAAAAACACAATGCACAAGACAACAATGGAAGAACTTATGCCCCCCTTTACAAAAACAGAAATACTAGAAGATTATCAATTAGCCCTCGAAAGTCGGTTTGTTAGTTTGGCAGGTCGGAAAGAAGTGTTTATGGGCAAAGCCAAGTTTGGGATTTTTGGAGATGGTAAGGAGCTTCCTCAAATTATACTTTCTAAATTTTTTCAGAAAGGTGATTTTCGTTCGGGTTATTACCGTGATCAAACGTTGATGATGGCAACAGGTAACGTTACGATTCCCCAGTATTTTGCTCAATTGTATGCTCATACTGACATTAAAGCCGATCCTCATACAGGAGGACGTTTAATGAATGCCCACTATGGTACTCGTTTGTTAGATGAAAATGGAAACTGGAGAAATCTGATGGAATCGAAGAATACATCTTCAGATATTTCTTCGACCTCGACCCAAATGCCTCGTTTATTGGGACTAGCTTATGCCTCTAAATTATATCGTGAAAATACGGAGTTACATCAATTTACTAATTTCTCAAATCAAGGAAATGAAGTGGCTTTTGGAACAATTGGTAATGCGGCTACATCCGAAGGGTTATTTTGGGAAACAATGAATGCAGCTGGAGTTTTGCAAGTTCCCTTACATATGTCGGTTTGGGATGATGCCTATGGAATTTCTGTTCCTCAAAAATATCATACCATCAAAGAAAGTATTTCAGAGGCTTTGGCGGGTTTTCAGCGTACTTCTGATAATCCTAAGGGAATTGAAATTTTTACGGCACGGGCTTGGAATTATACCGAACTTTATGAAGTATATGAAAAATCAATAGAAATTTGTCGTACTGAACATGTGCCTGTTTTAGTGCATGTTACGGAAGTGACTCAGCCTCAAGGACATTCAACTTCAGGATCACATGAACGCTATAAATCAAAAGAACGATTAACTTGGGAAACGGATCATGATTGTAATAAAAAGTTTAGGGAATGGATTATTGAAAATGAATATGCCACTCCTGAAGAACTCCAAAATCTTGAAAAAGAAGCCAAAAAGAAGGTTAGTAGCCTGAAAAATCAAGCATGGAAAACCTATCGGAAATCAATTCAGGTTCAGGTAGATGGACTCAATGAAATTCTGAAAAGTACAGCAAAAGAAAATCCACATTTACCTCGTTTGGATTATTTGTACAATAAACTCGTAACAAACACGGGAGCAGAAAAAAAAGATATGGTTCAGATTGTCAAAAAAGCTCTCCGAACTTTGCGTCATGATCCAGCACAAACCCGTCAAAAATTAACTACATGGCTTCGGAAATTTATGCGCCAAGCCGAAGAGGAATATAGTTCACATTTGTATAGTCGGTCTATGAAGTCGGCTGAAAATTTTCAAGCAGTTCCTCCAATTTATTCTGAAAATAGCCATATGGTAGATGGACGGGAAATTTTACAGGCTTGTTTTGATGAGTGGCTTGAGAAAGAGCCTCGTTTCTTTGCGATTGGAGAAGATGTTGGTAAAATTGGAGATGTGAATCAGGCTTTTGCGGGTTTACAAGCTAAGCATGGCGAAATACGTGTTACAGATACTGGAATTCGGGAAGCAACCATTATTGGACAGGGGGTTGGAGCGGCTGTACGTGGGTTACGTCCTCTGACCGAAATTCAATATTTGGATTATTTGTTATTTGGAATGATTCCGATTGTGGATGATTTATCCTGTTTGCATTATCGGACGGTAGGTGGACAAAAAGCTCCTTTAATTATTCGGACTCGTGGGCATCGTTTGGAAGGGATGTTTCACTCAGGTTCACCGATGGGAATGATTCTTAATTCTATGCGTGGAATGTATATTTTAGTTCCTCGAAATATGACCCAAGCTGCAGGAATGTATAATTTATTGTTTCAATGTGATAATCCTGCTTTAATGATTGAATCCTTAAATGGTTATCGCCTCAAGGAAAAATTGCCTGATAATGTGAGCGATTTTGTTGTTCCTTTGGGAGTACCTGAAATTTTGCGAGAAGGAAAGGATATAACGATTGTTACTTATGGCTCAATGTGTCGGATTGTGATGGAAGCTGCCCGACAATTGCAAGAAGTTGGAGTTAGTGCTGAAGTAGTCGACGTGCAGACCTTAATACCATTTGATACCGAAGGAGTAGTTTTTCAATCTATCCAGAAAACCAATCGGGTGATTTTTGCCGATGAAGATGTTTCGGGTGGAGCATCAGCATATATGATGCAAAAGGTACTTCAAGAGCAAGATGCCTATCACTACTTAGATTCGAAACCAATTTGTATTTCAGCACAAGACCATCGCCCTGCTTATGCTAGTGATGGCGATTATTTTTCTAAGCCTAACACCGAAACCATTTTTGATACGGCTTATGAAATTATGCACGAAGTAACCCCTCAAAAATTCCCCTCGATTTACTAGTTTTATGCTTAGACCTATAAGATTTTCGAAAATTTTATAGGTCTATATTCTTGAAAAATAGTGCTTTAGCCTTGAAATCTACCTGATTCGAATACGCTTTTTAAACCTTTTTCTAATGGCATTAAATCTCGTCCTAATACTGACAACATCTTAGAATTATCGGGTTGTCTGCGGGTCATATCACCTTCTTTTAAGGGGGATAAATGAATGATTTCCGAAGAAGATTCTGTTACTTCGATAATTTTTTGTGCCAATTCTAAGATGGGCGTAATCCGATTACTTCCAATATTTACGATATCATTGACGAATAGATTTTGCTCAAGAGCTTTTAAAGTTATGTCTAAGTTATCATCAATATAACAAAAAGTACGCGTTTGTGAGCCATCACCATAGATTGTAATGGGTTCATTTTTAATGGCTTGTCGCATAAATTTAGAAATAACAAAATCGGTACTTTGTCGGATGCCATAAGTATTGAAAAAACGTAAAATCGTATAATCTAAATCAAATTGTTGTTGATAAGACCGACAAAATGCCTCACCCACATTCTTGACAATAGCATATGGTAAACGAGAATTCAGAGGTGTAGTATGCTCATGTTGAGGTAATTCAACAGGCTCACCATAAACTTCTGAAGAGGATGAAAAAAAGACTCGTTTTACTGCTGTATTCTTGGATAAATCTAAAATATTCCGAAAACCATCTAAATCGCTCAAGACCATAACAGGATTATCAATCGTTCGCTGAACCCCAACTACTGCCGCATAATGAAAAACATACTCAAACTGAAAAGCCGCCATAATCGGGGCAATATCCTGATAATTATTGATATCACAACGAATGAAACGGCAATTTTTGGAGACTGGAATATTCCGTTTATCTCCTGTTAATAAATTATCTACAATGACTACATAGTAATCGGAGGCTAATAACTTATCGGCTAACGAACTGCCAATAAAACCTGCGCCTCCTGTGATGAGTATCTTTTTCATGAATTTTATTTTTTACGAATTATCATGTATTTGGTATCTGTACAAAGATGTTTATATTTCTCATAGTGTGTTTTTGCTTTTATGTTATAAAGTAAATAGTCATGTTCTTCTTCGATAATACAATTATTTTGTTGTAAAAAATCTCTAATTTGTTGCCATTCAATATGGTCATCTTCCCAGACATGGATATCACCTTCCCTTTCATAACGGGAGTTAATGAATAGCTTCATATAGACAGTTTTGGCAAATTCAAGGGAAAATAACTCACCTGTTTTAATGAGTTTCTGGATGTGTTCTAGTCGGGTTTGTTTAGATAATTGAAACCATGTTTTTAGTGCTTCATTTGGTTGCCAATGTTGTTCATTAGATTCATGGTCAATAAGAATAATACCTCCTTTTTTACAGACTCTTATCATCTCTCCAATAGCAGAAATATAGTCAGGAATATGATGTAAAACAGAGTAGGTAGCAATAATGTCAAAATGGCTATCAGGAATCGGGAGTGTTTCGCCGTCAAAGGGCTGAATGCTTAATTTATTTGAAGATATTTTTTGCTGCAATAAGTTTAATGATTTTACTGAGACATCACAGGCAGTCACGGTACATCCTAGCTGTAAAAACTTGGTACTAAGATTTCCTGTACTAGCTCCATAATCTAACACTCTTGGGTTTTGAAACTTATCTGAAATGTGTTTCAAAAGATTAAAGAGCCGTGTTTGTTCTACCTTATTATATATTTCGGTATGTTTGGCATCATACACATCCGCTATTTTATCATGTGAATCTGTATTATGTTGAATATGGTTCATGGATTGTGTACTAGTTTGAATTATAAATTTTATTAATGTTTTTTATGAAATTTTCGATAGAATAAGTTTTAATATTACTTAATCCTGAGTGGACTATTTGTTGTTGTAGTGTTTTATCATTGTAAATAAGTGTAATTTTAGAAGCTAAATCTTTAGGACTTTGAGTTTGACATAATAATCCATTTTTTTTGTGAGTAATAATTTCACTTGGTCCAGCTACGGCTGTAGCGATGACAGGAGTACCACAACTCTGGGCTTCAATGACAATATTGCCGAATGCTTCTTTCAAAGAAGGAACAACTAGAACATTAAAGAGTAAGTAGGCTTGTTCAGGGGTATCAATATAACCTAAAAAGTGAACTCTGTCTTCTAAATTTAAAGTTTGGACGAGAGTATTAAGTTCATCAAATAACTCACCATCTCCTATAATGAGTAAGTGAGCTTCAAAGGTTAAGAGAGACATAGCTTCAATTAGATATCGACACCCTTTTACAGTACTTAATCTTCCGACATAACCAATTGTGAATTTTCCATACTTCGCAAAAGGAATTAGCTTAGGATGAGTAACTTGATTAGTTGGAGAATATTTCTGAAGATTAACAGCATTTGAAACAATTTTAATTTTTTCGGGCTGAAGTTTTGCTCGTTCTAAAAGACGTTGTTGGGTTGCGTTAGAGATAGCAATATAACGAAAGACATCCTTACGGGATATCTTTAGTACTAAAACTAACATCTGGTCAATAATCCATGGGGCAAAATTTCGAAAGATGGGACCATGTTCATGGAAGATAAGTTTTAGATGAGGCTGGTAAAATTTCTTTAGAATCCAACCTGTAGTTTGACTACGAAATAAATGACAATGTAATACATCAATTTTCTGTTCTTCAATGAATTGGGATAATGTAGATAAAGGAGCAAATGAATATTTTGCACTTGATGGATAAACATGAATGTTCTGATGACAAATCTCAATATGAGGTTCTATTTCTCGAAGTGCATACACATGAATAGATTTATTTTCTGATTGTCCTTCAAATAAGTTTTTGATGACTATCTGAGCCCCACCTAAACCCAAAGAATCAATTAGATGTAATACTTTCATGCTTCAGAAAATTAGTATATTTTTGTGTCAAAGATATAAAAAAATCTATTTCATGAAAGAGTTTCTATATCATCTGATTGGACAGGTATTGATTATAACAAATATTTTAAAATATTTTAGAATTAAACATATCCGTCAAAATGGCATTCATGCTATTTATTCACACAATCCTACCCGTTCTTTATTTGAGGGTTTAGTTCAATGGCAGAAAGCACAAGGTTATCATTTCTTGAGTGCTGAGGAAGTACTAGAAATCATAAAAGGTAATATCCCTACTCCTCCAAAAGCAGTTTGGTGGTCTTTTGATGATGGCTGGTTAGGAAATATTGAAAATGTATTACCTGTCGCTGAGAAATATGAAGTTCCTATTACGATTTTTATTTGTACAGAAGCTGTTGAAGACCGAGTTTATTGGTGGACAAAAATTAGGAAATATCGACATCTGCTTCCTACTAAATATCACGACCTGAATGTCATCAAAACATTATCTGAAGATGAACGTCAGGATATCATCTCACAGCTTGATAAGCAGGTAACTTATCAAGATTCTGATAAACAGGCAGTTAATATAGAACAGTTACAAATGTTAGCAGCACATTCTTTAGTTTCTATTGGAGGACATACACACCGACACGTTATGACTCCTAATTGTACTAAGCAACAGTTAGAAGATGAGATAAAAACCTCAACTGAAAAACTTCAAAAATGGCTTAATCAGCCTCTCAAAATTTTTGCTTATCCAAATGGTGATTTTAATGGTCAAGAAATGGAATTACTAAAAAAATATGGTTACGAAGCTGCCTTCACTACCCAAAGGCAAATTATTTTGCCTCAGACACAAAATCCATTCTATTTACCTCGTTTTGGTATCACAGATGAGGGTTCAGTAGCTAAAAACCTAGGGTTTATGTTTGGTATTATGCAACGGATTATTAAACCCCTAGAACATATTATTATGAGATTAAAAAAATTATTTATTAAATAAACATTATCACGTTTTTTACAGGGTTAAAAATGGCAATTTCAAATTTTATCAGAACAAACTCATTCCCAATTCAGCCTTACAAAAAAAATCGTGATAATCTCTAGTCATGTAAATTGCGTGTTATGTTAATGTGTATGCTAAAATGTGAGACTTGCCAAGTTTTGAAAACTTGGCAGATCTAAGAATTATTATTTTTTGAAAATCAGACTTGTGGCAGGAGGTTAGGTTTGATCTTAGATAGAATTCACATTAAATAGTGGTTATCTCACGTTTTAATAATTTTTTTTACTTTTTCGTATAGTTGTGGACGGGCTAGGATGTAATCTCGGATATGATAAAAAATGACTTTTGAAAAATGTTTCAAAGGATTCTTATAATAAAAAAAGTGATAAGTTGGCTTTATTTGACTATTGAATTTTTTTTTGAATTGATATCGTCTAGTATCTAAATTAACAGGACCTAAATTAACGGTAGGTATTTGATCTTCGAACGCTTTCTGGTAGAGAGCTAATAACATAAAGGGACCACTTTGAAGTGAGGCGTATTCTGATAATGAACCACCTGCGTAATAGTAAACTTCGTACTGACTGATAAAAAACCAAACTGAGGCGATTACCTTTCCTGCTTCATTTTCTACAAAATACAAAGCCTGATGTGCTGTAAATTGCTGAAATAATTGCTCGAACCATTCCTTAGGTTCAATCTGTTTAGCATTATTCTTTTCCATGATATGTCGATAAATCTCATAAAATTGAGCAATATCATCTTGAGTTTTACCTTCCGTAATTTTTAGATTATTCCTTAATGCCTTTTTGTAATTTCGTCTTAGGTTAGATTTTACTCTTTTAAGAAAACTCTCAAAATCATTGTTATCCACTAAGTTAGTTGCTATGTCCTGATGTTTAGCACATAGAAATTGAGGCAATAGATTCTCTTGATAAGATAAAACAGAAATTTCGGAATAGGTTACATTCCTTTTTAAGTATTGAATGAAATTAGGCATATTTGTAGGAAAGAATGAACCTCCTTTACTGCTACAAAAACCTCCCGAATATAATTTTTTTGTTTTTTTATCATAAATAAAAGGACAAACATCAAATATATTTCCATGTTCATCTACGAGTAATAATGGAATGAATTCATGTTTGAAATAACGGGCTGTTGTTATGTTCCATTGCCATAACATTCCGAAACTACCTTCGTTTTGAGTCACAAAGTTATCCCAATATTGTTTTTGGGTTTCATCTAATGTAGCTCTAATAACTTTTTGCATTGAATTTCATAATTTTGGTGCGAATATGACAAAAAAAAATATGAATCAAACCGTTTACGAGAAAACAAACATCGTTGAAAGATATGCCTCACAAAGTCATTTGCAATATCCCGAAGCCACTATCTTAGAAAAAATTAAGCCTCTTTTGTCTCAAAAGTTCATGTTGGATTTAGGGGTTGGTGGAGGACGTACTACTGTACATTTTGCTCCCTTAGTAAAAAAATATATCGGAATAGATTTTTCCTCTAGTATGATAGAAGCCTGTCAAGGACGTTTCTCAGAGTCTTTTCCTCATGCTACCTTTCAACAGGGAGACGCACGAGATTTATCTGATTTCGAGGATAATAGTATCGATTTTGTATTGTTTAGTTACAATGGAATTGATTATGTGAATCATATAGATAGACTAAAAGTTTTAAAGGAAATTTATCGAGTTTTGAAGCCTAAAGGTATTTTTTGTTTTTCTTCTCATAATATTTTAAGTGTTGGCTATCAACCTAAAGCAGAAGGACTCAAAAATCAACTCATTCAAACTACTTTTAGCTTGATTTTAAGGTTTTTAAATGGAGACTTTTCTAAAATCAGGACGAAAGAATATATGGTTTTACGAGATAGTGGAGAATTTTTTCAATTAGAGACTTATTACATTAATCCTGATTATCAACAAAAGCAATTGAAAGAAGTCGGATTTACAGCTATTTCTAGCTATGGATTACACCAAAAAGAAATCGAAAAAAACGATACATGGGTTTATTTTTTAGCTCATAAATCATAATTTGGATAAAAGATATAGTATTAATATTTCTTTAAAAGAAAATCTCAAACTACACTTTCGATAATCTGGTAGAAACTACACAATTGACAAGAGAATTTTTTTAGTAATAATAATACACCTGTCTATAATGCGGATATCTTGTTTCCGCATTACTTGTAAAAAAGATAGTTCTCCTTCATAATGATAGGCTTGAGTACGCATCATTTTCTCGAAGTAAGGCAAATTTATAGAGAGTTTAGTTGCTAATGGATGTTCTTGTTTAGCATATATGATAGCAAGTCGGTCGTAATGATTAGGTCTGGAAGAGTATGTCTGTTTTATTGTGTTATTGGCGTGCCAACGGTATTTTATTAACTCTTTCTTCATAATGTATATTGAATTATCCTGATACTTTAGGATACGTAGCCAGTACTCGTAATCTTCTGTGGCTACAATATCTTTGTTTTCATCCCAATAACCAATTTCTTGAGTCAAATTAGCCTTGTAGAGTACACTTGAACATGTAACTCCCATAGCTCCTAAGTAGCTTTGGGATTTTCTCAAAAGGGTTTTATAGGAAAAGGTTTTATCTTTCCACATATAAGATATATTTTTTTTTATGTCAGGAAATCTTGAGGCATTTGTTCCTACCAAATTCAAATCAGGGTGCTTCTCAAAAATTTGTAGTTGTTCTTCTAATTTTTCAGGTAGCCATAAGTCATCATCATCACAGAAAGCAATGTATTTTCCTTGAGCTTGTCGAATGCCAAAATTTCGATTTGTTGCGATTACTCCATGATTCCGATTTTGGAAGGGGCGCAAACGGTTATCCTGAAAAGAATGGATATGTGCTAAAAAATCATAATTAGAGCAATTATCCACTACGATTATTTCAATATTTGAATAAGTTTGGGCAAGTATCGAAGTTAAGGTTTCTGTCAATAAATCTTGACGATTATATGTAGGTACTATAACACTTACTAGAGGTTTATTCATGACAGTCTGGATTTAGTAAGATAAATCAATAAATCTTCAATACCTTTTTCTAGTGTCCAATTGGGCTGATATCCCATTTTTCGTAATCTTTGATTCTCAATTTGATATCTTTTGGTAATAGGTGCTTCTATGTTTTCAACCAAAATTTTTTCTGAATGATAGACAGGTAATTGAGTTTGATATAATTTTTGATAAGTATGCTGTACAATTAAAGCTAACTCAAGCATGGTTCGGGTTTCTCCTGAGCTAATTTGATATAATGAACGGCTGGTGAGCGGTTGAAGTAATTTCTCAATAGCAGATGCCACATCCTGAATATGTACGAAATCTCGTAAGGGGCTTCCATCAGAGCGCAATACAATACGTTGGTCTAAGACAGCCATTCGGCATAAATCATTGACTACCAACCACCAACAATTATTCTCAGGAAATACGGGAGTCCCATAACCATTACTTAATCGCAATGTTACAGCCCTTCCATCATACTTTTTATGATAAAGATGAACTAAATCTTCACACCAAGCATGAGTGAGAGCATATCGGTTTTGAAGATTACGAGGTGTATTTTCATCAATTCTACTCAAGGGTAATTTCCCTAAAACCTGCATAGTAGAAAGATAAATTAGCTTTGTTCCCTTTTTGACAAAATGCTCAAGTAGTTCCCATGTAATTTGTAAATTAATCGCAAGTAGCTCATCAATTGATACTTGTTCACAATCTCGGTGGTCTAACGAAATTGTATGTACAATGGCATCGAAGGAGTGTTGTTGTAGATTCTCTTGATTTGTTTTTTGGGTTAAATCCCTCTCCCATGTTTCGATGTGAGGAAATGTCGTTTTCCAATTTGGAGGAAAGTGCTTATCTAAAGCAATAACTTCATTTTGTTCAGCCAGTACCTGAATTATTTTTGCCCCCAAATAACCAGCTGCACCCGTAATTAATATTTTCTTAGGTTTCATGATTTACCAATTATATGGGATTTTTTCCAGTGCTTTATTCACGGCTTCTTTAGGGTCATGTTCCAAATTAGCAATATTCAGTAATAAATTTAAATCTGTACCAATACCCTGAAAAGCCAACCATAGATTAGGTTGTACGGTCAATCTTTTATAATTATTTTCTCCTAAAACAATCTCAGAAAATAAATTTTCTGTTTCTGAAAATACCACAAACCGAACACTGCCTACAGGAACAATTAAATTTAAGGTCATCTGAGTATGTTTCTTCCAACCCTTAATTTCGTTGGGAAGAATTCGAGAAAAGTAAGCCTCACCAAACCCATCAAAACTAGCTTCACTTTGCTTGAGTCCGTGCTTAATTTCTCCTTTGGGATGCGGAATCATTCGTAGTGCCGTTAAACTTACTCCCTTTATCACTGTGTCGACTATTCTGTCCATCGAATTTCTTTGGCTTGTGCTAATTTTTCATAATGCTGAATTTGTTGTAAGGTAAAATCCCACATATTTTCTTGTGCTTGGTAAAAATCATAGTACCATTTACTGGTAAATCTTATCAATTCTTCATAGCCCAAAGTGGGCAACCATTTGAAATGGAATAAAGCTTTATCACAATTGAGTTTAAGTAATCCTGCCTCATGGAATGGGATGTTAGCCGTAACTTGATAGGCATCAGTAGGCTTTTCAAAATGCCAAAATTCACTTAAATCTTGCAATAGTGTTTTAACCGAGTGGCTGTACTCTGCCTTGGGTCCAAAATTGAAACTTTCTCCATTCAGCTTTGGATTTAAAGCTAATTCCTGCCCTAAATTCAAATAACCACTGAGCGGTTCAAGGACGTGTTGCCAAGGGCGTGTTGCTTCAGGACTTCGTATTTCGACAACCTTATCTTGACTCCATGCCCGCATACAGTCAGGAACAATTCTATCTTTTGCCCAATCTCCTCCACCAATAACATTACCTGCACGAGCCGAAACTACTCGAACGGAAGAATGGTTTTGGAAAAAAGAATAATAATACGAATTAAAAATTAACTCTGCTGCCCCTTTCGAACCACTATAAATATCTTTACCACCAAGTGCATCAGTCTCTTTATATCCCCAAACCCATTCCACATTATCATAACATTTATCACTCGTAATGATAACAGCCGTACAAGAATAATCCGCAAAGCGAAGAGCTTCTAAAATATGCGCTGTTCCCATTACATTCGATGAAAATGTTTCTAATGGGTCTTCGTAAGAAAGTGAGACAATAGGCTGTGCGGCTAGATGGAATACAAAATCAGGCTTCTCAGTTTCAAAAATGGCTTGAATTGCTTTGGCATCACGGGTATCTTGTCGATAGTCGGTAATTTTTTCGGCTAATTTTAGCTCTTCAAACATAGAAGGATTTGTTGGAATATCTTTAGAAATACCTACTACCTTAGCCCCTAATTTCAAAAGCCAAATTGTTAACCATGCTCCCTTAAAACCTGTATGTCCCGTTACAATGACTTTTTTATCTTGATACGTGTTTTTAAACATTCGTTCTTTGATTTACCACCTTACCCAAGGAGCTTGTTTTGATTGTACCAAATGATTCAAATAATTTCGTTCTCGTACATTATCCATACATTGCCAAAAATCATCATGGATAAAAGCCTGTAATTCACCTTTTTCAGAAACTTTTTGTAAAGCTCCAAATTCCAAATCACAACTTTCGTCTTCGGTCAAATAACTCATAATTTTTTTATTGAGAATAAAAAAACCACCATTAATATAACCTGTTGCCATTTGGGGTTTTTCCTGAAAATTGGTAACTTGTGTGCCTTGTATATCAATTTCGCCAAATCGAGAAGGCGGATGCACAGCCGTAACAGTTGCCATTTTTTGATGTTGTTGATGAAAAGCAACCAATTTTTGGATATCTACATCACTCACCCCATCTCCATAAGTTAAATGAAAGTTATCTGACTGAATGTATTTTTCCAATCGCTTGATACGTCCACCTTTTAAGGTTTCAAGTCCTGTATCAACAAAAGTAATTTCCCAGTCACTATCTTCGGGAGTATTATGGAAAATAGGCAGGCTTGTGGGGTTCATTTTAATGGTAAAGTCACTCCCTGATACTCGCAAATCATAAAAATATTGCTTGATATAATTTGCTTTATAGCCTAATGCTAGGATAAATTTTTTATACCCATACGAGCTATAAGTTTTCATGATATGCCATAAAATCGGCTTACCACCTATTTCAACCATTGGTTTAGGCTTTGTGATAGTTTCTTCGGTAAGACGTGTTCCTTTTCCACCACAAAGAATAACTACTTCCATAACTCAATTTTATGTGAATATTTGGATACTTTCTATTAAATTGAAATGCTAGTTGAGGGATAGGCAAACATACAGTCTTGAACATCGGAATCCAAACTTGATCTCAGAATTTTAGAAATTTTAGAATATTAAAACTATTAGATTAATCTATTTTCTTGTAAGGATGAATAAAAGACTACGAACTGAGGAGGTAACCTAATATTGATTCCAGAAATTTACGGGCGAAATCTTCGCATCAATTCATTACTAAAAATAAACTCATTAAGTTGCTCGATATCAGTATTCATAATTTGGTCATGACTACCTTCCCATAATTTTTCACCTTTATAAAGAAACATAATCTTTTGCCCAATTTCCATAACAGAATTCATATCATGTGTTACGACTACGGTAGTAATATCATATTCTTCTGTAATTTCACCAATTAATTGGTCAATCAAAATAGCTGTCAAAGGATCAAGTCCTGAATTAGGTTCATCACAAAATAAATATTTGGGATTCAATACAATAGCTCTAGCAATGCCTACTCGTTTTTTCATTCCTCCACTAATTTCAGAAGGCATCTTGTCGTTTACGTTGGGCAAATCGACCCGCTCCAAACAAAAATTTACCCGATCTAATTTTTCAGAAGGTGATAAATCGGAGTCCATCATATTAAGAGGAAATAATACATTTTCTTCTACGGTCATGGAGTCAAAAAGTGCTGATCCCTGAAAGAGCATCCCAATTTCTTGTCGAATCTGCTTTTTTTCTTTTCGTCCTGTTTGTATAAAATCCCGATTATCATAAAGAATTTCTCCCTCATCAGGCTCGATTAAGCCTACAATATTTTTGAGTAAAACACTCTTTCCAGTGCCACTCGCTCCAATGATTAGATTTGTTTTTCTTTTTTCAAAAATACCATCAATCCCTTTCAAAACTTGTTTGCCATTGAATGACTTTTGGATATTTCTAATTTCAATCATCTTCTGTTTTGATTTTATAATACAAATCAGGGGTGTAATTTTGCTCTTTATTTGAAATAGAAGGCTAAAATACTTTTTAAAGTAACAATAATTCGTAAGTTTTTATTCATTCACAACCCCTTAACTTCTATATAATTAATTGAAAGTCAATGCTCTAAAAAGTTATCTTTTGAAATGATTTAGGAATTAATAAAATGTGTTTTATTAATAATAAGCATTCTAAAGATTTATCTAGACAGAAAAACCAAAGTCCTTATTTTCCAATAAATCAGAAGCTAATATCAACAAATATAATACAAATTAGTTTTATTTGCATACTGCAGTAATTCGATTATATTTTTATAAAATTTATGGAATTTGGAAAATTAGCCAATATCAGCCAAGTTGATTTTACACTACCTAAAGATCATTCTGATACTTTACCAATTTTACAAAAAAAATCTAAGAACACAACTCCGAAAATTTTTGTAGGTTGCCCTGTCTGGGCAAATATGGCATGGAAAGGCAAAATTTATCCTAAAAATGCCAAATCCACTGATTTTCTGGAACTCTATGCCCGTCAATTTAACTGTATCGAACTCAATCTGACACATTATCGAATTCCAGATTTTCAAATGATTAGGAAGTGGAAAAAAGTTACTCCGCCCGAATTTCGATTTTGTCCTAAGATTTTTCAGGGTATCAGCCATCATAATCAATTACAAAATGTTCAGTCTCAAGTTTTGGATTTTGTAGAGATTCTGTCTGAATTAGAGTTCCGATTAGGGCTTTCATTTTTGCAATTACCACCACACTTCTCACCTCAGAAAGCGGATATTTTAATTCGGTTTTTAGAAAATTTTCCGAAAGGATTTCCTTTGTCTGTAGAATTTCGGCATCCCGATTGGTTTTCACCAAAATTTGAAGATATAACCAATCTCGTTTTTGAAAAGATGAAAAACTTACAAATTTCTTCAGTTATTACGGATACAGCAGGACGAAGGGATGTGATTCATCAGCGATTAACAATTCCTACTGCTGTGATTCGGTTTGTAGGAAACTGTTTAGACCCATCAGATTATCAACGAGTTGATGATTGGATTCAACGTCTAAAAATTTGGTTAGATGAAGGTTTAGAAAATGTTTATTTCTGGATACATGAGCCTGAAAATATTTTAGCTCCTGATTTGGTGGCTTATTTTATTCAAGAACTGAATCAAGAGCTTGGTTTTTCACTCAAGAAACCTCGTTTTCTTCCTCAAAATATACAAACTAGTTTGTTTTAAGGAGTTATTATTTTTTACGAATCAGCCCTTTAGGGTCATAAGCATCTCTCAAACCATTTCCTAACAAATTAAAGGATAGTACCAATAAACTGATACAAAAACTCGGCAAAAAGACCAAATGCCAACTATTCGGACGAAACATATTTTCAGAACCCGCACTAATCATCATTCCCCAAGATGGTGTAGGTGGCTGAACTCCAAGCCCTAAGAAACTTAATCCCGCCTCAACTAAAATTGCCGAAGCAAAAATTGAGGTTGTAATGACAATCAAAGACCCAATTAAATTTGGTAAAATATGACGATAAATAATATAAAAATTGTTCATTCCGAAGGCTTGTGCAGCTTCGATATAGAGCTTTTGTTTGAGTGCCATAATCTCGCCTCTGACTACCCTCGCAATTTCGACCCACATCGTTAAGCCAACTGCCACAAATGCAACCCAAACTCCTTTTCCTAATGCCATACTAATTGCAATGACTAACATAATACTCGGTACTGACCAAACCACAGTCATTAACCAAGAAACTAAAGCATCAATAGTACCACCAAAAAAACCTGCAAAGGCACCCAAAGAAACCCCTAACAATAAGGAAATCATGACAGAAATAAACCCGATAGATAAGGAAATTCGCAAGCCAAATAGTAACATACTCAACATATCTCGACCTGATAAATCTGTTCCCAGATAGTAAGTTCGTTCCTCAATATTATTTTGTTCAAATTCACTGATTAGCTTTTCTAAGGTAATGGTGTTTACTTCTCCCATCACATCGACAAAAGTATATTCATCATTTTTTTTCTTGATACTACCTTTCTCAAAAGATAATGCTTTGACCGCATGAAGGAGGAAATGCGCTTGTTCTTGAGGTTCTTTACCAATAGTAAAATAGACAGAATCACCTGCAATTCGGTAACTACTAATAGGCGTTTCAGAATAAGAATTTTCCTGTCCTTGATATACGCGTTCGAAAAAATTACGTTCTTCAACCTCTCGATTCAATCGAATTTTGAGAATTTTGGTTTTAAATCCAGGGGTTTTTTTGGAGATAATTTCTGAGCCATTATTTACATTGGGTGTATTGTCGGGCATAATGGCATATCCTAGTGCCACAATAATATGTGAAATGATAATCACCGTCAGTCCAAACATAGCAGGTTTATTAGCAAATAACCGCTTACGAATATAATATGAAGGTGATTTATTAATTAGTTCAGACATAAATTTTGAAGAGGACTAGCCCAATAATAGGGCGAATTGCGTCATAATTGCCTACAATTTTAGCCAAAAAATCCTAAATAAACTTGGCGAAAAAAATAATCTATTGAGAATCAATTGTTTTTTTCTTGGAAATAGGATGTTTTTTTTAAATTAATCACTCAAAAGTTTAATAATCAAACTATTACTCTTTATAAGAAGTCTAAGTTAGATGGTTCGATAAATTGTGATAGTAGAGATGATAGGAATGAAAATATATCATCTCTTTTGTAAAAAAAATTAGTAAATTGATTATATTTAATAAATTCTATTTATGGAAATGAAAAATTATTCTGATTTGACAATCTCATTTCCGATTAAAGTAGGAACTACTTCAAATTTATCAATAGTCGTACAAAGTTCAAAATCACGGTCAAGATTTTGGGTTTTGAGTCGGCGATAATGTCCTACTTTTTGGATAAATCCTAATAAATCTGACTTTGCATTTTTATATAATTCACAAGCTCCTAATACTTCGTCTCCATCATTCATATCAAACTTTCCTTCTAATTGTTCTGCTAATGCTCCACCAAAAAGAGTATCTTCCATACTAAAACGTCCACGCCATCCAGAAGCTAATACGATCACATCTAAATCTTGACTATCAATAAATTGAGCTACTGAAGATAAGTTTAAAAATGAACCTATTACAATTTGTTGAGCCTCTTCAGCTACTGAAATGGCTCTTGTGCCATTGGTAGTGGTCATGGCAATGGATTTTCCTTTAAAGCGTTCTTCCATAAATTCAAATGGAGAATTACCAAGATCAAATTCTGGTATTTTGATCCCACCCCGTTCACCTGCTGTGAAGTAGCCTTTCTGTCCTAATGTGTGGCACTCTTCCACACTAGCCACAGGCAAAATACTTTTTAAACCTGTCCCTATTCCTGCAGTCATGGTTGAGGTAGCTCGCAAAATATCCGAAACGATAACAATTGTATTCTTGATAGAGTACAATTGTAGTAAATCAGGTGAAAAACAAATTCTGAATTTTCGCATCATATTTAGGAAATTAAATCCAATAAATTAGATTCTAATAATCACATTATTTAACGTTTTAGGACAATTTGAAATCTTAATACTGTCTAAAACATTTTACCTTTGCTCCATTTTTAAGAGAAGCCTTATTTATTCCTAAAATTATCATAATGAAAATTCATTTTTATCACTTTGTATTTTTTATTTTTTTTCTGATTCTTTTTTTTCCTTTTACTGGAGTAGCACAAATCATCGAAGTCCTTTCCATAAATGATCAAAAACCTATCTCTAAAGTATTGATTTTCAATACTGATTCTTCTAAAAATATCCTTACTGATATCGAAGGAAAAGCCGATATTTCTACTTTTAATCTTGATGAAAAAATTTATTTAACCCATATTATTTTTCAGTCACAACAAAGCACTAAACAGCGACTTTCTAAAAATAAATACCAAATTTTCTTAACAGAAAAAGTAAATTTTTTAGATGAAATTGTATTTTCAGCTAATAAAGATGAAACTTCAAAATCTGATCTGCCTATTCGTTTGGAGACTATGACAGCCCAAGAGATCCGACTGAATAACCCCCAAACTTCGGCAGATATTTTGGCAAAAAGTGGTGGAGTTTTCGTTCAAAAAAGTCAAGCAGGTGGTGGCAGTCCTATTCTTCGAGGTTTCGAAGCTAACCGCGTCTTGTTAGTTATTGATGGAATTCGAATGAATAATGCCATTTATCGAAGTGGTCACCTCCAAAATATCATTACGATTGATCCCAATATTATTCAGCGAGCCGAAGTTGTTTTTGGTCCCAGTTCTGTGATGTATGGGAGTGATGCTTTAGGGGGAGTCATGCACTTTTCGACTCGTAATCCAGAAATTACGGGAGAAAAATTGGAACTACATGGAGGAGGTTTCTTACGCTACTCTTCTGCAAATAACGAACAAAGTTTAGGACTTGATTTAGAGTATAGTCATAAAAATATAGCTGGACTTACTCATGTAACTTTTAGTCAATTTAGAGATATAAAAACAGGAAAACAAGGTAATCAAAGTCATATTGAAAATTGGAAACGACACCATTATCAAAAACGAATGAATCAACAGGATTCGATGTTTCAAAACTCCAATCTTCTTACTCAAATTGGTACAGCTTATGAGCAATTTGATATTATGCAAAAATTTCTTTATCAACCACATGATAACAACCAATATAGTTTTAATTTTCAATATTCAAATTCTTCAAATATACCTCGTTATGAACGACTTAATGAATATTTAGACAATCGTTTAAAATATGCTGAGTGGCATTATTCACCCCAAAAACGTTTACTGTTTTCAGCACGAGCAGACTTCAAGGATTTAAGCCATTTTTATGATGATGCTTCGGTTATTTTGGGAGTGCAAAATATCGAAGAAGGACGTATTACCAGACGTTTTGATGACTCTATTCGCAATGTACGAACTGAAAATATTCAGGTTTATTCGATGAATATTGATCTGACTAAAAAAATTAAAGAATCACATTATTTTACTTATGGTTTAGAAAGTTTTTATAATAAGGTACATTCTAAAGCTCATACAGAAAATATACTTGGTGGAGAACAAGGAAAATTATCCACCCGTTATCCTGATGGTGGAAGCGAAATGCAAAGTTTTGCGCTTTACCTCAATCATCGACAGACATTTAATAGTCTTGGAAAAATTCAATTGATTTTTTCACAAGGATTGCGTTATAACTATGTTTCTTTGGCTTCACTTTTTGAAGATAAAACCTTTTTTCCACTGCCTTTTTCCGAAGCAACTTTAGCCAATAATGCCTTGAGTGGAAATTTAGGTTTAGTCTTAAAATTTAATGATAATGTGAACTTTACATTAAATGCTTCTACAGGATTTCGTGCGCCAAATGTCGATGATATGGGAAAAATATTTGATTCAGAACCCAGTACAGTTATTGTTCCAAATCCAAATTTAAAACCAGAATATACTTACAATATAGAAAGTAGCATTCGAGGAAAAATTCTACAAAAAATACAATTTAATTTAACAGGATTTTATACTTATTTAGATAATGCCATTATTCGGAATGATTTTCTATTTAATGGTGAAGATTCAATTATTTATGATGGTGTATTGAGTAAAGTTTTGGCGAATGTGAATGCCGAAGAAGCCATTTTATACGGTTGGCAATTCGATTTATCACATAATATCGGGCAATTTTTGGAGGTTCGGCATCAATTAGCGCAAACATTTGGCGAGGTTCGTTCTAGAAATGAACCATTGGCACATATCCCACCACTTTATGGAAAAAGTTCGATTACTTGGAATTATCAAAATTGGGCAGGAGATTTTTTTGTGCTATATAATGGTAAAAAAGCACTTTCTAAATATAGTCCATCCAGCATAGATAGGTTAGATTTGGCGACTCCCGAAGGAATGCCTGCTTGGATGACTTGGAATACTCAAATGACTTATCGTTTTCGAAATTTTACAGGACAGTTTGCTATTGAAAATATTTTTGACCGTCATTATCGGGTTTTTGGTTCGGGTTTGAGTGCAATGGGACGAAACTTTGTGATTACATTCCGTGCTAATTTTTAAATTATATCAATCTATATACTTTCTGGTCTAATTCTTTGATAATCAATTGTTTTTCTTCCAACTTTATGTTTTGATACAAATTATTTAATTTAATTTTTACACCAACTGTTAAAATACACGTATCATCTTCATTATCATAGACTTTTAGAATCCAGTCTGTTTTTCCATTTCGTAAACATTGTTCAATTTTGTGTTCGTTTTGGGAAACCAAAATATATTCTTGGAGGCTCGGAATTGCCTGATACTCTTTCTTTTCCTGATTTCGGTCTTTGCTAGCTGTGGATTTTGACAAAACTTCAATAGTCGTATGCGGATTTTCAGAAATTCCATTTGGAGTAATTGGTACATTGACTAATTGAATGATCAAATTAGGAATTCGAATTGCCCCAAATAAGACAGAGCGAATTTTGATACTTTCGACATAATGAGCGTATTCACTTAAATTAATTTGTTGTACGACCATAATATTTAATTGTCGAATAAGTTCGATATGACTGTGAGAACCAGAAGCCATTTGTTCAAAGAAGTTTTGTTGAAAAAGAAGGAAATCAAATTTATCACTCAAAATATAATTGATGATTTCTTGGACAACAGGCTCACTACTTTCTTTTGGAATGACCTGATTTTGAGCATATTCAAACTTTAGCTCAGTTAAATTTTCTAATTTATCTAGCAGTTCGACTGTTTCCATTTCATCATTTTTTTAGTGTTTTCTAATATACATAAATTTAATAATTTGTTTGGTGCAAAAGTCATTTTTTAGTTGTTGATATCTACTTCCGCTTTGGAGCAGTTTTGAAACACAAGTTTACAGAAAATTCATTCATATTGTATCCTTGACACTACCGATTTACGTATATTTCTACTGGAATACTTAGCTTTGATGAAAATTGCTCAAAAACCTTAAAATATGACTATTAATTCTTAACTAACGTATAAAAAATTATCTTTTAGATTACTTTTACAACTTGTTTTAATTTATTTTTATCGCTTTTAAATTCTAAACTCTCATGAATAGAGCTATGAGGTCGCTTGTTTTTGCTTTTTTACCGCTCATTATTTTTACTGGTATTGCTATTTCTAAATTAATTTTTCAGGAGTCTACTCCTATAGTTTATAAGTGCCAGAGCGAAAACGGTATTATGCTTGAAGCACATCCCGACCAAATTACAGTCAAATTGCCGAATGGAGAACAAATTGCGTACGATAAAATTACCCAAAAATCAGATGAAAATTTTTGTTATTATGAAGGAATAAATGGAACTGCAGATACAAAAACCATTGAGCTTAGTATCAGAAAATCTTTAGATGGAACTCACTATGAGTTTACAGCTGTTTTGGGATCGGAAGCCTACTCAGGAAGTGCTGAAGCTCAAAAAGAAGGTGTTTAAATTAAAAACCAAGCTCATTTTTATGATAATTGATTATTTATTTTAATAATTTCGATTTTTGATTGAAATCAAAACCAATTCCATAATATTTATCTTATTAATATATTTTTATGGAAAATGGTTTTATCTCAAATATTTAATTATAAATTGTTTTTGAGTGAGATAGACCCAAACTTTTTCATAAATTTCTTATCCCTACCCAATTTGCGTTTTTGAATAAAACCAGATTAACCCCCAAAAAGATTGTGTTTTTATGCTTTTTTGGTTTCCATCCGCCAAAAAATACTAATTTTGTGTTCCTTTTGGTACGGATTGCTTCGAAATTTAAAGAGTCTAATTTTGTGCTTGATAGTACCCAAAAGATCATAGCTTTGATATAGAAGCATTTTAATTGATTTTTGAGAAATGGCAACAAATACAAAACGATTATATAATAAACGAAAGAAAAAAGGTAAAAAAAATACATCTTCTTGGCGAGATATTTATGAAAGTCGTCGCTTTCGTTTGAGCATGGGCTTAGTGTTTGTGTTCATTTCAGCATTTATGACTTTTGCTTTTTTATCTTATTTGTTTACGGGTAAAGCTGATCAAAGCACCGTTGAATCAGTTGGACTTTATGGTTTAATTGGGTCAGGTAAAGAAATGCGAAATTGGCTAGGATTGTCAGGTGCAATTTTGTCTTATCTCTTTATCTATAAGTGGTTTGGAGTGGCTTCATTTTTAGTTATTCCTCTAGTTTTTAATGTTGGATATCGGGTTATGTATCTGCGTTCGTTATTTGGGGAATGGCGCATTTTGAAAATTGTGAGTTTTGCTTTGTTTTGGGGGAGTACTGTATTGGGATATTTTACACTCAAAACAGATATTTCCAGTTTGGCATTTTATTGTGGACAAGTTGGTTTTGAATTTGCCATGATTTCACAAAGTTTATTTGGGAGTGTAGGAACACCAATTTTACTGGCAGTTATATTAGGTATTTTTGTCGTTTTGAATCTCGAATTCAATCGGGCATTTGGAGTTAATACAAGTACGATTACTAAAAAAGTAAAAGTCAAAAAAGGTAAAAAGACTTCTGCTCCTGTACCAGAAAAAACCAAAGTTCCTGAGCGTAAAGAAAGCGAAGTAAAAGCCTCTGGAGAAATTACTATTGATTTGCCTGATAATGAAAAAAACAGCAACGAAAGTGCTGAAAATAATGCAAATAATACTAAAGAAAATAGTACTCAAACTAAACAAGCCGAAGAAACGGGTAAAGAAACTACCGCAGGAGAATCCCTTGATTTAGGAGTTGATTTATCAAAAAAGACCTCGGAGAAAAAATCAAAAGGAGAGCCTGAATTTAGTGTTGAAGACCGTTCGCAACCACAAGATACACCTGTTTCGGTGGAGCAAATGAAAATTCCTGGTACAGAACTTTCTGAAAAGGAATTACAAGTTATTGCAGAGAAAAAAGAAACAGAAAAAGAATTTATTCCATTTGATCCGACACTTGATTTGGGTAAGTTCAAAAACCCGCCATTGGAATTATTGGATGAACGAAAATCCCAGAAAGGTGGTGTTACAAGGGAAGAATTGGAAGGAAATAAAGATAAAATCGTAGAAACGCTTATTAATTTCAAAATAGGGATTGAAAGTATTCGGGCGACGATTGGACCTACTGTAACACTTTATGAAATTGTCCCTCAAGCAGGTATTAAAATATCGAAAATCAAGAACTTAGAAGATGATATTGCCCTAAGTTTGTCGGCATTAGGTATTCGAATTATTGCACCCATCCCTGGGCGTGGTACGATTGGGATTGAAGTTCCAAACATTAACCGAGAAATGGTTTCGATGTGGTCGGTTATTTCTACACCTCAATTTATGAGTAGTAAAAAAGCCTTACCAATTGTCTTGGGACGCACGATTTCTAATGAAGTTTTTGTAACAGACTTATCTAAAATGCCTCACCTTTTGATGGCAGGGGCAACAGGGCAAGGAAAATCAGTCGGGATTAATGTAATTCTGACTTCGCTGCTTTATAAAAAACATCCTGCTGAAATTAAGTTTGTTTTGGTGGACCCTAAAAAAGTTGAATTATCGCTTTTCAGTAAAATTGAACGACATTATTTAGCTGCCTTACCCAATGTTGAAGAACCCATAATTACCGACACCAAACAAGTCGTTCATACATTAAATTCACTTTGTGTAGAAATGGATGTTCGGTATAATTTGCTTAAAACGGCTAGTACCCGAAATATCAAAGAATACAATGCAAAATTTATCCAACGCCGTTTAAACCCTGAAGATGGTCATCGTTATTTGCCTTATATCGTATTGATTATCGATGAGTTAGCTGATTTGATGATGACCGCAGGAAAAGATGTCGAAATGCCTATTGCACGACTGGCACAATTGGCACGAGCTATTGGTATTCATTTAGTAGTGGCTACTCAACGCCCTTCGGTTAATGTTATTACAGGCATTATCAAAGCAAATTTCCCTGCTCGATTATCATTCCGAGTAACTTCAAGGGTTGATTCTCGGACTATTTTAGATGGAAATGGTGCCGATCAACTAGTAGGAGCAGGAGATATGTTATTGTCAAATGGTTCGGATATTATTCGGTTACAATGTGCCTTTGTAGATACCGAAGAAGTTGAAAAAGTTTGTGAGTATATTGGAGATCAACAAGGTTATGAATCGGCGTATATGCTCCCTGAAACGGAGGATGAAGAAGCTGAATCACGGAAAATTGACCTCAGTAAACGAGACTCTATGTTTGATGAAGCTGCTCGTTTAGTTGTTGTGAATCAACAAGGAAGCACCTCCATGATTCAACGAAAATTAAGTTTAGGCTATAACCGAGCAGGACGAATTATTGACCAACTCGAAGCCGCAGGAATTGTAGGTGGATTTGAAGGAAGCAAGGCTCGTCAAGTATTGGTACAAGACGAGTATGCACTTGAACAAATTCTGAATAGCTTGGATTAAAAGACTATGAAGAATTGATTATAAGTGTTTTTAGCTTGATTTTAGTTGTTGTATCATGGCTTTGATGTGTCCATCTGCATCAAACATATTTTCAAAAACAGCTTTGATTTGATGGTCTTTATCTAAAAAATAAGTAATCCGTTTTGTTACACCAATCACAGGAATTAATGCCTTATATTTTTTGGCAACTTGTCCTGATTTATCTGCCAATAATTCAAAGGGTAACTGATGTTCTTTTTTGAATCGTTCGTGCGTCTCCACACTGTCCCGACTGATACCGATTACATCAATTTCTGCTCCTCGAAATTCAGCAAATTGGTCTCGAAATTCACAGGCTTCTTTCGTACACACCGCCGTAAAATCCTTTGGATAAAAATACAAAACACAAGGTTTATTGGCTAAATCTTGGCTTAATGTAAATTTCCCACCTGTTCCATCTAATGTAAAATCAGGAGCTTTTGTATTGATTTTGAGTGCCATACTCTTTATTTTTTTAGAATAATAGTGTTAATAAAATAAAACATCACATCTAAATAAACTAAAAATTACCCGTATCGTTAAACTTAAATTATGTAGAAGTAAGTTTTTTTGTAATATTGACAAATATTATACTTTATATTTATTTTTAACCTCAAAATAAGACTATGAAAAGTACACTGTATATTCAACAACTGGTACAAGTACATCAATTAATTGCTCAATCAGCTACGGGAACTCCGCAAGAACTAAGTTATAAACTACATGTCTCAAAGCGCACTATCCATAACTATATCAGTACATTACGAGATATGAAAGCTCCGATAGTTTATAATTTCCGTCTAAAAACCTATTATTATGAATCAGAATGGGAATTTGATCCACTTCAGTTTTTAGGTTTATAGTTTTCGTTTGGTGTAACGCAAAAAAAAAAGACAGAGTGCAAGGAAGTTGCACTCTGTACGCTTTTATTTGTGCTAAATTTAATTTTCAAATTTTTTAGCACAACTTTTTATGAAAAAATTATCATTTGTAGTTACTTTATTCTTTTTGTTGACTACATCCTGTCAAGAACAGACCGAAGAAGTTTTAGCTTCAGTCGAAACAGCCAGCTCTAATTATGCGGTTTCAGTAGATGAAGCGCAACAATTGGCTCATCTGATTCCTGTTACGGAAGATGCTTCGGGGCGTACCGAAGGCAAGAAAATTAAGAATTATAAGTCCCTACGAACCAAAAACGGAGTAGAGGCTATGCACATTTTTAATTATGAAGATGGTGGATTCTTATTGATGCCTGCCGATTACCGAGTTGCTCCCGTTCTGGCACAAGTTGACAAAGGTGAGTTTAAGGAAGATGAGATGCCTGATGTGGTCAAGATGTGGTTAAATGAATCCCTAGAGAATGTCGAAGAAGCCAAAAAAGGCAAAAAACAACCTCGTAAAGTTGCCATTAAAGCATGGATACAATATTATAAAAAGGCAGGCTTAAAAACGCCCAATGTCTTACGGACGCTATTTGATGAGGCGGTAGTAACAGGCAAGACAGTAGATAATGGACGAGTAGATCCTGATGATCCGAATTGTACCACACAAACAACTACAGTAGGTCCTTTATTACAAACCACATGGGGACAGGGATGTGATTATAACGATTTAATACCTGTTGCAACTAGTGATCATCTTTATTGTTACAAAGCTGCAACAGGCTGTGGAGCTACTGCTGTAGCACAAATTATGAAGTATTGGGAATTCCCATCTGGATTTGACTGGTCAGATATGCCAGACTCTTCTGGTACTAATTCCACTGCAGAACTGATGGTGTCAGTAGGATATAATACACATACGATCTGGAACATAGATGGGAATGGAGCATCAGGCACGCACAACATACAAGCATTTGATGATGCTTTTACCTTTTGGTTTGGTTATGGCTCAGCTACTCATCGCAACTACACATTTAGTGATGTTAATTTTGTAACGAATGATTTAGACAAAAGCCAACCTGTCATTTTTGGAGGACTTGATTGGAGTGAATTAATAGGTCATGTCTGGGTTTGTGACGGCTATAAAAAACATATTTATCCTTGTTGGGGTACAATTATTCTACTACGCATGAACTGGGGGTGGCGTGGTGATTATGATGGATGGTACTCTTATAATAACTGGTATATTTCTGGTAAAAATCAGCATTACAACCAGAATAAAGAGCTTATCTACAATATTCATCCTTAAAAAAGTTTAACTAATATTTCCCTGTGTAAACTTGTATACGGGGAATTAAATTATAAATCATGAAAAGTATAAAAGTTTTCATTACTGTAATTTGCAGTTTAATGTTAGGTTCTTGTGGTAAAGATTATCTATGTTGTGCTGATTTAATACCTTTTCATCTTGCATTTGTGGATAGCACAAACCAAAATTTACTAGATAATACTGAGGCACAGAGAGTGTTATTATATGATAAGGACGGTACTCCCCTAGATACCAGAGTAATCGTTTCAGACAATTATTATACTGTTTCTTTTGGTCTATCGCGAGAGGAAATGAATAAAGAGTATTTCTTTAGAATTCCCTCTTTAAATTACCAAGGGAGTTTTGTAATGATAGAGAAAAATCTTGAATCCCCTTTCCTGTTATTCAATAATACAAAAGTTACATCGCAATTAAGCGAAGTTTCTCGACATTTATTTGTTTTGAAATTACCCTTATAAATCGATTTACCTCTTCATATTTTTTATGATTTGGAGAGGATTTCTTTTTAAACCTAAAAACATGAAAATTATACTGGTATTATTTTGTTGCATTGTATTGGGAGCTTGTAAAGAAACTTGGCTTGTAGATGAAATTCCAAGAAGCTTTCGTTTAGTATTTGTGGATAGTCAGGGAAATGCTGTACTCCAAGATACTACTCAAAAAGTGTTTATCTATGATGAACATCAAGTGGCTCAACCACTAACTCTACATCCTCTGGATACTAACATAATGGTAATTATCCCATTAATTGAAAAGGAAATGAATCAAGAGTTTTCGTTTGAAATACCTTCCTTAGATTACCAAGGGAGTTTTGTAATGAGGCGTTCCAACTCTGAGAGAGCTATTTTATACTTTAGTGAGCAGGAAATTCATAGTCTATCAAATAAGGGAATTCCTCTGTATATTTTAGAATTACCCTTATAAATCCATTTACCTCTTCATATTTTTTATGATGTGGAGAGGATTTTAATAGAAGCCCAAAATTGTCAATTTATGACCTAATTATGGATTAGGTTCATCTTATTAAACACTAGTACCAATGAGAGTTAAACTTCTTTTACTTCAGATTTTAAGGAACATTAGGTTTAGAAATTCCTTTTATCTACAGGACTAGGCTGAAATTTAACTTTACTGACGTATCTGAACCCTAATTTTTCCAATTTAGGCACTCGCTTATCGTTAATTTAAATAAGTGTATGTCTAAACCCATCTTTTTTCAGTTTTAAAAAAATAGTAGCTTAGAATAATGATAAGTAATATTTTATATCAAAAATTTCAATTAAAAATTACTACGTAAATAGTTTACAAAGAGTCCGCATTTATTTGCAATATGAAATCATAAGAAAAGGCGGTTTGCCTATTCCATAGCATAAAATATTGCAAAACATCATGACGACACCATCTCAAAATTCCGATTCTCTTTCTAAGTGCCGAGCCTGTAAGCTGATTATGGTGACGGCAAACAACAATAATAAATATTACGAAATGCAAGAGACCTCTGATGGTCGGTTTACGGTCAAATATGGGCGAGTAGGGTCAAGGGCTTCACAACGTTCCTACCCAATGCATCTTTGGGAACGAAAGTATAATGAGAAAATTCGTAAAGGATATCAAGACCAAACGCACTTATTTGCAGAAAATCGTCCTAAAATTCAGTTTGCTGATATTGAAGATAAAACCGTTTCGGATTTAGTCAAACGCCTTATAAATTATGCACAAAACTCTGTAAGTCAGAATTATAACGTAACAGCTGATCAAGTTACTAAATCACAGGTTGAAGAAGCACAGCGTATTTTAGATACTCTCACAAAACGGATTGCACCTCGAATGAGAAAGCCTGCTTTTAATCAATTATTGTTGAGTTTATATCAGGTTATTCCTCGAAAAATGCAAGATGTCAATGATCACTTAGTGAAGAAAGCAACCTCCCTTGAAGATCGTCAGGAAATCCAAAAAATGCTTGCCAAAGAACAGGCTACTCTTGACGTAATGCGAGGACAGGTTGAAATTAATGAACGTAGGAAAGAAGAGCCTAAAATTCAAGAAATCAATTTATTAGAAGCAATGGGGCTGAAACTGGAACGAGTAACAGATGAAAAAACCATTCAACTAATTCAAGACAAAATGCAGGATGAAGCAGATAAATTTTCCCAAGCCTTTCGAGTTACGAATCTACGTACCGAAAAACAATACCAAAACTTTTTGAAACTAAGTTCTAATTTACAAACCGAACTTTTTTGGCATGGCAGTCGGAATGAAAATTGGATGTCAATTTTGGAATCAGGCTTGGTTCTACGTCCAGCCAATGCGGTAATTACGGGGAAAATGTTTGGTTATGGACTTTATTTTGCAGATAAATTTTGTAAATCATTGAATTATACTTCTTTATGGGGTTCGTATTGGGCTTCGGGACGTTCGGAAAAAGGATTTTTAGCCCTCTATGATGTTCATGTTGGAAAACAGCTTCACATCAAACATCATGATACTTGGTGTTACGACCTGAATTTTGACACTCTTCAACAAAAAGATAAAAATTGTGATTCCGTTTTTGCTATTGGTGGAGCAGATTTGATGAATAACGAATATATTATTTACCAGCAGCAACAGTGTACAGTACGCTATTTAGTGGAGGTTACAAACGCGTAACTATATTATTTTCAATATTTTTAAATCAATTTTTCCATAAATTCCTAAAAAACCATGTCACAAAAAAAAGCCACTTCTTTGCATGATTTTAAGCCACTTACTAAGGAAGCCGTTCGATTGGTCGCTAATCAACTGATGGAACACTTTGGAAGCACGACCACCTTGGAAGTGAAAAATGTACTTCGAGCTTCGGAATATATTGCTTTTCAGGATGATATCTCGGATTGTATGGACGAATTAGCAGAGGAGGAGTTTTGGTATTTCGATTGTAATGGTACATTTCGGACGTATCGTAAGACCTTCCCTATTAGTGAAAATGAACGCATGATTTTAGTGATTTATCCAAACTAAATAGACCAATTAAAAGGTTAATAATAAAATACGAAACCCGTCACTTCTTAATGACGGGTTTGAAGATTTATAAATTTAATTTTTATTTTCCCTCTTCTTGATTCCAATTACCTGAAAGTTGTAAGTAATTTGATATATTTATCTTAGTTACTTCAAAATCAGGTACTTTAAATGTGAAAGTTTTTCCATCATGAGCTAAATTTTGTACAAAAGCTACGGGAAATAAAACTACCCAAAGCCAAGCAGGAGGTTCTTCGGCATAAGCTACTGTAATCAATAATTCCCCATGACTGGTATCTACTTTTGCCTCAAATTTTAACTCTAAGGTTTGCCAATCACAAAGATCTGTTAATTGATACTCTACATTAATATTTAGATTTAATAAATCTTTTGAAAGTGTTACCCAGATGTTATCTTTTTCAATTTTAGCACGAATTCCCCAATCATTATCCAATAAAACATAAGAATTTTGATTCGTAATCATGGCTGGATTGGCAGTCGAAACCTGAAAATCATACTCTTCAGCAACTAAATTCAACATCTTTTGACAAGTCGTCATTAAGACTTGATTAGCAACTACAAAAGCTGTACTTGCTTGAGCGTCATCAATCGTATCAGGAGAAAGTTCATACACTCCTTTTTTGCCATCTAATCCTATTAAAATTGCTAGAAAACTTTGACTGGGTTCAGGATTCTCTACAAAGGCTAATTCAAGTTTAGCATTTTTGAGAGAAAGTACAGGAATGGTAGCCTTGAAATCAAAGGAAAGTGATGGAACAACTCGAAAAATTCGGTTTAAAACCTTCAGAATCATTTCTTCTACCTCGTCTTCTTCAACAGGAATCTCATGTCCCAAAAAGCTAACTTTTACATCAAACAAGTCAAGATGTCGGAATATATCTTCTTCTTTATCATCATCGAAATTAATGGTAATGGTGTAGGCTGTATCTCCGTAATGTTTAATCGAAACTCCAAGATCATCTAGATTGATGGTCAGTTCACATTCTGCATAAACCTCAATCAAATCTATTTTTTTCATGGAGATTTCTCCCTCAATCGCAAGTTTAATTCTGACTTCATCTTGCTTATGAATATCACCCCCCAGAAGTTCGGGACAGCTGATACTAACCCCCTCAAAACGATGAGGTAAAATTTCATCATCATACAATTTTTTCAATTTTTGATTGATGAAGTCCTTTCGATTAGCACATATAATATCCCATCCTGAAGTAAAGGCTTCGTAGGAGTCTAGATTTTTAGGAGAAGATTTGGCTGAAACTGACATCTTGTTCGGGTTTAAATTGAAATTTGTTGAATTACTCTTCTAGTCAAATATACAAATTTGGGCGGAAAAGCCGATTCAAGATTTGAAAAGCACCTTTAAAAGTTTGTATTTTTGTGGGATGCAAACCTTTGAACGATAAAAAAATTATGTTGTACCATAAAGTTTATAAGAACGCTAATTCTGAAGAGTGGATTGTTTTGATTCATGGTGCTGGTGGAAGTTCTTCGATTTGGTTCAAACAAATTCGAGCCTTAAAGCAACATTTTAACGTTCTGTTGGTCGATTTACGAGGACATGGAAAGTCCAAAGATGCTTTTCCAAATCCCAAAGACATGAATTATTCGTTCAATGATGTGAGTCAGGATGTTTTAGAGGTTTTGAACCATTTAAATATTCAATCTGCTCATTTCATGGGAGTTTCGCTCGGGACAATTATTATCCGTACAATTGCCGAGCTGGATTTGTCCAAATTGAAAAGTATGGTACTTTGTGGAGCCATTACTCGCTTTAATACTCGGTCTCAATTTTTGATGAAATTGGCTGGTTTGGTTCGTAAGCTCATTCCATTTATCTGGCTCTATACGGTTTATGCTTATATTTTGATGCCTAAAAAACGGAATAAAGAACCTCGTTCAATGTTCATTCAGGAAGCAGCAAAAATTCGAAGGGCTGAATATTTACGGTGGTTTCGCCTCACAATTGAAGTTAATCCATTGTTACGATATTTCAATGAAAAAGATATTCCTGTGCCTACTCTTTATGTCATGGGTGATGAGGATTATATGTTTTTGCCACAAGTCAAAAATTTGGTCAAAAAACATCAGTGTGCCACTTTAGAGGTTGTAGAAAATTGTGGACATGTCTGTAATGTTGAGCAACCTGATGTTTTTAATCAACTTTCAGTAGCATTTTTACAGAATCATTCAGGATAATTTGAAATTTTAAACTCATTTATAAATAAAGTTGAATACGAAGAATAATCTTATTTATTTTCAATCAAAATAGGAACTTCTCCGCTTGCCTCATAAAAATCCAATAGACTTTTTTGGAATTTAACTTTGAGAGAAAGTAATTTTAATTGAGCCTCTACTCGTTTCATCTCTCGCTTATTGACCAAAAATAAATAACTTTCTCCAGCCCGAAATTTTTCATTTTCGCCTTCTACCAAACGATTATAATTTTGAACCGTATTTTCATAAAGTGCAATTTGTTGGGCAATTCCTTGTAATTTAGTTTGATAATTTTGTAATTTCGTAATTAATAGTTGCTTTTCATATTCTAATTCATATTCTGAATTCGAAATTTTGATTTTCGTTTCGTTCAAACTACCCCGTTCTGTGCGTAAGAACAAAGGATAATCCAGTTGAAATCCCCATTTAAAATTATTCGTTGTTGGTGCAAATTCACTTTTTTTACCCTTTTCTGGAAATAGATAATTGTATTTAATTTTTAATTTAGGCTTTAACTTATCTGCTTTAAAACGGCGTTCAATCTGAATTTTTTCAATTTTATAGTTGTATTTTAATAGTTTAGGATGCGTATTCAGATTTTCCAAGATTCCATCTAAATCTGTTATAGAAATTAAGTTCTCATATTTAAATGTTTCTAAAGAATCAGGTATTGGTAAGGTTTCAAAAATTAAAGGCAAGCCTGATTTATCCCACAAAAAAGCACTCAATTTCTGACTTGCATTTTGGAATTGATTTTGGGCATCAATTTGAGATAACTGTCTAGTTTGTAATTGAATAAGAGCTTCAGTAGTATCAATTGCGGCATTATTTCCTACCAAAAAACCTTCTCGAATACCATCCATTCGAATTTGAGCCAAATCAACAGCTTCTTGAGTAATTTTCTGCTTATAATAGGCTTCTAACCAATCTTGGTAAAATTGTCCTGCTTCTCGTAAAATACTGTTTAACAGTAGTTTTTGTTCGGCTTCAGTTTGCTTTGTGAAGATTTTAGCTTGTTGCAAATCGGCACGGCGACGATCGATCACAAAACCTTGTCCGAGAGGAATACTCATACCTATATAAGTCAAGCCTTCTTTCGGTACTTTATTTTCAGGATTTAGATAGTTACCTTCAGCATAATCATAACCACCCTGGAACTCAATACCTGCCATGCGAGTCGGCACTTTGAGTTGATTCTGAATAATTCGGAAATAATTTTTATCCTGATAATATTTTTGATTTAAATTGGAGTGGATTTTAGGATCAAATCCTCCACGTGCTTTTTGAAGCTTAGCCTTAGCAGTTTGAGTCAATAAATTAGCTTGTTTTACGACAGGATGAAAGGAGACGACTTGTTCCATAAAATCCAAATAAGAGAGTCGTAAAGAATCTTGTGCCAAACTATTGTTTAAACTTCCAAAATATACGATTCCAAAAAAACAAAACACAGAAAAGAATGTTCGAATTAACTTCATAATAATGCTCAAAATCAAGTAGTTACTTAAATCTTAATGTATATTCAGAAAGTGTTATACTACTTCTTTTTATCTTTTTGGGGTTTTGTTTTGAGTTCGGTTTTATCGTAATAAAAATCAGGCGGAAAACTATTGAGTGTTCGCCAGATTTCGTACCAAATTGGCACATCATTCAACATCAAAGTTGCTTTTGCTCCTGAACCTACTTGCAAAGCCTTAGGCCATTCAGGCATATCTTTATCCGAATGTGCTCGTACTAAAATACGGTATTTTCCTACTTTATTTGCGACTCGATCAATGGCTTGCACTCGTCCCGCGAATGTTCCAAAGGCAACATCAGGCCATCCCGAAAAGAAGAAAGCAGGCCATCCATCAAATATAAATCGAACATCATTCCCCTTACTAATAAGCGGTAAATCAGCAGGTTTTACATAGATTTCGGCGGCTAAATTATATTTTTTAGGCATAACACTTACGACAGGTTTGCCCATTTTAAGCGTCTCACCAATTCCTTTTGCGATTGCTTCGACTACATAACCATCTTGTGGAGCAGTAATATAATAAAAACCTTGACGGCGTTGATAATTGGCTGTTTGATTTCGAAGTTTGGCGAGTTTTTCTTCAGATTCCAAACGAGCTGAAATCGCACTAAATTTATCAGATTGCGCTTTAGCTAATTTTTCAGCATATTCATTTCGAGTACTATTCAATTGAATTTTGGCATTAATTAACTCATTCTTAGAAGTCAAAAATTTATTTTCTGCCGCCGTCAATTTAGCACGCGTTTCTTGTAATTTAGCTTGCTTAATTTCCAAATCTGTTAAGGATTTTAGTCCTTTATCATATAATTTTTTAGTTCGAGTTTGTTGCTTTTCAGCAATCAAAAAGCTTTGTTTAGCTGCCAAAATCTTCATGCTATCAGCTTCTACTTTAAGGCGTTTTTGAGTAACTTTATTTCGAAGCTGTTCCAATTTTAAACGCTGATTTTCCTGAAGCATTTCAAGACGACTTTCAAGAGCTTGAATTTTTTCAGCATACGACTCTACACTACTCGCTTTGGCATTGACTTGTTCTTGAGAACGTTGTACGAATTCGGGGTCAAAATATTCAGATTTAATTTCGGAGAGAAACACAATCGTGTCTCCTTTTTTTATTTCCTGTCCCTCCTGAACGTACCACTTTTCAATTCGCCCATCAATCGTAGCATGAATCGTTTGAGGACGTTCTGCAGGATTGAGCGTAGTAATTACTCCATCAGCTTGGATATTTTGTGTCCAAGGTAAAAACAATAATACAATCAATAAAAACAATAATCCGATTAACCACCGTGCCATGGTATGCTTGAGTTCATTACTCGGAATCGCCGAAAAAGACTGATAACGCTCCTTATCAATCTGTTTATCAATGGTATTTTTTGAAATATTTAGCATATTTGGTGTTAAGTAATACGCATCAATTACTTTGTTATTTTAGTATTTAATTTTGGAAAACACTTGCTGCTCCATTAACTTTAAGAACTTCCTTGAAAGGCGCAAATGCTCTGATATGCCCTTTTTCCAAAAACATTACGCGGTCACATTTAGACGCAAAATAGGCATTATTTGAAATAGCAATAAGTGTTCTTTTATTGTCCCTAGTAGTCAAAAAGTCTGTAATTCGTTGTTGTTCATCTCGTTCCAAAAGAGGCATAAAATCTTCCAAAACCATCAAACGAGGATTTTGGCACATACTTCGGGCCAACATTAGTTTTATAATAATATGAGTTGAAAAAGTGCGACCTTCGGGTTCGATCACTGAAGCAAATCCTTTCGGAAGGCTTTGAATAAAGTCCTTCAGCCCGACTGTCTCAATAACTTCTAACACCTTAGAAATTTTGACATCAGGTTTACCTAAAGTCAGATTATCTTCTACCGTTCCCAAAAATAATTGTTCTCTTGCCAAACTATCTGAAATATAAGAACGCCAATCTGTCATATTTAATGCTTTAATAGTCAGGTTATTAAGTGTAATAGCTCCTTCATAACTTTCATATAATCCGCAGATTAACTCCAATAAAACTGATTTTCCAGAACCACCTGCCCCTGAAATACAAATCATTTCACCCGCTTCAATTTCGGCAGACAAATGACAAATAGAGGGTTTATTACTTTGTGGAAACTGATAGGTCACATTATCAAAACAAACACTGATACCTTTTCCTGTATCCAATTCTGAAAACAATAAACCTTCGGTGTTTTCTAAAGGTAAATCCGTAACTGCTCCAATTTTTTCGACTGCGGTCATGACATCATAAACCGTTTCCATTGTTAAGATTAATTTTTCAACTGAATTGAAAATAATCAAAATCACGATTTCAGAAGCGACAAATTGACCAATATTAATTTCATGAGACACGACCAATAAACTTCCTAAAATCAATAATCCCCCTGTAATTAAAGTCTTGAAAATAACGGCATAAATGTATTGTGTTCGAATAACTGCAAAGTGTTTCCCACGAGCTTTAAGATAATTATAAACTAATTTATCCGTTTTTTTTAGTGGAAGCTCAGTATTTCCTGCCAATTTAAAAGTTGCCATTGTACGAGCCACTTCTTCTAACCAATAAGCTACAGCATATTTGTACTTCGACTCCTTTAAGCTGGTTTCTAAGCCTTTACGCCCTGTTAGCATATAAATTACCACCAATAGCATCACTAATGTCAAGCCTAAAAAGACAAAAAAGGGATGATAAAATGCCAATAAGATTAAACCAAATAGAACCTGAACGGCAGAGGCAGAAAAATCAGTTAAAATTTTGGGAGTGCCTTTCTGGACAGCTAAAGTATCAAAAAAACGATTGACTAGTTCAGGTGGATAATGTTTTCCTTGTAAGATAGATTCAGGTTTAAACTTAGGAATTCGGTAGGCAAATTCAAAGGAAGAGCGAGCAAAAATGCGGCGCTGTAGTACTTCTGTTATAGTTAATTGAACGACCTGTAAGGCTCCTGCGACGGCTATCGCAATCGTAATTCCTATAACCAATACGAACCAAGACGTCACAATTTGTCCTGACATAATGATGCCAATAACTGCCTGAATACCAATTGGTAAAACTAGATTTATTAAACCATTAAAAATAGCATAAACATACAGATATAAGATGTCTCGTTTGTCAGGCTTGAGCATCCGAAAAAAACGCTTTACAGAATTCGGCTGATAACTCATTCAAAAATGATTTAGATGGAACCAGAATTATGATTTTCACCTTCCAAACTCCCAAATCTCAAAAGTGTTCATCAAAAATTAGTTTGTATTGAAACAAAACTATTCGTCATTATTTTTTCACGAAAAAACCCCATTTTGAAAAATGGGGTCAATAAAGTTATAAAAACAAGCTAATTATTTCGTTTTATTTCCTTCGGTAAAGTTTCCATTCATCACCCGAATTGACATTCTGTACGACAATATGGTCTTGACGGCGATAATAATCTACAGTAAATTTAGTGCCATGATTATCCAGTACAGTATAAATATAACCTCCATCGGTATCATCCTCAAGATTCTCGAAATCAACAATTTTGAAATCAACCCACTGTCCATCAAGTGAAAATTGAACCGAAATAATTTGGCTATTGGCATTATTAGCCGTCAACATTACAGAGAATGAATCTCCATCATAGACATAATAATGTTGAGCAAAACTTTCATTGGCACGAAAGGAGACAACTGCCATTACAAATAAGAAAGCGAAAAGGTACTTTTTCATGTTAAATAATTTTTAGATTTAATGATAATAGTTCAATTTAACGTCTCTTTTTTTTGGAAAGTTTTATTTTGAGATATTTTTCTAATATTAATTTTTATTAACGTTCCTTAACGCTCTCAGATATAATTGGATCGTATTTTCAAGCCCATAATAAAGTGCATCACAAATTAGAGCATGTCCGATAGAAACTTCTAATAAATTCGGAATGTTATTTTGTAAATAACTCAAATTATTTAAGTCTAAATCATGTCCTGCGTTAATTCCTAAACCGAATTCATTTGCCAATACCGCACAACGGTGATAGGGTTCAAGAGCTTCCGTAGGATTTTTGGGATAATTTACAGCATAAAATTCTGTATAGAACTCAATTCGGTCTGTTCCTACTTTTTTTGCTCCTTCAATAAATTTTTCTTCGGCATCCACAAAAATCGAAGTTCGAATACCTTTTTCCTTAAAAATGGAAATAATTTCTGTTAAAAAATCTTCATGTTTGATCGTATCCCAACCTGCATTCGAAGTAATGGCATCAGGTGCATCAGGTACGAGAGTTACTTGTTTGGGTTGGGTCTCTAAAACTAATTTTATGAAACTTTCTTGCGGATTTCCTTCTATATTCAACTCTGTTTGAACTACCTTTTTCAGTTCTCGAACGTCGGCATACCGAATATGTCGCTCGTCAGGACGGGGATGAACAGTGATGCCTTGTGCACCAAATCGTTCACAATCTTGAGCTACCTGAATGACATCAGGATTATTTTTACCTCTGGCATTTCGCAGCGTAGCGATTTTATTGATATTTACGCTTAATTTTGTCATGATTTTGGGATTCCTCTCCAATTTGTTTGAATTCCAACTTAGGATTTAATATTTTAGCCATTTATTGAAAAGTTAAGACAAGTGCTTAATTTTAAATGAACTTGTCTGTTTGCCTTTCGTAAAGTTTGAGCCTTTATCAGACTTTATTCAAAAGGCGAATAACCATTCAGAAGACAAACGTAAAAATTTTCTTAGATTTTCATTTAGATAAATTCTATCCCATGAGCTTAAAAACAAAGGTCGAAGCCGAAATGAAAACTGCCATGAAAGCCCGCAACAAAGACCGTTTGCGTGCTTTGAAAGCAATTAAAGCCCTTATTTTGTTGGCTGAAACCGAAAAAGGAGCCAAACAAGTCCTTTCCGAAGAAACAGAGGTGAAACTCCTGATGAAAGCTGCTAAACAACGCAAGGACTCAGCACAAATCTACCAAGAACAAGGGCGAGAAGATTTAGAAACTATTGAACGTTCTGAGTTGGCAGTTATTGAAGAGTTTCTTCCCAAAATGATGAGCGAAGAAGAATTGACTGAGAAATTACAGGAAATTGTTGCCCGAACGGGGGCAAGCTCACCGAAAGATATGGGTAAAGTCATGGGGATTGCGACCAAAGAACTCGCAGGGAAAGCTGACAACAAAACGATTTCCTTGAAAGTCAGAGCATTATTAAATAAATAATTGAAACGTTTTATCAAATTGATGTACAACCTTTTAAACACCTAATCTCGTGCAAGAAGTTACGTTTACAGCAGTCAGCACATTGGATATTGTGATTCTGCTATTTTTGGTTTATGGCGGTTGGAAAGGCTTCCAAAAGGGCTTTCTGGTCGAGTTAGTTTTATTAGTTTTATTTGTGGCTTCGGTTCTGTTAATTTTCCGAATGATTGAGGGAACATTTACGTATATGGAGCAAGATGCCGAATTGGGTAAATTCCCCAAAGCATCCGTTTTATTTTCATTTTTGCTGTTTTATGCCCTTGCTTCCTTGGGGATTTCGATTTTAGGAAAAATTCTGGCAGGTATGATGCCTACGGTTTTCGAGGGAGTTGATAAAATTCTGGGAGCTATACTCGGAGTAGTTAAATATATTACATTCTGTGGTATTTTATTTATGTTATTAGAAACTTCGGGCGTTTTCAATCATAATAAAATTGAACAAAGTACGATGTTATATGGGTTAATTATGGATACTCATGCGTTAATGATTGATATTGGTAAAACCCTTACGGCTTCCTTCATGACTGATTTAGTTGATTCAATGGAAAGACTCCTTGAAAATAATAACTAATTGAAAATCAGGTTCTAAATAGTTTAATTTTTAGGCTGTTTTAATTACCTTCAGTAAAATAGAAAAACCCTCCAAATATTTAAATACATTTGGAGGGTTTTATTCGATTTATGGATTTAGAAAATTGAAAATCAAATGATTGTAGTATGAAATCCTCTCCATTAATATTACATTTTCCTGTTTCCTACCAATTAACTGAAAAATTTTTGAGTTTGAAAAAGCTCAATTCTGCCCTTCATTTAGAGCTCAAAAATCAAGATGAACTCTGGATTTTTGAGAAAGATTTTTCCTTTGCTCATTTTGAAAGTATAGATTTATATTTTCCTGAAAATCAATTGATTTCTTATCAAGAATTAATAGAACTCGAAACCCAAAGCACTCATTATCGTCTCGAACAAACCCCTCAAAAAATAATTATTATCATGGCTACAAGTAGTTTAATTGGTTTTTTAACATTTGCTGTATTAGGTAGTATTTACCTTTGGATTAGCAAAACCAAAAAAGGGCGGGGCTATGCCGAAACTACTCCTTATAAATTTGTAGATGAACATGGTCATGAAATTCGTAGAGAAGCCGATGCTTCTTTTATTGCCTTCGAAGATTGTTCGGAAGAAGTTCAAAATTCTTGGGAAGGTGGGGCGGCTCAAGCTCCTCCAACTTTTGTAGTTGAGGTCGTTTCAGCAAAATACGGAACAAAATCGGCTCGTAAAAAAATGGAAGAAGTTTGGATGTATCATGGCACAAAAGTGGGAGTTGTGATTTGTCCATTTACTGAGAAAATTTATGTCTATGACCAAAATGGGAATTCAGAACAAAGTACAAATGAAATTTTTCAACATCCTGATTTAGAAGGTTATCAAGGTGATTTTTCAAAAGAAATTCAAACTATTCAACAAGAATTAGAAAAGAAAAAGTATAAAAAGTAAGTTTTTCGATTTTGAATCATTAAAATCGCTGAAAATCAAAATAATAAACCTTAATTTTCTTTATTTCTAATAATTTATTTCGTTATTCCGATACGTCAAAAATTTGAATATGATGCAAAAGAAATGGAAAGTGATTTATGAAGACAATCACCTTATTATTGTAAATAAATCTGCTAATTTATTGGTACAAGGCGACCAAACCAAAGACGAAACCCTAACCGACCTTGTAAAAGCCTATCTCAAGAAAAAATATAACAAAAAAGGCAATGTTTTTTGTGGTGTTATTCATCGCCTTGACCGCCCTGTAAGTGGAGTAGTTGCTTTGGCAAAAACCTCTAAGGCTCTTGAGCGAATGACTAAACTTTTTCGAGAAAACAAAATTGATAAAACCTATTTGGCAGTTGTTGGAAATATGCCCGAAGAGGATTCAGGTACATTGACGCATTGGTTAGAAAAAGATACGAATCGGAATTTTGTTCGGGCATATAGCCGTCCTCGTGGCAAAAATACCAAAGAAGCAACTCTAAATTATAAATTTATGGGACGAATTGGACGATATAATATGTTGAAAATCAATCCAATAACAGGAAGACCGCACCAAATTCGAGTACAACTTTCGAAATTAGGGACACCAATTCGAGGAGACCTCAAATACGGTTATCCCAATCCCGAAAAAGATGCTTCGATTTGTTTACATGCTTATCGACTTCGATTTATACATCCTGTTCGGAAAGAGGAAGTTACGTTTACAGCTCCTTTGCCTGAAGGCATTTGGCAGGGTTTTCGGGATGTCGTGGCAGAAGCAAAATTAAAATAAGAGGTTGTTTAAAAATTTTTGAAAAATATCTTGAGGACATAAACTTCAAATAGTGAAATAGCTTTCATTGCTCAAAATTGCCGATTTCCATAGGGTAGGGTTTGCAAACCCTACCTTATGGAAGTTTATATAAACAATTGATAATCATATTTTTAGTTAAAATTTAAACAACCTCTAAAAGACTTACCAAATTTTCAAAACTCGGTAAATCTTTATCTTAGCATATGAATTAGAAAATGTTATAAATCAAAGTAATTTAGATAAATCAACAATTTTCTCTAAATCCTTCTCCGAATTATTCAATGAAATAAAAAATTCGTTTGCTTGTACTCTTTTGATAACAGCTTGTGAGGTGTGCATCCCGTAGAAAATCGCATCTTTTTTCACGGGATATTGGCGTTTGAACCACCGAAAAAATCGAACTACTGCATCTTGAAAAACCTCTGCATTTTCTATGTCATGGGTTTGAGGAATATCTTCGAGATAAAACCGACCTCGTCCCAAGGCATTTTTACCAGTATCAGATATGAATAAATGCGAAGGCAAATATTCGAGACGATGAACATTACGCCCATTCCTCAGACTGCTTAAATCTTCTTTCAGAATAACCCATTTTTTAGTTAGTGGAAGTACCGCATTGATACTATTCAGACTATCCACTACCTCGGCATAAGATTCTGATTGATTGGGACTTAAAAATACAAATCCTTCCTCTCGCAAATAGTTGGAAGTATGCTGAATGTCAGATTCGACTAAATAAAAGTTAGCTTGTTGGCTCATGATTTTTTGGATTTTGAATCAAGCCTACCAAGTCTTAAAGGCTTAGTAGGTTTAGAACGAATTTTGGTAAAACTTACTTTTTCTTTCGGCGTTTGTAAGCAATAAATAATGCCCGAATGCCCGTAGCTTTTTCGACATCTTCCATCGCTTCTTGGGTATATTTCGGAGGTTTTCCTTCTCCATCACCAACCCCAACTTCGATGATGAGTTGGAGTACCCCCTGATTCAATCCTGCTAAATCCACCAGTCGATAACGGCGGGCACCTTCGGGCGTATTGATTAAATATTCTTTGTTTATTTGGTCATAATTTCCTGATTGGCGTAGGCGTTCGGCTTGGTGTTCAACGGCTTGCTGATGTTCGGGTGAGCCTTTCCGTCCCCAACGGTTACGCCCTGAACCCGTTTTTTCGGACGATTTCTTTCTTTTTAGCATCGAAAATCGTAGTTTTGAAGTTACAAATTCATAATCATAAAAACCAAGGCAACCGATTCAATTTTTGGCGAAATTTTGCGGTAGTTTTGGTTTTTTCTTTATTTGACAAGACAAAATTATTACTTTTTTGTAGTACTACAAAATAAAATCTTCTTTTTTTTGATTTATTTTTCAATAAATGAGTTTAAAAATTGATTATCAAAGAGTTAAGGAAATGAGAGAATTTTTTGGCTTAACTCAAGAAGAATTAGGGGAAGAAATTGGAATGCGACAAAAGTCCATTAGCCATTTTGAGACAGGAAGAACTAAAAATATACCCAAACCGTACCTCTCGTATATGCTATCTAGAAATATTTCTCTGGATTGGTTAATGGGTTGGACGGATATTATGTTTATTAGCGATAAAAAAGAAATTTCAGAAGACGAAATGCAGGGATTTTTAGAAAATTCTCAAAAAATAGCTTCTAAAAATGAACATGAAAATACGGCTGATTTTCTTAAAATAAAAGATGAAAAAATTGAGGAATTACAAAACCACATTCAGGATTTAAAAGCCGATAAAGAGGAGTTGTATAATTTATTGCAAAATGCCATTAAAAAAGGGTAATAAAGTCTATAAGGCTTTCCAAAACCTTATAAGTTTGGCGAAATTTTGTGGTAGTTTTGGTTTTTTGTTTAAAAACATATCATACTGCAAGTTTATAATATGCAAAATATTTCCTGATTTTTTCAAAATGTTGTCAGAAGAAGAAAACAATATTCATAATAGGATTTTAAAGATAATTGAAGATAAAGGACTGAATGTCAATTCATTTTCAAGATTAATTGGCGCAAGTCCAACTACAATTCATAATATCGTTAAAGGGCGACCTGATGGTCGAAAAAGCACACCAAGCAATTCGATACTGCGAAAAATATTTATCGGAGTTGAGGACTTAGATTACTATTGGCTTGTAACTGGTGAAAATAAATCCTCAAGTGAGGATGTTAAAAATATAGCTAATGATGAAAAAGAAGAATTGTATCAATCACTTTTAATCCAAAAATTAGAAGCCCAAATTCAAGATTTACAAGCCGATAAAGAAGAGTTGTATAATTTGTTGCAAAATGCAATCAACAATAAATAAAAATAGACCTACCAAATCTTGGACGACTTGGTAAGTTTTGGTGCAATCCTAAAACCAAAACACTTATCAAATATGCTTTCAAAAGAAAATCACACAATTAACGATAGAATTCAAGCTATCATAGATTATTATAAGCTAAATAAGAATTCATTTTCAAAGCGGATAAACGTTAATTCTTCTGTAATTCACCATATTGTAACGGGGAAAAAGAATGGTTCAAAAAATAAACCAAGTTTTGATTTATTGGAAAAAATTCTAATTGAATTTGAAAATATAGATGCTAATTGGTTGGTAACAGGAAAAGGAAATATTTTAAAAGAAAACAATTTTGAAGAAGAAAATACAAATCTTAATCCTTTTACGATTGAAGATGATAAAGATAAATACATTGAGGCTTTAAAAGTTATGATTCAAGATTTACAAGCCGATAAAGAAGAATTATATAATTTGTTGCAAAATGCTATCAAAAGAAGATAATAATATACATAACAGACTTTTTGATTTGATTGAATCAAAGAACTTAAATGTCAATTCTTTTGCTAATTTAGTGGGAGTTTCTCCTACTGTAATTCATAATATTGTAAAAGGCAGACCTGATGGGAAAAAAAGTAAGCCCAGTTTTTCCCTTTTAAAAAAAATATTATTATCAATTGATGATTTAGATTCTCATTGGTTGATTACAGGAGAACAAAAATCAGAGAGTGAAAATTCGTTAGAGTTTCCTATAACTGATGTTGAAAAAGAAGAATTGTATCAATCACTTTTAATCCAAAAATTAGAAGCCCAAATTCAAGATTTACAAGCCGATAAAGAAGAGTTGTATAATTTATTGCAAAATGCCATTAAAAAAGGGTAATTAAACCTATAAAGCTTTCGAAAACCTTATAGGTTTGGCATATTCTAACAAATTGATTATATTTCAGTTACACTAAAAAAAAGCAGGAAAAATGAGGCAGGATATTCCCTTATCTAATGTTCAATTAGAATTGTTAAATTTATTTACTCGGTCATTATCCGAAGAGGATTTAAAGGAAATTAAGCGATTGATTACCGCTTATTTAGCTGAAAAATTAAGCCGAATGGCAGATGAAGTTTGGGATGAAAAAGGCTGGACAAAAGAAGATATGGACGAATTCCTCAAAAAACACCTCCGAACACCATACCAAGCATGAGAATTGTACTGGATACCAATGTTTTATGAGTTTCGATTTCACCACGTTCGCCATTTCGATGGATATTTGATGCCTTTTTGGAAGAAAAATTTACGCTTTGTGTAACTACCGAAATTTTAGCCGAATACGAAGAAATTATTGCTCGTGAATCTAATCCTGAAATGGCTTCTTTGGCATTGCAACTAATTGAAAATGCAGTAAATACGAAACTAATCACTCGATATTACAAATGGAATCTTATCCAAAATGACCCTGACGATAATAAATTTGTAGATTGTGCTATTGCCTCAAATGCACGTTTTATTGTTACAGAAGATAAACATTTTAATATCCTTGAAAATGTTCGTTTTCCGAAAGTTCATATTCTTGATGTTCAAGGATTTAAAGATAAAATTTCAAATATTTAAACCTATAAGGTTTTCGAAAACCTTATAGGTTTGACGATAAAAATACCCAAAAATGATTCGCACTAAAGAAATTAATACAGTAATATATTTGGAACAAAAACGACAACATTCCGAAAAATATGAAGTGCCTTCCTAAAACATTGCTTCTTGAAAATTTGTATATTTGGAAAAATAACCGTCCTAAAAAATGAGTGAGAATACAGAAAATAACGTTTCCATTTATTTCAAATCTTTGACCCTCGAAAATGTCAAATGTTTTAAAGGAGAACACAAAGTTAATTTTACGGATAAAAATGGAAATTGGGCAAGATGGACGGTGATTTTAGGAAATAATAATACTGGAAAAACTACGATTTTAAAGTCTCTGAAAATAAAGATTGCACAATTAACAGATAAAAACAAACGACCAATTGATGATGATTTTATGATGATAAGCAGTACACTTATCGGACAAACTGCAATAGATATATCACGTCATAGACCTCCATTGCAAACGTACTTTAAAATTCAATCAAATTTATTTATTAATAATTTTAAATTTTATAAAGATAGCGAATTGAGTCTTGTATCAGAGCTAACAGAAAAACAAGAAATTTATGCAAATCATCATCGGCTGTATTTTGATGCTACTGCTCTTGAACCTAATTACTATGGCATATCTCGAAAATTCTCTAAAACAAAGACTCAAAAAAAGACAGAAGAAATTGACCCATTTTCAGATGATTTTCAAATAATTGATCCTGAAGAATGGATTTTAGATTTAGACTCAGTAGAAAAACGACTTCTGAGAGCAAGAAAATATTTAACCCAAATTAAAAAATTAATCAATGGAGGAATATTACCAGATGTATCTGATTTTGAAATATATAGTACATTTGAAAAAGGAAAAGCAAAAAACTATGTGTTTTTTCACACAAAGTTTGGTCCAGTTCAGTTAAAAGAAATGGGCTATGGTTATCAGGCTTCTTTTGCATGGATAATGGATTTGGTAAAACGAATGTTTGAACGGTATCCTGATGCTGAAAATCCCTTGCAAATGCCTGCGATTGTATTGATCGATGAACTGGATTTGCATTTGCATCCAGAATGGCAACGCAAAATTATTTCCTTTTTGAGTACTCATTTTCCCCAAACGCAATTTATTGTAACCGCACATTCGCCGTTATTGGTGCAATCTGCCGAAGAAGTCAATTTGGTGATTTTGCACAAAAATGGGGATTCGGTCGAAATCTCACAGCCTGATATTCAGAATTTTAGTGGTTGGACAGTCGAAGAAATTTTGACGGATATTATGGGTTTAGAAAATCGGGTTTATTCCGAACGTTATTTACAATTAATTCGACAATTTGATGAAGCATTAGATGCCGACAATTATAAGGACGCTAAATCAGCCTATGACGAACTGGATAAAATTTTACATCCAAAAAGTTCGCAACGAAAATTAATGCGAATTCAGATGACTTCTTTAGTACCAGATACAACATCAGAAAACGCCATTTAAAAATATGATAAAATTAACCCGTCCACCAAAACCCACCGAATTAACCCCTGAAAAACAGGCAGAATTGACCGAAATTTTTAAAAACAACAAAGAAAAGGCAGTTTGGAAACAAAAATTTATTGCTGAGGCTCTTTTCGAAATGTCTTATGGCAAGTGTTGTTTTTCGGAGATGCGTCTAAATCAGGAGGGAAAATATATGGAAGTAGAACATTTTTATCATAAAAGCGATTATCCTGATGAAGTGGTAGAATGGGAAAATTTACTGCCTTGCAGTCGCTTTTGTAATGGTAAAAAAGGAACACATGATACTAAAAAAGAGCCAATTATCAATCCTGTCGAAGATAACCCGAAGGAACATTTATATCTCAAAAATTATCGTTTTAAGGGGAAAACTGAATTAGGAAAATTGACAATTGATATTGTTGGATTAAATAACCGCCAACATTTGGTGACAGCTCGTTTTGAGATTGGAGATAAAACCCAAGAACGATTAGCTGATTTATTGGAGGATGTCCAAACAAAAGATTTGACTCGTACTCAAACTAAAAATAGAGTTTTGAGGCAATTAGAAAATTTGATGCGTGAAGCAATTCCCGAAGCTGAGTACAGCGCAACAGTAGCAACTGTCATTTTGAATGATGAAAATTACCACAAAGTCAAAAAAATCCTAAAAACCAATAATTTATGGAATGATGAATTGACGAATTTAGAAACTCAAATGCAGTTTTGTGAATTGTCTGAATCACGTTTGTAGGATTTCTCATGATTTATCAAGAAAAGATGAGGCATTTAGTCAGAATTTCAGAGGTTAGTAAGGTAAGTGAAGTAAGATTTTGGAGTTTTTTTTGTAGCCTACAATCAAATTCCATTCTAAAAATATGAAAAAATTCATCTTCTTTTTGATTTTCTTGGTGTACAATATTGCGATGGCTCAAAACTCGGAATCTCCGATTATCCTAAAGGATTCCAAAGAATTACTTGTCATTGGACAACAGTTTGATTACTTGGAAGATAAAGAACTTTCTTTGAGCATAAAAGATATTTTAAGCCCTGAAAAACAAGCCCAATTTGCTCGAAATGATAATATTTTATTTACCCGACCAGCCACCAAATCAGCTTATTGGTTTAGACTAACTTTCCAAAATCAAACACAAGAAGATGCTTGGTTATCGGTTACTACAAATTTCGCTTCCTACATTGATTTTTATGCTCCCGATAGTTTGGGAAATTATACTTCTCCATATTTGATAGGAACGATGCGCCCCGAAAAGCCTGAGTATCACAATATTTTGAATGGTTTTTGGCTTCCTTTGAGTCGGGCAGGTGATACCCAAACTAAAGTTTATTATGTCCGTATGCAGTCACATCTTTCCTTTGAAGCTCCTATGCAAATCGGTACATTTCAACGACTTAGATACGAAAATCAACTTGCTGATAATCTGACGGCTTTCTTTTTTGGGATTATGTTAATCATGTTTCTTTATAACATTTATTTATACATTTCTACCCAAAATCATATCTACGGATTATACTTGTTCTATTTGGTTATGAATTCCTTAGCTTCCTCTGTTTTAGGGGGTTATGTCTTGTTATTTTTTGATCAAGTTGTGCTTTATCAATATTATGTCGCTTGGCATACCCCCGTAGCGATTTCGACAGGTTTATTTTGTATTTATTATCTGGAGTTGAACAAATACCTCCCCACTATCAAAAAACTACTTTATGGATTTTTTAGTGTTTTAATTGTATTTGCTATTCTAAATATATTGGGTGTCAATTTAGTTTACTTAGTAGATTATTTTCATAACGTAGGATTAGGAGTTTATCTAATTTGTTTATTAACTTCATTCTATTTGGTTTTCAAAGGACATCGAAATGCCATTTTTTACGCCATTGGTTGGAGCTTTTTAGTGGTTTCTATCGCAGTTGGAATATTAACATTTTCAGGAGTTTTTCCTTTTAACATCTTCACAGTCAATAGTTTTTATTTTGGTCATGCAATGGAAGTTTTGTTATTTTCGATTGCTTTGGCTGATAAAATGAAGCTTACCACCAAAGAAAAAGAACGTTCACAAAAGGCACTTTTAGAACAAACTCAGAAAAATGAGCAATTAATTCGAGAACAAAATACGGTTTTAGAGCAAAGAGTTGAAGAGCGTACTCATGAACTCAATGCTACGCTTCAAATGGTGGCAAAACAACGGGATGATATTATTTCTTCAATTAATTATGCACTTCGTATTCAAAATGCTATTATTCCAAAAGAATCAGAATTACAACAATATTGGGATAGTTTTGTACTTTTCCGCCCTCGTGATATTGTATCAGGAGACTTTTATTGGCTGGCAGACAAAGGAAAACATAAAGTTTTAGCCGTTGGCGATTGTACTGGGCATGGTGTTTCAGGGGCTTTTATGACGATGATAGGTAATACTATTTTGAATCAAATTGTCCAAGACTATGAGATTTATTCGCCTGATAAAATCCTAAATTTGATGCCTGCTTTACTGGAAAAGACCTTGTCACACGCCGAAGGCACAGTAAAAGATGGAATGGATATTTCAATTCTTGCGATTACTTCCTTAGATTCATCAAAAACAAAAGTAACATACGTTGGAGCTATGAATCCACTTTATTACATTGAAAACCAAGAATTTAAAATTATTAAAGCAGATAAAAAGCCAATTGATGGACGAAAAGCAGACGATAATTTTAGTTATCGAAAACATGAAATCATAAATCAAAATAGACTAAAATTATATTTGTGTTCGGATGGATTTCAAGACCAATTTGGTGGAGAGAAAGACCGTAAATTTATGGTCAAAAAATTCAAACGATTACTTTTTGAAATTTCAGAACATCCAATGTCCACCCAAAAAGAAATTCTTGAAAAAACTTTTGATGACTGGAAAGGAAATCAAAAGCAAACTGATGATGTTTTGGTTGTTGGAATTGAAATTTAATTCAATTAAAAAATCCTAATCCATCTTTAAAATATAAAATCGAAAGTCAAAAGGTTTCAACACTTCTTGAATTTCGGTCAGAAAATTGGGATGATTAAGCCAAAAAGTTTGAAAATTCTCAGTTCGTTCCTGCAAACTACCATTAGGAAAAATCTTTTCATGTAACTTCGCAAGTTGATTAAGGCTTTGTTCAAATTTCTGTTCTTCTGTTTTGGCAATTTTTTTCTCAACCTTTTCTAAGGATTTTCTAAGGCGTTGTTTTTCAGCTTCAAACATTTTTTCAGGCAAACCAACTGCCATACCCTTAGATTTTACTTGGTTTAAAGTTTCCTCAAGTGCTTCAATTTCAGAACTTAAAGAAATTGAATTTTCTGTATTTTCAGCTACAAATTTTTTACGAAGTGTATCAAAATCTATGAATAATTCAGTTTCTGAAAGTTCCAATTTTTCCATTTTTTTCTGGTCAGCCGAAGCTAAAATCAAAGCAAAATTTCGAGGTAATAAAATGGGATAAGGAATTTCAAAATATTCAAAAACACCTTTCAATTGTAACCAATATGCCAATTCACCAGGACCTCCTGTATAAGATAAATTGGGTAAAATTACTTCCTGATAAACAGGTCGAAGTGCCACATTAGGACTAAATTTTTCAGGAGATTTTTCAATTTCCTGACGTATTTCTTGGACTGAAAATTGAATTTCGGTATTTAAGATTTCAAAATTTTCTTCTTTTTTTACAATGCGTTCTCGGAAATTTTCACCTAAATAAAACAAATTAATTTCACGAGGATAAACTTGAGCTTTATAATTTTTTGCTTCTAATTGAGCTGAATTTTCTCGAATGCGGGAATAACTGGGTATTTCAAAAATTTCTTGCTCTAAAATTGGACGGAATAATTTTTTTAACTCAGTATCATCTCCATCAACAATCAATAAATTTTGATGTGCATAAAGTTCATGAACAATTTTTCGAGTAGCTTCGGCAAGAGTTTCACTATTCAAATAAGCCTCAAAAAGAGGATGATTTTCTGGCAATTGTTCTAAAAGAGTCGCCAATTCTTTGGATTGAAATCGTCCAACTGCACCCTTTTGCTCAGATTGCCATTGATATTTTTTTCCGAATAATCTAAAGTAGCTAATCTCCTCAAAATCATGGTCTTCCGAAGCCATCCAATAAACAGGAAGAAATTTAAAATCGGGGTATTTCTTGTTTAATTCCTGACAGGCATTAATGACTGTTATGATTTTGTAATGGAAATAGAGAGGACCCGTAAAAATATTTAATTGGTGTCCCGTAGTTAGGGTAAATACATTTTCTTTGGTTAATAATTCCAAAGCTGAAGGTGGAGTAAGATCTGAGTTTTGATATTGGTTTTGCAGTGCATTTTTCAAAACTTCCCGATTTTTAGAAGGATAACTGTTCCGTTTTTGATGGATCTGCTTTGCAAAATTCTCAGGTGATGGAAATAAACCAGAAAAAGATTGAAGATTCTCATTCTGAGAAAGATAGTCCAGAAAAATAGAAGAAAATTTTCCTGTACTCAAAAAATCAAGATGTTGGGTTTGCATGAACTGTGAGGAATTTATTTTCCCCAAGCCTATAAAGTTTTTGGGATTTATAAGCTTGGGGAAAAGGAATTTGTTTGAAGGAAGTTGGAACTTAAATTTGATGTAAGCTTTAAAAAATTATGTGGTGTTTATTTACCTAATTTGGTGAGCATTTTTTTGGCATACACAAACTCGTTAGATTCTTTAAAATCATCTGCAATTTTCTGATAGCTTGTAGTAGCTCCCTGAGTATCTCCACTCAATTCTTGAGCAAGAGCTAATTTTCGCAGATAAATCGGTGTAAATTGCTCATTTTCATAACGTGCTACAGCTTTCTGATAGTAAGAAATAGCGTCTCCGTATTGTTCTTTTTCCATGTATGCATCACCAATCAAAGAATGAATACGGCTTTGCAATAAGTAATCATCTGCCGAAAAGTTACTTAAAATATCAATGGCTTGATCAAATTGTCCTTCCTTGAGCTTAGCCACTCCAATATATACATTTGCCAAATTACCTGCTTTTGTACCACTATACTCATCCGCAACAGCTTCCAGTCCGATAGTAGTGTTATCGCCATCACCTTGTAAGGCTTTTCCGAGTGAGTCCTTCTCAAAATAAAATACGGCAGGGAATAGCTCTTGTTGAGCTTCATTTTCGTTATCTTCTTGGTAAGTACTGTACCAAAATGCGCCACCTACTACGGCTAAAATTCCAACAATCACCCCTAAAATGATTTCACGGTTTTGTTGAGCAAAATCAGAGGTTTTATCCAGTTGCTCTTGTAGTGCTTCGGGATTTTCAATGAATTCCGTTGCTTTGTTTTCGTCTTTTTTTGCCATTTTCCTAAATGAATTCCAGAATGAATTTTCGGGTTGCAAAGTTAGTTAAAAATTTGGGCAAGTTACTTTCAGGCTATAAAATTCTAGACTTTTTTGAGGGGTTTAAAGTAGAATAGCTAAATTTAACAAAATTTTGGAGTAGATCGAAAAATCATTTAGAAACTCTTATATAGGCTATGAAATAAGGACAAATGAATCGATAACAATATTCTAAAATATAACATATTATTGATTATCAGTACTTTTTATATTGAATTTTCCTATGAATTATAGTATGCTTTTTGATTATTATTTACAAAAACTCAAATCAGTATAAATTTATTAGGCGTTTTTATCCACCCAAAAAGCCACCATTTTTTTTGTGCCAGAGATTAGTCCTTCCAAAATAGAGCGGTCAGTTTCTCGAAGATCAGCTTTCTGAATACGTTTGTCCAAATCAGAAACTGCTTGATAAAAATATTCTGCTGAAAAATTTCCGTTTCCATCTTTTGAATTTGTAATTAATTTCTCTAACTCTTCTTTGAACGTCACTGCGTCTTGACGCATTTCTTCAGCTTTGGCAAGGGTTTCTTGAAATGTTTTGAGAAGCTCTTGAATTTGTTCGTCCGAAATATTTACATCAATGCCAAATTTATCAGTCAGTTTTTTGAGATTTGCCTTTAAGAATTCAGGTGTTAAGTGCTGAAATAAATTTTCAAATGGATTGGGGTTATTCATTATTTTTTGATTCGTTTAATGATTGCATAATTTTTTGATGTAAAATTGATGCTTTAATTTCATCTTCTTTTAATGTTAATTGAGCTTGTTGATAAAATTGGATACGCTCTTGGTATTTGGTTTGAATTTGTGCTAAAATCATATCTTGATTATGAGTCTGTAAAAGTGGACGAGAAGCATCATCTTTTGTAATGCGTTGAGCTATGGCTTGAGGCTTTACATCCAAAAATACAGAATAACCCAATTGATTTATTTTATAAATATTATCAAAAAAACAAGGCATTCCGCCGCCCGTAGCAATTACAACCTGATTGTATTTTGCAGTTTTATGGAGAATCTGTTGTTCTACTTTTCGAAAATAAGTTTCCCCATCCTGAGCAAAAATATCAGGAATTGAACGCCCTTCTTCTTGAATAATCATGTTATCGGTGTCAATATATTGATAATCAATATATTGAGCAAATAAATCTCCAAAGGTTGATTTACCAGAACTAGGCAATCCTAAAAGATAAATACGAGAGGGATATAATTTTTTTTGATTGGAAGTCATCAACTTTCAGGTTAAAATAAAGATACTTTAGGTACTACTCTAAACGTACTTTAGGGTCAAGTAAACTATATAATACATCAACTATAATACTCACCAAGATAAAAACAATAGCTACAAAAAGGGTTGTTCCCATAACTACGGGAAAGTCCTTATTTTCAACGGCTTGTAAGGTTATTAAGCCAATACCTTTCCAATTAAATACATATTCAATAAAAAAAGCTCCAGCCATTAATGTCGCAAACCACCCCGATACGGCTGTAATTACGGGATTCAAAGCATTTTTGAGGGCATGTTTCATTACTACCCGAAATTGATTTAGTCCTTTTGCTTTTGCTGTTCGGATATAATCTTTAGACATCACTTCTAACATTGAACTTCTTGTGATTTGTGTAATAATAGCTAAAGGTCTCAATCCCAAGGTAATTGCAGGCAAAATTAAGTTTTTGAGTTGTAATTGTTTGCCTCGAAGTGGATCAATTTCCCACAACGAACCCGTAGTAGAAAGTCCTGTAATATCGTGCAAATAATAACCAAAAACGATGGCTATTAAAATTGCTGAGACAAAAGAAGGAGCAGAAATACCAATTACAGAAAGTGTTACTAAAAAACTATCTAGCGAAGTTCCTGAATTAAGAGCTGCCAATAAACCTAAAATAATTCCAACCACCGAAGCAAAAAGCATTGCAGTTATTGTTAACCAAATTGTACCACCAATACTACTAAAAATAATTTCATCTACTCGTCTAAGTGTCTGAAACGAACGGCGTAAATAAGGTTTTTTCAGAACAAGGCTATTTTCCCCAATCTTAAATAATGATTGATATTGATATTCTACTTGATTTTTGGGTGTATCTTTGTAAACTGAAATAAGCGATAAATCATTGATATACAAGACGAACTGCATAGGCAAAGGTTTATCTAAGCCATGCGATTCAATAATTAAAGCCCTTGTTTCAGGATCAGTACGGGGAACAATATTAATCAGATTGCCAGGGATAGCATGAAAGATGAAGAATTCAATAACGATCACTCCAAAAACTACCCAAACCCCATAAACTAATCGCTTGATAATATACTTGAGCATTTTGTAAAAATTTGATAATCAGCTTATTGCATAGCTGATTTTTTGATTTCTTCAACTGTTGGAAGGTCATTATAGTGCCATTTTCCTTTAATCGTTCCGTTTTTTAATAAAACAAAACCAGGGTCCGCACGAATCATTGTTTTGAGTAATGTTCCATCCGCAAAATAATACGGAACATCCTGCATTTGTACCTGATGAAGGAAGGCTTCTAAATCGGCTTCGGGAGCTGAGGCATAAATGACTGTTTCAATTTTTTCCTCTTCAGTTAATACTTTGGCTAAGGTCGTCATTTTTTTGAATAATTCCTTATCAGGATTATCGGGTGTTTCTCGAATAGCAATGATAAATTTTGTTCCAATGAATGATTCTGCTGTAAAGTCTTTTTCACTATTGTAAATATTGTAATCCAAAATTTTGGGTGTACAGGCATCTTCATTTACTGTTTTACTTTCCTTGAATTCATAACCTTCTTTTTGATAATCTGATGGTAAATCCTTGAATTCGTAGTCTTTACTATTTTTAGTAAGAACATAAATATATTCACAAGGTTCACTTGGTTTCATTAATTCAGGAATATTATTACCTATTTTATAAACTCGAAAATCAATCGGAGGTAAATGCAAAATAGCATAAATTTCAATGGCTATGGTCAAAAATGAAGTCAAACCAATCGCAATCATACTCAATTTAGAGGTGTGTAGATTTAAGTATTTTTGTCTGAATAACAAAAAACCTGTAATCACCAATAAAAGAATATCTTTTCCAAAAGATTGCCAAGGAGTAAATTTAATGGCGTCTCCAAAACAGCCACAATCCGTAACCTTGTTATATTTTGCCGAATAAAAAGTTAAGAAACTAAAAAAAACAATGAGGCTAAAAGTTGCCCAAAGTGTTGTTTTTAGTCTAAACTTAGTCAGTAATCCTACTCCTAAAATTACTTCTGAAGCACAAAAAATAACCGACAAAGCTAAACTATACGGCACAAACACATGGAAAACAGAAGAAAAATCGTAAGAAAAAACTTCAAAGTATTCGCCCAATTTAATGGCAGTCCCGACAGGGTCAATGACTTTGACCATGCCCGAAAAAATAAAAACCGTTCCCAGAAAATTAAGACTGATGTTTTGCAATAATTTCATAATCAGTTTTTTGTTTGATGAACTTGATATGTGTCAGGCTTTAATTAGGCAAGCAAAGATAATCAAAAATATAAGATTTGAAACTTGAAAGAAGTTAGAAAGTTTGGTAAAAATTCACTAAAAGTAAGTTGTTTCTTAGAAGACTTAGACTAGCTACTTTATTTTATCATTCGATTGACAACTATTCTTTGAGGAAATCAAATTTTTTTGTAACTTGTATCCTAGCTCTTATGAAATCCCAAAGCAGATAAAGTGTTCAAAAGTTTCACTCAAATTTTGAAAATGTTTATGGAAGCATCCTCTGGTCATTATTCGCCTGAAGAAGGGGAGCCATCACGAAGATTTACTCCAGACTTTCTTCTTCATTTTTTTCCTAGCCGTAACCGTTGGTATATTTTTGCCCAAATTTTCTTTTTAGTTCCTTCGCTCATCATTCTTCAGTCTTCTCCCGAATTCATTATTTGTCAAGGAGTTAATATTGTTATTTTATTCTGCTCAATTCTCTTACTTTGGATGATGTATCGTCAAAATCAAGTCTTTTTTCGTGTAGAGAGTATCCGAGTTGTCAGTTTATTTTTGAGTACAACTTATTTACTAAAACATTATTCCAATCATTTTGAGATTGTCCCTCGTACAGGTATTTTATTTTTATCAAGTATGGCATTTTTTTCTTTAGTATGGTTAGTTATACTTAAATCTAGGGCAAATTCCTCACAGTTAAAATAATATTTTACTATTAAGTAGTATTATTATGATAAAAAAATAAGTCAAATATTAGAAAAGAGTTTTTATTATTTCAAATCATCCTTCGTACGTCCACATTGGAATAAATTTTTGAAATAAGTGTTATTTTTGATTTTTTGAAATAAATACTAGCTCACCTTAAGGTAATAAAGTTTTCCTATTCATATAGGATTCTGTTTAGAGCAAACTAAAGTTCTTTAGGAAAAGATATATTTAAAATAAATATTGGTATAATACCATATTAATTCTAAATCAAAAAACGAATCGCATCACATGGAAGTAGCTATTGCTCCCTCTTGGAAAACCCAACTCCAAGAAGAATTCGAGAAACCATATTTCACAAAATTAGTCGGATTTATCAAAGAAGATATTCAAAAATATACCATTTATCCCCCTGGTAAACTGATTTTCAATGCTTTTGAAAAATGCAGTTTTGAAGATACTAAAGTAGTCATTATTGGACAAGACCCCTATCATGGGCAAGGACAGGCTCACGGATTATGTTTTTCGGTCAATGATGGAGTACGAATTCCTCCCTCTTTGAGAAATATTTTTAAAGAAATTAATACTGACTTAGGTAAATCTATTCCGACTACAGGAAATTTAGAACGTTGGGCAGAACAAGGAATTTTATTACTTAATGCTGTTTTGACAGTACGGGCAAAATCGGCGGGATCGCACCAAAAAAAAGGTTGGGAAACTTTTACGAATGCAGTTATTCAAAAAATTTCAGATGAAAAAAGTAACGTTGTTTTCTTACTTTGGGGGCGTTATGCTCAAGAAAAGGGAAAAATTATTGATACATCTAAACATTTAGTCTTGAAAGCTGCACATCCTTCACCAATGGCAGGCGGAGCTTTTTTTGGAAACAAACATTTCAGTCAAACAAATGCCTATTTGGAGAAATACGGGAAAACACCAATTGACTTTTAAGTTCTTAAACTATAATACTGTATAAAACGCTGTTAGTTGTGTTCTCATAGCCGATAATCAGTATGCCCTTAAATCTAAATTATGAAAAAAATACAATTTATCATTTTATTAACTTTATTTTCAGGTCAGATTTTTGCCCAAAATGGCTTGTTGAAAATAGTAAGTAAAGTCCCTGGTAATTTTGCTTTAGATATTGGGTTTTCGACTTTGGAGAATCTACCTGATGCTCGTTTACAAGCATTTGACTCCAGAAGTTTTAATGGATATTTGATGTTAGATTTAGGTTTAGAAAGAAGTGGATTTTCTATTAATCCAGGGATAGGCATTGCTTCTGAAAATTATAGTTTTGAAGAGCAATTTGTAATAATATCAGAAGTTAATGAACAAAAACAGGTTCTTTTTCAGGATGATTTGACTCTTCAAAAATCAAAATTGAATGCCACTTATTTAGATATCCCGTTAGAAATCCGTTGGGCATCGAATGTTGGACGTAAGGCTTTTCGAATCACTACAGGAATTAAAGGTGGAATTTTGATAAATTCGCACACCAAAATTAAAGATAAAGACGATACCAAATTTAAAACCAAAAAAGATTTTCATCTAACACCTTGGCGAGCTAATATTTACGGACGAGTTGGCTATAATTGGTATGCTTTTTTTGTCTCTTATGGATTAACCGATTTCTTTGAGGCAAATAATGTAACGGGAACTCCTTTAATGTTTGGAATTAGTTTAGTAGGATATCGCTAATAATTTATTGATTATCAGTTTATACAACTTTATTCAAGTGGTGGTGTAACCTTCTGTTGTGCCACCACTATTTTTTAATTTTTTTGTAAAACCTTTATTAAACATTATATAAAAATCATGCAGGTTTATTTAGATAATGCCGCTACGACGGCTCTTGATCCAGAGGTTTTAGAGGCGATGTTGCCTTACATGACTGAACATTTTGGAAATCCTTCTTCCATTCATGCACATGGGAATAAAGTTCGTTCGGGAATAGAACAGGCTCGTAAGAAAATTGCTAAATTACTCAATGCCTCACCAAGTGAAATTTTCTTTACGTCGGGAGGAACGGAAGCAGATAATACTGCTATTCGATGTGCTATTCGGGACTATGACTTGAAAAATGCCATTACCAGCCCATTAGAACATCATGCTGTCTTACACACCTTAGAGGAGCTTGAAAAACAAGGTATTATAAAATTACACCTCGTCAAATTGGATGAGAATGGGGATATTAGCCTAACGCATTTAGAAGAACTTCTCCAAAAAAATCCATCTGCATTGGTCTCGTTAATGTATGCGAACAATGAAATTGGAAACTTGACAGACATTCAGAAAGTAGGCGAACTTTGTGAAACTTATGAAGCTTATTTTCATTCCGATTTTGTACAGGCTGTTGGGCACTTTTCAATTGATTTACAAGAGCTTAAAGTCCATTCAATGGCAGTTGCAGCACATAAATTTCATGGTCCCAAAGGAGTTGGATTACTTTACATGAATCAGGCTAAAAAAATCAAACCATTCGTAACAGGAGGCGCACAAGAGCGAAATATGCGAGGAGGGACAGAAAACGTTTATGGTATTGTTGGGATGGCGAAAGCAATGGAAATGGCTTATGAAAATCTGGAAAATCACCGCCAACATATCATGGAACTTAAAAAATCTATGATTGAAAAATTACAAGAAAATTTTGAATATATTCAATTTAACGGTAATTCAGCAGATTTGGAAAATAGTCTTTATACAGTTCTAAATGTTAGTTTTCCGCCTTCGCCTGTCAATGATATGTTGTTATTTAGTATGGATATTCATCAAATCTCGGCTTCGGGAGGCAGTGCTTGTTCGAGTGGTTCAGCAATTGGTTCACACGTTTTACAAGCTCTAAATGCCAATCCTGAACGAGCTTCAGTACGATTTTCATTTTCTAAAAATAACACCCAAGCCGAAATCGATTATACAATAGAAAAATTACAGTTGATTTTTTCGGAACAAATGGGGGTACTTTAGAGTCGTAGAATCGGAATTTCATCTTTTGTAAACACAATTTTTAATCGAATTTTAATTGAATCTTAATCGACATGACCAAAAAAGTATATCATTTAGCCAACTGTAAAACTTGCCAGCGTATTATTTCGGAACTTGGAATAGGTGAAGAATTTGAATATCAGAATATTAAAGTTGAGAAGATTACGGAAGCTCAACTTGATGAAATGTATCATTTGGTAGGAAGTTACGAAGCTTTGTTTAGTCGAAGGAGCCGAAAATATCGGGCTTGGGAATTGCATACTAAAACACTTACCGAAGACGATTATCGTTCTTATATTTTAAAGGAATATACCTTTTTGAAGCGTCCTGTTTTTATTATTGGGGATGAGATTTTTATTGGAAATGCCAAGAAAACAGTAGCAGCTGTTGCTAAAGCAATTCAATAAAAGAATCGTATTATTTTAGATTTATTAGAGGTAGTGGTGCGAATGTTATGTACAATATCGTCTTTATGAAAGCATAAAGCTTTATATTTTACCACTACCAATTATGTTGTTTTTGAGCTTCTCGAAGAGCCTTATACAAGAAGAGTAAACTTGTACGCAATTGTAACTTTTGAAAGTCAATACTTTTAGTAGGATAATTTTTCGTGAAAAAACTAAATTTCATAAAACGTAGAAAAATTAGAATTGTATTGGGTGTATTTTTTGGATTGGGAATTCTAATTAATATTGTGGCTTATAATCATGCATATCAGTTTACACACTACTCAAACAGTTTACAACCAAAAACGCAAATTTCTCCCCAAACCTCACTTTTAGAAGTACTTTCTATTTTATTTTTTAGCATTGAAAATCCTCGTCCTAAAAATCATAAATTCCCTCGTAAATCATTCAAAACCTATAGTTTAGAAGCTCCTGTAAAAATAGAATGTTGGGAAATAACCGTACCAAATGCTAGGGAAACCATACTTCTTTTTCATGGATATGGTGGTGAAAAATCAGGAATGTTACCTTTAGCTGATGCTTTTTTGGAAATGGGCAGAAATGTAGTTTTGGTCGATTTCAGAGGGTCGGGAAATTCTGAGGGAAATGAAGTAACAATTGGTTATAAGGAAGCCCAAGAAGTGAAAGCCGTTTTTGAATTTATACAAAACAAATTGAATCATGAATCAAATCATCGACTAATTTTATTTGGGACTTCGATGGGAGCAACGGCAATTATGAGAGCAGTTGCCAAATTGCAAATTCAACCTGATGCACTTATTTTGGAGTGTCCTTTTGCGAGTTTGGTCAATACAGTCAAAAATCGGTTTCGTATGCGAAAATTACCTCCTATTTTGCTTTCCGAATTATTGGTATTTTGGGGAAGTGTACAAGGAAACTTTTGGGGATTTGACCATGAACCAATTCGATATGCTTCTCAAATTAAATGTCCTGTTTTATTGATGCATGGAGCAAAAGATGAGAAAGTTACTCTGGAATCTATTCAAAAGATTTACAGCCAATTAGGTGATAAAAAATTTCTGAAAATATTTCCAAATCTACAACATCAATCCTATTTATTGGCTTCGCCCAATGTTTGGAAACAGGTAGTTCAGGAATTTTTCGATAACATCAAAACTCAATAAATTTTTCCTGACATTTAGAGGTTGTTTAAAAATTTTCGGAGAACGATGTGAAGTCGCTGGTGTCACTTCGTTCAAACACCAGCAATGGTATGAATGCTATTTTTTGAATGAAATAGATAAAATTGTTTCTATTTTAACAACCATTTACTAAGTTCTATTTTAAAACATATTTTCATGAAAAAGATAGCTTTTCTCTTTTGGGGAATTTGTTGGGGGTTTGTTCTTCCAATTTTTGCCCAAAATTCATCAGATTCTATTGATTTTGTTATAGTTACTGTCAAGGTTGTAGATTATATGGATGAAACTGTTTTTGTGGATACACATTTATCTGTTTTGGATTCCAGAGGAAACAAAATTATAAATTCTGAAAATCAAATTGGGCAGGAATTTTACCAAAAACTTGATGAAGGATATTACCAACTTCTTCTGAAAAAAGGGCAATTATATACAGTTATTTCTTCTGAGTTTCAAATTAATTGTGAATTAAGTTATGAAGAAGATAGAAAAGATATTGATTTATCAAAAACTAATCGTAAACAAGTACCTTTCATTATTAGAAAGTATTTTGGTGGTTATAGCGGATTTGATAATGTGAATTTCAACCCAAATAAACCTAAATCCGCCCGAAAAAAGCATCTAGTACAAGCTATTCAAGAAATACCCAAATCTACCGAAACTTGTCATAATGTATTAGCATTTATGATAGATTTCCCAAAAAGCACCATAAAACTTGAGAGTCATAGTACTCCTAAGGAAACAAAACCAAAAAAGTTAGCGAAATGGCGGGCATTGGCTGTCAAATATTTTTTAATTCAAAAAGGTATTGCTTCGAAACGGATTGAAATAGTATCTTATGGGAGTTCCTCACCAATGGTTCCGAATGATTCCGAAAACAATCAAGCATTAAATCGAAGAGTTGTTATTGAACTGTCTCAAGAACCTTGCGAAGAAGAGTAAACTTATACACAATTATAACTTTTGAAAGTCAGTACTTTTTAATACAAGCAGGATTAATTTAGTGTTTATTTTTTTAATCCAATTCTTGACCAATCAAACAATTCCCCAGGGTCACTTCTACGGGCAGATGCATATTCTTCATGTCCGATGATGTATTTTGGGTCTCTTTTGATTTTTGGATTGCGTTTTAGGATATCATCTATGAGTTTTTTTAGAGAAATATATTGAGCTTCAGTATAGCCAATATGTTCTTTTTTAATTTTTTGATACTGACTTGGAGGCATAAATTTTTTCATATCTTTTTCTGATCCAACTGCCAACATTTCAATTCCAATAGATCTAATATTCAATGAGTTTACATAATGAGGAGCGAAAGGCATACTTCCTTTTCCGACATGGTGCGCCATACGAGATTCTGGTACAAACTCATAAATTTTTCCTTCTCGGTCAATTAAATAATGAGCTGAAACTTTATATTGTTCAAATATTTCCATAATACGTTCAACACTATGTGGGTTTTGTGGATTTTGCACGGCATCATTACAAAAGTGTAAAACTAAATGTGTAATTGGATGATTATCTCGTGGACTAGAACATTTGGAAATCAGATGTTTAGGAATAATTTTAAGAGAGGAATTATCAGTATTTTGGGCAAAAGTAAAATTGATCAATAAAAAAAAGACGAGGAAAACTTTAAGCCATTTCATTGGATTCATAAAAAAATAACCCTATAAAATCACAAAAGATTTTATAGGGCGGAAGGTTATAAAAAATGATTAATTTAGTTTAAATTGTCCGACTCCATCTTTCAATTCCTCTGCAAGTGAAGCCAAACTTTTTCCAGTTTCAGCAACTTGCGATACCGCTTCATCCAGTTTTTTAGCTGAAACAGTTACGTTTTGAGTACCTGTTGCTGTTTCTTCCGAAACGACAACGATCTGACTAATATTCTCGGCAATCGACTGAATTGCAGACTTTTGGTCATCAGAGGCGGAAAGTACATCTTTTGAAAGATTCAAGGTCTCTTCGCTCGAACTCAAAATTGTTTCAAATACTTTTTGTGCTTCTTGGGTTGCTGAATTTCCGTTATATACTGAAAATTCCATTTTATCAATCGCTTTCCCTGCACTCGAAACGTCCTTCTGCACATCCTTGATTACTTTTTCGATTTCAATCGTAGCAGATTTAGAACGTTCGGCAAGCTTTCGGATTTCCTCAGCAACAACCTGAAAACCTCGACCTGCATCTCCAGCTCTTGCTGCCTCAATCGCTGCATTTAATGCCAGTAAGTTGGTTTGGTTAGCAATTTCGTTAATTACATTCAATGTACGAGAAATTTCTTCGGAACGTTGTGCCAAGACGTTAATCGAACCAGAAGTAGAGTCAGCAGAATTTTCAATTTCAGACATATTCTTGACTAATTTCTCAATAATTGACATCCCATCCCGACAACTATCCATCCCAGCCTCAGCCGAACGGTTAATGATTTCAGACTTCGTACCCATCGCATCAGATGCCAATAAAATACCATCTACTAGTTTGGATGATTCATCTGTACGTCTTACTTGATCACTCATACCTGCTGAAATTTGTTGAATTTCCGTAACCACTGTTAGGGTATTTTTCTCCATTTGCTTAAACTGCTGGAGCAATTGTTCTGCTGAGCTATCAAGTGTAAATGTTCCTTCTTCAATATTTCGAAGCAATCCGTTAATATTATTGAGGGCTTGGTTCAAGGCTTGTGCCATCTTCTGAATATCCCCTTTTGCTTTGGCTTCTTCAAATCGGTTGGTCAAATCTCCTTTTGCCAGTTCACTAACTAATTCATTGACTTGACTAACAGGATTTGAGACGGAATCAAGGAGTTCGTTGAGTAAGTCATTCAATCGTTTCCATGCTCCTGTAGCGTCTGTTACTTGAACTCGTTCTTCTAATCTACCTTCTTGCCCAGCCAACATAGCTACCCGTGTCAATTCATTGATGATATTTCGAAGACGGTCTCGTAAGGAGAGATTACTTTGAATCATCTGAGCAATATCTCCTGTTGGCTTAATTTTATGTAACTCAATATCTACATCTAGATTTCCTTGTGCTAGATGATCTAAGAAGTTACTAGCTTCAGTTAGTGAAACCTTGAAGTCGGTAATATTCTGAGCGTATTTTACAATCTTAAAAATATTACCATCATAATCTCGAATAGGGTTATAAGTAGCACTAAACCACACTTCATCTCCATCTTTTCGGATACGTTGAACATCTCCTTGGAATACTTCTCCTTGTCCGAGTTGCGTCCATAAGGCTCGATATTCGCTTGAGTTTGCATACTCAGGTGTACAGAGTGTTCGATGATGTTTTGTCTTCAATTCTTCAAGTGTATAACCCATTGATTCTAAGAAAGTTGGGTTTGCCCAAGTTACTGTTCCATCCAAATCAAACTCTACAGAACCAAATGATTTGTTAATAGCAGCGAGTTTACCACGGTTCTCACTATTGGCAGTACGTCTTGGTGTTACATCCTGAACATAAGAAACGACCTTATATAAGTCTCCCTCATGATTCCGAATAGGGTTATATGTGCCTTCTAACCAAAGTTCTACTCCATTTTTACCAATCCGTTTATAGGTTTCTGTATCATATTCTCCACGATTGAGCTTATTCCAAAATTGTTGATAATCAGGGTGTGCTACATGATCAGCTCGACAAAGTACACTATGGTGTTTACCTTGAATTTCATGTAAGGAATAATTGACAAATTTGAGGTACAGATCATTTGCCATTAAAATTGTCCCATTCATATCGAATTCTACGATACCATAAGAGCGGTCAATAGCTTCCTGTTTTCCTGCGTTTTCAAGGTTTTCAACTCGTTGAGATGTAATATCGTGAGTATATTGTACTATCTTAAATATTTTACCATCATAGTTTCGAATTGGATTGTATGTGCCTTGCAACCAAAGGGTATTTCCTCGTTTATCAAGGCGTTGATAACTATCTTGTAAGGCTTCTCCTTTTTGAATCTTATGCCAAAATTCACGGTATTCTTCACTATCAGCGTAGGTATGTAAGCACAAATCCGTATGATTTAAACGAATCACTTCTTTGAGGCGATAACCTGTAATTTCAAGAAATAGATCATTTGCTGTTAGGATATTTCCTTTCAAATCATATTCTACAACAGCATACGATTTGTCAATAGCTTCCTGTTTACCTCGATTCTCAATTGCAGAATTTCGAGACTCAGTCATATCCAAGGCATATTTTACTACCTTATGCAAATTTCCATCATAGTCTCGCACAGGATTATAAGTTGCTTGCAACCAGACTTCTGAGCCATCTTTTGTAATTCGTTTATATACTTTTTTCTGGAACTCGCCCTGATTTAATTTTTGCCAGAATTCTCTATCATCCAAGGAATCTACTTCTTCTGGAGATAAAAGTATAGAGTGATGTTTTCCAACTACTTCCTTGAGCTTATACCCCAACATATCTAAAAACAGTTCATTTGCTGTCAGGATATTACCCCGCATATCAAATTCGATAGCTCCATAAGAACGGTCAAGAGCTTCTTGTTTACCACGATTATCTAACTCTTGTGTTCGGCGGTTGGTAATATCAATGGCATATTTTACCACCTTATGGATATTACCATCATAATCCCGAATTGGGTTGTAGGTGGCTTGTAACCAAACCTCTTTTCCATCTAACCCAACTTGTTTATAAATTCCTTGTTGGAACTCACCTTGTTTCAGTTTACGCCAGAATAATTTGTACTCTGAACTTTTAGCAAACTCTTGAGTACATAAGGTACTGTGGTGTTTATGCTTCAGATTTTCTAAGTCATAATCTAAAATTCCTAAAAATAGCTCATTTGCATTTAAGATATTGCCATCCATATCAAACTCAGCTACTGCAAAAGATTTATCAATGGCGGCTTGTTTACCTCGGTTTTCACTATTGGCAACCCTACGGTCAGTTACATCTTTACCATAAAAAACAATCTTAACAGGTTGGTTTTCTAAGTCTAAAATAGGATTATAACTACCTTCATACCAGACAATTGAACCATCTTTTTTGATACGGCGATATACTTCAGTGTCATATTCTCCATTTCGTAATTTTTTCCAAAGGTCTTGGTAGGCTTTACTATTGATTTCTTCAGGAGTACAAAGTATACGATGGTTCTTACCTTTGACTTCATTAATAGTATAACCGAATCGTTCTAAGAAAGTATTATCTGCTTCTAGAATGGTGCCATCCATACCATACTCAATTACGTCATTAGAACGTCCTACAGCTTCAATTTGCTCTTGGAATTCTAAGTCTTGTAGTTTCTGCTCAGTAATATCATTTGCCAAATAAAGGATTTTAACGATATTATTTTTATCATCTCGAACAGGTGTGTAAGTCATTAAAAACCAACGGTCTTTTCCTGTTTTGGTTTGTCTTCGAACTTCCCCACCGAATAACTTCCCTGCTTGGAGGTTACGCCATGTATCACGGAACATCATTAAGTCAGGAGTAGGGATAAACATTTCTACATGTTTATCTTTTACTTCCTCTAACTTATACTCCATGGTATTCAAGAAATTCTCATTGGCATGTAATAAAATACCATCAATAGTATATTCGGATTTAATTAATGTCGCATCTACAGCATTTAATAACCCACTCATTTCGACTTCTTTCTCAGCAAGTATTTGCTGGTTTTTCTCGATGATTTGTAGGTTACTTTGGAGACGACTTTCTTTCTCTTTAGCTTCATCTAGGAGACGATTAATTTCTGAAATTTGCTCTTTCTCCTCAGTAATATCTCTAAGAATAGCAATTAATCCTAAGTCATGTCCTTTGGCATCTCGCCACTGTGAAATTCGTAAGTTTACAGGAAAACGTCTCCCATTTTTGGCGATACATGTCCACTCTTTCTCATAGACCTCACCGCGCATTGGAATGAATCGAAAAACATCAAATCCAGGTGCTAGGTTCGCATCATATTCTTTGTTGAGTCGTATTGCTTCTTGAGCAATTTCTCCTGCATCATGAAAATGTCCTGGTGTGATTTTTAGAGCTTCTTCTTGTGTGTACCCTAATGTCTTAGCCGCAACGTCATTCCAATATTTGATATTTCCAACAGTATCAGTAGCAATAAACATTTGTCCTGTTGAAGCAATCAAACTTTCAGTAAAAATTTGAGCATCCTCAACTTCTTCTAATTGCTTCGTAATTTGGGCTTCCTGTTCTTTCCTTTGAGTTATGTCAAAACGAACCCCAATGTATTTGTATGGTTTACCTGAATTATCTAAAACAGGAGCAATTGTAGCATCTACCCAATAGTATCCATCTTTCTTATCTCGATTTTTATATTCTCCTTGATAGATTTTGCCTTGTTGGATATTATTCCACATCTCTTTGAAAACTTCAGGAGGAGTATCAGGATGTCGAATAATATTGTGCGGTTTACCAATTAATTCTTCCTCTGTATATTTGGATACTTCACATAATTTTTTGTTAGCATATGTAATATTTCCGTATAGATCTGCTTCTGACATTAAAGCAGCTTCATCCAAAACTGTAAGTCGAGCTTGAAGTTCATTTTGAAGAAGTTGCTGTTCCTGTTCTTTTCGGGTACGTTCGGTAATATTGATATTAACTCCTGTCATACGAGTTGGAGTATCTACATTATCAGTAATAACACGAGCTAAAGCCCGAATATAACGTATTTCACCATTTGGTGTAACTACCCGAAAATCATGATTAAATAGAGACTTATCTTCAACCGCTTTTAGCACTTGTTGTGTCATTTCTTCACGGTCGTCTTCATGTACATTTTTTTGCCAGAATTCAAAACTAGGAGTACTATCTTCTGAAACACCATACATTTTGTACATTTGCTTGTTCCAGATTAACTCTCCTGTCTGAATATTCCATTCCCAAACACCAATTTCTGCTGACTCAGTAGCTAGTTCTAATCGTTGACTCAAATTTTCGAGTGCTTCGGCTTGTTGCTTCTGAGCTGTAATATTAAACCGAATGGCAACATATTTAACAATATTTCCCTCATTATCAAATACGGGTGAAATAGTTGAGTCAGCCCAATAATGTCCACCATCCTTCTTCTTATTTTTGACTTGCCCTTTAAAGGATTTTCCTGCTTGGATAGTATCCCACATTGCCTTGAAAACCGACTTAGACATATCAGGATGTCGCATAATATTATGCGGTTTTCCGATAAGTTCTTCACGGGTGTAGCCTGATACTTTACAGAATGTATCATTGACATAAATAATTGTGCCATGTAAATCGGTTTCTGAGATGGAAGCCACCTCATCCAGCACTTTGGCACGTGTCACAAAATCGCGTTGTACTTCGGCGGTGGGGGGATTTTGAGACTTATCATCGGCTTGTGGAAAAAGCCTATCTTTCTTGAGATTATCACCGAGAGCCATAAATTGCTTTGGGTTTTACTAAATACTGACGAAATCTGTACTAGTCTTGGACTAATTCAATATATCTATAAATAATGTAGTATTAAAAAGTCATTCCGAATACTCCAATTGAATCAGCGTTTCAAAGTACGGGTTTTTATTGGGAATTCAAAACTTGTCCGTCAAAAATTTTGCCGATGTATTCAATTGTTCTTAAAGATTCTTTAAAAATATCTGAAAAATTGTTTTGGAAAGAATTAGTAGCTATTTCAATTCAAAACTTTTCAACGAGTTGGATTAAAATGGAGTATATGATAATTTTAGTCATTACCATACAAATGTTACAGATTCTGAATTAGAAATTATGACCTAAACTTTTCGTAAGGAAGACATTATGAATAAAAAAACTTTACAAAATATTAAATCTTGTAAAGTTTTCTGATTAAAAATTAGTCGTAGTATTATTAGGCAAAGGCAAAGAAAAGTAACCAAATCAGGATTAATACAGGGAACAAAAATGGAATGGAAAAACGTAATAAGTATCCGAAAAAAGACGGCATTTGTAAGCCACGTTGCTCTGCAATTGATTTAACCATAAAGTTGGGACCATTTCCGATATAAGTCATTGCACCAAAAAATACTGCCGATACTGAAATAGCCATTAACTGAATAACAGAGTTGTGAAATACACCACCCTGTGCAAATTGAACAACTTGGTCTACACTTCCAATACTTCCTTTCTGGGCAGCCAAGGCAGCAGTCAAAAAGTTTAGGTAGGTAGGCGCATTATCCAACATGGCAGATAAAAGTCCTGTTCCCCAATACAACGTATTGTGATTAATGAGTTTTACTCCTGTTTCAGAAGCTGCAAAGTTTGCAACTAATTCTAAGGCGGGCATCATGGTGCCGAAAATACCAATGAAGATAAAGGCAACTTCTCGGATGGGTTCAAAGTTAAACTCATTTTCTTGTAAGGCTTCTTTGGAGGCAAATCGAAATGATAAAAATGCCACTAAAAACATAATGATTTCTCGAATGTAAGAGAATTTTTGTCCTTCATATAAAATTCCTGGTACCCAGTCTAATACATTTGGATCAAGGAAAACTGAAGCAATTACTAGAGCCAACCAAAGAAAATTTCCTTTTCCTTTTAGCTCAATTTTATTGCTGTAATGCTCTTGTGAAGTTTCACTATTTTCCCCTTTTTTATTGCGATTGTCAAATATATAAAATATGCCTCCTAAACATACTAAAGCTACAACCCAAGGAAGCAAGCTATTGCTCACAGTCCATGTAAAAGGAACACCCTTCAAAAATCCTAAAAATAAAGGTGGATCGCCAATAGGAGTTAATGCCCCTCCAACATTACTTACAATAAAGATGAAAAAGATAACATGATAAGCTTGTAAACGTTCTTTATTCAATCGCATATATGGACGAATCAATAACATCGAAGCCCCTGTTGTTCCGATAAGATTGGAAATTACGGCACCAATCAATAAAATCATAATATTGACAAATGGTTTACCTTCTTTGTCAATTTTAATCAAAATACCTCCTGAAGCAATATAAAGTGAAGAAATGAGTGCAATAAATTGAACATATTCTGCTAAGGCATGAATGGGAGAGTGAACATTATGTAACCCAAAAATGTAATAAAGTACTACAACTGTAGAGAGTCCTACAGCAATTCGAGGATAATTATGATGCCAAAAATGTTCATAGAAAAGAGGACCTGTAGCAATCATAATTAGGAGCATAGCAAAGGGAATTACCGACCAAACTGGGGCAGCATGACCATGGTGTTCATCAGCCTTATTATCTTCATGATTTATTACTGTCTCAGTGCTATGTTCAGTAGGATGTGAGTCATGGGGTTGCTTTTCTGCTTGTAAGGAAGTAGGAGACAAGCATCCTAATAAACAACAAAAGAAGAGTAGAAAAAAGGTTTTCAAAAAAGGATGCCTACTCCAAGGAGTAGTAGTTGTTAAGGGAATTGTTTTCATGGGGATTAGGGTACTTCGTGAATCTATTTAATAAAAATACATTTAAAATGACTAGGTAGATAATGCACACCCAAAAATTTAGGATTGAGCAGTAAATTTATTCAACAACTCGAAAGTTTGTCCGAAATTTAACATAAAAAAACCCTTTATAGAACAGGGTAATGATAAATATTGTACCTTACTGTCTTAGCTTGGTCATAAAAAAACGCATCACTTTGAAGGATGATGCGTTTTTTGCGCTTTAATGTAGGATAAATTATCACTTCGTGAACTCTAATATATAAGTTGGTTCATCTTTTTCGCTTGTATCTGTAAAGGTCAATGTGAGGACATTTTCTATTAAAGAAATACTGTACGTGCTTCCTGATAGTGTCAGTTGAGTAGCACTAGTATTGGTTGACCAAGTACCATTTCCACCAATCAAGTTGAGTGCAGATCCTGAGACCTGTGCTGTATAACTGCCGTTTGCATCTCCTGATTTGGTAAATGAGATTGATACTCCTGAGAATTGACTCAGCACATCCGTACCATTTAAGTTAGCTTTAGTAATTGTCCATGTTCCCACAAAACGATCAGCAACGACAGGATCTGGATCGTCGTCTCCTCCTCCGCAACTCACAAGTATAATACTCAAGAATAAAGCGGGCAAAATCATGTGAATTAATTTCATAATATAATTTGGTAGTTTTACAAAAAATCGAACTAAAGGTAGTATGTAGGGTATCAACTCACGGCATAAAGATATAAAATATTTTAGAATCTTTATTGACTTTCTCCAAAAATTGATGTAAAATATTAAATCTATTTTATTCAACAAAAAATATCTAATAAAACTTTGCTGAATAATAGCTTAATACATTAATATAAAAATAAATTTAGAAATAAGCCTCTACTTCTTGGATGGTTCGATTTATATTAAATTGTTTTTCAACTCGTTGTCTCCCACTTTTTCCTATTTTTTGAGATAACTTAGGGTTTTTTACCAGTTGTAGTATATGATTGCTAATCGTCTCCATATCTTTTTGAGGAGCTAGAAAACCAGTCCGTTTTTCTTCGTTTTGTGTTTCGATAATTTCAGGATTACTGGTCAAGTTAAAGGCTATGACAGGCTTTTGACATGCCATTGCTTCAACTAAGACGTAGCCAAATCCTTCCCAATAAGAGGTTAAAACAAAAATATCGATATTTTGCATTAAATTTTTAATATTTTTAACAAAGCCTAAAAAAACGATCTTATCGGCTACTTTTTCTTGGATTGCCATTTCTTTGAGTTCCTGCTCTAATTTGCCTTTGCCTGCAATCAAAATTTTGAACTGAAGTCCTTTTTTCGTCAGAATTTTTGCCAATTCAATCAGGTGCTTTTGCCCTTTCTGTTCCACCAAACGTCCTGCATTTCCAATAATAACTTCTTGATTTTTAGACTGATATATTTTTTTAGTTAATCTTTTATCATATTCCTCTAAATCAATTCCATTATAAATTACTTTAACTTTTTCAGGAGCAATAAAATCTTGATTATTTGCAAAAATAGTGCGCTGTGTTTCTTCTGAATTACAAATAATATCCGTAATAATTTGTCGAAATAAAATCCGATTGAGCCAGCGATTTTTGATAGGTTTAGCTAATCCTCTCCGATAAATGATACGCCGAACTCCTGCTTTTTGTGAAGCAATTCCTGCAATTTTTACATCAGCCGAAAGGTTCATTAGGATGGTATCTACCTTTTCTTCCTGTAAAATTTTAGCAATTTTCCCAACTTTTATAGGATTTAGAAAGCTGAAGTTTGAGATTTGAATTGGATAAATGGTTAATTTGGTTGTTTTAAGTCGTTTATAAAGCTCACTATTAGGATGTGTAAATACAATAATTCGATAGATGTTCTTTTTTGCCAAACGGGTAGCTACATCAAAGTGCCATTTTTCGCCTCCACCCCATGCTTTCGTACTGTTAAAAAAACAAATGGTTTTCAAAAGGAATTTTTTTAATCGTTATCAATCGTAAAATGAAAAACAACAAGTAAGTAATATTAAGTATTTAATTTTTTTATTTTTATGATGATTAAGAAAAATAGAAAGAAAATCAAATATAGACTAAATTTGCCTAAAAATGACTCTCCAAAAATATGAAATATTACATTATTGCAGGTGAAAAATCGGGTGATTTACACGCTTCTAATTTGATTAAAGAATTGAAAATCAGAGATAAATCTGCTGAATTTCGGGGATGGGGAGGTGATGAAATGGAAAAAATAGGCGTAACTCTTGTTCAGCATTATCGAGAAACGGCATTTATGGGATTTACAACTGTATTTGTGAACTTACCTAAAATTTTCAAATTCTTAAAAAAATGCAAAAAAGATATATTAGATTATCAGCCTGATGTAGTGATTTTAGTTGACTATGCAGGATTTAATTTACGCATTGCTAAGTTTGCCAAAAAACACGGCTTGAAAACTTTTTACTATATTTCTCCTAAAGTTTGGGCATGGAATACGGGACGAGCCAAAAAAATTAAACGAGATGTTGATAAAATGTTTGTAATTTTACATTTTGAAAAAAAATTTTATAAACAATTTGATTATCAGGTAGATTATATCGGAAATCCTTTATTTGATGCCATTGATCAGTTTAAACCTAATCCTCATTTTTTAGTTGAAAATCAGCTTACTCAAAAGCCAATTATTGCTTTACTCCCTGGGAGCCGAGAAATGGAAGTGCGAAATGTAGTTCAAACTATGGGGGAGGTTTCTAAATACTTTCCTGAATTTCAATTTGTATGTGCAGGGGTAAAAAGTGTCTCTTCAGAGTTGTATCAAATCTGTGGAAAATACCAAATTCCGATACTATATGATCAAACGTATGACTTATTGAATGTGGCTCATTCAGCGGTCGTAACTTCAGGAACGGCAACCTTAGAAACGGCTTTATTTGAAGTTCCTCAAGTGGTTTGTTACAAAACAAATTTTTTGCAATATCATATCAGTAAAAAAGTGATTCAAGTACCTTATATTTCATTGGTGAACTTAATTGCTCAAAAAGAAGTGGTTCGGGAGTTAATTCAGTATGATTATACGACTAAGAATTTGGAAGAGGAATTAAAGAATGTTATTCACCAAAAACGGGAACAAATTTTAATTGATTATCGAGATTTGAAAGCACTTATTAAAACTGAGGGAGTGTCTAAAACGGCTGCTGAATTGATGTATAATTATCTGAAGATATGAAAAACCTGTCTAATTTTCAAAATCTGACAGGTCTTATAATATTATTTATTTGCTGAAATCCAAGTATTTAAAAGTTAAAACCTTGCTTTTAAATCTTTAAAATCTGCTTGAATTTCATATAATTTTTGAAGAGACTCTTTCATTAATTGTGTTTTCTCACGTGATTCGTAATTACCAAATAAGACCTCAAAAATAATTTCACCACCGTATTGATCTGCCATAATAAAAATATCACCATGTTTACGATTTTCCATTTCTCGAACAAAATTTTGTGCTCCTTCTAAATCGCTAAATTTGCCAATACGTAATGCCCATTTTTTCTTCTCAACCATCATTCCTTCCGAATTAAAAAGATGTTTTTCACTAGGATCAAATGAAATATACGGCGGACGGTAAGAAGTCGATTCCAAAATATTACCAGCCTTATCCTTGACAGGGAACATCCAGTCCTGTTGAAAAACAGTAAACTTCTCTAAATTCTCATCACCATCAACCCAAAGGTAATATTCTTGGTCATTTTCAGTTTTTAACTGTACTGTTTTACCTTTATGGAAAGTATAAGCAGTTAAGATATAATAATTATCTTTTCGAGTAGGGTCTCCATCATCAGGCATCTTAGGAGCAGCACGAATAAAATCTAGGATACCATCTGAATTAAAATCTCCAAAGGAGTCTTCACTTTCGTAGATACTCGAAAAAGCAGTTTGTGTAATGGCATTTGGGTCAGTGATATCAAAGACATTATAACATCGATAACGACACCCTGAACCGATACAGTCCTCCCTAAAATTCATGAAAATCAGATAGTTACGTTTCATGAAGCTGATTTCATAAATATCCAAAAAATTACTGACATGTTGAATATATTTTTTGTCAGGTTCAGAATAGAATTTGAAATGATGACGATTTAAATAGACACCAGTCGGATGTGGATTAAATAAGTTGTTATATTCGCCTGTGCCATCTACAAAATAAAAGGTCATTGGAACGCTACAATTTCCATAAATTGTAAAAGTGGTATCATTTGAAATTTTTGGCTTGACTGCAGTAGGCATTAAACTACGAGGTGCGTTTTCAGTAGCTAATGTTTTGAAAGTATAAGTTTGGGCGGAAATCCTAGCCAACTTCCCATAAAATAACAGCACCATTAATAAAAGAACATAAATGAAGTTTAATTTCATATAAGAAAAATTTTAGAGGAGTTTGTGATTTTTTGTAAACTATCGTTTTTGAGTAATACTAAGGGAATAGTTAAATATATCCAATACTGAATAAGGAATCAAAATTAAACCAAAAATCGGTGTGATACATCAAGTGCTTTTATAGTCCAACTTTTAATATTTTACAAGTATTTTCTTTGTATTTTTGAAAAATAGTATAAATTACTTGATATATATTATATTGATTATCAATATTTTAATAGCAAATAAAAAGACTTTATTTTATGAGAATAGCAGTGTTAGATTTAGGAACAAATATTTTTAACTTATTGATTGTTGATAAGTTGAAAAATAAAAAATGGGAGTTTGTGACACAACATAAAAAGTTTGTACAATTAGGAGAAGGAGGAATTAATCAAAAGTATATTATTCCTTGTGCTATTCAACGAGCGATTGAAACACTTGAAAATTTTGCAGAAATTATTGAAGAAAAACAGTGTAACAAAATATTTGGTTTTGCTACAAGTGCTGTTCGAAATGCTAAAAATGGAAAAGAGTTAATTCAAAAAATATACCAAAAAACAGGATTAAAAATTAATATAATTGATGGAAATAAAGAAGCAGAGCTAATTTATCATGGTGTTCACTTGATTTATCCAATTCCTGAAAGGGCATTAATTATGGATATTGGTGGTGGAAGTGTGGAATTTATTTTGGCAGAACAAGAGCAAATTTTATGGAAACATAGTTTTGAAGTTGGCGCACAACGTTTGTTTTATAACTTTCATAAAACTGACCCTATTCCACCCGAATCTTTGACGGCTCTTGATGGATATTTGGAAATAGAATTAAAACCTTTGGTCGAAGCTTGTCAACAATATCCTCCTATCGAACTGATTGGAACAGCAGGTACATTCGAAGTTATTTATGAGATTTTTTTAGCAGAATCGAATGAAACTTACAAACGTAATAAATTTGAAACTTTAGTTATTCCTGTTGATGCTTTTTACCGAATTCATCAGAAATTTGAAAAATTAACCTTAGAAGAGCGTCTTGCAATTAAAGGGATGCGTCCGAAGCGGGCAGGAATGGTAACGGTAGCTTCAGCATTGATTGCTTTCATTATGAAGAATATTCAACCACAAAAAATGAGAGTATCACCTTCCTCCTTGAAAGAAGGTTGCTTAAATTTATTTGCCGAAGGGAAAATTCAATAAGTAAAAACTTATATCATTTTAGAATGAACCGTAGAGACTTCCTAAAATTTTCCTCCTTAGCTTTATTACCTATTTGGGCTTGTCAGGAAAAAGTACCAGAAAATTCAAAAAGGTACAACTTCGAAATAAATTCTGACATGTCTGTAGGACATTTACTATTCGAATCTACATTTTTTCCGCAGAAACAGGTTTTAGAACGAGAATATATGATTGTCGGAGGAGGAGTAGCGGGAGTAAGTGCAGGATTTTTATTACGAAATAAATCTCTGGCTTTATGTGAATTATCGGATAGATTAGGCGGAAGTGCCAGTAATCGAGCATTTAATGGAGTTACTTTTTCGCAAGGAGCACATTATGACCTAAACTACCCTTCCTATTTTGGACAAGATACGTTACAATTATTGTATGATGCTAAGATTATTGAATTTGATAATTTAACCCAAACTTGGAGATTTATTGATAAAAAATACTATATCGAAGAAGCCAAAAATACAGCTTGCTTATATCAAAATCAATTTTATGAGAGTGTCTTTATTAATGACCAAGAAGCGGAGCAATTTTTAAATATTGTCGAACAATTTACAGGAAGATTGCCCCTGCCAACTCGACTTATTGCACCTGAATATCAGTATTTAGACAAAATTTCTTTTACCGATTATCTACAAAAAGAAAAGATTCCAATTTCTGAAACTCTGCAAAAAGCAATTGATTATCAAATGATTGATGATTTTGGAGGAACTTCTGAAGAAATTTCAGCAATGGCAGGACTTTTTTATTATGCTGGTCGAAGATATAGTGATGATCGCTTTACTGATTTTTCTCCACCTGAAGGGAATTCGTATTTTATTCGGAAGTTTGTCCAGTACTTTCCTAATGATTCTATTTTTCTAAATCACTTAGTCAAAAAAATTACAGAAACAAAAACAGGTTTTACGGTTGAGGTAGTAGATGTCGTAAAAAAAGAAATTGTATTTTTTAAGGTAAAGAAAATAATTTATGCAGGGCATAAACACGCTCTAAAATATATTTATCCTGAAGATGCTTCATTATTTGCCTCAAATCGTTATGCACCTTGGTTAGTAGTTAATTTAGTTTTTGATAAAAATACGTTTAATGACGAAGCTTTTTGGCAAAATGAAATTTTAACAGGTAAAAAAGGCTTCTTAGGATTTGTAGACTCTTTTTCACAATATACTGATAATAAGAATTATAGGGTGCTAAGTGCTTATTATTGTTTGGCAGAATCAGAGCGTAAGCAGCTTCGAGAAATTGAAAAATATGCTTCGAAAATTATTGAAAACACATTACTAAAAATTGCGTCACATTTTCAAGTAAAACAGTCTTATTTAGAGAAAAAATTAAATAAATCTTTTCTAAAAGTAATGGGACATGCTATGCCAATTCCTTATTCAGGTTATTTATTTCAAAATAAAAATACTAATAGGAGTAATAAAAATTTAGTTTATGCTGGTGTAGATTCAGGGCGCTTGCCTTTATTTTTCGAGGCAGTAGATTCGGGAGTTGAGGCAGTACAGATATTAGAGAGCTATCTTTAAAAAGATGAATTACTTAGATTCTAGTTGTTTGATTATAAGTATTTTAAGTTGCTTTAAGGCATAAATGATTTGATATAAATCTTTTGTTTTAGAAGCATCAAGTGAAATACTCACATTATAATTTTTTTGTTGTAAAGTTGTAAATGTCCAATATTTTCCTTGTACCCATGCACCATAAATTGGATTTTGATTTTGATTTTTGTGTTGTGCGATGAGCATTGCCGTTAGCATTTGAGCCTCTGGATCAGTTGCATTTTTTTGTTTTTTGAATTCTTGTAAGAAAAAAAAAGGTTTTTTTGGCTTTCCAATACCCTTTGGTGTGGCAATTAATGCATCACAAACCACTTTTAAATCGTAACCATTAAAATTAGCTTGTAAGGGACGCTCAAAAAAAAGTTTAAATCGATTCTTTTCATGAAGTTGAGCCGCCTCAAATAAAAAAGCCAAAAAATTCATTTTTAACTCCTCCTCATTCCAAAAATCACCTTCTTCTTGCAAAAGTTGACGTTTTTGTTCCAAAATCAATTTATTCCACTCACTAAGCTCAAAAGTGGCTTGTAACCAATGATTTAATGTGGAATTATTGATTTTTCGCTCTAATTGAAAAGCTTCTAAAATATCTTCTATCTCAAAACTAAGCCGTGTAGGATTCATGTTATATTTATTTAATTTTTGCTTATTTTAAGAAAATATTACTTAATCTTCTAAGCATCTTTTATTAAAGAAACTTCTTTAATTTGCTGATTTGGTAATTTTCTGCCCTTTGATTTACGACTCTGTATATCAGTAAGTTGTCTTGGTTTCAAGATTTCTTTTGTAGTTTTAGTTCGACTAATTTGATAAGTGATTTCAATGGAAGGTTCATTTTCTAAACTGACAAGAAGCATTTGCGAACGAGGAGCTTCACTTGTAAAGTTAAATGATTTGTTCAAGGTTTTAGTGTCTATTTGAAATCGCTTTAAATAAAATGACTTACTTTCTCCATCTTTATAAACTGTTGTAATAACTTGTTCATTATCAAACTTTTGAATAGATTCTAAATCATTTAAATCGTATCCGTTAGTCAAATTAAAATCAGTCACTTCATAAGTTCCATTTTTATAAATGGCTAAAATACGGTCTTGTCCATCAAAAGTTCCCAGAGCCTTTCCACGTTTTTCAGTATTCAAGCGTCCTGTATTTGAGTCAAAATAGATGGATACTCCTCCTAAAGTTGAAATTCCTTCTGATTTGATTCTCAGAGATTTAATAGGTTGTTTAGTCAAAATATTGCCTTTAACATTTCTTCCTTTAATAGCTAATTGGGCAAAATTATAATCGAATACTTTATTTTTAGCACGAGAACCCTGTGTTAATTTGACTGTAATTATTTCAGCTTCTCCATTTGGATTCACCGTAAAATACAAAATTTTTGAACCTTTTTCACCAGTTGTTAAGGTGTATTCTCGTTCTCTGGTAACCCCACCAATTTGGAAACGTTTTACATAGGAAATACCTGTTTTACCATCCAAATAAGCCAAATTGTAAACCAAACGTTTATCGTTCCGATTAAATACACTTATATGTAAAATACCCTTACCAACAAATAATTTTTCTGCGATTCTAACGACCTTGAATGTCCCATTCTTGAAAAAGATAATTATATCATCAATATCTGAACACTCAGCAATAAATTCCGCCTTTCGGAGTGCGTAACCAATAAAACCCTCCTGAAAATCAACATATAACTTCTGATTATTTGCGGCTACTTTTGCAGCATTGATAGTATCAAACCCTCGAATTTCAGTTTTTCGTTCTCGTCCTTTTCCATATTTTCGGAGTAAATTTTTAAAATATTTAATGGCATAGTTAACTAAATTTTCAAGGTTAAATTCGACTTGTTGGAGTTCTTGTATTAGGTTCTCCATTAACTCGTTAGCCTTGAAGGTATCAAATTTTGAAATTCGCTTAATTCTAATTTCTGTCAATCGAATAATATCCTCTTGGGTAATTTTTCGATAGAAGTCTGGCTTGTATGGTTCTAATCTCTTATCAATTATATGCAAAACAGATTTCCACGTTTCAGCTTCTTCAATATCCCGATAAATTTTATTTTCAATAAATATTTTTTCTAAGGAAGAAAACAACAACTTCTCCATTAATTCGGCTTTCCGAATTTCTAATTCTTGGCGTAATAACGCTAAAGTATTTTGGGTACAAATTTTCAGTATTTTACTGATTCCTAGAAATTTAGGTTTTTCATTAACGATAATACAAGAATTGGGCGAAATGCTTACTTCACAATCCGTAAAAGCATAAAGTGCGTCAATCGTAACGGTTGGTGAAGTATTTGGCGCAAGAGTAACTAAAATTTCGACTTCTTTTGCTGTGTTGTCTGTTACTCTTCTGATTTTGATTTTACCTGTGTCATTTGCTTTTACGATGGAATCCATTAAGCTACCTGTGGTAGTCGTATAAGGAATATCTTTGATAACCAGAGTTTTGCGGTCGTATTCTTCGATTTTTGCCCGAACTCGTAACTTTCCACCCCGTAAACCATCATTATAATTTGTTACATCAATCATACCTCCTGTCTGAAAATCGGGAAAAACTTGAGTTTCCTTACCTTGTAAGATTTGGATAGAAGCCTTCAATAATTCACCAAAATTGTGAGGCATGATTTTAGTTGCCAAACCAACAGCAATTCCCTCCACTCCTTGCGCCAGTAATAAAGGAAATTTGACAGGCAAAGTAATGGGTTCTTTTTTACGTCCATCGTAAGAAAGTTGCCATGCGGTAGTTTGTGGATTGAACAAAACTTCGAGTGCAAACTTGGACAAACGTCCTTCAATGTACCGAGCTGCTGCAGCATTATCACCTGTCCGAATATCACCCCAATTTCCCTGAGTATCAATAAGTAAATCCTTTTGCCCAAGGTTTACGATAGCATCTCCAATTGAAGCATCACCATGTGGATGGTATTGCATAGTATGTCCAATGACATTAGCAATCTTATTAAATCTGCCATCATCCATTTCCTTCATGGAGTGCAAAATACGGCGTTGTACGGGTTTCAAACCATCCTCTAAGGCAGGTACAGCACGCTCCAAAATGACATAAGACGCATAATCTAAAAACCAGTTTTCATACATTCCTGATACAGGAATTGCATCAGTATGTTTGATTTTTTCCTCTTGATAATCAGTAGTTTCTATGCTATTTTCTTCCATAATTTATTACTAAACAAACAGCGTTTAAACAGTAAAAATAGTAAAAAATAAGACGGTTGGAAATTTCAGGCAAAATTTTAAGTCACTAAGACTGGGTTTACCTAAGTTTTGAATCAAAATTTAAATCAACAAAGTAAGAAGATGAGAACGGATGCTTTTTGTGTGGTCGAAGATTTATCAAGAAAAATTATCAATGATTCTTAATAGAATAGTCCATAAGCTCTTTTTACTCCAAACCCTTTGAAAGGATTTTTTTGTAATTATTTGAAAGTCAATAATCTAAAAAAAGCCTATTTTAAAGAAATATCAAGTCTAAAGTAGTTGATAAGTTTGTTGTAGGGCTTATTTAATATAATTGAAAAAGATTCATTATGTAACTAGTTTTGAAATTTTCTTATGAATTCAAATTATCTGATGATAATCTTTTTTTAAGAAATTGGTTTTAAGTGAAGTAGTTACATAAAGGATATTGTTTAGAAGTTAGTGTCAAACTAAATTTCAGAAATATAAAGATTTTGGAATGAGATGAATATTTTGATCCTACTGTTTCATTGCTATTAGTTTGTGAGTAAACGAAGGTGTTATGAGTTACATAGATTTAAAACTTTGGTACATCAAGTACAATAAAATAGCTTACAACTAGCTCAATTTTAATATTTTAGGATTTATTATTAGAACTATTAAAAAATTTCCACATTTTTTTGTAATTATTGCACCTCTAAAAAAATTCGAACTTTTACCCAAAATTGGGTTAAAACATAGATTTTAAATATTTGATAAATGAAACTATCCAATATATTCGGAAAAACTTTACGAGATGATCAAAAAGATGCTGATGTAATCTCCTCGAATTTAATGCTTCGGGCGGGTTATGTACGGCAGTTGGCAGCTGGAATTTACAGTTACTTACATTACGGACAAAAAAGCCTTCGAAAAATTGAGCAAATCCTACGGGAAGAAATGGATGCCATTGGAGGTGATGAAGTTTGTATGCCAATTGTTCACCCCGCCGAAATTTGGCAAAAAACCAATCGTTGGTACGAAATTGATGACTCTTTAGTTCGTTTCAAAGACCGTAATGAGCGTGATATGGTTTTGGCGATGACCCATGAGGAAATTGTAGCCCATTTATGTACCACCGAAATTGATACCTACAAACAGCTTCCTAAATTGGTGTATCAAGTTTATACCAAATTTCGGGATGAGCCTCGTTCTCGGAGTGGCTTAATTCGTGTTCGAGAATTTACGATGAAAGATAGTTATTCTTTAGATACTTCTTACGAAGGACTTGAAAAACAGTATATTGCCCACTACAATGCTTACCATCGAATTTATACCCGAACAGGATTACCTGCCATTTCAATTTTAAGTGATACGGGGATGATGGGTGGAAAAGTAGCACACGAATATATGTACGTTACGGATATTGGAGAAGATACCATTTTCATTTGTGAAGAAAGTGGGTATAAAGCCAACAAAGAAGTAGCTACGATTAAGAAAATTTATCCTGAAATTGAGCCTAAACCTCTCGAAAAAGTTCATACTCCAGAAACAAAAACAATTACTGATGTAGCTGAATTTTTGGGAGTTACGGCACAAGATTGCGCTAAAATGGTCTTTTTCTCTACCAAAATTGAAGAAGAAACTAAAGTAGTTGTAACGGTAGTTCGGGGCGATATGGAAGCTCATCCTATCAAAATTCAGAAATTGGGTAAATTCACCAATTTAGAACCTGCAACCGAAGCCGAAATTGCTTCTATTGGGTCAGTAGCAGGCTATGCTTCACCGATGGATATTGACCGTGAAAAAAGTATTGTGATTGTGGATGATTTGGTTGCCAATACGAATAATTTGGTAATTGGTGCAAATGAAACGGATTATCACGTCATTAATTCTTGTTACGGACGAGATTATAAGGCGGATATTGTCGGAGATATTGTTTCCGCTTACGAAGGCGCATTTTGTCCTATTTCTGAAGAAAATTATCCTTTGAAGACAGTTCGGGGTGTGGAAATTGGTAATATTTTCCAACTTGGAACAAAATACACTGAAGCACTTGGAGCGGTTTTCATGGATAAGGATGGAGTTCCTAAACCAATTATCATGGGGTCATATGGCATTGGTGTGGGACGTTTATTGGCTTGCTTGTGTGAAGAATACAATGATGAAAAAGGCTTATGCTTACCAATTTCTATAGCTCCTTATGAGGTGATACTCACAGCATTATTGGACAATACAGAAGGTTTAGCAGAAAAAGCGATTGAACTTTACGAAGATTTGAAAGCGGATGGAGTAGATATTTTATTCGATGACCGAAATAAAAAATTAGCTTCCCCTGGGGTCAAGTTTAAAGATGCTGAATTAATTGGAATCCCGATTCAATTGACGATTTCGAAACGTTCTTTGAAAAATGGAGGTCTTGAAGCACAAATTCGTTCGGAGGGTAAAAAACAAATTATTCCTTTGGAAAATATCAAAGAATTTATCCAAGAAACTCGTACAAAACTTTATGCTGAACTTAATGACCGAGTTAAAAATGCAGAAACTTGGTAAATTTTTGAATAAATATCTCAATTTCATATCAGTAGATTACTCAATTTACTGGTATGAAATTGATAATCAATAGTTTTTAGTGATTATCAGAACCGACAAAATAAATACAAACCTTACATCTGACTTTATTTTATCGGTAATAAGCCTTTTGGCTTATAGAATGCTGAAAAAATTATCAACATATTTTGTTTTTTCATAACCCTTTGGTTTTAAGTTACTTTAAAGGTCTTTTTGCTAAGACATCCACATTCTCACAAACATCTTTCCCATCACAAAGTACTTCCAATGGCACACGGTCATATTTTCCTTTGACAGGAATTCCAAATAAAATATGACCTCGACTCACGACACGTAAGACAACATCTCCTTGATAACGAATAAGTTGTCCTGACCTAATTTGTACACCTGAGTTATCCTTGAAGCTTTTCATACATTTTTTAAATTTAGAAGTTGAACCATCAAAAAAGTCATAAAAATTACGGCATGGTTTGAAACTTTTCCTTAATGTAAGTTTTTTTGCATAAAAAAGCAAGAAAAATTTTGATTTTATTTTAAATCACTGTTAATTTGAAAGTTTTTACCTTTTCTAAATTTGGAACGAAATTTTATTTACAAGAGTTGTCGTACTTTTGACTATTTTAAGAGTTTGAGGATAGACTTTAAGAAAATTTAGGAAATAAAATATCTAAACTTATCTGACTTCAGAATTCCATAAAATTCATAGAAGCCTTGAAATTTTATAGAAAAATTTCACCAAAACTAGAAAATTACTTATATTTGTATAGCAAAAAAATTTTACTGTTTCTAAAACTATAAATACTATTAAACCACGAAGTAAACGTAGAAATCTTAATCGAAGACGAACCGAAGATAAGCACCGCATCAATGAACGAATCCGTGTGCCAGAAGTTCGTCTAGTAGGCGATAATGTAGATGTTGGAATCTATCCTACACGACAAGCCCTTGGAATGGCTAGAGAACAAGGACTGGATTTAGTGGAAATTTCCGCCAAAGCAACTCCTCCTGTTTGTAAAATCATTGATTATTCTAAGTTCAAATATGAACAAAAAAAGAAGCAAAAGGAACTCAAAGCTAAAGCCCATAAAACTGTAGTTAAAGAAATCCGATTTGGTCCAAATACGGACGACCATGACTTTCAGTTCAAATTGAAGCATGCAATGAGTTTTCTTGAATCAGGTAATAAAGTTAAAGCTTATGTTCACTTTGCAGGGCGTACCATCGTCTTCAAAGAACGAGGTGAAATTTTGTTGCTTAAATTTGCTCAAGCACTCGAAGAGCATGGTAAGGTTGAACAATTGCCTCGCCTTGAAGGTAAACGGATGAGCGTTATGATTGCGCCAAAGAAAATCCCAAAAAAATAAACTATACTTACCAAATATTATGAAATAAATTTCACTTCCCTGCCTCTCTTAGTATAAGTAATCTCATTTTTCATGTGGAATCATTATCATTTGTATCTCTGTGTATTTTGCTTAGGAGTCATTTGGTTTTTAGGAGGATGTGCTGAAAATCCGAAAAATGAGGCTCGTGTTTTTGTATTGCCCGAAGAAATGACTGTTTCTGATACTCTTGAGATGACAGGAGTGATTCGGGCAGGAAAAATGCTAGAAATTCGCCCCAACTTAGCAGGGCAAATGCTCGAAATTTTGGTTTATGAAAAAGATTTTGTTCAAAAAGGACAAGTTTTATTTCAAATTCTTCCTCAAGAATTTGTCATTGTGTCGGATAGTTTGAATCAAATTTTGCAGAAAGCCAAGAATCAACTCTCTGTGATAAAGAAAACATCCGAACAAGTTAAAAACCAATGGCTTGAGGCAAAAAAAAGCACTCCTACTAAAGCCTCCGATTTAGGCAATCTCTATCAGGCTAAAGCCCAAGAACTCCAAAAAGCTCGTTTTGAGGTAGTACAATTAGAGGATAATTTACGAATTTTAGAAGAAAATAGTACTCCTATTGAAATTACTGCTCCTACTTCGGGAGTTATACAGAAAATTTATGTTACTGAAAATGAGCGTTTTTCTAAGCCAGATTCTGTATCTTCCAAGTTAGAGCCTAGTAATTTGCCTAAAGTTTGGGCAGAAATTCAGGATGTTCAACAATTTGTATTTGAAGCCAAGACAGAAAATGTAAATTCTGAGGTAAATTTGAAGATAAATTGGCTTTCAAAGGGCGATTCGGCGAAAATTTTGCTTTCCTTTGAAAAAGAAAGCTATTGGGGTACAATTGAGCAAATTATTTCGTTATCCGAAAAAAGCAAAGGTTATCAGGTTCAAATTCAGTTTGCACCAACAACACCAAACTCAAAGACACGAGTAGGTATGACAGCTAATACTCAAATTCCGATACGTCCCCAAACGACTTTGTTTTTGCCAATGACGTGTGTAGAACGTATCGGAGAAACTACACAAATTTATATAAAAAGTTCTGATAACCAGCTTGAAAAGCGACTTGTTGAGTTAGGTATTCAACAAGGAAATCAAGTTGAAATCCGAAAAGGAATAACGAAACAAACACAGGTACTACATCCCTATCAAACAACAAATAATTTAAATTAACCAATAAATAGCATACTAAATTATTATTTTCTTATCCTTTTAATAAATAAATATGCCCATTCAAACGCTAAGATTTTCGCTAAAGTTTTGGGTAATTTTTTGGTTTTTTGGGGTTACTACTACTTCTGTAAGTTTTGGGCAAGAAGATTGGTTTTTAAATGCACCAATGGCTTCTGCCAAACCAAAACCACCACAATTAGATACTGTTTTGTCTAATGCGCTTCGGATATCATCTCAGGATAGTATTCGGCTTCTGAAACAATACTTTAACCTCATTATCAATGAGTTAGAAATGGAAAAACAAATCCTTTCTGAAGATAATGCTAAAGTGCGAACCGAAATTGATCGTATTAACTTAGAACTAAAATCTGCGAAACTGACCTCAAGAGAACGTCAAACTTTAAAACAAGATTTGGAGCGTTTACAACAAACCTTAGTGAGTAATGAACTTGCTTACCAAGAAGCCCAAGCCAAAACACAAGGTGTAAGTAATCGTATTGGAATTATTATTGATGAAAAAGATTCACTAAATACTGCTTATAACAAAACACTAATTCAGGTCGAAGAAGAACGTCGCCAGAAGTTTATTGAAATGGTAGCACTACTCCTGATTTCAGCACTTTTGTTGGCAATTTCTGCTATTTCTATTATTTCAGGAAGGCGTATCCGTAAACAAAAACAACATATCGAAGAAAAAAGCGTCCAAATTGCTCAACAAGCCAGAGTTTTACAGGTAGCGAATAGCGAAATCGAACGTCAAAATCGTAATATTATGGCAAGTTTGAGTTATGCAGGACGCATCCAAAGTGCGCTTTTACCGAGTACCAAGAAAATTCAAAGACATCTTCCTGAGTCCTTTATTTTTCTAAAACCCAGAGAGAAAGTAAGTGGTGATTTTTATTGGTTCGAAGAAATCGAAGGTAGGCTCATCTTAGTGGCAGCAGACTGTACAGGGCATGGTGTCCCAGGAGCAATTATGAGTATGGTTGGTATGGAACAGTTGAATAGTATTGTGAAAGTCAAGAAGATGCATAATCCTGCCGAAATTTTACATTGCCTTAATGAGCGCATTCGGTATATGCTCAAACAGACCAAAAATAAAACTCGTGACGGGATGGATATTGCACTTTGTGTCATCGAACCAAACCGCCAAACTATCCGTTTTGCAGGAGCGAAAAACCCACTCTTGTATGTCAAATCTGAGGATGAAGTACAACAATTAATTCAAATCAAAGGAGACCGTAAGTCGGTTGGAGGTTGGAAAAATACTGCCTCTCCTTTCACGACACATACCCTAAGATTTGAAACAGAATCTCCTACTTTTTATCTTTTTTCGGATGGATTTCAAGACCAATTTGGAGGGGAAGAAAATCGAAAATTTATGCGAAAACGTTTCCAACAATTATTGTTTGAAATTCATCATTATCCTTTTGCCAAACAAAAAGAAGTGCTTCATGAGACCCTCAAAAACTGGCAAGGCGATAACCGTCAAACAGATGATATTTTAGTTATTGGGTTCAAATTATAAGGACTCAAAATTATAGACTTCTTTCCTCGTTTTTTTGGTATTATTTTCCTCTAATTCTTTATCTTTAGGCTTTATCTACGATAGTTCTCCACCTTTTGATTCGAATAAACGATGGAATTTAACCCTGATGTTTCAGAATTTAACCTCTTTGTTTTTACAGGGCTAGGTGTACTTTTATTCTTGGGAATGCGCCGTTTAAAAAATTTCTTAGGAACTTCCTTGAGTAAATTTTCTCGCTTTGAAGAACTCAGCCGTTTAATCCCCGCATTTGAAGGACTTACTTGGCTGTTATTTGTTTTATTAGCTATCTCGCTGATTTTCAAAGATAAACTTTTTTATTCTGTTGGAATTTTGATGGTATTGGTGGTAACTGTGGGTTGGCTTTCATGGTTTTTTGTTCGTGATTTCGTAGCTGGAATGATGTTACGTTCTTCGCAAACTTTCGAATTAGGGGATCGTCTTCGGGTTCAAGATTTTGAGGGAGTTTTACAACGAATCGGTCATTTTTCAATGACACTTGAAGGCGATGATGGACAAAGCACTGTGATTCCATTCAGCACGGTTTCTGATACGATGCTTACTCGAATTGGAGCTGGTACATTACTAAAAAGTCGAACTTTTCAAGTTAAAATTACGCCTGAAAAATCGTCCAATGCCATTCAACAAATTCGTCAATTGGCATTGATCGCTCCTTGGACTTCGATTATGCACGAACCCAAAATTAAATTTATAACTGAAAATCATGATTCTATTATTTATGAAGTAACTGTTTTTGGATTAGAGGAAAATTATTTTCGGCATATCCAAAAATATTTAGAGACTCATTTGGAAAAATAATTTGACCAGAGCGATTTTTTCAGAAATGAATTATCTTTGTAACTCAATTTTGAGTATTATTTTCATTGATTTTAGAGAAAATTTAAACGGTGGCACGGCAAAAACTTTACAAATTTGCGGCAAATGCAAAGGCAAAAAATGTCTTAGAAGCAGGAAAACCGCTTTTTGAGACGATTAAAGGAAATTGGCATACCTTTTTCGAAAATTCAAGCCCAATTGTGTTAGAATTGGCTTGTGGCAGAGGGGAATACACTACTGGGCTTGCTCAAGTTTATCCCGATAAAAATTTTATTGGAATAGACATTAAGGGAGATAGAATTTGGAAAGGCAGTACTTTTGCTCAAGAAAATAATTTACAAAATGTGGCTTTCTTACGTACCTTAATTCACGATTTGGAAAAGTTTTTTGCTGAAGATGAAGTTTCCGAAATTTGGTTGGTTCATCCTGACCCACGTCCTAAAAAGAAAGATGCCAAACGCCGATTGACACATCCTCGATTTTTGGATAGTTATCGAAAAATTGTCAAAAATGAAGGAATATTACATCTAAAAACAGATAATACAGGCTTATATGAATATTCCCTAGAAGTGTTAAAAACACAAAAAATTGAAAATTTAGTACAGACTGCTGATTTATATGAATCTCCCTTATATGACCTCCATCATGGTATCACCACACGATACGAAAAACAATTTACAAAGGAAGGTCATAAAATTAAATACTTACAATGTCGATTGTTAAAGTAGTATTTGGCATTAATTTGATTCTCAAAAGAGATGGGATTTACGTTAAGACAGAAACCAAATGTCCATCAGAAAAAAAACACCTTACGTGATTTTTTGGATACGTTTTTAAAGGCTTTTATAGTTGCTATTTTTCTGAAATGGCTATTATTCGAAGCTTTTACGATGCCTACTTCAGATATGGCAAGCACTCTTCTTTCGGGGGATTTTGTGTTGGTTAGTAAATTACATTATGGAGCAAGAACTCCTGCAACTCCCTTACAAATTCCTTTGACTCATCAAAAAATAGGTCATTTTCCTGCTTATTTAGACTGGATTCAATTGCCTATTTTTCGACTTCCTGCTTTATCTCAAATCTCTGAAAACGATGTTATTACTTTCAATTATCCTCCTGAAACTTATCACCCCATTGACCAAAAAACACCATTTATTGGACGTTGTGTTGGGTTGGCGGGAGATACTTTAGAAATAAAAAAAGGAGAAGTTTTTCGAAATAATCAACCTGCCCAAACACTTTCCTTTATTCAAAATCCATACTTAATTATATTGAAAAATGGAATTGTACCAGACCAGTTAAAAGAATTGGGTATCTCGGAAATTGTATCTTTTCAGGATAAATTGATAGCACAGCTAAATAAAAAAATGTTAGGAAAACTCAGACAATCAGCTTATTGTCATAAGATTACTCCCATTATTGAGCCTTCAGAGAGTACAGGACAAAATGAAAAGATCTTTCCTCATTCCTCGTATTTTTCATGGAATGCAGATAATTTGGGTCCTATTAAAATTCCACAAAAAGGAATGAGTATTCTACTAACTCCCGAAAAATTAGCTCTTTACGAATCTATTATTTTAAAATATGAGAGGTTATCCCATGTTGAAATTCGGAATGATTCCTTATTTTTAGCTCAAGAATTTATGGAAAATTATACTTTTCAACAAGATTATTATTTTGTTTTGGGAGATAACCGCCGTAATTCACCTGACTCTCGATTTTGGGGTTTTGTCCCTGAAAATCACATTATTGGAAAAGCAATTTATCGTTGGTTCTCTATTCATCCTAAAACAGGTTCAATTCGATTTGACCGTATTGGATTCATACAATAATCAAACTTAATAGCAGTCCGTTTTAACAGCAATTTGATATTCATGTTCTTTATTCCAGATGCTGATAGGTACAGTAATCGTATCACAAGCAAAGATTCTGAGACGATATTTGCCTTTGATAAGTTTAGTTTCATAATTGCTTTTCCCTTTTTCCAATACAAGCAAGTTTTTTTTTTGATAAATTTCTATTTTAGCAGGAGTTGGCTCTCCCTCATAGTCAGAAATCTTAATCATAATTTTACTTGGTGTATCTTGCCAGACTAATAAACTAAGCAACAAAACAGCTACTTTCATAATACTAATTTTTATAAATTATTTAAAAATTGATACAATTAAAATCATGTTTCAAAAAAACACTACTTTAGATAACTCCCATTCCAAGAGTTTAATACAAAAAATTGAGCAAATAACCCCTAAAAACTACTATATCATTATTCTATTAACAATTACTTGTATTTTTTATCTCCCAATATGGAATAATACTCTTACTGAATATGACCTTTCCGATTTTTTAATGGGTTACCCATACTTAGCCCTCACCATAGAAAACGTACAGCATGTTTTTACTAATGAGTCTCATGCCTTAACTCACTTTTCGCATATGTTGGTGTACTATTTCGGTCAAGAAGTACCTTTTTTACATTTCTTTGTAAATTTAGTTTTACATTTATTAGATACATGGTTAGTTTTTATCTTTGTTAAACAGTTACTTCAGTTTTATTTTAATTCGAATCAGTCGTTTTGGGGAGCATTATTTACGAGTGCAGCTTTTGCTTTGCATCCCATGCATGTGGAGGCTATTGCTTGGATAATGGCACGAAAAGATGTTTTATATGCCTTTTTTTATTTTTTATCTTTGATTATGTATATTAAATATTTAAAGACGAAAAATTATTTATGGTATGGAATAACTTTTATCTTGTTTTATTTTTCACTTATTTCAAAGGCAATGGCAGTTCCTTTATCTATTTCTTTGATAGCTGTAGATTATTATAGCAAGCAAGATTTTAAGGAAATTCGTGTAATTATTGAAAAAATACCATTTTTAGCCTTATCATTTTATTGGGGTGGAGGTTTAGGTATGATTTCTAATTTATTTAAAAATGAGGTTGTAACAGGAGATTCTGGTGGTATTCTATCTGTTAAAAATACAGTAATGAATTATCCTTTAATAGAGCGTTTTGTGTACGCTTGTTATGGTTTATGTGAATATATTTTACGATTGATTATTCCTCACAAATTGTCCTTGGTTTATCCATATCCTGTTAATCTGAGACAAGAAATGCCTATTGAATATTGGGTCTTTACTATACCAATTGTACTAATATTTATTCTATTCTTATACAGTTTAAAAAAGCAAAAACATCTTGCTTTTGGTATTATGTTCTTCATCTTCAATATTATATTAACACTTCACCTAGTCATTCCAGTTACAACCTCATTAATTAATGATCGTTATACTTATGTTTGTTCAGTAGGCGTGTTTTTTATTATAGCTTATATACTTATCTGGACAGTTGAGCGAAAACCAAACTTATTAATTGGTATAGTTTCTGGCATGATTTGTTATTTATTATTTTACGGGATTTATACATTTCAACAAGTTCAAGTTTGGGAAAACGACTACACTGTTTGGCAAAATGTGGTGCAACATTATCCTAAGGCAGCACAGGGTTGGTATGGCTTAGGTAATTGGGAATATAAATCAAAAAATTACCAAAAAGCAATTGACCATTACTCACAATCTATTAAAGTTCTCCCTTATTATACAGATGCCTTTTATAACCGAGCTAACTGCTATTTTGAATTAAAAGATTATCAAAATGCCCTTAATGATTATGACAAAGCAATTAGTATGGGTCCAATAAAACCTTTCTTTTATTATAATCGAGGAAACACGTATTTTCATCTTCAAAACTATGCACAAGCCATCTCAAACTATGATACTTTACTTCAATTAAATGATAATAATTCGCAAGGTTATTTTAATAGAGGAATAGCAAGGTTGAATTTGAATCAAAAATCAGAAGGTTGTTATGATTTTCAAAAATCATTAGATTTAGGTTTCGGAAATGCAAAACAGATGTTACAACAACATTGTCAAGGAGTTACCCCTAAGAGAACAATAAACCAAACAGAGCAAATTATGGCAAAATCTCCTGAAACTAATATTGATTTCTATAATCAGGCTAATGTGTATTTTAATCAAAAAAACTTTAAAAAAGCAATAGAATATTACATTACCTCTATTGAGTTAGAACCCTTGTTAGGAGCATATTATAATCTCGGAAATACGTATTTTTATCTTCAAGATTACTCCAAAGCTATTGAGAGTTATAATCATGCTTTGCGTATGAATCCCAATTATGCAGACGCATATTTTAATAGAGGAATGGCACAGCTCAACTTAAATCAAAAAGATAAGGCTTGTGCCAGTTTTCGAGATGCTCAAAGGCTAAACTATGCTCCTGCTACTGCTCAAATACAAACACATTGTAATGAATAATCAATTTTATAAATATTTATGGCTCTTTAAGTAATTTTTTACATAATCAAAAGTTCCATCTTCTAACGATATAAATGATGAATTATAACCAATATTTCTTAGTTTAGTCATATCAGCTTCTGTGAAATATTGATATTTGTTTCGAATATCAAGGGGTGTATCAATGAATGAAATATTTTCTGGAATATCTAATGCTCGGAATGTACTTTGTGCTAAGGCTAAAAAGGTTTGTGCTTTTCCTGTTCCTAAATTATATAAACCTGAATTAGATTGTTTTTCTTTCAAAAAAAGACAAACTTTTGCTACATCCTTAACATAAACGAAATCTCTAAGTTGTTCACCATCCTGAAAATCAGGATTATGAGAACGAAAAAGTTTTACACCCCCTGTTTTTTGAATCTGATTAAAGGCATGAAAAATAACAGATGCCATTCGTCCTTTATGGTACTCATTTGCGCCATAAACATTAAAAAATTTGAGTCCAGCCCAAAAAGGAGGTTGTTTCTTTTGTACCTTAATTTGGTCAAGAATCCAAATATCTACTTCATTTTTAGAGCGTCCGTAAGGGTTTAAAGGTTTTAGTTGGGTAATAATTTCTTCTGAATCTTGATAACCTAATTCTCCTAATCCGTAAGTTGCTGCCGAAGATGCATAAACCAATGGAATTTGAAAATCAGTACAATTTTTCCAAATTTGTTGTGTGTAAGAAATATTTAGCTTTTCAAAAATTGTATAATCAAATTCGGTAGTGTCAGTTCGCGCACCTAGATGATAAACAAATTGAATTTTTGGAGCGAATTCAGCAAATCTTTTTAGGAAATCAAAGCGTTCTACTTTTTCTATAAGTTGCTTATGGTCAAGGTTTTTGTTCTTATCAGGACGTGAAAAATCATCTACTGCTAAAATATCGGTTTCTCCCATTTGGTTTAAAAAACTGACCAATGCACTCCCAATAAATCCCGCCGCACCTGTAACTACAATCATTTTTTATTAATTTTTTTGAATGATATAACAATAAAAATTCGATAAATTTTTGAAGTGTGAAAGATAGACAATTTTCGCATCTTTGCACTCGAATCAATGTCTTAAAAGATGCTTAAATCTATGAATACCCTTGATATTGCTCAGAAAGTTTTTCGTATTGAAGCAAATGCTGTAGCTCGACTTAGTGAATTATTAACAACTGATTTTGAGAAGGTTATAGAAGATATTCTGACTTGTCAAGGTCGAGTTGTTATTTGTGGAATGGGAAAATCGGGATTAGTTGGAAAAAAAATTTCAGCAACATTAGCCAGTACAGGCACACCTAGTTTTTTTCTGCATCCCGCAGAAGCTTTTCATGGAGATTTAGGAATGCTCAAACCTGAAGATATTTTTATTGGTTTATCTAATTCGGGAGAAACCGAAGAAATTATTCGCCTGATTCCATCAGTTCGGCGTAACGGAAATATAATTGTGGCGATGGCAGGAAATGCGAATTCAGTATTAGTTAAAAATGCAGATTACTTTCTGAATACTAATGTATTAGAAGAAGCTTGTCCACTTCGTTTAGCTCCAACTTCCTCGACTACAGCAACAATGGCTATGGGAGATGCTTTAGCTGTTACATTAATGGAAATGCGAAAATTCCAACCCGAAGATTTTGCACTTTTTCACCCTGGTGGAAGTCTTGGGAAAAAATTATTGACTAAAGTTAAGGATAAAATGCAGACCCAAAACTTACCCATTGTTGCGAAAAATACACCCATAAAAGAAATGATTTTTAAGATGACTGAAGGAAAGTTGGGCTTGGCTGTAGTGACTGAAAATCAACGACCTATTGGGATTATTACAGATGGAGATTTACGCCGTGCTTGGGCAAAACATTCTAATTTATTAGGATTAGTTGCTGAAAAAATTATGACAAAATCACCTAAAACCTTACAAGAATCTACGATGCTTATTGATGCCGAACAGTTGTTAACTGATTTTAAAATTACTTCTGTATTAGTAGTAAATGAGACAGAACAACTAACAGGTATTTTGCAGATTTATGATATTAAATAGTTTCATGCTTTTTGACCATAATCATAAAAAAAGACAGTCAAAAAGGGACTGCCTCGTTCATTTACCAGAAATCGAATTAAACACCTAGCTGTTTTGCTTTTTTTCTTCAAAAGATTTTTTAATTGCCTCAACATCAACATTTTTGATAGTTGGCTTAGCATTCAATCGTTTGATATTTTTAATCCGATTTTTAGCACGGCTAACATTACGGCGTGCTTTTCGTTTTAATCGTGTAACTGTCATGATGTCTTGATATTTAGCGTTTTTCAGAGATTGGAAATTTTTAGGGTGCAAAATTACATAATTTGTAAGAGATAACCTCTAATCTTCAAAACTTTTGTGGTTTCAAATATTACAACACAAACTTTTTTCGAAATTTTAGGTACAATTCTTGCCGAATAATTCTAAATTATTTTCATCAAAAATTAAAACAAAACCAATCGTACCATAATTACATGAAACATCAAGTAAACAATTAAATTTACAAACCTCGCACCGATGAATTTATTTCATAATCGAAATCACGCCAGTCGAATGCGGCGCATCTTATTAGAAAAACTCAAAAATACTCCTAATGTGGCTGTCTTTACACGCTATGAACGACAGATTTTAGAAAATACGACTGAATTGCATCTGATGATTCCTGATTTGGAAATCAGCTTTACTTCAGCACAAGTTTGGTCAAATGCTGACTTAGCAATTCAATTACATGGTGCACGCCCTGTCTATTTTGCCCCTTTTGAATCGCAAGGAATGGTCGAATTTGTAGGAATTATTACCCAAATTATTTTATACCCAGATCGCTATCCTCCACCAGAATATGTTAAACGACAAATTGATATTGAAGAAAAAGACACTCAAATTATAAAACCTAAAGTGAATACAATGTACTCTGTGACGCATTGTCAAATTATTGATACTCCATTTCATTTATCAGAGCTTCGGCATTTTATTAATGATGAATACTTAGATCAACAAAGTAACCAAAGTTTTGCAACAGTTTATACCAAAAAATGGTAGGTTTTATGAAATAAACAATCATTTTTGATATAAAATCAAACAATTTTAAACCTTTTAGAAAGACCAAAATGATTAATTTTCGAGAGATTGTAAAAATTGCTCAACAGGCAGGAGATGCCATTATGAAAGTTTATAATTCGGCTGATATTGGTACAGAATATAAAGCCGATAATTCACCCCTAACACTTGCTGACAAAGCCTCACATCAAGTTATTTCCGAAGCCTTAACGCAGAAATTTCCTGCAATTCCGCTACTTTCAGAAGAAGGAGAAGAAATAGATTACCAAACTCGTAAGAGCTGGGAAAAATATTGGATTATTGATCCTTTGGATGGCACAAAGGAATTTATCAAGCGCAATGGAGAATTCACGGTCAATATTGCTTTAATTGAAAATAACCGTCCTATCTTGGGAATAATTTATGTTCCTGTTCAGGAGCTTACTTATGTTGGTATTATCGAAAACTCCACAAAAAAAGCCTTCAAAAAAACAAAAGAAGGAGATTTTTTACCAATTTCAGCTGTAACTCAAAAACGTTCTTCGGCAATTGCAGTCCGAAGCAAGTCTCATCCTTCACCCGAAGAAGAAATTGTCTTACAAAACTATGGTATTCAGAGATTCATGGCAGTAGGTAGCTCATTGAAATTTTGTATGGTTGCTGAAGGGAAAGCCGATATTTATTACCGACAAGGTCCTACAATGGAATGGGATACTGCTGCAGGACAAGCTATTGCCATCGCCGCAGGAGCTGAAGTTTTTAGAGGACAAACTACCGAAAATGAATTTCTTTATAACAAAAAAAATTTATTAAATAGTAATTTTCTGTGTTTACCAAAATGTTATCTTTAAACTAATACTAAAATGGATTAATAAGGTGTGAAAAACAATGCATACATTAATTTAAATAAAGCCAATAAAAAAACTTTCCAAGTTCTGATTGCTTGGAAAGTTTATAGTTAAAATAAAAATTTAATTTATTATTTAGAAAGGAATACTTTTGGGTAATCTAAAATCAATCGATTCAAAGCTGACTTGATAACTGCACTCTCAGAAGCATCTTTAGGCGTGATGAATTTCTGATAATTACTTGAACTTACGCCATGATTGGTATCTTTTTTTGCTCCCATCCCTGAAGTAATATCGAAAGTGGTCTTGCCAATATTTTCAGATTTAATATCGGTTTCAGGTACCTTGATTTCTACCTCAGTCTTTGATTTAACTAAAGAATCCTTTACGGTTTGAATAGCCTTATTAATACCTGTTATTTTTTCTTCGATTGCTTCTTTGATTTCAGTAGGCGTTGAAATAGCAGTAATGGTTTCAGCACTCAAATATTCTGTACTAGAAGTTTTCCAACGATACCCTCGATTTTGTGAGTCAAAAACCTTGATAGTTCGTTTAACGCTATCTTCATAGACACGTACTTTAGTCGCAAAGACAACATTTGAAGTTTTATTAACTACAGCATACATCTTGACATTGTAATATGATTTACCCTTACTTCGAGTAACATTATAATAATAATAAATATGTTTTCGCTGAACACCATCTGTAAACCAGTTAGGGCTATTTTTAATTAAATTAAAATAATAATTCATGCCATCAGGACGTAACCACGAGTTTTGATTAATTGCCATTTTCATGGCTTCAATCTCTTCTTTGTAAGGAGCTTCACCATATAAGTCTTTTAGAGCTTTGACTCTAAGTTCCTTAATAAGCACTGTTTTCTTACCAGGATTAAATCCTTTTCCGTATTGAATCTGATGATAATAACGTTTAGCATCAGCCATATCCGTAAATTTATGCTCTTGGATATACTTTCGCATTTCTATTGTTTTGGGATCATCAGCATATTTTTTGAATTCTTTTCCTGCTGCTGCTGTCAATTCGGGGGCAATTTCACCTAAATCTGCCAATTCATCTTTTGACAAAGTTTTGAAAACATCCCTTCGTCCATTTACTGCAACTTGATTATCAGGAGCAATGTTAGCTGCCTTACTGAATGCGACAACTGCACCTACCTTATCTTCTTGTTTTTGAGCAAGTTGGGCTTTTTTCAAGAAATAGTCAGTATTTTTATCGTCCAAAATGGTCGCACTCTCATAATCTATATAAGCACCATCCTTTTGTCCTTTGGCTTCCTTGGACATAGCACGATAATAATAGGCTTCCGCCATTGTGGGGTCAAGATCAATGACTCGTGAAAAATCACCAATTGCATTATCAAAATTGTTGAGGTGATAATTCGAGATACCTCGATGGAATAATGCAGGCAAAAAATCAGGATTTTCATCTAATGATTTATCAAATAGACGCACTGCATCAGTATAGTTTTTGTCGTCAAAATCTGATTTTCCTTGGTCATAAAAATCCTCTGCTGTTTGTGCAAATCCATATGCACTTACTAGCATTAACCACATAATGAGTAGTTTCTTCATATTTAATTTCGTTTCTTGGTTTTCTTTATTCAATTACGAGCAAAAATGTTAAATAGTATTCAAAATTGTTTCAAAAACTATACTATACTTTCTTATTTAATAGGAAATTTTGAAAAAATCTAAGCATAAATTTCTAAAAAAAAGGAAGATAAGAACTAAAAATTATCTTTTTTTGCTTCTCCTTCTTTATTTAATGAAATAGGACCTTTGTATTTGAACCCACGATAAATACTATCGGGTGGAGCAATCAAATCGTTATCATCATCTGCATGAATATGGATTTGACGTTTCTTTTGAATCAGTAAAGAATAAGTCATTAAAAGCCCTGAAACAGTAATGATGAAAAACAAAATTTCCATCTGAAAAGCATCTGTTTTAAGTTCGGGTGGTATTGCAAAAAACAACAAAATAGTAATTACACCACGAGGAGCCATATAGACCTGCAGAGATGTTTCATCTTGTCCAAATATTTGAAATAGAATATAACGAATTATATATAAACTAACTAAAATGAAACTACTAATTAGAATAATTTGAGGCTTAAAAAGCACTGCAGCTACGATTGAAAAACCAAAAATTACGAAGAAAAAAGTACGTACTACAAAATTGGCTTCGATTGTAACAACTGAGTAATCGTCTCGAATTTCTTTGAGTGAAGTTGGATTAATGTATTTACCAAGATAACTTTTAAGTAATAAGTGTCCATTACTCAACACCATTCCAAAAATCAAAATGATAGTTAATGATGATAGATTGAGTAATTTCCCAATGGCATATAATAATAAAACGACAGAAATTAACAAGAATAACCGGACATTTGCTTTAGCATTTTGTAATAAAAAAATGAGCGTATAACTAGTTATTAGTGAAGTGATTGTAGTTAAAATTAGATTGCTTCCCCACCCCACAGAAGTAGCATTGGTAGTCTCAGAAACTAACAAAATATCCTGTAACATAAAGAAGGCTGTAATACCGATAATATCAGAAAAAGCACTTTCATAACGGTGAAAAAGTCGTTGCTCTTTGGTAAACTGGTCAATGTTGGAAGTAACAATTGAAGCGGATAAAATGGCTAAAGGCATAGCATATAATAAACTTAACTTGAAATTATTTAAACTATCCAAATGATAATAAAAAATACCTGCAATAGCTAGGGCTGTACCTATTGTACCCAAAAAAGCCATTCCAAAAGATCGTCCAATTTTTGATAAGTTTTGCTGGTCAAATTCTAAATGTAAGGTAGCATCTAAAATCGTCATAATTAATCCAATGATTCCTAAAATTTCTGGAACAGGGAATAAATTTGGTTCTCCAATTTTTAGGACGTTCATGGCTTGTTTGACAATCATTCCTGTCAGAATAAGTAAAACGGCATCAGGAATATTAATTTTCTTAGAGATAGCCTTGTAAATGAAAGATAAGATGATAATTACCGAAGCGGAAATAATAAGTGAATAGGGATTGGGTTGGAATTGCTCCATAACAGAATTGCTTAAAGTATTTTGGCATTGATTAGTCTTTGCACAAAAATGGCAAAAGATAAGCAAAAAAATCGTCTGTCTGGAGTTTTAGCCTCACTTTTACTTGCAAGAAATAAATTTAAGCGACTAATTCTTTGTATTGCATTCGGTGCAGGTCAGCATAAAATCCGTTTTTTGCCAAAAGCTCTTGATGAGTTCCTATTTCTTTAATTTCACCTTTGTCCAAAACAATAATTTTATCAGCACTCCGAATTGTAGAAAGGCGGTGAGCAATTACAATTGAAGTCCGTCCTTCAGTTAGTTTTTGGGTGGCTTTTTGTATAAGTTCTTCTGTTTCAGTATCTACTGAAGAAGTTGCCTCATCTAAAATCAATACTGAAGGATTATAAACCATTGCTCGAACAAAAGAAATGAGTTGGCGTTGCCCTACTGAAAGTGTAGAACCTCGTTCCATAACTTTATAATCGAAACCTTCGGGAAGACGTTCAATAAATTTTCGTGCGCCAACCAATTCAGCCGCTTCCCATATTTTTTCCTCGCTAATCTCAGCATTATTTAATGTAATATTTTCTCGAATTGAGCCTGAGAATAAAAAAACATCTTGTAGAACTACACCAATGTGTCTCCGTAAGGCTGAGATTTCGTAATCATGAATTTCAATGCCATCAACTTCGATTCGCCCTTGATTAATTTCATACAACCGACTTAGTAGATTAATAACCGAAGACTTTCCAGCTCCTGTTGCCCCAACCAAAGCAACTGTTTCCCCTTTTTTGACTTTAAAAGAGATATCTTTTAAAACATAACTATCTTCATTATAGGCAAAAAAGACATTTTCAAACTTGACATTACCTTCAATGATTTGAGGAATAATTTGACCTGTATTTTGAATTTGTTCTTTTTGATCTAGGATATTTAAAATGCGGCTCGAACTCACAATACCCATTTGCAGCGTATTAAAACGATCAGCAATCATCCGAATTGGGCGAAAAAACATTCCAATATACATGATAAATGCGATTAATGTTCCAAGTGTCAAGTGTTCGGCTAAAACACTTCGTGCGCCATACCAAACTAATAATCCCGTTCCAATTGCTCCAATGACTTCAGCCACAGGAAAATAGATAGAATAATACTTTACAGAACGCATATGCGCCTTTCGGTGTTCTTTATTGATTTCTTCAAATTTTTGATACGATTTATTTTCAGTATTAAAAATCTGGACAATCGCCATTCCTGTAATGTGTTCTTGTACAAAAGTATTCAGATTAGAAACGGCTGTTCGAACATCATTAAAAGCAGACTTAATTTTTTCTTTAAAAATATAAGTCGAAACAATTAAAAGAGGAAAAGCCGCAAGACTAATGAGGGTTAATTTCCAATCGGTATAAAACATAATACCCAAAATAAAAATTAGTTGTAGAAGGTCGCCAACCATAGCAGCTAAGCCATTCGTAAAAACATTGGAGAGAGTTTCGACATCCGAAATATTTCGAGTAACAAGTCGTCCTATGGGAGTTTTATCATAAAATTTGAGTTGTAAATGGGTCAGATGTGAAAACAATTTCATTCGAATATCATGAATAATCTGTTGTCCCAACCAACCTGATAAATAGGTATGTGAAAATTGAACTAATGCCTGCAAAAATGCCAAAACAATCATGATGAGAGTCATTTGTATTAGGCTTTCAGCATCGTTTTGTAGGATAGAATTATCTACAGTATATTGAATTAACCAAGGAAGGAGTGGGGCTAAGATTCCTACCAAAATGGTTAGAAAAATTAAAAGGTAGAATCGTCCAATGTAGGGTTTAACAAATTCAAAAATTCGGAAAAGTATCTGTTTATCAAATATTTCTTTGGCGTTGTGTGTTTCTTTTTTTGCCATTACTGAGTAGATTAGTTTGGATTAATTCCTTGATAATGAGCTAACTATCAAGAATAATTTTAAATGAATTTAGTGTTCAGAATCAGATCATCAATATATCATTAAAATTACGTTTCCATAACTACTATAATGTGATTTAGGTTTATTGAAGGTGTGAAACCTCTCAAAATAGTTTGTAAAAGACAACCAAAGAAGAAAATGAATAGAAGGAAAGAAGCTGTTGGAAAAGAAAAATAAGCCAACTATTCCTAAAAATTAGAATGCCTTGCAATTATTAATACAACCAATAATATTTGTGATAGTGCGATCGGTCAAAAAATAATGAATTGACTTTCCTACTCGTTCAGTATCTACTACACCTTTGTCTCGTAAGTTTGCTAAATGGTGAGATAAAAGGGATTGTTCAATTTGTAAAATTTCTTGCATACTCGAAACCGACATTTTGCCCGACTGGTCAAGAAGGTCAATGATGCTAATGCGAATAGGATGAGCAACTGCTTTCAAGACGTAAGCCGCACGGCGGAGACGCTTTGGGGCAATGCGAATTTGATAAACTTCTGTAACCATTATTTTCGTATTTAATTATTGTTTTAATTGCAAAAATATGAAGATTTTCTCATTAAATAAAATCTATCCTAACTTTACAGTCTTCAAAGCAGAAGTAAACACTTGGTAATCAATTTTTATATAAGTTAATAGGAGATTAGTCTCGGTGTAATTCAATAAAATTGATAATTTCAGCATTAAAATTTTCAGGCTCGTTTGCCATTGGTGAATGAGCTGATTTTTCAAAAATAACTAACTTTTTAGAGGCTGATCCAATTTTTTCATATGCTGAATAGCCCAAGTCAACAGGGACAACAAAATCCCATCGTCCCCAAAGTAATAAGGTTGGAATTTTAATCTTATGTAATTCATCAGTTAGAGAAATGGTTTCCAATCCCTTCTCAACCAAAATATTTTGAGTGGAGATTCCTGTGATTAAAGAAGTGAGGCTATTGGTTTGTGAAGTTAATGCAGAAAATGTTTCAGCAAAACTTAATTTATTATCTGGAGTATTAATTAAATCAGCCTTTTCAAGATGATCTTCGGCATTGTGAGCTACACTATTCAAATCACCAAAAGCATCCATCTCTTCTTTTGTAGTATCTACTTTAGAAGCTGTTTTTTGAGCATCTAACCAAAAATTAGAACTATTACCTTGAGCAATTTGTTGATTCCCAATTTCATGAATCATTCGAACCAATGCGCGATTCAATTGTGGAATATCATGTGCTCCATCCACTTCAATCCAGCCCTTGAAAAGATGTTGTTTTTCTGTAATCATAACTGCACTTCCAAGTGTTCCGCCCCAACTATGTCCCATAATAAATAATTGACTATCAGAGCCATATTTGTGTTTAAGGACTCTAGCTAATGCTCCAACATCTTTAACCATTTCTTCCACTGAAACATCATCTTTTGAATAATGTCCTTGTGACATACCCTGTCCTCGTTGATCATAATAAACAAGGGCGTAATGTTTTTCTAATTTTTTAGCAAAATCTAAAAGTCGGTAGGTGAATCCATCTCCTCCAGGACCGCCGTGCAAAATAATTAGAAAGATTTTATCTGAACCATTGCCAAAAATTCGGGCAGGCATATCTGCACCATTTCGGCGAACATAAATTGTTTCACTTAAATCAGATAATTGTTCATTTCCACATGATGAAATCCAAAGCGGAAATGTAATTAATAGTTTGATTATCAGTATATTAAATTTGTTTTCCATGATATTTATTGGCTTATTTTATCCATTTATCAAATTTGAAACGATAGCCTATTTGCAAATTGAGCAAGGGCATTATGGTGGTGTTATAAGGCATCAAAAACAATGTATTGACGGAAAAGAAAGACGCATGATTTGGGTTTTTGCGCCATGAGCGTTCTAAACCAAACTCAAAATAAGGATAAAAATAAATGCGTCCTGGTAAGAAGACTTTTTTAACTTTATCATCTGTAACTTTGTATGTTTCAGGAAGAAAAGACCGATAAATACCCATTCCTGTACCAAGATGCCATCGTTTGATCGTTCTCTTGTAAGATTTCGAACGACTTTTGCGAAATTTAAGACCACCATCGACAAATAATGCGCCATAATGTCGAGGATGCATATAAAATCCAATTCCTGTAGTGGGAACTAACTCTCGGCTTTTAGAAAGGGTAAATTCTCCTTTTCGTTTTTTAGACTTGAGCTTGTGTTTATGTTTTACTTTCCATTTCTTTTCAAGATTAGTGCGAAGCCCTGGGTGAAACACCATATTTCCAAAATATGAAATAGTTAAGGAATAATTTGCATCACCTGTAATTTGTGTTGCTTTTGTGGAATCAACGGCATCTAATTTATAATCAGATTGTAAACTATCAATACTAGTAGTTTGTGAATAAACTAGAAATGGAAAACAGTAACATAAAATCCATAACGTATAGTTTAGCTTTTGCTTCAATAAATGAGTCATTTTACAGTTAGTTTTTGATATAGATACTAAAGATGGCAAAAAGGTTGTTTGTTAGATGAATATTTAATAATAAAACTATATAAAATATTGATAATCAGGAATATATTACTGAGTTTTAATATTCTTATAAAAAATTGCTTGATTGAAATATGTTTGTCAATCTTGGAAAGATTGAGTTAAAAAAAAGACTTAATTTAATGTCAAGGGCATCTTGGACTAATGTTAAATTTCAAATATTTTGTCGAAAACTGTAGGAAAAACCAAGATTCGCTTCCTAGTTGTTTACTTTTGCGAAAATTATATATATATATCGTCTTTATCAATTATCTCTACTCAATTACATTTACTAGAATATGCAATCTTATCTGGAGTTGGTGCGGAAAATTCGTGCTGAAGGTATTCAAAAAGAAGATCGTACAGGGACGGGGACACTTAGTATTTTTGGGCATCAAATGCGGTTTGATTTACAGGAAGGTTTTCCATTAGTGACCACTAAAAAAATTCATTTGAAATCTATAATTTATGAATTACTTTGGTTTTTGAGAGGAGATACTAATATACAGTTCTTACAAGAAAATGGGGTGAGAATTTGGAATGAGTGGGCTGATAAAAATGGAGAGTTGGGACCTGTCTATGGAAAACAATGGCGTTCTTGGCAAGCTCCTGATGGTAAAACCATTGACCAACTTAGTGAATTGATGAATCAATTGAAAACCAATCCTTCATCACGACGGTTAATTGTAAGTGCATGGAATCCAGCCGACGTAGAAAATATGGCATTGCCACCATGTCATACACTTTTCCAGTTTTATGTTTCAGATGGAAAATTATCTTGTCAACTTTATCAACGAAGTGCTGATGTTTTTTTAGGAGTTCCATTTAATATTGCTTCTTATGCTTTATTAACTATGATGGTTGCATACATTTCGAAGCTGGAATTGGGAGACTTTGTACATACGTTTGGCGATGCTCATTTGTACTTAAATCATTTAGAACAAGTTGATTTACAATTAAATAGAAAATCTAAATCCTTGCCTAAAATGTTGATAAATGTGTCAGAGCGAAATATTTCGTCATTATTTGATTTTGAATACTCTGATTTTAAGTTAATTAATTATAATCCGCATCCGCATATCAAGGCAGAAGTAGCGGTTTAAATTACAAATTATTATTATTTAGTCTTTGCTCATTTAATTTTTCAAATATGGGAATTATTAGAATAATTTGGATTTTGTCGATGTTAGCATTTTTAGCTGTACTGCTCTCAACATTAGTCTATTTACCATTAAATTTGGATGTACTAGGAATAAATTTAAGTCGAGATGTATACTTTTTTAGTTGGCTATCTTTAATTACTTTTTTCAATTCTTTAATTCTGATAATCACACGATTAGTGCGTGGTATTCCTGCTTCTATCATTCCTATGCCTGCTCGTGAATTTTGGATGGCTTCACGTTCCAATTTAGAATTATTTCATGCTCATTTTTCATATTGGTTGCGTGGCATTGCACTAGGGCTTAACTTATGCTTTGTTGTACTTGCTTTTACGGTTTATACTTTTTATGACCCCTATGTAAATACGAATACTTTGCCTTTTATTTTAGGACTACTAGGCTTAACTTTTGCTTGGTTGATAGCATATTTTCCACTTTTTTCTTTTTTAGCTAAAGATTTGGCGGAAGAATAAATCATAAATTCTTTGCAAAGATTCTAAAAAAGTAGGGCAGTTAGTGCCTATTAATGGAACAAAAAGAAAAAAGAGTAGGGTTTTAGATATAAAGTGACTTCTGTGTGACAGAAGATGCTGTTTATGTATTGATACCACAACTAATCACAAGAAATAGGGACTACATTTGTTAAAAATGATGGTGAAACTATTGATTTTTCAACTTTGTTTTTAGGCTTTTCGTATGGATTTATTATGCGAAAGGGTTATTCCACATGGTTAATGATAAGGTTTAGTCGGTGAATGCTCTTATGGTAAATAAACCTATAAATCTTCATTAAAGACTATGCTTATCAAGTTGAATTTTATCCTTACTAGACAAATAAAAAATCAAAATAATCAGTCAAATCTATTGAAATTATGAAACAACGTATTTTACGGTTTCCGAAACCCAATACACTACTCCATTTTTGGGAGAGGTGTTCTATTGGGTTTTTGTTTTATGTGATATTTCTGAGTTTCATGACACTGCCTGTCATGGGACAAATTACCATTACCCAAACCCCAACACCTATCTGCAATAATAGGGAAATTCAGGGTTTTAATGTGGTTGATGTAATTGTTACATTAGAAGCATCTGGCAAGCCTAATAGCACTTATACTGATGGAGGCAAATACAGATGGTATCAAGTAAATACTGAAGGATATCAAATTTTTGAGGGATCAAAACTGAATGTGAATAATATATTTGGTGCCACAACCTACAATCAGACATTTTATGTAGAGTATATTGATCAAAACGGAAAAGTAAGCCCAAGAGTATCACACGAAATTGCATTTCAAGCTGGTTATGCAAGAATTTCACAGGGACAAGTTGCTGCTTTTTGTGGAAGAAAGGAATTAATTTTACAAGCGGATTTGATTGCTGGTGCATCTTATCAATGGCAACGTGCTGGTTCTTCAGGAACAGGATCGGCATTACAGCCTCAACCTGCCACTCCTGGTTTACCTGAAAACCAATTTAGAGTAACTGAAACAGGAACTTATGGTGTAACGGTAACTAGTGCTGGATGTATGGTTGCTTCTTTAACTATTGAAGTTACCTCAGAGATGCGTAAACCTGTAATTAAGACTAGTGATAAGGGTATAGTGCGTTTCTGTGCAGGAGATAATCTTGTGTTGAGATTAGATGATAAGCCTGCAGGTGATTATAAATACCGTTGGCAACGTAAAGATATAAGTTCTGGAACTGTAGAGTGGCTATCTACTGCTGCAAATCGTTCTGAAAATTCGTTCTATGTTGTGCCTGATGAAGATAAGAATGATGCTGGAAAGTATGAATATCGGGTTGCAGTTACTACCTTCACGAAGGATGCCTCTAATAATGATGTTATTGTCTGTGAGGATATTCTTTCAGAACCTGTAGTTTTAGAAAAGACAGAATTACCAAAGCCTGAATTAAACCAAGAAGTTTTTCCAAGTGATAATACTCAATTTACAACAATTTCCACATGTCCTGAGACAGATGAATTGGGTAATCCTATAGGATCAGGATTTATTACGGTTGATGCCAAAATTGAACGTAGAGATAATCTGAAATATACTTTATATCGAAGTCTTACTCCGAAAGGTGCTGGTGTAGCGTTTGCGAGTATTACTGTTCCTGATTTCGATGCACCCTCTGTTTCAGTCAGGTTTACTATTGATAAAACAGGATATTACTATATTGATCTAAGTGATGAGTCTTGTCAAAGTGAGCCTTCAAAACGTATTATGGTTAATACACTGGATTATGAACCTCCCTTTATCACTTCTGAGAGTCAAGCAATTGATAAAAATACACCTATAGTTTATGTATGTGAAAAAAATAATCCAGTAAGCATAAGTGCTAATTTTGACGTTCCTGTGGGCTTGAATAAAAAAGATTTTCGCTTTTTTTGGGTTAAAAGAAGTGGTGGTGGAGCAGGAAAAGGTGGAGGTGGAGGAACATTCACTACAGTTAAGGGTGGCTCAGAAGATTTCTTTGCATTAGATATTAATGATCTATCTGATACAGGAGATGATATCTATCAAGTTTTAATGCAGCATAAAAATTGTTCTCCGACTTCGTTCGTTCGAAGTAAGACTATTACTGTCCGAAAATTGAGCTTAAAAATTACAGGAGAGCATAAAAAGTCTAATGGAACTAATGCTGTATTTGAAGGAAATCACCAATCTATACAATTATGTCCTAGTGATACTTACACCACAAATACGATCGCCTCAGCAGGTTTAAGCAATTTTTTTGCAGGTGCAGTACCCATTACATGGACAGGTCAACTTATTAGTAGTGTTAATCCTGACCCAAGTACATTTTTTGCTACTTCGGCTCCAAGTGGGAACTCCCCTGGTAATTTTCGAGCCTCAGTAAGTGTTCCTGGACTTTGTGAAATAGAGGCATTTATTACTATCCGAGCCAAAACAGCAGAAGCCTCTAGCTCTGGAGAGTTTTGTAAGGGAGAAAAAGCAAAATTAGCTTTTAAGGAATCATTCCTTTCTTATTCTTGGAGACGCTGGAATGCGACATCAAAAGCTTTTGATAACGAAGTGAGTACAGCTGCAATTTATGAAACGGATGAAGAAGGCTTGGTTATTGCGTTATTACGGGATGCAGAATGTGAGTTTTTCTCTGATGTAATAGAAGTTAAACAAGCTACTCCACCAACCATATTGGCGAGTGTAAAAGGTATTGAGATAGAAGATAAGGTGTATTATTGTAATAATGCTAACCTGCCTACTATCAATATCGGACTTAATCCTAAACCTGATAAAAATATTGAAGTAAAGTATACTTGGACAAAGTATGATAAAAGCAATAATTTCATAACAATTAAAGCTTTTGAAGTTTCAACAGGTGATTTGGAGGTTGCTGAATATATTACGGCTAATGAACCTGCGATTTATGTATTGGATGTTTATACAGGAGGGTGTGATATTACACGTCAGTTTATGGTAGATAGAATTGATTTAATTGATTTTGTGAGTACTCTACCTAGCAATCCTTCTGGACAAACGTTATGCCCGAAAGGATATACGACCCTTAAAGGAGGTTATGAATATGTAAGTGATGATTTTTCCTTTCAATGGGAAAAGCAAACTTCAGATACACCTACTGAACAATGGAATCCTATTAGTAGTCCAGTTGTCTCGGATAAAGGACGAAAAGTATTGCTAAACTCTACGGATGAAGGGGTTTATCGCTTACGAGTAACAGGCTGTACTCCCCAAATTACAGGTACATCGAATGAGCTAACATTTCTTGTTCCACCCACTCCAATTACTCCTGCAAGTATTAACGGAGATATCAATATTACGGAATTAACTTATTGTGGTGAAGATGGTGTAGTTCCTTTGAGTGTCTCTTTAGGTACAGGTTATACTGTGGAATGGTATCAGAAGAGTTTGCCTGAGGATATTCTTGTTTCAAAAGCAGCCTTTATTTTAATATCAGGAACAAATGCGATAGATACTGATCCATTAACTATTACAAATGGACAATCTGCTGTATTTTATGCAAAAGTAAAGTATAATAATGTTTGTGAAGAAACCACTCAAGAAGTTACAGTTAAACGTAGTGATACAGATGTGAAAGATAGATTACGTATGACCCCATCCAATACCGTGTTTGGTTGTGGTAGTGTCGTATTAAGCACTAATTTTTCAACTGCATCAATAGCGTCAAATTATGATTTTACATGGGAGGAAGTCTTAAGTCCTGGTAATACGAGCAGTTTGGGAAGTACCCCAACGGTTAATATTGGAGATACACCAGGAGCTGGTAATACCGACCGTGTATTTTCAGTGACTGTTACACCTAAATCTGGAGGTATTGTTTGTCAAGGTACTGCAAGTGTGACAATAAAAGCTACGAACCCCACCCAATTGGTTATTAAACCTAAAACAACTAAGAATCCTACTAATTATACAGCTTGTCCTACTTTAGAGTTGGGAGCAAGACTTATTTCCCAAGCAACTGGAGGAGGTGCAGGAAAAGGAGGAAGTTCTGTCACTAGTGCTTTTATTATTGATGGCAATACAATTCCAGCCAAAAATTATACGTGGACAACACCAAGAAAAGAGAAGTTTGTAGGACAGACAATTCCTGCTGATACTGTAGGACTTTACTCACTAGAATTAATTGGCCTGGATGGTTGTGTATATACTGACCAAATCAATATTGTGTCTGGTGCTGCTAAGCCTATATTCTCAAGTGATGTGTTGAGATTATGTAAAAATGGACAAGCGACATTGCGAGTTTTGAATTATCAGTTAAGTGGTAAATATACTTGGTATAAGAAAAATAGTGCTGGAATTTTTCAAGTAGTACCTTTAGGTGAGAAAGGAGAAGCTATTATTACATCAGAAGGTACTTATAAAGTAGCTCATACGGTTCCTCCAGAATGTGGTGGCGGAACACAGGAGAGTAATGAGGTCGAAGTAAAACCTGCTAAAAATGTTACCATAGAGTTGGCTCTTCCTGAACCTAATCTCAATTATGTAACTGAAATTTGTGAGACTAATATACCTGCTGAGGTAGTAGTAAGTATTACAGAAGAAAGTGAAGAAACCCTATTGAAGGATGAACCCAGTACCAACTGGACATACTTATGGGAAAAGCAAGATAAGGATGGTCAGTGGCATCCTGCTCCTTTGGCTACTCGTGTTTCTAAAGCTTACATCTTTAACAAAAGTGAAGTACAAGCAGGAGGTACAAATGAAGCTAAATATCGATTAAAGGTTACCCAACATAGTTGTTCCTTTTATTCAAAAGAACTAACTGTCAAGGTTGTACCTGCTTATAGTCCAGATGCTAAGCTTACGATTACTTCTAAAAATCCAGAATTATGTGCTACAGAGAAAGCTGTTTTAACAGCTTCTAATTATCCTTCAGAGATTGGATTAGTTTGGTCAAGTAAAGGTGGTGGAGCTGGTAAAGGCGGTGGATCAGCAGTGTGGACAGCCCTTGCCTCCAAGAATACTGATGTTGTTGAAGTAGGAGCGGGAACCTACCGCGTAGAATATAAGTCTTCTTGTGGAAATTTGGTTTCTGATGAGATTGTCGTAAAGGAACCTGTGATTACCAAAGTTGAAATTGAGCAGGCAACAGGTGCTACTTTAAAATATTGTGATAAACAACTCTTGTCAGTCAAAAACTCAGCTAGTTTTCCTAGTAGTACAGCGTTTAAATGGACATATTCCGATGGTGTAAATCCCAAGACTACACTAGGTACAGGAGTATCTTATTTATTGGGTGCAAGTAATACAAATGGCACTTATAGTATAGAAGCTCAGGTGGGTGCAAAGTGTATTTTGACCACTTCTGTTAATGTGGAAAAAATTGACGAGTATGAGAAACCACTTAAATTCATTCAAAATACTTATACACTTTGTAAAGATGGAACAGTAGATATCACTGTGAAATCACCATCTGGTGCGCCAAATTATGAGTGGAGATATGCTGTTGGTAGCCCTAAATCATTCGATACTTCGACTCCTTTTACAGATGCTCAAAATAAAAATACCTACACATTTAAACCTAAGGATGTCAATAAAGAACTTATTCATTATATTATTGTAAAGGCAAGTTCTGCTAGTTGTGGAGAAGTAGAAGGAACCGTAGCCGTTCATCCTTTCCAAGATACGAAAGGTTATAAAATTACTCAGGATAATGGATTAGGTCTAGAATTTTGCTCAGGAAGTACTTTTGAACTAACACAAGGAAGTACTATGAAGTTAGGCTATCAATATATCTGGCTGAAAGCTACAGATGCTACAGCAACTACTTTTGCTACGGCGATAAATAGTTCTTCTGAGCCATATAAATTGATTTCGGATATACCGGGTATCTATAAGGTACAAGTTGCTCCTTCTGGTAGTTGTGAGCCTGTTGAAACAGATACTGTTAAGGTTACAGCACTGAATACACTACCATCAGGTAATGAAACCTTAGCTGATGCAGTCAAGTTTTGTTCTAATCAAGATTTGACCACTCTGAAATACCCAGGGTTGGTAAGTAGTAGTATTGTGGATTATGCTTGGTTCCGTTCTGATAATAAAACTAAAACAGGTACTTATGCTTCGGTTGGTACAGGAGATACTTATACCATTCAACTAGATAAAACTAAAAATATTACAGATGAAATTGATGCAAAATCAGGTTGGTATCGTTTAGATGTTACGCATAATTGTCAAGGCGTTACTACCAAGAAAGGATATTTTATGAAAGTGGATATTGGACTGCCTCCAAGTGCTTCAGTAGTAGAGTTACAAGCAGGTGGTGTATTAGGTTACTGTAATCAAACGAGTAATCCACACCAACCATTATCTCTTAAAAATTCTGTTAGTGGTTCTATTCAGTATCAATGGTATCTTAGTATGGATAACAAAACTTATGCCCCAATCAACTCAAGTGAGGGCAGACAATCTAGCTATAATGCACTTGATTTAGATGGAAATGATAGAGTAGGAGAGGGAACTTACTACCGATTGAGAGCCACGGATGATGCTGGATGTTTTGTGGAATCAGACCCTGTTTTGGTATATGAATATGGTACTGGTAACGTCCCTAAATATGAATTAGACCAGTCAGGTAATGTGGCTTTGTGTACTGACTCAAATGGTAATAAATCATTCAGATTACAATTGGCTAAAGCTCCAAACCCTAGTGATACCTATGAATGGGTAAAGAGAAATACAGATGGAAGTTTGGATGTTTTACCAACAATCCCTAGTCAGCCAAATTATGAGTATACAATAACTGAGATAGGGCAGTACTTTGTTCGTGTTAAAAATGACTGTTCACTAAATAAGTTTACTAGTTCAAATGTAGTAGAGGTGAAAGATCCCCTAGGTCAAGCAGGTGTTATCAAAATAGCTGAAGCAGTTAATGGTAGTGAATATGCTTATTGTCAAACTCAAACCCCAGGACCCTCCGCTATTTTAAATATTGCTAACCCTTCTACGAATTTTGAATATCGGTGGATTAAAAAGGGTAAAAATGATAGTCATTTTACAACAGTAATTTCGGCGAATGGTATTACAGTTTCTGTTCCAAAGAGTGATGGAAATGTTCCGCTTGAGTTCTCAAGTAAATTTAATGAAGAGGGTACTGCCTTTGCTGTGATGCGACGATTACCTCAATGTGAATTTACGGATAAGGAACGTTCTGAATCAATCATTATGAAACCAGTAACAGATATCTCTAAAGAACCAAAACGTTATATCCAAACTCAGAATACGACTAACTCTACACAGACTGTTTTTCAGTTGTGTGGGGCAGATGAAAAAATTACTATGTTAATTGTCTATCCAGGTGGATATGATTATAAATGGCAAAAGCAGAATGTAACTAGTGGTGTATATGAGGATATCCCAAATGCTACCTCCTCAAATTTTACTACTAGTGGGCAAGGTTTCTATAAAGGTGTTATTATGTCTTCTTGTGGAGACTTAGAAACTCATGTTGTCGAAGTTAAAAATCCTAAAGCCAGCCAACCTTCCATTGCATTCCAACAAAGTAATCCTACTTTCTGTAATCAAGCTACAGTTAAAGAAGTAAAATTATCTCTTGACTTAGTACGGATACCAACGGGTACACCATTTATTTGGGAGCATTCCTTGGATAATGGAATTAGTTTCAATAAGATAGCGATTTCAGGGTCTATTTATCAGAATGCTACTAAAGGATTATACCGTGTTACAGCTACCGTAGATGGTTGTGAACTAGATCCTATTTTTACTACAGTTACAGGAGTGGATTCTTCACCAGAGCCTGAAATTGTAGAGGAAGGAGCAGTTTATTTTTGTGGAGAAGATTCTGCTCAAATTACGCTTGCTAATATAGCCAGTGGTGATTCTGTTCAATGGCTATTTTCTACAGGTGCTGAAGGTACATTTGCAGCAATTGATTCTGCAAATAATCAAGAATTGAGAACAAATGTACCAGGGTTTTATCAAGTGCGTGTCATATCGGAAGGATGTGGTTTCGGAGATTCAGAAAGAATTATTGAAGTAATTGGTACGGATGAGAAGCCTCTTGCCATTGTTGAACAGGGAACTTCAGCTCAATATTGTCCAGGTGGAGATGTTATTTTAAGTGTAAAACAACAAGAATTATATGAATATCGATGGTATTTTTCTGAAACTCCTGACGGAGAATATAAACAAGCATCAGGAGTCTTTGGAATAACAAATTATTATCCAGCAAGCCAAGAAGGCTATTATAAAGTACTGGTCTATTTCAATGGTTGTGCAGAATTTTCTGATTCAGTACATGTAACTGAATCTCCAGATGGGATTCCTATTCCTGAGGTTGAAGGTGGATTACGGCAAGGAGTCTGTTATGGAGAAACCTTCAATCTTTCTACAACAACACGAGGTACAGGTTATTACTATTTCTGGTCGTATTCTGAAACCGAAAATGGCACATTTGTAGATATTTCGCCTAATACACCTGAATATGAAATTTCATTACCAGGCTTCTATCGGATATTAGTAGGGAAAGAGGGGTGTGGTGAACAAACTCAAACTTTGGAAATTTATCAAATTGCTAATCGACCACTTGCCCGAATTTTACAAGACCCTTTCATTCGAATTTGTAAGGATAATCCTACATTATTAGAAGTGGAAACTACGCATCCAAATTATACCTATGAATGGCGTAGATATGATAATAGCGAAGATCTGACACGATTTGATGTCATAGGCATTGACAGTGTTTTGGAAACAAACCTAGCAGGAGTTCACCGTGTTTTTGTGGCTAATCAGGGATGTGGTACATTATCAAATCCTGTAAGTGTAATCCGACAAAAAGAGTTATCTAATCCTCGAATTGTTCAAGGAGAACGAACAGGCTTCTGTCCAGGAGAGCAAGCTCTATTAGAGGTAAAAGAAAAAAGTCGATTTACTACTTTTACATGGTTCTATGCAGAAACTCGAAATGGAAATTACACACCTATTCATACAGGACTTGGGGAAGATTTTGATTTTTATTTGACAAATAACGCAGGCTTTTATAAGCTACAAGTAGAACAACCTAACTGTGCACCCAAGGAATCAGGTATCACAGAAGTGGTAGGAGTAAATGAGCCTCCAGTTGCTATTATTAATGATGGACAATCTAATATTGAAGCCTGTATTGGTGAAGTAGTTACATTATCTGCTCAGTCAGCAACTGGAGTAACTTACCAGTGGGATGGACCTGAGGGTTTTGTAGCAGAAGGACGAGAAGTGGATATTCAAGTTTTAACCTCGACAAATGCAGGAAGATATACTTTGACTTCTACGATATTAGGCAACTGTTCAAATACGGCTCAAATCAATTTGCAAGTCAATCAATTACCTCAATATACGGTTGTGCCTCCAAATATCATCTGTACAGGAGATGCTACAGGTATGATTGAAATCCAATCAGATGATCCAAATTTGACTTATAAATTTGGCGAAAATGGAACATATTCTGAACAAAAAATATTTGATGAATTGACCGCAGGGAATTATCAGGTATCTATTACCACTCCTGCAGGCTGTGAAGTAACAGAAAATATTCAAGTTCAAGAATCTGATCAGTTAGGAGTTACTTTGACCGCACAAGATGTAACGGTCAATAAAGGAGAAAGAGTGCAACTTAGTGTATCAGGTGCGCGAAATTACCTCTGGAAACCTGAGAATCCTGATGAATTTTTGAGTGAATTGACCGACCCTAATCCTTGGGTAGCTCCCTTAGAAACTAGAACTTATATTGTTAAAGGAAATAGCCCTGAAGGATGTGGTGTGACACAAGTAAATGTGACGGTTCAAATTAATTATGACATTAAGCCTAATAATATCATTACACCAAATAATGATGATGTGAATGATACATGGCAAGTGAATATGAAATATGCATATCCGAATGCGACCATTCGTATATTTGACCGTTGGGGGTTAGAAGTTTATTCATTTACAGGATCTTATGAAGATGACTGGGCAGGAACAGACCAAAGTGGAGCAACTCTTCCTACGGGAGCATACAGTTATATCATTGAACCTAATTTTACGGGTGATGCGGAACTGAATAAACCGATTGTTGGAGTCATTACGATTGTCAATGAATAAATGACAAACCGCCCTAAAGTTTAAGATTGGGGCGGTTTATTCCATTTTTTAAACCAAAATCTTACGATTGATTGAATAAAATTCATGATGAAAAAACTACCTTTCGTTTTGATATTATTGTTGATGGGAGTGGCTGAAAGTTGGGCGCAACAGACCCCCTTGACTTCCAGTTATTTTCGCAATAAATTCTTATATAACCCTGCTTATACAGCAAGTGAGGTTGCTCCAAGATTTGATATTTTGTATCGTCAACAATGGTCAGGGATGGGAGATGATGGCATTACGACTACAGCCCTTACGGCTCAATTTCCCTTACTTACTCGAATGGATAGTACAGGAGCAAGATTTCCAATTCTGACACCAGGGCTAGGAGCGAATTTGATGATTTCACAAGACAAAGTCGGACTGTTGAGTACCACAGCTTTTCAGATTGGAGCCGTGAAAAATTTTCAAACATTAAAGGTTTTGGAAGATTCTGCTCAGACAGTCATCCAAACATCCTCGCCGTTTTCTGTAGCACTGAGTTTTGGCGGATATATGACGGGAGTGGATGAGAGTCGAGTGATAGGTGAACAAGGAGACCAAGTACTTTCCAAATATGGTTCACCACAATTTAGTCCAGATGCAACGCTAGGGTTTACTTATTTTAATCAAGCAAATGGATTAGAATTTGGTTTTGCTATTCGACAGTTATTAGATAGAGGAGCTGCTTTAGATGAAAGTAATTTCTTAACCAAGTATTTTAATCAATCTTTTTTTAGTACTTCTAAGTATTTTGAAGTGGGTTTATTAAAACGAGTCGGTATTGAACCTCAGTTAGTTTATAAATTTGCAAATGAACTCCCTGGACAGCTTCAATTGAATGTTGTTGCCGATTTTTGGAGAGATTGGGAGTATGGTACACCGAAAGTACAAGCTGTCATGGGTTATCGAACAGGTTTTGGAACAAACTTTGGTATTACAGTGCGTCCAACCCCAAGAATAGCAGTGAGTTATATGTATGAAATGTCAATGAATCGACTCAATAAACTCTCTAAAGGTGAAGTCAATGGTGGGAATCTTGGTTTGACTCATGAAATTATGGTTACCTACGACTTACGGCATGAGAAGTGGTCTCTACCTCCTGTTCTTCCTGATCGTGATGAGACAGGTGGGGGAGAAGAGGGACCTGTTGAAGGTATCACGATTATAGATTCAATTGTATTAGATGGTAAAGTTTATCGTACAGATGATTTAATTAATGACTATTTAGGAAAAGTTACGTTCCAGCCAGGAACTGCCGAATTATCTGATGAATCTTATGAAGCACTAGATAAATTAGCGCGAATGATGTTGGTTAATCCTGCAGTTCGTATTGAGGTGGGATCACATACGGATAGTTTGAGTAATCAATTTAGTTTACAATTGACTCAAAAACGTTCTGAAGCCGTCCGAAGTTATTTGCAAGATGTCAAAGGGGTTCAATTAGGTCGGGTTGTTCCGCAAGGTTATGGACGAACGCGACAAGAGGAAGGAAAAGAACCTGAACGAACTGAGTTTAAACTCCTTGCGATTAATGAAGATGACGACGAATAAAAAATTCTAACACATATTTTCAAAAAAGACTTACTAAAATTTAGTAGGTTTTTTTTATGATTAAATTTTATAAATGTTTAATCTCCGTAATCACAGCCACTACCGACTTTCCTGAACTAATTGCCGAAAATTCAATTGAACCTGATTGATAAGTAGTATTTTGTGTTAAAACCAATTTGTTTCCGATAACTTTTTGTAAACGTTGCTGAAAATTACCTGATTCAATTTCCATTTGATTCATAATCAGATTAATATCCAATTCTTCTTTCGAATACAAAACACATAAAAAATCCGTTCCTTGATTGTCATCTATCCGAATAAAATGCTGTTCGTCAGGAATAGCAATATTGTTGGATTTATAAGTTAAGGCTGGACTAATTCCTGATTTGTGTGGAAAAATCCGATAACTTTTTTTCGATAAATCCGAGCCAAAGGCATAAACAAAAGCGGGTTCATTATTTGAAATTCGGATACGAAATTTTGTCCCTGAAATCATACCTTTAGTAACTTTATAATAACCATTTCCTTGATGAATCGGAATCATTTGCCCACCCGATGCCAATGGCAAAGTAATTTTTCCTGATAAATTGGGCTTTTGAAGTTCAATTTTTGGTACAGTAAATAGCTCATAACCATACTTAACAAACCGATGAAAATCAGTATATTTTACCCAAATATAGCCCTGATTTCCCCAGTTTGTTCCCCAGCTATTTTGAATTTCAAATGCTCCTCCATATTTCGTATCATCATATCCGATTACACACATGGCATGCCCACCGTAATTGACCAAAGGAGATTCCGTAGGATACCAAACACCAGAAGCATCTGAAAAAGAGGGCGGACAATTCATCCCAATGATAACAGGCTTATTTTCAGAAAGTGCCTTTTTCATCCGTTCGGTTTTTTGAGCATAACCGTCATAAATTCCGAATAAAGTTGCAAAACCTTTAATACGGTGTTGTTGGGCTTTCGAAGAAATATATTGGGGAATGGAATGGGGGCAATCTTGTGAAAAATCAGAGTAACGAACTACACCCCGATTTTTCATAAATTTTAGGGCATCTTCAATATAGCTTCCTTCAGAGCAATTACCATCCCAGCTTGATTTGATTTGTTGGTATAAAAAGCCAGCCGAAAAAGCGCGCCGTGTAATTTCTTGACGATCACTTCGATTATCTCGGATAGATTCGGCAATTGTGCGAGCCACATACGCTGAACTCCAACCAACACACGTCCCATATTCTCCCTGATTTTTGGGAATCGGACTATATTTCTTCAAAGAATGGCGTATAGGAACAGCATAATCACCACGCATCAAAGGGGCTTTCATAGGGAGTTTTCCGTAGGCTTCATCGTTAAAATTCAAGCCTTTGCCGTGATTTTGTCCGAGTAAAATGATTGAAAAATACCATTGAAATAAGAGTAATAGTAAAAACTTATGCTTGGGTTTCATGTTTTATGTTAGTTTAGTTTTATACAAATTTGAACAGATATGGTATCCCAATTTTAAATTGGTTTTATTATCTTTATCACTATATAAACTATGAAATCTACATTCGACAAAGAGTATTGGGAAAAACGTTATCATGATAGTTCGACAGGTTGGGATTTAGGTGCGCCCTCGTCTCCACTGCAAAACTACATTGACCAAATAACGGATAAAACCTTAAAAATTCTCATTCCGGGAGCAGGAAATGCTTATGAGGCGGAATATTTACATCAAAAGGGATTTTCACAGATACATGTGGTGGATATTGCTCGTCCGCCTTTGGAAAAATTAAAAGAAAGATGTCCTGATTTTCCATCTGAACATTTACATCAAGCTAATTTTTTTGATTTCTCAGGACAGTTCGATTTGATTTTAGAACAGACCTTCTTTTGTGCAATTTCGCCTGATTTACGTCCTGCTTATGCCAAAAAAATGCCTCAACTTTTGAAGTCTAACGGTAAATTAGTAGGTGTACTTTTTAATTTTCCATTAGATACGGATAATCCACCTTTTGGAGGAAATAAAACAGAATATTTATCGTATTTTGAACCGTATTTTGAAATAAAATATTTCGAAGAATGCTATAACAGTATTCCACCTCGTGCCGAACGGGAATTTTTTATTTGTTTGACTAAAAAGAAGGGATAAAACAAAAAAACTATAAGCTTTTTAAAAGCTTATAGTTTTAAAATGTTGATTATCAATATTTTTAATTATTTTGAGAGGTAGTCTTTCGTCATTTTAATTTGATGGACGATAATATTAGCTTCTTGTTTGACTACAAATTCAGATAGCCCAACATGTTCTTTACTACGCTCATTCCAATCATAAGTATAGCCTAATTGTGTCCAAGGAAAACGATAATAAGGATTATCATTATTATAAGAATCCTTTCGATATTGATGAATCCAATTATTATGTTCAGGAGTACTATTAGGTACTTTATCAATACATTCACAAGCCTTATCATCAATCTCTGCATCAGGGCAAGGACGGAATATATCTTGTGGACGAATCCAAAATTCGATAAAAGCTCTCTTGGTTACTTCTCCTTTATCAGGTGGCAAGCCTAACAATTGTTGTAAGCGAAGATGCGGATTCTCGCCACTTACCAGAAAGTCTTTTTGTTTGGCAAATGCTACCAAATCAGGAACAATCGTTATCCATAAATCTCGCTTACCTGTATTGTAAAATCCTTTATCATTATTTTTGTAATAAACCGTGTCTTTAGCGGCTTTCCAAGCAACTGCTAAGATATAGGTTTCTTGGTTGATAGTTTTCCGAGTGAGTTGTTGATTTTGATCCGAAATGACAGTTAATTTTCGATAAATCTCTGTTTTTTCGGGTAAACTGGCATCTTCAACTGCCTTTTGATAGGTTTTCATTAGGTTGCCATCAGCTTGAGATGAAGCGGATTGAATGCTAAGGCAACTACCCAAAATCCATAAACCGATGAGCCGCAAATAATCCTTCTGGATGTTTTTCATAAGTACTGTGATTTTTTGAAAAAATGAAAGCAAAAGTAAAAAAGAAAGGATTACGAACGAAATATTGGAGATTAGCGAGTGATATAATTTTCAAAATTAAGCCCAACTGAAAACACCTCTAGAGTGTTAGACTTTATCACAATTTATTTTACTAAGTTTGAAAATCACTTTTATAAAAAAATAGTTATAAAATTTATTGATTCATTTTAAAATTTTGAAAAAACAATGCTGATTCGAATTGTTCGTATGACCTTTCAACCTGACCATATCGGGACTTTCCAAAAATTATTTAGCCAAAGCCAACCATTAATTCAAGAGTTTAAGGGCTGTAAAGGAGTAGAACTTTGGCAAGATGCCGATAACTCACAAATTTTTATGACCTATAGTATTTGGGAAAATGCTGAAGCTCTAAGTCATTATCGAGATTCAGAACTTTTCAAACGTACATGGGCAAAAGTAAAGCCTTTTTTTGCAGATAAACCACAAGCATTCAGTGGATTACCTAAGATAGAAAGTGAATTCTTACCTAAGAGATAAGCCTTTCTTTAATCCTATCGTTATTTTGTGTGGTGGCATTTAAATTTTTCAAGGACTTTGTTTAATTTTGCTTATGTTGTTTCAACTACCCTTTTTGAAAAACAACTGACTCAATACAATCAAGTATTCTGATAATTCCTGAAGCAAATGCAACAAGTTACTACTTTCCACGCCTACTTTTGGGCATTGATGCTTTTCAGTCTCTCGCTCTTTGCCCAAGAAGAAGATAAACCAAAAAATCTGGGAAAAACCGTGAACTCGGTCAGTACCGATGCGGAACCCAAAATCTCTCCTGATGGGAAAACGCTCTATTTTTGTCGCCGACAAGACTCTGCTAATGTAGGAGGATATAACGCCGACGCTGATATTTGGTACGCTGAATTATTGCCATCAGGGGAGTGGTCTGCCGCTAAAAATCCGCGTGAACCACTTAATGATGAGGGATTTAATCAAGTAATAGGGATTCGTTCGGATGGTCATGCTATGTTGATTAATGGCGGATATGATACTGATGCGGATACCCGAATTTATGTATCTTATAAAACGGAAAAAGGTTGGTCTAGTCCTGAGCCAATGTTTTTTGATGGGTTTAGTGCCAGTGAAGCTGGCGACCAAAATTTTGCGATATCTGGTGATTTTCAAACCCTAATTATTTCGATGGAATGGGGAGAAACTTACGGGCAGTTTGATTTGTTTATTAGTTTTTGGGATGCTCAAAAACACAGATGGACGAAACCTAAAAATTTAGGAACAAGATTAAATACGACACAATCCGAAGTTTTTCCTGTTTTGGCAAATGATAATCGTACCATTTATTTCTCCTCAAGAGGACACGACGGATATGGTGATTATGATATCTTTATGTCTAAGCGTTTAGGTGGAGATTGGAGAACTTGGACATCCCCAGTCAATCTTGGAAATACCATTAATTCAGCAGGATATGATGCTGATTTTACAGTGGATGCTCGCGCTGAATATGCCTATATTAGCCGAGATACAGATACTTTTGGACGGTTTGATATTTTCAAAGTTAAAATGCCTGATGAAATTAAGCCTAATCCTGTTGCCTTATTGAGTGGAGAAATTTTTAATAAAGAAACTGACCAGTCTGTTGCTGAAAAAATCACCTATTTTGATGCATATGGTAAAAAAATGGGAAAAGTGAATTCGATTGCTGGAGGAAAGTACAGTATTACGTTGGAATGTGGTAAAAAGTATCGTTTGGTAGCAGGCGGTACACGTTATTTAGAAGAAGAAAAATGGATTGACCTGACCAAAAACACAGCGTATATAGAACTCAAACAAGATTTTCAACTTCCTCCCAATCCAAATCCTGTCACTACTTTGGCTTCCCCTGTTCATGCTGCTGCTGAAAATGGTACGAAAAAGATGGAAGAAACTTCCAGTCAAATGGTATTTTTTGGAACAGGATATACTAGTGTGGCTCCCAGATATTATTCGACTTTAAACAACATTGTACAAAAATTACAGAAAAATACGACTCAGAAAATTGCAATTTACGGTCATACTGACCATATTGGACAAAGCCAAAAAAATCAGCAACTTTCATTAGAGAGGGCGCAGTCGGTTGCAGACTATTTAATCAAAAAAGGAATTGCTAAAAATCGGATTGAGGTCAAAGGTTTAGGAGCAGGTGAGCCAATTGCTTCGAATGATTCGGTGAATGGACGAGCCAAAAATCGACGAGTCGAGTTGATTTTGAAATAAAACATTTCTTCCCTTCTTAGGTTTTTAAAGTCGTGGGAAGATTCCTGAAATATTACTTTTTTATTGACCGACCTTTTCGTTAAGATGGGGTCGGTCTTTCATTCCATAAAATGAAACACAAAAATTAAATACAGATGAAGAAACGAACAAAAAAATTCGCCCTAGATTATCTCTCAACTTTTTCGCCAACAGGTCATGAAGTGGCAGGACAAAAAGTTTGGTTAGATTATATTGAAGATTCGATAGATGAATATTTTACTGATACTTACGGCACAGCTGTTGGTGTGATTAATCCCAATCAAGATTACAAAGTAGTGATTGAGGCTCATGCCGATGAAATTTCTTGGTTTGTAAACTACATTACTGAATCAGGCTATATTCATGTTACGAGAAATGGCGGCTCAGATTTTGCGATTGCACCCAGTATGCGGGTCAAAATCTTTGGCGAAAAAGGAGCTGTACCTGCGGTCTTCGGCTGGCCTGCTATTCATGTTCGTCCACGAGGCGGAAAAGATGAACCTACACCTAATCAAAAATCTGTATTTTTAGATTGTGGATGTTCTTCCAAAAAAGAAGTAGAAAAATTAGGAATTCATGTCGGGGCAGTAGCCGTTTTTACCGATGAACCGATGTTTATGAATAAAAAATATTTGGTCGGAAGAGCATTAGACAATCGGATAGGTGGAATCGTCATTGCAGAAGTAGCTAAAAAATTGAAGGAAAATAACATTAAATTGCCTTTTACGCTGTATGTAGTCAATTCTGTGCAAGAGGAAATTGGCTTGAGAGGTGCGGAGATGATTTCACGGCGACTAAAAGCAGATGTTGCTATTTGTACCGATGTTTGTCATGATACCCAATCACCACACTATAATAAAATTGTAGAAGGAGATACGGCAGTTGGAAAAGGTCCCGTTTTGACTTATGGACCTGCTGTGCAAAACAATTTATTAAAAATGTTATTGGATACTGCTAAAGCACAAAATATTGATTTTCAGAGAGATGCGAGAGGAAGAGGAACAGGCACAGATACTGATGCTTTTGCTTATTCGGGAGATGGAAGTACCGCAACGGCATTAGTTTCGATTCCTCAAAAATACATGCATACTACCGTAGAAATGGCACATATTGATGATATTACGGCAGCCTCGAATTTGATTTATGAAACCTTAATTCAACTGGAAGCAGGGCATGATTTTCGGGAACTGAAGTAATTTGTTTCTTTTATAAAATTGATAAATATTTCTCAAAATATTCGTGGCACGATTTCGAGTGGTGCCACGAATTTATATTTGTTTTTTTCAGTTTAGGATTCTTTATATTTGTTTTTTTCAGTTTAGGATTCATTTTTTCAACATCTGAATAATTTCTGCATAAGTTTCCAACTTTTGGGCTAATTGGTCAAATTCTGCACGACTAACCGTTTCTTCGAGTTGTCTTTTTAATTCCTCATTTTCAGT
>DDLX01000019.1 GCA_002340355.1 Cytophagales bacterium UBA2561
CGAGTTTGGAAATGGAGACAGTAACTCCAGAAAAAAATTAATTTTCCAGACCTGCCAAGTCTTCAAGACTTGGCAGGTCTAAATCATTTGAAAATCAAGAAGATATTTTATTTATCGGCAATAATTTCCTTGTAAACTTCGATTTTTAATTCGAGCGATTCTATTTTTTGTTTCAGTTGCTTCACTTCTTCAGTTTCACCTAAAAATATCGTTCCTTTCCCCGTAAATACATATTCTAAATCGACTTCGGGAAACACTTGTTTGATGGCGTAAATCACTTTCACGTTGGGTTTTCGGACACGATTTTTATAAGTTGAAAAAGATTGTTTGGTTACGTTGATTAAATCCGCAAAATCACTATCAAATTTATATTCAGGGTATTTTTCTTGTAAACCTTCTACGGCTTGTATCAGTCTGTCATAGACTTTAGAATCGTCAAAGCTATTATTTTTATTACTATTTCTCATTTTGTTGTAAAAATGGTTGTAAGTCACTACAATGAAAGTCTTTAAAATCTGGAAAGACTTATTCTTTTTGCTGTTCAATACCAAATTGAGGTGAAAAAATTTCGCAACTTCTTACGATTTTAAATGTACGTTAATTTGCATCGTCTTACCAAGATTTGCCAAAGTTTCGTAGAGTTGTTTTTTTTCATCTTTCAGTTCTTGAATTTGTATTTTTAATTCTTGGATTTGTTGATTTTCGGTATTTTTTAAATCCGTTGATATTTCTGAAGATAGATTTTTTTTAGATGCTTGATACTCCTCATTTAATTCTTTATCTATCAAATAATTTGTTTTGATGGTTGAATAATCAATGGTTTTATGAAAATCGAACGTGTCCAAATAGTCTTTATCCAGCTGCTCTTCATTATCTAAAAAAAGAACAATTAAAGATAAATCAACTTCCAAAACCTTACAAATATCCACCAATAATGAAATTTTTGGGAATCGTTTTCCATTCTCAATTTCAATAATTCCGCTTGTACTTCTTGGAACTAATTCTGCTAAATCCATAGAAGTCAATTCTTTCTTTTCTCTCAAATACCTAATCAAAGTTCCTAACTTCCTAGCAGTAATCATATCAAAATTAAATTATTTTTTTGTCTATTTCTTTGTAAAATCTAAAAAAAATAGATTTATCTTTGTGTTATATTTTGAAAACAAGCTCGAAACGATTTGCAGTCTGGAAAACAACAACCGAATCGAGCGTAACCCATTAAAAAAATGGAAGACAAAGGTACAAAACCTGACCTAATTTTGACGGCGAAATTGCCAGCTGACCTCGTGGATTTTTGCCTCGAAAGCGAACAACCCACTTCCCAACACCTACAAAATCTGAAAGATGACCTGACGAACAATGCCTTAGAAGTGCTTTGTAGTCTGGATTACATCAACGAAGTACTGAGGCGGGATTTTGTGCAAAGTATCTTACGAATTCGTTATTTGCTTTCGAGTTTGGAAATGGAGACAGTAACTCCAGAAAAAAAATAATTTTCCAGACCTGCCGAGTTTTGAAAATTTGGTAGGTCTAAACCACCTAAAAGTCTCATGAAAAAATTGTATATTTAAATATCTATCAAATTGCTGATAATCAAATTTTTTTGATTTTAAAAATGCGCTGGAAGTTTCCAGAAAAATGGAATATTCAGTTAGAAAACGATACTTTTCTTCCTGAATACTTGAAAGAAGATTTACATTTTTTATTCGCATCAAAAAGATGAATATCACTGAAATTGCTATTTTTGAGAATTTGGCTTCGCCTATCATTCGTTTTACCGTTCAAAAACATTCTCATTTAATATTTTGAAGTCATAAATTATTTTATGGTAGTAAATGAATTGTGTAAAAGAAACCAGAATTCAGAAATTTGATGAGGCATGGTGACAAAATTTGGCTGAAATGGTCGCTTGTCAGAAGCTAAATCCTAAAATTACAATTTAATAGTTGGACAACCAACGGCGATATTTGGCAGTTAGGAAAATTGGAAGACAATATTTTTATCCTAAATTTCTTATTAATATAATTTTTACGCTTAAAAGCACAATACCAAATGAGAAATAGTGCGATTCGTTGGGTGACCATTTTTGGGATTATTTCGATTGTGGGAATTGTTGTTACGCAAGTTTACTGGGTCAGTCGAGCAATACGAGAAGAACAAGCCGACTTTGACCAAACAGTACGAATTGCCTTACAAAAAGTCGCTGAAAAAAATGCCGATTTTACAAAAACTCCACTTCCTCAATTCAATTTAATTAATAAATTAGCTTCAAATTATTATGTGGTCAATGTAAATACGGAGCTGGATGCCAATGTTTTAGAACATTATTTGAAAAGACAATTTAGTTCCAGTAATTTGGACGTCGATTTCGAATATGGCATTTATGATTGTTCGGGGGATGCGATGGTTTATGGAAACTATATCGGAAAAAATCCTAACGAATCAGCAGAAATGACCACGGAACTTCCAAAATGGGATGGCTCAGACTATTATTTTGGAGTACGGTTTCCGAATCGAAGTACTTTTATTGCTAATCGTATCCAAATTTGGATTTTTTCTTCCATACTTTTATTAACAGTCGTAATATTTTTTGGCTATGCACTTTTTGTCATTTTAAAACAAAAACGACTTTCTGAAGTCCAAAAAGACTTTATTAACAATATGACCCATGAGTTAAAAACTCCCATTTCTACAATTTCAATCTCAGCTGATGTATTGACCAACCCTAAAAATGTGCAGCGTCCTGACCGTATTATGAATTATGCGCGCATTATTAAAACAGAAAATGAACGACTGAAAGGGCAGGTTGAGAAAGTTTTGCAAATGGCACGTATCGAAAAAAAAGGACTAAAACTTAAAATTGAAACACACGATTTACATGAAATTCTGACAAAAGCAGTAGAAAATTTCCGAATCAAAGCCCAAGAAGTTAGTGGTAATATTACCCTTGAACTAGAGGCAGAACATTTTCATATTCAGGCTGATAAAGTTCATCTTACCAATATTTTATATAATTTATTGGATAATGCTATTAAATACACAGGCAACACTTCTCCCAAAATCACAGTCCATTCAGTAAATACTCAAAAACCTTTCAAATCTTGTATGGCAATTGCGATTCAAGATAATGGTATTGGCATTCCCAAAAATCACCAAAAAATGATTTTTGATAAATTTTTTCGTGTACCGACAGGTAACGTACATAATGTCAAGGGATTTGGTTTGGGGCTAAACTATGTTAAGACAGTAGTTAAGGCACATGGCTGGCGTATTAAATTAGAAAGCCAAGTGAATGTCGGGAGTACATTCACGATTTATATCCCGATAGAATAAAGGTTTCGAATAGAAATTCACTATTTTCGTCTCAAAATATTTAGGTTATCTCACCGTTCCAATTCTAAGTTTTTTGGAGATAAGTCTTGTTAATTAAACATCTTTTATTCACTTAAATTGATTTATGATGAAAAAAATCTCTCACGTATTCACCTTGTGTTTTTTGGGATGCTTTTTAATGCTTGGCAGCACAGCAAATGCTCAATTACCTATTCATCTTGGTATGAAACTAGGGTTAAATCTGAACTCTTTATCAGGAAGTGATAAAACAGCTACCGCTACAGGACTTCATGTGGGACCTTTTGCCAATGTGCAATTAGGAAAAATTGGAGTTCGTGCCGAAGTATTGGCTTCCAAAAAAGGCGCAGAAACTGAATTTAATTATCAAAAACCTGGTGTTTCTGAAGCTTTTAATCTCGTAGCTACCTCAGATTTATGGTATGTAGATGTTCCTATTTTATTGGATTACAAAGCTTTAGACTTAAAAGTAGCCAAACTTCATTTACATTTAGGTCCTCAGTTTTCATTTTTATTATCCGATAAACTTAGCCTTAAAGAAACGATTAATTTGAGTGGTGTTGATACTAAAAATTTAGAAGAAACTTTCAACTATAAATCTTCAGATTTAGGTTTAGTCTTAGGGGTTGGTGTCAATGCTTTGATGTTTGATGCGGGTATTCGTTATAATTTAGGGTTAAGTAAAGTTTCTGATTTTGACCCTGTTGGAACACTCAAAAGTGCAGACTTGCGAAATCGCACTTTCCAAGTTTATGTTGGATTTAAATTTTTCTAAAAGAAGGTTTAATGATAAATTAAAACTATAATTTTTTCCTACAAAACCTCCTTCAAAGTATCTAAAAATAGAAACATTGAAGGAGGTTTTTTATCCATTTACGATTTTATCAATATTTTGAGTTCCATTCAAAAATTCAAGAAAATTGTTTGCCAATAACTTTGCACTCCCCCAATCCAAATTGCTGGAATGCACACCATAAATTTTATAGTGATGCATAGTTTTCACCTGACGCATATCGAAAATCACATGATTTCCAGCTCCATCCAACCCAATAGAGACAGCTCCCTCAATATACTCTGGTAGTTCATAAGCGATATTCATTGCTCTCAATTCCTCTATCCCAAAAACACAGAATTCTCTATCGCCTTTCAAGAAATTGCACCCACCATAATACTTCATCAATCTGATAAATTCCTGCGGAAACCTACCATTCGGAAAAGTCCAATTCTCAAACTTTTTCGGTTCCCATTTTCCGTATATTTCACGATTCCAATATGATGGCTGATTATCATTTTTTCTTAATTCATTTATTTCTACGTCCGAAAGGGGCAAGTTCCATTCATCCTGAAATTGAATTAAAACTTTTTCAGTCACTTGTTGATAGTCGCCATCAATTTTATCAAATATATCTTTGAAACGCATCTATTGATTAATTAAATTATAATTTTATTCTACTTCATATTTTTCAAAAATATCATAAACTTTTTGAGCATAATCAATGGGCTTAAGTGGCAGTCCTTCATCAAAATCTTCAGGATATTCTTTAATTTCAATCTGACCTTCTGTGGGTTCAAACATCACTTTAGGAATTTCTCGTACTACTATTTCATCAAGATAATCGCTTGTCCAATCATAATTTTCAATATCACTTTTCGGGTCAAATATAATTCCAGTTCCCTGATAAAATCCATCAATATATTTCTGTTCAATTTCTTCTATAAAATCAAACTCTTCGATTCTATATCCTTGTTTTTCAAGGCAATCATCCCGATTCAAAAATTTCTTGTTCCACCTTGGCGCACACATCCAGTAAGCAACTAAGATGGTTGCCTTGTCCACTTCAGGATTGTCTTTTATCCAATTTAATAGTAATTTATTTCCATCAAAATTTGAAGTAATGACCGACTTATGTATTTCTAGTTGGGTCGCATTCTCAAGAAATTCTTTCCAAATTTCATGTTCAAACATTTCAAATTCTTCTGTACTTATCTTCTCTTTCATGAATTTAATTTATTTCTTCAAGCAATAATTTTGAAAAGTAGAATCGTCAGGATTGTAAACCGTTAGCTCAAAATCATCTGTTAAATTGTAGCGTTCAAATTTTTCTAAAATCTTAGGATTAGTTATCAATTTTGCACATATTTCAAAAAATAATTCTCCATTTCTTGTCTTTTTCTTTTCATAATAATTTTGCATCCATAACCCCAAATCATGAATCGGTTTCTGAGTATTTTCCTGAAAATCATTAAAATTATAATATTTCCAGTCTCCGATATCATATCGAAATGCTTCCCCATATTTTGTAATTTCATCTTTGGTTAAGAAGGAAAATTCAAAATAGCCATGCCAAGGATGAACACCTAAATCAAATGATTTTATGACTAGATTTCCAAATTTAGGCTGCCAAAAATCTAATTCTTCAACAAGATAAATTTGTAATTTTTCTTCAAAGTTTTCGAGTGTCATTTGCGTTATCAATTTGATTAATAATAAGTTATAAAAATAAAATCGATTCAAACAGTATAAATTTTTAACTAATTATTTTCCATAGTGTAGTTTAGATATTCTACACTATGGAAAAAAACGCTAAGCATCGATTTTATTCATAATAAGCAATTACTTCTTTAGATGATTTCCGTTGAAGGGCTGGCACTTTCGGATTTTCAATGGGATAACCGACTGGAATTAATAAAAAAGGCTTTTCATTTTTAGGACGATCTAAGATTTTCATCAAAAAACTCATCGGACTTGGCGTATGAGTCAAAGCCACCAAGCCCGCATGATGAATCGCAGTTAGTAGAAATCCTGAAGCCAAACCAACCGATTCATTTACATAATAGTTATTTCGTTTTTTGCCTTCTTCCTGATCATAAATTCGACGACAAACCACAATCAACCAAGGAGCAATTTCTAAAAAAGGTTTACTTTCATTTGTTTCAAAAACCTCTAAATCTTTGAGCCAATCTTCGGACATTCGTCCGTGATAATTTTCAAATTCTTCTTTTTCGGCTGCTTGTCGAATTTGTTTTTTGAGTTCGGGCGAAGAAATGGCACAGAATGTCCAAGGCTGTTTATGTGCGCCCGAAGGAGCAGAAGAAGCAGTCATCAAAATATTTTCAATAACCGATTTAGGAACAGGTCTATCCGAAAATTCTCGAAGTGACCGCCTTTGATTCAGATACTTATAATAAACTTGACTACGTTCTAGCATTTCTTGTTCAGAGAAATGTTGTGCTTCAAAAGGAATAAATTGAGAGGTATGTGACATGTGATTCAATATTTTTATATGATACCATCTTGTTGTAAAATAGCCGCTGTGTTGTGGGTTTTATGTTCAAATCTTAAAATTATTCAAAAAACAGAAAAAAATTTTGTGAAAGATAAGGGCTTTACAAAACTCATTCAATTTGTGAATGAATCTCAATTCAAATAGTGGAATTTATCTATCTTTAATAATAAATTAAAAGATAAAAACAATCTTATCTGTGAAAAATACAATTATAGAATTAGTGAGTATTAATTTCAGGCTGAGTTATAACGAAGTAATCCATCAAAGTGATTAAATTCAATAGAAAATACTATTTCTATAGAAATAAGCATAGAAAAATCAATCTAAAATGTTTTGTTTTCGTATAATGCTTAGTTCTATTATTAGAGTAAAGTAAGTATATAATGATCAAACTAGTTGAAACTTCCTTTGCAGTACACTATATTAATGAAGAGCAAAGCTTACTGGAACAATGTTGGACAAATCCTGACTCAAAGATGAACATTGAAGAATACAAGGTAGATATGCTCCATTATTTACAGATAGTCAAGAAATATCAGATAAGATTTGCACTGATTGATACTCGGCAATTTGGTTTTACAATTTCTCCTGAAACCCAAGACTGGATAGATAAGACAATCGCTATCGAAGCGAATCAAATCGTCAAAAAAATTGCTTTTTTATTGCCTCATGATTTGATAGAGCAGTTATCGATCGAGCAAACAATGGATGAGGAAGAAGGTACAAAATATAATGCTATTCAATATTTTGAAGATAAACAAAAAGCTATAAATTGGCTATTAAGTTCATAATAACCGAAAAAACACTATAAAATCTCTCAAAATGAACTTGTACCAAAAATTGTACAAAATGTTCACCTGTATTATTGAAGGGAAACTTAAAGCTCATTAAATTATAAAACACGAAGAAAAATATTGCCCAAGATGTCAAACTACTTTTGAATGTAAAGTAGGTTCCATATTGATTTGTCAATGTTCATCTGTAATATTGACAGATGAGGAACGCACTTACATTCAGTCCAAATACGAAGATTGCCTCTGTGCAAAATGTATGGAAGAACTAAAAACAGAGTGTCGTAATCAACACCTTCAGAATAAAATGAAACACATTTTGGGTATATTTTATAAACCTCAGAATAAAACAAGCTGAAATACAACACATTTTTAAATAAACAACCTATCAAAATACGAAAGTAAAAAGCTATATTTAAGAAGTTGTTTAAATTTTAAATAAATCATTGATTATGATGTTTTTACATAAATATCCATAAAGTAGGGTTGGTAAGCTCTACTTTATGGACATCAACGATTTTGAGCAATGAAAGCTATTTTACTAAATAAAGTTTATTTCCTGAATATATTTTTCAAAAATTTTTAAACAACCTCTAAAGTATTTTCTAGATGACCTATCAAATTTCCGAAGATTTGAAAGGTCTTTTTTTTGGGTAAAAACTAATTTTGCCTCATTTTCAACAATAACCATATTACATAATATTTAAATTTTTCCAAATTTTGTATAAGTAAACAACATGAATCAGAAACTTCGACTATTCATTTTTGTATTGGGTACTTTTTTGTGTATCATTTCAAACTCTGCTTGGGCACATACTATCAAAGGACGAGTCACAGACGGACAAACAGGCGCACCACTGGTTGGGGCTTCGGTAATGATTTTGGGAACATCCGAAGGAACTACGACTAATGCCGCAGGTGTATTTGTCATTCATCGAGACGATGAAAAGTTAAAATTACACGTTTCATTTATTGGATATGAAACCCTTGAAATTGAGGCACAAAATGATAAATTTATTGAAATTTCGCTCAAGCCCACGAATTTAGAATTGGGTGAAATTACCATAATGGCAAACCCTGAAAACCCACTTCAAACACTTTCACAAACCGATATTCATTTAAGACCAGCTCAGTCTTCACAAGAAATTTTGAAGGCAGTTTCGGGTTTGGTCATTGCTCAACACGCTGGAGGCGGAAAGGCAGAACAGATTTTTTTGCGAGGTTTCGATATTGATCATGGGACAGATATTCGGATTTCTGCAGATGGAATACCTGTCAATATGGTGTCACACGCTCATGGTCAGGGATATGCCGATTTGCATTTTATCATTCCAGAACTAATTGATAATGTAGAATTTGAGAAAGGAACTTATGAAGTCTCAGAGGGAAATTTGGCAACGGCTGGTTTTGTCCGATTTCACACCAAAAAAGCCTTAGATCAGAATTTTATTAAACTTGAAAGTGGAAAATTTAACACTTTGAGAACCGTAGCAGGAGTTGGTTTTTCGAGCCACGAACGCCGAGAAAACCTCTTTTTTGCTACCGAATTTATGAATTCAGAAGGATACGTTGAAAGTTCACAAAACTTTAATCGCCTTAATTTATTGGGTAAATACACTCGAATTATTGATGAAAAAAACTACGTAGAAGCTCAATTTTCGACCTTCCGAAGCCGTTGGGATGCTTCAGGACAAATTCCTGAGCGAGCCGTTCGCAGTGGACAAATTTCACGACTTGGCGCAATCGACGATACCGAAGGTGGAAACACAGGGCGCACCAATGCCAACCTAACATTTATCCGCAATTTGGAAAATGGTGCAACGCTCGAAAATCAACTCTTTTTCGTCAATTATGATTTTGAATTATATTCTAATTTTACTTTTTTCCTCGAAAATCCCGAGATGGGCGACCAAATTCGACAAAAAGAAAAACGGTCAATATATGGCTATCGAACTCGTTATCAAAATACTAAGGATTGGAAAAATAATATTTTACTCAAAACTGAAATTGGTGGAGATTGGCGAACAGATTATATTCAAAATAATGAATTATCTTCTACCCAAAATCGACAAACAACATTAGAGCGTTTGGCTTTTGGAGACGTACAAGAAACCAATGCAGGAATTTTTGCCAAAATTGGGATTGAAAAAGGTAAGTTTTCAGGAGATATTGGGCTTCGAGGTGATTATTTTCAGTTCGAATACGTGGATTTTTTGCAAACCAACTATCAAACGCTTTCCGAAAATCAATTGCTTCTCAGTCCAAAGATGAATCTTAATTATGATTTTTCTCCTCAAATTCGAGCTTATTTCAAAACAGGCATGGGATTTCATTCGAATGATTCGCGGGTAGTAACCGCACAAACAGGAGAAAAAATATTGCCTCGTGCTTATGGATTTGACATTGGTGGAATTTTCAAACCTACCCAACGTTTACTGGTTCATTTGGCAGGATGGTATTTATTTTCAGAGCAAGAATTTGTTTATGTTGGTGATGCTGGAATTGTTGAACCAAGCGGAGAAAGCCAACGTTTAGGCATTGATTTATCGGCTCGATGGCAACTTTCAAAAGGTTTTTTTGCTGATTTTGATGTGAATTGGACACAGCCAAAAGCTCTTAATGAGCCTGAAGATGCTGATTTTATTCCTCTTGCCCCAACTTTGACGAGTTCAGGCGGATTTAGTTTTCAGTTAAAGAATGGACTGAATGGAAGTTTTCGGTATCGATATTTAGATGACCGACCCGCCAATGAAACTAATTCGATGGTAGCAGAAGGCTGGTTCTTAGCTGATTTAGTTTTGAATTATACCAAACCTCGTTATGAAATTGGTTTAACCATTGAGAATCTATTTGATACAGAATGGAAAGAAGCGCAGTTTGATACGGAATCTCGACTTGCAAATGAGACCGAATCCGTTTCTGAAATTCATTATACGCCAGGGACTCCTTTCTTTCCTAAAGCTCGATTAACCTACTTCTTTTAATTAGTAATAGTTCGTAAATTTCTTGTTAATATAATTTTCTAAAAACATAACCTATTGATATTCAAATATTTCCATAGCGTAGGGTTTGCAAATCCTACTAATTCATTGAAAATCAATATATTAACTTTCAAAGAGTTTAAAAATCTTTGAGAGTTAGGCAAAACTTACGAACTATTGTAATTAGAGAAGTTATAATTTATTTATCTGTAATATAAATAGTTAAATATAATTTATAAAACTTAAATCCACTTTTTGAGTTAAAAATTTAAGAGAGTAATGTTTTATAAAGTTTCAATCTCAATAAAACATTACTCTAATAAATAGTCATTTAAAATTAGTTTATATTTGAGCTTTTATTTACCTTCCTGACTATTTTGAAAATAAAAAATCTCAATATTTGTGATTGGTTAGTTATTTAATGCCGAATTGACTCAAAAATTTGATGAAAAACTCGACTTTACTCCATCTCCGTATTCCCTTTTCATTTTTCTTAATGCCTATTTTCTTCTTTGCTTTTAGTATTGTTGAAAATCCTGACATCGAACATGCCGTACTTGCTTTTGTAGCATTACATCTTTTTATTTATCCTGCCAGTAATGGGTTTAATTCATTTTATGACCAAGACGAAGGGAGCATTGGCGGACTTCGAAACCCACCACCTGTTAGCTCTGAGCTTTTGTTTATGTCGTTACTTTTTGATATTTCGGGAATTGTTGTAGGTTTTTTTGTAGGTTTAGAATTTACGATAGTACTATTCATATATGGACTAGTTTCGAAGGCGTATAGTCATCCTAAAATTCGATTAAAAAAATATCCAATCTTGGGACTTTTGTCTGTTTCGATTTTTCAAGGGGCTTTTGTTGTATGGTCAGTTTATCAGATAGTTGCTCGTCAAACAATTTCCCAATTAATGACAGATGAGAAAGCTATTTTTGCAGGCATTTTAGCTGTTATTTTATTGACAGGCTCGTATCCGATGACTCAAATTTATCAACATCAAGAAGATGCCAAAAGAGGAGATAAAACCATCAGTCGACTGCTTGGTATCCGAGGAACATTTGTTTTTACGGCTGTTGTCTTTGGAATAGCCAATGTCGGTTTTGTCTGGTTTTTTTACCAATTTTATGACTTACGAGATGCCGTTTTATTTCAAATTGCTTTATTGCCTGTTTTGGTCTTCTTTTCTAAATGGGCTTGGCGGGTTTTTCATCATAAACAAAGAGCCGATTTCAGAAATACCATGCGGCTTAACTTCTTATCTGCACTATGTTTGAATGGATTTTTCTTGTTTTTTTGGCTGGATAAAAATGGTTTTTTAAATAACTAATTTCGATAAAAAATCAAGAATTTTAGCCTAAACTTTCAAAGAAAGTAGTTAAGCACATAAGAATCTAACAAAGAAAATACCCTCATTTTTAGTTCAATTTCAATATTTCAGACCTATCAAATTTTTGTGAACTTGATAGGTCTAAAAAATAGCTTAGAGGTTGTTTAAAAATTTTTGAAAAATATTTTTAGGGAATAAACTTTATTTAATGAAATAGCTTTCATTGCTCAAAATCGCTGATTTCCATAAAGTTTGCAAGCATTATTTTATATATTTGTATAAAAACCTGATAATCAATGTTTTATTTAAAAATTTAAACAACCTCTTAAAGTATTTTCCAATTTTTTGGAAAACTACTTCCAATTTACTTCCTGAAATATCTGCAATGCTACTTCATTTAGTTCTGCTAAATCATCAATACTTAGTTTTTGTGTTTTAAACTTCCCCCAACTTTTAAGTAATGGATGCCATTCTGATTCTGGATTTACAGGATACTCAAAGTTTGCCTGTGCAAATTTCTCCTGAATAGATTTTGTGGATAAAAATTCAATAAACTTAATTGCATTTTCCTTATGAGGAGCATACTTAGTTACTCCTGCCATACTCATATTGATATGTGCGCCTTCTTCGTCTTGATTCGGAAAAAAGACACCTAAGTTCTTGACTGAGGCTCGTTCTAAACTATCCTTAGATTCTGCCAAAAGTCCAATGTAATACGTATTTACAATTGCCACATCCGCAATGCCTTGTGCTAATGATTTGATTTGTTCACGGTCATTCCCCTTTGGCGTTCGTGCCATATTATCTACAATTCCTCTTGCCCACTCAGCAGCTTTTTCACGCCCATAAAGAGCAACAAAAGAAGCCATTAAGGCTTGATTATAGACATTTTTTGAAGAGCGGATTAAAACTTTATCTTCCCACTCTGGAGTAGTAAGAGCCTGATAAGTAGAAAGTTGTTGTCTCTGCACACGTTCTTCATTATATACTATAATTCGACCACGATAGGTTAAGCCATACCAATATCCTTCTTTATCTCGAAAGGTTTCAGGGATGTTTTTATTCAATGTTTCTGATTCAATGCTTTGTAAAAGTTGTTTCTTTTTGGCTTCGTACATTCCGTGTGCATCTACCGTCAAGACAACATCGGCTGGAGACTCTTCACCGCTTACTTCAAGGCGTTTTACAATCTGAGAAGCATCAGCAAAAAGTACATTGACTTGAATATTGGTTTTTTTTGTAAATTCAGCAAAAATTTCTTTATCAACAGGATAATGTCGGTGTGTATAAACATTAAGAACGGCTTCTTTTTCAGTAACTTGTTCAGGTGCCGAAGAGCATCCTCCTAACATATTAGAGCCAACCAAAGTAAAAATAAATAAGTAAATAAATCTTTGTATTAATTCCATGAAAATGAGTATTTTTAGAATAAGTGAATATTTTATTTTTAACAAGTCTAAATAAAAATTGTGGCATATCCTAAAATTTTTTACTTTTGTGGGACAAACATTGCCCACAAATACACCTAATCAGAGTTATAAACCCAAATTTAATTTACTGATAATCAGAATTATGAACTAAATCATTTGGCTAAAGATAAGCTTGTTAGTTTTGGCAAACATTTTGATATTATTTTTATTTAGTCTAAATACAACAAGTTACTAATGATTAAAAATAATAGTAAGACATGAAATTTATATCCTGTCTTTGTAGGTTTCTTTTACTCTTTTTAGTAGGTACTCACCTACTTCAAGCAAATGAAATTGATAGTTTACAAAATTTATTGACTCAAAAAGACTTGAGCCTAAATGAAAAAGCACGGTTACATCTCCACTTAGGGCAACTTTACTTGTCTTCTAATCCTCGTTTGGTTCTTCAAGAAGTCAAAGAAGTTTTATTGCTCAAAGATGTTCAGAGTCAATATATAATGAAAGCACATGAAATTATTGGAGATGTTTATTATATACATGGTGCTTACTTAAAAGGTATAAGCTACCATCTAAAACGACTCGAAGATGCCAAAAGCCTTCGAGATACCACTCAGCTTATCGAAGCTATGAATGCCATCGCAAAAGGCTATTTTGGACTAAAAAAAAGTGATGAAGCAAGTAATTATTGGATTGAGGCATTATATTTAGCTGAGAAAATAGACGACCAAAGTAATATACAGGCGATTTCTTTGGATTTGGTGCGATACTATCGGGTATTAGGAGAGTATCATATTGCCTTAAATTATCTGAATCGCATCGAAACGGAATTCCATGCCACATCAAATCCCAAAATGAAAGGAATCTTTAACTTAGAAAAAGGACTTTTATTTTTGGAACAAAATAACCAACATGAAGCACTAAAATATATTGAAATTGCTCACCAAACATTTTCTACTTTAGAGCCTTGTACTGAATTAATTCAATCTATTTATTATTTAGGACTTATTCATGGAAACTTAAAACATTACGAACAAGCCTTTATCTTTTTTGATGAAGCATTAAAATTGGCTAAAACCCTGAATGCTAATAAGCTGACCAGTCAAATTTATGAAAGTTATGCTACAATATATGAACAAAAAGGAAACCTTGAACAAGCTCTTTATTACTTTAAAAAATTTAAGAAATATGAGGAAAGATACTATTCTGAAAAACGACTTAAACATCTTGCCAATATGCAGGTAAAGCATGAGGTTGAACAAAAAGAACAAGAGATTTTAGAATTAAAAACTGAAAAATTATTACATCAACAACAAATTGAACATAAACAATACTTAAATACATTTTTGGTTATTGGTGTGTTTTTATCATTTGCCTTATTTGGTCTCGCCTTATTTTATGCCCGTTTTAAACATCGTGCAAACAATAAATTACAAACGCAAAATATTCATATTCAGGCACAAAAAGAAGAAATTGAAACACAAAAAGAAAGTATTGATCTTAAAAATGCACTGCTAGAACAAACCAACCAAAAACTTACCGATAGTATTCGATATGCCTATACGATTCAACGAGCTGTACTTCCACATGAGTCGGATTTACAGGAAGTTGTTCCTGATTTATTTATTAATTACCTCCCAAAAGATATCGTATCAGGAGATTTTTATTGGATAACTACGGCGAAAGATTATGTATTTATAGCCGTAGGAGATTGTACAGGGCATGGCGTTCCTGGCGGATTTATGGTTATGATTGCAGAGACACTTTTAGATGAAATTGTACGTCTATCTGCCGTCTATAATCCCTCTGAAATACTGGAAGAAATGAATCAACGTTTACGGAGTATGTTGAAACAAGACAAAAAAATGAATGACGATGGAATGGATATTATTATTTGTCGTTTAACTCTAAAAAATAAAAAATCAGAATTAACTAACCATGATACTGAGTTGGTCAGTAGCTCAGCCAAACGACCTTTATATTATTTAGAGCCTCCTTATGATGAAATCCATGTTATTAAAGGAACAAATCGAACGATCGGAGGTGCTTTTAAGCGCAAAAAAACAAAGCCGTTCAAGAATCATAAAATAGAACTACCTTCTAATAGTATGGTTTATCTGACCAGTGACGGATTTGTAGATCAAAAGGGAGCAGAAGGCGTAAAATATGGTTCATTAAGATTCAAGAAATTACTTCGTCAGATTGCCAAAGTATCTTTTGATAATCACCAGCAAGTCCTTGAAGATGAATTTCGAAAGCACAAGAGTCATCAAAATCAGATTGATGATGTAACTGTATTGGGTTTTAAACTCTAAGAGATAAACTAAGCAGTTTCAAAAAAATCAGGTGGATAAACAACATCAGTTAAATATAACCCTTGTGGAGGAACAGCACGCCCTGCATGGGTTCGGTCTTTAGCTTCAATAATATTTTGAAACTCTTCTAAGGAAGTGGCTCCTCGTCCAACATCTATCAATGTTCCGACAATTGTCCGAACCATGCCTCGTAAAAATCGGTTAGCAGTTACATAAAAAACCAAATCATCGCCTTCCAGTTTCCAGATAGCTTCATAAATCGAACAATAGAAATGATTGACATCCGTTTTACGCTTGCTGAAAGATTCAAAATTTTCGTATTGTTTCATTAACTCAGCCGCTTGGTTCATTTTTTGCATATCCAATAATTTTCCATAGTGATATGCTAACCCAATTTTAAAGGGATTTTTGACCTGTGTAATATGATATTCGTAACTTCGACTTAACGCCTGAAAACGAGCATGCGATTCATTATCTTTGGGCTTCAAAATATTCGAAATATAAATATCATTATCCAAACACCGATTTAGTAGATATCGTTTTTGTTCAATATCTTCAATGGGTTCAAATAGGTCAAAATGAGCATATTGTCGTCTGCAATGTACTCCTGTATCGGTACGTCCACTTCCCGTAGTGCTGAGATCTCTACGAAAAATTAGGCGCAAAGCCCGATGAATTTCACTTTGTACGGTAACATCTTTGGGCTGAATTTGCCAGCCATGATACTTCTTTCCGTTGTATGCAAGTTCTAAAAAATAACGAATCATATTTTCACAAAAAAACCTTTGATAAAGTCTCCCATTTCATAAACTGGAAACTTCGTCAAAGGTAAGGTTTTATAAGGAAATCTAATAATTTCCTTAAATGACAAATTTATTTCTTCCATTTGATGGAACACCCTACAGCTTTGGTTTTATTGATCGTTGGCTTTTTGCCTGCCAAGACTGCCTCTATTGCATCTTCCAGATATTTCTTTTCTACGGCAGTTTCGTCTTTCGGATTATCATCAATCCCACCAATATAAGCCACCTTGAGTTTACCGCCTTCTTTATTCAAAAGATAGGCATGAGGTGTTTTCAATGCTCCATAAGTTTTAGCTACTTCCTGCGATTCATCATGTAAATAGACAAAAGGGAATCCTTTTTTCTTTGCTCTTTTTTGCATATTTTTGAAGGAATCTTCAGGATACATTTTGGCATCATTTGGATTAACAGCCACCACAGGATAACCCTTAGAAGCATACTTATTATGAAGCGCAATTAGACGGTCTTCATATTTTTTAGCAAACGGACAATGATTACAGGTAAAAACCACAATGAATCCTTTTGCATCTGATATCCCTGATAATGAAATCATTCGGTCATCAATATTCTTGAGTTCAAAGTTAGTGGCAGTATCGCCAATATCATAACCATCCGTTTTTGGAATAGCATTTATGAATAAGATTCCGCAAAGTGCTAGCCCAAATAAAATTCCAATTTTTTTCATGAGTGTTCTTATTTGATATAGTGAAAATCAGTTTTGAAAATTAAAACTTATGAGATGAATTTTTGTCTAAAAAAATCTTTATTTTCTTATAAACGCAAATGATGTGATTTTTGTCTATGAAAATAGCTTTTTAACTTGTCAAAAATAAATAAATTGAGAAATTTCAGGTTTCTTTTAGGATTAAAAAAGCTTTTTTAAGGTTTCTTGAATAAATTCAATTTCAAATCCACGCTGTTGTAAGAATCGAAAAAGCGTCTGTTTAGATTTTGGGTTTTGCTTTGAATATTGCATAGAATTCGCTTTTTGTTGAGCTAATATTTCTAAAGTTTCTACGTAACTTTCCGTATCCATTTCTTGTAATCCTTTATCAATGGCTAGATCAGGAAGTCCTTTTTGTCGGAGAGCATATCGAATTTTAATCCTACCCCATTTCTTGAGCCGAAACTTTCCATTAATAAAACTATTGATATAACGTTTTTCATTAATAAAATCCTCGTTCTGAAGTTTTTCAATTAAATTTTCAATAGTTTGATAAGCAATGTTCCAACTGGTTAATTTTTGACGTACTTCTTGTTCGCATCGTTCTTGATAGGCACAATATGCTGCTATTTTTCGTAGAGCTTCGGATTCAGTGAGCGACTTTTTCATTAAGCAAAATTAGAAAAAATTGGTTCAAAAGCACGGATAAAATATTTAATATTTCTGGAATACTACTTGCCTTTCACGATAGTTTTACTTTGGTATTAAGTTACAATGAATTTTATCATTACACCTTGCAAGTCTCAAAAGAATTATCTTAATTTACTATTATTATCATTTGAAATAGTTGAATTTTTTAAGTGTAATAAATTACGAGTTCTATGACAAATTATCATGCCCACTGTCATTATTGTGATGGTAAATATGCCCCTGAAGCTTATGTCAAAGAAGCTATTCTTCAAGGTTTTATAGCTTATGGTTTTTCATCTCATGCCCCTTTGCCATTCGAAAATCAATGGAGTATGCGACTTCCTCAAGTCTCAAATTACTTGGCAGAGATTGATGAATTACAAAAAAGATACAGTGAAAATTTGCAAATCTACAAAGGATTAGAAGTTGATTTTATTCCAAATATGATTTCTCCTCAAACGAATTTTATCCAATCTTTAAATCTAGATTATACCATTGGTTCAATTCATTTTGTGGATAGCTTTTCAGATGGTCGTCCATGGGAAATAGATGGATCTTATAGAATATTCCAGAAAGGTTTACACACCATTTTTGAGAACGATATTGAGGCAGTAATTCATCGCTATTTTGAATTGACTCGTCAGATGCTTCTAGAAGCTCAGCCTGATATTTTGGGACACTTGGACAAAATTAAGATTCAACATCCCAATCGAAAATTTTATGAATCTTCAAATACTGTTTATCGAAAAGAAGTTGAAAAAACGCTTGAGGCAATCAAAGCGACAGGAGTAATTGTTGAAGTAAATACACGAGGTATTTATAAAAAATGGAGTATTGAACCCTATCCAAGTTATTGGATTTTGGAGCGACTACATCAGATGGAAATTCCAATTATGTTAAATTCAGATGCTCATCATCCGCGTGAAATTGCCGAGGGTTTCCCTGAAACTATGAAAATGTTATATGAAATTGGTTTCCGAGAACTACAAGTACTCTGGGAAAAAGAATGGCAGGCTTTTCCTTTTACACCTCATGAGATTTTAGTACCTATTTATGCCTAACCTAAAAGCAGGATTTGCAAATCCACCACTATGGAACATTAAGTTCGCCTTTATTTTGTTTATAATCAATAATTTGTAAATCAATAAGATTTTAGTGGATTGGAGTATTAATTGATTATTTTTTTATGTCTTTTTCAAAATATCACAAATTGTACTTTTTAATTTTAAATTAAAAATTTTATCAGAAAACATAAATATTATTTTAGCAAAAATAATATAAACTTTTTTAGAAAAATATAAATTTGCACTAAAATAATATAAAAATAGTACTATTTTAACATGTTTATTTTTTTTTATCTAAACCCTTGGAATTATCGTTCTTATGTTATTTTTTTGAGTAATTCTACTTAAAAAATAAGTTTTTACATTTCAAACAAATAACTAATTACAATCTCAATTAAGATGAAAAGAATTTCATTTTTGATTCTACTGAGCCTAGTAACCAGCTGGTTACAAGCTCAAAATGTAAGCGTAACCAACCTTGAACGCAACAATAGCTTTTTGCGCTTTAATACCGATTGGCAAAACATCCAAAACGGTGAAAAACTCAAGTTTCATGTAGAATATCGTGCTTGTGCAGATGACCCAAATTCACCGAATTTCTGGAATAGAGCCGACTTGAACTCTGATCAATCTAACTTTGCCAATGCGTCTGCCTCTTTACAAGTCGAATCTACAATTACAGGAAATGATGCTCATATTTTAAGTACTCCAGGCAGTGCAAGTAGTGTTTCTCAACAAGTCATTATTCGGACAGCCGATATTTTTGATGCCAATACCAAATACGAAGTACGAGTTATAGCTGAGGTATTAAAAGCACCATCACCTGAAGTAACCTTAGCCATTAACAATGCTCAGGACGGTAACTTTTTCGTAACGACCACTACATTATTAAACAGTCAGGCTTTTACAGGAGAGGCAGTTGCAGAATACAAAGCCAATTTAGTAGATGCCTCAGGAAATGTAACACCTTATTTCCATATCAAATTTCCTTATAGCAATAACAAAGATTTGAAGGGCTTAACTAATCCTGTGACAGGCTTAACTGCTACAAATGCCGCTGCAGATTATGAAATTGTATCAGGTAATCAAGCCGATTGGGAAGCCTTCCGTGATGCCATTGTAACAAGTGGTGATGGAACAAATGGAACTTATACATTTGACAAGGAATCATGGGCAGATGCTACTGACCATTATCATGAAATTACACGAGATGCGGATGGAGAGGGAAATGCTCGACAAATTGAATTAGAATACGCTATTGATACCAAGAAAGCAGATGATACAATGGGATATGTACAGGATATTTACACTTCGTCCTCTCAGATAGGTAATAGCATTGCAACTATTTTCCATGACATCAACAAAGGTATTACTTTTATGCCTGACCGTACTCGATTAAGTAATTTTGTTGAGAATGCTAATGTCACTCTTACTAACGCTTCTAATCAGAACAATCCGCCTACATTTTCGGTTGAGTCAGATCGAGAGATTCGATATAATGTTGCAAGGTATACTAATGAAAGTGGACTACAAGCTGTAGAAGGGCGTATTAGAATTAACAACTTTGAAATGCCCTTCCAAGCATCTTCACGGGGGCGAAATGGTGGAAATACCCGAGTCTTCCTTTATGCAGGAAATATGACTGTCAATAGAATTTCAAATAACCAATATAACTTTACTGTTTATTTAACGGTAGGTACTGATTTCTCTGGACAAGAAAGCTTCGAAGTTAGCATAGATGGGCAACCTCAGATCATAAACGGTTTTACAAAGGTTGCTAATTTCGGTAGCTTTGTAAATACAGATGTGAACTTACCAACTAATAAAATCTATACTGTTAATACTACATTGACGGCTCAAAATGGTGAATCAGAATCTAGTATGTGTGTTATTTTGAAGGTAAATAAATTCTAATTTATCCGTTTTTCCTATTTTACCGTACTCTAACTTTGTTTAAGGGAAAGGAGTACGGTAATTTTTCTTTTCTATATCTCTTCTCCTTACTAAGCAAGCACACAACTAATCAACTATCATGGAACACATCCGAAAAAGTAGTTTTTGGGTTATATTTTTTGGGCTGCTATGTCCCATTTTTGGACAACAATCACAAACCGTCCTGAGTGATTGTAATTTAACCTATACAGTACTGTCAGAATGTTTATCTTCAAGACTTGCTATTGCTCAAACAAACTGTACTACATCCTCTAATTTTCTGATCGCTACTACTTTTTCAGATTGTGAGAATAATTCTACTCCATTGATTTCTAAGATTGATTTGAATGATTGTGCGGATAATTCTACTCCATTGATATCTAAGATTGATTTGAATGATTGTGCGGATAGTTCTACTCCATT
>DDLX01000022.1 GCA_002340355.1 Cytophagales bacterium UBA2561
GAAATTACGTTCACGACCACCCATTACATTCGGGATGCGACAGGGAATATCATGGCGACCTACACCAATCGGCAAGTACAGGAGTTACATATTTATGGAAGTACTCGTTTGGGAGCATATAATATTCCTTATGAACCTCATCCTACTGACCCCAATAAACAAATTCAAAAAGATGATTTTCATAAACTTATCCTCGGAAGACGTAATTATGAATTGAGTAATCATTTAGGGAATGTCCTTGCTGTTATCTCCGATAAAAAAGTCTTGAATGGAAGTACTTTTGAAGCCGATGTCGTTGCCACCAATGATTACTATCCTTTTGGGATGACTATCGCTTCCAGAACTTTTCAATCTGAGGAGTATCGGTTCGGTTTCAACGGCAAAGAAAATGATAAAGATTTTGGAACAGGACATGTCGATTTTGGCGCACGGGTGTATGATAGTCAAATTGGACGTTGGTTTGCTACTGATCCACTAGAATACAAATATCCTGCATTTAGCCCTTATAATTTTGTGGCTAATAGTCCATTAATCTATATTGACCCTGATGGTCAGAAAATAGAAATATATTATACAAATGCGAAAGGAAAAACTAAAAAGATTACTATCAAGTCAGCAGAAGATTTACTAACTGCCGTAGAAAAGAGTGGTAATAACAGGTTTGTAAAAAATGTTGTAGAATCGCTGAACTATTTACAAGAAAATGATGATGACCATCTTTTTATGATAGATGATAAAGGGCGGACTATCAATGAACCACTTGTGCAGTCCGTTATAGAGTCAGATAAAACAATAAGTATAAGAAAAATCGACTTACCTGAGGATGTAAAACTAGGAGGTGAAGAAGTGGGAGGCGAAGACGATATATTAGGATCAGTTAGTCCATATTATGATAATAAAACTGTTTATTGGAACCCTTATGTTGCGCTAAGAACAGTGAAAGATAAGGTAGAAGGATTAAGCCCTGCTTTGTTCCTAGGTCATGAGTTGACCCATGCGCTTAGGGATATGTTGTTTGGTGTAGATCAGTATTCATTTACAGAGACGGATGCTGAAGGAAATAAACGTTTTAGCTTGGGAGCACAACGAAAAGAAGAAGATTTTGTAACAAAACAAAGTGAAACCCAAATAGCAAACAAAAAAGATGGAGAAGTGCCAAGGAAAGGTGGGGATTACGAAGCAGAATATGGAGCTTACATTGTGGGATCTCCTACTACTACAAAACCTACAGAAACACACCCAGAAAAAAAATGAAGAAAATAGTTCTTATATGTACAGTATTATATTATAACTGTTCTTGTACTCAGAAGTATTCCAAATTATCAAATATTCCATTTGATGATTTATCAACAACCAAAAGAATACATTATCAACTTCATCATGTACCTAAAAAATTTAATGCTTTTTATAAGAAATTTACTGGACATGATTTAACTATGGTTAATCCAAAAGAACCATATAATACAACAGATTTATTTCCTATTAGTAATCCTAATAAACAACTAATTTTTTATTCAACTCATAAAAATAACACTAGGATATTATACTTTAAGCAGTTTATGGGTAATAATAGTATAAATCATTGTATCATAATGAAAAAAAATAAATATAAACTTATGAAGTTTCCTAATGATGTAAGTACGTATGATTTATTCATATTGACACTACAGAGGAAGTATAGATAATGATTGATGGCATTCCCCCCATTGGATTTAGTCTTGAGGGCAGCGCCCTAAGCCGTAAACATGATACGAGTCTCCGACTCGACCCCTGTACAACCGTGTGAATGGGAGTTTAAACATTGAATATGAGTACGATGAAATCGGGAATTTGAAATTATCGGAAGAGAATGGGGTAGAAGACACGATAAAATGGACGGTGTATGGGAAAGTCGCCCAAGTGATTCGGAAAAAGGGAACGGATTTTATGACGATTAATTATCGGTATGATGGGTCAGGGAATCGGGTGATGAAATTACTAGAAAAGCGGATGAGTGGGACTATTGAATTCACCACCACCCATTATATTCTAGATGCTACAGGTGGTAACATTCTGGCGACCTACACGAACCGACAAGTACAAGAATTAAATATTTATGGCAGTTCTCGACTGGGGACGTACAAAATCCCTTATGAACCCGACCCCAATGATAATACCAAACAAGTTCAAAAAGATGATTTTCATAAACTTATTCTCGGAAGACGGTCGTATGAACTCACCAATCATTTGGGCAACGTGCTGGCGGTGATTTCGGATAAAAAAATCTTAAATGGAACCACCTTTGAAGCCGATGTTGTTGCCACCAATGATTATTATCCTTTCGGAATGACGATTGCTTCCAGAACTTTTCAATCCGAAGAATATCGATTTGGGTTCAATGGTGCTGAAAAAATGAATGAAATTACTCAGGATGACATTTATGATTTAGGGTTAAGGTTTTATGATACAAGGATAGTTCGTATGTTTAAAGTTGACCTCCAATCAGGCGATTATTCTTGGCAATCTCCTTATGTCTACCATAGAAATAGCCCTATATTCATGATTGATTACTTGGGAGGGGGAGATCGAGATTCAGAAGATCCAAAAGAAACTAAAGTAGGCATCTTTTTTAGAAAAAATGTACCAGGTTTGGTTGCTGCTCCTTTAGGGGGGACTATTGATATGCTTGCAGGAATAAGTAAAACTATTTTTGGTATATTTAACAAAGAGAAACGACGTGCAGGAGCAAGAAATGCTTTAGGAGGCTTTTTGAGTATTTTCGGATTAAAAGAGGTTTTAATGGAAAAAAATAAAAGTAGGGCTCCCACTAGTACAGCACTAATTCCTTATACTCTAGATAAAGAAATGGACGAGATGCAAAAAAGAGCATGGACTCAAGTTAAAAATCCAGATAGAAATGGTATGCACGCTTGGCATGCTGGCACTAACGCAGCTTTGACAAATAAGCTAGGACCAGTTGGAGGCTTCTTGATTTGGTTAGGAGGTATATTCCATGAAACTCCATTTGATAGGGCATCTTTTCGAGCCGAACAACGAGCTCAAGGTACTATTAACCATATAATAGACTCAGTTGGAGATATTGTAGCGAATACTGTGGGTTATGCTATAGGACTATTACTTCCTAAGAAATGGGCAAAAGGAGTAAGTGTATGGTTAGGCAACCAGATACCAGGTCCTGGAGATCCTGACCCACATGGTACTGGTGGTGGTGGATATACAGGTAACCCAACAAAAGCATGGGGACAATGGCCAGGTTCGAAGAGAAGATAGTAGGTGCCAGACAGTCCATCAAAGACATGGAGATAATTGTCAGATTTGAAAAGAATATAAAACAAAACAGATGAGAATAACAGTTTGTGTAGTTACTTTAGTACTTACTTCATGTTTAATGACTACTAAAGTACCATCTATCATAAGTTTTGACGATCCCTTGTTTGAGCTAAAGCCCACTATCGTCTATAAAACAGAAGATTATTATTTGTCTTATAGAATTAATAATAAAGAAACATTTAACAATAGACTTCAATTATCTCATCAGATAGCTAAAGATACTATCTTTTACTATTTTGTTGGGTATTCAAGTTTTAGAGAATATGAAAAAATTATTTATGTAAAAATAGACAAGGAAAACTTATTGAACATCAATCATATTTATTGGATGAATCCAGACAGGAAAATATATAAGCTTAATTATCCTTGAGTTATCCTGTCTCGTTCTCGTTCGGGTTAGTGTTGAGGGTAGTGCCCTATCCCGAGTCTCCGCCTCGACCCCTGTACACACCACTCGTTTGGGAACATACAAAATCCCTTATGAACCTGATACTAAAGACCCTACAAAACAAGTTCAAGTCAATGATTTTCATAAACTTATTCTTGGCAGACGCAATTATGAATTGAGTAATCATTTGGGCAACGTACTCGCCGTTATCTCCGATAAAAAAATCTTGAATGGAAGCACTTTTGAAGCCGATGTCGTTTCTGCGAATGATTATTATCCTTTTGGGATGACCATCGCTTCGAGGACATTCCAGAGTGAGGAGTATCGGTTCGGATTTCAACGACAAGAGATGGATAGAGAAATAAGTGAAGGAGCAGTTTCATTTAGATATCGTGGATATGATGGGCGTACAGGGCGTTTTTCGTCAATTGATCCTTTAAGTGCAAAATATCCATATTACAGTACATACATTTTCTCAGGTAATCGAGTGATTGACATGATTGAACTGGAAGGATTAGAGCCAATTTCAACACTTGAAAATGCTAATATACAAATCAGAAGATTAAGAGTGACTAGATTTCTAGATGCTGATTATAATGTCATAGAACGAGGGCATTATGCAGTTTTAAGAGTCGGAGGATCTAATCCTATTACTGTAAGATTTAATGCAGCAAAAGACAACTCAGGTAAGATAGGAGCAGCGGTAGAATCAGGTATTGAAATGCAAAATGTAGCAATTTTTAGTGAAGCACTAGATGGTAGAGGCTTAGATTTTATTCATAGATATACATTTAACATTCTTGGCAGAAACCGTTTAGAAACACCTATAGGGTTATTTTCTAGGCATATGGCTCAATATAACCGAGATCATGATGCCGCAGGTCATGTAACAGATGGGTGGGGGAAAGTTTGGAGGCATGTGACATGGCAAGGTATTTTGAGTATAGCTTATGGGAGACAAAAAGCTGAAAATATAGGAAATGCTTTTGAACGAGGTAGTCATCCGTCTTCGTTACATGGTGATACTGCAAATAGACAGGATTGGAGTTTCATTGATATAATTAATAATGAGTATGGACGTCGATATGCAAAAGAGTTCCTCAAAAATGGAAACACCCTTAAAAATCGACAAGACCTTGTCAAGTTTTTAAATTTTACAGCAAAGAAGGTAGTTGATGCTTATAATGAACATTACGCTCCTGAGATTAAGGCAGGTAATAGAGACAAAGTACCTTATTTCAAATTTACAGGCAAAGAAAAGGAAGTACGTAGACTATCTCGTTCATTAGTACGAATGATTGGAGGATATGGGAGAAAAGGACGAACCAGAAAAAAATAATGCTAAATCGTATATTGAGGCTTAAAATTATACAGTTCTGGCACAAAACATTTTTAGTCCTACTTTTTATGTGGGTGTTTTCTTGTTCATTATCTGAACCATTCAAAAAAGTGGATATTCAGTACAATATAATTAATTCAGCAACCAAAATTTATTTAGGGATGTCCTTAAAGGAGATACAGAATTTATATCCTAACATTTTGGACAGAAACGAAATATCTGCGTATGAGGAATATTATATCTCTTTTGATACTATAATTTATAATAATCAAAAAGTAAAATCAGTTTCTCGATTTTACTTCCAGCATGATCAATTAGTAGAGCTTACAGTATGGTTTTTTGGAGATACTACAATTGCAAATACTTATTTTGAGAAAAGTCGCTATGTAAATCATAATCATAGAATATTAAATGGATATATTTATAAAGATAGTATAATTTATATTCATGGACAGCATAGTTCTTCTAATAACGGTTCATTTCTTCGTTGGATTTACAAAGCCTACTCATCAAATTATGGAAATCTTTGGAATATAGAATAGGAAATTGAATTTATAACGATTAATTATCGTTATGACGGTTCAGGAAATCGAGTCATGAAGTTGATTGAAAAACGGATGAGTGGAACCATTGAATTCACGACTACGCATTACATTCGAGATGCTACGGGAAATATTATGGCGACCTACACCAATCGAAAAGTACAAGAGTTACATATTTATGGCAGTACTCGTTTGGGAGCATATAATATTCCTTATGAACCTGACCCCACGGATCCCAATAAACAAATTCAAAAAGAGGATTTTCATAAACTTATTCTCGGAAGACGCAATTATGAATTGAGTAATCATTTGGGCAACGTACTCGCCGTTATCTCCGATAAAAAAATCTTGAATGGAAGCACTTTTGAAGCCGATGTCGTTTCTGCGAATGACTATTATCCTTTCGGGATGACTATCGCTTCCAGAACTTTCCAGACTGAGGAATATCGGTTTGGGTTCAATGGACAAGAACGAGATACCGAAATTAATATCAATATTCATCATGCCGAATACTGGAAATATGATGCCCGTACCGCCAGAAGATGGAATACGGATCCCGTCTTCGTCCCCTTCGAATCTCCTTATGCCACTTTCAGAGGAAATCCTATTGTATGAGTGACCCCAATGGTGATTCTCCTACTAACGGCGAAAATCCTCCAGAAAAACTGTACACAAATACAAACAATGCGAAAGGGGTCTTAAAAGATGGATTTAAAGGACGCATATATGGGAAATTTTCAAAATATAACTGGTTTTCTAAAAAACCTAATGCAAAGGGGACGGGTAGGGTAAATCAAGGAGCTACTCTAACTGTTGAAGGCATAGATGTATCCAAAGCTCATACCATCACCAAGGCTCAAACATCTGCTTGGAGATTAGAAGCAACTAGTGAATTAGGACATACTAAGGAATCATTAAAAGCATTACAAAAAAGTGATCCCAAAGCATACGGGAAGGTGATGAGTCAAATTGATGGATTAAGATACTCAAAACTGGGAGTGTATATGGATAAGTTGGGAAAAAGTGTATATTATGTAGAAAAAGGTGGTTCATATGCAATTAGTGATGCAGTAGCTAATACTGGGACAGTAACAGGAGTTAATGCATCTCCTTCACAAATAAAACTCATTAAAGGGCTAAAAATAGGTGGAAGGGTATTAACTGTTGCTGCAATAGGCATGGATATGTATGAAATACATACCAGTAGTTATAAACCAAGGACAATTGTCAAAAAAGTAGGGGCTTGGACTGGAGCTTGGGCTGGAGCTAAAGCAGGAGCTTGGATTGGAGGAGGTGTAGGAACAACAGTTGGATCAGCGTTTGCGGGGATTGGGGCTGTACCTGGAGGTACAGCAGGAAGCATTATTGGAAGTATTGCTGGAGGAATATCAGGTTATTTTGCAGGGGAGTATGTTACAGAAACAGTGTATGATCGTATCATAACACGCGGGTTTAAAATAAAAACTAAATAGTTAATAAATGATAGGCTTGTTTAGACAACTAAAACATAAATATGATGAAAATCATATATTATATCTTTATTTTTATCCAGCAGAAGGAGATAAAGGTTTGTATTTTAACGGTTCATCTTTTTACTTTATTAAAGAAAAAGTATTTGATGATAACACATACACAGAATTACTTCCTTCTTTGTTTGAGTCGTCACAAACGATTGAAATTGTTGAAATTCGAGAAAATGATGATTTTGAATTTTTTATACAAACAAAAAATCAAATATTACAAATCTGTAATATTCCTGAAACATATCAAACTTATATTATACAAACTATTTTCGTTCATTCAGAAACAGAGTTTGATGACTTTCAAAATTCAGAAGTTGTAACTCCCTCATAGCCTGTTCGGGTTAGTGTTAAGCACAGCGCACTAAGCGGTAAAGATGTCACGAGTCTCCTGACTCGACTCCTGTACAACCATCGTGTGAATGGTAGCTTAAATATTGATTACGAATACGATGAAATCGGGA
>DDLX01000023.1 GCA_002340355.1 Cytophagales bacterium UBA2561
GATTTTATGACGATTAATTATCGGTATGACGGTGCAGGCAATCGGGTGATGAAGTTAATTGAAAAACGCATCTCGAATGAAATTACGTTCACTACAACCCATTACATTCGGGATGCGACAGGGAATATCATGGCGACCTACACCAATCGAAAAGTACAAGAAATTCATCTCTACGGAAGTTCTCGACTCGGTACTTACAATATTCCTTACGAACCTGACCCCAACGATAATACTAAACAAAAACAAGTTGATGATTTCCATAAACTTATTCTTGGCAGACGTAATTATGAATTGAGTAATCACCTTGGAAATGTCCTCGCCGTCATCTCCGATAAAAAAATCCTCAATGGAACGACCTTTGAACCTGACGTTGTTTCTGCCAATGATTATTATCCTTTCGGAATGACGATTCAATCTCGTACCTTTGCCAACGAGGAATATCGGTTCGGATTCCAAGGGCAAGAAACAGAGAAAGAACTTTTTGATGGAAATGGTTCATTCTTTAAATATCGAATTTCAGATAATCGTATTGGACGGTTTTTCTCTATTGACCCGTTGTCTCCACAGTTCCCATGGAATAGTTCTTATGCTTTTTCAGAGAATAGGGTGATTGATGGAATTGAGCTGGAAGGAGCAGAATACATTTTTTATATGGATCACAAAAATAAAAAAGCAGTATATATAGGGCAAGGACCAAATAAAGAAGATAACTCTATTAGGCTTCTTAATAATACTGGTTATAGTATGATAAAAACCAGTAAAGGAAAAGCGACACAAAGTATCTTAAGCAATTATAGCAGATACACTACTTCTGTGCCAGACCTTACAATTCAAGAATTAAAAGTAAGAGCACTTTTACTTCTCATACGTGCCGCTGAAGCTCATTATGTTCGCTATGAAGCCTATAACCGATATAAGATTGGGGGAACATTCTCAAATGTTTCTAAACATCCTGGTGCGGCTAGTGGTACAGCGGCTGGTGCATTCCAACTTATGTCTGACCATTTCATGGGAGGAAGTATGAAGCCAGTAAACCAAGACAAGGTAGCCGTTGGGCTTCTACGTAAAACACGAAAGATAGTAGTTGATTATCTTAGTCAAATGATGGATGATAATTACATTCCGAAACGAGAGGGAGAGTCAGCTTTAACACTCATAAAGAAAATACCTCTGCGCACAATGAGTAATGCTCCCGTTAAATCAACAGATTTACAACCAATTCTTGAGATACTAAGTGATGATTCTGCTTGGCCATCACTTCCATATGGCGACCAAGCAGCAAAGATTAATGACCAAGAGGTTACAGCAGAACAAGGTTTGATAAAGGCTACAACAACATATAATAATAGTCTCTATAACTCTTTACGACCTACTCCGCAGAATACATCATTAGATAGTCCATCATTAAACAACAACTTAGCCACTCCTCATGGTGAGCTTGACATCACAGATTAATGAAAATATATTCTATTTTACTCTGGCTTTGTGTTGGGTACTCTATGAATAGTATAGCACAAATTCAAATTGATACTATTTATCATAGAATTTCTCATGATAGTCTCACTTTAACCATCGAAACAGAATATATTGATAGGTATGTAGGATTTGCTGGCAACTTTGGTACAAAGGGAATTCTGAATCAGAAATTATGTTTTTATGTGTATGATTCACTCACTCGTTGTGTTTCGTTGCCTATATTTAAACAGATTATGCCATTTACATCCTATCACCAATCATTCGACTTTATAGAGGCACCAATTAGTAGTATTGATATTAACCTATATCAAGGTAATTTATATTATAAAATCGGTTGTGTAGCAGAAATAATGAACTTAGGTACAACACCAACAGTATATTTTATATATAGTTCTTCAGGTAAAGAGTTGTATATGGAGTATATTAAAGAACATGGGACTTATAGTAGGTACACGTTTTCAGATACTGAATTTGAGATAACACGTTTTCATTCAGAAACCCAAATATCATTATATGTTAAATATTAATTACTGATATGAAAAAAGCTCTAATCTTCTTATTTTTTTTCCTTGTTATTTTATGTCATGGACAAAATTTGGATACCACCTATTCTTCTCTATCTTGGGGAGATTATAGTGTAAAAATTCAATCCATCTCCTTGGATACCACCCTCAATATGATTCATAATTCCTTTTATCCCAAGGATTCGATTCGATTCTCAAAACCCAGAATAAGTGAAAAATTAATTTTCTACAAACAGGATTCAGTATTAAATACTGCCAAATCTCCTTCCTTTCGCCAAGGTCAGGTTTTACAAATGGCATTATCTTCTATTGCAGTAGTTGATTTAAGACGTGAATATGTATATCTGGTTATGTACTATGGAGGCTGTAGGTATAAGTGTCCTCGCGCATTAATACTATATAACATGAAAGGAGAGTGGTTAATTACACGATATATTCATAGTGTATATCCATATAATTACTTAGTTCATACTAATGAAGACTACAACTATACTCTACAGGATTTTGAGGATATATCAGATTGTATCATCAAAAGTAAAATGCTCATACTCCCTTTCGATATGAAGTAAGTCCCCGTTCGGCTTAGTGTTTAGCGTAGCGTCACTAAGCCGTAAATCTGTCACGAGTCTCCTGACTCGACCCCTGTATAACCGTGTGAATGGAAGTTTAAACATTGAATACGAATACGATGAAATTGGGAATTTGAAATTATCCGAAGAGAATGGCGTACAAGATACGATCAAATGGACGGTGTATGGGAAAGTCGCCCAAGTGATTCG
>DDLX01000034.1 GCA_002340355.1 Cytophagales bacterium UBA2561
GATGGCTTTCAAGACCAATTTGGCGGTAAAAAAGGCAAAAAATTTATGTCTCGAAAGTTTCGTAATTTATTATTATCTATTCATGAAATGCCTTTTTATGAGCAAAAAAATCATCTTGAGAAAACACTTGAAGACTGGACAGAAAAGGGAAAATATGATCAATTGGATGATATTTTGGTATTAGGTTTTCAGGTTGGATAGGCTGTAGTCAAATGTAGATTTTGAAGAGTATATCCATTTAATCAAAATCTTATTTGAAAGGAGTTACGAAATTTTAAACAGAAACTCCTACCTTTGTGGCGTTTTTAGCGAATCAAGATGAAGCAGGACTCTATTATATCGCCATTATTTAGCATTGTTTTTCTGATGCTTACCCTATTTTCGGCAGTTTGGTCGAATACAGGAGTGGAGTTGGAATTAAAAAATACAGTTAGTTTTACCACAAAAATTGTTAAGTATTCAAACAATAAGTCTTCCCAAAAAGCACAATCTGAAAATACCTCTTCAGAAGAATCATCTGATAATCAGATAGTAGTAACAGATTTGTTTGATGCCGTAACTAATGCTAGTATCCAATTAGATATAAGTAAAGGTTTTTTATTACCTCATACTTCAGCTCGTATCTATCTGATTATTAAAGAAAAAACCTCTTTTTCGCCTGTTGCCATTCGGTTATTAGGTTATTATCAAAATCTTTTCCTGTCTGCTATTCTGGTCAATGCTCCCTAGTTTTATTTTTAGTAAAAGCAGTAATCAAATAAATTCTCTGTACGCTTCTTTGATTTTATTGTTTTGTAATCTATTCATAATCAATATAATATATTTTTTATTAATTTCATTTTTTAGAAGAATCAGAAAATGGAATTTATAATCTTTGACTCAATTTATTATTAAATTTTATTCAAAATGCAAAATAAAGGTGCAATTATATTGCTCGCCACGGTAGTAACCTTACTTTGTGGTTATTATCTGTCATTTACGTTTGTGGCAAGTGGTATCAAATCGGATGCAAGAACCTATGCCGAAGATTCAAACGGCAAAATGGATATTTTTAAACGACAACGTTACTTAGACTCTTTGAGTGGAGAACCTGTATTTGCGAGTTATAAACTGAAAGAAGTTCTCAATCGAGAATTACATTTAGGACTTGATTTACAGGGTGGTATGCATGTTGTCTTAGAAGTTTCACCTGTAGATATTCTAAAAACCCTTTCAGGAAATAGCCAAGATAAAAACTTTTTAGAGGCACTCCAAAAGGCTCGTGAAGGACAGAAATCTTCAGAAGCGGCATTTATGGAGTTGTTTTTTGAAGAATATGAAAAGCTAGCTGGAGCAAATCAACTAAATAAGATATTTGCTATTGCTGAAAATCGTGGACGAATCGATTTTAAAACTCCTGAAATAGAAACCAAGGAAATCCTGACTAAAGAGGTAGAGGGAGCAGTTGATAGAGCCGAGCAAATTCTACGAACACGGGTTGATAAATTTGGGGTAACTCAGCCTAATATCCAGCGAATACCAGGTACAAACCGTATTCAAATCGAATTACCAGGAGTGGATAATCCGAAACGGGTACGAAAATTATTACAAGGTGTGGCTAAGTTAGAATTTTGGGAAGTTTGGGAAGCTAGCGAATATGCTGAACACTTGGAAAACATTGATAAAAAATGGGTAACAATTCAAAAAGTACAAGGAAATACGCCAAAAACGGACGATTTAGCTGATTTAGCAGGTAAACCTAATAGTGATACTGTTCAAGTTTCTGATAACGATAGTACTAATTCTCTCGAAACAGAATTAACTGGAGATGAGTCTGATTCATCTTTGGAAGATCAACTTGGTACTGCCGATACTGATACTACTGGTAATGATATTACTTCTGGTACAGCTCAGAACTCTCCTTTACTTAGTAAACGAATTCCTGTTCAATTTCCTGGACTTTTCTATGATCTGAAGGATACAATGGCAGTCAATAGTATGATTACCAATCCTAAAATTTTAGCATTACTTCCTTCAGATATGACATTTATGTGGAGTATTAAGCCTGTAACTTTCCAGAATGGAACGGAGGCTGCTGAGCTAAATCTTATTAAAAGAAGGCGTAAAGGTGGGAAAGCACCTCTTGGTGGTGATGTGATTGTCAATGCGTTACAAGATTTTGATGAACGAGGTCGTCCAGCCGTTTCGATGCAAATGAATGCCGAAGGCGCACGAAAGTGGAAAAAATTGACAGCTAAAAATATCAATCGACAAATTGCCATTGTACTGGATGGATATGTTTATTCTGCTCCTAATGTACAGGTTGAAATTGGTGGCGGGCAGTCTTCGATTTCAGGTAGTTTTTCAATTGAAGAGGCACAAGATTTAGCTAATGTTTTGAAAGCAGGTAAACTTCCAGCTCCTACGACAATTGTAGAGGAAGCTGTAGTAGGTCCTTCGCTTGGGAAAGAATCTATTGCTCAAGGGTTACGTTCAATCTTGGCTGGTTTAGCCTTAGTAATCGTATTTATGATAATCTATTATGCTCGTAGTGGATTGATTGCTAATGTGGTATTATTAGTTAATATCTTTTTCATTATTGGGGTACTTAGCTCAGTGAAAGCTGCTTTGACGCTCCCAGGTATTGCAGGTATTGTATTGACGATTGGTATGGCAGTAGATGCGAACGTACTGATTTTTGAACGGATTCGAGAAGAACTTCGCTCTGAATTGACTTTGACCCAAGCCATTACTAAAGGTTATGATCGAGCGTTTTGGTCGATTTTTGATGCAAACGTAACCACTCTTTTGACTGCAGGAATTTTGGCATACTTTGGTACAGGACCTATTCAGGGTTTTGCAGTAACCTTAATTATTGGTATTGTTTCTTCATTCTTTACAGCAGTTTTTGTCTCTAAAGTGATTGTTTTCACGATGATTGAACGAACAGGTGATGAAACCAAATTAAATTTTGGCACGGCTAAAACCATGAATTTATTGACGGGAACAAAACTTGATTTTCTTGGGAAGCGTAAATTAGCCTATATGATTTCGGCAGGTATTATTGTGGCTGGAATTGGAGCAATGGCTGCGGGTGGCTTGAATTATGGTGTGGATTTCAAAGGTGGACGAACTTATATTGTTCAGTTTGATAATAACGTAGTAGCTTCTGAGGTGCGTTCGGCTTTATTAGATGATTTTGACAATAAAGGTACAGAAGTAAAGACTTATGATGCTGATAATCAGGTCAAAATTACAACAAGTTATTTGGTAGAAGACGAGTCGGATAAAGCTGATGAAACGGTTCGGACTGCTTTGGACAATGGTTTAAAAGAATTTGCGGATAACAATCCTAAAGTATTAAGTTCATCGAAAGTAGGTGCAACTATTGCCGATGATATTAAGGCTTCGGCGGTACGTTCAACATTGGGTGCATTATTTGTGATTTTCTTTTATATTTTGGTTCGATTCCGTAAATGGCAGTTTGGGCTAGGTGCATTGGTTGCCTTATTCCATGATGTACTTATCGTTTTGAGTTTGTTTGCTATTTTAGGATTGATTGGAGTTGGTTTTGAGATTGACCAAGTTTTTGTAGCAGCAATTTTGACCGTAGTTGGTTATTCGATTAATGATACGGTGGTTGTTTTTGACCGTGTACGGGAATTTTTGGGACTTCGTGAAAAAGGTGAAGACCTACAAGAAACCCTCAATAATTCCGTAAACAGTACTTTGAGTCGTACTTTGATTACATCGGTAACTACTTTAGTGGTGGTATTGGTGTTGTTCTTGTTCGGTGGTGAAGTACTACGAGGTTTCTCATTTGCTTTGTTAATTGGCTTATTAGCAGGTACTTACTCTTCTATCTTTGTAGCTACTCCAATTGTAGCGGATACTTACAAAGAAGATCCTCCTGCGAAAACTGAAGACGCATAAAATATTATAAAAGGTTTGATAGCCAATATTTTAGCTTTACAAGGCTTTAAAAGTTTTGTAAAGCTATTTTTTTGTTTTCATATTAAAAATTTTGTTTGAAAATAAAACCTCCTGCTGTCGGTTATGTCCTCACAGCCGACTGACTT
>DDLX01000031.1 GCA_002340355.1 Cytophagales bacterium UBA2561
GGTGTGGATAACTCAGAAAGTAGCTCACTTTCAGTATTTTAAAGGACTTATCCACATCTTTATCGAAAGTTATCCACATATTTTTAAGTCATTTTCCACACTATTCCAGTTTCATTTTAATTTTTTACGAAATTTGAGACTTTCTTTCAAGTAAAACGTATCATTTATTTCTTTTCCTCTTGAATTCAAAAAAGTTATCCACATTGTGAATAAAATGTGGATAACTTTCGATAAAGATGTGGATAAGTCCTTTAAAATATTGATAATCAATTTTTAATTATCCACAAAAGATGTGGATAACTCAAAATTGAATGGGTAGTTTTTTTCAATTTACGTCCTAATTATCCACATTTTTGATATGGCGTTTTTTCTATTTTACACTTATCCACAAAAAATGTGGATAACTTGTGGATAAGTCCACTGAAGACTGTGGATAAGATGTGGATAACTTTTCTGGGTTTGAGTTATCCACAATTAGAGCAAAGTTATCCACATAAAAACAAGGAGTTATCCACAAGTTATCCACATCTTTCAACACCTGTGGATAACTCAAAAAAATAAACCTAGAAAATGTGGATAACTCAAAAAAATATATTGTAAATCAATAAGTTAGCTATTACTCAAATGTGGATAACTATGTGGATAACTTTTTCGAAAATAACATAAAAATAAGAAGTTATCCACATATCCACACCCCTACTATAATAACTATATAGAAAAAGATTTTAAATTCATATTGTAGTTATTAGTAGGGTGTGGATAACTCAAAAAAAATAATTTAAAAAAAAGATGAAAAAATTAGGATTCATAATAATCTGCTGGCTAAGTCTCAATATTAGTTTTGGACAAGAACTAGAATTGGCTCAACAATATTTCGAAGATGAAGAATATGAGAAAGCAATTGAGCTATATCAAGAGTTAGCTAAGAATCCGAATAATCATGTTGTTATTCATAAGAATTATTTGGAAGCACTAACTAAAACAAATCAAAGTAAAGAAACTGAGAGATACCTCAAACAAGGTATTCGTAGAAATCCCGATAATCCACAATTTAATGTGGATTACGGGATTTTTTTGATACGACAACGCCGTAAAAAGGATGCTGAGGCACATTTTGAGACATTTATGGGACGAATACAGCGAGATGATTCTAAAATACGTTATACGGCTCGAAAGTTCATTAACGAGGATTTATACAACTATGCTGAACGTCTATATTTGGCGGGACAAGAGCGAAAACAAACAGACTTTTCGTTTGAACTGGCAAATTTGTATGCGATTTCGGGTAAAATTGAAAAAATGATTGAAACATATTTAAGAATTTTGGAAGTATATCCTCAGCGATTAGAATACATTCAAGGAATTTTACAAACTCGAATTCGAGATGAGGCTACTTTCACAAAGATGGAAAATACATTGTTTCGATATGTTCAAAAAAATCCTGAACTGATCGTTTATAATGAAATGTTAGTTTGGTTTTATATTCAACAAAAAAATTTCAAAAAAGCCTTTTTACAAGCTCGTGCGATTGACCGCCGTAAGCAGTTGGCAGGAAGTCAACTATACGAAATTGGCGAACTTGCTTTACAAAATCAAGAGTATGAAATGGCAATTAGAGTATTTGAGTATTTAACTGAAAAATACCAGTATAAAGGAATTTATCCCCGCGCAAAAAGACGTTTGGTCAATGCAAAAGAACAATTAGTTAAAAATACGTTCCCTGTAGAAATAACGAAAATTCGCTCTTTAGCTTCAGATTATCAACAGGTTATTGATGAACTAGGTTTAGTTCGTTATACCGCAGATGCAGCCCGAAGTTTGGCTCTTTTGCAAGCTTTTTACTTGGACAATCGAGATACAGCCATTGTGATCTTGAAAACTTTGACCCAAACACAAGGAATTGATAAAAAACTCATAGCTACAGCAAAATTAGATATGGGGGATATCTTTATTCTCAAAAATGAACCTTGGGAATCTTCTCTGTTATATTCACAAGTCGAAAAGGCACAAAAAAATACAAATTTGGGACACTTAGCAAAATTGAAAAATGCAAAATTAGCATACTATCAAGGTGAATTTGAGTTATCAAAAGCACATTTGGATATTTTGAAGTTGGCTACTAGTCGAGAAATTGCCAATGATGCTATGAATTTATCTTTATTAATCGGGGATAATTTAGCTTTGGATACTTCAGATACAGCCCTCAAACAATATGCTGAAATTGATCTAATGGTTTTTCAAGGAAAATATACCCAAGCCCTTGAAAATTATGAGGAAATGCTGAAAAGTTTCAAAGGACATTCCTTGACCGACGAAATTTATTGGCAGGAAGCGAATTTGTACTTAAAATTAGGTAAATTCGACAGAGTGATTTATTACTTACAAAAAATTATGACCAATTACGGTAACGATATTTATGCTGATGATGCCAATTTTATGTTGGGAAAAGTATATGAAGAAAATCTCAAAGACAAGGAAAAAGCAATGAAATATTATGAAGATCAGATCGTAAATTTCCCTGGGAGTGTGCATACTGCTGAAGCTCGAAAACGTTTCCGAATCTTGAGAGGAGATGCTATCAACTAACCCATTTATTTCTTAAAAAAATAGAAACCAATGACTTATCTATATCGTGTGATTTTGGTAGTCTTACTAATTGCCTCTATTTTCTTGGGATATTTATCCTATGAGATGGAGTTAAAAATTAAAGACCTAGAACGACAATCAATTGAACCAACTTTTATACAAGATGTGGTGTTGCCCCATGAATTTGATTTTTGTGGAGAAGCAGTCCCTATGAATGATCCTGAAGTTCGAGAACGTTTTGATTTCGAATTAGTCGTAAATGTTCATTTACATGCACGCACGATGTTGGTTTTGAAACGAGCGCATCGATGGTTTCCACAAATTGAACCGATTTTGAAAGAGTATAATATTCCTGATGATTTTAAATATTTGGCGGTTATTGAAAGTAATTTGAGTAATGCCGTTTCACCTGTAGGAGCCTCGGGATTTTGGCAATTTATGGATAGAACAGGTAAAGAATTTGATTTAGAAATTACTGATGAAGTAGATGAGCGGTATCATGTACTGAAGGCTACTCGTGCTGCTTGTGAATATTTGCAGTGGGCATATAACAAAACAGGAAACTGGACAAATGCGGCAGCAGCCTATAATGCGGGGGTTCATGGAATTAATAAACGACTTGAAAAACAACAAGTAAGCTCATACTATGATGCAATTGTTCCACGTGAAACATCAAGGTATATTTTTCGAATTTTAGCACTAAAGGAGATTATGAAAAATCCCACCAAATATAAATTTGAAATGACAGAACGAAATTTATACTCAGAATTGCCTGTAAGGGTGGTAAAAGTGGACTCGACTTTAGCTGATTTGCGACAATTTGCCATTGCACAAGGAACTACTTACAAATTATTCAAATATTATAATCCTTGGCTAAGAATGGATAAATTAACTATTAGTGAAAAAGATACTTCTAAAATTTATGAAATATTTTTGCCTGTGAACTCTAAAGAAGGAGAATTACACCCTGCTATTCAACAAAAAGAGAAACAAGAAAAAGACACGATCTTAAAATTAAAAAATGAGTAATAAAACACATATCTGTTTGATAACCAAATAAATATGTGTTTTATTACTCATCAGAATTGAATTAGGGATGGAAATAATTTGAGTTTTATCGTCTTCGTTTTCGATGTGGTGTGTGTTGTTGGTACTCTAAAATTGGATAAGCAAAAACCGCAATCAAAATTACAATTGCTCCCATATAAAAAGAATTATCCATTCGTTCAGTTTCATGAAATAATAATAAAGCAATCAAAATACCATAAATCGGAGATAGATTGGCGGTTAACGCGACTACAAAAGCTGAAATCCGTTTCATGACTTTGATAAAAACGGAGTAGGAATAAACCGAAAAAACAAAGGCTAATCCAATGATTAGAATAAAATCTCGATGAGTCGGATTCAAATTTAATTGGTTATGAACCATATAAATAGGAGCAAATAGTATGGCACCAAAAGATGCTCCTATCATTTGATAAAAAGCAACAACATAGTGATTATGAATTTTGGCTAATTTAGCGTTTAGTACTGTTAAAAGTCCACCTGCAAAGGCTGCTATAATTGCTAAAGTAAATCCGAAATCATACTCAAATTTGGAATTATAAATCAGATAAACCCCCAAAATAGCCAAAAATCCCGTAATAATTTGGAATATGCCTGGACGATTATTGCTCCAAATAAAATTAATGATACTTACCCAAAGTGAGGTGGTGGCAATTCCTACTAAAGTTACCGAAGCATTAGATGCCTTTGCCGAATCACTCAATAAGATCCAATATGCTGCTGTCAGCACTCCAGTTAGTAATAAGTGAATAATATGTTTGGTTTCAACTTGTAGATAATATTTTTTATACCAAATATAAGCTCCCAAAATTACGACTGCTGTCAAAGTACGTAAGAAAACAATTTCTATGGAAGGAACAGAAATTTCAATGAATACTCTCGGTATGAAACTATTCAATAGAATAATAAAATGCAGTTGCAAGTAATCGCTACGCGTTGGCATTTGTTTGATGAAATTAGTTTGAAATTAGTGTTAATCAAATATTTGACTAATCTATTGAATTAAACACATTGGGCTACAATAATAACTAAAATAAGTTAAATTCTTGCTTTCGATTACCCGTACTGATTATTTCGAAAGGGGTGGTTGTGAGGGTATTCCTATAAAAAAAATCGAAAAGCTTGGACTGGACACAGCTTGATACCTTATTATCGGTTCTTCTCAAAATTCATAAGTATAAATTATAGAGACAGATAAAGTGACCGTAATCAATGAAGTGTTTAAATATACTTTTTCGTGAATAAACCTTAGGCTAAGTTTTCAGAACTCATTTTTAGAATTTACTAATAAAAAATTTATCCGCTACTTTGTATTGAAGTTTTGAGAAGTTAGACTTGAATTAGCTTTCTAAGGAAAAGAACACTTTTCAGTAATAAAACAATCCCAAAAGTGCTGTAGTTTGGATAGTCATTAGACCAGAATTAAACCGAAAATCAGGTTTAATAAAATCTATCAAAAATTGATATATTAGATAAAGTATCATAAATGCCTTAAAACGAGAATCATCAGAGAAGTTCCACTTTCTTCCAATTTATAGTAATAAAATCCATACTGTAAGAAGCCAAAAAATTTCATATCAATAAGTTGAATGTTGAGAAACATCATCTCCTAAATTCATTCTCAAAATCAAAGGAAAAGTGAGTGAATCACGTGAAAACTTCGAAATATGAAGCCTTTTTGGGTTAATTCTGTGCCTCATAAATCACCTAAAAATCCACCTAAAACAGTCTTACTTTGATAAATATAGATTGGATTAAAATTTTCAGAAAGTGAAGGCGGATTTTTTAAAGCTCCAATAATTCGAGCGAAAAGTAAAACTTAAAAATTATGAAAAATTCCACTTTTAATCAATTAGTTTTTTGATACCCTCAATAATTCGAGTTTCAGGAACTTCACTTGCTAGCATCGAGTCCATCCGAATCAAATCGGCATGGTCTTGCAAAACTCCAGAACGATTAATATAACGTTCTACAGTTGTGGCGGCATTTCGATTCCAGCCATTTTTGACCACCGAAATTCCAATTCGATTTACGTAAGTCATCATAAAACGCATCGCTTTGATAGTGCGTTTCCCAGTATTATCCCAATCATCTCCATCCGTTCCATGAAAAACGTAAATGTTATAATCTCGCGCTAGTTGTTCTTCTTCTACGATTTTATTGACTAATTCGAAAGCTGGAAACACTTGCGTTCCTCCTGCTACCGATGACTTATAATAGGTATAAAAATCTTCGACTTCTTTGGCTTCGGTATCATGCAAAATAAATCGAGTTTCGACATTATTTTTATATTGATAAATTAACCAACTGTAAATAAAAAGATGTTGTGTTGAAACTACTTCTGTTGGTTTACCGTGCATTGAACCTGAATAATCCCGCAAGAAAAAGACAACAGCCTGACTTTCAAAATCTTTTTCTTTGGACAAAACTCGATAGACTTCATCTTTGGGGTTCATCAGAAAATTAGTTGTGTCTAGTTCACCTTCATTGGTTACTCGTCCCAATAAAATATTGGTTTCAATCATTCGGCGTAAGGTAGCTTTTTTGTCAAGCAATTGCCCAAATCCTCGATTTCTATCGGTCAAATCATATTTGAATTTAGTCAAAGAAGGTTTTTTGCCTTTATCCTTTAGGTTAGGAAGTTGGAATTTTTCAGTCAGAATTTTACCCAAATCAAAGGCTTCCGTTCCTACCTCATGACTAGCACCACCGCCTTCACCAGCTCCTTGTCCTTCACCCTCCTCTCCTTCTTGCGGGTCAATTGGCTGTTCTCCAAGTACTTCGCCTTCTGCCCCCTCCCCTGCTCCACCAGTTGCGCCTTGTTCCCCGTCTTCACTAATAGAATCATCATGATAAAATTTGGTTTCAGTAGTGCTTGGTACAATAATCATTTCACCTTTCTGTCCTTTACCTGGCTTAATTAACTTACCGAGTCGAATCCGTCTAGGGAAACCATCCTCCTCTCGTTGTTTGTCTTTGTCTAATAATTCGTCTAATGTTTGTAAGGCAACATGAGCAGGATACTGGCGCAACATTCCACCAAATTGCTCAAAGTCATTGTATTCATAAATACTTTGAAACCAATCTTTTACGGTATTTTTATCCGATTCAATTTGATGTTCGGTAGGACTTTCTTCCAGTTCTTGACGTGCCAATTTTTCCGTTTCGGCATCCATGCCTTCGGCTTGCAATTGGGCTAAAAGTTTTTCGGCGTGTGGGGACATATTGGCTTGTTTTGAAGTTTTTCTTAAATATTTACCCTACAAATAAAAGAGAACAATACTATTACTTGAGATAGATTATTAACCTTAACAAGGTACAAAAAAAATAGTTTTGAAAATCAGTCGGCTGTGAGGACACAGCCAACAGCAAAGAGAAAATCCTATTTATATAAATCTTGAAGGTTTTATAAAAAACTTACTACCAACAGTTTAAGTTTAGAAAAGAAAGATTTATTTCGAATTATTCATGATGAACAGGTACTTTGTTCAAGATATTTTCCACAATATCACGCCCTGTAATTCCTTCGGCTTCGGCTTCGTAATTCAGGATAATTCGGTGATTGAGTACATCATAGGCAATTTCCTTGATGTCTTCGGGTGTAACATAATCTCGTCCTTCAAAAAAAGCAACGGCTTTGGCAGCCCGATTGAGATTGATACTGGCACGAGGTGAAACTCCATACTGAATATAATTTTCAACGTCTTTGAGATCGTATTCTTTCGGGTTTCGAGTCGCAAAAACAAGCTCAATAATATATCTTTCGAGTGATTCTGTAATTTTAACTCGATTAACTGCATCCCGAATTTTGAAAATCATTTTTTTATCCAATACAGGCTGAGGTTCATGTACAAAACTTAAATCCGACATACGGCGCATAATTTCTAACTCATCTTCTTTAGTCGGATAATTGATATAGACCTTTAACATAAAACGGTCTAATTGAGCTTCGGGGAGTGGATATGTTCCTTCTTGGTCAACGGGGTTTTGAGTTGCTAATACCAAGAAAGGTTTATCCAACTGAAAAGAAGTCTCACCAATTGTAACTTGTTTTTCTTGCATGGCTTCCAATAAAGCGGCTTGGACTTTGGCAGGAGAACGGTTCACCTCATCCGCCAAAATCATATTCGCGAAAACAGGACCTTTTTTGACTTCGAATTGGGCATTTTTTTGATTATAAATCATTGTCCCAATTAAATCGGCTGGTAAGAGGTCAGGAGTAAACTGAATCCGTTGGAAGTCCATTTTCAAAACATTAGCTAAAGCATTGACAGTTAGTGTTTTAGCTAATCCTGGTACCCCTTCTAATAAAATGTGTCCGTTGGTAAATAATCCAATTAAAAGGCGGTTAATCATGTAGGATTGCCCAACGACAACCTTCCCGACTTCCTTATAAATTTGGTCTATTTGGGGTTTGAGTGCTTCAATTTCAGCTTCGGTGATAGGAGTCAATGTTGCCATGTGATATTTTGAAAATTCAAGATTTACGAATCCAAGTGCAACACAAAAATAAACTTTTCGAACTCAATTTTGAAATGCCATTCAGAGAGTGAAACTTTTTAACAAAAAATAACCCCAGATTAGTGAAGCCTACTTTTGTAAGATAATATTTCTAAATGTTAAAGATATGCGAGTTGTTCGTTTCATTCTTGCACCATTAATTTTATCTGTTTTTCTCGGACGAATTCCATGTGTCCAAATATATCGTGCATCTTCTTTTAAAACAACCAAACTTCTAGGTTCTAAAAATACTTCATAATTTTCTTTAGTTTTTTTATTCTTAAAATCCATCATGCAAGCCGAACCTAAACTTAATGAAATAATAGTATCTCCAAAACAAGGTTTACAATCAACATGATTGGCAATACCTTGACCTGCAAAATATTCATTTACAATGAGTTGTTCAGGATTCTTTTTTATGTGTCCTTCTTGATATAAGCGTTGAGCAATATCCATTGTCCATTGAGGCAAATCTCCTATTTTCATCGAATAATCAATAGAGCGAACCTTATAATCATACCGATAACCATAGTGCTGAACTCGTCTTTTCAAATCGTTGAGCCACTCTTCTTGATTGACTATTTCTAATAAATTATCATGTTCTTGAGGGGTGATATACTCAGGAATATATTGCAAACCCTGAATATGAGCCATAGCTGTATCGTTCAAAGCCAGTAATTCGGTTTTGATTTGAGGATTGTCAAATAATGTGAATTGCTCCATATCGTGTTAATTTCAGAGTTTTAGTATTTCATAATTTACAAACTCGCTTGAGGGTTTATATTTTGACCTTGATTGTGTTTTGTAATATATTTTTTGGGTTTGCGCTTTGTCAATTTCTTGTTCAATACGGATACTTTTTTTGAAATTCTGATATTTTTGATTTCGGTCTGCTCTATCGGGATTTTGGAAGATGAAATAAACTGAATTCATTCGTTGAGTAATCTTATTGACAAATTTTGCCAAGCTATTCTCGTCTAATGACGTACTGGCAAAAAGATAAGACGCATTAAAAATAACAAACGGATTTTTGCTTACAATTTGCTCTATAATTTCATCTGAAATCAAATTCCAATTTATATAAAACTTAAAAGTCGAATCTGAGCTAAATAATTCATTTTGAGTAAATTCTTTTGCTTTTTTGAGCATACTTTCGGCTATGTCTATGCCGATATAATTCAAAGAAAGTGACTGTTGTTCTTTCTCCTGATATAAACTTGCAATGGCTAATCCACTGGTTAACGACCCACATCCCAAGTCAATAAATGTAAAGTTTTTTTCCGCCTTGATATTCTCCAAAAATGACGCATATATTTTCTCATAAATGGCATAAGACGTGAAAAAATGCTTCCGCATATTGAAGAAACAGTATAGTTCTACTTTGTCATCACAGGAAATATCTTGGTAAGGTTCTGTGAAATTAGCTCGTCCATATTTTAGAATATTCGCTCGGATTACCCCTTTTTCATACTTATTTAAATATTGGTTTGCATTTATCTTATCAAGAATTTGTTGTCTAAAAATATTCTCAACAATCGGCGATGGTAAATAGATTTTTTTCTCAATAAATTCGACAAATAATTTCTCTGTAATTTCATGATGGACATACTCTGTAATAATTGGGTGGGTAAGTATTTTATATTTCTGTCGTGAGGTAGAAGTATTAAATAATGATTTAAAAGAAAGTAATTTTTCTCCCATTAAATCTTGACAACCAGATACATAATAATCAATGATATCTTCTACAATTTCATCGCCATCGGCATATTTGCTGGCTTGTTGTAGGCTCTGCATTACAATATCAAAGATTTCAACATAATTCTTAATGCTTCCCATATTTTTATAATGGCTGATAGCCTTCAAGCGATGAGAAATTACAGAATTGGGAGGTAAGTGTGGCTGGATATAAGAAATAACACCATTGAAATTAATTTTTTCAAATACTTGAACAAATAAAGTCAATAAGGCAACATATTCAGGTGTATTACGATTTTGCTGAAAATGAGTAGTATCAATAAAATCGTAACAAAGATTTTGTAAGTTATATTTATCTCTATCTAACTGTTCATCAGTTAAAAAGATGAAAAATGAGGCTATTTCAGTTGAGTTTTCTTGTAGAAATTGAATCAGTTCTGTGGATGATAAAGACGTGAGTTTATCTTGTAAAGTTGGTAGATTCATTTGGTAAAGGAAATTGATGAAATAATTTGTTTAATAGTTTGATAATTATCTGATAGAATAGCTTTTTCCAATTCGTGTTCATCGAATTGATTTTGAGTAAAAATACCATATTTTTTGAGTTCTTCATATTTTGCATAAAATGTCATTAAGTTTTCTTTTATTTTAATTTGTTCTTCTGTTAATTTTTCTTTTTGGAGTCGGATGATAGACACATCTTGAATTGTAAATGACTGATTTTGATAAGTTTCTTGATTAAATTCAAAGGATTTTCGATTTTCATCTTGAGGTAAATAATCAAATTTTGTTTCTTTTTGATGGGGGAAAAAACAATGTTGAAATGCACTTTCAATTGTGGTACGGTCAAGCGAATTATCTAATTTATATTTAATATTGAATTTATTTTGTGAGCTAAAAGAAGTATAAAACTCATCTTCGAGAATAATTTTTTCGTCTTTGGGTAAATTTCGATAGCCATAATACAAGCCTAAGGTTGCTAATACAATACTGACACGATGTGCTGCTTTTTTAGGATTTAGTTTTTGGAGATTGATTAGATTAGAAAGTTGTTTCTTCAAAATAAATTTATCGTTTCCTGATTTATCTCGAAATCGATACAAAAAAATCAATAAAATTAATTCAGGATTTATCTTGGAATTGGTTTGGTCTATGGTTTCGATGGCTTTTTGCGTTTCGTCTCTGACCAAGAATTCCAAGGCTTGTTTTTGTTTATCAGAGGTATAGTTCAGGGCTAATTTGGCTAACACATCTTGTCTAAAAAAGACATCCGCATAAATAGTGCTGACCATATCATTCAATAATGAAAGAAGAGCTTTTTCTGGTTTTAGAAGCGTTTGGTAATACTTCTGGAGTGAGTTTTCGAGTTTTCCGATGTCAGAACTGGTAAAAAAGTCATTCATCAAATGTAGAACTTTAAAGTAATCTTCACTATAATTTGAAAATTTTCCTGTCTCATTTGTGTAATACAAATCGGCATTTTTCATAAAGGCAAGCATTCCCAAAATTCGATTAAATTGCTCTTTTTCTTCAATTTTTACTGCCTCATTTTTGGGTAAATCTTGGGGATTTAATTTCTGAACGATTTCCGAGTAATTTTCCCAATCTTCTGTCCAACACTCAAAAAGATGTTCAGGTAAAAAAGCATCATCAAAAGTATTGGCAATGGCTTTGGCATTATTTTGAGCAGATTCATTTAAGAAATAAATTTTTTGGACTCTGGAAATTGGCAGAGGATGCGATAATAAAAAGACATTATTAAGTGGAAGTTTTAAATCATTTTGCTCACTTTCTTTCAGAATAATCTCTAATATAACCTGATTTTCAGTCAATTTATCGGCAAATCCCTTTGTCAATATTAAATAATCAGGAGCAAGATTTTGAATATCATTTTCCCGTTGTGTGCGGGCTAATTCTCGAATCTCATAATTTATAGGATAAATCAGGGCAGATGCAAAATAACTTAATAAATTTGACTTATCAATTTGAATAAAGTATGAGGCAGTCGTATTTGAGAAAGCATCTTTTTCTATTGTATTCTCTGAGCCACTTTTTCTTATGATTGATGTATTGGGAGAAGTATTCAATTCTAATTGTTGTCCTGTAGAAAACTTTTCAGATTCTTTGACAGAGGGAGAAAATTCAGTAGTGAATTTATTTTGTTTCTCTATAATTCTTTTTTGTAAAGTTTTTGCCCCGCAATTTCCTCTGATACTGATATTTAAAGATTTTGCAATTCTTTTTAATTCATCAATATCAAACTGTCCTAATTGTTGTTTTGTGTATGCTTCCATGAATTGTTTAGGTAGATTTAAAAGGGTAGAACTGTTGCTATGTACGTACTAAAAATTTAAAATGGTAAATCGTTTTCGGAGTTATCGTCTTGTTTCTGGAACGTGGTAAAATTACCAAATAAGCTCCCATCAGTATAGGTTTCTTTTGGGAAGTTTTGGAGTACATACGGTAAATTAAAACTAGAGTATGGCTTGACACACATTAGAACTAAACGATTTTTAGCTCGTGTACATCCCACATAATATTTTTTTCGGCTACTTTCATTGTTGTAAGCATTTTCAAAATCAGGCATAATCACAAGGTCAAATTCCATTCCCTTTGCTGAGTTGTAAGTGGTTACTAATATACTTTTTAAGTTTCGTTCAGTCTTGATACGGTCTTCTTTTGACATTTCACTGTAATAATAAGAACATTCAAAACCCAATTCTGAAATTTGTTGATAATAGTGATTTACTCTTTCGGTCTTGATGAGTAATATCCCCACATTTGCTCCCTGATAATTTCTTAGAATGGTATCCAGCCGAATTATCATATCGTGTTGATTATCAAATTTTAAAACTTCAGGAATGTCCCCATTATTTTCTCGTTGGAGAGCATCTAACATTTGAGTATCTTTTGCTTTTGGACTTTCAGGCAAAAAATGACGAGCAAAATTATAGATTGGATACGTATTGCGATAATTAAATTGTAATGGAAATCGATGATAGGGCGGGATGTATTTTAAAATAGTTTCTTCATTTGAGCCTTGGTGAGGATATAGTTGTTGGTCATTATCTGCTCCAATCATCATTTTCTTAAATACGTCAGGAAATGATTGAAAAATTCGTTCTTCCAAGTCTTGACCCTCGTCTAAAATAATTTCTGTATCCTCGAAACCAATTCTTCTTAGTGTTTCACGGATTTCAGAAGACGTTTGGGGGTATTGATCACTAGGATATTTGAGCCATTCGTTGGCTACTTTTGAATACCAACTGTATAAAGTATGTACTTTGGAAGAGGCTTTTGGTGTATTCGATTCAAGTAGCATATTTTGAATTGCTAATTTCAACATTCGTTGATAAGTAATCAAAAAAGCGTCTTTACCTTCTTGTAACAGTCGTTTTAGACGCATAATAGAAACAGTAGTTTTGCCACTACCAGGGCAACCTGTTACTAAGATGTTGTGTTTTGGAAAATCATTATTGATAATGGACAACATAATGCGTCCGTTTACGGAATTACGAATCTGGTCTTCACTAGGAAGATGGAAGCTGAATTTGGTCATGGTTATTTCTTTTCATTTGCAACTAAAGTTAAAAGAAAATTATTTAATAATTAACATAATGATATGAAGATTACAAAATTCATATGGAAGAATTTAGGAGAGGGGCTGAAAAGAAGAAGATAAAAGAACCAAAGTGGGGAATTAAGGTTGCCAAGTTTCAAAAACTTGGCAAGTTCTAGGAGTAATTTTATTTCATAATATTTCGGGCAATGACTAATTTTTGAATTTCGGAAGTTCCCTCGCCGATAGTACAAAGCTTACAATCTCGATAATATTTTTCTACAGGATAATCTTTACAGTAACCATATCCACCAAAAATCTGTACGGCATCATTGGCTACTCGACACGCCATTTCACTGGTATAATATTTGGCAATGGCTGATTCTAGGGTAACCTTTTGCTTTCGATTTTTGAGGTCAGCAGCCTGTAAAGTTAGTAACTTTCCTGCCTCGATTTCAGTTGCCATATCTGCTAACTTAAATGAAATAGCTTGATGATTAGCAATTGGTTGCCCAAATTGTTCTCGTTCTTGGGCATATTTTAAAGCAGCTTCGTAAGCTCCCTGAGCAATTCCAATTGCCAAAGAAGCAATCGAAATTCGTCCACCATCCAGAATTTTTAAGGATTGAACAAATCCTTCTCCTTCTTGACCTAATAGATTTTCAGCAGGAATTCGACAATCTTGGAAAACCATCTCTGCAGTTTCTGAAAGTCGCATTCCTAACTTGTCTTCTTTCTTTCCACTCATAAAGCCCTTTGTTCCGCGCTCTACAACAAAAGCACTTGTTCCTCGTGAATTCCCAATTTCTCCTGTTCGTGCAATAACAACGGCAATATCACCTGATTTTCCGTGTGTTATGAAATTTTTTGAACCATTTAAGACCCACTCGTTTCCGTCCTTGACTGCGGTTGTTTTCATGTTTCCAGCATCTGAGCCTGTATTAGGTTCAGTTAGCCCCCATGCACCTAGTGCTTCTCCAGTAGCTAACTTAGTGATCCATTTCTGTTTTTGGGCTTCTGTCCCAAAAGTTAAAATATGTCCTGTGCAAAGAGAATTATGTGCCGCCATAGATAAGGCAATGGAAGGATCGATTTTGGCAAGTTCCACAATGGCAGTAAAATACTCAAAATAGGAAAACCCGCTTCCATTATATTGTTCGGGTACGAGCATTCCCATTAAGCCTAATTTGCCGAGTTGTTGGAAGACCTCTATTGGAAAATATTGTTCTTTATCCCATTGATCTCGATAGGGAGTGATGTGTTTTTTTCCGAAATCGCTTATCGTCTGAGCGATAAGCTCCTGATGTTCAGTTGGTTCAAAATTCATAAATCTTACATTTTAGAAAATTGCAAAATGCCGTTTTTCAAAGTTATAGGACTCCGAAAAATCACCTTATTTCTCAAGCGACAACTGCTATATTCGTATTAGAGTGTTCCTGATGTTAATCTTGTGAAAAGTAATTCTGTTTTGTGAATAGGCAAATTTAGAAAATTTCACATCTTGTTTTTAATAGATCTTGGAATGGATTTTTTATATATAAACTTCAATACGATCACACGTATAAGAATATGTTATTTACTACAAAATCAATCTCTTAGTAGAAGTAAATATGAAGTATGAATGTTCTAAATTTTGTGAGAAGTACAAAAAAAATCCTGTTATTCTATAAAAAGAAGAACAGGATTGATAAGTACTTTTAACAAAAATTAGTCATTTTTAGGGCGTAAGCTCCGAACGGTTTGTCCTGCTTGCCACATTTCTGACTGATGAATTTCATTCAATTCCTCTTCCAATTTTTCTCGGTAGTCTGCGGCTTGGTTTGCTTCGATAGTAATCCGAGCTTCGTTACCTGTGGCTACACTTTCATACAAATCACGGAAAACAGGAGCTGTAGCTTCACGGAAACGATGTCTCCAATCTAATGCACCTCGTTGAGCAGTTGTTGAGCAGTTGGCAAACATCCAGTCCATGCCATTCTCACCTACTAATCGAATCAAACTTTGTGTAAATTCTTCAACAGTTTCGTTGAAAGCTTCACTAGGAGAGTGTCCTTTTTCACGTAAGATACTGTATTGTGCTTCCATCATTCCCGCAATTCCACCCATAAGTACACCACGCTCTCCTGTGAGGTCACTATATACTTCTTTTTTAAAATTAGTTTGGAATAGGTAACCTGAACCAACACCAATCCCTAGTGCTAAACAACGATCTTGCGCTTTGCCTGTAGCATCTTGATGAACTGCAAAACTGGAGTTTAGTCCTTCACCTGCTACAAATAAACGACGTAAACTTGTCCCTGAGCCTTTTGGAGCAACCAAGAATACATCTACATCTGCTGGTGGAACGATACCTGTTTGGTCGTTATAGGTAATGCCAAAACCATGTGAAAAATACAACGCCTTGCCTGCGGTAAGGTGTTTTTTGACGGTATCCCAAAGTTGGATCTGTCCTGCATCCGAAAGCAAATAACAAATAATTGTTCCTTTTTCTAAAGCTTCTTCAATAGAAAAGAGCGTTTCGCCTGGTTTCCAACCATCTGCAAGGGCTTTTTCGTAAGATTTGGAGGGAGTGCGTTGTCCGACAATGACATTAAACCCATTATCACGCAAATTCAGGGCTTGTCCAGGACCTTGGACACCATATCCGATAACAGCAATAGTTTCCTCACTTAGTACTTGCCGTGCGTGTTCCAGCGTAAATTCTTCTCGCGTAATGACCGTTTCCTCTACTCCGCCGAAATTTAACGTTGCCATAGTTTTGAATCTTTTAGATGTTCGATTTATTTACTAATAGAACAGCAAATTTGCAAAAAAACAGTTAAAAATGAAGTATTCCGAAGGACTAGCCCCAGAATTTTTGCTTTATCTTTTGCCAAATTTGTTCTTCTAGAGTGGTGGGTAATCTGACTAGTTCTTTACGATAAATCAAAAAATAGAGTCCAGTAACCGTACAGGCAAGTGTATTAATGGCATGCCACCGCATATTTGCCCAAGTTCCTAAATTCATATAAAAATTAATTACAGTATCCATATTAGGTTCAGTAACTGAGCCAAAACTTTCTCCGAAAGTATGCCAAAATTTTGAGGCAAAAAGATTAATTAGTAGTAGATAAAAGATATGTTGTATTTTCCAGTTTTTATTATCAATAAATAAAACGGTACATAATACGATAAAAGGAACAAGTGGAGTATGGATACGACTTTGAGGATTCAGCAATATTGGAAAACTCACTGTAAAAATAATCACAATGCCTAAACCTTGCTTACGGATATGGTCTGCAATCTGAGGAAAAAATAAAAAAGCGATAATGTAAGTAATCCCAAAAAATACGGCATGGCTTACAGCTATTTCAAATGGATAATGAATGGCTTGCGCATTGAAGAAAAAATGACCTAATTTTGCGATAACTGAATACCAAGAGAACGTAGAATTTGAAGAAACTACACTTGTAATGATACCCTGAGCTGGTTCTATAACATTAGCTGGACTAATGGACTGATGAATAAAACCTATCAGTAAATGAAGTCCTAGAGCTATCCCAATTCGTCCCAACATCCTAAACGAAAATAAGGGCTTCAAAGATTGAAAACTAAATTGATAATAAAGCTCTTTATAAAAGAAGAAGGTATAAAAAATGGAAAATGCTACTGTAATCCAGAATCCTCTTTCATAAAGAGGAAGTTGTCCGAAACTACTGATTAAACCATGATTAAAGATATCTATCCCGCCTTCTTGGTACAAGAGAATAAAATTAACTAAAAAAAAAGTAGAAGGTAGAATCAATGTTAGTCCACGAATGAAGCGATTTTTTTGATGTATAAATGGTGAATGATGGAATAATAATAGGATATAACCATAAATTTGGACGGTCTGCCATGTAAAAGCACCTATCAAACTGACCAATAATAATCCACTAATTCGGATACGACTAAGTGGATGAAGGTGGAAATAAATTAAAGCAATTCCTAAAACAAATGCTACTGTATCAGTCATTATAGGGAGGTACCCCATACTAAATTTCAGAATTTGTACAGAGCCAAAAAGTAAAACAAGACCAGCCCATTTACTTTTTTCTCGTAATTTCTTGAGTCGCCCAATTTGTCCCCAAAGCCATGTACCAATGAGTATCCAAATAGCATTGTGTATGATATACGCCGTATAAATCTGAGATTTTTTGGTGAGGTCTGCATTTACTGCTCGCATTCCATAATGGACTAACATACTGGGAACAAAGCGGTTTATTTTTCCTCCAATTTTCTGATTGATGCGTTTTTCAGCTATTAGTGTTTCAAAATTCTGGACACAATGTATATAACCTACGCCATCCATAAGTACTCCTCCCTTTCCGTGTCCATATCTTTCTGCAAAACAAAATTCTAAGATACAGACTAATAGCATGACCAAAAGAGCAGTTGATGTAAAACCCAGTCGTTGATAAACTGTTGGAAAATCCATTAATTTTTACGATTAAAAAGATGATATATTAATTTTATCCAGTTCCTTTGTTGTATCCAAATAAGATAGAGAGCAATTAGTATGAAGCTCCCCCCCTGCACGATTAAAGCCCGCAAGTTCATCCATGTCCCCCAGTTCATAAAATAACGAGCATAGCTTTCGTCAAAATCTTGTATAAAATCACCAATTGGATACCAGATTTTAGAAATGGCTAAGTTCAATAAAATTAGAGTAAAGTAATGATAATTTTGGAGTTTGAAGTCACGAATGACGAAAGTAGCATACCAAAGTATTACAGGAGCGAGTACTGTCCCAATACGACTTTGTGGATTTAAAATAAAACCTCCATAACTTGCTAAAAAGATAAGTAAAATAGCAACTCCGCCGTGTTTTCGGATTTGTCTAGAAAAGTTAGGTAGGTATAGTCCTGCAATTAGAAATGGAATTCCAAAGAATGTAATGTGGGCAATATAAAATTCAAGGGGTTTATGAAATGCCTTTGTATTATAAAAAAAATTAATTAATACACTAAATTGGCTTGAGATGATTCCTTTTGCTACTCCAGTCATTACATTTGAAACTATATCAGGAGTTTGGGGTGAAAAAAAATCGTTTGTAAGTCGAATTAAACCCCAAAGTATGGCACAATAAAAAATTCCAAAAAGAAATTTTCGTTGGATAAATAGTTTTAAATTCTCAATTGGATTAAGATTTCGGAATAAAATCCCAAAATAAAAAATGGTAAAAATAAAGGCAAGAATAATACTCACATAAAAGTACTTCATATTAGTGGGAGACTGCCCAAATGTACCAACTAACCCTTGACTAAATGCTGTTTGAATATCACCAGTTTCTATGGCTGTTTGCCATGTAAACCAAAGTCCTAAACTAAAAAGTCCAACCGTTCCCATAACAACGAATGAGTTCCAAATCCATGCTTTTTTGGCTTCAATGGGAGCAATTCCGAACGGAAACAAAAGCATAAAATACCCATAAATGGTAATGGGTTGCCAAACAAATGCACCTAAGAGAGCCGTAAACACAACTCCAATATGAAATTTATAAAAAAAGAAAACCAGTTGAATTATCATTAAACAATATGCCGTTAGGTCAGTATTTACAGGATTGTAAAAATCATGTTTGAGGAAAGCAAAATTGCCAAATAAGAAGAAAAACCCTAGCCATTTATCCCGTTCTTCAAATTGGAGCTTACTAGTCAAAAAACTGTATGCCAAAACAGCTAACAAACCCCAAATCAAATTTTGATATTCGAATCCTCGAATAATATTTTGATAATTAAAGGGTTGCTTACTTGCTTTTAAACCGTAATGTACCAACATACTGGATAAGAAGCGGTTCGTTTTGTGAGTTAGAGGTAATGTATCTCGACTAAATTGATGCACATAATTGAGTTGTCCGCTTCGCCATAAGGAATCAAAATGTTGAGTATAAAAAGTATAAGTTACGCCATCCCAGCCTCTTCCGTCTCGTAAGCCCACTTTTTCGCCAAAATGAATTTGGGACATTCCGAAAATAAATAAAATCACAACTGCCGAAATTTTGAATCCTATTTTGGAATAGAGTACCTTAAGATTTTGAAGCATAGATTAATGAAGGTGAATGGTGATAAATTAAGTGTTAGAAAGCACTTCCCACTGACAATCAGCAAAGACACAGCCGTTATCAATGTGAGAATGTTGCTCATAACCAGAACCCGTATCGACTACTGTAAATTGTGCAATATCCTCCCAAACATCGAAAACACCTACATTCGGAATATAAATAGCTAAAAAGATGCGGTATTTTCCGCCTCGTAAAAAATGACTAGGAGTTGTCACCAATACTTCTGCTTGAGAACTGGATACGGTACCAATTTTTCGAAAGGGGTATTCTTGAGTAAAAACAATACGTCCTCGTTGAGCATCTGATACCCGAAAACTTAAAAAGGCATTTTCCTGAAACTGATTAATTCCTATACTGATACGAACCGAAAAAGTTTCAGCATAATTAAATACATTGGTTAATGTCTGAGCCTGATTTAATAATTCTACTTGTTGGATGAACATCTCAGCTTCTTGATTGGGACTAAAATCCTTAGAAAGTGCATTGTCTTCCATATAACGAGCAATTCCTTCATGTGTATCTCCCCGAAAATCGACTTGTCCTTGTTTAATAACCATAACTTCTTGGCAAAAACTCCCAACTGCTCCCATGTTATGGCTCACGAAAAGTACAGTTCGTCCTCCTGCGGCTACATCTTGCATTTTTCCAATGGCTTTTTTCTGAAATTCGTAATCGCCAACGGCTAATACTTCGTCCACTATCAAAATCTCAGGTTCTAAGTGTGCCGCAATGGCAAAACCGAGTCGAACACTCATTCCTGAAGAATAACGTTTGACGGGAGTATCAATATATTTTGAAATTCCTGCAAAATCGACAATTTCGTCTAGCTTTGTACGAATTTCGGCTTTGGTCATACCTAAAATTGCTCCGTTCAAAAAAATGTTCTCTCGACCTGTTAATTCGGGATGAAATCCTGTACCAACTTCCAATAAACTGGCTAGTTTGCCTTTGACCTTAATTATGCCTGAAGTAGGTGCCGTAATTTTGGATAATAATTTTAAAAGAGTAGATTTGCCTGCTCCATTTTTGCCAATAATGCCTAATACCTGTCCTTGTGGTACTTTGAAACTTACATCTTTCAATGCCCAAACGTAGGGATTATCTATACTATCTAAGGTATTGGTAGCGGTTTGGAGGGTTTGTTTTTTGCCTCTGAGACGAGCAAATAATTGGGCAAGGTCTTCCCGAAGTGTTTGGGAATTGACCGTCCCTAAACGATATCGTTTAGCTAAATTTTCTACTTGAATCACAATTTGGCTCATGGAATTTGTACCTTAGTCTGATGCCAAAGATAAAGTTTTAATCTGGAAAAAAATCAATGCAAACAAGTTCAGCCCTTCAAGAAAAATACGATACGCAATACGAACAAGATCTCCAAGCTTGGCGATTGCTTGGTGGTGAAAGTAAAGCCCAAAATATCCAAAAAATAGCTAGATATTTGAATATCAATACAGTACTGGATGTTGGCTCAGGTGATGGAAGTGTATTATATTGGTTAGATAAAAATGGATTTTGTCCGTCTATCAAATCCTTAGAAATTTCGCAAAGTGGCATTGAACAAATTAAGGCTAAAAATTTAGCTTCGATACAAGAAATTAAGTTATTTGATGGTTATACCATTCCTTATGAAGATGATTCCTTTGATCTTGTGACGTGTAGTCATGTTTTGGAGCATGTCGAATTTCCCCGCCGTTTACTTCGAGAAATTAAACGAGTGTCGAAATATCAAGTATTGGAAGTTCCGATTGATTTCTCGCAGGATGTAGATAAGAAAGTGGAACACTTCCTAAGTTACGGACACATCAATATTTATACCCCTCAAACATTTCGCTTCTTGCTTCAGTCTGAAGGTTTACAAGTTGTACGTTCAGAGAATTTGATGTATGATCCTGCGGTTTATGAATATCTCTATCGAAATAAGTCAGCTTCTCAGGTGTTTAAGTTACGTATCAAGAATAAAATACGGCGTAATAGCCAATTTTTGATTGACCGTAAACCTGATGTAACGGTAGTTTTATGTCAAAAAACAGAAAGCGGTTTAGAAATTATGCGTTAAAAGTCACTCATTCATCCTTATTTTGTCTGGAAAGCCTGCCTTTTTTACTCCTATTTTATGTAGATTTACTCCTCAGAGATAGTTTATGCTTTAATCTATAAAGACCTTATTCATTAGAAGGAAAATACACAAGGGGTAATATTTTGCTGTTTTAATAATAACCAATTTCAATACATAATCATAAACTAATTATTTAGTTTACATATCACAAAATATCAAGTCTTATGAATGAATATCTACAAACTCTCAATGAATACTTTATTCTAATTGATAGTTACATTGGTAGTGCGCCATGGTTTCCTTACTTGCTTTTGGGGGCAGGACTTTTCTTTACTATTTATTTGCGTTTTCCTCAATTTCGTTATTTTGGACATGCTATTAGGGTAGTTCGAGGAAAATATGATAAGAAAGGAGATGCAGGTGATACCTCTCATTTTCAAGCTCTTACAACTGCCTTATCAGGAACAGTGGGAACAGGAAATATTGCAGGAGTAGCTTTTGCGATTCATTTGGGAGGTCCCGCTGCCTTGTTCTGGATGTTAGTGACAGCATTCTTTGGAATGACGACCAAGTTTGTGGAAGTAACCTTATCGCATAAATATCGGGAACACGCTCAAGATGGCTCGATTGCAGGAGGTCCGATGTACTTCATGAAAAACAAACTCAAAATGCCTTGGATGGCGGCAATTTTTGCAGTAGCTACAGTACTTTCTTCTTTTGGTACAGGTAATTTGCCACAAGTCAATGGTATTGCAAGCTCAATGTTTAGCACTTTTGGAATTAACAAAATGGTTACGGGAGCAGTTTTGGCAGTTTTGTTAGCTTTTGTAATTATTGGTGGAATCAAGCGAATTGCTCAAGTAACAGAAAGGCTCGTACCTGCTATGGCACTCATCTATTTCGTTGGTGCATTGATGGTTATCTTTTATAATATTGAAAATATTGTTCCTTCTTTCATCTCTATTTTTGCGGATGTTTTTACGGGAAGTGCTGCCTCAGGTGGATTTTTGGGAGCTACAATTGCCTATGCTTTTAATCGAGGTGTAAATCGGGGATTATTTTCCAATGAAGCAGGGCAAGGTTCTGCACCAATTGCTCATGCTGCTGCCCGTACTAGTGAGCCTGTTTCAGAAGGCTTAGTGGCTATTCTTGAGCCTTTTATTGATACCATTGTGATTTGTACTTTGACAGGAATGACTTTACTAGCCTCAGGAGTTTGGCAAGAAAAAATTGAAAATAAATTTCAGTTTACGGATGTTCAAGTTTTAGCTGAAAAGTTTGATGATGTGGATAGAGAGCAACGAATTAAACTTTCCAATCACTTATTAACGGATGAAACATTACCTTTATATAATGGAGAATTAATTGTTGAAGGTGGAAATATTCGAACGGTAGTTTCCTTAATTCATGCCCGTTCATTGGCTGAAAATGTACAAGTATTTGATAAAAATGATGAGGTATTTACGGGCAAGTTGGAAGTTGAGAATGGACAATTTGTTGAAAATTCTGAGGTCTATTTATATGGAAAATCCTTAATTCATAGTGCGCCTCTGACTACCGAAGCTTTTAAACGAAGTTTCTTGGGAGACGCAGGACAATATATTATTTCGATTGGGTTATTACTTTTTGCCTTTTCAACGGCTATCTCATGGTCGTATTATGGAGATCGTGCTATGACTTATTTATTTGGTTCTAAGTCAGTTCGATTTTATCGGGTTGTTTATGTTTTAGGCTTTTTTGTAGGAGCATTTGCAGATACTACCATTATTTGGACATTTTCAGGCATTACGATTGCATTGATGACAATTCCGAACTTAGTGGGTATTTTGATTTTGCATAAAGATATGAAAAACTCAATTCAGGCTTATTGGACAAATTTTAAACAAGCCCATCCTGACGAAAAAACACCTGAATAATTCTTGTTTTGAAGTTTTAGTAATTGGCACGATTTCAAACTTTTCAAATCTTGAAATTGTGCCAATGTTTTTTATGAGTTTTGTGACGAAATTTACAACGGAAACTCTTCCTCTCGAAAAGTCCGAGTTCCGTTTGCAATTGGCTGGACAATTGGTAAAATATCTTCGTAAAATTTTTTCCCATCAAAGTCGTCTCGGTCAAATAAATATTTTGGTACACTATCCAGCAAAAGTTGGGCAATCATGCGAAGGGCTTCATGTTTATCAACTTGGGCAAAACATTGAGTATTGGGCATATAGACTTCCAGACGAATCCAAGTTTCACCATATTCGGTAATGATTTTGATTCCTTTGGGGTGATAAAATATGGGAGGTTGAATTCGAAGCATTACATCAAAACAAAACTCATCATATTTGGCATAATCCACAAGCTGTAATTGTGTATTGAGCAAATATCCAATAATTTGCTCACTAAATTTATTTTCTTTTGGAATGTGCCAGTCCGTTGAACTGGTGATTACAAATCCTTCATGAATCTGTTTCCAATCCTTGCTTACCATTGTTCTAATTGGTAGAATATCTTGAATTATTTTCATCGGTCTTGTTTATTCCCCGGTGGACGAATTAATTTAATTTCCCTTGCTTTGGCTTCGGGCAAATCGGGATAATCATAAATCTTCGTTACCTCTTCAATTAAACATTGCCATCTTACGCCCTTGTATTGCACATCGTAATATAACTCCTTGTCTGTCAGATGCCACTTCTCATCTTTATAAAATGTACTGGTTGGATAGCGTGCTTTTTGTCCACCTTCACCCGCAAAACCATACCGCCAGACTTCATCTCTTTTTAGAGAAATTTTTCCACTTTCGCACTCAAAACATGGATATTCTCCTGATTGCAAGGTAACTAAAGCATATTGTTCACAAACAGGCGTAAAATGCTCTCTCAGAATTTTGGCAATAGCTTCAATTTTTTTTTGATTTCTTTCAAGAGATACCACCAAAGCCGTAACTAACGTGAGAATCGCCAAAATTCCAACCAAATATTGCTTTTTGAGTGATAAAATTAATGCCTTTTTGCTGGAATGAATCGGTAAATTTGAACGGTCTTTTTTGTCCTTTGGTAATTTCTGTTTCATCCGATGTTTGAAGTTATTTTACTGACCTTCAAGAAGAATCTTTTTGACTTCTTTTACGGTTTCTTCAAGTTTATCATTGATAACTGATACATCAAAAAGTGATTCATAAGTCCATTCTTGTTCAGCTTTGGCAAGGCGTTTTTGGAGACTTTCTTCGGACTCTGTACCACGTTTTCGGAGGCGTTTTTCAAGCATTTCCAAGGAAGGAACTCGTACAAAAATGGCTAAAGCTGCCTCACCAAAGTATTTTTTTAGATTAACTCCACCAACTACATCGACATCAAAAACAACGATATTTCCTTGTTGATGAATTCGTTCAATTTCAGACTTGAGTGTACCGTACAAAGTACCCTTATAAACTTCTTCGGTTTCGATAAAATCGCCAGTCTCAAGTTTTGCTTGAAATTCTTCGAGACTCAAAAAATAATAATCTTTTCCATGAACCTCATGCGGACGTTTAGGGCGAGTAGTGGCTGAAACAGAAAATTGAAGAGACTGATTTTCAGCTAATAATTGTTGGACAATGGTTGTTTTGCCTGACCCCGAAGGAGCAGAAAAAATGAGGACTCGTTTCATGAGCAGTATCAAATATTTAGTAGTGAGCTTATTTTTTGATGAAAATTAATTGGAAGCAAAATTCAATTTCTTATTCCATTCATAATTAGACTGAAAATCAGGTTTGAATTTCAAGGTCTGAATCATATGATGCATATCATTCTTAATAAATTCGATTAAAGGAGCAATTGAATCATTTTTTGTATTGCTTGGAAAGTACAAATCAGCACGTAAAAAATGTGTTACTGAGTCTGTTACCACAAACTGGAAAGGGCTTGGAACTTCCCCTTCTAAGTCAAAGGTAATCACGGTATTTCCATCTTTTGTTTGACTAATCTGTTCTTCGATAGCATAAGCTTTGACACCATGTTTATTGGCTAATTCATGAACATCATTGATTAAATCTTTGAATTGCTCATGACTCTGAATGCGTTTATAGGATATATCTAAGTTGCCATGAAATAAATTTTTGTAATAAATTTCCATCCAATATGGTTCTGCAAGGTGTGAAGAGTCGGGAGCAAGTTGGGCGTGTGTGGAATATTCAAATTGATAAGGAAGTGTATCAGGCAAATTACTATATTGATAATCAGGAAGTTCAATTCGGTAAAATCCTCTTGGTTTAGGCATAAATACCTCCTCAGATTCCGAACAACTCCCAATCCCAAGTAATAAACCCATTAAAATCCATGCAAAAAAGAAGAATTTCATAAATTCATTTATCAGTTTATCATTTTGTAAAGATATAAATTTTGTATTGATTTTTAACTTCTCATAAAGTCCTTTTAGGTCTAAATCAAAAAATGAGAGAAGTCGAAAAATACAAAATTATGTATAGCCATGATTTCAAGATGGTCAAATTTTCTATTTTTTTTCTACCTTAACTTCTCTTTTTAGAACTATTGGAGCAGAGTAACTGAAAGATAATAAAAATTTATATTATGAATTTATTTGAAGTTTATCCACTTTTTGATATTATGCCTGTAAAGGCAGAGGGAAGTCATGTTTGGGATAAAAATGGAACTCGTTATTTGGATTTATATGGTGGTCATGCCGTAATTTCGGTAGGACACTCACACCCGCATTATGTGCAACGCATTACGGAACAAGTTCAAAAAATTGGGTTTTATTCGAATTCGGTGCAAAATCCATTACAAGTAGAATTGGCTGATAAGCTAGGTGAAATTTCTAATTATTCAGACTTTGACTTATTTTTATGTAATTCAGGAGCAGAAGCAAATGAGAATGCCTTGAAGTTAGCTTCTTTTCATACAGGACGTAAAAAGGTAGTTTCGTTCCGAAAGGGGTTTCATGGGAGAACAGAAGGGGCAGTTGTTATTACGGATAATCCAAGTGTTATTGCTCCCATCAATGAGACGGAAAATGTCATCTTTTTACCTTTGAATGATTCGAAAGCTCTCAAAGAGGCATTGGGTCAAGAAGATGTTTGTGCTGTAATTGTTGAAGGGATTCAGGGAATTGGTGGAATCCATTTGCCTACGGATGAATTTTTGCAAGATGCTCGTCAGTTTTGTGATGAAACAGGTACCATCTTAATTTTAGATGAGATTCAATCGGGTTACGGACGATCAGGAAAATTTTTTGCTCATCAATATGCTGGCATTGAAGCTGATTTGATTCCAATAGCGAAAGGAATGGGGAATGGTTTTCCGATTGGTGGTGTATTAATCAGTCCAAAATTTGAAGCAAGAATGGGAATGTTGGGGACTACCTTTGGTGGGAATCACCTAGCTTGTGTAGCAGGATTAGCTGTCTTGGAGATTATGAAAGATGAAGATTTGATACAAAATGCTCAGGAAATTGGGACACTTTTGATGCAAAGTTTAGCAGGTTTAAAAGGCATCAAAGAAATTCGAGGACGTGGTCTGATGATTGGGATTGAGCTTGAAGAACCATTTAGAGAAATTCGGAATGAACTTCTAAATGAACATCAGATTTTTACGGGAGCTTCTTCGGATGGACATACCTTGCGACTATTGCCTGCACTCAATTTGAGTCGTGAAAATGCTGAGTTTTTTATCGAAAAATTCAAACTAGTTTTGAATAAATAGTTTTATTAAATGCGATATGCCTTTGACAAGATATTAATTTTGTCAAAGGTTTGTTTACTTAAAAAATACTTCCAAAAGTCGTTGACTTTCCAGTATCCAATCTACAAACTCACGGAATGCTCCTTCTCCTCCCTTTTTTTGGGTTATATAATCGACTTCTTTTTGGATATAAGCTGGAGCGTCAGCAGGGCAGGCTTTAAGTCCACATTGGCGCAATACTTTAAGGTCATTAATATCATCTCCAATGTAAGCAATATCTGAATTTTTGAGGTGAAATTTTTGCTTAAAGTCTTCAAAATGAGCTTGTTTATTTCTTACCCCATGTACATGAAAATCAAAGTGCAATTCTTTAGCTCTATGAATTACCATTTCAGAATGTCGTCCTGTAATAAGCCCTGTTTTAAAATTCAACTGTTGAAGCATGGTAACAGCCATACCATCTTTAGCATTAAACTTTTTTGTTTCTTCACCTGCAGAATTGTAGTAAATCCCACCATCAGTCAAAACGCCATCTACATCCGTAATAATGGCTTTGATTCGTTGAATCTTAATATCCATATTGTTTGTGCTAAAAAATGAGACATAAAAAAAGGCAAAAGAACTCAACTCTTTTGCCTTCCAAATGAAATACTTTAAAACTCTTGACTACAATGCAAAGCCTAAGCCTACATTAAATGACCATGCTGAGCTTTTGACAGAAGTATTGCCTAATGTTGTTACAGGATGAGTTTCTGCATAACGGTGGAATGCACCATTAGAAACAGAGTTTCCAAAATCAGAGAATCCTTGTCGATAACGACCATCAACAAACAAACGAGCAAATTTTAAGTCGAAATCTAAACCTAAGCCAATAATCATACCCATGTCCATCGTTTCGAAAAATTCAGAAGCATCGTAGTAAGTCTTGATATCTGTTCGACCTGTAGGACGCTCAGTCATTCCATCAACTCCCAATACATTAGCATTCAAAGATGGACCAATGATTAATCGAGGCTCATAAACAGATAAGATAGGTAATTTGAAGTATCCTAATAAGTTTGTTTGGATACCATGGAAGCCAAATGAATGACGAGTTTGGTTATCACCCGCATACAAGTTTCGTGCGCCTTGTAAGTTGTAAGCAGCTTCTAGTGAAATTCCGACCCAGTCAGTTAGGTTGTAGGTCAAGAAAAGCCCAGAAGTGATACCTGATTTAAGGTTAGTTCGATTAAATTCACCACCAAACTGGAACTCACCAAAAGTCATGCCTGTACGCACTCCAAAAGTCAATTTGGAAGGTTTTTTTTCGTTTGACTCTTCTTCAGTAGGTTCTTCTTCGACAGGTTCACTGTCCTGTGCTTGAAGGGGATTTACAAAACCTAACACACAAACCAAAGCTAATGCCGCCCAGAATTGTCCTGAGGTCAAGGCATTGCTAAATTTTTTCAAACCTTTTTTCATGGATTGTAAGTTTTCTGATTATTCTTAAAATAGTTTAGTTTATACAAAATAAAATGATGAACAACAAAGATGCCCTAAAGACAACATACAAATTTAGCGTCTTTCTATTGAAAGTCGTCAAATTTGAATTAGAAAATCTAAATCTTCCCTAAAACCAAGACTCCATTCAGGTAGAAAGCGTTGCAAAATTTTGAATTCCCCCTTCAAGAATAACCTGCTAGGGTAATCATTAGAGGCAAACATACATAAAACTTTATAAGAATGCAAAGCTAATGATTTTTAAAATAGATTTTTCGAACGACTGTTTAGAAAACCTTCTAAGATGCCTTTTTTCTGACAAATTTAATGCCCCGTTATACAAGCTTATACTCACATTACAGACATATTGTAAATTTAATAATATTGGTTTAGTAGTTTATTTTAGTACATTGCTTAAAATTAATGTTCCACTAAAGGGATTAAACAAATTTGTATATTAATTTTATGCTTGCAAGATGACTATTACTTTGAAATAAGTACATTATATAGTCTGGAATTGACCCAGTTAAGCGAAAGATATGGTTTATACGTAAATTAGTATGGATCCTAACAGATAGCAGAAAGGAGGATTTGTATAACTAGACGAGTTCAAAATCTTTATTAGATATTTATTATGAGTTTATCTAATGTTTTTGTGAAAAGTCCATATATTGAATAGTTTTGGTTTATAGTAGTATACCAAAAATCATTGAAAATGAAGTTATTAGATAAAACATATATCAAAAAAAATTTAATTATTTTTACTTCGTCCTATTACCTATGTTGAAAAACATTAACACTATTCTCAAATCTCCAAAAGATAGCTTTCAAATTTTTCTATCAACTAAATATTATCCTAATGAATTTGATAAGTTTGTATTTGATAAGTTATCAAAAACTGAACGACTTCTTAAAGAACGAAAAAATTAAGCCTTAAAAATGCTCTCATGTTAAAACTTTGCTTTGCAACTCAGAACCCCAACAAAATCCGTGAAATCCAAGCTCGTTTGCAAGCCATAGGAAGTCCTATCGAATTGGTCAATTTGGTCGATTTAGGTTGTACTGAAGAACTTGCCGAAGATTTTGAAACACTTGAAGAAAATGCCTTCCAAAAAGCCGAATACGTTGCTGAACATTATGGCGTAAGTTGTTTCGCAGATGATACAGGATTGGAAGTAGAAATTTTGGATGATGCACCGGGAGTTTATTCGGCTCGTTATGCAGGAAATCAAAAAAATAGCGCAGATAATATTGATTTATTGCTCCAAAATTTAGAAGGGAAAACTAATCGTTCGGCTCAATTTAGAACCGTTATTGCTTTGATTTTCAATGGTAAAAAATATCGTTTTGATGGTGTAGCTAAAGGAAATATTACCGAAAAACCACGAGGAATAGATGGTTTTGGATACGACCCTATTTTTGTGCCTGATGGTTATGAAACGACCTTTGCTGAAATGTCTTTAAGTGAGAAAAATCAGGTTAGTCATCGTGCCAAAGCTCTCGATCAATTAATTGAATTTCTGAAAATTCAAGGATAAGAGGTATAAAAAAAGACTTGATAAATTTTAAAATTTACCAAGTCTATTCATTTTATCTAAGTAGGTTGAATTTATTCAACAATCAATTTTGATTTCAAGAATAATTCATCTGCAGAAATGATATACATTCCACTAGGCATATATGGTAGCTTATTGATTTTAATGTTATTAACTCCTTTTGTTAATTTTATCGTATTCGTGAAAATTTGCTTGCCAATAGCATTGAAAATTCGGAAGGTAATTTCACTTTCCAAATTACTATTTACTAATAAGTTTACATTTCTCGAATTAGTTGGATTTGGATAAACCATGAGAGAATTTTTATCTTCTTTTGGTTTGAAATTCACTGACACAACTTTTGAGAAACTATAAGTGCCATCAAAGTCCACTTGTCGGATACGATAATAAACTACTCCTGTATAGGGTTTTTCATCTAACCATACATATTCCCCTCGTCCTGTTCTACTAGCCTCCTCAATTCCAATAACAGTAAAGTTTACACCATCGTTAGAGCGTTGAATTTCGAAGTAATCATTATCAACTTCAGAACTTGTTCCCCATTGTACTAGTGCTTCGTTTCCATCTGTGACTAACTTTGCACGAACATAAAGCCAATTGACAGGAAGTGGGTTGATAACATCATCTGACCCAAATGTGAAGGGACTAAATGTACCTATCAACTGAGTTTTATGTGACCCTATCGCCCCTTTGGTTATAGAGCTTGCCCCTGATTCATAAATTTTACTTCCCCCTTCATCAATTCCCCCTTCATTTACCCACTTATCACCTATACCATAAGTGCCATCTTTGCTTATATCCTCAAAGTGAGTTACAACAAGATTACTTTTGTAAGGATCTGTATCTAAGGTTAAGTTGCTTATACCGCTTGCAACACCTGACTCCCAATACAAGTGCACCCGTGCTTTTTGTACGTTATTATTCGCTGAATTACTACGATCAATCATCCAATGTTCTAACTGACTAACATGTTTGAGAGGTCTGCTAGTTGTAGAACTTATAAAGGTAGTGGCGATAAAAGTATAAGGAGTATTGAAATATTCTGCTGTGATAAAATCTGGATGCCCCCCTGTAATGGAAACAAATGCTCTTCCCCATTTATCGGATTTTCCGATTGGAAATTCAAATTCTTCATTTCCTGCTGCTCCTGATTCAAAATATTTACTTACAGGACCTCGAACAAAAGTAGAAGGTGCATTTGCTACACTATTTTCTGTAGCATTTTTCTCAAGGATTAACAAACTCGGGCTGTGTTCATTTGTTACATAATTAGAATGTGTAAATGTACGTCCTTTTGTGAAAGTAATTTCACCACCTTGTGTAATGAAAAGGTTTGTTTTAGATAAAATAAAGTCATCTGTCAAATTGTCCTTATTCAAAAAGACCTTATTCAAAGAAATATCTGAACCACCAGAAATAAAACTTGTGCCACTGATAAAGTGAACATCTCCTGTTGAATGGAACATAAGCCCTTCATTGAATACATTTCCTGAAAATAGGATTTGCGATAAGTCAGATACACTTGTAAAAGTAGGTTCTGAACCTATAGCAATAGAATCTAAATTATAAAAATCGCCTTTGATTTGAAGAACAGGACTTGTCTTGCCATCCGAATCTATTGTTGTACTGCTATGGAAAAGTAATTCATTTTCTAAAGTACCATAATTGATAAAGTCTCCTTCAACTATAGTCTCATAATGGTTTCCAAATCGTCCACCAGGTTCTACAGAAATAAAGTCAGAAACAGTTAAGCGAGTGTTTGCATTATATTCGTTTACTTGTTTACCATAAGCCTCATTCGTATCAGCATACTTATCATCTGAAGCGAGTATGGCAGGATTTGTAGAGGTGAGTTTAGAACCACCTAAGTCGAAAGAACTTCCTTTTTTGATTTGAATTGACTTAACTGTAAGTGGTACACGGTCAAATAAGACTGGAGAATAAACCTCACCTGATACGGGTGTTCCTACATATGCCCCTGTTACAACATCATTTGGCTCTGGAATAACAAGCCTCATCTCAGCAGAAGGCAGTGAATAATCTGTTGGGTTACCTTCTACATACCAGTTCTCACAATCCCAAAAATATTCGTCTGCTCCTCTCCAAACTAATGTTTTTTCACCTGTTACTGAAGTAAATGACCCTGTGCGTACTAAAATATCTGCTGATTTAATATCGCATTGACCTACTCCCAGCCCAATATTTTGCCATCGGAAGCGGTATCCCATATTTGCTTGTAAGCCATCTACTAGGGCATTAGGGTCAGTCACGCTACTAAATGTAAGTCCTGTCATAAACTTAGGACTATTTGCTACAGCGACTGTAATATATGGTACTCCACCTGATGTTAAGAATTGGAAATATTTTGTTGAGCCAGTGGGATTAGGAATATCTATTTTTCCTTCTGCAATTGGTACAACTGTGATTAATTCCCATGTTCCATAGAGTGGTGGGCTTAGTGGAGCGGCAGTTAATTGAGTCGCTCCTGCTCCACAAGTTGAAATGTCATTATCTGCTCCTGAAGTCAAAGATCCTACTGAAAATACCCCCATTTTCGATTCATCGTCTCCACCTGTATTATTTGTTACTAAGGTTAAAGCTCTACGTTGGATTGTTCCAATTCCTGTATCTTCTCGTGCTGCAGAAATAAATTCCATACATCGCCATTCATCATCATCTGCTTTGTAATGAACAATGGTTGTTTGTTCTCTATCAAACCCTGGTGGTTCATCTGTAGCAATACTAGGACTCCCTGCAAACCACTGAAGCATCATTTGTCCATTAGTTCCACCTGTTACATCTTCTGTAACTACCCAACTACGCCGTACAAAATTACGATCAATTGGTGTTGGCGAACTTATTGGATTATACTTAGGATCATCTGAAGGCTCAAAAGAATCATTTCCACCAAATGTAGCATCAACTCCCGTATTCCAGCGTCCACTATAAGTGGTATAGACATTATCTAGTAATCGAGAACGGAACATATCGGAGATGCCTGAATTATTTTGATAGAGTGTTACAGGTAAATAATTTGTTAAATTCCCAATTGGGAACAATACGTCTTTTTGTACATTATTAACATTACGATTGACTGTTCCTTTGCCATTGGCTACGATATGCCCTTGGTTCGGAAAAGCAACCTCTACACTATTTTTATCATCCGAGTTTCCTATGAATACATCATTTACACTAATAATCATTTTACCGTAATTAAAATAGGCTCGCATATTGGCATTTACATTTTGATTGACAAATAGACGAGATTTATTATTAGCTTGGAAGACATATAAATTATTGACATCTACCAAATGACTTGAAGTTAAAGTTTGTGAACCGTTCCCCGTAAATTTCATTCCTGCATAATGTCCTACATCACTTGGATTAGTGTAAGAAGTATTACAAATAGGTGTAATGGTATTGAAATTCAGTGCCACATTTCCTGCAAATTCGGAGAGATATTTATCTGCTACAATAATTCGGTTCTTGGTATGTGCCCCTGGTACGACAGTAAAGACTGCATTCCCACCAAAATAATCTCCTAAGTCGGTACGGTCTGGCGAGTCATATGCCATTACAATTTGAGTTTCATTTGTAGCAATATCTTCAAGACGGAAGAAACCATTAAATTTATTGTGTGCCATCCATGTTACTGTATAAAAAGTATTACAGTTGTGCATGGTTGTTTTTTGGAAAGTAACATCCCCTTCGTAAGTCGAAGCATCTGACTGCACCCAAACCGAACGAGCTTCCAAACCTTTATTGACACTTGAGAAACTTACTTGTAATCGAGCATTGCCTAAGTCACCTGCAATTTGTCCTGTTAAATCAAAATCGAGTGGGGCATCAGTTATAGGATTACCTTTGAAAGTTGTTTTTTCAAAACGTAATAAACCGTCTTGAAAATTTTCGACTTGGACATTTACCTTATCTTCAATTGTAATATAGCCTCCTGCAGGTCCCCCAAATAAAACATCTCCACGATATTGTTTACAAGTATTTTTACCTGTATAATATGGATGAATCTTATTACGAATAATTAAATTTGAAGAGCTACCTGTTCGTCCGATGGTAATAAAGTTACTGGTAGTACGATTAGGGGTTGTTTTCTGATCATTATCAATAGCAATATGAAAATCATCATCTGAATAATTTTCAATAATTAAATCGCCTTGGAATTCGGCAGAAGCTTCTAAGTCTCCACCCGCAATGAAGAAGTCTGGATCATCAACGCTTTCGTTTGGTCCAGGTCCATTAATGATTGTGACCTTATTTTGGAATACGTTATTTGTCGATTTATAAGCAATTCCCATTTGTGAATTTCGTCCATTGTTATGGAGATATAATTCATCTTCAAAAGTGTCCTTACCACTATTACCAAAATACCAGCCTCTGCCTTGGGGCTTTTGATTACTGGTTCTGCCTTCAGTTGGGTCAGTTACATATCGAAATTCAAAGGAAGCCTTCTTCTTAAAAGTATTTCCTCCTGATCTCAAGTCCCCATCTTGTTCCAGCCCTCCATAATTAACTACATAAGCTGTATCCTTAAAAGTGTTATTTCGGATATCTACGGCAGTTGTTTGGACATGAACAGGAGCATCAAAGGTATTTCCGAACATATAAAATTGGGTTCGAATTCTTGAATAAGGTTGCGCTCCACCAGATTCGGGGTGAATATAAGTGTCATTATAAGGAGGCATCCAAAACTGCTGTTTTGTTGAGCCGTATTGAGTTAATTTGGAGACTTCTAATAAACCTGTTCGGAATCCTTCAGGTCCTACGGACATCTTTTTGCCATCTTTCAGATAACCATTGCCTTGGTATCTCCAAGTTTGATCAGAGCCAAAACGAGTTTGCCGATTATTTCTATGGTCAGAATTAGCTGTAGTCAGTGCATTTTCAATTAGGACATCTCCGTTATAATATACGTCTGCATCTCGATGAAGATAAATACCTGCTCCATTTTTTAAGGCACTATTGATATTAATACCATCTGCAGAATGTCGAGTAGTTAGATTAGCATTAAAAATGACCTTTGCATCGTAGAATCGATCTTCTTCCTCACCTACAAAGATTTCTGCTCTTCGTTCGCCATTATTGACAAGCTCCGTATTACTATCAAAGCTGGAGTTATAAGAAATATACAATCGAGCATCATCATCTACTCGCATATAATTATCGGTTCCAAGTCCGACTTGTCGGAAATTACTCAAATAAACTCGCCCACCATCAAGGTCATTATCATCAATGAGTATATTACCATTCAAATTAGCAAAGTCATTCTGTCGGCATCCCCCAATGAAAGTGCGTCCAGAGGTATTCCTGAGCTTTAATGTAGCACCATTTGCCCATGTATGAGTTCCTCGTTCAGCATCACAATAGGTACTACCGTTCTTATTGGTTCGGTGTTGTCTTCCTGCAAAATGTATCCATCCTGGACCTTGATTTTGAACATAAGTTTCACTATTTGTCCCTGTGAAATTCAAAGCGGTTCCTGCGGTTAAGCCTGTTCGGATAGCATTTGCCCAATATCCATTTCGGTTATGGAAATGATGTTTCTTGCTTGTGCCTGTAAACTCGGCATTGGCTTTATCTTCAGTAGCAATATAGATACGTCCACAGAGTTCTACTTGAAAACGTGTATTATCCTGAAACTGATTACCTTGTGTATTATAAGCAAAATATAAATAGTTGTTGGTTGTTTCAGGTGATGGTGGTGCAGGAATAGTTGCATTATGTAAACCAACTGCATCTCGAATAGCTTGACGGAGTTCATTTGAAATTTTAATCACTTCATCAGCACAAGTTAAAGCACAAGTTGCTGCTAAGTTTGCCGCATTAGCATACTGATTGTCCTGACTTGGTGAGTTCATCTTGGTATTGGGATCAGCTTGGTTGGCTAGTGTAGTTTCATCGGTTTCAAATAAGCGATGTAAAATACCATCCTTAGCATTATTAAGTGCTGTTTCAGTATCTGTAATAGATTGTCCTAATGTTTTTGAACTTCCATCACAACTACATGGTGAGGAAACATTATTCAATACATTTTGTGCTTTTAATAACACGGCAGCCCCTGCTCCAGAAGTGAAATAATCATTAATAATGGTTGAACGCCCCATTCGATTATTGGCAGTATTGATAGCTCCATTAATACTACCCCTGGCATCTAAAATCCAGTCATAAGGAGATCCATTTAGTCGTCTATTTTGTCCTGTATATAAATTACCACTATCATCAAATAATCGTCCATACAAGTTAAGATAAGCATCTTCGACATTTCGTTGAGCGGCTTTAACATTTTCCTCACTTTTAACTACATCCGCTTGGTTGGCAACTTGATTCGAGGAGTTAAAGGCAATCAAGAAATCATCTTGTGAAGTTCCTGTATTACTGTCAAAATTATCCTTTCGGGGATAGTTAGGAAACTCACCATCAGGATCATCTACTCGTGAAGCAGGGAAACTAGTATAACAAGGAGGTTGACTAGCAGGATTATTAATATCAACTGCTGCATCGGCACATGATTTTTCAAAATAATATTTCCCATTGTTATCAGGTACTAAATAGCTTACTGTTTCATCATGATTTGTACGGAAGTCTTTCAGAGTAGGGCGTCTACTATTTCCTATTGAATTTAGAGTTGGTCGTGTACCAGGTGCAGTGCTACAGGCATTACAGTAACCATAAACATTTTTCTCAAAAATATCTTTTCCACCTGATGTACCTGACCCAGTATCTTCTCGTCCCCAATACATTCGACTACGTCCTTTATGAATAATTGCTACATCTTCCTTAAATGTATTGCCACCATTTAAGGAATTATTATTTCCCGTATAATGAAAAGCAATATTAGTCGAAACATTCATCTTACGAATGCTCATATTATTTGTGACTGAAATAAAATTACCTGTCATAAAGACTGTTCCAGATGCAAAATCAATTGTCCCACCATTTGTTTCGTCTAATTGTTGAATTACTCCACCTGTATAAAAAGTAGAACTACTCAAGCCTGTAATAAATCCACTTGCCCAGTCTAGTTTTTGAACTGTAATATTTTGTCCTCCCAAATCTAATTTTCCGCCTTCAGTAATAGTGATAGACTTGAGTGCTGTTACTCCTGTAGGGATTGTTGGATAACGTCCATTTGTTACTTCAGGAATTGTGATATCAAATGTTCCATCATTAGGAATTGCACCTGTCCAGTTTGCACACTCATTCCAATCTGCACTTACTGCGCCTGTCCAAGTAACGTCAGTTGGGGGAGTTTTGGAAGGATCTTCAGCTACATTAACAGTAACAAAAGCTTCACTCAGAGGTGTTCCATCACCGCAAGCGAGATTACCTATACAATCCTCAACACACTTTCTAGTCCATTTAAAGATATAATTTCCGTCATGTGTTCCTGCAACATAATTTAAGATAGAAACAATTGTTTTTGCACTTTTATCATTAGCAATTTTTACATCATTAAAAATCCCTCCTGAAGTAACTCCATTTGCATTTATCAGCTCCCATTGTCCACCAATAGGAGACTCTAATAAAGCAGAAGCATCCAGATTGATAGAAGCACAGTTCGGAATTGTCGTTTGATTTGTGTTTGTAGCTGAAACGTTTGCCTTTGCTGAACTTAGTGCAAAAATGCCTAAGTTGGTTGAAGTCGGAGCAACATCATCCCCAATTCTTTTTGAACCTAGATAAAAAAGGTCTTGTCCCGAATGAGACGCGTCTGCCCAAATATTTCCTGTAGCATCTTGTGCAACTTGAATACACTCCCACTTATCTGTCCCATAATTATAACGATTCATCGTTACTGCCTCAGAATTGAACTCTGCTCCCTCTGAACCTGCTTGCCAATAAGTAGTAATAAAGAATGCGCCAAAGGAACTAAAATTGGCATCTGCATGTCTGACTAACCAACTAGTTTTGGCATACTCATTATTTAGAGCTATTGCGCCTCCAGAAGCTTTATTATTATCTGAATATAAATTATAAATCGTATAATCAACTGATACAATGACCTCTTCTATCCCTGCTCCTGTTCCATCTGTTTTGAGTGTCATAGGACGATGCCACCCTGTTCCAGTTGGAAAATGATACTCTCCAACGGCTGAAAAATCTACCATTCGACTAAAATCACGAGTGGCATAAGTACGTATCCAACCACTGATGGGGTTAGTAGAACGGTCATCAACAAAAGCATCAGGGTCAGGATTTCGTAAACTCACCTTAAAATAACGCCATGTATCAGACCCTGAAATTCGTCCTTTGGTCATTTTTAACTGATTGGTAATCCAAAGCGTATGATAGCTATATAATCGAAATTCATGAGTATGGTTACTTTTATTCATCCAAAAATTGGTCATGAGTATTTTTTTGGAAGGTAGGTATGAACGCAAAGTATAAGTTCCGTTTTCATCAATTTCTACTGTACCTTGTCCAAAGTCAAAATCTCCTGTAACTCCTCCTCCATGCAATTGAATATCATCACTAAATCGAGCTGTTACGAAAGCTGTTGTAAAGTAAATATTCTGTGTGCTTACACTTGGCATCCGAATATAAATATCATCATTGAAGTCATTAATAAGTGCAGGGTTTGTTCCTAGAATCAATTTTCCAGAGGTAGCGTTTTGAATATTCATATCCCTATTAAAACGATTCCCTCCATCCCATTGAGTATCTCCTGTTATTCCTGTTTTGATGATATAAGAGTTGTGTCCATTGAATCCATTATCATTCAAGTTCATATCAGGTGCGCTCAAAGTGATTTTATTTTGAAAACGTGCCGACTTAATCTGAGCGGTTTTCGTAGAACTAGCATCTACCGTTAATTTACCTTGTGTACCTTGTATATAAGAGTGATTTCCACTATCGTCATCATCTACTGATAAGAAGTCTAAGACTGTAAACTCAAGACCTGCTGAAGCAAAATTGAGTGTTCCGCCTTCGATATACATGGATTTTACTGTGACATTTGTTATCAAGTCAGGGTTATTGGTGGTAACGAATGGAATGGTGATTGTCGTTCCTTGTCCTGCTGTACCACTCCCTGGTGTTCCTGCTGTCCAATTATCACAATTGTTCCAATCAGAGTCTGTTGTCCCTGTCCAAGTCGTAAAATCATTGCTTGTTCCTGTTCCAGAACCTGGACTTGTAATTGTAACTTGTATTAAATCTTCGAGACCTGCACAACTTACCCCTAATTCATGATTATTATTTGGCTTTTCAACCACCCATTTAAATGTATAAGTCCCTGATTCAACATCTGTTATATCAGAAGTGGCTGACATAAAATTAGTGATAATAGGATCTTTGGTTGCTGTAACTGGTCTAGATACAAATTCCCAGTGTCCTATTCCTCCTGTTCCTGTAGGAACAATAGCACCTAGTACGGCATAATCACATCCTTTAAAAGTTACGTCAGCACCTGCATTAACATAAGGAGTAGAAGGGGCAAATACACCCAATTCATCTAAGATACCGTATTTGGCATTTAATGTATAAGGATTACTACCCTGAGCTGCTACATCCCCACCATATCCACAACCCCAAGTCGCAGAAACAAAATCGTATCGGTGTAAGGTAGTGTTTGTACGGTCAAAATTGGGAAGTTCATCGGATGCTCCATTCCACTGTACTGTTAAATCCAAATTTGTTCCGCCTTTTGTTTCTTCATTTAAAATCCAACCAACAGAGGTAAAATATGAATCAATCATATTTCCTGTCATGTTATTGTTTGTTGAATTGTCGTATTTATCGCTTAATGATTCAGTTAATCGTACTCCTAAAACATCAGTTGTTCCAGTATTAATAAGCGTAGTAGGATAATAAGCATCTGTATTTGCGACAGGAAAAACGACTCCTGTAGTAGAAACTTTACGTTTTAGGTGTCCTAATCCCGTGGCAATGATATTATCTTGATTATCATATCCTGTTAATTTGGCTTCATCTAAATCCAAGTCGTAATTGTTCATTTGAACACGTCCACTTACAAATTTCAGTTCCGCATTGGTATCTGTCGTTACGAAATAAACATCATTTGATAAACTCACTAATGATGATTGGATATGTAATTTATGAGTTTGGACACGAGCGGTGTTAAAGTTTAAGGTTTGTGTATTTGTACCTTCTGCCCGAATCCAACCATTTGTCCCATATCCAAATTGAATATGACCGTTATTATTTGAGGTTGCTGCCATGTCTCCCTTAAATACAAATTGCCCCTCACCTGCTACTTTGATGTGTTTATTGGCATCCGTATTATTATTGGTAAAAGTAGCATTTCCTTCTATAGTTACATTTACATCCCCAGGAGCTAATAGGGTGTTTGCTATTGTAATCTCGCCATTTCCTGAGTTAGTAACAGTCAAATCACTTAGGAACTGATTATCTTTTGTACCATTCCCTACTCCCAAATTGTTATCTGAGGTATTAATTAAAGTAGTATTTTTCTCAAATACATCTGGGACACCTAGTACTAATGCTCCCCATTCCCAATCTCTAAGATTACTATTATTAGATGTTAATTTAATTGTAGCAATATCTTTAAAAGTATTTCCACCAGAAGCATAATCACTGAAATCATTATAAATTGGAGATCCTGCATTGGGTTCAACTACTCCTAGTTCAACTTGTCCTGAAAAAGTATTCCATCGATATGCTGAAGCCGAAGCTTGCACCGATACAAAACCTAAAAATTCAGAATTATAACAAGTTAAAATGGCATTTGGAGTAGTAAGTCCAATATTTATCGCATTCTTTTGAGTAATGTTGGATAAAAAGATTTCTCCACCCTGAAATTCTGTATGAGAATTTGTGGTTATGCCACCATTTAGAATGACTTGGTCGTTATAAGTATCAGTAGCATCTTCTGTCCCGTTTTTATTTTCTCCACTTCCGATATAATAACCTCGAACACGACTTCCATTTGATAAATCAGTTAATTTAATATCATCAAATGTAACGCGTCCTACAGAGGTAAAAGCAAAACTCATATACGATTTTCCTGTTGTACCTAAGTCGGTGAATTGCATTTCGACATCATCCTCAAAAATGGCGGTGCCTACACTTGCTACATTGATGGCATCTAATCCACGTCCATCTGTTGCTGTGTTCTGGTCTCTTTCTCCCAAGAAAAGGGTTTTGCCCTTAAAAGTGATTTTAGAACCTGCATTCTCTGCAATAAATATCCCTGCTGATCCTGTAGCGGTAATAAAGGCATCACCATGAATTTCATTTTTATCTTGAATATCCGCCAAAAAAGTATGAGCAAGTGTATTGGTCGTATTATTTACAAGGTGTAATTTCTTACGAAAACTATCACCACCTGTCGCATATCCCCAATGCCAAGCTGCAGTTCCTTCATGTCTAATTTCGGCATCTCCATAAAAAATATTTCCGCCACATTGTCGAGTTTGGTCAGTAGTTGCATGAATTTTTACTGTATTTGTACCCGCTAAAGCACCAAAACGAGACTGTTTTAATTCAACATTTTTAGCATTTATATCTAAATCTCCACCAAGAGAAGATTGATAGATATAAACATTGACTCCTGACATAGCGGGCGAATTGAAATCATGACTTCCAGTCCCTGGGTCAATCGTAAAAGTAGGATCATAATTTACTTTTACAATTGAAATATTTCCGTTTGTACTGGCATCTGTATCAATATTTTTACCTGATAATAAGGTAGTAGTTGTAGAAGCTGCTTTAGTTTCGTGTCCAATACGAGTATAACCTACTCCCGTATTAGTCATGGTTACATCTCCATTTAATTGATTACCAGTAGTATTATAGCTTACTCCTAAGTTAGTGTTACTTTGATTTTCAAGAGTCAAATTATGATGAAAAATGTCAGCTCCACCATCAATATAAGCCGTATTTGCTCCAAAGAAAACATCTGAAGTGATTGACTTTTGAACCATATACATATTGACCCCAAAAACATTTTGTCCATTATAACTAGGGTAAGAAGCATTTCCTTGATAATCAATGGTTATAGTTGTCGTGGAACTGGATCCCGTTACTGTAAAAAATGCTTCAGTAATATTCATAATACCTGCTGTCATCTCAATTTTTCCATTTATTGAGCCAGCTAGCGTACTTACAGTTGAAAAATTATCAATTTTTAATCCACCTGAAACCTTAATTGTTTGGTTGTTTAAGTTTAATTCTCCATTATTGGTAATGGTTAAGAATTTAGTTTCAGCTGTTAAACCTGTATTAATAATCGGTTCATTTGTATAAGAGGTATGACTAGGGTTAATGATAGCAATCGTACTATTACCTGGTACTGAACTTTCACCAGCAGTTGCTAAAGTAGCATCTGTATAACCTTGCCAATTATTACAATCAAACCAATCATTATTTTTTGTCCCTGTCCAAACTTGATAAGGTGCACCTCCTGTTCCTGAAACAGAAACAGTAATATCTACATCATCTGATACAGAAGGACTGGTTTGCGTCCAACGGAAGGTATATGTTTTTCCAGCATCAAAATCATCCGTATTGACAGTTGTATTTGGATTTGTGATATCTGTGAATATGGTAGTATTTCCAACATTAGGATTAGTGTCTCCGCTCGTTCCTACTAAACTCCAAGTACCAGCTCCGTTTACGATTGCATTGAGTTGTAAATTGGCACATGCTGAAAGTCCCGTAATATCTGCACCTGCATAAACATCTGAATCCGTAGAAATCCCAAATGCGCCCAAAAATCCACTCTTGACACCCTTTAAATTATTTTGAGTACTGGCTTTAAAATTTCCTGTACCTGCTACAATTCCCCAATCAGTTTGGTCGCCTTGCATAAAATAATGAGCTACAGGAGTGGAAGTACTCCAATCCAAAGTTACATCTGCTGTCAAGTCTCCTGTGCTATGCGAAACTAACCAATAATTACTCAAGGCATTTGAAGCTCCGTTAGTAGGCTTACCTGTAGGAGTTGAAACGGAAAAAGTAATATTACCAGCATCTTTGTGATTTATTGTAAGTGGCAAATACTCTGCTGCGCCACCAACAGGAATTAATCTATTGGTATTACTTGCTCCATCAATGGCAACTGTACCCGACTCGGCAATGATATAACTATTGGCATTTTCATTTGAAATCGAAGTAAATCCTAAAGTAAATGTATTTCCATTGGTATTAATTTTCCCAGAGGTTAGGTCAAGTGCTTCGGAAACTCGCAGATTAGTATTAAGGATTAGTGTATTATTTGTTCCACTCATGACCATTTTTTTGATGTGATCAAGGTCAGTATTATTCGAGTTGAAGTTTTGATTCCCATTTCCTACGAACTGAATCTCTCCACCATATTGTGCTAAAGTAGGGCGACCTGTGCCAGTCACATTCAAGGCAAAGTCACCTTTTAAAGCTAATTTTCCTCGTGAAGCAATATAGTCAGATTTTTGTCCTGCAGTACTAATACTTAAATTTCCATCTACAGTCGCAAAAGCAGTAGGATCATTAGCTAACATCAAGCTTCCTTTATCTTCACTTGTCAAAGTAAGATTTCCTTTGAATTGATTATTGGAAGAATTATGTGCTAATTTCAAAAAACGATTTGCCGTAGTAGTTACTTTAGCAGTTACGTTTCCATTGAAGGTATCTTCTCCTGTTCCATTAGCCGAATTAGGAGGATTATATCCCCAAACCCAATCATTATCACCTCCTTTATAATCTGAATTTCCTAAGTATAATTCAACATCTTGCTCGAAACTATTCTTGCCTGAAGATGGATAGTCTGATCCTGAATTATAAACTAAAGATCCGTAATTGGTCAAAATAACTTTATCCGTAGGAGTGTTTTCTGTGAATGTATTTCCAAATAAATGAATCAAACCGGCTTTTACATTTACATCTCCTAGCCAATTCGAAAACATCATGACCCATCTACGATTTACTGCACCTGCTGCGACAGTTTCGCTCCAAGTAGTTGCTGTAGTGGAAGTTTTTTCAAGATTCTGAATATGAATTTCACCATATTCGAAGTCATTCAGGGTGATTGTGCCTCCCGTAATACGAACTTGTTTACCTGCCGTTTTTTGGCTTAAATCACCAAACCTAACGTAACGATTTGCATTTTTAGGGTTCACTAGCTCTACTCCATTTTGGAAAGTAACTGAACTGGCATCTGTTCCACCTACTTCAATCTGAATTTCATCTTCTCCATTATTTGTGAACTCAAGAGTAACAGCTTGCTCAAAGATGACTGTTCCTTTTCGTCCAATCCGTGAAACTTGGTCAGTATTAATTCCATCTGTTTCATTGACTAATTTGACACTACCTTTAAAAGTGGCATTCCCGCCTTCATTTGCAATCTGTACTGATCCGAATCGTTTGGTATAAATTTCGACATTTCCATGAAAAACACTCGTTCCTGCATTATCCGCTAAACGCAATTGCTTATTATTAGCTGAATAAGAGTTTACACGTAAAGCACCATGAAAAGTATCTGCCGCCCCATTTCCCCAGTACCAAAAACCGTTATTGTCTGTCTCTTCACAGGTCAAAGTAATGGGTGAACCTGCTCCGTTGAATGTATTTCCTCCATTAAAATGACTATCTCCAATGTGAGTTAGAGTGTAAGAATCTCCTGTAAACGTACAATTATTGAATTGTAGTCCTCCAATCATAGTAATATCACCTGTTTGAAGAGTTGTATTTGAAAATTCTAAAGCTCCATAAGGTACAGCAGTAGCCGTAGTACTTGTACTAATTGTTCCTCCACTAAATGTAATGGTAGCACCTACTACCGAAGAGGCAGAACCTTGTGTCCGAATAAAAAGAGTTTTGCCATTCAAATCTAGGTCTGCACCTGTTGTCATGTTTAATGCTAAAACGGCTGCATTAGTTGATAGCCTAGGTGGGTTGGTATAAGAGGCTGGATCAATATAAACCCTGTCACCATCATCAGGAATACCATCTGTATCATCTCCTGATGTTTTATTCCAGTTTGTGGCATCATTCCAATTAGAGTCAGTTGAACCATCCCAGTAGAATGTAGCACTCTGGGCGTAAACTGAAAAACTAACCATCCAAAAAAGGAGCCAACATACAAGATATTTGATTTTTCGAAAACGTGGAAAAGTAATTGTTTTCATTGTAATTTATGAGATAGAGTTTGTTTTTTGGATACTTCAAATAAACTATTTTAAAATCTGATGTTAGATATAATAAAACAAATTTAAACCTAATGTTATTTTTTTATAAAAATGTCTTAATCATATAAAATAGGTAACTGCACAATTCAAGAATAATACGCAGTCAAATTATAGAAAGTTACGTAGTATAAATCAATATATTATTAACTGTATTTGCGATTACGTTAAATTAAGAATAGTGGGCAAGAATTGCCAAACTCAACAGATAATCAGAAGCGAGTTGATATATTACTAGTATATATTAAGGGAAATAACAAAGTTTGGTAAAGATTTTGTTTGTTTTATTCGTTTATACGATAGACAAGAAGGAATGTTCAGATAAAATATTTCTTACTCAAAGGGATAAATAAAACGCCCATTTTCTCATATCAAAAAAATGGGCGTTTTATTTATTCTTTACTTAATTTACCTACCACAAAATGCGGTATTGCATAACAGGAAAAATTCCTAACTGAGGAGTAGTAGTAACTCGCTCCAGACGAGGGGTATAATTTCGCATAAATACATTTTTGCGATTCGTTACGTTTTGTACATCAAAAGCCCATTCTTGGCGGATTTTCTTGCCGTTTTGGTACAAGCCAATTTTTAAATCCATCCGAAAATAATCAGGAAACTGTTCTTGATAAGCCTGTTGATAATTTTTTATTTCATAACCTTTATTTTGTGAAGCTTCCAAATCAATGGGAATGGTTCGGCGATTCCCCGCATATGTAAGTTTTGCATCAAATCCGAAGGTAAATTTTTGGTTCAACTGCCATTCTTTCCCTAATAAGAAATTGAAAACGTATCCGCCGTTAAATGCTGTGTTTCGCTCAATTTCATCACTTCCTTTGTATTTGGATTCAAAAAGAGAAGTCGTCAAAAGAAAATAGTACGAATTAGCAAAAAATCGCTCGACTGTTAATTCTAAACCATAATTATATCCTGTTCCTTTATTCACTAATGAGTCCTCATCAGGCAAACCAAAATCAGTTCCTGCATTTAACATTGAAAAATAAGAGGGGGTTTGTTCGATAGGTGCATTCGTAATGTTTTGATAGTAAATTTCTGCTTTTAATCGCAAATTTTTGCCTAAGGCATTATCATATCCCAAAACAAAATGATCGCTATTCGTAAATTCTAAGTCTTTGTTAGTTTGGATTTTAGAACCATCCTCTAAGGTGGTTTCAATAAAATAAACTTGTGTGCCTTGCATTTGGCTATGTCTCCCATAACCTAAAGTCACACTTTGACGATTGGGTAATTCATATCGAAAACCTAAACGGGGTTCAAGGGCTTTAGAATTATTCAAAAATAAATGTTGATAATGTGCGCCAATATTCAAGGTAGTACGGTCATTAAAACGGTGTTGCCATTCAGAGTAAAGTTGTAAAAGTGTCGTGTTTCCATCAAAATTACTGACTTCATCATTGGCAATCAATGGATGTAGTGCTTTATCTTTTAAGTTAATTTGGTATAAGTCCATAATGACACCTGAATTTAAAGTATTTCGAACATTAAACTTTTTGTTCAAGCGATAATTCAGTGTATATTTTGTTTGGGTAAATTTCTGATAGACATAAGGTTCAATACTTTCTACTGTCAAATCATTTCGGCGAAAAACGGTGTCCAATGTGTTCTCAACTTCCATTCCCGAAACACTCAAAATTAATTTAGAAGAAGTCTTAGGATTAAAAAAGTACAAATGAGAAATTCCTACTGAGCCTGAATTAGCGACATTTTTTAAATCAATTTCGGAATCGCTGTAAAAATTATCATCATCGGCATCAATTTCTAGTTCACTTCCTTCGAATGTGATATTGCTCAAGCCACCCACTCCAAAAACAGCAAATCGACCTGATTTTGAGGTAGGCATATCGACTTTAAACGATAAATCTTGGTAATACGGAACCGCTGTACCCGTCCCTAAAGGAATGCCAATCATATCAAAAAAACCTAACATCGAATAACGGTAATTAACTAAGTAAGAGGATTTCCCACCCATTGGACCCTCTGCTCCCAATTCAAAACCATTAAAACCAACTTGTCCTAAAAACTCGTGCTTGTCTTTGTTCCCGTGTCGCATTTGCAAATCAAAAACTCCCGAAAGTACATTCCCATATTGTGCCGAAAAGGCTCCAGATAAAAAATCTGAATTATCCAAAAGGTTATAATTCAACATACTAACGGGACCTCCAGAAGTACCAAAGGAAGCAAAATGATTGGGACTAAAAACATCCGTTCCTTCCAGTCGCCACAACACCCCCGAAGGTGAATTTCCTCGAATAATAATATCATTTCGACTATCACTTGCGCCACTTACTCCCGCAAAATTACTTGCCATTCGAGCAGGATCATTGCGACTACCTGCATATCGTGAAGCCTCTTCTAAGCTAAAAGTTCGAGTACTAATTAAAGACATTTCTTCTTGTGCGCCCATTTTATCGACTTCTGCCGTAACGACCACTCCTTCCATTTCCATGACTGATTCTTCGAGTTTAAGGGTCAAGACAGTTTCTTTTCCTGCATTCACCAAAACATTAGGAATGATGCGTTCGGTATAACCAATAAAACTAACTTTCAAAGTAACCCGTCCAAATGGCACATTTTCAATTTTGAAATAACCATCTAAATCCGTGACTGCTCCTTTGACGGGATTAGTATTCAGAATCTGAATGGTTGCTCCTGTAATTGGATAATCAGATTGCATATCCGTAATTCGACCTTTGACAGTTTGTGTGCCTTCTTGGGCAAAAAGCGCAGGGGTAAACCACCCTAAAAACAAAGTCAATACTAAGATCTTAGTGCAAAAAAAAGAATAAAATAGTTGCATCGTGAGAAGGAAAATTTAGGTAAAAAAACAATGACTAAAAAGTGAGTTATTGGAAACACACTTCATTTTATTATTTGATACAAATAACGAGTAATAAGACGCATTTTACGAGAAAACCTTCTATACAAATTGGGTAACAAACGATATACAAATTGATAAACAAAAAAATAATAACCTAAAAATCAAATATTTATATTTAAAATAATCCGATTATCTATTTTGATTTTTTATTTCAGTAAAAAAACTATTTTATCTTGATTTATTTTAATGAAAGTCATGAACTCCTATTCTATCAGCTCTTTTTGGGTAGAAACTCTACTATTTGGGGTAATAGTTTTTGAACAGATAAGCAGTACATTTGGCAAAAAAATTTATGACAAATGACAACACATTATCATGCTCCCATCCAAATCCAAACTGCAAGTGGCAGTTCGGCAGGAACATCTATTTTAGTAATTTATACAGGTGGTACAATTGGAATGGACTACGATCCAACAGGTTCATTTTTGATTCCATTTGATTTTGAGCAAATTCTCAAGAAATTACCTGAGCTTCTACGATTTGATTTAAACTTAACGGTCTTGTCATTTTTAGAGCCAATTGATTCTTCCGATATGACTCCTCAACATTGGCTCAGTTTGGCAAAAATTATTGGTGATTTTTATGATGATTATGATGGATTTGTGATTTTACATGGTACCGATACAATGGCATATTCGGCAAGTGCATTGAGTTTTTTATTAGAGAACTTAGCTAAACCTGTCATTTTTACGGGTTCTCAATTACCAATTGCTCGCCCCCGTACCGATGCTCGTGAGAACTTTATTTCTGCGCTCGAAATTGCTGCCACTCAAGAGGATGGAAAACCACTGATTCCTGAGGTGTGTATTTTTTTCGATAATTTATTATTACGAGCCAATCGTACTCGAAAAGTGCAAAGTCATATTTTCACGGCATTCAAATCAGGAAATTATCCACCTCTGGCAATCACAGGCGTAACGATTGACTATCAAACCCACGTCATCTTACCCATTCCCCAGAAATCATTAATTGTTCATCAAACATTAAATGAGGATATTTTTACCGTTCGACTTTTCCCCGGTATGAACCTAAATTATCTAGCAAGTATTATTGAGATGCCTCGCCTTCAAGGTATTGTTTTAGAATCTTATGGTTCAGGAAATGTGCCTACTGATGATCAATTTTTAGATATTTTGCAATATGCTATTGAAAAAGATATCATTATATATAATGTATCACAGTGCAATGGTGGGGCTGTCCAACAAAATTTATACGGAGCAGGACAAAGGTTAAATGAGATAGGAGTAATTGAGGGAGCAGATAGTACTCCTGAAGCCGCTCTAACCAAATTAATGTTTATCACTGCGTTGGAAACGGATTTAGATAAACGTAAAAACTTACTTTATAAGTCATTACGAGGAGAAATCACCTCGAAGTAAATGATAAATTATCAACTGTACTAGGGAAGTTGTTGGCTGTGTTTGTTCTTACAGCCGACAAACTTTTTTTTGGTTCTATGATCTTCTCTATATCCCTGTTCATTTTTCTAATCGATATCTTCCATTACAAAAATGGTCGGTCTTTTTTTGGATTTGGTTTTTTTGGAATAGTTGCCTGTGAGGATACAGGCAACAGTGACAATAAATTTATTTTATCGATAAGTTAAAAAACCATTCTGTATAAATTTGTTTGCCATTCTATAATCTATTCCCTATCAGTAAATTAATAGAACTTTCGCTTGAAATTTTTTAGTATTCTGAAAAACAATAGGTTAGTAGCAACATGATTTTGCAAATAAAATTCAATAATAGATTGATTTTCAAATTATTTATCCAAAAGATTGGTATTCTTCCTCATCCAGTAGCCAATGTCTTGCTTCTGAGAGACTACTGTAAAATCTAGTAGGCACGACCACATTCTCATCTACTAGTTGTTCATGAGATAAATTAGAGAAGAATTCTTCTGGTTCTACAAAAACATGCTTGGCATAACGAGAATGTTGTGAAAGAGGAATTGTAATATTTTGTATTATCCAGCCTTGTATTTCCACTGAAACAGTAAATTTACTATTTCGTATATCGGTTAAGGCATATCGTGCTTGATATTTTTCTACGAAACTCTTCCACTTCAATAATAAGTTTTGGAAGTCTTCATGGTGCAATTCTTCTGTTTTGTCAGTCCAAATATCTACCATTAGGTCTCGTTCAGGGTCATAAAGAACCTTAAAGTATTGATCTTGGTACACAAAGTTCGTCATAATTTATAAATTTTTACGATACTAAAACTAATTATATAATTACGGAAGCTATCCACCCACAACATAACAAACTGATGTTCAGCATACCAGCCATTTACAGTTCACATTCAAAGCATACAGTGTCTTGTAGGTATACTAAATATATCAAAAAAATGTATGAATCTTCTATTTTTCGCTGTTGATTTGTGTCCTCACAGCTGATAAATCCACCCCACAGGTAACCGCTTTTACTTCACAATTTCCTCCAAAAGTTGCATCGCTTTTCTTACCGAATGCGTATTTTCAGCGACAAAATCATGAATTTTATTTCATAATTAGTTCTCTCATCTGAGGAGAATAAAAAACAGGAATTATCTCATTTTTGGGTATTCCTTTTTCAATGAGCATTTCGCCAATCCCCAAATCAGTATTATCACATCGTAACCAAATGATGCCATCTTTTTTCAACTCCAGATGTACCACAGGATGATAAAATCGTTTACTTTCTGCCCAACCATCAGACATCAATATATATTGTCCACGTTCAGCATCAATACTTAATATAGACTCCATATCAATATCATTATCAATGATTTGACTAATTTCAAGTAAGATTTGTTCTATAATTTGATTTCGGGAATCCATTGTTTGATGATGGTTTGCGTGGAATTAAAAATCAAATAATTTAAGTTCAGTTCATCTAAAAACTCGGCTAATAAATCATCGCTTCGTAAAAGTGCATAGCTTTCATCGGGCATTGCTAAATATAACACTATTGCTGTTGGTTGTGTCCCCATAGCCGACAAATTACATGACAACAAATCTAAAAAATTATCTTTTAAATTGGTTAGGTAGTTGCCTGTGGGGACACAGGCAACAGCGAATAATCATCAGGTAATAAAACTACTTCAGCAAATCATCAATGTTAGCACAATAATCTTCGATTTTTTGCAATTGTAAATTAATTGTATAAATATCTTCACTGTACAGTTGCAAGTTTTGATTTAAACATTCCAAAATGAACATAATACTTTTTTGCATTTGCTTTGGATAATTTGAGTCAAATTTTTGACCTGAAAAAATAATAGGCTCATTATGTGCAATACGATTTCTAAATTTTCTTATACTGTCAAGTTTTTCATATATGGGTTTCCTTTGAATTCTTATGTTTGAACTTCCTAATCTGGATTCTTTATTTTGAAATATGTTTATCAAGTCTCCTTTAAGAAATTTATAAGGTTCAGGTTCAAAAAAAGTTCTCCAAAAACCAAAATTCATTTGAGTTATCAATACATGTTGTTTGATACGAATACCCTCATTATATTTAATGTGGTTTAGTTTACCTTTTATTAGAGCTTCTTGTTGTTTATAACTCTTTTGCTTAAATGTTTGGTCATTTCTGTACTTTCGCTTCAAAAAGTGTTCTATATTTTTTGCAATTTTGTTATCTATCTTCCTCCTTGCGTTTTCTATGTTGTACACAAGGTAGTTAAAGTCTGATTTACGAATTACTTTTGCGTTAATTGCGACTTGAATATCAAATCTGAGTTGTTCAATCCAATTATCCTCTTTATGAAGTTTATAGTTTTGACTCATTCTCAAATCAATAGCGTTTCTTAAAGCTACTTCCAACATAGAAATTATTGGTAAAAATGCGGCACTAAGCCGTAAATTCATTTGATACAAGATAAGAGCTTTATGCTTATTATTTTTACAATAATCCAAATATGGATTTAGTCTTTCACCCGAAATAAAAGGTTTAATATCATCAAAGTTTCTCATTTTTTCGTAACTTTACTTTTGTAAACTGCGATAAATCCTCTTCCTTTTGGTAATGAAATCGTATGAAAGAAGATAATTTTAACTATTGGGCTATCCTATTTTTAGGGTAGCCCTTTTTATATGCTGTTGGCTGTGTCCCCACAACCGACAAATTCCCCTCACAAAAAATCAAATTATTTTCAAATACAAAAAAAACATAAATTGTTAGTAATCAAATAGTTAAATATTGATTAATTGCCTGTGGGGACACAGGTAATAGCGGTTATTTTATTTAATAATCTCTTCCAAAAGCTCCATCGCTTTCCTGACCGAAGGAACATTTTCAGCGACAAAAATCAACCGTTTTTTAGTTTCTTTGAAACGTCCTTTATTTGGGTTTTGAGCCAAAAACTGTAAAACTTTTCCGAATCTATCCGACTGAAAATAAGCATCATTTCCCTCCGAAGGCAAAAAATAACCTTTTAACGTATCATTTTTGAGCATCAGTTTTTCAAAACCAATTTTTTCGGCTTTCCAACGCAATTGCACGGTTTTCAAAAGAGATTCTACTTGGTGTGGCAACGTCCCAAAACGGTCATTTAACTTTGTCCGAAATTCATTTAATTCATCTTTATTTTTGAGTTTATCGGCTTGAGAATACAAACGCAATCGTTCGGAAATATTCTGAACGTAGGTTTCAGGAATCAAAATCTCAAGGTCAGTTTCGATACTACACTCAATTTTGATTTCTTGTTTTTGTTCAATTTTAATTCCCTTTGTAAATAAATCTTTAAACTCCGATTGCTTCAATTCTTCAACGGCTTCATCCAAAATTTTATGATACATATCGAAGCCCAAATCATTGATAAATCCGCTTTGCTCACCACCCAATAAATTGCCTGCTCCCCGAATATCCAAGTCCCGCATTGCTACCTTAAAACCATCACCCAAATCCGAAAATTCTTCCAAAGCATTGAGGCGTTTTCGGGCATCTGCCGAGAGTCCTTCCATCGCAGGAATGAGCAAATAACAAAAAGCCTTTCGATTGGAACGCCCCACTCGACCCCGCATTTGGTGCAAATCCGAAAGCCCAAACATATGAGCCTGATTAATAATAATCGTATTTGCATTCGGAATGTCCAAACCAGACTCTACGATATTGGTCGAAACTAAAACATCATATTCGCCTTCCATAAATTTGAGCATGATATTTTCCAACTTTTTGCCCTCCATTTGACCGTGAGCATACGCTATTCGTGCATCAGGGACAAGTCGAAGAACAATATTGGCAATAGCTTCAATATCTTTAATACGATTATGGACGAAAAAAACTTGTCCACCTCGTTGAACTTCAAAACTAACCGCATCCCGAATAATTTCCTCTTGAAACTTATGGATTTCGGTCGTAACTGGCTGACGATTAGGAGGTGGTGTAGCAATTACCGATAAATCTCGTGCGCCAATCAATGAAAAATGAAGGGTTCGAGGAATCGGAGTAGCCGTCAAAGTGAGGGTATCAACATTTACACACATTTCTCGTAATTTTTCTTTGGTACGAACACCAAATTTTTGTTCTTCATCAATCACAACTAATCCCAAATCTTTGAATTGTACATTTTTGCTTGTCAATTTGTGTGTTCCAATCAAAATATCAACTTCTCCTTTTTTCAATTTTTCCTGTACAATTCGGGTTTCTTTAGCTGTTCGAAAACGATTTAAATAATCGACTGTACAAGGTAATTCTTTCAAACGATTCGAGAAGGTTTTGAAATGTTGCATCGCCAAAATAGTAGTTGGTACTAAAACGGCTACTTGTTTACTATCGGCAACAGCTTTGAAAGCAGCACGAATTGCAATTTCTGTTTTGCCAAATCCAACATCACCACAAACTAATCTGTCCATTGGTGAATTATTTTCCATATCTTCTTTAACATCTTGTGTAGCAGTAGCTTGGTCAGGAGTATCTTCATAAATAAAAGAAGATTCTAACTCCGCTTGAAGGTAGGAATCTTTCGAAAATCGGAAGCCTTCTACTTCCTTTCGTTGTGCATAAAATCGAATGAGCTTTTTAGCAATATCTTTGACTTTCCGTTTAACGGTTTTTTTCTTCTTTTCCCACTCTGGCGAACCTAATTTATTGAGAGCAGGTTTTGAACCATCTTTTCCTGAATATTTGGCAATTTTATGGAGGGAATGAATTCCAACATAAAGTAAATCATCATCCCGATAAACTAAACGAACTGATTCTTGTTCTTTCCCATTTATATCTAATTTTTCGAGTCCTGCAAATCGACCTACTCCATAATCGACATGAGTTACAAAATCCCCAACCTGTAAACTTCGTAATTCTTTGAGGGTAAGGGCTTTAGTTTTGGAATATTTTTCTTTGGTTCGATACCGATGAAATCGCTCAAAAAATTGGTGGTCGGTATAACAACAAACTTTCAGATTTTCGTCATAAAATCCTGCGTGAAGTGAAATATTCAGAGGTTCAAACTCCACAAACGTATCAATTTCCTCAAAAATGGTGGCTAATCGTTCGAGTTGTTTGGGTGCTTCGGCAGTAATGAAGTTTTGAAAATGTTGTTCTTGTTTGGTTGCCAAATTCTTAGAAAAAAGATGAAAATCTTTATTAAATGAAGGTTGAGGTTTCACGGAAAAATTATATTGTGATACACCTTTTTTATCACTTGAAAATATCTTCCCAAACTCAATTGTAACAAAATTTTGAAGCAAATTTTCAAAGTCATTTTGAGTCTCAAAAAGGTCTTCAGGTGACTTGACTACTTGCGTATCACTTTGTCCAACTAAGACCTCAAAATTTTCGGTAGCTGTCTCAAAATATTTACCGATTATATTGATTGTCTGATTTTTATCCTTAAACCAAATTTTAGTGTATTTCGGCAAAAATTGCAAGAATGATTCTCGAACTTCATGCAAAAGTTTGGTCTGAACATTCGGAATAATTGAAACTTTTTCTTTGCTGTCAATAGAAAGTTGATTTACAGGGTCAAATGTCCGAATACTTTCGATTTCATCTCCGAAAAGTTCAATTCGATAAGGCAAATCATTGGCATAAGAAAAAACATCAATAATTCCACCCCGAACCGCAAATTGTCCCGCTTCATAAACAAAATCAGTACGTTCAAAATCGTATTCAGTCAGAAATTCACAAATAAAATCTATTCCGTATTCTTCACCAACTTCAATCCCAAAAGTATTCTCCATCAATGACCTTTTATTGATAACTTTTTCGGTCAAAGCATCAGGATAAGTTATAATTAATTCTCCTTTTTGTCTGATTCGAGATTCTTCATTTACCCGATTAAGAACTTCGGCACGTTGCAAAATATTGGCATTTTCCGTAACCTCAAATTGATAGGGACGTTTGTAAGAAGTTGGAAAAAAGAAGATTTCTCGGTCAGGCAAAAGACTCTGTAAATCATTGTGAAAATAGGCGGCTTCCTCTCGGTCATGTAGGACAAAAACATGATGATTTTGATGCAATTGCCAAACGGCTGAGGCGGTAATTGCATCCGAACTGCCTACCAATCCCTTGAGGTGAATGGGGTGTGGTTTTTTGGAGTTGATGGCTTCCGCTACGGTCTGAATGAATGAATCTTCGGTATAAAGTCGGAGAAAATCTTGTACCTTCAAAATTCGGTTCGGTTTGAAGTGTTCTTGGAAAAATACAATTTAGATTGTGGAGTTTTGGAACTTCACTCAAAGTAAAGTTAAATAAAATCGGACGAAAACAAAAGTTTAAAATTGGAGTGTAGAAATTACATGACCAAAACTAAAAAATTCATTGACAATCAATAATTTGCTAAGTTTGTCTTTTATAGTTCAAAGTATTATTGCGTAGTAATGAGCATACCCGAAAAAATTCAAAAAACAGATCTACTCTACGAACTACCTGAATCCCAAATTGCGAAACATCCTGTTACGCCTCGTGATTCATCTAAATTATTGATTTACAAAGAAAAACAAATTGAGCATCGTATTTTTCGAGAACTTCCCGAAGTATTAGATTCCTCTTTTACCCTGTTTTTTAATAACACTAAAGTGATTCCTGCACGGCTTTTTTTTCAGAAGGAAACAGGGGCAATTGTTGAAATTTTTCTACTAAATCCGATAAAAAAGCACCTTGATATTGCACAGGTAATGTCTGAAAATCAGGAATGTAGTTGGGCATGTAAAATCGGAAAATTAAAACGAATTAAGTCGGATACCATCCTAAAACGGACTGAAATTATAGAGGAAAAAACAGTTAATTTAACGGCAGAAGTTATTGACCGAGAGCAACAATACGTTACCTTTCAATGGGATAATTCAGCTTTTAGCTTTGCGGAAATCCTTGAGAATTTTGGTGTAACTCCTCTACCTCCTTACCTAAAACGTTCTGCCGAAAATTCAGATAAAACTCGTTATCAAACTGTTTATTCCAAACATGAAGGGGCAGTAGCTGCTCCGACAGCAGGTTTGCATTTTACGCCAGAAATTTTGCAAAACCTTGAAAATAAAGGGATTAATTTAGATTATTTGACCCTTCACGTTTCAGGTGGAACATTTCAGCCTGTTCAACATGAAAATGTAATTGAACATCCGATGCACTCTGAACAAGTAGTTGTTTCTCTAAGAAATATTGACAACTTATTACAAGCTCAGAAAGTAGTAGCAATTGGGACAACATCAATGCGAACACTCGAAAGTTTGTATTGGTTTGGTGTAAAATTAAGCCATGACTTTGAGGCAACTTTTTGGATTGAGAAATTGTTCCCTTACCAGAACTTCGGAGAATTACCAAGTTTAGAAAAAAGCCTTAAATTGATAAAAACTTACATGATCAAAAAAGGTTTCAAAAAACTTCATGGTTCAACCGAAATTATGATTATGCCTACTTATCGGTTTCGAGTTTGTAAGGCTCTGATTACTAACTTTCATTTACCAAATAGTACCCTGATTTTATTAGTATCAGCATTTATTGGACAAGATTGGCGCAAAACTTATCAAGAAGCACTCAAAAAGGAATATCGTTTTTTGAGTTTTGGCGATAGTTCTTTGCTATTTTTGCCCCAGAAAACCGTTGATTTTTAGATTAAATCCTAAATTTTTCTAAGTTTTTTGCTTTATAAAAGTTAAAAATCCTTAACCAAATGGCTTCCGAAACAATTATTAATAGTGTCTGTGAATTTTTAGAAAAATTCCCTCCGTTTGATATTCTTCCTTCCGAAGAGCTTACCAAACTAGCACACGAAACAACCTTGCAATATTTCGAGAAAGACGAAGTAATTATTGAACAAGGACAAAAACCATTTTTACATTTTTTTGTAATCAAAAAAGGGAGTGTGCGGGTCGAGAAAATTCAACAGGAGAATAAAATTCTGATGGAACGAAGTGATGAAGGAGACCTGTTTGGACTTCGGGCATATCTCGCCAAAGATACTTATTTGGCTACTGTAACGGCTTCTGAAGGAACGTTGGTTTATCAAATTCCGACTGCCCCTTTTCGGGAATTGATGGGGAAATATCCAGAAGTAACTTTATTTTTTGCTTCGGATTTTGCCTCGGATATTAGCCAGCACTCTAGTTCCATGAGTAAAGGTAAGGAATCGAATGAGATGTCTTCAACTTTGCGACAACCCTTGACTCTTGCTCAATCGGATGCTCTTGAAATAAATGATGAAACACATGAAGTAATAAGTGTTTCACCCGATGATAAGATTTGGAAAGCAGCTGAAATAATGACCCAACACAATATTGGTTCATTACCAATTGTGGACAAAGATGGAAAACCAGTCGGGATTATTACTGATAGTGACTTTCGGCGCAAGGTAGTTTCAAGCGAAGAAACGATGAAACATTCTTCTGTGAGTCGGATTATGAGTTCACCCGTTATGACGGTTGACAAACATAAAAGCATTGCAGAGATGACACTGATAATGATTTCTCATCAGATTTCACATTTTTGCGTAACAGAAGATGGCACACCCGATTCTAAATTAATTGGGATGGTTTCTCAACGAGATTTGGTATTAGCACAAGGAAATGACCCTTCAAATTTGGCAAAAGCTATCTTACGAACTCAAAATTTGGATAAGTTAAAAGTTATTAGAGACAAGGCAGAAATGTTGATTAGCAATTATTTGCACCGAGATGTAAGTGTTCCTTATATCTCTAATATTATAACTTATATCAATGATTTATTAATTCAGAAAGCAGTTGAAATTACGCAGAAAAAACTCAAAAAACAGGGTGAAGAAATTCCTAAGCAAGCTTTTTGCTGGATGTCTCTTGGAAGTGAGGGGCGTAAAGAACAGCTTCTTCGAACAGATCAAGATAGTGCCTTAATTTTTGAAGACCCACCAGCCGAAGATCTCGAAAAAGTAAAAGCATATTTTCTTAAATTAGGGGAGGGAATCACGGAGGTAATGGTGCATTGTGGTTTTGTGCGTTGTCCTGCGGATATGATGGGAAGTAATCCAAAATGGTGTCAGCCTGTTTCGGGTTGGAAAAGCTATTTTTCGGAGTGGATTTTAGAGCCTACGAACCAGAATTTACTGAATACCAATATCTTCTTTGACTTCCGCCCTGTTTATGGAGAATATAATTTAGCCGAAGAACTCAAATCTCACGTTTTTGCTGAAATTGAAAAATCGCCTAAATTCATTAATTTTTTGGCAAAAAGTGCGCTTGAAAATCCACCACCATTGAGTTTTTTCCGAAATTTTGTAGTCGAAAAAAGTGGCGAACACAAAGATCGTTTTGATATTAAGTCTCGTGCGATGATGCCTTTGACGGATGCGGCTCGTGTTTTGACTTATGATATGAAAATTAACTCTTTCGAAAGTACTTCGGAACGATTTAAAGCCATTGGTAGTATGGATGAAAATCTCAAGGATGTGGCTGATTCTTGTGCAATATCTTACGAACTTCTCATGAAATATCGAGCCAGAAACGGTTTGCGAAATAAGGATTCGGGACGTTATACCGATCCCACTGCTTTGAATAAATTGGAGCGTCAAATGTTGCGAAATATTTTCGGTACGATTCAGAAGTTACAAAAAATATTGGAGGTTCGATATCAATTAGCCTTTTTACGTTAAGAATTATACCAATCCGTTGAATAAATTATGACAAAACTCTCCAAGAATTTTAAGCTTTTGGAGAGTTAAATCTTTGATTTTCAAATAACAGTATCGTTTTAATGTCCACTTATTGATTTGTGTACTGCTTATTTTCTTTTCTCGGCAAGAATCAAGAAAACGGTTTGCTCCGAAGTATGTCCAATAATGTGCATTTGGTCAGTTTTGATGTGGTATGCTGAGGCTGAAATATTTGGATTCCCCGCTAATTCTTGGTCATAAAATTTGAAAATAGTAGTTTCATCATCTGATAAACCTAACAGAAATTGGGCTTTCTTATCCATTGAAATAATTTTAAAACTTTCTTTATTAAAGACAATAATACCGAGTCGTTTGGTTTTAGAAAAAAATTGAAAAGTCATTGCCAAAATAAACACAGGAAGCCCTGAAATACCATCAGATTGATATTCTTGAATTTTAGGATAAATACGATATAAAATTATGCTAATTATAAAAATAAGAAGTGCTAAAAACCAAATCCGTTGCCAAAAAGGAGGAGTAATTGAAATATAAATTTTTGTCCCTTTCTTATTCCAAACGCCATCATTATTTGCTGCCCGAACCCGAAAAACATAATCCCCAGTAGGTAAATTTGTATAAGTGGCATGACGTTTTGTTCCGTTTTTAATCCACTCATTATCAAAATTTTCTAACTTATACTCATATTGATTTTTTTCGGAAAAAATGTAATTTAATGCCGAAAATTCAAACTGCAAAAAGTTATTTTCATGTGGTAAATCCAAAGTTTTCTTGACAACCATTTGCGAATCTGAAACAAATTCTTCATTAAAAATTTTGAGAGAAGTAATCACCGTAGTCGGCGGATGTGGATTATCTTGGATTTTGTCAGGATGAAAACGATTAAATCCATTATTTCCACCAAAAAACAGCTCATTTGCCTGATTTTTGTAGTATGCTCCTCCATTAAATTCGTTGCCTTGTAAGCCATCCGTTGCATCAAAATTTCGAAATTTTTTTGTCTTTAAATCAAACCGACTAATTCCTCTATTTGTACTGAGCCACAAGAAGTTATTATATTCTAAAATACCATAAATGACATTATTTGGTAAACCATCTCTGACCGTGTAAGCTGAAAATTCTTGGGTCTTCTTATCCCATTTGTTTAAGCCTTGTGAAGTCCCAATCCATAAATTACCTTGAGTATCTTCTAAAATCGACCAAATAAAATTGCTATTGATATTATTTTTTCGTTTATCATTTTTTTTATAGCATTTAAATTGTTTATTTTTTTTATCAAAATAATTTAATCCACCACCTTGTGTTCCTATCCAAATATTACCATTTTTGACTTCATAAATTACGCTGATAATTGAATGAGATAAAGCCGAGTTTTGAGGAGTAAAAGTTTGAAAAGTTCCCGTATTTTTTTGAGCGTTTGTAAGCAAACTTAAACCTTTTCCATTTGTTCCAACCCACAAATTTGAATCTGAATCGTGGCAAAGTGCCAAAACAAAATTATCTGATAAACTTAAACTATCGTGTGGTAAATGCACCAAATTTCGAAATTCTTGAGTCTCCGAATCAAAGTGATTGAGTCCGTTTTCTGTTCCAATCCAAAGTGAGCCGTCCGTATCTTCGGCAATTGCTCGAACCGAATTATTACTTAAACGATTGCGACTTGGTTGATACGTAAAATGCAGAAACTCACCTGTTATTGAGTCCAATTTGTTAAGTCCTCCGCCATGTGTTCCAACCCAAAACGTCCCTTTTGAATCCTGCAAAAAGGCGGTTACACGGTTATCACTCAGGCTCGTTCCACTCATTGGTACATATTGATAATGAGTAAATGTTTTATTTAAAGTACTCAAGCGATTAATTCCACCATTTGACCCAATCCAGAGCGACCCAATGCGGTCTTCGTAAATGTAATTAATATGGTCATTACTTAATGAATTTAAAATACTACTGCGCTTACTATAATATCGTAAACCGCCTTGTAATGGATTGAATTTGTAAAGTCCCGTTTGTGTCCCAATCCAAACAGTTTCTTGTTTATCAATAAAAATAGAATTAACAGAGGTATTAATCGGGAAAATAGAATGTTTATTCGTAGAAATATCCAAAATATGTAATCCTGCTTCACTTCCTGCCCAAATTTGTCCGTTTTGAGTTTCGGTAATGTGTCGAAAAATATGATTTGGAATAATAATTGAAAATTGTTTTTGTCCTTTTTGTTGCCCTTGTAATTCGTCAAATCGTGCCAATCCTTTTTGTGTTCCAATCCACAATGCCCCTCTAATATCTTGATGTAAAGCTGTGATTCCTAAAGACTTATTATTTGGTCGGAAAATTTCGATGTGGTCATTTTTACGGTCAATTTTGCATAATCGGTCATCAGTTCCAACCCAGATATTTCCCCGTTTATCTTCTAAAATCGTTCGGACGGGCATTTTACCGAGCAGAGTATCTTGTGTATTTTGATTCAAAAACTGAAATTTTCCCGTAACTACATCATACGTATTCAGTCCTTTGTCCGTCCCAATCCAAAGCATTCCATCCTTAGACTCATAAAGGCAATGAATCATATTTCCCGTAATACTCTCCGAATTTTCGTGATTTTCAGTATAAATTTTGAATTCGTAACCATCATATTTATTCAGCCCGTTATTTGTTCCAATCCAAATAAATCCCAATTTATCCTGCAAAATACAGCTTACCGTACCATGAGACAATCCATTTTCCAAACCAATTACAGCAAAATTTTCTAAGTTTTGTTGTCCATAAAGGTTTGGTAAACAGAAAATTATACAAATAAAAAATATAATATATTGGATAAATTGTCTCAATGGTTCGGATTAAAAATAAAATTCGATTTTGTTTAAAAAATTTTAAAATATCATTTTTTGCTGTTGTTCGTGTCTTCACGAACGACTCATTTTCAAAGGCTTAGGGTCGGCTGTGAGGACACAGCCAACAGCAAATCATGTTTTATAAAATATTAATAATCAGTATTTTAATTGAAATTTAAACAACCTCTTAGATTTAGTAATTTTGAATTATATCAACTAATTTCTCAATAGTTTCTTTGGAATGAGCAGGGAAATTCGCAATTCGGATTTGAGATTTTTTGGCACTACCGTAACCCGTTCCTACGACAAGTCCTTTTTCTCGGCATACGCTCAAAAATTCTGAATTATCACCTGAAAGAACATCAGCCACCACGACAGTTTTAGACTGAAAATTTGAATTTTTAACAAAAATTTCAAATTTTGAGCTATTTTCTAACGCATGATAAAGCAAAGCTGATTTATAATTAATATCTCTTCGAATATTTTCGATGCCATATCGATTCATATCCTCAGCAACTTTTCCTAATAAGAAGATATTCAACATATTAGGAGTACAAGGTGTTTGATTTTTATCTGCCTGCTTAATAAATGAAGGTATCGAATGGTGAAACCCAATACTTTGTTTCTGAATTAACTTTTGTGCTTTTTCAACACAACGTTCATTGAAAATCCAAACTCCTAATCCCGCAGGTAAACCAAAACATTTCTGCACGGAAAAAAACAAAGTATCAATTTGATTAAAATCAAGTGCAGGAAATGGCACGGCAGAAACAGCATCTACAGCAATCAACTTTTCAGGATAGGTAGCTCGAAGTTCAGTAATTTGTTCCAAAGGCATGGCTACCCCTGTGGAAGTTTCATTTAGTGCCAAACCAATAACTTCGGCTTCATCTGGAATAGTAACTTTTTCTAAATCAAAACCTTGACCCAATTCTGACGTGATTTGAGTAGATTTTCGGTCAAGAGCTATTGCCGTATCATAAAATCGTTTAGAAAATGTTCCATTTATAAAATGAAAGGAAGTTTTTTCGACTAAATTTTCCATAATTCGTTCCCAAACTTCGGTTGCCGAAGCTGTAAAAACGATATAGAAATTATCAGGAATATTCATTAACTTTCGAAGTTCCTGTGTGGTATGTGTTACAACTTCCTGAAATTGTGCGCTTCGGTGCGAAATCGAAAGGAGATGCTCACGAAATGCTATTTTGAGGTGGTCTTCTACTGTAAAATATAACTCAGAAGGTCCTGGAGTTAAAAAAATCAACTTTTCTGTCATACGTTATTTTAGTTATTATTTGACAAAATTAGATGATGAAATTTCACCCCTTTCGTCAAACGTATTTTGATTTCATACTCAAAAGTAGTAAATAGTCTTTCAAAAAGAAGCGAATGAGATGAAGCCAAAACTTTTTGAATTTAAATTATCCTGTAAACATAAGGTTGGTCTATGAAGTTGAGGAAAAATATAATTTGATGTCTTTTTTAAATCGTAAATCAAGATGGAAGAAATCATTAATCGAGTTGCTAAAAGTCCACTAATTACACTCAATTTAGAAACTTATTTACCGAAAAAAGGGGTAGTAGAATATGACTTAAAACAAAATTTATTTCAAGAGTTAATCTTAAAAGAAAAAGATTTTCGCAGTTTCATACAAGAAAATGACTGGAGTAAATATACGAATAAAGTTGTGGCTTTGCATTGCTCAGTGGATGTCATTATTCCTGTTTGGGCGTATATGTTAATCACAACCCGTTTACAACCCTACACACAAGAAGTCTTTTTTGGGACAAAAAAAGAAGTAGAATCTATCTTATGGCGGGAGTCTCTGAGTCAAATTAATCCACAAGATTTTGAAGGCGAAAAGGTGATTATCAAAGGTTGTGGGCAAATACCAATTCCTGAAAGTGCCTATGCAGAAGTTAGTCGAATTTTGTCACCTGTGGTAAGCTCATTGATGTATGGCGAGGCGTGTAGCACAGTTCCTATTTTCAAACGTTCGAAGTAAATAAAAAGCATTAAAATTCTTATCTTCGTCAAATCTCAAATTCAAACTTATGGCAGAAAAATTAATTCATTTCGATTGGGCAATGAAAAAATTATTGCGCCACAAAGCTAACTTTGGTATTTTGGAAGGTTTTCTGAGTGAATTACTCAAATTTGATGTCCAAATTGAAAGCATCCTTGAAAGTGAAAGTAACCAAGATGACGAAGCCGATAAATTCAATCGAGTTGATATTTTAGCTCAAAATAAATATGGTGAATTGATATTGATTGAAGTACAAAATAATCCCGAAATGGACTATTTTCATCGGATGTTATACGGTGTTTCGAAATTAATTACTGAATACATCAAATTAGGAGAGCCATATAGAACGATTAAAAAAGTATATTCGATAAATATTGTCTATTTTCAATTAGGACAAGGCAAAGATTACATTTACGAGTATCAAGGTGAATTTGTGGGGCTAAATAACCAAGAGGTTTTACAACCGACATTATATCAAAAGAGAACCTTTCACATCAAACAACTTTCGGATATTTATCCGAAATATTATTTATTGAAAATCAATAACTTTGATGACATTGCTAAAAATACGTTGGATGAATGGATTTATTTTTTGAAAAATAGTGAAATTGTAGAAAACGTAAATGCCAAAGGATTACAGGAGGCTCAAGAAAAATTGCGTTACGAACAGTTATCTTCTGTGGAAAAAAAGCGGTATGAGAATTACCAAAAAAATCGGGTTATTGCTGAAAACGTAGAATTTACAATCCGTACTGAAGCCGAAGCCAAAGGAATGAAGAAAGGAATCCAAAAGGGAATAGAACAAGGGTTAGAACAAGGGTTAGAACAAGGGTTAGAGCAGGGATTAGAACAGGGATTAGAACAGGGACTCCAAGAAGGCTTACAAAAAGGTATATTAGAAACCGCTAAAAAAGGATTATCAGAGGGATTCTCTCTTGAAATATTATCCAAACTCACGGGATTATCTCTTACCAAACTGGAAGAACTAAAAAAAGATTTATAGTTTTGTCTCTAAAAAAATGGAAGAAATTGCACAAGCAATCGGTACAGTAATTTTAGCAGGAATTTCTGCATTTAGTGTGTTCCAACACTCTGATTATAATCATCAATCCAAATTATTAATTATCATCGCTACGGCTTTTGCTACTTGCCTATCTATTGTAGCAATATATCTATCGGATAATGAACAAGACCGTCTTGAAAATCGTGTAAAATCAACGGCAGATTCTTTGAATGTGGCTAATTCTGCGCTCAAAGATGCTCAACATGCCCTTGATAGTATGCAAGGAGATTTGGATAGTATGACAGTTACTGTGGTAGGAATTGTTCAACAGCTTGAAAATGCGGAAGAAGTTATTCTAGATGCCAATTATTCAACTCGGAAAAACCTAAAGGAGAATATCGGAGAAAGTATTAATCGTTTAAATAGTTTACGTGAAAAAACGCAAGTTTTACAAGAAGGAATTAGCCAACAGTCCGATAAGATTGATGATGTTCAGCGTAGCACTCAAGCTGAATTGAACTCGATTATGGTGAAACTACAAAATCAGTTAGAAATTCAAGTAGCCAAGATTAAGTCTTATGACTCGCTTTTGCATCGGCAAGATTCCTTAGCTCTACTCCAACAAACTCGAACATTGGATAATTTATTAGAAAGTCGAAAAGATACCATTTTGCTTCGAGAAACTTATTACCAACGAGATACAAGTACCTATCAGCTTTTGCAACAACTACTTAAACTCCAGCAAAAAGCCCAAGTAGTACTACCTGACTCAGTTCGATAAAATAGGATTAAAAGTAGAATTTGATAAATTAAGCCTTTTTCCTTAGATTGGGGAACTGTTTTTTTATAAAGATTCGAGCAACAAACCAAATCCATACATTACCATGACCGAACGAACTGTCTTAATTGTTGTCCTTGGATGTTTAGGACTAATTGCAATTTACTTGGGCTGGGACGAATATAAAAATTATAAAAATGAAGCCCGAAAACATGAGCTTTTATTGCAGGAACGGGAACAAGCTACTTTGTTACAACTCCAAAAGTCGGAAGAAGAAGAAGCCCGCCGACTTGCTGAAGCCGAACGTATTCGTGCTGAAGAGCGAGCTAAAGAAGTGCTCGCCCAACGTGAAGCTGAACGACTTGCCCTTCAGACTCAAGCTCAGCAAACTATCACCGAAGCTTTGAAAACCATTCGGGGAACAGTTGAAAATTTTGGAAATGGTATCGTAGAACGCCATGATAATCAGACTGTTTGGACAAATCAACTCAAAGAGGCTTCATTTTCAGCAACTTCAGACTCAACTTTTGTGTATTCCTACGAAACAGGAACAGTGAAATCAAAACGTATTGAAGTCTTATTTCGGTTGGAAAATATGGGTGAATTGAAGCGAAATTTTGTTCCCTTTGATTTTGAAAATATTCATAAGGGAGGATATGAATATCTCGAAGTTGCTGCTCCTTTCAAACAAAAAGACTTTGAATACTGTGAATATGAAGAAGGTAAGTCACTCTGTAGAAATCGAAAAAATGTAGGGAGTTTTTTGATTTTTCTATCAGGTAAAAGTATGGTCGAAAAAGTACGTGAACAATTTATTTTAATTCAACGTCTCCATCATGCTAAGAGCATAGAGGAATTAAAAGCCATCTTACACTAAAACTTGAAGTCTTCAGATATGCGAGATATTGTTTTGTACACTGCTACAAGTTTGGATGGGTTTATTGCCCGAAAAAATGGTAGGGTAGATTGGTTATTTACAGATTATGATTACGGTTATTTTGATTTTCTTGAAACGGTTGATACGACTTTAATGGGTGGGAAAACCTATCGCCAAATTTTAACTTTTGGAGATTTTCCATATCAGAGTAAAGCCAATTATGTTTTTACGAAAAAAAATAAAAATACTGATAATAAGAATGTTACGATCATTTCAAAGGAAGTGATTCCTTTTGTAAAAGACTTGAAAGGTCAGAAAGGAAAGGCTATTTGGTTGATTGGTGGAGGACAAATTAATACTCTTTTACTAAATACTGGTTTGATTAATAAATTAATTTTATCTATACATCCCATAGTATTAGGTGATGGAATCCGACTTTTTAAAGATATACCCAAGGAAACAAGTTGGAAAGTGAGGAAAACACAATCTTTTCTGAGTGGTTTGATTCAAATTCATTATACTCAATAAAATGATGTATTTTTGAGTTTAAAATTGAAGATTTGTAAAGTTTTTCGGACTTAGCAGGTCTTTCGAAAAATTGACTAAAATTCATTTCAGAGTATGCAAATCATTCGCTATCCTGCGCCCGAAAGTTGGGCGGAAATCTTAGCTCGTCCTGTATTTGAAACAGCAGAAATCGAACGGCGAGTTTCCCCTATTTTAGAAGATATTAAAATCAAGGGCGATACTGCTCTTCGGAAATATAATTTGAAATTTGATGGAACAGATGTACAAGATTTATTGGTGAGTGCTGAGGAAATCGAAGAAGCTGAAAGAAATGTTGCTCCTGAACTAAAATCGGCAATTCTGACTGCTAAGTCCAATATTGAAAAATTTCACCTTGCTCAAAAAGAGAATTTTGAACCTATCGAAACCATGCAGGGTGTAACTTGCTGGCGAAAAAGTGTGCCTATTCGAAAGGTGGGCTTGTATATTCCTGGTGGAACTGCTCCACTTTTTTCTACGGTTTTGATGCTTGGAGTACCTGCTCAAATTGCTGGATGTCAAGAAATTATACTGTGTTCTCCTCCAAATTCCGAAGGTAAGATTCACCCTGCCATTTTGTTTACGGCTAAAGCGGTTGGTGTAACTAAAATCATTAAAGCAGGTGGTGCACAAGCTGTTGGAGCAATGGCTTATGGTACAGAATCTGTTCCAAAAGTATATAAAATTTTCGGTCCTGGGAATCAGTATGTAACTACTGCTAAACAGTTGGTTAGTCGGGAAGAAACAGCGATTGATATGCCTGCGGGACCTTCAGAGGTGGCTGTTTTAGCAGATGATTCCGCAAATCCAGTTTTTATTGCTTCGGATCTATTATCACAAGCCGAACATGGCGAAGATAGCCAAGTAATTTTGGTAAGTACTAGTGAAGACTTGATTAATAAGAGTTTAGCCGAAGTTGAGCGACAATTAGAGAAATTGCCTCGTAAAGAAATGGCAAAAAAAGCGATTCAACACAGTAAAAGTATTCTGGTAGATTCAGAAGAAATTGCCTATGAAATTTTGAATGAATATGCTCCCGAACACTTGATTTTATCGGTTGAAAATCCTATTATTCCTGCCGAAAAAATTACAGAAGCGGGTTCGGTTTTTATGGGACACTTTACCCCCGAATCCGCAGGTGATTATGCTTCGGGAACAAACCACACTTTGCCAACCAATGGTTTCGCCAAAGTTGTAGCAGGAGTTTCTTTAGATAGTTTTACTAAAAAAATTACGTATCAAGAAATTACAAAAGAAGGTTTACAAAACATTGGTAAAACCATTGAAATTATGGCAGAAGCCGAAGAATTAATGGCTCATAAAAACGCCGTGAGCTTGCGATTAGCTGCCCTATAAAATATTTTTGGAACAGAAGAAATTGGCTTGCTAAGTTTTACAAATTTGGCAAGTCAATTTTTTTCTAATTGATTCTCAGGTAAACTTTTCAGCCCAGTTAAGGATTATAAGAATAAAAAAGGCGTAAACGTGGAGCAAAAAATGAATACCAATTTGATGACTTTCCTAAAAAATATTTGCTTGATTTCATGGGGACTTTTTGGCTGTTCCTCCGAAACAAAAGAAACTTCCAAAATAGAAAATACTGCAACCACCAATGAGTTACCTTTTTATGAAGGAACAGATTTGGGCTTAACTTATTCGCCTGAAAAATCTATTTTTAAACTTTGGTCGCCTAAAGCCGAAGCCGTACAATTACATTTTTATCAACATGATTTGGGGGGGAAATCTATTCGAACAGAAAATTTAAAAAAATCAGAAAAAGGAATTTGGAAAATTGAAATACATGAAGATTTAGAAGGACTTTATTATACTTTTCAAGTCAAATTCAAAGGAAAAATCTTAGAAGAAACATCAGGAATTTATGCTAAAGCTGTCGGTACAAATGGACAACGGGCAATGGTTGTTGATTTGGCAAAAACAAACCCTAAAGGCTGGCAAAATGACCAACGACCTGATTTAAAACAATTTACTGATATTATTTTGTATGAAATGCACATTCGGGATTTTACAATTCATGAAAGTTCAGGAGCAAAAAATCGAGGTAAATTTTTGGGAGTAATAGAGGAAAATTTGACCAATTCACTAGGACAAAAAACAGGACTTGACCATCTTAAAGAATTAGGAATTACACACGTTCATTTGTTGCCAGTCTTTGATTTTCAGTCGATTGATGAATCAAAATTAGATTCAGCCCAATTTAATTGGGGATATGATCCACAAAATTATAATACTCCCGAAGGTTCATATTCTACAAATCCTGCGGATGGAGCGGTTCGGATTCGTGAATTTAAACAACTGGTTAAAAAATTACACGAGAGTGGAATTCGAGTGATAATGGATGTAGTTTACAATCATACAGCCTTAACACCAAATTCTAACTTTAATTTAGAATTTCCTCATTATTATTATCGATTGAATAAAGATAAAAGTTTTTCGAATGCCTCAGGTTGTGGGAATGAAACAGCCTCGGAGCGTCCCATGATGCGGAAATTTATCTTGGAATCAGTCAAATATTGGGTTGAAGAGTATCATATTGATGGTTTTCGTTTTGATTTGATGGGTATTCATGACCTTGAAACCATGAACGAAATTAGTACCGAATTACAAAAAATGGACTCTACTATTTTTATTTATGGTGAAGGCTGGACGGCTGGAGCAAGCCTGCTACCTGATTCAGTTAGAGCATTGAAAAACAATACTTTACAACTTAAAAATATTGCTGTTTTTAGTGATGATATTCGGGATGCTATTAAAGGACATTGGTCAAATGAAACGGATAAGGGATTTGTGAATGGAATAACCAATTTTTCGGAGAGTATTAAATTCGGAATTGCAGGAGCAACGCAACATCCTCAAATTCAATACAAAAAAGTTAATTATTCTAAGACTCCTTGGGCAAAGCATCCCGCCCAAACTATTAATTACGTGGCTTGCCATGATAATCAAACGCTTTATGACAAACTTAAAACGACTGATCGTCATGCTTCCGAAGAAAAAATTTTGAAAATGCACCGCTTGGCAAATACGATTGTATTTACTTCGCAGGGTGTACCATTTTTACACGCTGGGGCAGAATTCGCTCGAACAAAATTTGGAGAACATAATTCTTATAAATCACCTGATTCGATTAATCAAATTGATTGGAATCGTAAAGAAAAATACCAAAATTTAGTTGAATATTACCAAAATCTAATTCGATTGCGTAAAAAATATCCTGCTTTTCGGTTAGTAAGCAATGAACTTATCCAAAAACACCTTCAATTTTTACCAGAACAGCCTCAAGGGATTGTTGCTTATTTACTTACCGACTATGCAGGTGGAGGTGACGTAAAACAAATTTTGGTCGTTTTGAATGGTAAAGAAGCAAAGCAAAAAATTAATTTGCCTAAAGGAGATTGGGAGGTTTTGTTGAAAAATGAGCAGTTTAGTTTAGAGGGTGGAGAGAAATTTCAGGGAGGAGAAACAGAAATTTCAGGAATTTCGGCTCTAATTCTCATGGAAAAATCCTAAAATGGAATTTTACACAAATTTAGGACTGACTTTGTAATTCATGGATATATGAAAAAGGAGAAAATCCAGAAAAAATATTATAGCATTGGTGAAATTGCAAAAATGCTAAAAGTTGCCCCTTCACTGATTCGGTTTTGGGAAAGTCGTTTTTCGTCTATCAATCCCCGAAAAAGTAAAAATGGGGTCAGACAATACACTGTTGCTGATATTGAAAAGTTGAAAATGGTCTATTATTTAGTCAAAGAAAGAGGCTATACTCTGCAAGGAGCAGAAGAAATTCTGACTAAAAAAGAAGATAAAGTACAAGATACCGTGAAGCTATTGGAAGAAATGCAAGCTCTAAGAAAGTTTTTGATGGATTTGAAAAATAATCTCTCCACATCTCCAGCATCTAAACCGTCTACTGATGACCTTGAGAAATAAATCTACGGATGGATTTTGGTATGCTACTTCGTATGGAATTTCAGTTCTTTTTCATCCTGCACTAATACCAACACTCATCATATTTATGTTATATGTTGCTGATTATCCAATGTTTACCTCAGGCATAATGTATTGGCACATGATTCTGAAAACATTTTTGACAACGGGACTAATACCAGCTATCTCAATTTATATGATGTATCGAATGCGATTCTTAAAATCACTTCATCTTGAAAATCGTCAAGAACGTCAGTTACCTTTTGCTATAATGAGTATTTTTTATAGTTTCGTTACTATTGTTTATATTTTTTCGCAACAAGGTGGTTTAGAGTTTATTCTCATTTTGTCAGGAGTTTCTCTATCGGTTTTAGTCGTTACATTTATTACAAAATTCCATAAAATTAGTGTTCATACGGTAGGAGTAAGTGGAATGTTGGGTAGTTTGGTTGGTTTACAATGGACATCTCCAACCCAGAGTTTATTATATCCAATTTTATTTTCGATTCTTATGACAGGAATAGTCATGAGCGCACGCCTTAAACTCAATGCTCATACTCCTTTGGAAATATTTACAGGTTTATTTGTAGGATTTTGGATTTGCTTTGGAGTACTCTACTTCAGCAGTTGGATTTTGTAAGACATAAAAAAAGCCAGATTTAATCTGGCTTGTTGTAAATTTATGAAATTAGGAAAATATCTATCGTTTAAATCCTAAGACTGCACCACCACAATAGCTATGTGAATCCTTGAAGGAAAACCGTAAATAATAAATTCCTGTTGCTTTGCAGACGTAAGTCCAACCTGTATAAAATTTGCCATTGTTATGACTAGAAGCCAATTTCTCACGTTTTGAATTAAAAAGTGTAGCAATAATCCCAGTTGCATCACCATCTCGACTTTGCAAAATTACTTTGTACTTGGTGTCTTTACTGAACACACAGGTGTACTCAATATCTCGGCGTGTACCGCCTTTACCATCCACCTTAAAACTTTTGATAAAGGTGAATCCGTCAGTTAATTTTTTAAGAGCCATATTACTGTAAAGCTCTGAATCACAGTCTTGTGCTTTGGCTTCGGGAGTACTTACGAAAAGTGCCATCATAAACACAAGCGCAACAATAAATCTATTTTTCATGATAAGAAAACGAGTTTTAAAGCCTTTTAAAAAAATTATTTAATCATTTTATCACGAATACCTCGTGCTAAACTACTGATATTCGCTAAATCACCATCTGAAATTTGGACACTAGAAACTGTCTCATTGCTCACGATAATTTCACCTTCTGATTCACGGACTGCTGTTTTACCGTCTTTTGTAATGATTCTCACTTTTTGATACACATTAGAGAGCTGTTCAAGATCACGGATAATGTTCTTGAAATTAGGCTTATCAGAGTACAAATTCATTACTTTACGAATCTGTTCGAGGGCAATTTTTTGTTCCCCAATTTTTTCTTTTAATCGACTATCTTTTGTTTTTTCATATACCAAAGTGGTTAAGTAAAGAGCTTCAACCCAACCACCAGCTAAAATTAGTACACTAACGCTTTCACGACGATTATTCGCAAGATGTTGTGTAATATTCTCAAAGTTTTGTTGGGTAACTTTGAGTAGTTCAGGAATATTATTGCTACTATTAGCTAACTTTTTAATTTGTTCATAATCAAAAAATTGTCCAATACCTAAACCATCTGATAAACTCTTGACAGCATCAAGATAATCTAAAATATCTTGGCGTTGATCATACAAGTTTGCATATCCTAAGTCAGTACTAAAAATTCCTAGATTTAATGCCTTTTTATAGGTCATCGTATAGTTACTTACAAACTTTGGATTATTTAAGTGACTAGGATCATATTTTCCCCCTACTTCCTTAATCAAGGAAGAAATTTCTAAGGGTGAAGGAATAGATTGTAAAATATTCGCCACGTCATCAGACTGTGGAGCGTTTTTGGGAGAGGCGTGTTGCCTGTTGCCTGTGAAGCCACTCGCAATGATAAAAACCATAACAAGCATCCATACTAAATAGCCTTTTTTCATAATTTTAGAATTAAACAGTTAAACATTCAGAAAAATTCAAACCCCAAAGTCAGGTCTGAAGAGTTGCTCGACTGATTATTTATTTTCTGAACTTAACGTTTCCTAAGAAGTTAATCGCTTTTCGCAGTAATTCGAGGTATAAAGTAAAATAAAGTAAGATAGTCATTGCCCATATTATCCCAATATTGAACCAATAGGTATCAAAATAAACTCCAAATAAGTGTTTCTGAGGAGCAAAAAAGTGTGCTCGATAATCCACTGGGTTACTAGTTCTACGAGGCACGGTAAAAATAGGGTCAGATATCTGTACTAATTTTCCATTCTCACGGTCAATTTTTTGTTTTGTATTCGCTTTCCGAACGGCATCTTGCATACTCTCACTAAAGTAGTCATTTTTTAATTTTGCTAGTGATTCAGGCTTGTAAAGATTCATTAGTGAGTCTCGGCTATCAATGGCAGTAGTCTGCATCATTGTATAGTAGTCTTTAATATTTTCAAGATATTCCTTGATTTTCAGAACAGCATCAGCATTAAAGGCTTTAACTGTCAGAGCTTCATCAAGCTTTAACTCTTCTAATCCAACAAAATTTTCATAAACTAATTCATTTTTAATAAGCATTAAGTTTCCTTCTAAAAGAAATCTTACAGAATCCTGTTGTTCTTTTGGTAATTCTTTGAGAGCTTCGACATGATCAAAGGCATCATCTAAAACTCTTTCCATCTCTTGCTTCCAAAAAGAGGCTTTAAAATTAGCAACACTTTCCTTTGTGTCATAGGGGTAAAACAACTTTTCATAAGCATTATGTTTAAATCCTTCTACCATAACCGCTTCATAACCCCAACGAGACACCCAAACATCAGCAATAAGTGGTACTTTTCCTTTTTCTGTAATCGTATTGTTTAATTTCTCGAACGGAAAAATAGCTCCACTTAGAATCATCTGAGGAATTAATAATAAAGGAATTAGAATATAGACTGTAATGGCTGAGCTAAAAGCGGAAGAAATATTTAGCCCTAACACATTGGCAAAACAGGAAATGGAGAATAAAACAATCCAATATGTAATATATTCACCATTAATATCTAAAATAGTATTTCCGATAAGGACATAAGAAAATGTCTGTACTGCCGAAAATGCAAATAAAATCAACAATTTAGAGGCTAAATAACTGGTTTGACTCAGGTTTAAGAAAGCTTCTCTTTTCTTAATCTTGCGGTCAGCAATGATTTCTTCTGCACTTACAGAGAGTCCCATAAATAGTGCTACAATAATACTAATGAGGATGTAAGCAGGGATATTATCGTTATATCGTAATAAATACTCTTCTCCCAAATTTAAATCCTTATACCGAATAATCAAAGACATCAACAAAGCTAATGCAGGAGCTTCCAAAAGATTAATCGCCATATATTGGGTATTCCCAATTTTGGAAAGCATATCCCGAATGGTGAAAATTTGGGTTTGTTTTAGCTTATTAGGAATTTTAAGATTCTTGGGAGGTTCTTCTTCAACATCTTCCTGTCGCTCAATTTCAAAATTCTTCTTGTATAAATCATGCCACTCAGGTGGTGTTATTTTTCGTTTATTTGTAAACTCCCCATATTCATCAACAACTTGAGCTTCGATGATATTAAAAAGCTGTTCAGGATTTACATTTCCACAAGTTGGACATTGTCCTCGGTCAGAGCCAATTTGCTTGGCAGCTTGTTTGAAATAAGTAATTGCCTCAATGGGATCTCCATAAAAAACAGGATAACCACCTGTATCCATCAACCACATCTTATCGAACATTTTATAAATATCCGAAGATGGCTGATGAATAACGACAAAAATTAACTTCCCTTTCAAAGAAAGTTCTTTCAAAAGGTCAATTACATTTTCAGAGTCTCGTGAAGAAAGTCCTGAAGTTGGCTCATCGACAAACAAAACGCTTGGCTCTCGAATCAGTTCCAAGGCAATATTCAGCCGTTTTCGCTGTCCACCTGATATTTTTTTATTGAGAACACTTCCGACTTTCAAGTCCATAATTCTATCTAATCCTAAACTAGCTAGAACATCAACGACTCTTTTGTCTAGTTCTTCATCAGATAAATCACGGAAACAAAGTTTGGCGTTATAAAATAAATTTTGATAAACGGATAATTCTTCAATCAATAAATCATCCTGAGAAATATAACCAATGACTCCCTCAATATGTGGCTTTTGTTCAGGATCATGAATATCATAACCATTAATTTTAACCTTTCCTTTATAGGGTATTTCAAGACCAGCGAGAGCATTTAATAAGGTAGTTTTTCCTGCACCACTTGCTCCCATAATGCCTATCAACCGACCTGCACCCTCTGAAAGATTAATATTTCGAAGTCCAACGTGTCCATTTGGAAAGCGAAATTCTACGTCTTCTACATTAAATGAAAGTTTAACATCCTCAATTGCACTATTATAAGTACTAACTAAATCACTATAATAAAGAGGCGCACCTTTAGGTGTTTTAAAAACACTACCATTTGAGAATAATAAAATTGCATTGGGTTTAACTAATTGCCCATTGAGGAAAATCTCATCTGTTCCTGTATATTTTGTGAAGTAAAGGGCAACACTCTGGACACGGATAAAAATAATTTCTCCTGACAGAAGTCCTGAATCAATGTATTTGATTTTGCTATTTTCAGCAGGTACTTCGTCATCAAAAAGTAAAATATCTTCGGAATTGAGGGATTCTGCTGAGGAATGTTGTTCCATAACAAATGCCCTGCAAAGATTGTATTCTTGTTTTGGGACATTAAAGACATTTGCCACAGTATCAATAATTTCCATCTGTGAATCTAGACTTTTGGGAACTTCCATTTCTCGATTCGCTGCCACCATCTCCAAGATTTTGAAAAGAACAATGACTTTTTGTTTTTGGACAAGTGTCTTATTGATTTTCCGACATTGTGCTAAAACTCGTACTGAATCTACTGCTCTTGTTCCCTGTCTTTTGCGTCTTCTTTTACGTCTTCTTTTCTTTTTTGGGTTGTCAGGGTCATCGTCTTCCTCTTCTTCGGGGGGTTCGGGTTCGCCAGGCTTACGATACTCGGCATATTTATCAAAAAGTGATACGTACTCGCTCACGGTTTCCGAATCCAGTTCTTGTTGGTAGAAACTGATGACGTAATCACGTTCCGATTCTGTTACGCCTTCTCCTTGTTTGGCGATAATCGCAAAAAGGCGGGTTAAGGCTTTCAGTATTTCTTCACTCATAGAGGTTCAGGTATGAACAACGCATTCCAAAAAAACACAAGTTAAGGTGATGTGTAATTTTAAAATGATTTGAGTTTGGACTAATTTTAATTATTAAATGATTAGAAAAAAATACCCCAAAGGCATACAAAAAGACAAAGCAATAAATACGCCTTTAATTGGATAACGCTTCCTCACCCCAAACATTGTTTACAGATTTTGAGGAAATTAAAGGCATGTCTTTATTGATATTTTACTGTATCAACTCAATTGTAAATACAGTCATTAAAAGTGATGTTTTAGTATGTTTCGAATTCAAAATCGATATCTACCAAATCTGAGAACTCTTCTCCAGCTTCTTCCATATCCTCATCATCTTCGTGATAATACCAAACGATTATCGTTCCTTCAATATCTTCGAGGACGGAAAGAATATCCAGAATAAGTTTTGAAGAAGCAGTATTGAAGTACTCCAGTTTGAAATGAAATCGCGTTTCTGAGTTGGCATCGTCCTTATAGCGAGTTAACCACTCTAAAATGGGTGCATAAAACTCCGCTGAATCTTCAGGTAATGATCGCCCTGAGATTTCAAACAGTTCTTGTTCCTTATTGAGAATTATTTTTGGGGTATCTTCAGTTCCGTCTAATTGAATAATGTCCATTTTGTATGATTTTAAAAATGTTTTTAAACCCGTGAAATTGTTGTGATGAGAGAAAAAAACGAAAATTCGTCATCAATTGGCTCAAAATCATAGCCTAATTTATTGCCCGATTTTCGTGCCATGTCCACCAAGCCTAAACCTGCGCCTCCTTTCTTGGAGATTTTGGTAGTTTTAATGATTGTCCGATAAAGTTGCTTCAAACCTTTGGCATCCAAATCATTGATACGATTGAGTTTTTCCTTGAGCTTCTCCACATCTATTGTCCGAATATTATTACCAGACGTAATGATGTATTGGTCTTGGTGTTTGCCAATCATGAAGATGGCATTATTTTTCACCGTAGGATCTTCCTCAAAACTTTCAGCGTGTTTGGATATGTTTTGTAAGCACTCTACCATCACATTAAACACCTTGCGCTTGACTTTAGCCCCTTCGCCAAAGGAATCCATATTCCGTTCAGCCATTGCCAGTACCGACTTGGTAATATCTTGGGTAAATTCCCCCTCATACACCAATATCAGGTTCTGTTGGAGCATGGTCTTGTGCAAATCATAAATATACTTCATAGTGACAGCGACTTTTAACGGTAATTATTCCATGAATCAAACAGTTAGGTCTTGCGGGTCAAAATTTTGGGTTAATATATCATTTTTTTTCCGACAAAAACAAACAAACACCAACTTAATTAGAATTTAATGCCAATTAGTAAGACATCATCCGTTTGTTTACGATTCCCTTTCCATGTCTGGAATGCATTTCGGAAGATTTCTCCAATTTCTGCCATTGGTTTTGCTTCATGTTCTATTACCAAATGACGTACTTGTTTGGGTGAGAACTTCCGATTATTTGGACCTCCAAATTGATCAGGAAGACCATCAGAAAAGCAGTAAACCGCATCATTGGATTGAATCTGCAAGTCGTGAGTTTGAAATTCCTTTCGGTTTTTATACTGTCCACCTCCCACAGGAAATTTATCCCCTTTAATTTGAGTTAAGTTTCCTTTTCTGACCCTATATAGTGGGCGGTGTGCGCCAGCATATTGCAAGGTTGTCTGATTTATATTTATACGACATAGCGCAATATCCATACCATCCCGTGTGGTAGCTTCAACATCTTGCCGAAGAGTTTTTTCGACTCCTCGACTTAACATATCCAAAATTAAACCAGAATTATCAATTTCTTGAGTATTTACAATATCATTTAATAAAAAGTATCCAATCAAAGAAATTAAGGCTCCTGGTACACCGTGTCCTGTACAATCTACTACGGCTACAAAGGTATAGTTTTCTGTCTCAATAAACCAAGGGAAGTCTCCACTAACTACATCACGTGGTTGATAAAAAATAAACGAATTGGTAAATACTTTTCGTATAGTTCGCATATCGGGCAGAATAGCAGTCTGGATACGCTTAGCATAATTAATACTTTCTCTGATTTTTTTATTTGTATTTAAAAGGGCTGATTCTGTTTGTTTTTGGGCTGTAATATCGTTTGCCACGATTAAGACGGATTCCATTTGTTGCGTATTATCAAACTCAGGAATACCATTTACATTCATAATTCGTTCACCCAGACGAGACTTGAAAGGCATTTCCTTTCGTATCATGGTTTGTTTTTGTGTGACTTCTTTTAACAAATTTTTCCAAAATTCTTTGGTTTCCTGAGAAATATCCAAAACCTCTAAATTTTGATGGATAACTGCATCTGGCTCTGCTCCTGTTAGGTGCTTAATTGTAGGATTAATATAGAAAACATTCCCCTCCGAGTCAAATCGTGTGATTAAATCAGGTGAATTTTCTGAGAGAGATTGCATTTGTCCACGCATCCGTGCTTCTTGTTCGGCTCGTCTCCGTTCCGTGATATCTCTGGAGTTCAATACAATACCATGAATGGCAGGATCAGCTAATAAATTTCGTCCTGTAGCTTCAAGCCAAATAGTTGTTTTATTTTTAAGCTTATATTCATATTCTATTGTAATAGACTTGGTTTTATCAGCCAATAATTTTTCGAACATTTCCTCTATGACATGTTGGCTCTCTTTAGTTACATTCAAAATATCTCGTTTTCCGACTAATTCCGAAGGACGATAACCCCAAATGGACTCAACCGACGGACTTACATAACGAATAGAGCCATCCTCTTCATAAATTGTAATGACCTCAGAGGCGTTTTCAAGGATAATTTGCATTCGTTTTTGCGCCCGTTGTACTTCTATAAATTGCTCTTCTAATTTAGCATTTGTTTCTTGTAATTCTAATTGAGTGGCTTTCATTTCTTCACCACGTTGCCGAAGGGCTTCTTTTTGTAGATTAGATTCCTCCAATAGCATTGCAGTACGAGCATTGACCTTAATGTTAAAAATCGTACGAGCAATTGTTAAACTAATTTCTTCGACAAACTTAACCTGAACTTGTGTAAATCGTTCAAAACCTGCAAACTCTAAAACCCCAAAAGTTTCTTCATTCGTTATCAATGGAACAAAAAGCAAACATTTAGGTTTTTTATCTCCTAAAATTCCTGAAGTGATGGTTAAGTAATCCTTTGGTATTTCAGTGCGTAAAACGGTATCTTTTTCAATGGCACATTGTCCAACTAATCCCTCTGCAAATCGAAATTGAGCTTTGATATATTTTTTCTTTCCATAAGCATAACTAGCATTCATTTCTAAAATAGGCTCGGCATTTTCTTCTTTTGTTACCGTGTAAAATGCACCTTGTACTGCCCGAATTTCTTCAGCAATATAAGACAGTAGATTATCTCCTAAAGATTCTAAATCATTGTGAAGACGCATCGTTTGTCCAATTTCAGCTAATCCTTTTACAATCCAATTTCGTTCGTTATCTTTTTCCTCTGCTATTTGAATATTATCACGCATCGCAATTAAGGCATTTCCAAGTGTATCCTCCTTACTAACAGCCGTAAATTCAGTATTATATTCTTTTGCTCCAATTCGTTCAGCAAAGTTGGCATGACGCTTTAATGATTGTACCAAATTTTCAACAGCATTTGCCATTTCTCCAATTTCGTCATAGGTTGTTTTGGGGATATTATTAGGTAAAATTCCCTTAGCAACAATTTGAAGTGTTTGGCGTAAGGATAATAAGGGAGAAATTAATTTTGCAGCAAATTGAGCGGCAACAAACCAAACTAGAAAAATGATAATAATACTAACATAAATAAACGTTTGAGCTAAATAATCGGCGTGTTGGGTAATTTCATCTTCATCAATCTTAACAATTATTCCCCAACGCATTTCAGGAATGTATCGCCATTCCGCCAAGACCATTTGCCCTTGATAATCAATGGTTAATCCTGCTCCATTTCCTCCTTGTACGGCATCCTGCAAGGCTTGACTTCCTTCTTTAAATTCTAATTTTGTAAATTTTAATGGTTCTGTTTGATTTCTTTTTTCATTTAATATTAGCCATTCAACTCCTCTTTTTGTTTCTTGAGCAATTAACAATTCTCCTGTTTGACTCAATCCGATAGTATCGTTTGTAACTTTATAAATCTTATTCATATTAAATTCCGTTACAACATAGCCTAATAACAAATCATTCTGATAAATTGGAGCAAAAGCATCAATATATGCTTCTTGGTTTATCATATAAGGAGTACTATATGAAATCGTATTTGAGGAAATGGAATTTTGGTTTTTGGTTTCTGTAAATCGCTTAAATTGTTTTCCTATTAGGTGTTGAGAAGTTTTATTTGTATTATAGAGTACCAATCCTGCGGTATCTAATAGCATGATACTCTTATATTTATTAAGATTTAGAATAGGTTCCATATAGGCATCAAGATGTTGTTTTGTTTCTAGTAATAAGCTGTCTGAAGAAAGTACTTGAGCCGTATCTTTTTTCAGTGTTTGAAATACTGCATGAATGTCTTGAATACCTGTTTTAATTTTTCGTTGATTACGAATGGAGTGGGTACTAGTTGCTAAATCAGCAAAAATAGCTCGGATTTCTTCAGACTTGAGTTCTACAATAACTTGAAGGGTTTCGGCATAACGATTTCGAATTGAGTCAGAACTAATTTTATAAGATGCCACACTTACTACAACCACCGCAAAAAAGACGCTGGTCAGTAGCATAATCGTGATTTTGGTTCCTATTTTTAAATGTTTCAACATATTAAATGCCGACTACTTTAATTTTTGTATTCAGAAACAATTTTTAATGCAAGTGCTTTCGCATCGTTGAGCGTACGAACATTTGGTGTAAGGTATTTTTCCCCATTTAGTTCGGCTTGTAAGTCATTATAAATTAATCCTAATGAAATTTCCCCCATCAAATCGTCTGCTCCAATGATAATTTCAGTATAAAGTCCAATTTCTAAGCACTTGGGAATTAGTATTTGTTGAATCCAGTCAATGTACTCAACGCTCACAACTTCCAAATCTTTATGACTTGAAATTAAAACTTTTACGTTATTATTTTGAATATAAGGAATAAAGACATCCATAATATCCTGAGCAATATCTTGATTTTCCCATAACCAACAGTCCTTCCAATGTCCATAGATGGTTTGCGGAATTTCATCTGAAATATCAATCACCTCTACAAAAGGAGTATTTAATATTTTTTCCATGAGTAAAGATATTTCTTGCTCAATCTAAGAGCAAAAATTTCACCTAAACAGTTCTAAACGGTATTTGGTGTCTGTATTTTATTGACTTCTTGAGCTAATTTCTCAATTTTTTTAACTTCTTCTGTTTTAAATGCTCGAAATGATGCCAATTCAATTATAGCAGATACTTTATTTTGAGTATTTTCTATATCAAAAATGGGTAAAACTAACAAGTGGGAAGGAGTAGCCTCGCCTAATCCTGAAAAAACTTGTAAGTAACCTGTAGGAATATTTTCTAATTGCACAGGCTTTCCCGTTTTGGCAACCTGTCCCGTGATTCCCTCACCAATTTCATAACAAAGGTCTCCATGTTCGGGAGTTTTGTAGGCATAACCTGATTGAAAATGAAGAAAATCTTGTTGGTGTTTGGTTTTTCGAATAAAAATAGCTCCTGCCATAGCTTCAGTCAAGCGACACAATTCCGAAATCAAAGTATCATAAGGCTTATTTGACCGTTGAATTTGTTGCTGAATTTGTTGCTGATTTTCGGTTATATGCTGATACTTTTCCTCCTTTGAAATCGTTTCTTCAATATTTGTTTTCTGATACTTATCGACATAAATGATATTTGTTTTTGTTTCATTTATATTTTGATTTGAAAAAATAATTAATACACCCAAAATCACCTCTCCAAGTAAAAAAAACAAAATAGGTTGTGTAGTTTGTTGAATTTCTTGAACAACTTCCTCGTGAATGGCATAATTTAGTTGTGTAAGTATTTGTTCAGGCATCCAAAAATAGACATAAAATAGTGTCCAAAAACAACCAAAAACAAAAACTAAAATCAATCCGACTTGTACACCATTTCTTAGGTTCATCTTTTCATTTGTTTATGTAAGGTCATCAGAAAATCAATAATTTCATCAACCTTTAAAACCATATCAATCTCCGTAGCGGCAAGAGCTGCAGTAGGCATGGCATTAATCATACTTTCATCAGGATCTTGTACAATAGTCAAGCCGTTTTTTTCTTTGATTTTTTTCATACCATAAGCACCATCTTTATTTGCTCCCGATAATAAGATACCAATTAATTTATCTCGGTAAACATAGGCAGCAGTCTCAAAGGTTAAATCAATGGAAGGACGTGAATTATTGACTAACCCATCCGTAGCTAACGAAAAGGTATTTCCTAACTCTACACACATATGGTAATTTGCGGGAGCAAGATACACTCCGTTAGTACGAACAGGCTCTTTATCAAGAGGTTCAACAATAGCTTTATTACTCTTAATGGAAAGTGCTTCGACAAAACCATTACGGACGTGCTTGAGGCGATGTAAACAAAACAATATTGGCAATTCAAAATCGGATGGTATTGTGGCTAGTAGTTTGGTCACCGACTGAAAACTACCCGCAGATCCTCCAATAACGACAGCTTTATAATTCGTCTGGGACGATAATCGAAACTTGCTCATCTGACTATCAGGGTTTTTCGTATCGGCTTAGTCCTTAATTTTTTTATATACCTTTTCTTCGTTATTGACAACAATAAACTTGTTGGCAATTTCACACCAAATTAATGACTCTTTCGAACCAATAATTAAATATCCATACTTAAATAAACTATCGTGCAATTTATTAAGAACGTTATTTTGTAAAGTTTGATTAAAATAAATCATCACATTTCGACACAAAACCAAATCAAACTTAGAGAAAATACCACCTTGAACTAAGTCATGTCTTCGGAACGAAATATTTTTTGTTAAGTCAGGATTTAAGATGGCTTCGCCATTGGCTTCGCGAAAATATCCATCTAGTGTTCGAGTGGCATCGTCATGGAATCGTCCGTAGTTTTTACTATTAAGTTCCATATTTTTAATGGGAAATGTAGCCCGTTTGGCTTTGTCAATAATAGCTGAATCAATATCAGTTGCTACTAACTTAGCTTTGTCCAATACACCCATTTCTTTCAGCACAATCGCCATCGAATAGACTTCCTCCCCTGAAGAACAACCTGCATGCCAAATACTGATTGAATCGTGATTCATTAAAACATTGGGTAGAATCTGGTCTTTTAGCACTCGCCAGAAAGTTGGGTCACGAAACATCTCTGTTACGTTTACCGTAATCTCAGAAACGAATTCCTCAAAAAAATCGGGAGTAGTATCCAGCACCGTAATTAATTTATCAACGGTTTTGAATTTATATAAATCAATGACTCGTTTGATACGCCGTTTAAAAGAAGACATTGCATAATCTTTGAAATCATAATTATACTTTTCTTTTATCAATTGGGTCAAACGTCTTAAATCCGCAATTTCAATGTCTGGGGCATTGTCATTGGCGGTGTAAAGATAGGATTTGCTAATAGGATTCGATTTCACGTTATGATAGGTGCTAAAGATTTGAACAATAAAACAAGAATTTGATTACAAATTTCGACTCAAGATTCAGGGTATAAAAAACCACAAGACAAGTTACAGAAATCTATTCGACAAAAGAAATATTCCTACAAAAAACTTCGTGCCAATTTGGATTAATGTTAAAATAAGGAGTTAAATTCTTGTTTTATTCAGATATTAAGGGAATTTTAAACCTCGATCTGAGATAACAGTTGTCTTTTCTTATATCATTTGTTTAAATATCCTTGTTAATAACCTCGTAAACATGATATTATTAAAATCTAATTATCCGTCTTCTTAATCGTGTACTTATGGATAATTTTTCCTTGATAATCAATGGCTTGAATTAATATAGCCTCCTTTGTAACAGACATTGCCAAAAATCCCTGAACAGCATCCGCAAATATGGTGTACTTCTTTTTGCCTGTCTTGCGAACCTCAGAGCCTGCTCCCGATACAAAATGATGTACTTTTTTATTTTCAGGTTTTTGGTGTTGAATATCATGCTCATGACCTGCTAAATATGCATCAACGTTGTATTTTTCTAAGATACTCTCCAATGATTCTCGGACATATGGTTGGTCATCAATACGTTTACCTGTGGTGTACATTGGATGGTGTCCAACTACAATCTTCCAACGAGCATCCGACTGCGCTAAAATACCTTCTAACCACTGCTTTTGTTTAGTGGTGTCTTGGGTACGAATATTAGCATACTTGAATTTTTGGTAATAATCTCTTTCAAATGGATTTGTATCAATAAAAACGAATAAAACTTTTTCATTTGAATCGTCTTCCAATTCATACTCTTTGAAAAAATAACGATCAGGCATTTGCCATCTTCGGCTTTTTTTGCTGTAGTCAATTTGTGCTTGAACATTACCCCTATAATCGTGATTACCAAGTATTGAATACCAATTTTGATGTAAATGATGCCCTGTATAAATATTTTCAAAAGAGAAAAACCACTCAGGGTCTTCAGTACTTTCTACTCCGTTTGGATAAAAATTATCACCTGTTGAAATGACAAATTCTCCATCCAATTTATACATTACATCATCCATTTTATCAGCAACTTCTTTTTGTCCAAAATGTCCTTGTCGTCCCCAATCGCCTACGACTACAAAACTTAGTGCATCTTCAGGTTCTTCTAGACCTTCAATTTTGAGATTTTCGAAGTATTCTTGTGATTTGTATTCGTAACAAGGTTGTTGAGCAAAGCCCACTAAAACCATTAAAAATAAACTTGAAAAAGAAAAAAAATATTTTTGCATTTTTTTAAGATATTTAAAAAGTTAATAAAAAAATAAGACTTGCTAAGTTTCGAAAACTTGGCAAGTCTCGGAATTAATGAAAAAGAAGTCTATTTTGATAAATCGAACTTTAAGCCTGTATTAAATCGTACATTATAATATTCGACCTGCATCAAACGATCTTGAGCATCTTTGCCTTGATAATAACGTAAAGGTTGATTTGTTAAGTTTTTTGCTTCGATAAATACCCGCAATTTTGGATTAATCGTGTATGTTCCGTTCAAATCTACGAAAGTCTGAGTATCGTAATAACGGTCATAAAATGCACCACTTCCTACTTCATCCAAATAGTCGCTCGTATAATTCAAAGAAGCTCGTAAACTCAACTTTTTCGTTTCAAATGAAAGTGAAGCATTGAAAGTATGCCCAGCCGTACCAGGGAGTGTAAAATCTTCGTTTTCACGTCCTTCTACGGGCAATTCATTGGCTTGAGAAAAAGTATAAGTATAATTGGCATAAACTCCTAAGCCTTTCAAAACACCCGGTAAAAAGTCCAGTTGGCGTTGGATAGCCAATTCCACTCCTGCCAAATCTGCACTACCACCATTTCGTTTTTGGTTATACGTATCGAAAATTTGTCCTGAAATAGGGTCATTATAATCATCTACTTCGTACTCAAAAATAAAGTTTTCCAATCGTTTGTAGAATATTCCACCCGAAATTAAACCAATTGATTTGAAATAATTTTCAAACATCAGATCGAAGTTCATGGCAGTTGTTGGCTCTAATTCAGGATTACCTTCCGATAATTCATTATCTTCCAAAATCACTTCACGGAATGGGACAAGGTCAAAATAACGAGGTCGAGCCAGTGTATTTGTCCAAGCTAATCGCAAAATACTATTATCCGTGATATCATAACGAGCATGAATGCCTGGGAGGATATTGGTATAATTTCCGTCTCCTTTTACTTTTGTACTCGTATTTGTATCAAAATCACCTTCTTCGTTAAAAACAACTTGATTTCCTTCATAATCTACGCTGGTATTTTCAACTCGTAATCCAAGAATGAAAAACCAATTTTGACCTACATTTTGCTTCAACATGGCATAACCGCCTGTAATATTTTCCGTAGCGGTATAATTTCCTGCTAAATATTCTTCAGGTAAATCCTTCTTTTCGAATAAAGCTGAATTTTGTAAATCTAAACTACCCAAAAATTCAGGTGTTGAAAAAGTACCAATTTGATAATCATCCACTAAATAATCACTGTCCGAATAATCTTTGGTTTCGAAATCAGTCATGGCATCAAAACCACTTGTTGGCTCATACTCGAAGAATTCGTTATCTCGTTCTTTGCTTTTTCCTCGATACCGTGCGCCCAATTTCAAAATACTCAGATTAGTTCCTGAATTCAATGGTAATTCCAAATCAATCCGAGCATTCAAGTCTGTTTCTTTTGTGAATTGATTTTCATCTGTGATTTCCTTCAATGTGAAATTAGAAGGATTAAAGTCAGTTGGTTCAGCAAAAGAATTGGTAGGGAATGATTGGTCAGAAATATTTGGGATGGCATTGATTTCTTTGATTCGCCATGTAATATAACGTTCATCAGGACGCTCTTCGGAAGCCTGAGAAGCAGAAACTGACCACGTTAATTTGGCTTTTTGAGCTAATAAATGCTCCCCAGATAAAGCACTTGTCCAAGTTCGTTGGTCTTCCAAACGCATATTGTTTACACGGTCACTATCAATACCTCCTTTAGTTTGCCATTCTAATCGAGTTTCTTCTACAATTCCTGATGAATTTGGGATACCACCATTTACACCCTTATCATATCGGTAACGAGCGCGAAAACGATTTTCCCAATCATCTCGCCAGTTATAAATTGAACGTAAGAAGATGGTAGAATTGTCACCTAATTTATAATCTAATGAAATTGAGGCACTTCTACGAACACGAGTAACGTCATATTTTCGAATTTGTAAATCTAGCAAATACGGATTGTTATTGTCATCTAAATCCCATTCGGCTTCGGCATTATCTGAACCTAAGTTGTGTTTGTACCAAGATGCACTCACAATCACTCCTAATTTATCGTCCAAAAAACGATTTCCAGCTACCAAGCCAAAGTTCCAAATAGGTTTTTGAGAAAGGAAGTTATAACCACTCGCTGCCGTTCCCGAAATTCGTAAACCTGATGGAGCTGAACGAGTTACTAAATTGGCTGTTCCACCAATGGCATCCGCATCCATATCAGGCGTAAGGGCTTTACTTACTTCGATAGTTTGAATCATATCGGCAGGAATCAAATCCAATTGCACAGAACGCTCCTCGGCTTCGGCAGAAGGAACACGTTCACCGTTGATAGTTACAGAACTTAAATCTCGTGCTGTTCCTCGAATCATCCCAAAACGGGCTTCGCCTTGGTCATATTGCATCGTAATCCCAGGGATTCGACGCATAGCTTCCCCAACATTTGAATCAGGAAATTTACCAACTTGGTCGGCAGCAACAATATTGGTGATGTTCATGTTGTTTTTCTGTTGGTTGAGTGCTTTAGCTTGTCCAGCCAATTGCTCTCCAACTACCACAATTTCATCTGCCATCATTACACCAGCTTCAAGCTGAATAGTTAAGGTTACTGTTTTTCCTGCTTCAATGGTAATTTTACCTGTATATTCCTTAAACCCGATGTAAGTTATTTTCACATTGTGTTCACCCTCAGGAACTTGGAGCATCATAAAACGTCCATTGCCATCTGTTGCGCTTCCTCTGCCTTCAATATCAGTTAGTAAAACAGTTGCCCCAGGTAGGGCAAGTTTATTTTCGTCAATAACTTTACCTGAAAAAACGCCTGTCTGTGCAAACAGTACTCCTGACCAAAAGATCAACAAAGTTAGAATCGTAAATTTTCTTTGCATACAATTAGGATTTTTTTGGCAAACTTATTGGAATCCTATTGCATCGTAATTAGGGGAAAATGAATTTTCCTTAAAGTTTTTCTCTCAATTGTTACAAAGATGTTGAGGTTTTGGAAAGTTATTCTTAATGGTCTTTGATTCGAGCAATTTTGATATTGGCATAAGCGAAAAATATCGTCATCAAAGGACTAATCATATTAAAAAAGCAATAGGGTAAATAAGCCCAAGTTGCAACACCTAATACACTTGATTGGGTTGCACCGCAGGTATTCCAAGGAATCAAAACGGAGGTAACTGTGCCTGAATCTTCAAGGGTTCGGCTAAGATTTTCGGCTTTCAAACCTCGTTTTTGGTAGGTTTCGGCATACATCCGACCAGGAACAACAATGGCTAAATATTGATCAGAAGCCGTAACATTAAAGAAAAAACAAGTTCCAACTGTTGATGCAACTAATGAACCTGTTGAATTGGCTAATTGGATAACGGAGGCAGTAATGTGTTGTAAGAGTCCTGTAGTTTCCATCATTCCCCCGAAAATCATGGCACACAAAATTAACCAAATGGTATTGAGCATTCCTGACATTCCCTTAGTTTGTAATAATTCGTTTACTAAGTCATTTGAAGTATGAACAGATATTTTTCCGTAAATCGCCTTCATGACTCCAACATAAAAGGATTCAAAAGTATTTCCTGTGATTCCTGAAACAGTCCGAACTACTTCGGGTTGAAAGATGATTGCGGCTATACCTCCTAATAATGCTCCAATCAACAAAGCAGGTAGAGCAGGCATTTTTTTGATAATAATCCAAACTACCAAAACAGGGACAATAAATAACAGTGGTGTAATTTGGAAAGATTCCGTAATGGCTTGTTGAATGGCTTCGATATTACCTGCTTGGGCTGTAGCATCACTAAAGAAACCAATTGCCAAAAAAATCACTAATGTAATTGATATTGAAGGAATTGTAGTTAAGGTCATATAACGAATATGTGTAAATAAATCCGTTCCTGCCATAGCAGGGGCAAGATTAGTTGTATCGGATAAAGGAGACATTTTATCACCAAAATAAGCCCCTGAAATAATTGCTCCGCCAATAATTCCTTCTTCAAATCCCAAGGCTTTTCCAATGCCTAATAAGGCAACTCCAATGGTGGCAATGGTTGTCCAAGAACTTCCCGTCGCAATCGAAACAACTGCCGAAATCAAACAAGCAGCAAACAAAAATATTTGAGGATTTAAGATTTCTAAACCATAATAAATCATGGCTGGCACAATCCCACTCAATAACCAAGTTCCTGCTAATGACCCAATGAGCAACAAAATTAGAATGGCACCCATTGCTGAAGAGATACTTTTTACAACCCCTTCAAGTAATTCCTCCCAATTATATCCAAGTCGGATACCTACTAAACCTGCGACAGAAGCAGATAAAATTAAAACGATTTGGTTAGAGCCATCCAATGCGGCATCACCAAATAGAGAAACATTAATAGAAAGAATTACAATTAAAAATCCAATTGGCAAAAAGGCTTGCCAAAAAGTAGGGGATGTTTTATCGGTCATGAATTTTGTAATTAGAGTGGATGTAGGAGAAAACTGAGGGAAAAGTTTTCGATAGAAAACATCCTGAAAAAAATAATTTTAATGTTTAAACAAAAATACCCAAATTTCAAAAAAACAAAAAAAGCCTCAAAATTGCTTGTTTTGAGGCTTTTCTTTCGAAAAAAGGCTAAAAACGTTAGGATTATGCGACCGAAGACCGTTGCATATAAACGACTGCTACGACAAAAATTACGACAACTGATAAAACAGAAATTGCTTTGACAATCTCTTCTGTTTTCATTTTTTCAGTGTTTTGTTTTGCCAAAACAGTTGTTACATCCTTCATGCCTGTTTGAACTTCTCGAACGATACGAAGTTCGGTTTGTGCATTATTTAAGGCAATTTTAGTATCGTTGGCATCACTTTTAGCTTCAGTCAATTCCTTGAGTAAATCGTTAATTTTATTTTGATTTTCTTTTTGATCCGCTTCGAGGGTCTTTAGTTTTTCTGCCATTGTCTTGAGTTCATACTGGGCATTTTTGAGATCATTTTGAGCGATTTTAAGTTGCTCTTGAGTTGAAGTAAGTTGACCTTGAGTATTGGTAATGATATTATTTTGTTCTTTATTTCTTTCGTTAAGTTCTTTAATTTCGCCATCTCGATTCCCAAGCAACTCATGTAGTTGACGTTTATCTTCTTGCAAATCTCGGACTCGCGCGCTGACATTTTGTAAACTTCCTTCTTGAGCATCAGCTTTTGTAGATGTTTTTTCAAGAAGTTTTTCTTTATCATTGAGTTTGGACTTGACTTCCTCTAGATTAGAAGTTAAATCCTCAATCTGCGCTTGCTGAGAAGTCATTTTAGCTTGGTAATCTTGGTTTTCTGATTCTAAATTCCGTAAAATATCTTGTTGAACATCATAATCTTCGGAGGGGAGTCCTGCCCAATAGGCTAATCCAATACCTGCAACTGCCACGACAATTAAAATCGTGATGAGATTATTTTGTGCGGATAAGGTCTTTTTTAACTTATTCATTTTCAATTTTTTTATGATGACAGAAATACCAGTAGCGTTTTTCGAATTTGGAAAGATTCGGAATAGATACCAAAACCTTATGGAAAAGGAACTATTATTCAGCTACAAACATAACTTAATTCATTCAAATTTTAAGAGAAATAAGGGACAAAAAATACATAAATTACGAAAGCCATTTTCGAAATGAATCAGCAGTTTTTGGGTAGTATAATAAGATTTTTAAAATACGTTATTCAATGAAAAATCTCATTTTCGAAAATATTCCTATATTTTAAGTTATTTTGGTGTCATTAAATAAATGACTTATGGCACTTAATTTAACTGAAAATCGATCACAAATACGCTGGGGGATCGTTGCTTTCGCGGTCTTAATTGGGATTGTGTCGATTTTTTATACCCAAGACCTTGTCCAAGAAATTGCTGAACGAGAACAACGCCAAATTGAACTGTATGCCAAAGGATTAGAGTTCATTGGGAGTTCAAATCTGACAGGAGATTATACTTTTCTAATGGATGAAATTATTGAGGCAAATCATACTATTCCCGTCATTATGACCGATCAAGATGGCAACCCTATAGATTCTCGAAATTTGAATGCTCCTGAAAATCCTGAAGCCCAAGATAAATTCTTGCGGAAACAACTCAAACGAATGAAAAAATTGCATTCACCCGTCAAAATGCAGATCGATACCGAATTAACTTATTATGTGTATTATTCTGATTCTGAGTTAATTAGAAGGCTACAATATTTTCCTTATGTTCAATTAACTTTTATTTTTATCTTTTTTGTTTTGGTCTATTTTATTTTCCGTGCTGCCCGACAAGCTGAGCAAAATAGTGTTTGGGTTGGATTGGCAAAAGAAACGGCTCATCAACTTGGTACACCACTTTCTTCTTTGATGGCATGGGTCGAATATTTCAAAGTAGATGAAGATTTTGACCAAAGTATCGTTACGGAATTAGAGAAAGATATTGCTCGTTTTCAAATGATTACAAATCGATTTTCGAGTATTGGTTCTGTGCCTACCTTGAAGCCTGAAGATGTTTATTTGACGGCTTCGGGAATTGTCGAATATTTAAAGAAACGAGTTTCTTCGAAGGTGAAATTTCGAATAGGTATTGAACCTTATGCCGATGCGGTGGCTCCTATTAATAAACCTCTTTTTGAGTGGGTTATCGAAAATATTTGCAAAAATGCCGTAGACGCTATGAGTGGACGAGGTGAAATAGAGATTTATATTCGTACAACCAAAGATGACCGTAAAATTTATATCGATATCAAAGATACTGGTAAAGGCATGTCACCCTCTAAGTTTAAGGATGTATTTCGTCCAGGATTTACGACTAAAAAACGAGGGTGGGGATTAGGCTTGACCCTTGTGAAACGAATCGTTGAAAACTACCACGATGGCAAAATTTTTGTGTTGCGTTCAGAAGTGAATGTAGGAACAACTTTTCGAATTATTATTCCTAAAGAAGATGGTGTACCTATTGAAATTAATACGATGTATTAGGGGATATTACTCTAAAAGCAATTGGGCAATTTGTTCACCAATGGCAGACCCAAGAGCCATCCCCATTCCACCAGCTCGAACACCTAAGGCAATATTTTGAGAGTGCATTTGTACAATTGTTTTTTTGACTTTACTAAATGCCATAATACCTGACCAACGATCTGTAATTTCATAGCTTTGGTTGGGCAAAATTATTTCTTGTAGCTTGGTTTCGAGGTCATTAATAATCAATTCTGTAGTAGAAAGTTGGGTTGTCTTTTCATTATTGAAGTCTAAATTTCGTCCACCTCCAAATAATACTCGATTTCCTACATTACGAAAATAATAAAGTCCCTCCCCAAAATGGAAATTACCATGAAACGGTAAATTATTGATGGGAGTGGTCACAATAACTTGTCCACGTCCTGGCTCCATTTCAAGAGTGGGAATCAATTTTTTTGTGAAAGCATTGGTACAAAAGGCTACTTTGGGAGCATTAAACCAGATTGGCTCCTCGGCATATGGATTTTTGACTTTTAGATAAACTTTTCGCCCTGTGTCTTCGAAACTTTGCAATTCGCATCCTGTCAAAATAACTACCCCTCGACTTGAGACGTAATTAAGCAAATTCCACATTAATTTTCCTGTATCTAGTTGTGCTTCAAAGGGATTGAAAAGCATTCTTTTGACTTGCTTTTTAGAAAACCCAAATTCCTTAATTTTATCATCGACTATCCGAAATACATCATCGCTAAAAATAGGACGTAATAAATCATTAATACGGCTAATGTGATCTAAGAATAATACTTCATGTTCCGAAAGCAATTCATATCCTCCCCACATATCCATATTCATTTGTTTTTGTGAAATTCGGGCTTGGAGTTTTTGTAGCCCTTCATAGCGCAATTTAACCAAATTAAATACTTCGTGTTCAGGCATATTTCTTAAATCTGTAACGATTTCTGAAAGACTCCCGAAGGATGCAAATCCCGCATTTTTAGTTGAAGCTCCAGTTGGGAGTAGTCCACGTTCTAAGACCAAAATCCGTCGATTAGGTTGGGTTTCGGCAAGTACTGCCGCAGTAGAGAGTCCTGTGATGCCCGCTCCTACCACAATGAAATCGTAGGGTGTAAACTCTTTTTCTTCCCAAAAACTTAGCATGATTTATTGATTTAAACAGGTATTTAGAAATGAGAATTTTCCGAAATTCACTTACTAAGGTACAAAACAAGTTCCAAAAAAATTCCTGAAATCAAAATTGACCTCTGCCCTTCCCTCTTGTACATTTATTTCATTTACCTTAAATGATTTTTAATAGAAACTTTCATAGAATTTTTACGTCCTATGAAAGTTTCGAGTTGTTTTTATATCTGTTTCTGTTTTTAAATCTATTTGCTTTGGCTTCTTGATGGTTGTGGAGGATTGAGTAATCGTAAGAGTTGGTTAATTTGAGTTTGTTGTTTCTCAAATTTCTCTTTCATTTGTTCAATATCTATTTTAAGTTGCTGATTTTCAATTTTTAAATTCTCAATTTTTTCAGATTGAACTTGAGCTTTTTTCATCAATTCTGAAATCTTAATTTCAGGTGTGTTTTGTCCTACGGCTACATTGATTATTTTTAAACCTTCTTCATCAGATGACTCCCATGCCGTACCAACAATTTGCTGGTATTGTTGAGGAGAAATTTTATGTTCAGAAATAGCGATTCCTGTTCCATCATTCTTGCCTGAAGGAATAATTAAATCACCAGCTTGCACTTGACCATATACCTTTACAGGAACCTGACCAAGAAAAGCCACCTCTTGCATTTTATCTTCTTCTTTCTTTCCTTTCCAATTGCCTAAAACAATGGCGGAAGAAGAAATTACTTTCAATTCGGTGGCATTTTGAGTGTTTTTAGTAATCTTACCATTTTGAATAGCTACAATCTGAGCGGACTCAAATTTTTCCTCTTGGTTTAGCTTATACATCCATTCGGCATAATCTGCACCACCACCTTTGAATTTAATATCTCCAAAGTCTGTGGATGTATTAGAAGAAGGTGGACTGACCTCAATAGCTCCAATTGGGATATTATTTTTGAAGAATGTAACATAATTATGAGTATCTGATGAAGGATTATCTTTCATGTGTAATGCTAATATATTTCTATCTGTTGGTGACATGGTAGACGTATTTTCTAGGACAGCGACATAATTGGACATATCATTTGGTGTTCCTGTGATATTACTAGCTACGTGAAGTTTTGCGATAGGATTTACTCCAACTCCTAGGTTACCATTTGCTGTAATAAATACAGCATTTGTTAAGTTATTTGTTGGGTGATTATAAAGTTGAAAACCGCCTGAAGCTCTTGCGACAAATTGTTGTGGGGCGGAAGTAGTGAGAAAACCTGTACCTAGATTATCAGACCAAACAAAAGACCCGTTGTGTCCTATATCTACTTTGGCTTTATTTCCAGCTATAAAGGAATAATTGGCATGAATTTCATTTTCTTGTCCTCCTGCAATTGCTGCCCATTCACTAGATTTGATGGTGTTGTCCTGTCCTCCTACAATTACATTGTTATCTCCACCTTCAATTTTGTTGGTCTGACCTGCCCCAATGAAACTGTGAGTAGTATTATCAATAATGTTATTTTCTCCACCTACAACTACATCTCGTTGTGAACCATTACGGATTTTATTGTTTTTTCCGCCTCCAATGAAATTTTCTGTATCTGCTGTAGCTAAAATTCGATTACTAAACCCACCTACTACTGCACTATGATTTGTAGCAACGGTATTGAACTCGCCACCAACTAAGACAGCAGTGCGAGAATTCCCAAAAATGTAATTATGTTGACCTGCACCAATAAAGTTGTAGTCTCCGTCATCAATGACATTCTTAGCTCCACCACCAATGAATGCATAATGTGCAGTATTGACTATTGAATTTTTATGTCCACCTACAATAACAGAGGGTTGTGAGCTTGAGGCAATGTCGTTTTCTAGTCCTCCGCCAATAAAAGATTGAATACCTGCATTACGATGATATGCACCTGCTCCAATAAAAGATTGAGTACCTGTTATGGTTATTGTGTTAAATAATCCTCCTCCAATAACAGCAAAATTGCTACTGATTAAGTTTTGTTGTCCTCCTCCGATAAATCCATGCTGACTAACTTCATTCTTGTACCCTCCTGCAATTACGCCATAATTTCCTGTAATATTATTGGAGCTTCCACCCCCAATAAAACTGTGTGTGATACCTGTAACTATTGTATGAAATTCGCCTCCTGCAATTGTACCGTAATTGTTACTTTGTAGTTTATGTCCTGTTCCGTTAAAAACGCCTCCTTCCGTACTTGAAGGAGTTACAATATCTCCTATTAAGATTGTGGGTTTGGTTCCAAAGCCAGTCGTGAATTTGAGAATAGGGATATTATTAACAATGAGGTTTAAATTTTGAAGGTCAATTGTTCCGATGGTTACTGGAGTACCAAGTGTATTCCCACCTTGCAAAATAGCAGTTGTGCCATGATGAGGATTAACGGTTGCAAATTGATTCCATTTTCCACCTGAGTAACCATAAAAATTACCTGTTTTAAAGGCAAGTGTTCCATCAAAAGGAGTGTATGGTATAGCACTAGATCCGATGGCTAAATTTCCATTAATTGAAACAAAATCATTCGCAAAATCACCATAAATAAGAGGATTTTGAGAAGGAGAAGGCTCAATATATAATTTATCATCTCCTGTAGCATCTTTACCTGCCTGATAACCAATAAATATATTATTACTACCTGAAGCACTGTGTCCTGCTTGTGCACCGATAAAAGTATTAGTATTTCCTACATTAAAATACCCTGTTGCTTGTCCAATAAAAGTATTTCGGCTGCCTGTATTCGAGTATCCTGTTCCATCTCCAACAAAAGTATTTCGACTATTAATACTTGAGTGCCCACTAAATCGACCAATAAAAGTATTTCGACTACCATTTATATTGGTTCGTCCTGCTTCTTTTCCAATAAAGGTATTGGAGGTAGCAAAGGTACTTAGACCAGCCTCAAGTCCAAGAAAAGTACTTTCTTCTGAGATGAATCCTGCAGTCGTATTATTGATTTGGAATTGTAATGGATAATTATCTTGAGTTCCCAAAACGGCTACTGTTCCGAAAGTATTTCCACCGTGAGTAAAAGTATTATTGATACCATGACTGAGAGGAATCCAGCTGCCTGAATGAAACATTAAATTTCCATTGGCATCTAATCCTAACTTCCCGTTTTTGGCTATTGGAAGTCCGCCTACGGAAGAGAATAAAACAGAACCTGCAATGAATGTAATGTCATCTGGTGAATTGCCTAACCAAGAATCGTAAGCTACTTTTAAGTCTCCAGCCGTAACAAAACCATTAACCACTAAATCGCCATTGATAAGGCTGTTTTGAAGTACTGTTAAAAACTCGCTTGTATTTACCCCCGAAATAAAAGCATGTGTATGAACAGTAAGAAAATCCATTGAATTACTACCATAGATTTCAATGCCATCTGTGGTTATAAATTCTGTGTTTGTAGTTCCTGCAATGTGTATGTTCTCATGGACAGTTAGGAAACTAACTTCAATATTATCAAAGTCTCCATTTCCTCCAGCGATAGCTAAAGCAATTTGTTCCCAGTTGCCTGCGGTATGGAATAGTAGGTTATTATTTTCGTCTATTGCTAACATCCCGTCTTGACCTCCTGTTCCATCTACTGTTGCAAATAATATTCCCCCATAAATGGTTGTTCTGTCAAGTTCATCATTTCCTAAGATAGTATGATCTGTAATGGTGAGGTTAGTGGTGTAGATATCGTTAGGAGCATATAAATCTCCCAATATTGTTACGTCAGAACCTGCGGTTACAAAGCCAGTTATATTTAAATGCTGTCCTACCTCTAAATCATCTTTGATATAAACATCATCATTAGCATAGATATCATTTTTAAGCCATATTTCATTGATAGTCATGAAATTAGTAGTTATAAATTCTGCTGTTAAAAACTGACTTCTTATTTCATGTAATACACTATTTATCTGTACCTCATCTACAGTGATAAAATTAGCTGTAATCATTGGTGCGCTAACCTGACCAGAGAAGTGATAACCATCTTGTAAATCAGCGATATTCTGAGAATTAATTTGAATTTGATTAGAGTTGCTAGCAATATTAGCTGAAT
>DDLX01000037.1 GCA_002340355.1 Cytophagales bacterium UBA2561
GCTGAGTTCGAGGCAATATTCCCTGAGTTCGTACCTATCGAAGCTTAGTTCGACGCAATATTTCCTGAGTTTGTCTTAATAGCGTTCGAATTTGCAGATACAACAGCCGAGTTTGCAGATACCCAATTTACAGCACTACCAATAACTCCTGAAGTAGACACACTCAACTGAACATTAGCACCAACTGAAGTTAATGCCAAATCAGAGGAGAGAACTACATTACCCGTATATCCACCCAAACTAACTCCACCTGCTACGCCATCTTTTCCATCTGCTCCATCTCTACCTCTTGCCCCACTAGCACCTGTTGCACCCACAGGTCCAACCCTTCCAACTACCAATCCTAAATCTACTGCATTTTGCACATTCCCATTCCCATCTACAATTTTCAAGAACGAGCCATCAAGTTCTAGACGTTGAATTTCATTTTTAGGGTCAGCATCTGCATCATTATTTGTAGTTGTATCATTTAATTGTAAATAAGCACTAATAAAAGGTTCTATTTTCTCTTTTACTTCAGGTGAAGTAGGGTCATTTAATGTATTCAAGACATTTTGTCGAACAACTCCTCCTATATTTATTTGTCCACCATTATTCGACAAGGTAATTGTATCTCCTCGTATATTAATTGTCTGTATCTCATTTATATTACTTATATCATTTTCTCCTGTTAAACCTTTTGCCTTTTCAGAGTAAAGAGCATAAGGAACAGATACAATTTGAGATGTCCCAATCGTTACATAACTTGCTTGAGTAGATGTTTTTAATTGTACTCTTAAATATTTACCACCTTCTTCCCATTTAATCGCTTCAAAATCACCTTTTGTAGCCGCTCCATTTCCTAGGTCTACCACAAACATTCCATATTGATTGGTCGAAACTGTATGTTCTTCGATATACTCTTCATCTTCACCTGTCAAGGCAGATAAAATACTTAATCTTAAATCAATACGCGTATTTCTTATTAAGCTTCCATCTCCATCTCGTGCAACAGCTTTATACTTAACCTTTTGGGGTACTTGTGCCATTACAAAAAATGGTAAACACAATAACAGTAAAAAAAAGTATATTTTTTTCATTGGTATATTAGGAGTCTATTTTATAATTATTTAGGATATTTTTAATTTAAAATTTACCTATGAAGTCATAAAGTATTACGCTTTCTTTCTTGCAAAAGTTCCTTTCTAAACAGATAGTGAGACGTATATTTTCAACAAATTATAAGTATTAGAATAGATTTATTTTTTTGATAAAAATTATAACATACTGATTATTAATTTTTTATGAAATTATATTTTTTAACAAGATTTTTTTCAAAAAAATTAAACATGACAAAAAACATCTCAGATAGTACATTGTTAAACTCTACGTATCCTCGCCAATAGATTATAAAATACCTAGAAAAAGGCGATAAGTATCAAGAACAATACTTCTCAATATCAAAATATTTATTTTATGAGTATAACGTTAAAAAATTAAGCCCTAACCAACTTTTTAGATTGATTAGGGCTTAATAAATAATTAAATATTTATATTATTTAGTATTATTCTCTTCTTCGGGTTCTAGATAAACTTCACTAAAATCACGGTATTGCATTGGATTATTTGGGAAATTTTGAACTCTTGGTAGGAGCAGACGATAAGCTTCATCATACCAAAGTACCATAATTGGTGCATCTTCCATTGCCGTTTGTTCTGCTTGCATAAACTTTTGCATCGCTTTTACCTGAGTGCCTGCAGTAATAGCTTGGTCATATAATTTATCAAAATTTGGGTTAGTATAACGAGCAATATTAGGATATGAAACTCCATTTTCTGTAATATACTTACTATGAAACATCAACAAAAAGGCTTCTGGACTTGGAAAATCTGCAATCCAAGAAAGACGAATCAAAGCAAAATCTCCACTTGTACATTTTTCAGTAATATGTGAATGAGGAGCTAAGTTCAGTTCAATATCCACATTCAACACTTCTTTGATTTGTTTTTTAATTTCGTTTACCACTCGCGTATTTCGATTACCTTCAGCATTATAATCCAATGTCACTTTCAAATCTTTACCATCTGAATACCCTGCTTTTCGAAGAAAATAAACCGCCGAATCAGGATTATAGGTATAACCTTGAATTTGGTCAATATCATACTCAGGGAATGAAGGTGGTGTTATTCCATTGATGCCTGCCTTGAAACCTTGTTTATTCAAAACATAATCTAAAATCATTTCTCGATTAATCGCATACGAAAAAGCTTTACGTAGATTTTTGTCTTTAAAAACTCCTTGATCATTTCGGAATGCCAAAATTTGTGTTTGCATTTCAGGCTCTCGTTGTAATACATATTTTCCTTGTGGTCCATCAGGGTCTTCGCTGGTTTCACTAAGAATTTCAAAGATTTCAGCCGCAGGTAAACGATACATCATATCTAGTTTTTTCTGTTTGAAATCTAACAGAGCCATTTGTTTATCATTAATAAATCGTACTTTGATAGCTTGTAAAAATGGCAATTGATTTCCATATTGATCCTTACGGTGATAATTCGGATTCCGAAGCAAAATTAACGAAGCGTCTTCATCTACATTTTCAGGTTTAAGTTGAAAGGGTCCTGTTCCTACACACCGAATTCGCATATCAATGCCGTATTTATCAAAAGCTTCTTTAGGGAAAATGAAGGTTTCAGGGCGAGCTAATTTAGCTAAAAACAAGGAATTAGGCTGGCTCAAAGTAAATTCAATCGTATAATCATCAATAATTTTAATACCTTCTAAATCTCCTGTAGGTGTTTTGCCTCCTCGTGAAGCATCATAATAAGTTTTTGCTCCTTTTAATATTCCATCAAAAATATGAAATCCTTGATTACTAGGGTATTGTGTACATAACTTTGAGAAACAATATTTTACATCTTGAGCTTTCAATTCACGTCCTTTTCCCCCATCAAAACAGTCATCATCATGAAATTTAACTCCCTTACGAAGATGTATAGTATAAACAGTTAAAGAAGTATCCATTTCATATCGCTCGGCAAGGCTTGGAATTACTTTTAAAGAGTCTTGTTCAAATTTAAATAAACCTTCATAAACCTGTGAAGCTACACGAAAAGAATAAGCATCAATAATGTTATGTGGATATAAATTTTTGATATACTCAGGTTCACTCAGATTAAAAATGCCTCCATAGTAGCGTCCTCCTTCGGCAGGGCGAAGTTTGCCTAAACCCTCATTAGCAGTTTCGGAGGAGGAATTGCCATTGCAAGAAAACAAGCCCAATGCCCCACCGAATAGGATGACGATAGCGATAATTTTTCTCATGGGAATATGTACGTTTTGAGTTTTCAATTTCAAACTTCAGAAGAACAAAGCCTTCCGAAAAGTATATTTTAATTCCGTAAAATTAATTCAAATTTTTAGGGGAAATTTCATTATTTTCGTTTAAATTTTTGTACCTTAAACGAGTTCTAATACTACTGGGCAGTGGTCAGAATGTTTCGCTTGGGGCAAAATCAAACAATTTTTGATCTCACTTTCTAACTCCTGAGTTACAAAGTGATAGTCAATACGCCAACCCAAGTTACGACTCCGAATATCTTTGGGGTAAGTCCGCCACCATGTATAATGATGTGGTTCTTTATTAAAAAAGCGGAAGCTATCTATAAATCCTGCCTCTAATAGTTTAGTCATCCATGCTCGCTCTTCAGGCAAAAATCCTGAATTTTTTTGATTCCGTTTTGGGTTATGAATATCAATTTCACGATGACAAATATTATAGTCTCCACTAATAATTAATTTTGGATGTGTTTTTTTGAGTTCAACGACATAATCATAAAAGTCATCCATCCAATCAAATTTATACTGCAAACGCTCCATCCGAGTTCCTGAAGGCATATAAGTACAAATCAACGAAAACCGTTCTGTATCTACTCGCAATAGGCGACCTTCACAGTCATATTTTTCAATGCCAATACCATATTCCACATTTAAGATATCGCCTTTAGCAAGAATAACCGTTCCTGAATAGCCTTTCTTCTCAGCCGAGTGCCAAAAAACTTGATATCCTAAATCTTCAAATAAGCTTATTTCGACTTGGTCAATATTGGCTTTCACTTCTTGAAAACAAACAAAATCCAAGTTCGTTGCTTTGAGCCAATCTAGTAAGCCTTTACGGAGTCCCGCACGAATTCCATTAATATTATAGGTTGCTATTTTCATGTATTATTTAAAGCTAAAACCTATCAACCCTAAAATAGGTGACGGGTCTAATTTCAGAGAAATAATTGATTTTCTTTAAAGTAATCAATTATATGTATTTTAAGTAATTTTTCTTGTGAAAAAAAATCCATATGTGGTACTTTTTCGCACAGTTTCCAATGGGGCCAGCCTTCTTCATCTCGTCCTTCTAATTCATAAATTCCTGCTGTACTCAACACTCGACAAACTGCAATATGCATTAAATCCTGCTTTTCTTCCTTGCTAAAATTTCGTGCGCCTTGTCCAAGTTCTTGAACACCAATCAGGAACAAAACTGCCTTTAAATCAGGTTTTTTACCAAAGTATTCTGTTAGTAAAAAGCATAAACTTTCCCAGTCTTGTTCTAAGCTATTGATAGAACTTTGATCTGAATCTATATCAATGATATCCATATTGTCCTCAGAAAACAAATTGATGATGAAAATGATTCACACAATTTAAATCGTAATTTAGATTTTTAAATATTTCGAAGTGAATGTTCCAATAATTCTATATATTAGAAGTTAACTCTCCAAGATTTGTGCTTACTTGGAGAATTGAGAAGATGAATAAGTTATAGAGAAATTAAGGATTTTGAAAATATTGTGCAAATTCCTTGGCAAAGTAGGTTAAAATAATTTGTGCGCCTGCCCGCCGAATACTCAAAAGAGATTCGAGCATAGCCTTTTCACCATCTAACCAGCCATTTTGTGCTGCCGCCTTGAGCATGGCATATTCTCCACTCACATTATAAGCAGAGATTGGCAAATCAAAATTTTGATTTAATATTTGAATTATATCTAAATAAGCTAAAGCAGGTTTGACCATCAAAAAATCAGCTCCTTCTTCAGTATCGGCTTGTGCTTCGATCAGTGCCTCTCGTTGATTAGCAGGATTCATTTGATACGTTTTTTTATCACCTGCTTTCGGAGCGGAATCTAAGGCATCTCGGAAAGGACCATAGAAAGCACTGGCATATTTTGCCGTATAAGCCATAATTGAGACATCTGTGAAACCTTCCTTATCAAGTGCTTTCCGAATGTATCCTATTCGTCCATCCATCATATCAGACGGACCAATAATATCAGCTCCTGCCTGTGCTTGAGCGACAGCCATTTTAGCTAAAACGGGCAATGTTTCATCATTCAGAATTTTACCATTTTCTACTATACCATCGTGTCCATCTGAGCTATATGGATCCATTGCTACATCTGTCATTACACAAACCTTTGGAAACTGTGATTTTATCGTTTCTAAAGTTCGTAAATACAAACCCTCTGGGTTGCTACTTTCAGAAGCATATTTGTCTTTCAAATTTTCCTCAAGATGTGGAAAAATAGCAAAATTTTGGATGCCAAGTTCTTGACAATCTGCGATCTCTTCCAATAAAGTATCCAACGACCAACGATATATATTAGGCATTGAAGGGATTGAAATCTTTTGACTTTCACCCTCAGTTACAAACAATGGGAAAATCAACTGAGCAGGAGTCAAGGAAGTTTCCTCGACCATAGCTCGAATTGGAGCAGATTTACGGTTTCTTCGCGGACGTTTAAGCATTATTTTTCAGTATTATTAATGAATTGATTAACTTGTAATCTGAGTAGAGTCCATTTCTTCTAAAGCTGCTTTTTCTTCGGGGTTCATTCGCTCATAATAGTCTCCTTTTTTGACCCATTCGTATATTACCGCTTCATTCACTTGTCGAACAAAAATATTTCGAATTTTGAATCGTCCTTGCTCCTTATCCCAAACAAACTGATAATCTGCTTTCACCTTTTCACCTTTCTCAGGTTCTTGATGAAAGGCGCGCATATTTGCAGTAACACAAGCTACAGTCTTCGAACTCTGATAAAGCGTATCACTCAAACCCAATAATTGTAAGTTCCATGTTTTTCCTGTGAGTTTATCTGTAACTTCCATATACATCCGCCCTCTCTCTCGAACAGAATTCATATACTCTTCTCCTACATATTTTTTCAAAGTATCCAAATGCCATTCAACAGGTTTAGATTTTAGGGTATCCAACTGAGTTAGGGCATTGGAATTTTTTGAAGTATCCCCACAAGCTCCTAATAACAATAACACTACGAAAAAAACAGTGCCTTCGGTTTTCAATCTAATTAGCTTCATTATTTTAAGAAAAAATTCAAACAAAAAAGTTACTTACCAATTTATAATACACTCGTAATGAGGTAACAATACTTTATTTTTCCTTCTATATACAATAAAATAGGAATGGCAAAAATACATGAAAAAAACCAAAAAGAGCATTTCCATCTTTAAAACTAAGTTTCAATTAGAGTATAACCTTGCAAAGTACGAAACTTTCAGAGAAATATTTTATGGTACAACATTTTCTAGTATTTTTGTATTACCTTTCCTTGCAAAGAATCGAAATAGACTGAACCTTAATTTTTGCTAAATGAAAACGCCCCTTTTTGCTTATTTAACGATCATCATGCTTTTAAATCATGTACCCTCTTTTGCTCAATTTGAAGTACATACGACTAAAAGAATGGTCACACAATCTTCCAGAACTACCGAACCTTCGTTACAGGAACTACTCCAAAATCCAGAGTCAGCTTTCCGATTCCGATACTCTCAACAAGCTACAACACTTCCTAATGGTATTTGGAAACTACGCAAATTACGCTATTTATATCTTGACGGAAATCAGTTAGAGGTTATACCTGAGGGCATTATGCAACTTCAAGAATTAGCTGTCCTTTCTTTGGAAAGAAACCGATTATATGATTTTCCATCCATTTTATTCAGAATGCCAAATTTAATTTCCTTAGACTTAAGTCAGAATAGGCTGCAGTCTCTTCCTCAACGAATTTCTGAAATGCACAACTTGCAAGAGTTATCTCTGGAAGGAAATTTATTGAAAACTCTGCCTCCAAATATTAAAAAACTAACTTCATTAGGAGAATTAAATCTAGCTAATAATCGACTAGAACACATCCCCATAGAAATTAGCGAATTACGAAATTTATACTCCTTAAACCTCAGTAACAATAACTTAACTAAAGTTCCTTTTGAATTAGAGAAATTAAACAAATTATTGGAGCTAGACCTAAGTGGAAACAAGATTTCACCTGAAGACCAAGAAACACTCAAAAAGCTACTTCCTTATACCAGTATTCATTTTTAGTTTTGGCATATATTTTTGCGATAATTTTTGATCTTATTAAAATAAATTTCATCAGTGTATCAAGCTCAACAAATTGAGCTTGATAGACAAGTGATTCGATTTTTTCCAATATCTATCCATAAAAGACTTTGTTATTGATTATCTATATTGCATTTTAGTAATTAAAAATCTGATTTTTAGTAACTTAAGTGCAACCATTTTCATCCTTCTTCAAAAAAAGATTGGTATTATCATCAAAATATTATAGACAAATTACACTATGAGTTTTTTTAAAATTACACCCAAAAAAGAACTTAAAAGCCTCATATACAATGGAGAAAATTAGTTTTTTAAGAACATTTATTCTATTGAGGAAGTTCTACGTGAAATTCATTCAAAAAAATAATCCTAAACATCCTCATGAAAAAAATCACCATTCTTTTATTTACTTTAGTCGCCTTCCTACACTCATCAATCTGGGCGCAAGATGATCAACTAACTCAAAAATGGTTTAAATCCCTAAATTTGGGGCTAAATGTAGGCTCTGGATTTATGGCAGATTTGAGCTGGCAACACGTTTATGGATTAGGGCAATCTCAAAAACTCCGAATTGGTTATGGTGTCCGACTTAACTCATTTGCTGGTTCAGATTTAGATTACACTTCCGCACCACCTGATTTCCAAAAAGAATCGAAAAAAGATACCGTGACATTCGCCAACTCAAACCAAACTTCTTTGAACTTAGGTATTTACACCGAATATCATTTTTCACCCAAAATAATGGTCGGTTTCAATATTGATGCTCTTGGAATTAGTCTTGGCTCAGAGCAAGAAGGAAAATTAATTTCAGAAGGAGTAGAACAGACTGTTAAAGCTAACCCTACAACCCTAAATCTTTTATTGGTTGGGGCAAATGACATTGGTTCACTAAATTCTAATTTTTATGCAGGTTTGAGAGTTTCTGAAAAACTGGGAATAATGGCTGGGATGTCAATGTATTTTGGTGAATATACCACTGATACCAAACAACCTAATACGGATAATGACCGTTTTCGTCTTATTTCACAAATGGGCTTTGTGGGTATAAAGCTATATTTATAAATCATTTAACAACATACATACAAATCACACTCAACTCTAAAATTTAAATGAAAAAACAATCTTATTTTATACTGATTATCAGCCTATTTTTTTGTCTACAAAATATTCATGCTCAGTCTAATTTTGTAGCTTCTGAATCATCTGTTACATTCAAAATCAAAAACATGGGTGTAATGGTTAATGGTAAATTAGGAAGCTTTGAAGTACAAGCTAAGTTTGACAAATCCGATTTATCCAATAGTTCTCTAAAAGCCTCTTTGAAAGTCGAAACTATTGATACGGGAATCAAAGCCAGAGACAAACACCTTAAAAATGAAGATTATTTTGAAGTGGATAAGTATCCAAATATCAAGTTTTCATCATCATCAATTACCAAAACCGATAAAGGTTATCAAGCAGAAGGTAAACTGACAATAAAAAACAAAACTAAAACGGTCAAAATTCCTTTTGCTGTCAAAGAAAACTCAGGTAAATCTACATTATCAGGTAGCTTTACAATTAATCGTCTGGATTATGATGTAGGTGAATCAAGCTGGATAATGAGCAATAATGTGGCTATTAAAATAAATTGTGTGTTAAAATAATACATTGTTACTAAGTCATTTATATGATTCCCATTCCCATGATATACTTTACCTTATTTTAGGACTGTATAGAATGGGAATAAAATGTTAAATTCGAAATCCTAATACACAGATATCGTCTGTTTGTTTAGCATCAGAAGTTGTCATCCAATCTTCCAAAGTTGCTAAGAGAATGTGTTTCTGTTCTTCGAGTGGACGGGTATAGATTTCTAGTAATAATTGTCGAAAGTGTTTGACCATAAATTTTCGATTTTCAGTTCCACCAAACTGGTCTTGATATCCATCCGAAGCCAAATAAATTACTGTCGAAATATGAAGCTTAATTTGGTGAGTTTGGTATGTATGACTTTCCAATTTGCTTTGGCGACCACCGATAGAACGTCTATCTCCTTTAATTACATTCATTTTATGATTCTGAACATAAAAGATAGGATTCTTTGCCCCTGCAAACTGTAAGTTTTGATTTTTGGTATCTAAAATGACGAAACTAACATCCATTCCGTCACGACTTTGCGTTTTTCCTTGTTTTAAGCTCTGTCTAATTCGTATATCCCACATTTCAAGATATTTACCAGCTAATTCATTCGGGTATTGATTTGTAATTTCAGACAAAATCCGTGCGCCAAGCATTGACATCAATGCTCCCGGTACACCATGTCCTGTACAGTCCGCAACCGTAATAATCAACTTTTCATTGATTTTATCAAACCAATAGAAGTCACCACTCACCACATCGCGAGGCTTAAAAAGAACAAAACTTTCAGGCAAATAACGTTGGATATCCGTTTTTAAGGGCAATAAAGCTTGCTGAATACGTGCAGCATAATTTATAGAACTTTCTGTTTGAGTTTTCCAAGCCCGAATATTTTTATTTTGTTGATTTACAATCTCTAATGTAGTTTCTAGTTCTTCATGACTGATTTGAATTTGTTTGGTAATTAACTGTAGTTTGTAATGGGCTTTGTTTTCTTTTTCAACAAAATAAGTAACTAAAACAATAATTGTAGCCGAAACTACAGAAATATTAAGAACAAAAAACAAAGTAATCAAGTTATTATTTACGGTAACAGCTTGAAAAGGAGCAACTACATCAATCCAAGCCGATATTAGAATCAACAATAAATAAAGCCATAACCAACGTTTGGCTAATTGAATATTTTGAAAAGAAATAGATGCTAAAAGTGGAATAATTGCCCAAATCATTACTGCACCAGATGGAATAAACCCTCCCAAAATCCATTGAAACAAAAACGGAAGTAGTACACTAATAAAAAGCTGAAAAACACGAGTTTGACGAAAATTTTTTAATCGTGAAAAAAGGACGAAATTAAAAATCGTTAAAATAGTATAACTATAAGGAATCAAAGAAGGAAGATATAACTCATAAACAATACTTAATGTTCCCCAAACCAATCCACCAACTGCCATGAGATAGCCCATAGCACAAAGTGATTGTTTTTGGAGGATTACTTTGCCAGAGTCATGAGGTAAACACCCTATCGAAATGAATGTAGTCAGATAATCAATCACAAATATTCACTATAACTGTACTAACTAAGACGCATATTGTGCAAGATAAGTTCCCTAAATTATAGTGCCAAATCAGAAACAAGAATTCTCAAGACAATAAGTATCAGTCTTTTCCGACTATAAATTCCAATAAGTTAGACTTTATCAAATAGATCTTTTTGTAGTACAAAAATGATAAAATTTTTAAACTTATATAGAATAACAGGAACGGTTATTTCCTGATAAAACGGTATAAATCGAGTATAAATTTGGGAGTTCGGTTATAAATCTTTTGTTTTAGGGTAGCTTTTCGAGTAAAGATCGTTTGTTTTTGAGGATGCCATGCACCGTGTTCTAAAACAGGATTAATCTTCTGGGCAAGAGCTTCAAAATTTTTAGGTCGCCCATGTAATATTTTGACATTTTTAGGAGGCAATGTAACAAAGTGTGGTGTCCGAAAATTATAAATTGGCAGAAGCACATATATCTTTATAGGATTAAATAATAGGGCATCCATAAAAGCAGGCTGGTCATGTGGATAATCCTTAAATTTTAGCTGATACATCTTTAGCCAATCTTCAAAAAGCTTTTCTATTTTCGCCGTTTTATTATATACAATTACTCCTGTATTATACGGATAATAACCTTCTAAATATTGATTATTAACCTTTACTACGGAAACATCTGAAGGAGCATGACAGATTAGTAGATCATAATAATTCAATAATCGAAATAGTTCCTCACAAGAAGCACAAAAATAAGTATCAGTATCAACAAAAAAAGTTTGTTGATAAGGTGAGTTTTGAAGAGCTAAAACTTTATATAGAATTCCACTCTTCCATTCTTCAGGATTAGGATTATCCAGCTGAACAATCTTAATCATATCAAATTCAGGGAGTTCAATTGGCTCATCTGTGACTAAAGTAGCATGAACGGACTTGGTAACTTTTCGTAAACTTCGCAAAGAAGTGAGAGCTTCTTCAATATACTTTTCACCTGTTGCAACATATAAATAACCTCTCTGGATATCCATAAAAAATCATTTTGGAAAGCAATGAAACTAAACGAATTTAAAAATTCAATGGTGGTTTAAAATTCCGAAAATGTCCATTCATACGAATACGTTCTTTGGTTCGTTCCATTTCTCGAACGACAGGAATTGATTTTTTTAAGTGCTGAACGAGATAATCTAAGCGTTGACTTTCAGTAAGTAAGATTAAAAGTTCCAGCTCTTGTTCTTGTGAAAGTCCAATTTGATGCCCCAAACGATACGAAAGAAAATCCTCTTCAACTTCTATTTTTATTTCCAATCCTAAAATTCCATATAACTCAAAGACTTTTTCCTTCACCTCAAGACGCTGTCCAACAAAAGTATCGTCAATTGTTTCCAGAAAAGTTACTTGTCCACCTGCATGTAATTTATCAGGCATTGGATTACTAAAACTATCAATTCGGAAAATACGTTCAGCTAGTATCCGAATATCCATTCGATTATCAGGATATTTTTTCACGATTTCTATAATTCGCATCTCTGTTCCATATCCTTGCACTTTTTTATTGAAAAATGCAGGGATACCAAAGGTACGATCATGCCGAGTACAATCTTCTACAAGTTGTTGATAACGAGGCTCAAATACATGTAAGTTGAGATTCTCGTTAGGAAAAACAACCGTTTTTAAGGGAAATAAAGGCAACATAAACTCGATGTTATGAAGTTTTTAGCAAGATGTAATTTATTTCTGAAAAAACTGCTTTTCAAAACAAAAGTTTTCAAAAAATCATCACATCTTAAACTATCATAAATACCTTATTGATTCATTAAATCGTCTTAGATGAACTTTCATTCACAGATATTGTTCTTTCATGAAAGAAGAGGGAGAAATTCACCAACCTAAAGTTTTCTCTAAAAAATTCCAAATTTAACAGATGAATTTCAATCCAAAGATTTGAATTCTGTTAAAACCCCTGTATTTTTGCGCCCGAAAATAGCACCATACATGAAGACCATTCAAATCTCTGCTTGCCCAATTTGTAAAAATACAGCTCTTCAACCTCAGTTAAAGTGCCAAGACTATACTGTAAGTCAAGAAGTTTTTCAGATTGTTTATTGTCCAAATTGCGAAACAGGCATCACACAAAATATGCCAAGTCTCGAAGCCATTGGTAAATATTACCAATCTGAAAATTATATTTCGCATAGTGACACCAAAAAAGGATTCATGAATCAACTGTATCATTTGGTGCGTCAATATATGCTTCGGCAAAAACTTCAGCTCGTTCAAAAATATAGTGTCAAACAAAACGGTAAATTGGCTGATATTGGTTGTGGAACAGGTTACTTTCCTAACATTATGCAAACTAATGGTTGGCAAACCTATAATGCTGATGCTGATGAGAATGCTCGAAAATTTGGACAAGAACATTTTCATTTAGAAGTTAATACACCTTCTGAATTATTCGGCAAAATTTCTGATAATGAATTAGATGTTGTTACAATGTGGCACGTTTTAGAACACGTCCATGACCTTGAAAATTACCTGACTCAAATCTATCGAATGCTTGCATCTAATGGTATTTTGGTACTGGCTCTGCCCAACCATACCTCCTATGATGCCCAGTATTATGGAGATTCATGGGCAGCTTGGGATGTTCCCCGTCATCTATGGCACTTTTCACCCAAATCTATTGACGTTTTAGCACAACGATTTAATCTTCGGCTCATTGCTTCTAAGATGATGCCTTTTGATTCTTTTTATGTGGCTTTACTTAGTGAACAATATCGTCAAAACCAGTGGGCATGGTTTTCAGGATTATTTCGAGGCAAACTATCATTTCTAAATGGTTTACGAGATGCTCAACGTGCTTCCTCTGTTATTTATGTATTGAAAAAATTCTAAAATAGAATATTGAGTTTTATGCTCTTCATCATCGAAAGGACACATTTTACAAAAAGCTGACTTATAATGAATTATTTTAAAAAAATCAAAGTTTATCGACCTTACTTATTATTTTTAGGGGCTGGGTTTATATTCACTCCCTTGTTATCTTCCTGTCATCATACCGAATTTTCAGCAGTTAATGCCAGTGAAGCTATTCAAGAAATTCCTACTGCCCCCAAAGAAATCGGCATCAATATTTTTGCTTCGCGACAAATTCGTATAGACGGAAATTTTGATATTAAGAAGGCACTAATCCACTTATTCCCAGGGAATTCAGTCAAATTAGAAACTTCTACAACCTCTATACAAGTAGTGAATTGGCGTTGTAGTAACTGTAAGCCCCGACATTTTGAAGGAATGTCTTCTCCTGAAGATGAAATTTTTCCTGCTCATGAAGGAATGATCACCCGTTTTCGAGATAAACTTGAGTTTGAACAAAATGGAAAATCATATACTTTGTTAACCCTTACTTCGGGCTATTATACTCCTAATCAAGCATTAATGGGACGAATGTCTTGCAGTTTCTTAGGACTGGCTTTATTTGAAAAATCAGGAAATGGCTGGGATTTGAAAACATTTAATCCAGCTATTGTTTGTTTGGGAAATTTTTTTAATACACCATCTCCAACATTACAAAAAGTTGGTAAAAACAACGCTTTTGCCTTCGATTATTACATTGGTGGAAAAGATACTCCTAAAACTTGTGACCGTCTTTTAGTCGGTCTAATTAAAGGTGAATTTCAACCATTGTATCAACAAGATTTCTTTAAACGGCAAGATGGAGAGTTATCAAATTGGGATGCTAAAATCATTGTCCAAAATGATTCTAATCAGTTCGCTAACTTAGAAGTAGTTACAACTGGTAAAATCTCAAAAGTTGATTTAGATGAATGGGATATCGAATACTTACCAAAAGCTTTGCAGGACAAATTACAAATTCGTGATGATTTTCGGTTTGAACTTCATCAATATCTACAATTTGAGAAAAAAAAGTATCAAATTAAATCCGATACGTTGATAATTACAGAAGTCGAAAATTAAAATAAGTAAAATTGAATGAGTGATTTTCTTTTTTATATCAGTCAAATCCCTAAAAATCAAATATTTGATTTATCAGATGATGAAGCAGGACATTTGAGAGTTATACGCCCAAGAATTAAGCAAACCATTCGTTTAACTGATGGTCAGGGAAATTTATTGACCGCTAAAATTACGAAGATTACAAAACGAAAAATTACCATTGAGCAAATAGGAATTAAATTTATTGAAAAACCTCCAAAACCTTACATTCATTTGGCTCTTGCGCCTACCAAAAATCTTGACCGTCTTGAGTGGCTTATCGAGAAATGTACCGAGATTGGATTTAATCGATTAACTTTTTTATTCACTCAATACACCGAACGAAAACACCTCAAAACTGACCGCCTTCGAAGAAAAGTCATTTCTGCCCTAAAACAATCCAAACAAGTTTGGTTACCACAAGTTGATGATCTAACTGATTTTTCTGAATTTCTAGCTTCCACGGAGGCAGAACAAAAGTTTATCGCATATGTCGATACAAAAAATCCAACTCATTTGATACAAGTTGTCCAACCCCAAAAGACATATTGTTTACTCATTGGACCTGAAGGGGATTTTTCTCCATCAGAGTTAGAAGAAGCATTAGAAGCTGGTTTTCAAAAAGTTAGTTTAGGAAAAAATCGTTTACGAACGGAAACAGCAGGAATAGTTGGGTGTCATATTTTGAACTTGGCAAATTTGATGTAAAAAAATTATAAAAAAATAAGGTGTAAACCTTGTTTTATTGCCTAAAATATCTACCTTTGCAGTCGCATCGGTGATACGATCTCCTTTTGAATCCCCCAGGGGCGGAAGTCAGCAAGGGTAGAAAGTTGCAGACGTAGTCATCGGTGTTTTTTTTATGCCGATTTTTTCCGTAATCGTGCCATATAAAATCCATCAAATCCACTCTCAGCAGGTAAAATAGTTCGTTCCTCCTCTAATTCAAATCCTGAGTTTTTTTGTAGAAATGCTTCAATTTGTCCTTGATTTTCAGTAGGTAAAATACTGCACGTAGCATAAACTAACTTCCCTCCTACCCTCAAAAGCGAGGCATAATTTTGTAAAATAAATTGCTGTTTTTCTTGTACTTTTTTAATAAAACGAGGGGTTAGTTTCCATTTCGCATCAGGATTTCTTCGCAAAACGCCCAAACCAGAACAGGGTACATCTAACAATAGACGATCAGCCGTATTTTTATGACTATGAAGAAGTTGGAGCGATTTTAGGCGATAAATTTGAAGATTGGTTACTCCTGCTCGTTGCGCTCTTTTTTGGAGTTGTTTAAGTTTGTATCGTTCGGGGTCAAAAGCAATTAAATTCCCTGTATTTTTGAGCAATGTTGCTAGGTGTAAAGTTTTGCCACCCGCTCCCGCACAAGCATCAATAACTTTTTGGTTTTCGAATATTTCTAAAAATTCAGCTACTTGCTGAGACGAAGCATCTTGTATTTCGAAGAATCCCTTTTTAAAGGCTTCGTTTGTTCGAAGGTTTTTCCTTTTTTTCAAAACTAATGCCGTTGAAACATCATGAATTGGTTCAATCTCAATATTTTGAGAAGTAAACAATTTTTGTAATTCTTCTCGACTGATTTTAAGGGTATTAGCCCTCAAAACTACGGAAGCAGGTCGATTCAAAGCCTGTAGCTCTTTTGTCCAATTTTCACCAAGTTGCTCAATTCCCAACTCATCTAACCAATCGGGAATTGATTCTTTAATCGCACGAGGTATTTGGAGTTGAGCTCGTTGTTGAATTTGCTCAAAATTAACTCCTGAAAAAATGTTCCATTCAGGCAGTTTTCCATATTTTTGAAAGAACCAACAAGTTAAAATATTTTTTATATCTTCCTGACATTCAATTTTTTGTTTATCAATTAAAAATAATAAAAGACGTTTCCAACGAACTACTTCATAGGTACTTTCGGCAATAAAATGGCGATCTCTTGCTCCCCATTTTTTGTTAGATTTTAAGGTAGCTTCAACCACTTTGTCGGCATATTTTCCATTTAAGAAAATTTCAGTGAGACCCTCTTGGGTCGCCAAACAAAGATTTCTGTGTAATCGAACAGATTTAGATTTTTGCATGAAAATCAAGGAAAATCAATCAAGTTTTTGTAAGATTTGCTCAAATTAAACCATATCCTTCGAAGGGTTGTTTTTTTATCAAAAATTATTCGTTGGAAAGCTCAAATTTTACTGTATGAATCTTCAAGAAAATTATCACAAAATAAAGACAGAAATATAACAATTAGCTTAGAAAAATGCTCGTTTGATTGCTTTTAGTAAAACCAAACCTATATAAGCCTACGATTTCAGAGTACGTATTTTTGGTAAAAATAAAGTCAAATATATGGTTCTCTTTGCAGATTTGATTTATGTGGTTTGCAATTTTTATCTCCTCAAAGGGATTAATAAACAAGTCTTAAATTGTTTGCTCCAAATTCACATTCCTGAAGAAACAACTAAGCCAGAAACAGAATTACTGGATTTATTGAAGTCTGAAGAGTTAGAAAAGTTAAAAAATATGCAAATTTTAGGTTTGATAGGAATGGCAACAAATACCTCAGATACAGACCAAGTTTAGAAAGAATTTCGAGGTTTGAAAAAATTATTTGGATACATTAAAAGTAATTTTTCAAATACACCAAATTTGCATTTTGCGGAGCTTATCAATGGGAATGAGCAATGATTTTCCGATTGCTTTGGAAGAGGGCAGTACATTGATTAGGGTCGGAAGTAAAATTTTTGGCGCACGACAGTACAAAGCTGTTTTTTACTGCATTTCCACTTTTTCAATGGTTTGAGTGGTCGAATAACCTTCTACGAAATCAATTGTTTCGACTACTCCACCGTTAGCCATTACCTCTTTTGCCCCTACAATATTCTCAATTGAGTAGTCACTTCCTTTGACTAAAACATCTGGTAATAAAGTAGTTATTAATTTTAAAGGGGTATCTTCTTCAAAAATCACGATAGCATCTGTAAATTGCAAAGCAGCTAATAATCTGGCTCTCGCATACTCAGGATTAATAGGACGACTCTCACCTTTGAGTCGTTTCACAGAGGCATCCGAATTTAACCCAACAATCAAGCGAGTTCCTTTCTGACGTGCCTTTTCCAAATAATCAATATGCCCTAAATGCAAAATATCAAAACAACCGTTCGTAAACACTACTTTTTCATCTTCTTCCTTCCATTTTTGAGAATAAGATTGAAGTTCTTCAAGCGTTCGAATTTTGTGTTTGGTGTTCATGAGTTGGCACATTTGATGAATGAATAAGATTATTTTTTTTTATTAATAAGCTAATTACCAAGGAAATCAATCCAAAAATAATAACGGTAAATGTCTGCGTGCTGTGTAATAAAAGAGCCGTATCTTTACCCAAGTTTTCAGGTAAGCCATACGCCATCAAAGTAGTAGCTATCACCACATGATAAATTCCAATTCCACCCTGAACAGGCATTGCCATACTAATTGAAGTCATTGCCAAAACCGAAAGCGCACATAAAGCACTTAAATGTGCCGTTTCTTCCATCGCAGAAAATAACGCATAAGAAGTCAAATAGTATAAAAACCAAATCATGACGGAATGAAAGATAAACGCATAACGAGACTTAGGAGCAATTTTTCCAATACTCAGGAGTCCATCTTTCAAACCAACTATAAAATCTCGGATTTTACCATAAAAAGATAGTTTTTTGATATGTTCCTTGAAAATAAACAGCAAAACCACACCTAATATTCCTACTGCCAATAAAACAAATAAGGTAATTAGTTTGGAAGTCATAGCACTTGCATCAGATTGATTTCCAAACTGTTCAGCAAGAATTCCTCCTAGTTTATCAAATTCTAATAAGACTACCGAAGCACAAACAATCACTAAAAAAAATAGGTCAATGACTCGTTCGGTAATCACTGTTCCAAAGGATACATTTACAGGTACATCTGAAGTACGGCGCAAAATCATACAACGACTAAATTCACCCATACGAGGTAGTGCTAAATTGGCTAAATATCCTACCATGACTGCTAAAAATGAGCTAAAATTACTGGGCTGATAACCAAGTGGTTTTAGGACAATTGTCCAACGCCATGCACGTACAAAATGACTGAGTAGTGCTAAAAACATTCCTGCTAAAATCCATTCCCAACGTAGATTATAAAACCGTTCTATCATCGAACCCATATCTTGCTCTCGGTAAAGAAAGTAGAAAAGTCCAATAGCTAAAGCAAAGGAAAGCAGATACTTTAATATTGATAAAATTTTGATTTTCATAAGGTTATTTGAAATGAACCATAAAAAACGATAACTTATTAAGATTACCTTATGGCACAAAAATAAGAGCTTTATGTGACGATAACGTAAAACAAAGAGAGACAAATCTGATTTTCAGGCTTAATAATTGTTAAATTTTCAAGGGAAAGGTTAATTCTCAAAAAAGACCGACTTAGTTGATTATCAAGTCGGTCTTTTTTGTATAATACAGTGATTTATAATTTATTTCCGTAAAGTTTTTACATAATCAGCAATTGCCTCAATTTCTTCGGGTGTAAAATATTTCTTATAAGGTGGCATCGAATTCCGACCTGTTGTCACAATTGAAACAATCTCTTCCTTTGATAATTTACTGATAGATAGGTCTTTTGCACCCGCCTGTCCTAGTTTGCCATCATCTCCATGACAAATAATACAATTACTATTAAAAAGTTGTTTGCCCATAATTGTCATCGTAGCCGTTTCGTCATATGTTTTCTCAATATTCTGACGACGTTTATTCATTTCTGCCAATCCATAAGCCGTAATGATCAATAGAAATGATAAGGTAGCTAAAATTTTATTTTTCTTCTTAAATCCAATTACTGCCAAAGGAATAGCCACAGCAATCACACTAAATTTTATCCATTGAAACAACCGTATTTCTGTCCAAATGTAAAGCATTGAGAGACCCGTCGCTAAAAAGATGAAACTAATAATCATTTCAGGAATTTTAGTGATTTTCGTAAATTTCTCAAGTGTATCCTGATTAACAAACAATAAAACTGTTTTAACTAAATACAATAGCAAAAACAAAATGACTACGGTTTTATGCGTATGATATAGAGCGATGTAGTTGTTCATTAGCAAATTTTTTAGTGAATAAATCGAACTCTGAAATGTGGAATACAGTGTAAAAATAGGGAACTGTTTGTAATTTTAGTATAAATTTCTGTAGAGATTATTCTTTAAAATCATAAACACTATATGTAATTTACAAATAATGAGATTCAAAATTTTAAACTCAATTATAAGAACTTAGTCTCTTGTGTAAACAGGTTTTGGCAGGATGAAAGATAGCATTTTACTTATAAGTGTCGTGTACTTAGTGTCCACGTAGTACGATTCGAATGATTCACAACTCCTTCAGAGATACTTTCAGTAAAAATTCGACTCATACCCGTTCGTCCTGTCGTAGCCATTGCAATAATATCGGCATTAATATCTTGGGCAAAGTTGTGAATACCAGACTCTTCATCTAGTTCATTATATAGTTGAAGATGAAACTCTTGTAAATGATGTGCTTTTGCAAACTCTTGAAGTTGCTGAGTAGAATATCGAGTAGTAGCCCAATTCGAAGGTGTATGTACCTTCAATAGGTGTAGCTCAACATCTGTTAATAAATGTAGAAATTTTTTGAGATGAGTCATCACTACTCCTGCTATTTCTTTCGAGAAATCACTCGCAAAAACAATTTTACGAAGCCCATCCAATTGTGTCTGCTTCTTAACGGTAATTAAAGGGGATTTTGCAAACCGCATCATACGTTCTGTATTCGAGCCTAACACCACCTCATCCAATCCACTTACACCTCTCGAACCCATCACCACTAAATCCGCTTCCATTTCTGCCATACTTTTCGAGACATGCTTAAAAGGGTTCCCAAAACGAATCTTTCGAGCAAAATGTAACCCGTCATTTTCTTCAGCTTTTTCAATTTTATCCATTTGATAATTGGCAAAATTTGTGGCTGCATCCGTTAAGGCATCATACGATTTTCCAGCAGAAGCCTCTTTATCCCAACGACTTACACTCTGAAAATCTTCGATAATATGTAGTAGTGTAATCTCAGCTCGATTTTTACGAGCAATCTGACACGCCAAATCCACGGCGTACATGGCTTCTTGAGAAAAATCAACTGGCACGAGAATTTTTTTCATGACTTTCAATTTCACTTTTGGGATTTTCTGATAAAACCTAAATTCCCTCCAATCATTTATCATTAAAATTTTATAGTAAAACGACGGAAAGGAATTTCTTTAGAGGAAGATCAAATATACGATTTTATCATTAAATTTTCATCGTCTTTTTTTTCAAAATCTAATCAAAAATGACTGTCTTATTACCATGTACAAAAACCCGTTCATCAAAAACCAACTTTAGGGCATTTGCTAAAACAACCTTCTCCAAATCTTTACCTGCTTTGGAGAGTGCTTCAGGATTTTTTTGATGATTAACATCTGTAATATTTTGCTTAATAATTGGACCTTCATCTAATTCATTACTGACAAAGTGAGCCGTTGCACCAATAATTTTCACCCCTCTTTCAAATGCTTGACGGTAAGGATTTGCTCCAATAAAAGCGGGCAAAAATGAATGATGAATATTAATAATTCGATTATTGTATGGACTTACAAAATCAGGTGATAGGATACGCATATATTTTGCAAGTACCAAATAATCAGGCTCATAAGATCGAATAATCTCTGCGATATCAGCCTCATGTTTAGAGCGACTCATATTTTCATGGGATACAAAATGATATGGAATACCAAATTTTTCGACTAATCCACGTAAAATATCATGGTTACTAATCACTGCCAAAATTTCTGCCTCTAAATCTCCAAAATAAGCTTGCAGTAATAAATCTCCTAAACAATGGTATTCTTTTGTAGCCAAAATAACAATTCGCTTTTTTATTTTGGGACGAAAAGAAATTTGAGCATTCTCAGGCAAAGCTTTCCGTAAATCAGCCATTAATTTATCTGACTCTACTTCACCTACAACCTCAGACCGCATAAAAAAACGTCGACTTTCACTATCCACAAATTCAGCATTCTCAACCATATTAAAGTTTTGTTTATAAAAAATACCTGATGTTTTATAAACTAGACCTTTACGGTCATCACAACTGACTTTTAAAATATAATGTTTTGACATGAATAAGCAATATTAATAAATTAAATATTTGATTTTTTAATCATAATTTAGGTTATAAAGTTGAAGGCTAGAGAACGGTCTTTTCAACTTTTTAGCCTGAAAGTGTGCAAAAATCCCTACTTTTTTTGAAAATATGTTATTTTTAATTTTGAAGTTCGGTGGAAAATCTTCTTTTCGAATTTTTAGCCGAATTTTATATTTAACTTTGTGATTCACTTTTCAATGATTTTTGGGGTTATTTTGAATACTTTTTTTAGTCAAATTAAGACCAAGTAAAACAAAAAACAACTATGGCATTTGGTAAATTTTTCGATAAATTTAAAGGTAAAAATAAAAAACGACCAGAGGAAGAGGAGTTTCCATTGCTTCCCGAAGAAATTACGCTTTGGGATTTGAAGAAAGGGTATATGCTTGACTATGAAGCTAGAACATGGGAAGTAAAGGGAGTTTATCAATACGATTGGGGACGTTCAGGCAAAACGACTGAATACAAATTACATGATGGTATTGAGATCATTTTTATGCACCTTGATGAAGAAGATGGTGAACTAGTCATCACGATGTCCCAAAAAATCAAAATGGGAGAATTGGGCTATCCAAGACAAAATGAATCAGGGTTAGGCTTTCGAGTTAAGTCTGATGCAGTCAATACAGTGGGTGGTCAACAAATTCGGAACGCTATTATGCAAAATGATGTTCCACCAAAAGAGATTGTCTATCAAGGTACTACCTATTATATGACCGAAGAAAGTGAAGGTTATTTTCGCGACTTAGATGAACGAGAACGTTATCGTTTTATCGAATGGAGTTTTGAGGATAATAGCGAAGAAAAATGTATCTCTATTTCTCGTTGGAGTGAAACTGAGCTTGAAGTTTCGGCTGGTGTTTATGCTCAAGATTTTGAAATTTCAAATATTTTGCCTCGTTAAGTTTATTCATTTAAATATCAAATTTAGAGTGTTGAAATAATTTTCTGTTGTGACATCATTCCAATTTGTTATCTTTAATTTAACTTTCTTATACATTTATAAACCTCATTTTTCACAAAACACATTTGAAAACCATTTAATCATGAAACGATTCACGTATTTATTACTCTTTTGTGTACCAATGATACTGAATTCGTGCGGATGCAGTAGCGATAATCAAAAGAAAAAGAAATTTGTTAAAAATCCTGTGGATGAACTAATTAAAGAGATGAGTTCACTCGAAAACTTTACGATTATCTTGCACGATATGGATGTTGAAGAGGGGTCTTTCGAAGATAAGTATTTTCACGTTTACAAGATTATCAAGGAAGTTCCAAAGTCAAAAAATACTTCTTATAATGCTACGCATGCTCCATTCCAACTCACTAAATTTCAGCAAAATACTCAGTCAACAACCAACTCCACTAGTAAATCGAAATCAAATAGTACTCAAGAAGTTGACTCCTTGAAGATGAGACCTTCAGCAACGGATTCTAATTTAGAATTGGTAGAAGAAATTACCTCTCGTAAACAAGTTTCTGAAGATTATTTTTTCCGAAATGAAAATAATATGGGAATGGAAATCGCTTCCAAAAAAGACGGTAAAGTATCCAAGGAAGTGGCTCCAGCAGGATTTAGTAATTATGTAGGAAACGAAAAATATGGACAATGGAAACAGCGAAGTGATGGCTCTTCTTTCTGGGAATTCTACGGCAAATACGCCATGATGACTACGTTATTTTCTGCCTTAACAGGACCTATGATTTATCGAAGTCATTATATGGATTATCGAAGCAATTACTATGGTACAGGACGACCTTACTACGGACGAACCTCAAGCGGTGGCTATGCTTACGGAACTCGAAGCTCATACATGAGAAAATCGAATCCAAGTTTTTATAATCGACGGTCATCCAAAAGCTCTTGGTCAAGCAAAAGCCGCTCGGCAAGTAGTTATTCCTCTTCGTCATCTTCTTCTTCCACCTCCCGAAGTTCGTCAGGAAGTATGCGAAGCAAAGGCGGTGGATTTGGTAAATAAAAGATAAATAGAAATTATATTTTTTTGAATTTTAGATGACCTATTCCATTTTCTTAATGGAGTAGGTCTTTTTTTCGTAATTTTGTATCATGATAACACAAGTATCCGATAATCAAGGGAAAAGCACTCTTCAATCTTTGAAACAGAAACCTAAAAACACCAAACGCCTAATTCGACAAATGACTCTAGAAGAGCTCAAGACGGCTCTAGTCGAAATGGGTGAAAAAGCCTTTCGTGCCAAACAAATTTATGCTCGAATCTGGAAAAAATCGGCTCGTTCGTTTGATGAAATGACCGAACTATCTTTGAACTTACGAAAATTATTAACTGAAAATTTTGACCTTCGTCCTCTTAAAATTCATACTGAACAGCAATCCAATGATGGCACTATCAAGATTTTATTTCGACTTGTTGATGGGCATTTAGTTGAAGGTGTCTTAATTCCAACTGATACTCGCATGACTGCCTGTATTTCTTCACAAGTGGGCTGTTCCTTATCCTGTAAATTTTGTGCTACGGGCTATATGAATAGAAGTCGAAATTTGGATGCTGGTGAAATCTATGATCAAGTCGTATTAATCAATCAATTAGCAGAGCAACATTTCGAAAAGCCACTTTCCAACATCGTTTATATGGGAATGGGTGAACCACTTTTGAATTATACCAATGTGCTGAAATCGGTTCATTATTTAACTTCCAAAGAAGGACTAAACATTGCTTCCAAACGAATTACAGTTTCTACTGCAGGTGTGGCAAAAATGATTCGGAAATTAGGAGATGATAACGTAAAATTCAATTTGGCTTTATCACTTCATGCTGCAAATGATGCCAAACGAAACACCATCATGGCAATTAATGAAAGTAATTCTTTGAAAGTTTTACGAGATGCTTTGAAATATTATTTTTCAAAAACTAAAAATAAAGTTACGTACGAATATATTGTTTTTCAGGGATTTAATGATTCTCTAAAAGATGCTGAAGAATTATATCGGTTTACGAAACATTTTCCTTCAAAAGTCAATATTATCGAATATAACCCCATTACTAACGCCGATTTTGTCAATGCTTCTGAGGCAAATTTTGAGCGTTTTGTCAAATATTTAGAACAACGAAAAGTATTAGTCAATGTTCGCCGAAGTCGAGGCAAAGACATTGATGCGGCTTGTGGACAATTAGCCATAAAAAATTAGACCAAATTTATGAAAATTGATTTATAATTTTATCAATCGCTTGGCGAGCTTCCGAATGGGGAAAGAACTCAAACAAAATGGAATGTCCTTCATGATCCAAAATGAGCGCATTTTCGAGATATTCAAAAGCATCTTGAAATTTTCCTGCTAACATCAAATATGCCGTAGCATGATACAACAAACTCGGATTCATGGGAGATTCTTCCAACCCTTCTAAAACTAAATCAGCAGCTTCTTGGTAACCTCCTTGTTGATAATAAATCAATGCCCAATTCAACCACAAATTTGGTTCAGTAGGATCAAGAGTAATTGCTTTTTCATACGCTTCAATACTCGAAACCCAATTTCCTATTTCATTCTCAGCTTCGGCAAGTCCCGCCCAGAATTGGGGAATTTCAGCATTTAATTGAATGGCTTTACGAAAAAAGTGTAAAGATTCAAACCATTTTTGTAGACTTGCCAGACAAATTCCCACACCATACCATGCGTCTGGATATTGTTTATCAAGCTCAAGGGCTTTTTTATAAAACGTTAAGGCTCGTTCATAATGCATTGTTTTCTCCAAACTATTAGCAAGCTGGCAATACAATTCCGCACTTTGTTCATATTTTAGAGCCTCTTGAAGGGCTTCATATGCTAATGGAAATTCTTCAAGATTCATCAGGGTACAACCCAAATGAAAATGAGCTTGTCCAAAATTTTCGTCTAAAGCAATGGCATATTCATAAGACTCACAAGCTTTTTGAAAATTTCCTAATTTATTATAAATCAAACCTAAAACAAACCAAGCATAAGCTGAAAAAGGATTTTCATTCGTAAAGCTCTGATAAAAGGGAACACTTTCTTCAAGTTTACCTAAAAATTCTAAGCCATCCGTCAATGCATACAGTGCATTTTCATGTTTGAGATTACACTCTAATGCTTTTTTGTAATAAAGAACTGCTTCTTGTATTTGGTTGGTTTTGCGTTTAGTTTCACCCAATAAATAATAAATTTCATCTTTAGTTTCAGAGAGGATAAGTGCTTCTTTTAATACTATTTGTGCTTTGTCCACTTGTCCTAACTTCAATAAAACTTCAGACTCTAATATTTTAAGTTCCGAATCATAAGGCATAATCTGACGAGCATTCCGAATTTCGGAAAGAGCTTCGGCAGGTCGCTGTAACTCAAAGAGTAGCTCTGCCTTTTTTGCCCGAAAATCAGGAGAATACTGCCATTCAATGGCTTTTTCACATGCCATGAGGGCATTGGGGAGGTCATTTTTTTGAACATAATAATCAATTAAATATTCGAATTCTTCCGAACTTAGATAAAAATTCTCTTTGGTTTGAAGACTTTGTTCAAATTTTTGAGCCAATCCCTGATGTTTTTGATTGGAATTGGGATCTTCAGTAAGAAACATAATTTCAGTTAAAAATATAATTCTATGCCATTGTGGGTAGTACAGAATATCTTATAATTAATATAATACAAAATTTAAATCGACACTCATTCAGATATAATTCATCTAACCTAATCTCATCTTTTGGTACTGTTTACATACTTGCGTAATACTTTGTTGGATATCCGTGTACTGAAAATTAAGCTGAGTTTTGATTTTTGTACCATCATAAGACGGTGTATCTAACAAACGTTTGAGTGTATCGCTGTTTAATCCAGTTTGGACACCAAATGGTTTAAGTAACTTCCCAAAAAAATACAAAAATTTTAGCATTTTCTCATTCAGTTGGAATGATGGCGGAGCCTGCCCAAAAGCTTGAGCAATGTTCTGGAATAGCGTTTGGTAGGAAATTTTTTGGGCATTAAGAATAAATCTTTCTCCTTGAATATCCGACTTTAAAAGTTGAAAAACCGCATTCGCAACATCCTCAGCATCAACAACATTTAGCTCACCTATGGGGTAATAATTTTTGTTTTCTAAAATATGCTGAAAAATACGCCCACTACTTTGATTTCCGTTTCCGACTCCTAAAATAACCGAAGGATTGACAATCACAGCAGGTAACCCTTCCGCAATTCCTCGCCAAACTTCCCGTTCACCAAGATGTTTTGAAACAGCATAAACAGATGCCGAATTTCGATTGTCCCAAGTATCTTTTTCAGTAACAGTCGAGCTTCCAGAATTCCCCAAAGCTGCAATTGAACTAATATGACAGAATTTCTTTATACCTGATTCCAAACAAACATTAATTAAATTAGCTGTCCCTTCAGCATTGATTTTCAATAATCTGGGGCGATCCTTTTCTCGAAAAGAAACTAGTCCTGCACAATGAATAACATAATCTATATCTTGTATATAATCACTTAACTGGTGAATATTTCCTAAATCTCCTTCTACCCATTCGATTGTAGCATTCGGATCAACTCTAAGATTATCAACCAATTTCAGGCTACTGGTCGGGCGCTTCAAGGCACGAACAATACATTTTTCAGCAATTAATTTTTTTAAAATATAACTGCCTGCTAATCCTGTTGCGCCTGTGATAAAATAGCGAAAGGTTTTCAAGATTTAATTCAAGTAGATTTTTTTAGATGTGTATGAAAATAAAGCTCTTAACTAAAGTCTAATCTTTATCAAAGGTTTTATCAAAAGATTAAATATTAGCAAGTGGGAACTGATTCAATTGGACGAGTCCAACTTGCGTAGAAAAAGTTAAAAATGTAACATTCGGTTGTTGTTGTCCGAAGCCATAAATCGTATAACCTGTAGTATCATAAATATTAGTAACACCATTCATTTGGACAGCCAAACGGTTTACATGTGGAAAATAAGCATATTGTGTACTATTTTGCGACCCTGAAGCCGAAGGTACTCCTAAATTAGCAGGATACCATGTTACAGGGTGGTTCGAAGGTGGTGGCGCAAAAGTAGTGGGATTTTGGTTCATTTCCCAGACTAAATCATTGCAAAGCCCATCAACTGTATATTTAAGTTGGTTATTAAACATATCCCCCACCATAGTCATTCCACCTTGCATCCATTGTCCCATTCCACCCAAGTCAGGGTGGCTAAATTGTGCCATAGTCAGATTTCCGCGCTGTAAAGCTCCAGCCATTTCCTGTACTGCCTCTACACTAATTCCGTATTTTTGAGCCAGATTATTGAAAATTTGAGTTTTGTCCATTTTGTTGCGCTTTTAAGATTCCGAACATAAGTCTATAACAAAGGTCACAAAATTAAATGGCGTATCAAAATATATCTCAGAATATATCCGTATTATTGATTTTCAGTTTATTAAGAATTTGAGACAAATCAAAAATTTATTATCTTACATCATTAATGAAAAAACATTTATCTCTCATATCTATACTTATTACAGTAGTTATCTTAATTACAAAATTAAAATTTGATATAGTAATAATCCTCCATACTGTACTGATAGGTTTTCGAAATATGTTTATTATTATAGCTAATATATTTTCAAATTCAAAACGAGAACTGGTAGATACTTCTATTGATATTTTTTTAAATTTTTATTTCTTTTTACCAATGCTCTTATCATTTAGTATAAGTATCATTGGAGCAAGAAATAAAAACAGATATTACAAAATCGCATTGCTTATAAATATTTTAGTATTAATCTACTCAATGTTACCCACTAAAATCTTATTAGACATGTTACAAATTTGTTCTTCAATATTAGAGACTTTTTGAATTAAAATTCTAGTTATCAATTTTTTGTATAAATTTATAGGTCAGGTTTATGTACCTGACCTTAATAAAATATTTGATTCTTAGTTTTTTATAAAAGACATCAATAAACTTCTGGAACAAAAGTTTGTTCTTCATAAGGTGTACGAAGATATCTTCGTGAAGGCGGACGCTCAGGCAATTCCTTCAAAAAGACAGCATCAGTTACATCTTCATAAGGAATTTGACTCAATAAATGGGTAATGCAATTCAAACGAGCCTTCTTTTTATTATCTGACTGAACTACAAACCAAGGGCTTTGTTTAGTATCTGTATAAGCAAACATTTCATCTTTAGCTTGAGAATATTCTGTCCACTTTTCCCGTGATTTTAAGTCCATTGTACTAAACTTCCAACGTTTAGTAGGGTCGTGTACACGTTCCTGAAAACGTCGCTCTTGTTCGTCTTCACTTACTGAAAACCAATATTTTAATAAGATAACTCCTGAACGAATAAGCATCCGCTCAAATTCAGGGCAAGACCGTAAAAACTCAGCATGTTCTTCTTCAGTACAAAACCCCATCACCCGCTCTACCCCTGCTCGGTTGTACCAACTTCTGTCAAATAACACAATCTCACCACCTGCAGGCAATTCTGCAACATATCTTTGAAAGTACCATTGTGTTTTTTGTCGTTCAGTAGGAGCAGGCAGTGCTGTAATTCGACACACACGAGGATTCATCTTTTCAGCAATTCGTTTAATTGTTCCTCCTTTTCCTGCTGCATCTCTACCTTCAAAAATAATGACCACTCTCAGTTTATTCACCCGCACCCACGCTTGCAACTTGACCAATTCAACCTGTAAGCGAACAAGTTCTTTTTCATACTGTTTCTTAGTCAATTTTTTATCTTCAGAGATTTCGGGAGTCGTTTTGTTAGTTTCGCTCATTTTTATGTTTATCCTAAAAAATTGTTTTAACTATAACTTGAATCAAAAGAGGAATTTTTCTTTGAACTGAAAACGTTTTACTTCGAATTTCATATTATTTTGCTAAACTATTGAAGTTATCTACCAAACAGATTTTTTAAGTCAATAAGCTTATATTTAATGTTTTATACTTATTATTTATTAAAAAACATCTTCTCAACAAAACGCATTATGTGCGTATTCAATACTTTTTAATTTATAAGAGCTACTCCAATCGCAATCATTCCTACGGCAAAGCAATATAGCGAAAAATAAAATAACTTTCCTTTTTTGACCAACTCAATCATCCAGCGACATGCTAATAATCCTGTCAAAAAAGCGGCGAAAAACCCTGCACTCAAAGCTACTATTGAAATGCTCTCTTGTACTACCGAAACTTCCATATAATCTTTGATTTCCAATAAGGTAGCACCAAATATTGGAGGTAAAACCATCAAAAAAGAAAATCGTGCAGCGTGGACTTTATCCGTTTTTAATAATAAGGCAGTTGCTATTGTAGCCCCTGATCGAGAAATGCCTGGCATAATTGCAATAGCTTGTGCCAGTCCAATAATAAATGCTCTAAAAAAGCTAACTTTCTCTCCTTTAACAGGTTTCACATAGTGAGTAAACAATAACAAAAAACCTGTTAGCAATAACATAACTCCAACTAATAAGATATTCCCTTGAAAAAATACTTCTATTTCATCTTTGAAAAATACTCCAATAATTCCCACAGGAATCATAGACAAAATAACTTTACCAGCGAATTGAGTTGATTCGTTCCATTCAAATTTGACTAAACCTTGTAGTATCTGAAAGATATCTTTTCGAAAAATCACTATCGTACTCAAAGCTGTTGCCGAGTGAAGAATAGCTGTTAAAAGTAAATTATCATCTGCAGAAAGTTGTTTTCCATCTGATAACATCGCTTCAGCTAGAGCAATATGCCCACTACTACTCACAGGTAAAAATTCGGTCAATCCTTGAATAATTCCTAAAATTATGGCATCTAAAATCTCCATCTTATCTTATAAATCAAAAATCTATTTACAAATTTAATTTAACAGTTGAGATTCTTGTATCATGACAACTGATTATTAATAAAAAACTCCCGCAAAATGCTCATTTTACGGGAGTTCAACAAGAAATACAATTTATCTTAGAACTATTCCTTCTCCTTTTCTCCTTGTGGAGCTTTTGGATTAGGAGGATTTGTACCTTTCAAAGATTTTACAAAGTTCGCCACTTCAAGCATTTGTTGATCAGATAATTTTCCTTTCCAAGAAATCATCCCTTTTGCAGGTACCCCGTTTAAAATAGTATTGAATACACTTTCAATATCACCACCATGTAACCAATATTCATCTGTCAAGTTAGGACCAATCAAGCCTTGTCCTAAATCGCCATGACAGTTCTTACAATTTTTAGTGTAGATTGCTTTTCCAGCTTCAATAACTGAGGCATCAGTCAGCAGCTCAATTTTCACTTTTACACCATCTTTATATAAAAGAGCTGCTTCTGCCATTTCTGCTTCATATTCTTCAGCGGCTGAGGCTCCTGTTTGTAAAACTCGATAATGCATCAAATAAACTGCTCCAAAAATAATTGTAGCATAAAAGAAATAAGCTAACCAAGGTGGCATTCCATTATCCAATTCTGTAATTCCATCATGGTTGTGTCCTGGAATTTCTTCATCTCGATTCACACCTGTGAATAATTGGATATTTTTGAATGTCACAAAATCCAATAATCTATTCATAAAAGATTCTTCATTTTGCTCTTCAGGATCAATATGTTGCATAATTTGAGCTAATTGCAACAAAACAATTAGTAACGTGCCGATTACTGCAACAACCAAAAAGGCAAAAATTCCAAGAAACATGACCTCCTCTCCGCTCAGACTTCTAATAAAGCTTGCGGGGGTACTCGTTTGCGCCCAAAGTGATGAGGAAAAACTCATCAATACGCCTAACGATATAGTTATTTTTGTCCGATTCATAATTTTCTAATTTATGTAATTGGGTTTTTAGCATTATCTTCCTTGAATCCCTCAGTATCTAGCTCTAAAGGCATCTCTGACATTTTACGAACGAAAGACTTATCCACAATAATACTTCTAACGACAGCGTAAACAAATACACCAAAGAAAAGTACTAATGCAACTAATGGGAAAATTTCTATACCTTCGAGGGAAGCTTGTAATACATTTTGTTTCATAAAATGGAACGATTTAAGAGTTAATAGATAGAAAAATGGAATAAGATTCCGATTTTAAAAAAAGATGTACCGAAGGTTATCCGACTATCAAAGACCATCGGATAACTGCGTACATCAAGACACATTAAACAAAAATCGTTTATAAGCGGTAAGAAAGCTTTATTCTTGTGATGCCTTAATATCCGTTCCAAGTCGCTGTAAATAAGCGATTAAGGCAACAATTTCTTTATCTTTTGAAATCTCAATATCTGCTTCTTTCAGACTTTTAACAATTTTATCTGCTTGTTTATCCAAGTCTTTTTGAGCTTCTCCATCACCATAACCCTCAACATATGGCACACCTAACGTTTGTAGGGCAGAAATTTTAGCAGCCAAAACTGAGTTATCTAATGTATTCTCAAATAACCAAGGATAAGGTGGCATAATTGATCCATCAGAAGTTGAGGTAGGATCCATCATGTGATTATAATGCCATGAATCAGGATATTTTCCACCAACACGATGTAAATCAGGACCTGTTCGTTTTGATCCCCACAAGAATGGATGGTCATAAACATATTCACCTGCTTTAGAGTACTCTCCGTAACGTTCTGTTTCACTTCGGAAAGGTCGAATCATTTGTGAGTGACACACATTACAACCTTCACGAATGTAAATATCACGTCCTTGTAACTCAAGTGGCGAATATGGTTTTACACTTTCAATTTTTGGAACATTAGCACTTACCATCATCGTAGGAACTAATTCACTCATTGAACCTGCAATAATTAGTAACCCAGCCATTAATAACATCAACATTGGCTTGCGTTCCAAAACTCTGTGCCAAAATTCATTTTCTTCTTCATGACTATGTCGAGCTGGAGCTTCTGCTTTTTCGTTTGCATAGAATGTCCCTTGTCCAATTGTTTTAACCAAATTGAAAACTAACATCAACATTCCTGTTAAATATAAAAGCCCACCAAATGCTCGTAAAGCATACATTGGAATAATTCGGATAACTGTCTCTAAAAAGTCAGGATACTGTAACATTCCGTCTGCATTGAATTGTTTCCACATCAAACCTTGTGTAAATCCAGCCCAATACATCGGAATTGCCCAGAATAAAATACCTAATGTTCCTATCCAGAAATGAGTATTAGCTAACTGAGGAGAGTATAATTTTGTGTTAAACATTCGTGGTATCATCCAGTAAAGCATCCCGAAGGTTAAGAAACCATTCCAAGCTAATCCTCCAATATGTACGTGTGCTGGCACCCAATCCGTATAGTGTCCAAGAGCATTGACATTTTGTAGAGCTAACATCGGACCTTCGAAGGTAGCCATTCCGTAACCTGTCAAGGCAACAACCATAAATTTCAAAATGGCATCATCACGTACTCTATCCCATGCACCACGCATCGTTAAAAGTCCATTTACCATACCACCCCAAGAAGGAGCAATCAACATAATAGAGAATGCTGTTCCTAAATTTTGCGCCCAGTCAGGCAATGCAGTATAAAGTAAATGGTGAGGACCAGCCCAAATATAAATAAATATCAATGACCAAAAGTGTACAATCGAAAGCCGATAAGAATAAACAGGTCGATTTGCAGCTTTTGGTAAATAATAATACATCAACCCTAAGAAAGGAGTCGTCAAAAAGAAAGCTACTGCATTATGTCCATACCACCACTGTACAAGTGCATCTTGAACACCCGAATAAATAGGATAGCTTTTCATTAAGCTCCAAGGAATCTCTAAGTTATTGAAAATGTGTAATAACGCTACCGTAACCCAAGTACCTAAGTAAAACCAAATACCTACATAGATGTGTTGCTCACGGCGTTTGATAATTGTACCAATCATATTAATACCGAAAACAACCCAAACTACTGCAATTGCAATATCAAGAGGCCATTCTAATTCAGCATACTCATGACTACTAGTATATCCCAAAGCTAACGTAATCGCACCAAACAAAATAATAAGTTGCCACCCCCAAAAGTGAAACTTACTGAGGGCATCGCTAAACATTCTTGTTTTCAGAAGACGCTGTAAAGAGTAGTAAACTCCTGCAAAAATAGCATTCCCCACAAAAGCAAAAATAATTGCATTTGTGTGTATCGGACGAATCCGTCCGAAAGTCGTGTAAGGCAACCCGAGCGTAAGTTCGGGCATAAACAACTGTGAGGCGGCATACACCCCAACTAACATTCCAACCACGCCCCAAAACATTGTTGCATAGGCAAAATTGCGGGACGAGACGTTGTCATACTCAAAAGTCTCAATCCTGACTTCGTGAGTTTTTTTCGTTTGTGTTATTTCCATAATTTTCGTCAAATAAAATTCGTACCGATGGCGTATAACTATCTTCGTACTGTCCCGTTTTTACTGACCATAAAAACGCTCCCAAAAATACCAAAGCAACTGTTAAGCTGATTCCAATAAGAAAAAAAATGATAGTCATGCGTCTTGAATATTGTAATGTAATCTTAGATACTTCAAAATTCATAATTTTAACCTAATCGAAAAATGACGGAAGTCATTTCACAACAAAAAGTTTGATTCTTATTTTAAATATTTACCCTAACTACTTAGAATAAATATTTAACAAATAAATTTTAAATTACTGATTATCAGTTTATTAAAAATAAGGATTGGCTAAGAAAGTGAAATGAGTAAATAGGGAATTACGAAAAAAATCATCAAGATGTATAATAAACCAATTAGTTGATTTTTCCAGACTAACCTCCCTAGTCGTTTTGCACACCAATAAGGAATATAACGCAATCGTTTAATGGGAAGAAATAATAGAATTCCCATCGTATTGAAAAAAACATGAACCAATGCTAAACTTACTGCTACATGATTTTGTCCAAAAGCAACTAATAATGCCGTGAGTGTTGTACCCAGATTTACTCCCATCAAAAAAGGAAAAACTTTTTTCAGTGTTACTCTTTTCTCAACTACCCAAGGGATTAAGATAGAAGTAACAGCTGAGCTAGATTGCACAATGCCTGTTAATAAAATACCTGAAAATAGAGATTTTAATTCTGAGCCAAAAATAAAATTATGGACTGGAAACTCCGTTCCTCGCATAATCATATTTCGTAAAGTCAAAGAAAAAAATTTAAAAGCGATTAATAACATTACAAAGGCAGAAATAGTAGGTAGAAAGGTGTGTTGATGAAAAAAATCACCAATCCACATAAAAATCTTATTACCTATATCCAGTTCAAAATTCAAAAACTCTCGTTGAGCATCTGAAAATACAAATACATGACGACTCAGGTACTGAGCAGGGCGAGACACAATTTGAAAATAATATTCTAGTGGGAAAAGAATAACGGCAGTATAAACATTAAAAAAATCATGCAAAGTGGCAGCCGAGATAGCACGCCGAAATTGTTTTTTGCTTCCAAAATAGCCCACTGCAAAAAAATTGCTCGTTAGTGTTGTACCAATATTTGCACCCATAATAATTGGAACAGCATCATCTAAACGTAACAATCCTGAAGACAAAAAAACCAATGTAACAGAAACAGTCGCTGAACTACTTTGGGCTAATGCTGTTGCCAAAAGTCCAATAAATAATGCTACAAAAGGGTTAGATGTTGCTCCGATAATGTCTTGTACATAATTCTTACCCAATACATGGCAGGCATTCTGTAAAACCCAAAGCGATATAAAAAATGTCCCTAATGCACCAGCAATAAGGAAAAAATATAGCATAACGCTGTATCTTCGACCAATTTTTTGGAAGGTTACTTTCAGCAACAAATCAGACATTAAGTGTTGGAATAATTATAAAATCTAAAAAGACAAATAAGACATCGTTACTTGATTGGACTAAGGTACACCCTAAACATGAATCGGAATAACTCTATATATTAAAAGTTTATGAAATTTTGAAGAGTTAGATTACAAATCTTATTTTTCACACAAAGAAATACTCACAGTCTATTCTTGAGTTTTTTCCATAAACCTTATCTAAAATATTTCACAATATTCAATATTAAAACTCAGTCCAAAAAAATACTAACTTTACAATTTATTTTTCAAATGACTGAAAATAAGAATTTTAAAAGAATCAAAAGTAGCTATAAATAAAAGATCCAAATTTATAAAACGTAAAGAAAATGAAAAAATTGCTCCAAATCTGTATTCTAATTATTTTGGGATATTGGCTTTTTGTGAAATTCCTAAAACCTGTTACCAATCGCTATACCCTACACAAAGTTCGTAAAAACTATGGAGTACAAGTGGATAAAATTTGTCAAAAACGAAAATTACCTGCAGCATTTTTCAAGGCACTCATTATTTTAGAAAGCTCAGCAGATATTCGTCCTAAAAGCCGATTTGAACCTCATATTTTTAAACAACTCAAAAGGGTACGAGATGGACAACGAAAAATATACACAGGACTAACCAAAAAAGATTTACGTGGTCGTTCTGATGTCGAAATTAAACAACTCGCCACTTCATGGGGTCCACTACAAATTATGGGTTACCACTCTATTCGAATGGGTATTTCAGTAGATGCACTTAAAGGAAGAAATGCTTTACGTCATGGTATTCGTTGGTGTGATGAAAATTATGGTAAATACCTAAGAACCAGAAATTTTCAAGATGCTTTTCATATCCATAATACGGGGCAACCACTTCCTAGACACCTAATCCCAAAAACCCATGACCCTGCCTATATCTATAAAGGACTTGCCTTCATGCAACAATTAAAATAAAATCCATCCTAATAATGTAACATTTTGGTATTTTTTTTGTCATGTTTATACAGTTGATAAAAATGTGATGCCCTATTAGTACCTTCTTATCCATTAAGTACAAAAACATTCATATCTACACCTAAATTATTCAATCATAAGATAATGACAAAACCCAGAAAGTACACTATTCCGCCTAAAGAACGGCAAGAGTGGCGCGATTTGGTGAATGCACAAATTCCAGAACTATGTGCTTCAACTTAAAACGGTGGAATATAACCGTCGCATTTCAGCAGGAGAATTAACCGTTCAAGAGGCAATTGATGAGATGTACGAATTATGTGATAAGTATGCAGTCGCTGTTCAAAACGATTTCAAACATATTTTTAAAGAATGGTAAGCTCACTAATAAAATTAACATATACTCATAAATATGAATACTAGTATCCAAGAGAGTAAATTCCTCTCTATAACAGAGGTCAGTACACTCATTAAACAAAAACGCATTCTTATTTTATCTGGTGAGGAAGAGCTACTAGCCCAACTTCCCAAAGGAAATTGGATCGGGGGAACAAATCCCTATTTTTATTTTAAAGATAAAGCGGGATGTATGGATAAAACGCAAATTATGGTCTCTGATTTTACAGATCTAATTACTGACTTTCGTATTCAAACCTTTGATAATAGTGAGTTAAAAGATATTTGTAAATTAGGGTATAAAAATGGATTTAACTTCTTGATTTTACCTGCTTTACAAGATATTCATTATTCCTTTGCTCTAAATGCACCTCAATACCAAAATTTATATACCAACCCATTGATTGGCATAATTGCGGGTGTGGACTTAGCTGAATTTGCTCAAGGAAGACTATCGAAAACTTTCAATGGTACTTTACAAAAAAATTATACCGATAAAGCCGTTGTTTTACAAGCTAAATTACCTTCTGAACAAGTGGCACGTGTAGAGATTATAAATGTTTTTGAGCCGACTAATGATATTACTATTGAAGTTCAAGAAAATACTTTTACTGTTCGGGATTGCTTGATTAACGGGAAGTTAACTAATTTATATGATTATATCCAAAATTCTCAGATGGATATTTCTTATCCTTTAGTGTGTGATTATGCAGGAGCAACAATTAATGTTAGTTTTCAACGCTTAAATCCTGATAATAAAGAAGTTATTTTTTATGCTCCATTATTTACAGGGAATCAATATACAACTTCTAAAAAATTCGAAAGTTATACCAGTGTATTTCATCAAAAAGTAGAAGCGGTTTTTGAGAATGAACGTAATATTATTTATAATTGTAATTGTATTTTAAATTATTTATATGGCCAATTAGACAAGTCTCATATTGGCTTTTCAGGAGCAACCACTTTTGGAGAAATTGCCTATCATCTTATTAATCAAACTTTTACTTATCTTGCCATTGATGAGCATTAAAATTCTTGAGAAGAGAAATTACAAATCTTCTATTTTATAAAAGCTCAAAACTACTTCTTCGTGGTATTCTCACAACCTACAAAAACAATATGCCTATCAAAAATTTTGATAGAGCCTAAAATCTCTTTTTAAGAAACTCAAATCTTTATCGATATCTAGACTCTATTTCAAAATTCATTTTTTCCTAAAATAAAAAACATGGCAAGGTAATATTATGCCATGTTTCAAATTTTCGTGCAACCTAAATGCTTCTTTCCTTAGTACTCATCTTCATTGAAGAAGAAATCATCCTTAGTTGGATAGTCGGGCCAAATTTCCTCAATATTTTCGTAGGGTTGTCCGTCATCTTCCAATTGTTGGAGGTTTTCAGCCACCTCCAACGGCGCACCTGAGCGATTAGCGAAGTCAATCAGCTCGTCTTTCGTGGCGGGCCAAGGAGCATCCTCCAAATAAGAAGCCAATTCGAGCGTCCAATACATAGTTTTACGACCTATTTAAACAAGTAATACATTTGAATAATCTAATATATTATCGCATCAATTTAGTAATTTGCTAGGAGCTGGTCTTGCAATTTACGCAGAATGCGATTTTTAGTCTTTAGCTTATTAATTTGATTAATACGCTTCAAGTTTGCCGCCCGCTCTTCAGGACTTCCTTGTGGTGGGCGATTCCCGAAACGATGCCGTTCCGTAATCAAACTTAATTCCGTTTCGTCTTCTTTAATACTATCTTTCAATAAGCGAATCTGGATTTTAATTTGTTCGAACTTTGTTTTATCATCAAAGTTCGGAAATTTCCAGCGTGCCGTTCGCATCAGGAAGAATGTTTCGAAAATTTCGTTACATGCAATTTTGAAACGCGTATTATATTCTCTGTCCATTGGATGTTGGAGTTTTCCCAACTTTTTCCATTGAGCTTGAATACTTTTGACTTCTTCGATAGAAACATTTTCGCCGTTATCGGGTTCAGTCAACTTCTCAACATATTCGCAGAAAAAGTGTTTTTGTTCAATCGGTAATTTACCCGCAACTTTTCGTAAAACATTACTACGACGTTTAATTTTTTCGTAAAACGTTTCGATTTCTGATTTGAAATAACGAAATAACCGAATGAAATTTTTCTTAGCAATCGTGCCTACAGTACGCCATTCGCTTTGCAACGACTTAATTTCTGCTAAATCATTTTCTGAAGGATTTCGGTTAATATCCCGAACACGGTCAATGATTTGTTGATAACGCAGGCTTCGTTCTTCAAGAATACGCCGTTTTTCTTCCAGATATTTATTACGGCGTTGGTAAAAATATTCTAAAGCTTCATCAAATTCTTTGTTGAGTTCTTCGTCAAAGTCTTTAATAGCTGCCCCTGTTTTAATCCACTTGAGCTTGAGTTCTCGGAACTTTCGCCCTGCCAAATTCCAGTTGGAAGTATTTTTGAAATTATTTGCCTCGTGAAGTAAGGCTTGCTTGATTTCAAGATTTTTCTTTCGGTTCGACTTGATGTATTCCCGAATATCTTCCTCCATTTTATCCAATTCGGCAAAAAGAGCGGGAAAATCACCTAAGCCATCAAAATTTGCCAAATACGTTCTCATGTGAATTAATTTCATGAGAAAAGACCCCTTGTTCTGGTTTTCAACAATTGCCTCTTGGAGAATTTCAATTTTAGCTTCAGCAAGCTCAAAACGCTTGACAAAATACTCTAAACTGGCTTCTTCACTTTCTTTAACTACGCCGATTTCACGCTCTGGAAAATCCATATAAGCATTTAAATAGATTTTCCCATCCTTGGCATAGCCATACGCTGTACTGTTACTCATTGGTTTTGTAAGATTTTGGAGTTTAAACGTTAATTTTTTGCCCGTCTTTTGTCCTCAAAGTTGTGTAAAACAATATTTTACGACAACACACGAAGCACGGGACTCTAAAAAAAATGTGTTAGTTTTGAAACCACAATTTACCTATTATTTATCGAATTCTAAAGTCTAATTCCGTTTTTGTTCGGGAATGACCTCAAAAACCTAACCTAAGTTCTTCAATTCAAAGTTCGCCTCTTCCAACTTTTTCAGCCAATTTTCAACCTCTTCAGCAGTTGGATTCTTAACCGATTTCAACTTTAATTTTTTGCGTGTTCCACAAACTTCATTAAATAATTTACTGGCTTTTTCGGCATAAGGTTTAAAATTTTCTGCCGTCAGCAAATTCAATTTCTGTAAAATAGGAATCAAGTCTTCTCGAATACCAATTTTTTCATAATCTCCAACGCCCAAATACGGAATTTGCTTTTCGGGTTTCATTTGAGGGAAAAACAACACATCCTGAATCGAAGGGCTGTTCGTCATAATCATACTCAAACGGTCAATTCCAACACCCAAACCAGCCGTTGGAGGCATTCCATATTCTAAGGCTCGTAAAAAATCTTCATCTAATACCATTGCCTCATCATCACCTCGTTTACCCAGTTCTAACTGTTCCTCAAAACGTTGGCGTTGGTCAATGGGGTCATTCAATTCCGAGAATGAATTACAAATTTCTTTTCCATTACAAATAGCTTCAAATCGCTCAACTAATCCCTCTTTTGAACGATGACGCTTCGCAAGAGGCGACATTTCCACAGGATAATCCGTAATAAAAGTCGGCTGAATTAATTTTCCTTCGCACTTTTCTCCAAAAATTTCATCAATAATCTTGCCTTTTCCCATCGTCTCATCAATCGGCACATCTAATTTCTGGGCAGTTTCTTGAAGTCCTTTTTCATCCATCTCGGAAATATCCACTCCCGTAAAATGTTCAATAGCTTCAAACATTGTAAAGCGTTTCCAAGGACGTTTGAAATCAATCTCATGTTCTCCAACTTGTACTTTAGTTGTTCCATGCAAACCTAAAGCCACTTTTTCAATCATTTCTTCCACCAAATTCATCATCCAATCGTAATCCTTATAAGCCACATACAATTCAACTTGTGTAAACTCAGGGTTATGAAAGCGGCTCATCCCTTCATTACGAAAATCTTTTGAGAATTCAAAAACACCATCATAACCACCTACAACTAATCGCTTGAGATACAACTCATTAGCAATTCGTAGGTACAGTGTCATATCCAAAGTATTATGATGTGTTTTGAAAGGACGTGCTGCTGCACCACCATAAAGAGGCTGTAAAATCGGAGTTTCGACTTCCAAATAACCTTGTTCCGACATATAATTTCGCATGATATTCACCAATTGCGTCCGTTTTCGGAAAGTCTCCCGAACTTCAGGATTCACAATCAAATCAACATAACGCTGTCGGTAGCGTTGCTCAGCATCTGTAAAAGCATCGTAAGTTTTAGTATTGCCGTGTTCATCTTTTTGTTCTTTGACGATAGGCAAAGGTCGGAGTGATTTGGTGAGAATTTTTAATGATTTGACATGCAAAGTAGGTTCACCCGTTTTAGTCGTAAAAATGAACCCTTCCACCCCAATGATATCACCAATATCTAATAATTTTTTGAAGACAGTATTATAAAGCGTTTTGTCATCAGAACAAATATCATCTCGACGCACATAAATTTGAAATCGTCCTTTCTCGTCTTGTAACTCAGCAAAAGAAGCTGACCCCATGATACGAAAACTACGAATTCGTCCTGCAATCGAAACTAGTTGAGTTTCATCAACAGGCATCTCAGGATTTCGTTGATTAATAGCTTCACTGGTAGTCGTAATTTTGTATAATTCAGAAGGATACGGATTAATGCCAAGATTCATTAATTGTTCTCGCTTTTGTCGGCGGAGACGCTCCTGTTCGCTCAAAGGGTGCATAAGTTGTTCTGATGTTTCGTATTTGCATAGAAATCCACCTTTCAACTAATTTACTCAATGGATTATTTTTAAAGTCTGCAAAGATAAAAATTCAGTTGGAAATTAAAATTATACGAGACAGGAATTTTTTGAAAAATTGGATTTGTGTTCAGAACCAGACTTTAGATATGTTGGAATATATTTCCCTTAAAAAAAGCATTTTATAAATTACTGTTTTTCAATTTTATATCCTAATAATTTCTGACTATTACTTTTTAGACGTAACAAAAATATTTGATCGAATCTTAACTACTAAACAATCAAAGTACATTTTTTACCTTTGCTCCATCTTTATTAGAAGTTATTATCATTAAATTCATAACAATTATCACAATAACATATTAAACTATTACTTATAGAACATGGAAAAATACAAAGAACTCTTTTTTTCGATTGGACTACTCTCTGTTCTTTTTGTAGGTTGTCAACCTAGTAAAAAAACAGTACAACATCCACAAAAAATAACTGAAAATAATCCAACTGAAACGGTTGAAGCAATTGCTTTAGATTTGATTGAAAATTTACCTGAAAATTCCACGCAAGATTTAGAAGCAGACAAGCCTATTTGGGTCTCAGAGCCTGCTGATTATAACCCTGAACAAACCAAAAAATTTGACTTAATTCACACCAAATTAGATGTACGTTTTGACTGGGAAAAACAACAACTTCACGGCACAGCAGAACTCCAAATGAAGCCTTGGTTTTATGACCAATCCGAAGTTATTTTAGATGCTAAATATTTCGATATTCACGAAGTTAGTTTACTTCAAACAACTCCGAAAAACACAGAAAAAACCTTTCCTTTAGAATACCAATATGATGATAAAAAATTGACCATAAAATTAGACAAAATTTATACACAAGATGAGGAATTAACTTTAAAAATCCGTTATACTGCCAAGCCCGAAGAGGGAGAAACTTCAGGCAGTTCAGCCATTATTTCAGATAAAGGATTGTATTTTATCAACCCACTCGGCAAAGACAAACGAAAACCCCGCCAAATCTGGACACAAGGACAAACCGAAGCCAGTTCTCGATGGTTTCCAACCTTTGATGCTCCAAATGTCAAAACGACTCAAACAATAAGTATAACCGTTGAAGAACAGATGATTACACTTTCAAATGGTCATCTAATTTCTTCCACAAAGAATGCGGATGGTACACGGACAGATGTTTGGAAACAAGAGAAACCACACGCTCCGTATTTATTTATGATGGCAGTTGGTGAGTTTTCAATAGTTAAGGATAAGTGGAAAAATAAAGAAGTAAATTATTACGTTGAGCATGCCTATGCTCCGCACGCCAAAGCTGTTTTTGGACACACTCCTGAAATGATAGAGTTTTTCTCAGAACTACTTGATTATCCGTTTCCTTGGGAAAAATATTCGCAAATAGTTGTTCGGGATTATGTTTCTGGAGCAATGGAAAACACCTCCGCTTCGGTTTTTATGGAGGGCTTAAATTCCGATTCTCGTTCAATGTTGGATGATAATTGGGATCAGATCATTGCTCATGAATTATTTCATCAATGGTTTGGTGATTTAGTAACTTGTGAATCATGGGCAAACCTTCCTTTGAACGAATCTTTTGCCAATTATGCCGAGTATTTGTGGCTCGAACATAAATACGGACGACCTACAGCAGATGCTATGCTTTCAGAAGAAATTGAACAATATCTAGATGAGTCTAAAACAAAACAAGAGCCTTTAATTCGTTATCATTACGCCGATAAAGAGGATATGTTTGATCGTCATTCCTATTCAAAAGGATGCGTCATTTTACATCATTTTCGGAATGTAATTGGTGATAAAGCTTTCTTTGAAGGCATTCGTAGGTATCTCAAGAAATACGCATATCAGGATACCGAAATACATGACTTACGTTTAGTTTTTGAGGAGGTTACAGGTCAAGATTTAAATTGGTTTTTCAATCAATGGTTTTTAAGTGCAGGACACCCTGATTTAGTAGTTACGGATTCCTTTGCAAATAACGAAATTATCCTAAAAATTGAACAACGCCAAGACGAAAAATACACTCCAATTTATCGTTTGCCTGTTACTATAGAAATTTGGCAAGAAGAGCAAAAATCAACTCACAAAATATTAATTACCAAAAAAAATCAAGAATTTCGCTTTTCTTCTGAAAAAGCTCCTGAAGTCGTTATTTTTGATGCCGAAACTAATCTGCCAGCCACCATCGAACACCTTAAAACTCCTGAAGCCTTTACGGCACAAGTTCGTCATTCGGATAAATTGTTAATACGTTCTCCTGCCACGAAGTTGTTGTTACAAATTAATAATGAACCTGAAATTGAGCAACTTTTTACGGAACTTTTAGACGATAAGATGTATCAAATGCGTAGAACGGCTTGTATTTCTTTCGAAGGTTATTCTGGTGAAAATCAGTCAAAAATTGCTGACAAATTAAAACATTTAGCTTTACAGGATAGTAATTCAAGTGTTCGAGCAGCAGCTATCAATTCCTTAGCTTCATTTGGAAGTACCTATACCAATTTCTTCGAACAAACCATGAAAGATAGCTCTTATTCTGTATTAATTACTTCGATTTATGCTTATCATAATTCGGGTGGAGGAGCCAAAACTTTAACGAAAATTCAACCTTACGAAAATCTGGATAATATTGGAGTGGTCATTACACTAGCAGAACTTTTTACAAATTACCAAATTGATAAAAAAGAAGATTGGTTCATCAAAAAAATACAAAATGCAAACAACTCCGACCTACCTTATTTACTCAATTATTTTGGACAATATTTAATGAATAGTTCCGATATTGAGGCGTTGAAAAAAAGTGGTAATTACCTCGCAGAACTTGCACTAATTTCAACAAACTACAAAATCAGAATTGGTTGTTATCAATCTTTAGCTTTGATTTCAGAAAATCCCGAATTAAGTTTAGGAGAAAAAATGAAACAAATTCGAGACCAAGAAACTGACTCTAGAGCTTTAGAAGCCTATCAACTTTTTGGGGATTAAGTCATTACAATAATATACTTGCTAAATTTGGCAAATTTCTATTTGATAACTGAAAAGTAATTTTTTCATATTCCATGATACTAAACTTAAAAAAATAATGCAAGAGACAGAAATTTATATTGATAAATACTTTAAGGTTACTTATAACAAGCAATACAAGGTATTGATTTGTAAAACTTTAGTACAATTTATTCCAAGTAGTACCTTCCAAGTTGTTTTTGCACAAATGAAAGATGCTATTGTTCAGAATCCTATCGAGCGGATGATTTTTGATAAACAATCCCTCAAAACATTTGACCAAAATTCAATGACATGGTATCATGTTGAGTGGAAACCGCAAGTGGCAAAGTTTGGTCTTCGAACCCATTTCAAAATTTTGCCTGACGATCTATTGTTTAAGACCAGTGTGAAGGTTGGTCGAGAACGTATCCGAAAAGAATTCCCTGATTTTCGGTTCGAAGATTATGATATTCAATATTGTGATAGTATTGAAGATGCTCTCCAAAAAATCAATAAATTAAGGGCATCTTAGGTAGCAAAGGTCTTTCAAATCTTTCTACTAATTTATTACTCAAAACTTAGAATCAAAAAACATGACTATCACCATCAAAGCCTTTATTTTAGGATTGTTGAGCATTATCTTTTTAGGTATTTTGCCTCCGACTCATGCCCAATCTAGTCGGAGAGCGAAAGGATATATTATTCAAAGTCAGGATACTATACGAGGATGGATTCGTCATCAGAGTCATTTCTGGAATAATCGCCGTGTTAAGTTTAGTAAAGATAATGATAAAAATTTTGCAGTTTTTATTCCCTCTCAACTCAATGGTTATGGCTATGAACAAGCGTTTTTCTTATCCAAAACAATCCAGTTAGATGGGCAAGAACAGACTTTCTTCCTACGCCGTCTGGTGGCAGGAACTGTAAATCTTTTTGAGGTTATCAATACAAATCAACAGGGTTTATTATTAACTGAACGAAATGGTAAATGGCATCCTATTTCTAAGAAAACGTTTGCTGTAGATATCAAAAAATTTGAAGGGTATACCAAAATTACGAATGAAAGTCCACGCGCTCGGAGTCAAGACCAAATTCGGGATTTTGTCCTAAAATATAATCGATCAAAAGGTGACAAAGTTGATGAAAACACCATTTTAAAACCCACTCAAATTCGTCCTACTTTTGGACTCAAAATAGGGGTTGATTTCAATAATGTTACAGGAGTTGACTCTGGAAATCAATATTATAAAGTAAAATTTAATGATCCAACCACATTCTCAGTAGGTGGATTTATGAATATCCCCTTAGGCAAATGGACTTCGATACAGCCAGAAATTTGGTATACTGATGCTCGTTTTGATTCGGATAATGTGCCCACTCCATTTTTTCCAAAGGCTTTCGAGAAAGTTTCGATGCGAGTACAAGCCTTACGATTTCCACTGATGGGAAAAGTGATTTTGCCCACACCAAAGATGCGTTTATTGGGGCTAGCAGGGGCTTCTATTGGAGTTATTTTATCAGATGAAGCCACTCGCAAAACTGAAGGTTTCACCTACGAAAGCAATACTTTTGATTTCAAAACGCCCGATTTAGGCTTTATAACGGGTTTAGGAATTGAAATAGATGGGCTTCAACAAAATACGCTGGGACTAGAAGTTCGTTATAACTACAATTTTATTAGTATCGAAGAAAGTGTAAATGGAGTCAATCGTTTTCGGAATAGTTATTTGCAATTAGTCGTTAATTTGGGATTTAAATGACATCAATTCTAAATAAAAACTTGCCAAATTTTAAAAAATTGGCAAGTCTTAGACCTTATTACAGAAGATACTTTAAAAACCCTTAATTCCCTAATTCAATAGCTCTTTGATGAGCTGCTTCGAGTCCTTCACTAATATGTTTATCTAACTCCACATCGGCAAATCTTCGGATTGCAGCTTCGGTAGTTCCACCTTTAGAAGCCACTTTCTGAATCCATTCTTGACAACTCAAACTACGAATATTTTGTAAATGTACTGCCCCTAAAAAAGTTTGTTCTACCAAAAGTTCAGCTTGTTCTTTGGTAAATCCCATTTCGGCGGCTTTATTCATCATCGCATCCATAAAATAATAAACATAAGCAGGACCACTTCCTGAAATAGCCGTTACTGCATCTAATTTTGATTCATCATCAAAATAAAGTGATTTGCCTGTCGTATTCAATAAGTTATGAATCGAAAATAATTCTTCTTTACTTACCTCATTTGAAGACGTAAAACCACTCATTCCCATCCGAACTTGAGCAGGCAAGTTAGGCATCACTCGTACAATTTTGTCAGTCGGTAAGGCATTCCGAATAGCTTGAATTTTTACACCTGCCATGATCGACATCACTACTTGCGAAGATGCTACAAAAGGAGCAACTGCTTGAAAGGCTTCTTGTGAATCTTGAGGTTTAACCGCAAAAATAATCAAGTCCATTTCGCTGATATAGTTTCCCGCCTCAAAAAATACATGATGAAATCCAACTGACTTGAAATAGTTCGCTTTCTCTTCGTAATGTTCCAAGATGTACAAATCGTCTTTCTTGACCGAATGATGAGCAATAAAACTATCAGCATAGGTCTTGCCCATATTTCCGCCTCCGACTAATAAAATTTTCATGATTCTACGAATTTTAGGAGTTTTTCAGAAGTTCAGTTATTCGTTAATTTTTAACGAATTCTTGTCCTATTTTATGCCATAAGAACTAAATTACTGAAAATCAATTATATAAAATTTATACAAATAACTAATTGATTATCAATATAATAGGACTTGAACTAATTTTTTGAACTTTAAACGGATGCAAAGTTCTAAATTTTTTAACGTAAATCTTTGCAAACTTGGAAAAAGCTCTTACCTTTGCCCTGCCTTTCACAATTACCTCAACAGAGGATAATGCAAAAAGCAACTGGTGTTGTAGCTCAGTTGGTAGAGCATCGGACTGAAAATCCGTGTGTCGGTGGTTCAAATCCACTCAACACCACCCAAAATTTCTTTAATTTTTGGAGTTTATAATTGATTTGTTGGTAAGAAAGCACTTTTTAGCTAAAAGGTGCTTTCTTTGTTTTTGTAGGTATAGACCAAAATTAGTTTTTAATAATCTTGGTTAAAAATAACTCATTCTCAAGCCTAATTTGAAGAATATAAGTGCCTACTGGCAAATGAGATATATCAAGTTTAAACTTCTCCTTGTCAATGTTTTGTGTCATTTTTTGTTTCCCTATCCTATCATATAAAGCCAATGATTTCAAAGGCTTAAATTTAGAATGTACTCCTAATGTTGTCTGAGTTGGGTTTGGATAAATTTTAATTCCTCTACGAGCTAAATCTATCTCAGTACTGACCAAAACTTTATCCGACTCGAAAATACATCCCTTTGAATACACGCGTAAATAATAAGGTTCTTGTGTATTTTGAATAGTGGTACTCGTCGCAAATAACACATCATTACGATACCACTCAAGTGAATCATAAGCTCCGTCAATACTGAAACGTAAAGAATCGTCATCGGCATAAATAACTGGATTCAGATTTATAATTTCAAATTCTTGAACCACCTTAGGCATTGGATTACAAACTTCTCCAAAATTTATCGAATCATAGAAATATTCTAGTTTAACGTTTCCACGTCCTATTTGGTAAGCAGGTAAATTTGAAAATGGTAAATCGATCACAAAGTTTCCTTCAATTTCTGTACCTAGATTTCGAGTAATCGTTAAAATTGCTTCTTCTCCTAAATTCCCACTCATGTTTATAGTTTCATCATAACAAACTGTATTGTCTTCAATTGTTTTGGAAACCGTTAATTCAGGAGGATCTTTTTCCGTATAACAATCCAAATACACATTGTCTATATTGACACATCTCACTCCATCAGCATCTTTAACTCCAATCACTAAAAACAACTCTCCACAAGCCCCACCCGTATTATAACTCCGCCCAAGATTCCTACCTACTGACTGCTCACAATTTGGATCATTAATACACCATAAATAATCTACTCCTGAGTCAGGATGTCCATTTACATCAGCATAAAAATCAAGATAATGTCCAAAACAGAATCGAAATCGATTATCTTCTCCAATATCATATCGGGCAGTTTGTCGAATAATTTTTGCTTCAGGTACGTCCACATAATAAGCTCGCAAAGGTTTTGACAACTCCTCACAGATTTGTTTTCCCTGAATGGTACGGATAGTTTGAAGCTCATAATATCCAACATCAGAGATTGTATATTTTGAACCTTCTCCAAGTAATTGATTGCTTCGATACCATTTATACTGACAATTATGACAAGGTTTTGCACTAAGCGTCAATGTTGTATTTGGACAAAATCCACCAGAATTATTAGAGTTTGGCGTTAAGATTTCAGACCTTAAATCCAACTCTGCAATTGTAATATCAGTGAAATAAGGACAACCCTTGTACTGTGTCACCAATTGATAATTTCCTACTGTGGTTGTATTCCCTGATGTCAAGGGATCAATTTGTGTCAAATTTCCTCTATCATCTTTTTTGTACCAAGTAATTTCGCTAATAGCTTCTGTCTTAATAGAAAAGTCTTCATTCTTACAAAACCAAAGGGTATCTTTTGACTGTCGTGAGGCCAATTTATCGTTAGTATGAATAGTAATTTCAGGAGTCTGAATATATTGAATAGTCAAAAAATTACTGATTGTCGTACAAGTTTCATCCTTATCTTGCACTATGCGACGATAATAGGTATTTGTAGTAATAAAACTATACTCCGTAAACTCACTTTCATCACGAACATTCTCCCAATTTTTTTTATCCAAAGAACGTTGCCAACGATACTTCCAATTACTTGTTCCACCTGAAAGTTGCCCGTCAGGTAAAAGCCCAATACGAGTAGATTCGGCATCACCTGAACATACAGATGAATCAGCTAAATTCTTAAACTTAATGCCATTTCCTGTAATACGTGGATAAACTGTGAGATGCGTCTGTGCAGTCTGGAAACAGGCACTGGCAAATTCAGTAGTAGATAACTCTGTATCCTCTACAACTACCCCAATGGTAACAATCGTTTCTTCTTTTAGTGGTTCTTCATCTTGGTATGGGTACCATTGAAAGGTAGCCTGATTTTGTCCAAGTACCGAGTCCCCATTTATCAACCATTGAAACTGAAACCGAGCTGAATCTTCCTTAAAATCTTCAATCAAAGGGTTAATCAATACCAAACTATCTTGACAAGGTACAGGTGATAATGGAAACTGAATATCTTCATAAGTTTCAGGCAACTCTACATATAATGGTCTTACTTGATATCGAATTTCAAGTGGTGGGGATGTTCGACAACTATTTTTATCTTTTTGAACAACATACCACGTAACAACTGAGTCTTTGGCTGTATTGATATTTGGTTCAAAATATCCAACTGATAAAAAAGGAACATTATTTTTGAGAGAATCCAAATTATAATACCATAAGATAGTAGCATCTGCTTCACCTGTAGCCTTAAAGATGGGATTTGCTCCAAAACGGCATGATTCAAAATTAACAATACGTTTTGTTTCATCTTTATCCATTTGATGAACCGATAGAAATTCAAGTTTGGGAACATCAGGCAATAGATGTACTGTTACTACTTTAATATCAAAATGTTCACAGGTTTGTACATTTTTCTCAATTGTATACTTAACTTCATATTTACCATCAAAAGCCGTAGAAAACATAGCTCCATCAAGTGAAACAGTAGCATCAGTTACTAATTCCCAAAGTTTACCTTCGGGAATGCCACCCAAATGTAGAACAGAATCCAAACAGATTTGATTATCATTACCTGCTTTCACTGTAATGAAGTTATCTAACGTAAATGTAATAAATAGGTTATAATCACAATCATTTATGTCTCGGTGAATTAAACGTACTTTATGGTTGCCTGCTTTGGTTTGCTCTAAGTCAATTTCTCCTGTACGATTATTTTTAAATATTACATTGGTAACTGTAACGAAATAATTATCTACATAACTTGCTCGCATAATATTTCTCATCTTCGTACTCAAAAAATCACGTAGACGTATTGTTCCATTTTGGCAAACTCGTTTAGGAATTCGGCTCAAATCAGGATCTTTATGTTGAATGATTGTAATTTTTTGGTAAAATTCTCGGCAACAGCCATTTGCACTAACGAATGTACAAGTCAAAAAATGAGTTCCTGCTCCGCCTGCTTTCTCAGGGATAAATTGAAATTTCGGATTAATCAGATGATTATTCAAAACAATACCCCTACCCGACCACTTATAGTGAACAACTTGATTATTACTATCTTTACCTTGAATATATCCATTTACCGTTCGGAAGCTTGTCAAGCTTGTAATATGTTGCAAGTCAATAGGATTAGTGTCATTAGTACACTTGTTATCTAATTCTGGTAAAATAGAGGATATCGTAGCCAAAGGTTGAGAAACATTCACCACCATGGCAGTCGTAAATAAACCACAGGAAGTATTTTCAATTGATAATAAGATCGTATATTCTCCCGCCTTTGAAAATGTAATAGTTTGCGGATTTTCATCAAAAGAAATTGTTTTTTTATTTCTAAACAATCCACCACTTGTAACACTTGAAAAGATTTCCCATCTATAACTCAGATTACATCCCCCTAAATTAATTGTCGTGTTGGTAATGTTCAGAGGGGTATTCGGACAAAAAGCAGACACTGCTGTTAAGAAAGCCGTACAAAAAGCATTTTTAGTTATTGTAAATTGTGGAATAGTTTCTCCACAAATTTTGATATTTTTTTGAATTTCGGTTATAGTGCAAAAATCTGTTGTTGTCGGATGACTGTACAATGTTAAGGCATAATCTCCTACCGACGTAAAATGATGACTAAAGACATCCGTCTTAAATTTAGTGGCTTCTTTTATAGTTGTGCCTCTTGAGTCTTCAAGTTGCCAACGATATCTATTTTGGCTTGTATTATTTACACTTACACCATTACTGGAAAGATTGGAGAAAGATAATGTAGAATTAACACAAGTTGTAAAAACATCAGTTGTAGAAAAAGCTAGTTCATATTGTTTTGTAACGTTAGTTACAACCCTATTAGAATTATAAAAATTTATTGCTCCACCTACTGTAATAAAAGCAGAAACAAATACAGAATAACTTCCATTAGTTTGCTCATATTTATGTGATGAAAAAACAATTTCATTTGTTCCTTGCCATGATTTCGTTTCATAAGTTCCATCATCAAAACTTATCGTATAGACAGAAGTTGCCTTGTGTGTTCCAACCCCTATTAGTTTAAAGTTTCGATGATTTTCACATTGTGTTGAAGGAGACACAGAAAGAAATTGGGCTTGTAGTGAATATGAAAGAAAGATTAGCCCAAGTCCAATTATAAATTTATTCATAACGGTAAATATTAAGGATTTATAATGATTTTTCGGGTTTCAGGGGGCTGTCCTGTGAGATGAATACGGCAAAAATAGACTCCTGGGCTTATTCGAGTTTGATGGTTTGAACAAGACAAATTCCATCCAAACTCATGAAAACCTACTTTTAAGTTTTCTTGTTTTTGGGAATGGACTTTCTTGCCTGTAAGGTCATAAATAACCATTTGTGCAGTTATTGGGATAAGATTTAAATCGGAAATTTCTTGATTTATTGTAAATGGAATTTGTACCAAGTGACGGGCAGGATTGGGATAAGGATAGCCAATGATTAACTTTTTAGGAGTGATATTTTGGAATACTTGTGCCGATTTATCCCCAAAGTAAATTTTAAAATGATGTTCTTTTTTTCCATCAAATTGATATTCACTATATTGACGCATATCAATTTGCATTTCATTTTCTAAATCATGTAAAATCAATTGTTTAGAGTTATTTCCAAAATAAGAATTATTCCATTCTAATCGTCCATAGCCATCAGAGTTTTTGACTGTAAATTGCCATTCGTGTACCGAATCTGTTGAAACGATATCTGTAGAAAAGTGCGGATAAAAATATTCAGTATGTGGAAAATGTAAGGTCGTTTCATCAGCTTGACGTGGTAAATCCATACGGTCAAATTTATCTCGACTCAATTGTGCTTTGGAATTCATCCCAAATCGAAACTCACCAGAACAACCTTCTAAAGAAAATGAGACACTCCAATTTTTTGCACTCAAAGGCGGATGATTTTCTTCAATACGTCCGTTAGACTCAATTGATAAGTCAGAAACAAAAGGAATCGTTAAATTCGGTTTCGTAACTATATCATGAACAAAGACTAATGCTCCACCAAATCGCTCCAGACGTTCAGGATTTTCTAGCTTCCCAACAGTTGGAGCATATCCTTCAATTTGAAAATCATTTTTATTTCGATTATATAAGATACTTTCCCATCGAACAGGAAAATTATACGGATTACCGACATGATTCCAGCCTTTTTGAAGAGGAATTGTTATGGGTTCAATGGAAGTTCTTCCAGATCCTGTATAGCATCTTTTAGTTTTATCTCGCTTTTTAGATACACCCAACCAATCCCAAAACTTCTTTTTAGGACGAATCACTAACCAATAACTTTGTCCTTGCTCAAAGTTTTTAAGTTCATTAGGATACTTTCTAGAAACCTTTTTCCAATCTGGCATTTGGTACAAAATATAATTTCTTCCTTCTTTATTTTTTGTACCGTTTATAGTTTTTATTTGATTAATAAGGGTTTTATCCATAGATGGTTCATCTAATTGTAAGGGAATTGAAATCAAATTACGATCTTTATAACTCGTTTTATTGATTTGACGATAAGGTTTCCAAGTAATGTGTAAATCAGGAGTTTCGAGTCCTTTTCCTTTAAAATATATTGCTGCTTTTTGGGGGGTAGTTCGATAAATTTTACCAAAAATATCTTGAATCTCAAAAAAGTATTCAACGCCCTGATCATGACGTAAATCTTTATCAAGTGTTGATAGTTTGTAGTAATTGTCCAAATCTTTATACATGGGTACTTCCTGAAGGATATTTTCAATTAACCCTCTATATTTTAAAGTGACATTGTGTACTTTGAGAGTCGGATTTGGTTTAATCTGCACCTCAAATTTTCCTTTTTCATAATCTATATCTGACTCAATATCATACTCTACATACTCTGGAATTTGTATATCGGACAATAAAGCCGATGGAATACCATATACTAAGGAAATTTCATACAAATAATGATTGCCTATGGCAATTCGATAGGTGTAATGAGTGTTCAAATTCACATTTTCGTCTAGATAAGAAAATTTATCAGGTACAGTAGAAAAAATAATAGCTTCAGTTGGTTCTTTTTCAAAATCGGCTTCAATACGTCCCGCACTGTCTTCTTCAGCCTGTTGTCCCTCTATACTTATTCTTTCCATAATAAACTCAAATTCTTGTGCATCCGACTTCGGCGTATAACACCACTCCAGCCGAACTCCTTCTGTCATAATTTGAGCTATAAAATTCGGTACATAAACAACTCGAATAATTTGGCTATAATCAGAATTCCATTTTTTGACCCGATAAGTATAAGTAGATTTATAAGTTACATCTTTATCTACATAAAAGGTATCAGTAGAGAAAAATAATTGAGGAGTAGCAGCAGGCAACTGACCATATTCGTCCGCAAGGCGCTCAATGATAAATTCTGGAGTTTTCCCATCATCTGGAACTGTGTCTGTCCAAGTCAAACGAACACCTCCTTCTATAACTTGAATAGCAAAATTTGTGGGTGGGTCAGTTGCAAAGATCAAAGTTTGGTGTAAAAAAAGAATACATAAAACTGGGAAGAAATAAGGTTTCATAACATTATTTAAATTTTTATTACTAATAAAATCTTCAAAATAGTTATCATACAATTTTTAATATGCAATATTCCTATTAGGAGTTAGTAAAATAGTAAGTAATGTTACAAGTCCACTTCCACCACCAATACCTCCCCAAAGTCTTCGCCTTATTTTTCGCTTTTTTGCCTCAGCATTTGATAATTTTTTAACCACCTTAAATTTATGTATTATGGTCTTATTACCATGAGCTGTAATAGAAATTTTATGCTTACCAATAGGAAATCGATTACTAAAAATACGAGTACCCACCAAACAATTAGCGTTCGTTCGTGGAGGAGATTGATAACTAGTAGTATCTGTTCTATTTATTAAACAAGGCTCATCGTTATTTACATTAAACTGAACATTTACATAATCACCTTCTTGGTATTTTTTTTTCATATTATCACTTGCCCATGCTAAGGAATCAATACAACGTTGTTTAATTCTAAAATCATGCAAGATAGATTTATAAGGTTCAGGCTTGCCTTTTTCATGAATTTTGACTCTGAGTTGATACTGTCCTGACTGAGCATCTTTTGGAATAATAAAAGTATGCTTTTGAGGTTTCTCTGCTTTACAACTTGGAGATGTAAGTGAAAAAACTTGAGAAAGTAAAACCTGTTTCGTTGTTTTGTTTATAACATTTACTTCTGATATTAATTTACGATTATAATCAAAGGAGAAATTAAGTTTATCGTTGGAATAATAAATTTTTGTTACTGGTCTTTTTATCCAGTCTAATTTAGGACAAGGTTGATTATTGTCAACAGGACTAATTGTAATAAATTCATTGAGATGCTTACCTTTAATATAAGAAATATAAGCTCCATTACCTGTCTCAGGAACGGTATAGTTTTCTTTAATAAGTTGCTCATATTCTTCTTTTCCAACTGCCTTTTTATTTCTACTCATAGGATAAAAGTCAAGTTTCATATTTGGAAAACGGAAAGCAACTGATATTTTGTTGTAAAAAATATAGTTATTTGCCATAAATAAACAATTTATTTTATCTAGGTTTAAACAAGATAGAGTAGATTTCTCAGGTAGTTCTAAAGTCATATTATCTACATCTCTATCAGTAGCTGATTGGATATGATCACTATATTTTGAGATATCTATCTTTTCCACTTCTTGATATATTTTTTGTAGCAAAGGAGAGTAAAAAGGATGCATCTCATCCTTATATACTTCTATATTTTTGTCTATCAATTTTTTCAAATGACTTTTCTGAAATTCACCCCATTTTTCATCACTTTGACCAAAAGCTAAAAAACTCAGATTCAAACAAATCCCAAGAAATAATATCATTTTACAAAACATCTTAAATTGGTAGTTTGATTTGAAAATAAAATATTGTTTGATTTATAGTTTATTTTTACAAACTATTAAAAACTTGAAAAATAAGTTAGTTTTTTATTTCTAATTTCTCTAATGTGCTCATAGTCATTCAGATCTAAATAATATATATTAGCTTCATATCTTTAACTGATTAAAAATACTGTATCCAATAATTCCAAACGGAATACTTTGGATAATCGAAAAAACTAGTACCAACAAAATCCGTGAAACTGTAGTTGCTCAAGGCATTTTTCCTTGAAGTCCTTTTTCAAGATCTATATCATTACTCTCATTCCTTAATATCATAATTCTTAATCTTGAGGTTCACTTTATGACAATCAGTTATTTCATTTTTGCTATTAAATAATTCGGCAATTTTAGAACAGTATTCTTTGTAAAACATGATTTGATTTTCAGATTGCATTTCATATGTACGCTCGTTTTCATTTGGATTTAAAATATAATACATAAAAAAACTAGTTATTAGCAATTAAATTATATAATTAATAATCATAAGAAGCTTTTTAAGCCCCAATATAAATTGGAAAATTTAACTTGTAATAATTTTGGAATAAAATTTTAACTAAGGGGAAATAGAGAAGAATATTTTTCTTAGATGGAAAATTTAGCTTTATAATCCTGATTATTAATATATTATAAAAAAACTCCAAATGTTTTCTTACATTTGGAGAGTTAAAAATAACTAATAAAAGTTACATGATATAGTTTTTATTTCATTCCCAAAATTTTCCGATAACGCTGTGTTTCCTTGAATAATTCGAGTGCTTCCTGAATATCGGAGTCGTTATCAAATTCAGCTTCGGTCTCACCTTTTTCAAGGTAATAACGAGAAGCAATTTCTTTTTCTAACAACTCTCGAATTTCAGTTTTAAATTTCTGTAAATCAGAGTTTTTGTTATGCGAAACTTGTCTTTTCAAAGCAATGATTTGGGTTTTAACTGCTTCGTAATATTTTTCCTTTTTAGCAGTTTCTTCCAATCTCTGAATTGTACTTTCGACCTCAGTCGTATAATCAAAATCTTTATCTTGTAACCACTTTACAAATTTGGCATAATCACTGTCTGACAAGGCAAAATCTTTGGCAGAATTAATCTTATCATGCTCTTCACGATATTTTGTGGCATAATCAAAGATTAAGTTTTTGGTTTCTAGACTGAGTGTAATTTTCGCTAAATGAGGATGTTCGGGTTCAATATCAGGTTTTACACCTGCACCATCATAAACTGTTCGTCCGTTTCGTGTTTTAAAGGCTGTTCGCAATGAATCAGGCATTTTTCCTGCTGAACCGTCTGAATTTCGGTGAGTATAATCAATCGATTGAATACAACGCCCACTTGGAATATAATATTTAGCTACTGTAACTTTTACTTTGGAATTATATGATAACGACCGAGTCGCCTGAACCAGACCTTTGCCGTACGAATTTTCGCCAATCAAAACTCCTCGATCATAGTCTTGAATTACTCCTGCCACAATTTCTGCTGCCGAGGCACTTCCTCCATTTACTAAAACCACTACTGGAATTTGTGTATCAACAGGTGCATTTGGAGCTTGATAAATTTTATTCCACTCTTTTACTTTCCCCTTTGTACTCACAATTTCACTTCCTTTTTTCACAAAGACATTAGAAACATTAATTGCTTCACGCAGTAATCCTCCTGGATTTCCTCGTAAATCTAAGACGATATTTTTAGCTCCTTTTTCTTTCAATTCGATAAGTGCATCCCGTACTTCTTTGCCTGCATTTTGCGTAAAATCAGTCAGTTTAATCATCCCAACATCTTCGGAAATCATTCCATAATAAGGAACATTATTAATCGTAATTTTTTCTCGACTAAGTTTTACTTCGAATGGCTTAGGCTTTCCATACCGCTCAATTAACAATGAAACTTCCGTTCCTGATTGTCCTTTCAGATGTCGGCTTAATTGGTCAGAATTTTTATTTATCATATCTAACCCATTAATTTTTAGAATTTTATCACCAATCCGTAATCCTGCCCGATGCGCTGCAAATCCCTCAAAAGGCATCATAATAATCGCTTTCCCATTTCGTGTACTTACCGAAGCTCCAATTCCACTGTATTCCCCAAGTGTCATCGTGCGATAATCTTCAATCTTATCTTCAGGAATATAATTGGTATAAGGATCAAGCGATTTAAGCATCGCATTGATGCCTGTTTCCATTAGGTCGGTAGGGCTAATTTCATCTACATAAAAGCGATTTACTTCTTTATAGAGTGTAGCAAAAATATCAAGGTTACGTAGGATTTCAAAGTATTTGTCACTAGGATTACCAAATGCCAGCGTAGTAAATATCATTAATCCTGCAATGGGATAAAGGAGGTGTTTTTTCTTCATGGGATTTTAATAAATGTTTCAAATGTCTTATATGGAAATTATTTAAGTAAACCTTACAATTTCCAAAGTTATAGTGATAATGAAATAGTTTACAAAATATTTCACGAAATACTTAGTACGGTCATTTATCTAAAATCCCATTTTTCGCTTAGTTTGTTAGTTTCACTTTAAAATTTTGCGATTTTAGTTAAAATCTAACCCCCAAATAACTTCTAAGGTAAATCTTTTTTAGAATTTATTGGTGTAATGTGTTTGCCAATAATTCATACCTAAACCTCCTAAGCTCATCACTATTTCCCACCCAATCATGATATCTATAAAATACAAAATTGAGTAGTCTAAAAAATTAAAAAGGAAAGCCAAAAACAGAGGTAATAATGCTCGAAAAACCTCCCGTAAAACTTGCCATGAAAGACATGAAAATTCAAGGCTTCGCTTTCCAAAAATATCCACTAAAACAAACGTTATATACACCCAAAAAGCTGTTAAGAGATAAAGATTTTCGTTTGCTCCAAAGACAAAACTAATACGCATCAAAAAATACAAAACAGCCGAAGTGATAAGTGCCATTTTAAGCCATGAAACCTGAAATACCCAATAGGAATTTATCCATTTGAAAACACCCAAAATAATCCCAAAAAAACCGATGAAAATAAGTAAATAAATTTCTGTTTCCCAGTACTTTATAATATCAGCATTTTCGTTATGTAAACGCAAACTAAAATCAGGAAAATGATTGGGATTTCTCAGACGAAAAAGAATCAATTGTTCAGATTTAGGGGCAAGTTTTAAAGGAATAGTTGTTGCTGATTTTTGTTCTTGTAGATATGGTGTACTTGTTCCAACTTGATATATTTGAATAAACTCATTTTCAACAAAGATGTAACATGAAATACGCGCATTATCACCAAATTCCAAAAAATATTCTTTAGTAAAATCTGAATCATTTTGCAACTCAAATTTTCCCCAGTAATCGACATCTTTTCGTAATTCCTTTAACTCAGAATAGTGTAAAAATTTCGTAGTATATCGCTTAGAAATAAGCTCTTGAACCGACAATACTTGCGTACGATCTTCAAAAATTTTGGGATAAAATCGCTGCTGTTCTGATGTATCAGCCTTAACTTTTAAGATTAAGCCTCCCAAAATAAACAGGAAAAAAAGGATTTTTTGTTGCATGGTGTTGGTGCTTTCAAACACCTTTACCAGTCAAAAAATCATACCAAAAGTTGTCTTTTTTCAAAAAAAACAAGAAATAACTTACGTTGGTGAGGATTTATTTATTTTTGAGCGAACTTATTCCAAAGTGTTGTTACATAAGTTTGTAAGTTTCCCATTTCAGTTTGGAAGGTATCAGGGTATTCTTTGTAAAACCATGCCCCGCTTGTCGCACTCGTAATTAAGAAACCTAAAAATAATCCTAACATAGTCATCTTAATCGCTTTACGAGTTCCTTTTTGGCGTTCTACTTGAAGTTTTTGGGCATTATCTCGTTTGAGGGTATCCGCCAGTTCAGTCGGAGATTCTTCCATTAGACGGATTTCTTCTTTCAGGGTTTTGCGCTCTTCACGAAGAGATTCCACTTCTGTACGCAAGCTTTCAAGCACCGTTTTATTTTCTTGAATTTCATTTTCAAGCATTCCCACCATCGTATTTCCTTCATCCACTACTTCCGACAAATCTTTATTATACTTCTCAATACGCTCAGGACCATAGGGAGAAATACGCCGTTTTTTACGTTGAAAAGAAGAGGCTAGAAATTGGATGAATAGCAATATTAGCAGAAAACTAATTACCGTAATCGCAATCAAAACTCCTGCAATTTTTACGTCTTCTTGAGCGAGCTTTAATGCTTTTTGTATAAAATCTTGTGCCTGATTAGAAATCTCAATGAGGTCTAGTTCCATGTCTTTCAGAAATTCTTTACCGAGCAATTATAAACTTTTTTCAGGGGGCTTGCAAGTTTCTGGAACGAGATTTTTGAAAAATACGCCATTTGAACACATTTTTGAAGGATTCCCACACTTTTCTTTAACAAATCTATCAAATAACTATCCGATTTTAGGCTTCAAAAATAGATTAAATGACGACAGAAAAATATTCAAAATTTACCGCATTTGAAAAATGAATTTTACCAAAGTTTTTACTAAATCTCCGAATGTTCTGCATTCGAACTAAAATCAGTTCAAAACCTACTAAAATTTTGTAACTTCCCCTTCTTTTTTATAAATCACAAAAACCATAAACAACATTTTTCATGAGAAAACTTACTCCAATTTTGGTAGGCTTTTTATGCCTTATTTTTATCACTCAGTTAAAAGCTCAAGAAGCTCTTTGGTTGCGTTATCCTTCCATCTCGCCAGATGGTAAAACTATCATTTTCAGTTATAAAGGTGATATTTTTAAGGTTTCAGCAGAAGGTGGTGTTGCCACCCCTCTAACCTTACACCCTGCTTTTGATTCTCGTCCGATTTGGTCACCTGATGGCAAAACAATTGTTTTTGCTTCGGATAGAAATGGTAATTTTGATATTTATAAAATTTCTATTGAAGGCGGACAAGCCACCCGTTTAACCACTCATTCCAATTCTGAAGTTCCTTGTTCATTTTCACCTGATGGGTCAAAAATTTTGTTTAATACCTTAATTCAAGACAAAGCTGAAAGTGTTCTATTTCCTTCTGGAGTTTTACAAGAATTGTATGCGGTTTCTATTAATGGCGGACGACCAAGCCAAATTTTAAGTGTTCCAGCCCTAAATGCACGATATGATAAATCAGGCAAGAAAATCATTTTTCACAACCGAAAAGGCTATGAAAATGCGTGGCGAAAACATCATACTTCATCCGTAACAAGAGACGTAATGATGTATGATTCCGAAACGCAGAAATATACTTATTTGACTGATTTTGAAGGAGAAGATCGAAACCCTATTTATAGTTCAGACGAGACAGAAATTTACTATTTATCTGAAAAATCAGGTTCATTTAATGTTCATAAATTTCCTATTGCTGACCCTACCAAAATAGAGCAAATTACCCAACACGAAAAACATCCTGTTCGATTTTTGAGTCTTGCTTTCGAATCGGAAAATGACCGCCTTTGCTATTCGTTTGATGGACAAATTTATATCAAAGACAAAGATTCTAAACCTAAGAAATTAAGTATTCAAATTCCCTATGATTTTTTTGGACATGATGCCCAGTACAAAAATAAAGTTGGGAGTATTTCGGAAATGGCAGTTTCTCCAAATGGAAAAGAAGTCGCCTTTATCATTCGAGGCGAAGTTTATGTAACTTCTACCGAATACACCACCACCAAACGAATTACAAACACTCCTGAACAAGAACGTTCTGTTAGTTTTAGTCCTGATGGAAAAGCCATTTTGTATGCAGGTGAACGGAATGGAAGTTGGAATTTATATCAAACTAAATTAGTCCGAAAAGACGATAAATATTTTTTCAATGCCTTAGAAATCAAGGAAGAAACCCTTTTAGAAAGTACACCTGAAACTTTCCAACCTTCCTACTCGCCAGATGGAAAAGAGGTAGCTTTTTTATATGAGCGTACTAGTTTGCGAGTCATTAATCTAAAAACCAAAGCCATCCGAACTATTACCGAAAATAGTGTAGCTTATTCTTATTCGGATGGAGATCAATGGTATCAATGGAGTCCTGATAGCAAATGGTTTTTGATTGATTATCAACCTTCATTTTGGTTCAATTCAGAAGTGGGAATTGTTTCGGCAAATGGTGGCAAAATTACCAACTTGACTCAAAGTGGTTATAGTGATTACCGACCAACTTGGGATAATGATGGTAAAATGATTCTTTGGATGAATGACAAATATGGGTATCGAAGTCATGGCAGTTGGGGAGCGCAATATGATATGTTTGGGATGTTTTTCAAGCAAGAAGATTTCAATATTTTCAAGATGAACAAAGAAGAACACGAATACTGGAAAGAATCCCAAAAAGATAGTGACAAAAAATCTGATGATGACAAGGAGGATAAAAAATCAGATTCAGACAAAAAAGATGCTGAACCTAAAACTTTGGAAATCAATTTAGAAGGAATTGAAGATCGAAAAATTCGTTTAACGCTTAATTCTACGGGACTTAGTGGCGCAATTATGAATAAGGAAGCTTCTAAAATGTATTATTTAGCACGAGGAGCAAAAGGATTTGATCTTTGGGAACGTGATTTTCGGGAAAATAAAAATAAAGTGCTGGTCAAATTAGGAGCAAAACAAGTCCAAATGACAGCCGATTCCAAGAAAAAAAACATTTTCTTACTGGCAGATGGACATTTGAAAAAAATCAAAATGGGGACATCGGATGTGAAAGGCATTTCATTTTCTGCCCCAATGAACTTGGATAAGGCAGGAGAAAGGGCATATATGTTTGAACACACTTGGCGACAAACGCTCAAAAAATTCTATGACCCTAAAATGCACAATGTGGATTGGGAATTTTACAAACAAGAATACACCAAGTTTTTGCCTCATATTAATAATAATTATGATTATGCTGAGATGTTAAGCGAGATATTGGGTGAATTAAATGCTTCGCACACAGGCTCAGGTTATCGTCCTCGAAATCAAAACGGTGACCAAACGGCATATTTCGGTGCATTATTAGACTGGAATTATTCGGGTAATGGACTAAAAATCAAGGAAGTTTTAGACAAAAGTCCACTACTTAAAGCCAAAATTCCCGTCAAAACAGGAGAGATTGTTGAGAAAATCAACAATATTGAAATCAAAGCAGGAGAAGACTATTTCCCTCTTTTGAATCGGCAAGCAGGACAAACTACTCTTTTAACGATTTTTGATCCTATTTCCAAAAAACGCCGTGATGAAGTTATCAAACTAATTTCTTATCGACAACAAAATCAATTATTGTATGAACGCTGGGTCAAACAACGCCGTGCAGATGTCGAAAAATTATCAAAAGGACGTTTGGGTTATGTTCATGTTCGTGGAATGAACAGTCGAAGCTTTCGGGAAGTGTATTCGGAAGTTTTGGGACGTTATGCCGACAAAGAAGGAATTGTTATTGACACTCGATTTAATGGTGGAGGTTGGTTACATGATGATTTAGCCACTTTTTTCCGAGGTGAAACCTATGTAACTTACTCACCACGAGGGAATGATATTGGAACAGACCCCTTCAATAAATGGACAAAATCTTCAATTTTGGTCGTGAGTGAAAGTAATTATTCAGATGCACATGCCTTTCCATATGTTTATCAAACCTTAAAAATTGGCAAAATTGTAGGGATGCCTGTCCCCGGTACCATGACTGCCGTTTGGTGGGAATGGCTTTTGGATAATACCTTGTATTTTGGAATTCCACAAGTTGGAGGCAAAGATAAAAACGGAAAATATCTTGAAAATCAACAACTTGAACCCGATATCAAAGTCAATAATGAATATGAGAAAGCCCTCAACGGTGAAGATCAACAAATCGGAAAAGCAGTTGAGACTTTGTTAAATGATTTAGATAACAAATAAGACTTATCAAAAATCTATTTTTTCTTCTTCCAAGAATGCCACAATTTAGTACTATTAATTATAATTTATCACTAATAAGCTCATCATTTTGTTAGTTTTGAGTTGTTCTGAACTAAAACTATTTGATGATGGGTTTATCAGCAAAATAAGTTAATCATAAAAATTACTTCGGCAAATACAGCCAATGTACTTGAATGTCACATATAGACAAAAATTAAACCCTCCAAAAGCCTAGAACTCTTGGAGGGTTTTGTCATAATCTATTCTCAGATTGGTTAGATATCAATCAAAATACTTGAGATTACTTAATTTCGGGCGTATCCAATTCAGCAATTGACCGATTAATTTCTTCTGAAGTAAGTTCGTGTTTGACAATATTTCCTGCAAAATAATCTTCGTAAGCTTTCATATCAAAGTTACCGTGTCCACACAAATTGAACAAGATCGTTTTAGAAATTCCTTCTTCTTTGCATTTTTGAGCTTCGGCAATCGCAGTTGCAATGCCATGAGTGGCTTCAGGGGCAGGAATAATGCCTTCACTTCTGGCAAAAGTAACACCTGCTTCAAAAACTTCGATATTATCATGAGCAGAAGCTTCAATCAATTTATCTTTCAACAATTGGCTGACAATCACACCTGCACCATGATAACGCAATCCACCAGCATGAATTGGAGCAGGAACAAAATTGTGTCCTAAAGTGTACATTGGCAACAAAGGAGTCATGCCAACGGTATCTCCATAGTCATATCTGAACACTCCTCTGGTTAATTTTGGACAAGAAGTAGGTTCGCTTGCAATACAACGAATATTTTTGCCTTCATCAAAATTTAACCGAAGGAATGGGAATGCTAAACCTGCAAAATTAGACCCTCCACCAAAGGGAGCAATCACAATATCAGGCATATCACCGACTTTTTCCATCTGAGCCACAGCCTCTTGCCCGATGATAGTTTGGTGTAACTTAACATGATTCAAAACACTTCCTAAGGCATATTTCGTATCTTCATTCGTAGCGGCTCTTTCTACAGCTTCTGAAATCGCAATACCTAAAGAACCTGTTGTATTTGGGTCTTTGGCTAAAATTTTTCGACCTGCTTCAGTAGCTTCCGAAGGCGAAGGGAAAACATTTGCTCCCCAAGTATTCATCATCACTTTTCGATATGGTTTGTGCTGATAGGATAGCTTAACCATATAAACTTCACATTCTATATCGAAATGATTACAGGCAAATGCCAAAGCACTTCCCCACTGTCCTGCACCTGTTTCGGTCGTAATTCGTTTGATGCCTTCTTGCTTATTGTAGTAGGCTTGTGGAACAGATGTATTTGGTTTATGTGAACCTGCTGGACTTACGCCTTCATATTTATAATAAATTTTGGCAGGAGTATCTAAGGCTTTTTCTAAGCCATAAGCTCGATATAAAGGCGTCGGTCTCCAGATAGAATAAATATTTCGTACTTCGTCAGGAATTTCTACCCATTTATCTGTGGTGACTTCCTGTTTAATCAATTCCATCGGAAACAAAGGGGCTAGGGCTTCGGGTCCGATAGGTTCTTTCGTTTCGGGGTGCAAGGGCGGAAGTGGTTTATTGGGCATATCCGCAATAATATTATACCATTTTTCAGGTATTTCTTGTTCACTTAACGTAATTTTCCGATTCTTCATGCTTACTACCTTTGTAGTTCAGTGATTTTATTAATAGATAAAAATCTGTTGAATTGCAAGAATTCACACCTTGCAAACTAACATAATTTTTAATTAATAATTTATAATTAAACTCAACTCAGGGAATTTTTGGATTTTCCCCTGCTGCCGATTGTCAAAATCTAAAATCAAACATTCCTCCAAACTTTGATGAAATTCGAGAATAGAATGCTTTTCTATTTTTGATAGAATTTCCTCAAAATCAAGACTTTTTAAATGAAATACAGCTTTCGTAAGTTGTCCAATTTCAATTTTATGATAAATTGGTTCTGTGATATTTAGACGTTTTGGATAACGAGGAAGTCGGAAAATCCACGGCATCTTTTCGTTAGTAATAAGATCAACAACACTTCCTTGTGGCAAAAAATCAGGTTGCCATTTCATAGAACCCGTAAAAATAGAGTCGGTATCTTCCGTATTTTTTAGGCAAATTCCAAAACGAGAATATGAATTTGTTTGATAGTTAGAACGTTCCCAAATATCCAATGAATTAACACTTTGCGCTTCTTTTGGATTTTGTACCCACAAAATTTCCAAGTAGAAATTCTCAAAAAATACTCGTCTATTGGCTGTTCCGATGCCTTGATGTTTTCTTCCACTTCCTTCGGTCAAGCCAAATTTCACTAATTCATCAGTTTCTTGTCCTTTATCAGAGAAAATATAAATATGGTCAATAATCATAATTAGAGGTTGTTTAAATTTTAAATAAAATCTTGATAATCAAATTTTTAAATAAATTTTTATGAAGTAGCGTTTGCAAACCCTACTTTATGGAAATTAGTGATTTTGAGCAATGAAAGCTATTTCACTAAATAAAGTATATTCTCTAATGATATTTTTCAAAAATTATTAAACAACCTTGGAAAATACAAACCAAAGTTTTATTCAGCAACTATTAAACACGCTTTTAGTCAAATAAGTGAGTTCTATATTCTGTTCTCTCATTTTTCCCATAATCTTATTGGCTTATCTTTGTATTCTCTTAATTGGAGTTTTTAGAATAAAAAAGAAAAGATGAAATTTCATTACTCGGATTATCAAACGGAAAATAAAACTACTTCTAAGATCCAACTTTGGTTTTCTTTGTTTTGGGTAGCTGGTGTCGTATTCGCAGGCTTATTTATTGGACAATTTTTGGGATTGGGAGCATCAGTTTTTTTGACAGATTTTGATTTAGGAAAATTATACGAAATTATTGATGGTTATCATGAAGGTTCTACAGCAAGATTAGTTTTATTAACTACTCAAGCTTTTATTGCTTTTTTGATGTTCTTGGCTTTTCCATTTTTATATCTCAAATATTCAGAAAAAACGTTTCCTAAGTTAGAAGATATCCCATTTAGAAAGAAGCAACCTCTTTTATTAATATTAATTACTATTTTAGTAATTATTAGTTATTTTCCATTAGGTTCTTTAATCGTTCATTGGAACGAAAATTGGATTTTTCCTGATTTCTTATCAAATTTTGAACAGTGGGCAATAACAAAAGAACAAGAACTTAAAAAACTGACACTCTTTGTTACTGACTTTCAATCAAATACCGAATACATTTTTGGATTATTGGTAATAGCTGTACTACCTGCTTTGGGTGAGGAGTTTCTCTTTCGAGGTATTCTTCAGCCGAAATTTGAGCGAATTTTTGGAAATATTCACCTAGCAATCTGGTTAACTGCTTTTTTATTTAGCGTTATGCATTTCCAATTTTATGGTTTGATTCCCAGAATGTTACTTGGTGTAATGTTTGGTTATTTATTTTATTGGTCGAAAAATTTAGTTTTCCCAATCGTAGCTCATTTTGTCAACAATGCCTATACACTGACTGCCTTATACTTTTTCCGTGACCAACTTCCTACATTAACCCAAAAAACGCCTGCTCCCGATTGGGGATGGGTTGGAATTTCTCTTTTATTAACCATGATCTTTTTAGGATTATTTTATCGTATTGCTTCTAAATCTGTCAATTACCCTACTTCATTTCTCAAATTCAAATAGAGTTTTTGTATCGAATAAGGAATAAGTTTTGTCAGATTTGCGTTAAAGGAATGAAATAATTTAGTTTTTAATAAATTTAACAGATTTGTTAAAAATTGAAATTGAATGAAGTGATCTATTTTCCTAAATAAATATTTAATTCCTCATTAAATCTACTACAAAAATGAAAAAGACGGTCGTTAAAATGATTCATAAGACTATTCTTATGTTGGTATTTTATGGAATGGTACTCACAGCAACTGCTCAAACGATCTCCGTTGATGCGTTTACCGATTGTTGGGTTGCCTTGATTGATGAACAAGCTGCTAAACATGGAGAGTACGGTTGGTGGAGTGTTTGGCACATTATAAAGCAAGAAAAACGATATAAGGAAACTCCATGTAAGTTTGAAAATGTTGCACCAGGCAAATATACTTTAGTTATTTATAATTCTGAAGCTGTTGATTATGACCCAGATAGCGGTACAGCAATTGAAAAATCAGATGGCGTAGTAATGGAAGAAATTATCGTTACCAAACATGGGCAACTCGAATATGATTTTGATGAAGACGATTTCACGGAATGGAATTGCTTGAGTTGCCCTTGGTTATACGTATTTGATGGTAAAAAATACGTCAAAACAACAGAAGTGCTGAGGGATCTTGTAGGCAAAAAAAATCAACAAACAACGACCACACAAATTGCACCCAAAAATTTCCAGAATGGGAAACTAAAAATCCGTATTCAAGAGGAAAAAGACGAAATTACACATTTACATCAAGTTCAATTGAAGGTAAATGGAATCATTTGTCCGATGAAAATTCAGGACGTAGAAACAGCTAAAAAATTGACACATATCTCCAATTTTATTGAGTTACGAAAAGGTGATTTTACTGAAATTGAATTCCAATTACCTGAAGAAATTACTGAAATCCAAACTATTCAGCTTGAAACAAATGGATTTTATGAGCCTGAACCTGAGTTTCTAAAAACGGTCAAAGCAAAATATTTGCGAAAATAATAATCTTCATTCCTTCCAAAAATAGTTTTGCTGGTGTCGATTCGTTCGTATACCAGCAATTTTACATCATTTCCCGAAATTTTTATACTATCCCTCATTACGAGCAGCTTATTAATATAAATGTCAATCTTAATTTTTCTTGCCTTCATACGCATCAAAAGAATATGAAAAAAATCTTGTAATTTTGTGCTTAGTTATTTTACTTCGTTTTCTAAAGCACATTATGAGAATTGTTGTAGCTCCCGACTCTTTTAAAGGTTGTTTATCGGCAGAAGCCGTAGCCGAAAATATTGTAAACGGACTTCGTCCCATTTTTCCCAGAGCAAAAATGATCGTAGTTCCTCAAGCTGATGGCGGTGAAGGAACACTAAGTGTTATTTTGCAACACCGACAAGGACAAATCCTTGAAGTAGAAGCTCATGACCCTTTAGGACAACAAATAAGAACAACTTTTGGAGTTTTAGAAGATGGTACAGTAGTTATTGAAACCGCAAAGATTATTGGGTTATCCTTAGTCCAACCTCACGAACGTAATCCTTTAATTGCTTCTTCTTATGGTGTTGGTGAATTGATTTTGAGTGCGTTGGATAAAGGGCATCGAAAATTCATTATCGGAATCGGAGGAACTGCAACTAATGATGCAGGGATGGGAATGATACAAGCATTAGGTGGTAAATTTTTAGATAAACAAGATAATTTACTTACTCAAGGCGGAGTAGAATTACAAAAATTACACCATTTAGATCTCAGTGAATTGGACTCACGATTAACTGAGTGTTCTTTTCAAGTAGCTTGTGATGTTTCTAATCCTTTAATCGGTAAAAATGGAGCCAGTCGAACCTACGCCCCTCAAAAAGGAGCAACCGATAAGGATGTAAAAATTTTGGAAGATGCATTAACAAACTATGCCCAAATTATTGAAAATCATTTTGATAGATCTATTTCTGAGGCAACAGGTGTAGGAGCGGCTGGAGGATTGGGTGCTGCCCTTTTAGCCTTTTTGAACGCCAAATTAATCAATGGATTTCAACTAATATCTGAATTTATTGACCTTGAGGCACAGTTACCTAATGCCGATTTTGTAATTACAGGTGAAGGAAAAGTAGATACACAAACTTCTTTCGGAAAATTGCCTTTTGGGATGGCAAAACTTGCTAAAAAACACGGTGTTCCATGTATTGGAATTGCTGGAACTGTAGAAGATGAGATGCAAACCTTACATCAATCAGGAATGACTGCGATTTTCTCAATTACAGATCGACCACTCTCAGGAGAAGATGCTGTTAAAAAAGCACCTCTTTTAGTCCAAAAAACGGCTGAACAAATTGGACGTTTAATTCGAGCTTTTCGATAATATAATTATATTGATTATCAAGTAACTATGAGGATTGTAATATCAAATATTTAACATTCATTTCGCCCTGAATTTGAGATAAGGACAGCAATAAGTGATTGACTTTTCATTGTAAAATCCGTATCATTCATCTATACCAAGACAGGAAATAATAATAATAAAATTTAGCCTCAAAAATTACATTGTAATTAATAATGGCATTTTGGAACAATTTATGTCTGATTGTTTCTATAAAATACACCCTGAAAAAATTCACGATAGCCATGATTTTAGAACGCAACCCTATCAGAGATGCGTTAGTAGGGCTGGCGGTGGGGGATGCACTTGGTGTTCCCGTAGAATCGTTTAGCCGAGAAGAACTCAAAAAATACCCTGTTCAAGATATGCGTGCTTATGGACGACATTCGCAGCCACGTGGAACATGGTCAGATAAAAGTGCTTTGGCGTTTTGTCTTGCTGAAAGCCTCTGTCAAACCTATGATTTACAGGATATTGCTGTTAAATTTGTTCATTGGAATTCACGTGATTACTGGACAGCAAGAGGTGAAGTCTTTGATATTGAGTACGATACAAAAAAAGCCATTTCTCGGTTGAGTGCCATGCTTTACCTCAAAGAAAAAGTAACTCCAATATCCTTGCAAGAAATTGATAACGAGATTGTTACAAATGGTGCTTTAGTTCGGATTTTACCTCTGGCGTTTTTCTTGTTAGATAAGCCCCTCAAAGAACGTTTCCAGAAGATAAGCGAAGTTTCAGCTCTGACACATGGGCATTTACGGTCTATTTTGGCATGTTTTATCCTGATTGAATTTGCACGGCGATTAATTTTAGGAGAGACCAAAAAAATTGCCTATCGAAAAATGCAAAAAACAGTTTCTAGTTTTGTACAAAATGCTAAATTGGAAAAAACCGAAATCGCTCAGTTTTCTCGTATTCTGCACCAATGTATTTATCAATTTCCTGAAAATGAAATCAAAACGTCAGAAGGCGTAGTGGACACGATTGAAGCAGGATTGTGGGCAGTTTTAACTGCAAGTAACTACAAATCAACTGTTTTAAAGGCAGTTAATTTAGGAGAAAATACTGATACAACCGCAGGTATAGCAGGAGGATTAGCAGGGATTATTTATGGTTTGAATGAAATTCCTGAGAAATGGCGTACTGATTTGGCTCGTATCGGAGATATTATCCAACTTGGAGAACGCCTTGAAGAAGCAACAATTTAAAAGTTTAATTTTCCTGAATATCAGATACAATTACCTTAATATCCGTATTCCCTGACGAAGCTCCAAACTGAGTATCATTTATTCTAAAAATCAGTAAACCAGACTTTTGAGCTATAAATTCGTATTGTTTTCCACATGGATACCAATGTCTTGAGCCTTCAATCCAGCAAATTAGTTTTCCTAATGGGAAAGGTGTAATTAATTTACGGTAATTATATTCTAATCCTACTGAAATACCATCAGGCGATATTTTGCTGGATATATCACTCAGTAAAACATCAGCAGAAGCCGTAATTTGTACTTTTTGTCCTTTTTTGATATGAATTTCTGAGTTTTTAATATCTTTCGTACTCATGTAAACTTTATAGACTTTAGATAAATTTTTCACCTCTTTTGGTTTTTCTTTAATGACTTTTTCAGTCGAATCTTCTAAATTACTTTTAAAGCTTGTTGAGTCTATTTTTTCTAAAAAAACTACATCTAAATTAGAATCTTCACAAGTACTATCTTTTTTATATTTTGTTTTTATATCAAACTGATTATCAGTAAAAATATTTTTTTTAAAAGACTCTTTTTCTTTGATTTTTGTTTCTTTTTTTATATCTTTTAAAGTATCCAAAATTTGCAATTTTATCCATTCTGCCGAAGTATTTTTTAATTCTTGGATAACTTGAGATTCACTATCTGAATGTGCTTCATAACTATCTGCAAGACGGTATAAAACAATAGCTGAAACAGTCAATAAAACACTCCATAAAATTGTTTTTATTCGAGAATTTAACAGAAGTAAGGAAATTGTAATAAATGTCAATAAACGGTATTTCTGACGTTGCCAAAATTGGTTTTTGATAGATTTTAGAGGTAGTTTTTGTTCCATTTTTTCCCGCCTCCGAATAATTTGATAAACTTTTTCGGCAGTTGGTTCAATACCTCCTTTAGTTTCAAAAGCAAATCTATCGCAAATAATTGGTAACGTTTGACGGAGTTCATCATATGTAATCTTGTGCCAAAGTGGAATTAACGTCTTTTCATTTTCAGGTTCACGAGCAAATAACACCCCTAACTCAGTCTTTGTCCATTTTTTCCGAATATAATGTGGACTAATCACAGCAATTCCATATTTTGACTGAGCAATTCCTTGATTAATATCATCCAGTAAATCAGAAGGTTTACGCCGTAATTCTGTACCTGAAAACCAGATTTTCAATCCCTTTTGTTCTAATAATTCGACTAAATGTGCGGTAAATGCCTTATCCTCATCAGCAAAAGAAATAAAAGCATCATAGTTGTATGTTTTCATATATTTTAGTTATTATTTTGAGTCCATACAACAATAAAGTTAAGATTTGAAAAGTATTTTCTTATAATTTGATAGAAGAATCAAAATTATTTTATTTTTGTTTTTCGAAAATTCGGCGTGAAACCAAGTAAGTCGGAATGAAACGCTTAGGATGAAATAAAAAAGCATTTTCAGATTTCTGAGTAAGTCCCATAACACTATATTCATTGCCATAAACACGAAGGCGATTACTTCGACTTGGGTCAATATCAATCAAATCAATCTGACAGTAAGGCGTAATTTTTTCTAATGAATCTTTAACGGCTGGATTGGTAATTAATTGGAAGGCTCGTACCTCTTCAAAACCTTTCAGATAATTATATAAACGTATCGAATCCAAATTTTCGATGCCATCTACTTTATAAAAAGCAGAGTCAAATTCAATAGAAAAATTCTCTTCAGGATTATTGATATAATTCATACTCAACTTTTTGATACTCATCCAGTTGGTGTGCATAACAACTTTATTCCGCCAACGAATTTCTTTAGATTGGAAAACCCGATGAGGAACAATATTAAAAGCAGGAATATAAATTTCAAACACCTTTTGCACTTCTGTAAGCATGGCAAAAGTTTGTTTTTCTTTTCCATCTACATAAAAACTTAATACAGGCATATTTCCCGAAAAAGCAGTAAATTGAATACCATTTTTAGGAAGATTCTGGCGTAATTCTTCTTGTTGATTTTCAGCAATGGGACGTTTGATTTCAAGTCGTTTTAGAATATCTATAAAATCGTTTACCGTAGCCAAATCAGCAGGATATTTCTCATTTAAAACCCAATTTTCACCATCTTTCTGAAGCCGAATATTTCCAAATTCAAATCGAGTAACTGTATTGACTATATCTTCAGAAAGTGCAAAGTTTATTTTTTCTTCTGAAACAGTTGTATCTTGAGCAGGCATAAAAGCCCAAATCAAAAATCCAATTTCAAGGAAAATAACACCAAGTAATATTTTACTTTTTTTTGTCAAAAAATTAAAAGATTGACTCATGATTTTGTCAGGTTTTCAATTTGCTTTCACAACTCTTGAATAAGTTATTGTTATTCAAATAACTGCTTGTTTTTTCTCAATTTTTCGATTTGTTACCAAGTCAGTTAGTGGAAAAACTAAAAATTTACTAATTATCAAATATTTGGTCATTTCATATTGAAGAAAACCAAGTTAGACTAAATTTATTACAAGCCTCCAAAAATAGACTTTTTTCCGTAATTTTAGCTGTTTCATGCTTAGAGTTTATTTAAATATAACATCTATCTTTATAACATTTTTTTATCAAAATTGTATTTTTTATGTATAAAATTGCAGATGCTCATTGTGATTTATTAGGACATTTGGAGTACAACCAAGAATTAGGGGCAACCCCTCACGACCCCGAAGCTCGCTGTTCGCTACCACAACTTCGAGCAGGAAATGTAGGCTTACAAGTAACTGCTATTTTTACGGTTACAGGCGAAAATAGTTCACAACATGGTATAAGCCAGAGTCTTTGGTTTAAAAAATTGCTTCAAGATGAAGCTGATTTTGTGGCGAAATTCCCACAAAATGTGTCTGCAAATATCCCTTTTTTTCGAGAAAATAAAACTTTTTTAGTAGTAGCAATTGAAAATGCTTCGGGTTTTTGGGCAGAAAATGAACCTTTTTCGAAAGGAGTTCAAAATCTAAATCAAATTACTCAAAATGCAGGTAAACCTCTGTATATCAGCCTAACACATCATCTTGAAAATCGGTTTGGTGGAGGAAATAAAACAACTGTTGGTCTGAAAAAAGATGGAAAAGTTTTATTAGATTATTTGTCAGATAAACAAATTGCTCTGGACTTTGCCCATGCCAGCGATGCTTTAGTAGCTGATTGTTTGAATCATATCGACCAAAATAAATTGCAAATTCCTGTGATGGCAAGTCACTCTAATCTACGAAAAATTTATTTTCATCCTCGAAACTTACCTACCGAATTTATACAAGAAATCTTACGAAGAGATGGTATAATTGGATTAAATTGGCTAAATATTTATCTTAATAGTCCTCAGCAAATTGCTGAAAATCTGCAAGTTTTAGTTGAAGAGTTCAAAGCTGAAAATCAGGTTTGTTCGGGAGCAGATTTCTTTTCTACAAGTAATATTTTGTCTTTCAAAGAGTCTTTATTTTTTGAAGGCTATGAAAATGCCTCTGACTTTCCGAAACTTATGCAAAATTTGTCTGATTTTGGATTTTCCGAAGATTTATTGAATCGTTTTGCTCATCAAAATTTAGTGAATTTTATCCAAAAATTAGCGGCTTAATTTCCGATTTAGTACCGATTTATTTTATTTACTTATATTCAACTCAAACAACTGATGAAACGACTTTTTCGTATTTTATCTTTACTTTTATCACTGTTCTTGATTATTCTTATTAGTTTTATTTTTTGGGCATATCACCATCAAGATGAGGTAGTTAAAATTTTTGCTGAGGATTTGCAAACTCATATCAAACCACAAATTCGAGTGCAAGGATATGCTCTTGAGCCTTTCGAAAATTTCCCTTATATGTCGGTTGCTTTTGCTGGGGTAGAAATTTATGATCAAAAAGATACACTTGCTAAAGCGCAGACGATGTACTTCACATTCAATATTTCTGACTTACTTTATCGGAAGTATAAAATTGTACAATTACACTTTGAAAATAGTCATTTAAATTTAAAAACTTACTCAAATGGTACGTCTAACTTCGTGATTTTGAAAGATTCAGGAGCTACTCAGGAGGATAACGAAGATCGTATTTCTTTTGAATTACGAGGTATGACTTTTAAAAATGTAAAAATCAACTATGAAGATAAATCTATACATCAAAAATTTGAATTAAAACTAAAAAATATTACATCATCATTTGGTTTTTTGGAAAATGATAAAAGTATTGAACTGGAAGGGAATATTTATGTGAATGAAGCAAAATTAGATGGAAATGGTTATTTTGATAATAAAAGTGTTTTTGTAGATATTGATTTAACCTATTGGGATGATCAAAAAAAATGGCTTTTATCTTCTTCTGAAATCGCTCCCGAATCAGCTCGTTTTTTAGTCGAAGGAGAGTATTATACAAATACCAATTTAATGGATTTTCGAGCCGAAGGATTGCCTACCAATTTGCAAACTTTGCTAGCATTACTCCCAAAGAATGTATCAGAAAAATACAAAAAATACAAATCACATGGCAAAGTCAACTTCGAAGCACTTATTAAAGGAAAATTAAGTAAAAATCAGTTTCCAAAAATTGATATAAATTTTGGATTAGAAAATGTTTCCTTTTATCATCCCGAATCTAAACGTACAATTGATAGTTTGTTTTTGGAGGGAAATTTTACGAATGGAAAAACAAAAAATGCTTTTAGTTCAAAATTAGAACTTAAAAAATTTACAGGAAAACTTGAAAATCAAATTTTTAAGGGAAAATTATCTTTTTCAAATTTCAATTATCCAACTCTTCAACTTGAAACGGAGTGTGAAGTAAATTTAAATGATTTGTTAGAAATTTATCCTATTCCTGAAATTGAATCTATTGAAGGACAAGCCCAATTGAATATTTATTTTGATGGAAAATTAGAGGAGATTCGACGAAATCCATATACTCAAAAAGTAAAAACAGCAGGAGTTTTAAATCTTAAAAATATACAATTAAAATTACAACAACTTACTTTGCCAATTACTAACTTAAATGGTCAGTTTGACTTTAAAAATAATCACTTAGAAAGCAGAAATTTATCTTACAAAATTGGACAAAGTGATTTTCGATGGAAAGGACGTTTTGAGAATATAATGACGTGGCTTTTTTCAGAGGATTATCCGCTTCGAGTTCGGTCTGATTTTTATGCTTCATTTTTGTATTTTGACGAGATTTTTACTTTGATAAAGTCCTCAAATTCATCTTCTGAGCCATTCAAAATAGAAATTCCCGAAAATGTTTTTGCTGATTTGAGCTTGAAAATTGACTCAGCACAATTCCAAAATTTTCAGTTTCAAAATTTAATGGGTAAAATGACTCTTAAAAAACAAGCTCTAAAATTAGATTCTTTGAAGATGCAAACATTAGGCGGAAACTATATTTTGAACGGAACTACTGATGCTTCTGAAGCTGGGAAACTTAAAATTGTAACTGAAAATCAATGCGAAAATATTGACCTCAAGAAATTGTTTTCAGCCTTCAAAAACTTTGACCAAGATTTTATTCAGGCTCGTCATTTATCAGGAAAATTAGATGCGAAATGGGAAACCGTATTTTATACTGATGCTTTTTTAAATCCTGATTTTTCTCAATTTTCAGTAGATATTCAGGCGACTGCACGAGAAGGAAAATTGACTGATTTTGAGCCACTTCAAGAAATGTCAAAATTATTCAAAAATAAAGATATTCAGGAAGTTACATTTTCAGAAACATCTCACGAATTTTATATTCGAGACAAGGAAATGACCTTTTCAAAACTTGAAGTGAATTCGAGTTTAGGAACAATGTTTATTGCTGGAACACATGATTTTAATCAAAATATTGACTACCATTTGCAAATTCCTCTGAAAAATTTTAAACGTAATCAACAAGAACTTCCAAAAGGAACAATTAGTCAAAATGCAGATGGAAAAACCAATATTTTTCTAAAAGTTACAGGGACAACAGATGATTTTAAAATCCGATACGATACCCACGCGACATGGCAAAAAATCAAAAATTCACTCCAACAAAAAACAAGACAATTCAAAGATTTATTCCGTAAACGAAAAACCGAGGAACAACAAGACTTAAATGACCAATTTTTTGAATACTAAATTTTTTTAGAAACTATTTAGTAAGACTTTCCACGCCTTTTGAACAGAATCAGTTTGACGTTGATTCAAATAAAATTGGGCTTGTTGATGAACTTCCATCTCTAAATTTTCTAATTTTATTTCTATTAAATCTTCTAAAGTTGGTAGTTTTTCAATATTTGCCAATTGAGCTAAATTATTGCCTGTCAGAATATTACTTTCACGAATCGAATGAGGTAGTTGGTCAATACCAATGCCTTTTGTACGAACTGGTTTTTCAATTTCGAAGAGATTATGTTCATTTACTCGACAATACCAATTCCCACCAGCTCTAGCCACCAAATCCAATTTAAGGGGGTCAATTTGGTCATTTTCATTAAAAATATGATCTTGAAAATGGGCAACTAAGACCTCACAAATAACTAAATTCCCTGCTCCTCCATGATTTCCCAATTCGACAACTTCCCTAACTTTACATTCAAAACTAGCAGGTGATTCGGCAACTCTTGGTGGTTTTACTTTTTCAGAAGAAGCTTCCGTCAGTCCAGCTTTGATAAATTCGTTTACTCCCTTATCATATTCGGTACTCGCCAGCGACATTTGTTCAACCATATCATGATTTACGATATTTACCACTAGTTCCCTTGTTTTTTGGGCATTTTCGAGGGTATGTTTGATGGTATTATCTCGAACACGCCGAGCAGGGGAGAAAATTAAGACAGGAGGATTGACACTAAAAGCATTAAAGAAACTATACGGACTCAAATTGACGTTTCCATTTTGGTCTATCGTACTGACGAAAGCAATCGGACGAGGAGCAATTGTTCCCAATAATAAACCATGAAATTCGGCGGTAGGTATTTCTTGAGGATAAACAGTTTTCATATCAATTAATTCGACTAAAAAATATAATTTTATTATTTAATACACTGATAATCAGTTATTTATTTTAAATTTTTTAAAATAAACAATATAATCTCATAAAAACGGTATTTTTTTATTCATTTTTGGGCATTTTGATGTTTTTTTTAAAATTTTTGATAGATTTTTTAGTTGTTTTGCAGGCAGGGTTAAGAAGATAACCGAATGCGTTCAAGCGTATAAAAATAACTTCAATTGTTACTGATAGATACAATGACAGATACTAAAAATTATTTTTTGAATAACCTTCCTAAACGCACCCTCAAACCACGTATTTCAGGTTTTACAATGGTGATGGACAAGGGTTTAAGCCTACGAGAAGTAGAAGACTTAATCGAAACTTCAGGCAATTTCATAGACATTATCAAGCTAGGCTGGGCAACCTCCTACCTCTATCCTAAATTACGTGAGAAACTCCAGATTTATCGGGAGGCAAAGATTCCTGTTTATTTTGGCGGGACACTTTTTGAAGCCTTTATTGTACGTAATCAATTTGATGATTATCGTAAAATTTTGGATAAATATCAGATGGAGTATGTCGAAGTATCAGATGGTTCAATTGAGTTGCCACACGACGAAAAATGTGAATATATCCGCAAACTCGTCCCACAAGTTCGGGTTTTATCCGAAGTAGGCTCAAAGGATGATACCAAAATTATTCCACCCTACAAGTGGATTGAACAAATGGAAGCAGAACTTTCGGCAGGTTCTTGGAAAGTAATAGGCGAAGCACGAGAAAGTGGACAAGTGGGCTTATTCCGTAAAAATGGAGAAGTACGCTCAGGTTTAGTTGAAGAAATTCTGACGAAAATTCCACAAGAAAAAATTATCTGGGAAGCTCCGCATAAAGCTCAACAAGTTTGGTTCATTAAATTTTTAGGTGCAAATGTCAATCTTGGAAATATTGCTCCTAAAGAAGTTATTCCTTTAGAAACCATTCGTTTAGGAGTTCGTGGAGATACTTTCCAATTCTTCCTTGATCCTAAGAATCATAACGGAAAAATTAGTTTCGTTAAACCTAACTTGTTTGGGACGGATTCATGAAAAAAATTAATCAAGCCTCATTTTTCCTAAAAGCATTTGTGGGTGTAGGACTGTTATATGCACTCATATTCCTTAGTTTTGTACCACGTATGGGGCTAGATGATCGTCATCTTTCTTCTATTGTTTCAGGGGTGTTTATGCGTCAAACACCCTATGAATTTATGTTATTTACGCACGTTTGGATTGGGCATTTCCTCAAAAATCTCTATCTTTTGTATGATGGCGTGGCGTGGTATGATTTATATTTATTAGTATCGTCATTTATTGCCCACCTAGTCATTTGTTACGTATTGCTTCGAAAACACCAAACTGATTTTTCCAAAGCAGGTAAAATACTGTTTTTAGGTGTTTTTTTGTTTGCAGGCAGTATTGTACTCTATTCTATTATCCGATTTTATTTTACCATTGTTGGAGCTTATGTAGGCTTAGCAGGTGTTTTGCTATTTTGCGAAGAGTGTTTTTCTAAGTCCCCTCATCGTTTTCGTTTAGGTATTGCTGTTGGCTTAATGGTGTGGAGTAGTAGTATTCGATTCCATTCATTTCTTTTAGCCTTGGTACTCACCTTTCCTCTGATTACTTATTGGCTTGTTACAAAATGGCAAATTATTCGAACAAATCCTCGTGAAAAATTAGGTTTTGGAAGTATTGGTATTTTAGCCATAGGGATATTATTTGTTACTAATTCTCTTGCCTATGACCTCAATCCAGAATGGGAAAACTATCGAGAATACATCAAATATCCCGTATCTATTTTGGATTATGACCACCTGCCTAGTGGTCCTTATGCAGCCGTATATCAAGAAAATCAGTGGTCTAGAAATGACCATGCCATGTTACAAAGTTGGTTTTTTACAGATGAACAAACCTTTGGTTTAAAACGATTTAAGGATTTAATGGGAGACCATAGTATTTATACGGTTAAGTTTATTCGACAACGTGGTGTTTGGTTTGTTCTTGGACAATTACAAAAAGCATTTACTTCTACTCATGCGCAATTGGCAGGAATCGGATGGTTGGTTTTATTGTTTTTGGCATCTTCTCCAAAATCATTTTTAATATTAAGTTCTTTGATGGGAGGAACAGTTGTAATTTTGTTGCTTTACTTGGCATATTTCATGAAAATCAATGAATACCATATTACTTATCTATTTTTTTCCATCCCAATTTTAGTGTTAAGCTATGGAGCTTCATTAAAAATTACAAATACAAGCCGTTTTGGGTTAATACTTCTTTTGACATTTGGTTTATGGTCAGTTCATACCAATATTCCACGAAGTACAGTTAATCAGATAGATATTGATGGCTTTCACCAATTGACCGAATCTTTGGAAGAAGACAAACTTTATGTTTGGTGGGATATTGCTCCTAACTATGTAGCGGCTGGATTTTTGGATAGTCCTCGCCGTATCAAAGGAATTGATTTAATTCATTTGGGACATTGCTCATATCCTCCCCTCGTAAAAGAAACTCTTGCCAAATATCAAATTCCGAATTTTCATCAGGGAATGATAAATCATAAAGATGTCATTTTGGTTAGTCGAGATTACAAAAATGTCTTTTATCAGCGTTATATGAAGGAACACTATAATCGAGATATCACCTTCGAATTAATCGAAGAAAAGCATCAATTCAAGTTTTATAAAGTCCTCGAAAAACCTTAGCTGAATTCTTGTTAAATCCGAATACCAACGACCAAAATATCATCGGTTTGTTTGGTTTTTCCTTTCCATACTTGAAGTTCATTTTCGAGGGCTAACTTTTGTTTTTCACCTGTTTCATCCGAAATATCCAATAAAAATCGTCTGAAGCGTCCTGATAAATATTTTCGATTTTCTGCTCCACCAAACTGGTCGGCAAATCCATCTGAAGCAATATAATACATATCTTGTTTTTCTCCCTGAATGATATGTGCATCATACACTCGCTTTTTGGTTTTTCGCATTAACATCCCTCCTACGGGAAATTTTGAACCTCGAATACGCTCAATTTGGTCATTTCTAACTCGATAAAGTGGATTTTTAGCTCCAGCAAAAGCAACCTGAGAAAGGGTTTTATCAAAAGAAATCAAGGCTAAATCCATTCCATCTTGACTTGAACTCCCATTTTCCTGATTTTGATGTAAAGCCTGACGTACTTTTTTGTCTAAAATTGTAAGGATTTCTCCTGGACAAATGATATGCCGTTCATTTACAATTTCGTTCAAAAGCGCATTTGCCAATACAACCATAAATGCCCCCGGTACTCCGTGTCCTGTACAATCAACAGCCGCAAGAATAAGGCGATCCCCTTTGTTGGCAAACCAATAAAAATCACCTGAAACGATATCCTTGGGTTTATAAAAAATAAAAGAATCTCGAAAATGTGGTTTGATTGCTGAAATAGGTGTTAAGACCGATTCTTGAATGCGTTTGGCATATTTAATTGAGTCAATAATTTTGGTAGTTTGCAAGGCAATTTGTTCGTAGGCTTTTTTGAGTTCCGTGTTTTTAAGTCGTTCAATTTCAGCTTCTTGATTTGCTTTTTCTACAAAATGAATACTTTGGATATTTTTGAGTTGTGCCGTATTCTCCTCACCCATAATTTTAGTTTTAACATCAAGATATTTTTCGTATTGTTCAAGAGCTTTCCAAGGTTTTTTTTGTTTTTTATACAAATTGGCTTGTAACTTATGCGCCTTCATTTGTTTCTTTCTTGCCCCAATTTCACAGGCATTTTTTTCAGCTAATTTTAGAAATTCCATTGCATCATCATAGTCTTTCATTTTGGTAAGTACTTGTCCCAAGTTCAGTTGAGAGGTTGTAATACCTTGTCGGTTTTTATTTTTTTCGCGAAGTACCAAACCTCTCATCAAATAATCAATAGATTTTGCATATTGATTTAAAAAATCATAAACCACTCCTATATCATTCAAAGCTCTGGCTTCAAAATTCGTCAAATCATGCTCACAAGCTAGTTCCAAACTTCTTTGATGTGTCACTAGAGCTAACTCAAAGTCTTTTTTTTCAACTAAAATACTACCCAAACTTCCCATACAGGCAATGATTCCTGCATATTCTTTATTTTTTTCAAATATTTTTTGTGCTTTAATTAGTTTTTCATAAGAATTATCTAAATCTTTTAAGTCCAAATAAAAATTGCCGATTATGTAATAACTCCAAGCCAATCCCTCATCAAAATCAGTTTTTTGATGATATTTAATAGCTTTATTAATAAATTTAAACGCATCGTCATAATCATCAATTAATCCATAAATCATTCCTAAAACTGTATAGCTTTGCCCAAAACCAATTTCATTATTCGTTTGTCGAAAAATATGGAGAGCTTCGTGCGTAATTTCTAAAGAAACTGCTATATCCGAATTCCGATAAAATTGTATAAAAGCTTGGTTTAATTTTCCGAAACCAATTCCGTCTATATAATTAATTTTCTTCGAAAGTTCATATCCTTCTTCCGAATATTTACTTGATAAAGTATCGTTATGTCCTCGATATAACCAACCTAATCGACTGAGTGTAAAGGCTCTTTCTTCAGGAGAAAGCTTTTTATCTTTTAGTTTTTGCTCTAAATACTGAACATTATTTTCCATATTTTCAAAACTACCTTTTTGGAGATAAAGTTGATTTTTTTCTTTTAAAAATTAGCAAAATTGATGCAATATTTTTAGTAGTATATTTACTAAATCATATTGCACTTAAATAAACTTCTTCTTGGCAAGAAAATTCAACTCACAAAAGACAGATATACAAAGTAAAAATTCTCCAGAAAACTGAAGTAAAACTTGATTATTTCTTTCCTCTTAGTACCTTTGCATTTCAATTAATTAGATTTAATCTAAATAAATTCAAAGTGTCAAAAAAGCTTTTCTATACAATTATTTTCTTTTTGTATTTGACAAAAATATTTTCTCAAAATACTGATAATCAAATATTTGGTATTATATCAGATGAAAACGAAATTCCTCTACCTTATGCCAATATTTTGATAAAAGGTACCACACAAGGACAAACTACAAATGAAAAAGGGCAATATCGTTTTCAAAATTTGGCAGTTGGTCAATATAGTTTAGTAGTGAGTATGATTGGATATCAATCTAAAACCATTCCGATTACTATTACATCTAATCAAAAAAAGTATCAATTAGATGTTCAATTACAGGAAAATGCAGTTAGTTTAGATGGTGTTACGGTAAATGCTGAATCGGAATCCTCAGAAAAAAAAAAGTTACCTTTTGCGGTTTTAGTCATTGATACCAAAGAACTACAAACGCAATCCATTCAATTAAATAATGTACTAAATCAGACTGTAGGTGTAAAAGTCCAACAAGATGGCGGGTTAGGCGCACGAGTTTCTTATAATATTAATGGACTGACAGGCAATGCTATACGGATTTTTTTGGATGGTGTACCAATGGAATATTTTGGTTCAACTTATTCGATGAATAGTATTCCAATTTCGTTGGTGGATAGAATAGATGTTTACAAAGGTGTTGTTCCTGCCGATTTAGGAAATGATGCTTTGGGTGGTGCAGTAAATGTAGTTACTAAAAAACAATTTGGAAATATTTTGGATTTGGCGTATTCACTCGGATCATTTAACACGCATCAATTTTCAGTAAATGGAAATACACGAGCTACAAACTCAGGATTAACTTTCAGGTTTTCAGGATTTTATAATTATTCTGATAATAATTATAAGGTATGGGGTGATAATATTTTTGTAGCAAATGATGATATCACCAATCCCAATTTTGGTACAATTACACGAGGTATAAAAGCGGAGCGATTTCATGATAAATATCGTTTGTACGGTGCAAAAGCTGACATTGGATTTACAGATACCAAATGGGCTGACCAATTTCTGATTAGTTTTCTCCACTCCGATATGAAAAAAGATCTTCAACATGGTTCTACAATGAGCATTCCGTTTGGAGAACGTCGAGTAGAAGAAGATATGTGGATGCCTCACCTTACTTATTCGAAAGAAGATTTTATTTTTAATAACCTGAATATCAATATTTTTTCAGCTTATATCCAACAAAATCGGCAGTTGATTGATACGACTTCCAATCAATATAATTGGTACGGAAAAATTATTAATGAGCCTTTTCAAGTACGAGGTGAAGCCAGTAGTAATCCAACTTTAGCCCACAATGAAGAAGAAACTTTTCTAAATCGAATCAATTTAACTTATAAATTCGATGATAATAATAAGCTGGGAATCAATTATATCTACTCCGATTTCAAGCGTGAAGGAGATGATCCTTTGGCTGATCCAAGTGTCAGGAGTTTAGGAGATGTTCGGCAAATGAAAAAACAAGTAACTGGTTTCAGTTATGAAAATAAATCATTCCAACAAAAACTGCAAACTGTTTTATTTCTAAAATTATATCAGGTTCAGGTTGATGTCGTTAATTCAATTTATGAAGCTCCCAATTACGTACCTTTCTATTTTGATAGAAATGATAAAAATATAGGCTATGGAATTGGACTTTCATACCAATTAACGGATGGTCTAAAGATTACGGCTTCGGCTGAAAAAGCAGTTCGTTTTGCTGAGCCAAACGAAATTTTTGGAAATGGAGCAGAAAATATTGAACCTGCTTTTAATCTGAAACCTGAAAAAAGTGAGAATTTCAATTTAGGACTGAGCAATACATTTAACATCGCACAACACACTTTCAGAATTTCTCCTACTGTATTTTATCGAAATTCAACGGACTTATTACAACAAGTTTCGGTGGATTTTGTAGGCACAAATGGAGAAGCATTTCGTTACGAAAACCTTTCTAAAACATTCAGTACGGGATTGGATCTTGAATTACACTACGATTTTAAAAATCAATTCCAACTTGCTGGAAATGTGTCATTTCTGAATGCTCGCTTTAATAATAAATATGATGAAAATGGGGAAAAATATGACCATTATCAAGCAAGATTACAAAATATGCCCTATTTCCAGTACCATCTTGGCACACGTTATACGAAGCTTAATTTGATACAAAAAAATGCAAAGTTCTTGGTTTACTGGAATCTGAACTATGTGCATGAATTTTATCGAAGATGGGAAACCTATGCCACACAAGGCAAAGATATTATTCCTAATCAATTAGTAAATGATTTAGGCATAGGATATACTTTTCCAAGTAAACAAGTGACATTAAGTTTTGATATACAAAATATTTTCAATGAGCAAGTCTTTGACAATTTTGCTATCCAAAAACCAGGAAGAGCTTTTTATGTCAAAGGCACTTTTCACTTGGGACAATAGTCGAACTATATTTTTTTAATTTTTAAATCCTAATTTATAGACTTATGAAGTTTACAAATTTATTACTCAATTTATCGCTTATTACAAGTTTATTTCTCATTGCTTCGTGTTCTGATGATGATGACGATAATGGTGGCGAAGTTGCACCAGTAGAAGAACGAAGGTTTAATATTGCGGCTGAAGTATCTGATGGAGGAAATGCCATAACTACCTACATTGCTACTACTCCTGACCTAAACACAGGCAATTTATCTTTTGTTGGAAATGGACTTGAGCTAAATGCCACAAGAGCCGCTCGGGTAATTGCTCAAGGGAACTATATTTATAATTTAGATTATGGTGGAGGTATTATTTATCAATACGAAGTTTTGAAAGATGGAACCTATAGTTTAGTCAAGGAACTGGATGTGAATGTAGCTATTGGTACAGCTTACCCACGTTATAAAGTAGTGGATGAAAATACAATTATGTTGCATAACGTAGTTGTAAATACGGAATATGAGGAAGACGGAACAACAATTAAAAGCGTAACTCCTACAATGTATGCTGTGGCTATTCAAATTCCAGAATTAACGGTTCGTACCATTATGGAACCCACGACAATTGCACAAACTACTGAGTCAGTTGCTAAAAGAGAATATGGATTTCGCGTAGATGCACCAGTTGTTTCTGGAGGAAAAATCTATTATGGTTTGATGCGAACAATTGATGGAATCGGACGTGGCGGTTCTCCTGCTTCTGGATTAGAAACCATTGTTATGGATTATCCAAGTTTGACGAATTTGAAGGTCGTTCGTTCAAGTGCTAATACTTCAGGACATACGAATGGCTATCGTGCGCCATCAATGCACGTAGATGAAAGCGGTGATATTTATCAATCTAATCAATTTATGTCTCGATTCGGTTTTAACTTATCTGCTGGATCAAAAACAGTAATTTCTCGACTCCGAAATGGTAACTATGATGATTCTTATGATTTTAATGTTTCACAAGCCTTAGGAGAAGAAGTTTCTACGGCAGGTTGGTTTTATGTTGGTAATGGAATCGGTTATATGCCTATCTTACTGGAAGACATTTATGCGGCAGGTGGAGAAGATAACTATTGGTCAGTAGCCCGAATTGACCTCAAAAACAAAACAGCTGTAAAGCTAAATATTCCTGTATCAGATTTATTAAGTTATCAAAGTGCTGTCGTCACTAATGATAAATTTTATATGGCAATTAGTCCAATAGGTGGTGATGCTAAAGTGTATGAATTTGACATCAACTCAACAAGTCCAGATGCATTCAAAGAAGCATTAGACTTGGATGATGGAAATATCTTTATTCAAGGTATTTACTAATAATCAAATAATTAGCTCTTATAATACTCAAAACTATTGTAAGAGCTTTTTTCATCTCTTAAAACTCAAAAAAAATGAAATATTTCAATCTTGTAACTGTTTTTATGCTTTTAATCCTCTTTTCGGCGTGTAGCGGAAAAAAAGAACGAAGGGGACCCGATTACGACAAAATCAAAGCTGAACTAAACTTAGATGAAGCAACACTTAAAAAGTTTGATGCCATCACCCAAAAATACGACCAAGAAAGAGGTAAATATTTTTCAGAGGCTAAGGCTTCAGGAAATATGGATAGAGTTAAAATGTTAGAGAAGTTAGAAATGTTTTTTGAGGAACAAAACACAGAAATGGCAGAGGTTTTAACGCCTGAACAGCTGGAAAAATTTAAAGAATTCATTAATAAATCAGTCCCAAAAAGCCCTAATTATTCGGATAAATTATTGGCTGAAATGAAAGATAGTTTGCAGATGAATGCAGACCAAGAGAAAATCTTTACCGCAATTAATAACACATTTGTACAATCATTTATTGATGCTCATGATAAATATCATGGAAATAATGAAGCGGCAAAACAATACTGGAATCAATTTGATGGGGAACGTAAAAAAGCCATCAAAGCCGTCTTATCAGAAGACCAATATGCTGTTTATCTAAAACTTAGTGAAAAAGAAGGATTTGTTGGGCGAGAATAATCATGCAATTACTTCAATCTCTCATCCGAAAAAAAAGAAAAGCTGAATCACGGTTCAAATACTATACAGGTATTCTCCATTTGTGGTTGGGATTACTATCTGGTATTGTGGTATTTATCGTCAGCTTAACGGGTGGAATCTATACTTTTAAAAACCAAATCATCGATTTATACAATTACGATAAGGTTTATGTTCAGGAAGAGCATAAGCCTTTCCTTCCTTTGGATGAAATCCGAATCATTTTCCAAAACCAACACCTTGAAGTAAATCAAATCAATATTCCTGACCAAAAAGATAAAAGTTTAATTATTGCTTATACAGACACAAAAACCTTAGAATCAGGAACTTATTACGTAAATCCATATTCAGGCAAAATTATTGGAACAGGAAATTTTGGTTTAGCCAATTTCTTCGAAATCATTTTACAGTTACACAAAACCCTATTATTAGGAGGTATTGGCAAGCAAATCGTGGGAGCCTCAATTCTGATTTTTGTCATCTTATTAATTTCAGGATTGATTCTTTGGTTTCCTAAGAAATGGAAACGTAAACAAATTCAAGATGCCCTTTTGATTCGTTGGAAAGCCAAATTTTTCCGAATAAATTATGATTTACATAATGTATTAGGATTCTATGCTTTTTTATTATTGATGTTAATTGCGATTACAGGCTTGTATGTTTCTTATCCTTGGGTTAAAAGTGGCTTAATTGTGGCATTGGGTGGCACTCCTGTTCTAACACAAGATGCAGACGAAGAAACCAAAGCAGAATTATCTTCGAAGTTTGCGGAAGTACTCCAAAAAATGGTCGAAATGGAATCCGAAAAAGCCGACAGTACTCCCCAAACCTCTACTTCAATCGACCAAATAATGACCAATGTTCACCAAAAATTGAATTATGAAGGATTAACTAAAATTAGCTTACCAAATGAAAATAATCCTCGTTTTCAGGTTCAAAAAATCAACCAAGAAAATTGGTTAGGCGCACACCTACCCGACCAAATAAGTTTTAATAAAAAAGGAGAACTCAAGGAATTAGAATTGTTTACAGATAAGCCCCTTCACAAGCAATTTATTGAAATTTCACTGCCATTACACACAGGGGAAATCATGGGTTTACCAAGTCTAATTATCTATTTTTTAGCAACCCTAATTGGTTGTTCCTTACCCATCACAGGCTTTATTATTTGGTGGAAAAAAAATACACCAAAACCTAAAAAACGAAAGCATTCTAAATAAAGAATGTTATTATTTTTGTTGGTATCGCTCCACTAAAACACTAACAAAGATGCTTTCGAACACCATTACTGATATTTAGAATGCAGTGACACCATCCGCTTTTTGGCTGTGCAATCCATTAATTATTGAATATCAAAAATCCTATTTTCTTTTCCGCCAAATTATCCTAGTTACTGTACACTTTCGTAATTGCTGCTCATTAAGTACCATATCTTCAATATTTTCTAACATCTCTGCCGTTATCTGAAAGTCACCTGTAATTTCATAAAAAATATTTGAAGTAGTGTCATATAGATATACGTGGTGATGATAATCAAATTGATTTGAAAAATGATTGCCTCTTAACTTTATAATATCATCGTAATCCATACCTACGGTAATGCCGTATTCGTCAGTAATATCTGAACTTACAATATGAATATCATTAAGCTCATCTGGTTTATCACCGTCATAATTAATATAACCGAGTGATGTATTATATTCATCTGCTATATTAATGTATGGATAATTTGGACCATCTTGTTGTCCAATTTCTTTAGAGACTTGATATATAGGATAATTTTCTTTCAACTTATCCAAGAGGGAATCTAAGCTAATCGGAATCCTGATTATACCTAACGAATCCTCAGATAATATCATTTTATTCTCTTTCTTAGACGACTCCGAGTTGTTGGTGATATTCGAATTGTTTTGAGTGGTCGACTGACTGTATTTATGACTATCTGTACAACCAATCGCCATCAATAAAAATAAGTAACATAACCTTCTCATACGTATTCTATTTTGATATTTAATATTGTAAAAGGTACTAAAACTTATCATAACTTCAAATTGTTATTTTTAGATTATTGATTATCAAACAAATAACATTTTTTAGATTTTTTTTTGAGTTCAAACCAACCCTTTTTGAAAGTACGCTGTCTTACCTGATGAAGTGCAAATCGATTTGACTTTCAAGATGGCTACAAAAAAATTTAGTGGTCACTCGTATCACAAAATATTATTCAAAAAAACAGATAAAATCATGAAAAAATTTCAGATTTGGGCATTGTGTGCTTTCCTAAATAATCGGTTTTCAGAGTTGTGAAGATTTTCTTGAGGAAGAAGGCTGTGGTTGTGGTGGTTCCAATAAACATCATCACAAACATCATAAATGGGAGGATTGTGACAATACAGATTCTCTAGACTACGATATGGACTGGAAAGATATGGATTCCTTATATGATGATATAGATTCATTATATAACGACATGGACTGGAATGATATGAATTGGTTAGATTATGATACTTTAGATAGTGCGAATATTACAGAGGATGATGGAGTTTTTGAAATTATTCCAGTTCCTGAACTTATCGAAGATTTAGATTGGGATGTGAAAATTTCTACTCCTCAAAATGGTCAAATTGAACAGATTGAAGATTTAAATGCGTTTATTTATACACCAAAGGCAGGATTTAAGGGAACAGAAACGGTTACATTTACTTTTACGGATAAAGATGGCGAAACTTTTGAGGTTACCATCGATATTGAAGTTAAGCAAGGAAAAGTTTCTTAAAAGGATAAATTTAGGTTGTCCGTATCTTACGGACAACTCTACTATTTTTATTTTGAAACATTATCAATAAAAATTTGTATATATTTTTGTATTTTTCTTTTTGATTGATAAAAATTTATTTATTTACAAGCTTATATAAAGGTATAACGTTTGCCTTAAATTAGGCTTAGTATTAGATAATTAACAAATTGGTGGCACATTAACCCGATACGGTGTTTAAGTTACACAGAAAAAAATATTCTACTCAAACTCCTTTGGAAGACCTTATTGAAGGCTGTCAGAAAGGACATTCAGGTGCACAATCTATTCTTTACGAACGGTTTGCAGCTCGAATGATGGGTATTTGTATGCGATATTGTAAAACTCGTGAAGAAGCCGAAGATGTCTTTCAGGAAGCCTTTGTTAAGGTTTTCGAAAAAATAAATACATATCGGGGTGGAAAGTTTGAAAGTTGGATAATTCGTATTTTTATTAATACTTCAATTACAAATTATCATAAATCACGAAAACATTACACTCAGCAAGCCATTGAATTTATTCCTGAACCTGCCGTGAAACAAGAAGATGCCTTACAAAAATTATCAACAGACGAACTACATCATTTAATCCAACAATTACCCGAAGGTTATCGGATGGTTTTTAATCTCTATGTGGTGGAAGGTTATAAACATCAGGAAATTGCAGAATTGCTTCAGATCTCGGTCGGTACATCGAAATCTCAGCTTCATAAGGCACGGGCAATGTTGGCAGGTTGGTTGGAAAAATATCAAATTACTGCGTATGTCGAATAATTACGATATGGATGATTTGTTCCGAAAACGCCTTCAGAACTTTGAGGCTCAACCTCCTATGAATGGCTTTAAGCCCATTCATAAGACACTTCTACGCCGAAAATGGATGAAGTATCTTTCGGTAGGTGGTAGTGCTTTGACGGTAGTGACGGTCATCTCTAGTGTAATTTTTTGGCACAAGTCAAATAGTGAAAATTTTACTAGGAAGAAAGTCCTTATTGAAAAGGAAGAAATTCAAATACAAGAAAAAGTTTTAAATAACTCCTCTGAAGAATTAATCTACTACTCAGAAGTACAAAAACAGAATACTCCTAGTTTATCAGAAAATCAATCACAAGTCTCAACTGAGTCAGATGTAAATCTGAAAGAAAATAGTTTATCTCCTAGAGTAGATTCTAAGCCCAAAAATATAACTCAAAATCATAAAAAAGTATCTCCAGAAAATAGTTCAACTGCTAAAGTTGAGAATATTAATATAAATACTAATCAAAATTTAATTTCTATAAATTCTGAAAAAACCACTCAAGATGCGAACCCAGAAGAGTTGACCACAAATAGGAATACACTTCAAAGTGATACTCAGAGTAATGCTATTTCTTCGTTAAAACCAACTAAAAACCCAAGATTTGAACTTAATCCAATTCTACCTAAAAACCCTGTTTTCAATGATTTAGATTTGGAATTAAGAATAGATTCTGCTCAAATAAATCTTGAACCTTTGATTCGGATTCCGAGAAGAAACCCTAGACTTCAGTATACCTTTTATGCTGCTTTGGAGTGGCGTACAGGAGATTATGATCCTTATCAAACAGGAGAAGATAGTTATATATCTTCACCTTCAACAAGAAAGGATGATGATGACCATCACCAAGAAGATGAAGAAATACTTTCAGCTGTAAACATAGCTCAACCCATAGAACCTTCCTCAAAATCAGAATATCACTTTGAACAAAGAATGGCTGATTTCGGAATTCGTGCTGAATATTATCTTCGTGAGCGTGTGGGAGTTTATTGGACAATTTCAATGACTCAACTCCAAGAAACTTACCAAGAAAAATACACTCAAGTAGATTATCCTATTATTTATTATCTTGATGATTCTACTAGCAATCTCACAGGTACAGGTTATTCACTTGATTCACTTGATGGATGGGGACGAATGCTTATTCCCAATATTTATGAGTCAACAGAAGAATTAGAAAATAAATTTAGTTATATTGGTATTAGTCAAGGCTTTATCTATGATATTATTCAAAGAGAAAATCGAAATTTACGACTGAATTTAGAGATAGGAACGAGTGGCTTACTCTCAGGAAGTTCTACCTATTTTGTAGATGGCTTTGAAATTGATTATCAAAATCCAAATCTTTCATCTTTGATGTTTCACTGGCGTACAGGATTAGAATTTCGCCAGCGATTATCCGAAAATTGGAGTCTAATTGGTGGCGCACAATTTCGAGGTTTTTGGAATGATGAAAGTGCAGGAGGAATTTTACAAGGTGTACAAATCGGGTTGCGGTGGCGTTAGTTTCCACTTACAACCCACTACATTATTAGTTTTTCTTTCGTCCCATGCGGCAAAAAATTGGAAAATGAACTTCAAAAGAGGGTGTATTTTGAATTGCTTGTTCCAATTCAGCTTCAATTTTTGTAAGCGGCTGAAAGTTCTTTTGTTCTTCAAAACGTTTAACGGCTGACCAAGTAGAAAGATAGCCTTTCAAATGTTCTAAATTCCATGTTACAGTATGCTGAAATTCAGGAGTTTGTTGTTCTTCAAAAGGAAAAGGTATTGTTTGGTAACTTTCTTCAATATATTTTCGTTTATCTTCCCAAAATTCCCCTATCACATTTTGATAAAAAGCATCAATAATCGTATCTATTTCCTCAGAAATTCGCAAGAGTCCATACCCTAAAACAACAAATAACCCATCTGATTTTAGTACTCGATTGACATGATAGTAAAATGATTGAAAATCAAACCAATGAATTGCTTGGGCTACCGTAATCAAGTCGAAAGAATTATCATTATAAATACAATGTTCAACAGGATGTGCTGCATAAAAAATATTGTCTTGTTTTGGAGCTTGTGCAATTTGTTCGAAGTGAATATCTGAGGCATAAACTTGGTCAAAATATTGTGACAGGTTCATCGCAACTTGCCCCGTTCCTGTTCCACAATCCCATACAGTTTCGGTGCGTGGCACATTCGCCAAAATAAACTCATAAACTTCGGCTGGATAAGTCGGACGATATTGAGCATATTTATCTGACTGTTTTGAAAATGATTGCATAAGATTTGGTTTTGTTTATTTTTTATTGATGAGGATTAAACTTTTAAGGCTTCTAACTCCTGTAAAGCTATATCACAAAGATCATCAATTTCGGATAAATGACTTTCAATATCATTCGGTTGTTTATGCTCTGAAACAATCAATTGTTTACCGTATTCCATCAAATCTAGCAAGAGTTGAAATTGTAAAAAGCGAGCTGTTGATTTCATTTTATGCACAATTTTTCGAAGCTGTTCGAGCTGTCCCGAATACATTTCTGTACGATAACTCGTCTTGAACTCCTCAAAACCTTTTTTATTGAGTGAAACAAAATCTTGTAAAATAGTGCCATCTCCACATGCTAAATCCAAAATAGGCTTCGGGTTTAAGACGGTTTTCGTAGAAGGTGATGGGAAGTCAGTAGCAGGTGACTCAGAAGATAGGATGGATTTTTTTTGACGAAATATAAGTACAATATATTGTTGTTGTTGAGTTTGAACAGGATAAACTTCGAGCTGACAGCTATAATTTTTTTCATCCAAACAAATTTGTATTTCTAAGGATTTGAGTTCCTTATGGGTAATGATTTGTTGAATTTCAGGTGAATTTTGGTCTAAAAACTTCTGTTGAAAATACGCCCAGTCTTGTGCTTGTAAGGTTTGACAATCTTGTTTCCAGATAGTGGAAAATGCGTTATTCACAAAGGTTATTTTGGTACTGTTTGCCTCCAAAACAAGGAAAACATCCGAAGTTTGGTGTAAAACTTCATCATAAATCAGAGCTAATTCGGGAACAGTGTTTGGAACATTCATACCATATCATTTTGAAAATACCGAAATTTATCCTCTAAAATTTGTCTTCAAGAAAGAAATTTTAGAATATTTTCTCGTACAATATTAAAAAATTTTGAGGAAAGCCCCCAATAATATTCCAAGAAATCAACGGAACTTTGGCATCTTTGCGATTCATTAGTTGGTTTAGCATTATTCCGTATTTTTGGACAAAAAACAAAATAATGAGCAAATTAGACACCAAATTAAAAATAGCTATACAAAAATCGGGCAGACTTCATGAGCGTTGTGTCCGATTTATCGAATCTTGTGGGATAAAATTTCCAAAAAATAAATCCGTCCTCAAAGCTGAAGCTCATAATTTTCCGATGCAATTTTTATTCCTTCGAGATGATGATATTCCCGCTTGTGTGGCTGAAGGCGTGGCGGACGTAGGCATGGTTGGACTAAATGAAGTCGAAGAAACTGCCGAAAATGTAGATATTGTAAAACGACTCGGTTTTTCAAAATGCCGTATGTCTTTGGCTGTTCCTAAAAATATGGAATACAATGGCTTACAAGACTTGAGTGGTAAAACTATTGCAACTTCGTATCCTCGAATTTTGCAAAATTATTTGAAAGAAAATCAGGTGGAAGCTCGTGTTCATCAGATTAGTGGTTCAGTTGAAATTGCACCAAGTGTGGGTATGGCAGATGCCGTTTTTGATATTGTGAGTTCGGGAAGCACTTTGATGAGTAATGGCTTAAAAGAAATCAAACCTACGGTATTGAAATCGGAAGCAGTTTTGATTGCTAATCGAAATCTGGATACAGAACAACAAGCCATTTTGGACAAATTGACCTTCCGTATGGATGCTTTATTGGAAGCCCAAAACTTCAAATATTTGATGTTTAATTTTCCAACAACTTCTAAAGAAGAAATTGTTAACATTATCCCTGGGTTAAAAAGTCCTACAATTGTGCCTTTGAGTAACTCCAATTGGAGTGCTTTGCATTCGGTAGTTGAAGAGGATGTTTTTTGGGATAAAATTGACAATCTCAAAAGTGCAGGAGCCGAAGATATTATCGTTTTACCAATTGAAAAAATTATTCGATAAACTACGATTTCTATACCTAAAAAACTGATATTTTAACCCGTCAAACTTTCAGGATTTGGCGGGTTTTATTTTATTCTGAAAGAGATTCGGGAGGTGACGTTGGTACACTATAAGGTACAGTCGGATTTTCGGATTCCACTTCTTGAATGGCTAATGTTCCCGCCACAACGGAAAAAATAGGTACAAATAAAGCTCCAATTATAGGAATTAAAATTAAAGCATTAAATAAAATTCCATTACCAACAGATAAGCCTTTTCGATGCCAAATAATTTTTTTACTTTCTGATCCTGAGAGTCTTAAAAATTCATTTCGTAAATCCATTGCCCCAAACCCAATAAAATAACTTTCGGTTATTAAAATTCCGACAGTTGTCAGAGGAGCAAGTAAAGGCATTACCAAACCCAATAACATTAGTGGAATTGTAATCATTAATTCAATAATCATATTTCCGATTGTGAGCCGAAAACCACGCCAAATATTTCGAAGCAAAATTTGGACATCAAATGAGGGTTCAGGACACTTTAGTAAAATGACTAAAACTTTTTCAGCTACCATCCCCAAAACAGGAGCCAATAACAACATCACCAAAAATCGATACAATTTTACTAATAAAATTAAGACAATTAGTCGTAATAAAATATTCATTAACCAGCCTAAAGTCTGGGTTATCCAATTAGGTAGATTTTCAGTCATGAGATAAGTTTTCAGGTATGCAGTCAATCCCGAACTATAATGCCATCCCAAAACCAGCACTCCCACAAAAATCACCAGATTAATCAGGGCAGGAATCCAATAAAATCGCCATAATTGATGTTGGTTTGTGAATTGATATGCCTTTGGATAGGCTTTGATTCCTTTGAAAAACTCCGATAAAATACGTGGCATAATCGTTTGATTTTGAATTTATAACCTCCTAATAATATCGAATAAACTTTTTTGATCATCCGATAAAGTTCACCAAGATTAATATATTCAGTAATTAATTTAGAAACTCCATAAAGCATCCAATGAAAATAATTTTGTCTGAATTATTCTGAAGTTCAATAAGCATCAGTTCGCCTTTGCGGTTCTTAATCAAAATATCAACTCAATTGAATTTATCATCTTTATATTCTTGGTTTCCTTCACTTTCTGGAATTATTTCAATCTCTAAATCAAGCTTGAGAACGATTTCTTAGATTATGGGAATATAATTCTATCTCATGCTCAATCAGCTTGGTACCTTCGTGCTTTCCATCAAGCCTTTTCCATTTATTTTGTTTAATTCTACTTTTTGTAACTTATTGATTAATAAATTATTATATTCTAATATAACACGAACATAATTCCGAGTAAAACCCTCTATTTGATTTTCTTTATTTCGTTTCTCAAACAATACGGTATCGGTTCGTCCGATGTTTTCTTGATAAAAATATCGTCTTTTTTTCTCGGATAATTGTCGTAACATTTTCGAACGTTCCGAACGAATTTTACGAGGAACAATTTCCGAAATATCTAAGGCTTTGGTGTTTTCTCGTTCCGAATACGTAAAAACATGCAAATATGAAATCGGTAATTCATTCAAAAAATGGTAAGTATCCAAGAAATTTTGTTCACTTTCGGATGGAAATCCAACAATGACATCAACCCCAATGCAAGCAAATGGCATTACTGATTTAATTTTAGTTACTCGGTCAGTATATAAATCACGGCGATAACGGCGTAACATTTTGGCTAAAATTTCATCACTTCCTGACTGTAAAGGCAAATGAAAATGAGGGACAAATCGTTCAGAATGAGCAACAAAATCAATTAATTCATCACTCAATAAATTAGGTTCGATAGATGAAATCCGAAAACGATCAATACCTTCGATTTTATCTAGTTCCTGTACCAAATCTAAAAAACGATATTTTCGTCGCCCATCAATAATTCCGTAATCCCCTGTATTTACGCCTGTTAGAACAACTTCCTTCACTTCGGTTTTTGCAATTTCGCGAGCCGTTTTGAGAACATTTTCGAGTTCATTACTTCGACTTTTTCCTCGTGCCAAAGGAATCGTACAAAAGGAACAATTATAATTACAACCGTCTTGTACTTTCAGAAAAGTACGGGTACGGTCTCCATAAGAAAAGGCATTTGTGAATGTAGTGGCTTGGTCAATATCACAGGCAAGGACTTTAGGTGTCTCGGGACGTACAAAATCATCTAATAAATCTAATAATTGGAATTTCTCAGATGCACCTAAAACCGCATCAACTCCTTGAATTTCAATAATTTCGTTAGGTTTTAATTGAGCATAACAACCAATAATAGCAATATAAGCATCGGGTGAAATCTGGCGAGCTTCTCGAACAATTTTACGACATTTCTTATCAGCATTTTCTGTGACCGAACAGGTATTAATGATAAAAATATCAGGTGTCTCCGAAAAGTTTACTTTGCGATAGCCCCGTTCTTTGAATTGACGAGCAATTGTGGAAGTCTCCGAGAAATTGAGTTTGCAACCCAGCGTATAAAAAGCCACTGTACGCATCATGGAAAATCAAAGATTTGAGAAAAAATAAGATGGTGATTAAAAAATCCCTTCCACAGAAGGAAGAAATTGACCAAGTTGATTAAGGTTTATCAGAAAAGTCTTCTTTAGAGGAAAGGAAATGCAAAGTTACAAAAAATCTATCTCAGAAAAGCGAATACATTAGACACAAAAATACCTTACTTTTATATAGTTTTGTGTCGTGAAGCGAATTTTAGTCGTCCAATTATTTAATTTTCTCCTCTTTTTCATGGCAACACCTTCAGAAAAACATTTCCCTGCTCCTCACCTGATTGAGTTTAATTCTATCGGACAATCGGATATTGGTTATATCTCGATTGCGGAACAACAAAAAGAAATTCCGTTTGATATTCAACGCGTTTTCTGGACTTACTTTACACCCGAAAGTATTACTCGTGGACGACACGCCCACAAAATAACTGAACAGGTTTTGATTGCGGTAGCGGGTAAAATTACAGTTAGGACGGAGTCCGCAGATGGGAAAGAAAACCATACTTTTGTTTTGGAACGTCCTAATAAAGGAGTATATATTCCGCCCAATGTTTGGCATACGATGGAATATTCACATACGGCAGTTCAGTTAGTTTTTGCTTCTACAAAGTACCAATCTGAAGATTATCTCCGTGATTATCAGGATTTTAAAAAATATTGGAGATAATACATACTGATTGATTAATTAGATAAATATCTGGTTTTGAGATCTTTTCTAAACCATATCGTATTTTTTTACGTTTAGGTATTGGAGGGATTCTGGCAATGTTAAAAACAGAGCTTAACTGTTTGTTTCCCTATTTTTAACATCCAGTTTCCAAATTTTGGCATTGATTTGGTTAAAATTGAATCGGCGTAAATAGTTTACGTAGAGATAGGCGATTTTTGAACTCAAATCAATATTCTACTTCATAAAATTTATTGACATTATGGAAGCAATAGCAGACTACATCAATGAAGATGTCATTCTCAATGTATTTTTCAATTTACCTGAGAAATTCATGGATAAAATGACCAAACACGATGTCCGTAGTATTCTCCAGCACCACCGAAATTTTCAAGAACTCTCCATGGGTTCACCCTCTCGTTCCGCCATTCGGCACTATATCAAAGAGCAACTCAGCAATGAAGGAATCACTATGCCTATTTCCTATATCAATGCCACTTTGCAAACCGAAGAGGAGTATTACTACGAAATGGATACCTTGATGTACTAAAGAATGTTTCACCCTTTAAAAATATAAACCCCATTTACTTGCATCAGTAAATGGGGTTTTTTTGATTAATTTTAAATAATATTATTTTAATAAAATTACTTTTTTCCCACTAATTTATCAAACCATGTCAATTTTTTGAGTTGTTGAATTTCGTTTACCTGTTCACTTTTTACAGCATTTACTTTTCTTAGTTCTCGTTTCAAAAGTCGTACTTCTTGTTCAAGATTATGAATCTGATTTTCCAATTTTGTGCATTGACTTTGAAGATGCTCATTTTTCAACTTTTCTTTGTTTAATTCCTCATTTTGCTTTTTAATTGTCATCTTTTGAAGTTTAATAACTTCCTCTTTTTTATTAACAAGTATCTTAAAATTCTGATTATTAAGCGTTAATTCTTGACAAGTATTTTCGAGTTGTTGCGTTTTTACTGTTTGAATATTTAATTTTTCGACTGTCTTGTAAAATTTTGATTTATAGTTAAATAATTTCCTTCCTTGGATTAAGATATACCGTTTAAATTCCTCTGTATGGATTTCACTTCGAAGCCTGACGGCATTTTGAAAATCTTCAATAGCACTTCTTAGTTTCCCAGTAATAAAATTATCATGTGCTTTTTGATAAAACTTATCTGCCTGAATGTCATCTTTTCCTTCTATTAATTTTTCTTCAATACGATTTAATGAAGCTTTATTTTGAGCAAATTGAATTACTTGAGGACTCGTTGTAATGGCACTAGGATGCAATCTTGATTTCAAAACCAAGCCTTCAAAAGAAGTACAACGACTCAAAGCTACATAAACTTGACCTGATGCAAAGGCGTTTTCCAAATCGGCATAAACTTTTTCAAAAGTCATCCCTTGACTTTTATGCACAGTCACTGCCCAAGCTAATTTAATAGGATATTGTTCAAAAGTCCCAATGGCTTCTTCTATTACTCGGCTTTTAGATTTGTGAAGTGTGTATTTTACATTTTCCCACATTTCTTTTTCCACTAAAACTGGAGTTCCGTCATTTAAAATAACTTTAATCTTTTTATCATTAATTTCTGTAATTTCTGCAATTGTTCCATTGTAGTAGCGTTTATCAATATCATTTTTGATAAACATGACTTGTGCACCTTTTTTTAACTCTAGCCTTTCATGTGTTGGATAATTTTTCTCAGGAAAATCACCTTCTCTTTTAGCTCCAAAAAAATACGATGTAGTAGGTAGTTCGGCTAGTTTTTGTTGATTGACTTTATCCGCAAATTTGTTATGAGAGGTGAGGGTAATGTATCCATCACCTGCAGAAAATGAGGGGTTATATTTTGAATTGAGAACGGTATAGTCATAGTTTAAAACTTTATTCTCCCGAACCCGATTCAGTAATTCAATAAATTGAATATCTTTTTGGCGGTAAATTTTCTGAAGTTCAATATAAACTGGAGGATTATTCTCAACAACCTTTGCCCCAAAGAAGAAAGGAGTTTGATAAAACTGTCCTAAAATATCCCATCCATCTTGTGTCACAACGGGTGGCAATTGATAAGCATCGCCAATCAAAATCACTTGCACACCACCAAAAGGAATAGAATTCTGCCCTCGAAAAACTCTTAAAATACGGTCAATCACATCCAACGTATCACATCGCACCATCGAGACCTCGTCAATAATCAACAAATCCATACTTTGAATGACTTCGAGTTGTGCTTTTCTGTATTGAAACGTATTGTAGATTTCTTTTCGAGATAGTGCCTCATCATCGGGCAAAAAGGGACGAAAAGGCAATTGAAAAAAGGAATGAATTGTTACACCTCCTGCATTAATTGCTGCCACTCCTGTTGGTGCCACTACTACGGTATTTTTGTTTGTAATAGATTTAATGTGTTTCAAGAAGGTCGTTTTACCTGCACCTGCTTTTCCTGTCAAATAGATAAATTGACGGGTATTTTGCACCAACTCGACTGCCTTGTAAAATTCGGGATTGTCTTTATCCAGCTCAAAACTATGTGAGGTAATTTCTTCTTTGATGATTTCTGGAAATAAATGTTTGTATGGTTTATATTCAAGAATATCAAAAATAACCTCATAAATATCTGTATATGAAGTATTTGTAGAAAAGTGTTTTATAAACTCAGAAATATTTTTAAATGATTCTTGTTGTACATTTAAATCACTGTCTTCATATATTTTTAAGTCATCCTTTAAATAAAGTACTAAGTTACTATAATACGGATTCTTTTTAGCAAGGTTTTCAAATACTTTATCGCCGCTTAATATATGTTCTGCTGGAACATTAACCAATGAAGCCAAAATATAATCATGAGCTTCTTTGAAATCATAAGAAGTACCGTCAGCTTTTGGGATACCCATTAAAAGTATTCTTAATCTATTTGATATACCATCAGAATTAGACGACTTAAAAGCTTCTTTTAGATTAAATTCTTTTACCCTACTAATAGGGTCGTCTAAAGTTTCTCCAGCAATTTCTTCAGTTTCTATTTCTTCATCAGAAGTAAATCCATGTAACTTAATCCTTTCTATATGATTATTTACTAAATCCTTTACGGCTCTTTCTTCCATAAAGCTTTTACCATCAGTAAAAACAGGGTTTTCGTAGTAAATATCATCTAAATCTAAAATAGCATCAGGATTATTGAAATCGTCTATATAGTCATCTATGTTATTAAATAAAGATTCTATTGCATAAGAATATATATCGTATTGTGTAGCATTTGTTAAAACTTGTGTCTTTGTTAAACTTTGTGTTCTAGCAGTATCAGAAACTACCAGCCAAAAAGCACTGTCTAATAATCCAGTAAGTCTATTTGAGTCTGCACTGTTTAAGCCCGTTATTAGTTGTTGATTTTTTCTATGAGAAATAACTTTTCGATTCTGATATTCAGGAGATTTTAACGTTTTATAAAAACGAATCACCTGATTCCAAGACATAATTTGAGCATACTCCTCTTTATAATTTTTATCACCGTCCCAATTTATATGCGCCTCCATAGCAAGCAATGAAGCATTTTGAATTTTTTGAATAATTTCAATGAAGGAATCTGTATAACTAAATTTTGTTGTTTCGATAAATGATAAAAAAGCATTCCATTTACTGCCTTCTATATAGTTTATTAACAGTAAAGTATCATTTTTATCTAAATCTAAAATACGTAAAATATTGGAAGCCTTTTGGTGATATTTTTTTGAAGTTGATGCCATTATTTATAAATAAAAGAAAGAAATTTAAAGGATTCAATAATACAAAAATATAAGCAATTAGTACTTGCGAATAATGAAGTAAATTTCTTTATGAGGAAAGCCCAGAAAAAGGATTGAGAATTCCTAAAAAACTCTTTCAGCTTTGTATATTTGAATAAGAGAGAACCAAATTATAAGGTAATGTACCTAAAACAGATTGAAATCAAAAATTTGTGGGGCAAAGATTTTTCGTGGAAACTTCATGAAGATGTGAATGTCCTAATTGGCGAAAATGGCTCGGGGAAGTCCACGATTTTGCAAATGATTCACGAAGCCATTCTACCTATTCCCGATACTGAACTGAATTTCAGGCTATTTGACCCTATTGACGAGCTGATTATTCAATTAGAAAATGATATTGTTATACAAATTAATAGTGAAAACCGAACCATTACAGGTACTTCCAAAACCGAAGATTATCACCTTAATATTGGATTGATTGATACCTTTGATGTAGTTGAAAAAAGCCGAAATCCATCCTCTACTTTGCTAGACTATGAACTTGAAAAATTAAAACTGAAATTTGTTACCTATCAAAGAGATTTATCGGCAAAAGTAGAAGAAGCCTTCCGAAATAGTCACCAAACTTCCCAACAAGTCCAACTCGAAGAAATTCAGGAGATTTATAAAACTAAAAATACATTTACGCAGATACTCAATAAGTTATTTACTTCGACTCAAAAGCGATTTGATGAAAAGGAATTTCATTTTTTGAGAACGGGTATTCAAGCTCCCATTTTGCCGACTCATTTATCTTCGGGTGAAAAACAGATTTTGATTATTTTATTAACTGCTTTGCTTCAAGATAGGAATGAGTTTGTTTTGTTGATGGATGAACCTGAAATTTCCTTGCATATTGATTGGCAAAGAAGTTTGTTGAAAAATATTCGAGAGATTAATCCTGCTTGTCAAGTGATTTTGGCGACTCATTCGCCTACGGTTTATTATCAGGGTTGGATCGAAAAAATTGCTCGTATCGAAGAAATGCTTTCGGAATCGGTGGAAAGTGTGATTCTGGAGCAACGAACCGCACGTCCAGATACTCGACTTGAAGATATCAAAAAGGAATTTCATGCTTCGCAAGAAAATAAATTGACTAAAATATATCAGTTTAATCAATTTATTAATTATTATACTTCTTTCAAAAAACAGGAATGTATTGAGCTGTTGGATTTTCTGCACGAAAAAAAGATTTATCCCGATGCAATTACTTTCATGACCTTGATTGCCAAACTCAATACCTATGAAGATGCCAAGGCAATTTTTGATTTGATGGAACAAGAAACCTATTCTCAATTAGCTTATGTAAAACCAACTACCTTAACACTCAATACTTTGGTTAAGAAAGTACCTAATGTCAAAACGGGACTTAGACTTATTCAAGAAATAAATAATCATAAAAAAATACAATTATATCCTGATATTATTACGTTTAGTACATTGTTAGGCAAAGCCAAAACCACCCAAGAAATCAGATTATTGGAAGATGCAAGGAATTATTACGGGGTCAAAATGAATAAAGTCTATTCGAATAAATTAAAATTGAAGAAATAATATGAGGCATCAAAATTATAAAATATTGGCTGAGCGGATGAAAGAAGATGCCTTTCATAAAAATTGTTCCTTATCCGTATTGGTCGAAGATATTTATGACGAACGTTTTTGGGAATATTTTCTAGAGAATGCTCATCCTGAATTGAGAGACAAAGTTGACTTCCCAAATCCTGTTCCGAATGGTACACGTGGCAAAGATATTTTGAAAAAATTTAGAGGTTTTGTCGATGAACGATTAATCATTTGTTGTGATAGCGATTCCGAATATTTGTATGATGAAAAAGTTTGGTATTTGGCTGATTATGTGTATCATACCATTTTTTATAGCAAAGAAAGTTTCCAATGTCATCATTTAGTTTTACATGAAATTGCCAAAGATTTAACGGGAAAATCTTATGATTTCAAAAAATTATTTGAGACGATTTCCTATAAGATTTCACCCTTATTTTATTTTTGGATATACCTCAAAGAGCAAAATTTTTATGCTCAATTCAAAACACACATTAATAATAGAACCTTCGAAGAAATTTTAGATTTTAAGGGTATTTCTCTAGAAGTTATTGGAGATGAGACCCTTTTGTACCGAAAAATAGAAGAGCGAGTAACTGAAAAATTGAAAAATCTCAGCAGTAAGATGGGGACAAATTGGTATAAAGCGGCTTTAACCTATGATATTCCACAACTTCAAGAAAGGTTAAAAGAAGAACATGGAATCCGTGAAACAGATGTTTTGTTATTTTGTAATGGACATAAAGTATTTAATTTTATGCGACCATTAATGCAAAAAATGGTAAGTTTTCTAAAGGTTCAGAAAATAGAAGAAACTACCCAAACACTACACAATAGAACTGCCCAAAAAAATGCCATTCATCGCATTGAGAATCGAGCTAAACAAGACCTCAAGACCAAACTTAATGATGGATTCAAGCATTTGATTTTCGGTACAAATGACCATCCTACTATTCAAAAAATCAAAAATAAACTAAAAAAGGATTTATAGAAATATCAAAAAATTTCACAAGTATCTTCGACAAAACTGAGGATTTTATCGAAGATAATAATTGATAATCAGGAATCTATTCTGGTTTCATTTTTACAGTGACCGTTATAGCAAACCCTTGATAATAAGAGTCAAAACTAAACTCTAATGTGGTATCCGTCAAGCTAATGAGTGTGTAAGTAGTTGATTCTTCGTTTGTAGAAGTTAAAACGGCTTGTGTTTCATTGTTTGTAAATGCCCATGTTCCTTGTTCTTGTTCAAGAATCAATAAGTCATATGTTCCATTCTTCTTAAATTCTACGTAACTATTATCAAAGTCAAATTGATTATTGCTTGCTCCTCTTTGATAAACCTTACCAAGTGCCGCAGTAGTCGCCTCTTCTGCTATCCACTTTTTGGCTAACATTTCGGTTTTATTAGGTTTATCAGGTTGATTATCATCATCATCATCGTCCGAAGAACAGGCAGTGAATACAAGACTTATGAGCAAAACCAGTATCCATAAATTTGATTTTTTCATGAGAAATCAAGATTTAGTTTTTCTAAAAGATTAAAAGTATAATGTAGTTATTTTTTGGATACCGATAAAATAATAATGGCTTAAATATCTAGAAAAGATTACTTTTGAACAATAAAGATCATTCGGTCAGAGGTCTTAGGGTCAAATTCTTGCAAATCATAATCTCCAAAAACAGCACATTTTTCACAAGAATTCAAGGGGCGTAAATTTGCTTTCTCAAAGTAATCAACAAACATTTGCCGGCTAATTGCCATTACTTGCTCTGAGAAATGAAAGGTTTTACCTTTATCCTCAAAATCAATGGTTTTGATAATTTGTCCTTCTTTAACTTCTTTCCGAATTTCAAACTGAATTCCGTCAATTTCCTTGACCTCATAAGGGACTAATTCCCGAATTATTTTTTCGGTATTGAAAAAATCTAATATCAATTTTCCACCTGTTTTTAGGCTTTGTGCAGTCGCATTAATGGCGGTAAGGTTTTCGACTTGTGTGGCAAAATACCCAAAACTGGTAAACATATTAAAAATATAATCGAAGGCTTCAGGACGAAAAACTTGGCGCATATCATGCCGAAAAAATCGCAGGCGGTCATTTTCGAACTGTTGAGCAGAAAGAATACTCTCTTCAGCTAAATCAATTCCGATAGTATCAAAACCTTTCTGATTAAGATAGATAGCGTGTCGACCTTTGCCACATGCCAAATCTAATATTTTATCTGTAGGCTGAAGTTGAAGATAATCAACTAATTTGTCAATGAATTTTTGTGCCTCAGAATTATTCCGATTTTGATATAAAATATGATAATATGGCGAATTAAACCATTCATCAAACCACTCTTTTTGATGGGAGATCATAATATTGAATATAAATGAAGGGGAAATTATGAGGATAGGGAAAAATATTCATACAAAATAAAGCCTTTGACAAAACGTAAACTGCCTTGTCAAAGACGATTTTATCCAAAGAAATGACGTTTAGTTTGGATATAGTTTTGTTTTGATTTTACTGATGGTTTCAGCAGTTTTTCCTGTTTCGTCTTCTGGATATGTTTTTTTGAGCTGACGAGGACCGTCCCCTACTTTTCCAAAAACACGAGTATCTCTTTTATCAATTCCCCAAACGTCTTTTCGGTTATGCCCTTTGATACCGCAAGAACTTGTGGCAAAAGCCAGAATGCCCAAAGCCATGAGCGTAAAAATTGTATTTTTCATTTTTCTTATTCGGGTTTTGTTAGCTCTACAAAAGTAGTAGGATGCAAGCGAAAATCCGAACGAAACCGTTACTTTTTCGAGGTAATATTTTAAATTTCCACTTCCATCAAAAAATTAGGTGAACAGCCATGAAAATAGAAAAACGATTCTTTGGGTTACTTAATGGTGAAATTGTTTATTTATATACGCTTACGAATGACAACGGTTTTTCGGCACAAGTAATGCCTTATGGAGCCAGTTTAGTTGCCATTTATGCCCCTGATAATCAGCAAAATTTTAGCGATTGTATTCTTGGGTTTGATAATTTTGAAGCCTTTCTTGCTCCACATCCTTGCATGGGAGCAACAGTTGGACGCTTTGCCAATCGCCTCAAAAATGGAAAATATACCATCGATGGAGAAACTTTCCAGACTTCTACAAATTAGAAAAATCATAGTTTACATGGTGGTTTTGAAGGATTTGATAAGAAATTATGGTTAGTCCAAGCCGAAGAGATTTTGGATAATTCGACATGTATCCAATTTTTTTATCTTAGTTCACACCGCGAAGAAGGATTCTCAGGAAACTTAAAAATGGCGGTAACATATGCCGTAACAAATAATAATGAATTGAAAATCAAATATGAGGCAAAAACGGATGCTCCTACTGTTATCAATTTTACCAATCATGCGTATTTTAACTTAGCTAATTCGGGAGATATACAAAATCATGTTTTACAATTGGATGCTGATAAATTCACAGTTGCGGATGAAGATTTAATTCCGACAGGCGAACTCCGAAATGTTCAGAATATAGCATTTGATTTTACTACTCCCAAAACAATTGGAGAAGGAATTACAGAAAATCAAGGAGGCTTTGATACCAATTTTGTATTAAATGATAACTCTAATTCACTCCGAAAAGTAGGTGAATTGAGTGCTCCTGAAAGTGGGCGAGTAATGGAAATTTGGACAACAGAAGCAGGACTTCAACTTTTTACCCTTGATTTTGATGGGTCTCTTTTTGGAAAAACTGAACTAATAAAAGGATATGCGGGAGTTTGTCTAGAAACTCAAAACTTTCCTGATGCCCCGAATCAATCTAATTTTCCAAATGCAGTTTTGCGACCAGACGAAAAGTTTGAAAGTGAAACAATTTATAAGTTTAAAGTTAAATAATCATTATATCTATTCCTAATAATTATAGCAGAGAAGCCAATTCATTTTGATTGGGTAATAAGAAAACTACTACTTCACAAAGCAAACTTTGTAATTTTAGAAGGCTTTTTGAGTGAATTGCTCAAGTTTGATGTAACTTTGTTTTAAGTCTTCAGAAATTACTGTTAGAAACTTTAGCTGAAAACAGCGAACTTATGCTGAAAAAGAACGTCCCCGAAAAAAAACGAAAAAAGGTTCTTATCATTTCCTACTATTGGCCTCCCTGTGGTGGAATTGGTGTTTTGCGGTGTCTCAAGTTAGCCAAATATTTATCCGAATTTGGCTGGGAGCCAGTTGTTTATACGGCAGAAAATGCCCATTATCCCAGTTATGACGAAGGAAACTTTAAGGATATTCCCGAGGGAATGACGATTCTCAAACAGCCTATTTTCGAACCTTATACCTTTTACAAAAAGTTTACGGGACAGCCCAAAAATGCCAATGTTAATCATGCTTTGGTAGCGACTGATCAAAAAAGAGGACTTCGGCATACGATTTCGGTTTGGATTCGGAGCAATATTTTTATTCCCGATGCTCGTGCTTTTTGGATTCGTCCATCAGTAAAATTTTTAGTGAATTATCTGAAAAACAATCCTGTAGATGCCATTTTTTCAGATGGTCCTCCACATACCAATAATGTGATTGCTTGTCGAGTCAAACAAAAAACGGGTATTCCTTGGATCGCTGATTTTCAAGACCCTTGGACACAAGTTGATTTGTACGAACGGCTTATTTTGACCGATTGGGCAGACCGAAAATATCACGATTTGGAGCAAGAAACTTTCCAGAATGCCGACCGTATTACGATTGCTTCGCCAAGTTGGAAAACAGATTTAGAAAATATTGGCGCAAAAAATGTTTCTGTATTTTATTATGGTTACGATAAGGCTGATTTTCAGGACTTAATTCCTCAATATGATAAAAAATTTACCCTAACTCATACAGGACTTTTGGGAGCTGACCGTATGCCTACGGGACTTTTTGAGGCAGTTTCGGAATTGGCACAAGAAAATAAAGCCTTTCGGGATGCTTTTCGATTTCGGACGGTGGGTAAAACTGATAATGAAGTTTTGCAAAAAGCCAAAGATTTAGGAATTTGGGATTTATTAGAAGTTATTTCGCAAGTTCCTCGTGAACAGGCACTTCAGTACACGGCAAATTCTCAAATGTTATTACTTTTATTGAATTTAGCAGGCAACACAATGGGACGAATCCCAGGTAAATTATATGAATATTTTGCGGTCAAACGACCAATCTTGTGTTTAGGTCCTACAGGAAGTGATTCTGACCGTATGATTTCGGAGGTAAAGGCAGGATTTTCAGCTAATTATCACGAAAAAGATAAAATTAAAAAATTGTTATTTCATTATTTTCAAATTTGGCAAGAGCGAAAAGTAATTCCACTCGAAACTGCAAATTTTGAGAAATACACCAATTACGCCCAAACCCAAAAAATAGCCCAATTATTAGACCAAATTACCAGATAAAATTACACTAAAATGACACCTCAAACGAAAATGAATATTTTGGTTTTGACCTATCAAGGTTATATGGCAGGCTCAACGTATTCGATTTTTTACCTTTGTCGGGGGCTTGCCGAACGAGGACATACAGTCTGTGTAGGTTGTCCCGAAGATTCTATACTTTTTAACTTATTAGGAGATACCAAAGCAATTCGTATTCCGATGGTTTTTCGGGGTAAAACTGACCGTCAAAATATGCGTCATATCAAAGAAATTGTCGAACAATATGATATTCAGTTGGTTAATGCCCAGTCCAGTAAAGATCGTTATACTTCTATTTTTGCTAAGTGGCTTCATGGTTTAAAAGTCAAAATTATTCATACCCGAAGGCAAACCCCAGCCAGTATTGGAGGTTTTATTCAAAATACATTTTATACAAAAGGGACTCAAAAAATCGTAGCAGTTAGTCGAGGAGTCAAAGAAGCATTAGTCAAATTGGGATTAGCAGAGTCACATATCAAGGTGATTTATAATGGAACTCCATTAGACAAATATCAACAAGATTTTTCATTGATAACCAAGCAATTACGAGAAAAATATAATCTCAAAGAAAATGATAAAGTTGTTTTGTGTGTATCCCGCCGAAAACAGCAAGAACAATTACTCCAAGCTATTCCTTTATTACCTCGTGATTTGACTTTTATCTTTGCAGGAATAGAAGAAAACCCTGACTTTAAAGCAATTAGGGATGAATATGCTTTAACTCACAAAATTATTTATACAGGAGAAATGCCTTCAAAGATAACATTGGCACATTATGGATTGGCTACCCTAAAAATTTTACCTTCAATTACAGAGGGACTTTCACAAGCCTTATTGGAAGCGATGGCATTGGGAGTTCCCGTAGTGGCTACTCGTGCGGCAGGAAATATTGATTTGATTCAAGATGGAGAAAACGGATTACTTTTTGAAGAAAAAAATATTGAGGAATTGGCACAAAAAGTTACATCTGTAATAGAAAACCAAAATTTAGCCGAAAAACTGCGCCAAAATGGTAAAAAAACAGCTTTAGATACCTTTTCGATTGAAAATACAATTACAAATTATGAGAATTTTTTTCAACGAATAATTCAAGAATAGTTGTATTACGTTTTTTGTAAGAGGTGTGAAGTCGGCTGTGAGGACACAGCCAACAATGATTTTCAGAACCAAACCTTTTCTATTAATTGTTTTCTTTGGGTTTATACAAAATTGCCCAAAACTGAAAAATAAATCCTATCATAACCGTAATCGGACCCAAAGTTAATCCCACGAAGCCAAAACCATGAGGTTCAGAGTCTAATGTCATCATGATAAATCCCAAAATCAAAATACCCAACCCAATACCCATCAATTGGTAATTTTTTCGCCCAAACGCAAAAGGCACAGGTGCTGAAGCTTCTTTTTTCTTCTCTAATTTTGCCATTATTTTCTATTTTTCGGGTCTGTAATTTTATTTATACAAGTCGTCTAATGACATTTCTAAGTATCGAGAAACAGCCACATAAACACTTGTTAAACAGACAATTATACCAATAAATACTAAAAGAAAAAATAAAATAAACATCCGAGTCAAATCCTGCAACATCGCTAATTCTTGGAGTTGCAAATTGAAGAAACTCAGCACCAAAAGTAATAAACTACATGCTAAAAATCCACCCATAAACCCATGAACCGCCGCTCGTTTCAAAAATGGACGTTTAATAAATTTATCGGTTGCACCTACTAACTGCATACTCCGAATCAAAAAACGCTGAGAATACATCGCCAATTTAATCGCATTTGCAATTAGTACGACAACTGTAATGAGCAAAATAACCATGAAAATAGCAATTACCGCCCCAATTTTATTAATATTTAAATTAATTTGGTCAATTTTAACTTCGGGATAATCTACTTCAAACACGCCCTCAATTGCCTCAATTCGAGTCCGAATAATTTTAAGCTTACTTTGTTCTAAATATTTTTCCTTAATCCGAATCAAATATGCATCTCGTAACGGATTTTCACCCAAAAAATCAACAAAATCTTCTCCCGTTTCCTGAATCATCCGTTTTGCCGACTCTTCTTTAGAAATAAATTGGAGGTAAGGTTTGCCGTCTTTATGAGCAATAAACTTGAGGTTGGAAAGTTTTTCTTCAATATTTTTTCGGGTATGCACATCCAAATTTTGCTTTAGATAGACATGAATCTGGATATTTGACCGAATAAGTGCTTTGAGTTCATCGGCATGAATAATAAAAAGGGCAAATAATCCTGTTATAAATAAAGCAGTTGTCACACTCAGAATAACGTTCGTGTGTGGATACATTCCAACTTTAGTCGGTTGTGATTTGGGCTTTTTTTTCATATAAATTTCTAAAAATTGATTCGTGAAGCCAATTTGACCAAACCTTATTTTTTGTTTCTTCAACAAAAATTTACGGACACTTCCAAAAATGGTAAAAACACTTTGCTTCTACACCAAACAGAGATTTAGTTAAGATTATACATAGAATTCACACAGTATAAGGGTCAAAAATATGCGGAATTGCAGGCACTCCTCTTTCTTCAATCAAATATTTGATATACTCAATTTCATAAGTTTCAAAATCCAAAACTTCACCTGTTTGGTGTTCTATTGTTGTTAACTTCTTCCTAAAAATATGTTTATCACTACTATTATAGTTTTGATTTTTTTCTTTGTGATAATGAATATGGAACTTAGTCCACTCAATTTTTGACAAATCAATATACTGAGAATGATCATCTAAGGATGATTGGATTGGATTAAATTTAAAATTAACAAATAAAAATAACCACTCTTGCATTGTAGCCCAAATATTACTCCATTTATAAATTTCTTCATCCTCATCTACATCCTCGCCTTGTAAAGTTTCTTCGTCTTCCATAAATATACAAAGGTCAGGAAAGCAATACATTTGTTCATCTTTACTTTGATAATCAATAAAGATAAAGTTACCTCTATCTACATCATAACAAAAAGGTAGAATCTGTTGAATGGCTGGTTCAAATTTTTGAATGTGTCTTAAAAGATTGTGTTTTTGAGCTAACTCTACACACATAGTAATATGTTCTAATTTTGGTGTATATCCAAAATAAGAGTTACCATAAAATTGTCCATCTCCTCCAAAATATTGAAGATATAAATGTAATATAGGTGGTACTTGGATGTTATATTTGGTTTCAAATGCATCAATTTCAGATGGTGTTGAACCAATGAATTTAGTTTTACCTGATGTATCTGTTTTTTCAATGAAATCTATAATAGATTCAAAACAGTTTTTGATTGAATTAAGGTTATACATAATTTATACCATTATGATTGGTATGATATTGTCAATAAATTTGAACAAATGTTAGCACACTTAGTCGCTATCGGAATTCGATTACACCGACTAATACTAATTAAAGCTACTGTAATCTGGAAATGAATTAATCGTATGAAACATTATAGCTTAAAAATCAATATCATATTGAATCCCAGAAATGGCATTTTAAAATTTTTCAACAACCTCTAAAACTCATAAATTGATAATTCTTCTTGAGGAGTGCCGTTCAAAAAACGTTGTCGTCCTGTAATAATTTTCTTGATTTTAAAATCAGGCAAATCCACAATATGAGTAGCCGTTCCATCTTTGAGATTTTCAGATGGAAACTCAAAATCTAATTCTACGAATCCTGCCGAACGCCGTTCAATTGGTAAATCTTTGATATTTTTGGGATAAACTCTTAGAATAAATTTATCTTTGATATTCAGAGGTTTGCAAGGGTTTTTGTAAAAAAGTAAACGTCTATTTTTCAACAAAACTCGAAAACCTACATCGGCAATTACTTCAGAATGTTGCCAATCTTTTAAAGGAAAATGTTCTGTACTATAAATCCCCAAAACGGTATTTTTTTCAGGTTTTTCATCAATTCGCCACGCAAAATTATCTAAAAACCGATGGGCTTTACTCAAGTGTTGAGGCGGAATAAATTTGCCTTCGGGCTGATTGATAAATAAAACTTCCTTTAATTTATTTTTTTGTTCTTCCGAAAAAGACATAATCATATCAGCACACTGAATGCGATTCAAACCCGTCAAAAGAGTATCACTTTGTAAAACATGAAAAACACTTTCGCCATTGCCCCGCACCCAGATTCTTTCAAGGTTATTTTCTTTGAATTTAGCAGAAACTTGCCTTCCTTTTATCTGATTGAAATTCAGTAATGTATCTTGCGAAATAATAAAGGCTTTGGCTTTGAGGTTGAGGCTATCCAATCGGTTATTTTCATCGACTGCCATATCCATTGACTCGGCAACCATTTGAGATTTATCTGCCCAAAGAATCGGATTTTTATAAAATCGAATCAAGGAATCATATCGCATCGAATCACAACTTGCTTGAAAATCACGGCGATAAAGTTTAACTCTTGAGTAAGCTACTAACTCTCTTTGTTGAGTAGTATCCGTAAAAGCAATTAAGGTATCTGCCGCCAAAAACAAGGTATCTGCTCCTGATTCATCAGGTTTTATCATTAAACCATGCCCAAAAACTTCGGATTTTCCGACTACTCCGTCATGTTTTCCATAATCTCCCCGAATTGTAATACGGTCTTTTTTGAGGTAAAAATCAACATTTCCTTGAGCAATTCCTTTTTCTAAAACTTTATCATAATCCACCGTATCCCCGACAATAATATATTCTGAAGTTTCGATTTTGGAACGTCCTTCAAAAATAGAAGTCCCTAAAACCGTATTATACTGACCTCCAGCCGCTTCTAAAAAACCATCACGAGTAGTGATTTTGGTTGGTGCATCAAAATGAACCACACTTTTGCGAGTATCATAGGTCAAAGAATCAGACATTAAATGCGTATCAGGACTTTTATAAACGACATCTTGTTTAAAATTAACAATTTTAGTTTTGGTATTATAGTACCCTTTTTTGCTAATCAATACCGTTCCAGCCGTATCCCTAACCGTTCCACCATCAAAATAATAAGCGATATGAGTTCGCATATTATAATCCAATTTTTGAGTAGTTACGGTTTTGTCTTTATCAATCATGATGACATTGCCTCGCATTTTGGCAAATTTTCGGTCACCATCATAATAAAGTGTATCTCCTCTGAGAACCGTACTGTCTCTATCAATCAGTTGAATCCTTCCAAAAGCCGTAATATCATTGCGTTCCAGAAATTGAACGGCACTATCGCAGAACATTCGGGTAAAATCTTGTTTAAAATACAATTGCCGAATGGAATCCCGCAACACAATACGGATTTTTTCTTCGTCCAATAGTTTACCTTCGAGTTTGCTTGAACCACTAATCAACTCAACTTTTGCACCTTTTTCGATTTGGGCAAAACTATTTGATAATGAAATAATTATAAAAAATAAAATCCAACTAAATTTTAAGAAGTGCATATCTTGAGAATAATTTCTTTTTCTATCAGGAAAATAATTTATACTGATTTACAGTATGTTCTATCTTATGAAATTCAACTAAAGTGTAAAATTAAATAAATTTTTGTTTGTTCATTTATAGCCACTCAATTAACCATTCCTTGACGGTCTTGTCATAACAATTCATGCCAATTAGGGCAATCTTCTTTCCTGAATTTTGATATTTTTCATAATATTTTCGGTCATGAATTTGCTGAATGGCAACTTCTGCCGACTGATTCACCTTAAACTCAATAATATAAATCGTATTTTCATTTTGTATAACTGCATCCATTCGCCCAATATTCGTATGAACTTCAGCTTCAATATATACTCCAATTAATTTTAATGCTAAATAAAAAATAGCCTGATAATATTTTTCTTGTTTGGCATCAAAAATTGGATAAGGAATTTCAGCCAGTAAATTTTTAAAATAATATTCTACCGTTTCCAACTCATTTTTTTGGAAAGCCTCCGCAATTTGATAGCAAAGTCCGCCAGCATGATGTTGATTGGCATAAGATGTTAATAAATGATGTTCAAAAGATTGCTTAACTTCCAAATTGGGATATTTCAATTCATAAATAAAATGATGAGGTTGGCGGGCAATGGTCAGATAACCCGTTTGAAACATCAAGGCATACACCGCTAAATTTTCAATTTCATAAGTGCGTAGTGCTTCGACTTTTACCGTTAGATTTTCTAATTTATAGAGCTGTTTTTCTTTTAATAATTTAACCAAAAAAGTCGGTGTTCCTGTCTCAAACCAAAAGTTAGAAAAATTTTGATGACTCATTAAATTGAGTATCGAAAAAGGGTTATACACCGTTTCACTTCGATTATTCCAACGATAACCATTGTACCAAACTTTGATTTTTTGATACATTTCTTGGATACTAACTTGCTCGATATTAGCTAATTGTTCAATTTCTTTTGGAAAATAATTTTCTAACTCCTCCTGAGTATAACCAACTAATTTACTAAATTGAATATGCATGGTAATGTCGTTTAGATGGTTCAAATCTGAAAAGATGGAGACTTTACTAAACTTAGAGACTCCCGTCAAAAAGAAAAAATGAAGATGAGCATCCAAACTCTTAATGACGGAATAAAATTGCTTGAGAATGCTTCGATTTCTTTGAGCTTTGGGGAGGTGTTCTTTATCCAAAAAATCAATAATTGGCTTATCATATTCATCAATTAAAATAGCTACTTTCCCATGCTTAGCTGAAAGTTTAGTAATCAATTGATTGAAATAATCCTTTATGTTATCACCCTGAATATCAAGCTGGTATTTTTTTGAAATCAATTGAAGGTTTCTATAAATGGCTTGATCTAAAGGTTGCTGGTCATATTCCATAGCCGAAAAATCCAAGCGAATGACAGGATAAGTTTTCCAAGTTATCTTATCTTCAATCCAAAGTCCTTCAAAAAATTCTTTTTGCCCTAAAAAAACAGCTTCTAATGTACTGATTAACAAACTTTTCCCAAACCTTCGGGGACGAGATAAGAAATAATATTTCCCTGTTTCTAAAAGATTGGCAATCTCTTTTGTTTTATCAATATATAAATAGCCACCTTCTCGTAAGGATTTAAAATCTTGAATGCCTATCGGATATTTTTGCATGCGTTTTTATTTCAAAATATACGAAATTTTTAATGATGTTGCACATAATTTTCCCAACGTTCCAGCACTTGTTGGAAATCTTGAGGCAATTCCGAATCAAAAAACAAATTTTCTCCTGTTTTGGGATGAATGAACCCTAACGATTTGGCATGCAGAGCCTGACGAGGCATCACTTTGAAACAATTTTGTACAAAAGCCTTATATTTTGAGAAAACTGTTCCCTTCAAAATTTGGTCTCCTCCATACATCGCATCACTAAAAAGTGGATGTCCAATATGTTTTAAATGCGCCCGAATTTGGTGCGTTCTACCCGTTTCCAAATTACATTGAATTAAGGTTACATACCGCAACCGTTTCAAAACTTTATAATGCGTAATGGCGTGTTTGCCGTATTCTCCTTCTTGGTCATAAACTTGAACTATTCGGCGGTCTTTTTGCGAGCGTCCCAAAGGGGCATTAATCGTACTTTTATCTTCCTTAACTTCTCCCCAAACCAAGGCGTAATAAGTTCGTTCAATCGAGTGTCGTGCAAATTGTGCCGCTAAATGGGTCATGGCAGGCTCTGTTTTTGCAATCACCAAAAGTCCTGAAGTATCTTTATCAATTCGATGCACCAACCCTGGGCGACCTTCATTCCCTTTCATATTGGGCAAATTTTGGAAGTGATATGCCAAAGCATTGACCAAAGTTCCCGTCCAATTATTGTAAGCAGGATGTACGACCATTCCCGCCGATTTATGGACAATTAAAACGGTATCATCCTCATATACAATATTTAACGGAATATTTTCAGGAACTAACTCGGTGTCTCGTGGTGGTTCAGGCAAAGAAACCGTAATCACCTCATGAGGATTTACCTTGTAATTGGCTTTGATATTTTGTTCATTCACCTGAATAAATCCTTTTTTGAGGGCATCTTGGATTTTGGAACGAGATACATTCGGCAATCTATCCATCAAAAAACGGTCAATTCGAAGTTTGCTTTGTTTACCATCTACAACGATTCGGTGATGCTCAAAGAGTTCTTCGTTTTCTTGGGGAGCTTCTGGAGAAGTCATTTTTTGTATTTAAAATTTTAATTTTATTAAATATTTTTTTGATTATAAACCATAGTAGCTGAATCTTATTTCTATTCTAAATTACTTCAAATGAACTCGTTATTTCGACATTTGGCACAAGCATTTTAGAAACAGAACAGTAATTTTCTAAAGAAAGATTAATTGCACGTTCCACTTTGACAGGTGGTATTTTACCCGTAACTTGAAAATGCAAATTAATTTTTGTAAACACTGCAGGGATTTGTTTTTCAGCTCGTTGTCCTTCTACTGTAATTTGAATATCTTCAACTTCGTAACGTTGTTTTTTAAGGATATGTAAAATATCAATCGTACTGCATCCTCCTAATCCACTCAAAATTAATTCCATCGGACGCAATCCTGAATCCTTACCACCAGCCTTGACAGAACTATCCATCAAAATGGTTTTTCCAAGCTCATTTTGGGCTTCCATTTGAAAAGCCTCATCTGTTCGCTGAATTTGTATTTTCATAATAAGTTTATTTAAATATTTGTATTGTTTTTAAGTTTAAAGTCGTTCAATTTTTTCAACTTTATCGCCCATTTCTAGTTGATTTACTACGTCCATTCCTTCAATAACTTGAGCAAAAATGGTATAATTTCCGTCCAAACGTGGCGTAGGAATATGCGTCATAAACCATTGACAGCCTTCCGTATCTTTTCCAGCCGAAGCCATTCCTACCGTTCCTTCACGATAGTACAAAGGTGCAAATTCTGACCGAATCGAATAAGTGGTACTCCCAAATCCGTCACCTCTTGTACAACCTCCTTGTACTACAAAATTTGGAACAATACGGTGTACAGTTTTATTCATATAAAATTGATTATCAACTAATTGCAAAAAACTGGCTACAGTAGCAGGAGCATTTTCAACATCTAATTTCCAAATGATTTCACCCTTAGAAGTCGTAATTTTAATACGTTGATTTGTGGAAATTTTTTGGACATATTCCCAATCTATCGGATGATTAAATTTGGGGGTGGGAATAGGCTCAACTTTACCCATTTTCAAAAAATCAAGAGCCTGTTTAAGAGCAATATACGTTTCTTGTTCTTGTGGCAACTGCAAGGAGTCCAAAGTTTTCTGAATAAAGTCAAAATTAGGAAAACGTTCAACATATTTTCGAGCTGGATTTTGCAATTCATTACCTGCAAAATAGCCCAAAGCAGGTTCTTTTGTTCCAATTGCCCAACGTAATATTTTATCAAATTTCAATAAATTTCCTTCTAATTTCTGGAATTTTTCTTGATTTCGAATATGTAATAAGGCTTCCATTGCAGAAGTTATTAAAACAGGATTTTCTAACTTTAGAAGTTCTTCGGCAATGAAATCGAAATTTTCAATTTGTTCCGAAAGAGCTTTAAGCAAAAGACCTTTTTCATAATTATTTTTACTTTTTCGGTAATTATCAATGACTTGTGCAGAATATTTTTCAGGTTCAGTTGAGTTCTTTAAAAGTCCTACGGTTAAAATAGCTTTTTCCCGAAAACCTAAATTTTCGATTTGTGATAATTTTTGGAAATCAATTTTTTCATCTAATTGGACTAAAGTTTGACAAATTGCCACTCGTAAATTAATACTTTTATCTTGCAAAGCACCCTGTAAGTATTTGGCTACATTTTTACTTTTTACAAGTGTTCGGGCGCAAGCAATTCGTACCAATTCGTGTTTATCAAATTTCAAAGTATTGACCAATGAATCGGTATAATGAGGAGGAATAGTATCGTAAGTATGCCGACACGCCCTAACCAAATTCATCCGCGTAAATGGATTATTGGTTTGATGTAAAAACCGTACTATCATTTCATAGACAGGTTGTGGGTTGTTAGGGTAGGGAACAATAATTTCAGCATAATTTTCAAACCGATTTCGAGCTAAAAACTCGCTTGCTTTGAGATTGATTCTTTCTGATTCACTGAGTTCCAAAAACAAAACTGCTTTTTCAACACTTTTAGGTGAAGATTCGCCCCGTAATAATGCTCGATACATTCCTAAAATCTGTCCATATTTTTCGGGTTCAGTACTGTAATTTTGGTCGGTTAGATAAGCCATTCCTACCGAATCAGCCACTTTTCCGATAGCTTCTAATAATTTAATTTTCACTTCTGTATTTAACTCATTTTCAAGGTATTCAATTAATTTTGATTGTGCTGAATTATCTCGAATTTGTCCAATGGCATAAGCAACCATCGCCCGTATTTCGGAATTTTCATCACTCAATAAATGAAGTAATTTAGGAAGTGCTAAGGTGTCTTGTACTGAAGCCAAAACTTGGGCAGTTTCAAGACGATATTTAGGTAAGGAATCTGACAAAAAAGGAAGTAAATCCGAAGTTTTTCGGCGGTCAGCAAGGTCATAAATTTGACGAATTTTAGCATCCGAAAATTTATTTTGAACAATGCTTGACATAGAATTTTGCTCCGATTGACATGCACCAAAAAGAAAAAGAAAAATCCAAAATGGAGACAAAAAAAAACTTTGATTCATAAATTAGAGTTTGTTAGATTACCTTATCGATTATCATTCAATAATAGAAATATTTTTTGATTGGGCAAATGGTATTTTAGATATTAGTTAAATTTATTACAAAAAAATAAAAGTTGCTCATGAGGACACACAAGCAACGATAGGATAAGTAAATTTACAGATTCTATTATTCTTCTAAGAAATCACTCAGTATCAAACAAAAAACAGCATAATTGAGAATGTCTTGATAATTGGCATCCACTCCCTCCGAGACAAATACTTTTCCTTCCCGATTTTCGATTTGCTTGATTCTCAGAATTTTCATCAAAATAATATCGGTCATGCTACTCACTCGCATATTTCGCCATGCTTCACCATAATCATGATTTTTATTTTGAAGTAATTCTAAGTTTTGGGTTGTAACTTGTTGATACTTTTCCAATACTTCTTTCAAGGGTAATTCTAGTGGCATATTAGAATCTAACTGACTTTGAATCAATGCAATAACACAATAATTGATAATCCCTACAAATTCATTATTGGTATTTTCAGCAATTTTTTGTGTTCCTTTCTCTTGAATAGAACGAATACGTTGTGCCTTGATGTAGATTTGATCAGTTAAAGAAGGTAAGCGCAAAATTCGCCATGCTGTCCCATAATCTTTTGTTTTTTGACAAAATAAATCTTGACAAATTTTAATAATTTGTTGGTATTCTTCAATCGTTTGATATTCCAAAACAAATTTTGTTTGATAGTTATTTTTTTAAGAGGTCAGCCAATTTAGGGCTTCGGTTTCATCGTCAAAAAAGAGCATTTGCAATGCTTGTGTTTCGTCATAGGCTTGTTGAATAGAAACTTGTGTAAATAAATCAGTTGGTACAAGAAGAGCTAATTTCCTTAGTCCGATTTCCTCAAAAATAGGAAATAACAAATTGTTATGCCATTCCTGCATTTCAGGTGTTATCGTATAATCAAAGTCAATTGTATTGGCTAAAAATGCTTTGGGTTTCATAACTCTAGCAAATTTGGCAATTTCCTGCATTTTTTCCTGAAAATCTTCATCAGAAATATATTCTCCAGCTTGCCAGTCTGTTCGAAAAAACTGGAGTGTTTCATGATACGACAACTTCCACAAGTTATCCTCGGCAAGTATTTTTAAATCAGAATTCATATGCGTTTCAGTTTTATTTTTTGATATTTTTTTCAACAGGCTCAACCAGATATCCTTGGTTTCGAAGTAATTGAATCAGCCCCTGTTCTCCAGGCAAGTGAGCCGCGCCAACTCCAATAAATAAAGTTTTTTCTTGCATTAACTTTATTGCTCGATTGGTCATTTTGATGTTCCTATCTATTAATAATTTTTGGTTAGAATTACTATCTAGCTCTGAAATAGTATAGGCATATAAGCTATCTAAATTCTCTTGTAAATATAACTGTAACAGTTTTTCATACGTATTTTCAGGTGGTTCAGGTGCAGTAATTTGTTGATATAACATTTCGGCTTGTTGCTTGAGAGGCATTCCATCAAAGGCTTGAGCTTGTTCGGCAAAAGTCTCTAAACCAATGACTTCTTTCTTTTTTTCTTGAGCCAGTTGTTGAAAGTACAAATCCAAAATCATGTCTGTAGAAACGGTTTGATTACTGGTATTGTTGCGTTGTTCAGTAAGCAAAGTTGAGACCAAAATAGGCTTAAATCGGAGTAAATAACTGGTCATAAATCCAAATTCTTTTTCGAGATAACGTTTAGTTTCAATATATTGATTTTCAGGTAATAAATCGGCTAAAGTAGTATCATTGGGCATCATCATAAATGAAATTGTTTCCATCATCATACCCATCGAGTTATCAAAAAGCATTTCCCCTGCAAAAGCATCTGTTTCATCAAACTTGGATAATACGGAGTCTCCAAATTGAAATACTCTTTGATCAGTAACATGGATTGTTCCATATAAATAGGATGGTTTTTCTAAGCCGTTTCCTTCAATTTTCCAGAGCAATTGCCCATAGCTATTTAGCTGAAAACCAATATAAAAACTTACTAGAAATCCAATGGCTAATCCTATTTTTCTGAAATCACTCATAAATTTAAGGCTTATATCTAATTTGTGGAATAGATTGAGAATCAAACTTGTAACATTCTCATCATAAAGACGACTTTCAAAAATACAAAATAAAATAGGAGAAGGTTTACGGATTATACCTACATTTTTTAAACCATCTTACTGCGCTTGATTAAATAAGGTAATAAAATTTGATCAATATTTTTCCGAATATCAGCTTCAATAAAGTCAATTTTGAATTGTCCTGCTTTCAGTTTGAGGTCATGGTAACGTTTCCGCATCCGCTCTTGATAATATGCTCGAACTCCCGAAGCCTGTACTTTCACTTTTTCGCCACTTTCGAGGTCAATAAATTCGTAAGGTCGGTCTTCAAATTCAAAATCTCGTTCTGTTTTTTGATCAGTTACATGAAATAACAAAACTTCATGTTTATTATAACGAAGGTGTTGTAGGGCTGAAAATAAATCGGAATCCGTAGAAACATTTTCGAACATATCGCTAAAAATTACGACCAAAGATCGCCGATGAATGGTTTGTGAAATCTGATGAATTACCTCTGCCGTAGCCGTCTTTTTTTGTTTATTTTTTTTCTCAATTAATCGCTCAAATTGGAGCATCAAATGATGAATATGCGAAGAAGTAGATTTTACAGGGGTTTGCCATTCAATACCTTCCGAAAAAGTCGTAACTCCAACGGCATCTCTTTGTTTTTGAAGCATATAGGCTAAAGCCGCCGCCGCCGTAACACTAAACTGAAGTTTGGTTTCGCCCGTATCAGGATAGTGCATTGAGGAGGAATTATCTATCAAAATCTGACAACGTAAATTAGTTTCTTCTTCATACCGTTTGACATATAACCGCCCTGTTTTGGCATAGGCTTTCCAATCAATATGGCGCGTACTTTCCCCATTATTATAGAGGCGATGTTCGGCAAACTCTACTGAAAAACCATGATACGGCGACTTATGCAAGCCTGTAATAAACCCCTCAACCATTTGTTTAGCAAGCAGTTCGATGGAGGCATATTGTTTGATTTTGGCTAAGTTTAGAGGCATGATTTGGGGTTTTGTAATCAGATATTTCGGTAAAAATACTCAATTTTTAATAGCCTCAAAAATGCAATAATTTTATGTTTATTGACTTCAATAGTTCGTGAGTTTTTTATTAATATAATTTTCTAAAATTACAATCTATTAGTAATCAATTACTTCCATAGCGGTAGGTTTGCAAACTCACTACTATGAGAAAATTAAATTTAAACTTATCTAATTGATAATCAATGGTTTTTATACTTCTACCAATTCTTCAACTTCCTCAGGCTCTGATGTTTTCGTATAAACTGTCAAAGCCAAATGCGCCCCTACTTTTCCAAAGATTGCCATCGTTTTAGCGGACATTTCCCAATTTAACATTCCATCTACCTCATCAAAAACAACGGTTACAGAAATTTCTTCAACTCCTGATTTTTGGATGGCTTCGGCGTGTTGTTCCAATTTTTCAGCCAACCAATCTTCAGGATATTGCTCCATTTCTTCACCTTCATAAGGTTTTGGAGCTAAGAGGTTTCCCATTCCATACGTAGCAGGTTCGTTTCGAAATTTGCCTAAACGAAGCGGTTCACCAACTTCCATTTTATCGGCTAATTCTAAATCCGTTAACTCCTCAAATTTCTTAGGAGAAAAACTGTCTCCACTAAAATTACAAAAAGATAATATTTGTGTCATTTGTACCACTTAAAAAGTAAATCTGTTTCTACGACTCGGTTTGTTTTAGGATGTTTTAGCACAATTCGTCCTAATTTGGTATAACCAATATCTGGATTTTTCGTACCTACTTTTCTTATAAATTTTTTAGCATCCTTGAGAATTTCTTGTTTGATATTTCGGTGAAAATTTATTTTTCCAAATATTTTAGCAAACCGCTTTTTATCTGGAAAAATGTAGTCTTTTCCAGCACAAAATAATTCTTTTAGAAACTCTAAATCAGTGATTTGCAAACCTTCGGATTTTTCTAAAAGTTTGCTGAGCAAAAGGATTTCCTCTAAATTTAATTTGCCTGAGTCACATAATTTTTGGCGTAACTCCTGATATTTCTGGCTATCATCGGCAGAAAAATTGACCGAAAACCACCAAGCTAAAGTACCTAACATCCCCACCATCAAAGGCAAAAGATACCACTTTTTTTCTGAAACTGGAAGAGTTAAAAACATAATTTTCAATAAATTAATATTTGCTTCCATAACGTAGGGTTTGCAAACCCTACCCTATGAAAATGATTGATTGTCAATATATTGTGATTTCATTCGAAAATTGTCGGCTGTGAGGACACAGCCAACAGCATTTTGTCCAGTAGCATGCTAATTAACGTGAAGCAATTGATTTTCTAATTTTGATAAGAACTGAGTGGAGGCGTTTTGTAAGCATTTGATTTGAAGACAAAGCTGTAACTGTATCATTTCCGCATTCATTTCTTCGGTCTGGAGGCGGTCAATGAGATCTTGACTTTCTTCCAGTTGTTGAGCAATGTCATCATAAAACTCGCTGCAAATACTGAGGAGAGACTTCGAAAAGGTACTTTTAGCGGTACTTTCTGAGCATTTTTTTGCATCTTTGTTATCGACCTTTTCTATCAAAACCGAAGACATAGAAAGCTCAATATCATCTAAAACATTCGTGTCACTTTGGGCGATATACTGGATTAATTTTAATTTTCGCTCCAGTAGTTTGAGCTGATGATTCTTAGAGGTCATTGGAGAAGTGTTTTTTTGATTTTTGAATTATTTTTTGGAAAAAGAACGTAAGTCCGCTTCAGGAGTTCGTCAAAATCTCGAAGCGGATTTTACGCCTTTTGATGATTCAAAGGTAATAAAATTGGTGACATACACCCAAATTAAATTGGTGTTTTTACACCAAAAATTATTTATTATTTGCAAAAACAAGTTTAATATAAAAATATTACAATGTTTGGAGAACGTTTTAAAAAAGCAAGAGAGTTTTTAGGGTTTTCATCTCAAAACTCAATAGCTAAAGAAATAGGCTTAAATCACCATTCTATCCGAAAAGTTGAATTGGAACAGATTAAAAATCTAAACTGGGATTATGTCAAATATTTAATCGAAAGTGGGGTAAATCCGTATTTTTTGATTGGAAAAAGTGATGAAATTGAAGGACAAAAAGTAACAGGTTTTATTCATGAGTCAGAATACGAGAACGTAAAAGCAGAATTAGAAGATTTACAAAATAAGTTTGAAATCGTTCAAGAAACCCTCCAACTTCTCCAAATCGAAGTGGATGAAGATGGAAATTTGAAAAAACGAGACCCAAATCTATAAGGTTTCTGAAAATCTTGTAGGTTTAAATTTTTTCATAAAATATGAATATAATACAACAAAGATTTCAGAAGGCACGGAAATTTTTAGGACTTTCAAAAAATGCTGCTGCCAAAAATGCAGGTTTAACACATACTGCTGTCAATCAATTTGAAAAAGGAATATCAAACAGACCAAATTTTGACTATTTGACTTATTTGATTAAACAGGGGATTAATCCGTACTTTTTGATTGGGGAATCAGAGGAAGTTGAAGGGCAAAATTTAGAGGAATTTATCAGTAAGAATAAATATGACAAATTAGAAGCTAAATACGAAGAGTTACAGAGTAAATTTGAAAATATGGAAGAAACCCTCCAACTCCTCCAAATCGAAGTGGACGAAAATGGAAATTTGAAAAAACGGGACTCAAATATATAAAATTTTAATTTATCATAATAATAATTAGTATAATGCTTGGAGAGCGTTTCAAAAAAGCTCGTGAATTTTTGGGCTTATCCCAAACTGCCATTGCTCAAAAATTAGGTATTGTTCATAACTCAATTGGTCGGGTTGAATCAAATAATATTAAAAATCCAAACTTTCACTATGTTCAATATTTAATTGAAAACGGGATAAATCCGTATTTTTTGATTGGGAAAAGTGACGAAGTTGCAGGAAAAAATTTAGAGGATTTTGTTAAGAAATCAGAATACGAGGACGTAAAAGCGGAATTAGAAGATTTACAAAATAAGTTTGAAATCGTTCAAGAAACCCTCCAACTCCTCCAAATCGAAGTGGATGAAGATGGGAATTTGAAAAAACGGGATTCAAATATATAGAATTTTAATTTATCATAATAATAATTTAGTGTAATGTTTGGAGAACGTTTTAAAAAAGCAAGAGAGTTTTTAGGGTTTTCATCTCAAAATTCAATCGCCCAAGAAATCGGTTTAAGTAATCATTCTATCCGAAAAGTTGAATTAGAACAAATTAAAAATCCAAATTGGGATTATATCAAATATTTAATCGAAAGCGGGGTAAATCCGTATTTTTTGATTGGAAAAAGTGATGAAATCGAAGGACAAAAAGTAACGGGTTTTATTCATGAGTCAGAATACGAGAACGTAAAAGCAGAATTAGAAGATTTACAAAATAAGTTTGAAATCGTTCAAGAAGCCCTCCAACTTCTCCAAATCGAAGTGGATGAAGATGGGAATTTGAAAAAACGGGACTCAAATATATAAAATTTTAATTTATCATAATAATAATTTAGTATGATGTTTGGAGAACGTTTTAAAAAAGCAAGAGAGTTTTTAGGATTTTCATCTCAAAATTCAGTAGCCAAAAAAATAGGCTTAACTAATCAGTCTATACGGAAAATTGAAAGAGATGAGATTAAAAATTTAAATTGGGATTATGTCAAATATTTAATCGAAAACGGGATAAATCCGTATTTTTTGATTGGGAAAAGTGACGAAGTTGCAGGAAAAAATTTAGAGGATTTTGTTAAGAAATCAGAATACGAGGACGTAAAAGCAGAGTTAGAAGATTTACAAAATAAATTTGAAATCGTTCAAGAAACCCTCCAACTTCTCCAAATCGAAGTGGATGAAGATGGGAATTTGAAAAAACGAGACCCAAATCTATAAGGTTTCTGAAAATCTTGTAGGTTTAAAAATTCTATACTGTCTTTTGTTTAAGAGTACTCTATTCTACTAAAAATGATTTATAAAATATATTTAGTATTGAAATTATTTAAAAATCTTTGTTCATTAATCTAAAACGCCATTTTTCCGTAGCGATGGGTCTGCAAACCCACCACTACGGAAAAATTAAATTTAATCTAATTGATAGTCAATAATTTGCAAGTCAATAAAGTTTTAGTAGGGTAATTGTACCACCAAAACAAAGCACTAAAAGTTGATTTTTTACTTCTTAAAATGCGGACGCACAAAGCCTGTGATTCCTTTATCTTTCAATAATGCCAATGATTTTTTTGCCAATTCCTTGCTGGCATATTCACCTGTCACCACTCGGTAATAACGTGCGCCTTGCGACCAACCCGACTGAATATAAAATTGACGATTGTATTTAGCAGTCATTTCTTTAGCTACCTGAACCGCCTTTTCGACTTGTCCAAAACCAGATACTTGAATCGCATAACCTCGTAAACTAACAACTTGTCCCGAAGCAGAATACAAATTTACTTTTTTGAACTTCTGAGCCAAGGGCGAAAGTGTGGTTGAACTTGCCGAACTACTCGAAGCAGGAGCAATATTTGTAACTGTAATAGGTTGATTTTTAACTAAATTATCATAATTTCGGTTAGCATTTCGTTTGACATTCAGTTTTAGGACTACAACCTGTACATTTGCTGCCCAAGCCGAATCCGCCAAAATACCTAATTTGTCCGCCGCCTTATGGGTTACATCCAAAATCCGTTTATGACTCAAGGGTCGGTCATTAATCCGAAGAATGGCAATTTTTCCGTTATCCAAATTAGTTACACGCACCAAAGACCCAAATGGAATCAAAGGATGTGCGCCTTCCATCGCTTTCATATCGTAGACTTCTCCACTTCGGGTATAAGCTCCGCCTCTATCATTAATAAAATAAGAACAACGTCCATTATCCACATAGCCCACTTGTGAGGGTAATTTTTGGGCATAAATGGCTGATACACAAAAATAAAGCAAACCAATAATTACGCTATTTTTTCTCATACGTTTTGAGGATTCTAAAAAGATTCGGTTAAAAAATTAGTCAAATCGAAGACGTTTTTCGGTGTTTTTATATCTTTGCCAAAGTTTTTCTCCAATCCATTCAACTCTTCAAAGTAAACGATTTGAGAGAGTTTTACAAAAAAATTTTTGGATTGATTAGAAAATTGACTTTTATTAAGTTTTTAACGCTTCAGAATAAGGGAGCATTTTCAAAACCCAAATAAAAACCCTAATTTTAGGCAATTTATCAAACCTTTAGTATGGTGGAAGACAATAAAGATTATCGGAGAGACGACCTCTACTCCAATCGCGTGCGGGCTGGAAAGCGAACGTATTTTTTTGATGTCAAAACTACACGTTCCAATGATTATTACCTCACCATCACCGAAAGTAAAAAACGCTATACCGATGATGGACATTATTACGAGAAGCATAAAATTTTCTTGTATAAGGAGGACTTTAATAAGTTTGTAGAAGCACTAAATGAGGCAGTTACTCACGTCAAAGACGAATTGATGCCTGATTTTGATTTCACACAATTTGACCGAGACCCCGAAGAAAATCGAAACTTCGAAGAGTCTGGCTCAGAACTCAAGTGGGATTAAATCACTTATCAAGAGATTCAAAAAAATAGCCTTTGCCAATTCGGTAAAGGTTATTTTTTTTATAGAAATGCCTTAAAAATGAATATTTATTGACTTTTTTTTACCTTTTCTTTTATACTTTTGTCTCCTGAATGTATAGGATCACAAAACAGTATAGCACATTAGCATTAGCGGTTTTAGTTTTAGTTAATGCACTTTCGGCAACTTTGGTCTTTTTAGATTATGAGTTGCGAAAAGACTTTATTGCTGAAGTTTTGTGTATTAATCGGGAAAAACCTCAGTTTCATTGTGCAGGATCTTGTCATCTCAAGAAAAACCTCAAAAAAACTCAAGAAGCACAAAGCGAAAATTCTGATAAAGTCCAATTTTCTCCATTTGAGTTTGTTGCTCCAAAAACAAATTTTATCTTTTTAAAACCTGCTTTAGTTTTTATTCCTCAAACCATTAAAAACTTTGGTTATTCCTTTCATTTTTATCCTCAAGTTTGTTTTTCCTTTTTCCATCCGCCACAAGCCTAATTTCTTCCTTTCAAAATTACTGAAATTTTTTATCGACAGGATTTCGTTTTGTAACGTTTAATCTCTGAGAAAGCTTCGTTTTTTTCTCAAAGATGATATAACATAAAATACTGTAAATCAATAAATTGTCGTACATTAAAATTATAAAGTGATATGAAACAAATACCAAAAATCCGAGTCTTTGGTTGGATGATAGGATTGGTTTTGGGGTTATCAGCTTGTGTCAAACCTTCTGAAAATGAGATTCAAGTCATTTCAGGAGATGGGACAGATTTATTAGAAATTCCAGCCTATTTTAGTCCATTTTATAAGATTCCTAACGATAATCCGCTCACAGATGCGGGTATAGAACTAGGCAGAATGTTGTTTTATGAAAAACGACTCTCTGGAAATAATACTATGTCTTGCGGAACGTGTCATCAACAAAAATTTGCTTTTACAGATGGTGGAAATCAGTTCAGTAAGGGTATTGATGGAACTGAAGGTGATTTGAACACGATGTCATTGGTTAATTTAATGTGGCAAAATCGGTTTTTCTGGAATGGAAGATCTGAAACCCTTGAAATTCAAGCATTAGAACCCATTCAAAATCCGATTGAAATGCATGAAACACTTGAAAATGCTGTACAAAAACTCCAAGAAACTAACCTTTATCCACCCAAGTTTAAAGAAGCTTTTGGTTCTGAAATCATCACGGCAGAAAATATCGGAAAAGCCATTGCTCAGTTTGAAAGAACCTTAATTTCTTCAAACTCCAAGTATGATAAATATTGGCGAGGAGAATATCAGCTTACTGATTTAGAAGCACTTGGGGATGATTTGTTTTTTACACACCCAGAGGCTCGTATTGGTCTTCGTGGTGGAAATTGTGGTGATTGTCATTTAGGTCCTTTGACCTCTGGAAGTTCTCGTGGGTTTGACGGTTTTCATAATAATGGACTGGATTCAGATGAAAAATTACGTAATGGCTTACAGGAAGTTACAGGAAATTATTTTGATAAAGGAAAGTTTAAAGCCCCAAGTTTGCGAAATATTGCCCTGACTGCACCTTATATGCACGATGGTCGATTTCAAACTTTGGAAGAAGTGTTAGATCACTATAATGAACACATTCAAAATAGTGAGACACTTGACCCTTTGATTCGAGAAGCCAGTAACGAAATTTTGAGTTCAGAAGATACAGTAAAATTGCACTTAACTGAGATGGAGAAAAAAGCCATCTTAGCCTTTTTAGCTATGCTTACGGACGAGGATTTTATAACCGATGAACGGTTTTCTGACCCCTTTGCAGAATAATTATTTTTATAAAATTTTTAAATTATAAATCTCAAAAAAATGAAAATATCATTAGTTTTTTTATTGTTTTTAGGAAGTATTTTGGTCTCATGTGATGATTCGGATGTTACTCCTGAGTCAGTCAATATTAAGTTTAAATTCAATGCTTTAGCAGATAATTCGCCATTAGTTCTGAATACTAAAACATATCAAAATGCAAACGGCGACTCATTTAATGTCAGCGATTTTAAATTTTATGCCAGTAATGTTAAATTACGAAATTCTCAAACGGGAGATGAATACCAAGAGCCAATTAGTTATCATTTAGTTCATCCAAAAGGAGACATACCTTCTTACACTTTTGAGTTGAAAGATGTTCCTACTAAAGCTTATGATGAAATTGTATTTTTCGTAGGTATAGATAAGGAACGAAATGCCTCTATTGATGCTATTGGCGACCTTGATCCAAATAATAATATGGCGTGGAATTGGAACACAGGCTATAAATTTATCTTACTTGAAGGTGATGTTTTTAAAGCAAATGACGAGAAAGGTGGCTTAGCTCTTCATGTTGGAACAGATACTAATTATAAAGAAATTAAATTTAAGGTTTCGCCAATGAAGTTTAAAGATACCGAAGCTGAAATTGAGTTTGATACTGAAATTATGACGATTTTTGACGCACCAAATGTCATTGATTTGAGTGAAACATCAACTATCATGTTTGGAGCAACTGCTGATAAAGTTGCTGAGAATTATGCTAAAATGTTCACACTCAAGCAAATCAATTTCTAAAATTAATGGCATATTCAATAAATAAAGAAAACTTATCCAGTATTCAAAACTGGGTAAGTTTTTTAGCTTTTTTGCTATTTTTTGGAAGCTGTACAGAAAAAGCAGTTTTGCCTGAATCTCAAGTTTTTCAATTACCAATATCGAAAAATCTAGCAGATTCTGTTCCATATCCTACTCATAATCAAACAACAAAAGCAGGAGTTGAGTTGGGAAGGATGCTTTTTTATGACCCTATTTTGTCGGCAAATAATCAGATTTCATGCGCTTCATGTCATCTCCAAAGTCGGGCTTTTTCGGATGGAATAGCACTTTCTATGATGGGCGTTTCGGGCAAAAAATTGGAACGACACACTCCTACTTTAATTAATTTGGCATGGAATGAGGGACTTTTTTGGGATGCAGGAGCTAAAAATCTGGAGTCTTTGGCATTTGGTCCCCTTACACACCCTGACGAAATGGCGCAAGATTTGGCTGAATTACCTGCCGAATTGGAAAATCGTTTTGATTATAAAGAACGTTTTCAGGAAGCTTTTGGAGTCGATACCATTCATTCAGCCTTGGTAGTGAGGGCATTGGCTCAATTTCAACGTTCTTTGATAAGTACAAATTCGAGGTATGATAAATTTATTCGAGATGAAACCAATGCAAGTTTTTCAGAGTTAGAAAAAACAGGTTTGCAGATTTTTCAACAAAAATGTGAACAGTGTCATTCGGGAGATTTTTTTACTGATTTTCAAGTACACAATAACGGATTGGATTCTATTTTTCCGATGGATTTTGAAAACCCCTTACAAGGTCGGTACCGAATTACGTTAGATTCAGCAGACTTAGGAAAGTATAAAACACCAACTTTGCGAAATATTGCCGTTACCGCTCCTTATATGCATGATGGACGCTTTCAAAATCTCAAGGAAGTCCTAAATCATTATTCATCTGGAATGAGAGACTTCGAAACCGTAGATTCTGTTTTTCGGCAAACAGATGGAAGCCCAAAAATTCCACTTTCAGAAAGTGAAAAAACGGCTCTTTTGGCTTTTTTAGAAACCTTAACCGATGAAGATTTTCTAAAAAATCCTAATTTCGCAAAACCCGATATTTTAAAATAAAAACTTGATTATCAATTTATTGTAAAGAGATAGAAATGAAAAAAATTTACCTTATTGCTTTTTATTTATTGCTTATCTTTAACTGTCACAAAGGCTATGCTTGCGAAATTTGTAGCTCAGGATTTGGCAGTTATATTGGAATTTTACCACAATACGGACAACATTTTTTGGGTGTTCGTTGGCAAACTCAAACCTTTCGCTCTATTCCTAATCCTTTATATCCTTCTGAGGAAGTTTTTAATCAATATGAGATTTGGGGGCGATTTAATATTATTAAAAAAATACAATTTTTAGTCTTTGTTCCTTACTTTACGAATTACCGTACTCAATACGGAAGACGGACTGAAATGCAGGGTTTAGGCGATATTTCTTTACAAGCAAATTATATTTTATTTAATTCAGGTGATAGTATTTTTACGCCACTAAAACAAACTTTAACAAGCGGAATTGGAGTGAAATTACCTTCTGGAAAATACCAAAATCCTGAAGGTGGACAACTTGTTAATCCAAATTTTCAGTTGGGAACAGGTAGTACAGATTATTTTATTAATTTGATTTATACTATTCGGTATGGAAAATTTGGTTTAAACTTGGACTTACGCCAAAAATTTAATGGTGAAAATCCCACTAATCAACATCAGTTTGGAAATCAAACCATGATTTCAGGGCAATTTTTTTGGTGGCAAAATTTTGGCAAATTTAGTCTTTTACCCACTTTGGGGGTTTATTATGAAAATTCTCAACCGAATACTTTTGAAACTGATATTCAAGAACATACGGGAGGAAATGTTTCTTTTTGGAATGTAGGGACAGAATTATATTTAAAATATTTGTCAGTTGGATTTTCGTATCAAAAACCTTTTTCACAAAACTTAGCAGAAGGTGAAATTATTGCTGAGAATCGGTTTTCATTACATACCACATTTATTTTTTAAAAAGGTAAATTATATTCAAAATATTATCAATTCAGAACTATAATTTATATAAAATAATTTTTTGATTTATCATTTTTTTGGATGAAATTTCGCCTAATAAGTTTTAAAACTGCTTTGATATAAACCTTTTTCTTACCAAATTAGTCTGAAAAATCAACTGCCTTTCGTTCCATATCAATGGCATAAAAAGCCAACCCTATCCCATCCTAAATTTTAGCTCGTCATTTGATGTAAGGATTTTCGAATATGTAAATGAATCAAAACTAAATCGAATGAAGTAACCTTTATTTCTATCATTATTTAATAAAATAAATTATTAGACAAAGAGATATGATAGGAAATGAATAATACCATTGATCAACTTTAAAAAACATTAAAGATAATTCATACTAGTATGTAATATTTCAATTGCAAAAGCAACGAAGTAATCGTATTCCAAGTCATAGATATAACACCTCCAATAGTATAAACAGTAGCACATATCCAGAAAACTTCTAATAGATTATCTAATAAATAGAAAAAAGACTATCATAAAATTCACTAGACGGATACCGTTTTCAATTACAACAACATACAACTAACAAAATAAAGCCGTTCACTTTCTACGCTAAAGATAAATACAATTTTAGTGAAAGATATGCCATTTTTTATTCTCTTTTAATGAAGTCATCTTTCGTTAAAATGGCGAAGTAACTTTTTTAACGTTCTTGCTCCGTTTTCGTTAAAGTTTATGAAAAAGCAAAGAATAAACTTGACTTTTAAAATTCTTGGAAACCAAACTTTAGGCTTTGATTGTTTTCCAAGTAAACCTCAGTTAAGTGAAACTATTTTCCATTGATTGAAATAAAATTACTTCATGAAACCACTTCATAATCAAATAATTAAGCTGTTTCTAATCAGTTTAGTTGGGTTTTGGTCGGAAGGGACTGCACAAAGTTTTGAGAAACTACCTTATCCCATCAATACCGAAAATTATTCTGAATATGCTCCTGTTATTAGTCCCGACAATCGACTTTTAGTTTATGAGTCTCGACGTGGAAAAACATGGAAATTATATCAAACTGAACGCCCTTCAAAAGATAGTGCGTGGTCAAAACCTCGCTATTTGACCGAAATTAATGATGGCTATGGCAAAGACAAATTTATCGGGGGTCCTTTTATTACGTATGATAACAATTATTTATATTTTACTTCAAATCGCCATGGAAGTAGGGGCGGCATTGACATTTGGTACTGCGAAAGATTAAGTGATAATAAATGGGGAAGTCCCAAGAACTTAGGTGCGCCTGTCAATACTTCGGCTTATGAAGGATTTCCCTCACTTACACCTGATGGCAAAACCCTGTATTTCATGCGTTATATTCACGGGAAAGTGTACCGAGGAAGTGATTGTTTCAAAATTATGGTTTCGAAAAAAGATAAAAATGGACGTTGGGGAATTCCTAAAGAATTGCCGTATCCAATAAATTACGGCTGTGATATGGAGCCCCGAATTATGGCAGACGGACGAACTTTGATTTTTTCTTCGAATCGAGACGGTTCAAAAGGACGGATGGATTTATTTCAGAGTTTTTTGCAAGATGATGGCTCGTGGTCTGAACCCGTGAATATGAGTTTTTTGAATTCGAAAGCCGATGATCAAGCTATTTCTGTGCCTGCTTCGGGAGACCAATTATACTTTACGATTGGGTTTAATGATCGTCATTATGATATTTATCGGATGGAAATGCCTGCCAAATTTCGACCCAAAAAAACTATCGTAGTTCGAGGGAAAATTACAGACAAAAAGACAGGCAAACCACTTTCTGCTGAGCTCCTTGTCACAGATTTACAAACCAATACCGAATTCGCAAATATCAAAAGCAATCGACAAGATGGCACTTATACGGTCATCCTACGAGAAGGCACAAAATATGACTTTGCTTGTGTCCGAAAGGGGTATTCTTTTCATTCTGAATTTTTTCAGTTAGATTCCTTAGAAGAATCTGAAGAATTTGAGAAAAATATTGAATTACAACCTCTCGAAAAAGGGGTTTCCTTTGATTTAACTAATATTAAATTTGATTTTAATTCGTCTGATTTAAAGTTAGATACTCGTCCAGAACTCAAACGAGTTCTCCAAGTTATGGAATTAAATCAAATGTTACGAGTTGAAATTGGCGCACATACGGACAATCTTGGAACCAATGAATATAACCTAAAATTATCTCAAGAACGAGCTGAAGCTGTTGTTGACTATTTGAATGAAAAAGGCATTGAACGGAGTCGAATGGAAGCCGTTGGATATGGTAAAACCCGCCCTAAAGTCCAAAATAATTCGAAGGAAAATCGAGCGCAAAATCGAAGGGTTGAATTTACAGTAATTGAGTAATTATTTGAAAATACCAAGAAAATCAGCTTGATTTTGTCAGTAAATCATTTTTTGCATAAGAATTGTACTTATCATAGTATCATTTAGTACTTTAAATTAATAAAACAATGACGATACCGTTTGCTTTAAATCCAAACTTACAAGAGCTTAAAGGGAAAAACATAAAAAAAACGTCTCCTGAAAACCAAGCTAAAGCAGATCAATTTCTTTCTGAATTAAAGGAAAAGATGTTTGCCAAAAATGGGATTCAAGTTGGAAATAAAATGCCCAACTTTATCCTTCCAAATGCTGTAAACAAACCTATTTCTTCAGCTCAATTTTTGCGAAAAGGTGGTTTAGTAATCAATTTTTATCGAGGAGAATGGTGTCCTTACTGCAATTTAGAATTGAGTGCTTTACGCCGAATTTTACCTCAAATTCGAGCTTATGGAGCTGATTTAGTGGCAATTTCTCCTGAAACACCTGATAATTCTCTTACTTTGATTCAAAAATTACACCTTGAATTTGAAGTTTTGAGTGATACAGACAATCAATTGGCAAAACAAATTGGGATTGCCTTTGAAGTTCCGAATTATTTAGTGAAAGTATATCAAGGTTTTGGATTACATGTTAATGAACGGAATAATTCTGATAAATTTGAATTGCCTTTGCCAGCAACTTATGTTCTGGATAAAACAGGCAAAGTGCAGTATGCTTTTGCAGATGAAGATTTTACGATTCGAGCCGAACCAAGTGAAATTTTAAAGGCGGTTAAACGTCTATCTTAAATCTATTGTGTGATAAAATATAGTTAGTTTTGTGTTTTTATAAAAATATATTTGTGTAAATTTCATCTTAAAATTATATCATGGAAACATTAGACCTTTTAGCTCACATTACTTCCCTTACTGAAGCTAAATTTGAGTATATTCATGATCAAATTATTCCAAAAGAAGATTCGAAACCACTTCCTCAAGATGTAATCGACTATATTTTACGTCCTGATTTCGATTTACTTACATTTCAACAAAAATCATTATTCCAAATGGCAACTTCCCTTAATCATACCGAAATATTAACTGAACTTTATAACATTATTTGGCAACAAATTAATCATTCGGAATATCGAACGTATGTAGAAGGGTTGAAAATACAAACCAAAAGTCTGGGTTTCTTTCGGATTCCAGATTTAACAATTACACTTTTAAATGACCGAGAATTTACGCCAAGTGGAGCTTTGAAAAATCCAATTTCGATTATAGAAGTGCTATCACCAGCGACCGAAAAAAAAGACCGAAACGAGAAAAAAGAGGAATATCAACGTATTACCAACCTTCAAGAATACATTTTAATTGCCCAAGATAGTTATAAGGTAGAACAATACTTACGAACAGGAAAAACAAGTTGGATTGTAAAAGTATATGATTCAGCCGATCAGACCTGTGTTTTGACGGTTGGTGTAAAAATTCAGTTGAGTAAACTATATCAGAGTGTAAAATTTGATAAAATATAGGAAATCAACAAATTAAGCCTATAAGATTCTTGAAAACCTTATAGACTTAAAAAAGTGCTTTTTTATAAAAACTGCTCTAAGCCTTCCAAGCGAACATCTTCCAAAAATGCTTTCACTCGTTGTTCTTGATCTTTACGACAAATCAACAAAACCCGCTCATGTTCAGCCACAATATAATTTTCGAGACCTTGTACTAAAACCAACTTATCCTCAGAAGTTTTGATAATTGAATCTTTGGTTTCATAGGTCATAATATACTTACCATCCAGACTATTTCCGTCTTCATTATGCTCGGAATATTCATATAGAGATTTCCAATTTCCTAAATCTGACCAACCCAAATCACATGGCAAAACATACACATTATCTGCCTTTTCCATTACTGCATAATCAATCGAAACCGTATGACATTGCGAATAAGCCGTAGTCAAAGCATTCATTTCGTTGGGTGTAAAGAAATAAGGGACGGCTTCTTGCAATAATCCCGCCATCGTAGGAACGTGCTTTCGGAGCGCCTTCAAGAAGTTTTTGGTTGTCCAAACGAAAAGTCCTGCATTCCAGATATAATCACCACTATCCAAAAATGCTTTTGCCAATTCCAAATTGGGTTTTTCAGTAAAAGTCTTGACTTTTTGCACTTTAAAACTATCAGGGCGTGTTAATTGAATATAACCATAACCTGTATCAGGACGGTGTGGTTTAATTCCTAATGTAATCAGTTTGTCTGCCGTCTGGGCAGTTTCTAAAGCCATCACTAAAGCTTGTTCAAAGGCATCCTGCCGTACAATCAAGTGATCCGCAGGGGCAACCACTACATTTGCCTCTGGATTTTTGGCATGAATTCGATAACACGCATAGGCAATACATGGAGCTGTATTTCGCTTAAAAGGTTCGGTAAGAATCTGGTCTTCACTAATTTCTGGAAGCTGTTCTTGAGTAATAGTTTTATATTTTTGATGCGTAACGATATGAATATTACTAAGCGGACAAATATTTTGAAACCGTTCGACAGTCAATTGTAAGAGTGACTTCCCGATGCCTAAAATATCCTGAAATTGTTTAGGATAGGCTTCCCGACTAAAAGGCCAGAAACGAGTTCCTGAACCGCCTGCCATGATAATCACATGATTATTTTTCATAAATAAAATGGGTAATTTGGTAAAACGTTAAAACAGTAATAAGTAACCCTCTGTTAAATTTTCACTTCTCTATTCTTAATACTTTCATTAAATAACTAATCTTGGTTTTTGGGAAGTTCGACATTAAAAAATAAATGGCATTCAGCTCTTTATCCAAAAGATCATAAAATTGTGGTGTTCGCATCGAAGCTAATTTTTTAGCATGTTTAATCTTTCGGAATTTTCGTTCATCAGAACCCTTCGAAAGTAGGTATTTTTCCTTCGAAATTCAAATGTAGTAACTTTTGGAAACTTTTTTGTAGGCAAGGGTTTAACAAGATTTAACGCCTTGTTTATGACTATTTTAAAACCCATACGGTCACCTTCTTGAGAGAAACTACCAATTTTGTAGCAACTTTGCGATAACTTATGTTGCCTTCAATTTGGCAGTTAGTCAGACTCTAAAAGAAACCCAAATTTAAACATTCCAATCGCTTATTATTAAGAACGTATTTTGGAAAAATTAGTAGAAACATTGCATCATTATTTCCTTTATTTAGGATTAAATATCTTCCTTTTTTGTGGTACGATTTCCTTATTTGCTTATCCTTCACAAGGTCTTATCCGAGATTTGCAACATTACTCTGATTCACTCAAAAGCCCTGATAGTATTTGTATTTCTGAAGTACGAATTGAATGTCGAAAAAAGACCAAATTACGTATTATTCAACGGGAACTATCGATTCGAAAAGGACAAAAAATTGCTAAAACGAATTTAGCCCAATACCTTGAAAAAGAATCTCATAAGTTGTTTAATACTGACTTATTTGTAGTGACTGACGTGATACCTGTGCCTTCAGGCAGGGACAGTATAGAAGTAGTCGTAAGTTTGGTTGAGAAATGGTATTTTTATCCTATTCCGATTCTTGAATTGGGCGCACGAAATTTCAACGAATGGGCTTCCAGTTATCATTTTGATCCTTCTTGGATTGATTGGGGGATTCGATTTCGACAGCAAAATTTTCGAGGACGGAATGAAGATGTACGCCTTCATTTTCAAAATGGATTTACACAAAAATTAATGTTACTTTATAATATTCCATACATTAATCGAAAACAAACTACAGGAATTCGGTTCAAGATTATGTATGCAGGAAACCGAAATCTACCTTATAAAACGGATAGTCAAGGAGAACGCCTCGTACTTCAGAGTACTTCTAAACAACTTCGGCGGTGGGAATTTGCTACCCGACTTAGCAAACGAAGCCATTTTTATAATACTCATTTTTTTACGTTGGGTTTTCGTTCCAATCACATCACAGACACTATTCAAGAATTGAATCCCGATTACTTTTTGGAGGGAAAAACACAGCAACGTTATTTTTTTCTGAAATATGATTTTAATCGAAACTTGACAGATGCTTCGGGTTATCCCCTGAAAGGGATGCTTTTGCGCCTAAGTTTTGAACAAAAAGGCTTAGGATTTTTTAATGATTTAAATAAGTTTGAAGTTCGAGCTTTGTATGCCAAATTTGTTCCTCTTCGTAAAAAATGGTTTTGGGCAAGCAGTTTTCGAGGTTTATTTTCCTTTCCTGACCGTCAGCCGTATAATGACCAAGCCAGTTTTGGTTATTTTCAGAATACTTTACGAGGTTATGAACCCTATACCATTGATGTCACACGTTATGCTCTGAGCCGAAATACGTTGCGTTATCAGCTTTGTTCGACACGCAAACAACTCGGTAAATTTATGCCTTTGGAGCAGTTTCGGACGATGCCAGTGGCTTTATATTTCAAGATATTCGGAGATTTTGGACATACTGAAAGTGGTTCGATGCACCCCAATCCTTCGCCTTATGCCGATCGTCTTTTGTGGGGAACAGGACTTGGCTTGGATTTAGTCACGTTTTATAATGCGGTATTTCGTTTGGAATTTTCCGTAAATCGAGAAGGTGAAAATCGATTAGCCTTTGGGGTTAAAAGTGATTTTTAGTAGATTTTTAATAACATTTAAACTCGTAAATCAACTACTTGTTTTTTCCTTTGAATAGTTTTATAATTTTATTTCGGAAAACAAAAACTAATACGAAGAAAAATATGATAGGCCAAATCATGGTTAGACTCAGAATTGTATCTAAAATAAATATCCAACCTGTTTTAAAATTTTCCATCCATTTATCCCAAAATGATTTTTGATATACTTTGGGAATCTCCTGAGAATGAACTTCTTGATAAATTTCCAGATGAACCGTACTAACAGAAACTTTATCATTCAGATAACGTAAACGCCCTTCAATAGCTTCTATCTCTTCTTGAATAATTCTAATTTTTTCTTCTGCTTCTAATATTTCTTCAACAGTATTGGCTTTGTCTCGTAAAATTTCGGTGTAACGGTCTCGAACCTCTTTTTTCGTTTTTAGTCGGCTAGAAATATCGACATATTCTTCACTTACATCCTCTGATTTAATACGTTTGTGATTGGTATAAATAGCTTCTTTTGCCACCTCATCAATAAAGATATCAAACGAATCAGTAGGAATTCGGATAGACATTTGATTGTTAATTGAGTAGCTAGAAGAAACTTGATTCATATCCGAAATAAAGCCTTGATATTTTTGAGTCAATGTTTGAATCTTATCCGTACTTTGCTCCAAGTCTTTGACCTGAAATAATATATCAGCCATTTTGATAATTTTCCGATTATCAACCACTTGATTATCATTATTTTGTGATATTTTTTGGTCTGGTTCAGCAGGTTCAGATTTAGTTACTTCTTCTTGATAAGGAGCTTGATTTTGCCCACAAGAAACGGCTAACCAAACAAAACAAAAGATAAGGTGTAGTTTTTTCATATCTTTAAAAATTTAGATACTCTCAGTGAGAACACGAAAGTTAATAATTTTTAGTAAAAAATATTTGACTGCCGAAAGTTTCTCATTTTGAACATCTTGTAAACTTATAATCGAAAATTAATAATCACATGGAAGCCTATAAAATTCAAGGAGGACAGCCAGTTGTAGGAGAAATTCGTTGTAATGGCACAAAAAATTTTGCAACCAAAGCGATGGTAGCAGCTTTATTAGCGGATGAACCTACTTTATTAACCAATGTTCCCAATATTGGCGATACCAATATTACGTTAGATATGTTTGCTTCGGTGGGGGTAAAACTGGAGCGAGATATAGAAAAAAATACCCTAAAATTACATCCTTCATCTATTAACCAATATGAGGTAACAATGCCTCATTCGGGCAGTAATCGAATTCCGATTTTATTGCTAAGTCCGCTTTTACATAAATTCGGTAAAGTATCGGTTCCAATGATGGGAGGATGCAACATTGGGGCAAGGAAAGTTGATTTTCATACGGCAGCTATCGAAAAATTTGGCGGAAAAGTAGTCGAAGATGAAAACGGGTATTTGGCAACTCGAACAGGACGTTTGCAAGGCACTCACATTGATTTGCCGTATCCGAGTGTAGGAGCAACCGAAACCTGTTTATTTTTAGCCGTTTTAGCCAAAGGCACAACTTTCATTGATAACTGTGCGCTTGAGCCTGAAATTTTTGAACTCATTACGATGCTTCGTTCAATGGGTGCAATCATTTACACTTACCCAGGACGACAACTTCGTATCGAGGGAGTTGAAAAATTACACGGTACACGAATTGATATTTTTGGTGACCGTATCGAAGGAGCATCTTGGGCATGTTTGGCTTGCGCTTCGGATGGTGAAATTACTGTAGAAGGTTTACGCCCTGATACTTTGGGGAATTTTTTACCTCATTATCAATCAGTTGGAGGAGGTTTTGAGTTATTGGGAGACCAAAAAATTCGGTTTTTCCGAGCTACTGAACTACGTCCTACAATGTTAGAAACAGATGTTTACCCTGGCTTTTCGACTGACTGGCAACAACCCTTTGCTATTATGCTCACTCAAGCCGAAGGAGTTTCGGTTATTCATGAAACAGTTTACGAAAAACGGTTTGGTTATCTTAAAACTTTATCCGCACTTGGTGTAAAAGCTCAATTGACTACCTACTGTTTAGGACAAACTCCCAGTCGATTTGCTAATAAGGGTTTCGAAATTAGTGCCATTATTACAGGAAAAACCCCTTTGAAAGCCGTTGGTTCTCTGGAAGTTCCTGATTTACGAGCGGGTTTGGCTTATGTTATTGCGGCGGCAGTAGCAGAAGGTGAAACAACAATTACTAATATTGCCAATATTGAGCGAGGGTATGGAGATATTTCGAAACGATGTCAAAATATGACTTTGAATATTGAAAAAATACAATTATAAAAATATTTTAATTAACCTATTTTTTTACTCAAAGACTTACTATTGTCTCAAAACTTCAGTAAGTCTTTCGTTTTTAAGAGGTTCTTTAAATTTTAACTAAAAAAATGATTATCAAGTGTTTATATAAAACTCCATAAGGTTTGCAAACCCTACCTTATGGAAATTGCCGATTTTGAGCAATGAAAGCTATTTCACTAGTTGAAGTTCATTCCCTCAAGATATTTTTCAAAAATTTTTAAACCACCTCTAAGAATCTTTTTTGAAAAATCTTTCTTGATATGTATTTTGGCACAACACCAAACTTAATTCCATTTCTTATGAAAAAAGTAGTTTTTAAAATTATCCTTGGAAGTGCTTTAGTTTTCAGTTGTTGGTTAGGTAGTTGTAGTCAACCTACTGAGAAACCACAAAATGATATTTCACAAACAGAAAAGCCTAAGTTAAATCAGATAGAAAATAGTGAGCAAGAAACAGAATGGAAAGAGATGGAAGATTATCATTTCTTAATGGCAGAAACTTTTCATCCTGCCGAAGAGAAGGATTTTGAACCTATCCGAACCAAAGCTGAAGAATTAGCAAAAAGTGCCGAAACTTGGCAAAATGCAATCCCACCGCCTGCTTTTGATAGACCAGAAATCAAAGAAAAAATAGCATTATTAGCTCAAGAATCTCGTGAATTAGCTAATTTCATACAAACTAAACCCACTGATGAAGTACTATTCAAAAAACTAAATGCCCTTCATGATCGTTTTCATGAGGTAATGGGGACTTGTCAGCACAATGAACATGACAAGCATGAACAACACAAACACTAAATTATTGAAAAATATCAATAGAGCCAAAATATAAAAAAAGCATAACTCGCCTCCTACTTGGATTTTAGAGTTACGCTCTTTAACACCACCGAAAAAATCTGCAAAATTGACTCTATTGTTTTATCTCTGTCCTTGACAAAGTCAAAATTGTCAAGGCTTTTTTTATGGAAACCAAAGCACTAATACTGTGCTAACAAAAATCGAATAATATCTGTTGTGGTTACAATGCCAACTAGTTTATCTCCATCTACTACAGGGAGTGCATGGAACTCCTCTTCGGCTAAGATTTCCGCCACATCATGGATTGTCATCGAAACGGAAACCGTTCGAGGTTTATGAGTCATAATTTGGGGAATACTTAACATCTCAAAGATAGCTGCATCAGCTTCTGCCTGTTCACCAAAAACATTCCCAAAACTTAATCGCATGACATCAGTCCGACTTAGAATGCCAACTAATTTCCCACCATCCAAAACAGGAAGGTGACGTACTTTTTTATTACTTAGCACACTTTTAACCGTCAATAAACTGTCTTTAACATTCACCGTGACCACTTGTTTGGTCATTACATCTGAAACGGGTTGTCGTTTTTTCATGGAGAACGAGTAGTTTGTGGATTCCAGTATTTCCTATTGAGCAGAGCAAAATTAAATCCTCTTATTAGACTAAAAAATGATATTTATCACTCTTGATTAATTTTTTCGAAAAGGAATATTACACATCTATTAAAATGTAGTTTTTATAACCACCAATTTGTCGTCCACCTAAAATTTTATTTTCAAAGTCAACCAGTAAGCGGTATTTCAAACGTTCATGTTTCATTGGTGGACGATTAATAGTAATCGGACCCGAATAACGTAACTGCTCCTTCCAGTCCAACTCCTTGATTTTCTCAGCCATTACGGCAGGATGAGTACCTTTGAATGGAGTCGTCCTGTCCATTCGTCCATAGTCATAATTTTCGCCATATTTTTTGTATTCTTCCTTCACAAAATTTGCTCCTCGATGAGTCGTAGAAAAGTATTTTCGTTTTTTGAGCATCAATTTCGGAGGGCGTACCCAACCATAATGATAAATATCTGCATCAATCTTAACTACTTTGAGCTTAAACGTTCCTTCTTTTTCACGATAACTTACTCCATCAAAATTGGGAATACGCCGAAAAGATTGCGCCGATTCAAAAGAATGAATTTCAGGAAGATTCCGCACGATTCTAATCTCAAAACGATACCAACAATGGTCTCGAAAATAATGGTCATAATCACCATAAAAATGTAAGTACCGAAATAAAAAACCTTCTACTTCGGGTCGATTAAGGTATTTTTGGCAAGTTTCTAAAATAGCTAGATGGTCTTTCTCATGAATAACTTCATCACCTTGTAGATAAAATACCCAATCCCCTGAACAAGCATCCTTCGCAATATCGGTCTGGTGAGCGTGTTCCATTCCTCGTGGATATTTCTCTGTATCCCAAATCGTTTGAATAATTTTAATTTTCTCAGAACCAATATTTTCCAATAATTTGATGGTATTATCATCAGCATCTCCTGCACCTACAGCAACTACAAATTCATCAACAATATCTAAAATCGACAAAATAGATTCCTTGACAGGATAGTATAACTTGGAGGCATTCCGAAGAAAAGTAAACCCACTAATTTTCATAGTTTTGTGTTTCAATTTTTAGCTTCATGTTCGATTTGGCACTCAAAGATAAAGACTTTAGAAGATAAAAAAAACCGCAATCTAGAGGAAAAATTAGTTTTGAGACAACAAATTTTTGAGGCAAAAATCAACTTATTTAGAGCGAGCAATTGAAAACCTCAAGAAAATTAATACATTTTTTAGTGAAAAATAGTCGCTTAAAAATTAAGAATGAAAAAGTGGCATACAAAAAATATACTCTACCCTACCAAAATTTTATTGATTTACAAATTACTGATTATCATTTAGATAAAACCAAATTTAATTTTTCCGTAGGGTTTGCAAACCCACCGCTACGGAAAAATGGCGTTTTAGCTTAATAAACAAAGACTTTTAAATAATTTCAATACTAAATATATTCTATAAATCATTTTTAGTACGGTAGAGTACACAAAATATAAATAAAATACAATTAAATAGTTATATTTTAAAATATCAGTTCTCCCGAAATTCAAAATATTTTGGAGAACTAACACTAATTAACCAATAGGACATTTTTTACAAAATCGACCTTTACGTTGATATTTTTCACAACATTTTTTCTTACGCCCACAAGTTGTTTTGTGCTTTGAATCAGGTGTGGAAAAAAATTGAGTAAGTTTTGAATTTGTATTTTGAGGAGTCATTTTCAAAAAATTTAGAAATATGTTAGAATAATTGAGTCTTAAATTGATAGGACAAAATTATGCTTATTTAGACTATGTACAAATAAAAACTAAAGAAATTTTACCAAGAATTGATGTATATTTTCCCTTTAGATAGTTTCTGATTTTTATACATCAATTCTATTTAGATCTATAAACACCTAATTATCAAATTAATGATTACAGAAAAACATATCAAAATAACGCTAAAAACGCCTTACACTACTTTAGGAGAATGCTCTCAAAAAACACGAATTATTTGGGTCGTTTTTCACGGATATAAACAACTTGCCAAACGATTTATTCAAAAATTTACGATTCTAGACTTGAAAACTAATTTTATTATTGCTCCACAAGGATTATCAAAATTTTATCTTGAAGGACATTTTGGGCATGTGGGTGCATCATGGATGACCAAAGAAGACCGTGAAACGGATATTCAAAATCAATTGGTTTATATAAATTCTGTTTTTCAGAAAGAAACACAAAATATTGATTTTCAGAATGTTCAGTTAAATATTTTAGGATTTTCACAAGGCGTAACAACAGCTTGTCGATGGGCTTTTTACCAAAACATTCCGTTCGATAATTTAATTCTATGGGCAGGAAGTTTTCCACACGAAATTACTAAAAAACAAATCCTAAAACGCAATGCCAAAATTATAGCTTTGATTGGAACAAAGGATAGTTTTTATAATCCTGAGCTATGGCAAAAACAACTCAAAAAGATAGAAAAATATGTTCAAAAGCCCAAAACCTTACTTTATGATGGCAAACATGAAGTTAGTCGAACGATTTTGAAGCAAATTACTGATGAGGAAATAAAGTTTTGAGATTCATCCGTAAAAGTTGTCCCATCGTTTTGCACTTCAAAAAACGTCTATCCTTGTAATGTTCGTATAGTTCCATTTTCAACTTTTCGACATTTTCAGGAGGAGCAATTTGGTCGTTTCTCATAACTTCCAAAACGGCTCGCAAAATATGTTGAGAACTTCGGATTCGATTCGCAATTAACGAACGTTCTTCTTGTTGATACTGGCGTACTGTTTCAGGCGAAAGTACTTCCATTCCAATACGAATAATAGGGTTATTTTGTTTGTAATATTGAGGCATATACACTGCTTTTCGAGACTCGTAGGATTGTTGGTCAAAGTCAATGGCTCGAATTCGATAGTGAAACTCCTCAAAATCAGGTGTGATATCTACAACAAAATTACTAGAGTGCATATCTCCCAAAAGTCGAACAAAACACCGTTCATTAAACTTAATAAATTCTTTTGCTAACCGAATCTTATTGGTCTCTTCGTTCAAGTATGTTCGCATAAACATATCCCCTGGGACTCCTGCAATATGCTCTTCAATTAATGTATTTTCATAAACTAAATATTGCACGCGGTTGGGGGATAAAATATCTTCTAATTCCAGTCCATAAATTCGAGAGGCATCAGCACGCTTGACATAAAAATAATCAAAATTATCATTCAATTGATTGACTACTCGCACCCGAAACGGACGGGTATTGCCATACGTACAAATATCCACACGGTCAATATATAAATGATTGAGAATCTCAAGATTACCTTCCACTTTAAGCTGTGAGTAAATTTCTTTAAGTTGTTGATGAATCTCAGGAGTATCGGATTGAGTATAAAAAACGGTCAGCCAAAGCGTATCATCGCCTTGTGCATCATAAAGCGTGACGGCAGTACTATATCGTTCTAAATCAGAGTATTGAAGTGGAATTTCTGTTTCTCTACCATATTCATCCAGGAATGCTCGCAAATTTCCCGAAACGGGATATACCTTCTTTTTTTTGCTAATTAATGCCATTGGTTTGCTAAACGATTTTAAGTAATTTTCAAGTTTTGGGAGTGATTTTCATTCAGTCGAAAGATAAGGTAAATTGCTGATTTTCCAATTCTGTTTTTTGAATTTGTCGAGAATTTTGGAGGTAAACTTTATGAATATTTTGTTGTTTGGGACAAACCTTAAAAAGGCAAGTATTTATAATTTGAATAGTTTTTATTTTCTTCGGAACATTCTGCAAATCAAGTAATAAGTAAACAAAATTCTCAGTAAATTGAATTTTTCGAAAAGTATAGTTAATACTGTGTTGATTAGCTCGAATTTTGAAGTTTTGTTGTAAATAAGACTTCAAAGAAGGTTGTATATTTTGGTCAGAAAAATTATCTTTATGTTTTGGTTTATCTTCCAAAATGGCTTTGAAAGTATCTTCTTTATCAAGCGTAATTTTAACGGTATGTTTTTGGTCTTTTTCATACCAATTGAAGGTTGCCAAATAAAAATCGTGTGTTGCCTGTAAAGAAATTATTCCCCATAAAAGAGCAAAAAGAAATCCGTAGAACTTCAAAAATTTCATTGGACAAATTTTGCTTAAAATCAAAAGTATAATCTTTAAATAGTTAATTATTAGGCATTCCGTCGGTAATCCATTTTTCAATTTTGGCGATATCACAAGGGGCAATTTTTTCTACATTTGGTGGCATCGGTGAAAATCCACTTTCATGATTTATCGCTCCACTTAGTCTTCCACTCACCGCAACTTTCTGTACCTCTTCATGACTATTCAAAACCACTCCACCCGAAGCCGAACTAGAAATATGACACAATAAGCATTTATTCTTTTTAAGAATAGGTTGTACATCAGCAGAAAATAAAATTACTCGTGTCGTATCACAAGTTTCTTCTGTAAAGACTTTTTCCTCGCTTTCGTATTCGCACGAAATCCCGAAAAAAAATAATAATCCAACCCAAATATATCCGAAATACTTTTTCATTACTTTAAATTATCAATGTCTCGAATCAAAATGCGGTTTCTACGATAATGAATTTGATTATCCTCTTTGAGTTCGTTGAGGAGTTTAGCCACCGTTTGGCGTGAACTTCCGATCAGGGAAGCAATATCTTTTTGAGTTAGGGAGTGCCGAATGAGAATTTCATAACCAATTTTTTCACCTCGATCTTGTGCCATATCTTTCAGAAAATCAATGAGTCTGGTGCGTACATCCTTGAACATTAGGCTCTCTAATTTACGTTCCAGTTTTTCAATTCGCATCCCAATTAGTTTGTAAATTGAAAAGCTAAATACCTTATTATCTTTCATTAGTTCTTGGACATTTTCCAATCCAACCTGACAAACAATAGTGTTATCTTCAGCAACCATCGCATATTCAGAGCGTTTTTCTTCGCCTAAAATTGCCATCTCACCAAATAATTCTCCTTTGGTCAGAATAGCTTTAACGACTTCATCTCCATCTTTAGTATTATAACCAATCTTAACCTTGCCTTGAGCAATAAGGTAAATTTTTTCAGCGTTTTCTTCAGGGAAATAAATCAAATCTCCTTTCTTATAAGCATTCATCTGATGCCCTTTAGAGACATTCGGGTCTTTGACTTTGTGGGGACAAAGGATATGAAATAAGTTTTGACTTTCGAAATACCAAATTTCGCTCATCGGAATCTAAGGATCTACTTTATGCGAATCAACTAGAATGAACTCTCTTAAATTTGTTTAGATATTTTAAACGGTTTTAGACGATTGTTCCTTGTTGGACAATATATTGTTCTAAGGATTTCAAATCGATAGCACCTGAGTAATAGGCTTTTCCAAAAACAACTCCCCAAACTCCCACATCAGCCAGAGCTTTAATATCATCTATACTTTTCACTCCACCACTTGCCATAATTCTTAAATCAGGGAATTTCTGTACTAATTTACGATATAAGTCAGTATTCACCCCCTGTAACGTACCTGATTTATCAATATCTGTACATTTCAAATATAACAAGCTACGGTCGTAGTGATACTCAACTAACTCCAATAAATCAATATCAGAGACTTGTTCTTCACCTCGTACTTTTAGATTTCCTTCGAACCAGTCAGCACTCAATACAATACGATCTCTTCCATAAGACATCACCCAACTGGCAAATAGATCTCTATTACGAGCTGCGATGCTTCCAGTACTAATAAATTGTGCGCCATATTCAAAGCATTTCGAAATATCTCCATCCGTTTCAATGCCACCACCAAACTCAATCTTTAACTGAGTATGATTTGAAATAAGTTCTAAGGTGTCATAATTCGCAACACGTCTTTGACGAGAACCATCCAAATCTACTAAATGTAACCAATCAAGCCCGTGTTCTTCAAATCGTATAGCAGCTTCAAGAGGCGTTTCATTATAAACCGTTATGTCATTATAGTTACCACGTACAATACGGACGTTTTTACCGTCCATAACTGTTAGTGAAGGAATTAATTGAATCATATCAACAAAATTAAGAGAAACTTTTCATTAAGAGTTCCTTACAAATGTACGAAAATTTCCGAAAAGAAGCAATCAGATAAATTAGGGCTTCTTTTGAGAGACACTTCGGAAATCGCTGTAATTACGATACCAAAGTGGTGATCCATTGCATCAGTTGTGTACAAATAATTGCTCCGTAAGTTCCTAAAGCATAACCTAATACTGCCATTAAAATACCGACAGGAGCTAAACTTGGGCTGAATGCCGAAGCCACTACAGGAGCTGAAGCGGCACCACCTACATTCGCCTGACTACCGACCGCCACAAAGAAGAAAGGCGCACGAATTAACTTTGCGACCACCAATAAAATGATAACATGAATTAACATCCAGATTACACCAATCAGAAATAAGCCTAAGTTATCAAAAATTTCACCGATGTTCATTTTCATTCCAATCGTCGCGACCAAAACATAAATGAAAATACTTCCGAATCGAGATGCTCCTACCCCTTCAAGCTTACGGTATGAAGTAAATGATAAAGCGACTCCAATCGTAGTAGCAATTACAACTAACCAGAAAAACTTCGAAGTTAACGAATTAAGATTAAGCGCATTGAGTGCTTCCGTATAATTTTCCATCAAGGGTGTAACTAAATCCGCTCCAAGATGGGCTAATCCTGTCCCTCCAAAACCAACTCCTAGTACTAACATGGTTTCAGTAGTTGTTGGAATTTTGGCAACACGAGCCTGATAATCAGTAACTTTTTGTTTAAGGTCTTCGATTGCCGAAGTATCCGATTTTAGAATTTTATCAATTCGTTCGGTGATACTCGTACCATAAAGCAAAAATCCCATCCAGATATTGGCAGTAATAATATCAACAACAACCATAGAAGCAAATAATTTATCACTTACTTGGTAAACTTCCTTCATTGCCGCTTGATTGGCTCCTCCCCCAATCCAGCTCCCTGCTACGGTCGAAAGTCCTCTCCAAACTTGGTCAGTTTCTGTATTTAATAAATCAGGTACAAAAAAGATGACAATTAGTAAGGCAATAGGACCTCCGATAATAATTCCTAGTGTAGCAGCAAAAAACATGATGATTGCCTTACTTCCAAGATTTATAATTCCTTTTAAATCAATGCTTAAACATAATAAAACCAAACAGGCAGGCAATAAATAGCGAGAAGCAACAAAGTATAAATTGGAAGTTTCAGGATCAATTAATCCGAACGGATAATTTAGTAAAGAAGGCAAAAAATAACACAACAAGACCGAAGGACAGTATCGGTAAAATTGTTGCCAAAATTTGGAGGAGCTTGCCGAAGTTACAAAAACAAAGGTGAGCATCAACATCAAAATTCCGAAAACAAGAGCTTCATTTTCAAATAAATTCGTCATCATTTTATCAAGAATTTGGGGAATATTTCTCAAAATATCACCGAAGTTAAAAAGGAATTAAAAATAAACTCAATCTGTTATGCTATCAAATTCTATTTTCAGAGATATTATATCTGATTTTAGGGGATTTCTTAGAAAAATAGGGTGCATTCGTTTCATCTTTTGGCTTTTAGTGAAGATTTGGTATTTTTATTGGGGAAGTTTTGTAATAAATTCAGAGGATTTCAGGGAAACGATACAAATGATTACTCTTATTTATCTTACAATTATTCAGAGAGAATATTTGATTCAAAAACTTAAAAAATAATTAAAATCATGTCATTCTTACGTCATTTAGTTTTAAGTACAGCCTTGGCAATTGGGCTGGGCATACACCTTCAAGCACAAAATTCGGATTTAGTTGAGCAGCTCAAGGAAGTCGGACTTACGACAGGTGATGCCATGACTTTGGAAGGTGCTATTTTGGATTTCAAACGAGTCTTTGAACAAAGTGGAGTACTGGCGATTGTCAGTGAAGAAAAGATGTACTTCAATATTTACCAATGTCATCAGGCAAATCAAATTTTGGATAGATACGAGCCTGTCAAACAAGCCTTGAAGGAAAGTGGAGTTTCTGAAAAAAAACTATTGGAAGCTAAAATTATCCATTTTCAACGAGTACACCAGTACGTTGAAAAAACCGAGCAACGTCTCAAGGAAACTGAGATTCACCGCACGGAGGAGTTGGATAACCGAATTAAGAAATATAAAATTAAATTTCCAGAACAAACTGAGTTTTGGTCAGCTTATCAAGATGCAGTTGATGAGTCCGTGAAAATGTCCTCACGTGAATTTCACAAAAGTAAAGATGACCGTGTTTTTGTAATAAAAGCTCGTCAAATCCTCAAGATTTATAATGGAGACAAAGAAACAATTGATAAGATGTTAGATTCGATTACGGAAGGGCATCACGGAAAAGCCATTAAGCTTCAGTTAATTAGCTGGAAACATGACCAACGCATCAAAGGAAGCGCAGGAAAATAATTTTATAAGTCTATATAATTTTCACCTAACTTAGTGGTGGTACGGCTTCAAAATCGTGCCACCACTAATTTTTGTATCTTTGCTAAAGAAATTTATAGAAAAATGCCAAAAATTGTAATAGCCCTTGACGGACATTCAGGATGCGGAAAAAGTTCTACCGCCAAAGCTCTTGCTGAATGTCTCCAATATGCCTACATTGATACGGGCGCAATGTATCGAGCCGTCACTTTATATTTGCTCCGAAATCAGATTGATTTAACGGATAATCAGGAAATTAGCGAACACCTACCTTATTTAAGAATTCGATTCCAACGAAATCCTAAAACGGGTATAAATGAAACTTTTCTCAATGATGAAAATGTAGAATCCGAAATCCGAATGATGCGAGTTTCAGAGAATGTAAGCCAAGTCAGTAGTCTTGCCGAAGTACGTCATTTTTTAGTGGCACAACAACAGGCAGCAGGCAAAGAAAAAGCTGTAATATTGGATGGTCGTGATATTGGAACAGTGGTTTTTCCTAATGCCGAACTCAAGATTTTTATGACAGCAGATGTCCAAATTCGAGCCGAACGCCGTCAAAAAGAATTAGCAGAAAAAGGACAAAGAGTTGATTTGGAGGAAATTACTAAAAACTTTGAACAACGTGATTTTATGGATGCCAATCGCAAAGAGAGTCCACTCCGCAAAGCCAAAGATGCCATTACAATCAATACCACTTACCTGACCTTCGAAGAGCAAGTAAATGAAATTGTAAAATTGGCAAAACAGAAAATTCAGGAAGTGTAGTTATTAAATAAATAATAAATTGATTAATAGGTAGGTAATAATCTAAAACCTACTAAATTTTGAAAATTTGGTAGGTCTAAAACAATATTCTACTTTAAATTGCTTTTTATCGTTTTTCCATACTTTTCCGAATGTATCATTTTTAAAACTTCTAACTTGGTTTTTAACTATCTCAAAATCAAAATATTATACTGCTAATCCTATTAAATAAAACTAAGTAGATTTTGTTTGACTTCATCACTAAAAAAGCCCACTAGCTATATATTTAGCTAGTGGGCTTTAAGTATACTATTTAGCAATTTACAAAAAAATGTACTCAGGGCGGGAGTCGAACCCGCACGAGTGTTACCTCATTGGTGTTTGAGACCAACGCGTCTACCAATTCCGCCACCTGAGCATTTTTAAACCTATTGGAGGGTTTAGCCATCACCTTCTGTGATTTTGCGTGGGCAAAGGTGGGCAGAATTTTAAAACTTTCCAAGTAAATTTGTCAAAAAATTTAATTTTTTTTTGACAAGTATTTTTAGATTTACCTTTGTTCTTTTCTACGTTGCATTTCTTGCCGAACCAAACGAAATTCTCGGCTGGTTTGTCCTGCAATGGAAGTGTTTTCTGAAGCCCTGCGAAACAAATACGGCATAACCACTTTCACGGGACCATAAGGCAAGTATTTAGCCACATTGTAGCCTGCTTGTGCTAAATTATACGAAATATTATCACTCATACCGTACAATTGGGCAAACCAAAAATGTGAATGATTATTTGGAATATCATACTGAGCCATTAACTTGGTGAGTAGTAAATTACTTTTTTCATTGTGAGACGCACAGCAAACCGCTATCTTTTCCCAATATTCAGCACAGAACTCTAAAGCTTGATTAAAATCATGGTCAGAATGTGTTTTGTCAGGTTGAATAGGGTCAGGGTAGTTTAATTTTTTAGCTCGTTCTCGCTCTTTTTCCATATATGCCCCTCGCACCAATTTTGCTCCTAAATAAAGTTGATTTTCAGTACAAAATACATAAAACTCCTTTAAACTTGCTAAGGCTTTTTGGGTGTATAATTGGAAAGTATTGAAAACAATGGGGTTTTCACGATTGAATTTCAACATCATTTCTTTGACTAACTTATCAATGGCTTCCTGAATCCAAGTTTCTTCGGCATCAATCAATATTCGAACGTCATTTTCGTAAGCTATTCGGCAAATTTCATGCACTCGTACTCGTACTTTAGCAAAGGCAATTTGATCATTTTCAGATAGATCTGTCTTTTCTCGAATAGAATTAGAAACATTTTCTAAAACTTCAAATGGAGCTAAACCCGTTACCTTAAAAACAGAAAACGGAACTCCTTCATCATGAGCCGATTTTTGAATTGTAGCAATCGTTTCTCGAACTGTAGCATCAAAGGCAGCGTCTGTTTTTTCTCCTTCTACCGAATAGTCTAAGATTGTTCCTACTCCAAACTGGGTCATTTGTCGAATGACTTTTTCACAATCTTGAATACTCTCTCCACCACAAAATTGCTTAAAAATAGTACGCTTTAAAAGTCCACTAATCGGCAATTGTAAATTGAGAGCCAATTTGGTAAATGCCGTACCCCAATTCACTAATACAGGATAATTCATCAACCAAAAAAGCTGATGAGTCTGAGCCAGCTCCTTATCTGACTTAGTAGTAAAAGCAACTTGTGTATCTTGAAAAGAGATGTTTTTAGGTGAAATTTCTGTATTGTTCTTGGTCATGTTTTTATGATTAAAGTATTAACTTACAGGTGTATAGAGTTGTTTTTTATGAAAGCAAAAATACATTGCTTTTTGAATAATTGTTGTACAAACGGTTAAAAAAAAGAAAAAGCCTTTCAAAAGATTGAAGGCTTTACATATTTAATTTATAATGCTTCTTTTTTATTTTTTAGTCCGTCTTTTCCGCCCACTAACGATAGGCTCCTCCGAACTTCCCTTACTAACACTAATCATAATACCAATTGAAATTCCTGTAAATAATAATGACGTTCCACCCATACTTAACAAAGGTAATTGCAGACCTGTAATAGGAAAAATACCAACAGCAACTCCCATATTTATCATGGCTTGGATAACTAGGCTAAAACTCAACCCAGCCGAAAGTAAGCCTCCAAAAGCATTCTCACTTTGAGCAACCATCAACATTCCACGATACAAAAGGGTGAGATATAAGCCAATTACTAAAAAAGCCCCAAGAAACCCGTATTCTTCAATAATAATTGCAAAAATAAAATCGGAATAAGGTTGAGGCAAAAAATTACGTTGTTGACTATTTCCTGGTCCCTTACCTGTTGTTCCTCCCGAAGCAATAGCAATATAAGATTGTTCAGCTTGAAAAGGAACATTTTCTTTATCCAAAAAAGCTTCAATCCGACTTTTGGCAGTCTCAAGTCGTTGTCCAACAGTTAAGGCAAAGAGTCCAGCCATCGCACCTACTATAACTAAAGCAATTAAATACCGAACTCGAACCCGCCCAATGAACATCAATAACATACAAGTTGCGAACAAAACTAATGAGCCTGATAAGTCACTTAGTCCAATTAACCCGCAAATAATTCCACTCCAAATCAAAACAGGTAGGACACTGCCCCATGAATCACGGATATTTTGTTGGCGTTTGGATAACATACTTGCTACATTGGCAATGAGTGCCAATTTTGCCAAATCTGAGGGTTGGAATGTCTGATTAAGAAAAGGAATCGTAATCCAACGACTTGCTCCATGAAATTCTGTTCCACTTTGCCACGTAAATAATAACAAAGGAACAGACAATAACAAGGCATAGCGGGATAATCTTGAGTAATATTTGTAATCAATTTGGTGACAAATCCAAAGTATCCCCAAAGCCAAACTCACCAAAAAGGTATGCTTCAATAAATAATATTCAGTATCACCCGCCATATTTCGGAAAGCAAGTGTACCTGTTGCACTATAAACAACTAAAATACTGAATGTTATAAGTGCAAAAACAACCGTCCAAATAACGGCATCTCCTTTGAAAAATTTACTTTCCGACTGGACTAAACTCATCGGATTTTGGGATTAGGTTAAAATTTTATTAAATATCTTTCTTTTTATTTTCATAAAATTGACGAACAAAGCGTCCTGCTACTCTCGAAATCATTAGGGATAATAAAAAGGCAAGCACTAATTCCAATTCATTATTGAGTGGAACAAAAGTTAAAATTAACCATGCACACACACCAAAGATTAACATTCTGATAATCAGTAGCCCCCACAAAATTTTTCCTTCTAATTTTTTTGCCATAATTATCTGATTTTCAGGGTAGCAATACACAAAATTGCCAATAGAATTCCAACAATCCAAAACCGAGTAACAATTTTAGATTCGGGAATATTTCCTTTTTGATAATGATGGTGCAAGGGTGACATTCGGAAAATACGTCGTCCTTCACCATATCTTTTTTTGGTATATTTAAAATAAGCAACCTGAATTATAACAGATACATTTTCGATAAGAAAAATACCACAAAGCACAGGAATAAGCAATTCTTTTCGTAAAACTAAAGCAATGACAGCAATTACTGCTCCCAATGATAAACTTCCTGTATCACCCATGAAGACCTGAGCAGGGAAGGAATTATACCATAAAAAACCTATACAAGCTCCTACGAATGCTGTACAAAAAATAACCACCTCTCCAGTATTCGGAATATACATAACATTCAGATAATCAGAAATAATAAAGTTTCCTGAAATATAGGCAAAAATAGCAAGGGCAAGCCCAATGATCGCTGATGTTCCTGCCGCTAAACCATCTAAACCATCGGTAATATTCGCACCGTTTGAAACTGCTGTAACAATAAAAATAACGATAGAAATATAAATTAACCAAGTTAGGTCATCAGGTAGAAAAGGAAGCAATTCACAGTAATCAAACTCGTTTTCTTTAAAGAATGGAATGGTAGTTTTCGTAGATTTGACATCCGTAAATTGTTGTTTTTGGGAGGCTTCGGCAATTTGTTCAGGAGCAAAGGCTTCGTCGAATTCTCGAATTACAACCGTCTCATTAAAGTAAAGAGTTATACCAACAATAAGACCTAAACCAATTTGTCCGATAACCTTAAATCGTCCTTTTAAACCTTGTTTATTTTTCCGAAACACCTTAATATAATCATCCAGAAAACCAATCAGTCCCATCCATAATACTGTGATTAACAGCAGTATAATATAAACATTGGCTAGTTTTGCAAATAACAAAACGGGAATAATAATAGCTGAAATAATTAAGATTCCACCCATAGTTGGAGTTCCTTTTTTCTGCAATTGTCCCTCTAGTCCTAAATCACGAATTTCTTCTCCAATTTGTAATTTTTGAAGATGACGTATTAATTTTTTACCAAAAACTAAGGCAACTAATAATGATACAACAGCAGATGCCATTGCTCGAAAAGAAATGTATTGGAATAATCCCGCACCAACTACATCAAATTGGTGGTGTAAATAGTCAAAAATATAATAAAGCAAAATGAATAAGGTTAAATTGGGTTGTGTATTTATGATTTGAATTTTAATAATGTAAGGTTTGTAAAACCACACTATAGAAAATAATATTATTTTATTTGTTTAATTTATTAAAAGCTTTTCTAACTTCTTCACGGTCATCAAATGGATACTTTACTCCTTCAATTTCTTGATACTCTTCATGTCCTTTACCTGCAATCAAAATCAGATCGTTTGGTTGAGCTAATTCAATTGCTTTATGAATAGCATCTCTACGATTTTCTATTTTGATAACTTTCTTAAAATCAGTAGGTTTTACTCCTTTTTCCATATCTTGAATAATTGTATCAGGATTCTCAAATCGAGGATTATCAGAGGTTAAAATCACTTGATTACTAAATTCACAAGCGATATTTGCCATTTTAGGGCGTTTCTCAGCATCTCGATTTCCACCACAACCCACTACTGTAATTAATTGTTCATTATGTGTTCTAATTTTAGAAACCGTAGCTAAAGCATTTTTTAAGGCATCGGGTGTATGTGAATAATCAACAATAACACAAATGTTATTGGGTGAAACAATTCGTTCAAATCGTCCCGCAACCGCTTGTAATTGAGAAAGATAAGGCAATACTTCATCATCATCTTCACCGCAAAGTATCGCTGTGGCATAAACTCCAATTAGATTATAGGCATTAAATTCACCAACAAAATTAAACCAAGCCGATTTTTGATTAATTTCTAATTCTAAACCTTGAAAACTATGAGCTAAAATTTTTCCTTTAAAATCGGCTGGTAAACGTAAAGCAAATCTATAAAGTTTTGATTTACAGTTTTGCACCATAACCTCACCACGTTTATCGTCTTTATTGACCAAAGCAAAAGCTGACTCAGGCAAGTGATCAAAGAATAGTTTTTTAGCTCGAATATATTCAGCAAATGTATGATGATAGTCCAGATGGTCGTGCGAAATATTTGAAAAAATTCCTCCCGAGAAATGTAATCCTGTTACTCGATGTTGGACTAAGGCATGGGAACTGACTTCCATAAAAGCATGAGTTCCACCTCTTTTGAGTAAATACGATAATAACCGATTGATTACTAACGGATTTGGAGTAGTGTGAGTTGATGGTAATTCTTCTGTATCAATAAGGTACTTAATCGTAGAAAATAATCCCACCCGATATCCTAATTCCTTAAAAAGTTGATATAAGAGTGTGACTGTCGTAGTTTTGCCATTTGTGCCTGTAATGCCAATTAACTTTATTTTTTCAGATGGATTATCATAAAATTCTGAAGCTAAATAGCCTAATGCTTCTGCTGAATTTCGGACTTTAATTTGTGTAATATTATCAGGCAAATCTTCAATAAACTGTTCACAAACAATACTTTGCGCTCCATTTTCAAGTGCATTCGAGATAAATTGATGTCCATCTATAGTGACTCCTTTGATGGCTACAAATAAATCTCCTTGCTTAATTTGGCGAGAATCAAAGGCAATATTAGAAACCGAAATTTCAATATTTCCTCGAATTTCGGTTTCTGGAACTCGTGTTAGTAAGGTATTTAAATTTTTGATAACAAATTGATTTTAACTAAATTACAATAAAAGCTTTCCAACTAATACTAACACTAGACCTAAAATAATACCGCTTACTCCAATAGTTCCTAGTGTACCTCCAAGTACTAAGCCAACTAAACCAAGAATTACAATAATTAATCCGACCGTATAGACAATACTACCAGCTTCTGCATGAGTCTTTTTTGCTTTTTCGATACGTTTATTTAAAACTTTCAAGGCTTTACGTTCTTTCCATTTTTTCCATCTCGACTTTTCTTCAATATCTTGGGTGCTTGGAGTTGTAACCTGACGCAAATTTTGGAACTCAGAAAGGGTTTCTGTTTTTTGAGGCTGATTTGTGTTTTCTTGTGTATCTACATTAGTTGCAAATACCGAATTAGCCCAAATTAAAAAGGCAAAAAGGAGAAATTTTTTCATTATTCTAAAATTTATAGATAAATAAATATTGTTATTATTACTTAAAGTTAAGAATTTTAAATAAACACATCATATTTTTAAGAAATTTCATTACTTATTTCAAGGTTAAAACGATTTCTCGTCCTTCTTGAATTTTTCGTCCTATGGGAATTGACTGTTTAATGACCTTTCCTGTTCCAACAAATTTAACTTGTAAGCCTCTGTTTTCTAGTAAATAAAGAGCATCTTTAAGTGACATTCCTTTAACATTTGGAACTAAGTCCATATTCACAGCATTTCCCTCAAGTCGTAAAGTATCTCCTTTCGGCTTACCAAAAACCCAGTCTTCAGGCGTAAACGATTCTTTTCTAAAACCAAATTTGTCTGAAATTGCCGCAAAATCCATTCGATGACCAGAACGCATTTGAGGCGTTTTAATTTTTTTATCTTTTGGATTATCAATAGGTTTAAATAAATATTTTTTGAAAATATAATCCGCAATTTCTCGGAAAACAGGAGCTGCGACTTTTCCACCATAACGTCCTTCTTTGGTATTAGAGACGACAACAATACCAGTATATTTAGGTTTCTCAGTTGGAAAATAGCCCACAAATGAGGTATAATGTTTTTCTGTGTACTTGTTATTTTCCCACTTTTCGGAAGTTCCTGTTTTCCCTCCAATGCCGTATTCATCTGTATAAATATTTTTGGCAGTCCCTCGTTTTACTACACCTTCCATCAATTTTTGCATCGTATAAAGCGTCTGCTCTGAAGCCACTTTTTCAACCAGAATTTTAGGTTTATATTCTTCAATGATAGTATTGGCATAAATAGCCCTTTTGACAATAATGGGTTGGATCATTTTACCTTTATTGACCAAAGCATTACAAAAAGCCAAAGTATGTAAAGGAGAAATTTTCATTTCATAACCTACTGACATCCAAGGTAATGTAGAACCACTCCAATGCTCACTTGTGGGATGTTTGATATAGGGCTTAGCCTCTCCAACCATCTGAAATTCAATAGGTTTTGTGAAATGAAATTTATCTAAATATGTTAGAAATCGCTCAGGGTTGGAATTAAAATACCGATGTACTAATTTTGAAATACCGATATTCGAAGAATATTCAAAAACTTTCTTGATTGGGATACGTCCATACCCACCTGCACGAGCATCCGTCATTGCCAAGTCTTCAAAGAAATAAAAACGACCATTTCCTGTATTTATCGTATCGGTTAACTGAATATTGGTTTCTTCGAGAAGCGCTGTCATACTAGCTAATTTAAACGTAGAACCCGGTTCAGCAAGTCCTGCATTACCTACTGCATAATTATTGTTCTCTCCATAAGTTCCGTTTCTATTTTTACCTAGATTAACAATTGCCTTTACTTCTCCTGTTTCAACCTCCATAAAAATAGCACAACCGTAGGTAGCCTCATTTTGTACGAGTGCATTTTTAAGGGATTGTGTTGCTACTTGTTGAATATCAATATCTATTGTGGTCTGAATATCTAGTCCTGGCTGTGGTTGAATTTGTGTTCCATCATTCTCAGGCATCCAATGTCCACCTGCAATTTTACGAAATAAGGCTTCTCCATTTTGTCCAGCTAATTTCTTATGAAAACTATATTCTAATCCTCGTCCTGTTACATGGCTAGATGTGTCGTTTTTTGCCCTAACAAATCCAATAGTACGTCGTGCCAAAGAAGCAAATGGACGGTAACGTTTTTCAATTTTTTCAAAAATTACTCCTCCTCTTCGGCGACCTTCTCGAATGATAGGCCAACGCATTAGATACTTTTTATCTTGATAGTCAAATCGTTTACGAGATAGAATAACATATCTACGATTTTGAGTTCGAGCATTTTTTAGCTCATTTTTGATTTGACTTACTGAGCGTTCTCGGAAATACTTAGCCACCAAGATTGATAAGGAATCAATATCCTTTTTAAAGATCTCATCACTGGCTGTAGTAGGGTCAATTGCCAAGCGATAAAAAGGTGTAGAAGTAGCTAATAGACTACCGTCTGCCGCCAAAATATTGCCCCGATTGGCTTCAATTTTACGATAAGAAAGTAAGTTTTCTTGGGCTTTGGAAGTCCACCGTTCATATTCAACGGTCTGAATTTGCAAAATTCGTAGCAAAATCAGTAATGCGCCTAACAACATCAAGAAAAATGCGACCCGAACACGGATTAATATGGAACGCCGAATACTCAAAGTTTATCTAAATTATACCGTTGAATAAAATTAATTTTTGTCTTCTAACTGAATTTCATAGGCAGGTATATCACTATCTATCAGACCAATAGCTTTTACGCGACGTATGATTTCAGAACGTTTACCGAAGGAAGTAAACTCTGATTTCAAGGTCGTATAATCAATACGTAATTCCTCAACTTCAGATTTTAACTTATTGATTTTCCGACTTGTACGTTCTCCAAAATGACTATTTGCAATGTAAATAACTCCTAAGACAGCGATATAAATAAAATACGGCAATAAACCTGCCGCACGGTCTTTCTCGAACAATGAAAAGACACTTTCCGTATTTTTTTCGCTTTTTGTTTCTTCTGCCATAATTTTTAGGATTCAGATTTAATCCCAGTTAATTTCATCTCCTTTATGCCTAACTATCTCATATATCGTTTCTTCATGCTCAATTAAATTGGTGATTATTTCTACAAATTTCTGTGCTTTCTTTTTATTTTCTGGACTCAATGGATAATGAGCCACATAGCTTCCAGCCTCTGGGTCTGGCTCTATATCTTCCATTAAATCAGGATAATTTTCTGATAAATAATAATTAAAAAAAGCATCCCAATTATATCCATTCATGTAAGCATTTTTATTAATTGCGTACATTTTCTCACCTATAGCAAATGTTTTTGGAAGCTCATTCCGAAATGAAACACTAACTAAATTAAATTCTTGATTAATAAAAAAGGAAACGTATTTATGTTCTGCCATAACTTTGTTCTTTGTTTATATTCTTTCTGCAATTCTCAGTTTTGCACTTGTTGCCCGAGTATTTTTTGTCATTTCTTCGGATGATGCTAAAATTGGTTTTCGATGAATTGGCTTAAATGGTGAAATTACGTTTCCATATATATCTTTTTCTGGTTCACCAAAAAGTTTCCCTTTCGTCATAATATTTTTCACAGGGCGATCTTCAAGTGAATGATACGATAAAATTACCAACCGTCCACCTATCTTTAAAATTTCTGAAGTAGCTTTAAGCATCTCTTCTAATGCCTTAATTTCATCATTCACTTCAATTCGTAATGCCTGAAAAACTTGAGCCAAATATTTGTATTCTCGATGTTTAGGAGCAAATTTCTCACAAACTTTTCGTAAGTCGGAAGTCGTTTCAATTGGTTGATTAATTCGTGCGCTGGCAATTCCTTTGCCTAATGTTTTTGCATTTTTAATTTCACCATAAAGCCCAAAAATGCGATGTAATTCCCTTTCAGAGTAATTTTGAATCACTATTTTGGCAGTTTTAGATTGATTTTGGCTCATTCGCATATCCAAATCAGCATCAAATCGGAAGGAAAACCCCCGTTCAGCTTCATCAATTTGGTGTGAAGAAACTCCTAAATCTGCCAAAATTCCATCCACTTTCGAGACTTGATACAATTTTAAATAACGATCTATATATCGAAAATTCGATTTTATAAATGTAAAATTTGGCGACTGAATTTCGTGAGCAATTTCCTCAGCATCATCATCTTGGTCAAATGCAAGCAACCGACCACTTTCTAACTGACTTAAAATTAATCGACTATGCCCACCTCCGCCAAAAGTCAAATCGACATAAACACCATCAGATTTGATGTCCAGTCCTTCGAGGCATTCGGTTGTCATTACTGGAATATGATATGGATTCAGAAACATTTCCTAAATATTCTTGGGCTAAGTGTGAAAATTCAGCTTTATCTTAAAATCGTTTGTGAACTGTTACGAAACTCATTGAATGTAATTCCTTTTTACTAGATTATTTTCCAATCTTCGAGCTAGATAACGCCTTAAACAAAATTCAAAACCATCCTGTAAAACAAGTAGTTTCTTTTTACGAATATGCAAAACTAAAATATCCCTCTGAAAAATTTCCCCCTTCTCCCCACTTTTTCCCACAAAAGTTTTTCATGCTTATCAGGTATAAATCTTATACTTAAAATGAGGCTATGGAAGAATACGATTTTGCCATAGTGGTTCTTTTTTAGAAGATATCTTTTTTGCCAAATCAAAAATATAAATTATACCATATTTTTTAATTTTCATCCTAGCAATAGTTATAGCATAAGAAACCTTTTCTATTTAATTATCAAATACGCATATTACACATAATTTGGATAGATCGAAAAGTGTACTTTTTTGACTTCTTCCAATAAAACCATTCGTAATTCTTGTATATTTTGTTTACTAGTTGCCGAAATAAAAACTGCTTTAGGTAATTTTCCAATATACATTTTTTTGAGTTCTTCGATAGTAGGCGGGCGATCTGAAATTTCTTCTCCATTTTCATCCACTAAATCAGGAGTACGGTACAAATCAATTTTATTAAATATGAGAATGATAGGTTTCTCACCTGCTCCGATTTCGACTAAAGTTTTTGTAACTACTTCTAAATGTTCCTCAAAGGAAGGGTGTGCCACATCAATAATATGTAACAAAATATCAGACTCTGTAATTTCGGCAAGGGTCGATTTGAAACTTTCGATCAAGGTGGTAGGCAATTTTCGGATAAAACCGACTGTATCACTCAACAAAAACGGAATTCTGTCCCAAACTAACTTCCGTACCGTAGCATCTACCGTAGCAAAAAGTTTGTTTTCAGCAAAAACATCGGCTTTCGTCAGCAAACGCATTAGGGTCGATTTTCCGACATTGGTATAACCAACTAAAGCAACTCGTGCCATTCGCTCCCGTGATTTTCTACGTGTAATGCTCTGTTTATCAATTTTTTCTAACTTATTGCGTAATAAAGCAATTTTATCTCGGACAATACGACGGTCAGTTTCTAATTCGGTTTCTCCTGGTCCTCTCATTCCAATCCCCCCTTTTTGCCTTGATAAGTGTGTCCACATTCGAGTCAGTCGAGGCAATAAATATTCATATTGTGCTAATTCCACTTGGGCTTTGGCTTGTGCTGTTTTTGCCCGAAGTGTAAAAATTTGCAAAATTAAGATACTTCTGTCAATAATCTTACATTGTAACTCTTGTTCTAAATTTCGGGTTTGAGAAGGAGATAAATCATCATCAAAAATCAAAACGTCGGGTTCTTCGGCTTTGACATACGCCCGAATTTCCTCCAGTTTTCCTTTCCCAACAAAGTGTCTTCTATCGGGATTATCTAATTTTTGAGTAAAACGATAAATCGTTTTTACGCCTGCAGTTTCGGCTAAAAATTCTAATTCATCAAGATATTCGTTTGTTTTTTCGAGACTTTGATATCGCTTAACAATAGCGACTAAAACCGCTCTTTCTTTTCGGGTGGCGGTTGCTTCTACTTTAAATCGGTGCTGACTTTTGCGTTTACTTCGTGCCAAGTGACGTAAGGTATTTATTTTCTGAAAATTAGGCTACAAATTTACAAGAATTTTAGGAATAATTAAGACATGCCTATAAAAATTATTTTATTGAGAATCAGTAGCTTAAAATCTAATATATCTTAATAATTTGAAAGAGTTATTTTTAAGAAATCTTGTTTATCAACTAAATGAAAAACAAAAACTCTCCAAACTTTTTGCGATGCTTGGAGAGTTTTAAATAGTTGATAATCAATATCAAATATAGAATTGGGGAATTTATGCACGTTCTTCGATAGGAACATAAGGACGAAGTGTGTAACCAGTGTACAACTGTCGAGGTCGTCCGATAGGCTGATTTGCTTCGCGCATTTCTTTCCATTGAGCAATCCATCCTGGGAGTCGTCCCAAAGCAAACATAACGGTAAACATTTCTTTTGGAATACCCAAAGCACGATAAATAATACCTGAATAAAAATCGACATTGGGGTACAGCTTCCGAGATACAAAGTATTCGTCTTCGAGAGCGACTTGTTCCAATTTTTTGGCAATTTCTAACATAGGGTCGTCCACGCCAAGCTTTTCTAATACATCATCACAAGATTTCTTGATAATTCGCGCACGTGGATCAAAGTTACGATACACACGGTGTCCAAAGCCCATCAATCGGAATGGATCATCACGGTCTTTCGCCTTCAAGACATACTTATCAACATCGCCACCATCTGCTGCAATCATTTCAAGCATTTCGATAACTGCTTGGTTTGCACCACCATGTAATGGTCCCCAAAGTGAATTAATACCACCAGCAATCACCGTATATAGACTAGAGTGTGCTGAACCTACAATACGTACAGTTGCCGCAGAACAGTTTTGCTCGTGGTCAGCATGTAGAATGAGTAGTTTATTTAGAGCATCAGCAACTACAGGATCTATTTCGTACTCATAAGTTGGCAACGAGAACATCATTTTCAAGAAATTAGAACAATAATCCAAGTTATTATCAGGATAATTAACTGGATGTCCCATTTCATTTTTATACGACCAAGCAGCGATAGTAGGTAATTTCGCCATCAAACGAGTAATCGTCAAATCTACCTCTTCCGCAGGACGATAAGGATCTAAAGAGTTTGGATAGAATGCAGATAATGAGCAAATTAAAGATGATAAAACGCCCATTGGGTGCGCTGAAGCAGGAAAACCTCGCATAATTTCCAATACGTCCGAATGTACCAATGTATGATTTCGGATACCTGTATCGAATTTTGTCAGTTGGTCTTCAGTAGGCAATTCGCCATAAATCAATAAATATGCTACCTCCAAAAACGAAGCTTTGTCTGCCAACTCTTCAATCGAATATCCTCGATATCGAAGTTCGCCTTTTTCACCATTCAAGAAGGTAATCGCACTTGGCGTAGAACCTGTATTTTTAAAACCTACATCCAAGGTAATTAACCCTGACTGCGCTCGGAGTTTGCTGATATCCAGAGCTATTTCATTTTCAGTCCCTTCTAATACGGGCAACTCATAAACATTGCCATCAAAATGTAATTCTGCTCTTTTTGACATTATAACTTAAAATTTTAAAGTGATTTAAAACATCAAAATTGGTACGGAACATCAAGGTTCTAAAAACAACCAATTTTGGGAGTAAATACTAAATAAACTTGCGATTCGGGGTAGATTTTGAGCGAATATAAAAATTTTTTGTGGATATACCTAAGACAGAATTGTTCCATTTTAGCCCGATTTCTTGAATCTTTCTCTTTTTACAGATAGGTTAAATGAAATTTCTTCATTTTTTTTTTATAAATAGTAAAACATAACTCATAAATAAATGATTATCAATTATTTATAAATCAGTCAAATCTTAAAAATGATTATCAATAAAATTTATGAATGATTACAAAAAAATTGAAAATCTTACGGGACACTTGCTCGAAATAGACTAGAAGGAACCAAACTTCTTATAGTGTAGTTTTGAAAAGCAGAAACAAATATTACCTGTCCTTTTTTTAATTCTATCCTTATTTCTTCACATTTTATAATCAATTTACCTTCTAAAATAATTAAAATTTCAGGAGAGTCAGAAGTATGTTGATAAACTTGCTGATTTGAAAGACAGATTTTAGTAAGTTTAAACTCTTGAGCTGGTGTAGGATAACAAAATTCAAATTCACTAATTTCTTTGTTATCAAGTATTTGAGGAATGATAGAATCAAATTTAGTATTGGCTAATAATTCAGGAATATCCATATGTTTTGGAGTTAAGCCTCCTCTTAGGACATTATCCGAATTTGCCATAATTTCAATATTTGTTCCTCTTAAATAAGAATGTAAGATGCCTTCAGGCTGATAAATTCCTTTGCCTTTTGGAATATGTACTAAATTCAGGAAAAAAATTGAAAAAATTCCTCTATCTAAATCTCCATTTGGAAGAGCAAAATCTTCCAAAGCTCTTTTTGCCCAATATTCGGGCTGATGTTCTGAAAATGAACTTTGAATAAGCCTTTTGGCAAAAGGTCTTAAAACGTTATTAACCTGATTTTGAGAAAGTTCCATCACAAATTGATACAACTCTCGAAGGTTTTGGGTTTTAAAATGAGGCTGTAAGCATTCAAACTCAGGAATTGTCTTCAAAAAATGTGTAATTTCAGAAACTATCCGAAACCCATGTAATAGCCAAAAATCTGTTAGAGCCACCATCAATTCGGGCTTATGATTTCGGTCTCGATAATTTCTATGTGGGGCATCTAATGGAATTTGTGCTTGATTTTCACGTTCAAAACCTAATTGAGCTTGTTTTTTGCTAGGGTGAACCTGAATAGAAAGCATCTGCTGGACATCCAAAACCTTAAATAAGTAAGGTAACTCTGTAAATTTTTGAAAAATAGTCTCTCCAAGAGTTGAAATAGGATTTTCTTTGATGTAAGTTCTGAGGTTTATTTTATCTTTTTGGGTTATCAGGTAGGAAGGTGATTTAGCATGTGTTCCCATCCAAAGTTCCGCAAAAGGAGCATTTTCAAGATTTGTCATTTCCAATAAATCAGGAATAAAAGAAGTCCCACCCCACGCATAATTTTGGATAGAAGGTGCTAATAAAGAAATTGTTTTTGGTGTATTTGACATTTTTGCAAGAGATTTTTCAGGACAAAACAAATAGTTCGTTTGCAGTATTTGTAGAAAATGCAAAGATTTATTTCGTCATTTTTAGAAATTTTCACTTTTTGGATATAGAACATCTTAAAATAAAAGAGAAAATAGCATTAATTAGATTACTTCAATATAAAGTATCTTGTCGTAATAGTATTTCTTTTCAAAAATAAATATCTCATATTAAATATATAATTAATAAATTATATAACGATTGACTGGTGACATTTTGGTGTTAGTCCCTATTCCACTCAAAAATTTAAATTCTGAAAAAAGCTAAGTAATTTCTTACTTAATATCAGCTTTTGGATTAAAAATTGTCCTATCTTTCAGATTAATTGTGTGAGATTATTGCCTTATAATTTTGGGAAGTGTCCTGATTCTCACCGAGAAACGAACCAACTCAATCTTAGAAAAGAACAATGAAGCATTTACCCTATACAACTTTATTTCTGAACCTAATTTTTTTTCTACTTTTTATACAAGTAGCTCAAGCTCAGCGTTATAACTTTAGAACATGGTCATTAGCTGAAGGATTACCTCAATCTCAGGTTTTCGAGTTGATGCAGGATTCTAGAGGTATTTTGTGGATGGGGACAAATGGAGGAGGGTTAACTCGATTTGATGGTAAAAATTTTGAAACTTTTACAACCGAAGACGGGCTAGCCAACAACCAAATTCGACAAATCATAGAAGCAAAAGACGGACATTTATGGATTTTTACATTGGCTGGGCTTTCTCGTTTTGATGGACATACTTTTAAAAATTATGGCGAAGAAGAAGGACTAAAAATTCTTAATTTCTGTCATGGCTTCGAAGATAAAAAAGGACGAATTTGGTATGCGAATAACTTTAACCAACAAGTCGGCTATTTAGAAAACGATACTCTAGTTGATATTACTCAAAAATATCCTGAACTATCCCATAATCAAGTATTTAGAAGTATCTTTATTTTGCATTCAGGACGTATCTTGATTGACACCCGACAGGGACTTTATCATTATGAAAATGATTCCTTATCGTGGTCTCCTCTAAACAATTTATTTAAAGACAGCATCCAAATCATTCCATTTTTCGAAACCTCTGACAATAAATTATTCTGTGTAGTTTCACCAGTCAATCAACGCAATAATTTTGTCCCCAAAATTATCAACCTGCAAACAAATACATTAGAAGAATATCCTGATACACTTTTATCTGCACTTAATAATGTTCGAGATATTTATGAGGACAGACAGGGAATATTATGGTTTGGTTTGGGTAATGCAGGTTTGGTACGTTTTGATGGAAAACAGGTGCAAACTTTTACTGAAGCTAATGGGCTGGCTAGCAATTCTATCCGCTCTATAACCAAAGATAGGGAAGGAAATATTTGGTTAGGGACTAACGGATCGGGTTTAGTTAAATATACAGAAAGTCCTTGGACAATTTATCAAGAACAACACGGACTAAATGCGGGATTTGTTTGGTCAATTTTAGAGAAGAAAGATGGGAATATTTGGTTGGGGACATCTGAGGGAATCGTTAGTTATGATGGACAAAAATTTGAACATTTTATCACTCAGAAAGGGCGGAATGAAATGGGCATTTTGCATCAAATGGTCGAAAAAGAAGATGGAAACCTTTTGCTTGGAACTTATACCAGAGGCTTATATGAATTTGATGGAAAAGAGGCTCAATTAGTCAATGAAAAGTATGGCTTACAGCCTATTAGTTTAGGTTACTTGATGAAGGATAACAATGATTTATGGCTTTTTCAAAACCAAACCTTGATTCGACATCAAACAGAAAAAACTACTATTTTTACTACTGATCAGACTCATTTAAATGGTCTTGCTTCACATATTTTAAAAGCTAAAAATGGGGATATTTGGTTCTCAATGAATAACGGAATTGGACGATATAATGGAAAAAAATTCCGAATATTTACTGGTAAAGATGGTTTAAAGAATGTCAATATAATGCAAGCTACTGAAGATAACTTCGGACGAATTTGGTTTGCTACTTTTGGCGAAGGCTTGATCCAATTTGATGGAAAAAAATTTCATCCATTTACCCAACAACAAGGATTAAGCTCAAATACTATTTATTCTATTACAACTGATAATCAAGGGAATATATGGGCTGGAACACAACTTGGCGCAACGAAAATTAGTCTTACTCAGACAGGGGAAATTAAAACGATTGAAAACTTTGGTAAAAATGATGGTTTTTGGGGAGTAGAGACTAATGGGAAAGCCATTTTATGTGATAGTAAAGGAAATATTTGGGTAGGAACGATTGGCGGTTTACAAAAATATTCTCCTGAAAAAGTCATTTCAGATTCTGTTCCGCCTCAAGTGCGCTTGAAGGAAATTCAACTTTTTATGAAAAAAACGAACTGGAAATCGAACGAATTTCAAGAGTTTTGTGAATTGAAAAATCCCTTTAATGTACCTCAAAATTTGGTCTTGCCTTACGATAAGAACCATTTAACTTTTCGTTTTGAGTCTTCCAGTTTTCGCGTTCCTGAGAAAGTACGTTATCAATGGAAATTAGACGGTGTAGATAAGGACTGGTCTCCAATTACCGATAAACATGAAGCCGTATATGCTCATTTGGCTCCGAATTTTTATGTTTTTCATGTCCGTACAATGAATGACCAAGGAGTTTGGAGCAAAGAACTTACTTATGCATTTCGGATTACTCCACCAATTTGGGAACGCTGGTGGTTTCTTACATTTAGTTTTTGTGGAGTGATGGGATTAGTAATAACAGGAGTTCGGCTACGGGAAAAACATCGAATCAAAGTTATCAAGGAAAAGAATGAAAAATTGGAGCATACAGTTAAGCTCAGGACTCTTGAACTAACCGAAAAAAATGCGGAATTAGAACAACAACAAGAAGAAATTCTAGCCCAAAATGACCATATTAATGATCAGAATCAGGAACTTCAACGTAAAAATGAAAACATTACCGCAAGTATTAATTATGCCAAACGAATTCAACAAGCCATATTGCCTTTTGAAGAGCGTATTCAAGCAATATTTCCAGAGCATTTTATTCTTTTCAAACCTAAAAATATTGTTTCTGGTGATTTTTATTGGTTTCAACAAATTGATAATCAAAAATTTATAATTTCTGCTCTGGATTGTACAGGACATGGAGTACCCGGTGCATTTATGAGCATGGTGGGTGATGCCATCTTGAATCAAGTAGTTTTAGACAAACATATTGATGATGCCGATGAAATTTTGAATGCACTAAATCAAGGGATTCGGTTAGCTCTTCGGCAAGAAAACTCAGGAAATCAAGACGGGATGGATGCGAGCCTTTGCGTAATAAATTATGCTCAGAAAATCATGCAATTTGCAGGAGCCAAAAACCCGCTTTATTATGTTCAAGATGCCCAAATGAACGTTATCAAAGGTGACCGTATGCCAATTGGTGGAAGTCAATATAGTTTAAAACAAAAGTTTACCCGACATAATATTTCATTTGAAAAACCTATTGTTTTTTACATTTTTTCGGATGGATATCAAGACCAATTTGGTGGAGTTCCCGCTAAAAAATTTATGGCAAAACATTTTCGTGAACTACTCTTTTCGATCTCTGAAAAACCTGTAATTGAGCAACGTCAAATTTTGGAAGAAACTCTTCAAACATGGATGCAAAACCAAGAACAAATTGATGATATTTTGGTAATTGGAGGACGCATTGGAGGTTAAAATGAAATTTTAGAGGTTATTTAAATTTTAAATAAAATATTGATTATCAGATATAAAATAATATTTTGATGATGTCACTATACTAAAACAACAACATCCAAATTTTTTTAAATAACCCCCAAACTAACTATTTTACTTATTTTATCCACTCAAAACCCGTGTAAGGTCTTAGAATTTCAGGAATTCGAATGCCTTCTGGAGTTTGGTTATTTTCCAGAATTGCCGCTACAATTCGAGGCAATGCCAAAGCACTTCCGTTCAGCGTATGCGCCAATTCCTTTTTATTATTTTTTCCTCTAAATCTCAGTTTCAGGCGATTCGCTTGGAAAGTTTCAAAATTACTGACCGAACTTACTTCCAACCAACGCTTTTGAGCTGCCGAATAAACTTCCATATCATAGCATAATGTGGCATTAAAACTAATATCACCACCACACAAATTCAAGACTCGGTAGGGTAATTCTAATTTTTGCAATAAACTTTGGATATGCTCAGACATTTCCTCAAGAATCTGATATGAATTTTCGGGATGAGCAATTTGCACAATTTCCACCTTATCAAACTGATGCAAACGATTTAGTCCTCGAACGTGTGCGCCCCAAGAACCTGCTTCTCGCCGAAAACAAGGCGTATAACCCACATTTTTTATCGGTAAATTTTTTGCATCCAAAATCACATCCCGATAAATATTCGTAATGGGAACTTCAGCAGTCGGAATTAAAAAGAAATTTTCCGCCGTAACATGATACATTTGTCCCTCTTTATCAGGAAGTTGTCCTGTTCCGTAACCTGATGCCTCATTAATTAAAATGGGTGGTTGAACTTCCAAATAACCTGCTTTTTCAGCTTCATTTAAGAAGAAATTGATTAAGGCTCGTTGTAATTTTGCTCCTTTTCCCTTATAAAATGGAAATCCAGCACCTGTTACTTTTACACCTAATTCAAAATCAATAATGTCATATTTTTTGATTAATTCCCAATGAGGCAAGGCATCTTCTTGAAGTTCAGGAATTTTACCTACGGTTTTCAAAACCTCATTGTCTTCGGCAGTTTTACCTTCGGGAACTCGCTGATGTGGTACATTAGGGATTTCGTACAACAAATTCTGCAAATCGTCCGATACCTGTCGTAATTCTTCCTGTAATTCTTTGCTTTGGCGTTTAAGTTGGGCAGTTTTGGACTTCAAAACTTCAGCTTCTTCCCGTTTGCCTTGTTTCATTAATCCACCGATTCGCTTTGCCATTTTCTTAGACTCTGACAAAGCGGAATCCGATTGAAACTGCAAATTTCGGCGTTTTTCGTCCAAAGCCAAGACTTCGGCAATACTTTCAGAAGCCTTGGGAAAATATTTTTTTTCGAGACCACGAACGACTAATTCTTGATTTGCTCGAATAAATTCCAGTTGTAACATCTTCGTTTTTAGGAGGTTATTAGGATTGAGTACTACGTATCGTCATATTGAGACTACTCCTTTTTTTCAAGGAAACAAAATTAACGGAAATTTCAAATTCCATAGGGCGTTTTGATGGGAAATCTTTAGGTTTTACTGATTTGTAATTTTTCTCAATTCATTTTTCGTTGTTCTATCATCTTCTATTTCCACTATTGCATTTTTCATACCTTCATTTTCAAATAAATAACTCCTATTTTTATAACGGAAATTCCTCATCTTGAAACGTCCGAGTTCCATCTGCGATAGGTTGAAGAATAGGTAAAACATCGTCATAAAATTTCTTTCCATCAAAATCATTTCGATGGAATAAATATTTCGGAATCGAATCCAACATCAATTGAGCCACCATTCGCAGGGCTTCGTATTTATCGACTTTGGCAAATCGCTGACCATCAATTTTGACTTCTAAATCTAGAACCAATTCATCAATTTGATCAAGGATTTCTACACCTTCTTCCACAGGAAGAAAACTTTCCCAAACACGAGCAATCACTCCGAAACTAAATCCTTGATAATAAGGCGTATAATTTGAAATATGCAATTCTGTATTTAGCAAATATTTAATGATTACTTCGGATAACATATTTTCATGAGGTACAGGCTCATCTATTTCTCCTGAGAAACTAAATCCTGAGCAAATTTTATCCCAGTCTGTACCTTGCATTTGGCGAATCGGTAAAAGCTCTGTTGTAATCATCGGTCTTGTTTATTTCCTGGTGGACGAATTAATTTAATCTCCCGTTTTTGAGCCTCGGGCAAATCGGGATAATGATAAATTTTTTCTTTTTCTTCAATTAGGCATTCAGGACGTGTACCTTTGAACTGCATTTTATATCTCAGATGGTCTTTCGTTAATTTCCATTTCCCCTCTTTATAAAAAACCTTACCTGGATAACGCCCTTTCTGTCCGCCCATTCCTGCCACTCCATACCGCCAAGTATCACCAAAATTGAGATAAATTTCACCGCTTTCGCATTCGTGACAGGGAAAATTACCTGCTTGAACCACAATTAAGGCGTATTGTTCACAAACAGGCAGTTCATGTTCTATCTGTATTTTCAGAATTTCGAGTTGTTTCTTTGCCAGTCGAGCTTCTGAAATTAAGGAAATGGCTAAAGTTGCTACGGCAATTGTCCCAATAATTGCCTGTTTTCGCAACGATAATGTCTGTGTTTTCCAAGGTGTAAAAATGGATAATTTCGATTTGGCTCCTGATTTGTCTTTTAATTTCTTGAACATTTCACAAGTGGTGTCTTTAGTCGTTTGTGGAAAGGTAAATTTACGAGTTTTAGAACTGATTTTCAAGGGCATGAAAAAATAAAACTCTCATAGCGTTCCGATTTTTGTACGTTTGTCGCTTTTTCAAAAAAACAGAATGAACGGAAACTTCAAATTCCACAGGACGTTTTGAAGGGTATTTCGTAAATTTGATATTGTGATTCATAAGTATGATTTCACATATTAATTTCACCAAAAACATTAATACAAAATGTCTATTTTAATAAAAACAGTAAGAATTGCAGGCTTTAGAGGATTGAAAAACTTTGAGATAAATTTGTCTCCAATCACAGTACTCACAGGCATGAACAATACAGGAAAAACATCTTTCCTAAAAGCGATTCAGCTCATTTTTGGTAATAAACATTTTGTATCTCAGGATGACTTTTACATTAGTGGAAATACAAATTTCAATAGAATTGTAATTGATGCAAAAATTATTGCGATTAATGAAGAAGAAAATCAGACAGAAAGTTTTTCTGAAGATTGGGAGATACTATTTAGTGATGAAAGAATTAAGCTCGAAGATGAAGACAACATCATTCCATTGAGAACCATCGTTTCTTTTGATGAAATAAGAAGCTCATTTAAAACAAAAAAATATATCCTTCCAGACTGGCCAAAGTACTTTGATGATGAAAATAACACGTCTTGGGAGAATACAGAAAATGGTAATGAAAAGCGTTTTGTATTCGAAGAACTTCCATTTTTCTATATTGATGCTCAACGAGATATTATAGAAGACATCAAAGTTAAGAATTCCTACCTCGGAAGAATGATTTCAAAAATTGAATACAATGAAGAGGCAGCAGAAAAAATAGAACAACAAATCAAGGAACTTAACGAAGAAGCCGTAAACAATAGTGATATTCTTAAAAACATTAAAGATACCTTAAAGCAGTTAGATAGTGCGATGAATACCTCAAGTGAGGGTGTCGAGATAACACCTTTCACAAAAAAGCTAAGAGATTTAAGCAAAGGACTTTCGATTTATTACAGCGACAAAGAAGATAGCTTTTCTATGGAATATCATGGCATGGGAACTCGTAGTTGGTCATCTCTTCTAACACTTAAATCATTCATTTCCCTATTAGCCGAGAAGTCAGAAGATACGCCCTTTTATCCAATACTCGCATTAGAAGAACCCGAAGCACACTTACACCCAAATGCACAAAAGAAATTATATCACCAATTGAATGAAATTTCAGGACAAAAAATAATCTCCACTCATTCTCCCTACATTACTGCTTGTGCCGAATTGAATGAAATTAGAAACTTCTATAAAACAGAAGATAACGTTTCGTGTGGTTTCATAAATACAGATTTATTAAGTTCGGAAGACGAACGAAAGATAAGGCGACAAGTGATAAATACAAGAGGTGAACTCTTTTTTTCCAAAGTCATTATCTTTTTTGAAGGCGAAACCGAAGAACAGGCATTACCCATATTTGTACAAAAACACTTTGGCAAAACTGCTATTGAAATGGCAATTGATTTTGTGGGTGTGGGAGGTGCAGGAAATTATTTACCATTTATTCGAGTTGCAGAAGGCTTAAAAACCCCTTGGTTTATTTTAAGTGACGGCGAAACAAAAATTAAAAAAGAACTAAAGAAAACACTCAAAAAGCTTTACAACAAGGAAAGCATTGACTTAGATAACGAACAGAATATATTTGTTTTACCTGATGATTGTGATATAGAAAAATATCTAATACAAGATGGATACCTTGATGAGATAAAACTCGCCTTCAAAAAACTTCACAGTGAAACTTATTTAGAGGATTGGATTAACGATAATCATGGAGGTACAAGACGGCGTACCAGAACCAGCGAGATTTGTCCTGAATGTAATCAAAATATTTACCAAGACTTAGTACGCAATTATGATGGTGATGAAGGATTTAAAGAAGCTGTTTATGACTGTATGACCAAGCAGAAAACAAAGTTTGGACCTGTCATTGCAGATATTATTGTTGAAAGCGACAAAAATATTCCTACTATAATAACCGACCTCTTCAATAAAGTAAACGAAGTAATTTAAAGCCCAATATGATGAATACTACAATCAAATTATCTGAGAATCAAAAAAAGGCTGTATTTCATAAGAAAGGGGCTATTCTTGTGAAGGCAAGTGCAGGAAGTGGAAAAACACGCGTTTTAACTGAACGAATAAAAAAGTTATTATCACAAACAAAACGTAAAATCCTTGCCATCACTTTTACCAACAAAGCAGGCGAAGAAATGAAAGAACGCCTGAAAGATATACCAGACCTTGAAAAACGACTTTTCATTGGTACGTTTCATGGTTTTTGTCAAAATATCTTAGAAAATCATGGGGCGGCAATAGGCTTACGAACGATGCCACATATTTTCGAAAATGAAGCTGACCGATTACGATTAGTAGAACAAGCAATAGAGCTAACACCTTCATATTATGAAAGATATAAAGAAAATGATTTAAAAGGCAAAAGAAATTTTTGTTATAGGGCATTCGGTTTTATTGCTAAAATCAAAAGGGAATTATGTACAGAAGATGGAATGAATAGCATCAATAGCGATGAAAATGTTTCTTTATTCTATTCTTCATACCAAGAATTATTGCAATCACAAAACGCCATAGATTTCGATGATTTGATTTTATTAGCTTATCAGCTTTTTATGCAAAATCCCAAAATTGCATCACTATACAGACGAACTTATGAATATATATGCGTAGATGAGGCGCAGGATTTGAACAAAGCTCAATACCATTTTTTATTAGCTCTCACAAATGGAGTCCATAAAAATGTGATGTTTGTTGGCGACCCCAATCAATCAATATTTGCTTTTACGGGTTCTTCTGCCATATACATGGGGAAAGATTATTTCATGGAACAGTTTAAGCCAGTCTCAGAAATTGAGTTAAATGAAAATTATCGTTCATCGCTCAAAGTAATTCAAGCGGCTAAGAAAATAATGCCGAATGTTGAGGATATGCCTAATCTAATTCTAAAAGGAAGGTTTTGTGTTTACTCTGCCTTTGATGAAAAAGATGAAGCCAGATGGGTTCTCGAAAAAATAAAAGAACTGTTGAAACTTAAAAATCATGACGATATTGAGGGGGAAATATCTTATGAGAAAATTGCAATACTGGCTCGAACAAAGTATGTTTTCTCTGAATTGGAAGAACTCTTTGAGACAGAGAATATTCCGTTTTATTACAAAATGACACCCCGAGCAATTAAATTTGAAACAAAGTCAATGAAGATATTTGATTTGGCTTTGCGGATAAAAATAAATCCTTTGGATAGCTATTGTTTACATTGTGAAAAACTAAGCAGTCTTTTAAACATAAATTACACCACTGAGCTTGCAAACATTGTAACGAATACACCAAATTTACTTGATAAAAAAGTTTTAGAAACAGTAATTGACTTTAGAGAAGATGGACAAAATTTAAAGAGACTGTTAAATGACTTATCAGAATTTATTAAAACACAACATTTTGATAATGAAGACGAGAAAAGAATGCTTTTGAATGAAATAGACGAAATACTTCTTCATTGGTATCAATACGCAAAAAATACAGACAAAAAAACGTTGCGTCAATTTAAAAACGCTATGGCATTAGGACAAACCCATCCTCTAAAACAAAATGAAGGTATCACATTAAGTACTGTCCACACAATGAAAGGACAACAAAATGAAATCATTTTTGTAATCGGAATGGATGATGGAACATTTCCATATTATAAAGCCATGAATTCAGGTGGTTTAGAAATGGTACAGGAAAAAAATAACGCTTATGTGGCATTTACCAGAGCGCAAAGGTTTTTATATGTTTCATGGCCAGCAAGTAGAAATATGCCTTGGGGGAATAATAAAAAACGAAATATTTCAAGATTACTAAGTTGGCTTGAACAGTCAAAAGAAGGAGAAGAATATACACCTAAGTTTAAATAGTTTATTTTGCAACTATATTCTTGTTTATCACAAAAAATTAAGGCTTGAGAATCATGAATAATCTACTCATCAAAGCCGACAACATGGTAGGGCTGAACTACCTTTTAAAAGAAAAGAAATTAAAAGGCAAAATAGATTTGATTTATATTGACCCGCCATTTGCAACAGGTGGAAATTTCACCATTACGGAAGGACGAGCTTCCACTATCAGCAACTCAAAAAATGGAGAAATTGCCTATTCTGATAAACTTTTAGGAAATGATTTTCTAAATTTTATTAAGGAAACATTACTGATTTTGAGTGAATTACTTTCTGAACAAGGCTCCATTTATTTACATATTGATTATAAAATCGGACATTACATTAAAATCCTCATGGATGAAGTTTTTGGAATAGATAATTTCCGAAATGATATTACACGAATTAAATGTAATCCCAAAAATTTTAATCGAATCGGGTACGGAAATATCAAAGATTTAATTCTTTTTTATTCAAAATCAAGCCAACCTATCTGGAATGAGCCAAGGGAAAAATACACCGAAAACGACCTTAAAAGGTTATTTCCGAAGAAAAATAAACAAGGCAGAAGATACACCACCGTTCCGATTCATGCCCCAGGCGAAACTAAAAATGGCAATACCAGCCAGTCTTTTAAAGGAATGTTACCACCAAAAGGCAGACATTGGAGAACAGATGTTCAAACCTTAGAACAATGGGATAAAGAGGGATTAATTGAATGGTCTTCAAAAGGAAATCCAAGAAAAATTATTTTTGCCGATGAACGAGAAGGCAAAAGAGTTCAAGATATTTGGGAGTACAAAGACCCACAATATCCAAGTTACCCCACAGAGAAAAATTCTGACTTATTGGATTTAGTTATTAGAACTTCCTCAAATAAGAATAGTATTGTACTAGACTGCTTTTGTGGTTCAGGAACAACTTTAAAAGTCGCCCAAATCAACAATAGGAAATGGATTGGAATTGACCAGTCAGAACACGCCATCAAAGCCACCATAACTAAATTGGAAACGATAGAAAGCAAATATGAATTTATAGACTTTTCAATAATCACAAATCGCTGAAATCTCAAATTGATTAAACGTTATTTCAGCATTTACTTCGTCATTTATTTCGTCTGTTTTGAGGTCAATTTTTCCAACTTGTATTAATTCTAAAAGTGCCAAAAATGTAAAAATTACGGCAATTTTATCAGGACATTGGTCAATAATTTCTTGGAAAGAACAAACTAATTTTTCTTGTAAAATACTCAAAATAAAATCTTTACGTTGGGCTACCGAATAAGGATAAGGAATAATACTATGTATTTCAGAGGGTTTTCGTCCTTCGTATTCTCGGCAAACTTTAGTATAAGCTTGGAATAATTTATAGAGGGTTAATTGTTGTAATTCAGCATCTACCTCATAAGTTTTTGCCAATTGTTGTAACTCAGCAATGGCATTACCTCGCTCAAATTTTTGAAGACGTTTTTCTTCTAATTTTTCCCACTCTCCCAATACCGATTTATATTTTTGATATTCGGCTAAAGCAATCGCAAGAGCCTCACGGGGGTCAATTTCATTACCTTCTTTGTCTTTTTCGGGACGTGGCAAGAGCATTTTTGCCTTAATCTGCATGAGGGTCGAAGCCACCAACATAAATTCAGAAGCCACATCAATATTGAGTCGTTCTAGGTCGGCTAAATATGCCAAAAAATCTGCCGTAATTTGAGCAATCGGAATATCATGAATATCCAGTTCGTCCCGTTGAATAAAAAATAATAATAAATCAAAGGGTCCCTCAAACAACGGCAGTCTAATCGAAAATGTCAATCGTCTTTTAGATTGTTTTAATTTTCAAACTATCTTATTATATTTCGTACATTTATTATGATTGTTGCGCTTTGGCGTACTCTTTTTTGATATGAATTACTAATTTTTCACAAAGTTCATCCATTGCTTCTGACATTACTTTATCACCCGTAGCCGATTCGATGCTTTGTGCCATTCCTGCAATCGTATCCACCACAAAACGCTTCATTTCAAGGACTTGCATATCTTTTGTCCAGAGATCAATTCGTAAGGTTTCTCCTGTTTTATTGTCCCAAACCGACACATTTAAGGCTTTGGCTTCCGTAATTCCTTTGGATGGTACATCGGAAGCTCGCCAAAAAATTTTTTCAGGTAGATTCTTATCGTCTAACTCAATATGAAATTTAATTTCGGTATCTTTCATGATTTATGATGCCCTTTCAAGATTATTAATTTTGGGGTAAAGGTACAATAAAAAACTTGATTTTGCTTATAGATTTACTTAATTTATAATTAATTCAAATTATAATTATTTTTATAAGATTGAACTCTCTAAGCATCCAAAATGATTATTTTTTTAAAATAAAAAGGTGATAAAATCTATTATTTGATGCAAAAAAATACGCTAACTCCTGAGAGAATTAGCGTATCATTCCGATATGTAATAGACTGAAAATCAATGCTAAATGTGTTTGTCTAATTGCAAAATTTCAGTATCATTTAATAAGCTTTCAGCTTTATGAACTTCTTGTTCCGTGCCTTGAATCACGACTAGGTATTTTCCTACTTCAAGATGTTTTTGATAAGAAATCACACCATCCTTGCCTACTCCTGCTGCCATTAACGCCCCAAGGATTCCACCACTTGCCGAGCCAATTGAAAACCCACCAACTGCTCCTACTAGTGCGCCACTCATATATAAAACCCCCAGTCCTGGTACTGTAATCATACTTAATCCCGTCAAAATACCTAAGATACTTCCCAAAACCGCTCCAATTGCTACGCCTTTCTCCATTGCCTCTTCGCCTGAATGCGTTTCAATATGATTTTCAACAATATCTGCCTTACCAATAATCGAAATTTTATTCAAGTCGAAGGCTTCTTTCTCAAGCTTTTGTACTGCCTCAATCGCCTTATCATGAGTATGATAAACTCCTACAGTTGCGTTTAAGTTTTCCATATTTTCTAAGTAGTTTATGGGTAATAAGTTTTCTGAATTTTGGAAAAAATACCACGTATTTGCACAATTTTAGTTTTCTTTCCTATTTATAAAAACGAAAAAATACAAGGCAAGTTTTAGAATCTTTCATAAAACTGAGTAATAACTTTTGCAACTATTTTTACCTGATTTTCAGTCAGTCCAGGGTACATTGGTAAGCTCAAAACTGTTTTTGCCATTTCTTCAGCAATTGGGAAATCTCCCTCCTCAAAATTCGAACTTTGGTAAGCCTCCTGCAAATGTGTAGGTACAGGATAATGAATCAAAGTACCTATTCCTTTTTCATGTAAAAATGCCTGTAATTTATCTCTAAATCTGGTTCGAATAACATACAAATGATAAGAATGAGTTGCCTTTTCAGCAGTTATTGGAAGTACCAAATCACCTATATTTTTCAGATAATTATCATAATATTTTGCAATTTGTTGGCGTTCAGCCGTCCACTTTTCAATAAATGAAAGCTTCAAGTTTAATAAACCTGCTTGTAATTCATCCAGCCGTGAGTTAATTCCTTGTACTTCATTATAATATTTTGCTTGTGAACCATAATTTCGGTAAGTTTTGGCTTTTAAGGCTAAATTTTCGTCATTTGTAGTAATTGCGCCCGCATCACCATACGCCCCAAAGTTTTTCCCCGGATAAAAACTTGTCCCATTTACATCCCCAAAACTTCCCGTCAATTGTCCATCATATTGAGCAAAATGAGCCTGAGCATTATCCTCTACAATTTTCAAATCATATTTTTGGGCAATTTCCTGAACAGCAGTCATTTCACAGGCTTGTCCATACAAATGAACAGGCATAATTGCCTTTGTCTTTGGAGTAATTGCCGATTCAATTAAATCAGGATTAAGATTATAAGTTTCCCAACGAGGCTCAACAAAAACAGGAGTTGCTCCTGCATAAGAAACCGCCAAAACCGAAGCAATGTAGGTATTCGAAGGAACAATCACTTCATCACCTTCACCAATATCCAAAACCCGAAGGGAAATATGTAAAGCATCCAGTCCATTGGCTACACCGACAACATAATTGACTTGAGTTGCTTGGGCATAATTTTGTTCAAAACTTCGGACATCTTTGCCTAAAACATACCAATGCGAATCAAAAAATTTCTCAAATTGGGAAAGAGCGTCTGCCCGAAGTTCCCGATTCATGGCATCAAACGATAAAAAAGGAATTTTCATGAGGTGTTTTTTTAGTCCTAAATAGTTAGTCTATCGAAATTCAAGTGATAAATCTATCTGAAATATACTGATTACCTGAATTTATATAACTTATTTGCTTTTAGAAAGTTACCTTGTTTCAATACTTAATACTACTTACAAAAAAAGACAACAATGATATTAGAAAATCAATGGCTCAAGTTACGTCCTTTGGAGGCAAGCGACCAAGAAACTTTAGTAAAATTGGCAAATAATCACAAAATTTGGCTCAATACGAGTGATAGTTTTCCACATCCTTACACACACAAAGATGCCAAAGATTATTTGGAAGCCACAAAAGAGGAAAATCCAATTCTTACGTTTGCCATTATTTATCAAAACCAGTTTGCAGGTATAATCGGTTTTAAAAAACAAGACAATCTTTACCGAAAATCTTTAGAGATTGGTTATTGGACTGGTGAACCATTCTGGGGGAAAAATATTACACCGCAAGCTGTAGAATTAATTACACCATATGGTTTTAGTTTGGGGTATAATCGAATTTTTGGCTGTGTTTATGAATACAATCCTGCTTCCATGCGGGTGCTGGAAAAGGCTGGCTATCAGAAGGAAGGCATTGCTCGAAAAGCCGTTTTTAAGAACAATGCCTGCTGGGACGAACACCGTTACGCCCGACTAAATACCGATTAAAAAAAGAATTAAATTGAGCTTTCAATCAACTTTATTTCGGCTTCGGTCAAGTCATACAATTTATAAACCATTTTATTGATTTCCGAATCCGTTTTATTAATTTCAGTTTGAAGTTTTTGGGCTTTACTTTTTTCGGTTTCAAAGAAATCTATCCAATCACTTTCTTCGGATAATGACCATTTAATTTTGGCTTTTCGGAGTTCCTTAGAGAAGTCTTGAAAACGGAGTTCATGCCAATTTTGGAGTTTTTTACTCATTTTTTTCAATGGAAAATGACTTTGTAAAATTTTCAGAAATTTAGTCGTAACTTTTTGTAAATCAGTATTTAAAATCAAAATCCTATCCACTTTTGTAATGAATAGTTTTTGTTCTGTATTCGAAGCTTTAGGAATTGGTAAAATATTGATATATATAATTTTTACCTGTGCAAAAGTTTTTCCTTCTTCATTGATTTTAGTAAAATAAATATACTTTGATACACTACTATTAATAATAGAAATTATAAATTTTATATCAAAGTTTGGATTAATTATTTGTCCATTATGTACTGTATCAAGCGTATAAAATTGCTCAGTATCTAATGTACAAATAGGATAACTACCTGTTTGTCGAAGCAGTATTTTAGACTGATTTTCAAATATTTCGGGTTTTCGTGGACGATGCAATTTAGTCGTGTCATATTTAATATAAGTCTGATTCCAGCTTAATAAATAACGATTAAAATCACTTCCTGTAACTACTTTTTTAGCATTAGTTTCGGTTTTGTCAAAAGTCAAATATAACTTGTTGTTCCCTGTAATAATTCCTTGTTTAAAATTTACAATATCAGATAAAATAATTTTATTATTAAACAATTTAAACAAGATTTCTGTATTAGCACTAACTGAGAATTCATACATTGGTGCTAAAAATGTCTCTTGGTCAAACTCAAACTCTTGATAAACCGAATTTATAAAATCCTGAATTTTAGATACATAAATTGATTTTCTGGAAAGAGTTGGTGGCTTACTTAAAACCAAAATAATTGAATCTACTACGGCATCTTCAAAAATTTTGTAATTTTCAAAGTCCACAAGGTATTGAATTTGAGTATTTTGCAAAATATACTTTCTAGCCTCAGCATAATATTGATTTCTCAACAAAGTATAAGGCGTAATAAAAGTAAGAAACCCGTCTTGGTTTAATAAGTTAATTCCTTGTTCATAAAAAATTGGATAAAGATTCATTCGTCCAAAAGCAGACTGATATTTTTGCTCAAAGAAAGTTTTATGATGTAGTAAAATATGTTCTGTCGGTACATACGGCGGATTTCCAATCACAATATCAAACCCACCATTTTGCATTATTTCAGGAAATTCGGTTTTCCAATCAAAAGCTTTTTCACCTGCAAACTCGGGGTCATCAATTAGGGAATTTCCACATTTAATATTTTGGGACAAATGCGCTAAAGACTCTTTACGATGTAAGGTTTTGAGCCATAATGAAAGTTTTGTAATCTCAACACTTTCTGCATTCAAATCGACACCAAACAAATTATCTAAAATAACCTTCTTTTTGAGCCTCACCATTTCGAGCGAAGAAAAATCTCTTTCCTTATCTGTTAAAAGGCGGATATTTTTGTGAATTGCCAAATGTTGATGCACCAAAAAATTAAAAACTTCTGCCAAAAATGCCCCCGACCCACAAGCAGGGTCAAGAATTTTGACTGATTCCAGTACTTTCAAATATTGCTCATAAAACTGCAAATGAATTTTTATACTTGAACTATCTTCTTCTAAATCAGGAAGTTCTAAAATATTCATTTCTTGAAGTAAATGCTCTTCTTGCATTGCCAGCCAACCGCCTACCGACTTTTCGACCATGTATTTGGTGATAAAATCGGGGGTGTAAAAAATACCATCTTGTTTACGTTTCGAGGAAGAATCTTGAGCAGTAATTTCCTGTTTGAGTTGCTCAATATCCGTAATTGATTGCTCAAAAATATTCCCTAAAATCGTAACATCTAATTGTGTACTGAAATCATATTTTTGAATAAATTGAGATAAATTTTGCATTATCGGATTATCAATCACCAAAGACTGCAAAAAATTATCCGTTTCAAACAATCCACCATTGAAAGTTGGAATATCTTTCGGTGGATACCCTTTGTTTAAGGCAGAAAATAAGCTTTTGAGTTCTTGCCAAAATTTATCCGTTCGACCATCAAAAGTTAAATTCAGAATTTTATCCAAATTATCCAAAACATTACCAACTAATCTATAATCCCGAATAAATCCGATAAATACCAGACGGTCAAGGAGTTTCTGAGTGGCTAAAAGTAAATCCAATGGATTTTGGGCAGGGTGTTTTTGCCGAAGATGTGCCAACAAAACTTCACGCTGATTTTTGTATTCGCCATAAAATTTTGCAGTAATATCTTTGCGTTCTTCTGCTTTCTGGTGGTATAATTTCTCAACTACTGATTGTTCATTTTCTTGGAACAAACTATTTCGTCCCAACAAAAAGAAAAACTTGGCAAGCTGGAAATTTGGAGTTCCTAACAAGTTTGTCTCTAACAATTCCATGATTTGGAAGGACTCGTATCGGGTCATATCTGAGTGATGATACAATCTGATTTCCAAAAAATTAGAAACAATAATCCACTGGCAAGAACCACCAAATTTTGGGGCATACGCAAAAGCCTGTTCAACGGGAGTTCCTCGAAAATCCTTCCGATTTTGACGTGTATCCAAACTAATTTTTGAACCTTTCAACTCAATTACGGCTCGAACATCAGGCTCTTTTTGTGAAATCGAAAAATATCCTAATGCACCATCTGGTGTTTTGCCATCCATCAAGGTTTTCAGTTCGGTTTCCAATTGCCGTAGATTTTCATGAGATTCGTAAGGATACCCTAAAACTTCTCCAAAAAACTTATGCAGAAATTCGGCTTGGAGTTGGGTTTCATTTTTAGCGATAACTATCTTATTTTTAATACTTTTCTGCCAATTTTGAATAATTCTTTTCTTTGCTTTCAGTTCCGAAGGTTTGAAAATATCCAAAACGTTTCCAGCTTTTTTCTGGATGTCTTTATCCGTAAAAATGCGATTTTCTCGATGCCACATAAGTCGTATTTATTCAGAAGAATATTAAAAATTAACTTAAAAGTTGCCCAATCCCAAAAGTAAGTACAAACGCTAAAGTGGTCAAAGCCATTTGTTTCAGATAAGGATCAAGTGTCTGAGGTTCAGTAAATTGATGTACAGCTTTGGCATTTTTCAAAAATAAAGGCAAAGTAATTAAAAACAAAAACTGTCCAATACCAGAAAAATTCAACCACACAAATCCAACTCCGCAAAGTACTCCTAAAATCAATAAAGTCCAATGATAAAGTACGGCATTCTTGCGTCCAATTCGTACAGGAATAGAGAATTTTCCCGCTTTTTTATCGGATTCAATATCTCGTATATTATTGATATTCAGTACAGCTACCGAAAAAAGTCCACAAGCCGAAGCAGGTAAAACTAAATCATAAGAAAAAGTTTGGGTATGCAAAAAATACGTTCCCAAAACTCCTACCCAACCAAAAAAAATCAGCACCGAAATGTCCCCAAATCCTGCATAACCATAAGGTTTTGCTCCAGCTGTATAGGTAATCGCCGCAATAATGGCTAAAATTCCCAGTCCTAAAAATTTGAGAAATAAGCCCAAATCACTATCCTTAAAAGCGACCCAAAGCAAGCCCAATCCCGAAATCAATGATAAAAATACGAAGATAATCAAGGCATTACGCATCGATTTGGAAGAAATAGCACCTGACTGGACTGCTCTTTGAGGTCCTTTTCGGTCGGCACTATCTGCACCATGTATGGAATCACCATAATCATTTGCTAAATTGGATAAAATCTGCAAAAAAATCGTGGTTAAAACACATAATATAAAAACCCAAAGTTGGAAGTTTTGGTGTGCTATTGCCAAAAAACTACCCATTAAAATACTCGCCAAGGCTAAAGGAAGTGTTCGCAATCGAAATGCGGAGAGCCAATTTTTGAAAGTTGCCATCTTTTTTAAGTATGAAATTTTGACAAAAAAATATTTTAAGATTTGAATTTTAGTTAGATGCTTTTTTGATTATCAAAAACAAATAAACCCGTAAAAACAAATGTCTTTACGGGCGTACCAGCCTAAAAAAAGTTACTGGCGGAGGCTTGATTGGTTAATCAGTTGTCTGTTTGAATCGAACAGTTCCGCTTTAAAACTCGTTTTAAGCTAAGACTAAGTTAAGGAAAAGTGTTAAAAAAAACAATATTTAAACTAAGGCTTCGTTTTATTTGTTGTTTTTTATCTTTTTTAACATTGCAGGTATGCCTACCAAAAAAGTTTGGTATGGAACTTTATCTTTATGATAAAACTGAATGTTAAATACTTGAAGCTGCGTACTATCCTGATTTCGTTGTAATAATTTTCGTTCTCCATTTGGGGAAACGCTATAATACGCTGAATTTAATAAATCAATAATATAACGATGTCGATGTTGTACTTTTAGCGTATCTTCTTTCCCTACTCGAAAAAGATATTTTCCATCTTCCATTTCAACCTTTTGTCCATCAGGTTGTCCGTATTTAATCGTAACTCTACCTTTGTAACCCTCTGGAATTAAGCAAATAAACTCATCTTCATAAACATATTCGTTCATTCCAAAGTACCCTAACATCGCTAAGGGACATAACACCATAAACCCAATTTGCCAAAAAATAGAGTATTGAATACTCATCAAACGGGGAGCAATAGTGATAAAAAGGACTCCTGAAATGAGCATCCACATCGGAATAGGAACACCTTGTCCTGCAAATGGAAACCAAATCCCACCAAAGATAATAAGGAAAGCTCCAAATGCACCAATGGGAGTTTTTAGTATTTTTTTTAAATTTTCTATTAATTTATCCATTTTTTTATGGGTTTGTTTTAGCTTTTGCTTTTTGTTCTTTTTTCTTTTGATTTCGGAATAAATCCATCGGCGAATTAAAGGACTTCGTCATTAAAATACTTGTCCCAGTCGTAGAATTATTTCGTAATCCTGCATTAAAAGTTGCAGTCGAATTCTTATGATACATTTTTAATTTGAATTGTCCATTTTTGGTTAATAAATATTCTAATGTCCAGTTTCCGATAATACTAGCAGGATCGGTTTCATTCTCCATATTTGTAAATCCTCCGTCTCTTGTAATTCGCATCCGTCCGCCAAGTAAAGAATAAGAAAACCGTAACTGAAAGGTTTTCAGGGCTTCCGAATCAAAACCACCTAAATCTAAACCAATTTCTAAACGATCATCTACTTGTGAAAGCCAACCACTTAATTGATTAGAAAGCAGTTCGCTCACACTTCCGCCAGCCGAAGAACCCATACTTGAGAAAGCATTTTCAGCAGAAAATCGCTGTAAAGCAATCAAACTAAAAACCTGTTTTGCCAATTCTTGATCATCACTTTGTAGTCGAGATTGAAAAGCCTGAATATAATTTCCTAATGGAATCGATTGATTTCCAGTTGAAATAGTGCGGGGATAATCCAAAATATCAATACTAAATCCAATATCAGGAGCGAGTAATTCACCTGTAACCAATAAGCCTACCTCAACCTCATATTTTCGCCGTAAAGAGGGGTGATTCAATAAATCGGTTTGATCTTCAGTAATAATTCCGCTCAAAATCGGCGTAATTAAAGCCAACTGATTATACAGAGCTTTAATATTTAACACCCCACTAAAAGGGTCACCAGTCCATGTAATCGAACTTCCTCTTCCTACCTTAAACTCCTTGTTTATCAGGTTCATAAAGGTAAAATTATACGCCCCTTCGACAATTTCAATTTCACCTAACATCTTGAAATCTCCCTTCGTATCAATTCCTACTGAAATCGAACCCTGTCCCCGTCCCCGCATAATATCGCCTGCACTTTCATCAAAAATAACGGCACAATAGGCATCAGGTGTAACATTGACATTAAACTTCATTTGAAGGCGTAAATCTCCAGACTCTTCATTTGTATTATTCAAAGAATCCTTCTCTTCATTTTCTTTAGCTTCTACAAATTTAATAAAGCCTCCACTCGTCTCTTCTACGTCTGCATAACCATCCAAAGGAATATATAACTCCGTATCTTTTTCAGTAGTTACATCTGCCGAAATCGTAATATCTGTCAACGACCCAAAAACTTCAAAATTTCCTGTCATATTTGCTGTTCCGTAATAAATTTCTTCATCGGAACGCTCCGTATTTAGGACTTGAAACCTATCCATTTCACCCTCAATCTGAATCAAGAAATTTTCAAATCCATCGTGATAAATACCACCCGAAACTTCGGCTAAATCACTTTCTTCATCAAAAACAATGAAATTATTAACCACAATTGCATCTTCTCGAAAAATGATTTCATCATCATCAAAAGCATAGGTCGTATTTAATAAATCAATTCGACAACGAGCATCGTTTAACTTAATTTTTCCATCTAAAATTGGGGTCGAAGGAGTTCCTTTTATATTAATTTTGCCTGACATATTGCCCTCAAAATCAGATATATTACCTACGGTAAAAGGTTGAGCAATTTCTAAATCAGTTTCTAATAATTGGATAGCTATATTGAGGGCATCTTCTTCTTTAGTTGGCGAAATATCACCACTAACCCGAACCATATGTGCTCCATTTCGCTGCAAATCAGCATTCATATGAAGTGCTTGTTTTCGATTGTTCCAAGTCAACAGCCCACTCAAATCTCCAATCATAAAATCATCATAATGTAGGTCAGAAAGATGAATCATACTTCCGACCACTGGACTTTTATACACATTCTTAACCGTAGCACTTCCATTGAGCATTCCAGCAATGTTCATTCCCAACAAATTATTGAATAGTCCCAGCTCTAAGTCTTGGATACTAACTTTCAAAGTATGTTCTGGATTTTCGGAAATATTCCCTTCGATATCGAAGAGATGCTTACCATTAGAGAAGGATAAATTTTTAATATTTACTTGATTACCCAAAATAGTAATTTGCGTAGAATCGGGATTCTTCCATTCCTGACCAACTAAGAAAAATAAGGACTCTCGTAAATCCAATCGATATCCCGAACTATCCAATAAATGCACTTCACCATTTAGATTAATGTGATCTTCAGAATTGCTATCATTGATATCGGTTTGAAAAACTATTTTTTGATTTAGAACGTGAGCCTCAGCACTAAAAGCCTCAGTTTGAATAACATCAGAAAAATATTGGTGAGTAGAAGCTATATTAATATCAATATTTGCTTTCTCTTCATTTTCATTTTTTCCAACCGAAAATACCATATTCGATTGATAAATTTTTGTATCGTCATAATTTAGTGTATCTATGACCCCCGTCATGGTGGCATATGTTCGAAAATCTCGGCTAAAGTGTCCTGAAAATCGGGTATTTCTTCCTAAATAAAAATTAGGGTCAAAAAGATGTAAGGCGGGATTAATATTTTTTAAAATTATCTCAAAATCAGCTTTATAAGAATTTTTATCATATTGCTCACGAGAATAAACTGGCTTCTTTTTGTAATAATTTGTTAGGATTTCTTCGTCATTATCCACATATAAAAGACACTCTTTTAAGAGAGTTAAGTTGTCCATTACAAAACGTTCTAAATTAAACTGTCCATAAAGCTTAGCACTTAAAATATCTGAGTCAAATGTGATAGAACGGTCATTCTCTTGATGGTCAATTTTAAAAGCAATATCCTTAATCTCAAGGTCTTTATGTTCACTCAAAAAGTAAGTCGAGTCCGCACTTAGTTCAGCATCTATATTTGTTAAGTTAAAACGGTGTACACTGGCTCGGAAAGCCGTTCTGGCGAAAAGTGGTTGATCTATTAACTTGATTTTATCTAAAAAAGCAGTATCTAAGTCAACTACCAAGCCAGCTACTTCAGTCGTCAAATCAACTTCGGCATATACATTAAGTTTTAGAAAAGGATCAGCTATTGAGAAGTTTGAAGCGATAATTTGATCATAAATTCCTGTATTAATTTCCAGATTCTGATAATTATATCCATTAAAACCAAGTTGAGGAATAATTCCATAAGCTTGTGTACTTGCCGTCTCAACTGAGAATCCTTTTCCTTTTATTTCTCCCTCAATATCAATATTTTGAATTAAATCAGGCATATCAGTTAAAACACCCAACTGGAAGTTTTTCAGTGCAAACGTACCTTCATAACTTTGACTATCTAAATGAATTCGTAAATCGGGAGAAATTTCACCAAGCTGAGTATCTACTTGTCCTGCAATATTGAAGGCATTTATATCACCTGAAAAAGCAAACTCAGGAATTCGAATCATTCCAAATTTTTCAGCTTGAGTATAGACTTCAGGTGGAGCATATTTTTGAATATCGCCTACCCAAAACTTAGAATTATCTAACTCTAAAACAATCTGAGTCGTATCAATTTGAGGTAATCCAAGAATTTCTACATCTCCTCTAAAACGAGATTTTTGTCCAAAATCTATATCAAATCCTCTAAAGTTAAAGTCAGAAACTTTCCCATCAAATTTACCGCTATGAATTACGATTCGCTCCCGATATGGGCGCAATTCTTCACTAAAAATAGCTAAATCATCAAGAGTTAAAATAGAGTTTTGGAAATTTGCTGATATCTTGACTTTATTATTAAAATCAGCGAAATCATCCATACTATCAAATTGCAAAATTATGGAATCTCGCAAGGCTGAGTATCCAAACTGAAAATCCAGAGGAGCAAATCGAAGCTCTTGGGAGGTCATTCGAAAAAAAGTCGTCAGGTGATGAATTGGGAAATCAATATTTGCTTCAATAGCTTTTAGCCCTTTGGCTTCTAGCTCTATAGTATCTCCTGCTATTTTTAAATTTTGGATTTCTCCTGTAATTTTATCTAATGAAATATGATTATAATCAAACAGCCCTTTGGATAGGGAATCTTCATCGGCTAAATCATACCCAAAGAATACATCTTCTGCTTGAATTTCTTTAATTAAAATACGAATAGGCTGACTGGTCGTATCAGGCTTGGAGGGAGTTTCTTCAGATTTTCCAAAGGATTCGATGAATTTCAATAAATTCATCTTATCATCTTGAGTGACTAAATTAATACGTGCTTTTTGAAGCTTAATGCCATCAGGTTCAATATTCTTAGAATCTTCCCACAGGGATAAAAAATTAAAATCAATTTCCAGCACCTCTGCTGAAATCATCTCTTTTCCTGTTTTATCTTTGATAATCACCCCTTTAAAGGCAGCTTCGTCTGTCCACTCAATACTTACTTTTTCAATTTTAGTATCATACCCCGTTTTATCTGTGACGTATTCAGTTGCCCATTTAGCAAATTGGGTTTGAACAGGTGGCAGCTGTAGTCCAACAAATAATCCTACCAAGATAAAAAGAGTAATTGGCGACCCCGTGGTATTTCGACTTTCAGCATACCGCAAACGGCGTGGCAACCCTCGCATGACTTTACTCCGAATCTGCTTGAGGTCGTTTTTCATATAAGTAAACCAAAAATATAAACCTCTAAAGTTTCATTTCTTTAGAGGCTAGTCTAAGAAATCCATTAAAATTAACGTTGTGCATATTCAGCAATTGTATTTTGCAACATATCAAGTAACTGAGGGCGATTAAACACTTCATCTCCTAACTGAAAATGAACCTTTCGCTCGTCATTATCCATCCATTCATTAAACATGCCCGCTTTTCTATCTACTTCCATAAACACATCAATATACTCCTCACGAGGTAATAAAATAACTTCTACTTCATCAACCCGACCTGCAAAAATACCACTTCTTGGAATAAACTCTAATTCTTGTACTAATGGAAGATAACTTTGCATTTGTGGATGCGCTTCTTCCAAGCCAATTTTTTCTAATTCAAACCCTAATTCATGCAATGCCTCAAAAATATTTTGAGCTGCCGAATGTGGCAACACTTCTATATAATCCCTATCTGAAGAATCACTAGCTCGCTTCATGTCCGCATCCGTATGTAACCAATGTTGACAATACTCAAAAGTTGGAGGAGTATCGGGCGGTAGAACATACTCAAAATCAATTTCAAGCTCATCTTTTGCCCTTACTCTCACATTATCAGCAATATGAGTTTCACAAACAGTAAACGTATCTTCTCCTAATTGTGCCATCGTATAAATCATCAAGCGTTTAATTTCTTGGTCGGCATTTCCGCCTTTGATAAAAACCCGCCCTGTTACTGCTTCACCTGCTTGTAGGGTTTCATTATCCAAAATGGTATCAACTTTAGTTCCGCCGATACCGATGCTTGACAATAATTTATTAAACATGCTTTTCGGTTTTGATGAAATTTAACTTCTAATTTGTATTTTTCTTGCGTGGAAATTTACGATTTTTTGGGCAAATTTGCTAATCTAAATTTTTGAGTTGCTAATTACTTCATTCCAATCACTTTTAGATAAATTTTGTTTCAAGTGACTTCCAATTCATTTTAATATCTCTTAAGTTTTGAGATGAATATTGGTTAAATCTAAGTTAACAACCCACATATGTAAAATATTTATTAAACTAACAAAATAGAAATGGGTACAACACAGTTACGGAAAGCAAAAAGGCGAAGACTAGTATCCAATCTTCTCATAAAATGATAACTATTTTTCACATCTTTTGACATCAAAACCCCACTGAATCATACGGATTTTGCAGGGCTTTTTTGATACTTTTGTGTTATCAGTTCATTACTCTTTGAATAAAATACTACATTTTAGTAAGGGTTTAGGTTTCAAATCTATGTTTAAAAAAATTGATAAGCTTCTGACCAAAGCCTTTATCGGTCCTTTTTTTCTGACATTTGGTATCGTTATCTTCATTTTGCTAACTGTTTTCTTATCGAAATACTTCGAAGATATGGTTGGGAAAGATTTAGGATTTGATACTTATGTCCAGATTATCTGGTATTTTGCTTTGAATCAGACTCCGTTGGCATTACCGTTGGCAGTGTTACTTTCCTCTCTGATGGCATTCGGAAATTTGGGAGAACACTATGAAATTACAGCGATCAAAGGGGCAGGGATTTCTCTTACTCGTACACTTGTCCCAATTAGTGTTTATGCTTTATTAATTACAGGCATTGCCTTTATTTTTAATAATAAAGTTGTTCCATTTGCTAATTTAAAGGCTTACAGTTTAATGTATGATGTTCGTCAGAAAAAGCCAGCTATGGAATTTAAAGAAGGTGGATTCTATAATGGACTCCCAGGTTATAGCATTCGTATCGAAGGGAAAAAAGAGTATGGAAAAGATCAACCAACTGATTTATACGGACTTATGATTTATGACCATACTGCCCAGCGTGGCAATACAACTTTGATTATGGCAGATACCGCCAAAATGTACACCATTCACAACAAGCGATATTTAGTCATGGAATTGGGAAAAGGTTATACTTTTAATGAGTTCAAAAGTTATAATACACCTAAAAAAGAATTTAAACGGGATGAATTTCAGAACGCTAAATTTGTATTTTCCTTAGAATCTTTTGGCTTACAAGACACTCCTGAAGAATTATTTAAAACAAATCGAGTGATGAAAGATATGAGTCGATTGGCGGTCGATGCGGATTCCTTGTTAATAGAAGCTGATAGTTTGAAATGGCGCGTAGCCAATATTATTAAACCTTATTACGACTATTTATTTGCTCGGAAAACACCTCCTGACTCACTTGTTCAGAAAGATTCTATTCCAAAAGATTATCGACTTTTTCGAAAAAATATTAGTGAGGCAGACAAATTAAAAATATTAGAAAAAGCCTCAACAAAGGTCAAAAATATTAGCAATTTTACTCGGAGTCAGAAGGAACGTTTGAAAGGCATCGAACGAGAACATCGCCGTCATTGGATTGAATGGAACCGTAAAATTACCCTTTCAGTTGCCTGTTTTGTCATGTTTTTAATTGGCGCACCACTTGGCGCAATTATCAAAAAAGGAGGCTTGGGCGTTCCTGTTTTAGTATCAATTAGTTTCTTTTTGTTATTTTATTTTACCACAATTACAGGTGAGAAATATGCCCGTGAAGAAGTAACAAGTATTATTATAGGTTGCTGGTTTTCAAACTTTTTATTATTACTTTTCGGTCTATTTTTCTTACGTCAGGCTCGGAATGATTCTCGAATTTTAGAAACCGACGCATATTATGTTTTCTTCAATAGAATCAAACGCAAATACGGACATTATTTCCCAAAATTCCCCAAAAAACAGAAACCAAATTAATATAGTTTTTTTCCAGTAAACCCATCAGATTTAGAAACCTGACGAGTTTGAATTTATTTTCAAGCTTTTACAATCTAACGAATCACGGTGAGTGTATTACGTTCTACTAATGGATTTCCAAGCATATCAATTGCTTCAATCTGTAGAACATACACTCCCGGGGGAACATGCTTGCCATCTAATTTACCATCCCAAGCATTCTCTAACGTTTCTCCTACAAATACAGGATTTCCCCAACGATTGAATATTTTGACCGTTCCACTTTGAACATAAAACCCATATACTCGAAATTCATCATTCAAACCATCTCGATTTGGCGAGAAAGCATTTGGATATATTAAACGAGCCTCTTGCTGATACTCAATGACATTGGAGTAAGTAATCAAAGAAGGATTTCCTTTGACAACTCCCTTAATACGGTATTTCGTAAGCTGAGCATCTAAGGCTAAGCGAGCTAAGGCTAATGTTCCATCTGGATATCCATCTTCAGAAGTATAATAAAGAGAATCGTTTTCATTAAGTTTTTCAAGAAAATAAATTAATTCTGTACCTCCCGCATCCAATGTCCAATTCAGAATAATATCATCAGGCGTTTCTTCAAGTGTCAAATATGTAGGACAACTGGCTGAGCTTTCAGGAGCATAATTTCCACACTCATCTACGTAAGAAACATAATAACAATAACTCAAATTATCAGCATTTACGGTTGTATCTTGGTAGCCTGTTCGGAACTGAGCATACGGCAATACATCTTGACGAGTATGTCGTCCATTAATTACCTTCCGAACATAAATAGTTGTAATTTCAGGAATACTTGGAGGAATTGCCCATTCTAATTGAATAGCTTTATCCCCCTTAGTGCTTGCAAAAGCATAACGCACAGGAGCGGGATTAGAATCTGAACTGGTACGGATACATTTTTCACGAGAAATAGAAGTAGCTTTCCCATTAGATAAACTCACTTGTAATTTATAGCAGTAAGTTTGCCCACATTTTACATCTGTATCTTCATAAAAGGTTCGTTCTAATGGATTGTTTACAACAGCTAATTGTTTTCCATCTCGAAAAACCATAACACAGTCGGCACTTGCGATGGTTGAATTTTGCCATTGTAAGGTATTTTTGCCTAATTCTGTAGATAATTTGAGTTCGTAGGTAGCCAAAGCAGCAGTAGCAGAGATAGCCTCTGAAGTACATAAATCTAAAACCTCTAAGGTATAATTATAGGTCTCTGCCTCAATATCCGCTCCTGTAATTGAATAAGAATTTGTTTGATTATCTAATTCAACAAATCGTTTTTTGCCTGAAGAAATCCGTTCTTGTAGACGATTCAGCCCCACTTCAGAAGCTTTCAATTTAATTTGAATTGTTCCATTATCTAATACTTCAAGTCTACTAAGCTCAGGAGTTTCTAAGGAATCAACTGGAATGATTGTTTGAGGACTTATTCCACAACCCGTAGGCATTCCTACAACGAACCCACTCACATTCAATTGTTTAGGAGAACTATCCGAATAAGTGTGTGAAACAGGATTTCCAGCCTGTATCGTATCTAAGCTCTGGTCTCCATAATCGACTAAATAATTCGTATAATCTCCCTGTGTAACCGTCAAAATAATCTTATTATTGGCACATAACTCCACATCTACTTGTGGCGAGGATGGTTCATAAATCTGCACTAGGAAATTGCCATCTGATTTTTCACCTACTGTGCCATTATTAATATATTGGGTAATATAATAGTTACCAGGATGTTGATAGGTATGTTCGTCTTCAGCCAAAACTCCCGTATTGTCTCCATAATCATATAAAATAAGAGAAGCATCTGCCCCTGAACAGTCCTGCATTTTAATCGTGAATGGAGCACACCCAATACGATATTCGGTATTCAAACAAGGAGTATAAACAACTGTATTGTCTTGGGCTTGTGAGGTGTGTATTCCTATCCAAAAATTTACCAGAATGCCACAAAATAGTATAAATTTAATATTCATTTTTATATCCAAAAATTTCATTATTTCATTTAGTTAAATTGATTTTTATAGTAATATAAAATTAAGCTTAATTTATTGATTTACAGAATTCTATTACTATTGAAAGAGGAAAACGATGTTCGATTGATGAACATTATTTTTAAAAATATAAATTAATGAAATAACGCTCATTGATTCGTTATAGTATCAGATAATTAGTTTGGCTTTTATCTTAACACCTCTCTCAGAAAAAAGAATCCTAACCTGCTTTTTAGCGTAATATCTCTCCAATTTAACACATTTTTTTAAGTTCAAATTTGAATTTGTCCTAAGAAAAAGCGTAATTTCTGTTTTTGATATTTCTTCTATAACTTATAATAGTGGGAAGGGGGCTTGCTCTACCACAAACCTTTTCTGAACAATCTGAAATAACCAATAATATGAAAGCAGAAACAATCTGGCAACAAATCAAAATATGGCTCAGAACCCATGCCCCCGACATTCACGATGAACTCAACCGAGGAGCAAGCACTAAAGACTTTCATGAGCTTGAGGCTCTAACTAATATTCCACTTCCTCAAGAAGTGAAGGAATTTTATTTGATTCATAATGGGCAAGATTCTATTAGTGATACTTTAACCGAAATGGGGGAGTTACTTTCTTTAGAGCGAATGGGAGATGAGTGGCGGATTTGGAAAAGCTTATTGGATAAAAATTCCTTTCAACAAAGTCAAGTCCAAAACCAAGATGGTATTGCTCCCGATTGGTGGAATCCCAACTGGCTTCCTATCACTTATGACGGCTCAGGTAATCATTTTTGTTTGGATTTTGCTCCAACTGAGAATGGCACTATTGGGCAAATAATTACCATGTGGCATGACTCTGGAGAACGTCGTATTGTGGCTCAATCATTTACCGACTGGATTCAAACTTTTGCTGACGAATTACATACTGGACAATATGAATACAATCAAGATTTGGGAGGAATATTCCGAAAATAGATTGAAAATAATCAAAAATAATTCAAAAAATCTTTTCAAAATTGGTTCGTTATTTGTAATAATTTGGCGTAATATGGGTATAATCTTAATTCCAAACTACGTAAGAGACACAGAATGAAAACAAACATCTATCGAAAACGACCTGCTTCGGCATTTGTACGAGGTTGGTTTGAAACAGCAACAAATGGACAAAAAGCATTTCGTCAAAAATATCCCGAACTCTTTGAAAAGCAAATTTTTGAACTCACAGAAGAAAATATGGATGAATTGATTCGAGTTGGTGAGAGCTATGAATTAAGTTTACATATTTTTCGAGCAAATATCCAATTTGGTGTTTATGAAAAAGTCATCAGTATTCTCAAGGGTATTCAACCTGATAATATTTTGGATGTTGGTAGTCAGCGAGGTGCTTTTTTGTGGCAACTTACTGATACTTTCCGTTATACCTCAGTGACTTCCGTAGAGCTTAATCAACGCTATATTAATTGGATGAAAATGGTACAACGGGGTGGGATCACTCATCTAAAGCCTATTTGTGGAGATGCTAAAGATTTATCGACATTTCTAGTACATGAATTTGATACTATTACGGCACTTAATGTTTTAGACTATTCGGAAAATTATAAAAAAATCCTAAATGAAATTTGCCGATTAGCCAAACGATTTATCATTATTTCGATTGCTTATGGACGCAATGATAATCCCCGACATTTTTACAGATTCAATGAAGAAGATATTCGCAGAGCTTTCCAAGAAAACAACATCTTTCAAGTTAAAATCGAAAAAGTACAAAATCATTTAATTGCTGTTGCTCGGAAATAAAATTAGTTATGAATACATTATAAAGGGGTAAAGTTTATAGACCCTACCCCTTACGAAAAAATTTAAACACTTCCCTAATTCTACATTTTAAATTTAGGCTCTCCTTTCTCCTTTCTAGGAAATTGTGCTTCAAATTTATTTAATTGATTTTCATCAATCTGGGTGGCTTTATCTTCAAAGAATTTCCCCTCTACATTCTGAAACCCATCTTTTTGTAATTCCAATGCCATAAAAGGCTCAAAATTCAATCCATCTTTTGTGGTAATTTTATACTCTTGAGTATTCTTAAAACCAAAACGGTGATAATAGTCAGGATTACCATATAAAATCATCCCGTTGAACTTCATCTTTTGGGCTTCTTGTACTGCATAATTTAGAAGTTGTGTACCTATTCCCTTATTTTGATACTGATAATCAATGGAAAACGGACCCACATACAGCACTTCGTATTTAAAGTTGTCATTATTCACAACTTTTGCTCTAGTAGAAATGATATGTCCAATAACCTTATCATCATCTAAAACCACAAGGTCTAAATCTTCAATATACGCGTCACAGTTACGCAAATTATGAAGTAATAGATGTTCTGTACACCCTGGATTATACAAGTTCCAAAATGTTTCTCGTGTTAAAAATTCTGTATGATAAAACTCAGTATGATTTATCTTTCGAAAATACAAATTCATAATAGATAAAATTTAATTATAGAAATGATGTGATAGTATAATTATATCTGAATATTCTTGAACACAAAAAAAACAACAGCAAGATATATTCTTAATTAAGATTGGTATAATACAATTATCAATATATAAATCTTTCACAGATTTACATATCAAGCTAATACTTACACATTAAAATAAAGATGAATGACTGGAGAAATCTCCAGAAGGCAGGATAGTAGCTTAAACATAAGAAGCTACCTATTTCACAATATCCGAAAGTAATAATAGAGTTTTTTTGTACATAAAGTTTAGTAATACAGTTTGTTTTTAACAGGCTATAAAGGTACTATTTTTTATTGTTTAGTATTATTTCGAAAAAGGGGGGATAAAAAAGAAAACCCCTTTCTTTTGGGAAAGGGGTTAGGATTGAATCGGCAGCGTCTTACTCTTCTACGTGTGAAGGTAGTACCATCAGCGCAGTGGGGCTTAAC
>DDLX01000001.1 GCA_002340355.1 Cytophagales bacterium UBA2561
AATACAAGACAACAGATGTAGAAATACAGAATGAATTTGGGGAGTTTCTTGATAAAAGTTATGTTAAAAAACCAAAAGAAGATAATAAAGTGGTTGGGAGAACTTTACTGGTCTTTCAAGACGATGGCTTTACAGGTGATATAGACAATCTACTGGGAATGAAACGTCAAAATGCACATGTCGCTGTTTATTTTGGTAGCTCCAAAGATGGAACGGAATACTTTTGGACAAAAAATGGAAAATGGGTCAAACCACAAATCATGACAAAAGAAGAGTTAGTTGAAATATATGGAGGTAAATTTAAATATTATAATGAAAAAGGTGAATAATATAATATGGGGATTTTCCATATTGTTTGTTTTTATAAGTTCTATTGGCTCACTTATTCTAGATTTGATAGGTGTTTCTAAGGTATTATTTTCTGTTGGCAACTATGTACTATACTGTATCTTATTTTTACTATTATTATGTTATAATAAAAGAATAGTAACAATTGCGCTGTGTATATTGAGCATATGTAAAATTTGCTATTTATTGTATTATCATAAACGTTATTTTGATTACAACTCTCTTCACTATCATAATGATTTTTTTGAAACTCTCACTTTTTTGAGGTTAAATCACCTATTTGACAATCCAATATTATACTTTACTTTGATAGTATTAATTTGGAGTACCTCTTTATATTTGGCGATATCTAAAATGCTACAATTTAAATAAATGGTTAGAATATAGCCTGATTTTTAGATACTTCGCTTATCCCTTTGGATAAGAAAATGAGACTTTTTGAATTAGGAGAACAGTTAAACTTAATTGGTTATTCTTATGGTAGTGTTGCACAGGCTCATATTGCATTAGCTTTAATTGACTTAGGATATAAGGTGGATAACTTAATTTTGGTTGGGTCTCCAATTTCTGATGATTCAGATTTATACAAAGAACTGGTAATGTATCAAGAACAGGGTAAAATTGGTCAATTAATCCGACATGATATTCCACAAGATAAATTAAGTAACCCTAAAAGCGATGCAGAGTTTGCAGAAGGTGGGATGGAGAATGTGGGTCCATCAGGACCTCATTTTGATCTAGCTAGACCTGATGACGAGTCAACACCTAATGTAAATGAAGAGCAAGTAGCTAATGAACAAATAAGAAAGCTTGCCAAAAAGTTAAAGAAAAAAGGAGTGAAATAATGAAGGTGAAAATTGCAATACGAGTGGGGATATATTTTTTTGTAGGTTATTTTATATTATCTATAATTACCATTATCTTCTTTAATGGCTGGGCTCCAAAAAGTATGTTTAAATCAATTATGCGTTATTTAATGGAGCATCCTTTATTTTTGAATAATATATTTGAGCCTAATAGTATTCATAATACCCTACTGAACATAAGCTTTTGGACTCTGGTTGTGTTTATGCTCACGTTAATTATAGTTAATCGGAAGTGTTTAATTAAATGCCTCCCCCGTTCGGGTTAGCTCCCAAAAAAGGCGCACCTTTTTATCAAAAAGAAGTAACTCCGTCTGGCTCAAGCATCCCTCGTTCGGCTTAGTGTTTAGCGTAGCGTCCCCGTCTGGCGCAAGCATCTTTGCTTGTGCCGTTTATTTCTAAAGCCTCTGGCTTAACCCAAGTACCACGGGAGTTTAAACATTGCCTACGAATACGATGAAATTGGCAACTTGAAATTATCCGAAGAGAATGGCGTACAAGACACGATAAAGTGGACGGTGTATGGCAAAGTCGCCCAAGTGATTCGGAAAAAAGGAATGGATTTTATGACGATTAATTACCGTTATGATGGATCAGGCAATCGGGTGATGAAATTAATTGAAAAGCGGATGAGTGGGAGCATTGAATTTACCACCACGCATTACGTCCGAGATGCTTCGGGAAATATCATGGCGACCTACACCAATCGAAAAGTACAAGAGTTACATATTTATGGGAGTACTCGTTTGGGGACGTACAAAATCCCTTATGAACCTCATCCTACTGACCCCAATAAACAGATTCAAAAAGATGATTTTCACAAACTTATTCTTGGAAGACGGTCGTATGAACTCACCAATCATTTAGGAAATGTGTTAGCCGTTATCTCCGACAAAAAAATCTTAAATGGAACGACCTTTGAAGCCGATGTCGTTTCTGCGAATGACTACTATCCCTTTGGGATGATCATTAAAAGTCGAAGTTTTGTAACTGAGGAATATCGGTTCGGTTATCAAGGTTCTGAGAAAGATAATGACTTAGGGGAAAATAACTATACTACCCATTTTAGACAGTTAGATACTGAAATTGTAAAATGGTGGTCTATTGACCCTAAAACTGCTCAAACTCCTTCAGAAAGTCCATATACTACTATGGGTAGTAATCCTATTCAAAACAATGATCCACTTGGGGACATCATAAGTCCCTATTATGATAAGGATGGGAATTTCTTAGGTACGGATGAAAATGGATTTGCAGGTGAAATATTTATTACCGACAAAAAAACATTTGAGAAGTATGAACAGAATTCAGGGAAAGTAAAATCTACTGATATTCAACAAGACAAGGCAACCTCAAAGATTAAAGATACAGATTTATCAATAGAAGCGCAGTCAAATATTTATACCCATGTTTTGTTACAGATGGATCCAGAAGATGTCAATTTTAAACGTTTATATAGAGAAAAAGTATCTATTTATACGAAAAAGTCCATTGGTGGAAAACCTGCGGGATTCAATAACCCTGCTCGGTATTGGAGATATGGAGCATCTTATCCAGATGCTATTCATCCACATAAACCACCAAAAAATTATAGAGGACGTATAAAAGTCACAGCAGTTATAGACTCACATAGAGACGATTTATATACAGTTGAATCTATCCAAAATTACTTGGGTGTACATGAGTATCAGGGACATGGTGTGAATTTATATGGTGGAGATGATCCAAGCCGTACACCTAATATACCAGTAAGCCAGAGGAGTCACTGGAAAGCGTATCAAGCTCAATTAAAACATCCTACTTTTAAGAAATTACCCAAGTATCAACAACAGGAACTTAAAAAAAGAGTTTATACTTTTAGATTTTATAAACCCTATCCAGACAAAAAATGAAATATATTATTTGTTTTATATTGCTTATTATGACTTTAAGCTGTGAGATGAAATCAAATATTTTTCTAAATCATACAGCACAAATTAGTTTAGTGGGAATACATCATAATGGTTGTATTGATACACCAATCGCATCTGAGGTTTACTTTTTTTTCAGAATTATTAATTTATCTCACGATACGCTTTTATTTCAATCTAGTGATAATACATTTTATGAAAAACGATTTGGTTCATTTTTCATTGTAATAGAACAAGATACGTTTAAGATAGCAACAAGACAACGAGGCTCATCAGTTTGTAAGATTAACCCATTTGATACCTTATATCTTGGGGGGGGAGAAATGAGTAGTTTTTTTGATTATGCCTATAATCAGAATTTTATGAGTCAATATGGGAAATATGTTAGGGATACTAGTATTCTATTACGTGCTTGTTATTTTTATCAGCCATACATAGCTGACTATGAAGAATATATCAAGCTAAATCATTATTACATTGAAGAGATTCATCCTATTTCAATTAAAAAAGATGAAAATATAGATTTTACAAGTGAATGTCTCTAATCATCTCAATATCAGTTACCAATACGATGAAATTGGAAATCTCATTTATTCCGCCGAAAACAAAGACGGGAAAACCATTCAGGACTCAATTCATTGGACCGTTTACGGTAAAGTTGCTAAAGTCAGTCGTATGGAAACCGTGTCCAAAAAACAGTACAAAAAAGTGAGTTTATTTCTATTACGCACTACGTCCGTGATGCTACGGGGAATATTTTAGCTACATACAAGGAGACTAAAATTGAGGAATTTCATATCTATGGTTCTTCTCGCTTAGGTATATATACTCCTAAAACAGATGATTACGGAAAACTGGTTTTAGGGTATCGAAATTATGAACTCTCCAATCATTTAGGGAATGTGTTAGCTGTTATCTCGGATAAAAAATTGGGAGATTTTACGACTGATGTCATCTCCGCAAACGATTATTATCCCTTTGGAATGACTATTAAAAGTAGAAGTTTTTCAAGT
>DDLX01000033.1 GCA_002340355.1 Cytophagales bacterium UBA2561
GCTATGGAAACAAACACTAATTTATTGGAAATCAATATATTAACTCTCAAAAAGTTTAAAAATCTTTGAGAGTTAGGCAAAACTTACGAACTATTGTTGTTAATATAATTTTTAAAAAATTTTAATTTATTGGTAATCAATTACTTACATAGTGTAGGATTTGTAAACCCTATGCTATGAAAATAAATATTAATTTACTAAAAATCAATATTTTAACTTTTTAAGGATTAGGCAAAACTAACACACTATTGGAATTAATTATACATCATTTTATTCCCTTTTAAATCATTAAATCATCTAAATCGAAAGTACTCCCACTTGAAATTTTGAGATAATTCGTATCATAATCCGCAAAATAATCTGCAATTTTTGGGTCTAAAAATGAGTTATTATTCACTTCTTTCTGAAGGTGAATTTTTTGATTTTGCATTGTTTCATAACTCTGATGCTCGGTTTTTACTAAAATTTCTCGCCCACAAATTGGATTTCCCCCTGTAGAAATACCTGAGAAAATGCCTCGTAATACTTTTGGTGTAGTACAAAATCCAATTTGGAAAACTAAATGCAATACCTTCGAGGGAGCGGTTTCCAAGAAGACCGATAGACACGCCCCTTTAAGTTTAAGTTCACCTCGAAATTTACGAATAGGACTCCGAAGCTCAAAAAATGTTTTTTGTTCCTCTCTAAAAATCCGTACAGGCGACATTAAAATATCATCTCGTCCCGAGTTGCAACGCACATAACTATACCAAAACCCTGAACAACCTTCTAAAATGGGATGTGGTGGTTCAATTAATGATTTTTCAAAAGAAATAAAATCTCTAAATGTTAAATATTTTGCAATTTCATTCAAATATGCAATATTTAGTTTGACTTCTTTCTGATTGATTTCAGAAGCCTTACGAGATTTCTGAAAAGCATCATATAAATACCGCTGCGTAATATAAATTTCACTTCCTGAACGGTTAATTTCTTCGCTCAAAAAACCAAAATCGGCGTGTTCAAGTCCACATTGAGCTTTTTCAGCAACGGCTTCAAATAACTTGAGTAATGATTGAGTTGAGGGCATAATTTAAAAGATCAGTTGATAAAATTTCATTTATAAAGTTAGAGGGATTTTTTTACTTTTGTAAGAATTATCCCTATATTTTGACACCATATATTCACATTTTAGGATTGATGTAATTACATAAATTACCAAAAATGGCATAAAGATTGAAACATACTTAACTATGGTTAGATGACATATCAACCTCATTAAAATCAAAACAAAACATGAAGTCCAATCAACAAATTTATGGATTAGTAATTTTCCTAATTTGGGGAGTTTTATCCTCCCTACAAGCTCAAAATGTAACCTCCGACCTCAAGGGACATTACCGCCGCGCTGAGAAACTATTTACTTTTTATGCTTATACGGGAGCGGTTGAAAGTTACCTTAAAGTACTCGAAAAAGAACCTGATAATAAAGAAGTTAAGCTCAAAATTGCAGGGTGTTATCGGATGTTAAATGACCCTAAAAATTCGGCTATTTGGTATGCTAAAATCATTAAGGAAGACTTATTAATTAATCCTGAACATAAGTTATATTTTGCCGAATCTTTGAGTCAAATCGGACGTTATGAACAAGCCAAGAAATGGTACGAAGAATATAAAAAGGATGTTGAAAAACTCGAACTCCAAGATATTCGTCCTGAACGAAAAATTGAAGGGATTCAAAAGTTAGAACGTTTTTATCGGGATTCAGCACAATACAAAGTTTGGGAGATTAATGCCAATTCCGAGCAGTCCGATTTTGGCGTAGCCTATTTCCGAAATGGAGTTGTTTTTTCGTCTTCTCGACCCAAACCCGAACTTATAAAGCGAACTTTCAAATGGACAGAAGAACGATTTTTGGATATGTATTTTGCAGAACGCATTGAGGATAGTGATACTTCGTTTTCTGACCCCAAAATTTTTAAGTTAGATATTAACACTAAGTTTCATGATGGAACATTATGTGTATTTGACAAAGAACAAAAAATAATTTTTACCCGAAATCAGTTTTTCAAAGGAAAAACTCAAAAAAGTGAAGAGCAAGTTCATAAATTAAGTTTGTACCTAGCAGATTTAGATTCAGGAAAAAAAGCTTCCAATTTTCAAGATTTACCTTTTAATAATCCTGAGATTTCTAACGGACACCCTACAATTACTCCTGATGGGAAAACCTTAATTTTTGTCTCTGATCGACCTGAAAGTATCGGAGAAACAGATCTTTACATGATTCCAGTTGATTCCCTATTTACGGCTACTCCCGTAAATTTAGGATCACATATTAATACCAAAGGCAAAGAAATGTTTCCGTTTATAGCGTCAGATAATACGCTTTACTTTGCTTCGGATGGACGAGAAGGCTTAGGTGGCTTAGATATTTATCGAGTAAAACTAAGTAAAATTACGAAGGATTCAGTATATGCCAAACGTATCAAAAACTTAGGTTTTCCTATCAATACTTCTACGGATGACTTCGGATTAATTTTGTCTGAAGACCGCAAAAGAGGGCATTTTTGTTCTAATCGAGAAGGAGGAACGGGCGATGACGATATTTATAGTGCCGAATTACCTACTCCTCAACCTGCGATTATGTTGGTTAATATCAAGTTATTTAAAAAATATCCAAACGAAGTAATTGTTGAGAATCTGGAAAATGCCGATTTACAATTAATTGATTATGAAGATTCTGTAATATTAGATAAAAGTGTTTCTGATAAAAAAGGAAATCATCTTTTTGACATTACAACCGACAAAGTTTACCAAGTCACAGGTGAGAAAATTCCCTTTGGTACCGATTTTAAAATCGAAGATGTACCCATTGGGGTTCAGGATACTGTACGGGTAAATTTACGACTAGAACTAGAAGTTCCCACTTGTATCAGTTATCAGGGTCGGGTAGTCGAGAAGAAAACAAAACAACCTTTAGCCAATGCTACGGTATTTATTTTCAATGAAGAAACCAAAGAATTGGAGGAAACAATGACTGATGCCGAAGGGCGATTTACAGCGTGTTTAGATACGATGACTTCGTATGTAGTGCGAGGTGTTAAGCGTTATTATTTACCTGATTGTTATAAAATTCAAACAGGCGAATTAGTATTCCAAACCGTTGAACCTGAACGAGATTTAGAGCTGGATAAGATAGAATTGAATCAAACATTCACCGTAGAAAATTTATATTTTGATTTCGATAAATATAATATTCGTCCTGATGCGGCTAAAGTTTTAGATGAATTAGTTGATTTTTTAACACAGCACAATTATCTAAAAGTAGAACTAGGATCGCATACAGATTGTCGAGGAAGTTTCCGTTATAATGAAGTTTTATCAGATAATCGAGCGAAATCTTCGGTAGCCTATATCATTAAAAATGGAATTTCATCCGAACGAATTACTGCCAAGGGTTACGGAGAATATCAACTGACTAATCAATGTGCTGACGGAGTGCGTTGTACCCCAGCCGAACACCAAGCTAATCGTAGAACAGAGGTCAAGGTAATTGGATTTTTAGAGCAACCCGATGCTGAAATTTCCGATGCCGATTCAGGACATGGACAGCCTTTTGATAAAAACGGAAATCATTCGGACTGTTTGCCTATTGGAATTCGATTAGTCAAAACTGTAAAAACAGAGAAGGTTATTTATGAAAAAAAGTAGTATTTTAAAATAATTGTTTGTAATTGCTCATGTCTTATGAGCAATTACAAATCCTTAAAAAAAGGCTTGGTTTTTACTTCACTCAAAGCTGAGCTAAAGCTTCTTTCACTGAATGTACAGGCAATAAACAAGCTTTATCCCGACAAACGAAAATAGTTGTTTTTTCCAAGTTTTCAAGACGATTTTGAAACAAAGGCAGTTTACTTTCTGTCTCTGTAGCACAAATTATTTTATTGGGAATGAACTGTTTATGGATTTCAGAAGCAAACTTTCTACTTTCTTTCCCTGTAATAACAATCTCTACCGTAGGCTCAAGAAATTCAGTCATCAAACTACTCCAGTTTGAAACAAATCTTGTTTTGGTCTGAATGAGCTTAGACATTTTAGCCAACATTTTTTGAGCAATTTCTTCATAGTCGTTTCGCTCAAAAAATAAACTTAAATGATGTAAGTTTCTTGCCATGATTGAATTTGAGGCAGGAATCACGTTATCAAAAATTTCTTTTTTTCGGGCAATTAATTTCTCTCCTGTTTTGTCGGTATAAAAAAAGAACTCCTCATCTGAGTCATAAAAATTCGTTAAAGTATATTCTGTTAATTTTTGGGCTTTGTATAAATATTTTTCTTCAAAACTAACTTGATAAAGTGCAATTAATCCCTCAATAACACAAGCATAATCTTCTAATGTTCCTAAAAACCGACTTTTTCCATTCTTATAAGAACGTTGAAGTTGTCCATTTTTTTGCATCTTTTCGAGAATGAAATCAGCATTCTTTTGTGCCAATTCTAAAAATGAAGCTTTCCCAAAAATGGCAAAACTATTGGCTAAACCTTTTATAGTCAATCCATTCCAAGCCGCTAAAATCTTATCATCTAAACTTGGTCGAGGGCGTTGATTTTGTCTTTTAGATAAAGTAGATTGCCATAATTTGACTTTAGTTTGTAATTCAGAAAGCGAAATTTGGTGTTTTTCTGTAAAAGCTTTATCGGTTTGTTTTCGATATAAAATATTGTAGTTTTTTTCCCAATTTCCTTCCTTCTCTATTGAAAAATAATCCAAAAATAATTCTATATTTTCATGTAAAATTTGTTGTAATTCCTCATATTCCCAAATATAAAATTTACCTTCTTCACCTTCACTATCTGCATCTAATGCTGAGAAAAAACCACTTTCATTTGAAGTTAATTCACAAGCAATAAATTCAATCGTCTCATAAACTACTTTTTTATAAAGTGGATTTTTGGTTAAGGAATAGGCTTCAGAATATAAGCTTAACAACTGCCCATTGTCATACAGCATTTTTTCAAAATGTGGTGCAAACCATCGTCCATCAACTGAATACCTTGCAAATCCTCCTCGAATTTGGTCATAAATTCCACCTAAAGCCATTGCTTCCAATGTCCGATTGACTTGATTAATAGCTTCTTGATTTTGGGTCAATTGATAATATCGAAGTAAAAATTGATAAATCGAAGGCATTGGAAATTTGGGAGCAACCCCTACCCCACCCTCTTGCTTATCAAAACTTTCTGCCATTTGTCGAAAACCTGTTTCCAAATCTTCGATTTTAAAATCTTGATTTTGAGCGGATAAGCTGTATTTTTGAATTTCACTTTGAGCAATTATCTGAGCAAAATTATCTGCTGACTTTGAAAGCTCATTTCGTTGTTTTCGGAAAGCATTCGAAATCTGACGCAATAAAGCAACCCAGTGCTGAACAGGAAAATATGTACCTCCATAAAATGGTTTCCCATCAGGCATCAAAAAAACATTCAAAGGCCATCCCCCATTGACTCCCATCGCCTGAACAGCATCCATATAAATTTGGTCAAGATCAGGGCGTTCTTCACGATCGATTTTAATACACACAAAAAACTCATTCATAATCGCCGCAATGTCTTGGTCTTCAAAGGATTCTCGTTCCATCACATGACACCAATGACAAGCCGAATAACCAATACTTACGATAATCGGTTTATCTTCGAATCGTGCAATTTTAAGAGCTTCTTCACTCCAAGGATACCAATTTACAGGGTTATGGGCATGTTGCAATAAATACGGACTCGTTTCATGAATTAAACGATTGCTTGTGTGCATTTTTTTTAGCCTTTTTGGGTACAAAATTTCGTTTCTTCCAAAAGTCAAAGGAGCGATCTTTTGTTTTTATTTTTTTGAAAACACACCTAATTATTTAAGAGGCTGTTAGAATATCAAACAACCTCTCATAAAAATTAATCCAGTATTTTATTTATTTTTTGGATAAAACTATAGGTCCTTCTGCATTCACAGGAGAAACATAAATATCATAGCCAATTGTTGTTCTTTCAAGAACTTGAGTCATTGCTTTGGCTACTTTTTGGGCTGTTTCTTGAGAATCACTCAAGGCAAAAATCGAAGGGCCTGATCCTGAAATACTGCATCCTAATGCTCCAGCTTCTAATGCTGATTTTTTTAATTCATCAAAATAAGGAATCAACAAAGAACGAATAGGTTCAATAATTACATCTTTTAACGAACGTTGAATTAATCCATAATCTTTAGTTAAAAGACCAGCTACTAAACCTGCAATATTTCCCCATTGTGTCACGGCATCTTTCAGTAAAACACTGTGTCTAAGAATACTACGAGAGTCTTTTGTTCGAATTTCAATTTGTGGGTGAATTACCGTAGCTACTAATTTTTCAGGTGGTGCAATTGGCAGAATATCCAAAGGCGAATAACTCCGAATCAAAACAAATCCACCCAACAAAGCAGGAGCAACATTATCAGCATGGGCTGCTCCACAAGCCAAACGTTCTCCTTCCATAGCAAAAGGTAATAATTCTGCTCGACTTAAAGGATTGCCCATCAACTCATTAATAGCAACCAAAGCAGCAGCAGCACTCGCAGCACTCGACCCCAAACCACTTCCCAAAGGCATTTTTTTGTGTAAAATAAACTCAATCCCTTGGTTCGATTTTCCGATATGTTTCAGATAATCAATCACCACTACACCTGCCGTATTTTTGAGCGGGTTGAGTGGTAATTTTCCTTCATCTCCCGTAATTTCGAGAATAGAAACTTCACCCGAATCATTTTTTCGCATAATAATTTCGTCACCCGGTTCATGGAGTGCAAAACCTAATACGTCAAACCCACAGGCGACATTTGCTACCGTTGCAGGTGCAAAAACTTTTACTTCTTCTGCCATATTTTTGTATATCAATAAGATAGGAATTTTCGACTTAGTTAATATCGTATTTCTGTAAAATTGTTTGCCAACTTTTCAGGTGTGTTGTTTTGATTTCGGTTGAGTTTCGGGCATCTTTAACTAAATTTTTGGAGTAAGATTCGATAAATAACTCATAATCATCAATAAAACGAAGATAATATTTTAAGGAAGGAATAACACCATTTACAATCAAATCTAACTCTTTTTCTTTTTTAAGTTGAGTACTCAATTTGAAAATAAAATCTTCTTCTGTTTGATTTACAAACGTTCCTGAGAATGTGGTCAGTACATAATAACGTTGAAGCGGAGTTGCATTAATTTTTCGCAGAATATCATAAATCAAATAGCGGTCAATTGGAATTTGATGTTTAATCTCAATAATTTCAAAGGGTTTATTATCAGCATCATATATTTCAATATCGCCAAATCCTTTTTTGTCTGAAGCCGTATGAACTGCTAATGATTTTAAAAATTTATTATCGTAACGATTAAATAAAGTACAGATGATTTCATAAATGGAATAAATCGCAATAACAGGTAAACGAGAAGCCAATTTTGTACTAAAATGTTCCTCTAAAAGTTTGATAACCAAAGGAATCGTTAAAGTCCCTTTCAATTCTTGTGCTTCTACTTGATGAAATAGGACATTATCTTCCTTGACTAATTCTTTTAGTTTGAAGAATAAATAGGCTAAAATTTCACGAGCCATTTTAGGGTCGTTTTCCACTATTTCCAGAACAGACAGAAAGGCTTCTTTTAATATTTTATTTCTGATTTTCAGGTTTTTACCTTCTTCTTTTGTCCATTTGATGCGCTCACGAGTGGCTAAAGTCAAAAAAGCAGATTCTTTGTTGGCATATTTCAAAAAATACTTTTTAAAAAAGGGAGTTATTATTTTAGTATCTAAACTTCGTGCCGAATATCCACCCTCAAAATCAGTCCGATGAAGTCGAATATCTTGTTCAGGTGAAACTATCTTTTTTAAAAGACTTGTAGCAATTGCAGAAACTAATGATTTGTTCTTAGTAATTTTCTCAATTAATATATTGATATGTTTCGCATATTCAGTATTTGAACCTGAATCAGTTACCTGAGCATAAATTTCTTCTAAAATATTAGTTGCTTTCATACAAATAATTCATGATTAAAGGCTTCTTTTTGTAAACGTTCTTTGGATAATTTTACATATTCTGTATTTATTTCAATACCAATATAATTTCTGGATAGATTCTGAGCAGCTAAACAGGTTGTTCCACTTCCTGAAAATGGGTCTAAAATAATATCATCAGGTTTACTTAATAACTTAATTAATTCCTGAATAATATAAAGTGGATAAACCGCAGGGTGTGAGTTATTTTTTGTCGTTTCAACAGGACTTTCAACAATATCCTTCTTCATTTTTTTACCATGAATTTTGATAATTGAATACCCTTGATTTTTAATCTGATTATTACGTCCACCTGCTTGCCCTCCGTATGCTAATTTATGTATCCCTCTGATTTTCATTCGAAAACTATCAATTTCCCGCCGAAAAACTGCCTGAATTGTATCTTTTAATTCAGCTCTTGCTTTTTGTTTTTCAATTTCGGTTAAACCTGAATTATCAATCAAATCAAAATATCTCTTTCCCAGCTTTTCAGAAGGTTTTTTACGTGAATTTTTTGCCAAATCATCGAAATGTTTTAAATAATTGTCTAAATCAAAGTGATAGTTTTTTGATTTTGCAAAAACAAAAAATGGTTCAGTAGCCTGAATCAATTTACGTTTGTCTTGTCGTGGAGTAGGATTAAGTTTTGACCAAGTAATTTGATTAATCAGAAATATTTCTTTATTCTTTGTAGCCTCAATTGCAAATTTATAGGGCAATAGTGATAATCCTCCATTGATATACTTATCTCCCAAATTAAAGACGATTGTTCCTGTATCTTTCGTAACTCTTACCGTTTCCCAAAAAATTCGTAAAAGTTTTTCTAAGTACTCTGATTCATCTTGTTCATTACCAATGCCTTTTAATCCATTTCCGTAGTTTCTTTGCTGAAAATAAGGAGGAGAAGTGATCGTTACATCTACTGAATTATCTTCTAGCTCAGCCAGAACTTCTAAACAGTTTCCCGTAATAATTTGATTAATTTTCATTCGGTTTTACAAAAATTTAACAAAAGAAATTATCTATCTCAAAATCAAATAATACTAACAATATTTCTAGATAATTAGACTAAATTAATACAAAAATCTAATCATTTTATAATGTTGGATAGAACATTCATCAAATTTATCACCAACTTTTTCAAATCCAAATTTAGCATACAACTTCATTGCCGTGACTTGACCATGCAAATAAAGTAATGGGTTATCTTTTTCTTGCGGTATATTATTCTGAATATCAGTCAAAATAGCTTTTACCAAAGCACTCCCTACACCATATCCTCGTGCTGACTCTGAAACTGCAAAACGTTCTAATTTGATACCTTTCTCGGTTTTTCGCCAACGAGCCGTACCAACAGGATTATTATTTTGTAAAGCTAAGAAATGACGAGAACTATCTTCAAATTCATCAAACTCATCTTCACTACTGACTAACTGCTCTTCAACAAAAACTTGATAACGAATTTTTTTGGCAAGAACAAAATCCGCTTCATTAGTAATCAAAGAAACTTGAATTGGTATTTTTAAAGTCATTTTAGAGTTCATCTCAGGTATTTTTTATGCTTTAAGGAAACAAATATTAGTGTCTTTTTCCTTTTAATTCATTGATTATTAATAATATAAAATAATTTGATTTTGAGCTGAATTAAGAACTTTATATTTAACCCAAGCTAAAAACCATATTAAATTAATCACATATCAAGAAAAAGCCACATTCAAATAGAATCAAAACTTTATCAATTTGATAAAGTTACTATTTTTTTAGAACTTAGGACTATGGATAAGTCATCTGATCAAAACCCTAAAAAACGGCAGACCATTTTCGGACTTGAAAAAAAGCGAAAGCAAGTCATCGAAATGCTTAGTAAGGCTTTCATCAATAATGATTTAGATGCTCATGCCTATGCCAAACGGGTTGAGGCTGCGATTCAAGCTACATCGATTGAGGAACTAGAAGATGTGATTTATGATTTTCCAGACCAATATTCTTCAGATAAACACCACATATACACCCTAAGAACTTCGTCTCAACCTCATTATTTAAACATACTAAGAAAAAAAGTAATTTTTGGGCGAGATTTAAGCCATCCTAACTTTACGAATCGTACCATATTCGGAGAAACTATTATAGATCTTCAGCATATGACGCAATTTGATAATAAGATTGTTATCGAAAATTATGATTTCATGGGAAAAGTAAACATTAAAGTCCCAGCATACGCCATCGTCAGACAACAATTCCTAAACATTTGGGGTGAGAGCCAAGAAACAATTCGAGGCTCAAGCATTCTCCAACAAATCTTAGGCAAACCTAAAATTTTTTCCATGTCTGCCCATATCACTCCCGTCATGATTCATATTGTTGGACTCAATGTATTTGGTCAAATCAATATTGAATATGGTGAAAAATAAACCTATCTCTTCATCTTTAGCTTTCTATTTAATCTCCGTCTCCTAAAAAAAACCTGACCAGATTCGCCTCGGAATTGCATAATATTTTTTAGTTTTAGACCAAAAACCAATTTAAAACACCTCTAAAAACTATAAAAAAATGAATTCAAATTCCTCAGATATTCCACGTCTTCAAAAGGTAGATACCTATGAAATGCCTGACTTTTATGGCATTGAAGATTTATTAAGTTCTGAGCAACGTTTGATTCGAAGTTCGGTACGGGATTTCGTCAAACAAGAAATTAGTCCTATTATTGAGCATTGCGCCCAAAACAATATTTTTCCCAGTCATTTGGTCAAAAAATTTGGAGAAATTGGGGCATTTGGTCCTTTTATTCCCCAAACTTATGGCGGAGCAGGGCTTGATTATACGTCTTATGGTGTCATTATGCAAGAAATTGAGCGTGGTGATTCGGGAATGCGCTCAACAGCATCAGTACAAGGCTCATTAGTTATGTTTCCTATTTATGAATTTGGAACAGAAGCACAACGCCAAAAATACCTTCCTAAATTGGCAACAGGTGAAATTTTAGGTTGTTTTGGTTTGACTGAGCCAAATCATGGTTCAAATCCCAGTGGGATGGAAACCCGACTTCAAAAAAAAGGCGATCACTACCTTTTGAATGGTGCAAAAATGTGGATTTCAAACGCCCCTGAAGCAGATATCGCTATTGTTTGGGCAAAAAATGATGAGAATCGTATTGTAGGAGTCATCGTAGAACGAGGCATGGAAGGATTTTCCACACCTACAACCCATAATAAATGGTCACTTCGAGCCAGTTGTACAGGCGAATTAGTATTTGATAATGTACAAGTTCCAGCCGAAAATATTTTGATAGGTAAAACAGGTTTGGGTGCGCCTATGAAATGCTTAGATTCAGCACGTTATGGAATTGCTTGGGGAGCTATTGGTGTAGCAATGGACTGCTATGAAACGGCTCGAAAATATGCCCTCGAACGTCACCAATTCAATAAGCCGATTGCTTCTTTTCAATTGATGCAGAAGAAATTAGCTGAAATGCTAACTGAAATTACAAAGGCACAACTTCTGGCATGGCGACTCGGGAAACTCAAAGATGAAGGAAAAGCCACCACTGCCCAAATCTCAATGGCAAAACGAAATAATGTCGAAATTGCCCTTAATATCGCACGGGAAGCCCGTCAAATGTTAGGAGGAATGGGCATTACAGGTGAATACCCGATTATGCGCCACATGGCAAATCTAGAATCCGTAATTACTTACGAAGGCACACACGATATTCATTTATTGATTTTGGGTAAAGAAATTACTGGAATTCAGGCTTTTGTCTAAAATATTCCTTCTGATAAAAGACTTGCTAAATTTTAGGATTTAGTAAGTTTTTTTTCAAAGTATAAACCTACTCTACCCTACTAAAAATGATTTATAAAATATGTTTAATCTTGAAATTATTTAAAAGTCTTTGTTTATTAAGCTAAAACGGCATTTTTCCGTAATAGTAGCAGTGGGTTTGCAAATCCACCGCTACGGAAAAATTAAATTAGATTTTATCTAAATGATAATCAATAATTTGTAAATCAATAAAATTTTAGTAAAGTAGAGTACTATAAAGCTCTGTTCTATTAAACATTTTAGCTAAAATTTCTATCAAAATATGACTTCATTTCTCACTTATCTAATGCAATATATTTCACTTAATGAAGATGAAATTTCTTTTATTCGGGAAAATATTTCGGTAGTTCATTATAAAAAAAATGAGGTCATATTTCAAGCAGGCGAAATTTCCCAAACGATTTATTTTGTTTGTAAAGGAATGGTTCGATTATTTTATAATGTAGATGGTCACGAAAAAACAGCTTTCTTTTATCCTGAGGGAAAATTTATCTGTGCAGGTGAAAGCTATACCTATGGCATACCCGCTCAGGAAAATTATCAAGCCATTGAAGAATGTGAAGTCATTCATCTTCATAAGTTATTAATAGACAAATTATTGAGTAGAATTCCTCAAATGGAATTAATTGGACAAATAGCCACAGAAGGCGAGTTAATTATGTGCCAAAAAATGATTGCCAATTTTATTTGTCTATCTCCTGAAGAACGATACTCGGATTTATTGAACCAAAATGGAGCCTTATTCTTACGAGTTCCTCAAAACTACATTGCTTCTTATTTGGGAGTTTCAGCAGAAACTTTAAGTCGAATAAAGAAAAGAGTCCAAGAAAAGAAACAAAGCTGATTTTTCTTGATTATCGTCAAGAAGATTTTTTGCGCTACCTCCGAAATTTGGGTTCTAAAAATTAAAAAAGCCAAACCGATGAACTCAAAAAAAATTTTAGTCGCAGGAGCAACAGGATATTTGGGACGATATATTGCTCAAGTCCTCCAAGAAAAAGGATATGATACGACCATTATAGTTCGAAATACTGAAAGATTAAAACAAAAACAAATTTCCGCTAACTCCATTATTCAAGCTGAATTAACTGATCCTAAGTCTATTATAGGTTGTTGTGAAGGAATAGATGTAGTGATTTCAACTGTAGGAATTACCAAACAAAAAGAAGGTTTTTCCTATATGGATGTCGATTATCAAGCCAATGCTAACTTATTACATGAAGCCCAAAAGTCGAAAGTTTCGAAGTTCATTTACATTTCAGTTTTAAATGGTGATAAACTCACAAATTTAAAAATATGTGAAGCAAAAGAACGCTTTGTAAAGGCTCTAAAAAACTCAGAACTAGATTATTGCATAGTTCGACCTAATGGTTTCTTTTCAGATTTAGGCGAAGTTTTTGAAATGGCAAAGAACGGACGGGCTTATATATTTGGAGATGGAAATTTGAAAATTAATCCGATACATGGCTACGACTTGGCTACTTTTTGCGTAGAAATGATTGAAAATCAGATACAAGAAACAGAAGTAGGAGGACCTCAAATTTTAACCCAACGTCAAATTGCAGAAATAGCCTTTGAAGTTCAACATAAGCCTCAGAAAATCACCTATATTCCTGATTGGTTCAGAAAATTTTTAATTTCTACTGCAAGATTGTTTTTATCTTCCAAAACATTCGGACCTATTGAGTTCTTTATGACGACTTTATCTATGGAAATGATTGCACCTCAATACGGAAAACGGACTTTAAAAGGCTTTTTTGAAGAATTAAATCTTAAAAAATAAGCATCGTCTTATCTTTTAATTTATAAAATCCATAGCAGTAAGTTCATAAGCTAACTACTATGGATTCATTCAAAAAAAAACATAATTATTATTCCAGTTTTATTTAATTAAATCCTTTATTAGGAAATAGATAGAACACTCTACCCTACTAAAAATGATTTATAACATATATTTAGTATTGAAGTTGTTTAAAAATCTTTGTTTATTAAGCTAAAACGCCATTTTTCCATAGCAGCGGGTTTGCAAAGCAACTGCTATGGAAAAATTAATTTTGATTTTATCTAAATGATAATCAGTAACTTGTAAATGAATGAAATTTTATTATTCAATGGAAATATTATAAAACCCATTACTATCCTGAACATCTAATTCCTCATTATGTGTGTAAATATATAAATCATATTTACCTGTCTCTGAATCAGTCGGAATTGTAACTTGGAGTGTTGTGCTTGAGATAGTTTTAGCTTCTATATATATATTCTTGCTCCCTAAAAACTGTACGGTATAAGGCAGCTTGCTATTAAACCCTTTTCCTGAAATAGTTAAAGTAGCTCCTTTTTTTACAGTCATGGAATTGACTGAAGAAATTAGGAGTGGGTTGCTATTTGGGCTTAAGGAAACGGCTTCAGTAGAGGTAGTAGATTTATTATTTACTACAACTTTTACAGTATATGTACCTGAACGAATATCGTGAGGAACAATTGCTTCTATTGAATAATTATCTTCATATAAGAAATTTTCTGATTTATATGTTGTTCCATTTTGCACAAAATAAACTTCGTTATCTCCAGAAAGAAAATATTGCCCACCGATATATACAATGTTATTACCATCTTGTTCATAGGTAGATAACGAAGAAATTTCAGGAGCAGGTGTCAATACTGTAAAACTTGCCATCACATATGCAGAATCTCGTACCATTCCTAATAACTCATATTCTCCCAGTTCAGCACTTTCAGGAATAATAAATGAAAAGCTATTTTGTGTAACCTTTTTAATATCAGCATATTCACTATACTGTCCTCTTATTTCCAAATTACTCACATGAGAAAAACCTTCTCCTGTAACAGTTACTTCAGCTCCACGTTCGTATTCTTTCACTGTCAATTCATCAAATTTCACAGTTGGAGCTGCCTCCACATTCACTGTAACCGTATATTTTTTCCATTCTCCTACTTCAGGTTCTACCCAATAATCTTGAGGATATAAAAAACTATTTGGTTTACCTGATGCCAAGTCAAGAGTCGCTCCTTCCTCAATGGTAATAGTTGGAATCATATCGTAGATATCAAATTCTTTATACCAAGGAATTTCTACTGTAATGGTTTGATTATCTTGATCAATCACACCAGAAATGACAGGATTAAATTCTTCAAACTTGAACTCTAAGATTTTATCCTTTGCCTGAATGACTTTTAAAGTATAAGTACAGGTTTGTGATTTATCTGCAGAAGTAACCGTATATTGAATAGGAGTAGTAAGATTAACTGCTTCTCCTGTAATCCCATCTAATGTAGCTCCTATTGGTATTTCAATTTCAGGAACAAATTGGGTAATATCAACATGCCCAGGTACTATTGCCTCAATAATATTATTTTCATAATCAATTTTAGGGTACATTGTCCAATCTCCATCAGAAAGCTTTATATTTTTAATTTCACAATCATCTCTACCCTCCACTGTCACGGTAACCGTATATTTTTGCTTCGTACCATTTTCCGCAATAACTGTATAGGTTACGGGTGAAGTAAAATCTTGTGAGACACCTGATGCAGGAGAAACTGTTGCATTTGGAGACACTTGGATACTAGGAGCAATTGACGTAATGTCTGTTCCATTTGAGACACTGACCGCCACCTCGTTAATTCCTCCTGTCAAAATTAATCTCGAAACTTGCCCAGGAAGCGTAAAGTCTAGAATTTCTTTCAAGTCGCTTCCCGTCAATTCATCATCCTTAGAGCAATTTGTCAAAATTCCTAAGATGGCTAAAAATACTATTTGACGTAGTACTAAATTTTTCATAGTTTTTTATTTAAAGAAAATAGTATAATATTACAAATATAGAACATCTATTATAAATAAGCAAATTACTTGTTTATTAAGCATGATTAATTTTTTATTCATTATTAGTAGAAATAGACAAGTAATACCTAATATATTCATATTGAGTTGGTTTCATACAGTATTTCACATCAAGCCAACAACTAAGCAAAGGCATAAACCAAATCATACTAAAAACGTAATCTTTCTATAAAAAATCAAAGTTGTTTCTGAAATGATAATCTTTAATAACAATACTATAATTAATACATATGATTCTATTTGAAAATCGTTCCGTAAAAATTTGTCTTGATTCCGAAGTTCCTTGCCTAGATTGGATTGCTACTAACCATGTTTCTAGTGATGAATTTCGTGAAAGTGAACTTGAAAGTGTAAAACAATATGAAATTTTGAAGCAAAAATATCCTATGCTGGAATGGTTTGTAGATGCCCGAAAAGTAGAAGGATTACACACTGAGGATACGGAGTGGGCTGCTGAGGTGATTTTGCCCAAAATGGCTGATTTGGGACTTACCAAAGAAGCCTTTGTTTTGCCTTCTAATGTATTTGGGCAATTTACGATAGAAGATTATAAAAATGAAGTTGCAGATGGAAGAGTTACTATTCATATGTTTGATGATGTAACGGAAGCGAAAAAATGGCTTCAGAAAAAGAACTAATCAAATTTGTATTTTATATTTATTTTCACATACTTTGCCATTTAAAAGAAACTTAAATGTCTATGGCTACAAATAAGACAAAATTATCGCCCACTAAAGCTTCCTTAATCACTCGTGATTTGATGAAACTTTCGAAGCCCACGGGTAATATCTATGAGGCTATCGTCTTGATTGGTAAACGTTCTAATCAGTTATCGAATACACTCAAAGACGAGTTAAGCAATAAACTATCTGACTTTGCCACTACGGTCGATAATTTGGAGGAAGTCTTTGAGAATCGGGAACAAATCGAAATATCGAAACATTACGAACGAATGCCCAAACCAACAGTCATTGCTACCGAAGAGTTTTTGGACGACGAACTAGAAGTCGTTCGACCTCAAGAAGAGGATGACTTGGAAGTCTAAATATCTATTCTTGCATAAATCTCTAATCAAGATATTTTCTATTAAAATTATTGTAATTTTAGGGCTTTGGAATACTTTTTCCAAAGCCTTTTTTAGTTCTTTTTTTGATAAATTATAAAAGTAGGTATGACTCTCCGAGAACTTCGGCGACTAGTCCGACAGGGCGAAGGACAACAATTAGAATTTAAGAAAAAAACGATTTATCCATTTAAAATCCTGAAAGAAATCGTAGCTATGGCAAATGCTCAGGGCGGAATCTTGTTGATTGGTGTAGCGGATAATGGTCATATTGCAGGACTCAAACATCCTGAAGATGATGAATATGTCATGACAGAATACATTGCTAAATACTGTCGTCCTGCTGTTCAGTATGAACTTGAGAAAGTGACTATTACTACTGAAAGAGCCGTTTTAGTTTTCTATATTCGGGAAAGTAAACAGAAACCTATCTTTCGACTTTATGACCTCAAAAAAAAGATCGGAAAAGCCTATTTACGAGTGGCAGATAAAAGCTTGCAAACCAGCCGAGAAGTTCGAAAAATTCTAAAATTTTCGGGTAAAGAAACCTCTCCATATCAAGGGTTTTCATATGGTGAAAATGAACGAAAGCTAGTCCAATATCTGGAGAAAAATACCAAAATTACAACTGAAAAATTTGCTGAGTTAGCAGATATTCCAACAAAGGAGGCCGCTGAATTATTGGTACGTTTAACACTCTGTAATCTCATCGCCTTACAACCCGAAGAGCATGGAGATTTTTTCGTTATGAAAGAGCAATAATAATTTAAGTTAAAAGAACATATCAAAAAAATTAATTGTTAATATTGCCGAAAAAACATGAACAAACTTATTTTTTTGTTTCTTATATTGATAGGACTATTTCAACTAAGTTCCTGCGAGTCTGGTATAGTTTATGAGAATTATCGTGATTTTGCAGATAAAAAATGGTATGCTGACTCAACCGTAAAATTTACTTTTGAAGTGATAGATACCTCAAAATCATATCATTTGTTTTATAATGTTCGTCATACTATTGCTTATCCTTACTATAATTTATATGTCAAGCATTCTTTATATTCTTCAGGAAAAGAAGCCAAGTGGCAACGTCAGGACGGAAACTTGATGCACCCAACAACAGGCAGACCACTCGGTCAAGGAAGTTCTGATTTATATGATTGCCGATTTACATTATTTGAAAATTATAAATTCGATAAATTAGGAAAATATACGTTTGAAATTCGACAGGATATGCGTTTGGATACCTTACCTGAAATTTTAGCTATAGGATTTCGACTAGAACATAGCGAATAATAGAAGCTCAACTAATAAAAAAACCTATCAAATAACCAATATGGTATATTTAATAGGTTTTTTTAATTATTGTATAATTATGAAACTAACTTTTAATCATTTCAATCAATTCATTTTCAATTTGCCAATCTTGTGCTAATTTAATCATGGCAGTTGCCTCCATTTCACTAATATAACCTTTTTGATTATTGGCAGTCCAGACCTTACTTAGATAATCCAGACGTTTATCTTTATCCAGCTTCAACATGATAGGGTCAAGAAATTCTTGCGCTCGCTCAAAGGCATCATAATAATCTTCAGCGATAAAGTTGTGCGCCCAAGCCAATTCCTCACTTGCATCTAATTCCTCCGCCGTTTCATCCAGAATCTCTTGTTCATCTTCATCAATACCATGAAAATTGAAAATAATAGACTTGAGCAAAATAAAGGCTCGTTTTTCTTCACTCGTCATTTTACCTCGAATTAGTTAGAAACAAATATAGTATTTTTCCGCTTTTTTTGGCTTCTTTCTTAAAAATTATTACAAATGTTAAGACAAATTGTTTACCAAATGTTCTGTCTAACCCCCTCTAATTTCTTTGTTTTTCCACTTATCTTTGATTTATTCTTCAAGTGGGATTCGAGTAGGTGTATCCATACCTGAGGTCAAAGTTCGTACCGATTGGGCAATTGCCTCAATAATAATTTTCAGATTATCAATTTGTAATGTTTCAATTTCGTCATCTGGTGAATGATAAAATTTATCTTTATCAATTGGAGCTGATGAAATCGTATGCGCTGGAACTCCTAAACGAACAAAGGGGGCATTATCAGAACGATGAAATAAGTTATATGTTGGGTAGGGATCTGGATAAAAATGAAATTCTTTAGGACTATTTTTTTGTAAAATTTTTCCTAAATTACTTTCATTAAACCCTGTAATAAATACCGAGTTTTTCCCCCATTTTGAAAATTTACCAATCATTTCAAAATTAATCATAGCTTTTATCTCATTAGGTTTCAACTTTTTGGAAAAAAATTGTGCGCCATATCCTCCAATTTCTTCAGCAGAAAATGCTACAAAAATTAAGGAACGTCCGTGAGTATCTAAATTTTTGAAATGAGAAGCCAATGAAATCACTGCCGAAACTCCTGACGCATCATCATCTGCTCCATTGGCAATTGAATCTCCATTTACCGACTCAATGATTCCTAAATGGTCGTAATGCGCCGAAAAAATAACATATTCATCAGGGCGGCTTTTTCCTGTTAGAACCCCAACCACATTGCTAGATGGCTTCTTCTGAATATCATTTTTTAGTTCAATATGAACAGTATTAGGAGAAAGTTCAGTAGTCAATACAAAAACTAAAGTCGGTTCAGGAACGATCGATGCTAATAAAGTTCGCTTTTCAGTCGAACGTACTTTGTATCTTTCAAAGATTTTGTGATGTGTCGAAGCCACTAAAACAATAGTCGGACGGTCAGTTTTTGCTTCTTCTTTAATTTCTCGAATTCGCTTCCTAAAATCTTCATTTTTTTGAATTTTTCGAATCAGCGATTTTTCATTCGAAAAACTTAATTCAGATTCCTTAGACTCAAAGAAACAAGCTGAAGTTTTTACTTTTTTGTAGTTTATTCGGACTATCAGTTCTTTAGGTTGAATTTGGAGGATTTCAAAATTTTGACGGTAACTTTTGAGATCTCCCAAAAAGTCCAAATTTAATTTGCTGTATTCAGATGCAATAAAGTCGGCAGATTTCTCCAATCCCTCTTGGAAGTTGCCTCGTCCTTGCATTTTATCATCTGCAAGAGTTTGAACAATCCGAGTTATATTTTTTGTACTTATTGAAGAATTTGAAGAGACACATCCTGAGACCAAAAGTGTCCAAAAAATGATAGAAGCTCGATTCATGGGCAAAATAAGTTGTCTGTTGTGAAATACAATATACAACAGCTTTTTGTTTTTTTGCCCTTATTCATCGCATTTTATTTTAGCTTTTTAGGCATCCGCATTCAAGGCTTCTTCGTATTGAGGCAATAAGTCCAAAAATCGTTTTACACTTTCTTCAAGCGAAATTTCAACTCGTCCTCCTGCGGCGTTGCGATGTCCTCCGCCATTAAAATGCAAACGAGCAAATTCATTGACAGGAAAACTTCCAAAAGAACGAAATGAAATCTTAACACATCCTTTCCGCTCAACAATAAATGCAGACATTCGAATTCCTTCAATGGATAAAGCATAATTGACAATTCCCTCTGTATCACCTGTTTTGTGATTAAATTGGCGCAATTCTTCAGCACTAATCGCAAAATAAGCCGTTTGATACTGAGGTAAAATTTGTAATTTTTCTTGTAAACAATACCCTAAAAACCGTAAACGGTCAGGAGAACTTGTATCATATACATCTCGATGGATTCGAGCCGTATCAATACCTAGTTCCATTAAATCGGCAGCGATGCGGTGAACTCGTGGAGAAGTTCCAGAATGTTTGAAAGATCCCGTATCCGTCATAATTCCCGCATAAAGTGCAGAAGCTATATCTCTGTCAATCAGATTTTTATCTCCCAAAAGTTCAATAAACTCAATGACTAATTCTGCTGTAGCTGCCGCTTGAGGATTCCATAATTCGAAGGTAGCAAAGTCCGTTTTGCCGTGATGATGGTCAAGTAAAACAATCGGAACTTTGGCAGAGTTGATGTATTCATCCAGAGGGGCAGCCCGATTGGGTACAGAAAAATCCAAGCAGAAAATCATATCCGCTTCAGCAAATGCTTTTTTGGAACGAGCAACTCGGTGTGGATTGTGAATTAGCACTTCAGAATGTCCCGACATCCAAAATAAAAATTCAGGATAATCCGTAGGAACTACCACCTGAACCGTGTGGTTTTTCTTTTTAAGATAATTTGCCAGACCCAAAGATGAACCCAAGGCATCCGCATCGGGTTTTTGATGGCAAGTAATGACAATTTTCTGAGGCGTATTTAAAAGTTTCTGTAGTTCTTCAAGTCGTTCCATGTGCTATCAAAAAGCTATTCTAATAAAGTGAGAAACGCAAATTTAGGAAAGTTTTAGAAACTGTCTTCAAATAATTCGTCTCATTATTAAATTTTAACGTGAATTTTGTCAAAAAGAGTTTTTAACGTATTGAATTTCAAATTTTTGAAATAAATAAGGCGATTGATTTGAATAGTTTTACTTACCTTGCAATCAATTGAACTATTTGAACTATTTGAATATTTTAAGGTTTTTATAGTCTATAAAATACTGAAATATAACATTTTATAGACTTAATTTTTGTTAATTGATAGGTCTAAACTAACTTAAAACTCCACCTATTTGTGTAATATGAATTATTCTGAATTAGAAAGTAACCGTTTTGAATTAAATGTATTTCGAGGTGATATTATTAAACAAATTAAAGCATCCAAAATCAAACAAGTAATTGAACAAAATCAAGTTGATATATTAATATTTAGAATTCCTGCTGAAAATCAATACCAACTTTATCAACTCCATGCACTCGGATACGAAATTTTGGTAGCGGACACTTTGGTTTATTACGAATGTGATTTGAAAAAACGTCCTAAGACTCCTTTTCGTAATCCTGACATTCAATTTGAATTAGCAAAAACTACGGATAAAAAAATACTCGAAAACCTAACTGATGATATTTTTAAAGACTATACTAATCATTATTTTTCAAATCCAAACTTCGAAAAGCAAGCCATTACAGACGGTTATAAGGAATGGGCAATGTCCCATTTGACTGAAAAACCTAATTATCAAAATAATGATAAATTGCTTTGGATAATTCGACAAGATGGTGATAATGTAGGATTTACAGCGTGTAAAATTGAAAAACCTAATGACGTTTTCAATGGCATTTTGAATGGTATTGCTTCTTATGCCAGACGGGGTGGGATTTATGAAGACATGATTCGATTTGTTTGTCACTATTTTGAGGAACGAGGTTTTTCCAAGATGCGGATTTCTACACAAATTCAAAATTATGCCGTACAAAAAGTCTGGAATCGAAATCGTTTTTTTCTCACAAATGCCTATCTTACCATTCATATTAACTCGATGCTTCGGCAAAAAAATCAAGAAAATTAATGCTAAAAAAAGTTCAAATCTGGGGAATAATTGGCTCTTTTTTTCTACTGAATATTTCCTTTAGACCAATTAGTAAAATTGAACAAAAAGAAGAATTTAAATTAACTGTCATGGTTAAAGGGATTTCAAAAATTCAAGGCAATATTCTACTTGCTCTATATAACTCCGAAACTACTTTTTTAAAAGAACGTTATAAATCCTCAGTTACTAAAGTAACTCAAGAAACCGTTCGAGTGGTGGTTGAAGGTATTGAAAAAGGAACATATGGCGTTGCGATTTATCAAGATTTGAATAAAGATAATGAATTGGATACCAATATCTTAGGAATTCCCAAAGAACCTTATGGCTTTTCGAATAATGCTTCGGGACGTTTTGGTGCGCCTAGTTTTTCGGATGTTCAATTTAAGATGCAATCTGATAAAACTATTACAATTAATTTGTAAAATTAGAATTATTATATTTTATCGTTCTATAAAAATGAAGGATAAAGTTAAGGCTAAATTTCAATTATTTAAGACTAAAAAAATGCAAGCTACTTTGTTTCTCAAATTTCTTTTCAGTTTTTATTTTTTGAGTATAAGCATAAATTGGGGCCAAAATAAATCTTCTCAGTCTAGCCCTGACTCTTCCTTAACGACTGAGGATATACCAATTATCACTTTAAATACAGACAAAAGACTAATGAGTTTTGTCAAGTTCAATGACAGTCAGTTAGATAAATTTAGGGAAGCTAAAGAACGAGCCAAAACTGCCGTAGAAGGCGTAAAAGAAGCCAAATCAGCTTTAAAAAATCAAAAACGTCCTCAAAAACGTTCTGAGTATCTTGGTTCAAAAGTCAAAAAAGGTTTTACAAAAAAACAACGTGGAAAAACCATTACCGTAGAACGTTTTAGCTTTTTACGAGAATATCGAAAACCTCCTAAACTCATTAAATACCGTACTTATTTTTTACCTAAAAAGCGAAAAATTGTCACAACAGATAAAAAATCCTTTGAGGATGGGATTTTATTACATGGGAAATATACCAAAACCGAAATGCGAAAAGACCGCAGAACGGGTAAATTAACGAAAGTTGTACTGGATGAAGGATATTATTATCGAGGTGTAAAGCACGGGCGTTGGATGAAATATAACCGAAGTTACGTTTTGGTTGATAAGCGAGAATACAAATATGGTTTTCCTGCTGAGTCTAAAATTTCGTATTACGATACCAAGAAGAAAAAACTCAAGGAAATTTTACCTATTCATCAAGGGTTCAAAGACGGCACTTATTTTGCATTTTATCCAAGTGGACGACTTAAAGAAACGGGACAATATCAAGAAGATTATAAAATCGGAAAATGGCGTGAATTTTATGACACTGACATTTATCGCCGAAAACGAGATACTCAACATCCTGAAAAACCGTTTCAGGATCAAGTCAAGCCCTACACCATTCGAGAGTGGAATGCGAAAGGTAAATTAGTGATTGATAACCGAAATCGTTAAACAAAATTGCTTATATTTGTCAAGTTCTCTTTATTTTGAAACTTTATTTAGTCGCCTGAAGACATATCAATATAATGCAAAAACCACGTATTTTAATTATTGAAGATAATCCTATTAATGTTATTTTAACCAAAAAATTCTTGGAAGAAATTGTGGTATCGGAAACTGCTACTACTGTTCAGTTAGGTTTACAACAACTTTCTAATAATCAATATGATATGGTTTTAACTGACTTGAATTTTGGTGACGAACAACAAACAGGGTTTGATATTTTGATAGCTATTCAAAAAAATAACAAATTGGCACATATTCCTGTATTAGCTATTACAGCTTATCCTGATGAATTACAAAAAATAGACAATCAAACTTATAAATTTACAGAAATTATTCAAAAACCAATTACGAAAGAAGCTCTTCTACGTACTATGAAGCGTTACTTTCCATCTATCTCACTTTAATCTTCAAACCTCACTCATCAATGGCAGAAAGCGTCCGAATCGATAAATTTTTATGGGCAACTCGACTTTACAAAACCCGTAGCCTTGCCGCTTCCGAATGTAAGAGCGATAAGGTACTTTTAAATGAAAGGTTTGTAAAATCCTCTACAATGGTAAAAGTAGGCGACATTATCAAAGTAAAACGAAATCCAATTTGGCGTTCATATGAAGTTATTGCTCTTTTGGAAAAGCGGGTAGGTGCAAAATTGGTCGAAAAATACATCACCGAAACTACACCTGATGAAGAACTCGAACGTCTCAAATTAACACAATTGGCAAATCGTCAAAATGTATTTCGGGACAAAGGACGACCAACCAAAAAAGAACGCCGAGATATTGATAACTTTTTCTTAGATAGTGACTAAAAATATTATTTAATTTGAGCATAACAGATCCATGTATAATCTTGGGCTTCTTGCTCAAAAACTTGAAATTCTTTGGCTTTAATCGCCGTATATAAAGGTTGCGGAGTAGGATAATTATCCTCTGTCCAATCATCTCCCCAACGGGTTTGTGTTGCTTTGAAAACTGGAGGAAATTCGTAATACACTTCCAAAATCTCACTTAAAAACTGAGCATCTTCCTTATTTGGTAGAATATCTACTTTTCTAGAAGGTTTTAACCATTCTCGAAGCATACTTTTAACGCCTCTATAGTTTTTATTAGATTGAAAACCAGCATATTGAAAGGCTTTTTTAAGACTATAACAATCTCCTATATTTCCTGCGGGATAATTATCTTCAAAGATAAACCGCTTAAAGCCCATTTCTTGCCCTTTTCGGATACGCTCTAAAGCATTCTGGTGGTCATCAAAAAATAAGACTGTTTGGCTTTTATCTAAATGCGTCCAATCAACTTCAAAAAAATCTTTTTCATAGTAAGTAGCTGATTCTGAGATGTATTCACGAATACTTAAATTAATATCAAGACTGTAAATTTTAGCTTCTGGAACGGCATTTTCGATGAGCCATGTACTTTGTCCCTTCCAAATTCCACTTTCAATCACATTTTTAGGACGAAGTTTTTGGAGCATAAACCAAGTCGCAAAGGCATGAGGGGCTTTCATTCCGCCTTGATTATCCTTGATAGGACGATTTTGGTACAATTCTAGAAAAGTAGGAATAGCCCATTTTAATTCTTCATTTGACCAAGATACGGCTCCAATTTGTTGGATATGTTGCATAAAATCGATTATCTAACTTAAATTTCATCTAAATAGTTATAGCAGTAAGCATCTTAACCTACTGCTATAAATTTGTTTTTATTGTTTTAAAAATTAATAAAACAATTCAAAACATTACAAAAATCTATTATTTTACCCTTCAAAAGTTCCCAGACTATCTGAAATAATTTTCCCAAAATAATTTTCAAACTCTGTAAGGGTCATACTTCCTAAGTCACCTTCACCTTTCTTACGAATTGAGATCGTTTGAGATTCTTGCTCTTTTTCGCCAATAATCAACATATAAGGAATCTTTTTCACTTCAGCATCTCGGATTTTTCGACCAATTTTTTCATCTCGATTATCCAAATATCCTGAAATATCTTTTGCCTCTAATGCCTTGAATACCTGAGTAGTATAATCAATATATTTTTCCGAAATTGGTAAAACAGCTATCTGCTCAGGTGCTAACCAAAGTGGGAAATTTCCCGCACAATTTTCAATCAAAATAGCAATAAAACGCTCTAATGAACCAAATGGCGCACGGTGCAACATTACGGGACGATGTCGTTGATTATCAGCACCAACATATTCTAATTTGAAACGTTCTGGTAAATTGTAATCTACCTGAATTGTACCCAATTGCCAACTTCGACCCAAAGCATCCTTGACCATAAAATCTAATTTAGGTCCATAAAATGCCGCTTCACCATACTCAATAATGGTATTCAATCCTTTTTCTTCTGCCGCTTCTTTGATTTGTTGTTCGGCTTTGTCCCATGCCTCATCTTCCCCAATATATTTCGTTTTATTTTCGGGGTCTCGTAATGAAATTTGTGCAGTAAAATCTTCAAAGCCAAGAGCTTTAAATACATAAAGCACTAAATCAATTACCTTCTTGAACTCCTCTTTTACTTGGTCAGGACGGCAAAAGATATGGGCATCATCTTGTGTAAATCCTCGAACTCGTGTCAAACCATGCAATTCGCCACTTTGTTCGTAACGATACACAGTTCCAAATTCTGCAAACCGAACGGGTAGTTCCTTATAAGAGCGTGGACGAGCTGAAAAAATTTCGCAATGATGTGGACAGTTCATTGGTTTTAATAAAAACTCCTCATCCTCATCAGGTGTATGAATCGGTTGGAAAGAATCCTCTCCATATTTAGCATAATGCCCTGAAGTTTCGTATAATTTTTTAGAACCAATATGAGGCGTAACGACCTGACTATAACCTGCCTTAGTTTGCGCTTTTTTAAGAAACTCTGTTAATCTATCTCGAAGCGTTGCTCCTTTTGGCATCCACAAAGGCAAACCCTGACCCACATTCTTCGAAAAAGTAAACAATTCTAATTCTTTACCTAATTTACGATGGTCTCGTTTTTTGGCTTCTTCCAAAAGCTGTAAATACTCCTTTAATTCCTTGGGTTTTGGGAAGGTAACACCATAAATCCGAGTAAGCATCTTATTTTTTTCATCTCCTCTCCAATATGCCCCTGCTACGTTCATCAACTTTATCGCTTTGATAAAACCTGTATTTGGAATATGAGGACCTCGGCATAAATCCGTAAAATTACCTTGTGTATAAAATGTAATTTCACCATCATCTAAGCCATCTAATAAATCTAACTTGTACTCATCTCCTTTTTCGGTATAATGAGCTATAGCATCAACTTTAGAAATTTCTTGACGAGCATAGGCATTTTTCTGCTTTGCCAATTGCTTCATTTTGGCTTCAATTGTCGGAAAATCATCCGAAGAAACTTCATGTTCACCAAAATCGACATCATAATAAAATCCTGTTTCGATAGCAGGTCCAATCCCTAATTTTACACCTGGGTACAAAGCTTCTAAAGCTTCTGCCAAAAGGTGAGCTGAGGAATGCCAAAAAGTTGATTTTCCATCTGTATCATTCCATGTCAATAGTTTAACATTGGAATCTTCCAAAATAGGGCGGGTGGCATCCCAAACTTCGCCATTGACTTCGGCAACAAGCACATTTCGGGCTAACCCTTGACTGATGTCCTTGGCAACATCCAAACTTGTTGCCCCTTTCTCAAATTCTCTGACTGAACCGTCAGGTAATGTGATTTTCATTGTTTTGTTAATTTGATTTTTCGAATCGCCTACAAATGCGATTCTAACTCAACAACAAATTTGCAATTTATTTTTGAGAAATGAGATATATTTAGTTATTAATTGATTTTCATTGAATTTATTAGGAAATAGTTCCTTAAAAAAATCTCTAACATAATATATAACCAGTCTACTATGAAGATTAAAAAAGATGCTGGGCGCAGAAAATTGAAGCACCTAACAATTTAAAATCATATTTTCAAATTAATTATTATTTTTAATAATTATTTTCTTGACTAAGAAAAGACAAATCATTAGGAATGAAATAATAAATTAGATATACCTATTTTATTTTGGAAATAAATCTATAAGTATGTATATTTCGATATTAAAAGTTAGTATATTATACTAAATAGACTATTATTTACTTATAAATCAGTAGGTAAAGTTGCTATTTTTAATATAATAAATCATAATTTATACTAGCAAGTATTAGTAACTACCAATAGAGCATAAAAACAATAAAAAGACTTTTCCGAACCATAATTAACAACTGACTATTCAAACAATAATATATTATGACTGAACAGCTTAACTTTCAAATTACACATCAGTTTGATGATGTTGAGATTTCATTAAAAGACTATCAGAAAATCTTATCTTTTCTAAACTGGAAGCAAATACCTCCTTTCAGACAACCAGGACGAACTGCTTGGTATGTATTAGAAGAAAATGCTTTTGTAAATTCAAAAACAGATTCCTCTTTTAAAGCAGCTAAGATTAAAGGGGTTGGTTTTTGGAATCCCCGCCCAAGTGGAAAAATTTATTCAGGTGTGCTTGCTAACCTCTATAGTGAGCAACCTAACTATACCAACTACTGAAGTATTAGACAGTATGTTGACTTTTCCACATATAGGGTTCAATAAAAAAGGGGAATATATGATTGCTTATAGTTCACCAGCACCAGTTGGTGGTATATTACACGAAAGAGCTTTATTGGAATATGAAAGTGCCCGAATATTGCTTCAGAATGGGGTTCCTTCTACGCTTCCCTTTATGGTGATACAATATGGTGACAAGTACCAATTTAATGGGAAGCGAATGGGAGTAGTTGTGAATCTTTCTCCAGAAAGGGATAGTATACGCTTGTCGTGTATTCAATATGGGAAGGCTGTCCATCGAGGGATAGACGCAGAAGCAGATGCTTATTTTGACAAGATACGCACCTCTTTGGGTGTGAAAGGGAAACCAGAACTTGAGACAACCCGATTACAAACCATCAACTTATTAGCAAGAAAAATCGGTAAATTAATACACGATTTTTCAGCTGCTGGTTTATATCGCTATTCTTCAGAATGGAGTAATTTCGAATATGATTTTAAGACTGAAGAGGTATTTTTGACAGATTTGGACTCTACACTTCAATTGAAAGATATACCTGCTGCGCTTCGTCCATTACAAGTCCTTAGAGATTTGGGAACAGCTGTTTATCGTTTAGTCGTAAAATTTGGCTTCCCTTCTGTTTTAGATGATTATACCCTAACTAACCTACTCCGTTTTGACCCACTGACTGAATTATTGGTAGGCTATTTCCCTAATGCACCTTACGATGAAGTTGAAGCCATTAGTAAACGATTGTGGCAATGCTTTACTCCCTATTGGTTCTTATTGAAAAAACATAAAGAAGCTATTTGGACAGATTGGTCTCGTTCCCGTCGTCAATCCTATAAAATGGATCATGACTTATTTTACATTCTCACAATTACCTTGGTTTTTCCATTGTTTAAAGATTCTAGTTTATTTCAATTGTACCCTTCAACTCTAACTATAGATGATATGCTTCAAAAAGCAAAAAATTATCTTGGTGAACGGTATGAATATTTTCTCTATCTACTAAACGAGGGAAAGATGCCACATCAACAATCAGTGGAAAAAGGATACGAGTTGACGCAATTCCATAAAAAAGGAGAGGGGGTTATTGCTACAAAACCTTTTAAAAAAGGACAGATAGTAATGGTTGGGAAATTTGTCAAAATATCAGGAGGCAATCACTCTCATGCAGCCCAGATTGCGAAGAATGTATGGGCAATACATGAAGGTCTTACACACAAAGTCAACCACTCTTGCGAACCTAACATTGGTATTCATGTTAATGAAACAGGAGCGCACGATTTCATAGCAATGAAAGATATCGCAAAAGGAGACGAAATTGTCATAGATTATGCACTCAGAAACTATCAGGTAGAACATTTTCCAGGAGAGTGTCGCTGTGGCTCGACACAATGCCGAGTCAAAATTACTGGATGGAAAGATTTACCAATTAATAAAAAAGAGGAGTACTATCCTTGGGCTGCTACCTATCTTCTTGAGTTAGAAAAGGAAGCAAGTCACTAAAATAAAAACTTATAGGGAAATTATTTTAGTAACGACACTTAGAGGTTGTTTAATTTTAAATAAAATATTGATTATCAAATTTTTATACAAATTTACATAAAGTAGGATTTGCAAACTCTACTTTATGTACATCAGCGATTTTTGAGCAAAAAAGCTATTTCACTAAATAGAGTGTATTCCCTAAAGATATTTTTCAAAAATTTTTAAACAACCTCTTAAATAATTACTTAAATTTAAGTAATCTAGATTTAATTACACGAAAATTATGTTACAAAAAATATTACAAGAGTTAAAAACCTCTAATGCAAAACTTGTTGCTGTTTCCAAAACCAAACCCATTGAACAAATTTTAGAGGTTTACGAGCAAGGGCATAAAATATTTGGTGAAAATAAAGCCTTCGAACTCAAAGAAAAGTATGAAGCTATGCCCAAAGATATTGAGTGGCACTTTATCGGGCATTTACAGACCAATAAAGTCAAATACATTGCTTCTTTTGTGCAACTTATCCATGCAGTGGATAGTCTAAAATTGCTGAAAGAAATCAATAAACAGGCTAAAAAAAATGAACGAGTAATTGATTGTTTACTTCAATTCCATATTGCTCAAGAGCAAAGTAAATTTGGATTAAATTGGGACACAGCCCTAGAACTATTGAATAGCGAAATGTTTAAAAGTTTCCAAAATATACGCATTGTTGGTGTAATGGGTATGGCAACCTTCACAGAAAATAAAATGCAAGTTCTACAAGAATTTCAAACCTTAAAACGCCTTTATGACCAATTGAAAAACGACTTTTTTGTAAACGATGTTGCTTTTAAAGAAATTTCTATGGGTATGTCAGGAGACTATTCATTAGCAATACAGGAAGGTAGTACAATGGTGCGGATTGGGAGCTTAATTTTTGGAAATAGGCAGTATAATTAAACTATTTTTTTAGAAAAGCCAAAATATTGAGAAAATACGTAGTCACTTATTTTTTTAAGAAAATATTTCACCATTTCTTAAAAATGTTCATGCTATATACTTTCTCAATATTTTTGTCTGTTTTGTTAGGAAATCGTTATAATTTAAATTTTATACCAACTAATATTTATTTTCAGATCTTAAACATTAAGAAACTATAAATCAGTTGATTAGTCATATATTTTTCATTATTCTACTACCTCCTCCTTGTTATCGAAACAATACCTAATATTTTTCTAAATTTCTCTAATCTACCTATTTTTTTGTATAATACCTTTTACAAAAATGAAACTTCCATCCGTTCCTTTAATTTAAACATAAGGATTTTCGAACATGAAATAGTCAATACGTAATTTCTTTACTTTTTCAAATTCTTCAATTCATTTCCTTACAAAAAGTTTAAGCCCAAAAAATTTATACCCTATTTTGATTGAAAACACAAAAAAAACACCGATATTTTAGTTTTATCTCATTCAAAAATAATATTAAATTTATGCAAAAAAATTACACTTTTCAGCTTATTATCATATTGATTTTCATGTCTTTATCAGCTTTTGGACAGCAGTTAGACATGAGTAAACTAAAAGGGTTAAAATTTCGAAGTTTGGGACCCGCAGGTATGAGTGGACGAGTGACTTCGGTAGATGTTGTCCTTAAAAATCCTGATATTATTTATGCTGGTACGGCTTCGGGTGGAATTTGGAAATCCGAAAATGGTGGTTTTTCATGGACTCCAATTTTTGATACCTTGCAAGTTGCTTCGATTGGTGCTTTAGCCATTAACCAAAATAACCCATCTGTAATTTGGGCTGGAACAGGCGAAGGAAATCCTCGAAATAGTCAAACTTCAGGTGCTGGGATTTACCGAAGCTTAGATGGTGGAAGAAGCTGGAAATTAATGGGTTTAGAAAAAACTCGGAATATTCACCGAGTCATCTTACACCCAACTAATCCAGATATTATTTATGTTGGAGCAATTGGATCGGCTTGGGGAAATCATCCTGAAAGAGGTGTTTTTAAAACTACAAACGGCGGAAAAACATGGAAAAAAATCCTCTATATTGATGATAAGACAGGAGTCGCAGATATGGTTATTGACCCCGAAAACCCAAATAAGTTAATCGTAGCAATGTGGGAATATGGACGAAAGCCTTGGTTTTTTACTTCGGGTGGAAAGAATTCAGGTTTGTATGTTTCCTTTGATGGCGGTGAAAATTGGACAAAACGAAACGTAGAAGATGGAATGCCCAAAGGAGATTTAGGACGAATTGGATTGGCGATTGCACCAAGTAATCCAAAAGTAATTTATGCTTTGGTTGAAGCGAAAAAAAATGTACTACTAAAATCCGAAGATGGAGGGTTTAAGTTTCATAAAGTCAATGATAAAAATGAAATCGGAAATCGTCCTTTTTACTATGCGGATATTTATGTGAATCCTAAAAATGAAAATGAAATTTATAGCCTCTATTCCTTAGTTTCCAAAAGTATTGATGGGGGAAAATCATTCAAAGTAATTTTGCCATACAGTGGAGTTCATCCTGATCATCATGCGTGGTGGATTCATCCTGAAAATCCAAACTTTATGATTGATGGAAATGATGGCGGACTAAATATTACAAAAGATGGTGGAAAAACATGGTTTTTTGCAAAAAATTTACCTTTAGCTCAATTTTATCACATTAATGTTGATAATGATTTTCCTTATCATATTTACGGTGGAATGCAAGATAATGGTTCTTGGAAAGGTACAAGTTGTGTTCTAAAAGAAGGCGGGATTAAAAATCATCATTGGCAAGAGGTTATGTTTGGCGATGGGTTTGATGTTGTTCCTGACCCCGATAATTCCCGTTATGGTTATGCCATGTATCAAGGTGGTAATTTGGCTCGTTATGATTCGGAAACAGGAGATGTAGATTATATTCAACCTAGACATTCCGAAGGTAAAAAGCTCAGATTCAATTGGAATGCGGCTATTGCTCAAGATCCTTTTGACAATAAAACCATTTATTACGGTAGTCAATTTGTTCATCAAAGTACTGATAAAGGGTTATCTTGGAAAATTATTTCACCTGATTTAACGACCAATAATCCTGAAAAACAAAAGCAAGATGAAAGCGGTGGTTTGACTCCAGATGTAACCGATGCTGAAAATCATACCACTATTTTAACCATTGCACCAAGCTCTAAAAAACAAGGTGTTATTTGGGTGGGAACAGATGATGGAAACATTCAATTGACCCAAGATAATGGTAAAACATGGCAAAACCTTACGTCTAATCTCAAAGGTGTTCCTAGTGCAAGTCGTGTCCCTCAAATTCATGCTTCACGCCACAATGAAGGAGAAGCATTTGTTGTTATTAACAATTATCAACGTAATGATTGGACTCCACACCTCTTCCAAACAAAAGATTTTGGCAAAACATGGAAACGCCTTATTAAGCCCAATCAAGTTTGGGGATATGTTTTATCCTTCGAACAAGATCCTATCGAACCTAAATTAATGTTTTTAGGAACAGAATTTGGACTTTATGTCAGTATAGATGCAGGCGAAAATTGGACAAAATGGACAAATAATTATCCGACTGTTTCCACGATGGACATGAAAATCCAAGAGCGAGAACAGGATTTAGTGATTGGAACATTTGGGAGAGCCGTTTATGTTTTGGATGATTTACGCCCTTTACGTACACTGGCTCAAAGCGGCACAAAAATTCTAAATCAAGAAATTTATGCCTTTGAAAATCGGGAAGCCTATCTATTTCAAATTCAACCTACTGAAGGAATAAGATTCCCCGCTAATGCTGAGTTTCAAGGTACAAATCGCCATTTTGGAGCAGTCATTTCTTATGCTGTCAAAGAAGGTAAAAAGGAAAAAGATAAACGCAAAGGCAAGGAAGAAAAAGCAGACTCTAAAGAAGACAAGTCTAATTCTTCTTTTGGAAAAGTCAAAGTTCAAATTTTGAATTCGAAAGGTGATACTATCCGTACCTTTTGGCACACTCCTCAGACGGGAATTAATCGAGTAGTTTGGAATTTGGATAAAAAACGTCCTCGATTTCCGAATGAAAAAAAGGACAACTTCAAGGATACAGAACCTGCAGGTTTTAGGGTTGTACCTGACACTTATAAAGTTCGTCTAAGTTATGACGGAAAAACAGATTCTACGAAGATTGTAGTCAAAGCTGATCCTCGATTGAGCATTTCGGAGGCAGATTGGCAGGCACGAGAAAAGGCAATTCAGCAGGTCATGAAAGTTGCTCAAAAAGCCACCAAAGCCATCGATCAATTAAATCAAATTCAAAAAACAGTGGATATTGTATTGGGTCAAATGCAAGAAAACGAAAGTGATACCCTTTGGATTAATGAAGTCAAAAATCAGAGCAAAACTGTCAAAGACTCAGTTAAAGTTTTGAAAACATTGATTTTACCTAAAGAAAATGCTAAAGGTTATGCACCAACAGCCCATTTGCTTAATACAAAAATCCAGATGTTAGCTTATCGATTAAGCACAACTTTTAACACGCCACACCCGACCCGAAAATTAGAAGTTGAGTTACTTCAAAAAGAGGCTAAAAAAGTTTTTGAGCGTATTAATTATTTTTATATGCACGAATATAAAAAGTTCGAAGAAGCAGTTAATCATATTCGACTTTCTCCCTTCAAAAAAATTGAAAGTCTAGAATAATACCAGTTTCAAGATAGTGATTTACCAAGTTTTAAAAACTTGGTAAGTCATTTTATATCAAATGATACCTTATAATTATCTTATTTTGCTAAAATTGAGGCTTCATAAATACCTGTCTGATTACCATATTGATCCTTAAAAATAGCATAAATCGTTTTTGCTCCTTTACCTTTGGATAATCTCCATTCGGCAACGGATTCCTGAAACCGTTGCCACTTATAAGTCGCAAAATCAATCGAATTACTAATCATCATAAACTCGGCATCGTGTGCAGTTAATTTTAAACTTACCTTACCATCTGGATTATAAGTTTCAGTCGCTCCACTATTAATTGTAATTCCACAACCAGAAGGCGGATAAGTATCTTGAAAAATTTCGGCTTTAGTAACCACAGACATATTATCAGAGTTATCTTTAAATTTGATAAATATCTTCCGAACTCCATCTTTCCTACCAATATTATAGGTCAACGTTTCGTCATAAGGTTGCCAAAGTGACTCCGCAAATAAAGAATCATCGGTCGCTAACATCATATAAGTCGCTCCCATTGCCGAAATTAATAAGTTTACTTTACCTGTTGAGTCGGTCGTAACTTTTTGTCCATTATTAATCGCTAATTTACAACGAATTGGCGGTCGAGTATCAATAATAATTTCATCTGATACCGTAGGGGATTCATTGCCTGCATGGTCTCGAAATTTAGCAAAAACTACCCGTTTACCATCTTCATGTCCATCCAAATTCCATTTTACAGGACGGTCAGCCATTAATAAACGCCATTTTTTGCCATAAAATCGTTTCTCGTTACTAATCATAACATAAGCTGCCCCTTTTGCTTTTAGATTTAGCTCTACAGCATTTGGATGTTTTTTGCTTAATTCTTTATCCTGAACAATCTCAATCTTAGCTTTTTGAGGCACTTCACGATCTAAAGTTACCTCACCCAAATAAATCGAAGACGTATTCTTGAAGGTATCCCGAAATTTAAAATAAACCGTTTTAGTTCCATCTGTTGTTCCGTCTATTTCCCAAACAGGTACATTTTGGTGGAAAGGTTGCCAACGTGCTTCTTTGAAAGTAGAATGATTAGATATCAACATTTCACGTGCTTTGAGTGCTTTGATATTCAATGAAATCGATGGCATTCGAGTATATTTATTTCCTTGATTAAGGACAATTTTCACATCCGTAACTAGGCATTTGGTGCTATCTACCGCATCCACACCATCCTGAGCAGTACCAAATAATGAATAATGACATAAAAAGATAAATGCAAGAATTTTTTTCATGGGGAATTTGTGTTTTAAAGTCAATACCCAAGAGTGAGATTCAAACCCACCTCAAAGGCAATTTATGAGTTTAGCTCTTTACCAAAAGACGAATCTACATATAAAAATAATGTCAATAAAATGTTAAACTCCATACCTCTAATAAAGCTACTCTAACTCATTATTTTAACCCATTCCTTCAGTCATAAATTCCCAAAAATGCGCTCTAAGAAATAGATACTATTTTTATAAATGTTCATATATTCATATTTTTGTAAGAACACTTAAAAAAAACAAATCCGATGAAATACTTTCACTCGTTCTTTATTGCTTTAATTCTATTTACAGGGCTTGGGGTATCTAACAATAGCTTTGCCCAACACTCGAAAAAAGCAAAGCAGGATACACTCAGAAAAAATACACATCATCACCAAAAAACACCCAAGATTACATCGCTCAGGGAAATCTTTAAATACGGACATTTTCATGGACACTTTCGAAATTATTTTATGGCAACCGTCAATTATGAAGACCTCACAGATTTCTATGCCAACGGAATAGGTGGACTAATTGAATACGAAACTGCCGAATTTTATGGGTTTCAATTCGCATTAAGTGGGTTAGTTATTTTTAATCTGTTTTCTTCAGACTTCACCGAACTGGATGAAATTACCAATAAACATAGTCGGTATGAATTGGAGCTTTTTGATGTCGAAGATCCAAACAACCGCTCTGAGTTAGATCGTTTTGATGAATTGTATATCCAATATCGATTTAAAAACTCACGAATACGATTCGGAAAACAAGGTATCAAAACACCTCTGATGAATAAGCAAGATACTCGTATGAAACCTTATGTACTTGAAGGAATTTGGACAGACTTAAATCCTAGTAATCATCTGAAAATCAATGCAGGATGGTTTTATAAAGCTTCTGTAAGAGCCACTACTGAATGGACTTCTTTAGAAGAATCTATTGGTATTTATGAACAGGGATTTAATCCAGACGGTTCTCCTTCCCATTACAAACACCACCTCAAAACGAAAGGCGTGGGAGTTTTTGGTTTAACTTATTCTCAATCAACAAGATTAAAATCCCAAATATGGAACTATTGGATAGAAAATATTTCAACTTCAACTTTTTTACAGGCTGATTTTTCATTTCCTTTAAAACATGATCATGAATTTTTGCTAGGCGCACAGCTTTTACGTCAGCAGACCCTTCAAGATGGTGGAAATTCACACCTCGAACAGACTTATTTTCAGCCTAATCAAGAGAATTATGTTTATAGTTTTCAGGTTGGTTGGCGTTCTAAAATTTCCGAGTTGACCCTTAATTACCAGAAAGCAGACCAAAACGGACGTTTCACTTTTCCGAGAGAATGGGGACGAGAACATTTTTATACAACTGTTTCCAGAGGGCGAATTGAGGGCATGGGAAACGTACAAACAGTCATGGCGATTTGGAAATATAAACCTTCCCAAAAAACCTTTTTTCAACTTGATTTAGGACATGTTTTTGCACCAAAACATACTGATTATGAATTTAATAAGTATGGAAATGTTGAGAATACCCATTTAAATATTCATGCTCGTTATCATTTCGATAAAAAATGGGATGGCTTACAATTTGGTTTTTTATACACCCATAAAAGAGCTACAGATAATTTTGATGATAACTTAGCTCCACTTTATTATAATGCTAATTATCATCATTTTAATTTTGTTACAAATATAAAATTTTAATAATCAAACTATTATTTAAATGTGTCAAATCTTGAAAACTTGGCAGGTCTGGAGTAAAATCTGAGGCTCTAAGTCTTGATAATCAAATTTTATAATACGGAACTCACGTTACTGTTATTGCTTCTACGAAAATGTGTAAATCATATACCAAAATGTTTAAGTAAGGAGGGCATTGTTTGCTGTACCTTTGTATCAGTTAATAATAAAAAAAATTGATATGAAAATAATGTTAGGTCTGTTGCTGGTAGCAGTATCAATGAATCTATCAGCACAAAACAGTAATCACTTAAAAGGTAATACGATGACAGATTTTAAAGCAGGAACAAACGAAGTGACTTTTAAAAGTCAAGGTGTAAAGTTAGCAGGTTTACTTTTCACTCCCAAAAATTTTGATGCTACAAAAAAATACTCAACAGTAGTATTTTCAGGACCTTTTAATCAGGTGAAAGAGCAAACAGGAGCCGTTTATGCCAAAAAAATGGCGGATTTGGGTTATGTGTTTTTAACTTATGATCCATATAGTTATGGTGATAGCGAAGGTGAGCCAAGAAATAATGAGCATTCACACTTTAAAATGGAAAGTATCCGAGATGCTATCAGCTATTTAGGCACTTTACCATTTATTGATAATGAAAAAATATTTGGTTTAGGTGTATGTGCGAGTGGCGGATATATGCCATTAGTAGCAGTAACAGATAAGCGATTAAAAGCAATTGCTACAGTTAGCGGAATGATGGATAATCGAGCAAGCTATTTTGGTATTATGACCAAAGAACAATTAATGCCCATATTTAAAATGGCAAATGATGCTCGACAAAAAGCCTATGAAACAGGCGATCTTCAATATTACGATGCCCTAAATATGGAGAGTTTAGAGTTAGGTAAATTGGATAAAAGTTCTGCCATGTATGAGGGTTATGATTATTACATGACCAAAAGGGCAGGTAAAGAAACTTATCCCAACTATACGCATAAAGCTCCCATGACTTTAATGGAAAACGCTCCTCTCACAAGTGCTACTTTGTACGCTCCTTATTTATATACCCCTTACTTAGGAATTATTGGCGAAAAGGCAGAAACAGGGATGCTTACCGAGTTGTTTTATGAAAAATGTAGCGAACCAAAAGAACTTTATAAAGTATCTGGTGCGACTCATGTAAGTCTTTACGATATTGACAAAGATGTTGATAGAGCAGTGGCTAGGATGGACGAATTTTTTAAGAAACATTCGAAGTAAAATAGCTATAAATCAAATTTTTATAGACTTGCCAAGTTTTAAAAACTTGGCAAGTCTCAAATTACTCCAAAAAACATGACAATACAGGAAGTATCGAAACTCATTAAACCAAGATGGGTGCATCAAATAAGAGCAGGTGAAAAACATCACTTTGTAGATATTACGATTGTAGAAGCTGACAGCAGGTTTTTTGTTCGTCAATATAAATTTGGGAAGCGAAGTTGGTATCATGCTTTTCTTGAAAATCCTGACGGGGCTATCAAAATTAAAGATATAGTTATTCCAATTATTGGTGTTGTACCAAAAGATTTAGATGAAATTAATCCTAAAGTTAATAAAGCCTATTTTAGGAAAATGAATATACTTTATCCATTGATGCGATTGACATACAACCGAAGAAAACACGAAGATTCCACCTTAGAACTTATTCCTCAATTACAAAGACAATTATGACAGCAATAATTTATCATACAATCTCTGAGTTTCACAAGGATAATAACCTTCCACCACCAGAAAATCCCTTATTCAGTGTCATTCACACAAAGTTTAAAAGCAGTGAAACAATTACTTGTGAAGATGACCAGAAATCGCAAGCTGTAAGTCTAAGTAATGGTTTTTATTCAATTAGTTTGAAAAATATTATTTCTGGTGAAATTGTGTACGGACGAACCAAATACGATTGCACGAATGGAACTTTACTTTTTACTGCGCCCAACCAAAAAATGACTTTTAAAGGATTGGTTTTTAGTTCGGAGGCTTATCATATTGCTTTTCATAAAGATTATCTTAATGGGAATCCACTTTTTAATAAAATCAAGAAGTATAATTTTTTTAATTATTCGGTAAATGAGGCACTGCATCTATCACCAAAAGAAGAAGCTGTTTTGAAACATATCATCAAAAACATTGAAAATGAATATCATAACAATCAAGATGAATTTAGTAAGGAAATTATTTTATCCAATTTGGAAACTTTACTAAAATATGCTGACCGTTTTTATAAACGTCAGTTTCTGAACCGAAAAGAAATAAACAAAGCATTATTTACACGCTTTAGGGACATATTGAACCACTATTTTGATACAAACGAACTTGAAGAAAACGGAATTCCAAAAGTGGAGTGGATAGCCAATCAATTGGGTGTTAGTCAAAGATATATGAGTGATACTATCAAAACCGAAACAGGAAAAACAGCCATCGACCAGATAAATCTTTATTTAATTGATGAGGCAAAGAATCTTTTACTTGAGCCAAACGCATCTATCTCGGATACAGCCTATAAGCTAGGTTTTGAATACCCCCAGTATTTTTCAAGAATATTTAAAAAGAAAACAGGACTCAGTCCCAAAAAATATATTGAACAAGCTAGTTTAAACTAATAGATTGTTTATAAATCTATATTAAAAATCTGATTATAAATATATTAAATATACTAAAAAAATAGTTTTTATTGGTGTCGTCTCACTTAAACATCAGCCTTTAGGTTTGCAAGCATAAAAAGAAGCAACAGAAAATATGAACTTACAAAACTTGAAAATTGTACCCATTTTAAGGTGGTGGTTGGTGTTTTAACCACTCTAAAGCGGAAGTCCCAGCAACAACTTCAGCACATTTTGCAAAGATTTCCATAAAGTAGGGTTTGCAAACCCTAACCTTATGCAAGTTTATATAAAAATCTGATAATCATTTTTTTAGTTAAAATTTAAACAACCTCTTAGAGCAATTACTGATGTTTGAACCACTCTGAAAGTGGACGAGACACCAGCAAATCAATTACATTTTACAAAAATCAATCCGAGAAAATCGAAAATACCGTAGGGCGTTTATGCAAATCAGGCAATTCGGCTTGTTTCCAATCTCTAATTTTTTGACTCCGAATCAGCCGATTATCAGAAGTAACTTCCGTAGCTATCGAAAGCCACATTTCGCCATTCAGAGTCGTAAGCATATCTTTCAAAAGGGCATTATTTCGATACGGCGTTTCAATAAAGATTTGCATTTGTTTTTGGGCAAAAGCCTGTTTTTCAAACTTTTTCAAGGATTTTTTGCGATCATTTTTAGCAATGGGCAAATATCCCTGAAAAGCAAAAGATTGCCCCATCATTCCCGAAGTCATTACTGCCGCTAAAATGGAGGAAAAGCCTGCTAAGGGAACAACTTCCCAACCATTCTGATGGGCATATCTTACGGCTATTGACCCGGGGTCAGCCACACTCGGACAACCCGCTTCGGACATAATCCCGATAGTAGAATTAGGGGGAATTTCTTGGATATATTTTTTTAAATCTTGCACAGAAGTTCGTTTATCCAACACAAAAAAAGTTAGATCATCAATTTTGCGTCCCGTTTTCAATGCCGAAATAAATCGCCGTGCGGTGCGGATATTTTCTACCCAATAAAAATCCGTTTCGAGGATGGCTTGCCGTACTACTTGTGGAATAAAATCGGTGGTCTGGGCATCCAGCATGACAGGTATTAAATATAATTTCACGAAATATTTGAGGTCTGAATTTGTTAATTAAGATTTCTTTTTTGACTAGAGAAAATTTTTTCCTCATTTTGAGAATTTAAGTTCAGATAAAATTTATCTGTTTGATAATGAGAGCATAAAAATAAATCATTTAAAAAAAAAGGAAAAAAACTTCCAGATAGAAATTATAAATACACAAAAAAGAGAAAAAAAAGTTTTGAGACAGGGAATAAGTTCAATAAATTTTATAATATTCGCAAGTTTTCAACAGGAGATTGTTGGAACAAGTTCCGAATAGGTTTTTGAAGCTCAACACACAAGCCTAACATTCGGCAAATTTTGGTTTTAGATTCTAAATTGATTCTAAATAGCGGTAAGGAAATAGTATCCTGACAAGTACGAACCTAAAAAATAGATATGCAGACGAATATTGATTTTTATACTGTAGCAGATTATGCCCAAAAGTTCAGCGAGAAGCTCTGTGAGGCAGTTTTTGCTAAAAAAGATTTTTTGACGGGTGATGATCTCCTAACGATTTGCCCTAACGAACAAGTCGGCTTTTTTGCGCTTGGCACGATATTCATGAAATGGCAAGATGAGGCAGATAACCTCCAGAGTCCCTTCTTTGATTACAAGGCAGATGCTGTTCAAGATGCACTCCAAAAGGTATTTAATATCCTTTCACGCCATATCAAATTGAATAAAGAAGCAGCTCTCGAAATCTTGGAAGATGCTGTAGAAGATACGTTATTGGCAACAATTTCACCGTATGATTTTTTCCGTAAAAATTTCAACCCATATCCACTGATCATTATTGATGCTCAAATTAAGGCTTACTTGGATTATGTCCGAGTTCATAAGCCACTTTATGATGAAATCTATCAATTCATCGATGAGAAAGAGCCTGATAATGATATTGAGCCTCGTCAGATGCGATTAGCAGTTCAGAAGGTTTTGGATGAGACTAAGTACGACTATGAAAAAAATATCAGTGTACTTCTCAAGTCTTTGGATGCTATATTACCACTAGATTTGGATACTTTGTTCGAAGACGAAGAACCAGAAACAGAGATGCCTGAAATTGATCCTGAAGAAGCTGAACGTGAGCCTGATACTGAAGCAGAATTGTTTGATATTGAGAAAGAAGAGCAAGATGAGAAACCACAAGAAGTAACTGAAGAGCCAGCTAAGGAAGAAGAAGTTAAGAAAGAAAAGGAGGAAGAAGCTAAGCCTGCTGAGCCTGTTTCTGAAATTGCTAAACCTGCTCCCGCACCTGCACCAAGTAGTCAAAAGAGCCTCAAAGATAGTATTCCATTGCATAAAAAATTTGCTTTTATCAATGAATTATTTGATGGAAATAGCAATGAATTCAATGAAGCGGTTAGTTTGATTGATGGGTGTTCGGATTATCACAAAGCAATTCAATTAATCAAAGAAAAATATTTCCGCCGTTATAATTGGGATTTAGAAAATACAGAGGTCAAAGATTTTTATGACTTATTAAGCAAGCGATTTTAATCACTAGTAATTTAGTTTATTTAAAAAATAACAAGAGCGATGCTAATCTTAAATTGGTATCGCTTTTTTCATAATTTTGAGTGTATATTTCTGGTTAATGAATTAAGAAAAATGAGTACAAAAACAAATGGTAAAGTTATTAATGACCCAATTTATGGTTTAGTAAATATTCATCAGCCTTTAATTTTGCAACTCATTGATCATCCCTTTTTTCAACGCCTACGCCGAATCAAACAATTAAGTTTAAATGAGTTAGTTTATCCAGGGGCAACTCATACCCGTTTTCATCATGCTATTGGAGCGATGCACCTCATGCAACAAGCTCTTACTACACTCCGCCAAAAAGGACATTCCATTTCAGAAACGGAATACGAAGCCGCTCTTATTGCCATCTTATTACATGATATTGGGCATGCTCCTTTCTCTCACTCCTTAGAATATACCTTATTAAGTAATTCACATGAAGCTATTTCACTTTGTATGATGAAATATTTAAACCAAGAAATGAATGGAAAATTAACACTTGCAGTCAAAATATTTGAAAACTCATACGAACGGAAGTTCTTTCATCAACTTGTTTCAGGACAATTGGACACAGATAGGCTCGACTATTTGCAGCGAGATAGTTTTTTTACGGGAGTAATTGAAGGACGAGTCGGAGCTGATAGAATCCTGAAATTATTAGACATTCACCAAGACCAGTTGGTCGTTGAGCAAAAAGGAATTTATGGTATCGAACATTTTCTGACTGCTCGGCGAATTATGTATTGGCAAGTTTATTTACACAAAACAACTCTCGGAGCCGAACAGTTATTGATTCAAGTATTAGAGCGAGCCAAGTTGCTAGTCTCCAAAAATCAACTTTTGTTTGCCACTCCTGCCCTTGATTTTTTCCTAAAAAACCAGATTTCTGAAACTCAATTTCTAGAAAACCCGAAATATTTAGAAATTTTTGCTCAACTAGATGATTATGATATTTGGGCTAGTTTGAAAAGTTGGACAACGCATTCAGATTGGATTTTATCTCAATTATGTCAAAGCTTACTGAGTCGGCGTTTATTTCGAGTAGAGTTATCTCATAAAAAAATTGATGAACGTATTTTTCAAATACTCCAAAATAAAATTCGGAAACAATATAAATTATCCAAAGAAGAGGTTTCTTATTTCTTGATAAAAGGAATTATTTCAAACTCAGCCTATTTATCTGATAGTCAAAAAATTGGCATTCTACAAAAAAACGGTAACGTTTCAGATGTTGCTCAAATCTCTGACCTCCAAAATATTCAAACTTTGACCAAGAAAGTCAAAAAATATTATCTCTGTTATCCAAAAGAAATCCAATATTAACTATATTTCCGATATTAATAGGATTAAACAAATCAAACAGAAAACTTTACGTTCAACTCTGGGAGGTTGCTTAAAATTTAAGCAAAAAAATGATTATCAAGTGTTTATATAAAATTCTATAAGGTAGGGTTTGCAAACTCTATTTTATGAAAATCGGCGATTTTGAGCAATGAAAGCTATTTCACTAGGTGAAGTTCATTCCCTCAAGATATTTTTCAAAAATTTTTAAACAACCTCTGAGAGGAAGTTATAATTAGCAATAATATTTCCATAAATTTAACTAAAGATAATAAAATTCATAACTACACACCGATTGCCCTCTCTTGAGCTTAAAATTCAAATAAAGTTTGATAAATTTTTCAAAATATGGCATATTTAATAGCTTTGATGAACCATTTTTGTAACATTTTGAAGGTATACTAAGTTCTTAAATAAGTCAATCAGCCCGTATCTTATTCTTTAAAAAGATAATAATTTTAGTTTCAAAATATTAAAGCTCTTCTTATGCCTAGAAAAACGACCGCAGATACCAAGCATCTCACCCATCATATTGATCAAGTAGTGACGGGTAATCGAAAGTTTGAAAATGTATTTCAGTCTGTTTCCCGTATGATTTTGCAGGATGCTTCTCTGATTCAAAAAGCCATTGTCAATGGACGCTCAACCTTCGATTTTAAGATTTTTCGAAAAGGTAAAAAGCATCTCGTAGGGATGTTTGAGGAGCTGAATAGTTTTGTTTCTTATGTTAAAGATGCTGCTGAAGGTGGTTCATCTGCTGAAATGGCATTTGTATTAATCGGAGAACCAGGGAACGGAAAAACTTTCTTTGTTGATTTTCTTAGCAAATTATATCGTAATTTTATTTCGATACCTGAAAATCGGCGTTATACCTTCCGATTCACCAATTTAGATAAAATCGGAGGATATGGTCGAATTAAGTTTATTGAGTCTCAGACCTTCGAAGATCCTATGGTTTTAGCCATGAATTTCTATGAGAATTCGGACGAAAATCGAAAATTACTTTCCAAACTGGGCGCAACTACTACGCAAATTGAGACATTTTGGAATAATTATCGCCCATTGGGGTCATGTTCAGAATACATCTTGGAACAAATTCGGGATTATTGTAATAATGATTTCGATAAAATGTTAGATTTTTTAGAAATTGTTCCTATTCCGATTAGTGAATCACGAGGTACTTTGACAGGGAAATATGCTGCAAAAGATAAAATTACTTCTTCTGCAGTTGATTTATTAGGCGAAGAATCTATCACACGACTCCTTCATATTATTGATACCAATAACCCGTATCGTTTTGATTTGCGAAGGGGAGCATTAGCCAGAGTAGCTGGTGGAGGAATTCACTTTGCAGATGAAATTTTTAAGAATAAAAAAGATTTAATTCAAGTTTATCTTGGTGTTATTCAGAATCGTACTATCGAAATGGAAGGCTTTAAATGGCCTTTAGATACCTTGATTATTGCTACTAGTAATAATGCTGAGTTTGGGCGATTTCTGGAAGAAAAAGAAGAAGCACCAATTGTCGATAGATGCCGAATTACCTACATGGCACATAACACCAATTATAAGTTACAACAAAAACTAACGAATTTCTCAATTGGTGGCGCACAAAAAACTACGTTTACGGGTGAAAAGATGCACATTGACCCAAATCTAAATTATGCGCTTTCTGTAGCTGTCACTCTGAGTCGAATGCCAAATTCGGACAAGCTGACTCCTGTCGAAATGATGAAATTGGCAGCAGGTGAAGTAGCAGGTGAAAAAAGTCTGAAAACATTAAGCGAAGTTATTAATGATCTCAATACTGAACCTGATGTCACGAAACGATTTGGTCAGAAAGGCTTAGGACACCGTAATTTAGGAAGGGCTATTCAAATGATTTTGGAACGACCTGAAACTCAAGAAGGGAATTGTATGTATGCAGGAGATGCTTTTGCGGCTTTGCATTCTGTGGTTTTGGATTATGTTAAAGATCCTAATAGCCGTACTAAATACCTCAATGATTTGAAAATTGCTAAATCCTTGCATCGTAAAAATGTGATGACTTCAATTTTTAATGCCTATATGGATAAACCCGATGCCATCGAAAAAGATGTACTCAATTACGTCAATATGGTAATTGGGATAGATGCCAAAAACTTAGGTTCAGATAAAATTTGGACATACAAAGACCCACAAACGGGTAAACTTGTTCCCTTAAAAATTGATGAATCTTTTGTGGACAGTGTTGAAGAGCGTATGGGGCTAAAAAGCCGAGAGCAGAAATTAAGTTACAGAACTACTATCTCAAAAATCTATGGGCAAAAAATGCTTCAAGATCCATCTTATAACTTTATGGACAACAATGATTTAGTAAAGGCTGTCACTGATGTTCGTTTAAAGTCAGATGTAGCAGGGGCAGGAAGTTTGGTTGGAGCATTATCTAATCGAACAAACAAAGAAAATCAAAAATTATACAATCGAATGCTCGACACGATGGAACGAGATTTAGGATATTGTCGAACATGTGCTTTAAAAACAATTGAATATTTCTGCACACAAGATGACGCAAGTTAATTCATTTTCAATATTAGCTACACAAAAGCACAACTTTTAAAGGCTGTGCTTTTGTATTTTATCTTCATTTACATTTTTTGACCAAATGCCAAATCACCTGCATCACCTAAACCAGGGATAATATAAGATTGAGTATTCAACTGAGCATCCACATCACCTACCCAAACTGAAGCCTCTGGAATATTTTTTTGAACCCAGTCTAAGCCTTCTTGTGCCATAATCACACCAGCAATATGACATTTTTTAGGCTGACCAAACTCAAGTAAAGTTTGATATGCTTTGACCATAGATTTTCCTGTAGCAATCATGGGGTCAATTAAAATAATCGTTTTATCCGTCAAGTCAGGTGAAGTAATATAACCCATTTCAATTTTAAAATCATGATTTTCAGTATGTTTACCTCTAAAAGCTCCAATAAACGCACTTGGTGAACGATCGAAAACATCTAAAAAACCATCAAAAAAAGGCAAGCCAGCACGTAAAACAGTAATCAAGATAGGTAAATCAGGACTTTGGATAGTAGGACATATGCCAAGTGGCGTTTTGATTCTGATTTCTTGATATTCCAGTGTTTTAGAAATCTCATATGCTAATATTTGTCCAATTCGGCGCAAATTTTGACGAAAACGCATTGAATCACTTTGAATTTTTTGGTGCCGTAATTCAGCCAAAAAGTGATGGGCAATAGACGGCTTCTTAGTTAATCGAAATATCATGACCTATTTTTTTGGTATAATACAAGAAATATTCTAACTTCAAAAGTAGTAGGTATTGCCTACATGAACTCTACGTAATTTTACAAACTATGATTCCTGTTTGGATACTCATTTTGTGTTTATTATTGGTTAGTCTAGCAGTAGCCTTGATGTGGCGTACCCAACAGCGTTTACGTCGACAAATAGCCAAGGATAGTGAAGCTATCAATCAGTTAACTTCAAAATTACAACATACTGAACAACAAACCAGTCTCTGGCGAGAGACATTTGATGGAATGCAAGATGCTGTTATTTGGATCACAAAAAACAATAAAATTAAGCATATAAATCAAACAGCTTGTTCATTATATGGCTATTCTTATGAAGAATTTTTTGATATACAACTTACTGATTTAGAACCAGATTCAGCAGATTATCCTGCTATTTTCCGAAATAATTTATGGGAAGAATGCCAAAACCACGAAAACTGGGTAGTTGAGACGGTTCATCGCCGAAAAAATGGAAAAAGTTTTTGGGCAGAAGTTTCAATTATTAAATTTCCTAATCAGACAAATCTCTGTGCTATCATTCGAAATATTTCCAGACGTAAACGCCGTCAGTTTTCAGAAATTGGCGTTTTAGAACGGCTTAACACAATCGAAAGACGGCGTAAGCAAAACGAACAAAATTTGCGAGCTATCATTGAAAGTACCAAGCATGAAATTTTTACGATGGATAACCAACAACGTTTAATTATTGCAAACACTTCTTTCCTAAATCGTATTAAATCTCGAAGCGGCATTTCACTCCAAACAGGAGATTCTATTCTAAAATTTTTGCCTGAAAATATTAAAAACCAACTCCGATCTTCTGACACAATTACCTCAGGCATTCAAGAGGAGATTATTCATACTGAAGCCGACCAAAAAATTTATCGAGAGATCACGATAAATTCAATTACCGACTCAGATGGTTATGTTTCAGGAACTGCTTTTTTTATCCGAGATATTACTTCCCGTAAACAAGCCAACGAAGAATTACAAAACCGTAAAAATCAGCTTCAAAACCTAATGAAAAACCTCTCAGGAATGGTTTATCGGTTTGCAAACGACGAAAACCATACGGCTCTTTTTATAAGTGGTGGTAGTCAAGCACTTATGGGAATAACCCCTGATGAATTTATAGATCGACAAACTTCATTAGATTGTTTTATTATTGCTGAATATCGGGATAAAATACGGAAACGACTTAGGCGAGCCTTCAAACGAGAAAAACCATTTGAAACTGAATATGCTATCTTAATTAATGGTGAAAAACGCTGGTTTCTTGAGAAAGCCCGCCCTATTCAGCAAGCTAATGGAAATCTCGTTCTAGAGGGTTTGATAATGGATATTACCCAACGAGTCGAAGCAGAAGAAAAATTACGAGAAAATGAACAATTTTTACGAAACTATATGCTTTATACGCCTGCCACCATGTTTATTAAAGATTTGGTTGGTGAATATTTACAAGTAAACCCTGAGTTTTGTAAAATGTTGAATTTGACCGAAGTAGAAGTATTAGAAAGTACTGATTATGACCTTTATGATACTTCAATCGCTGATCTTATCACTACTAATGACATCGCCGTTTTAACTTCTGAGACAGCTCAAATTTTTGAAGAAACGATTCAATTAGAAGACCAATCAGAACGTATTCTATGGACAGCCAAATTTCCACTCAAAGATGCTAATCAACAAATTTATGCTTTAGGTGGAGTTGGATTTGATATTACCGAACGTAAAGAAGCTGAAAAAGAACTACTACAACTCAAGCAAAACTTGGAAGAAGCAGTTATCCAAAAAACACAAGAGTTACAAAAATCAAATGATAAATTAAAGATACTACTCATTGATTATCAGAAGAAAACAGAAGAATTACGCACACAAGAAGAAGAACTTCTTCAAAATATGGAACAGCTTAATCGTTCCAACTTAGCACTTGCTGAAAAACAAGAAGAAATTAAGATAGCAAATGAGCGGTTTCAGATTTTACACTCAGGAGCTAATGAAGGACTTTGGGATTGGTACATTCCTGATGATAAACAACTTAAAGATGGTAGTCTCATTTGGGTTTCGGAGCAATATCGAAAATTATTACTAGGAAAAAAATACAGTCAAAATACTAATTATCAAGAATATAATGCTATAACTTGGGAACAGAACATTCATCCTGATGATCGTGAATTAATGAGAAATGCACTCCATCAGCACTTAGAAGATACTTCTGGCAAAACACCTTATCAAGTAGAGTTTCGTGTAAAAGTAGATGATGAATATCATTGGTTTAGAGAAAGTTGTACGACAATTCGTAAACTGGATGGACAACCTATTCGGTCGGTAGGGTCACTTCAGGATATTACCGAAGAAAAACTATTAAAATCTGAAATTGATAATTTGTTGATGCGTTATAATTTAGCGTTCCAAAGCACTCAAGAAGGCATCTGGGATATTCAAATATCTAAAAATCAGGAAATTGAGCTAGAAAAAACGTGGATTTCACCCCAGCTTCGTAAGCTTTGGCAATTAAATACAGAAGAAAGTTGGATGACAATTTGGCAAAAACAATCGAAGTCCACTTTATTCGATGATTTACTTAAATTTATTCAATTACAAAATCAATCAACGCAAGCCCTTCAAAAAGATTTCCAAAAAGACTACCAAATTACATTACCCGACCAATCCAAACGATGGTTTCGAGCAGTTGGCTCGGCTGTTTTGAGTACTTCCAACAACCAATTTTTACGAATAGCAGGAATTATTAGTGATATTACGCCACAGAAAGAATTGGAAAAATTGAAGGAAAACTTACAACGCGAAGTAGATAGACAAACGCAAGAATTACAGACACAACAAGAAGAATTATTTAGTCAAAATGAACAACTCATGATGACTCTTGACCAACTCAAAAACGCTCAAGCTCATCTTGTAAATTCAGAAAAAATGGCTTCTTTAGGACAACTTACAGCAGGAATTGCGCATGAAATTAATAATCCTGTAAGTTATATTAGTGCCAGCATAGAGGGCTTGCAAATTTCTATGGAAGATATGCTTGAAATTATTCAAAACTATGAAGAAATTACACCTGAAAATGCACAACAGAAATTACTTGAAATTGAGGAATTAAAGGAAGAATTAGATTATCAAGAAGTTCTTGAAGGATTAACTGAATTAACAAAAAATATCAGTACAGGAGCTAAACGAACTGCTGAAATTGTCAAAGGACTACGGCACTTTTCACGCTTAGATGAAGGAGCTTTAAAATTAGCAGACATTCATGAAGGTATTGATTCTACATTATTATTATTAAATAATAAAATCAAAAATCGTATCCAAATTATTCGACAATACGATAGAAATATTCAAGAAATTGAGTGTTTTCCTGGACAGCTTAACCAAGTCTTTATGAATATCTTATCTAATGCTGTACAAGCTATTGATAATAAAGGAAAAATCTATATCAATACTCGAACGGAAGGCGAGACAATTGAAATTCGAGTTCGAGATACAGGTAAAGGTATTTCTCCTAATTTGAAAGAAAAAATCTTTGAACCCTTTTTTACGACCAAAGACGTGGGCGAAGGCACAGGTTTAGGATTATCTATTAGTTATGGCATTGTCAAGCGACACAATGGCACAATTATCGTAGAAAGTGAGCTACAAAAAGGAACGGAATTTATGATTAGTTTACCTCAAAAAAATTTAGGATTACCTAAAAAGCACCAAAATCATTAAAAAATTATTTTAGTAATGTTTACGCTCCTTTTCAGTTATTTTCATATTTTTGTATCAACTTTAAGCAGTAAAAACCCTCTATAAACTTATCAATTTCAATCCTAAATTATGGCTAGAAAAGCAAAAAAATACAGCATTTTATATGTTGATGACGAACAGGAAAATCTCGTAAGTTTTAAGTTTGTCTTCCGAAAACATTACCGTATTCATCTGGCACAATCAGCAGATGAAGGTTTGGAACTATTGGAAAAAAGTGCCATTCATCTAGTCATTACAGACCAAAGGATGCCTCGTGTGACAGGGATTGAATTCTTAGAAAAAGTGGCTAAAAAGTATCCTGATATTACACGAATTATTTTGACAGGATATTCTGATGTAGAAGCAGTAATTCAAGCAATTAATAAAGGACGAGTCTATCGTTATATTACTAAACCTTGGGAACGTAACGAATTGAAAATTACGATTGACAATGCACTTGAAGCTTTCGAATTAAAGCGTCAAAACAAGGCACTTATTGAAAATCTACAGAGTAGTAATAAACAACTCGAAAAAACGAACACCGAATTAGATTATTTTATTTATCGTTCTTCACATGACTTGCGCCGTCCATTAACTACCCTCATGGGCTTAAATAAAGTAGCACAAGTTTCGATCTCAGATAATATGGCATTACAACTATTTGAAAATGTGCATACTACAGCATATATAATGGATAAAATGCTTCTAAAACTACTTATGATTCGAGAAGTTAATAAGTACTCTGAAACTAACCTTGTAGAGACTAATTTTTTTACGATTTATGAGAAAGTTCAGCAAAATTTAACCGATGTACTTTCTACAACTCAAGTAAAACCTGAAATAAATATTCCTGAGCATTCTAATTTTTATACTTCTACGGTTTTACTTGAAGCCGTTACAGAATATTTACTTGAAAATGCTATTTACTATGGAACACTTGGTGGAGAACACCCAACTCAAGTAAAGCTAAACGTAGAAATAACTGATAATCAAATCACTATTATAGTTTGGGATAATGGAATGGGCATCGAAGAAGAAATTCATACAAAGATTTTCGAAATGTATTTTCGAGGTTCGTCAGCCTCAAAAGGAAATGGCTTAGGACTTTATGTAGGACAAAAAATTACTAAAAAATTAGGAGGCACCCTAGAACTCAAAACAGAATTAAATCAGTTTACAGAATTTAAACTACAAATTCCTATTTCACAAACTACTCAAAATGAGTAACTTTGACAAAACTCATACTTATAAAATTCTGCCAAAGTAAATAATATTATCTTAATGGCTTTTACCACCAATAGTCAAGACACCCTCTAGTTTTTGGGAATAGCTTTCATCATACACTCGAATGATATAAAGCCCTGTTTTAGGCACTTTGACATTATACTGAGCTTGTTGTGAAAAAAACTCAAATTTATGTATCAAATTTGGCTCTTGAGGGGTATACATCTCAAAAATAACTTTGCGCCCATAGGTAGAGTGAAAGTTCAGATGAAACTGGTAATCAATATCTTTTGATAAAATAATAGATTGATGAATTCGGGTTTTAGGATGAATTTTACTACTTGTGGAACGAAACGTCTTCAACATAACATAACCCGATTCCAGACGGTTAATATTTTCGAGTGAAAGTTCCTCATAATCAACTGACTCAGACTGTTCTGAATACATACAACTTGACTGACAAGCTGAAAAAACATGGTGCCAAAGCAAATGACTAGTTGGAACAACAAGAGTACATATCGCTAGCAATAAAATACTACCACCAATCAAAGTGGATTTATTCGATAAAATTGTTTTCATCATGGTTATCGTTTGTTTTCAAATTAGAATTACATTAGAACAACGGATATGAATTAAGAATCATTCTTTGTTTGACAAAAATTTATTGATAATAGGCTTAATAATATAGTGAAAATCGTCATCGCTTCTGTCTTAAAACCCATAAATGACCCTCGAATGTTCGAGAAATTTGCAAACAGTTTGTACTCTGATTATGAAATACACATTATCGGTTCATCTGCTTCTAATTTTTCACCAAAATTATTTACCCATTTATCAATTTATTTTCATACCTCAAAACAGCTAAAACGCCTCAGTATGAATCGTTTACAGTTTGGAGATTTTTTTTTACAAAAAGTTCGGCAAATCTCCCCAAATCTATTAATCATTAACTCACCTGAACTATTACTTTGGGCGGGAATGTATAAATTTAAACATCATTGTTCAATTATTTATGATATTCGTGAAAATTATTTTAAAAATTTATGGTTTCAAAAAACATATCCTGTCCCTCTACGCTATGTTTTAGCAATTGGAGTACGTAGTCTTGAACTATTAAGTCGGCTATTTATTGATTTTTATCTTTTAGCTGAAAAAAGTTACGCTCAAGAACTCCCCTTTATCCAACATAAATATGCCACTATCGAAAATAAATTCAGCTTACTTCAAGCCAAAATTAATATAACAAATAATAAAAAATATAATGCTAAAAATGAGATTCGGTTAATTTATTCAGGTACAATTTCCAAAGTTTACGGCACACTCGAAGCAGTTTATTTTAGCCAAAAATTATATCAGCAGAACTCTAGTATTCGTCTCCTTATCATTGGCTACTGTTCAGATAAAAATTATTTTGAAAAAGTCCAAAAACTTTGTGAAGATCAATCTTTTATTACATTGAAGATGCAAGATAAACCCGTTTCGCATCGTACTATTTTACAAGAAATTGCAGAAGCTGATTTTGGTATTTTAAGCTATCAATCGAATCCAAGTATTGATAAATGTATTCCGACAAAACTTTATGAATTTTTTGCCCTACAAACTCCAGTAATTATTCCTAAAAATCCTCTTTGGGAAGACCTAGTATTAGAAAATCAAGCTGGCTTATCCGTTGATTTTGCAAACTTCAATACAAAAGCAGTACTGGAAAAATTACAACAAACAAAATTTTATCCCTCTCCGCTGCCCGATTCACTCTGGACATTCGAACAAGAAAAACTATGTCAAATCATTCAAAAAATTATGACTAAAAATAGTAATTTAGACTAATCGAAACCCGATAATCAAGATATCATCTATTTGTTCATTCTTTTCATCTTTGGGACGATATGGCGATTCTGTTTCCACCCAATTCTGAAGAGTCTTTTTTACCATATTTTCCTGTTTGTTAATTGGTTCATCGTGAATATCTTCAAACAAAGCATACAATCGTTTATTCATAAACTTCTTATACAACCATCCTCCAAATTGGTCTTGATAACCATCCGAATAGATGTAAAAAGTAGGATTTTCATCTACTTTTAACTGAATCGTATGCTTTGTAAAAGTTGAGGTTTTTGAGGTGTAACGCCCACCAATCGACTTGCGGTCTGGCTTGATGATAGTAGTTTTAGGCTCATTGGCTTCAAGTTGAACATAAACTAGTGGGTTTCGTGCGCCTGCATATTCAAGAGTACGTCCCTGTTTATTAATCGTACAAATCGCAATATCCATACCGTCCCAAACTCCTGTTTCATCCTGACGGAGCGTCCTTAGGACTGCCTTATGTAAATTAGTCAGAATCAATTCAGGAGACGTAACTTCTTGAATTTGAACAATATTTTCTAATAAATTATTTCCAATAACACTCATAAATGCCCCTGGTACGCCATGTCCTGTACAATCGGCAGCTGCAAGAATATATTTTTCTTTTACATTTTCTAAAGACTTCGAAGCACATCGATAAAACCAATAAAAATCCCCTGACACAATATCACGAGGTTTATAAAACACAAACAATTCAGGCAAGTAATTATGTATTCGATGTAATGGAGGCAAAACCACTTGCTGAATACGATAAGCATAATTAATACTATCAGTAATATCTTTATTTTTTTGAGCAATGATATGATTCTGATTCTCAATGTGATAATATACGTGTGCATTTTCCAAAGCTGTAGCAATATAGGTCGCCAAGTTTTGTAAAATACTTAAATGATATTCTGAATAAGCATTTTTCTGAAAACTCTGAATCGTCAACACTCCAATCGTTCGATTTTTAGAAATTAGTGGCAAGTAGATCATAGATTGGGTTTTTACTCCTCCGTGTAGTGTCCCAATATCTTCCTTAATATAGTTAGAATATTCTTCTTCAAAATTATTAATCAAAACTTCTTTTTCATTTTTCAAACACCACACCGCTAGTCGATTTTCTTCCTCTAGACTCATCTCGACACCCGCCATTTGTTTTCCATTTTGCATAAAAACTTCAAAATCAATAGTTTCTATACCTGACTTGTAGATCCCGACCCCAAATGCTTCCGCACTCATCAGGTTATTGAGATTATCGTAAACATTCAGAATTATCATTTTGGCATCCAAATAGGACGTAATTTTTTGTCCAATTTCACTTAATAATTTTACATTTTTATATGCCTTCGAAATAACTACATTTTGTTCTCGAATCTTATCTGTATTTTCTTCAATTTTATCCATCATCTTCCGCAAGTCCTGTGATAATCCTCCAATTTCGTCTTTGGTTTTGATGTGAGCAATTTTTCTATCAGGGGCAAAATCAGACTGAATTAGCTCTCGAATCGAAGCTGAAAGCTGAATAATTGGTCTGCCAAGACGTTGTGTGACCACGTATCCCAAAATAATATTTAGTGAAATTCCCAAAATCATGACAAATATGAGCATGATTTTAATTTGTACACTAAGCTCTTCCAAGCGAGTAAAAACTCTGACATTCAATTCTTTAATTAAACGTTCGATATCATCGGTCAAGATAATTAATTCACTTTTGAGTCCACTATGATTATGAAACCCAATAAATTCCTCAATTAAAACTAATTCCCGAAATTCAGCTTCATAAGCTTCAATTTTAGGCAATAATATAGCTTGACGATTGGTAGACTGAGTTTTTTGCATAATTTGCACAAATTCCTTCACCTCCTTAGCCACAAAATGCATATATTTCATTTGCTTCGTAAGCATGAAATTTTTTTCATATCGCCTAATCATCAATAATTTATTAAAAAGTTGAGGGTTATTTTTCGTTTCATTTTCTATAAAATGAATGTGCTGCCTCATTCTTCCTTCCAAGCCAAATTCTTGAAAACCTCTCTGATGAATTAAATGAACCAATGTATCAAAATGTCGTTCAAAAGTGTGTGTTTCTTGACTAATCAGTTCAATTTTGTGGTCAATATCAATAGGAGTTAATTCTTCTGTATGTTTTAACTCATTTAATAAATCATCTACATCCCGAATCATGGTAGCTCTCTGGCTCAAAAATCGGCTTTCTTTGGTCTGATAAAAGGATGGATTAATACTTTCATAACTGAAAAAATCTTTTTCCATTTTACTGATTTCCTTCACTTTAAGATTAAGTTGATTGAGAATTGTGAAGAGCCGCTCTACTCGTTCTTCTTTCAAGTCGAACCAAAAGACCGTTAAAATCATCATACATGTCAGTAACAGAAAAGAAGAAAACGAGAGCAATAATTTTGCTCGGACGGTGTGAATTGCAAAAAAAGATTCGTTATTCAGTAGTTCTGAAGGATATCTCATGATTTTCAACGATTTAAATCATAAAAGACAAGAATTTTAAAATCCTTGTCTCAAAAACCTCAAATCCATAATAATAAGAAAAATAGACTTATTACTATGGATTTGAAAATTAGCTATTTAAAAGCTAAACTTATATAAAAACGTCATTCTTTGAATATGGTTACACAATAACCATTTCAGGCATAAGCCAAGATTGAGCTTGATATAGTTCATCAAAATATTCTATTTCGAAACTATGTTTTTGCCTTCTTGAAATAGTTTCTTCCAGTAATGTTTGTGAAAATAAGTCCAAACTTCGGACAAATGCTATTTTTTGAACGCCAAGTTCAACATATTGAGGCAAAACATATTCATTAAACCAATCTTGAATATGGGGCGCAATCATCATAAAAAAATGTTTACTGTCCACCAAAACACATTCAGGAGATAACTCCATAATTTTCAATAGTTTAATTTGTTGCAATTCTAGAAACTGGGCATCACTCAGATAATCTGAAGTCGTTTTCCAAGTTTCGGTAAGCCATGACTGGTAGGCATCAAAATGCAATTCAACAAACTCATTTTCAAATACTTGTAACATAGGATGATAGATTAAAAATAAAAAATAGTACTAGCTATGGTTTTATTTAATTTTATTACGTTTTTTAATTAATTTAGAATAATATATTTATTATACCAAACTATTTTAGTCCTAATTTTGTAGTACTGAAAGTAAAGCTATTATGTTAAGTATAAATCCTGTTGTGTTATTCGAAAAGTATAACTTTCGAGTCTTTCAAAAAATTCCAGAATAAGCGATAAACTGTTAAATTTTAACTTTTCGCCATTTTTGGTGCCGAAATTTGATATTTCTCAGGATTCATTCTAACTTTCTAATCCATTTTACCTAAAAGACTATCACCATGTCAAAAAAACCAAACAGAATAGCACGTATTAAAAAGTATCTTCAATACGAGGTCTGGCAAATTCGTTTAGTAAATTTACCCAGAAGTAAAACACTACAAATCAAGATTTTACGAATTTTATTATTAATTGGTCAGAAGTTCCAAAAAGACAATTTGGCACATGCGGCTTCTGCCATGACATTCTTTACCTTATTATCTATTGTACCCGTAATCGCAATGCTTTTCGGCATTACAAAAGCTTTTATTTCTCACGAAGAAATCGAAAGAGAGTTACAAAATTCCTTCCAAGGGCAGGAACAAATTATCGAACAGCTCATTAAATTTGCCAATGCTATGCTCAATACTCAAGGTGGCTTGATTGCAGGAGTGGGGTTTTTAACACTGGCATACAGTATATATAAGTTATTGAATAATATTGAAGTGGTATTCAATGGAATTTGGGCAATCGAAAAACCACGTAGCATTATCCAAAAAGTCACTGATTATCTGACCTTAATTATTCTTGCTCCTGTCATGATGGTGTTAGTACAAGCACTTAATATTGTGGGAGTTAAAATTAATCAGATTGCAAGTGAATATGAAATTACCCCTGAAATCACTAGTTTGATTTCATTCTTAACCAGTTTATTTCCTTATATATTTTTATGGCTTTTATTTACACTCTTATATATGGTCATGCCAAACACCAAGGTTAATCTAAAGAATGCTTTCATTGGGGGAGTCATTGGGGGATCGGCTTATCAATTAATGCAATGGGTTTATTTTAAATTCCAAATTGGTGTATCGGGAGCTAATGCTGTTTATGGAAGTTTTGCTGCATTGCCCTTATTTTTAGCTCAATTGCAATTAGGTTGGATGATTATTTTATTTGGTTGTACTTTGACTTATGCCATACAAAACGTCCATCGTTTCGAACGATATTCCCCTGAACACCGAGTAAGCCAAGCTGAAAATAAGCAGTTCATTGTTTTGGTTCTGCATGAAATTACCCAACATTTCAAAACTAAAAATTTACCATTAACCATTTTAGAGATTGCCGAAAAAACTGATATTCCAATCCGACATATCGAATTATTAATTGAACAACTCCTTGAAGCACAGATATTAACAGAGGTTGAGATTGATACTAAAAATGCCAATGGATATCAGCCTGCAATGGATACAGATAATTTCACGTTGTATTTTATCCAAAATATTGTAGAAACTTTTGGAGATGAACCCCTTCAAATTACAGAAAGTCAGCCATATCTTAAATTGCACCAATTAGCTCGACAAACCCAACAAGAAGCTGAAAAATCAACTCATAATATGTTACTGAAAGACATTTAAGTTTAGAAGAAATTTAAACCCATCAAGTTTATACAAGTTTATAATACTCCGATGGGTTTATAATAATTTATGCCCCTGTTTTAGCAATTACCTCAAAATCAATACTTTTCATTACTTCCCCATTCAAAATCAAATGTAATCGATGTATCCCTATATAATGTTTTCGAGTGGTCATTTGTCGAAAAGACTGTTGACGTTCAAAAGTATAAATTGTATTAGATAAATATGAATTTTCCGTTATTTTAAAGACCTTTCGGGAGTGTTGTCCATTCGATTTTAAGTAATCAATTCCATATTCAATTCTAATTTTAACTTTTTGTTCTTCATAATGTTGGAAAGCAAAACTAAATTTCAAGTTTCCACCAATTAAAACGGTTGGCGTTTTTGTTTCTAAGTCTATAATTTGTATTTTTTCAAGATTAGAAAAGCCAAAAATTTCTAAAGCTGTTGGGTTAGCTTTCTTCAACAAAGTTCGACAAGCGTGTTTGATAATCCAATCCGAATCTGGGTGTAAACCTTGATATCTTTGGGCAAATTCGAGCGTAATTTTAGGATGATCTTTCGAAATATCATTCAAATTATTAGCAACACTTCGGCGAACTGTTTCGGACTTATCTTGCATCAAATTTTCTAAAACAGGTAAAATCGGACTGGGATCTTTTTTCAAATTTTTTAGAGCTTTTCCCCAAGGTAGTCGAGGGCGAAATCCTTCTGAAGACAGCCGCCTAACTTGCTCATTTTCATGCTTTGACCAAGCCAACATTTGCGGAAACATCAACTCAGGATATTTTTCCAAAAATGGACGAACTGCAAACTCTGCACTAAAAAATTGAGTTATAAATTCTAATGATTTCACTGAAAAAACATAATCTTCCAAGCCATACACTTCGATATAATCAGGAAAAATCATGCGCTCAAGACTTTTTATACCGATTTTTCGTTTACCAAATTGAGCCAAAACTTCTTTCAAAATAGTTACATCTTTTCGATAATCATCGGTCAAAAAACGGTGCAAAATATAGGTAATATGGCGCATTCGCTCCTTGAGTTCTTTTTGTTCCCAATTTTTATCAAAAATCTGTTTTTCAAAGTCTTGACTATCAAATTCAGGATAAAACTCTTGAATTATATCCGAAAGTTGGCAAATAAATGAACCATCATATACATTCTTGAAAAGTTCAGCCATCGTAATTTAGTTTATCTAATAATTATCTAAACCTATAAAGTATTGATAACCTTATAGGTTTAAGAAGTAATTTTATTGCATTAAGGTTTTTGCATCACTGTTCCACACTTATCACAAGTTCGTAAGGTTTCCGAACCGTAATAAACTTCCATTTCTAACGGCAATTGTTTTACAATATCAGTCAAAGCAAAATAGGTCTCATGTAACTTATGATTACAATTTTCACAAAACCATAAAAAGCCATCTTTTTCTTCCGAATGGCGATATCGTTCAATCACCAAGCCAACGGTATTGGCGGGTCGCTGGGGAGAATGTGGTACTTTGGGAGGTAATAAAAAAAGCTCTCCTTCACAAATTGGAATATCTACTGGTTTTCCATCTTCCATAATTTTGAGAACCATATCACCCTCCACTTGATAGAAAAGCTCTTCACCTTCATTGTAATGATAATCTTTTCGGGCATTGGGTCCGCCTACTACCATTACAATAAAGTCTTCATTTTTGAGGTAAACTTGCTGATTTCCAACAGGTGGGCGGAGTAAATGACGATTGTCATCAATCCATTTTTGGAAATTAAATGGTCTTTGGATTGCCATATTTTAAAAGAATTAACAAATGAGAATAAGTTTAAAAAAACCAAAGGTAAAAGTAAAAAACAAACTACCAAAAACCAATACACTCAAGGCGTAAGATTTTAATAAATTAAAGTATTTTTTCTTATTTTGTGGTTTTTGTCTTAAAAAAAATATTTAAAATGCAATATATTTAAACTTAATGTTACTTTTTTGTTTCTAAAAATGTTAAAAAATTGCAAAAATGACTTGCAATCCGCAATTTTGAGAGAAAATAAAACCAAAAGATCAAAATACTGGAACTTGAAGGGAAAAGAAACGTTCTTAGAAGTATAACTTCAATAAATCCCTACAAAAAACACAAATTATTGATTTTCAATAATATATAATATAATTCTACAGATATAACTTTACTTTGCTCTAAAAAACGACTCACTTATAAGATATGTAACTTTCTGAAAATGATTCTATGATTTTAACAAAAATGATTATGCAATTTTATATATTGTTAATTTGTACTATTCTAATCGGAAAAGTACAAGCTCAAACTACATTTTCGGCAGAAAAAACCTATTCACCGTATTTTTTCGTTAAAACAGATGATAAATCAGCCGATGTGTTACCCTTAAAAAAAACCTCCACACAAGTCAAAATTTCAGGAGTAATTGCTTCGGTTGAAATCCGTCAAACATATTCAAATACAGGCATGAACCCTCTGGAAGCCTTATATATTTTTCCAGCTTCAACCCGTGCCGCCGTCCATCACATGGAAATGAAAATAGGCGATCGAGTTTTAGAAGCACAGGTTCAGGAAAAAAAACAGGCTCGACAAACTTACGAAAAAGCTAAGGCAGTAGGTAAATCAACTTCACTTTTAGAACAAAAGCGTCCCAATATCTTTCAGATGAATGTAGCAGGAATTATGCCCAATGAAACGGTAGAAATCATATTGAAATACAGTGAGTTACTGATTCCTGAAAATGGAATTTATGAATTTGTTTACCCAACTGTTGTTGCTCCACGTTATTCCGAAAAAGCTCAAACTATTTCTCAAGAATGGGTGGCTAATCCATACAGTCGAACAGGAGAATTACCTTCGTATGTTTACGATATTCGAGCTGAAATTCAAGGCGGAATGCCTGTACATCAGATTAAATGTACTTCTCATAAGGTCGATATTAAAACAGAAAATGGTATTGAAATTATTCAATTAAGCCCAGATGAAAAATATGGAGGAAATCGAGATTTTATTTTACATTATCGATTAACAGATAAATCATTAAGTACAGGTATTTTATTACATGAAGCTCCTAATGAGGAAAATTACTTCATGTGCATGATTCAACCGCCTACCTCCCCTACTCCATCCGAAATACCTCCTCGTGAATATGTTTTTGTATTGGATGTTTCTGGTTCTATGAATGGTTTTCCGATGCAAACCGCCCGCACCTTACTTCGAAATCTGATAAGCAAATTACGCCCAACTGACCGTTTTAATGTTTTATTTTTTGAAGGGATTAACCGAATGTTTGCTCCCGAATCGGTATTGGCTAATAAGAAAAACATTGATCTCGCCCTTGACCACATCGAACGGCATGACGGCTGGGGAAGTACCAACTTATTGCCTGTCCTACAAACAGCACTCAATTTCAAAGAAACACAAAATTACTCTCGCACTTTTATCGTTGTTACGGATGGATTTATCACCCTCGAAAAAGAGGCTTTTGATCTGATACACAACAACTTAAATAAAGCAAATTTATTCGCACTTGGAATTGGAAAATCAGTTAATCGTTATTTAATTGAAGGAATGGCTAGAGCAGGGCAAGGTGTGCCTTTTATCGTCACGAAACCTGAAGAAGCGAACCAAAAAGCCGAAGAGTTACGTCATTGCATCCAAAATCCTATTTTAACCAATATTGATATGCATTTTGAAGGATTGCAAGCCTATGATGTCCAACCAAAAAAATTACCTGATGTGATGGCAAACCGTCCTGTTTTAGTTTTTGGAAAATACAAAGGTAATCCCACAGGAACACTTACACTTAAAGGACTCTCAGGCAAAAAAACAACTACTCTTCAAGTCAATTTTGCAGAAACTAAAACTACTCAGAATGAAGCCGTAAAATGGCTTTGGGCAAGAAACAAAATTGCTCAATTAGATGATTATGCATTACTTACTAATAATCTATCCAAGCAAGCTACTCAAAATGAGGTTGCTCAACTAGGCATTAAATATAATTTACTTTCTTCACAGACCTCTTTTGTTGCTGTTGATAATCAAACCCAGCAAAAAGCTAAAAATATTACCGTTCATCAAGCTCTACCAATGCCTGAAGGACTAAATAATAATATTATTGGTCAAAATCTTTCTGCCTTACCTTCTGAACCACCAGGAAATAGGCGTTCAGGTACAACTCGTTCAACTGCTCCCATCCGTATCCAATTACCCACTGAAATAAGTCCCATCTTAGGAAATAAAGTTTATTTATCTTGGAGTACAAAAGATAACTTGCGTTTTACGGGCTTTCAAGTCAATGTCTTAGATATGTCCGATGAATTACTATTTCAAACCCAAACCTCCAAAACTGAAATAGAACTCAATTTGTATCAAGGCAAATTAATTGATAATGATTATTTTATTTTTCAAATTATTCCCTTGAATGAGACAGGGAGTCCAATCTTAAATATTGAAGCAGATAGTAAAATGCTTCAACGAGCTGAAGAAGAAGATATTACAGAACTTCGATCGACACTCAACCAAATATTAGGAGATAAACAAGGGACACCTGATGGAATGTTAGAAAAGGCTTTATTTTTTGAGAAAAATGGTTACATCTCGGATGCGATGCGAATTTTTAGGCAACTCATTGCAATTTCTTCAGATGAAAAGTATCAAGTTGCTTTTCAGAAATTTTTGAAACGAAATCAATTTTAGATTTTGAATTTACACTTTTATTTGTTCTACCCCGAAAACATTTTTCCATAGTGGTAAATTTGGATACTCTATCACTATGGAAAAATTAGATTCCACTCTAAATAAATGATAATGAAAACTTGTGTATTTAGTACCAAATATAAAGTAGTGAGATAATATATTGATTATAAGTTAAATAGTAGTTTATCCCAACACCTCCTCTTACATCGCCAATAGCTCCATTTCTTTTTAAGTTTAAATCTTGTCTTTGTTATTTTATGTTTAACATTTTTTGCAAGGGGGCGGGCTATGCCTAAATGAACTATTAATATTGTATTAAATTATTATTCATAGTATAATTCCAAGAATACAGGCTTTATTTTTTGGCCTCTATTGATATAAATATTACATCTGAGGGATGGAGGGTTGTCGTCATTTTATTAGGATATACTTGCCATTTCTCAAAAACTCGTAATTGTATTATTTTAATTTTTCAATACAATTTAATAAATCTTGAATCACTTCTTTTTTTTTAATTTAAAAGCAGAAACTTTACAGAGATTTAGCCATTTTCATTATCAATACGCCCTTTATAAGTCAGAATCAATCATGAATTTTATGTAATTCTGTGGTCATCCATTCATACAAGAAATAAAAAAATAGTACATCATAAAGCTGTCTTTGTGTACCAATTGAAAGGAGTGTACCGCATAATTTTGTTCCAAACTAAAAAAGAAAATAGAGTAATCTATCTTAGTAAGTCGTTTGACTACTTAAAGGGAATAAATGTTCTTACATCATTAAACAATAGTAATCATGAAAGAATTCTGGAATGACCGATACAATCAGGAGGAATTTACGTATGGAAAAGAACCCAACATTTTTATAAAAGCAAAGTTGCCTTTATTCGAACGGGGTAAAATATTATTTCCTGCTGAGGGTGAAGGACGTAATTCCGTTTATGCTGCCCAGTTAGGTTGGGAGGTTTCTGCTTTTGATTTTAGTTCAAAGGGAAAGGAAAAAGCAGATAACTTGGCTCACTCAAAAAACGTAACGATTAATTATAAGGTGAGTAAGTTTTTGGAAGAAAACTATACCCCAAAAGAGTTTGATGCTATTTGCCTAACATTTGTGCATTTTATGCCTAATATAAAAACCGAAATGCACCAAAGATTAGATAGTTACCTAAAAGTAGGTGGACATATCATACTAGAAGCCTTTAGTAAGGAACATCGCGAAATTAGCAAAGTAAACCCTGCGGTTGGGGGGCCTCCTGATGCAAGCATGATGTATTCTATTGAAGAAATTGAACGTGATTTCAGACATTATGAAATCATAGAACTGAAAAAAGAAATGGTGTATTTGAATGAAGGTTTTGGGCATATTGGAGAAAGTTCTGTTATTCGTTTTATTGGCAAAAAGAAAAGTTGATAAAATACGATAGTTCATTTAATATGATAGTAATTATTTGATTTTCTATTTTTTATGAAAAAAAAAGAAGTTCAGGAGCTGCCCATTCGTAGCTTTAACAATTCAAACAATGAAAAGGCTAAATTCAAGATTGAAATATTTCAATCATTTGAACAGGAGCAAATCATAAAAATAGAGGCACATCGGCATGATTACTATCATATCCTTTTTATTAAAAATGGAATAGGAAAACATTACATTGATTTTAAAACTTATGACGTAAAACCAAACTCGATTTTCTTCGTATCACCCAGTCAAGTTCATTCCTTAGAAGTTAGTGCTGATGTTGATGGCTATGTCATTACGTTTAACTCTGATTTTTTCTTACTCAATAATAGTATTCAAAAATTACTGGATTATCCATTTTTTCACTCTGTATCTAATATTCCCGTAATTTATTTGCCTGAAAAAAATCCTAAAATCCAACTTCTCCTAAACGAAATTCATGAGGAGTATGAAGCCTCAGAAAAAGGAAGAGTAAGTATCCTTCGTGCCTTGTTAGAAGTTTTCCTGATAAAGGTTTCTCGTCTTTATCACCAGCCCACTATAAATCAATCTCCTAATTATTTGAGTTACCAAGTTCAGAAACTTGAGGCACTGATTGAGACCCATTTTAAAGATTATAAAAAGCTGAATGATTATGCAGAAATGATGTTTATTTCGCCTCAACACCTCAATAATCTTTGTAAAAAAGGCTTAAATAAAACTGTTACAAATTTGATTCATGAACGAACTCTTATTGAAGCTAAAAGATTATTACTATTTACTAATAATTCAATTACTGAAATAGCCTATGAGTTAGGCTTCAAAGAAAAATCATACTTCATGAGATTTTTTAAAAAACATACCACTTTGACAGCTGATACGTATCGTAAACAGAATAATTTCTTATAAGAACTACTGATTTTTAATAACTTACAAATATTATCCGAAGAAGGCAAAATTATTGTGTGTGAATACCAACTTTGTAAAACTTCAATATTTTTAATTTCTACAGTCAAGCTTGAAAAAAATAATATCATCACTCTTCAGTGGATAATGTAAGGTCCGATCTAAGAAATTTTCCATTTTTGCAAAATCTCCCTACTTCATAAAAAAACCACTCCAAAAACTTATCTTCGAAGTGGTTTTTATACTTAAAAAATTATACGTATTAAACTGCCATCATTTTTTGTAAAATTTCTTGGGCAGCTTTCGGGATAACTGTCCCAGGTCCAAAAACACCAATAACTCCTGCATCATACAGAAAGTCATAGTCGTTCGGAGGAATAACTCCACCTGCAATCACTTGGATATCAGGTCGTCCTATTTTTTCAAGCTCTGATATCAACTGAGGGATTAAGGTTTTATGACCTGCCGCTAAACTGGAAGCCCCAACTAAGTGAACATCATTTTCAGCCGCTTGTCGAGCTACTTCTTCAGGAGTCTGAAATAATGCTCCAATATCAACATCAAATCCCAAGTCGGCAAAACTAGTCGCAATAACTTTAGCTCCTCGGTCGTGTCCATCTTGTCCCATTTTGGCAATCATAATTCGAGGTCGCCGTCCTTCGATTTCTGCAAATTCATCAGACAATTTCTTAGCTTTTTGGAATTCTTTATTATCTGATACTTCACTCGAATACACACCTGAAATAGATTTAATTACGGCAGTATGTCGTCCAAAATGTTTTTCCATCGCATCCGAAATTTCGCCTAATGTCGCTTGTTGTCGAGCCGCTTCTACAGCAAGCCCCAAAATATTACCTTCACCTGTTTTTGCACATTGACTAAGTTTCTCAAGGGCTTTTTGCGTTTCAGCTTCGTTACGTTCGGCTTTAATGCGGTTAATTCGGGCAATTTGAGATTCTCGTACAACGGAATTATCTACCTCTAATAACTCGATATCTGTCTTCTCATCGGTTTGATAACGATTCACACCTACGATAACATCTTTCCCCGAGTCAATTCGGGCTTGTTTTCGAGCGGCAGCCTCCTCAATTCGCATCTTAGGGAGTCCCGTCTCAATGGCTTGAGTCATACCCCCTAGTTTTTCAACTTCTTGGATTAATTCCCAAGCTCGTTTAGTAATTTTATCTGTCAGATATTCAACATAATACGAACCAGCCCAAGCATCTACAGAACGTGTAATTCCTGTTTCTTTTTGAATAAAAATTTGCGTATTACGAGCAATTTTTGCAGAAAAATCAGTAGGCAAAGCAATCGCTTCATCTAAGGAATTGGTGTGCAAGGATTGTGTTCCACCCAAAGTTGCTCCCATTGCTTCGATACAAGTTCGAGCCACATTATTGAAGGGGTCTTGTTCGGTTAAGCTCCAACCCGAAGTTTGACAATGCGTTCGTAATGCCATTGATTTAGTTTTTTGGGGATTGAATTGTTGTACCAACTTTGCCCAAATCATTCGACCCGCTCGCATTTTGGCAATCTCCATAAAATGATTCATCCCAATTGCCCAGAAAAAAGACAAACGAGGAACAAAATCATCTACTTTCAAACCTGCTTTAAGTCCTGCACGAATATATTCCAAGCCATCCGCCAACGTATAGGCTAGTTCAATATCAGCCGTTGCCCCAGCTTCTTGCATATGATATCCACTAATACTAATGGAGTTAAAGCGAGGCATATTTTGTGAGGTATATTCAAAGATATCCGTAATGATTTGCATACTCGGTTTAGGCGGATAGATATAAGTATTCCGTACCATAAACTCCTTGAGAATATCATTCTGGATAGTTCCACTTAGTTTTTCGGCACTAACGCCTTGTTTTTCTGCTGCTACGATATAAAATGCCATGACAGGAATTACGGCACCGTTCATCGTCATCGAAACAGACATTTTATCTAACGGAATCTGGTCGAATAAAATTTGCATATCTTCGACCGTATCAATCGCTACACCTGCCTTACCAACATCCCCCGTAACTCGTGGGTGATCCGAATCATATCCTCGGTGTGTTGCCAAATCAAAGGCAACCGATAGTCCTTTTTGTCCTGCCGCCAAATTTCGGCGATAGAAAGCATTGGACTCCTCAGCAGTTGAGAAACCTGCATATTGTCGAATTGTCCAAGGACGAACAGCATACATCGTAGAATAAGGACCTCTTAAGAAGGGGGGCAATCCAGCCGTAAATCCTAAATGTTCAGCATCTTCAATATCTTTCTTTGTGAAAAAAGAAGGGACAGGAATTTGTTCAGCCGTCTGACGAGTGTGCGGTTTTGAAGGCGAAGAAACGGGCTTCGAACTTCGGTTTTGTCGAACCTCTTCGAAGGGAATCTCTGCAAAATTTATCTTCATAGTTGTAGGGGGCTTTGTTCTCTTAAAAATGGGGTTGTGTATTAAACTCAAAAATGAGAATAACAAATTACATGAAAAAAAATGATTTTTTGAAAAGTTTTAGGACTTTAAATCAAAAAAAATAGCTCGCCTAAAAAAGACAAACATCCAACTCAAGGAGAAACTTACCTTTGTATACTTCTCAAAATCAACAAATCCCATTTCTATTATCAAAATCAAGAATGCCTTTGTTCCTCCTTTTTGGATATTTATTTTATCTGCTTGTGAACAAGAAAGTTCGTCCAATAATACTTGGAGATATTCTACACCAGAAGAACAGGGTTTTGACTCAGAAATTCTAACCCAATTTCTCAAATTGTCCAAAAATCGGCTAATGATTTAATGGAATATGCTCAAGAAAAACTATTCAGACCTATTGGAATAGGTGAAAAAAATCCTGTGATGATAGCGCATACTCCCACAGGAAATTGGTTCGGAGCTGGTGGACTTTGGATAACTTCCAAAGATTTACTCAAATTTGGGCTATTGTATCTGAACAAAGGAAGATGGGGCGAAAAACAAATTATTCCCAAAGAATGGGTAAAACAAGTAATCAAATTGGAGAATTGACGGCAAGTATCAAAGGCATCAAACAAGATAAATATGGATATCAATGGTGAGCTTTTGGAGATTCTTTTGCAACGATTGGTATAGCAACAAATTTTTGTTATTCCTGAACTGGATTTTGTAGCCATTATTACCAGAGCAAATCCAAACATTGATATTATGAATGAACATATTTTGAGTGCCTAAAAATCGCCTTATGGAGCATTAGACAAAAACCCAAAAGCCAATCAGAAACTTCAAGAGTAGGTGGAAAAATTGGGTACATCTCAAAATCAAGAGGTAAAATTACCCCAAATTACCGAAGAGATTTCAGGTAAATATTTTCAGATCAAGGATACGACCTCTTATTATCAAGGGTTTCCTATTGGATTTTAACCCAAAAAATCATCAGTATATACTCAATATTAAGCAAATGGATTGGTCAGACAAAAATACACTTTGGTTAGATTTACATGAACTCGGTTATCCTGTCAAACAAAATTGGGTAATTCGTTTTGAAGGAAATAAAGCTAAAATTGAACTCAATTTCCGTGGGGCAAGTGCTGGAAAACGGGAATTATCTGCTCATTATTAACGTAAACCTGTCAAGTTTTTACACCCTGACAGGCTCATAGTTTAAAACGGAACTTAGGTAAAATCAATTTTTATACTGCTACGTCATTATCTCGTAAAGCATCATTAAGAGAGGTCTTTTTGTCAGTAGAAGCTTTTCGTTTTCCAATAATCAAAGCACATGGCACATTATATAAACCTGCGGGAAATTCTTTCGAGTAACTACCAGGGATAACTACCGAACGAGGTGGTACTTCTCCCTTATAAATAACAGGTTCTGACTGAGTTACATCAATAATTTTAGAACTTCCTGTAATCGTAACATTCGCTCCTAATACGGCTTCTGTCCCAATTTTTACGCCTTCAACCAAGATACATCTTGAGCCAATAAATGCCCCATCTTCCACAATCACAGGAGCAGCCTGAACAGGCTCCAGCACACCACCAATACCTACACCACCACTTAGATGCACGTCTTTCCCAATTTGAGCACAACTTCCTACTGTTGCCCATGTATCTACCATTGTTCCTGAATCGACATACGCCCCAATATTGACATAAGACGGCATCATAATTACCCCCTTATTAACGAAAGAACCATAACGAGCAATCGCATGAGGCACAACTCGAACTCCTTTTTCTGCATAGCCTGATTTCAATGGAATTTTGTCATGAAACTCAAACGGAGGCACCTCAATAGTCTCCATTTGACAAATTGGAAAAAACAAAATCACCGCTTTTTTTACCCAATCATTCACTTGCCACCCTGTATCTGTCGGTTCAGCTGTTCGCAATTCACCAGCATCCAACTGAGCAATGACCGTTCGAATAGCTTCTTGATACTCTGATTTTTGGAGTAGACTTCGGTCAGTCCAAACTTCTTCAATGAGTTTTTGCATCATTATTTGTTGAGATTAGAAAACTTGTCTTAAACTTCTAAGAAACTATTTGAAATTCAAATCTAGATATTCTCAGCAAATGAAAACTTATCTGATTTTCATTTTGCATAAAAATTTGGTTATCAATTTCTTAATACTTAAGATATTTTGTATTTGATAAAGGCTTTTATTCCTTATATCTCTATAAAGTAAATCTCAAATAGTAGGCTAAAGGTAGGAAATATTCTGTATTTTTCAATCACTTTTTTGTTAGTATCTGTGCCTTCATAATAAAATTCCAAATCTTATTTAAAAAAATATAAATTAAACGTTAAAATCAAACTTCCTCCACTCATCTACTGACATTTCGGCATATTTTCCCGTCAAATCGACTGATTTTGCGTTATGTATGAATTTTGCCTTTCTTTTGTCAGATTATTGGATTAGACACTAAAAAATATATTAAAATAATGATGGAAAAAGTTAAAGCCACTACCGTTCTGGCGGTTGCACACAATGGCGAAGTAGCGATTGGAGCAGACGGACAAGCCACTATGGGACACACTGTTGCGAAAAATAATGTACGGAAAATCAGGAAATTAATGAACGGGAAAGTCGTAACGGGATTTGCTGGCTCAACGGCAGATGCTTTCACTTTATTAGAGCGATTTGAAGAAAAACTCAATGCTTATGGAGGCAATATGAAACGTTCGGCGGTTGAGTTAGCAAAAGACTGGCGTACTGAACGTTATCTCCAAAAATTGGAAGCTATGTTGATTGCTGCTGATAAAAACGAATTATTGATTATTTCAGGAACAGGAGACGTTCTTGAACCTGAAAACGGAGTAGCTTCAGTAGGCTCAGGCAGTATGTATGCTCAATCGGCAGCGATGGCACTCAAGAAGCACGCCCCACAACTTTCGGCATATGATATGGTCAAAGAAGGCTTGACGATTGCCGCTGACATTTGTATTTATACCAATCATAATTTTATTATCGAAAAAATCGACTAGTTATTAAACTGACTTTTTGATTCTTTTTCGTTATCGTAAGTCTGAATGAATATCCATTTATCTGGTCAAAATTTGATTTCTAAAAATTTCAGTATTTTGCAGTTTATAAGTGTATTACTCATTCAGACTTTTTTTAGTCTTGTTTTTTGACTCCCTCAAACGTATGCTCCGATTTATCGAAGATATTCAGAGACTGGTTCGTAATTTTTTGACGAACGTAGGAATGACGGTTTCTACACAGGATAAAATCATGTTTACGATTTCAATTCTTGTCTTTTTATGGATTTTTCAGTGGCTCATCTTATTATTTACAGTACGCTTAAGTAAAGCTGATGTTTCGAACAAATATTACCGCAAAAAAACAACAGCATACGTTATTTATTTGATTGGTATTTTGTCATTGAGTTGGATTTGGGTTGATAGATTTGAGTCCTTAGCTACCTTTTTTGGACTAATTACAGCAGGCTTAGCCATTGCCTTTAAAGATCTGATTATGAATATTGTAGGGTGGCTTTATATTCTAGGACGAAAACCGTTCAAGGTCGGAGATCGCATTGAGATTGACAATGTAGCGGGCGATGTCGTAGATATTAGTTTGTTTCGATTTGTCCTCATGGAAATTGGCAACTGGGTTCATGCCGAACAAAGTACAGGACGAATCTTACACGTTCCTAATGCAAAGATAATTAACTCTCCTTTAGCAAATTATACGGATGAATTTGAATTTATTTGGAACGAAATACCGATTTGTGTAACCTTCGAAAGTGATTGGCAACTTGCCAAAAAAATTCTTACTGATATTAGCAATGAACACCATCAAAAACATGGAGATACGGCTGACCAAAAAATTAAAAACACCTCATCAAAATATCTAATTGTTTATCGAAAAACCACTCCCATTGTTTATACTAGTTTACAGGAAAATGGAGTATTATTAACGATTCGTTATTTGTGTCCTGTGCGGGCAAGACGAGGAAGTGTACAAGAAATTCTAGAAGAAATACTACATCAATTTAAAAAAGAAGCTATTTCATTTGCTTATCCGACTCAACGTTTTTATTCTGCTACCGAAAAGAATAAGACCAATGATATTCCTCATACTCAATAATTTTTCAAAACTATTCTTCTGAAATTTCGTCAGGCAACTCATTAATATCATCTTGCTGATAAGGAAAATATGCCTTGAGCTGTTCTCCTGTTTTCAAAATTCCTTTTTCAAGTCCCTCGGTAAATTTTCCTTCCTTAAAATGGGAAGAAAGCGTTTTTCCGATATTATCCCAGAAGTCATCAGGTACGACATTATGAATTCCTTCATCTCCAACAACGGCAAATTTACGGTCTTCAGTAGCCAGATAAAAAAGCACCCCGTTTCGTAGTTTGGTTTGGTGCATATTGAGACGTGCAAAAACTTCAATTGCCTTTTTGTAGGCATCATCAGGACAATGCTTCGCTAAATGAACCCGAATTTCACCCGAAGTATTAAGTTCTGCCTTTTTGACAGCCTCAACAATCACTTTTTGTTCGGCATCCGTAAAGAACTTATTTCTCATAATTTAAATAATTAAATGAAGGCTTGAAATCTCTTATTTTGAAGCTTCACCTCTCCAAGGTGCAATTATCCGAAAATCTTGCCAAAGATAAATCTAAAAATACGAGGAAAAAACAAATTTTCAAACAAGTAGGTTCTTCAGTTTAATTTTTTAGGTTTTAGATTTTTTATTCTAAAGTTAAATTTTTATAGAAAATTAGACTAATTTGTGGTTTTAATGAGTAATTATTTTTCCATATAAATTACTATATCAAACATATTTATTCAAAATGCCTATTCATTTTTTTTCAGAAGATATTGACTTTCAAATCTGTGAATCTCAAAAAATCAAAAATTGGATACAAGAAGTAATCCAAGCCCATGGCTTTACACTCTCAGATACGGAAGATTTAAATTATATTTTTTGCTCAGATAACTATTTACATCAAATCAATGTAGATTATCTTTCACATGACACATTGACCGATATTATTACATTCGATAATTCGGAAGAAACAAAAGAAATTGTGGGAGATATTTTTGTGAGTATTGACCGAATTCGGGAGAATGCCCATCATCTCAACAGTGATTTTGAGGACGAATTATATCGTGTTTTGATTCATGGGGTATTGCACTTATTAGGTTTTCAGGATAAAACTAAAATACAAGCCGAAGAAATGCGACGAAAAGAAAATGAGTGCCTAAAAAAACTGAGATAATTAGTCTTTTTTCATAAGATTTAATTAATCCTTATTATATTCTAAAAATACAATTTATAATATGACCGTTAAAAACAAAATCCGTCAGATTTCGGAAATCTGACGGATTCACGATACTGAAAATTCAGTAAACTATTCTAAAATCAATTTCTTAGTAATGCGCTCTTTACCATCCGAAACTTCGACGATGTACAAGCCTTTGGATTGATTTTGAAGTTGAATACGATGATTAAACAAGATTCCCTCTTGAGTTACTTTTTCTTGATGAACTAACTTGCCTGAATTATTGTAAATTTTAATTGTCAAATTTTTATCCATCACATTATCCAGTGTCAAATTGAAACCACCATCCGTAGAAGGATTTGGGTAAATGGAAACGGCTTTCAAAATACGCTCGGCATTTAGAGAAGTTAATAATTCCTCGGTTTGAATGCGAAGATTATCAATGACCCAACCAAAACCAACTGATGCGGCATCAGAAAACAAGCGGAATCGCAAGAAAACAGTTTCACCTGCCTCGAATTGATTTTGTAAACGCACAAATCGTTTTCGGAAAAGGGATTGATCTCCCCACTTTCCATCATTATAAGCTGCCAACCAATCGGCATCAGCATTGGCATCATATCCATTAAGGAGCGGTTTCCATGTTTTGAAGTCTGTTGAGCCTTCCACAATCACATAATCCCAAAATTCGTTATCGCCAAAAATAGTATTGGCATCACCTACTTCAACAAGTGCAACTTCTTCAAAACTTATCAAAGCATTTTTCTCAGCCACAATAATAGGCACACTTAATAATGCAGTATAGTTGATTTCTCCACCAAAAGCTTGTCCTTCCAAATAAGGGTGCAACGAGTGTAAGGCAACTCCTGTAAATTGTTCTTCTTCGCCAATGCGAAAGCCAAAATTTAAAAAGTCGGTTTTGCCATCATCAAAAGTCGTTTCATAAGAAGTTTGTGGCTTAGAAAACTGAATGACTTGGTCTTTCGTAAGGCTCAACGACCCCGACTTATAGATTTCTCCGCCACGATAAGCAATTGCTTGTACAAACAAAGAATCAAGATCTTCAGGAGCTGAAAATTCAAAATCAAAATCAGGACGCGAAACTACATTTTCTCCTATCGAACCAATCCACTTGTTATTTTGCCAGATTTGTACAGAATCATATGCGGAGCGTAAATCCATATTTAAATTCAATCTAATTTCTTCAGATTTAGGAACTTGAGTAAGGATATTGAGACGAGGAGCAAGTACGACCTCAGGTGTACTCACAGTTGCTAATTCGGGAATCGTCGCTGTCCAAATTCCGCGACCATGTGTTCCAATGACAATCTCATCATCTTCAAATCGCATATCCCAAACGGATACACTTGGAAAGTCATTAATTAGATGCCATGTTTTGCCTTCGTCTGTGGATTCCATAATTCCAATTTCTGTTCCTGCCCAAATACGTTGTGTATCGTGAGGCATCACCAATACTGAAAATACAGGCACATTCGGGAATCCTTCACTTTGGCTATCCGAATCAAAACCTGAAATATCTTCCCAAGTTTCACCAAAGTTCTTCGTTCTCAGAATTTTTGGTTTTTGTGAAGCCGCAAACAAAACAAATGCTGTTCCTTCTTCGGTTGGGTGCGTATAAATTCCACTTGTTTCTCCGATATCAGCATGATTTTCAATGGTAGTAAAGGATAATCCACCATCTTTTGAGAGATAAATTTGATTGGATTTAGACATTCCTGCACCTGCCCAAACAACTCGCGGATTTACCCGTGAAACATCAATATCGGGATAGCCAATATGATTCCATTTCTTAGAAATTGGGGTTAACTGCCAGCTATCTGCAAAATTATCACTTCGCCAAACCCCTGACTTCCCAACTGTAAACACCAAATCGGGATCGGTTTTCGTATAAGCTAATCGAGAGACAAAAGGTGCGTTCTCTTCACCAACATCAGTCATACCATTTCTGCCATTGCGCCATCCTGTATTAGGGTCAAATTTATCAATACTATTAAATTGAGAAGACATTAAAAAGGTAGTATCACGAGTGGCATGCCATTGGCATTCAAAACCATCTCCACCTTTGAGTGCAATATATGCATCATTTGCATCCGCTATAGAATCATTCCTATTGAGAAACCCCCACGAACCATTATCTTGTGTACCACCAAGATATTGTTGTTGATTTGGAATTTTAGCAATACCATAAAATTGTGAAGTATTATAGGTCATACCTAAACTAACCCATGCACTATCTTGAGTAGCAGGTAGATTACTCAGGTTAGATAAGTAAACACCGCCATCATTAGAGGCTAAAATTTGAAATTCACCTTCTATATCTCCTTGTAAAGCAATTAATTGGTGCATATCAGCATGAACCCCACCCGCAAAAAAACCTGAATTTCGATAACGCGCCTCATGACCTTCGGGTAATTCTCCATATTGATCAGCAATGACTACCGTTTGACGAGGTTGTGTAACTACATTTCCATATCCCACTTTAATCGTAGCTTGAGGTAATTCACTTGGATTCCACTTAATTCCTGAAGGTTGTGCGACCCAAATCAAATACATATTTTTATAAGTATGCCCACCTGTAACCGTAACCGAATCGTCAGGCGTTTCAGAGTACGGAATGGCATGCACAAAAATATATTCTCGACTATCATTGAATTGCTCTTTTAAGTCAAATGCGCCATCATTAAGTTGATCACGTATCGAAACCATTAGCTGCCGATTATTTTTGGTATCCCAAACCTCGAACGGCACATCAATCATATTCTGATAGGTATAATCTTGGGCACCTACACCAGAAGTACGTCCTTCTGGAACAGAGAATCGATAGGCTTTTTGGGACTTATCTGTACCAAAACGAATTTCAATTCCCACGAAATCAGTTGGTTCAATAGAACGTCCCTCATCCGTAAACATCCGAATATCTTCTCGTAAAAATCTATCCGCATTGGTCAGTGAAGTTCCTAAAACAGATTGTATAATGGTATCTGGCTGATTGGTTAATTTAATCTGATAGGTTCCAACTCCTCCAACATATACAATACTATCATTAAAAGGATGTATCAAAATAGTATTATCATATTCTCCTTGTCCACCTAATAAATCAATAGAAGGTTCATCTTGACTAGGTGTTAGTAATTTCCAATTTGCTCCCGCATCACTGCTGTAATATAAATCACCTGATCCTTCACTAACTGTTCCTTGTGCTGAAGCATACAAAATATTGGGATTATTTTCAGAAATAGCCAGTTCTACACGTCCTACTTGTCCAATTCCATTATTCGACGTGTTCCAAGTCAATCCACTATCCTCTGATTTTAATACACCGACTTCCCTTATTCCTGCATACAAAACATTAAAATTACCTTTTTGTCCAATTAATTGATAAATCGGATAAGGACTTTCATAAACCGTTTCCCACGATTGTCCACCATCAGTACTACGATAAATTTTAGAAGTTTCTGCTGCATAAACCAAGTTATCGGGAATTGGAGCGGCAGCTGCCAACAAGACATTCTCATTATTAGGATCAACTATAATGCGGCTAACATTACTAAAATCTAAATTGGCTGTACTAGTCAGTTGTGTCCATACTTGTCCACCATCTTCTGTCTTAAAAATACCCTCACCTGTTCCTGAACCTCCACTAAAAAAACCTTCCCCCGTTCCAGCATAAAGTACATTCGGATTAGATGGAGCTATTGCCAAACAAGAAATTGAAAGCGTTGGTAAACTAGCTGTCAAATGTTTCCAAGATTCGCCTCCATTGGTGGTTTTCCAGATTCCGCCACCTGCCGAACCCGCATACCATGTTTTTTTAGGATCTTGTGGATCAATAACTAATGCACGAGTTCGACCAGCCACATTCCCTGGACCTCGCTCCTTAAAATTATTACTCTCTGTCCGAAAAGGCTTATTTCGACTTTGCGCTTTTTGGAGTTCTATCATCCGATAATTTGCTGGGTATGATGGAAATGATTCATCAGCACCTGTTTTGAGGCGTCGTAAGTAAGCCGCAAATAAATCAGGACGATCTGCCTTGAGGTTGTCTTTAGGATGTGGTTTCCGAGGTTTTTTTTGATAGCTCAGTCGATCAACTAAATTGTTCGATTGTTGGTTCTTGGTTGATGAAGTTGTGTGAGTAGTCTCATACCAAAGGAGACCACCTATTCCAAACAACACCAAATAAAGGAAATTTTTTTTCATGTTTTTGATGAAGAAAATAGTTAAGGTATTCATTAAAAGTAAAGTTATCAAAAACAAAATTCAAACGATTTATCAAGGTTGAGGAATTCATATTCAATGAATTATATCATACAAATACTTGACAATATGTTTAAAAAAGTGACTTCTTGATAACTTCCTATCGTAAGGTAAAGGATTTTTATCACTTTTGTTTGATAGAATTAGATACAAACCTGAAAAAAAGGAAATTATCTTCTCATTTATTATCTTTAGTCCTTATTAGACAAAACGTCCAGAAAAAAGAAATCTACAAGCCATACAAACAAACCATTATAATATCGCTACGTTCAAATACTCATAATTTCACACTATCCTTTAAAAATTTCAAACAACTTCTTTTATGTTTATTAACCACTAGTTTTTGTATTAACCAAAACTTCATTTTACCCAATGATTGATACAAACTCGATATCTTCTGTCTTCTCTCAAGTTTCTAAAATTCCTGTAGGATGTGACTTGACAACTCACAAACTACTTGAAAAACAAGTACGTGTGCGTTATTTTACAGATTTTCCAAAGGGACGTAGATTAGTCATTCCAGATATTCATGGTTGTATCAAAACATTTCGGGCATTAGTCGAAAAATTAGAACTAAATAAAGATGATCATTTATTTCTATTAGGTGATTATATTGATAAAGGGCAAAATAGTGCAGGAGTTTTAGATTTTATTTTTGAATTACAAAGGAACCATTTTCAGGTTTTTCCACTGATGGGCAATCATGAATTTAATGTCGTGGATACTGCACAACGATATAGCTCCAAAGCATTTAAATTATTCATTAAAAAAATCAATAAGGCAGGAAATCTTTTGGATACAAATGGAAAGATTAAACCTCATTACTTTGAGTTTTTTAAATCCTTGATGTATCGCTTTGAACTTCCTGATTTTCATTTGGTTCATGCTGGCTTTGATTGTCGGAAAGAAGATCCATTTGCTCATCATTTGGCAATGTTGGAAGTTAGAAAACAACCTCAAAATCTAAAAAAACTCAATGGTAAACGTGTAATTCATGGACATCAACCCGTTTATTTAGAGGAAATTAAGCAAGCTATCACCAACAATCTACCTGCGATTCCTTTAGATAATGGGGCTTGTTATGCCAAAAGGAAGCATAAAACTTTAAATACCAATCGGCTGGGGAAGTTGGTAGGCTTGAATTTGGATAATTTAACACTTACCTTGCAGGATAACCTAGATAATTGATTGGTCTTAAATCATCCATGTTATGCTTTTTTTGAGAGATTAAAATAGTATTTATTCAAGATTTAAAAGTGAACTATTGTATATGAAAGCAAAGATTCTTTTCGTAGAAGACGATATAAATTTGGGATTCGTCACCAAAGATAATTTAGAAGAGGAAGGGTACGAAATTATTCATTGTGAAGATGGAGCCATTGGTTTCGAAGAGTTCCGAAAAACCGAGTTTGATTTGTGTTTGTTAGATGTCATGCTTCCACAAATGGATGGTTTCACATTAGCCCAAAAAATTCGGGAAATCAACTCTGAAATTCCAATTATCTTCTTGACTGCCAAATCAATGCAAGAAGATAAAATCACAGGTTTAAAACTTGGTGCAGACGATTATATCACTAAGCCATTTAGCATTGAAGAATTAATTCTAAAAATTGAAGTTTTTCTAAAACGCCAAAAAATTACGGAAAGTGCCAAGCCTCAAACTACTTTCACTATCGGAAATTATACCTTTGATAGCTTAGATTATTCGCTTAAATTAGAAGATAAAGAACGTAAATTAACACGTCGTGAAAATGAACTTTTAACATACTTTGCTGAAAATATAGAAATTGTACTTAAACGAGAAGATATTTTAATGAAAATTTGGGGCAATGATGATTATTTTAATGGTCGAAGTTTGGATGTTTTCATTTCACGCCTTCGAAAATATCTCAAAGACGATTCTCGTATCGAAATCAAAAATATTCACCGAGTGGGCTTCAAAATGAGTCTAAAAAACTAAACTTAATCAAGCTTAAAAATTGATAATCAACAAAATATGAAACTTAAATTATATTTGCTCTTGTGTTTGTCTCTCAATCTTAGTGTTTTTACTTTTGGGCAATCTACCAAGAAAAAGGCTAATAAACTTTATGAAGAAGGAATTAACTATTGGCGCGCCCGAAATTTTGATAAAAGTATTGAGCTGATGCACAAAGCCCTAAAAATTGATCCTGAATTTGCAGAGGCTTATCAACATTTAGGACGGGCTTATGAAATTTTTGGAGAAGTGGCGAAAGCTGAAAAATACTTCTTAAAAGTAGTAGAATTAAAACCTCATGATAAAAAATTTGGCGGAGTCTATTATAAAGTTGGTTATAATTATTTTGAGAAAGGAGATTATCATAATTCGTTAAAATTTTTAGAAAAATTTTTAGCATCCTCGCCCCGTTCTGATAAATTTATAAATATTGCTAAACAACGCATTGCCAACTGTAAGTATGGGATTGAGGGTATGAAAAATCCAGTTCCTTTTTCGCCCGAGGCACTTGCCCCAGCCGTTAATGCAATGGAAATGCAATATTTTCCTGTCCTCTCTGGAGACCGTGAAACCATCATTTTTACTGCACGAGTCTCTGCTCACCCTAATCACGATGAAAATATTTGGCAAAGTAAAAAAATAAATGGAGAATGGCAACAAGCAACTCGACTTGAGGAATTTACAACGATGTATAATGAAGGTACGTGTACCATTTCAGCCGATGGACGTACTTTAATTTTCACAGCATGTGCCGATGTCAGAGGAGGAAGACAAGCAGGAAAACGTCAAATTTACGGACGTTGTGATTTATTTATTTCCTATAAAATTGGAGAGCGTTGGTCAGAGCCTAGAAATATGGGGGATGTTGTCAATACGGAGCATTGGGAAACTCAACCCTCACTTTCAGCCGATGGGCGAACACTATATTTTGCTTCTGATAAGCCAGGATCAATTGGAGGAATTGACCTCTGGAAAACAACCCGAAATACAAACGGAGTTTGGACAAAACCTATAAATTTAGGAAATCAAGTAAATACAAGGCGTAACGAATATTCTCCTTTTATTCATGCTAACGGACATTCCTTGTTTTTTTCTTCGGATGGCTACCCAAGTTATGGTGGACAAGATTTATATAAAGTTGAATTGAATCCAGATGGAACATGGCAACGTCCTGAAAATCTGGGCTATCCTATCAATAATCATCGTAACCAAATCGGCATTTTTGTTACTTCGGATGGTAAAGAAGGTTATTATACTAATGAACAATTAAATCGGCGTGGACAATTATTCAAAAGCCAAATCTATAAGTTTGAAATTCCTGAGAAATTAAGAGAAAATCTACAAAGTCGGTATGTCAAAGGAACAGTTTATGATGCCAAAACTAAAAAACGATTGAGTGCAAAAGTGAATTTGATTAACCTAGAAAACAAGCAAATGGAATCTTCAGTTCGTTCCGATTCCCAAACAGGCAATTATTTAATTATTCTTAATGAAGGTTCAGAATATGCGCTTTATGTAGAAAAAAAAGGGTATTTGTTTCAAAGTTTATCATTTGATTATGCCGAAAAAGATGGTAAGGACGTGGTTGTTGATGTTTATCTTGAACCTATTGACAAAGAAGCAAGTATTGTCTTAAATAACATTTTCTTTGAATCTGCAAAATGGGAATTATTGGGTAAATCTAAAATTGAATTAGACAAATTAGTCGGATTTATGCAACAAAATAAAGCCTTGAAAATCGAAATTTCGGGACATACCGATAATGTGGGTGGCACTTCAGCCAATCAAAAACTTTCAGAAAATCGGGCGCAAACTGTTGTAAAATATTTAGTTGAAAGTGGGATTGAGTCTTCTCGTTTGAAAGCAAAAGGTTATGGCGAAACTCAACCGAAATTTGGAAATAAAACCGAAGAAAATCGGGCAAAAAATCGGCGGATTGAATTTCGCATTTTGTAATTTCTTAAAAAAACTAAGAGGTTGTTTAAAGAATTTTGAAAAATATCTTGAAGGAATGAACTTCAACTAGTCAAATAGCTTTCATTGCTCAAAATCGCCGATTTCCATAAGGTAGGGTTTGCAAACCTTACCTTATAGAATTTGATATAAGTACTTGATAATCATTTTTTTAGTTAAAATTTAAACAACCTCTAATCCCAAAAACAAAACGAAGAAACTTGTCACAGTCTAAAAATAGAATAATTCAAAATTCCTACTTAAACTTGTTCCTAAAGATTATTTATTAGAATAACTTTTGGATAATATCTTCTACTGTAACACCCTCAGCTTCAGCTTTGAAATTACGAACGATTCGATGCCGTAAAACAGAGATAGTTACTTCTCTAATATCTTCAATATCAGGAGAATACTTTCCATTTAAAAGCGCATTACATTTCGCCCCTAAAATCAAATATTGAGATGCCCTAGGTCCTGCTCCCCATTCTAAGAAATCATTGGTCACTTGTTCTGCATATTTACCCTGTGGTCGAGTTTTATTTACCAGTTTAACCGCATATTCAATCACATTATCAGGTACAGGAACACGGCGCACTAATTGTTGGAACACAGTAATTTGTTCCGAATTTAAAATAGGAGAAACAGTTGGTTTTTCGGCGGTAGTAGTACGTTTGACAATCTCAACTTCATCCTCATAAGTTGGATAATCTAACCATAAATTGAACATAAAACGGTCTAGTTGAGCTTCTGGTAAAGGATATGTTCCTTCTTGTTCAATAGGATTTTGAGTGGCTAACACGAAGAAAGGACGAGGTAATGGATAAAATTGACCACCTACTGTAACGGCACGCTCTTGCATGGCTTCCAATAAGGCAGCTTGAGTTTTAGGAGGTGTTCGGTTAATTTCATCTGCTAAAATGATATTTGCAAAAATAGCCCCCTTAATGAATTTAAATACTTTCTGTTCTCTATCCATTGTCTCCGCACCCAAAATATCGGAAGGCATCAGGTCTGGCGTAAACTGAATTCGGTTAAACCCTAAATCTAAGGCTTGGGAAATGGTTTGCACTAATAAAGTTTTGGCAAGCCCCGGTACACCGACTAACAAACAATGCCCCTCACAAAACACGGCTGTTAAGACTAACTTCACGATGTCTTCTTGTCCAATAATAACTTTACCGATTTCGGTTTTAAGTTCTTGATAAGCAACTCTTAAGGCATCTGCCGCCTCGACATCCGAGCTAAAAGTGGTCATATAATGAGATAGTTTTAGATAATAATCCCCTCAACTTCTTCAAAAAGGGACAAGACTTACGATAGAATTCCAATAAAGAAGCAAGAAATAAAAAAAAGCCCATTTGAGCAATAATTGAAGCCACTAAAAGCGAAATGTTTTTTGAAAAAAGTAGGATTGAGTAAAATTCAAGCAAGAACAAATCAAAAAAATAGAATGAGAAATCTTTTTTTTTAAAATCCTTGCATTATAATATTTTTCTCGTACCTTTGCCTTCGCAAATTGAAAGAAAGACAAAAGAAGTCTTCATAAATAAGTTGCAAGATAATAAAGTTGCGTGCGTAGTTCAACTGGATAGAATATCAGATTTCGGCTCTGAGGGTTGAGGGTTCGAGTCCTTCCGCACGCACTTGTTTTTAATAAAAACTTGAAAATTAGTAAGTTACAAAAATACACCACAAACATACTAATTCCTTCCTACACGCACTTCTGAAATATTCGTATTAAAAATCATTCAAAAATTTACTCAGCTAATTAACATAGTACAATGAATATTTCCCAATACATTGAACAAATCAATAAGCAATTTCAAACAGGTTTTGCACGAGAACATTCTTACCGCCCTGATTTACAAAACTTACTGGTACAATTAACAAAAGGCTTGACCGTTACCAACGAACCTGCACGCATCCAATGTGGTGCGCCTGATTTTGTGCTATCAAAAAATGATATTCCAATAGGTTATATCGAAGCTAAAGACATCAATGACAACGATTTAGAGGGTAAAAAAACGAATAAAGAACAATTCAATCGCTACAAAAAAGCCTTAAATAATATCATTTTTACGGATTACCTAAATTTTTTGTATTTCAAAGAAGGGAAGCAAGTCGCTCAAATTCGTATTGCGGAAGTCAAAAAAGGAAAAATTATTTCTATTCCAGAAGCCTTTGCAGAATTTGAACGCTTAATTCGTGAATTTTCCACGTCAATAACACAAAGCATCAAAGACCCTTTACATTTGGCAGAAATGATGGCAAATAAAGCCCAGCTTATCAAAGATGCCATTCATAAAGCAGTCTTAAATCCTGATAAAAACTTATCCCAAGATACCTCTTTGGTTGGGCAAATGAAAACGCTTAAAAAGATGCTTATCAAGGATTTAACACCCGAAGGTTTTGCGGATGTTTATGCTCAAACTATTGCCTACGGTTTATTTTCGGCTCGATTTCATGACACCACCTTAGAAACATTTAGCCGAATGGAAGCCGCTCAATTATTACCACAATCAAATCCTTTTTTACGGCAGTTTTTCCAAAGTATCGCAGGTTTCGATGTGGATAACCGTATTTTGTGGGCGTTGGATGATTTGATTGAGATTTTTAGAGCCTCGGATGTCAAAACAATTCTGAAAAATTTTGGCTCGACTACGGGACAGACTGACCCCATCATTCATTTTTACGAAAACTTCTTAGCTTTTTATAACCCCAAACTTCGTAAAAGTCGTGGTGTGTGGTACACCCCTGAACCTGTCGTTAATTTTATTATCCGTGCCGTAGATGACATCTTGAAAACCGAATTTAACCTCAAAAAAGGATTAGCGAACACATCCAAAGTACAGGTCAATGATACAGAATTTCATAAAGTCCAGATTCTTGACCCCGCTACAGGAACAGGTACATTTTTAGCCGAAACGGTCAAACACATTTACAATACACAATTTGAAAGCATCAAAGGTGCATGGTCGAATTACGTGCAAAATGACTTGATACCCCGACTGAATGGGTTTGAACTCTTGATTGCCAGTTATGCGATTGCTCATCTCAAATTGGATATGCTTTTTCAGGAAACAGGATTTAGCAACCCAAAAAATGAGCGTTTTCGGGTATTTTTGACCAATAGTCTCGAAGAACCACCAGCCGAATTAGAAACACTTTTTTCTCAGTGGTTGGTCAATGAAGCACAAGAAGCCCGCAGAATTAAAGAAGAAACCCCTGTGATGTGTATTATTGGAAATCCACCTTATTCGGGTGAAAGTGCCAATAAAGGTAAATGGATTATGGATTTGATGAAGGATTACAAAAAAGAACCCAATACCAAACAAAAATTAAAAGAACGAAATCCTAAAGCAATTAATGATGATTATGTCAAATTTATGCGTTATGGACAGTATTTTATTGAAAAAAATGGAAGTGGTGTTTTAGCCTTTATTAATCCGCATGGTTTTTTGGATAATCCGACTTTTCGGGGGATGCGATGGAATTTATTAAAAACGTATGATAAAATCTATACCATTGATTTACATGGAAATAGCAAGAAAAAAGAAACAGCTCCAGATGGCTCGATAGACCAAAATGTATTTGATATAATGCAAGGAGTTTCAATTAATATTTTGGTCAAAACAGGTGAGAAAAAAGCTAATGAATTGGGTAAAGTTTTTCATTATGATTTGTATGGAAAACGTGAAGTAAAATATAATTTTTTGCTTGAAAACTCACTTAAAACTGTGCCTTACAAAGAGCTTTCAAATAAAGCACCCATGTATTTTATGATTCCAAAAGACTTTAGTAAAGAAAAAAAGTTTAATGAAGGTTTTGGGTTGTCTGAAATATTTAAAACTTCGGGTATGGGAATCGCTACTGGAGATGATAAGCTGTATATTTCTCATTCTTTTCAAGAGTTAAAAGAACGGTTTGAAACAGCTGAACATATTCAAACCATTGGTTATCGCCTCTTTGACAAACGATATATTTACTATGACAATGCCAAAATAGAAAGAGGGCGTGAGAGTCTAATGAAACATTTATTGCCTAATAATATTGGACTAATTAGTTTAAAAAGAGTTCGTAATGATTTAACAAGTAAAGTTGGAATTGTGAATTCATTAGCTGATAAATCAATTATATCGACTTTAGATAATGGCTATGTTTTTCCATTATACCTTTATCCAAATATCAATTTAGAAAAAGAACACCAACAAAGTGTTGAAAGCCTGAGAGTGAGATATGAAGAAGCCCAAATTATTGCGGAAAATTTTGAAGAGACATTTGCTCAAATCCAGAAAATGTATGAAAAGACCAAAAATCCAAGTGAAGAACTTCAGAAATATTACATTCAACAAAAAAGGCATTATACCAAACTCCAAAATACGGTCAAAAAATACAAGCAAGAATTGAGTGATAAACAAGCTCAAAATCTTTTTAAAGAAGATGAAAATAAAAAAATCCCCAATTTAGATAAAAAAATTACAGACAAAATCGCTAAAAAATTAGGCTTAAAATTCACCAAAGAAAAAGAAAATCAAGAAGATACATTTGCCCCAATTGATATTCTGGACTACATTTATGCGGTCTTGCATTCGCCTTCGTATCGAGAAACTTATAAGGAATTTTTAAAGATAGATTTCCCACGAATCCCCTATCCAAAAGACCTGCAAAGTTTTAGAAACCTTACAGGTCTGGGCGGAGAATTACGACAAATTCATCTATTGGAATCCGAGAAAGTCAAGGAATATATTTCGAGTTATCCCAAAAATGGAAGCAATGAAATTACCCACAAATTGACTAAAAAAGATTGGGAATTAACAGGAAATAACGTAGGACGTATTTGGATAAATGACGAACAGTATTTTGATCGTATTCCATTAGTGGCATGGGAATTCTATATTGGAGGCTACCAACCTGCTCAAAAATGGTTGAAAGATCGTAGAGGTCGGAAATTGGATTTTGATGACATTAAACACTATCTCAAAATTATTGTTGCCTTGAATGAAACCCACCAAATCATGCAAAAAATTGACCAAGTGTTTGATGTAAAACTTTGAACGTGTTAGTATTTGTCTGATTTCGTAGGAGGTGATAACAACAATTCGGGCGATGAAAAGTAGAAATAGTACCATCCAACTATTTAACCTAATACCTCATATTGAAGTTAGTGTAAATCATTGGGGAGATGGAAAAAATCCAACCTAAAAAAGTGCATCAAAAATGATAGCAATTTCCTGTCTAGCAAAATCTCACCGTCCTTCTGCATATACAATAAATTTTCTATTTCAGTTTCTTTTCTTCTTTATTAAAAGTCTGTTATCACATATTTATGCTTAATTTAATTACAATATAAAATATTCTATATTTGATTCATAAGTTATGTAATAGCATTATCCTAAAAAACTCGAAGTTCATTATCACACGACTTTAAAATCATACGCTGATTTAACCTATATTTTAAAAAGGAACTTCATCACCACCATCGTTTTTATATTCTTCATTAATTTTACTGGGAACAGTAACCGTCCCAAACTCTTCAGGAATCCCAACTTCTTTGAAGGCATTTCCATAGTTCATATCAAAATCATTTCCACCTCCAAAATCATCAGGGGCATCCAAATCCATGAAACGAGTATATTGTCCAATAAACTTGAGTTGTACCGTTCCAAGTGACCCATTCCGATGCTTCGCAATAATCACCTCTCCTACACCTGTTGTCGGATTCCCATCCATATCTTCAGTAATTCCATAATACTCAGGACGATACAAGAATAAAACCATATCTGCATCTTGCTCAATACTATTATGAACAATAATATCATTCGCTACAAAATTATGAACATGTTCTACAGTAATATCATAGACATCTTCTATTCCCAGCTCAGTAATGGATTTAATTTCATCCCAAATTACATCAGGTTCAGGTAAATTTTTGGGAACAGCAATTTTGTCTCCTTTTCTTAAATCATCTAACCGTGTCCAGCCTGACAATTTCAAGAAAGGGTGATTAGCACTTGCCTTGATTTTTCGTCCTGACTGAGTTTGTAACTCATAAACTTTTTTCTTTCCTGAATAAAATGCCTTGACTGCTTTATGAGCATCAATTTTGTAATTTTCATCAAGTCCAAAAATCTGAAAATCTGATTTTTGGTTATTTTCTGTTAATTGTTGAATAGGAATTGATTTTCCTGTTTCGGGACATGGGATCAAAGTATCTCCTGTTAAACAACCTGATTCTCTTAAGTCACTTAACTGAGGGCGTTTATCCCCTCCTCGTGTTTCTACTGCCCGACTCAACTGGGACAAAGCGATTACGGGAACATCCAATTCCTTGGCAATTTGTTTCAAGGCTCTCGAAATCGAAGCAATTTCTTGTTCCCGATTTCCACCCTTATTCGCATCCCCAACCATCAATTGTAGATAATCTACAATAATTAATTGAATGTCACTCTGTGCTTTTAGCCTTCGACATTTGGCTCTTAGTTCTAAAACACTTAGAGCTGGTGTATCATCAATAAAAATTGGCGCATCAATTAATTGTCCTGTTTTCTCTACCATCGTTTGCCACTCTGAATCAGTTAAGTTTCCTGTTTTCAGTTTTTCACTTTCAAGGCTAGCTTCGGAAGAGATCAAACGATTAACTAATTGTACCGATGACATTTCCAGCGAAAAAATAGCTACGGGCATTTGGTGGTCAACGGCGGCATTTCGTAAGGCCGATAAGCTAAAAGCTGTTTTTCCCATAGCAGGGCGTGCAGCTAAAATCACTAAGTCTGCTTTCTGCCAGCCTGCAGTTACACGGTCAAGAGCTGTAAATCCCGCAGGCACGCCTGTCAAGCCATCTTTTCGATCTTTTTTAGCCTCGAGTTCTTGAATTGCCGAAACCATAATAGAACGCATATCGGCGTAATTTTTCTTAATATTTTGCTCCGAAATATCAAAAAGGTGTTGTTGGGCTTCGTCTAATAATTCAAAAACATCTGTAGTATGTTCATAAGAACTCTTAATGATCGTATCACTTACTTTAATTAATTCTCGTTTAATTGCCATTTCCAAAATAATTCGAGCATGAGTTTCGATATTTACTGCCGAATTAATGGTATTTGTAAGTTTCACAATATAATATGACTCACCTGCAAAATGATATGTTCCATTTTCGCGAAGTCGGTGCATCACTGTCAGGATATCAACTGGTTCTGAAGCAGAGAATAAATCTTGAATCGCCTTATAGATATGCTGATGTGCCTCCTTATAAAAACTTTCAGGTGATAAAATATCAATGACTTTGGTTAAGGCATCTTTATCAATTAACAAAGCCCCCAAAACCGCCTTCTCTGCTTCTAATGCTTGAGGCATCTGTTTGGAAGAAAGTTGGGGTTCTTGTGACTTAAATTGATAATTATATTTATAATTCTGTTTAGTCAATTTTTGAGAGTCCATATAATGGGATATACTACGAAATAGAATTTAGCTCTGTGAGTTTTGTAAGAATGGGTAACTTTGAATCCATTTTATAAACACATTTAATAAATCAAATTAATTACCAAGAATTAATAAAAATAATCTCCTTTTTTTGTTTAATAAAGGTATCTTTAATGAATTAAAAATGCTTTTAATTGCTTTTGAAAGTTCTTATTTTTAAAAATTTGGAATCCGAAAATTACACTGATTTTTTAGGGGATGCAATTTTTAAAGCAGAAAAATTTTGGTTTGTGCATTGTTATCTATCATACATTTAGGTTTAGTAATTTACTAAAATATAAATCATCAATTATTTACATTTAAAGTTCATTCCAGTATAGCAAAATAAATCAGGATAAGCCCCTAATGATATGACAAGTTTTTTTAGTATCTTGTTCTTTGTTCCAAAAACATTTTTAGTAGTTTTGCACTCTTATTTTAAGAAGCCTTTTTGCTATCCTTTTAAATAGTCATATCAAGTAGGAAAATAAATATGAATTTTTCGGACAAACTTGCCAAAAATCCCATTTTTGAAGCAGTAACAGAAGCAGGGAAAAAACTTCATGTAAAAACTTATGTTATAGGGGGTTATGTCCGTGATTTACTCCTTAAAAGACCTTCCAAAGATATTGACTTCGTATGTGTTGGAAGTGGTATCGAACTGGCTCAAGAAACTGCCCGACAGCTCCAACAAGCCCCCGAAGAAGTCGCCTTTTTTAAAAATTTCGGAACAGCAATGCTTAGGGTTAATAAATATGAGCTTGAGTTTGTGGGCGCACGAAAAGAATCATATCAACGAGATTCTCGCAACCCAATTGTTGAAAATGGAACACTGGAAGATGACCAAAATCGTAGAGATTTTACCATTAATGCACTGGCAATTAGTCTAAATGAAGAAGACTTTGGTGAATTGCTTGACCCCTTTAATGGTTTAAAAGATTTACGCCAACAAACGCTCAAAACTCCACTTGATCCTAATATCACATTCTCAGATGATCCTTTACGAATGATGCGAGCTATTCGGTTTGCTACACAACTTCAGTTTGATATTGAACCAGATACCTTCGAGGCAATTACTGAAAATAAGAATCGTATCGAAATTGTTTCGAAAGAGCGTATCAATACAGAACTAAATAAAATTATCCTAACTGAGAAACCTTCTTATGGTTTCAATTTGCTCTTTGTTTCAGGATTACTTGAAAAGATCTTTCCTGAATTAGTGGCTATGCATGGCGTGGAAACAATTAGCGGGAAATCTCACAAAGATAATTTTTATCATACATTACAAGTCCTTGATAATGTGTGTAAATACTCTAATAATTTGTGGTTGCGTTGGGCAGCAATTTTGCATGATATTGCCAAACCAGCTACCAAACGATTTGATAAAAAGGCAGGCTGGACATTCCATGGACATGAGGATAGAGGCGCACGAATGGTGCCTCGAATTTTTCGCCGTATGAAACTGCCCATGCACGAAGAAATGAAATACGTACAAAAATTGGTACGTCTGCATCTGCGCCCAATTGCTTTAGTTAAAGACCACGTAACAGACTCGGCTATTCGAAGATTACTATTTGAAGCAGGTGATGCTACGGATGATTTAATGAAGCTTTGTCGAGCAGATATTACCTCCAAAGACCACCGCCGAGTCCAACGCTATTTAGGAAATTTTAATAAGGTGGAGCGCAAAATGGCACAAGTTGAGGCTCGTGATCAAATCCGTAATTTCCAACCTGTTATTACAGGATATATCATCATGAAAACTTTTGGAATTTCGCCCAGTCGAGAAGTGGGTAAAATTAAAGTACGTATTCGGGAAGCTATTTTGGACGGCAAAATTCGAAATAATTACGAAGAAGCTTATGAATTGATGTTGGCGATCGGACAGAAGTTAGGTCTTCAACCAATTCAAAAAACTTCCAAACCTAAAGGTGCAACAAAAACCAAAGGTTAAACCTTTGGCTTCCTATTTTTCAATTCTTCTTGTAATTCCTTAATTTGCTCCTCAGATAATCCAGTTAACTCTATAACAAACTGATTATCTAACCCTTTTAAGAGTGCGGTTATGGCGATCCTTTTTTTCTCTTCTGCTTTACCTTCTGCTTTACCTTCTATTAATCCCTCTGCTAATCCTTCAGCAATCCCTTTAGCTAGTCCTTCAGCTCTGGCTTCTTCTTTAGCTGTTTCAATCGCACTTTCCAAATCTCGATATTCTTTCAGGCTACTTTCATATGCTAAGCGTTCTTTTTTATTAAACTTCGCAATTTCAGCTTGTTGGAAAAGGTGTTGAAAAATCTTATTTTGTAATCTCACAGGAATTTTATCCAGTTTATGCAGATTTTTTAAGATAAAAAGCCACTTATCAAAATTGCTTTCCAGTTCTGTTTCAGTTTTATGGAATTTAGGAACTTCTAAATATAAAAACGTCAGTTTATCATAAAAAACTTCATGAGTTTCGGTATCCATAAGTTGAACGTAATGGGCGAGTTTATCTTCATTTTTAGGACGTTCATCAAAGGTAAAATCCATAATACCTAATGTATAAACTCCTTTCAACTCATACTTCCACTCTTTACCTTTAATAGCCTGTTCCTGAATGGCATAGGTAGCATAATATAAACTACGGTCTTTAAAAAATTTCTGTTTGACTCGTTGTACCTCTACGATGAATCGTTCCCCCTTATCATTCTCACAGTATAAGTCAAAAACCGCTTTTCGATCTAACTCAGAATATCCTGCTTGTTCATTTTTAAGATAAGTAATATTAGTGATAGTTTCTAAATCTGTAAAAAGGACATTTAAAAAATCAATGAGCAAAATTTTATTAATTTCTTCTCCAAAAATTTTTTTGAAGCCAAAATCAGTAAATAAATTAACATAGCGTTCTCCAGATTCCATCATCTTTATAGTTTAAATTTAATATGTTGAAAACTATCCCAAAAAGATATTTCTTTAAACATTTTCTCCTAAAAACCAATACCATAACACCACAGTTGCAAAACCTGTCAAAATACCCAAACCCGTAATTAATTGAGCTAATTCAGCTCGTAGTTTATAGGAACTAGCTAAAATAGAGGCAGTTACCATTGGAGGCATTGCTGCCTCAATCACAGAAACTTGTGCGTTCAAATCATTTTTACCAAGTATTCCATAAAAAATAATAAAAATTACTAAAGGTGCAAGAAAGAGTTTATACATTAATCCTATACTTAAATCTCGAAACAAATCAGATTGCAAATCGAGTTTAAGTTGAAACCCAACCGAAAATAATGCTAATGGCACAAGTGTAGAACTTAATTTCTTTAAAACTGAAACAACGGGAACAGGATAGTTCCAAAACTGAAAAATTAAAGCACAAACAAAGGCAATAAAAGGTGGAAAAAATACAATTTTACGAAGAATCGTCCGTATTCGAACTTGTCCTTCTGCAAATTGTAAAGCCGTTCCAATTCCAACAGTAGCTAATGCCAAAAAACTACCTTGGTCAACTAATACAGCTAATTTTAATCCCTCCTGACCATACAAAAGCTCAATTAATGGGAAACCCACAAAAGAGGTATTTCCCAAACCACAAGTTAATACTAAACAAGCAAAAGTTTTATCATCCCACTTCAGAAAATGCGAAGTCCCCTTAAAAAATAACCATGCAAATAAAAAAATACAACCGCTCACAGAAAGCAATAAAGCTGTTGTCCAATTCCATTGAATATGAGGAATATACAACAAAGTTACCGCAGGCAAGGAAACATATATCAAAAATAGATTAATGCCTTCATGAGTATTTTTCGGAACAGAAGGTAGTTTCTGAACGACCAAACCACTCAATAAACAGACAAATAAAAGTAAAATATTATCCATTATTTATTTTTTTAATTTTGGATTTCCCAATTTCAACGGCGAAATTTGTCGGATTTGGTAATTGTGTCCAAATTTTCTATGCAAATTTAACTATTAAATTGATTGAATAAAGAATGATTGTAAAAACAAAAAAATATCAATTAGAAACTGAGCAGTTTATCAAACTTGGAATGCTCAACATTGCCAAAGAATGGTGGTGGGCTTGGTTAATTCCTATAGCTATTTTACTTATAGGAGCAATTTGGATGGAAATGTTTTGGTGGTTTTTTGGAATTGCCATAACCCTAACTACATTATATGCCTTATTTTGGGGCATCCAATTTGCGGGGATTACTCAGCATGAACAAGGTAAAATGTTTCTACAACGTCTAAGTTATGAAATTGATAGCCGTCAGATTCTGATTAAACTAGATGCCAAACGTGGAATGCCATTAAGTTGGGAGCAGATTAAAGGAGTCAAAAAAACAAAGGATGGCTATATGTTTAAACTATCTTTGGTGCAGTTTATTTACTTACCGTTCACAGTTTTTCGGAATGAAAATGACAGGCGATTTTTAGAAGCCCTCTTACGGCGCAAAAATTTCTTAAAATCAGATGAAACGGCAGAAAAAGATACATCATCTAAAAAGAAATAAAAAATAATTTTCACTTATTGTTGGCTGTCCTTTTCACAGCCAACTCATTTTAATAATACAGAGTAGTTTATCATAAATTTTGTGTAAAACTTTTTATCTTGTGTGGTAATTTTTTAGTTTAAATCTTAGAATTAAGTTTCCAAAATGACTGATAATAACTTCAAAGAAAATAAATCAAAAAATGAATCTTTGATTTACAATGCACTCCAATTTGAACAAATCGAACTTTTAAAATCAGGACTAGATTTTGAGTTTTCGAAAAAAGAAAACTTTTTTGTAGCAGATAATTTGATTTGGTATCCCGAAGCAAAAAATTCTGAAAATCAAATGATTCCTAATATAATGGTTGTCAATCGTCCAAAAGCTCGAAGACACGCCTATCAACAATGGAAGGAGGAAAATATTGCTCCCTTAGTTATTTTTGAAGTCACCTCTCCTATTGATAATTTTGCTAAACTGCTCCATAAATTCAAATTCTATGAAGCCAATGGTGTACAAGAATTTTATTTGTTTAATCCTGAAAACCAGACTATAGAAGGCTGGATTCGACAAGATACAGAGTTAGTTGAAATAGAGAAAATGGACGGTTTTAGAAGTCCAAGTTTAGGGATTGTATTTAAGAGCAGTGGGGAGAAAATGGAAGTTTTTCATGCAAACGGATGTAAGTTTAAAACTTATACTGAAATTAATACTAAAGAAAAACGAAACAAACACCGACAGGATATACACCGCCGATTAACAGAGTCTAAAGTACGAATGATGGTCAAAAAACTACGAGAAATGGGCGTAAATCCAGATGAATTGAAGGAATAGTTAAACCCTCTCATTCACCACCATTCTTGATACATAACAAACAAATAATCAATATTTTACTACCAATTCTATGGGACATGACCATCATCATCATCATCATACAACTGAAAATATAAAAACTGCTTTTTGGCTCAATGCTGCTTTTACGATTATTGAGATTTTTGGTGGAGTTTATACAAATAGTTTAGCAGTTTTATCAGATGCAATGCACGATTTTGGAGATACTGTTTCCTTAGGCTTAGCATGGTATTTTCATAAGCTTTCACAACGTACTGAAGATAAGCGTTATACATATGGTTATGGGCGATTTTCAGTAGTTGGAGCATTGATTAATATTATTATATTAACCACAGGTTCTGCACTCATGATTCGTGAGGCTATTCCTCGTTTATTAAACCCTCAAACTGTTCATACGAACGGAATGTTGGTTTTAGCTATTTTAGGTATAGTGGTCAATGGCTTAGCAGTTCTTCGAATGCGAGATGGCAAAACAGCCAATGAAAAAGTAATAATGCTCCATTTGATGGAAGATGCACTAGGTTGGGCAGCCGTCTTAATCGGGACATTAGTCATGAAAGTAGTTGATTTACCAATAATTGATCCAATTTTATCAGTTTCAATTAGTGCTTATATTCTGTGGAATGCTCTCAAAAATGGACGCAATATTTTTCGGATTTTGCTGCAACGTTTACCTGATGATTTAGATGTTGAAAAAATTCGCCTTGACCTTCAAGCACAAACAAAAATTGTAACTTTAGAGCGTTTTCAGGCATGGACATTAGATGGAGCGCATCATGTGGTTAGTCTTCGGATTATTTTCCCGAAAAATACCCATGAAAAAATACAAGAAGAGACCAAAAATCACATTCGAAGTTATTTTTATGATAAACACATACAACACATTTCGATAGAGTCTTGTTGTGAAAAAAATTCATAAAAAATTCACATAGTGACGTAGGTCATTTTTCATTTATTATAATATACCCATCTTTGGAGTACCATACTGGTTTTAATGGTTTTTCGGAAATAAAGTGTCATAGCGTTTTATTGTATTTGTATGCTAAACTCAATAAACATTTTGGATACTCGAATTCCCTACGCTTTTGGTGTAGGGAATTTTTTTATTTTAATGTAATAAACAATATTCTTCTACACACATAAAATATTCCCACCTATTTTTTTAATAAACAAAAAACAGCCCATAAAGAACCAACGATTTCTGCGTTTCATTCTATCAAATTTGGCTTAAATTTATTAGATAATTTGTATTTACAATAAATATTAAACTAATTTCTTTTTAAAAGACAATTTATATCAGGATTTATTATTTCACAAAAAAGAACATCTAAACGAGTAAAAAAGTTCATTTACAGTGCTTTTTGTTCTTTTTACCGTATTACTTCATAACAAGAAAAATATTTACAAAGTACAAAACCATTCATTTACTGATAACGTAAAATATAATAAAAGAAAGAAGACTTCCAAATTTTAAATATAGTCTATTTCTTGGGTATGTCCGCCAGAAATTTTTCAAAGTAACGAGCTAGAAATCATGAAAATATCCAGTTATTATTTAAGATCAATCTATTTGGGTTGGATAACGTTTTTGGGATTTATCAGCATAGCAGTTTCCCAGAATCCTCAATTGAATACTGTTCCCATCAAACACACTCGAAGAGAGTCATCGACTAAGAAATGTGTTATTCGAGCGCAAGCTCTCCGCCAAAAAGGAAACTATCAAGGTGCATTAGTTGAGTATGATAATGCTTTACGTATCAACCCATCAGCTTACGATATTTGGATTCGGAAAGGGCAAATTTACATCACACTCAAAGACTGGACAAATGCTGTAGAATCTTATGAGAAAGCCGTTGAGATTAAAAATAATTACTTGCCTGCATACTTAATTTTGCGAAAACTCTACCTCAAACGTCAGGATATTCGAGGAGCTATCAACGCCACTCAAGACGCTTTTAAATATGATCCCAATTATACCAATAAAATAAAATACAAAATACAAATTCTACGACTGTTAGATAAACATGAGGGTTTACAATACGCTTTGCCACATCTCCAACAAGCCCAAAATATTGCACCTCAAAATCCTTCTGTACTATACTATGAAGCCAAATATGCAAATTTAACAGGCGACTATACTCGTGCCATTCGGAGTACGGAAACTGCCCTTAGCCATCTGCAACATTGCACTCCACACCAAACGGCAGGATTTTATTATGAACAAGGATATGCGTATCATCATTTAGGTCAATATTTCAAAGCTCGTTTCATCTTACGAAAAGCCAGTTATGGAAAATATAAAGATTTAGTATATCAATTATCTCCAGAACATCACTATCGAGTTGCCTTAGCTTATTATCAAATTCATCTTTATCCTCAGGCAGATAAATTACTACGTAAAGTATTGGAGATGAAAGATGATTATGCTCCTGTTCATTCTTTATGTGTCCGATTAGCTGATAAAAAATCGAATCAAAGTGAACTCATTGTATCCTTAGTAGCTGCTAGTGCAGCTGAAAAAAATTGTGATAAAAAAGCCAAAAAACTTGCCCAACTAAGTTTATTATATTATCAAGCTCAAAATTATTCGAGAGCCTTAACTGTAGCTAACCAATCCCTAGAACTCGAAGAAGATAATGCGGATTTAGCCTTTTTACGCGCCATGATCCTCTATCAAATTGAACGCACCCCCGAAGCTATTCGACTTATCCAAAATATACTCCAACAATATGGTGCTAATAACCAATATTTAAAAGCCAAATATTTCTTTGCTTTAGGTATTTTGTATGAGTCAGCTGGAAATACAAAACTAGCAATGAATAGTTATAGAAAAGCCAATTTTGGATCATTTAAAGAAGCATCAACCCAACGCCTTAAACAACTTCACGTTAAGACACAAGAAGGGGTACTTTGATATATTATTTAAGTTGTCTCTAAAGTACTAAAAACACAAATTCATGGTTGTGAGTACAAGAGCTAAAGAATGGTAACTAAAGTACATTTCAGTTATTACCCCACCTCAGAGATTTAAACCTATGTGCCACTTATGTGGTTGATGTATTTTACTTTGCAAGAATTATAACAATTAGGTTCAAAACTTAATTACACTATTCAGAATTATTCTTTTTTGCAATATATTAGGCGATTAGAAATGTTGCTTTTAACTACTTATCAGATTTTTAATTTTAAATATTTACAGTTTTTAAATATAATCTTTAATTATTTCAAAGATATTGCAAGATTAACAAAGTACATTTTAGGACGCTTTGAAATAGCGATTTAAGTCAATTTTACGTTCCTTAATTTTTTGAATAGGAGCAATTCTGCCAGAATTATGTCATTCTGTCAGAAAATGACACAAAACCTACCCAAAAAATCACTTGGCACACCCCTTGATAAACTTCTGCTAAGTTCTTTAAGCATATATAGCTTCTAATTTTAAGTAATCTTTAAATAAAAGAGACTATTTGTATTTAGAAATAGTCGGATTAATTTTATAATTCAAAAAACACGAAACTAAAGACGAATAATGGGAAAAATCATTGGAATTGACTTAGGGACAACGAACTCCTGTGTATCAGTAATGGAAGGCAGTGAGCCAACGGTGATTCAAAATAGTGAAGGCAGACGAACCACCCCTTCGGTAGTCGCATTTATTGAAAACGGTGAGCGCAAAGTCGGTGACCCTGCCAAACGCCAAGCGATTACGAACCCGAAAAAGACAATTCAGTCTATTAAACGATTCATGGGTAAGAAATACTCTGAGGTCGGGAGTGAACTGAAAACGGTTTCTTACGAAGTAGAACAAGGAAGTAATGATACGCCACGTGTTCGTATTGGAGACCGACTTTATACACCTCAAGAGCTTTCGGCAATTATTCTCCAGAAAATGAAATCAACTGCCGAAGATTTCTTAGGTACAACCGTTACGGAAGCCGTAGTTACTGTGCCTGCTTATTTTAATGATGCTGAGCGTCAAGCAACTAAGGAAGCTGGACAAATTGCAGGTTTGGAAGTAAAACGAATTATTAACGAACCTACGGCGGCGGCACTAGCTTACGGAATGGACAAAAAGTCTGAAGATGTGACGATTGCTGTTTTTGACTTAGGTGGTGGTACGTTTGATATTTCCGTTTTGGAATTAGGTGATGGTGTATTTGAAGTAAAATCAACAAACGGTGATATTCACTTGGGTGGTGATGACTTTGACCAAGTGATTATCAACTGGTTAGCGGATGAGTTCCAAAATGACCATAACATCGACTTGCGAAAAGACCCAATGGCATTGCAACGCCTCAAGGAAGCTGCTGAAAAAGCCAAAATCGAACTTTCGAACTCTTCGAATACTGACATTAATCTGCCTTACATTATGCCAATTGATGGGATTCCTCAACACTTGGTACGCACACTCTCACGAGCTAAATTTGAGCAACTAGCAGATAGTTTATTAAAACGAGTTTTAGAGCCTTGCCGTGCAGCCCTAAAAGATGCTGGCTTGAATGCTTCTGAAATTGATGATGTTATTTTGGTAGGTGGTTCTACTCGAATTCCACGAATCCAAGAGGAAGTAGAGAAATTCTTTGGTAAAAAACCTTCGAAGGGTGTTAATCCTGATGAAGTAGTAGCCATTGGTGCCGCTATCCAAGGTGGTGTTTTGACAGGTGAAGTTAAAGATGTTCTTTTATTAGACGTTACACCATTGTCATTAGGTATCGAAACTTTAGGGGGTGTAGCGACTAAATTAATTGAGTCAAATACAACTATTCCAACTAAAAAATCACAAGTATTCTCAACTGCCGCAGATAACCAACCTTCTGTAGAAATTCACATTGTACAAGGTGAGCGTTCTATGGCAAAGGATAATAAAACGATTGGACGTTTCCACTTAGACGGTATTCCACCTGCGCCTCGTGGTGTTCCTCAAGTTGAAGTAACCTTTGATATTGATGCAAATGGTATTTTGAATGTATCGGCAATGGATTTGGGTACTAAAAAAGAACAAAAGATCCGTATTGAAGCTTCTTCTGGTTTGACAGATGAAGAAATTAACCGTATGCAAGAAGAAGCCAAAGCCAACGAAACTGCTGATCAAGCTGAAAAAGAAAAGATTGAAAAAATCAATAGTGCTGACTCAATGATTTTCCAGACAGAAAAGCAATTGAAGGAATTTGGTGAAAAACTCTCTGAAGGTAATAAGTCAGCCATTGAAGAAGCCTTAAAAGACTTGCGTATGGCACATGCTGAGAAAGATATTGATAAAATCGATAAATCGCTTGAAGCCTTAAATACTGCTTGGAGTGCTGCTAGTACAGAAATGTATCAAGGAGCTGGTGGAGAACAAGGACCTGACCCTACTGCTGGACAAGCTGGTAATGCAGGAAATCCTAACCAAGGCGGAGAAAAGAAAGGTGATGACGATGTGACAGATGTTGATTACGAAGAAGTCAAAAAATAAAACAAGACTCGTATCAAAACGTAATTTCTGAGAAACCAAAAATCCCATTGTAAATGCAATGGGATTTTTTGATACTTATCAATCAAGTTTCTCCACAAAAATGGAATTCTGATTATTTTATTCTCAACTTCTTTCCTGCAATCAAAGTTGTTTTGGAACTAATTCGGTTCAGCTTACAAATATTATAAACCGTAGTACTATATTTTACAGCAATCTTAGCCAGCGACTCACCACGTTGAACTGTATGCCAGACCGTTTGACGTTGCGTCTGTAAATGCTGGAAATGAGCAGGTTTTAGATTAAAAATATCTGTTTTGATACGTTGATTCTGAAAATCGTAAATTTCCATAGGATCAAAAGCATACCCTCGATAACGAACTTCATAATGTAAATGAGGTCCTGTACTTCGCCCTGTTGAGCCACCCTTACCAATTTCCTCACCTGCCTTCACAAATTGCCCGACCTTAACATGAGCCTTACTCAAGTGTCCGTATAATGTCTCAAGTCCATTATAGTGCCGCAAAACAACAAAATTTCCGTACCCTCCTCTACTATAACGACTAATTCTTACAATACCATCAAACGAGGCATAAACGGGGTCACCTGTGTTCAAGTCTAAATCAACACCATGATGCCAACGATATCTTCGAAATCCAAAACTGGAAGTTAATCGCGCTTCTGCCAAAGGCATTGACCAATGTTGATCTTTAGTCGAATCATATAATTGTACAGGAACACTTTCCGTAAATTCACTAATATCATAACGATATGGATTAATTTGCTTAGAGTTCCAAACTGCATAATATTTTGTGAGTGTAACCCACACACAATCAATAGATAACTCTTCAGAAACAGTTACAATATTTTCAAATTCAATATCATATAAGTTAGTCGTATCTTCTCTCATCCATGACCTCCGAACCGTCAAATTAACAGGAAGTACATCTTTGTCATTAGAATACAAGCGAGCAAATGTTAAGGAATCTCCATATGTTTCATGCGGTTCAAATGGAATGTCACTACCTCCTGTCCCTGATATTGTATTTTCTTGTCTAAAACCTTCATCTTCAATAATATGACTCACATTATTAATAGAATTTTTGAAATTTTCTTTATGTTCTGTTTTCGGAGAGCTTAGAGGAGGATTTGAATTTTCAGCAGTTCGATTTTTTGGAGTAGTTTGCTCAGATTTAGAAGCAAGAGTAGGTGGGCTTTGATTTATTTTATCTTCTGCTTTTGGAGATTCTTTAGCAAAAAGTGCTTGCATGATAGCTAAGGAATCATTTTTAAAGTCATAACTATTCGGGTTCAAAAAAGAGGGTTGAAACTTTCCATCAACTAAGCCTTTAATAGGCATCCATGTTTCCTTCTGGATTTGGAAAGTTTGAAAGTCAGATTTACGTTGGGCATATCCTTCTATTTTTAATGTAAAAATCAATAAGACAAAAAGTATAAATATTCGCATGGGCTTGATGTGTCATTAATAGTAAAACCACAAATTGATGAGTAAATTGAACAAAATCATTACCCGAAGGTATTTGCATTTTTCTGTGTTTAGTCATTAATTGTTGTAAATAAAATTTGTTTCTTGAATATAAAGTTCATTTTCAGAAGAACAAAGGTAAAAAGATTTAAAATTATTTTCAAATCAACACAATATTTATAAAATAATATTTAAACTAAAAAAAATAGTATATTTTTCAAAAAAACTTGAAAAAAACCTGAAAAAATAAAGTATTCTTCAGGTTTTTTTACGAAAAGGAATTATCAATAAAAGTAAAAGATTCTTATTTTATTTTTGGGGTTTAGTGTACTCCAAGTCCTGCAAGGTAACGTTCTGCATCAAGTGCTGCCATACATCCCGTCCCTGCCGCAGTAACTGCCTGACGATATACATTATCTTGGGCATCTCCTGAAGCAAACACACCTTCAATATTGGTTTTTGAACTGCCTTTAATCGTTTGGATATACCCACTTTCATCCAGATTAAGGAAATCTTTAAAAATTGCTGTATTAGGTTGGTGTCCAATAGCTACAAAAAATCCTTGTACCTTAATTTCAGATTTTTCTTGAGTCGAGTTATTAATCAGTCGAACTCTTTCTACTTCCTGCTCACCAAGAATTTCATCTGTGCTTGTATTCCAAAGAATCTCAATATTTTCTGCTTCTTTGACTCGTTTTTGCATAATTTTCGAAGCCCGCATCGCATCACCTCGTACCAACATATAAACTTTATTACAAAGTTTAGAAAGATAACTAGCTTCTTCACAGGCAGTATCTCCCCCTCCCACAACAGCTACGTCCATGTTTCGATAAAAGAAACCATCACAAACCGCGCATGCCGACACACCTTTGCCATTGAGTCGGTCTTCAGAAGGCAAGCCCAACCATTTAGCTGATGCTCCTGTAGCAATAATAATGGCATAGGCTGTAATTTGATGCTCATCATCAATAATGGCTTTATGTGGTTTTCCAGTTTTTCCTGAAAAATCAACCGAAGTAACCATTCCTGTTCGGATATCTGCACCAAATCGTTCAGCTTGTTGTTGAAATTCCATCATCATCTGAGGTCCTTGAATCCCTTCAGGATATCCTGGGTAATTTTCAACATCATTCGTAATCGTCAATTGTCCACCTGGCTGTACGCCTTGGTACAAAATCGGATTTAAACCTGCACGAGAAGCATAAATAGCCGCCGTATAACCCGCAGGACCTGACCCAATAATAAGACACTTAGTGCTTTCTTCTGTCATAATTTTAATATTTATCTATTTGGGTTTATAAATTTTTGACTTCGCTTGAACTTTACAACTACTTACAAAAATCGTAAAAATGCGCTATTTGTTTTGTCAGAGAAATTACATTTTTCGAAAAAGTAATCTCAAAGGAAAGGACATTTGAAAATTTGCTTACTTTTGACAAAATTCATCTAATTTCAGACAAAAAGGTCAAAAATTGCTTATTCAAGAAATTTCCACTCTCATCCAAAAAGATTTGCGCCTAGAATGGCGACAACGCTACGCCCTAAACGGTATTTTGTTGTATTTGGTTAGTACCGTTTTTGTTTGTTATCTTAGTTTTAATGCACAACCGAATCAACTTGCCATACCTGTTTGGAATGCTTTATTTTGGATTATTTTGTTATTTACAGCAGTCAATGCCGTAGCGAAAAGTTTTGTTCAGGAACCCGAAGAGCGTCAAGTTTACTACTACACCCTAACCAGTCCACAGGCATTGATTTTATCTAAAATTATTTATAATACTCTGCTTATGTGGTTGATGTCAGTCATTGGTTTTAGTGTTTATGCCCTCATTATGGGTAATCCCATAGCAGATTTAGGTCTTTTTTTCGGAAATATGGTTTTAGGCGGTTTGGGTTTTTCTTCAGTACTCACTATGATTGCTGGTATTGCTTCAAAGGCTGGTAATAATACCACTTTGATGGCAGTTTTAAGCTTTCCTGTGATTTTGCCCCTTCTATTATTATTAATTAAGATTTCTAAGAATGCGCTAGATGGTTTGGCTTTTAGTGTTAGTGTAAATGAATTGGTTTCTTTGGGAGCTATCAATGTGGTTGTTTTGGTCTTGGCATATATCTTATTTCCCTATCTGTGGCGTTCGTAAATAAACCTTTGACAAAAGTTTAAACTTTATCAAAGGTTCATTTCCTTCAAAAAAATAACATTGAATGTCTAATGATCCGATTTTACTTCTTCCGCTCCGTGTGTTAATCTTTTGAGTTTTTTCAGAAAAATAATTAACAACATACCACAACCTACCGAAAGTATCGTAATAAACAAAAAGATGTTCAGCTCACGTTTATTTTGAACTTCCTCAACTAAAATCGTTCCTGAGTAGTTCTTGCCATCTCCTTGATTCTTTTCTATTTTTTTAGCTTCGGCATCTTTCTCTAGCCGAAGCGTCGCATGCAAACGAGGCTGCTCTTCAGTAAGAATTTCAGTAACCTCTTCCTCTAATTGTTCTCTATGCTCTTCATCCACCCTAAAAAACGGAGCTAAGTCCTTTTTCGTTTTTAGTTCAACTACCTGAAGCTCACCATTCTCCATATAAACTGAAGCTCTTAACTTAAACTCTTTATCTTGGCCTATTGCCTTCGCAACTTCCTGAAAATCAGCTAAGCTCTTTTTAGTACCAACTAGTTCAATTTTGATAGGTTCAGCACGAGAAGCTTTCCCAATTTCTCCAGCTAGTTTATTTCCAAAACCGACAAATGCCCAATATAATCCCATCATCGAAGCCACATAACGAGCAGGAGATAATTTAGTAATGAATGAAAGAGAAACAGGAGATAAACATAATTCACCCATCGTATGCAACCAATATGCTAAGATTAACCAGTGTAATGCTCCTTTACCAAAAGGCTCACTACTCGCTTCAACCGAAGCCCCTGCCATCATCAGAAATCCCAAACCCATAATAACCGTTCCGACTGCCATTTTGAATAATGCCGAACTTTCCTTTCCTGAATTTTGTCGTGCTAACCAATAAGAGCCGACTATCGTCCCAAAGGTCATAATGAAAAAAGAATTCACCGATTGGAACATTGAAGCAGGAATTTCGAAACTCCCAACAAATCGGTCAATTTTTTCACTAGCATACAAATTCATCAATCCACCAGCCTGTTCGAATGCTGCCCAAAAAATGACTACAATTAAGTAAGAAATAATCAGTACTAACATTCGGTCTTTTTCTTGACTAGTCAGGGGCATTGCTTCTCCTGAATCATTTCGTTCTACCACAACCAAATTTCCTACATTTTTAAGGTATTTTTGTCCCCACACAAAAACAATCTGTCCCAATAACATTCCAATTCCTGCCAAACCAAACCCCAAATGCCAACTAATTTTTTCGCCTACATAACCAACTAATAAAGCTCCCAAAAATGCCCCCGTATTAATACCAATATAAAAAAGCGTAAATCCTTGGTCTCGTTTGGCATCACCTTTTTCATAGAGTCCTCCGACCATCGTAGAAATATTAGGTTTCAATCCACCTACTCCCAAAACAATCAGAGCTAAACCTGCATAAAATGCCCAAATTGACTCTAAGGCAAGTACGCCGTGTCCTGCACAAAGCAAGAGACCTCCAATCATGACGGTTTTTTTCTGTCCTAAAAATCGGTCAGCAATCCACCCCCCAGGGACTCCCAATAAATAAACCAACATCGTATATGAACCATACAATGCCAAAGCCTCACTTTCTGTCCAACCCAAGCCTCCATTTTCTACTGTAGAAGCAATGTAAAGTACCAATAAGGCACGCATCCCATAATAGCTAAATCGCTCCCACATTTCTGTGAAGAAAAGAATTGCTAGACCAATGGGATGCCCAAAAAAAGTTTGTTTTTTTTCAGACATAATGTTTTGTGTTTAAAAGTAGGTTAAGGATAAAATTTTGTTTTACTAAAATAATTTAAAATTTCATTAAAAAAATAAATTATAGCAAGTCGTATGCAACCTTATTTCTGTTTAGATTGTCCTAAAAATTGAACGGCTAAAAAAAGGACAAACTTAAAGAATCTGATTAAAAAAAGTCAGATTCAGACAAATTAGACTGATTTTTTGTCTCATTATTTTTTTAATAAAACATTGTATTAAATTACTAATTTTATTTTTTTAGAGGGCTATAATAGTTAAAAAACTCGTTAAATTTCACTAAAATTATTACATTTAGTAACTTTGCTATTTTGTGTGGCGTACATAAAAACAAATTACTTCATATATTCCTTTTATTCTTAAAAAATTATTAAATGATTATGCCGAAAAAATTACATTTACTCTTATTGGGAATCTTATTGACTTGGGGAAGTTGGAATATTGGGCTCGCCCACTCCATACAAAGCGTAACTGATTTCGAATATACTTCAAAAGAGATTAAGTTATCTGTTTATAATTTTGAGACTGATATTCAGAGTAATAACTTACTCTTTGAGAATGAGACTTTGAAGATTTCTAAAATTTATCCCAATCCTGCCTCCGAATTCGTGGCTTTTCGTTATCAGTTAAAAGCCTCTGAAACCAATGCCAAAATCATTTTACGAAACGTATTAGGCAAGGAAGTTGGTATATTTAAGTTGGATAGTCATACCGAAAAACTCAGTATTTCTGTTCAGGATTATGTAGCAGGAATGTATTTTTATACTCTTTCCATTGATGGAAAAAACTTAGTTACACGCAAACTTTTAATCAAACATTAATTTCAATTTTTCTTTAATAATATACAATCAAAAACACAATTTTCTGACCTATGCATTTCTATAACTAAAAAACCACGCTCTTCCTTAAAAAGAAACGTGGTTTTTACTTTTATCTCCTCTCCTACTCTATTTAAATTTCATAATAATAATTCTATCCCTTTCATGTCTAATGCACCATCATCAGGATAATATCTAGCTCGATACATACCTGTTTGATTTTTAGCTTCCCATATATATGGAGAATTTTGGGAGTATTAGTAAGGAGTTGTTTCCATCATTACACTTTGTTCGGCTTTCTTGGTCTGGTTTGTAGGATTTTGGCAACTTTAGCTCATACAAGTCCGCATGAAAACAAAAAAAGAAATTCTTCTGTATTTCATAAATAAAAATAGGCTTTAAGTATTTTGCTAAAAGCAACCAATGTACAAAATAATATCCCTAAGGAATGCTTTATCAGTCATTTACCACCTCCTGAAAACACAAAACATCAACCTCCTGCTTAGAAAGTCAATGTTTTGAGAATTTTTATCTTAGAAGTAAACTACTATATTTCATCCATCTCCTCCATACCTTTCCGACCTTTATGTTTCGCACGGCGTTCTTTCTTTAGCTGTTTGTGCTTTGCAAATTGCTCCTCAGTCAAGGTAGCTTTTAATACCTCACGAAACTCCTTCCGAGCAACTTTAACATTAGCTGTATTTTCCGTTTTTTTCGCTTCTTGTACTTTTTGGATTCGAGTAGTGATAGCAGGTCTAAGTTTGGTTACTTGCTCTTCAGTCAAGTCCAGTTCTTCGGTCATGCGTGTAATTTGTTTTTCGGCACGCTCCTCAGGTGATTTTTTACTTTTTTTTTGGGCAAAAACACTCGCCGAAGCCAAAATACAAAGGGTAAACAATAACGCTAATTTTTTCATTTTGAGAGATTTAATAATCGGAAAAAATTGACTTATAAAATTTTACTTTTACAATCAACCATTTACATCATTGATTGTTCGTTTGTTTAAGACGGAACATTGACCTAAAAGTTTAGGAATAGATCAATTTTTATTCAAATGAAAAGTTAATATATTTCAAAGGTTTAATTCGTAATTATCACATTTTTCAAATTTAATTAATATTCATAAGTAATAAAAATAAGTCTTGATAAACCATAAATGCCTATAAAAAATTATTTAATATTAACATTAATAAGTTTTGTTAATATCAATAAAATATTGGTAACTTTAGACTATCTCCCAAAGATTTCTTTTTTTTACAAAGATTCAATCAAAACAAAACTATACATATTATAGAACTATTAATTAATTTTTTATGGAAAATTTAATTAAAGAAACTTCTTACGTTCAACTATTTTATGAGCCTGATAATGAACTAATTATTGCACGATGGTTACCTGAAACAAAATATATGAATGGAGATGGACTACGAGAACAATTTTCGATGCTAGGAGACATTGTTGAAATTTATCAGCCTAAACTATGGATAGCTGATTTACAACATTTTTTCTTTATGATCACCCCTGAACTACAAAGATGGACTGACCAAAAGGTAGCTAATATTTTTCAGAAACACGGAATGCAAAAAATGGTAATGCTTTTTCCCAGTGATGTTTTTTTGGAAAGATTAGCTGTGGAAGAATTAACAGAACAGAAACTTTTTTTTACTGCGTGGGAAACTCGCTTTTTTACTGATGAGACGAAAGCTCGTGAATGGCTTTATGGGGCTAATCCTGAAATATAAATTCTGAAACGATTTTACTAATTTTGTAGTACTGGTACATTTCGTCCAGTACTTATATTGTCTTCAAAACTAATTATTTAGTGAATGAATTCTGCTCCACACTCAGAAAATATATTAGTCGTGGTGGTTGGTGCTACGGCAGTCGGAAAAACGCAATTTTGTATTCAACTGGCACAACACTTCGAGACCGAAATCGTTTCGGCAGATGCTCGACAATTTTATCAAGAAATGAGTATTGGTACTGCCAAACCTACATCCAAAGAATGCCAACAAACAACTCATCATTTTATTGATTCTCACAGTATTCACTCTCTTTTTAGTACAGGAAAATATGAAAAGGAAGCCCTTCAGAAAATTGATGAATTATTCCAAAAAAAGTCACTTGTTCTATTGACAGGAGGTTCAGGATTATACATTCGAGCAGTGTGCGAAGGATTAGACAAAATGCCTGAAATATCGCCACAATTACGAGAAACTTTGAACCAAAAACTCAAAGCCGAAGGACTCGAATCTTTGACACAAGAACTCCAAAATCTTGATCCTGATTACTACCAACAAGTCGATTTACAAAACCCCCAACGGGTAATTCGGGCTTTGGAAGTTTGCCTGACAACTGGCTTGCCTTATTCTCACTTTCGTAAGACCAAGCCTAAAAAACGTCCTTTCCAAATCCTTAAAATTGGACTTCATGAAGACCGAGAAATTTTATATCAACGTATCAATCAACGAGCGGATAAAATGTTAGATAGGGGATTATTTGAGGAAGTCCAAAAATTATATCCTTTTCGAGAGCTAAATGCCTTACAAACCGTAGGTTATTCCGAATTCTTTAATTATTTAGATGAAAAATACGATTGGGACGAAGCGGTACGATTATTCAAACGCAATACCCGCCGTTATGCCAAGCGACAAATGACATGGTTCAAAAAAGATACAGAAATCACTTGGTTTAAGCCTTCTGATATAGAAGAAGTTATCCATTTTATTACCAAATCAATCTCAAATAAAGCCTAAAATTATGGTGATTTATAATGTTACAATTAACGTAGATGTGAACATTCAGGAAGACTGGCTCAATTGGATGAAAAAAGAACATATTCCTGATGTGTTGAATACTGGAAAATTCCAAGGATACCGAATGTTACGAGTGGTCAATCGTTCGGCAGGTGAGGAAGGTGTAACTTATGCGGTACAATATTTTTGCGAAAATTTACGAAAATTACAAGAATATCAGGCACATTATGCCCAACTCCTGCAACAAAAACATCAAGACAAATACGGTACTCAGGTGATGGCATTCCGAACGATTCTAGAAGATGTTTAAGTATATTTCATAGGATAGAATTTATGAAAATCTACCCTATGAAATGTATAAGTTTTCAATGATTTTTACCGAAAGCCAATTTTTTTTCCGTTATTTTTATAACTACTCAGGTCTTCACTCAAAGGATCATTGAAAATTTGTGCCAATGTTACTTCCTTATCAAACTCCCGATTCAAGTCTTTCATTTTTGCAATTTCATTCGCTCGTTCGGGTGGAATTTTTGTGAATTTATGAATTCCCAGTAAACGCCCTTCTCGAAGCAACGCTTTATCTAAATTCTGAATATCTGTATTAAAAGTACAAATAATTTTAAGGTTCAATACATCCGAAAGTAACCCATCTGTTACATTCAATAAGTTGGAAATCATAGACTTATCAGTATCTGCTTTTTCCCGACTTTGTACTGTTTCCTCAGACTCTTCGATAATCAAAATTGAATTTTTATAATCCGCCAAAAAAGTAATTAGGTCAGGAGCAGTAATTTCTCGAAGTGAGGCAGCAGGGTAAAAAATGAAATTTGTTCCATATTCCGTTTGGTTAATCAAATAACGGATATAATTGGTTTTTCCACTTCCTGTTACACCATGAAAAATAAAAAGTCCTGATTTGTCTTTTTGATGTACCATTTCGAGCAATTGCTCATGTTTTTGAGAAAACCCCATTCCATAGTACAAGTCCAAATCAGGAATTTCAACTTTTCGTAAAATGCGGTGTTTAAGCGTCAAATCTCCAAATGGAGAACGCCCTACAATACTAATATATCGTTTTTCATCTTGATGTTTAACCGTACAATTAGCGGCAATCTTGAAAATTTTCATCAGAAAATCAGCATCAATATCTTCAGTGGCTACTAATGTATTTAACAGAAACTCAACATTTTGTAAGTCATCAATCCCACTTTGTTCAATATTGATAATAATTTTCTCGTCATACAAAAATAAATACCAATCCAAATGATATTTATTTTCTTTTTTGTTATAGGAAATTGCTCTTTTGTACAAATCATTGACGGGAATTCCTTCTTCTTGTAGTGCTTCCTGAAACCGATTGAGATTCACAAGCTCATTTCGTTCAAAAAATTCACGAACTCGAAATTCGATAGGACGCTGTTGAAATTTATTAATCAAGTAAGCTGTTGCATCAAAATAATCATCCTCAAAAACTTTGTAAGTTCCTAGTAATGAATTTGTTTTAGAATTTATTTCGTAAGTCGCATCTTTTATCATTGGGTGCATTTGTTAGATTCGAGTGTCTATATTTAAGCCATAATCTATTTCCAAAATAGAAACAGAGGTTTTGTTTGAACGTGTTTTTTGCATTAAAGTTTAAGTTTACAAGTTTACGGGAAAAAACTGAAAATGCCCAATCTATATTCCACTCAGTTTTGGTTTGAGATGAAATTTATTTTGGATAATTTACAACATATACCGTATCAGCTTTTAGCTTCACTTTGAGATAGGAGCTAATACGCTTCTGGATGGCTGGGAGTTGATAAGGACTAATCTCAGGTTTCCATGCCACAATTGCCGCATAACTTAGTCGGTTGGTACTATCAAAAGTGGTTAGTGTTGTTTTTCCTACGGCAAATTTTTCCAGCTCAGGATATAGGGCTTTAATTTCAGATTTAATCTGGAGGAAAGGAATACTATCCGCCGTTAGTAGCTGAAGCTCATGACGAAGACTATCTAATTCAGAATTTTTTCGCTGCATTTTTTTGGCATTCACATTCTCTAATTTATCCATTCGATCTTTTAATTTTGCCAAACGGGTTTGGATTTTTTTGCGCTCTTCATCGGGTTTGACTTGTGAAGAATTCAGGGTAATCTTAGAGGCATCAGGTGCAATAAATTTGAGTAACCACCAACCATAATCCAATTGCTCTACTAATTTAATTTCTAATTTCTTAACCGAATCGGCATCAATATATTCCCCAAAATAATACACTTTTAAAGTTGCCAGACTATCACTTACAGAAGTATGTTCCCATTCCCAAGTCGTTCCTTTTTCTACGTCTTTGTGAATATTTTGAGCAATAAACTCCTTCACTAATGCGCCTTCTCGTGCTTCCCACAGTTTTTTAACCATAAAAATGATACTGGGCAGGAGTAAAAAGCTTATAAAAAACAAAATCACCACCCGACTTTTGCGATAAACCGATTTATTTTCTTCGGTTTCCATGTTGATTTGTGGAAATTTTAACCAACGCACAATAATGTAAGTTGATGCGCTAATCAAAAGAGCATTAATTCCGAATAAATAAAATGCTCCACCAAATACTTCCCAACGCCCTGTTGCCAAACCAAATCCAGAGGTACAAAGTGGAGGCATCAAAGCAGTAGCAATCGCTACGCCTGGTATTGGGTTTGATTTTTCGGTACGAGAACCTGCAATAATTCCTGCTAAACCTCCAAAAAAGGCAACTCCTGCATCTAATAAAGTTGGCTCAGTGCGTCCTTGCATTTCAGGAGTATATTCACCAAAAGGTGTTAAGTGAAAATATAACCAACTGACAAACAGACTTAAACCGATGGCAATTGCAAAATTTTTCATCGATTTGATTAAGTATTCACGGTCATTGATTCCCATACAAAGCCCCAAGCCCAAAATAGGAGACATCAACGGCGAAATCAACATTGCTCCGATAATTACAGCTGGCGAATTGGTATCCAAACCAATACAAGCAATAATCGAAGAACAAATCAACATCCACAGATTTGAGCCTTCCAAAACCACTCCGCTTCGAATACTGTTAATCGTTCCATCTATATCCGTATCATCAGCTAAATGAGTGATTTTGAAGAGGAAATGTTTTAAGAATTCCCAAACATCTTCCCGAAAAATGGTAATAATTTTGTTTAAAATAGTTCGCATAGAGGCTCTATTATGTAAAAAAACAAATTTTGGATTACATAAAACTGATAAACAGTTTAATCCATACACAAATCATTGATTATAAAAATATTATGAATAATATTTCTGTTAGTGTTACTGCACTAAAAGCATAAACAAAGATAAAAAAACAAACCTCCAAAAAGAACCTTATTTCATCACTTTGTAAACCAGTTTATATTCTAATAGACTTCTGAAAGTTTGAATCTTACACCTAGGGTCATTACGCAAGTTTGGTCTGCCGAATCATAAATTTTTACAATCCAGTCGGTTTTGCCTTTTCTTAAAAATTGTTCAGTTTTATAATTTCCCTATAAAATCAAAAGGTATTCTTTGAGGCTTTCTAAACTTTGATAATAGGCTTTTTTTCGTTGCCGTTTTTTTTCTGGGTTGAAGGGGATAAAATTTCAATAATGGATTTTGGATTCGTCACTCACAGTTACGGCTAAATCAGAAACATAAAAATAACCTAAATATTTTCTGGAAATCTCAATATCATTCACGTAATAGTCATAAAGTAGATTGATTTTTTGCGACAATAAAAAATTCAATTGACGCAAAATTTGCTTATGATTACAAAGATGACTTTGGTATAAAAAATTGGGTTTAAAAATCGTCTAAATAAAAAGCATTGAGAAGAACTACGGGAAGTTAATTTAGATGATTTGTGTAACAAAACCATAAAATTGATTAATATAACAAAACAAATAAAATTCAAAAAATTTGATTATCAATAAATTAGATAGGCTTAAAAAATAAGAATTTGAAAAGTTAGGACGCATTCCGTACTTTTAGGGCTTAGTCAAAATACGCAGTAGATAACGCAGTAGATTTTATGAATGACCTTGATTTAAGATACTTCGGATTATTAGCCCAAAAATTCCCTACGGTAGCCGCAGCAACCACCGAAATCATTAACCTTCAGGCAATTTTAAATTTGCCCAAAGGCTCAGAACACTTTCTGAGTGATATTCATGGGGAATCAGAAGCTTTCTCACACGTTATGCGGAATGCTTCGGGGATTATCCGTAAAAAAATTGATGATGTATTTGGTGATACACTTTCCCAGCCCGAAAAACGAAAACTTGCCACTCTAATTTATTATCCACAAGAGAAACTTAAACACGAAGCAAGCATACAAGTTAATTTTGAGGCATGGCTTGAAGAATCCATTTATCGTATGATTCGAGTCGCTAAAAATATCGTTTCCAAATATACTCGTTCTAAAGTCAGAAAAGCATTAAATCCTGACTTTCAATATATTATTGAAGAACTTCTGCAAGAACGTCACAATCACTTTAATAAACAGAAATATTATCAAGAGATTGTAAGCACGATTTTGGAACTTGACCGAGGACGAGAATTTATTACTGCCTTATCCGAATTAATTCGCCGTTTGGCAGTCGATAGGTTACATATTATTGGGGATATTTATGACCGAGGTCCTGGAGCAGAGAAAATTATGGATGAACTCATTAAACACCATTCGGTAGATATTCAGTGGGGAAACCATGATATGATTTGGATGGGGGCAGCAGTAGGTTCAGAGGCTTGTATGGCAAATGCCATTCGGATTGCATTGCGTTATGGACATACCAATACATTAGAAGTAGGTTATGGTATTAATTTATTACCATTAGCTACTTTAGCTTTAGATTTTTATGCAGATGAAGAAAATCCGAAATTTACGCCTAAAAATGAAGCTAAAAATGCCTATCTCGGACGAGAAGTTCGACTAAAACGAGCTATGCACAAAGCTATTACGATCTTACAATTCAAATTAGAAGGACAGGCAATTCAGCGTAATCCTGACTTTGAAATGGAAGATCGTCTGTTATTAGATAAAATCAATTTTGAGAATTATACCGTTACGATTGGTGATGCGGTTTACCCTTTGAATGATGGTAATTTCAGTACGATTGATCCTAAAAATCCTTATGAACTTTCAGAACGAGAAGCCGAAACTATTGCTCAGTTACGAAATGCTTTTATGAAGAGTGAAAAACTCCAAAAGCATGCTCGTTTTCTATTCGAAAAAGGGTCAATGTACTTAACATATAACTCAAACTTATTGCTACATGGTTGTGTCCCCCTAACAAAAGAGGGTGATTTTGAGGCTTTTAAATATAATGGGGAAGTAGCCAAAGGAAAATCATTGACGTTTTTATTTGATAAATATGTTCGACAAGCCTATGCAGATAAGAAACGTCCAAATAGCCATGCGGGTCGGGATATGATGTGGTATTTATGGTGTGGAGCAAAATCGCCTATTTTTGGGAAAGACCAAATGACGACTTTTGAGCGGTATTTTATAAATGATAAACTCACGCATAAAGAACATAAGAATGCCTATTTCAACCTTCGAGATGATGAAACTACTTGTCGTAAAATTCTCAAGGAATTTGATTTAGACCCAGACACAGCTCATATTTTTAATGGACATGTTCCTGTAGCGGTTGTAGCAGGCGAAAATCCACTCAAGGCAGGCGGAAAACTTTTGGTCATTGATGGAGGGTTCTCTAAAGCTTATCAATCCAAAACAGGAATTGCAGGTTATACGTTAATTAGTAATTCGTATGGTTTACAATTAGTGGCTCATGAAGCCTTCGAATCACGCAAAAAAGCCATCGAAGAGGAACAAGATATCCATTCTTCACGCACTATTTTGGAAGAAACAGGCTATCGAATTCGTATTAAAGATACCGATACAGGAGTGGAATTGACACAACAAATCGAAGAACTCAAGACCTTACTAAATCTCTATCGAGAGGGGGTTGTGAAGGAACATACTAATTAGTTTTAAACATTGTTTTTGAACCTATCAAAAAAATAAAAAATTTGATAGGTTCAAAAATATCCCAAAATTTGAATCAATCCTCTCAGATGATTTACTTGCTTTGTAATCTTTTTTGGGTGTTGTTTCTTATGATTCCTTCTGAATTTTATTGAACAAGACTTGGAAAACAGGTAGATAATGAGTGGAACGAAAATATAAAATTGTTCTTCATAACAAATTGTCCAGAGATGGCTCGTAAAAGAAAGTAAAAGAAATAGAACTGTATCCCTCAAAAATACAAAGTAAATTATCAGAAAAAGTAAGAAAACCAACTAATCGATAAAAAGGCAAAGTAGATTCTGTCAGAACATCATAGATTATACAAGCAAAGATAAATACAAAATATAAGGGCCAAATTCTAAGTATCCTTCGAATATAAAAACGTTGAAAATTAATACCTTGAGTAGATTGATGCTCTATACGTAACAGTTTGGTAAATAAAAAAGCGGATAAAACGAAAAACAAATCCACTCCAATCCAACCGTAATGATTCAATAAGGGTAGATAGAAGAAAAATTCTCTAAATAAAGGATGATGATGAATAAAAACTAGCAAAAATGCAAAAAAAACATAAGCCATCTAATTCAGGAAGATAAAAGTGTGTATGTTGTTTCTGCATGAGATAATAAAATTTTATTGACTTTATTAAAATTAAAGAGAGCTAAAGCTACTCTTCTTTTTTTATAAAGATTAGTAATTTAAATAAATTAATAATAATAGTTTCATAAGTCACATATCACCATAAACTTGAATGTAATAAGAACAATAAATTGATAATTAAGGATACTGATATCCATACTTTGTCGTAATATCAGATTTTTTCAGAATTTGAACCGAAACTTCCATTTCAATATCGTTATAAGGACGGTCTCGTTGGTCTTTGTTTTCTTTCACAATTTTATCAATAGCCTCTAGTCCTATCAAAACCTGTCCAAAAACGGTATATTCATTATCCAAAAAAGGTACTCCACCTTTTTCCGCATAGTCTTGTTGAATTTTGGGAGACCATTTTCGAGCTGTCAAATCAACTTTAAAGAGCTGTTCAATCGTGTCTTTCTGTGATAATAATAATTCTTGAATGGCTTGATTATCTTGTTGATTTTGCAATCGAATAAATTCTAACTTTAGTTCATCAAAACCCTCCTTATCAATAAGTTGAAAGAATAATTTTTGCAATTTGACAATATTGATACTAAGTTGTTCAAGTTCTTGAGTCGTATGTTTTTTTCCTTGTACGATATAAAATTGTGAACCATTTGACTCTTTTTTAGGATTAACTTGGTCTCCTAATCTAGCAGCAGCTATTGCCCCTCGAACATGGTATAAATCTGGCTGAAACTCAGCAGGAATAGTATAGCCAATATCACCTTGTCCTAAAGGCTCGCCTGCTCCTGCCTCTTTAGAATCGGGATCGCCCCCCTGAATCATAAAGTCCTCAATTATTCGATGGAATAATGTTCCATCATAAAATCCTTCTTGAGCTAATTTGATAAAATTTGCTTTGTGTTGTGGTGTTTTATCAAACAAAATGGCTTTCATTTCGCCATAATCTGTTTTGATAGTAATCAAATAATCCTCATCTGAAGTAGGTTGTGGTGAGGAATCTTGTTTGGACTTTGGCGTATCTTGGCATCCTCCTGCTCCGAATAAAAGAGCGAAACACAAAAAAAATAAAGTATTGATTTTCATTTGATTATATAACAAATAAGTCTAAAAATTTCTTGTAAGATTATCATTTTTCATTTTAAATGTGTAATTTAGAAAACCTTTGACTTATTCAACAAGTTTAGAGCAAAAATTTTAAGGTAATTTTATGGCTATTCCTGTTTATCCAATTGAGAAGTTTAACTGCTCAAATACATTGGAAATTAAAGATTTTGAAATTCATCGTTTAGAAGATTTATTACGTAGCTTAGATGGCGTGGTATTTCCACATCGTCACGCATTTTATAATATCTTGTACATTACACAAGGGCAGGGTACACATGCAATCGACTTTCAAGATTACGAAGTACACCCTGAGAGACTTTTCTTTGTTTCAGATGGGCAAGTTCACGCATGGGATCTATCTCCTGATACTCAAGGTTTTTCTCTTTTTTTTCGAGGGGATTTTATCGAACCTTATTGCGAAGATTCTTTATACGATTTCCCCTTCTTTCATAGTGCCTATCGACTCCCTTTATTACAATTAGAATCAATACCCTTCCAATCCGAAATTCAACACTTATTTCAGCATTTATATATTGAAAATAGTAACCCATCGAAATACCGTTTGAAAATCCTGCGTTCTTTTTTGTATATTTTACTTGTCAAATTAAATGAGCATTATGAACAAAAGGCAGGACAGAAATTACGTCCAACTTCGGAGGTTTTCCGAAAGTATGAGCGAATGGTTAGTGATTATTTTCTTGAAAAAAGAGCTGTTGCCGAGTATGCGGATTCGTTAAATGTTACCTCAAATTACTTGAATACATTGACCAATAAAGCCGTTGGAAAAACAGCTAAAGCTATTATCAATGACCGTCTAATGACCGAAGCCAAACGATTACTTATCAATTCAGAGCGTACTGTTTCAGAAATAGCCTACGCACTAAATTTTAAGGATACTTCTTACTTTAGTCGTTTTTTTAAGAAACAAGAAGGGTTAAGTGCAGAGGAATTTCGGCGTAAGAAAACAGACTTATTTGAAAAATACACCTAACATAAATTAGTAATAATCATGTTTTTATGAAAACATTTTTGGCAAAATTTTTGACCTTAGATTACATACGTTTAGTAAATGCTTTAGCCCCCACGAAAAAATCATCAATAAAATGAAAAAACTTTTTGTCTGTACTGATTTTTCTTCTTGTTCAGAAAGCACTGTAGCCTATGCCGTTGGTTTGGCTCAACAAACAGGTGCAGAAATTATCTTATTTCATGGTTTTTCAGTTACAACTTCACCCCGTGTTCATACACCTCCTGTTACGGTATTGGATGAAGTAACTTCGCTCCGTGAAAAAGACATTTTGAAAAAATTGCAAACTACAGCAGATAAATATCAAAAAACAACTTATAACCTTCATCACGACCGTGAGCCGATTAAGTTTCGTTTTTTGACGCACAATGGACTCCCCGAAAGTGATATTCCCGAATTTGCCGAACGTGAACAAGCCGATTTAATTTTGATGGGAGCAAAAGGAAAAAGTGCCGTAGAACGCGTTTTCTTGGGGAGTATTACACACGCCGTTATTCGGGAAGCATTACCATGCCCATTACTGGCTGTTCCGAAAGATTTTAAGTTCCAAGAGCCTGAGCATATTGTTTTTGCAAGCCAATTTTCTGAAAATGAATTTGGTTTAGTAGATATGTTATTAAAAAACTGGGGAGAGCGTTTCGATGCCAAAATTACTTGTCTGCACATTGATTCGCCAACTGAAGACAATCCCTCAACCACTAAGTTCAAGAATAAATATTTCTTTACGCCAAGTGACCGAATGGCTTATGAGCGTTTTACAAGTGATAATATTGCCCAATCCCTCAACCATTATTTGAATCGGAAAAGGGTGGATATGATAGCGATGCTTACGTATCGGCGTGGCTTTTTTGAGGCTCTTTTTCATCAAAGCCAAACTGAAAGTATGCTTGAACAGGCTCGCTTGCCAATGTTGATTTATACAAAATAAGACGATTATTTTATTAAACAACAAAATATTAAAATTCACTAAGTTTTAAAAACTTGGTGAGTTTTTTATGTCCTTATTCGTACCAAAAAATACCTTACAAAATAATTCGTAATAATATCTCATTATTCATTCCTCAACAAGACTCTACGACAAAATTAAGTGGAAAACCACGAATATAAAGTGGACGACTTTGGTATTTAATTGCATCCATTCTCAATAACAAATCAAATTCTACACTTCGTAATACTTTGTTTTTCAGTTTTTTACCTGCATTCAAAACCAGTTCAGTTTTAATTTGATAATTTTCATCATAAAAATAATTTCGAAATAGATTACTCATAAAATCATGTAATGTATTTTGATATTTTGTACGTAAACCGTCTTTATGTTCTTGGAGATAAGCCGTTTTTTTTACATTTTTTAGCTCTACCAAATACAGTTTATATTTATTCGTTTGGCAAAATTGGAGGATTAAGCAATCAACCGAAGGAGGTCTAACTTTCACATTTTTAGCATTATAAAAATCATCTACTTTGATGATCAAAATCGTTTTTCGGTCAATTTCGGGGGCAAATTCAACACAAATTTCTTGGTCTTCGCATTCTGAAACTACAAACGATTTTAGTGCTTCCTCATTTTTGAGTCGTTCGATTAATTCCATTCGTCTGAAATGTCTAAGCGTTCTTGGTATAATTGTTCTGAGGTTTCCGCGAAATTATGGTCAGAAATGCCGTACTCCGAGGGTTTCGAATCTTCACTCACGATGCTTCCTTTTTTGGTGTCTATCATGTGGTACACCGCAATTTTATCAGTTTCAATGGATTTTCGAAGTAATAAGTTATTGATTTTGTTGAAGATATAATTACTGTGAGTGGTCATTACGATTTTGACTTTGTGTTTGGTTAGCTCCAAAAATATCTCTGTTAGTAAAACTTGGATTTTGGGATGCAAATGCGCTTCGGGTTCTTCGATAAAAATAATTTTGTATTTGTCTTCGTCTTCACGACTCATTAAATATTTCAAATGTGCTACAATCGGCGCAATTTCCGAAACCATCGAAGACGTTTCTGAAAGATTTAATTTTAATGAAATATCTGAACTCACATACTCTAATTTTTTAGTATTTTCATTAAATACGATTTTTGCTTTTAATAATTTTTGTTCAATTTTTTCGGCGAATTCTTGATAAATATTTTCCTGATTTTTGACCTGAATTGTAGAAATATTTAGGAAATAATCGGCAATTGGTTCAGGTAAAGCAGGAATTTCGATTTTTTGATTTATTTGATACCGAAATTGAGATAATTCCGCAAAAACTGAGCTTAATGAATTCATTCCCTCATATAAACCTGACCGAGAGGCAGGAAGAAAATAAATATCACTATTTTGCGTAACGTGTGAGAATAACCAAAAATAAGTTTCATAGGTATCTCCTCTTATATCATTTCTAAATGATTCATTATTACTAACTAAATCATTGATTTTTTTTCTATAATAAATGGAACTTCCGTCAGTAAATGAACTATATGAAGCGTTATCTTCGAGAGACCTGATTTTTACCTTAATGCTACGGTTTTCAAATCCTGTAATTTTGCTTATAATCAGTTTATTTTTTTTATTTACTAAATTTATTTTTATTTTAGAAGATATCTGCAAAAAAATATTAATTTCATTATTTGAATTATGGTTTTTCAAATTATTGAAATTCCCTGATAATGAATTAATAAACGATTTTTCAATTTTTGAAATTAATAACTCTTGAATAACTTGTTTTAGAAGCTCAATGTAATAGGATGTTATCAAAATTTCCTTTTTATCTCCTTTTATAATTTCTTCATCAACCTTGGAACACAGCCTATTAAGTACAGTTTCGTTTTTTAGTGAACTCATAAAACTGGGCTTTTCACGTGGCAAATTCTTCAAAATCAAATAAATCGCTGACATGGCATAGGATTTCCCGATATTATTTTCGCCATAAATCACATGAAAATCCTTCTCTAAGTCGAATTCAAAATCATGAATGGGTCCGAAGTTTTTAAGGTGTATTTTCATTAGTTTTTCACTTCATTTTTGCCAAAAATAACTAAAATTTCGTTCAAGATGTTCATTTTAAAAATTTCACAAAATCTATTTCAAAAATGCTCTACGACTTAGTATATAACGTACCGAAATATAAATTGGAGCCAAAACAAACCCGCCTATACTTCCTAGGGCAATCACTAAAATTAGGATAATTTTACTCCAAATTTTACTAAAAAACACCTGTGTTCGAGGGGTGTATTTTCGATAAGGGGAAAGCAATAAAATATTGGCTAAAATCAATGAAATAACAATACCTGCAATTGGAATAAATCCTAAACCGATGGACAAAATCACTAATATTGTAAATCGCTTATCTAAAAATCGTACAAATTCTTTTTGTTGTTCTGATTCAAAAATCGTCGTACCACAAGACGAGCAAGTTTGTTGTTTTTGATGTGCTTTTAATTTTTCGGCACAATGCGGACAACGTCTGTAAACCAATAAATCCAAAGCATGATTTTTTTGATTTTGAACTGATTTTAAAGTATTTTGACCAACAAACCCAATCTTTTTAGCATCACTTTGTGCTGTCCCACAATTTTTGCAATGTGGTGCAATCGGATGAATCTTCATGTGACAATTGGAGCAACTTACCTTTTGATTTTCTCTCTTTTTTTCTCCTCGTTTCTTAACAAAATACAACCAAGTCAGAATTGCACCAAAAACAACCAATTGGATAACTCCTGCCATCAACAAGAAAATAAACCCAAATAAAACCCAACTATCTTCAATATAACTAATTAATTTTTTGAGTCCTAAATCGCCATCGGCATCCAATTCAGTTAAAAATTCAACTGTAGATTGACGGAAAACAGTTAGGAAAAATACGCCCACCGTACAAACCAAAGCAAAAATTTGATTCAGTCCAAAACCAGCCCAATGAATGCCGCCTAACACTTCGGCGGTTTGTGGGTCAGCAAACCCAAATTGAACAATGGCATAAACGACTGGTTTTAGATATTTTTCAGCTTCGGACATTACTTGCTGAATATCAGGGTTTTTATCTGCCCAAATTTCAGCTATCGAAAGCAAAAATAAAACCAAAATAACGATAGGCTTTGTAAGCCAAATATCAGGAGTAGATGCTTCAGGTGCTTCAATAAATGGGACAAATTTTGGGTATTTCAACATAAAAGCCGTCATAAAAGCAGGTAAAAAGGTGCGCGAAGCGAACAATGGAATCGACCCTGTTGCCCAGACAATAAAAGCATTATTCATAGTGTTATGTAATTTCAGATATTAAAAAATGGAGCTAAAAATAAGGCGGAAAATAATCAAAAAAGTCGTATTTTACGTTTAATACTTAAATCTGACACCCAAAATATCTAGGAATATTTTCCAGAACGTTTCCCAAAATAACTTTTCTTTGCACTTTCGTAATAAAAAGAAAATGACTTCTTTATTTTGTTCGCTAAATTTCTCGTATCTTCATTATTTAATGGCTTACTTTCTTTAGTACAATACGTTGATATGTTCCGAATTTCGTCAGAATTATAACCATAAAATAAATATGTATTCAAAATCCAAAAGAATTTTATTTTCGTGTGCGTTATTACTTTTTATTGGCGCAACTATTCCTCCTGTTCGTGAAGTTGATAAGAATATGCTTCTGATGAAGGTGGTCATGTACGCCCTTCAAAATCACTATGATAGCAAACCGATTGACGATGAATTTTCTAAAAATGCCTTTCAAATTTATCTTAAAGATCTAGACCCCTCAAAGCGATTTTTGATTCAGGAAGATATCAAAAAATTAGAACAGTTCCAGTATCGAATTGACGATGAAGTCAATAATGGAACATATCTATTCTTTGATTTTAGTACCAAAATCATCGGACAACGCATCAAAGAAAGTGAGACTTATTACAAGGAAATTTTGGCGAAGCCTTTTAATTTCAAAAAAAATGAAACGATTCCCACAGATGCAAAGAATCTTCCATATGCGAAAAATAAGAAAGAACTTCAAGAACATTGGCGTAAATATTTAAAATACAGTACTTTAACTCGTGTAGCCGATTTATTAAGTCAACAAGAAAGTTATCAAAAAGAACTTGAGAAAGGAAACGAATCCGTAAAAGACAAAATCAAGCCATTCGAAGAACTCGAAAAAGAGGCACGTCAAGCCGTCCTGAAAAGTCATGATGAATGGTTTGCTTATATGAGTTCGAGAGATGTTCGAGATTGGCGTTCGTCTTACCTCAATGCCATTACCATGACCTACGATCCACACACCAATTATTTTGCTCCAAAAGATAAGGAAAACTTTGATATTCAGATGTCTGGAAAATTAGAAGGCATTGGAGCAGTACTTCAGACTCAGGAAGGTTATATCCGCATCGTACGGATTATTCCTGGGAGTGCATGCTGGAAACAAGGTGATTTAGAGGTAGGTGATAAAATTTTGAAAGTTGGACAAGCAGAAGCTGAGCCTGTTGATGTGGTTGGGATGCGTCAAGATGATGCAGTACGATTAATCCGAGGTAAAAAAGGAACGGAAGTTCGTCTGACCGTTCGCAAGAAAGATGAATCAGTCGTTGAAATTCCCATTATTCGGGATGTCGTTGAAATTGAACAAACTTATGCTAAATCTGCACTTCTAAAGAAAAAAGACGGAAAAACTCAGGTTGGTTATATTAATTTACCTCGTTTTTATACTGATTTCAAAAAAGGTGGGCGTAATTCAGCAGATGATGTTAAAAAAGAATTGGAAAAACTAAATCAAGAAAATGTTCAAGGTCTAATTTTAGATTTACGAAATAATGGCGGAGGTTCGCTAGCAGATGTGGTAAAAATGGCAGGTTATTTTATCAAAAAAGGACCCATCGTACAAGTTAAGTCCCGACAAGGAAATCCCGAAGTTCATCAGGATACTGATAAAAATGTTTATTTCGATAAACCAGTCGTTATTTTAGTAAATTCTTATAGTGCTTCGGCTTCCGAAATTCTTGCTGCTGCCTTACAAGATTATGGACGAGCCGTAATTATTGGAAGTCAGTCAACTTTTGGAAAGGGAACGGTACAACGACTGATTGATTTGGACGGCTTCGTCATGCCCGCTTATGACCAAGTGAAACCCTTAGGAACTATGAAGCTAACACTGCAAAAGTTTTATCGAATTAATGGGGATGCCACTCAATTGAAAGGAGTAATTCCTGATATTATTTTACCTGATTCATACAGTAAATTGAAAATTGGAGAAAAGGAACACGAATATGCAATGAACTGGGATGAAATTCAACCCTTGGATTATGAAAACACACAGAAATCACTAAAAATCAAAAAATTACAATCTAAAAGTCAAAAACGAGTAGAGGCAAGTCCTGTATTTTCGTTAATTTCAGAAAATGCCAATCGACTTAAAAAACAACAGGATAAGCAATTTTATACACTAAATCTTGAAGAACACCGCCGAGTTCAGGCAAAACTCCGAGAAGAAGGTAAAAAATACAATGATATTAATACGAAAACACCTGAGTTGACTCCTTCTATTTTAAGGATTGATAAAACCCAACTTGAAGGGGACTCAATTAAGATGGTGCAACGTGAAAGTTGGTTAAGTACTCTCCAAAAAGATATTTATTTGCATGAATCAGTATCAGTTTTGGAAGATATGAACTAAGAGATTACACCAAATCCTTAGTAAGAAAAAGCCTGTTAATTTTCAGAATTTGACAGGCTTTATTTTGAATTTATATATTTATCTTTCTCGTAATCAGAAAAATATATTATCCTGAAATGAGAAGAAGCTCCTATTGTTTGTGAAGACATAAGCAACAACAATAAACGTAATTTTTAATTCAGTTTAATATTATTATTTATGTAAGATTAGTTCTACTCTTCGATTTAGTCTTCGGGTGTGTTCTTGGGAATTATCTGCCACAGGGCGTTGTCCACCATAGCCTAAACACGTAATTCGGTCAGCAGAAACTTGTTTTTGCTGTACTAAGTAACCTTTTACTGCGATGGCACGGCGTTCGGAAAGTGCTAAATTCTTATCGGGATCTCCGATATTATCGGTATGTCCTACCAGACGCAATTTTAGATTAGGAAATTTTTGTAATAATTGAGCTACTCGTTCTAATTCAGGTTCAGACGTAATTAATAACTCCGAACTACCTCGATTAAACCCTATTCGAAGGGGAACAGGGATCTCCAAAAAACTATCAATCGAATCTGTACTAAATAAATCGTCCAATGTTTTGGGAGCTTTTTTAGGAAGAACTGTAGAAGTAAAAGGAGTGTGAAATAGTCCTGCCCCTTCTGTTCCAATCCATATAATACCCTGATTATCAAACTTTATACATAGACCAGAATTACTCTGAAATCCTTGATTTTTGCCATAAGTAGTTGGGTTTCCATTAGCCAAAACAGCCACTTGATTAGAAACAAAAGCCGAATTCCCATACGTATTAATATCGAAATCCATCACACGAGTATATTTGAGAGAAGAAGGTACAGGTAATTCAATCCAATTCTCAAAATTTTCATATTTCCATATTTTTGAGCCTTCGTCATCAACCGCAATAATCCAAAGCGAATTTTGAAACTCTTTGATGGATGTAATTTGTCCGTCTATCTTAAAACTTTCCCATTTTTCATTATCTCGAATTCGACATAGACCTTTTGATGTTCCAATCCATTTATCTCCAAAACGATCAGCATGAATGGCAAAAACTCGATTGCTTAGAATCTTAGAATTTTGAGTAGAATAATACGATTTCCCATTTAATAAATCAACCGTTAGAATACCTTTTCCTGCCGTTCCAGCCCAAATTTTTCCATCCTTATCTTCGGTCAAAGAAGTAACTAAAAAATTCCCTAAGTTACTAAAATCAAAATAGTTAAATTTTCCTGTTGAATCCATTCTCAAAATAGCACTGCGGTAAGTCCCTAACCAAATAGTTTGAGTAGTTGGAAAATTTTTTGCCAACTGAATACAGCTAATAGAACTTTCAGTATAGGAATCAGATTGAATGCCAGGGTCAAATAATTGAAAGGTCTCTTTTTCTAATTTGATAAGTCCTTGAGCCGTACCAATCCATTTATTATTTTGTGCATCAATAGCAATGGCATTAACGGCTTGATTTCGGATCTGAGGATGCTGATTCAATAATTGATCCTGAGCCAGAATATCTAATTCTGAAAAACAAAAATATTGGAAAAGTACTATTTTTAGAATTAAGAAAAAACGCATTTTTCGTAGAATTTTAGTTTATTATTTATCTCCATTGCACCCATCAAAATTGAAAACTTTCCTGAGTATTCGCAAATAAAATACTATTTTTGTGCGAAATTTTTCTATCAAAATTTAGAGTATCGTCATTCAATGGGTAAGTTAACAAAACGAGATTTTGAAAATCATTGGCAAAAAATCGGCTATGAAATTCCCCGTAATGGTTTTATCCAAAAACTACATAAAGGTTATTATAAAGTTATTCGAAAAAAAATTACTGACGTAGATCAAATTGTGGGTGCCTTTTTCGCTTCGACCAAAGACCGCAATGGTTTTTCAATGGGAATTTTCATGGCATGTACTGATTGTTTTGCGTACGCAGCCGTATATCCTGACCGTGATGTTGTCGTTTTAGAGTTATTTCCCTATACTAAAATCGAAAGTTTTGCCACAGCACTATCAGCAGAAAAAGAGCCTACTACACTGGTCATAAAAATATATGATAAAGAAGTCCAAATTGTAGGACATGAGTTCCGAATTCCTGATGCCTTTCTAATCAATTTAAAGCAATCTGGAGTATTACAACTTGCATAATTTGATAGTCAATATTTATAAAAAAAGTCATGATATAATTTCTATATGATGACTTTTTTTGTCGAATAAATAATTTTATATATCAGTAATAAATTAAAAATCAACCTAATCGAGCTAATAGTTTCTGAGTCTTATCTTCAAACCCTGGTTTTCCTAGTAAAGCAAACATATTTGATTTATAGGCTTCTACTCCTGGTTGGTCAAATGGATTTACATTTAAAATATACCCGCTTACGGCACAAGCTTTCTCAAAAAAGTAAATCAGTTGTCCAAGTGTATACGGTGTAATTTCAGGAATTTCAATACGAATATTTGGAACGCCTCCTTCTACATGAGCTAACATTGTTCCTTTTTCTGCCATATGATTAACTTCACCGATGGTTTTTCTTGCCAGATAATTCAATTTATCCAGATTCGCTTTTTCTTTTTCGATAGTCATATCTTGAGTAGGTTTTCCTACAGAAATGACTGTTTCAAAAATACTCCGCTCGCCATCTTGAATAAGTTGCCCCATAGAATGCAAATCAGTTGTAAAGTTCACTCCAGCAGGAAAGATACCTTTGTGTTCTTTACCTTCACTTTCACCATAAAGTTGTTTCCACCATTCAATAAAATACTGTAAACGAGGGTGATATCCTGCTAAAATCTCAATTTTTTTACCTTTCCGATATAGCGCATTTCGCACGGCTGCATATTGTGAAATCGGATTTTTAGCTAAGTCTATTTCTGTATCCGTAAACTCTTGCATCGCTTTTGCACCTTCCACCAACTGACGAATATCGAATCCTGCTGCAGCAATCGGTAATAAACCCACAGGGGTCAATACTGAAAAACGCCCACCAATATCATCTGCAATGTCAAACGTTTGATATCCTTCTTGATCAGCAAGTTTTCGAAGTGCGCCTTTCCTAGCATCTGTAATCGCTACAATTCGGTCTTTCGCGCCATCTTTTCCATATCGTTCTTCAAGGTCTTTTTTCAACATCCGAAAAGCAAGCGCAGGTTCAGTAGTTGTTCCTGACTTAGAGATAACAGCTACGGCATAGGATTTATTTTTAAGAATACCTTGTAAATCAGTCAGATAATCTGCACAAATATTCTGTCCTGCATAAATAACCAAAGGAGCTTGACGCTCAGTTTTGGAAAGCATTGCCGAAAAATGATGAGATAAAGCATCAATAACAGCTCTTGCACCCAGATATGAACCACCAATACCAACGACAACTAAAATATCAGCCGTATTTTGAATATGAGTCGCTACAGTTTCTAATTTTTGGAGTTCTTCTTCTGAAATATCTGAGGGTAAAGTTTGCCAGCCTAAAAATTCATAGCCTTTTCCTGTTTTGTCATGTAAGCATTGATTATGTGCCAAAATTTCGCCTTCGAAGTCCACAATATCCGCTTCCGTTAGAAATCCAGACCGTTTGGCTAGGGTTTGTGTAAAATTGACTTGTAATGAAATCATTTATCATCTTGGTTTAGGTAAAAAAACTTAAAATCCTAAAAAAGATTTTGATGAAACGTTATTTGAGATTTGTCTTGAGAATAAAATCCCTAGTTACAGAATTTCGTTCAGAATCTCAACAATTGAACGACCTAAATTCGAAGTATTCAATTAAAATAATTTATTTTTTCAACACGAAAATCAATTACATGACTTCAAAACGAGTCGTTTGTTTTTCTATCTTTTCCATGTAAATTTTTACATCTCCTGCCTTTTTTTGCGGAAAATTGACATTTGATTCTTATTAAAATCCGAATTTTCCTTCGAACTTTGCATTCATATAAGATGGATAGTGAAAGTTATGAATCTTAAAATTGCTTCTAAATTTCAAAACAATAAAAATTCAATTATTTATGGTACAAAAAAAATATCATTGGTTTTTTATATTGATATTATCTACTTCATTTTTAGCAAGTTGTGATAATCAAGAAGAACAAATGGCTAAAAAAGGAGCTGACCAATTGTTAAATAATGATTTTCATGGTGCATTACGAACATTCGATGACCTACTCCGAAAATATCCTAATCATGTTGAGGGTTATTCTAATCGAGGAGCAGTCAAAGTAAATCTTGGAGATCTGAAAGGTGCATTCAATGACTTTACTCGTGCTATCAAGATTAATCCTAAGCACGCCCCTGCTTATGGAAATCGTGCTTTAATTTATTTTCATACTAAACAATACGAAAAATCTATTACTGATTATAACAAGCAAATTGAGCTTGATCCCAATAATTTGAGCGCATATTTAAATCGTGGACAAGTCCTAATTGAGATTAAAAAACCCGCAGAAGCACTCAAAGACTTCAAATATCTAGTTGATAATCAGAAAGATAATAAGGAAGCTTTTCTTTGGTATGGAATTGCTCTAAAGAATACTCAGCAATATACAACTGCCATAGATGCCTATAATCAAGCTTTACGACTAGATGCTCAATTTTCAGATGCTTACTTGATGCGTGGAAATGCATTAGATGCTCAAGAGCGAAACGAAGAAGCCTGCAAGGACTGGCAGAAGGCTGCTGAATTGGGAAATAAGTCAGCCAGAGCCAATTTAAGTCGTTGTCAATAAGAAAAATAGGTAACTTTCTTCGAAAAAAATCGTAGAAACGACTGGAGTCATGACCAAAAATCCATACTTTTGCAAATCTAAATTTTGGAATTAATTTTTAAATCCTAATTATAATTGATAATATGCTCACTATCAAAGTCAAAGACAATGAGTCCATTGATAAAGCGTTAAAACGCTTCAAAAAACAATTTGGTAAAACAGGAACGATGCAAGAGTTACGTTCACGTACTTTCTATAAAAAACGTTCAGTACAAAAGCGTGAAGAGCGTATTCGAGCGGCTTATCGTGAAAAAATGCACGCTAAATATAATTATTAAGGCTTATCGTCTCTTAATTTTGGTATTTGCCCAAAATTTTTTTGATTACCTTTGGTAAAGTTCACAATCTTTGTCAAAGGTATTTTTTTGTCCGAATTTATGACCTTATATCATTTAGATACTTAAAAATCAATTTTTTATATAGATGAATTCAGTAGCTCATTTTCTATTTTTTGTTTTTATCATTACTCTTCTCATAACAGGATGCGAAGATTCACCTAAAAATGTAGAAACCAAAGCTGTAACCCTTCAATTCCAAGAAGTTTACTTGACTGAAAACAACAAACGACTTCAGGCTGATAGCTTTCCAAAAGTGCGTTATGGCACAAAATTAAAAATGTATATTACTGATTTTAAAGGATATAACTTAAAGAAAGGGAAGGCATTTTTGGGATGTGCGGTAGAAATAACCGACGAATCAGGAAAACAAATCCAAAAACAAGAAGACATTTTGAAGACATACGAAACACTTGGTATTACGCCTGAAGATGCCAAAAATTTAATGACTTCAATGGTAGTTAGTACGCCTTTAGAAGTAGGGAAAAAATACTTTTGGACAGCACGACTTTGGGATAAAATTGGAGCTGGGGAAATTATGGCAAAAACACAAATTGAAGTTATTAGTGCCAACCCTGTACAGATTACCCAAAATGGTTTAACAATTCAAGAAGCCTTTTTGATTTCGTATGATTCGACAAGCCAAGAAGCAAGCCGACTTCACAATAATCAAGTGAAAGCTGGACATCAATTAAAATTACATTTAGCTGGTGTTCAGGGCTTTAAGCAAGATAAAAATGGAGTAATTCAAGCAGGTTGTACTCTTGAAATACGGGATCGGAATGGGCAATTAATTTTAATGTATAAAGATATGTTTGAACCATACACCAAAGGAGTGCAATCGAAAGAAGTAGAGCAAATGACCTTAAATTTAGTTACTTCTAAACCACCTCAAGCTGGTGAACGTTATGACTTAATTGCACGAATTTGGGATAAACAAACTGAAAAATCTGCCGAACTCACACTAAATTTTGAGATTCTGGAATAAAACCCAATTTATTACATTACAAGCCTATCAAACTATTGGTTTTTGAGTCTTTAATATTATCGTACTGCGGGGTGTCTTGGACATTTAATGCCTTGATAAACATAACTTAACGAAACTCCAAGATAATAGAAAAAGTCTTCATTTTGAGCGTTTACTCGCAGAAATTTACTGGGATTTCCTATTAATTCAAAACCGTCAGATTTATCTCCAAAGGTTTTGATAGTTCGAAATTCTGCATTAAAATTCCATGTTTTAGTGAGTTTCTTTTTAAAGCCAATTCCAAATGGCATTACGATTTGATTAACTTGCTCTCGTTTAACTTCCTGATTATTTTGTCGTTTAATTTGAAAACGTTCTCCACCAATTCCCAAAAAGATAAAAGGACTCCACTTACGGCGGGCTTCGCGTCGAAAGTTAAAAAAATTATACTCAATTGTCCCTGATAAATCATACAGATTTCCCGAAAAATCAAAGTTTCGTATGTTTTGAAAGGCATCACTAGTATTAGTATCTTTCGCTCCAAACTTTGCATAATTTAGTCCAGCCTTCAAGCTCAGAAAAAAGTGAATATTATATTTAAAGAACAGCTCACCACTTGGCTGGATATTCCGAAAATTATAATTCGGTGCAAGATCACCTTTATAATTAAATGCTCCACCGCCAAAACCAAACTCAAGAGCTTGAGCAAAGTTGGCATTAGTATAACAACAAAAAACAAAAAACAAAAGACAAAAATGGCGTTTGTTAAATTGCATGAAGAAAAAAAGGATTTAAGTTAGGATAAGTAGTTAAAAATCTATAAGGTCTTGAACACCTTATAGATTCGATTTTTAGAGGCTATCGTGACGCTCCTCTATGCCAATGCCAAGGATTGCGATGACGGCGTTTGAAAGGCTCTGGACAACGTACTTGCCCTGGCAAAATATAAGATAAATGAATTCCTGTTACCATATAAGAATCGCGGTCACGATTATTTCCTCGAATATTTTCGTATGCCTGACTATATTTACCAAGATAAGTAATATATTCATTACCATCAATCGGACTCAAGTAATATTTGGGAGTAACTATATGATCACTTAAAACGACAGGAACACGTCCGTTCTCCCTTGTTCGGTCACTCAAGGCACGAGCCAAATCCGCCTTATCGGGGTCATCAGGATAGAGTTCAGTAAAGATACCGGGGTCTGGGAAATCCCCACTCACATCATCCAAATAATCTGTAATCAAGAATCTCATATTGACTTCAAAACTCAAATCCCAACGTTGTCCAATACGTTTTTTAAAGCCAAATCCGAATGGAATAGCTATCTGAATTGGTGAATAAGGCTTGCCATATTCGATAGTTTTTCCTGTTTCTGGATTTGTCCAAGATCCGCCTTGTCCTTCAGTAGTATATTTTCGGAGTTTTACCCAATCATCTCCAAACTCTTCAGGCATCAACGCTTTGGGTTCATGATAGAGAATAGCTATACCAAACGTTAAGTAGGGTAAAACTTTATCTGGACGGTTATAATACAAGTCTCGATGAGCTGCAAGATTCACAATTCCTGAGTAAGACAACTCAAAAATATCATTCCGAAAATGTAAATTCCGAACATAACGAAACTGATTATCAATGTGCATCGCATTAGCGGTACTATCCGAGCCTTTGAGCCGACCATAAGAAAACATCAGTCGACTGGTGTACATTGGGCGGTGTCGTTTGATATATAAAACACTAAAATTGGCTCGGGTAAACTCAATATCAGTAGCATAAAAATCTTGTAGAGGAGTTAGGTCGCCAAAGTAGTTCATCGCATTGATACCAAAGCCAATACTTCGATACCCTTGCCGAAATTTATTCCACGTCCAGCTTTGACGATGAGGCGGTTTCCATTTACGTTGCTTTTTCCACAATTTGACCCGTCCCTTTTTCTTATTTTCTTCGTAATCGGTTGATTTATGAGGAGTTAGTTTTTGTTGTTCTCGTTCTTCTTGTGCTGATACATAAGGAATAACTCCCAATACGACCAGCCAAAGTAAAAGTAGTTTTCTCATGAGGACTTTTTAACTTTTTGTTTTTTAACGCCTAAAGAGGCAGATTGATATAATCTTAGATCCGATAAAACCAAATTTGGATTAAAAAACATTGAAAAATTTGATTTTTCTTGAGTTGCCATTTGAGTTTTTCAACGTGATTCTTAGGAAAAGTGTTCCTCTACTACACTCCATCCTCCTAAAATTAATTAAAATATAAAATCGATAATAAAACCTTACCCAGTCTTGGAAACTAGGTAAGTCTTTGGTCTAAATTTATTTTTTCATATATTTCAGACGAATTACCTCTTTTTCAGTTAGATAACGCCACTTTCCACGTAAAACTGTTTTTTTGGTCAGACCAGCAAAGCCAGTACGGTCAAGTTTTAAAACTTCATAGCCTAAATGCTCAAAAATACGGCGGACAATTCGGTTTTTGCCACTATGTAATTTCAGACCTACAATTCGTCCATCGCCAAAAAAGAAAAAATCATCAGGCTGAATCAAGCCATCTTCCAACTCTAAACCTGCCTGTATTTTCTCTGCATCTTCCTCAGTAATAGGCTTATCCAATTCGGCTTGATATTCCTTAGTCACCTGAGATGACGGATGCGCCAATTTCTTGGCTAAGTCGCCATCATTCGTCAGTAAAAGTACTCCTGTGGTATTTCGGTCAAGCCGTCCGACAGGAAAAACTCGCTCATCGCATGCTTGCCGAACCAAATTCATGACTGTCTTTCGACCTTGCGGATCATTCGTGGTCGTGATATGGTCTTTGGGCTTATTGAGCAGAACATAAACAAACTTTTCACGGCGCAAAATTTTATTCTGATATTTGACTTCGTCCTTGAGTTGCACCCGATAACTTGGCTTCTGACAAACCTTATCATTCACCTGAATTTTGCCCGTAAAAATCAATTCATCAGCCTCTCTCCGAGAACATATTCCCGAATTCGCAACAAATCGATTTAGTCGAATCCCTTTTTCTGCCGTATCTTTAGGGATGGCTCGTTTTTCAAGTTTTTTTAGGCGTTGACTATTGTAGTTTGGTGTTCTAATTTTCTGATGATCAGGATTTTTCGAATCAGAAGAATTGGACTGAGCAGTCTTCTTTTTGGTGGGTTTTCCTTGGAGTTTTTTGCGCCGTGTTTTACGGTCGGGTTTCTCTTTAATAAACTTACCAAATGGATTTTTTTTACCTGTTTTTTTAGGAGATTTCATATGATTATCAGCGTCAGTATAAACGCAAAGTCTTCAGTTAAATGTGTTCGATTAGATTTTTTATTCTTCTGTTTTCACCTGAATTTTGAGGTCAATTTCAGGAGCTTCCTCATCTTTTCCAAAGCGCAAGACCGCTTTTGCCCCCGCTAAGAAAGAAGTCTGCTCTAAAGTTGGTTGGATAGTTTTGAAGAGTATTTCGGCATTTTCGCCATAAATAAAAAGAATACCGTCCGCCCCATCAACCGCAATTTCATGTCCGTCATAAATGCCCACTTCTTGAGTATTCACTATTTTTTCTAGTTCATCTTCCAGTCGAAATAACGGAGTCAAATCCCCCATCCCATAATCAAAATGAATCAAAACGGTTTGAGGATAATCTTCTGGCGTTTTTTTAGGAGGCTTTTTTTCTTTCCTTGAAAATAGTTTTCGAAACAGACTCATAACCTTAATCAAAAAATAACGTTTTGCTTGAAAAAAATAGAGCTTCCTCATTAACTAATTAAACCCTTTTTTGTTCCCTGAAATAATAAGCTGGCTTAAAATTTAGGTGAGCATCTAATAGGGCTTCACAAAAATAGCAAACAGAATGGTTAGGATCAATTTGTAGATGGGAATGGAAACTTGACAAGTTTTGAAAACTGGTAAATTTCTATCTCAAAAACCATTTCTTCAAAGCTGAATTTTATCTTTATAATGAAGGGTTTTTTAGCCATTTTGGGGCGTAATCTCAAAAAAAAATGAAACATTCGAAGGTTGAAAGCCCCCCAATGTTTCGTTTTTTTTTCGTAAAACCCTCTATAACTCTATGATTTTAAAGGAATTACAGAGGGTTAGGTACAAAATAACGAAAATTTAAAGCCTTTTTCAATCTCCTGAGTCTGCTGTTCAAGGTTCAAATTGGTACAAAATAACGAAAATTTAAAGCCTTTTTCAATCCTCGAAGCCGTTTTTTATCGCTATTCCATGGTACAAAATAACGAAAATTTAAAGCCTTTTTCAATGGGATTTGTAAAAATGAGTTGGTGGTCGAAGGTACAAAATAACGAAAATTTAAAGCCTTTTTCAATTAAACAAGATGGTAAATAAAGTAATTTTATGGTACAAAATAACGAAAATTTAAAGCCTTTTTCAATTGATCGAATAGAGGAATTGCTATTGGAAGCGGTACAAAATAACGAAAATTTAAAGCCTTTTTCAATAACCGCTAAAAACATGATACTAACAAGACGGTACAAAATAACGAAAATTTAAAGCCTTTTTCAATTCAAGCCCGCATGGAACGAAGCAAGGAAAAGGTACAAAATAACGAAAATTTAAAGCTTTTTGTTAATTTGCTTGTTTTTCAAAATTTTGAATGTTATCTTTCAGAATAAAAAAAGCAGAACTCTTATTAAAAGAGAACTGCTTTGAAGGTTGAATCACCTACGACATTTGAAAATGTCTTATTGAAAAGGCGACTTTAAATTTTCGTTGGCTCAATATTACGCAATCTATTTTATAAAACCTAATTTATCTTATTTTTTTACCGTTAAATTTCTTTCTCGTATGTTAGAACACCTCTTTCAGCGTTACGAAAAAATCAAAAATGCCCGTTATGTCCTTGGTTTGGATTTGGGAGTGGCTTCCATCGGCTGGGCAATCGTAGATACTTCCCAACAACGAATTGTCAAGTTGGGCGTGGTCAAATTTCGGGAAGGTTCTGCCAGTGATAACCAAGACCGCCGCCAAAAACGAGGCGCACGAAGAAACCGAACCCGATTCCTAAATCGCCGTGAAAAACTTCGGAACTTATGCCAAAAATACCTTACGAATGGCGAGCCAGTTTTGACTACTGGTTCTAAAAATATTTGGGAACTTCGTGTTAAAGGACTTTTTGAAAAACTTGATAATCAGGAATTTGCACATATTTTATTACATTTCAACCGACATCGAGGCTTCAAATCGAACCGAAAAACAGACAAAGGAGCAGATACTTCGGCAATGAAAAAAACAATTGCAGAGACACGCCAAAAACTCGAAGAAAAAAAACAAACCCTCTCTCAATATTACCTCGACCTCATTAAAGACGGACAAAAAATCCGAGCCAATTTTACCGAAAATGACCTTTGTCCTGACCGTGCGATGTACCAAGAAGAACTCGATAAAATTTGGGAGAAACAAAAAGAATTTGAGCCATACAATCAAATTTTGACCGATGAATTATATCAGAAAATAATTGAAGAAACTATTTTTTATCAGCGTGATTTCCACCAGAAAAAAGATAAACGAAACGTAGGTAAATGTCCTTTTTTTCCGCAAAATCTCCGTGCGCCGATTTATTCGATGGAGTATCAGGAATTTCGAGTTCGTCAGATTATCAATAATTTAAGACTGACTGATGACCGAAATGGAGTTGTTGATGAATTTTTACCAGAAAAAGTTAAAAATTACATTTATGACCGTATGACCTTTCAAACGAAAAGCAAAATTAAGGCATCGGAAATTATTTCATTAATCCGAAAAAATAAAGATTGTTATCGAGGTTCCTTATTAAATTACGATAAAAAAGAGGCTTTTTATGGCAATCGTATTGGTTATGAGCTGACGCAAATTTTTGGAGAAACTCAGGCTAAAAAGTTAATAGTTGAATACGACCAAAAAGGTGAAAATTCTGCTCTCCACAAATTGATACATACCTTGCGCTCTTGCCCATTTTCGGAAAACGACAAAGCCGAAGAATGGCTCAGAAATTATGCGCTAAATCTCAAAAATGAAGAAGGAAAAAGCTGGATAACCCCCGAAGAAGCCGAAAAATTTGCCTTGCTCAATCCTGATAGTGGATATGGAAATTTGAGTACGAAAGCCCTCCGCCTCATTTTGCCTTATTTACGACAAGGCTTCATTTATTCCGAAGCCTGCGAAAAAGCAGGACTCAATCATACCGATCCCAATGACGAAAAAGACCGTAAACTAATCGAAAAATTAGAACCCATTCCAGCCCAAGAAAGATTGAATGCTACAGTTAAGAAGGCTCTAAATCAGATGATTAGTTTGGTAAACACAATTAAAAAAGATAAAGAACTCCCTGAGATTGATGCGGTGGTTTTGGAGACTGTTCGAGAACTCAAAATGCCCGAAGAAAAGCGAAACGGTTTAAAAAGGCGAAATGATGCCAAAGCTCGTCGCCGTGAAGAATATGCCCAAATTTTAAGGCAGGAAGGAGTTAGAGAGAGTGGACGAAATATTCGTAAATATGAACTTTGGCTTGAGCTGGGATTACAAGATAGCGAAGCCTTGAATGCGATAGATATCAAGAATTTCTCAGATTTTACCCGAAAAGTATCCGCTAAAGCCCATGAAAAATATCAACTTTGGAAGGAAGCCAATCGGCGATGTCCTTACACTGGCGAAATTATTCGGCTTTCAGATTTATTCAATACACAACTGGTTGATATTGAGCATATTTATCCCCGTTCGAAAACCTTAGACGATTCTTTTATGAATAAAACAATTGCTCTTCGGACGGCAAATGCCCAGAAAGAAAACCGCCTACCTCTGGAATATCTCAAAGCCACAGGAGGAAATATTGAGGCATTTCGGACACGAGTTCAGCATTTTCAGAAAGGCAAACGAGAACGATTTTTGGCAACCGAAATTCCTGAAGGTTTTATTGCCCGAAACTATACCGATACCGCCCAAATTACGAAAGTAGCCCTAGATAAACTTCAAGAAATTTTCCCCGATGTGATTGCAACTAATGGCTCGGTCACTGCCGTTTTGCGAAATGCGTGGAAACTCCAAAAATCTCGTGATACCTTAGTGCATCATGCGATGGATGCCGTAGTTATTTCGTGGACAAGCCGAAATATTATTCAGGCTTTAAGCACCATTTCGGGACAAGGTGGAAATATTTATAATCCTCAGAATGAACGAAAACAAGGCTGGCGAAAACTTCCTTTTTCTGGTTTCACGGAATATGTAGAACGAGAATTAGATAAAATTACGGTCTATCATTACAATCGTAAACGACTGGTTCAAGACAAATTAGACCTAAAAGATAAAAACCCTAAAAAGAAGCCTGTGGTTCGTGGCGCACTCCACAAAGAAACACTTTACGGAAAAGCAACGGTCATACACACCGATAAAAAAGGGAAAACAAAAGAAGTAGAAGTTTCGACCAAACGAATTAAAGTTAAGGATGATAAAGGCAAACCCCTTCCAAAGAGTACTTTAGCGAAAATTCTTAGTTCTGATGTACGAGAAAGTGTCCATCAATGGCTCGAAAGTCCTGATAGTGAATATCCCAAACACCCTAAAACAGGGCATCCCATCCGAAAAGTACGAATTGATGCAAGGCTAAATCCCGATAAACTTCTGGAAATTTGTTCTCACAATCTCGAAAAAGGACAAAATGCCCATTTTGTTGCTAATGACCAAATTTACATTGCGGGGATTTATCAAAATGCGAAAGGGAAACGTAAATTGGCTTATTTTTCCCTATACGAAAGCCTTCAAAATCATAAAAATAAGTATCCTTTATTGCCTGAAACCCACCCCGAAAACCCTAGTTTTCATTTATGGTTGCCCGTCAAGGCAGGCGATATGTTTCGATTTGAGGAACAAGAAATTAATGGAATTTATCGGGTGCTTTCATTTAGTGAAAATAGCATTGTTTTTGCTCATCATACTAAACCCATCGCTGAGAAAGATTTTAAGCGGTCGGTTGATAAATTTGAATACGTTACACCCGTGAAAGTTGATATTTTGGGAAATGTTACTCCTAAAATAACGTAAGTTTCAGTCCTAAACTTGCTAATTATTAATAAATTAGTAGGTTTAGATTTTCTCTAAATTCAATTTTACCTATGAAAAGAACCTTATATTTTCAATCACAAGTTATTCTAAAATGTCGTCAGCGACAACTTCTTATTCAATCGACTGACCAAACTCATACCCTTCCTATCGAAGATATTGGAACAGTCATTTTAGATTCTCCTCAAGCCCAATTCACAGGAGCAGTTTTACCTGCCTTACTTGCCGAAAATGTGGCGGTCATTACTTGTAATGAAAAGCACTTGCCTACAGGTTTATTACTAAATCTGGATGGACATTCCTATCAATCAGGCATTTTTCAGTCACAACTCCAAGCCAAAATCCCTCAGAAAAAACAGCTTTGGCAACAAACCATCAAAGCCAAAATTCGAAACCAACGAAATCTACTTCAAAAATTTGGGTTAGATGCCCAACGCCTGACTGAATTATTTCGTCAAGTCCGTTCGGGCGATACAGGAAATACCGAAGCTCTGGCGGCAGCCTATTATTGGAAAATGCTTGGCATTCACCGTGAACGAATGGGACAATTTCCCAATAATCGACTTAATTACATTTATGCGGTTTTGCGAGCTACCGTAGCCCGAAGTTTAGTAGGCTCAGGACTATTGCCTGTATTGGGGATTTATCATCATCACCAACGGAACGCTTATTGTTTGGCAGATGATATTATGGAACCTTATCGTCCGTATGCTGATGATATCGTTTTTCAGACCCTCCAAGAAGAACCTGATATCTCGGAAGAACTGACTCCTACGATAAAACAAAAACTTTTGAAAATCAATCAAATAGATTGTCATTTACACGGTGAGCGTTTCCCTTTGGAAGTGGCTGTACGCCGTACAACATCCTCCTTAGCGAACTGCTTCCAAGAAGGAAAAGGAGAAATTTTATATCCTATTTTTCCTGTTCGCTAGAGTAATAGTTCGTAAGTTTTCTCCAACTCTCCAAGATTTTAAAACTCTTGGAGAGTTTAAATATTGATTTACAGCAAATTAATATTTATTTCCATAGCGTAGGGTTTGCTACGCTATGGAAATGCTTGACTATCAATAAATTGTAATTTTAAAAAATCATGTTAACAAAAAACTTACGAACTATTGTAGAGGTTATTACGAATTATTCCAAAAAGTTGCTGTTTTAGCGAAGCGACACCAACAAAAACAAGAATTCAAATTCAATCATGTTACATGTTACGATTTAATCAATGGAGAATTATGTGGCTATTTGTACTATTTGATTTGCCTACGGATACTCGTCAAGACCGTAAAGCTGCCCAGTTATTTCGAGAAAATCTAAAAAAACAAGGGTTTGATATGTTCAATTATTCGGTTTATATCCGTCATGCCATGAGTTACGAAGTGGCTCAAAAATACCAAAGGCGAGTTCGGAAGATTTTGCCTAAATATGGTAAAATTACGATGTTGATGCTGACAGATAAGCAATTTGGGGACATCGAAATTTATGAAAATATGGCTCCCCAAAAACCTCCAGAAGGAGGCGATCAATTGATGATTTTTTAGGTGTTTTTTAGCCATTTTAGGGCGTAATCTCAAAAAAAAAATGAAACATTGGGGGGCTTTCAACCTTCGAATGTTTCATTTTTTTTTCGTAAAACCCTCTATAACACTATGATTTTAAAGGAATTACAGAGGGTTAGGTACAAAATAACGAAAATTTAAAGCCTTTTTCAATAAAACAGTTCTTCTATCGTAGGTATTACAGGGTACAAAATAACGAAAATTTAAAGCCTTTTTCAATATCGGAGAGTGGACTGTCTTTGCCATAGGAGGTACAAAATAACGAAAATTTAAAGCCTTTTTCAATCATTAGCAGAGAAAGTATTGGAGCAGTTGCGGTACAAAATAACGAAAATTTAAAGCCTTTTTCAATACATAGAACGTTCTAAGCATTTCAGAAACCGGTACAAAATAACGAAAATTTAAAGCCTTTTTCAATGATTAGTGAGGCACTTTTGGAGCGGTACATGGTACAAAATAACGAAAATTTAAAGCCTTTTTCAATCTTCGGAGCAGTTGTTACAACCAGTGCATCGGTACAAAATAACGAAAATTTAAAGCCTTTTTCAATTGCCTGATGCTCTTTTTTTAATTTCCTCTTGGTACAAAATAACGAAAATTTAAAGCCTTTTTCAATTTTCACTACAATAAAATCTAATGCTCAAACTTCAAATTCAATTCCTGCGCCACTTCTTGTAAATCATCAATCACAGGAGTTAATAGCGGAATTCCATTCATTAGGCGTTTTTCGGTCATTTCTCGTTCGGGGTCTCCGGGGATAAGTACTTTATCTTGTCCTTGTGCAGGTTTTGCACTTCGGAAACGCTGAATCCAATTATCCATATGTTTCTTAAATTCCTCTCGAGGACGGAAAGCATCAATACGCATTGCACCTAAGAAGTGTCCTAGCCCCTCTCCTACAGGGTCTTCGGGTAAAGGCAAAAAACTCACAAAAGGTGGTGCCCAAGGTCCATAGCCAGCCCCCGATAAAACTGCCGAAAAGATATCCACTATCGAACCCAAACAATATCCTTTGTGGCTTCCGTGTATGCGGTCTCCACCAAGTGGCAATAATGCGCCTCCTTTTTTGACGGCAGCCGAGTCAGTGGTCGCTTCTCCTTCTTTGGATTGTACCCAACCTTGTGGCGCATCTTCGTCTTTACGTTGTAAAATCTCTAATTTACCATTAGCAACGGTAGTCGTGGCAAAATCAGCAACAAAAGGCGGTTGCTCAGAGGTAGGAATCGCAATGGCAATCGGATTAGTCCCTAACAGCCGTTCGGCGGAAAATGTCGGCGAAACCAAAGGGCTGGCATTGGTCATTGACATCCCAATCATATCCTTTTGGAGGGCTTTCATAGCATGATATCCTGCAATGCCATAATGATTTGAGTTTTTGACAGCTACCCAACCCGTTCCTGCCTGTTCAGCTTTTTTCATGGCAATTGCCATCGCTTTCGGGGCAACAACCAAACCTAATCCCTTGTCTCCATCAATTGTAGCGGTACTTGGGGTTTCGTGAATAATCCGAATTAAAGGGCGAGGATTAATACGTCCAGCTTTCCAGAGTCGGACATAACCCGATAAACGGGCAACCCCGTGAGAATCAATACCTCGTAAGTCAGCACTAAGTAAAGTATCGGTGGCTTGTTCGGCATCAGCATCGGAACAGCCCATTTTTTGGAAAACTTGGAAGGTGAATGTTCTGAGTGAGTCATGAGTGATGACGGTGGTTGGAGAAGTTACAACAGATGATGGAGCGGTCATAAGCGGTATGGTATTTAAATCTAATGTTAAAAAAAATAGTTATAATAGAATTATTTATCTATTAGATTGAATTTTTAAGGCAAAGGTCACTTACAAAGGTAAGAAACAAAAATGAGTTTGTCAGGCGAATTAGCTTAGAGTTTTAGATACACTATCTGCTAAAACGGAAATCCCTTTTCGAAAGTTTTAATTAACCTACATATAATTAGTTAAATATATTTAAATTATTAAAAAAGAAAGTTGGCTATGAAAACACAGCCAACATAGGTTATATTTAGTCAATTTCTATAAAATCTTTTCCAAAACATGAGAACTACGTAAGGCTCTAATCTTCTTTCAGAAGTTGCCCTAATTGATGAATTAAACGAGTAGAAAGTTCGCTATCTTCGGTATTGCCTGCAAAGAAATGTTGCATTTCTTCTATATATTTTATAAATCCTGTTCTATTTTTAGTTTTAATATAATGATAAAGCATATCTGCTTCTTCTCGGAAAATTTGTAAAACCTCTAAAACATATTCATTATAAATTTGAATATCAGCATAAAGACGTGGATTTTGGAGGACATAACGTGTAAAATAAATTAGGAAAATACGATAAGTTGGTGAGGAAAATTTCTTAACTGTCTCTAGTTCTCCGTCAAATTTAGAGAGGGTTTTCGCACTAACAAAAACATTAAAATGATTTAGTCCTTGGACAATGCCCATAATTTTATCGTGGCGTTTATAACCAACATGATACACGAATGCACCTTCTTTAGTCAGTATTTCTTGGAAAAAATCCAAAAACTCACCACCAATTCGGTTGGAGTAATTTAATAAAACAACTTGTCCTTGTAACTTTGTAATTTGCTGGGAATACATTGGGTGTACTGAATGAAATTCAACCTCAATATCAGGTAATTGATGTTGTAATTCTAAGAATTTTTCTACTACAAATTTTTTGACACTACATACCTCAAAAAGTACTTTGCCATGTAAATAAGGATAAATTTCTTCGAGAACTTCAGTCATTGCAAAAATCGGAACACTTAAAAACACAATATCCGAATTTTGGACTAATTCGGCATTGGTCTCAAATTCACCTGTTTCTTTAGCAGTGAACTTAACTTCAAAATCAGCTTCTCGAAAGAATTGTACCAACCAACTTCCCATTCCTGCACTACCACCGATTACACCTATTTTTTTTGTCGGATTCATCATTATTGTATCTCTACGAATTTAAAAATTGCTTAATGTGGAGTTTATGAGTTTACATCTAAGAGGTGCTAAAAATATATATAAAACTAAGAAAACTTACATTTTATAGATTAGTGAATAATTTTCATCTAATTTCTAGGAATTTCGATAAATTCTTGAATTCCTTTAGAAGCATAAGTTTGTAACTTTCCTTCTTCTTCATAAATCAGAAAAACATCTAATTCAGGCATTTTTTCTGCAATAGTTTTCGCCATTTCTGTTCCCGCCACCATAAAAGCCGTGGCATAAGCATCGGCTGTCATGCAATCAGGAGCAAAAACCGAAGCACTTAATAAGCTATGTTCGACAGGATAGCCCGTTTTAGGACTGATGGTATGGGCATATTTTTTTCCATCTCGAATATAAAAATTACGATAATTACCCGAAGTAGCAATAGCCCGATCCTGGAGTTGAACAATTCCTGTAATTTTTTGGTCTTCATTAGCTTTTGGATTGTCAATGCCAATTTTCCAAGTCAAGTTTTTGTTATTCAAGCCTTTACAACGAGTTTCACCACCAATCTCGACTAAGTAATTTTCAATATTTTGAGTTTCTAAGAGTTGAGCAACTACATCAACTCCGTATCCTTTGGCTAAAGCACTAAAATCCAACTGAATATTTTTTTCAAGTTTTTGGATATTTTTATTATCAAACTGAATCTTAGAAAATCCAATCAGTTTTAGTAAAGAATCGACCTCATTTTGAGGCATTTCGGCTCGTTTTTCGGGTCCAAATCCCCACGCATTAACCAATGGCATAACCGTAGGATCAAAAGCTCCATTCGTTACCTGATAAATTTCTGCACTTTTTTCTAAAACAGGATAAAAATAAGGTAACTTAAATTGAAAAGAATCTTGCTGATTAAACTGTGAAATTTCAGAGTCAGAAATATAGGTAGAAAGACTTTGATTAAATATTTTCAAGATAGAGTCAGTAGAACTTTTCAAATTTAAGTCTTTGTCCGCCAAATATTTGACAGTGTAAGTTGTCCCCATTGTTTTCCCTTGAAAACTGAAAAGAGGTGTTTGATTTTCAGATTTGAGAGGTGGCGTTATTTGAGAGCGATATAACCAAACTGCTCCCATCAGAGCCAACAGAAATAAGCTATATAAAGCGTTTTTTTTGGTATTGGACATGAGTTTTTAGCAAAAAAAATAGGCTTGCTAAATTCCAGAAACTTAGCAAGCCTAAGAAATTATTCGATAAATTAAATCAAATTATTTTCTTTCAAATATTCTGCAATTTGTACGGCATTAGTAGCAGCTCCTTTTCGAAGATTATCCGCTACAACCCAAGCATTTAAGGTTTTAGGTTGTGTTTCGTCTCTACGCAATCGTCCTACAAATGTGTCGTCTTTTTTATGAGACCAGATAGGCATTGGATATACATTTTCCGCAGGGTTGTCTTGTAAAACAACATTAGGCGCAGAAGCTAAGATTTCCCGAACTTCTGGTAATTCAAACTCATTTTCGAATTCAATATTGAGTGATTCAGCATGTCCACCTACGACAGGTACACGAACAGTAGTTGCCGTTACTTTAATACTGTCATCACCCATGATTTTATTCGTTTCCCGAATCATTTTCATTTCCTCCTTAGTGTATCCATTTTCTTGGAAAACATCAATATGAGGTAAAATATTCAAATCAATTGGGTGTGGATAGGCGGGGTTTTCAGGTGTTTTTCCATTGCGTTCATCCATTAACTGATCAACAGCTTGCTTACCTGAACCTGTAACGGATTGATAGGTAGAAGCTATTACTCGTTTAATACCATATTTGAGGTGTAAAGGATTCAAAACCACTACCATCTGAATCGTGGAACAATTTGGATTGGCAATAATTTTGTCTTCTGCCGTTAAGGTATGTGCATTAATTTCAGGAACAACCAATTTTTTGGTCGGATCCATTCGCCATGCAGACGAGTTATCAATAACCGTAGTTCCTACTTCAGCAAACTTGGGCGCATATTCGAGGGAAGTACCTCCACCTGCTGAAAAAATAGCCACGTCGGGACGTAATTTGATGGCTTCCTCAGGGGTTACGATGGTGTACTTCTTGTTCTTAAATTCCAATGTCTTACCTGCAGATCTTGCCGAAGCGACTGGAATTAACTCATCGAACGCAAAATCTCGCTCTTGAAGCACATTTAGAATTTCGGTGCCGACAAGCCCAGTCGCACCTACTACCGCTAATTTCATCGTAATTTGGATTTAAATTAAAAAATTTACCAAAGATACGGGTAAATTTCTATATATGCTTCTAAACTGACTATTTTAAATATAGAATTCTCGGATATTGATGTCTTTCCTAAACGAGGCAAAGTTTTGATTATCAAGTATTTTTGTTGATTTTTCAGGCTAATATTATCAATAAAAACACCCACAATAAACTGATAATCAATATTTTATTTATAACCTAAACAATTTCTAAGATTTTTAGTGAAATTTCAAAATCCATTGACTCTATCCAAATTCAAATTGATTTCCGTGTGGTTTTGCCTAACTTTGGAGTTTCAAAAACAAAATCTGGACGGAACGCATGAACCCGAAAAAAAATTTCATCATTGATTTTGATAGTACCTTCACCAAAGTCGAAGGACTGGACGAACTGGCGAAAATTTCCCTTGCCGACCAAAATAATGTCGATCAAATCACGGCACAAATTAAAGCCATTACTGACCAAGGCATGACGGGCGAAATTTCCTTCCGTCAATCGCTCGAAAAACGGCTTGATCTCCTCAAGGCAAATCGTAATCACATCAATAAGCTGATTGATTTTCTGAAAGATAAAGTTTCCGTTTCTGTCATACGAAACAAAATTTTCTTAGAAACATATGCAGATGATATCTTCATTGTGTCGAGCGGTTTTCGGGAATTTATTGAACCTATTGTCGTTGAGTATGGTATCAAACCCGAAAATGTTTATGCCAACGAATTCATCTTTGACGAAGAGGGAAATGTCATAGGATTTGATGCCTCAAACCCACTTTCCAAAAATAACGGGAAAGTAAAATTAATGAGTGAGTTAAATCTGAAAGGAGATATTTATGTTATTGGAGATGGGTATACAGATTATGAAATTAAAAAGGCTGGTTTTGCTAATAAGTTTTATGCCTTTACCGAAAACGTAAGCCGAGATAGTGTTATCGAAAAAGCTGACCATATTACTCCAAGCCTTGACGAGTTTTTGTATGTTCATAAATTGCCAATGGCGATTTCTTATCCCAAAAGTCGAATTAACGTACTTTTGCTCGAAAATGTTCATCCCAAAGCCAAGCAAATCTTTGAAAAAGAAGGCTATAATGTCCAAACAGTAGCAGGAGCTTTAGACGAAGATGAATTATGTGAAGCAATTAAAAATGTCTCAATTGTCGGCATTCGTTCCAAAACTCACATCACCAAAAAAGTGCTTAAACATGCCAATAAATTAATTGGAGTGGGTGCCTTTTGTATTGGAACAAATCAAATTGATTTAGAGGCTTGTGCTGAAAAAGGAATTGCCGTTTTCAATGCACCGTACAGCAATACCCGAAGTGTGGTTGAATTAGCAATTGCTGAGATTATTATGCTAATGCGAAATTTGCCTGACAAAACCGAATCTATGAAAAAAGGAAGTTGGGACAAATCGGCTACAAATAGTTTTGAGATTCGAGGTAAAAAATTGGGATTAGTCGGTTATGGAAATATCGGAACACAACTTTCTGTCGTAGCCGAAGCGATGGGAATGGAAATTTATTTCTATGATTTGGTCGATAAATTGGCAATTGGAAACGCTAAAAAATGTGATACTTTAGAGGAATTATTGAATCTTTCGGATATTGTTTCTTTGCACGTCGATGGTCGTCCCGAAAACAAAAATTTCATTGGGGAAAAAGAATTTTCTCAGATGAAAGATGGCGTAACTTTCTTGAATTTGGCACGCGGTTTTGTCGTTGAAATTCCTGCCTTGGTTCAAGCATTGCAAAGCGGAAAAGTACGGGGGGCTGGTGTGGATGTTTTCCCTCAAGAACCCAAAAACAATCAAGAGGAATTTGTGTCGGAATTGCGAATAATGAATAATGTTATCTTGACTCCTCACATTGGCGGAAGCACCCAAGAAGCTCAGGAAAATATTGGTAGTTTCGTACCGAACAAAATGATTGAATATGTTAATACAGGTAATACGTTTGGTAGTGTAAATTTGCCTCAGATTCAGTTGCCAAAGCTCGAAAATGCCCACCGCCTGATGCACATTCACGAAAATAAATCGGGAATTATTTCGCAAATGAATCAGATTTTGGCGCAACATGATGCTAATATTACAGGGCAATATCTCAAGACAACGGAAAAAATTGGCTATGTCATCACAGATGTAAACAAGGAATATTCCAAAGAAGTTGTGAAAGCCCTCAAAAATATCGAAGGAACAATTCGTTTCCGAGTGCTTTATTAATTGATTTGTTTTTTAACCAAACCTATAAGGTTTTCAAAAACCTTATAGGTTTTTATTTTGTGATTTTTTTCGTATTTTGCTACAAATCAAACTTTTAAAGAAGATGGAAAAGACTCAGGAAATCGAAGAATTATTACAAGAAAGTAAAAAAAACTGTCATGATTTAGAGAATATACTCTACAGTAGCAAAAAGGAAGATGAAATTAACTGGGGAGCATTTGAGAAAAAATTTAGTATTACAGTAAAAATTATAGACCAAATTTTAGTAAAATCAAAAGTGATAGAAGATATCAATACAGAAAGTGAGATGCCAATTTGGCATAATTTAGGTTACAGGTATAGTACTCTGATATTCAATCATATAAAAAAACATCAAGATAAGAAAAAAAATAGTTTGTTTTTAAAACTTGACCGCAGGGCTTATAGCTTTGATTTTTTATCATACCTAAATTCCCTTGCCCAACCTTCCACAGGAAAAAATATTAATGATTTTAATAGAATAGATTTTGAATCTTTAATCTTAGAAAGACTGTCTGATACTATATATTTTTTAGATAAATATATACATTTAACAAAACAACCTAATAACAAAGACTTTAAAAATAAAACTCTAAAATATGCTCTAAAATATATGTTAATTCTTGATTTTCAATGTATTCAATACATCGAAGAACAACTTCCTGTAAATGCACAATTTATTGTTTTTGCAGGTGAAAATGGAGACGGAAAAACGTCCATTTTACAGGCTTTGAGTTTAGGTTTTTATAATTCAAATGACTTACCAGAAAGTGAAATAGGTCGAAAAGATACTGTCATTCACGTCCAATATAAATCCAAAGACACCTCATTCCATAATGAAATATATAACAATCCCTACTGGACAAATTTATATGCTTTACAGCAACATATTGCCGAATTAAAGCCTTTTGCGGCGTATGGTGCATCTCGTTTGAAGGTTTTGGAAAAAGCCAAACCACAAAATCCACTCTTAAATCTGAATACGGATAAAGCCCAACTTATCAATATTTTTGAATCATGGTTGCGGGATATTTCGGTCAATGAACCTGAAAAGTTTACCGAAATCAAAAAAACATTACTCCAATTATTACCTCATATTTCGGATATTGTCAAGAAAGATGAAAGTAAAATTATTAGTGATTTTGTCTTTATCGAAAAAGGCAATCGTGTTGATTTTGAACACCTTTCGGCAGGTCATAAAAGTATTGTTCTGATGGTTGGTGATATGTTGATGCGCCTTTCGGAAGCCCAACCCGAAATCCAAAAACCAAGTGATTTAGCAGGTATTGTTTTGATTGATGAATTGGAAGCACATTTGCATCCGAAATGGCAAAAAGAATTTCCTAAAATCTTATGCGAAATTTTCCCCAAAGTACAATTTATCGTCACGACTCATTCGGCAGTTTGTTTGTTGGGAATGCCTGAAAATACGGTATTTTTTAAGGTCAAACGTTCCGAAACCGAAGGGACACAACTCGAACGTCTCCAGTTGGATATTAAAAATTTACTGCCTAATCAGATTTTGACTTCACCAATTTTTGATTTAGATATTTTGCCCGTTTCCAATGAAAACGTATCTGAAATTGATACCGCCCCGACTTACCAAGAAACTGAACGGCGTAAAAATTTGGATGACAAATTGAGCAAATTAGCTAAAAAACTTCAAAAATAACCTGCCAATCCAATGCGAAAAATTGACAAAAAATTTCGTCCAATTCCCGAAAAACTAAAAGACTGTTTTCAGGAAAGACAAGAAAACTTACTCAAAAAAGAAGAGCTTCATCAGTTTGATTCACAATGTTATAACTCATCAATCAAAGAAGATTTAAAGAAATTATATCACAATAAATGTGCTTTCTGTGAAAGTAAGCTGAACGAAATTCCAAATGACAGCTATCAATTTACAGTAGAACATTTTCGACCTAAAAAGGGAACAAATTCATATTTTTGGTTGGGTTATGAATGGTCGAATTTAATGCCCTCCTGTCAGAAATGCAATGGTAAAAAAGATGATAATTTTCGACTCCCCAATAAACGTAAAAAACAAAAATTGCCTCTAAAAACCGAAAATGGTCAAAAAATTATTGACTTGGAAAGGTGTCGGGCAGATGGAGAAGAATTGTTAGCTGAAAATCCCTTTTTGTTGCATCCCGAATTAGAAAACCCGATGGACTTTTTAGCTTTTGATATTAATAAGTTAGGTTATTTTATTGAAAATATTCAAAATAAACGAGCTAAATATACAATTGATTTATGCCAATTAAATCGTTCGGATTTATGGGAAAAACGGAAGAAAATTTATGATAATTTTTTGACCGAACTCAAAGATAAATTAGTGGAATTGGTCGAAATCTATGGTGCAGATTATACCGAAAAGGAATTGAAATTTGGATTTCATTCAATATTTAAAAAAATGTATTTTGGAGCGATTGAAGAACAAACTGAATATTGTAGTTTCCGTCTTTTCTTGATAGAAAATTTTGAGATTTTATTTCTGGAGAAAATAGAAGCTGACGAAATGAAAGATATTTTATCTGAGGCATTTGTCCTTTTTTTAAATGATGTTGAGATAAACTAACCTTTAACTTTAAAATGTTTTTTATTAAAAGAAAACTGAAAGAAATAGATGAGGTTTTCTGAAATTATGTTTAATAGAGGTTTTGATGAGCTTATCATCTTTCCTATTGCTAAGAATTTGACTGAAAGTTTAGACATAGAAATTCAAGAATCAGTTCAAAAAGACATTGAAAAAATACTAAATAATGCCTTTCAAAAATTCTTAGAACGTAGCCTTAATATCTGATTATCGAAACTAAAAGACACATTTTGACGTTCTGGCAAAAGGATTTTAGAAATCTATAATTTACAAGATAAGTATGAAAATACAGCATAATTTGATAAAAATTTTCCTGTAGAGTTCTTGTTATTTGGATACTAAAATGGGACTTGATAGTGTTATTAAAAAAACGTTAAAATCAAAATAGTAACAAGACGGGTCAAAAACCTAAAAACGATTATAAAACAGCAAATTATGAACAGATTCTCAAGGTTCTTCTATGGTTTTGTGTTTTTGCTTGCTCTCTCAGTAGGCTTGACAAGCTGTGGAAAAGACAAGAAACCTGTAAGTTATGACCCCGGTTCTGAAAGCACGAAAACGGGCGCAAGGTATAATACCAACCTCAAAAAACAAGGAGAAGAATTTACACTCCGAAAGTTCGAAGGACAGCCAGAACCTCCCGGTATGGTTTTTATTGAGGGTGGGCGGCATATCTTAGGTACATTCGAAGAAGACCTGATGAAAACCCAAGATGCTGAAGAACGTACTGTAACCATTGCTTCCTTTTATATGGATGAAACCGAAGTAGCAAATGTTCATTACTTAGAATATTTATTTTTTGTGTTAAAAGATTCTTCTCAAGGAGATCCTCAAAATCCAAAATACCAAGAAGCCTTACCAGATACATTAGTTTGGGCAGAAGTTTTGGCATTCAATGATCCTTATGTTGATCATTATTTTCGGTATCCTGGTTTCCGATTTTTCCCTGTTGTAGGGATTTCTTGGCGACAAGCTCAGGAGTATTGTCGATGGCGAACTGATGCTGTAAATCAAGAATTGGTATTAGCAAATGGTACTAAAGAAGAAAGGGAAAAAGTCAAATCTGCCCGTGAAAGTGGTGGCGGTGGTGGTGCCGAAGGTGGTGAAGGAGGCGAAAATGGACGTATTCCTTTGGAATCTGGTATCGTACTGCCTCGTTACCGACTCCCAACTGAAGCTGAGTGGGAATATGCTGCCAAAGGCTTAGTCGGAACACAGTATATGGATGAAATGCAAGATTACTCCCGAATTTATCCTTGGGATGGACACTCATTACGGAATCCCTATGGTAAGCAAATGGGGCAGTTTTTAGCCAACTTCCGAAGAGGTCGAGGTGATTATGCTGGTATTTCAGGAAAGTTAAATGATGGGGCAATGATCACTGAATGGGTTTATGCCTTTCCACCAAATGACTACGGCTTGTATAATATGGCAGGAAATGTAAACGAATGGGTAGAAGACATTTATCGACCACTAAGTCATGAGAGTGTGGGTAATTTGAATCCTGCTCGAACAGATGGAATGTATTTAGTAGATTCGGTTACACAAGCCAGTAACCCTCGTCGATTTAAGAATCCTGACTTAGGTGGTGGACGTGGTGCCATGACCACGGGACCTGACCCTGCAACTTATACCTCCTTGGAAACTTCAACCTTAGGTTATGCAGGAATTACAAATGCAGATGGTTCGATAAGCCCAGATGGTACCTCTTTAATGGGTAACCATGTCCGAGTTTATAAGGGTGGTTCTTGGGCAGATGGAGCCTATTGGTTATCTCCCGGAACACGCCGTTTTTTAGAACAGGACTCTTCGACTTCGACTATTGGTTTCCGATGTGCGATGATTCGAGCAGGTACAAATCATTAAACCTAAATTATATACTTTTATGTTTTGCCAAAGCCGTACTTTAAAAAAGAGTACGGTTTTTTTGTCACTTAAAATAAGTAGTTAAATCTTTGACAAAGATTCAGACTTTTTCAAGCAGATGAACAGAGAACAAGTAGAACTTTGTAACTTTGTTGTTACAAAACATACCTATAAGCTAAAAACTTCAAAAACGTGGCAAAGGAACTTAAAGTCGGTATCTTAACCGTCATTACCATTTTAGTCTTTTATTATGGATTTAATTTTTTAAAAGGCATCGATTTCTTTACTCCTACACATCGGTATTTTGCCATTTATGACCAAGTGGATGGAATGGTAGTTGGAAATATGGTGAAAATGAATGGCTTGGCAGTCGGTCGAGTCGCAGAAATTGAAATCTTGCAAGATCGTAATAATAAAATGTTAGTCGCCTTAGATATTGATGATGAACTAATTCTAACAGACTCCTCTACGGCAATGATGGCAGATAATGGGTTATTGGGTGAAAAAATGATTAATCTTACGATAAAAAAAGGAAATCGAAATCTTAAACATCTAGATACTCTAATAGCTGGAAGTGCGGAGGGCATGATAGCCAAAGTCTCTAATTCGGCAGCTCCAATGATGAAAAAAGTTGATATTTTATTGACAAACATTAATCAAATGTTGGTAGAATACAAAGGAATGGGGAAAAAAATGCAGAGCCTAACCCAGAATGCTAGCGAAATGAGTGGTACAGCCAATCAATTACTGAAGACCAATCAAGCAAAAATCAGTCAGATTACTTCGAACTTAGCACAAGTTTCTACTAATTTGAATCAGATGACAACCGACCTCAAGCCTATGCCTCAAAAAATGAATCAGCTTGCAGACAAAATGAACGCCTTAGAACTAGAGCAAACCGTTAAAAATGCTCAGAAAACTTTAGCTGAATTAGATAAAATGCTTATCGCAATCAATCAACAAAAAGGTTCGGCTGGAAAATTAGTATATGATGATTCTTTGTACACCAACCTAAATCAAACTTTAGCTGATCTGGATGCCATTTTGGTTGAATTTAAACAAAAACCCAAAAAGTATATTCCGAATGTTTCGGTATTTGGTGGCAAAGATAAAGACAAGAAAAAAAAGAAAACGAACCCTTAAATTTTTTTATACAATGCTGACAGAGAGTGAGTTAGTAACCATCATGGAAGACCAAGACGTATTGGATGCTACGATGGACTTAAAGGCGGCTTTTATTGGTGCAGAAACCGACTTTTTGAATATTAGTGATGACGATTTTATTTCGTTAGTTTTGCTTGCGCCCTCCGTTGGGGTGGCTTTGGCAAATGGTAGTATTAGTTTATTCGAAGAACTGAGCTTGAATAAAAAAGCCCGAAAATTATCACGTGGAAGTTACTTCCTGAAAAAAGACCCCATCGTACAAGCCTTGCAGTTTTTGGTCAAAAATTTTGAAAAATGGGAAGATAAGTTTTATAACCTTATCAAAATGGCTATGTTTTCGACTTTCAAGAAAAATCAAATTATCCTTGATACACTCCGAAACCCTCAAGCTTCTACGGGTGATTTAAGTCGAGATATGTTGAATGCACCGTACATTTTCGTCAAGTTCATTACGTTTCTGTTTATGGAGGAGGAAGATGATTTATTAAATCAACGAAGCATTTCTCAAATAGAATACCAAAAAATCTTAGAAATCGGGCAAAAATTAGAGATTGATAATGTGCCTGCTTTTCAATTATTCTGTAAAACTTTCATGATTCGATAGAAAATATATTAATTTCAATAAATTAACATCATCAAAACATAATTTTGGTGATGTTTTTCTTTCTTAACAAAATGGCATTTTTAATCCTGACAATATTTCAACTTGACAGCTTGTAGGCAGATATAAATTTGGGTTAAATGTTCTAAATTCAAACTATCTAATTGGTCAGAAACAAAATACTCATAGACATTTTCACCTATTTTTTCCAAAATCACAAAATACCAATTCCGTCCGATGATGTACCCTCCTCGCATGACTTGGGTTTGATTTTTTTCCATAGCAATTAATAATTCGGCAAGAAGCTGGTCTTCAACATCTTTATCGGCTTGTGAAGGTTTAAATTCTTGGATGAAAAAATATGGTTTTTGTGGAGTTTTTCGACCTTTGGCAACCATAAAATCGGCAAAACCTTTGAATTGAATACCGTTAATTTCACCCTGAATTTGAGCATCATACCAATCTTGGATATCATCAATCATAAAATCAACCTGATTTAAAACAGAAGACAAAAACCGCATTTTCAATTTTTCTTCGGAATATGCCCTTAATTGGTAAAAATGTTTTTTGATAAGTTTATCAAAAAATCTTATTTCTTCCTTAGATAATACATATTCATATTGAAACCATTCTCTGAATTTTGTAGGTGGAATTTCATCTTTCCCCATTCGAATATCTACAATTTCCTCTAAGTCAGAGAAACGAATATTTGAAAAATTATAACTTTTAGTTTCCATAATTTTTATTCATTTTTAACGCAAATTTTGATTTATTTACCTTAAAATCAGCTTTTTAAAATAAGTGTAAATTTGGTATTAAACAAAATTTACGTTAAAAAAATGGGAATTTTATTTGAGCCACAAATTTGTATATTCTCCATTAGGGTCGTAATATTGGGCTTGTTTTCGAGAATGAAAAAAACGATTTTCAAGCGGGTCATTGCCTACCCCAGCGACATACATCCAATTTCCATAATTGCTACATGGGTCATAGTCGGTGAGTAGATATTCGAACCAAGCAGCTCCCATTCGCCAATCCAATCGTGAAATTTTAACTAAATAAGAAGCGACATTTTGCCGTCCTCGATTGCTCATAAATCCCGTTTTTGCCAGTTCTTTCATATTGGCATTAATAAAACGGTCTTTGGTTTGTCCATCTGCCCAAAATCTAAACTCCAAAAAGTTTTGTCGTCCTTTGATTTTCAGGTTCTTAATTCCACCCAAATGAAAGATTTTTGAGCCATATTTCAACGTCACATAACGGAAAAAATCCCGCCATAATAATTCAAAAATGAGCCAATAAGTAGAATCATTTTCAATTACTTCTTTCTCAAATCGCTCAACTTGATGGTAAATTTCAACAGGCGAAATACAACCCTGTGCCAACCACGCCGAGAATTTGGAAGAATAATGAGTCCCTAATAATTGGTTACGCGTATTTTTGTAACTTCTCAAAAATTGTTTGTCCCAAATATAATCTTGAAGGCGTTGGTGCGCCGAAGTACTCCCGCCCGAAAACGGAAATGCTGAACGTTTATCCAAAGGTGGAATATCGTCAAAAAAGTCAGTCAATGGTGGTAAAGTGGTCGATTCTGCAGGAAATTCTAATTCAGGGGCAGGGATTTTTTCAGGTGTCGGAATGAGTTTACGAACCGAAGTATTTCGCTCAACTTGTTTTCGAAAAGCCGTGAAAATGTCAGGTGTTTTTCGAGCAGGGAAAGGTAAGGCTTGTGGCTCAATCAGAAAATTATCCCAAAGTTCCACTGTTGGAATTACTTTCGTAACCTGACGGTTTTCAAATTGTTCTTCGGCAGTAAGTTCTTTCTGAACAAATACTTTTTCAACTTGATATTTTTCGATAAGTTCCGAAATAATTTCATGCGCTTCTCCCTTGAAAACCAATAAATTATTTCCTTTTTTTTGTAATTCTTGTTGTAAATCTGCCAGTGATTCCAAAATAAAACGCATCCGAAAAACGCCAATTTTTGGGATGCCAAATTGTTTGAAAAACCACCGATTCGGAATAATATAAATCGGAATGACGACATCACATTGTCGAAGAGCCTCTGCCAAAACGGGATTATCATTAAGCCGTAAATTGGTCTTAAACCAAACGATTCCTATCTTCATGCTTGAGTAACTTAGTGTATTTTTAATTTGTTTTTATCCTGATTCTTTATTGGACAAAACAAATTGATAACTTTTTGATTTTCAAATTATTTTCAAATAAAGTAGCGTATTTTGGATGAAGACTGAGACTTACCAAGTTTTTGTTTCAAAAGCTATTTTTTTGAAAATGGATTTGATTTTTTTATAAAATAAGTGAAATAATGATACAAATCAAGAAAAAATACCTGAAAATCATAGCGGTATTTGTCGGATTTATGACCATCGGGATTTTATTTGGAGCTTGGATTTCTGCACCTGCTTATGAAGGCGAAAAATCCGACCACTTTGATGGTACAAAATTCCGAAATCGAACCAAAATTTCTGCCAAGGGAGCTTGGGATATTGTCAAATGGGGACTCACTCGTACGCAAGCACATTGGAAAGCCATTACCAAAACAGCATCTTTCGAAAAACCTCTTGAACGAGTTGAAGGAAAAACCTTACGAGTTACATTTGTTAATCATTCGACTTTCTTAATTCAGACACAAGGTTTAAATATTTTGACTGACCCTATTTGGAGCGATTATACTGCCCCAATACAGATAGCGGGACCTGCTCGACAACGCCCCGCAGGAATCAGAATGGAAGATTTGCCTCCAATTGATTTAATTTTGATTAGCCACAATCATTATGATCATTTAGATATAAATACGTTACTTGATTTGACCAAAAGTCATACCCCAAAAATTGTTACTCCTTTGGGAATCAGTCAGTTTTTAGAAAATAAAAATATTCCAAATTCGGAAGATTTAGATTGGTGGGAAATGACTCAAATCACAAAAGATATCGAGATCATTTGCGTTCCTGCTCAACATTCTTCAGGACGGGGTTTGTTTGATCGTGACCGCACTTTATGGGCTGGATTTGTCCTAAAAACACCTCACGGAAATTTATATTTTGCAGGAGATACAGGTTATGATGCCAAAATTTTTCAAGAAATTGGTGAAAGATGTGCGCCTTTACGACTGGCATTTTTACCAATCGGAGCATATCTTCCAAGATGGTTTATGCACCCTGTTCATATTTCACCCAAACAAGCCGTTCAAGTTTATGAAGATTTGGGACAACCTCAAAGCATTGCAATGCACTTTGGAACGTTTCCTTTGGCGGATGATGGACAAAAAACAGCCCCTGAAGACCTCCGAAAAGCACTTTTCGAGAAACAAATTCCTACGGATAAATTTCGAATTCCTAAAGAAGGAAAAGCCTTAGTTTTTGAATAGTTAAATGAAATTTTGCCATTGTTTGTAAAAACGTGCAATGGCATTTTGGTTCAACTTATCAAGTAAAACTTACATTACTCAATATGTACTTTCTCATGAATAATACTCTCAAAAACATGGTGTAGGGTGAAAGTTTGTTCTGCTCCCATTTTTTGTCCCAATTGAGCAATGACATACAAGACAATTGCAGCAACGGCTAATCCGAAAGAGACCCAAATAAAATTGTATCCCATATCTAATGAAACTTGAGTTAAACCTAATAGGAGGGAAAATATGCCTGCGACACCAATAGCCCCATAAGCAAACATAAACATCGTCCAGACTGTAGGGTTGGGACCGTATAGCCCTCTGAGTAGTGTGCCTTCCTCATGCTTTTCGAGAGAGATGGAAAGACGAGGTGACCAAAAATGCCGTTCTTCTAGTGGAATTTTGAAAATAATTGAACGTGAGGTAATGGAAACTTCGCAGGGCTGTGGATAATCAAAATGCCGTTCAACACGCTCACAAATCTCTTGGCTATTTAAATAAGTTAATTGCTTAAAACGAGGGCGAACACGATAACTTGTCATAATGTTAATGCAAATTTTAGGGTGAATTTTGGATAAAAAGGAAAGTAAAAGGGAGGAGGGGTGTATTAAAAAAGACGTAAAGCATATCAAATAATGTGGGTTCTCCGTTATTATGTAACTCAGTTTCTAAGAAAATGGATGTTAAAATGTGGTAAAAAATTCATTTATTTTCAGAAAGTTACGATATTACTAGGAATTACATTAAACTATAATCTGCGAAATTATGATTACTGAAATTACGGATGGCGTTCAGGTAAGTGTATTAACTGCCTATCATTCTGAGTATTCTAATCCTCTCCAGCAACATTATGTTTTTACTTATAAAATTCGTATCGAAAACCATAGCCCACACACAGTACAATTATTAAGACGACATTGGCAAATTTTTGATTCAAACAATGTCCGCTTTGAAGTAGAAGGAGAAGGTATAATCGGCGAACAGCCTGTCTTATCTTCTGGGGCTTCTCATGAATATGTATCTGGTTGTACACTAAAAACAGATATGGGTAAAATGTGGGGAACATACCAAATGAAACGATTAAGTGATAGTGAAAAGTTCACAGTTAATATCCCTGATTTTCAATTAGTTGTTCCTTTTCGTCTGAACTAATATTTAGCTCTGATGAATCCACTTTGACAAAGCTTACCGTACTTTGTCAAAGTTATAAAGATAAATCTACTTTGCTTCCTCTAAGATTTTTCGAAACGCTACATTATTATAATCTGCAATTCCTTCCCGTCTAAAAACAATTTTTCCATCCGTAGAAACCACAAAAGTAGCAGGAATTGAACGGCTCTTAAACTCCTCTGGCAAAGACGAAACTGATTGATAAATAGGAAAATCAAATTCTTTTTTCTGAACAAACTTTTTTGCCTTCTCAAAATCCTTGTCTAAAGCCACCATCAGAAAAACAACATCCTTTTTTTGTTCTTGATAAAGAGCTTGAATTTCAGGCATTTCGGCACGACATGGAGGGCACCAAGTTGCCCAAAAATTAATAAAAACCACCTCTCCTTTAAAATTACTCAAGGATACATTTTCACCGTTTATATCCTGTAAATGCAATTGATAATCTGTAGAAATTTGCTCTTCAATAGGTACCCTTTCGTTGGCATCCATCAGCCCCGTCATCAATAATAAACGTTGCATTCCTCCTGCCAATTCGGTATGCAATCCAGTAGCATATAAAAATATTAGGACACCCGCAAAAATGCCCCATTCCTTCAAAAATCGATAGAGTTTTTCTTTGGTAAACATAAAAATTAAGGTGAATTAGTGAGATTGAAGGCAAAAGTATTGATTTAATTTTTATAATATCAACTGGAACAATTGGTTATTTTTACTAAAATGAATCAAAAACTACATTGATGATTATCTTTAAATGACTACCTTTTATCTTTTAACGATGCATCATTTTTATCCCCATTCCAAAGTGTGTTGACCATCCTTCCTTATCCGTAATACGAATATCAAAATGGTAATCACCTTTGTCAAATAACTGTCCTTCATCATTAGAAGTGGGAATCGTAATTGGTAGATTGGTCACATATTCACTTTGTCCTGTTGGAATATCGTGGGTTTCAATCAGGACATACGGATTTACTGGAATTTTTTTAGCGTTAAGGTGACATTCGACAAATTCTGTGCTATGTGAATGATGATCAAAATTATGGTGAATATCAAGACTAAAAGAACCTAATTCGACATTATCAGTAAATTTTAGATTTAGCGTAAATGGTTCACCAAAATATATCGTGTCGGTACAATTTGCAGGGAAAGCATTGGGAATAGTGGTATCTATTTCAGGCTTTTGTGTATCAATCTCCTTGTCATCTTCACAAGAAAAAAGAATCATGGAGATGCCAAGGATTACAGAGAATAATTTTAATATTTTCATGATATAAAAATTAAAAGGGCAGACCAATACCAAGCCTGCCCAAAGTGAATTAAAGTGTCATTAAAGATTAATTTCTACTGGATAATGATTAGAGAATACCCAGTTTCCTTTTGCATCTTTACTTCTAATAAGGATATAATATTTACCTGATTTCCAAGCATTATTACCCTTAATAGGCGTAGGTGTCATATTGTTATCATTAGCCGCACCAACCTCTATGGAAGTGGTAAATGTATGAGAAGTTGGGCTATCGAAATCGTGTGTATGAAACATAACAATTACTTTATCATTACCTCCTTTAACATCCGCATCAGCAATGTTATCATCTTGATATACCAAAGCCACCAACATCCCTGATAAACCAACATTGTCAGTTACTGTTCCCGATATTGAAATGGCTTCACCATTAGCAAAACTTTGTCCATCTGTTGGAGCAGATGAAATAGTTAATACAGGAGCTTCTTCATCAATCAATTCCTTAATATTGATATCGGCTTCCACTGAGCTTGAGTTTCCTTCTTGGTCAATAACAGTCATGTGAAAATGATATTCACCAGCGTCTGTTCCCACTGGAATATCAATGTGTTTGTGAAATTCAGCATTTTTTTGCCCAGCATATTCAGTAAATTCTGCTTCAATTTCCTCGCCAGTACCGTCTTCTTTGTGGAGTTCGATAGTGATTCTATCAACTTTTCCTTCGGCTAAAATTTCAGCTTCTATGTGTAAGTCTGCACCAATATAAGCAACATGACTATCACCATATCCCAATTCAAGCCCACTGATGGTTGGCTTTGGTACTACATCATCATCATCGTTATCACAAGATGAGAGAATCGCCATGATTGTGATAGCAAGAAAAAAACTAATGGATTTCATTTTTAAATTCATTGTTTTAAAATTTATTAGTTATAATAAAAAATTATTCTTGTTTAGTTTTTCCTGAAAAGGGGATAGAAATATTGACGATAAAATTTCTCCCTGCTTCAGGAACATTTATCAGTCTGTAATAACTGGTATGATTGAAATATTTGGTATTAAACAGATTTTGTACCTGTATGGAAATACTAATTGCTTGATTATTAAATACAAACTTGCCCCCTATTCCTAAATTGACCAATTGATATCCGTCTGTTTTTTCTTCTGGTGGGACAATGTTATTTTGTGGGGTGGTAATTCGGAAATCAATTGAGACATAAGCATTCTCCACAAATTTTATTTTTTGCTTTTGATATTTTATGTTGAAAATACCCGAAGGCGGTGGGGCAAAAGGCAATGTAAATCCCTTCTTTTTACCTGACATTTGTTCCGAATACACATATTCACCAATAATCCCAATTTGTAATGATTTGGAAAAATTATAATGTGCATATAGTTCTGTACCGTATCTTAAAACACGACTCTGAGTATAATTAAATACTTGATTTCCATTACCATAAAGTCTATCATGTTTTGCAGTCGGGTTTAGATAAATATAATTTGAGAAGTAATTTAGGAATGGTGTTACTCCAATCGCAAATTTTTCGGCGTTATGCTCTAATCCAGCATCAAACTGATATGATATTTCAGGGGATAATTCGGGATTACCAACTTCGTAACTAAAACGATGGTAATTGACCCCATTTGCCCCCAATTCTTTGGCAATCGGCATTCGAAAACTTTTCCCAAAATTGACCTTATAAGACCATTTATTGACATTATAATTATATCCAATTGACCATATGATATTGGAAAAATGACGGTTGATATTTCCTGACCTTTCTAAAAATTGCGTGTTTGTATCAGGATTTTCAATGTTTGGAGACCTAAACCAATCCTTATAATTGTATGTAGTTATATTTCCATAGTCATATCGGACACCTGCCTGAGCCAAACTTTTGTCTGAAAAATGATGTTTCATAAAAACAAAACCGCCCAAAGTAAACTGCCGATAGGCTGGAATAATAAAACCACGACCATCAATTTGATTGTCTTGAAATTCGGTATTGAGACCTAAATTGAAGTGAGTTTTATCAGTTAATTGATAGAATAGTTTCACATTTCCAGAATACACAAACTTCTCAAATTGACGCTCCAATTCGGGATTGAAATCCAATGTATCAGGAAAAAGGGCAGGCATATATCCATGTTGTACATATTGGCTCCACTCTTGTCTGAAATTACGCTGAAAACCAATATCAAATTCAAGCTTCAATTTCTCCCATTGGTAAAAGCTATGATTTATCACTTTAAAATGATTCACCTTTTGACGAGGATACTGAATATCTCTACTTGACTTATCATGCAAATCAGAATCTACATTGCGTGGCTCTAATCCATGTGCATTCGCAAAAAAACCGTTTTTACTATTTACATTGCTCAGATAAAATTTACTTTGAAACTGTTTTCTGATTATTCCAAACGAAAAGTGAAAGTTTTGTTCCTTACCTGCTGAATTCCGTAAACGATTTTTATGTAATACGGCACGATAAGAATAAATATCAACGCTGTCAGTGGGTACTTTATAATCACCATAATCAAGAAAAGTTACTCTGAAATCGGCAAAAAACCATTTTTTCCTTCCAAACAAGGAAAGGGAAGTACCCAAAAAATCATTATTTGTTTTACCAGATAAATCAATTGTACCTCCAAATGAATTTTCAACAGGTGGTTTTCGGTTTTTTACATCAATTATTCCACCTATGGCATCCGAGCCATACATCAGTGATGCAGGACCTTTTATTACTTCAATATTATTTACCGCATATTGGTCAATTTCAAGTCCGTGGTCGGCTCCCCATTGTTGGGCTTCGTGCTTGATATTGTTTTCGACCACAACCACACGATTAAATCCAAGTCCTCGAATAACTGGTTTTGACTGACCTGAACCTATATCAATCGTACTTACGCCAGATAATCTTTCTAAAGAACCCATAAGGCTTCCGCCAAGATTCTGTTTTAGGTAATCTTCATTAACAATTTCAATTTGGAGTGCTTCTTCTTTTTTTCGGGCTTCAGCATAATCATAAGTAACGACAACTTCTTGTAAACTATGTGTAGAAATATCTAATTGAAACTTGTATTTTTTATTTCTGACAAAAGCAATTGTATCTGTAAGTATTTGATAACCAATAAATTGAATTTTAATATAATATTTACCTTCTGATAACTTGTTAATCCGAAAATCGCCACTATGATTAGTTGTTGTTCCTTTTTTAACAGGATTCAGAAGCACCGATGCACCTATCAAGGGACTATTATTTTCATCAACAACAGTACCTTTTAGTTCATAATATGTTTGGCTATACAACGGACTATATAAAATACTCATACCTAATAAAAGCATGAAGAGCTTGCTCATATTGAAATAATTGAGAATAAAACGACACTTAATTTTATTAAAATTGAAGGAAGTTATTTTATGGAATAGGAACTGGTGACATTTTTACGGATCTGGTAAGTCATCTATCTAAAGGCTAATCACTAGATTGGACATATTTTCTTGATTTTTACAATTTGCACATATGCCTTTGATTAAGACCTGTGTCTCAATATCAGAATAACCAGTAGGCAATTGATATTTTTGTACTGGAATCGTATCCATACATTTCACAGTATTACATTCATTACAGTAGAAATGCACATGCTCGTCTTTAGAAGTTAGTTCATTATTAAACGCATATTTGATTAATTTATTATTTATAATAATTTTATGAATTATTTTATACTCTTCGAGCGTTTTAAAAGAGCGATAAAGGGTTGTGCGGTCATAATTTCCACTCAGCTTTTCCCTGATTTCACTTTCAGATAGGGCTTGATTTGTTGATATCATGACCTCAATAATCCCCTCACGACAGCTTGTTCGTTTGAGGTTATATTTACTTAAAATATCAACAGCCTTCATAAATGCAATCATGTTTCAAATGCAACAATGATGCAAATATAAAGTAATTTTTTTAAAAATCAATAAGAACAAGTAAGTGGATTTTTCTTTCATAAAAAGAGAAAATAGGAAGTGCTATCTTTGTCCTAAAATACGAGTCAGAACTTGGATGTAATCACCATAGTGATTCAATCCAAAAACCAGCTCTGCTTACACCTTTAAAAAATCGAAAAAAGATGAATTTTTCGTTTTTCGTCTTTAATTTTATTTTTTTTGTATTCGGAACTTGATGTTTTAGGTCAATTTATTTCTCATCCACCTACTTTTGGTCATATTCGAAACATCACCAAAAGTAACACAATTACACGAACTGAAAATGCGACTAGCCCTTACTATTGGGCAGAAGTTAAATAAGTAGAACTATGGAATTAAAACGGGTAGTCATCACAGGCTTAGGAGCTTTAACACCTATTGGGAATACACTGGAAGAATATTGGGCAGGACTAGCAGAAGGCAAAAGCGGTGCCGCTCCCATCACCTTATTTGATGCCTCAAAATTTAAGACGCAATTTGCCTGCGAACTCAAGAATTTTAATGTACAAGACTTTTTGAATCGCAAGGAAATTCGGCGAATGGATGCCTTTTCTCAATATGCGGTTATTGCTTCGGATGAGGCAATAAAGGATGCCAAACTAATTGAGGATAAAGTAAATCCAGATCGTGTTGGTGTAATTTGGGGGTCGGGTATTGGTGGACTCAAAACCTTCGAAGATGAAGTAAGTAGCTATTTCTTGAATGGTCAAACTCCACGTTTCAATCCGTTTTTTATTCCAAAAATGATTGGAGATATTTCTGCAGGGCATATTTCTATGCGACATGGTTTCCGTGGTCCCAATTTTATTACGGTTTCGGCGTGCGCTTCATCTTCAAATGCCTTGGTTGATGCTTACAATTACATCCGATTAGGCAAGGCAAGTGCTATTGTAGCAGGTGGCTCAGAAGCTGCCATTACTCAAGCAGGTATGGGTGGTTTTAATTCCGCAAAGGCTCTTTCTACTCGAAATGATTCGCCTGAAACTGCCTCTCGTCCCTTCGATAAAGATCGAGATGGTTTCGTAATGGGTGAAGGGGCAGGAGCATTAATTTTAGAAGATTTAGAACATGCTCTCGCACGCAATGCCAAGATTTATGCCGAAGTTATTGGTGGTGGAATGTCAGCCGATGCGTACCATCTTACGGCTCCACATCCCGAAGGCTTAGGGGCAAAAAATGTAATGTTATCTGCCTTATCAGATAATCAAATTCAACCTCAGGAAGTCGATTATATTAATGTACATGGTACTTCAACTCCTTTAGGTGATATTGCTGAAATTAAGGCAATTATGGAAGTTTTTGGTAACCATGCTTTCGACCTTAGTATTAGCTCAACAAAGTCCATGACAGGACATTTGTTAGGTGCTGCAGGAGCCATTGAAACCTTAGCCTGTATTTTTGCACTTGAAAAACAAATGATTCCTCCTACTATTAACCACTTTACAGATGACGAGCAATTTGATAAACGTTTGAATCTCACTTTCAATGAAGTTCAACCTCGTAAAGTTGAAGTAGCACTCAGCAATACTTTTGGCTTTGGAGGGCATAACTGTTCGGTTTTACTCCGTAAATTTAGCGGATAAACTAAAGAATAAAATCACAAAACTTATAGGGCTTTAGCTCTATAGGTTTTCAATCAAACTGTATTAAGAGACTGCATTTAAATTCTGGAATATCATCAAACTAAAATTTTATTTACTGCGCCTATTCCAACGCTATTCGAAACGTGATAAACTAATCAGTCGGGCTGTTCAACAAATTACAGGCAAAAGACCTCTGAATTTGGAATTGTATAAGTTGGCTTTATCTCATGCTTCCGTTGCTCGTACCAACCCAAATGGCTTCAAAGAATCAAATGAACGGTTGGAATATTTGGGGGATGCTATTTTGGGCGCAATCATCGCTGATTATTTATTCAAGAAATTTCCCTACAAAGAGGAAGGATTTTTGACCGAAACCCGTTCACGCCTTGTGAGTCGAGAAGCCCTCAATTTGTTGGCTCGGAAAATAGGTTTAGACAATTTAGTTCTTTATGATGCTCACCGTAAAGGTTCTACTTCCTTCAAGTACTTATATGGTGATGCGATGGAAGCATTTGTTGGCGCAATTTATTTAGATAGAGGCTTTTATTTTTGTCAGAAAGTAGTCATTAAATTAATTGAGTCTCATTTTGATTTGGATGAAATTCTTCGAACCACCAAAAACTTCAAAAGCAAACTTATCGAATGGTCTCAAAAAAATGGACACGCCATTCACTTCGAAACTTTCCAAAACAAAGGAGAAAATCATAGCCGACAATTCAAGGTACGTTTATTAGTAAATGAACAAGAGGTTTCCATTGGCACAGGTTATAGTAAGAAAAAAGCAGAACAAGACGCTGCTCGCCGTGCTTGTGAAATTCAGAAAATTATATAATCAGACCTCCTGAGCATTCGAAATATTTCTAGAATTGGCATTCAATTTATTTTGATAAGAGCCAACCAAAGCGAATTTAAAATACATTGAAAAATAGTTCCTATCCCAATTAAAAAACTATTTATTCTACTGAATTTGAAAAGCCTAAAACTGTATATATTCATACACCCTTAAAATCTGTTTTTTCAAATCCTTCCATACTTTAGCGTATTATAAAAATCAGATATTTCCAAACCTTTGCTAATTTAAGCAACAAAAAAAAGCCCTATTTCGAGGATAAAAACGAGTGGAGAAACTTAATTTTCAAGATCATAAAAACAGTACAAAAATCAGATAAATTGTTTTTGGAAGTGTACTAATTTTGATGTATTTCTTTTTTTAGAGATGTGCTAAATCTGGATAAATAATTAGTCTATTTATGAATATATGAGTTATTTTTTCAAGTATTTAACTTAGAAATATTGATAAAATTTTCATACATAATATTTTGATAATCATTATATTAACTTATAATAAAAACAATTTCTTATCTTCTTCATATAAAAAAAAAAGCAACCCATTGAAAAAATAGAGATAATACATATCTTTGGGCGTTAAAAAGTTCATTTTTGGTGATACGTAAAAATGTTTAGTAGTAACTAATTAAGAAATTTACGACACTAAATTTATATGCAAACGTCATTTAATATTGACACTAAATTACAACTAATAAAACATGAATATTTGGATAATTACAACCAAAATCAACTCGAACCGAATTCTTAATGTACTTGAGACAGACCCCATTGTGAGAACAGCTGTAGAGACATGTAATCGAAATTTATATTATGAGAGACCCGTCCGACATTTGTATTTAGAAGCTAAGAAAAAAGGCTTCAATGTACAGGTTTTAGAACCTGCGGATATCAGTTTTGTCATGTCTAATGAGAGCTGTCAATTTTTTATTCGAGGAACAGAAGTACCATTACCAGACGTAGTTATTCCAAGAGCTGGTTCAGGAACCGATTATACTTTAGCAAGTACTTATCGTTGTTTAGAGGCATTAGGTGTTTATATGGTGAATTGTGCAGATAGTATTCTATTAGCCGCAGATAAATTTCATTCATTGCAAAAATTAGGAGAAGCGGGTTTACCAATCCCTAAATCAATGTTAATCACAAGTGGTTTTAAGTATGCCACAAATGAAGAGATTATTGCAAATCACTTTTCTTTTCCCTTAATTGTAAAAATTTGGCCTGGAACTAATGGAGCAGGAGTCATGCTAGCACACGACAAATATACTCTTGCAGACATTATCTTGATGCTTAGAAAAACTAATCCTGATACCAAAATCATGATTCAGGAGTATGTTGCCACAAGTAAAGGCAGAGATATTCGCACCGTAGTTTTGAATGGTGAAGTCATTAGTATGGTAGAACGAAATGCAATGGACGGTGGCTTTAAATCCAACATTGCAAGGAACGGTAAGTTTACGGAAATCCCTATGAATGACCAAGTGAGAGAGATTGCCATAAAAGCGGCACAGTGCTTAGATTTAGAATTTACAGGAGTAGATATTTTGTATGCTGACAATACATATAAGATATGTGAATTGAACTCATCTCCGGGTTTTGCCTCTATGGAACAATTTGGTCTGAATCCCCCAGCAATTTTATATGATTACCTACTCAAAAAGATGAAAAAGAATGAAGTGGATAGCTATCATATCTGAGGGAGAATCAACTACCGCTAAGCATATTTCTTTTAAACTACAGAAGTTATTTTTACGGATCGGCTTCCAATCAAAGATAATTTACATTAATACCCGAAATTGGGTAACTGATGACGACTTGACTGTCGATAAAAATAGTTTCTCCGTACATGAAAACGGTCAAGAAATAACGTTTCAATGCGCTTATATTTATAGTGAAGGCATAAAAACAAAAGGATATATACAGGGGTATTTATCTTTAATGGATATTCCTTATATCTCTTCTTCTCCTTTTGCTACCATGCTGACAACCAATAAGTTTTTCTGCAAAAATTATTTAAAAGCCTTTGGTATTGATATGCCAGATGGTCTTAAAATAAATAAACATCACAAGGTAACTCCTTCGGAAATCACTGATAAAATAGGCTTTCCCTGTATTGTGAAACCAAATATAGGCACAGATAGCATTGGTGTGGAAAAGGTAGAAACTCACAAAGAGTTAGAACATGCTATCTTTTCACTATTAGAAAGAGATTACGAAGTATTAATAGAAAAATTCATTGAAGGACGAGAGATAACTTGCGGTGTATTTAGGCAAGACGAGAGCATCCAAACTACTCCAGTCATGGAGATTTTCCAGCATCACGAGTCGTTTTATTCTTATAACTCAAAAATCAATCGAAATAATTCAAAACAAACGCCTGCTGATTTGACTTCGGAGCAACTTTCTTTATGTCAAGCGTTATCCAAAAGCGTATTTGAAATTTTGGAACTAAAGGATTTTGTCCGTATTGATTATATATTGCAAGGCAATACATTTTATCTTTTGGAAGTCAATGTTACGCCAGGGATGTCAGAAAGAAGTAATTTGCCCGAACAATTAAAAGAAATGGGAATAGAGTTGGATGATTTTTTTCATCAAATGATAACAGCACAGTAACAAAATATGGATTTGCCAAGTTGTGAAAACTTGGCAAATCTTTGCTGTTAATTATTAATGTTTTTTACTTTTTGAAAGCTGTATTTTTCTCAAAAATAATGAGTTATTCAGCCTTATTTTAAATGAGGCTTCAAGCTCTCTAAGGATTCCCAACACACAAACTGCATCTCTTTAATTTGTTTCTCTAACTCCGAAGCCAACATCGCCCGAGTAGTTGGTCCTTGTCTGATTAAATCACCTAAATCCTTTTTATTTTCAACTAATGTCCCATCAATTCGCGTATAAAAATTCGTAAATAGAGTCATCATCAAATCAGAAAATACGGGTTTAGATCGCTTTTTTGCTTCTTTTTTCAGACTTTTGTCATTGGTCTCTGGAAGGTTTTCTAAGTCGGTACGAGCTAACGAAAGTTGTCTCCAAGATTCTGCACCTTTCAGGAAATCTTCATCATTCGATTCGGTAATAAATCGAATCAACGTCATTTTTTGCTCCATTAAATCTGATGTTAAATTCATCGTTTTGAACATTTGGTGAGTGTTTTTCTTTTATGAAAAAGAACACAATCCGCTTCAGGAGTTCGTCAAAATCTCGAAGCGGATTTTGTGTCTTTTGATAGGTCAAAGATAAGACTTTGCTTTTTAGAACCAAAAAAATCACTACTAAAAAGAATCAATTTATTTGTATTTCTTAAAATAAAAATATTTTTTATGAGTAAACTTAAAGATATATACCTCCAAGCTCGTGAACATTTCGGTTTATCTCAAAAAAAGATGGCAAAACTAGTAGGTGTTTCTTCAAGTGTACTTACAGGATTGGAGTCAGGTTCTGTAAAAAATCCAAATTATAAATACACTAAATATTTAGTTGAACAAGGCATTAACCCTTTTTATTTATTAGGACTTTCAGATGAAATTGAAGGAGACTTAATAGAGATGGTGGGTAAGAAAAAATATGAAACATTAAAATCAGAATATGAAAATTTAAGACTCGAAAATGAAAATTTAGAAAAACAAGTTTCAGAAATGGTAAGTCGTTCGGAATTTGAAGAAGTTGTACAAGAAAATCAAATCTTACAAAAAGTCCTGAAAATGTTGCAAATCGAAGCAGACGAAGATGGGAATTTGAAAAAGAAAA
>DDLX01000020.1 GCA_002340355.1 Cytophagales bacterium UBA2561
ACATTTTAACACAACAAAATCCGCCACAAAATCCAATCTCAATTCCACAAAAAACACACGGAATTGACTTTGGAAATAAGGCAAAATCTTCATTCTTTCATGACATTTTAGCACAACAAAATCCAATCTCAATTCCACAAAAAGCATATGAAATTGACTTTGGAAGTAAGGCAAAGTCCTCATTCTTTCATGACATTTTAGCACAACAAAATCCGCCACAAAATCCAATCTCAATTCCGCAAAAAGCATACGAAATTGACTTTGGAAATAAGGCAAAATCTTCATTTTTTGAAGATAAAATTGAAAATCAGAAAAAACAAGATATAAGAACAACAAATTCAAATCTTGTGTTAGCACGGGAAGAAGTCCATCGCCTCCGAGAAGCAATTTCAGAAACTCAAGCCGAACAAAAAGTGATTGTGATTGATGACATTTCTACAAACGAGCTGGTAAATTTAGATGATGATTTAAGTTTCTTTGATAACGTTGAAGATAAAATCAAAACAAACACGACAGACTCACAAGAACGTTGGCAATCTTTAATTGAGAAGTTTATTAAAGAAGAACCCAGTATTGGTTCAAACCGTTCAAAGACTACAATTCCTGAAAATACAATTGATTTAGCAAAGAAAAGTACTGAAAATCGTTTCTTTATTTCTGAAAATTTAGCCTTGATTTATACCAAACAAGGTAAAAAACAACGTGCTATCGAAATTTACAAGAAATTAATCTTGAAATATCCTGAGAAAAGCTGTTACTTTGCAGACCGTATTGAAAAATTGAAAGCATAAAATTAAGTATAATATTTATTATGGATACAGTTGTTATCGGGTTAATTCTAGCCGTTTCGGTCTTATTGGTTCTGGTCGTTTTAGCACAAAACTCTAAAGGTGGAGGAGTAAGTGGAACATTTGGTGGTTCAGGAGCGCAAGTAATGGGAGCAAAACGAACTACCGACTTCTTGGAAAAATTAACATGGGGTTTAGCAGGAGGATTATTAGTTTTATCTTTATTAACTAACGTAGTTATTAAATCAGATGGGCAACAATTTTCTAGCTCAAATATGGATGCCGCAAAAGACAAAACGCTGATTAATACTGATGTCAATCAAGGTGGAGCAGAAACGGAAGCTCCTACATTTATAGAAGAAGGTGCAGAAAACCCCGAAGGTGAAGGAAGTGCAATTAAAGAAGTCGCACCCGAAGGAACTCAAGAAGCTCCAACAAATAACGAAGAAACAACAGAATAAAAATAAAGAGTGATAACTCTATTACTATTTTAAACATAAAAAACCATTTGAGCGTATCAAATGGTTTTTTTATTGTAAATCCCATAGAAATGTATAGTATTAATAAAGATAATCGAATAAAGTTAAAAGAAAAACTAAAAATTAATGCCAATAAACCATTTGGAGATGAATTTATCCGAACAACTGATTTGGAAATGCAAATCATCGATGAGTATGGGTTTGAAGGAATTCAATTAATTTTTGAACCAGAAAATAGTGCTAATTATTTTTTATTAGGTCAGTTTCCAAATGATTGTCCTTGGATAACTTATAACGATAAGTCTATTGATGAGTTTATTTCACTAAATTTTTTAGCCATTCGAGACAAAATTCCCCAGTTAATTTCCACTATGCAAAAGAAATGTCGATTTATTTATGCTGAAAAGCAAGGTCAAAAATGGTACCTTCATTATTGGTTAATATCAGAACTATATGATCGAAGAAATTATTATTGTATTTATACAGGTGGAAGCCCACAAACAAATCTCAAAGAAAATGGTAGTTTAGTCAAATTTAAATGGACATTACCATCCGATTTACAAGAATTCTATTCCATTCATAATGGTTTTGGAGAGGTAAATGGTCGCAATTGTATTCTCAACCACGAACAAATAAAAGTTATGGGAGAGATAATGAATCCGATTTGCCAAGAACAAAACATTACTCCTGAAGGGTATTCATTCAATGATTTGTTAGAGTTTTTTCCAGATGGTGCAGGAAATGCACAATGCTTTTTGAGGAAAGATAACAAACATTATCAGACCGTAGACTGGGATCATGAAACATGGGAAATCTCAGAAGAACAAAGTTTTTATGAATTTGTAGATGAATGGTTGTCACAAATTGATGAAGAATAAATAGATTCTCTATCTTTAAAGAATATTCAAATCTATAATTGACCAAAACCATGTCAAAACAACACCCCAAAACTGTTTTATGTGTTGCCTGTTATTTCAAAGGCATCGAATTTATGGAGGAAATGCACCAACTCGGTGTAAGAGTACTTTTATTGACTGGATTAGCTCTAAAGGATAGGGATTGGCCTCACGAAAGTATTACAGAATTTTTTTATATTCCTGATGAAGGCGACGATTGGGATATAAATATGGTTTATAAAGGATTAAGTGTAGTTTATCAAAAACAGAAAATTGATTTTATTGTCGCTCTAGATGACTTCGATGTTGAGAAAGCAGCTGCCTTACGTGAGCATTTTCGTATTTCAGGCATGAGTGAAAGTAACGCTCGACTGTTTCGTGATAAACTGGCAATGCGAGTAAAAGCACAAGCATTAGGTATTCCTGTTCCTACTTTTACTTCACTCTTTAATGATCAAGAAATCAATGAGTTTGCAGATACAGTACCTGCTCCTTGGCTTATTAAACCACGACTACAAGCCTCTGCTACAGGCATTATTAAAATCCACTCCAAAGAAGAGCTTTGGGAAGTCATTCATCGGCTAGGAGATGATAGAAGTTTTCATTTGCTCGAACGATTTGCCCCTGGTGCGGTCTATCATGTAGATGCCTTAACCTATAAGAGTGACGTTATTTTTGCCAAGGCACACCAATATATGGATACACCAATGGAAGTAGCACACGAAGGTGGAATTTTTCGAACTCATACCGTTGAAAGAGGCTCAAAAGATGAGCAAAAATTATTAGAATTACACCAAAAATTAATTGAGGGCTTTGGTCTAGCTTATAGTGCCTCGCATACCGAATTTATTAAAGATCAAGAAACAGGTATTTTTTATTTTTTAGAAACAGCTTCACGGGTTGGAGGCGCACATACCTCAGATTTAGTTGAGGCATCTTCAGGAATTAATCTTTGGAAAGAATGGGCAAAAATTGAATTAGCTATGGTAACAGATGATTCTTATCAACTACCTGAGATTTCAAATTCTTATTCAGGAACAGTACTTTCACTTGCCAAACAAGAAACTCCTGATACTTCTGCCTATCAAGATTCTGAAATTTGGATGCGATTAGATGGAATGAAAAATCATGTAGGATTTATATTAAAAAGTGATAATTTACAACATCTTACTAAGTTAATGCAAAATTACGCTACTCGAATTTACCAAGATTTCCATGCTCAAATGCCCATTACAGAAAAGCCTCTTCACTAAAAAAATTTAGGAAATAGGACACTTATATACTGACCAAATTCCAAAACATGGCATTGGTCAGTTACACTTTTGTCTCATTTTTGTGTTTCTAATTTTTTGATTTCTGCCAGTATATCTTCAGCTTCAGCTGTTTTAGCATCACTGGCTCGGCGGTCTTTTCGTGAAAGCACAAAGGCTTCTTCCATCAACTTCTCATAACGTTTATGAAGTTTTTCTAAAGGTGTTTTCTTTTTGAATAATCCAAACATAACCGACTTGTTTTTAATAAATTAGAAATTTTTATTTCCTAAACGGTTTGTAAGTTGGATTTGTTTGGAAAGAAACATATAAAAAAATTAAACTAAAATACTATTTCTATCGTTCAATTGATGTAATTTGAATAAAATAGCGTCAGCTTCTGCCGTTTTTGCACTAGAAGCCTGTTCATCTTTTCGAGAAAGTAAAAAAGCTTCATGCATCAATTTTTGATAGCGTGAGCGGAGTTGTTCTTCTTCGGTTTTCTTTTTAAATAATCGGAGCATGACCTAATTAACTTGGAGATAAAATAATTGAATATCGAGTATAAAATAGGTTATAGGTCGTATGTTTTAGCACAAAGGTAAAGATTTTTTCATAATTTTAGGATTTTTCTTGCAAAACTTACACAGCCTTTTATTAGTTTTTTTGAGGTAAACTTAAAATCTCAGATAGTTTATTGGTCAATCAAATTTTTTCCCATAGATTTTAAACCTTTGGCTTTCGATTTTGTCCAATCCCTGAAAAACAGACTTTGATTTTTATGCAGGGTACGATTGCTCAAAAAATGTCGATTCATAAAACCGAAAATGCGCCTCGGAAAGCACAAAATATGTCCTCAAAAACAACTCATTTTTTGGATGATTCGGTTTTATTAGCGAAATTCCGAAATCCAACTTCACAAACGTATGCCTTTAATTTGATAGTGCGAAAGTATCGGGAACGGGTTTATTTTCATATTCGGAAAATGGTCATTGACCATGATGATGCAGATGACTTAACACAGGACGTTTTTGTCAAAGTTTGGAAAGCCTTGCCCAAATTTCGAGGTGATTCCCAACTTTATACGTGGATTTATCGCATTGCTTCGAATGAATGTCTCACATTTTTGAAGAAAAAACGACAACGTTTCTTTATTCCAATTCACGATATTTCTCATGAATTAAGTCAAAAATTGGAAGCCAGTAGAGATTTTTCAGGGGATGAAATTCAACAAAAACTTCAAAAAGCACTACTGAAATTACCTGATAAACAACGTTTAGTTTTCAATATGAAATATTTTGACGATATGAAATATAGGGATATGGCAGAGATTTTAGGCACTTCTGTAGGTGGACTCAAAGCCTCCTATCATCATGCGGTTAAGAAAATCGAAAACGAGCTAAATCCAAAATAATTTTTAGCTGATTTGGTTGGTACATTTTCAAAAATTTAGTCCAATAAATCATGAAAAAAAAGATAAAATTAGAAGATATTCGTCCCGATAATGAACTTTATGAGGTAGAAGAAACCTATTTTGATGAATTATCAAACCGAATTTCAAATAGTGTTCAACAACAAAATTCGACAAGCTCCCAAACGATTTTTGGTCAAATTTGGGGATGGAAAACTATAAAATATGGTACTTTAACTGCATTTTTGGTAATATTTGGAGTGCTATTGGGTTATTATTTGCAACCTTCAAAGAACAATCAAGTATCACAAAATCAGTTATTTGTAGAAGTTCCTTCGGAAGCACTAACTTCTTATTTGATGCAAGAAGAATTAGAAGATGAATTTTTAATACCGTACTATGCTGGGAGTTCGACCGAAATGTATTCCGATTTTTCAGAAATTTCTGCCGAAACCCTTCAAGAACAAGTAATTGATTTAGAAGATTATTTTTAAATGAAAATTATGAAATATCTAAAATATTTAGGATTCTTTTTAGGATTTTTTTTAATGTCATGGACTATTCAAGCACAATATGAACCCAGCGAAGACGATATGAAGCGCATTGAAAACATGAAAATTGGCTACATTACCAAAAGTCTTAATTTGACCACGGAAGAAGCTCAAAAATTTTGGCCTATCTACAATGAATATAACAATACCCAAAAAAACATTCGGAAACAACTTCATCAGCTTAGAAAATTGAAACCTTTCGAAAAAAGTGAGTCAGAAGTGAAGAAAACTCTTGAAAAAACTTTAGATTTAAAACAACAGCTATTAGATGTTGAAAAAAAATATTTGAAAAAGTTCTTAGAAGTTATTTCGGCTAAAAAAGTAGGAGCATTGTACCATGCAGAACGAGAGTTTAAGCATCAAATGTTTCGGGAACTACACCAAAGAGGCAAACGAAAATCTAAAGGTGAACACGGTAGTCATTAGAAATTATGAGCGCGCTTCAAGATAAATATATCAATTCTTTAACTGATCTTGGATTCAAAAAGCTATTTGGTTCTGAAGCAAATAAAGATTTATTGATGCGCTTTCTAAATCAGGCTTAACCTGATAATCATCAAATTACAAGTTTAACATATTCCCAAAATGAATATTTAGAAAATTTAGAAATTGATCGAAAAGCTATTTTTGATATTTATTATAAAGGAAAAAATGGAGAGAATTTTATTGTCGAAATTCAGAAAGCCAAACAAAATTGTTTCAAAGACAGAATCTTTTCCGATCCAGAAATAAGCTCAAAAAGGAGATTGGGATTACCAATTACAGCCAATTTATACGGTAGGAATTTTGGATTTTAATTTTACGGAGACGAAAGATAATCTCAAATTCTTGCATCAAATCAATTTAAAAGATCAATAATGTAAGGTTTTATATAGAAAGTTACAATTTATATTTTTCGAATTACCCAAATTCAAGAAAACAAAGGAGGAATTAGAAACTCAATTTGAGAAATGGCTTTTTGTATTGAAACATTTGGCAAATTTGCAAAATCATCCTAAGGCATTACAAGATCGAGTTCAAAAAAAATTATTTGAAAAAGTCGAAATTGCAAAATTTACACCTAAAGAATGTCAAACGTATAAAAGTAGTTTTAAATATTACCTAAATATGAAAAATGTACTTGATACTGCAAAAGAGAAGGGTGTAAAAAAAGGAAAACTTGAAGTTACTAAACAAATGCAATCCGAAGGGATGAACTGGGAAATAATTACTCGAATAACAGGAATCTCACAAGAAGAAATCCAAAATTTATAAACTATTGAATCCTAATTTTTTACGATATTTTATTCACGAAGATATTTTTTTTATTACTTCTGAATTTCAGATGGAAACTCCTGCCATGCCTGAAAAAATAGTTGTACCTGAAATTTCAAAAACTCAATCCACCGAAGAAAAAGAATATTGGAACAAAAAATTATTAGTACTCACGGATGATTTTCGTGGAAAGAAAATTCCTACTGTGGAACGTGAACTTTTGCTTAAAATTTTCAAAGCCGTCCATATCAATCCACGAACAGAGGTTGATGTGATTCCAATAGAAAGTTTCATCAAAAAACGAATCGGAAATCCTCAAACAATTTTGATTTTAGCTGAAAACTTACCTGATGATTTTCAGTTTTCTAAATACGAAGTGGCTGATTTTCGTGGAATTCCTATCATTTCAGCCAATTCCTTAAACGAAATGTTTAAAAATACTTCCCAAAAGCGACAACTTTGGCACGAATTAAAACGTATTTTTTCAATTTAATTCTACAACGTTATTTGAAAAATATTGATTGTGAGAATTTTGAAATTATCTGATGAAGTGAGCAACCTTTCAAGCCTTGATAAATGTCTTTACAGCAATTGAGATTTCTTATTCATAAAGGCTGAAGAACTCTCTTTTAGTTCATTTTTGGATGTATCTTACGTTTTCAAATTATTCGATAAATAACTGAAAAAAATATGCTACGTTTTCACTTTCGAGGCTTTTCTACGACTTATTCAAATTTTTTGATATCATTCATTCTTACTATCTTACTGTTTTTCAGTAATATAAATGCTTATGCTACTCACATTGTAGGGGGAGAGTTAGGATTAAAACACATTATTGGGAATCGCTATGATCTCAATATGACCCTTTACTTTGATGTAAGAAATGGAGACCCTGGTGCCCTTGATCAGGAAGTAACTTTACATGTTTTCCGCAAACGAGATGATGCTTTTATAGCTAGTTATACTTTACCTTTGATCTTCAGAGAATTAGTAGACTATACTAATCCTGATTGTGGAATTGCAGAATTAGTTACTCGCCGTATTGATTATTCCCAAAGGTTCACTTTAGACCCTTCCCTTTATAATGACTCTCAGGGATATTACGTAGTCTGGGAGCGTTGTTGTCGAAATAAAATCATTAGTAATATTATTGATCCTGAAGGTGCAGGACAAACTTTTTATATGGAATTTCCTCCTTTAGTTAAAGATGGAGAACCATTCATTAATTCCTCACCAGAATTATTCCCCCCTCTAAGTGATTATGCTTGTGTAAATCAACCATTTTATTTCGACTTTGGGGGAACAGATGCAGATGGTGATTCTTTAGTATATTATCTAAGTAATCCAATTAATGGGAATAGTTCTCGAAATGATCCCGCTCCCATAGAAGCCATTTCAGCACCATATCCATTTGTAAATTGGAATGCAGGACATAGCCTAAATCAAGTAATTCAAGGCGATCCTGTTTTAAATATTGATAATAAAGGAATGATTCGAGTAAAACCTTCAGAAACAGGTCTTTTTGTTTTTGCGGTTACTTGCGATGAATATCGAGATGGCAAATTAATAGGTAAAGTTATTCGAGATTTCCAGATGTTAGTGATTGACTGTCGACTCAGTTCTCCACCAGTTGCTACGCCAATTTTACCTGATGGTTCAGGCGAATACAATCAAACTGATACTATTGAGTTCAGAGTAGGCGACCCGAATAAATGTTTTGATATTGAAGTTCGAGACCGTGATACAGGACCCATCAAAGGACGAGTTGTACCTATTGAAGGTTTCGAAGCTGGATTTTTACCCATAAGTTCAGGATACATCCGAGGGGCGAATGATGTTGTAAACTTACAGGCATGTTTTCCACCTTGCCCAACTGATCCACTCAAGCCTGGGGTCTATGGAATGGATGTAGTTGTAGAAGATAATAATTGTGCCGTACCATTACAAGATACTGTTCGTCTTTTTGTGAAAATTATTCCTGAAGAAAATAGTCCCCCCGAAATTACTGCTTCTTTGGGTGAATTCTCGGAGGAAAATCAAGAATATACGGTTACCATTCCTGAAGGTAAATTATTAGATTTCAGTATTTTCGGAGATGATATTGAAGGTGATACTATTTCACTGAGTATGCAAGGTATTGGATTCTCACCCAGTAGTTTAGGAATGAATTTCGCTGAACTCAAAGGCTTACCTATTTTAACCGATGATTTTTCATGGCAAATTCCTTGTGACTTGCTTGAGGATGACGAAAAAGAGCGGGAGTTTTTACTCCAGTTTGTGGCTTCGGATGAAAAAATTTGTGGACTCAAAAAATCAGATACAACTTTTGTACGCATTATAGTTGAAGGTGATAATGAATTAAATACAATTCCCCATATTTTTGCTAACCTCCCTTATGATTCTGTAAATCAATTTTTTGTAGATACTTTGGTGGCAGGAGATTCCATTCAGTTCCGAGTGACGGCAGATGATGCTGATCAAGATACACTCAATTTAACAGCCTCAGGAGTAGATTTTAATTTGGAAGATTTCGGAATGATTTTCCCTGAAAACTTACGAGGACTTCCACTCTTAACAGCTGATTTTTCTTGGAAAACTTCTTGTGATTTATTGGACGAACCCGAAACAGAAAAAGTTTTTGATTTTCAATTCATTGCTACGGATGAACGTTTATGCAATCAAGCTTCAGCAGACACCTTAAATCTTCGTTTAGTGCTTAAGCCTCGTCTTGATCCTAACGAACCTCCGAAAGTTTCTGTTCCTCTAAAACTTGTTGATAATCAAACAAATATTTACATTGATACTATTTTTATTCGTGATGAAATTCGTTTTGATATTACGGCTACAGATATCGATTTGGATAGCCTTATTTTAGATGGTTATGGAGTCGATTTTGAATTGGAAAATTTGGGAATGGAATTCGTCAGTACGACAGGATTTGCTCCTCTAAAAACAGAATTTGTCTGGAAGCCAACCTGTGAGACTTTGGATATTTTAAATGGAGAAACTCAGCGAACTTTTGAGCTTATCTTCTATTCCAGAGATTTCAATGAATGTCTTTTTCCAATTGAAGATTTCATCACGGTTCGTTTAACAGTTGTCTTTGAACCTGAACCTAATCAAGCCCCTACCCTATCTGCCAGAGGAATTCAAAAAAACAATTCAGAAGAATACTTTACGGAAATTATTGCGGAAGATAATTTAAAATTTACTATTTTAGGTGAAGATTCTGATCGTGATAGTATTCGAGTTTCAGTATTTGGAGATGGTTTCGATTTGACAGAACTCGGGATTAATATTCGAGACACAGCAGGAATTGCACCCTTAGAATTACCTTTTGAATGGCAAACTCGTTGTGAGTTGTTGGAGGGCAGTTCCGAATCAAAAGATTTCACAATTTTTTATGTAGTAGAAGATTTCAAAAACTGTGGGTTCACCCAAAAAGATACAATTCAATCAACTATCCGACTTAAACCATTACCTAATCCAAATCCACCGATTTTGAAAATTGATTTGCCTTTTGATGAAGTCCAAAATGCGTATGTATGGAATATGGTGCCAAGTGAAACACTTCGTTTTTTGGTGAGTGGTGAAGATGAAGACGAGGATGAAATTGAAATTTATGCGCAAGGAATTGAATTTAATTTAGCTGATTTTGATATGAATTTCCCAATTACTCGGGGAATTTCACCAATTTCAAATGAATTTTCATGGCAATCTACTTGTGAAATGTATGCTCAAAAACAAAGTTTTGAGATTCAGTTTTTCATTCGAGATTATACCAAATGCCAACTTGACCAATTTGATACGGCTAAAGTCAAAATTAATTTAACAGATTTAGGGCGAAGTGATAGTTTTATTCCACCGAATGTTTTTACGCCAAACGGAGATGGTAAAAATGATACCTTTTTTATTCCAAATTTGCCTATAGATAATTGTGAAGATTCCTTCAAAAAAATTGAAATCTATAATCGTTGGGGACGTAAGGTTTTTGATAGTGATGTTCGAAATTTTGAGTGGGATGGTGAAGGATTTCCAAATGGTGTTTATTTCTATAAAATCTTTTTTGAACACTCCAAATTTAAAGGAAATGTGACCATTTTGGGTTCGAGTGTGAATTAATCTACATATTTTAATAAAGTGAATTTCAATATAAAATTTAATCGCCCTATCCAATTTTTAAAATTGAGTAGGGCTAATTTTTTATCCAAGATTCAAGAACTATAGCTTTGAAAATCAGTCTTGTGTATTTTCTTTTAATTCCAAAAACATTACTAAAAATTATTTGATTTCAAATTTCTTACTTTTCAAAAGTTCAAGATTTATGGTTCATGTTTGTAATTTGTAATTAATAGTTCTGTAATTTTTCCTCGTTTTTTCCCATTAGAGTTCACAACACGCCCTGCCGAAATTTTGGCAATGGAATATCCATAATAGGCTTTTTCAAAGAAATTATCGTTCGGGTTTTCATTCGTAGGGTCAGAATTTGAAAGCATCAACTTTGCATTTTTTTCTTTATCTAATTTACGAAAAAAATCAGCTAATTTTAATTGGTGTGTTTCTCCAAATTCCAAGCCCGTGTAAGTAGTAAAACTTGAGGTCGCATTCAACGGTCGATAAGGAGGGTCAAAATATACAAATGTATGTGCATCTATTTTGTCCCAACACGCTGAATAATCGGCATGACAAATTTCCACATTTTCTAAGACCTTGGATACTGCTAAAATATTTGGAGCATCCAAAATAACCGCTTTTTTGTACTTCCCATAGGAAACATTAAATGCTCCTTTTGAATTCAAACGGTATAATCCATTAAAGCAAGTTTTATTCAAAAAAATCAATTGCGCAGTTCTTAAAACCCAATTTTCATCTAATTTTTTTGTTTTTATATCAAAAGGTTTGGCTTTATAGTTCA
>DDLX01000027.1 GCA_002340355.1 Cytophagales bacterium UBA2561
ATGGGAATTTGAAAAAGAAAAAGTAATATACCTTTGCCAAAACTTAAAAATCTTGACAAAGGTAAGCTATTTATAATAAATCCAGTTTATTATTACTTAATATAATAACAAGTTAATACTTTACCTTGTTCACAAACAAATACACGACTATCAATCTCATCCACCACATAATTTGGTGTTTTATCGACCAATTGAATTTGATGAGTAATTTTTCCAGTTTCTTTATTTACTCGAATCACTCGGTTACCTTCCCCTGCTGTCGTCAAAATAAATTTAGCATCCTTGACATTCTTAGAGTTGAAGTATCGTTTTTTTGTTACCTCAAAAACAGGTACATCATCGATATATCCACCCACCATAAGACTCTCAGCTGTTCCTGCCCCAGTTTGTTCAACAGAACTAATTATAGAACCTCCTCTACTCAAAGTTTTCAAGTCTTGAATTGATTGCATACTTCCTTCAATATCTAAATCAACACCTGTAGCTACAAATACACCAAAATCAGCGGCTCTTTCCCATCCATGAATCGTACTTACAGACTTATAGTAATTTAGGTAATTATTTTTACCTGTTTTATCAAAGAACGACACATGTTGATCAGAGTTGATGAAATAACCAGAAGGACGAACTTCTAAGAAAAAAATAGCATCGCTTGATTTTTCAAACTTAATATCTTTGTTTAATAAATCTAATTGTCCTGTCTTTAAATTAAATTTATACAACGTTTTTTTCGAATAAAAAACAACTTCGTCATTTTCTTTGTCAATTCCTACTGCGGGAATAGCTTTAAATTTGACATCTTTTTTCCAGATATCTTCTCCCTCATCATACGTTAAAATATTAGAACGTTCACTTGACAAATAAAATAATCCTGACTCAATAGGTTGAGTATAATAAATAGCTCCACCCACGCCTTGTTTCCATTCTTTTTTTCCTTCGGCATTAACTTTCATTATCATACTGCTTTTTTCACATGTACCAATACCATAATAATAGTTATCTATCTCAATAACATCATATAAACAAGAAATTGCGGCTGATTTTTTCCAGATAAACTCACCTTTTTTAGGGTCTAATAGATTAAATCCACCAGCATCAACTACGACAATATTTTTTTTGCTATCAAGAAAAATAGAAACTAAAGCTCCTGTCAATTTTATTTTCTTGTTACTGACATCTTTACCAGAATTAGCCTCAAAGATCCGAAGTTTACTTTTCTCACCTACATATACTTTTTTATCAATGGATGAATATACTGCAGATTTTACATTCTTGGCAAATTCTTCTGCCCATGTTTTTTCACCAGCATTAATATCAATAACTGTTACTTTGTCTTTTTCAGTAATCAATAAGTGTGACTTCTCTATCAGTATGGGGCTTTTTTCTAAAAAACCTTGTTGTCCCATTGCAATACTTTTCATCGCTTTGAGTAGCCCCCCACCTTCTCCCATATCCACTATCCACTTCACTTTTGAATCCTTATAATTAAAGAGTAATAACTTATTGTTTCTACCTTTTCGTACTTCGAATAAAATACAAGAAATTTGAGGTAACAGGTTACTTTTTCCAATCATTAACGCTTCTTCTTTGGTATCAAAAAGAATTTTACCTGAGGTAGAGTTCAATAATAAACTTCGTTTTTTACCTTGTAATGATTGATATTGTACATGAAAAATAGGTAAACCATCAACTACATAAAATGTACTTCGATTAATATTTTTCAAGTCCTTGTGATGCCATAAAACTTCACCTGTATTATTATTCAAACCTAATAATCCTTTGTTACCAGATGCAATAATAACTCCATCATTTGATTGTTGAATCCAGCTTGTTTGTCCTAAGACAGGTTGTAAATCTTTTTCCCATAATTTGTCTTGAGCATTGCCAGCAAAAGAAATCATTACACATAGTAAAACTACTATTAAAGAAGATAATCTAAAATGATACATAGTTTTGTTTTAGTTTAAAGTTAGATAACACGCAAATATAATATATTCTTAAAAAATATTAGTTTTTTATAATTTCCTTAATATCATATTATCTAATTTGGACATGAATTAACTCAATTTAAAACAAATCTTGGTATAAAGATCATTTGGTTTCTAGTGTTTTATAAGAAGATTTATCAAAGTAAAAGTTATCTTCTATTCAATCATAATTTTGTGAGAGTACAGGTTTCAACCATCCATTTGTGGGAAGTCTCTCGGCGAAAAAATCGTTAATTCTTATTTCTTCTGATTTACCAAAACGTATGCTTGGGGTGATTGTATTTATTTGTCAATCAAATATTTATTTGTTTTATCACAGCTTCCTGTCAAAGCGGATAACATTTCCACTAAGAGCAATCGATTCATAATTGTATCAAAAGTATTATCTACAAATTTGGGTTCTTTTTCAATTACGACAATATCAGGATAGGTATAAGTATTGGCTAATTCGTTATGTATCCGTAAGTCACTTTAACAGACAAAAAATGTATCTTTCTGTTTTTCTTTCCGTTACCACTCTTCCTGCAAATACGGCACAGGTAAAACAGTTTTTGTTTGAATTATCATAATTTTTTCTGTCCAGATGACTTTGGTAAATACACAAAAAAATACCTTCGCTGATATTTAAACAGGTATATATTTTCTTACCACAAATTCCAGTCTTTTTATTGATACTAGAATTGCAAAAATTAACATCAAAAAAATATTTTTTAATATCAAAATATTTACATAAAAATATGTATATTTAGCTCTCATAAAATATATATAACACTATGAATACAAAAAGTACAATTTTTATTATCTTAATAATCTTGATTTTCAACACTTCATGTAATCAAGATGACGAATCAAAAGCCTTGATACCTACAAAGGGGCTTATTCTAGACTTGCCATTTAATGGAAGTGCCAATGATAATAGTGGCAATGATAATCATGGAATTATATATGGCGGAGTTTCTTTAACTTCAAATTGACATAATGAACCAAACTCTTGTTATGATTTTAATGGCACTGATGGTTTTATTGAAATTAATCCTATTAAGGATGTATCACAAATTCGTGACTTTACGATTTCCCTTTGGACATTTTTAGATAATTATAAAATAAAATCAGGTCAAACACTGGATAGACAATTCATTTTCAATGGGCATGCTATTTCAAAAACAGCTACATCAAATTTTTATGTTAATGGTTTTAATATTTCTCAAGACCTCAGGTATTCTGGGAATACTAAAACCTTACAGACATCTATCTCCCTAGATAGAAATAATTACAAATCTGAAATCCATCAAATTGATATTGCTAAAAATTGGAATCATATTGTTTTTATCAGAAAAGGCAATAATGCTACTACATATGTAAATGGAGAGCTGGTATCCTCAATCTCAACGCTCGATGATATCCTCGATATGCAACACGCTTGGTTTATTGGTACTTTTGCAGGAAATAATAGCCATGCAACTGGTGGAATGAATTATAGTTTTGATGGGAAAATAGATGATATTCGTGTTTATAATCGAGCCTTAAATGAGTCCGAAATTCAGTTACTTTATGATGAATAATTCAATTTTGAGTTCATTATGATCATTACTAAATTTTATCATAAAAAACACCTTTGCCAAGATGTTGAATTTTGGCAAAGGTAAAATACTGAAAATTATTTCCCTGAGACTCTTACCTACACGCCTTCCAGATACGAATTAAATTCACACCGTACAATATTTTTGTATCCTCATTTGCATATTTACAACAACCGAGATGAAAGTCTGACAGAAAGTTGTTATGAAAAATTAGCTCAAATTCCTGATTTTGAAAGGTTCTGTACAAACTCCTCAATCACATTGGGTAGAATTTATCTTTACAAATCAACAAAGTAATTTGCTTTATGAAGAAAAGGTGTTTTTGAGGAAACAAGGAGGTGAAGTTGCGGCTTGAGCAATAATTTTTGTATTTTTGAGTATCAATCAAAATGGTATTGAATATGGATTCTAATATTAAAAGTGCAATTAATAGGAGGTGTTTTTACTGTTATTGTTGCTTTTATTCCTTTGACTTGTAGTTACTTAGATAAAAATAAAAGTCCTAAAATTGAGATTCGGAGTTCACACCCAAATGACCCTGAGCAAAAAGAGATTCAGAGGATACTTCAAAAATGTGATGGTTGTAAAGAAGAAAAAGTCAAACTTAAAAAGCATCCAAAAAAGAGTACCAAATCAGATACTTTGAAAAAAGATATGAATTATGATTTTGAGATTCCAATCTATTACAAAACTACTTATGAGAATAGAGCAGAGTATAATGGTGTAATTGAAATTTACTTAGATTAAAAAATCATGATTTTATCCCCTCAAATTGTCCAAGAAATTACCCAATTAGCGGAAGTCAAATTTCCTGATTCCGAGATTTATGTCTATGGTTCTCAGGCTCGTGGCGAGGCACATCAGAATTCAGACTGGGATTTATTGATTTTATTGGAAATGCCTATGATTTCTTTTCAGCAAGAAACCCAATTGATGGATGATTTTTATGAATTAGAATTGCAGACAGGTGAAGTTTTTTCACCTTTAATTTACTCAAAATCAGACTGGTATCAAACTTATACTATTACTCCGATTTTCCAAAATATTCAACGAGAAGGAATCAAAATCAGATGAAAGGAACAAAAAAAGACCTCATTCAATATCGTTTAGAAAGAGCCTACGACACCTTAGACGATGCTCAAATTTTAGCGGAAAGACAAAAGTGGAATTCCGCCATTAATCGTTTGTATTATTCAGCATATTATGCGGTAAGTGCATTACTTTTAAAGGTTAATTTGCAACCCAGTACACATACAGGTATGAAATCCAATTTTTCAGAGTATTTCATAAAAACTCAGAAAATTGATAAAAAATACGGCAAATTCTAAGCTCAACTTTTTACGTGGCGACAAAAAGGCGATTATGACGATTTATTTGATTTTGATGAAGAAAAAGTAAATCCATATTTTGAGCCTATTCAAGCATTAATTGAACTGATTGAAAAACATATCAATACACCATCATAAAAAATACCTTTGCCAAAACTCCAAATCTTGACAAAGGTAAAATTCTAAAAATCAAAAGATTATTTTCCTGAAACCTTTACTCGAACACCTTCCGAATGCGAACTAAATTCAGGAGCATACATACATTGAATGGTTGTAATTCCATTTGAAAAATCACCTTCATGTGTCACTCGAAGCGGATATTCAAAAACATAAGTGCCTTGTCCCAAATACCCAAAAAAGAAGTTTACAGAGGCATCTTTGACACTTTCGTAATATCCTAAACCATCTTGCCAACGATACCCCGAATTGGTCGAAATTGGCTCAAAGCAAGAAGCTCTCATGTCTTTCATGTGAACATATTCCATTGCTCTATCCACCCGCAATTCAACTCTAACTTTCACTAAATCACCAGCTTTCAAAGTTGTTTTATCCGTAATAGGCTCAAGCACTTCACCCGTATCGGTATCTTTTTTCAAGAACAAGGCTTTTTTGAGTTTCAAAGGAGTTTCGGCAGTCGTAATTTTGTCCAAATCCTCAAAATACTCCCAATAAACACCACCCCAAGCAATGCCTTTTCCGACTTTCTCAACTGTGATTTTACCCATTTCTGGTTTGACTTCTTCCTTGCTCCAAACGACTTTGTAATAACCCGTACCAGCCTCAACATCAATATCTTCTCGTGTTTTTGGGTCAATTTTTTCTGTGCCTACGGTCGCAATGGCTAACTCCTCATTTGATAACCAATCCGAGCCTTCCAACAACAAGGCATAACAGGCTTCGGCGGTTGCTTTAGTAGTTTTCCAGTCTTGAGTTTGCTTTTGTTTCAAGAGCCAAATACGCATTTCATCAACTGATTTTGAGTCATTTACGACCTCTTGGAAAACTTCAATCATCAAGGCTTGCGTTTCGATTGGAGCTTGATGCCACCAATAACCACCATTCATCATGCCTTTCCAATACATTCCCATTTCTTCGGATTGTAAAGAACGCTGTTTCAATGATTTAGCAATGCTTTCGGCTGTTTCTATTTTATCAAATCGATTCAAAACTAAAGCAATCATTCCTTGTTGATAATTTCCGAATTTTGTCCAATATGTATTCGTCTGACCCAAGAAATAATCAAATGCCTCTTGATGCTTTTTCTGAACTGGAATTTCCTTGAAAAAACTTCGAGCATACAAATACTGAACTTCCAAACTTCCCGTATGTAAGTGCTTCAATTTCAGTTTTTTCTTGTTTGCTAATTTCTTCAGTTCCCGATAAGTTCGGTACATTTCATTATCCAAATAATTGACCGCACTCTTTATCATGGTATAGGTTTTATCACCATCAAAACCCATTTTATTGCCTGTTCCTGTTGTGCTTTTAGGCTTAATTCCCTGAATACCCAACTTATCCAAATGTCCCATTCCTGAAACAATATGCTGTGTTACCCATCGAGATTCATCCATTCCCTCAAACCAAGGAAATCCGCCGTTTGATTTTTGCACTTTTCGAAGTTTAGTCAAAGCTCTACTCAATTCATCTGACATTCGATTGAAGTCAAATAAAAGTCCCATTCTTTTCTTTCGTTCGCTTTCATCTTTGGCATTCAAGACCCAAGGTGTTTCTTCCAAAATCAATTGTTTTAGCTCTTGATTTTTTTCCAAAGATGAAAGTAACGCCTCAGCTCCTGATTTTGAATCTGTATTCTTCCATTGCTCAAACATCGTCTTAATTTTTGGATTTTGATTGGCAACATGTGAAGCAATACTATTTGCATAAAATCTCGTAAATGTCTGTTCTGCACACTCATACGGATATTCCATCATATATGGCAAAGCCTGAACCGCATACCAAGCAGGATTCGAAGTAATTTCCAAAGTCAAACTTTGATTACGCAAAGTAGTCGATTTATTGGTCATCAATTTTTTGAATTCAAAAGTTTTCGATTGATTTCCACGAACCCAAAGCGGTAAAGTTTCCGTAACCAACATTCGATTTTTTAAGACAGGCAATGCCATTTCTTCACCATCCGAAAAATTCCCTGCTTTGGCAACCACTCGGTAAGTAATAGCTTCTATTCCGTTATCTGGAATAGTAATTTTCCAAGAAACCAAAGTACTTTGTCCTGCTTTTACTTCAAAGGATTTTTGAGGTGTTTCCGATTTTGTAACCACTTCTTTATCAATTGGTTGCATCGTCAAAGCATTAAAAAACTGAATTTGAGCTGTTCCATTCAGGTTTTCTTTGGAAATATTGCTGATTTTCGCTGTAAAAACCATCTCATCATTCTCACGGAAAAAACGAGGGGCATTCGGAACAACCATCAAATCTTTTTGGGTAACTAATTCATTTTGCACCGTCCCTGATTTCAAATCTTTGGTATGTGCCAAGCCTAACATTTTCCAACGAGTCAGTGACTCGGGAATCGTAAACTTGACCACCAAACTACCCTTTTCATCGGTCTGCAAAACAGGATAGAAAAATGCAGTTTCATTAAAATTAGTTCTGGTTTTAACACTCGAAAGATCTGATTTTGAAGGTTTATTAGGTACTTCACTTTTCGTATTTTGTGTCTGTTTGGATTCATTTCGAGCCATAGCATTCGACTTTTTAGCCCGTTTTTCCATTTTAACGCTCGAATCTTTTGCGGGACTATCTCCACCACCAGAATCATCTCCAAAACCCATTTCGTCATAGGCTACCTCTACTTCTTCCTCATCCGCTACTGCCCCAGCCGACAAATACAACTCACCATTCCAGTCATTACCCCAACCCCAAGAATTTTCCATATAAAAACCAAAATGATGTAAACGGTCGTAAGTCCGATAAGTCGAGTTCAAAGAGGTATGAGTGAGGTTTGTAAAATAACTCGAACTCAGTGAAAACGCATCCAAAACATTCCAACTTTTATTGAATATATTACTCGATAAAATATTGAAATCAAATGAGTTAGGAGCAAATTCATCTAAGGAAGCATCATATAAAGTAGCAACCATTTCCGCCATGATTTTGTCGGTATTTTGTCCCGAAACCTTCAATTTCCATTCTTCGGAAGCCCCAGGGAGCAGTTTGTTTCGAAAGGTTTCAAACTCAATTTTTAGTTTTTTATTGGAATAAGGAACATTAATTCGCTGACTATGAAGATAATATCTATTTTCCTTAAAGAATGTCCAATGAATTCCAAAACCTCCTCGATACTCTTCCTTAATTGGAATTTCGAGTAATTGCTGTTTTTGAGAGATTTTGACCATTTTCTTTTCAATTATTTTACCATCTAACTCAATTTCGTACAAAATTTGAAGTCCTTTAGCACTTGTTCCCACCAAAAATTTAGCCATCTCATTTGGTTCAGCAGAAGTTTGGATAGGCTGAAAAAAATCAAAGGTTGGAGCTGGAACAGTTTTCGATTTTTCGGAAAATGCAGTAAAATATTTAAAATATTGTACTGTTTCATCATAGCGATCTTTTGCCTTGATTTCCAATAAATAAACCCCAGTTTTAAGATTTCCTAAATCTGCTATTTTAGATTTTTTAGTATCAAAAGCAGACTGCCGAACTAAGGATTTTTTCCAATCAATGTAAGCGTTTTCATTATCGTACGGATCAATTGGGAAGGTCGCATAAAATTCATTTTTGGACATCACAAACAAATCAGGTCGTGTCCAATTTCGATTCCGAAAAGTTTGTTCTGGAGCAGTCAATTTATGCAAAATCCAAGTTCCTTTAGTGGCTTCAAATTGTCCTTCTAGATTTGTCGAATTTATCGTAAAACCATCTTTAGGCAATTTCTGCAAATTCAATTTTTCAGGAATATTTGTATTGATTTCCAAGGCTTTATAACCAATCGCAACTCCTTTTGAAGTAGAGTGTGTTTCTCCATTCAAGTCAATGACATCCGCCGATATTTCATAAATAAAAATTGGCTCCGTTTTTTTACTAATGCCTAAATCTGGAACTGCCTCAAAAGTGACTGTAAATTCGCCATTTTCATCTGTTTTTGCTCTACCGTGAGTAATCACAACTTCTGGCGAAGACGGCGCACCATACCAATATGACCACCATCCTGAAAATCGACTTCGGCGTTTGATACGATACGTAACTTCCGCATTATCAATGTTTGCACCTGAATAGGCTTGGGCTTTTCCCTTAACTGTTACCGAGTCTCCCAATCTGAAAGTTCCTTCCAAAGGCAAAAATTCGACTGCAAATTTGGGACGTTTATACTCTTCTACCCGAAAATATTTTGCTCCATAACCACTAATTCGGATAAACATTTGTCCATTCAAACGACCAACTGGCGCAGTAAAAGTGCCGTGAATTGTCCCAAATTCGTTAGAAGTTAATTTTTGCTCCGTAACTTTCTGATGATTGGCATCAAAAAACACCACGTTTACCTCTTGGTTAGGTATAATTTCGGATTTTTTGCCTATTTGTCTAGTCAAAATCGCCTTAAAATAAATTGTTTGTCCAGGGCGATAAATCCCTCTATCCAAAAAGAAATGAGCTCTATTATTCGTTTTTGTATGAGATTTTTTTTGATACAAATAATGGCTGTTCGAGCTTTCCAAGATATCTCCTCCCTTTTCTATTTCAAAGGAAACATTATATTGAGTTTTATTAGGAGCGGTAAATCTTACGTAGCCATTTTCATCTGTGGTTTGTTTATCGATTGTTGAATAAACATAACGATGATGGTTATAGTTATATTTTTGTTTTCGTAGACGAACTTCTGCATTTTTGACAGGATAACCTGTACTTCTATCCAAGGCATAAATTTCAAAATCTCCTTGTTCATTTTTGCGTTGAATGAAACTCAAATTAGTTACTTGAAATCGAGCGTATCCGTAAGCTTTTTCGGGATCAAACTCATCTTCCTCTGTCATGAATAAAATGTACTTTCCCTTTTCGAGTGCTGGAACTTTCATCTCAAAGCTATGATTCTGGAAATCAGCATTATCATCTGGTGTATCAAGCTTCCAACTTTTTATGGGTTTTTCTGAAAATAACTTTTTAAGAAACTTGTTTTTGCTCTCATTATAACCATCTAAATTATTAAACTTTTTTTGTTCGTAGGGGTAAATTCGACATTGAACTTGCTTGGTATTTCTAAATTTAACTAAAGATAAAAGTGGACGATTAGGCAATGAATACGTATCCATTGTTAAATTCAGACTTTTATTTTGAATTACATTTACCAAATTTGTACAATTTTTTGCACCTTGTGAATCAGGGAATTTTTGGATGACCTCTTGGCAGATTTTCATTGCTATTTTGTAATCATCTCGGTATTGAGGAGCAGAAAATGGATGATATTTTGAAGCTTGATTGTGATAGTATTTAGCAATTTCGTAAGAAGCATCTGCTGAAAGCGGAACGTTTTTGTATTTATTCTGGATAGATTCTAAACCTTTTAGGTAAAGTGTATTTTTTTCGGGATGTACCGAATGACTAAATACAAAATCCAAACGTTTCAAATCGACATCAACCAAGGCAGTTTTATCAGTATCTTTTTGATGAAATTTGATTAAGTCTTGGAGTGTACGAATAGCTAAAAATTTGAAATTAACCGAATCTCTTGTTTGAATCTTAAATTTTGTAAATTTTTGATTATCTGCAAAATAATCTTTTCTTGTAATTTCAAATTTATAAATAGGTTGAGTAATTCCTGCTTCCGAATGCGCCCAAAAATCAATGGCACGGTGTGCTAATAAATCATATAAAGTTGGTCGTAAATGACGGCTTTTATCACTCTCCAAATATTTTTTATCTAGACTTTTATCCGCAGGAATTGCCAGAACTTCACTATAAATCCCCAAATCTGTTTTTTGTAATTTTTCAATATTAGCAAGCGAATTTTGATAGTGTAAATTGACTTTATCGACAAAATCCTCAATTGTCCATGTAGCAATATCCGACTTATCCGCTCCTTCAACTTTCGTTCGCTTTTCGATTATCCAACGTTCATTTTGATAATATTGCCAATACAAATCAGCAGCAAGAGATTCCAAAACAGGTTTTACAGGAAACTTAGACTTAATAATCTCATTTTCAAGAAATTGTAAATTTTCTAGATTAGCATTCTCTTTATGTTCCGCAAAAATCATTTTATAAACCGTAGCCTTAACCGTTTGGTCAGGATTGTTATCTTTCTGTGCCTGTTCATAGATTTGATGAATGATTTTTATGGCATCTTTAGGCAAACGTTTACTACGAAGCGAATCCACTTCTTGCCATTGTTTAGTATAGTTATTATTTTGACCTAATAGATTTAAACTACACATTATCAATAAGAAAATGGGAATAAACTTGAGGTTTGACATACTTTGATGATTTGAGTGAAGTATTAAAAAAATGTTTTAAAATGTTCGTCCTTTTGTCAATTAAGATGTGGGATTATCAAAAAATCCACAAAAGGTAGGGATTAATTTTGGGAAAATATGCTTCTTTTTCTAAACGTTTTCGGAGCACATTTTTGGGTAGAGCATCGGCATTTTCTAAATTTGCACTCCATTTTTTACTTCGAAAGAATAATCATTTATAGTATAATTATCTGAAATCTATGGGCTATCAACAAGTAAAGTTAGGAATTCTAGGCGGTGGACAATTAGGACGAATGCTAATTCAGTCAGCAATAGACTGGAATGTTTATACTAAAGTCCTTGATCCTGTGCAAGATGCACCTTGTCATCAATTAGCAAGTGAATTTTTGCAAGGACAATTGACAGACTTTGATACAGTATATCAATTTGGGCAAGATGTAGATATTTTAACAATTGAAATTGAGAACGTCAATGTAGATGCCCTCGAAAAGTTACAATCCGAAGGAAAAAAAATCTTTCCACAACCCGAAATTTTGCGAGTTATTCAGGATAAACGCACACAAAAACAATTTTATAAAGATAATCAAATTCCTACGGCTGACTTCGTACTAACTGAAAATCAAGCCGATCTCCAAAAATATGCTGACCGATTGCCTGCCATTCATAAGCTTGGAAAAGGAGGCTATGACGGACGTGGCGTTCAAAAGATTAATTCTTTGGATGATATTAGCAAAGGTTTTGATGCACCGAGTCTTTTGGAGAATTTCGTTGATTTTGAAAAAGAAATTTCCATTATTATTGCCCGTAATGAAAGTGGAGAGATAGCTACTTTTCCAGTGGTTGAGCCTGTTTTTCATCCTGAACATAATTTGGTAGAATACTTATTTTCGCCTGCAGAAATTACTTTATCTATCGAAGAACAAGCCCAAGCAATTGCCCGAAAAATTGTAGAAACATGGCAATTTGTAGGTATTCTAGCAGTTGAATTGTTTGTTACGAAGTCAGGAAAGGTATTAGTTAATGAAGTTGCCCCACGTCCTCATAATAGTGGTCATCAAACAATTGAATCTTGCTATACTTCTCAGTATCAACAACATCTACGTTCTATTTTTGATTTGCCACTAGGTTCGACAAAATTATTAACTCCTTCGGCAATGCTCAATTTGTTAGGTGAACCTGATTATGAAGGAGATGCCCTTTATGAAGGTCTGGAAAAGGTCTTGAATGAAGATGGCGTTTTTGTCCATTTATACGGCAAAACTCAAACGAAGCCTTTCCGAAAAATGGGGCATGTCACAATCATTGATGGAGATGTAAAAAAATTACGTCAAAAAGTAGATTTTGTAAAGGAGAATTTAAAAGTCATTTCAGAAAGAGTAAAATAATCAATTTTTTAAATAAAAATATTGACTATCAGTACTATATAAAATAGTTTTTGTTACTATCGTCTCACTTAAACACCAACAAAGGTACTTGAAAATTGTACCCATTTTAAGGCGGTTGTTGGTGTTTTAACCACTCTAAAGCGGAAATCCCAGCAACAATTTCAGCGCATTTTGCAAAGATTTTTAAGCAATCTCTAAATAAAAAAATATTAACTACCTTTTCCTCTTTTTGAGAAAACATCAAAACATACTAAGAATTAGGATTTTTATTCTAAAACCCTTATTTTTAAAGATTGTCGAATCTTTAAACCTTTATTTTAATGAATTTTTGTAGTGAATGTGGTGCACCCGAACCTGATTTTCGGATTCCTGAAGGTGATACCTTTCCTCGTTATATATGTCGAAATTGTCAGACTATTTTTTATACAAATCCTCGAATTATTTCAGGATGTGTTCCCATATTCGAGGATAAAATCTTGCTATGTCGGCGGTCTATTGAGCCTCGTTCGGGACTATGGAATTTGCCTGCGGGTTTCTTGGAAAATGGAGAAACCGTTGAACAAGGCGCACTCCGAGAATTGGAAGAAGAAGCGGGTGTTTCAGGAGAAATTCTGAGGTTACATACTATCTATAATTTACCTGATTTTCAACAAGTTTATCTGCTTTTTTTGACGCAATTAGAAAATCCCTCTTTCCCAACTCATACCACTGAAAGTTCCGAGATTAAATTATTTCCTTTTTCTGAAATTCCTTGGAATGCAATCGCCTTTTCTTCGACTGAGTTTGCCCTAAAGTCTTTCTTACAATATCCTGATTTCTTGGGAGTTCATACAGGTATATTCCAAACATCACACTAAAATTCATCTTCAGTATGGGTTGCTAAATATGGTGCAAAAGTTTGGGGCTTATCATAACTCTCCAAAACATATTTTCCTACAATTCCTGCATGATCAGAACCTAAATCCGTAATTTTTTCTAAGGAAAGACAACGTACTTGTGGAGAATGTAAAATATAGTCAATCGGAATACCTGCAATAGGAACATTTCGAGGATAAGTAAGTGATAAGTTTTTCCGAGAGTCTTGTAAATCAGTTTCTTGTACAAAGGAAGCAAAAGGCTCTGCCCAAGGCACAACATTCAAATCACCTATCAAAAATCGGTGTTGGGCGGGTTGTGGTAAATACAAATCTTTCAAAAAATCAAATTGTTTTTGACGCAAAACATAATTAGAATACTTAACAGGAGATTTCGTATGAATGAGTGTAAAAAATATGTCTCCTTTTTTGTGTTTGAATCCACCAATAAAAAGGGGAATTTTTGCCACCCGAATCGCTCCCAACCCTTGGAAGGGACGTTTAGAAAAAATAGCTAATCCATTTCCCATATTGTATTCAAAATGAAGTCGATGATACGGATAATTATGTGCTAATTTTTCTTTCAATTGATATGCCCATGCCTTCGAGACCTCTTGACAACTCACCAAATCAGCATCTGTCCGAAGAATCGCCTGAATCATTTGGTCATAATGTCCATCCCGAAAATCAACATTAAATTGAGCAATCGTCAAATCTGGCTTTTGATTTTTAAGGGTTCTATCGTCTTGAGTAGAAAATATTGAAATATGAAAACCTAAAAAAATACTTATTCCTACCAATGCTAAAACAGAAACCCAAAAGGCGGTAAATTTTTTTATCCAAAAAAGTCCCAAAGTAAATAATAACAAAAAGCCAAAACCCTGTAAAGCAAGTGATTGCAAAAGCGTAAAGGGATAAAACGGCGGAATAACGCAAGTGATAAACATTAGAATTGGCACACCAAATAAAAAAATGGGATGTCGGAGCATAGGGCTAATGATCTTGGAAAAATTCTTGAAAAAATGAAACTTCATAAGAAATTAGGAGGGTTATTTTTGGCTCATCAGGTTTTTGGGGCGAAAAGTACTATTTTTAACCTAAAAAATCAATCTCAAATGTTGTATTGTCTACATTCGTCTAATTTTTATTATTACTTAAATTTGTTTTGTCCTTGAAAAGAAAACGTTCTTCATTTTTTGGAGCAAACACATTTTGAGGTACTAAATAATTGTTTTCCAGTTTATTAACATAGTATCAAACACTCGTCCAAGCGATAGATTTCCAAAAAAGAAAAAAAATCCTTACTCAAAGCTGTGTTTTCAGGTAGGGACATAAGTTCTAAGAATTTAAAATCAGTAAAAGTATAAATGAGAGGTATAAATTAGCTCGAAATCATTTTAAACGCTCTCAAAAGCCATTGTCAAGAAATTGGGTGTAAAAGATGGATTAATGAGTTATTAGAATCTAAAAATGAAAACTCTTAAATGGTAGTTGAAATATAAAAAAAGATCCCCTTACTACCTCTAAAAAAGTAATAAGGGGTATGATTCAAAATAAAATTTTAGATTACTGAATGTTCAGTACAAATGTTAAATCGAAATCAGTATCTCCATCATTTGCACCAGTAGTCGCACTCTTAACCCCTGGCTGATGTTGTAAGTTCACTCTGAAACTTCCACCTGATAATCTTGTATTCGGAGTCGTCCAAGTAGTTCTTAAACCAACAGGATTCCCATTGTCATCAATATCCTCATAGTTGATTGGGTCAGAAGCATTATCAATGTTTCCGTTCCCTGTAGGCTTAGCAAAAGCACCTTCTGAGAAACTAAAGAAGATTTGGTGTTCATGATCTTCCTCTAAAATTTCTGCTCCAATGTCCGAACCTGAAGTTAATAAATTATTCTTGATTTCGTAAGTCAAGGTGTATGTTTTTGCTGTATCTAGCGTAATTTCATCTAAGATTTCTAACTCTCGTATTCCTGTGCCATCAGGGTCTTGCGCTCTTGCCGTAACTGTACCCCCTGCATCATCCGTAAAAATAAGTTTGACATCTGTGAATACTTCTACTTCATTTTCGACCTCAGGAGCATCATCATCATCGTCACTACATCCTGTGAATAAAATACCTACTGCTAATAAGGTGTAGATACTGTACTTTTTTAAGAAATTTACTGTTTTCATTTAGATTTAGATTTTTAGATTTAAAAATTAGGTTTAAAATTTATAATTAATGGTAAAAAGAAAATTCCTGCCCATTTCATCAGCGAAATACCTCATTTGATTGAGATAGTTTCGATAAGAGGTATTCAATAGATTTTGAACACTTATACTTGCCTCAAATGGTTTCAAATTGAATGTCCAAGAAACATCCAACAAAAAATAACCATCTGGGGCATCCTTAAAGTCAAAGATTTCGGATTCTGTGGTGATAGCAACCGTCCCATCAATCAATTCATCTGCTCTAACTGTTCTTGGTGCTTGAAATTGTCTGAACGTATAGCTTGGCTTAAAGGAAAATTCAGAAGATTTGATTTTCCAGAAATCCTTTGCTTTCCAAACCAATTTATAATTCGTGGTAAGTGGAGGCTGATCAATTAATACTTCTTCTTTTTGTATGTTTCTTGACCACAGATAACTAATTCCAAAAGTTCCATCCAATGAGTTCGACCATTTTTTTTGCCATGTCAAATCTCCCCCAATGAATACTGCATTCGCTTGGTCAAATATAAAGACAGGCATAGGACCTCTAATTGTGCCAATGACTGCAATAGGTTTGTCGAATATGAAATTTTCAATATAATGCGAATAAGCCGTAAATGTACATTTGCTGCTCTTACCTTGTATTTCAAATTCATTAATCCATTTGTACCCTTTTTCTGGTGATACATTACTTTCATTTAGAGGAACGACTTTATCGGTTCGTAAGTCCCCATTTTCATTAGCATAATAGCGAAGCAAACCAAAAGAGGTTTTGAAACCATGTTGCCCAAAACTGTATAATTCACTCATATTAGGAGTACGCCAAGCAGTTCCAATATTTGTTCTAAAAGTGGCATTATCCCCAACTTTACGAATATACCCCAAGGAAGAAGTGAGGTTTGTAAAACTATATTCATCCCTAAAAATAGCTTGGTTGGTTTCTCTTCCTCTGACATTATTATATTCATAATCAAGACGAACACCAACTTCATACGTATTTTTGCCCTTTTCAAACATCTCAACCAGAAATCCGCTATATCGTGAAGTATTATAGTTTGGAATAAAAGGAGTTGTTCCTGTTCCTGGATTATTATCATTATCTTGGGTAAATACTTGTAAGCCAATCAAACCATCTAATCCCATCCAACCAAAATGCTTCCATTCCAGTTGATAGTCATTAGTGATTAAATCCAAATCAATAATCGGCTTATGTGCATTTCTTCTGACATCATATTCATTTCGTTGGTTCAGTTGAGTACCAAACCTAAACATAAGACTTGCCTTATCTGAATAGTTCCATTCTAATTCTGCCTTTCCTAAATGATGATGAGTAGATTGATTTGGCTGATTAATATCATAAGAAAATGGTTTAATAATGACGGGTTCATCCGAATTAATCCCCCTGACAAATGCCGTTCCACTGTGTGCAACAGATGACCTTAAAATCGCCAAGTCTTGGTTTACATAACTGTAATAGGCTTTAAAACTCCAATCTTTAAATTGATACCTTAAACCGCCATGAATTGACTTTTCTTCTTTACCCGAATTGGTGAGTGAATAATCGGGAGTATGTCTATCCCCAATACGAGTATAATTTACTCCTAAATGATAAGTCCAATTTTTTAGCCCCTGCCCAACTTCAGAATTAATATAATAACCTTTACCATTTGTTTGATAACCTGTCCTGATATCTAAACCAAAGGGTTGATTTAATAGCAACGGATGAGCTTCTACAACAATAGCCCCTCCCAAAGCCTCAGCACCATATCGTACTCCAGCAGCCCCCTTCAATATGACTACATTATTAGCCGTCGAAACATCAATTTCAGGCGCATGGTCTTTACCCCAATTCTGAAAGCCATGTTTCAAACCATTATTTAGAATTAAAATACGACTCCCATACAAGCCGTGAATAACAGGAAGTTGTACATTTGTTCCTACTGCTGTTAAGGTAACTCCCTGTTCTTCAGCAATCGAGGAGGCTAAAGATTGGGTCACATTACTTTTGAGTTCTGCTTCTCCTAAAGAAATCTGAGAAATAGTTTGCGTTCCTTCTTCCTTAATTTTTTCTTCTTGGATGATTACTGACTCTAGTTCAAATACTTTTGAATTCAGATAAATACGCAGTTCTTTTCCGTTTTGAGAACAATTTTCACAAATAAAATCATCATAACCAACATAGGAAACAAGTAGTGTATTTTTGGCATCACATAATCCTTTTATTAAAAAGTTACCCTTCGTATCTGTAATGGCAAATTTTTTACTTCCACGAACTCGCACATTCGCAAAGGGAATCGGTTCTTTGGTTTTTGTATCTAATATTTTTCCAGATATGGAATAGGAACAGGTATCAACTTGACTAAAAACCTTAAATGATGAGATAAATAGTAGTACTACTAGTATAAATAATTGCTTCATAATATGCTGTTTTCTAACTATATTGTTTGCTGTGTGTATTTTTTATAAAATAAAACAATATTTGATTTTTCTAACAAAATTTAATAATTATTATTTATATGTAATTTTGTTGCAAATATAAACAGAAAACGTAATAACACAATTAAAACTTAATCTAAATAAAAAAATAATTTGGAAAAGATTTGATACTATTAAGAATAGTATTAACCCAAGTTGTGAAGTATAAAAAGTCATCCCAAAGAATAGTTTTGAGTAAGCACACTTACAAATACTCTTTTTATGATAATATGACTTTACGGCAAAAATTTATTGTTTTATTGATGATTATTACCAAATATCAGGGATAGGTGTTAATTTAATTTTTCAAAAAATGTTTTATTCCATAAGTTATCTTGTAGAAACCTACCCCACTCTTCTTTGATTCACCCACCATCTGTTGAACAGATTCAATACTTCCTGATTTATGTTTTCCCTTCCATTTATATATCATCCTTTCCACTCATCTCTTAAATCCTTATCTTTTGTTTTGCCCCAGTGTCTTAAAAAGTACCTGTCTGCCTTTTTCCTGTTTTCCATTATTAGAGCATATCTTACATTGCCAGCATCAACCATAGAGAAGTAAGGAAATTCATTGTATCTATGTGCCTATTGAAGTCTCGCAGACTGAACGAGACTCCTAGTAAGCCAGTGGGGAAATAAAAACCTTACCACAGACAGATTTTATCCTCTCCTACCCTATTTTTAACTAATTCAAAAAACAAATATTAAGTAAACTCACACATTTATTTGATATCTCCGAACAGATATTAATTAGTGCATCTAACAGCCAATTTATAATCCTACTTTTGCACTCAATATTCAATAAAAATTTAATACAAAATGAAATTTCAAAAAATCACATTTTTTAATTTTCTATTTAGTTTACTGGTTGTCATGGGGTTATCAATCAATATTTCTAAAGCACAAACTTATCCGAATAAACCAAAAGTAAATGATGTACTTTATATGGTAGATATCAAAGACAATACAAAGGTATATACCATGACTGTCCTATCAGAGAAGAAGATGGCAGATAATTGGGCGGATGAGTCTTTTGTAGTTGAAAGAAAACGCTTAAAAGCTAAAGCGACAGCTAAGAAATCTAAAAAGAAAAAATTTGGACAACTTCTAAAAGAAGCAGCAGGCGGAGCAGTTGAGCGAGACACCAAGCAAAAAGAAACACTTGCATTGGAAGAAGGCAAATATGAGTACAAAATGACCGAAGATAATACGGCTAATACAGATGATGATGTGATGATGAAAGGACAGTACAAACTGACTATTCAATATAGCACACCTTTCCGACATGGTTTTTTTTACGAAATTGGTGGCGGATTTTACAAAGAAGTCTTCTTTTCTTATGAATCCCATAATAAATTGTACCGAGAAGAACCTGAAAAAATGCATACGATTTTTGTAGTAGGTAAAGACAAAGATGCGACGATTGCCAAAGCAAAAACCATGAATTTTGAAGAAGAAAAAAAGAAATATTATACTCCTGACCCAAAAAGTGGGCGGTTTCCACACGGAGCAGTAGATGCAACGGATTATACTTTTGGTACTGAGCTTCATTCCTTGAGAGGAGAATATACATTGCCTCCAACTATGGACTTTCTCTATTTACCAACTAAAACGATTGAAGGTCGAAACTTAATGTATAATCGTGGTATTTTACAAGTAGAATTGTACAAAGGCGATGAGTTGATTGGTACAAAGAATCTTTCTAAAGGACACAAAAAAGGTAAATGGGTCGAAAAAGTAGTTAACTCAATGGATGTACCTTACCGAAGTTTTGGAAAGCTAAAAGCTGGGAAATATCAATTACGATTTTCGATATTGGGTAATGAACCTTTTTTCCTCTCAGATTTTGAGGTATATACTGTACCGAATCCAGATATTAATGCTGAAGATCCCAATTTTTATATCATGAAAGGAGATAATGATAATTATTTGGCAATAAATCCAGGTAGAACTATTGAAGATGCTGTTCGATATTCAATTGGCGTATCTCGATTTTTCAAGATGAAACCTCAAAAAAAAGATGAAGTCAAAGGCGTAAAAGTGGTTTTATTGAAAGATGGGCAAAAGTTCGGACAAATGGATCGTTATGACGATAGTAACACCAAAACCTTAAATATAGATTTGATGTATGGAGATGGAAGACCTGCCTTGGATACGGAACTTGACTTAAAATTTATTGGTAAAGGTGACGACTATTATAACCGAGAAGATATGCCTGATGGCTCGTATAAAGTGGAGTATTATATCAAGGACAAACTTTTTGCCAGTGCATCTTTCAAAATAAAAGATAATGAAATTGTTCTTGAAGGAAATTCAAACCGAGAAACTGCTGATCTGAAAAAATTCCTTGTCAGTAAGGATGGTTACGTTTTTATTCCATTAAAATATCACAATTAAAATATTGATAAATAGGTGATTATAAGGATTCGATTATCTTTAATAATGCCTCTTTTTTTCGGGTAGCAAGGGGAACTTTGCTACCATCTTCTAAGACTAGCATATCGCCCTCTCGTTTATCATACCGACTCAAATAATGAATATTAACCAAGTGTGATTGATGGCATCGAAAAAATGAGGACTCAGGTAATAATTTGACATATTCTTTCAAAATCTTGGAATTAACGATGGGATGTTCTCGGTTTTTGATAAAAAATTTGGTGTAATTTCCCATCGCTTCCAAGTGAATAATATCCTCAATTCGGACAATCTGAATTCCGTATTTATCTTTAAGGATGATACGCCTCGAACGTTGATTACTTTCTTCTGCAATATTGGTTAGTAAAGTCTTGATTTTGAGGTCTATGCTTTGCCTTTCGACTTCTTTATCTATTTTTTCAATCGCATTTTCTAATTCTTCGATATTAATTGGTTTGAGCAAATAATCCAAAGCACTGTATTTGATGGCTTGGAGTGCATATTTTTCGTGTGCCGTTGTAAAAATAATCCGAAAATCTATTTGATTGATTTTTTTTAATAAGTCAAATGCCGTTCCGTCAGGTAATTCAACATCCAAAAAAACTAATTCAGGTTTATTTTTTTGAATAAATTCTAAACCTTCGGTAATATTTTCAACGCCTGTAATGGAATCTACATTCGGATATAATTCCGACAATAACTCTTCCAACATTTCTCTGGCAGACACATTATCTTCAACGATTAACCAATTTATCATACTTGCTATTTTCTGTTATACATATTTATAAGGCAAATGAAAAATAACTTTTGTCCCTTGACTTAAATTTTCAATCCGAAAACTAACCTCTTTTTTATAATTCTGTTTAAAAATTAAAATACGTTCCTTTGTAATTTGAGTCGCCAATGACTGGTGTTTGAAATGGATATCCTTCTCTATTTCCATTGCCTTCTGGATTCCAACGCCATTATCCTGAATTGTTAAAATAATTTGATGGTCTTGCAAACCAAAATGAATGTGAATTTTACCCTGTTCTGAAAGGTGGTGAATTCCATGGTCAATGGCATTTTCTACGAAAGGTTGTGCAAACATTGGTGGAATAGCAATTTCTTCGGTTTCTATCTGTTCATCAACTTCAATTTCATAGGTAAAAGGCTGTTTTTGTCGGAGATTCTGCAAAGTTAAATAATTATCTAACATCGTAATCTCTTCGTCCAAGGCAATATATTCATGTCTGGAGTTTTCCAAAACTTGTCGCATCAGATTAGAAAACCTCGCCAAATAAAAACTGGCTTTTTTACCATTTGCATCAAACATATATTTTTGGATAACTGCCAACGCATTAAAAATGAAATGAGGATTCATCTGCAATCGTAAAAGTTTTTGCTCAACTTCATGATGTTTTTTCTGGAGTCTAAATTGTTTTTGACGATAAAAAAGATACAGAATAACTCCTACTAAAACCAACAAAATCAAGACTATCGACAGCATTACCAAACGCCATGTCGATTCACGTAATTGTAAGTCTCGGATTTTGGCAGTTTGTTCCAAGTTCTTGATTTGTTGTTCTTTTTTTTCGGTTTCATATTTGGTATTTAGATGGGCAATTTGTGTGGTTTTTTCGATATTAAATAGGCTATCAGAAAGTTCTTTGTATCGGACATAATGTTGGTAAGCATCCTGATAATTTCCTTGTGATTTTTCAATTTGTGCCAAAACTTGCACACTCTGTTGTATGATGATAGGTTCGCCAATTGTAGTTGCCAAATCAATGCCTTGAGAAAGTAGTTTTTTGGCTTTGGAATAATTTTTTAGGTCGTAATGCAATTGTCCCAAAATATACAACGATGTAGCAGATAATGATTTCAAACCGATTTCTTGGCTTAAATTCAGTCCTTTTTGTAAATAATTTAAGGCTTTTTCGGTTTTTTTCTGATAAAAATAACATTCTCCAATATTTTCATAATTATAAACCATGCCTGTTTTGTTATTTTCTTTTTGCTTAATTTCCAATGATTTAAAATGAAAATCTAAGGCTTTTTGATATAGTTTCTGATTTTTGTAGGTAATGCCAATGTTGGTATATATTTGTGCAATGGTTTGAATATCTTGTGTTTCCTGCTTGATTTTTAAGGCTTTGAAATAATATTCTAATGCTTTATCGTAATTTTTTTGTACATCGTGTATGATTCCAATATTAACATAACCAGCTACTTGCACTCGTTTGTAATTGATTTTTTCGCTAATGGCTAATCCTTTCAAAAACATGGCAAGACTTTCGGCGTATTTCCCTTGTTGTTTGTAAGTCAGACCAATATTGTTATATACATTGGCAATTCCCTTATCATGTCCGATTTCTTGGGCAATTTCTAAGGACTTGGAATAATAGTTTAAAGCCTTTTCATAATTTCCTCTTAGCTCATAAATTGAGGCAATATTTGAGTAAACTAATCCAACTCCTTTAGTATCTTGAAGTTGCTGGCGCAGTTCTAAAGATTGTAGAAGTAACGAAATACTCTTATCATAATTTCCCTGACGTTTTTGAATTAACCCTAAGATATTGAATGACTTAGCATTAATAAGTGTATCATTAATTTGTTCGGAAAGTTGCTGAGCTTGCCGAATTCGCCTGATAGCATTTTCGTAATAACCACTCAAGTAGTACATTTTTCCTGCTGTATAATAGACATTATTTAAGCCCTCGAAGTCTGAAATTTGTTCTGCCAGATTGATGGATTTATTCATGTACAATTCGAACTCCTCAAAATTGAAATTAATACTTTTTTGAGCAATCAAACTATACATTTCGACTCGTTTTTTATCATCCGATTCAGTTTGAAGCAGTTGTTTGAGCGAATCAATTTTTTGTTGGTTTTGTCCTGATAAGTTCCACGAAATCAAGCATAAAAAAGAAACTACAATAGATATTTTAGAAAAAAAAGCTAACATAAAAGAAAATTTATAATCTAAACTAAGACTTTGACTACCTTTTGAAAATTTTAGTAGGATATGGAAAGGTTATACTATTTTTTTTACATGTATTTTATTGTGAATATCTAAAATATAAAACTAATACTGTTTTCCTGTTCTTTCGGAATTTGCTAAATCTATCCAAAAAATATACATCTGTTCTCCATCTTCAATTTGTCCTTTAAATATTGAATATTTTTAGCAAATCTGTTTTCCACGTTTTATTTTTGATTTCAAGTTATTATAATTGCGTTATAATTTAGTTATGAATTACTCGCAATCTTTCATTTTAATCTACTAAGATAATGCAAACTCTAACAGAAATTCCCAATTAACAGCAAATTTACGAAGTCTTATATTACGTAGATTGTTTAAAAAATTTTGAATATTAACAACTCCATTTTCAAACTCAAAATATAATTTTCCAGTCCAGAAAGCCCACATTTCTGAAGTACTCAAAAAAATCCTTTACCTTTGACGATTTGATAAAAAACCATAGGTAAAATCAAGAAAATGGCAAAATCAAACCTCCTTTCGGAACGCATTAATAGCCTTTCCGAATCACAAACTATCGGCATGGCGAACAAAGCACGTGAGCTTCGCCAACAAGGTCATGATGTGATTAGTCTGAACTTGGGTGAACCCGACTTCGGAACACCCCAGCACATCAAAGATGCCGCTAAAGAAGCCATTGACGCAGGCTATACGTTTTATACGCCCGTCCCCGGTATTCCTGAGTTACGTCAGGGCATCGCCGATAAATTGAAAACCCAAAATAATATTGACACTACTCCTGACTGTATTTCGGTTTCGACAGGGGCAAAACAATCTTTGGCAAATGTCATTTTATCCCTTGTCAATCCTGGTGATGAAGTGATTGTATTTACGCCGTATTGGGTAACGTATGCTGAGCAAATCAAATTGGCAGAAGGAACTCCTGTTTATTTGGAAGGCACTATTACAAACGATTTCAAAGTTACAGCAGAGCAATTGAAAGAAGCGATTACGCCTAAAACTAAAGCAATTATTTATTCTTCTCCTTGTAACCCAACAGGCTCAGTATTTACCAAAGAAGAATTGACTGCTATTGCGGACGTAGTAGCGGCTGAAGATGACCTCTTTATCATTGCGGACGAAATCTATGAGCATATCAATTTTACAGGAAAGCATTTCAGTATTGGTTCACTTCCTCAAGTCAAAGACCGCACCATTACAGTAAATGGCTTCGCAAAAGGATTTGCTATGACAGGATGGCGAATTGGTTATATTGCAGCTCCTCTTTGGATTACCAAAGCTTGTAACAAATTGCAAGGACAAGTTACTTCAGGAACATGTTCTATTGCACAGTATGCGGCTGTCGCAGGTATCACAGGCGATATGACTCCTACCGAGGAAATGGCAAAAACATACTTGCGCCGTAGAGATTTGGTTATTTCCTTGCTCAATGAAATTGATGGCATAAAAACCAATACACCACAAGGGGCATTTTATATTTTCCCTGATGTAAGTAGTTTCTTTGGTAAGTCAGATGGTGAACAAACTATCGAAACGTCTTATGATTTATGTATGTATTTATTGAACAAAGCTCACGTTTCCTTGGTCGATGGTTCGGCGTTTGGGTCGCCTGATTGCCTTCGTCTTTCGTATGCAGCTTCGGATGAAAACCTCATAGAAGCTGTAAAAAGAATGAAAGAAGCATTGGCTCTTTTAAAGTAATTTTTCATTTCAAACCCTAAACCTATAAGGCTTTGAAACCTTATAGGTTTTTTTATAAAAAATTGTATTAATAAAATTTAATTCTAAAAATATGGCTTCTTCACTCAAAAACCTAAGTGATTATTCAGATAAAAATATTGGTGATATTGCCGACAAAAAATTTGCAATTATCGTTTCAGAATGGAATACGGAAGTTACTGAAGCCCTTTACGATGGAGCTTATCAAACCCTCCTTAAAGAAGGCGCAAAACCAGAAAATATTTTCCGAAGAATGGTACCAGGGAGTTTTGAATTGAGTTTAGGAGCACAGTACGCCGCCCAAATTTCTGAAATTGATGCAGTAATTTGTATCGGATGTGTGATTCAGGGCGAAACTCGTCATTTTGATTTCATTTGTTCGGCAGTAGCTCATGGTATTACTGAAGTTGGATTGAAATACAATAAACCTGTTATTTTTGGAGTATTAACACCTGATCATCAACAGCAAGCCCTCGACAGAGCAGGAGGAAAACATGGCAATAAAGGTGATGAAGCAGCTATTACTGCCATTAAAATGTTAGGATTTTAGATTTTATGCTAACAGTTATTTTCAAATAATTTCAAGTAGTAAGCTTTTAGTTTCGCCAACCATAGAAAATAGTCAGAAATGTACTCAGAAAGTATTGTTTTTTCCCAGCAAGAGGCATAATTTCAATAGGTTTAATCATGCCATCTGCCATTATTCCGATTTCGAAACCAGCCACATTTTTCTTATAACTACTCATCTCTAAGATAATTGAACTCTTAACTGAAGCTCCATAAACTATCGAACTACCACTAAAAAAACCCTTTGAAGAGGTTTGACGCTCAACAATATCAGTAAAGGAATGCACTTTATCAGGATCATATTGTCCTATCACTATCTGTTTTCGAGAGGGTGAAGGGTCAGCATCATAAGCAATCACATACGGCACAACCAGCCCAAAGGTAGGTCCGACACTTGTCGTTAAATGCATTTGCACACCTTGTTCTTCACGTTTTACAAACGCTACTTTTTCCCAGCCATATTGGGGACGAATCATAAACAAATAATTACTTTTACCAGGAATAAAACTTCGCCCATTAATTTCATTATGTCCTCTAATTTCTTTGGGATGACGAATTTGTGTAAGATTTAGAGAATAACTCCGATAAGATGAATTACTCACAGCATGAGCATAACGGAAGTCAAAACCACCCAAAAAACCAGCTAAAGTATTGAAATTCACTCCGAAATTAAATTCATTATATAAGGGGGTAGAGGAATCATTTTGAGCTGTCAGTTCAAAGGCAAATAAAGAAATGAGAAGAGACCAAAAAAGAAAAACTGTTTTTCTCATGGATTGGAAGGAGATAATCAAAAAATTAATCTAAACGAATAGTGTATCAAAATACATTCTTACAAAGAAAATAAATTTAAAGCCTAAAAATCTTATAAAAACAAAAAAACTCAAAAATTAAGTTGTTCTACAACCATTTTTGAGTATAAAAACCTACTTTTAACAAGAATTACCCTCTACAATACCCCATAAAAAGAATAGATTACTTTTTCCGTAACGTCAAAATCAAGTCAGTTTTCAGTTGATGTAGATTCTTTTCTAAGCCAACAGGATATTGATGTGGATTAATAAAACGACGAATACCTCGGTGAAATGTTTGAAGTTCTTGTTGACAGTGAGTTTTCATTACTTCAATATTAGGTGACTCATACACTAGTTTTCCTTTCTTAAAAATAGATGTAAGTAATTCTCGTTGTGTTACATTTTTATTGATTTTTTTACTCCGAGTATGATCTAGAGGGTCAATAATTTGATAATATTTATTGGTTGACTCAGGAATTTCCGTATCATAAATCATATCACCAATAGCTGAGCCATCCTCATCATAAAACCGTCTCATTTGTAAAATACCAGGATTAGAAATCTTAATAGCTTGTTCAGACAATTTCATCTTATATTCCCACTGGTTTTCAGGGTTTTGTCGAATAGCAGTTACTTTGTAAACTCCACCTAATGCAGGCTGGTCATATGCTGTAACGAGCTTCGTCCCGATTCCCCAGACATCAATATCGGCATCTTGCATTTTAAGGCTTGTAATGATATTCTCATCCAAATCATTACTTGCTACAATCACAGTTTCTTGAAATCCTGCTTGATCTAATAATTTCCGAGCTTGATTACTAAAATACGCTAAATCCCCTGAGTCTAAGCGAATGCCGACCATTTTATACCCTTTTTCTTTTAAGATTTTTCCTGCTTCAATTGCCCGTTTGATTCCTGTAATCGTATCGTAAGTATCAACCAAAAAAATACAATTATTAGGCATACTTTCGGCATAAACTTTAAAAGCTTCCAGCTCATCCTCAAAGGACATCACCCAACTATGAGCATGTGTACCTTTTACGGGAATTCCGAATATTTTTCCAGCCATGACATTCGAAGTACCTGAAGCCCCGCCAATGTAAGCTGCTCGACTTGCCGCCAGTCCTCCATCAATACCTTGCGCCCTTCGAAGTCCAAATTCAAGTACTGTTTGATTACCAGCTGCTTGTCGAATTCGTGCCGATTTAGTAGCAATAAGAGATTGAAAATTAATGATATTCAAAAGAGGTGTTTCAATTAATTGTCCCTGAATTAATGAGCCTTTGACCCGAATCAATGGCTCATGTGGAAAAACAATTGACCCCTCCGCTACGGCATCAATATCACAAGAAAATTCCATTGTTCGGAGATAATCTAAAAAACCAGTTTCAAAAAGTGGTTGCCCATCATTACCTTCTAGCGTTTCTAAATAAGCTAAATCATCCTCTCTAAATTTAAAATTTTTAAGATAATCTATCACATATTCTAGACCACAAGCCACCGTAAAGCCACTTTGGAAAGGATTTTTGCGAAAAAATAAATTAAAAACGGCTTCTTTGTCCATATTTCCCGATTTCCAATAGCCATACGCCATGGTAATCTGGTACAAATCGGTAAGTAACGAAAGTGATCCCGCATAAATGTCTTTAGTTATTTTCATAATTGCACTCGATTTTGAGAAATGATTATTTAAAAATACTAAAATTTTAGTTATTGTAAATTTTACACTTAGTAACGAATAAAAATTTTAGAAAGTTACATATTCGAAAGAAAAAACAGAAAAAGATCAAGAGTTTGGCTATCAAAAAATATACTTCTGCCGATAAACAGATTTGGGATAATTTCTTATCTATTTCCAAAAACGCCACTTTCTTATTTCGGCGTGATTTTATCGAGTATCACGGGGAACGATTTATTGACCATTCAGTATTAATTTTTAATTCTAAAAAAAAATTACTGGCATTATTCCCTGCCTGTCAAAAAAAGAAGACGATTCATTCACATTCTGGATTGAGCTATGGTGGGATTATTTTTCATCAAGATATCCGACTTCATGAAGCTAAAACCGTTTTTCAAGTACTTCTAAACTATTTCCAGTCGCAGGGATTTCAGAAAATTATTTATAAACAACTTCCTTATTTTTATCAACAATATCCTAATTATGAGGAAGATATAATTTTATATCAACTCAAAGCCCAATTAATTCGGAAAGATATCGGCGCAATTATTGATTTGCAAAGTTTACGTTCTACTACATTTTTGAGGGGAAGAAGTCGGGAATTGGATTTACAAAAGGCACAGAATCATAACCTTAAAATTATTCAATCCAATAACTTGTCATACTTTTGGAAAAATATTTTAATTCCCAATTTAAAAACTCGTCACCAAATTAGCCCAACACATTCTTTGAATGAAATAACTTATTTAGTTGATTTATTTCCTAAAAATATTCGTTTTTTTTCTGTTCAAAAAAATCAACAGATAGTGGCAGGAACTCTTATTTTCCAAACTGATGAAGTAGCTCATGCTCAATATATTGCCAGCTCTGAATTAGGCAAGAAACACGGTGCTTTGACCTTACTTTTTCAGCATTTAGTACGGAACAAATATTCTGATTTTAAGTTTTTCAGCTTTGGAATTTCGACTGAAAACCAAGGAAAAAATCTTAATCAAGGATTACATACTTGGAAAGAAAGTTTTGGCGCAAGGGCTATTCCGCATAATATTTATCAAATTTTGATTTAAAAAAATAATCAAATTAATAAAATTTGTCATATTTTTTGCCAAAAATCATACTCTTCTTTTGTACCTTTAAAAACTAGATTTTTTTCATCAAGAATATATTATTACATGAAGAGATCATTTTCATCATACCCAAGATTCTATAAACTGGATACTTCTGAGGCAAGTCGAAGATTTGTTATTGCTGATATACACGGTTGTTCGCAGACACTTCATAAACTATTAGATCAAATTCAGCTTCAAAAATCGGATTACTTATTTTTTTTAGGTGATTATATTGATAGAGGGATGGACAGTAAAGGAGTCTTGGATACTATTTTGAATTTGCAAAAAAATAATTATCACATTTTTCCATTACGAGGTAATCACGAAGATGAATTTATTTGGAGTATTGAAAATGAGGAAGATGTATTAGCACAACATCATGGGAATCAGCTAGAAACCCTTTTAGATGAAAATCACCAAGTCAAAAAGGTATATCAAGATTTTTTATTTCAATTGCCTTTTTATTATGAATTGGAGGATTATTATCTTGTTCATGCAGGCTTTAACTTTAGTATCCCTAATCCTTTTGAGAATTTTGAAGAAATGTTGTGGATTCGTGATTTTCCGATTGACAAGCACCAATTAAATGGGAAACGCATTATACACGGACACACACCAACTGCTTTAGATATGATTCAAGAATCAATTTCCTGCAGAACACAGGTTATTAATATTGATGGGGGAGCTGTTTTTTATGATTTTACAGATAAAGGTTATGGAAATTTAATTGCACTAAACCTAGATACATTTGAACTATACACACAACATAACTTAGAAAAGCAGCGTTATTATTAAATTTTCTACTATTATTTTGACATGAATTCTTGGTTAAAGTCTTATAAAGTTATGTTATACCTTATGAAAAAGTCTGTTGAATTTATTTGATTTCATTCAATTTAGTACATAATTTGTATATATTATCGTTTAGTATATATCCTAAACTCTGAATGTGAGTTTATGGCTTTTTTATCATTTAAAGCCCCTCTTTATGGATTCTGTATTTAATAAATATCGCCTTCCCATTGTCTTCAATGCGGTACTTATTGGACTAGCGATACTAATGATTTTTAGTTTTGGACTAGAACAATATGCACTCCAACAAAAAGAAATCGACTTACATATCATCAAAATTGCAGAAGAACAACGTACAACAAGCCAACAAATCTTGAACCGAGCTTTCACAATTAGCACTCTAAAAAGCATAGAATCAAGGCGTTTGCTTGTTTCTGATTTAAAATACTTGACTGACACGTGGAATGAAGAACATCGAAAACTTATTACAGGAAGTGAAGATTTTCAAATGCCTCGTGATGAAAAAGAATTAGTTCGAAAATTATTTGAAAAAACCAATCCACATCAACGGGCAATTTATCAGGCAGTACAAACTATTGTAAAATGTATTGAAAATCAGTTTATTATTGAAGCAGAATGTGAAGAAAAAATTAATCAAGCAGTCGCCAATCTATACAATCATGAGCAAATTTTTATGAGCGAAACCAACAAGATTATTATTCGACTATACGAAGAAGACCGAAAAAGGCTTAAAATGTACGGTCAAGAGATGTTTGGTCTTTTAATGATAAATTTAATCTCATTAGTTTTTATTGGTCTATTTCTATTTCGACCTACTGCCCGAACAATTGCCCGAATTATGAAAGAATTAGAAACAAATAATAAAAAATTAGCTAATAACAATCAAAAACTAACTGCGAAGGATAAAAAATTACTTCAAAATGTTGCCGCTTTAAATACTACTCAGGAAGCTTTACGAAAACAAGGACAAGTCGTATCCCAACAACTTCGAGCCATTAATAATACTTTAGCTTTTGTAGAATTTTCGCCTGATGGTAAAATCCGAAAAGCAAACTCTATTTTTCTAAAAGCATTTGGCTATTCTTTGAGGGAAATCGAAGGGCAACCTCATTTGATGTTAACTGATCGTCAAAGTGACTGGCACGAGCGTTATGCCGACTTTTGGTATGACCTCCAAAATGGTATTGCGAAAAACGAAATTTTCAAGAAAACTGATAAAGAAGGAAATGAAATTTGGTTAGATGCTACTTTCACACCTGTACGAAATGCTGAAAATCAAGTATCTAAAGTCATTTTGTTAGGAAAGGATGTGACCAAAGCACATCATCAGACCATTGACTTCAAACAAAAGATGATGGCAATTTCTAAGTCTACCGTCATGATAACAGTCAATATGGATGGTATTATTATTGAAGCTAATGAGGAATTTGTGAAACTTTTAGGCTATCGTATTCAAGAAATTATGGGCAGACATCACCACTTATTATTACCAGATGAAAACCGAAATAACTTTAATCTTTCATGGGGAAACTTGCTCAAGGGTCAGTTTGTTCGAGGAATTTATCCCTATCAACATAAAAATAAAAAGACAGTTTGGGTCAATGCAACTTATAATCCAATTACAGACGCTTCAGGAAAAATCACAAAAATATTAATTTTTGCTCAAAATATTACACGTCAAAAAGAACTAGAAGAAAAAGTTCTTGGACAAGTCAATAGACTCAAAACTCAAGAAAAGATTTTACGTAGAAATATGGAAGAACTTTCAGCAGTCAATGAGGCTCAAGAAGCTCAAAACCAATTGATTGCTGAGCAGAATCTACGTTTAGGAGAAGCCAAAAAACAGTTAGAAACCCAAAATCGACACGTAACGGATAGTATTAAGTATGCAAAACGAGTACAAGAAGCTATTCTAGGTAATCAACATGAATTACAGGAATTTTTTCCAGAGTCATTTGTATTTTTCCATCCTAAAGCTATTGTATCAGGTGATTTTTACCGATTCTACACTTTAAATTATCAAGGTAAATCACTGAAAATCATCATTGTAGCAGACTGTACAGGGCATGGTGTTTCAGGTGCATTTATGACGGTTTTAGGAACTATGCTATTTGATGAGATTATTAATGAACAAATTTTTGAACCTAACCAAATCCTATATCATCTAGATCGAAAAATTGGTTTGGCTCTTAAAAAATATCACAATTCTTCTAAACAGTTAAAGGATGGAATGGATGTAGCCATTTTGATGATAGACGAAGCAAATCAAATAGCGCAATTTGCAGGAGCAAAAAATCCTATGTTGTTAATTCAAGACCAAAAAATGAAAATTTTTAAAGCCTCTAAATATCCAATCGGACATACAACACATAAAAAATTACAACAAAAAACCTTTGAAAATCAGATTTTTAGCTTTAAAAAAGGAGATAATTTGTATTTATTTTCAGATGGATTCCAAGATCAATTTGGAGAACGTTACGAAATGAAATACCTACGAAAACGATTCCGAAACTTCTTGATGGAAATCAGCCGTTTTTCTGCCGAAGAACAGAAAAAAATGCTAGCACAAGAGTTTACAAAATGGAAAGGAAGCACATCACAAACAGATGATATTTTGATTATAGGTCTAAAGATTTAGGAAAAAATGAATCATATTTTGACTCAAAATTTGACGAATTTCTCGGTGTGAGAATCCTTGTTTTTGCATTTCTAAAACTAAATTTTGTACGAAATTCGCATTCAGTTTCTCAGCACCTTTAACAGGACTAATCCGCCCCTCAAAGTCTGTTCCAAAGGTAACAAATTTCGCTCCAACCAAGTTACAAATATGCCGAACATGTCTAATAACTTTCTGTAAATCAGCTTTTTCTTTTGTATTCCAAACCATAGGCTGATGCAAGCAAATTCCAATCAATCCTTTATTTTCAGCGATTTGTCGAATTTGATTATCAGTCAAATTTCGTGTTGAGGAACAAATTTTTTTAACATTAGAGTGTCCTGCCACAATTTTGGTTCGTCCTTGATTAAAATCTAAAATTTCTTGAAATGCCGTCTTTCCTAAATGAGAAACTCCAATAATCATCTGTTTCTCTATCATTTTCTCAAGCAGCTTTCTTCCTTCATCTGAAATTACTGAATAATCATCTAATAATTCAGGGAATCCTTTAATGCTTGTTGAGTTATTGCGACTTTCGGGCTTACTAATAAATTGATTATGAAAACGATGACCAAACGTAATTTTGCGAACTCCTACCGTATACAAAGAATCTAAATAATGAATTTTATTTTCTAATAAATATGTACCTTCTAATCCAAAAACGTAGGCTGTTTTGCCTTGTTGTAAGATTTTACGCAAATGAGTTTTATTTTCAGCAAAAACCAAATTCGGATAATTTTGGGCAGTATAATTTCGGAAATTGTGTAAAAACTGAAGAACCTCAGAGATATCAACAGTTTTCGGATTTTGCATATCAAACCGATTGACTCCCAAAGAGAAAACGAATAATTGTCCACCCGCTTTACGAATCCCTAACCGACTTACTGTAAAAGTAGTATCTTCTAATCCTGCTTCATTTTTTTGGTTAAATAATCGACTAATTGCACTATTATGTAAATCTGAAAAACCAACTTTTTGAGGAATAGAGCGACAACTTGAAATCATTAATATCCAAAAAATCGAAACATAAAAGCAGTAATTTAAGAGCATAAAATATTTTTTAGTAAGCAGTAATTTTATATCAACTTATGCTTTATTTTTTGTTAATTTATGAAAAATTTCTTCTAAAGGTATTTCTTCTTGAGTCATTTCTAATAAAGTTTTTTGGTGTTCAACAGCCATCTGGAAAATTTCGGGTCGAATATCTTGAGTTGTATTAGCTAAAATTTCGAATTGTCCATTCTGATTTTTTTGAACTTCTAAAACTCCTTCGATTTTTTTCAATATTTCTGGGTCAATTTTTTCCAAAAACTCTACTCGAATCCGTTGTTGGCTAGCTTCTGTATTTAGTTCCATAACAGGTCTGTCAATGACTATTTTCCCTGTATCAATAATGACCACACGATGACATAAAGCCTTGACTTCCTGCATAATATGTGTAGAAAATATTAACGTTTTTTCTTTACTTACTGTTCGAATAACTTCTCGGATTTCAAGAATTTGGTTAGGATCAAGTCCTGAAGTAGGTTCATCCAAAATTAATACTTCAGGATTATGAATTAGAGCTTGTGCTAGTCCTACTCGTTGCCGATAACCTTTGGAAAGTGTACCAATTTTTTTCCGCTTTTCTCGTTCCAATCCACACAAATCAATCATTTCACCAATACGCTGTTTCAATTTCGTTCCACGCATTTGATGTAAATTTCCAACAAATTCTAGATACTCTGGAACATACATTTCGAGATAAAGTGGATTATGTTCAGGCAAGTATCCAATCCGTTTTTTGATAGCAGTTGAGTTCTCGGTAACCTCTAAGCCACAAACATTCACACTTCCTGATGTTGCTGATAAATAACCTGTTGCAATTTTCATTGTAGTTGATTTACCAGCACCATTAGGACCCAAAAAGCCTAAAATTTCGCCTTTTTTGGCTTCGAAGGAAAGAGAGTCTACTGCTTTTTGTTCACCATAAATTTTGGTAAGTTTACAAATTGAAACCGACATAAGGTATTAAGTTTATAATTTTATCCTTTTTACAAATTTATTTCTGATGTAATTTTTAAGAAGTAAATTTATAATTTAACATAATTCTGCAGTAACTGATAAAACTTAAAGATATCCATGAAAGAATTGTACAATGGAACAGGAGCAATTCGGATCACATCAGGCTCGCGCCAATCGCCAATTACACCGTTCTCTGTCAGAAAATCAAACAACTTTTTACCTTCTTTAGGTACAATTAAAGACAATTGACAACCACGCTCTGATGAGTTTTTAGGGGTAATGATTTCAATTTGAATACGTTTTTGTTCGTTATTGAACTCTTGAATCAAGAATTCTAAGAAGCCTGTAATTTTTAGGCTTTTTTGTCGCAAATTAGAAAATCCAGCTTTTTCAAAAATTTCTAACGAAGCTCGATGAATCGCCATTGGAATAATTTGAGCATTACTCAACTGCCAGCCTTCTGCACCCTCCATCGGAACAAAACCCTTTTCCATCAAAAACCGCCGTTTTTCATCATGTCCCCACCAACCTGCAAAACGAGGCAATTCATTATTTCTTCCATGTTTTTCGTGTACAAAAACTCCTGAAGTTCCACCAGCTCCAGAATTTAAATATTTGTATGAACACCATACTGCAAAGTCCACATTCCAATCATGTAGTTGTAAAGGAATATTCCCTGCTACATGTGCTAAATCAAATCCTGCAAACGCCCCTATTTCATGTGATTTTTTTGTAATTTGCTCTAAATCAAAAAATTGACCTGTATAATAATTAATTCCTCCAAACAAAATCAAAGCCAATTGATCTTTATGTTCTTCAATTTTTTGTAAAATATCTTCGGTTCGTAAGGTGTGTTCATTAGCTCGAGGATGAACTTCAATAATTGACTCTTCGGGAGAAAACCCATGAAATTTAACTTGACTTTCAATTGCATATTGGTCAGAAGGAAAAGCTCCTCCTTCCATCAAAATCTTAAATTTCTTTGAGGTCGGTTGGTAAAATGAAACCAACATCAAATGTAAATTTACAGTCAGGTTATTCATAACTACAACCTCTGAAGGCATTGCTCCAACTAATTTTGCACTTGGTTTAGTCAATAACTTGTGATAATAAAGCCAAGGATTTTCACCTTTAAAATGTCCTTCAACCGCTAAATTTTCCCATTTTTCGAGTTCTTTATCAATGTAAGTTTTAGCCGATTTTGGTTGTAATCCTAAGGAATTTCCACAAAAATAAATTGTTTCTTGACTATTTTTCTGAGGAATTAAAAAATAATTTCGAAAGTCCCGTAATGGGTCAATTTTGTCTAAATGATTAGCAAAATTTTCAGTATTTTGATAGTCCATATTAATTTTAAACTTTCTAGTATTTAAATTTATGAATAGTGGATTGTTGTAAGTTACTATTTATTTTTCCTTTGAAAAAGAGCTAGTAAGTTAAGCATAATTGACAAATTTGACTTTTCTTTTGATAACTTATTGAGTCACTTTAGGTTTTCATTTCTTTATTAATTAAATAAAATTATAAACTTATAAAAACAGATGATTTTTTGTAATATATTGTTATTCAACAAAATACATACTTTATTGAAAAAGTATTTTTCAAAGTAAAAATTTTAATCTCTATAAAAAATAAGCCTCAATTCAAAGGTGAAATCTGATTTTCCAATAAAATGAAAAAACACTCAAAAATACTGCAGGATGAATACAAAGCCCGTATCAACAAGGTTTTTGATTACATTGAAAACCACATTGATCATCCATTTACATTAGCAGAATTGGCTTCCGTAGCTAGTTTTTCTAAGTTTCACTTTTCACGTATTTTTCAAGCCTTAGTTGGCGAAACTCCCTTTCAGTTTATCTTGCGAGTACGCCTAGAGAAAGCAGCTTCCTTGATTAGAATGAGTCCGCAAAATACCCTTTCGGATATTGCCTTTCAATGTGGATTTTCAGATATTTCTATTTTTTCTCGAAACTTTAAAAGTCATTTTGGAGTATCTCCTTCTCAATATCGAATGACCCAAGAAGAAGATCGCAATTTGAGTCAAGAGGATAGCAAAGAACATCAAGCCGAAACATCCGCATCAATGTACTTTTGTACCAGTTCTAACAAAATAAAATGGAAAACTAACATGGAAATTAACAAAAGTGTGGAAGTGAAAGATCTTCCTTCAATGACGGTAGCTTATGTCAGACATATCGGTCCATACATGGGTGATGAAAAACTATTTGAACGGTTGTGGAATCAACTCTTTGCATGGGCGGGACCTCGTGGATTATTAGGTGGCGAATCCTTTAACTCGCTTATTATTTATCATGATGATCCCAATGTTACGGTTGAAGATAAACTTCGATTAAGTGTATGTATTACTGTTCCCGAAGACACCAAAGTTGATGGAGAAATTGGTAAAATGGAAGTCGAATCAGGAAAATGTGTTGTGGCTCGTTTTATTTTAGACCCCTCACAGTTCAAAACAGCTTGGGAGTGGGTTTATGGGCAATGGTTTCCTACAAGTGGTTATCAACCAGATGATAAGCCTTGTTTTGAAATGTATCCTGAAGCCCCTGAAGATGGTAAGTTTACTGTGGATATTTGTGTCCCAGTCAAACCTTTGTAATTTGGTTATAAATAACAAGCTGTGTATTTAGATTGTACCTTTGGCAAAGTTTGAAACTTTGCTAAAGGTTTAATAATCAACTTATTATACAATAATTCCTATTTTATTTTATATATTCATCATATTATATGAGGCTAAACACCACACTTCATTTTATAATAAATTTTGTATTTTTAAGGCTAAACAAGAAATAAAACATCCATCAAGTATCTTAAAATAATACAAATTTTGAAACTTGCAGTTACTGATATTGGCTCCAATGCCATTCGTTTTCATGTGGCTCGTTATACCGAACACGACAATCAAATTTATACCAAGCGTTTAGAGCATATTCGCTTCCCCTTACGACTCGGAAAAGATGTCTTTTCCAAAGGAAAAATTACCCGAAAAAGTGAAGATCGCTTCTTAAAATTAATGCAAACTTTTCGGCTTTTAATAGACCTTTATGAGGTTAAGGACTATATGGTTTGTGCAACGTCAGCAATGCGTGAAGCTTCTAATGGTCAGGAAATTGCTGATAAAGTACAAATGCTTTTCGGACTTTCAGTTAATATTATTTCAGGAGAGGAAGAAGCAGAAATTCTGGCTCGTTCTATTGTCCCTCATTTGGATGAAAATAATTACTTACATATTGATGTAGGTGGTGGAAGTACAGAACTAAATTTATATTCTAATTACCAAAAAATAGCGTCGAAGTCATTTCGAATTGGAGGAGTGCGAAGTATCGAACATGATAATTCTGAAGTATTTATGATGATTGAAAATTGGATTCAGACACATACCAAATCTTTGAAAAATACAATTATTGCTGTTGGTACAGGGGGTAATATTAATAAGATTTTTGAGTTGTCTAAAACCTCAAAAGGTGAAGCAATGAACTTACAAAGAGGCGAGCAAATTCGCACAGAATTACTTCAGTATACTCCTAAAGAACGGGAACGATTGTATAGCCTTAATAAAGATCGTGCGGATGTCATTGTTCCTGCCAGTCAAATTTATTTTAATATTATGCGATATGCCAACATTGACCAAATTTTAGTACCTAATATCGGATTAAAAGATGGAATGCTACAAATACTTTATGAACGTCAAAACCAACAAGTTACCTCTTCTGAGTGATGCATAATTAAACTATTTATATGTACCTTTGACAAATTTTAGACTTAGGTCAAAGGTATAATCTAAACTACAGATTAGTACAAGACCTATCATTTTTAGATGAAATTTTATGTTAAAATTCATTTTATTGATTGATAATAACTTCTCCTAATTTGTACTAATATCTCCTCAATTTGCACTAAATTAGGCTCTTCAGGTAAATCACTTTGCTCGAACAATATATCAATTTGGTACAATTTCTCTTCTGCTTTTTTCATCAATTCATCATAAGAAAATTCACCATTTCGAATACTAAATAAAAAATCTCGGTCAGGTCGACGAACCATAATTTTTCCTGTACGAGCTATTTCTTCTGCCATATTTAACAATCGGAAGGTATGCATTAAGTTTTTGGAATCGTAATTTTGAGCGTGCGAAATAGTCTTTTCATAGCGAGCTTCATTCCGATTCCTAACCCATTCCCAATATTCCTTATAATTCTTGCAATATTTCGTGTAACCATCCTTATTAAAGTATAAATAAGTGATTACTTTTTGTCCTTTAGGTACCGAACTTAAACTTACCTCATTTGAGGTTTCTTTTTGAATAATTCCTTTGTAATTGAATTGTTCTTGAGTATCATAAAACAAAGCAAATAAACCTTTCATATTGCTCAGTTTAACCAATCCACAGTTTTCTTGTTGGTAATGATTTTTTTCTAACCAATTCAATAAAGTCGTTGTACCTGAGTTATTTGTAACTTGGCAAAAATGTAAAATAGATTTTCGTTCTTGGCTAACAGGATTAAATATTTTCTTGTTCAACCCTTTCGCTTTCTGAATTTGTGCCCTTGCATATCCTACAAAGGTTTTTCGACATAACTTTGATAAAAATAGTTCTGGTTTTAATTGATTCATCAATGGATTTTTTTGTAAAATACAGTCTTTAGGCATCGCTATTAATTCTAAAATATTAGGATTATTTTTAGATAATAATTCTACAAAACGAGTTAATTCATAAAAAATTATATCATTACTTTTGTCAGCAACTTGGGGCGTATAATTTAAGCCAAAAATCTGATTTTCAGGCAATACAAAAACTCCTCGAATATCAGTATCCGACTGTGGAGTATCCAGACCATACCCTCGACTTCCTGATATTGCTTCCAGAATAATCATTTGATTTTGATGTAGATTTTTTATGGACAGCTTTCTCATAAAGTTAAATTTATTAAAAATATATTCATTTCTTAATAAAGAATATTTTATAGAAATTTTCAGATAATTCTTAAACTTTCTTATTACAAAAAAGACAAAAACTACTCTACCCTACTAAAAATGATTTACTAAATATATTTAGTATTGAAATTATTGAACAATCTTTGTTTATTAAGCTAAATGATAATCAGTAATTTGTAAATCAATAAAATTTTAGTAGAGTAGATAAAAGCTTATTCTTAAGAAATTTCTTTGCTTAATTTTTGCTTTTTTTACTTTAAATTTATATTATTGATAACAAATCATTGTTATACGAATAATTTGTTAGTCAATAAACAATACATCTATGCCTATCTATCATCATTTGGGAGAAATCCCACCTAAACGACACATCATTTTTGAAAAACCAAACGGAGGACTTTATTCCGAACAACTATTTGGAACAGAGGGCTTTTCGGGAATGTCTTCTTTACTTTATCATGTGCATCCCCCGACTATGACCCGTCAATTTTTAGAGTCATATTCGGTTACTCCCAAAATTGCGATCGATAAAAATATAATGCCTCGCAAATTTATCAGTTTTGACATTGCTCCTCAAGATGACTTTTTAGAATCTCGTGTTTTATTGATGGTTAATTCGGATTTACAAATTGGGGTGGCAGCTCCTCAAAAATCCCTGACCGATTATTTTTATAAAAATGCCGATGCTGATGAGTTAATTTTTGTCCATCGAGGTACGGGAAAACTTCGTACTATGTTAGGGAATATCGCCTTTGAATCAGGGGATTATCTAGTGATTCCGAGAGGGATGATTTATCAAATTGACTTCGATACACCCAAAAATCGTTTATTATATATAGCGTCATTTAGCCCAATTTATACCCCCAAACGATACCGAAATAATTTCGGACAATTAGTAGAACATTCTCCTTTTTGTGAGCGCGATTTGAAACTTCCTCAAGATCTCGAAACGCATGATGAAACAGGGGATTTTTTGATTAAAATCCGAAAACAAGGTAGAATTCATCCTGTTGTTTATGCTTCTCATCCGTTTGATATAGTAGGTTGGGACGGCTATAATTTTCCTTATGGTTTTTCGATTCATAATTTTGAACCAATTACAGGACGAGTTCATCAGCCGCCCCCAGTTCATCAAACTTTTCAGGCACATAACTTTGTAGTTTGCTCATTTTGTCCTCGTTTATATGATTATCATCCCAAAGCAATTCCAGCCCCATATCATCACAGCAATATTGATTCAGATGAGGTTTTATATTATGCTGATGGTGATTTCATGAGCCGAAATGACATAGAAGCAGGACACATTAGTTTACATCCAAGTGGAATTCCACATGGACCTCATCCGAAGGCAATTGAGCGAAGTATTGGTAAAACTGAAACGCAAGAACTTGCTGTAATGATTGACCCCTTCCGACCATTGCAGTTAACCACTGAAGCGATTCATATTCAAGACGAAAATTATCATCAATCTTGGTTAGAATAAAGATCACTTTTTAACTTTCTTAAGTGTAGGCTCTATTTCATAGACTTGATTTGGCAAAATAAAAACAATTGTAATTATCCCTTCTCCAAGATCTATAGTTTTGTTTGCCGTATTTTGGGTTTTTATACAAATTTCCTTTTATAATTAAATGGAATAAAATTCTGAAACGACTTTGTGTATTTCTTTTGATTGATTTAGTTTTTGCTTTTCAAAATCCATAAAAGTAATAAGAAGATGGCGACATTTTGCTTCATTTATTCATTACTTTTATGTAATCAATCCACCAACATAAGTTAAACAAAACTATACTACCAGCCTGATAACGGATACAGGATTGCTGACTAATTACAGTTTTTTTGAAAAAAATCAAGAAGATGGATAAATAAAAAATAAGGCTAAATATTTGAAATATAAAAATTTTGTTTTAATTTTGTAAGCGATTACTCACTTTTTATAATGACAGATAAAAAAGAAAAAATTATTACGGTAGCTTTAGAACTTTTTGCTAATGAGGGCTATAGTACCACTGCTACAAGCAAAATAGCTCGAAAGGCAGGTGTTTCAGAAGGGTTGATTTTCAGGCATTTTGAAAATAAAAAAGGGCTTTTAGAGGCTATTATAAAAGACGCAGACCTCAAATTGGGGCAAGTATTCGCACCAATTATCTTCGAAAGTGACCCTAAAGAAGTCATTCGTCACACAATTGAAACACCTTTCAACTTAGATAAATCAGAGTATAATTTCTGGAAATTACAATATAAACTAAAATGGCAAGAAGAATATAATAACCCTCATAAGATGAAACCATTATATGATAAATTAACCTGGGCTTTTACAGAATTGGGCTATCAGCAGGCAGAAGAGGAAGCACAGCTATTAACCTATATATTGGATAGTATTACAATGGTTACTCTCAGAGGAAAGATTGAAGTATCAGATAAATTCAGAATTTTTTTATTAGAAAAATATAACCTTTAGCTATTTTTTTACGTTATTTGTGAGTGATTACTCACTTTATTATTTCTAACTCATCACTTTAGGTGAGTCCATAATGAGTTTTTATATTAAAATGTTAGACCTCTTATTTTCAAACTATTAATTTTAAATTAAAAATGAGCAAAACCATTTTCATCACAGGTTCGAGTACAGGTATTGGAAAAGCAACAGCTAAATTCTTCCAAGCCAAAGGTTGGAATGTTGTAGCAACCATGCGAACTCCTGAGAAAGAAGACCAACTCACACAGTTAGAAAACGTCTTAGTTACTCGTCTGGATGTACAGGATTATGCCAGCATCGAAAATGCGGTAAACGAGGCAATTGAGAAATTTGGTCAGATTGATGTTGTTTTAAACAATGCGGGTTATGGCTTAATGGGAACATTCGAATCGACTAAACGAGAAAGCATTATGCGCCAATATGAGGTCAATGTATTTGGCTTATTTGATGTAACTCGTGTGATTTTACCTCATTTCCGAGCAAATAAAAGTGGCTTATTTATCAATGTGTCTTCGGTAGGCGGACGAATTACTTTCCCCTTAGTTTCTCTTTACCATTCGACCAAATTTGCCGTTGAGGGCTTTAGTGAATCGCTGCATTATGAGGTAGAAAAACTTGGTATTGGGGTGAAAATCCTTGAACCGGGAGCAATTGCAACAGATTTTGGTGGACGTTCTTTAGATTTCCAACATGATGAAGGACTCTCTGACTATAATGAGTTTGTAGCTAATGTAATGCAAAAAATTTCGGGAATGATGTCACAAAGCAGTACTCCTGAAAGTGTAGCCGAAGTAATTTATACTGCTGCTACAGATGGCACCAATCAACTACGATATCATGTGGGGGCAGATGCGGAACAATACTTAGCCCTTCGCAAAAAGACGACAGATGAAGAGTTTGTAGGTGTGTTCAAAGAGCAATTAGGTTTATAATCTTTAAAATAAAAAAATTTAGACTTGGCAGATTAAAGCTTACCAAGTCTAAATTTCGTCACATTAGATTTTTAGAAGTATTTGAAAATAAAATAAACTCCTATTACATTCAAAATTAAGTAAATAGGAACAAGAATTTGGAAAATAAGAGTTTTGGTTTTATGTCGAAAGAATGACATTCCAGCACCAACTCCTAAAGCTCCACCAACCAATGCAATAGTTAATAAAGTACGCTCTTTAGTACGCCACTGTTTCTTTTTAGCCTTACGTTTATCATCTCCCATCATCCAAAAACCATAACCATTGATAATAAACAGATAAATTAATATTCCGTATAAAGTAGTCATACTTAATTTTGTTTAGGTTCTAAAATCTATTTTTTTTATTGAAAAAAGAAGCTTTATATTCTTATCATATTTATTTTGTAGATCTCGGAAAGTTAGTTAAAAATTAGTAAAGGATTAGAGACAGCTTTCAGATTAAAAATTTAACCCATAAAATAAATCGAATGACTCTGAAGAATGTCATCTTGGCGGGAGCAACAGGTATGATTGGTGGACTGATTTTGAAGTATTGCCTAGAAAGCGAATACGTCCAAAAAGTTACAAGTATTGTCCGCAAACCGTCCTCAATCCAACATCCGAAACTCCATGAAATCATTCATCACGATTTTACAAATTATGATGAAATTGCCTCTCATTTTGAAAATCAAGACGTAACCCTTTTTTGTATAGGAGTTTATACGGGATCAGTTTCGAGAGAGATATTCCGAAAAATCACGGTTGATTTTCCTATAAATTTGGCAAAAAAAATCCATGAAAAAAGTCCAAACTCTGATTTTATACTTTTGAGTGGTGCAGGAGCTGACCGCTCCGAAAAAAGCAAAATGATGTTTGCATTAGACAAAGGAATCGCTGAAAATCAATTGACTAAGATTGGATTTCAAAACTTCTATGCTTTTCGACCTTCTTATATCTATCCTGTTGAACCACGACCAGAGCCTAATTTCTCCTATCAATTAATGCGTTTTCTTTACAAGCCCTTAATCCGACCTTTTGGGAAAAAATATAGTATTACTTCAGTAGAATTGGCACAAGCTATGTTTCAGGTAGGTATTTTTGGTTCAGAGTTGAAAATCCTTGAAAATGCAGATATCCTCAAAGTTTTAAACAAAAATTAAGCCTCAAGCATTAATTAGAACGGTATAAAAACAATGAACAAATTAAAAAAAATAGCGAAAATGATAGGATTAGCCCTTGGTATTTTGATTGTGTCGTTGGTCATTACAGTAACCCTTTTTATGAATTTGAGTCCTGAATTTGGCGGTTCAGCAACCTCCCAACAAAAGATAAAATATGCCGAATCGGGGCATTATAAAGATGGCAAATTTGTGAACCAAGTTCCTACCTCGATGAGTTTTGATTTCAAGACTACTCTTGAATTTTTTAAGAAAGATCCGAAACGTCAGCCTTCTGAAAATATTGAAACTCAACAGATTGATTCCTTAGAAATTATCAATAAACCTGAAGACAAGACCCGTCTAACATGGTTCGGGCATTCGGCATTTTTGTTAGAAATTGATGATAAAAATATTTTGCTTGATCCTATGTTGGGCAAAGTCCCCTCCCCTACTCCTTGGTTCGGAGCTAGACGATATAGCCGAACCTTACCCATTGAAATTGAGAAGCTTCCCTTTATTGATGCCGTTATTTTATCACATGACCATTACGACCATCTGGATTATGGTTCAATTATGAAACTCAAGGATAAAGTAGGAAACTTTTATATGCCTTTGGGGGTAGGAAATCACTTACGAAGTTGGGGAATTGCAGAGGAAAAAATTCACGAACTAAATTGGTGGGATGAGGTGCAACTTAATGGAACCCAGTTTGTTTGTACTCCTGCTCGTCACTTTTCAGGAAGAGGGATTCTTGACCAAAAAAGTACGTTCTGGGGTTCTTGGGTGATTTTGGGCAAAAATGATAAGGTCTATTTTAGTGGTGATGGTGGATATGCTCCTCATTTTAAGGAAATTGGAGAAAAATTTGGCGGATTCGATCTTGCTTTGATGGAATGTGGACAGTATAATAAAAGCTGGAGTGATATTCACATGATGCCCGAAGAAACAGCACAGGCTGGTGTAGATGTAAAAGCTAAAGTGATGATGCCAATTCATTGGGGTGCGTTTACATTGGCACTACATAGCTGGACAGATCCGATTGAGCGAGTTTCTAAAAAGGCAAAAGAATTAAATTTAAGCTTAATAACACCTAAAATTGGTGAGCCAGTTGTCTTAAAATCAAATGATTATCCACAAACAAATTGGTGGAAAAATTATCAATAAATTTAGACTTGTAGATTATAAAATTTTTCTTATTTTTGTTGGTTTAAGTTAGTGTAAGCGTTGGTTCAGTCTATTATTTCAAGCGGATAACCTATTTTAATATAACCCTTATCAGGCTTATTAATCTGATTTAGGGTTATGTAATTTTAATACAAATTTAACGAGTTTTTCGTTAATACCTAAGCTTATCAAATCCAAAATAACAAGAATGAAAACTGTTTACGAGAGTAAATTTAAAGTAGTATTAGCTGATGAGGAACACCAATTACTTTACAAGATATGGTCAGTAGAAACTAAGGTAATGACCGATGAAGAATTTAAATATGAAATGACTCAATACGGTATCCTAGTAGCTAAATACAAGCCTACCAAGGAATTAGTGAGTATGGTAGATTTTGATTTTACCATAAAAGTTGAACTACAGAATTGGGTAAGTAATACCATTTTTGCTATTTATGATTTAGTAGGTTTGAAGTATGCTGCTTTTGTTAATAGCCCCGAATTGATTCCATAACTTTCATTAGAACAAGCCATGGAAGAAGGAGATGGTGCAAAACTCCAGAAACGCTATTTTAATTCTGAACAAGAAGCCTTTGACTGGATTTTAAATATTTAAAGGTATTTATTCCTAAGCTATTTTCATAAATTTATCTAGTGTACCATAGTTATTCTGGGTTCTTTTTAGGCTTTTTTTTATCTTTGTTCACCGAGTTTTTTGGAAAAACAAACATACAATCATACAAAATTCACTGCTGATTATATTATTTTGAAACTCAGACATCCTTATGGCAAATATCATTCAAGCTTCTCCTATCGCCAAGTCAATTTATGGTTATACGAGTGCATCCTTAGATTCGTGGTGTAATTATGGATACGCCTTACTCATAATTGCAGGTGCAGATGGGAAAGTGTCTGATGAAGAAATGGACTGGCTTTTAAGTGTCCATGAAAAAATGTTACAAGCTCCCGGAGAAGTCATTGAAGCCCTAAGCACGTTTGATTTTCGAGAAGTTAATTTAGAAGATATTCTGCCCAAGATCTCGTTTGATGTTCCGATTGATTACCGCCGAACCCTCATTTATGATGCGATAAAAATGTCGTATGCTGACCGCGATTTTGCTGATGACGAACGCCGTGCAGTTCACAAAGCTGCCCGTTTATTAAATGTCAAACCCGAAATTGAGCAAACTATTGAAGAAATTATCAATATGGAGCGAGCGACTGATAGAATGCGACGCTTGGTTTTGCATATTGACCCTGCTTATAAAGAACTTGGGGCTACCGTAGAAAGTGAAATTGTTGATAGTTTAAGTTTGTTTTTAAAAACCAATTTTGAAGGTTTAAGTGATCAAGCAGTAGATTCTCTTGCAGATTATGGCAAAGCTCTTTTGACGATTGCAGGAGCAGATGGAGAAGTTTCAGAAGAAGAGACCAGATGGCTTCATGACTATTTCATGATAATTGATGATGAAACAGGTGAAGATGCTCTTGAAGAGTTAGAAGATTTTGACTATCAAAATGCTGATCTCGCCAGTATCTTACATGACCTAGACTCTGAGGATATTACAGGGAAAGTTCGTTCAAGTTTACGTAGAACCTTGCTTTATAGTGCAATACAAATGGCAAAAGCAGATCAGGATTATGCACTACATGAACAAGAAACTGTCGAAAAGGCGCGCAAATTATTAAATATTGACCCCATTACTGTTCGAATGATTCATGGTTTAATCGAAACAGAAGAATCTATCGAAACGATGCGAAAAGCTATTTTTGAGAAAATATAACACCAAATTTAAGCGAGTTTCTAAGACTGCGTTAGAATTTCTTCAGCAAGTTGTTTAGCTTCTGTCAAACTCCTAACCGTGATAAAAATCAATTTGGAATGTTCACGTGCTTCATCTAATAGCACATTTAAGGAAGCTTGTCCCATACAATGCTCGGAATCTACAAGAACTTCAGCAATTAATCCATTTTTTTGAGCTTTTGGATACCAAAATTGATTGATATAGTCTTGAGTTGATAATGGAATGGTTTCTAATGTCGAACAATCTGAAATCATGACTTTTATTTGATGAGTTTTTAGATACTCTTGGGCAATGTCTAATGCTGTTTGTATTTCAGTTTCATTCTCCCAAAAACCCTTCCAAGCACAATACACTGTTTGTGAAATTTTATGGTCATAATACTTGAGTGTCAAATATTTATTTTCAAAGATAGGCATGATTTCAGATTTTAATAAATTTTAGTAAAACATAAAACTTTATCTTGAATATACACATATTATCTATTTAAGGACTTTATTCAAAAAAAGTTTATCAGAGAGTTCCTTCAAAAGCAATTTATCTCAATTTTTTTTACCTCAAAAATACCTCCTGTTTTGTTTGTAAATTAAAATATTTCTTCCTACATTTTCTCTTAAAAAAGCAATATTAAATCACAAAACCTTTTCGAATCATGCACTTTAGACGGCTTTTAGTTTTTGGATTTTACCTTTTAGTTTTAAGTTTAAATGCTCAAAATCAATGGTTTCTGGTTATGCGTGAAGGAAATTATCCTCAAAGTTATCAGTTTACTGAAGAATTTCCTGCCGAGTACATCCGTACCGAATGGCGCAAAGGAAATCGAGTTACCAATATGTCATATGGTGATAGTAAATGGATGGTGGTCATGTCAGGCAATTCGGACTATACCACTCAAAGTTATAAACTTAGTGAAGCCTATCCAGGAGAGTGGATTAGCCAAAAATGGGACGAGGGATATGCTATTACACATCTAGGCTTTGGGGATAATCAGTGGGCAATTGTGATGTCCAAAGGCTCTAACTTGTATGGAAATGCTTGGGCAACAAGAAGTTATTTCCCTGAAAATTATATTTCAACCAAATGGGACGAAGGACGAGATATTGTTCATCTGGCTTATGGAAGTGGAGAATGGGCAGTTGTTTTATCAAAAGGAGTGGGGTTTTTGAACCAAAAATATATCCAGAGTGAGAATTATCCTAATGACTGGATAAAAAACCAATATAATCAAGATTATAATATCACAGCAGTAGGACACGGAGAAACAGACTGGGTAGTAATTATGTCTCAATTAGCTGAAGGTCAATTAGCTGAAACCTGTGGAACTCGTGACGAATTTCCCTCTCAATTTATTAAGGACGAGTGGGATAATGGCAAACGAATCGTGGTTTTACAGTCTGATTATCATTTTGACAACTCTTCACAATATAAGGATTGGTACGAAAAGGGAAATCAAGCCTATCAAAAAGGAGATTATGAGGAATCTATACAATATTATACCCAAGCTATTGATTTACAGCCAAATAATTCCGAAGCCTACAATGCCAGAGGTTGGTCAAAATACTTATTGAAACAATATCAGGGAGCAATATTAGATGCTACAAAATCTTTGCAAATCAACCCAAAACATTACACCTACCATACACGTGGAGCAGCTTATATCGAAATGCAACATTACAACAAAGCGATTCAAGATTTAACTAAAGCGATTCAACTCTATCCAGAAGATCACCTTTATTTTTCGGATAGAGCCAAAGCCTATGCACAAAATGGATTGTATCAAAAAGCCATTTCAGATTATCAGGAAGCCAAACAATTAAATCCGAAAGAAAGCCATATTTACGAAAATAAAATTAGTAATCTCCGACATAAAACAATTGAAAATCAGGCTCCTGAAATTACTTGGGATTTTCCAACTCGCCGTCTCACGATCTCCAAATCGCCTACCGTAGGTATAAAAGCCTGTATTAGTTCCATTGCCCCAATTAGAGACTATCAAGTGCTTGTTAATGGACAAAGCTATACAACAAGAGGATTTGAGATTGTAGGAGTTTGTGATAAAAATATTGATCAGAAAATTAAGCTAAAATCGGGTAAAAATTACATTAAAATTATTGTTAAAACAGCCACTAAAACCACTACTTCTGAGGAACGTGTCATCCAATATACAGGACAAACGGGCGGTAATTATCATGCACTTTTGATTGCAGCAGAAGACTATCAAGATGATAATATTAAAGATTTGGATAATCCAATTCAAGATGCGGAAAACCTAAAACGTATTTTGCAGTCAAATTATACGTTTTCACCTCATAATATTACATTATTAAAAAATCCCAAAAAGGATGATATTTTGAATACTTTAATGAACTTACAAGATAATCTTAAACAGAAAGACCACCTTTTAATCTTTTATGCAGGACATGGAACACTCAAAAATAATGTAGGATATTGGTTACCTACAGATGCTCATAAGACCAATCGTTTAAAGTGGTTTTCTAATTCAGAATTAACTGATTATGTGAAAGGTATTAAAGCTGGACATACTTTAGTAATTACAGATGCTTGTTTTAGCGGTTCGATTGTAACAGGACTTTCACGAGATCTTAATCAAGTAGTTTGTGAAGCAATGGAAAAACTACCAAGTCGGCGAGCCATGTCAAGCGGTGCCCTCTCAACCGTTCCTGATAATAGTGTTTTTATGAAATATTTACTAAAAAAATTACGTGATAATTTTGATTCTTGTTTGAGTGCCGAAGACCTTTATGCTCAGCTCAAAAAAGCCGTCATTTATAATAGCCCAAATCAACAAGTCCCTCAATTTGGCGTATTACCAATGACAGGTGATGAAGGGGGAAATTTTATTTTTAAACGCCGATAATAGATCTTATTACGAATTTATTTTTATTGATGTTGTAACCAAATGACACCAACAAAAACAGTTTATTTGCTGGAAAATTAAATTTCTATGTAAGTTAACTCATTTACCTTATGAAATATAGTAATATTTAGTTTATAAAATACTGTTTATCAGTTATTAGACTAAATTTTGCTTTATTTATAGATACCACTAACCTACAATTTATGACGATGTTTTGGAGTAATATTTGAGTTTTTGAAAAAAGATGTACCTTTGATCAAAGATTATCATATATTTTTATGACGCTCAAAGTTTACATTTTAATATTGTTCAGATGAGCTTGGTTTTCAAGTATTTATTTATTTTTCTTATAGAAGGATTAGCAAGTATGAGTGTATACTGTTACATTCTAAGTATCATAATCTTAAAAGTTATAATTCAGAATTAAACTCATAATTTAAAAGATGGCAAAATTATTTCTTTTTTTAGGCGCAATTTTAGCAGGTTTGTCCGTAGCCATTGGTGCGTTTGGAGCGCATGGTTTGCGTGAACTATTAGCAGAAAGCGGACGAGTAGAAACTTTTGAAACTGCTGTAAAATACCAATTTTATCATGCACTTGGTCTATTATTTTTAGGATTGCTCATTTTGCAAAAAAATGCTTCTATTTTTATTTATTCAGGATGGTTTTTATTATTTGGCACAATTATTTTTTCAGGAACACTATATATTCTCTGTGTAACCAACAAAACATGGCTTGGTGCAATTACCCCCATTGGAGGAACAGCTATGCTAATCGGCTGGGGAATGTTAGCTTGGGGAATTTTACAAAAATTCTAAAACCCATTCTTTAAGTATTATAACAAATTGACTATCAGTAAATTGTTTTTTTAGATTAAAGTCTAATCCAAAAATAAATACGAAAAGTAGTATGCGGATTTTTACGAATCATGTACGGATATCAGAAGGGGTACAGATTTTTTTTATTGCACTTATTTTACTCAAGTTGGCTCTTTTTGGAGTTGCATTTTACAGTTTTGAGGTAGGTGGTACTAAAAACAATAAACAAGTTATTGAAGCATCTAATACCCAATTAATTGGAGACATTTCACTTTATGCCCAAAAAATTTCTGTTCATGATTTGCCAGCTTATAGTAACCTCCAAACTTCTTCTCAGCAACTCATTAATCAGTTAGGAATTCTAAAACATGGAGGGCTATTAGAAAATAATAATCAGATTATTGCGTCTGATAAAGTGCATACCACTCTATTAGGCTATATGATGCAACTCTCAAAAGAAATCCAACGGGATGGTGATTTGTTATATCGCCTTTCTTTTCGTGCTGATTCTTTGGGGCATCAATATCTAAGGTCTGATATTAATTATGCAAAACAAGCTTTTTTTCTTCAAAAAATTGCAGAGAATACCAGTAATTTACGCATGTCTAACCAACAATTGATGACATCTTACAAACAAAAACGAATTGATAATGAAAAGGTTAAGCGTACTGCAATTGTATTATTTTTTGTCATTAGTTTTATTATCACTATCTTAATTTATCGATGGGTCATCAAACAATTAGTTTTGCCTATCCAAAGAACAAAACAACTATCTGAGGGCTTGATCAATGGAAATTTAAACTTGAACTTTAACTCCTTACCTCAAGATGAGATTGGTCATATTATCCGAAATTTGGAGTTATTCACTCAACAATTAAGTCAGGCGACAAATTTTGCCACCGAAATAGGACAAGGAAATTTTGAAACTTCATTTGAATCAGCTAGCCAAGATGACCGTCTTGGAAAAGCCCTACTCGAAATGCGAGAAAACCTCAAAATTTCAACTCAAACCGACCGAGTTAGGCGAAGAGCAAATGAAGGAATTGCTTTATTTAATGATTTACTAAATAATATCCCTGAGAATGAACAGGAATTTGGCTACCAGATGATTTCAACTTTAGTTAAGTTTCTGGAAGCTAATCAAGGAGGATTCTATGTATTAGAAGAAGAGGAAGAAAACTTATTTCTTTCTCTAACAGCACATTATGCCTATAATAAACGAAAGTACTTAACGCAACGAATCCCTGTTGGGACAGATATTTTAGGACAAACTGTACAAGAAAAACAAACTATTGTTACCAAAAACGTACCTCAAAATTATATCTTAATTACTTCTGGACTTGGAGAAGCTACCCCTTCTCATTTACTAGCAGTTCCACTAGTTCATAATGGGAAAGTTTTCGGAGTTTTAGAGCTGGCTTCCTTTCAATTATTTAAACCTTATGAAGTTGAGTTCGTGGAACGAATTTCTGAAAATATTGCTTCAGTACTAGCTACGGTACGTAACAATCAGCGTATGAACAATCTACTGGAAGAATCACAAATGTACTTTGAGCAATTAACGGCACAAGAAGAAGAGTTACGCATGAATTTGGAAGAATTTACAGCAACTCAGGAGGAAAGTATGAAAAAATTGCAAGAGACCTCTAGTAAATTGAAAATCTTAGAACAAATCCAAAATACAAGTCAAGACTTTGTTTTAGTTTTAGATAAAGATTATTGTTTAGTTCATATGAATCAGGCATTCTGTGAAGCGTACCAAGCAGGTGGGATTCAGCCTTATATTGGCATGAAAGTACTTAGTTTATTTCCTGAATCGGATAGAGAAGCACAAATTCAACGATACAGTCAAGCTTTTGAAGGTAAAAAAGTGAGAATCCGACATCGTATTCAAGAAGCACAACCTGAAACTATTTACTTCGAAACAGACTATCAACGGATTTCGGATAAAGCAGTAGTCGTTATTTCGAGAAATATTACTCATCTCAGACCTACCGACTGGCAAAAAGAATTTCCAGAAACCACAGATAAAACGTAAAAAATGACAATTTTCCCAAAAATCTAGGGGACAAAAGTTACCTTGCAACTTCATATTGAGGAACAAAAACAAAAATTCATTTTAAAAACTGACCCTTAAACTCCTTTACATCCGTGTCGCCAGATAGAAGTATTCGCCGTATTGTCCAAGGTATTCGCCAAGGCAAAAGCGTTCTTTTTCTTGGTCCTGACGTTGCCAAAAACACATCTAACCAATTGATTAGAAATGAGTTACTTCATTTTTTAAAAATAGAAAATGAAACTGACTTTGTATATGATGCAACAAATGAGTTTTTTGTTTTTCGTAACGAGATGTCCAAGTTTGAGGTTTATTCTGCCATTCAAGAGTTTTACGCTGATCTCCAACCCCACCCGATTTATGAACAAATAGCTCAGATTCCTTTTCCTTTAATTATCTCCTTTAACCCTGACTTATTACTTAATCAAACCTTTGAAAATCAAGATTTAGAGTATGTATTTCAATATTATTCAGCCACAGAACCCAGAGGAATCAATGAGTTAGAAGCACCTTCAGCAGAAGTTCCTCTGATTTATAATTTAGCAGGAAATATTGAGGATGATACTTCTTTGATTTTTGGATATAATGATTTATTAAATTACATACCTAGCATTTCAGGAGCAAAGAAAATCCCAAATGTAGTACGCCGTGCTTTAAAATCTGCGGGACAAGGTAATGCTATTTTTTTAGGTTTTCAGTTCGATAAATGGTATGTCAAATTATTACTCAAAATTTTAGGCGTTTCAGGGGGGTATGCTCTTGGTTTCGAGGAAAATACGCAATCTCCTACTCACATTTTTTGCGTAAATCGGCTAGAAATTCGATTTATTGATCACGATATGGATAGTTTTATTCACGAATTACACCATGTTTTTACCCAAGAAAACGGCTTACGTGTACCTGTTGAAAATGCCGAATCAGATTTTATCAAAAATATCAAGGCTAAAGTTGCTCAGAACAAAATCGAGATTGTTATTGAAGATTTATTGGATGAATTAGAAGAAAAAGACGAAGATTTATTTGATGAAGTTATTCAAATCTCCGCTCGTTTTAATGGATTACAACGTAAAATTAATCGAAGGCTCATTCGAGAAGATGACCAACAAATAGCGGAGGCTCAACTCAAAGAAGCCTTATTACAAATCTTACGTAAAATGCGCCAGCAGGACATTTAATTTCTCAAATAACTCAAAACATTTAAGGAGTATTACTATTTGAATACAGCCATTCCATGTAAGACTTGCCAATTTTCAAACCTTTTACTAGCCTATATAAACCTGATTATCAACACTTTAATTAATTTTAATTCTGTAAAATAAATTCTACTCGCCGATTAAGTTGCCGCCCTGTAATCGTTTCATTTGTAGCTACTGGTTTTCCACTTCCATACCCCCGAAATGTCATCCGATCTGTCCGAATTCCTTGCAATTCTAAGTATTTCATAACAGCTTTTGCACGATTGTCAGACAATTCAAGATTATGTTCTTGTTCCCCTCGGTTGTCAGTATGTCCTAATACTGCAATAGTCAGATGGATATCATCCCTCAATATTTTGGCTAATAAATCTAATTCTTTTCGAGAAGATGGACGTAAATCATATTTATTAGAATCAAATAATACACTTCGTAATACTAAAGGTCTTCCGATTTTGTGAGTACCATCAAAATATTCAACTTCTTTGTCATCTAATTCCCGATGTTTAAAGAAGCTTTGGGAAAAGGTCGGGATACCCAGCTTGCTCATGGCACCATGTTGTAATGCAAATCCTTCAGGGTTATAGTCACATTCTTTATCAATTTTATTTGGATGATTAATCACACCTAAATAAGGCAAGTCATATCGTGAAATGTAAATTTTTCCATCAGGAGCTAATTGAAATGCCCCTAACCAACCTTCAAAATTTATGTCATTCACAGCATTCTCACCGATGATTTTTTGTGAGCGTTTCACACCATCTTCCGAGCCAGCCAATAAATTAAACTGGTAAATATTACCTGTTCGTCCTGCACCAATGTACAATAATGAACCATCAGGCGAAAACTCCGTTCCATAAACCATTGACTGTTCAGGTAATTTTAAGGTCATTGGATAAGAAACTTTTCCATTCAAATTATCAAATTCAAATACCTCTGCAATATTGGCAGATTCGATAGTTAATGCTAAATTTAATCCACTTGGCGAGGCTTTCAAATATCCTTTACTATCCGTATGTATCGAACCTACTTTACTAGTAATGGGCTTCAAATCTACACCATTCTTAGTAATACGATAGACCAAAAACTCATCCGAATTCCAGACATGAGCAATCACCCACATATCTTTTCCATTGCGATGTTTTACGGCTGTAACTTTTTCGGTTACAGGAGCTTTTAGTAAAATATTTTTTTCAATAACTGCTCCTAACCCATTATTTTTAGAAATATTAACTACCGAATAACGCAATCCATTTGGTCCCGCCTCCTTATCAATAGTAAACACATAATAAATCTGATTATTTTCGGGCTTAGGGATGATAACCCCTGACTGCGTAGACGAAGGATCTCCTTTAAGTGAATCTCCATTTTGCATCAATTGATGGTTTTTATTCCAAACCGTAATCCCATCAGTGTAAAATAATAAATTTCCTTTTTTATCAGAAATGGTGGCACATCCTTCAATCGTATTGAGCCTACTATCAGTTAGTTGTGTAGGCTTTTCGGTCGAGAAATCCAGCCCTGCGTTTTTACCAAAATACCAAATATTGGCTTCAGACTGCGCCCAAGTCATTACGATACTCCCAAAAAAAATTGCTATCCATAAAATAAAATGTCTCATAGAGTTGTATGCCTAATTTTTAGTTGTGTTTTTAATCACAAAAATCGAATTTTTTCCTAAATTTTCTTACTCAAAAAGCCCTCTCAAAGGCTATACCAAACCCAATATTTATTGTTGAGTTATGAAAGTTTTGTAAAAAGAATAGGTGATAGAAATCTCTCTTGTAACATCAAATATTTTGTTTTCAGTTTCATTCTAAAGCTCAAAAATCGCCTAAGTTCAAACATTTATAGACGAGTTTCGGAGACTTTTCGAAAAAATAGGAATTGTCTTAATTTTTAATTTCCTTTGACTCAAAACTAAAACCGAATTTCTCATCAAATCTTAATAAATTTTCAAAAATATGATGACTCCCCCCATAACACTCCAAGACAAATTCTTATTTCGCACCAAAGGTTATATTAATGGTAAATGGATGAATGCCGAAAATCGAAAAACGTTTACTGTTACTAATCCACTAGATGGCTCAGAAGTTGCACAAGTACCTGATTTTCAAGAATATGAAACTAATAAAGCTGTACGAGCTGCTTCGGATGCGCTTATTAATTGGAGAGCCAAAACGGCAGATGAACGTTCTAAAATCTTGCGCCGTTGGTACGATTTACAACTCGAAAACGCTGACGATTTAGCCAAAATCCTGACACTTGAACAAGGCAAGCCCCTTGCCGAAGCCAAAGGCGAAATTTTATATGGAGCATCTTTTATTGAGTGGTTTGCCGAAGAAGCCAAGCGCATCTATGGTGACACCATTCCAGCACATGGTGCAGATAAACGAATTATTGTTTTGAAACAAGCTATTGGTGTAGTGGCAGCGATTACTCCTTGGAACTTTCCAAATGCAATGATTACCCGAAAAGTAGCTCCAGCCTTAGCAGCAGGTTGTACCGTAGTTGTGAAACCTGCTGAATTAACTCCTTTATCGGCTTTGGCTTTGGCAGATTTAGCCGAAAGAGCTGGTTTCCCAAAGGGTGTTTTTAATGTAGTCGTAGGACAAAATCCTGATAAAATTGGAAAAGTATTAACGACTCATCCGTTGGTACGCAAATTTTCTTTTACAGGCTCCACCCAAGTGGGGAAAAAATTAGCCCAACAATGTGCCACCACCGTCAAGAAAGTTTCCTTAGAATTAGGTGGAAATGCGCCATTTATTGTTTTGGATGATGCAGATATTGACCAAGCGGTACAAGGGGCAATTGCTTCTAAATACCGAAACGCGGGGCAAACCTGTGTTTGTGCCAATCGAATTTATGCCCAAGAGGGTATTTATGAGGAGTTTACTGAAAAATTGGCGCAAGCTGTAGCTCAACAAAAAGTAGGAAATGGGTTAGAAGAAGGAGTTGTCATTGGACCTCTTATTAATCAAAAAGCCCTGACAAAAGTTGAAAATTTAGTAAGTGATGCCCTCCAAAAGGGAGGAAGAATTTTGACTGGTGGTACAAAACACCCTCTAGGAGGACAGTTTTATACGCCTACCGTAATTGCAGACGCTTCCTCAGAAATGCAATTGACTCATGAAGAGATTTTTGGTCCTGTTGCCCCTGTTTATCGTTTTCAGACCGATGAGCAAGTCATAACATTAGCCAATGATACCCCCTACGGTCTGGCTTCTTATTTCTATGGACGAGATATTTCTCGAATCTGGAAAATTGCTGAAGGACTGGAATATGGAATGGTCGGAATTAATACAGGAATGATTTCGACTGCGGTGGCTCCCTTCGGAGGAATTAAGGAAAGTGGTACAGGTCGGGAAGGTTCAAAATATGGCATTGAAGACTTTATTGAAACTAAATATTTATGTTTTAGTGTCTAATGAGAATAGTCTTTTTGAGTGATCAAAAATTAATTTGGTGAGACAGAGGTTAAAATAAAGGCTAAACAAAAAAAAAAGTAATTTTGTTTGAATTTAACATAAATTATTGATTTTTAGATAGTTGTAAAAACAATCATTAGTCAGTTTTTAGCAAATTCAAGCTTTAAAACATTGATTATCAATATTTTAATAATAGTTTCTTCGTTTTTCAGAAAAAAAATAATCTAAAAATTCGTTAAATTTAATTTTTGCCTATATTTGTGCCAGAAACCAAACTAAACAAATGTCATTTATGAAGAAATTTTTTGCATTATTGATGATGGGCGGCATGCTCACTTTTATGAGTTGTGGTGGTGAGAAGCCTAAAGAAGAAGCTCCAACAGAACAGCCTGCTGAGAGCGAAGCTCCTGTCGATGCTACTGAAACTCCTGAGGAAGCAGTTGAAGGTGGGGATTCTACAGCTACTGGTGGGGACTCTACGGCTGTTGCTCCTGAATCAGCAGCTCCTGCTGAAGGTGAAGAAGCTCCTGCTGAAGGCGAAGAAGCTCCAAAAGAAGAAGCTGCTCACTAATCCTTTATTATTTAGTTACGAAATTAATTTTATCTAAGAATAACAGGACACGGAAAAAACCGTTCCTGTTTTTTTTATGTCTTTTTTTATAAATAGCTTTGTAAATAATCAAAATATTTTAGAGAGATTTTATTTCAAGACTATAACTAAAATGGAAATACAGGAAAAATTTGCTCAATTTAATCAATTGAAAGTAGTCATTGTAGGGGATGTTATGATTGACTCCTACTTATGGGGAAAAGTCGAACGCATCTCACCTGAAGCCCCTGTAGCTGTTGTTAATCTTCAAAAACGAGAAAAACGCCTTGGGGGTGCAGGAAATGTTGCCCTGAATATCAAAGCATTAGGGGCAGAACCCTTCTTATGTTCGGTTATTGGAGATGATTCTGATGCCCAACTTTTAGAAGATTTATTGAACAAAAATCAGATTTCGAGTCAAGGTATTGTCCGAAGTCCTGCTCGAAAAACGACAATTAAACACCGTGTTCTAGGAGGTTCACAGCATTTATTACGAATTGACTCAGAAGACCAACACCCTGTTCAGGCAAATGAATCAGCGAAATTATTGACCGTTTTCGAAGAACTAGCCCAAAAAGCAGACGTAATTATTTTTCAAGACTATGATAAAGGCGTTTTAACAGCAGAAAATATCCCATTGATGCTTGGTATTGCTCAAGAAAAACAGATTCCTACTGTCATTGATCCCAAAAAGCGAAATTTTAAAAATTATCGAGGAGCCACCCTTTTTAAGCCCAATCTCAAGGAATTACGGGAAGGATTGGATATGAATATTGAGCCTAATTCAGAAAGTTTATCACAAGCAATCGAAATACTGAAAGAGGAAACAGGCATTGAAAATGCTATGATTACACTTTCGGAAGATGGTGTTTTTATTCAATATAATTCTGATAATCAATTAATTCCTGCCCATAAACGAGAAATTGCCGACGTTTCGGGAGCAGGTGACACGGTGATTAGTGTGGCAGCAGTATGTTTAGCTTCGGGGTTTTCAGGCAGATGGTTGGCTGAAATTGCTAATCTTGGAGGAGGATTGGTTTGTGAACATGCAGGAGTCGTTCCTATCTCAAAAGTAGAACTTGAACAAGAAGTTCTTAAAATATTTAAAAGTTAATAAATTAACTTTGAAGTGTTAAATATTTAGAATATTGGACATATTTGGAAAATTGAAGGTCAATAAATTTTCAACCTTTTTTGATTGTTCAGCTTCTGAACTTGTTAAAATGAATACAATTTTTTGTAAAAAGATGATAAGCATTTTATCTTTTTTATCAAAGAAACAGGGTCACGGAAAGATTTTTGAGGATGGTTCAAGAAATTAAATCAGAACATCAATCAAAATAATTACATAAAATAAGTATTAAAAGATACGTATTTTTTCTTATTTTTACCCATCTAGTTCTAAAGAATAGACAAATCATAGGTCAAATTTTAGTGTAAATTTTGTAACGGATGCAATTTAAAACAGGCTTCAAAAAGGTCTTTATTGGGTTTGCAGTCATCATTACGTTTACCATCCTAAACGGATTGATTAGCTTAATTACAACTGATAAAAATCGTCAGGATATTGATTATATTAACAATACCCTCTATACATATGTAAGCAAATTAAATGAATTTGATTTATTATTGACTCGAACCAAAGGATTAATTACTTCATGGGTATATATCCAAGTCAATGATACGGATAAAAACCGCCTCCGCCAAATCCATCAAACAGACTATCCTCGTCTCAAAAAAGAACTCCTAGAGTATGCACAAGCCGTTGAGAGTCAAGCTAACCAAGATTCTTTAAAAATTATTTTAGAAAAAACTGATGCACTAATATTAGCACAAGGCGAAATCATGGGGACTTTGGTCGTAACAGACGATTATAAGGATATTATCAAGTTGTTTTCTTCCGAAGAAACGGTACATGAAGTTATTTTACCACAGATTAATGAGGTAGAAAATTTATTAAACCGCTTTGTTTCTCGGAATGTCGAGCAAGCAAACATCCGAAAAATCAAGATGTTAGCTGCTTTTGATCGCAGTTTTTTGACTGTAATTATTACGGGAGCGGCTTTATTGTGTGTTATCGTACTGGTTTCAGTCTATATTCATCGAAATATCTCTGTACCTGTCTTTGAGATGCGTGAAAATATCCTACAATTGGGGCGAGGTGAACTACCAAAAACTTACGTAGGTAATAGCGATGATATTGTTCAACAAATGGTTGATGCTCTAAATAGTTTAACCAAAAATTTTGCCAATACTGCCCTAGTAGCTGAAGAAATTGGAAAGGGTAATTTTGATGTCCAATTTAAGCCATTAAGTGATGCCGATGTTTTGGGCAATGCTTTAGTTGAAATGAAGTCCCGACTTAAAGAATATGCAGAAGAAATGGAGGAGAAAGTACGAGAACGAACTGCCAAACTTCATCAAGCCTATCTGGAAATCGAAACCCATAACAAAAATATACGAGCTAGTATTAATTATGCCAAGCGCATTCAGGATGCTATTTTACCACATCATACCATTATCCAAAAAGCATTTCCTGATTCTTTTGTTTATTTCAGACCTCGTGATATTGTTTCAGGTGATTTCTATTTTTATACCCAAGTGAATACCAAAAGTGGGCTAAAACAGATTATTTCGGCAGTAGATTGTACGGGACATGGCGTACCAGGGGCATTTATGAGCATGATTGGGAATGAATTATTGCACCAAATTATACGAATTGATTTGACCACCTCGCCTGAAGAAATTTTATATCGATTGCACCTAGGAATTCGAGGAACACTTAAACAAGACCAAACTGAAAATAGGGACGGAATGGACTTAACGATTTGTGTGATTGATCCCAAAACAAAAAAGTTAGAATTTGCGGGCGCAAAAAATCCGCTTATTTATGTCCAAAATCAGGAAGTGTATAAAATTAAAGGAGATAAATATCCAATTGGGGGGAAAGATTTAGACGAAATTCGACAATATACGAAACATGAAATTATCGGAGATGGTAATACATGGTTTTATATTTATTCAGATGGATATCAAGATCAATTTGGTGGAAGACATAAACGCAAATTTATGGCAAAACGTTTTCGGAACTTACTCCTTAAAATACACACCGAATCAGCAGAGAAGCAAAAAGATATGCTCAATATAACGTTAGAAAGTTGGATGCAATCCGAACGACAAATTGATGATATTTTGGTGGTTGGTTTCCGTCTCTAATTCAACATCTGAGTCAATCGGAATAAGTAATTTTTCACTTGATTTCGTTTCCAAAATAGTGGAACGTTGATTTTCACATTTTCCGTTTACTATTTGCATTTCTTTTTTCTTCTCAGAATACAAATGATAGGTTTCGCAAGTAGCCAATGTCAATAGAATTAACACAAAGAAAAGAGGGGACTTTTTCATAAATTTTAATATTTTAAACTCAATCCATAATATCAAACAATTATGATATATTGGAATAGAAGTTTTGCCTTGTTTCCCAAAAACCTTACATCTATAAGACCTTTCTTTTTTAGAAAGGATGCACTTTACGTAAACTTTTTTTCAATTCTTGTGAAAAAAGTCATAAATTATAGTTTTAAACCTCTAAGAATCAATGGAATTTAATGATAAAAATTTAAAACGTACCTCTAAATTAATCAATTTTCTGGTGGCTTCGGTACTATGTATATTTTTGAGTTCATTAGCCACTAAAGTGATGTATGATCTTGCCGATTGGACAACCTACCCAAATGTAGAAGATTTTAAAAACCAAGAACTTATCAAAAAATTACGAGCCAAACAATACGTATTAGATAGCCTAATTGGAGATCAGCGAATAGCCAAACAACGAATTGCAAAAGCGGTACAAGTAGCTCAAAAAAATTACACTACAGAGAAAAAATCTTTTGATAATTGGCTCGAAACCCGCAAAGCCTTACAATCACCAACCGAAGATACTGAGGTTCGACAACGGACTCAAAAACTGGATAAATATTATAAAGTTGAGCAAAAATGGAATAAAGAAGTTGCCATTATTGATACTAAAATAGCTACATTAGATAGCACTAAATTAATAATTGATAATCAAATTTATGAAGAAGAGCAACGCGCTTATACTGAGTACGAAGAGCATCTAAAAGCTCACAAAACAAAAATTTTTGCAATTCGATTATTAGTCATTTTACCACTTTTAGGCTTGGGAATTTTCTTCTTATTACGCCGTAGAAACCATAAATATTGGTCATTATTTTTAGGTTATATTTTATTTTCGCTCTATGCTTTCTTTTTCGGGTTAGTCCCTTATTTTCCTGATTATGGCGGATATGTACGCTATATTGTTGGAATTATTTTGAGTATATTTTTAGGAATCTATTTCATTAATCGGGTTCGTGCTTTTATCGAAAAACGAAAACGTGAACTGCAAAAATCAACTCAAGAACGTTCTAAGCAAGTAGCTATCGAAATTGCTGAAAAAGCCCTTACAGAACATTGTTGCCCATCTTGTCGCAAAGATTTCATTATTCGAAAATGGGAGACAGATACCCCCTCTAAACTCAAGAAAAAAGCCCCTGTTCATGGGACAATTACGAAGTTTTGTCGATTTTGTGGAATGGAATTATTCCAAAACTGCTCAAATTGTGGCACATTAAACTTTGTACATTTACCTTATTGCTCAGAATGTGGAACAAAAACACAAACAGACAAAGACGAAAATTAGAAAAATATTATTTTCAACTCATATAATTAGACATTATCACGTTCTCTAATTTGGGTCTTTTTGTCGGCTGTGAGACACAGCCAACGGCGATTTTAAAGTACTAAAAATAAGCCGTGATAAAGTCTATTCTAATATTGAAATTATATTAGTTATTTTATTGAAAAATAATAAAATTAACTTACTAAAAAGCCTGAATTTTTGAAGCATTTTTTGATAGAAAGAAGGTTCTTAGTCAAGAAATATAATTTTATCCAAGTCTAATTTTTTTTGTATCTTTCCTTTTTGAATTTTTGCTTAAAGAAATTCGTAACCCAATTATTTATGAATTTATCTGATTTATCTGCCATTTCGCCTGTTGATGGGCGTTATCATTCAAAAACTCAAGAATTAGCACCCTTTTTTTCTGAGTTTGGTTTGATTCGATATCGGGTTTTGGTCGAAATAGAATATTTCATTGCACTTTGTGATATTCCACTTCCTCAACTAGTAAACTTTAATCAAGACCTACGCCCTGCTTTACAGGAAATTTATACTGAATTCACCAATGCAGATGCTCGTAAAATCAAGGATATTGAGCGAGTAACCAACCATGATGTCAAAGCAGTCGAATATTTTATCAAAGAAAAGTTTGATGAGCTTGGATTATCTGAGTACAAAGAATTTATCCACTTTGGATTAACTTCACAAGACATTAATAATACGGCAGTCCCGCTTTCAGCTCACGAAGGCTATCATGAAGTTTATGAGCCACTTTTGGAGGAATTAATGAATAAACTGGAGGCTTTAGCTTTAGAGTGGCAAGATGTTCCAATGTTAGCTTTTACACATGGACAGCCCGCCTCACCTACTCGATTAGGCAAAGAACTTGCCGTTTTTTTATATCGTTTGGATGGACAATTGGATTCATTCGATGATATTCCAATTACAGCAAAATTTGGCGGTGCAACAGGGAATTTTAATGCTCACTATGCTGCTTATCCTGATATTGATTGGTTAGAATTTGCGGACAACTTCATTAATGACACTCTAGATTTGAATCGTTCACAATTTACAACCCAGATTGATAATTACGATTTCTTAGCCGCATTATTCGATAATTTTGCTCGAATTAATACTATTTTATTGGATTTATCTCGTGATGTATGGACTTATGTATCAATGGGTTATTTCCGTCAAAAGGTCAAAAAAGGTGAAGTTGGTTCTTCTGCAATGCCCCACAAAGTAAACCCTATTGACTTTGAAAATGCTGAAGGAAATCTTGGTATTGCGAATGCCCTATTTCATCATTTATCTGCTAAATTACCTATTTCTCGTTTACAACGTGATTTGACCGACTCTACTGTTTTACGAAATATTGGCGTTCCTTTGGCTCATACCTTGATTGCTTTCAAATCTTTATTGAAAGGACTAAATAAATTAGAAATTAACGAAAGCCGAATTGAGCGAGATTTACATGAAAATTGGGCGGTAGTTGCTGAAGCGATTCAGACCATTTTACGGCGTGAAGGTTATCCTAAACCTTATGAAGCCTTGAAAAATCTGACACGAGGAAATGAAAATATTGACCAAAAAGCGATTCATAATTTCATTGATACACTTGAGGTAGATGATAAAGTGAAAGCCGAATTACGACAATTCACGCCATTTACTTACACAGGTGTAAAATTCTAAATCATAGTTTTCTTATTTTACTCTAACCCTATAAAGATTAAAATTTTTATAGGGTTTTTTAAAGTGTTTTTGTAGATAAATAAGGTCTAAACTCATCAAAAAAAAATTGTTAAATACTAGTGTATGAAGGAATTATTCAAAAAATAGTTTATATTTGAATATGGAATGGATAATGGTTATTGCACTAATTTTAGTTGGAGCTATCTTGTTGGTAGTTGAATTATTCTTGATGCCTGGGACAATGGTCGTAGGTTTTTTAGGAATTATTGCAAATTTGTTGGGTATTGGGCTGAGTTATTTTCAATTTGGTGGAGAGGTTGCCTTGACCACCTTCGGAGTAGCAGGAGTAATCAATGCCTTTACAATTTATAGAGCCTTCCAAAAAGGCACTTGGAAAAAAGTAACACTTTCTAAAACACTAGAAACAGAAGCGCTCTCTGAAAAACTTTCTAACAAATTAGAGGTTGGAGATACTGGAGTCAGCATTTCAGCATTACGTCCAATTGGAACTGCTGACTTTGAAGGAGAAACTTATGAAGTTACCGCAAAAAGAGGACTCATTGAAGCAGGAAAACCGCTTAGTATCGTCAAAATTTCGGGAGCAAAAATTTATGTCAAGGAACAAGATAGTTTATAATTCTTATGAACTAGGGACTAGAAAAGCATTCAGTTAAGAAATTTTTTTTCAAAGTTAATTTTGTTTTATTTAGCCGAAAAGTGTAGTTTTGGTCGTTCTTAATGAAATTTACAAAGTGAGCTATTTTGTCGATTACTTTATCTAAAATATTTTTTGTATTTAGAATTGAAAACTAATCTATTGGAGTAAATTATAACAACACACATTATGTTAATTATCGAAGTCATTCTTGCTGTTGTCCTTATTGCAGTAATAGGAGCGTTTTTCTATTACATTCCGCTCGCCATTTGGTTTAATGCTATCGTGTCAGGCGTACCTGTTGGGATTTTTGAGTTGGTGGGGATGCGCCTTCGAAGAGCTCCCGTTCGAATTATAGTAGAATCCTTAATTACGGCACGTAAGGCTGGCTTAAAAGAGATCCAAATTTCTGACTTAGAAACGCACTACCTAGCAGGTGGACGTGTACCTTCGGTTATTAAAGCCCTAATTTCGGCAGATAAAGCCAATATTGATTTAGCTTTTCAACAAGCGACAGCGATTGATTTAGCAGGACGAGATGTTTCCGAAGCAGTTGAAATTTCGGTGAATCCTAAAGTGATTGAAACGCCTTCAGTTGCGGCAGTTGCTCAGGATGGTATTCAACTGATTGCGAAAGCTTTAGTTACAGTTCGAGCTAACATTGACCAACTTATTGGAGGTTCAGGAGAAGAAACAGTATTAGCGCGAGTTGGTGAAGGAATTGTTACTTCAATTGGTTCATCAGTTACACACCAAGAAGTCTTGGAAAATCCTGATAAGATTTCACGATTGGTTTTATCAAAAGGTTTAGATGCTGGAACAGCCTTTGAAATTTTATCAATTGATATTGCTGATATTGATATTGGAGAAAACGTAGGAGCAAAATTGCAAACCGAACAAGCAGCAGCTGACTTGAAGGTAGCTGAAGCCAAAGCCGAAGAACGTCGGGCAATGGCAGTTGCAGTAGAACAAGAAATGAAAGCCAAAACACAAAATGCAAAAGCAAAAGTAATTGAGGCAGAAGCTCAAGTACCGATTGCGATTGCAGAGGCACTTCGTGAAGGTAAGTTGACCTTAATGGATTACAAAAAACTGGAAAATCTGGAGTCAGATACTGCTATGCGGAAGTCTATTGCGGAAGGTAGTGAACAGCCTAAACAACTCAAATAAAATGAAATATTAAACTAATTTCCAATTGATAATTTTGAAAAACCGTTACTTTTGTAATGGTTTTTTTGTTTGAATCTATGAACCCATGTTAATTACTTCTCAGAATATTCAAAACATTATTGTTTTTATACCAAACAAACCTTTTTTTGGGGCAATGTTGGTACAATTTCCATTTTTTCTAACACTAAGGCACTCTTTCCCAAAAGCTAAAATTTATATTTGTGCTAATTATGATGAAGCAAAATTATTTTTGGATTACGAGTTAGTTGATGATATCTTTTTTTATAGCAAAAAAGTGGAAAAAGTTTCTTTTAGTATTCAGAGACTCAATGCTTTAAAGCCTGACTTATTGATTAATTTACGACACAAATCTGAAAAGGTGCATTGGTACTGCCAGTTTATTCGTACAAGAATAAAAATTAGTTTTACACCAAAGCTCTCTGTCTTCCATCGAATTTATTTTGATACTATTCCCTTTCAAAATTCAACTTATATTGCTTTTAATTATCTGAGAGTTCTAGAAAAATTAGGTTTAGATATCACCCTATCTTTTGAACTTTTCAAGCAATTAGGTCATAAACATATTAAAAATAAACGATTTCTTGCCCAAAACAACATTGTCTTAATGGCTGGTGGTGGAGAAGGTGAATATAAACGTTGGGGGATTCAAAATTTCTTAGAATTTTGTAAGTTGATACAACAAAAATACTCTGATTCCCATTTAATCTTTATTCTAGGAAATTCAGAAAAACAATTTATTCCTGAAATTCAAAAATGCTTACTTCCAGATACATATTCACTTTTGATTTCTGCTTCAATTTATGAGTTAATTCACACAGTACAACAAGCCAATCTAGTCGTTGCAAATGACTGTGGTCCCAGTCATATTGCTCAAATGTGTCAAACAAATTATATCAGTATTTGGGGATGGTTGGAAAAGCGAAGCCCACTAGAAATTATGGGATTATGGTATTTACCTACTCCAAACTCGATGGCAATCTTACCTCCTTATCCCAAAACAAATATTAAAGATATTTCACCTAGACAAATACAAGACTATGCTAGTATTTTTCTAAAAGAATAGAATTTTAAAGCACACTAAAAAGCATATTAAATTTTCACTTATTTATAGCGAAATAACTAACAAAAAAAGTATCTTTGCACCCGTTTTGAAGTTTTACGTTGAATTGATGTTTTCTCGTTCGTTACGTTAAAGTGCGAACGAGAAAATTATCGTAACTAAATTTAATCATGGTAGAAAAGATCACAAGTGCTAAAAAAGCAGAGATTTTCGAAAAGTATGGTAAAAATGCCCAAGATACAGGCGCACCTGAAGCACAAGTCGCCTTATTTACACACCGCATTCAGTACCTTACAGAACATTTGAAAACCCATAAAAAAGACCATGCTACACGATTGAGTCTTTTGAAATTGGTTGGTAAACGCCGTAGCTTGCTCAAATATTTAGCCAAAAAAGATATTGAGCGATATAGAGCCATTATTGCTAAATTAGGATTACGAAAGTAAATTTCCAACTAAAAAAAGCCTATAAGGATTTTTAAGTTCCTATAGGCTTAATATTTTGATTATCAAATTTTTATATACTTAATATTTCAACCATTCGGAGCATATCTTGTTGAAAAGGTTTCTTTTTAGTAATCGTATCTTCAAAAGGAGTGTAGGCAATTTTATGATTCAAAATACCTACCATAATATCCGTTTTGCCTGCCATGAGAGCTTCTACAGCCGCCAAGCCCATTCGACTCCCACGAACTCTATCCATTGCTGTAGGTGCGCCACCTCGCTGAATATGTCCTAAAGTAGTTACTCGAATATCCATATCTTGTAAATGTTCTTTGACACGATGAGCAACACTATTTGCATTTCCCATATGTTCACCTTCCGCAACTACAATGATAGAAGAGGTTTTAGCTCTTGCATGTCCTTCTCTAATATTAGAAATTACATCTTCAATTGTTTGTTTTTTTTCAGGGATAAGTACCATTTCTGCCCCGCCACCAATACCTGACCGAATTCCTAAATAACCTGCATCACGCCCCATAACCTCCACGAAAAAAATACGATCATGTGAGCCTGCAGTATCTCGAATTTTATCAATGGCATCAATCGCTGTATTTACTGCCGTGTCAAACCCTAAAGTAGCATTCGTACCATAAAGGTCATTATCAATTGTTCCTGGTACACCAACTGTTGGAATTCCAAATTCTTCATGAAAAAGTTTTGCTCCCGTAAATGTTCCATTTCCACCAATGGCTACTAAGCCTTCAATACCATGTTTTTGCAAATTATCATAGGCTTTTTGGCGTCCTTCTTGGGTTCTAAATTTTTTAGAACGTGCTGATTTTAAGATAGTTCCACCAATTTGTAAAATATTACTTACCATGTGGGAATTCATCTTTACGATATCTCCGCTTATCATGCCGTTATAACCTCGATAAATGCCGTAAGGTTCTAAACCATGATAAATTGCGCCACGTACAACTGCTCGAATACAAGCATTCATGCCTGGAGCATCACCACCCGATGTAAAGACCGCTATTTTTTTCATTTGAATTTCCATTTAAAGCCATTATAATTTGCAAAGTGCAGAACAAGCCCCAAAAAAGCAAATAAATACCTTTGGTTTTTAAACCATTTCTTTAATTTTAATAATTCGGTAACAAAGGAAGTCTTTTATGTGAAAAATGACAATACCATTCAAATACTAGCCTAATCTTATTATATTTATTTCTCAATTTTTTCTTATGTAAGTTCAAAATCAAGTTTTCAAATACTTATTAAATACTAACTCAAATAACTTTATGAAAGCATACACTTCAAAAATAACTATTTTTATCTTTAGTTTATGGGGATTAACAGCCTGTAAATCCGATAATAATGAGGAAACAGTACCTAATATTCCTCCCAAACGAGGACAAATTATTGAAACATCGTTCATTCAAAAATTATCTGCAGATAATATTACTGCTCTTTTGACACTACTAGACACCAGTCAGGATTTTACGAAAGAATTAACTTATTCTTATGATGTTTCACTTTATAAAATCATCTACCAAACTATTGATATTCAAGGAAATTTTACACCTGCTTCAGGATTGGTAGTCATTCCTGAAAATGTCACAGATGCATCACTGGTTAGTTATCAACATGGTGCAACAATGACAAAAACAGATGTTCCTTCGCAACGTTCATTAGAGCATTTTTTTGGAGTTATATTCGGAACAGAAGGCTACGTGACGGCTTTGCCTGACTATTTAGGGCTGGGAGATAGTCCTGTTTTTCATCCATTTGTTCATGCAGAAACCGAAGCTTCTGCCACAATTGATATGATGCGGGCTACTCGGAATTTTTGTTCGGAAAATCATGTATCGCTTAATGGAGAAGTTTTTCTGGCAGGTTATTCACAAGGTGGGCATGCAACTATGGCAACCATTCGGGACATTGAACTCAACTTAACAGAAGAATTTCAAGTAAGAGCAGTCGCTTCTGGAGGTGCGCCATTAGATATATCGACCACTCAACGGCTCTTTTTGATGCGAAATGAACCTTATTCTTTTTCTGAATTATTACCCTATGTAATTTATGCTTATGATGAAATCTATGATTTATTTCAAAGTCCAGATGAAGTTTTTGTTAGCCCTTACGACGAAAATTTAAAGAAATATTTTACACCCGAAATGCCCTTTACTTTTGATGATATTGCTTTAGAAATGCCAACCTCTGGTATTGCCAAAGAATTACTACAACCTACTTATTTAGAAGCATTTGAATCTGACGAAAATCACCCACTTCGTGTAGCCATGAAACAAAATGATGTCTATGATTTTAAGGTTAATGTACCTGTAAAAATTTGTCACTGTGAAGCCGACGAAGTAATTACAATAAAACATGCTCAAATAACTACTGAGACCTTACAAAAACACGGAACCGACGTAACTTTAATTGATCCTGCTCCTCAAGCCAATCACCGCACTTGTGCAACTTACAGTATGCGAGAAACTCTAAAGTGGTTTCAGCAATTTTAGTATTATAAGCACCTGATTAAGCAGATTTTTTAATAAAATAAAGATTTAGTCTAAGTGATTAAATCCAGATTTCGGAATCGAAAGACGAGAAAGTCCTGTTCTAATTTTGCGATGATGAGCTTTGTGTTTTGATTTCTTGGACTTTTTTTGGGTTGTTTTTTTCTTGGTATTGGTCTTTTTTATTTTCTCACTTTTATCTAAAAGTACTAGCATAGCCACCAAATAAAACGGCATCATAGGAATTTTATAACGAACTAATGCCCCAAAATTTCCTGAGGCAACTCCTACCGCAAATGAAAATGCTAAAGAAAATACCAAAGATGCTGCTACAAGTGGCTCAGCAATAATAAGTCGAAATATCCGAAATGGATTAGCTCTAGTAAATACTCGTAAGGTCAATAATAAAAATCCAAATGCTTCTAAAGCAGACAATAAACGAACAGGATTGAAGCCTGCTTCCCAAGGAAATGGACGAAATAAGGCAACGACTACTGCTTGTGGAATGTACTTCAGAAGTCCTGTTAAAGTTCCATCATATTCACCAATATCATAACTTCCACCTTCAGTACTAATACTCCGCAAATATTTTGAGGTTACGGTTGTTTTTTCCGCTAGGTTCGAAAAACTATATTCTGTTCCTTGAGTAATTTGAGTAACTCCTGTAAAACCAACAAATCCTGCTCCTGCTAATAGAATTGGTGCAATAATCATTCGTAAAAACCATGATTTAATCGAAGCATTGTAAACTAAATAAAACCAAAGCATCAAAGCAGGAATCCAACAAATTAAAATATATAATTTTATTCTATAAATAAGCCAAAAACCTATTAGAATAGCAGGTATAGTAAAAGGAAGGTGTTTGCGTTTGATAATCCCAAAATAAAAACCATAAAAAGAAAGCCCCAATGCACCAAAGGTTATGGTATCTTTCATTAATCCCGACCCCCAAAACACTACTGAGGGAATAAAAAAGCAGATCAGAAGCAGCTTTCTACGTATTCGAGGATAAACATCTGCAAATGTTTTGTACATCAAAGCCGTTCCTATAAAACTGAAACAAGAAAAAATGAGTGCTTTAATGGAATATGTTTCTACAGTAAGCCACTCAATCAGTCCCACGATTCGAATTAAGAAATAGGTACGTTCATCTTGTTTTTGGACAAAGATATTGTGCTTTGTATAATGATATAAATGAGCATCTTGCTCTGCAATACTATGGGTTATAATACCAATAAAAGCATCAAAATCAAAATCGGCAATTAAAGCAATTTGATGCCCTACAATATGATAACTAATCGTATCACCGCCCCCATAATAAAAGGTGTAAATAGCTCCTAAAGCCAATGCACCAACAAACTTTGAATATAAAGCCCAGCCATAATATTTATGTAAATAATAGTCTCGTATAGCTCCTCGAAAAACAAAGGCAACTATAGTAGCTAGTAAAATAAAAACAGGAGCCTCAAAGTAATCATGAACATTCATAGTATAATCAACATAAATAATGAAAGTAAAATTAATAAACTTTTACTAGTGAATTTCTCTTTCTTTATTCGGGAAATGATAATAACATTAACATTTAAACTACTTATAGGTAAAATAGCTTTTGAAAAGCTGAAAAAAGTGATAATTAGTTTCAATGGAGCATCTAATCTTTCCAATTTTGTAAGCCATTTTCAAGGCTATAAAATGAAGTCTGTGGAAAATGAGATTTTAGGATTTTAATAGCCTTTCGACTTCGGACACCTTTCTGGCAATAAACCACCGTCTTTTGATGAGGATTAATCTCAGAAAGTTCAGATTTTAGGTCATAAAGTGGAATATTTTTACCTCCAATATTATACATTTCATGCTCAATTTCCTCTCGAACATCAATTAACTGCAAATTCGTGTTTTGCTTGATTTCTTCCTGAAGTTCCATGACAGAAATTTGAGGAGTATCATTATTTATTACACTAGATTTTTTTGTACCACAAAATACCTCATAATCTACAAATTCTTTAATTTCCAGATTACTAGGATTTAAAGCAAAACGAATCGTAGAAAATTGCATTGTCAGGGCATCAAAAAGTAAAAGTTTATTCTGCAAGACTTCTCCGAGTCCAATAATCATTTTCAGAACTTCACTAGCTTGTAAACATCCAATAATAGCAGGTAAAACACCTAAAACACCTATTTCAGCACAATTAGGCATCGTACCTACTTCGGGAGGCTCAGGAAATAAACAACGATAAGTAGCACTACCTTCGTAATTAAAAACTGAAACTTGCCCATCAAATTTAAAAATTGCGCCAAAAACTAGAGGCTTACCCAACATCACACACGCATCATTAACCAGATAACGAGTTTCAAAATTGTCCGAACCATCAACAATAATATCATAATCTTTCAAGATTTCTAACGCATTAGTTTGATCAAGTCGTTGAGGGTATATTTTGAACTGAACAAGAGGATTTTGCAATTGTAATTTTTGATGTGCAACATCTACCTTGCGTTTGCCTATATCAGTGCTATCATACAAAATCTGACGTTGTAAATTAGATTCCTCTACTCTGTCAAAATCCAAAATACCAATAGTACCAACTCCTGCCGCTGTTAGGTATTGTAAAATTGGACAACCTAAGCCACCTGCACCAACCATCAATACACTTGCTTTCTGGAGTTTTTTTTGTCCTTCTATCCCAATTTCAGGCAAAATTAGGTGTCGCCCGTAACGTTTAAGCTCTTCTTGTGAAAACATAAAAATATAGTTATTTGGATTTGAGATTATCGGATATTAGTTCGATTATCGACACGATAAGTTTATATATTTATTTAACTAAAATCGCAAAAATAATTAGCTCTATGCCTTAATTTTTTTATCTTTACAAAATACTTTTTAAGCTTTAGAGGTTAAAAAATTCCTAAGTATTATAAGGTTACTTATATTACTTCGTTCAAACACCAATAAACAACTTAAAAATAATAAACTTGTTATAATGATGCAATTACGTACTTCAGTTCTTTTTATCGTATTTTTTTTTACTTTATTTACTGTAAATTCTGAAAATCAAGAAATTACAGAAAATAAATCTATTTCTTTGGAAGGAACATGGTCACTTTATGGAGCTGCCTCTCCTTTACGATTTACAGCAGTTGAACGAACAGTTAAAAATAATAAATATTTGTATTTATTATTTCATAACTTCGAGGCTTCTGAAAAAATAGCATTTTATGAAATTAAAGGTAACCAGATCCTATTTTCTGTCAAAACCGATACAGATAAAACAATTGAAAAATTTGTATGGAAAATTATTGATAATCAGGAAAATAAACTTACAATTCAACAAATCAAAAACAGTAAAATCACAGAGCAAATATGGACTAAAGAACCTGAGTTTCCCTATGAAGTTTCGCCAAAGGATAAAGCCCTAGACGGTATCTGGAATTTAGAAACAGAAATTAATGTACAAGGAAATAAAAGTTATGAATTAAATAAATACCTCAGCAATCCTGAAAATTACCCAAAATATAACCAGTACGACACAGGAGAAGGAGGTTTCTTTATTCCACAACTATTCATTAGCCAAAAAACTGATCCCAAAACTAAGGAGTTATTTTATACCTTATCAAGTACTTATGGAGAGTTTAATGGTAATTTTGACATCACCAAAATAATGCAAGATGTTCAGGGAACATTCTTAAAATTTGAACTTCAAAATACTGACAATCAATCTAATAAATATATTTGGTACATCTTACGCTCTGATGATGTCTTAATTTTACATGACCATACACAGCCTTTTGTTATTAAGATTTATAAACAAGAAGATTAAATAAATTTAAATACTTAGTTTTGTAAATGAAAAACTAAGTATAAGAGGCTGTTTAAATTCTAAATAAAACATTGATAATCAATGTTTTTACATGAATTTCCATAAAGTAGCGTCTGCAAACGCTACTTTATGGAAATCAGCGATTTTGAGTAATGAAAGCTATTTCACTAAATAAAGTGTATTCCTTAAAGATATTTTTCAAAAATTTTTAAACGACCTCTAATGATTAATTTAGATTTTCATATTTTAAGCGTAAACTATTGCTAACCACCGAAACCGAACTCATTGCCATAGCCAACCCTCCTACCATTGGATTTAATAAGAATCCCGTCAAAGGATACAAAATTCCCATTGCCAAAGGAATCGCTAACACATTATAAATGAATGCCCAAAATAAATTTTGCCGAATGGTTTTCAGGACTGCTTCCGATAATTTTTTAGCCGTCAAAATACCATTCAAGTCACTATTGAGTAATGTCATTCCAGCCGATTCTAACGCAATATCTGAGCCACCTGCCAAAGAAATTCCTACATCTGCACGAGCTAAAGCCTCCGAATCATTGATGCCATCTCCTGTCATCGCTACAATTTTACCTTGATTTTGAAGGTGTTGAATAAACTTTCCTTTTTCATCAGGTAAAACTCCTGCTTTATAATTTTTAATGCCAATTTCTTGAGCCACCTGTTGAGCTGATTTTTCATGATCTCCTGTTAACATAAAAACTTCAATCTTATTTTGATGCAATTTTTCAATAAATGAAAAGGTAGATTTTTTTATTGTATCGGCAATAGCCAAAACACCAAAAACTTCTTCTTTATCTGCAGTTAAAATTAACGTTTTTCCTTCTGCCTCAAATTCTTTAATGGCAAAATCTAAATCCGTAGGAATGGAAATTTTATTTTCATAAACAAAATTCTTATTTCCTATAAAAAATTGTTTTTCAGAGATTTTAAACTGAATCCCTTTACCTGAGATATTTTCAAAATTCGTAATTTGTATATCCTTAAAATTGTTAAAACCTGTTTCTGAAAATTGATTTTCAAAATACTGAAGAACTGCTTTAGCTAGGGGATGGTCAGATTTTGATTCTGCTAAATAGATTATCTTTTGATAAAAACTTTCTTTTTGGGTTTCTTGACATTTTCTTGAAAAAATACAATTAGTAACTTTTGGATTTCCTTCAGTAATTGTTCCCGTTTTGTCCAAAACTACTGCATCAATTTCAGCAATTTTTTGCAATTGTTCAGCATCCTTTATCAAGATTCCGAGTGAAGCTCCCCGACCAATTCCAACAGTCAGGGCGGTCGGTGTTGCCAGACCCAAAGCACAGGGGCAAGCAATAATTAAGACAGCAATAAAATTGGAAAAAGCATATGCAAATTCGCCAAAAATCAGCCAAATTAAAAAAGTTAAGAAGGCTATTCCTAAGACAGTTGGTACAAAAATACCTGCAATTTTATCCACCATTTTCTGAATCGGAGGCTTACCCGCCTGTGCTTCCTCAACCCGTTGAATAATCCGAGCTAAAAGAGTTTCATGACCTACTTTTGTCGCCTGAATTTCCAATATTCCATTTTGATTGATTGTTCCTGCCTTCACCAAATCACCTATTTTTTTAGGGACAGGCAAAGGTTCTCCAGAAAGCATACTTTCATCTACAAATGACTGACCTACAATAACTTGACCATCTGCTGAAATTCGTTCACCTGCTTTTACCAAAATACGATCTCTTGCCTGAATTTCGCCAGAGGATTTTTCAATGGGTTGCCCCTCTTCTATTATCGTAACGGTATCGGGTTGTAATTGCATTAGTTTTTTGACCGCAAAAGAAGTCCGTGACTTAGCAGATTCTTCGGCGTATTTTCCGACCAGAATCAACGTAATAATTACTGCTGCCGACTCATAATAAACATGTGTCAAAAGTCCATTTTTTTCGAAAAATTCGGGTAAAAAAGTAGTCAAAACACTGAATAAAAACGCTGTTCCTGTACTCAATGCTACCAAAGTATCCATATTACTCATACCTTGCCTAGCTTGTCTAAAGGCATTTATGAAAAACTCTTTCCCACCATAGATAAGAACTGGAAGCGATAAAGTAAATAAAATATATTCGGCAAATGGGATTTTCCAAAACATTGAAAAAATAAAAATCGGAAAGGTAAAAATACCACTGATAATCAGTCGGTTTTTGAGTTCTTTCAGACGTATTTTTTCATTCTCAAATCGCTTCGAACGATTTTTTTCAATAATTTGAAATCCCGTTTTTTGGACAGCTTTTTGTAGTTTTTTGATAGAAATCTTCTCGGATTTGAGTGTAATCCGCGCTGAATGGTCAGGAAAACTTACGGAAACGGTTTCGATATTTTTTTGTTTCTTGAGAAAGTTTTCAAGATTGACCGCACACGAAGCACACGTCATGCCTTCAACCGTAAATTCTAACTTTTCGGCAGATTCAGACGTAGTTTTAGCATCTGTTTCCATGGCTTGTTGCATTTTCTTTTTTTAGGGCAAAGATAAGATTTTAGCATGATTCTTTCAAAGTGATTTTTACATGAGGTCATTGGACACAATAATTCGTAACTATTACTTAACTCTCCAAAATTTTAAAATTCTTGGGTAGTTAAAATATTAATTATCAGCAAATTACAATCTCATAAAATTATATTAACAAAAGCTCACAAATTATTGTAGACAAAAAATTTAATAAAAATTGTAAATAATGAAATTCATGAAACTATTTCAAATTATTTCTCTACTATTCATGTTGATTTTTTTGGAGGAAATCGCAGCACAAGACACCGATTTATCCAAACAAGAACGCCATGCAGATTCTTTGTTTTTATATGGAAATTATACCGAATCTTTGAGAGCTTTCCAAGCAATTTTAGATAATGATGAAACTAAAAAAGATACGATAAAACTTAGTAAAAACAGACTTAATATTATTAAAATTTTAATTCGTAGTGGAAAATTCGAAGAAGCTGAGAAGACATTAACTAAAATCAAAATAACTCAAAATTCACTTATCCAAGCAAATAAGTCGAACTATCAAGGTTTAATAGAACTACACAAAGGACAAAATGAGAAGGCACAGGAATCTTTTGAAAAAGCCTTAAAAATTTATGAAACAGCAAAATCTGATTATCAAACTAAAATGGCTGAAGTTTACTCTAATTTAGGATTAGTTCTTTGGAACACGGGACGTACTAAAAGTGCATTAAACTTACACCACAAAGCTTTATATATCAGAAAAAAATATTATGGTGAACGTCATCCTGAAACCGCAGGTTCATACAATAACATTGGACTTACTTATGGGCTTACAAAGGAAGCTCTAAAATATTATCAAAAAGCTCTTTTTATTTACGCCCAAATTTACTCTGAAAATCACCCGACAACTGCAAACGTTTACACCAATATCGCCTTAATTTACCGAGCGCAAAAGAATCCTGAATTTGCCTTATTTAACTTAAAAAAAGCCTTAAAAATTTGGCAAAACTTACATCACAATGAACAACACCCTAATGAAGCCTTTCTCATTTCGAATATTGGGCAAATTTATGCTGATGAAAAAAAATATGACCAAGCCTTAAATGAACAACAAAAAGCACTCAAAATTTACCATAAATATTATGGTGAAAAACATCCTGAAATTGCAGGAATTTATAATCTAATAGGCTCAATTTATGCTACTCAAAAAGCCTATACAAAGGCATTAGATGCTTATCAAAGTGCCTTAATTGCTAATGTTCCTAATTTTCAGAGTACACGTATTTTACAAAATCCAAATTTTGAAAATTACTATCGTGCCGAAGTTTTACTAAATAGCTTGCATCTGAAAGCACGTGCTTGGGAAGGACTTCATTATACTAAAACATTGAGATTCAAAGATTTACAAGAAGCAATTCAACTATTAGAAAAGTGTGACACCTTGGCTAATCACATTCGCCAAACCCGAACACACCAAAAAGATAAAATTGCTTTGAGTGAAATGATGTCCGAAGTTTATGGTGATGCCGTTCGGATTTGTTTGGCACTCGCAGATTATGCGGTACGTCCTCGAATCTGGAAAGAAAAGGCTTTTTATTTTGCCGAACGAAGCAAGGCAAGTGTTTTACTTTCGGCAGTAACAGAAACTAGAGCGAAAACTTTTGCGGGTATACCCAAGAATATTCTTCAAAAAGAACAAGATTTAAAAAGTGAATTGGCTCGTTTTGAGCAAAAACTAGCCGAAAATATCGGCACAGAAAACGAATCAAAATGGCGAAATCAAATCGTACAATTCAATCGGGTGTATGATAAATTTACCTTAGATATGGAAAAAAACTATCCCCAATATTATCATCTTAAATACAATCCGACTTATTTACAAATCAAAGATTTACAAGAATTGATTCCAGAAAATACAGTACTAATTAGCTATTTTACCACACAAGAAGAACTATATATTTTTCGAGTTTTTTCGGATGAACTAGAAATACTGGAAGTTCCTAAAATAAGAAAGTTTGATAAAAAATTAATCAGCTTACGGAATGCCATTTTTTATCAAGCTCACCAAAAATTTATTCAAACAGGACAGTTACTTTATCAGCAACTTTTCCCCAAAAAACTACCTAAAAGAATCAAAAAATTAATCATTATTCCTGATGGACGATTAGGGACAATTCCTTTTGAAGTACTATTAACTAAAAAAACAGAAAAAGTACCAAGAAATAAAATCAAAGAATTTCTACCAAATGTTCCTTATTTAATTCGGAAATATGATATTAGTTATTTATATGCAACCTCATTATTATCCATCTCTCCGCTTCAAAAACAACCTACTAGCGGAATCTTATTATTTGCCCCTGTAAGGTTTAAAATTTCTAAATCAGAAGATTATGAATATAAGAATTTACCCAGTTTGCCTTATACTGAAACCGAGGTACTAAACCTTGAAAAATTATTTGTTCGTAAGGGAATTGCTACAGAATCTCGATTATATGAAACGGCAAGTGAAAAATTCATCAAATCTGATAACTTAGAAAAATACAAATATATTCATTTAGCAACACATGGAGCTGTAAATGAAAGTACTCCTGAATTATCTCGAGTTTTTTTATCAAATTCGGATGGTCAAGAGGATGGAAATTTGTTTTCAGGTGAAATTTATAATCTCAAAATTAATTCAGATTTAGTCACACTTTCGGCATGCCAAACAGGACTCGGTAAAATTAAAAAAGGAGAGGGAATTATCGGATTATCAAGGGCTTTGCTTTATGCGGGTGCAAAAAATATGACGCTTTCATTATGGCGAGTTTCGGATGCTTCAACAGCAGATTTAATGCAAAATTATTACCAAAATTTCTTAGAAACAGATACACCTAATTTTGCTCAAGCACTTCGGAATGCCAAATTGAAAATGATTCGAAACGGTCAGTTTTCTGCTCCATACTATTGGGCTTCTTTTATTTTAGTTGGGAAGTAAATATTAAAAAATACTAATTAAGATTTCTTCCAACTTTATCGTTTTCTTATTAGTCAAAAATTAATCGTATTTAATTCCTGTTTTTTGTCCAAAATTGGCACAGATGCAAGTTTTTTTAGAAATTAACTGTTATCCAAATCATTATGATTAATATAAACAATCATTAATTAAAAATTAGTGTTTATTATTCCTTCCTTTAATTTTTTTGGTGCTACTGCTTTAATAAATACAGCTTGCTATAAAAAAACTTTATCGCCAAAAAGTATTGATTATTAAATAATTACAAAATTAAATTAAAACCAATGATTATTTTAGTATATTTGTATAATCACAGATTAGTTTATTTTTAAATATGTTTTTTACTCATATGAAGTTTACATTAATTTTAGAAATCTTTATTTCTAATTTTTGGGCTACTTTTCAGGATATGTTTGAACATTGTAACCTTTGTCTTTTTTAGCTAAAAAATGACTGATTTGGTTCAGAATCTCTTATCTAACATTTTGGTTTAAAGTAACCTATATCCCGATAAAATGGTAAAATAAAAAGTATTCGATTGCCTAAATCTTATTGCACTCCATTTAACACTCACTAAACACAACAGGTATGCTTAATTCTATTAAAGGACGTATCTTACTTATTTTTGCAACAGTTACCCTACTCTTTGCATTTGTGGTAGTTTTTGTATTTGTGCGTAATGAAAATACTGCAGATTCTATCAAAAGTCAAGTCGTAAGCCTTCGTTTTCCACTAGCTTCCCATTCGGCAAGTATATTGGTGGGCATCAATCGGGTAGCTTCGATGCAACGAATGTACTTACTTACTTTGGATAAAACTCGCATACACGAACGAGCTAAAATTTGGCGAACTGAGATTTATCCTGCTTTGGACTCACTCAAAAAGTTGCAACCCTTCATGCAAATTGAAGAGAATGTAAAACGAATTGATACACTTTATTCGATGTTACCGATGTTTGAAGATTCTCAGAAAGAAATGACCGTTATTATTGATGCAAATATTGAGAATGATATCTTGACCACTAAAGAAACCAAAGGAGCTTATGAAATCTTACAAGGAGATGCGCTATATCAATATACTACTTTGAGCCGTGTGGCTAAACAATTGAATACCACCCAGACAGAACGAGTAGGTGAGAATGTCGCTATTATGATTTCTCGGATAAGTAATACCAATTCGACTATTTTGAGCATCTTCGGAGTAGTGATTTTGATTTTTGTGGTTATGGGTTACATTTTAATTCATAATTTATCTGTTTCGGTACAAAGTGTAGTTGAATTAGTTATGGAAGTTGGGCAAGGAAAACTAGTCACAAAACGCAAACCTCCTAAGAATGAACTTGGTGAGATTGTGGTAGCGGTGAATAATTTAGTTGATAAATTTGAGCGTGAAAGTGAGTATGCTATTGAGATTGGACAAGGAAACTTTACGGTGAAATTAGATACTAATCCTGAGAATGTGATGGGCATGGCATTAACAAAAGCCCGAAATAGCTTAGTTAAATTAACAAAAGAAAATCAGAAAGCTCTACAAGAGGCACAAGCTCAGGAAGAAGAGTTAAAACAACATAACGAAGAAATGCAAACTATTCAGGATGATTTAGAGCGAAAATCAGCCGACTTTGAAATCCTGAATAAAGAATTAGGAAGACGCATCAATGCCCGCACGGCTGACCTACAAACATCTTTGGAGGTAGCAGAAAAACAAAAACAAGAATTACAAATCATTCAGGAGACTCTCAAAGCCAAACAAGCCGAAATGGAGAATGCTCAAATTATTGAAGGGTATTTGTCAAAATTAGATGATTTGATGCGCTTGAATTATGATAAATCCATTCAAGAATTTACCGATATTATTTTGCATAATATTTGTAAAGTTACTCATTCGATGCGGGGAGTGATGTTTATTTTACAGGATTCGACTCTTAAAGCCGTAGGTGGTTATGCTTGTACTCCTGAGACCTTAGGTAAACGAGATTTCCAATTAGGCGAGAATTTGCTTGGACAGGCAGCAAAAACCAAAGAATTCATCGTTTTAGATGATTTGCCTGCAAGTAGCGCACGAGTCGCTTCTGCACTTTCGCAGGTTGAAAATGGAAATATTATGATTATTCCACTGGTTTATAATGAAGATGTACAGGGAGTTATTGAATTGACTAGCCTCAAGCCTTATGAAACAGAACAAATCGAATTTGGAAAACGAGCTTGTAAGAACGTGGCTGCCATGCTACAAAATATTTTTAGTAACATGAAAACCCAACTATTATTAGCTGAATCACAAGAAATTTCGAGTCGACTCCAAGCTCAAGAGGAAGAAGCACGACAAACCGTTGAGGAACTACGAGCCACACAAGAGAAAAGCAAAAAAGAACAAGCTTATCAAAAGGCACTCTGGGCAGCAGTTCATAGTTCTAATTTTTATTTGGAAATGGATAAAAGTGGAGTGATTTTAACGGCAAACGCTTTACTTTTACATCATCTAGGCTATGAAGTCGAGGAAGTAATTGGTAAACAATACAATATTTTTGTAGAGACGGATTTTGCCAAAACACAACAATATGAAAATTTTTGGGCAGAACTCCGACAGGGCAAGCCTCAAGGTGGGCATTTCAAGTTTTTGGGTAAAAATCGAAAAGAATTTTGGTTTTCAGTTAGTTTGACTCCTGTCATTCGGGAAGAGGACGGACAAATTATTAAGATTATGATGTTAGCTTCAGATATTACAGACCTAAAGAAAGTGTGATTAAAATTTTATCCTTCACAGAATTGATAACTCATGAAGGATATAAATAACTTATAACCATCTAAAATACAGATTATTATGTTTATTATATGGGAGAAAAAATACGAAACAAACATTACCATTATCGATCGACAACATCTTAAATTGGTCGAAATAACAAATCAGCTTTTCGAAGCACTCGAGGAAAGTGGTGGACGACAGATGATTCCTGAAATTCTTCAAAAATTAAGGGAATATGCTCAAATCCATTTTCGGACAGAGGAAGAACTCATGGAACGGTATGATTATGTTGATATTATTTTACACCAAAATGAACACGAAGACTTTATTGATAAAATAACGGAGTTTTATGGGAAGCTGGAACGTCAAGAAGCTTCTTCATTTGAGCTTTTGACTTTTCTTAGGTCTTGGATTACGCACCATATTTTAGAGGAAGATATGCAATTTGCTAAATATCTAAAAAACAAAGGCGTTCAATAATACATTAAAAATCAAAATTTTATCTAATTTTTCGCTTTATGCCCCACAAAGAAATCAATCCAGAAACATGGCAAAAACTAGAAGAATCCCAATTTTATGATTCTAACATAGTTCATTTTGTGGAAGTGATGCGCTGGCAACGAGACCAAACAATTACTGCATGGGGTGAAAAGTTACTGAATGAATTAACCCCCTTTATGAGAGGCTTGCAGTCAGCACTATATAAAGCTGATTATCACACAGAAATATTAGAGTTTGTGGCGGGCTATGCTCTCCAAAAGCCGACTCAAGCTTCTTTAGTTTTTGGGGATGGTTTAGTTGGACAATCAGCTAAGTCCAAGGAAATTATTTTATTGGATGATTTGCCTACTCATTTTTTTTCCTTTCATATTTCTACGATGGAAATCAAGCCTTCTGCATTGGTTATTATTCCGTTACTTTATAATCAGAGAGTTCGAGGCGTTTTAGAAATGATTTTTCTCAAAAAACCAGAAGAAAAATATATCAAATTCTTAAAGAAAATTAGTTATGATATTGGTTCTAATCTCAATGCCTTAAACAAAGATCAACAATTGAGGCATAGCCTATTGCAAGTCCAAGAAAGTAAAGAACGACTTCTTAAACTTTCGGAAGTAACACAAGAAGGAATAACATTTATTCAAAACGGTCGCATTTCGGAGTGTAATTCAGCATTTGAAAATATGTTTGGATATACACCTGAACAACCCAAAGACAAGGCAATCATTGATTTTATTGCAGGAGAAAATCCCCAAAGTTTAGTCGAACAAGCAGCTGAGACACCCACAGAAGCCTTCGGAATGCGATTAGATGGCAGTTTGTTTCCCTTAGAAATCGAAAGTAGAAAAGTAGAATATCAAGAGCAGTGGTATCGGGTCATTACCTTTCGGGATATTTCAAAACAAAAAGAAGCCGAGCGGATGATTAGTCAGCAAGAGGAAGAATTGGCAGAGGCACATCGAATCATGGAATTGTACAAAATAATTGAACAAAAAAATAAAAATATACTTGCTAGTATTAATTATGCAAAACGCATCCAACAAGCCATCTTACCAAAATTAGAGACCATTCGGCAAGCCTTTCCTGAAAGTTTTGTATTCTATTTGCCCAAGGATGTAGTGAGTGGTGATTTTTACTGGTTTGCCGAAAACGAAAGTTACTATTTTATTACCGCAGTGGATTGTACAGGGCATGGGGTACCAGGTGCTTTTATGTCTTTAATTGGGTATATGGTTTTGGATAAAGTAGTTAAAGAAAAAAAATGGGAAAAACCCCGTACTATTTTGACTCATTTGAATGTTGAAGTAACTAAACTTTTGCGTCAAGATCCCAATGAACAGAACCATTACAAAAATCGGGATGGAATGGATATTGTTTTTTGTTCTATTCAGAAAGACTTCTCACAATTGTATTATGCTGGAGCCAATCGCCCCTTAATTTTACAACGAAATGAAGGAGATATTGAGCAAATTAAAGGCAATCCTTTTCCGATTGGAGGAAGTTTTCGGTATAAAAAAGGAAAAAAGTTTACTCAACATCTTATTCCCTTACAAAAAGGAGACACAATTTATTTAACTACAGATGGTTTTGCTGATCAAATCAATGCGGAAGGAAAAAAGTATATGACAAAGAGATTTCGTAGATTTCTACATAAAATTCAAGTTCAACCAATGTCCATTCAGCTCCAAACCCTTGAAAATGAACTTAAAATATGGCAAGACACAAAACGGCAAGTCGATGATGTTTTAGTAATTGGAGTTCGATTTTAGTATTTATTTTTAATCATCAAATTAAACCTATTGCGTTAAGAATCTTTACATAACTATTTAAAGATTGGTAAAAAACTCCAAAATATCAGATGCAGAATCAGGCAGAATACTCTGATGATTTGCTTCAGGATAATTTCGGATAACCAAGCTTTTAGTTTTTTCATCTAAACCTTCTAAAAAACTTTCAGCAATATTAGGTTTGACAACTGTATCTTTTCCGCCATACGCATAAAACATAGGAGTCATAAACTGGTGGTACTTTGAAAATTGGCTTGTACTGGCAGCTCCCGCCACAAAAGCAATTCCCTGAAAATCAGAATAATCAGTAGCTAAGTTCCAAGCCCCTCGACATCCCATTGAATGTCCTATTAAAAAGATATGATTTCTATCGATTGGAAAAATAGATAAAAGATGTTGTAAAAAGTCATAAACATTATTTTCATTTTCTGTTCGATTCAAATAAAATGGAAGTTGGCTGCCTACAAACAAAGAAGCAACTATAAACTCATGATTTTCAGCAAGTTGATATAGTACATTTTGGTCATTTTTAACATATTCTTGTATAAATAAATTTTCATCATACCCAGCCCCGTGTAACCCAATAATTAGTTTGTACTTTTTCGATTTATTTTTGTTGTTTAGAGGAATAAATATACGATAAGGTAAAAAAAACTGACATGAAGTTTTAAAAACTAGATGATATTCTCCTCCTTGAAAAATAGTTTCTATCGTATTTTTTTTCAGAAGCTGAAGATATTGCTCAAGCTGGGCTAAATCTTGGGTCAAATATACTTGATTAGCCGATGGGATTTCCTGACAAAATGGAATATGGTTCGGAAGAATAGCAATAAGTTTTTCGTATAAATCAGGGTTATTTCGTAGATAAAATTTTATCAAATAATGGGCTGAATTAGCAATTAATTGAAATACAGGCAAGTCCATGTAATCAGACGAATCTTGCAAACATTTTCTTAGTTCTTGTGCTATGTTTAATAATCTTGATAAAGGAATTTGTTTTCGTGTATAGTACATTATTTTACATAGTTTGAGCAATGTCCAGTTTCCTTATAGAAAGACCAAAATATCGTAAATTTTTCAGAAAAATCGGATTTTATATTTACTTTCCTAAAGTCGGATTTTTGAGAAATAAAAAATTCAATGTAAAAAATGGTTGATTAGGGTTTGTTGAAAATTAACTTTCTATTGTTTTTTGTAAAATCTATCTTACAAAACTTGTTTTTTAATGTCAAGTTTTATAGCTTTAACCAGCAATCTTAAGCTAAATTCAATACTCAAACATACCAAAATAATTATTTTTCCAACTCATTTCTAAAAAATGGCGGTCGAGTTACGAAAAGGAGGACGTGTTAATCTAACGAAAATTCCACAACTCCAGCAAGTAGGCGTGGGGTTAGGTTGGGATGTGAATGAATACGGTGGCGCACAATTCGACTTAGATGCCTCCGCTTTTTTATTAAATCTCAAAGGCAAAACACCTGAAGATGAGTTTTTTGTGTTTTATAATAATCTTTACTCCCCTGATGGTTCGGTAGAACATACGGGTGATAACCGAACAGGTGCGGGAGATGGTGATGATGAAACACTAATAGTCGACTTAACAAAAACACGTTCAGACATCTCAGAGATCTTATTTGTGGTTACTATACATGAGGCAGAACACCGAAAGCAAAATTTTGGACAAATACGAAATGCTTACATCCGTATTTTTAATACCGAAAACAATCAAGAAATTGCAAAGTACAATCTAGAAGAAGAATTTTCTTACGAAACAGGCATTGAATTTGGACGCATTTATCAGAATGATAATGAATGGCGATTTGTTGCTACTGGAAGGGGATCTGGAAATGGATTACAAGGATTTGTTGATAAATACATATAAATAAACAATGGCAATCGATTTAAAAAAAGGGTCGCACATCAATCTAATGAAGTCTGGGAACAGGCATCGAGTGTGTGTAGGTATTAATTGGGGAGCAATCCGCAAAAAAGCTTGGTTTGGATTAATAGAACAAACCGAAGATGTGGATCTTGACTGTAGTGCTGCCATTTATGACCAAAATAAAAAACTTATTGAGGTCGTTTATTTTCGAAATCTACGTTCGAAGGATGATGCCGTATTGCATAGTGGAGATGACTTAACAGGAGATCAGCACGGTGATGATGGACTTGATAATGAAGTAATTACGATTGATTTTCGAAAAATTACACCCAATGCGACAAGCATCGTCCTATTTCTGAATAGCTACAAAAAACAAGATTTTTCCGATATCCCATATTCTAAAATCCGAATCTATGAAGGTACTGCCCGCCGTGTAGATAAAGTACTGGCTGACTTTAATTTATCATCAGACAAAGGATTTTCGGGATATGTTTCAATGGTCATGGGTAAATTTTATTTAGAAAATGACGATTGGAAATTTGAAGCAATTGGTGAGCCTACTAAAACATGGCGTATTTTAGATACTTTAGACGTAATCCAAGAGAAATATGCTTAAGAAAATAGTAGCTAAAATTATTTTTTGGCGATATTTTTGATGCAACTCAATGAGTTCACAACTAATTTAACAATAAAGATTTAATAACTTAGAATGACAATTAACTTGAAAAAGGGAGGACGAATTAATCTAGCTAAAGAAGCACCAGGACTAGTACGAGTTGGTGTTGGACTAGGCTGGGATGTCAGTAATTATGATAATACATTTGACTTAGATACTTCGGCTTTCATGCTGACTGAGCAAGGTAAAATCCCTTCAGATGAATTTTTTGTATTTTACAATAACCTACGTTCACCTGATGGCGCACTAGTTCATAAAGGTGATAATCGGACAGGTGCAGGAGATGGAGATGACGAAATGTTAGAAGCACAACTTTCTAAGGTTCAAGAAGGTATTACTGATATTTTGTTTGTTGTTACGATTCATGATGCAGAAATTCGAAATCAAAACTTTGGACAAGTTAAGAATGCTTATATTCGAATTTATGACTTAGATACTCATGCCCAAATTGCCCAATATGAACTAGATGAGGATTTCTCATATGAGACTGCAGTCGAATTCGGTCGGCTGTATCTCAAAAATGGTGAGTGGCGATTTATGGCAGTTGGACAAGGTTATAGTACTGGTTTACAAGGTTTTGTCGATAAATACGCATAAAATTATGGCAATGGCAATAGACTTAAAAAAAGGAACAAGTATTAACCTCCAAAAAAAAGGAGGCGGAAAACTCGAAAAAGTTTGTGTAGGACTCAACTGGGGAGCCATTAAGAGAAAAAGCTTTTTTGGCCTCCTAAGCAATAATGAAGATGTCGACTTGGATGGAAGTGCCGCCGTTTTTGATATTCATAAAAAACGGCTAGATACCGTTTATTTTAAGCAAGTGTGCTCAAAAGATGGAGCTATCCGACATAGTGGTGATGACTTAACAGGAGATGAGGGTGGTGATGACGGACTTGATAATGAAGTGATTGTAATTGATTTCCAGAAAATATCGGAAGCTTCACATACCATTGTCTTATTCTTAAATAGCTATCAAAAGCAAGATTTTTCCATTATTCCCTACTCTAAAGCACGAATTTTTGAAGGGACACCACAACGTGTTGACCATATTTTAGCCACTTTTAATTTATCAGCTGATGATACCTTTGCTGGACACGTTTCAATGATTATGGGTAAATTTATTCGTCAGGAAGATGATAACTGGCGATTCGAAGCGATTGGTGAACCAAGCGAAACAGCACGAGTATTCGATACTGTAGATGTAATTCAAGAAAAATATTTATAGCAATTTTTTGATATTTTAAATATACAGAAGCCTGTTAATCACGCATTTTCAGGCTTTTTTTATTTTCTTCTAGTGAGATTTTGTTCTTGAGACTACGCCATGTTGGATAAGAGTAGGATTGGAACTAACACTCACTAATACTTCTTCTGAGCGAAAAACACGATAATTCCTCCCTCGTGGGTCTTGGACTTCCATCGTAAAAGTCATAGGAGGGATTTTAAGAACACCCGCCCGAAGTGGCATACAATAAGATTCCCAGATGCGATGCTCCTTATAATAGTTTCCATCAATCTTAATCGGTTTAGGATCATTGGATAGAAGCGTACTTGCTGAAAGGGCAACTCCTGCCTTTCGGATTTGACGATTAATCATACGTAGTTGTTCGGGAATTGCTGAAAAACGTAATCTAATAGGATACGATTCAGGAATAAACATACTATAACTGAGCTTACAACTATCTCCCGTTCGTAAGCCTGCCCTCTCAATCTTGACCGCAAAAAATGCTCTGGCATGTGCATAATTACTGCTTTCGATAGGTTTCATTGCCCATAAAGCAACAATGACCAACAAGAAAAAAAGATAGTGTAATGTCTTCACATTCGGAACGATTTCTAGACCAAAGATTTTTAATCACCTTACCAAACAACACCCTCTTTTAGGAAAACATTCCAAGGGTTTTTGTAAAGATACGTTATTGTCACTTTTTATCTCCTAAAATACCCTTATGGTTTGATACTTTGAAAATAAAATTTAGAAATTTTTTGAGTTACTTATGTAAGAATTGCCTCTTTTAAGTAATCATTTAACGGTTTAAGAATTTGGTAATGTCTCATCACAAAATCCAGTAAATCGGTTCGTAAAAGGACTTCCTGAGACGGATATTCTGCCATTACAAAAAATTGTTTGTAAAATAAAGTAGGGATGTGTTCTTGGTCAGCTTTAAATTCCTTTGGTAAGATTTTGTTTTTATTACCCCTCAACTCACCATAAACTTCTCGAAAATCAGGGGCATTCAAAATTGCTTGAAATACTTCAGGATTAGCTTGTATTTCTCGGCGAATTCGTAATAAATTTTCCTTATTTGGGGCATACATTCCACCACCAATCATCATTTGTTTGGCATTACATTGAATGTAAATTCCGCCTGTTTGTGTATTTTTCCGTCCTCCCTCATTAATCACTGCACCAAAATGCGTTTTATAAGGAGTTTTATCTTTCGAAAACCGAATATCACGATAGATCCGAAAAATAGCCTGTTTGGGTTCTAATATTACTTCTGGTTCAAGTTCATGAACACGAGCAATTATTTCGGCAATAAAAATTTCAAAAGGATCTTTAGCATTTTCTTCAAAATGCTTTTTATTTTTCTGAAACCACTCACGAGTATTATTTACAGTAAGTTCCTCAAAAAAAGTGATAAAGTCGGGGGTAAAAAATGTCATTTGTATTTATAATAAGACAACTCGAAAGGTAAGCGATCTTTTTGGAAAATCAAAATTATTTATTTCTTGGTATATTTATTAATAGAAAACCTTATTTCTTTTTTTTATACGTTTAAATTATCATAAAACTTTATAAGTTCAACAATATCTTAAAATAAGAAAGCCAGCTTTAATTCTGAATAGTTTCAGAAAAAGCTTAAAACCTATAAGTATAGCACATTTTTCAAAAAAAATTTATCCAAGTAGAAGAATATCCTCTTATAGCTTACAAAAAATTGACTAACTTTAAATGATAGAAGATTATGAATTATTTAATTTGACTCCAAAAATTACATGATAAAATTTGATTTTGACTTTGAAACTCAACAAAAGCAAAAAGTCTATGGTATTGGACGATTACCCGATTCTCATTCAGAAAATATCCCCTTACAAGCTATTAGTATCTCAGTACATGGGTTTGGAGAACATTGTCAACGTTACGAACATGTTGCTGAGTTTTTAACACAGAAGAATATTGGGTGGATTGGTTTTGACTTATTGGGGCATGGAAAATCGGAGGGAAAGCGTGGACATATATCTAATATTCAGGATTTTATGGAACAAATTCAATTAACACTTGCTTTAGTTACTGAAAAATTCCCAAAGATTCCATTATTTTTATATGGGCATAGTATGGGTGGAAATTTAGTTGCCCATTTTTTAATTACACAAAAACCAACTTATTTAACTGGTGCAATTTTAACCAGTTCTTGGTTTCGGTTAGCATTCGAGCCTCCTGCATGGAAAGTACAACTAGGTAAATTGATGGTCAAAATATTTCCAAAATATACTGAAAAAAGTACATTAGTTGTAGAAGAGCTTTCAACCGATCCTAATATTGCCCAAAAATATGAAAATGATAATTTAGTACATGACTTAATTACGGCTAGTCTATTTCATGAAATCACTACATCAGGTGAACTTTCAATTCAGAATGCCCAAAATTGTCAGTTACCAATGTTGGTCATGCACGGAACAGCAGACAAGATTACTTCTTTCGAAGCAACCCAAGAGTTCGTCAAGCAAGCTCAAAATGAACGGTTAACTTTTAAAGCATGGGAAGGTTTACGACACGAATTACATAACGAACTTCTAAAAAATGAAATACTGGGAGTAATTGCTAATTTTATAGAAAACACATCTAAAATAAATAATTGATAATCAATTCATTAAAAATGATCTTAAAATTTGAAAAATATCAAGGGGCAGGCAATGATTTTGTCATGATTGATGACCGAAATGCGGAGTTTGACTTAACCAATCGGGCATTAATTGCCCAACTTTGTGACCGAAAATTTGGTATTGGAGCTGATGGTTTATTAGTCTTACGAAATGATTTGGAAACTGACTTTCGAATGATTTATTTTAATGCTGATGGTGGCGAAGTTTCCTTTTGTGGAAATGGTGCTAGATGTATCGTCCACTTTGCTCATTCGTTGGGAATTTTTAAGGAAAAGACCATTTTTCGGGCAGAAGATGGCGTTCATAAAGCTGGACTTGCTCAGAATGGCATTTATCTAAAAATGATTGATGTTCAGAAAGTTGAAGACAATGATACATTTTTTATAACCAATACAGGTGTACCACATTATGTCACATTTCGGGAAAATCTAGACGAGGTAGATATAGTCGAAGAGGGGCGCAATATCCGAAATTCGGAGCGTTTTCGAGAAGAGGGTGTAAATGTCAATTTTGTACAAATTCAAAATACAGAAAACTATTTAGTTGATACTATTCCGAGTGAGGCAGATTTATCCAATTTCCCAACTAATTTGGCTGTTAGAACCTATGAACGAGGCGTTGAAGATGAAACTTTAGCTTGTGGAACAGGTATAACTGCTTGTGCTTTAGTGTATTCTTTAAAAAACTTCAAAAGTCCTATTTCAATTCAGGCACAAGGCGGAATATTAGGAGTTTGGTTTGAAAGGACGATAGAGGGTTTCCAAAATATTTATTTGGTAGGTGGTGCAGAAAAAGTTTTTCAAGGAGAAATTCAGATTTAATAGAACTTTCGCTTTATCATTGATTATTCTATTATAACTAATTAATTTTCAATAAGTTATATTTCTTAAACAAAAGTCCTACTTTTTCAAAAGAAAAAAATTGATAAAATATGTCCTTTGCTAACATCTATTCTGCTATTCCTGATGAAGTAAAGCAAGATTTTGCTGATAAAATCCTTTATCGAATAGGAAGTTTATTGATTAATGAAAATGACCAAATTCAAGGTTTTTTGCAATCTACAGCTGGATTTTTGGAAAGAGAAGAGGTTCAAAAAATGGTTTCTTTGGCTTCTCACTATGCCGAAATGGGTATTAATACCAATCCCGTAGCTATGGGAGTTCATGCCGCAGGAAGTTTTGGCGTAATTGCCTATCAGATAGTTGAAATTAAGAATCAACTCGAAACAATCGAACAAAAGGTAAATAAAATTGATACCAAAATCGATATTGGATATTATTCTAAATTTAAAGCTGCTATTGAGTTAGCCAGTCATGCTTTTTCGATGAAAGATAAGGAGAATAAGATTAGTATGGCACATCAAGCAGTTCAATTATTTGTAGAGACCAAAAATATTTATGCCCAGTACATTGAACAAGAACTGGAGCAAGATGGAAGAATGTTAGCCGAGTATTTATTGATTGTTATACTAGCTCATATTGGTCAAGTAAAATGTTGTTTGGAACTTGAAGAAAAGGAAACAGCACGACAAATTTTAAATGATAATACTCCTAAAATCAAGTTTTTAACAAAGAAATATATTCAATTGCTACTTTCGGAAAACCCAGCCATTTATTTACATAATGATTTTAAAGACTTGGGAATAGATCTTAAAAAATTAACCAAAATTTATAATTGGTTAGGTGAAGATACCAATGAGAATCAAGTTTTTAATCAGTTAAGAGAAAAATACATTGAAGTTCATACCAACCAAGAACAAGCGGTTAAAGAAATTCCAGCTATCATTTGGAACCCAATATTGGATATAGCACCTAAAGATGATGATTCTTACCTTAGTCGGTTAAATCCATTGACTATTTTCCGAAATGAAGATGCCCTCAAACCACTCCTAAAAAATCGACTTCAAGAAAGCTTTGAAACTATTCAAAAAATAGTGGAGGCATATGACCGATTTGCATCAGTAAAATATGAGGTTGAAATGTTCATTGAACAAGACATATCTTATCAAGATTGGCAACAAAAACTAAAAGAACACCACCAGAATAATCCGAAAGATGATAGTCAACTGATGTATATTGAGCTTGAAAAACCGATTCAACTTTAGGAGTTGTTTAAATTTCAATTAAAACCTTAATTATTAGATTTTTATGAAATATCGCCTATCGTTGGCTGTGTCCTCACAGAGGATTTAATATCTTGATAAGTAGTTACTTGTGAGGACATAAGCAACAACAATGAACGTAATTTTTAATTCATCTTAGTATAATTTGATCAAAAAAACACCTCAAAAACAAAATCTTTGAGGTGTCCGTGAGTTTGATACCCTATAAAAAAAGATTTAAATTTTATTCTTTAATAATTTTCCGAACTGTACTGCCTTGATTGGTTTCCAATTTTAGAAAATAAACTCCTTGTGGCAAATCACGTAACGAAATCGTTTTTTGAGATTGCCCTGTTTCAAATTGAGCTTGTAAAGCAGTTTTTCCTGCCAAATCGGTCAATTTAATTTTTACATTCTCCGTAGTTTTGGAACGTTTCAAAGTCAGTTGGTTTTGGGCTGGATTTGGATAAACTGCCAACTTCCCAAAAATATTGATTTCTTCAATATTTGAAACCGTTACATTGACCATCTTTGTAATCGAAACAGGTGTTTGACCTTCACAATCCAGACTTTTTACCGTTAAAGTAACTTCGTAATTTCCTCTACGATTGAAAACGTGACTTGGTGATTCTTCAGAACTATTTGTTTCATCTCCAAAATCCCATGTCCATTCTATCTTTTGATTAGTCTCAATAATAGGTGTAAATTTCATGATTTCCCCTTCTGATTCAAATGAGAAATCAACTTTTGACGTTTTGAAAAGTTCTACATTAATTTCATCTGTTACTGTTTCACCACATCCATAAGTAACTGATACAAAGTAATTTCCATCTTTAAAAACGGTTAAAGTTTGGTTTGTTGAACCATCTGACCAAAGATAAGTTGCTCCAACATTCCCAGCATCTAAGACTAAACTATCACAGGCTTTAACAGAATTTTCACCTAAATCTACTTTCAGTCTCTCATTTTTCAATAAACGAACTTCTACAGTATCCAGAAGTACTTTTTCAGGACAAAACTTAGAAGTGATTTGCAAAGTATATTTTCCTGATTTTTGGATAGTTATACTTTTAGTAGTATCTCCATTTGACCAAAGATATGACAGATGCGTGGTATCCCTTAAATATTTTGTAGAATTTATAGTCATAAAATCTTCACAAGAAGATAAGACTTTTGGTAAATCTAAATTAATATTAGGAATAATAACTGTAATAGTGTCTCGTTTGAAATTACCACAAGTTGGGTCAGTAACCGTTACTGAATATTTTCCTGAAGCAGTTACTAAAAGAGTTGATCCAGTACTTCCATCTGACCACAGAATTTCTTTATCCAAATTTTTAGCATCCAACAAAATTTGAGTAGTTTCACAAAGAACCAAAGTGTCTTTTCCTAAATCTAGGTCAAGTTTAGGGAAATTAACTTTTACTGAATCAAAAAGCGGTTGTGTACATCCTTTTGGAAAAACAGTAACAAAGTAAGTTCCTGATTCAGATACGATTAAGGTTTGTTCTTGTGAACCATCTGACCACTGAAATAAACTCCCTTCATTCTGAGCATTTAGCGTAATTTCTGGTTGGCAAACTGTTATCTCTGCCTCTCCTAAGTCTAAAGTTGGCTTTGGCAAGACCGTAACAGTCACTTCAGCAGTCGCAGGCTCACACTCTCCAAATCCCTCTAGATAACCTGTAACTGTATAAGTAGTTGTCTTTTTAGGACTTGCAAAGGTAACTGCCTCATAAGTATTTTCCAATCCTTCGCGTGGCTCCCAATTGTAATATGATGCTCCTGAAACTTCTAGCATAACACCATCTTCGTCTTCACAAAAAGATGTGTCATTCGTGACCTTGAGATTGATCTCATCTACTCGAATTACTTTCACTGTATCATAAACCACACAACCTACAGGCGATGAAGCTTTTACCCAATATTCACCTTCTTCATACACTTCTATAAAAGATTCTGTCATTCCATTTGACCATTCATAAGTAATGTCCTCTTGGTCAGAGTAAACGTTCAAAAAGGCTTGTACTTCTTCACCACATGAAGTAATTTCACCATTTTCAGGCAAACCAAAAATTTCAGGAGTTTTCCCTACTGTCACCCGTACTGAGTCATAAATTTGTCCACAATCTCCATCCGAATCAGAATATACACGATAGATAGTTGTTTCCTTAGGCGAGGCAATTGGATTGGCAATATTCGGGTCAGAAAGTCCAAGAGCAGGCTCCCAACGATATGTTCCATTTCCTCCTGTGACTTCAAGTTGTGCAGTACTGCCATCACAAATCTGAGTATTTTCACCTGCCTCAATAACAGAAGAAGCGTCAATTCTAATCGTAATTCTATCAGTCGCAGAACATCCTCCTTTGATTACTTTTACTTCATAAGTTCCTTTAATAGAAGTAGTTATCTTTCGGGTCGTTGCTCCATTTGACCACTCATAAGTTGCTCCATCATTACCCGCATCTAAGGTTACCTTTTGATTTTGACAAATAGTTAAATCTGCACCTAAATCTACATTAACTGCTTGTGTGGCAATTTTAATAAAGTCTGTTTTAGTTTCAGTTGATTTTTCACCATTTGCACCTGTAACCGTCAATGAAACGGTATAATTTCCTGTATTCAAGAATTCAAATGTTGGATTTTGTTCGGTCGAAGTTTCGGGTGTTGCTCCTGTAATTTTCCATTCCCAAGCTGTTACATTTCTACTAAAATCCTCAAAACTTACTTTAGCAGGAGCTTGGCAAAATTCGGTATCCCCCTTAACCTCAAAGCGAGCTTTAGGAGCTTCGATAGAATTGGTACAATCTGAACTAGCAACAACTTGCATAGGAGCTGTTCCACAATCATTTTCTTCTTTGCTTTGCGTAATAATAATATTTGCAGCTTCGGTATTACTTGTTGATAAATTACGCTTCATAACCCCTTTTTGGAGTTCATAATACATAACATCATTTGGATCATTAACATACTCAATTTGTGAAACTTTACCTAATAATCGTAAGGCTTCAGATTCAAAATCAATTTGGTCAGCAGCAGGCGCATTAGTTGAAAAATTCCAATTTATATTTTGGTTAAAAAATAGTTGGAATTCAACCAATCTTACGTGTGTGCGTTTTCCGTCATTACAGTTTTGATAATTAGAGTAAACAAAACTTCGCTCATCGGTTGGAAAATCTGGATCATATATATTTACAGCACTATTTCCTGTATAACCAAACTCAATTTTTTCTAAAGAAGAGACAAGTTTGAGATTAATTCCTGTAGCACATCGCCAAGTAGTTAAAGCCCGATTAAAGGCTGCCATCATTTCAGGATTTCGGAAAAATTCAGGATCAACAAAAAGGGTATAACCTCCTTTACCATTATTATTCACCAAGTCAGGATTTTGAGCAGGTTCTGGCTTGGTACTACCAGGAAATCCACCCCAATATTGAGTATATGTAGAAAGAGAATATTTGACCTGTAAAGTTTGTAAACTTTCAAAAGTTTCGCCATCATTATTCTTAACCATAATCGTTCCTGAACCTGCGAAACTTGGAACATAAACCTCAATTTGAGTATCTGACCAACTCACCACCTCTGCTTGTCCTGATGCACCCCACCAGCCCCCAACTAACTGCCTTTTAGTTTTACCACCATCTTCATTTACAGTAAAATAAACATCTCCTGCTCCAATTTCATCACCAAAACCTTTACCATTGATAGTCAGTTTAGTACGAGTTCCTCCTGTGATTTCAGCGGGTACTAATGAGGTAATTTCTAGATCTGCCTCAACTCGTCCGTTATTCCCAAAATCATTGGAAAAGTCTTCGAATAAAGAGGCATTTTTGATAATGGAAAATGGTATTCCATTGGCATAAAAATCAGTATATAAACTTTCCGAATTTTCATACGTTTTTCCATTTGGTAAAGCGATATTCTCATCCTTAATGCCATATCGAATTGCTCCTCGAAAGTCCAATAAAAAGTCAGTCTGGTTTTCTTTTTTTCGGGCAATAAAAATACCTTTATCTCCAGTAACGGGTGTAATTCCCGAATGTATAGCAAACTGATTAGGAGTTTGTCCACCAAGAGCTATAAACTGGACAGTACTAGACGAAGCATTTTTAAAATTCTTATATACTTCTGCTGTATATCGAGTATAGATTGTCCCATCCTTCTCAAAAGATTTAGAGTCGGTAATTTCACCTTCGAACACCAAATCAGCAGTCTGAATAGCTTGCCAAAACTGTGATTGTGCTTGGACTACTCCAAAGGAACAGCACCAAAAACAAAGTAAGATAAATAGAAGTTTAAAGTGTTTCATTTTATGTTAAAAATTGATTTTAAAGAATATTACTTACTAAAATAAGGATTTGCTTTTTAGTATAAAAAATTAGGTTTCGAGAATAAGACAAGCTAAATTCTAAAACCGTTGCCTTTACTTAATATTTTTTTATAAGAATTTTTGAAAAGTTAGAACCAAGTTGATTTTTGACTGTTTTTGTGGTATATTTAATAAGGAGTAAATAATATTATAATAACCTAAAAATCAGCATATTATGCTATTTTTATTTTTCAATAAAACATTTTTAAATTCTCTTTTTTTATTCTAAAAACATTATAGATTAGTGAAAAATACTGAATTTGCCCATAAATTAATTAATTGGTATAAAATTAAGAAACGTGATTTACCTTGGAGACATACCCAAGATCCTTATAGAATTTGGCTTTCCGAGATTATTTTACAACAAACCCGTGTCGCACAGGGATTGCCTTACTATATGAAGTTTATCGAAAATTATCCAACAATTCAGGACTTAGCAAAAGCTTCTGAGGCAGAAGTTTTAAGACTTTGGCAAGGATTAGGCTATTATTCTAGAGCCAGAAATATGCACTTTACTGCTCAATTTGTAACTCATCAATTAAGTGGAATTTTCCCAAATAATTATCTAGAAATCAAAAAATTAAAAGGTATTGGAGATTACACAGCTTCCGCAATTTCTTCTTTTGCCTTCGGAGAACGAAAAGCCGTGTTAGATGGGAATGTTTTTCGGGTCTTATCTAGAGTTTTCGGGATTACAGATGATATCTCTAGCACAACAGGTAAGAAAAAATTTGCCCAAATTGCTCAAGATTTATTACCTAAAGATGAAAGTCCAACTTACAATCAAGCCATCATGGAATTTGGAGCATTGCATTGTATTCCCAAAAATCCAGATTGTAATAATTGTACTTTTTCAGGAAATTGCTACGCTGAAACTCATAAACAACAAGCTGAATTACCTATAAAAATCAAAAAAGTCAAAACAAAAACTCGACATTTTTTATATATTATTTTTCAATACAAAAATCAATTGATGCTCAAAGAACGAACAGAAAAAGATATTTGGAAAGGTTTGTATGATTTTCCATTATACGAACAAAACTCAACTCAAAACATAGCGATTTTACAAACGATTTATGAAGAAACTATTAAGCAAGAATTGAGTCACTTCATGATTGGAAAGAAAATTCAAGTTTTTAGTAATCAAGAATTTAGATTTGAAGTAAAAAAGATCTCTGGGATAGTTAAACATCTTCTTTCTCATCAAAAAATTTATGCTCAGTTTTTGGTTTTAGATATTCCGAATCAAACCATTTTTCAAAAATTAGAAACTAAATTATCTGCACAATTTTATCCCTTCGAAACTATTGAAAATTTACCAAAACCGATTTTGATTGCCGATTATTTGAAAAAACATTTCTTTTAAGTAATTTCAGCCCACTTTTGAAAAGTTCATTCAAACACGAAAAGAAATCATTATGGTAAATAAGGTTATTTTGTTAGGAAATTTAGGTAAAGACCCGTTAGTTCGACATACAGAAAGTGGAATGACAGTAGCTACTTTTAGTATTGCAACAACTGAAAACTATAAAGACCGAGATGGTAATCGTCAAAAACGCACCGAATGGCATAATTTAGTATTATGGAATCGGTTAGCCGAAATTGCAGAAGAATATCTTAAAAAAGGGTCGTTAATTTATGTGGAAGGACGTTTAACATCACGTTCATACGAAACACAAGATGGTTCAACAAGGTATATTACTGAGGTAGTGGTCAATAATATGCAAATGATGCCTCGGACATCAGGAGTCTCAGTCCCATTGCCACCTGAAGATCAAGCTCCCCAGAGCCGTACATCAGACACTCATATGCCCGAGCAAAAATCTACAACTAAACCTGAATCCATCAACAATAATGACGAGAATCCTGACGATGACTTGCCATTTTAATATTTTTTAGTAAATTTTTAGTATGTTTGGTACTATCTCAAAAATTTACACAATTTTTTAACTTTCATAACGTTACAGTATTTTTTTGAGATTTTACACCAATATCACATACATTTAATATCAAATTTTAGATTTAAATTACCTCTCACTTAAATTTTTACAAGTTTTGGACGATACACAAGGAGTATCCCTCGGATTTCCTTTTCTACTTGCCCAAGTTTCTTTTTTGTTATATCTGACCGAAGGCATAATTATTTTCATGCTTTTGTGTGCCTCAGCACTCATTTCAGGGTCAGAAGTGGCGTGTTTTTCGCTTACTACCGAACAAATTCAAGAGTGTCAATATACTAAATCTTCCTCTGCTACTAGTTTGCTTCGACTCCTTAAAAACCCTCGCAAGTTACTAGCTATTATATTGATTCTCAACAATTTGGTAAATGTTACCTTAGTCACATTGGCTACTTACATGATGGTGCAAGCCGTTGGCAAGGATGATCAACAAGGATTAGCCATTTCAATCTTGACGTTAGTAATAACTTTTGCGATTGTCTTTTTTGGTGAAGTTGTCCCCAAAGTTATTGCCAATCAACATACTTTACGCTTTGCTTTGTTTACTTCAAATGGGCTACTATTTTTGGGAAATTTAGTTAGTCCATTAGCATGGTTACTTTTAAATAGTACCCAACTTATCGAAAAACGGATTACCCGAAGAGGCTATACTGTATCGGTAGATGAACTTACCCAAGCTGTTGAGATCACTACTAAATCTGACAAAACACCTGAAGACCAGAAAGATATATTAATGAGTTTGGTGAATTTTGGTGCTATTTCTGCCAAGCAAATCCTACGCTCTCGATTAGATATTACGGCAGTAGATATCGAAACCAAATTTCATGAATTATTAGATAAGATTAATAAATGTGGTTATTCTCGAATTCCTGTTTATCAAGAGACCATTGATAGTATTGAAGGCATTTTATACATTAAAGATTTGTTACCTTACATTGACCGTGAAAATGAATTTGAATGGCAAAGTCTTATCCGCCGAAATCCTTATTTTATCCCTGAGAACAAGAAAATTTCCTCTTTACTCAAAGAGTTTCAAGAGAAACGAGTTCATATGGCAATTGTCGTAGATGAATACGGAGGAACTTCTGGATTGATTACGATGGAAGATATTATTGAAGAAATCGTTGGAGAAATTAATGATGAGTTCGATTTTAACAATGTGATTTACAAACAAATTGACAAGAATACTTACAACTTTGAAGCCAAAGTTTCTTTGAATGATTTTTGTAAGATTGTGGGAGTTGAGCCTTTTATTTTTAATGATATCAAAGGCGAAAATGAATCCTTAGCAGGCATCTTATTAGAATTATTTCGCCGTATGCCTCGCGTTGGCGAGCGTGTTTCATATAAACAATTTATGTTTATTATTGTAGCTTCTGACTCTAAACGTATTAAACGAGTTCGGGTTTTAATCCGAGATAGTAAAGGAAAAACTTCAACAATTTCAAAATCTTCTAAGAATTGATATAAAATTTGGCATTATTTTGGACATCTTAAAAGCAACACTCATTTCTGGAAAAAATACAAATGAATAAACTGCTTTTCTTTTTTGGTGTCATTGCTTTGTTAGGTTTTTCAAGCTGTTTCAATGCTCATTCCGAATCGCATGAAGAATTTGGAGTTTTATCACAATTAGTCAAGGCTTTTAATGAATCTAATTATCGGCAACTTGCCCAACAATCAGATGAATTACTGGAACTGACTTTTGAGAATGAAGCTCGTCATTATAGTCAAACTCAAACCCGCTTTGCCCTCAAAGATTTTTTCCAACGTAATCCTGTGGCAAGTTTTGAAATTTTGCATAGCTCTCAACAGACTTCGATTCGCTATATTATTGGAAATTATCGGTCATCAATGGGGGTCTATCGCATCTCGATTCGAATGCGAAAAATTGGAAACGAATACCGAATTAATATGATGAAATTTCGAAAAGAATCTTAAAGTCGGTTGTGAAAAGTGAAAATACAAGCAAAAGTAACTTTAAATTTCATGAGGTTTGTGATGCTAATTTATATCCTCTGACCATTTCTTTTTTACCAACAGGACCTTTCAATTTTTCAATTGAAAAACCCGCCAAAGTTAAGTTCTTCCGAAATTTTCCGCTTGAGCTATATGTAACCAAAATTCCATCTGAAACCGTCAGACGACCAATTTTTTGCAAATTATCTAATTCCCACATTTCGGGCTGTTTACTGGGTGCAAAAGCATCATAATAAATCAAATCGAATACTTCTGAACTCTCAAAATCTTCCAATTTCTGGTGCAACTTTCGAAATTCAAAATTAGGCAAACAGTAACATTTTTGATCAGGTAAACAAGTATGAATTTGTTGCCAAAAAGAAGGAAGCTTGGTTGAAAATGGAGGAGAAAAAGTACCTGCGAAATCTAAATTATCTAACACCTCTTGAGGCAAAGGCAAGGGTTCTAAGCTCGTCAATTGAATCGAAACATCAGGATTTTTTAGAGCAAATTCTAAGCTCAACAATACATTCAATCCTGTTCCTAAACCCACTTCTAAAATATTGATATGCTGTTTTTTAGAAAGTAAATATTCTAATCCAGCTTCAATATAAACGTGTCGGGATTCTTGTGTTGCACCATGTAAAGAATGGTATGTTTCGTTGAGTTCCTCCCAAAAAATGGAAGTAGAACCATCTGCTGTTGGAATGATTTTGAGGGTACGTTTTTCAGACATCGAAATAGATTAACTCAGTTCAAATTTATAACCAACCCCTTTAACCGTTTTGATATATCCGTCCCCAATTTTCTCACGAACTCTACGGATATGCACATCAACTGTACGGGCTAAAACATATACATCAGCTCCCCAGATATTATGCAGTAACTCATCTCGACTAAACACTTTATTGGGATGCTGTGCCAAAAAAAATAATAACTCAAATTCTTTCTTTGGTAAGGTGATTTGTTTTTCTCCCTTCATAAGCGTATAGCTTGTTTTATCAATACTAAATTCACCTGCCTTAATTACTTCGCGAGCCTCAAGGGTAGCTCGTTGGGCTTCTCTGCGAAACATGGCATTAACTCGGCTAATTAAAGCTCTGGGTTTGACGGGCTTGACTAAATAATCATCGGCTCCCATTTCGAAGGCGGCAACTTCCGAATATTCCTCCATCCGAGCCGTCAAGAAAATAATCTTGGTATCAGCCGTTTCAGGCATTTCACGCAACTGACGACACGCTTCAACACCATCCATTTTTGGCATCATGATGTCTAGCAAGATTAAGTCAGGTAAAAACTCCCTCGCAACTTTAATCGCTTTAATTCCATTGGGGGCAGTCTTTACTTTATAGCCGTCTTTCTCAAGGTTATATTTGAGTAATTCAACAATATCGGGTTCATCATCTACGACTAATATTTTTTGGGCAGTACTCATGCTATCCAGAAATTACAAGTTTAGGCATCTAATTTGCGGGTAAAAATAGACAAATTCAGAACAAGAATTTCCCAAAAGTCAACTTTTAGTAATTAAAATTTATATTCTCGTAATATTACGTTTAACTAAATGTAACTATGAGCAAAAGACTTAAAAACTAAGTTTATCCGACTTTCACTTTTTCTTCAAGCCAAGCAAAGGCTTCCTGTTCATCATCAAAATATCTAACCCAAAGTGTACCTAATCTAACTTCTTCCATAGTTTGTCCAATAGAAACGTGAACGAATAAATCTGGACTTTTAATAAATGCCAGCTTAGCCAATCCTGATTGAACTATAGGAGGGAATATCTCGGTAGCTATCCATGTTTGTAATTCAGGAATAATCGGAAAATTAAAATCTCGTTCATCCATCAATACATTTTTGATTTGAAGAGTTAATACTTTTTCCGAAATAACTCGAAGTTCGGATTTATAGTCTTCATCTTGCATTTGATCGGTTTCAGGTTTCCGAGTAACCACTAATAAGGCGCTTTCTTCATGGTGCACAATGCTCTGAAAAAGACTATCATAAACTAGTGTCATATGTATGAATATGATTTATAAAAAAGTGTTTTGTTGTATTTAAACCTACAAGATTATAATCACCTTGTAGGTTTAATAAACTAAAAAGACTCAGTTTGTTTATAATTTTTCAAAAATTCGTTTAAAGGAAACTTCCTGCCCAATTTCATCCCGAAGTGATGAGATAGGTAAACGCTTTTGTTCTGTTGTATCTCGGTAGCGAATCGTAACGGTCTCATCTTCGAGTGTTTGGTGGTCAACTACAACACAAAACGGTGTACCAATCAAATCCTGACGAGTATATCGTTTGCCAATGGCAGCCTTTTCTTCATAAATAACTTTGAAATCAAATTTCAAATCTTCATAAATCTTTTGTGCTACTTCTGGTAAACCATCCTTTCGGACTAATGGCAAAATTGCTGCCTTAACTGGTGCAATAGCAGGATGTAATTTTAGGTAAATTCGTGTTTTTTGCTTTTGCCCTTCACCAACAACCTCTTCAGTGTAAGCATTACAAAGCGTCATTAGGAACAAGCGGTCAGCTCCAATTGAAGTCTCAACAACGTATGGCACGTAATTTTGTTTAATTTCATCATCAAAATAGCGTAATTTCTTCCCTGATAATTTTTGATGATTTCCTAAGTCAAAATCGGTTCGAGAATGAATACCTTCCACTTCCTTAAATCCAAATGGAAATTCAAATTCCACATCAGCGGCTGCATCTGCATAGTGTGCTAATTTTTCATGGTCATGAAAACGTAATTTTTCAGATGGAATTAAGGCTTGATGCCACTTCATACGCACATTACGCCAATATTCATACCACTTTGCTTGTTCGCCTGGACGAATAAAAAATTGCATCTCCATCTGCTCAAATTCCCGCATACGAAAAATAAACTGACGGGCAACTATCTCATTCCGAAAGGCTTTCCCAATTTGAGCAATGCCGAATGGAATTTTCATTCGTCCTGTTTTTTGGACATTCAAGAAGTTGACAAAAATCCCTTGAGCCGTTTCAGGGCGTAAATAAATTTTATCCGCATCTTCAGCAACTGAGCCGACTTGTGTCGAAAACATTAAGTTAAATTGACGCACTTCCGTCCAATTATCTGTTCCTGAAATAGGGCAAGTAATTCCTTCTTCAATGATGAGTTCTCGAACTTCATCTAACTTTTCATCACCAATAAGTTTACCTGCCTTTTGGAGTAAATTCTGCGCTTTCTCCAATTCGCCTGCCTTCTCGTATTCGGCAGCTTTCTCTTCCAAAAGGACATCTGCCCGATATCGTTTCTTAGAATCCTTGTTATCAATCATCGGGTCATTGAAGCTGTCCACGTGTCCCGAAGCCTTCCAAGTGAGAGGATGCATAAAAATAGCAGCATCTACTCCCACAATATTTTGATGGAGCAAAGTCATTGATTTCCACCATAATAACTTTAAGTTATTTTTAAGTTCGACCCCATTCTGTCCGTAATCATAAACGGCTTGGAGTCCATCATAAATTTCGCTCGAAGGAAAAACAAAACCATATTCTTTGGCGTGTGCAATGATTTTTTGAAATAATCCTGCTTCTTGCTCGCCTTTCTTTGCCATAAGTCAATGAATTTCAGATTCAAAAAATTGGAAACAAAGATATTGATTTTTTGGATTTATTGCCCTGTAAAATTTATTTACTATTTTTAAAGTAATGAATTTAGAGTTTTCTAATTTTCATTTTTTATTCCAAACCGAAAACCATAGGGCTTAATAAGGTGATTCTACAAGTTAAATTCCTACTAAAATTTTTCAGGACTTGAGCATAAAATTTAATTCAGCTCATGCCTTCTTCCAAGTTAAAAACTGAAATCAAAATCAAATATGGTATTAATTGGTTGTATTTTTTTGTTTAATAATCATTCGTATAACAATTATTATTAAACAAATTGTATATTTGCTAATAAACAACACTTTTAAAACACATTTGAAAATGAAAACTTTAGAAATCACTTCTCCAGACGTTTCTTCAAATATTGAAAAGATTTTCCCTGATGCTCAGGACTTTTTACCAATTAATGGGACGGATTATGTAGAATTTTATGTTGGAAATGCCAAACAAGCTGCCCACTTTTATAAGACTGCTTTCGGGTTTCAGTCTTTGGCATATGCAGGACTCGAAACGGGGTTAAGAGACCGTGAATCTTATGTTGTAGCACAAGGAAAAATCCGTTTAATTTTGACTTCACCGCTTCGGTCAGGGACAGAAATTGGACAACACATTGATAAACACGGTGACGCTGTCAAAGTAATTGCGCTTTGGGTTGATGATACTCGAAAAGCCTTTGAAGAAACCACCAAACGAGGCGCAGAAGTTTATTTTGAGCCTGTGGTTGAGAAAGATCAATATGGTGAAATTGTAAAAGCAGGCATCAAAACCTATGGTGAGACCATTCATATTTTCATTGAACGGAAAAATTATAAAGGCGTGTTTTTGCCTCATTTTAAAGCATGGGAAACCGAATATAATCCAAGTTCTTTAGGGTTAAAATATATTGATCATATGGTTGGAAATGTAGGATGGAATCAGATGAATAAATGGACAAAATTTTATCGTGAAGTACTGGGGTTCACGCAGTTAGTTTCATTTGATGACCAAGATATTTCTACCGAATACACGGCATTGATGAGTAAGGTAATGAGTAACGGAAATGGACGTATCAAATTTCCAATTAACGAACCCGCCGAAGGACGAAAAAAATCACAAATTGAAGAATTTATTAATTTTTATGAGGGCGAAGGAGTTCAACATTTAGCCGTAACTACTGATGACATTATTAGTACCGTTACAGAAATGCAGAAGCGAGGCGTTGAGTTTTTAACCGTACCACAAACATATTATGATAACCTATTGGAACGAGTTGGTGATATTGATGAAGATATTGAACCACTCCAAAAATTAGGCATCTTGGTTGATAGGGATGATGAAGGGTATTTATTACAAATTTTCACTCGTCCGATTGAGCCACGTCCTACTTTATTTTTCGAAATTATTCAGCGAAAAGGTTCAAACTCATTTGGTAAAGGAAACTTTAAGGCTCTTTTTGAGTCCATCGAACGAGAACAAGAATTACGAGGAACTTTGTAAAATTCTGGATTATTTCTTTGAATTTTTTAGTTCTAAACCTATAAAGCTTCTAAATACTTTATAGGTTTAATTATTAAAAATCAAGCTAAAACTTCTTCATTAGCCCCTGCATAATGATAATAGGCAGCACAAGCTCCTTCGGAAGAAACCATTGGCGCACCTAATGGATTACTTGGTGTACAAGTCTTTGTAAACTGCGAACATTCCTTTGGTTTTTTGATACCTCGCAACACCTCACCTGCAATGCAATCGGCACACTCTTCGACTTTGGCAATATTGATTTGATATTTTATATTGGCATCAAAATCAATTAGTTCTGGACGAATTTCATAACCACTTTTGGGGATAGTTCCGATGCCTCGCCACTCACGGTCACGAATTTCAAAAACCCTATCAATTACCTCTTGAGCTTTAGGATTTCCATCTGTATTTACGACCCGAACGTATTGATTTTCGAGCTTAGCTTCTCCTTTTTCCAGTTGTTCGATTGTCATCAAAATTCCTTGTAATAAATCAACTGGTTCAAAGCCTGTAGCCACCATTGGAACATTATATTTTTTGACTAAAGGGGAGTATTCTCCCAAGCCCATTATAGTACAAACGTGTCCTGCTGCCAAAAAACCTTGAATTAAGTTTTCTTCATCACTCAAAATTGCCTCCATTGCTGGCGGAACTAATACATGAGAAGTTAGAATAGAATAATTTTTTAGTCCTGCTTTTTTAGCCTGTAAAACCGATAAGGCATTGGCTGGAGCGGTCGTTTCGAAGCCAACAGCAAAAAAGACGATTTCTTCAGTTGGATTTTCTTGAGCATATTTAGCGGCTTCTAATGGCGAATAAACGATTTTGATTTTTGCTCCTTGGGCTTTGGCTTGGAGTAAACTTTTTTCGGAGCCAGGGACACGCAACATATCACCAAAGGAAAAAACAGTTACGCCATTTTCTGCCAAATGAACCGCTTTATCAATGATACTCAAAGGAGTTACACAAACAGGACATCCTGGACCATGAACCATCTGAACTTTTTTAGGTAATAAATCTAAGAGACCATTTTTTACTAAACTATGGGTTTGTCCTCCACAAATTTCCATAATTGTCCAATTTTGGGTCGTAATTTGGTGGAGTTTTTCGAGGTGTTTTTTAACTAATTCAGGGCTTCGAAATTCAGATAAATATTTCATTGTAGTTTTGTATTTTGAGGTGATATAGATTTCATCTGATAAATAAGAGAGGAAAGAAAACAGCGTACAAGATACTACTTTTTTCACAAAAACCAGATTTATTTAAATAAGCATTATCATTTTACTTAATTGATAATCAATTATTTAAATAATATACAAGTTAAAAAATCATCTTCTATGAGAGAAAAGATATTTATAATCTGCATCTATCTTCTTTTTTCTAATTTATAGCATTAAAATAATTTATACAACTAAACAAAATAATTTCCAAAGCCTTTTGCAACTCAAAATATTGATATAAAGCAAAAATGTTTTTGTACTTTTTTAATCGTAAAAATTCTAAATTAGAATAAAATTTTATAGTTTTTCTTGAAATAAGAAAATGTTATATTTGTTTGATTTTCAGTCTTTTGTATAATAATGAGAATTACCTTATATTTACACAAGACAGGTCAAATTATGGCGATATTTTTGACTATCCTCACTTAAAATAGTGAAATTTCATCCTAAAAATTATTTTTACAAAAAAAACTTACTGAAAAGCTAATCCAAATTCTTAGTTCATATATTTCCCTAACTAAAAATGTTACCATGACGAAGGAGACTTTATTTGGCAGAAATAGTATTATTAAGCTCCAACCAAATGATAGAATAGTTACTAAAATTTTAAATCATCCTTTCCCATCTGAACAAGATATTCAGCCTTTTCGAAATGAGTATGAAATTTTAGAAGGAATAGAACTTGAAGGGGTTCGTAAAGTAATTGATTATCAACAAGAAAGTAATACACATCAATTACGTCTTGAGTATATAGAGGGTAAAACATTTTCTGAATATCTCGAAAACAAATCATTATCAATCCTTCAACTTATTAGTTTATTTATTGACTTGAGCAAAGTGATAGGGCGAATTCATCAAGCAGGAATTATTCATAAAGACCTAAACCTTAATAATATAATTATTTCACCTGATGATAAAATTTATTTAATTGATTTTGGGCTTTCTTCCAAATTTACCCTCAAACAACCCAAGTTAGGCAATCCCAAAAAGTTAGAAGGAAGTCTATCCTATATTTCCCCTGAACAAACGGGGCGTATGAACCGAAGTGTTGATTACCGTACTGATTTCTATTCTTTGGGAGTGATTTTGTATCAAGCCTTAACCCAACAATTGCCCTTCCAAATGACCAATGCAATGGATTTGGTCTATGCCCATCTTGCCCAAAAGCCCCTTGCTCCACATGAAATAAGATCCGAAGTCCCTAAGATTTTATCGCAAATTACGCTTACTTTATTAGCTAAAAATCCAAACAATCGTTATCAATCTGCCACAGGATTAATTTTTGATTTACAAAAAACAAAACGATATTTAGCTAAAAATCAGAAAGATATATTATTTCAGTTGCGCTCAAACGATTTTTCAGGTAAACTTCAAATTCCAGAAAAATTGTACGGACGTGATCAGGAAATCAAAACAATTTTAGATGCCTTTCAACGAGTTCTAGCTGGAAGCATTGAGTTGACGATAGTCGCTGGTTATTCGGGAACTGGGAAGTCAGTCTTGGTGAATGAAACACACCGCCCCTTGACCAGTACGAAAGGTTATTTTGTAGAAGGAAAATTTGATCAATTCCAGCGAAATATTCCATTTTCGGCATGGATTCAGATTTTTAGAAATTTCATTGATTTATTATTGATGGAAAGTGACCAGATGTTAGATTATTGGAAAAATTTAATTTTAGGAGTGGTCGGTAATCAGGGGGCTGTTTTGACTGAAGTGATTCCAAATTTAGAGACCGTAATTGGAAAACAACCACCCATACCTCAAGTTACAGGACAAGAAGCTCAGAATTGATTTAATCATGTTATTCAGAATTTTGTCAGAGTAATTACTAATGAAAATCATCCCTTAATTTTGTTTATTGATGATTTGCAGTGGGCAGATTTGGCTTCTTTGGATTTACTTAAGACACTCGTTACGGATATAGAAAACACGCATCTTTTATGTGTAGGAGCTTATCGAGATAATGAAGTTTCACCAACTCATCCTTTGGTTTTGACCCTCAAGGATATTCAGGAAACAAGCTTCAATTTGAACCAGATTTTCATTGGAAATTTAGATCAAAAGGCTGTCTTAGAAATGCTTTCCGAAACACTTCATTGCCCAATAGATGCCAAGTTGGAAGCCCTTAATCAAGTTATTCTCTCCAAAACTCAAGGGAATGCTTTCTTTACGCACCAATTTTTGAAAAATCTGTACGAAGAAGCACTCTTACGTTTCTCATTTGAAGATAAAGCATGGCATTGGGATAATGACCGAATTATTCAGGCTGATTTTACGGATAATGTAGTCGATTTTATGATAAAAAAAGTAGGCAGACTACCCAAGAAGACCCAAGTTTTATTAGAACTAGCGGCATGTATTGGCAGTAGATTTAACCTTGATACCCTAAAAATTATTGCTGAAAAAGACCAAGTTGTATCTGATTTAGAAAGAGCAATTTTAGAAGGATTAATTTTCCCAATTGATAATAATGAATATAAATTTGTCCATGACCGTATCCAACAAGTGGCGTATGCTTTGATTGATAATGAAAGCAAAAATGCAGTCCATTTGAAGGTTGGACAGCTATTGTTAGAAGATACTTCAGAAGACGAATTACAAGACCGAATTTTTGATATTGTTCCGCATTTTAATCGTGGAAAATACTTACTCCATGAATACGAAGAAATTGTACAATTAGTAGAATTGAATTTATTGGCAAGTGATAAAGCCATTGGAGCAATTGCCTACGATTCTGCCCTAAATATGCTTCAAGGTTTGTTAGAAATTATTCCGAAACAACAGCTCTGGGAAACTCATTTTTCACTTCTATTTGCCACCTATAACAACAAAGCCATTTGTGAATATCGTTTGGGTTTATTTGAGGATTCCCAACGAGATTATGAAATTTTACAAAAGAAAGCCCAAGCCCCAACTCAAATCGGAAAAATCTACGGAGAAGCCGTTTATTTGCATACAACCATGAACCAATATTTCCGAGCAATTGACTTGGCAAGGGAAGGCTTGGCAATGTTAGGAATAGATTTTCCAAAGCACATCACTGTGGAGATTTTGGATGGAGAGTTTGCCAAAGTGAGTAAGTCCTTGGGGAATCGAAAAATTAAGGATTTATTGCATTTAGAAGAGATGAAAGATCTAAAACAAACAGCTCCACTTGATATTTTAAATATGGTTATTCCACCCACTTGGTTAGTGATGCCCAAAGGTTTTGCTTGGAGTACTTTGCAAATGGTGAATTTATCTCAAAAATATGGAAATAGCTTTATATCATCATCTGTTTATGCAAGTTATGCCTTTTTATTATGTGGACAATCCGCTCAATATCAGCTAGGTTTAGAGTATGGTGAATTAGCTATTGAGCTTAACAAGAAATATCCAAATGTATTTATAAAAGGAACAATTCACTTCTTTTTTACTTGTTTTGTTCAACATTGGAAACGACATAAAAAATATAACATTCCACTACACCAAATAGCTCATCAGGGGTGTCTGGAAGGTGGGGCATATGTTTATGGAGTGTACAATGTTATTTTCTATTTTTCCAACCTTTTCACTCGGATATTTCCTTAAGTGAAGTCGAAGAAAGGTTTCAAAATTTTGTGCCTTTTGTGGAGAAAATTAATGACCAAGATGTTTTAGGCGTTCTCAAATTACTATTACAACTCATCAAAAATTTCCATCAAACTACTTATCATCCTCTCGTTTTAGATGACAAGAATTTTACAGATGAAGATTACTTTGCAGAACTACAAGAACGCAATTATGGCAATGGATTATGTTATTATTATTTGGTCAAAATGATGCTTTATTATACCTACGAATCGTATGACCAAGCCCTTGAAATGGCGGAAAAGTTAAAACCTTACTATGTTTATACGTATAGTTTATATCACCAAGCTTTATATCATTTTTATTATGCCCTTATCCTTGCCAAAGTTTACCCTTCGGAGGGATTTTATAAACAAACTAAAATTAGACGAAACTTAGATGAACAATTAAGTATTTTGAAAAATTGGGCAGAAAATTGTCCTGAAAATTACCTTCATAAATACCAACTTGTCAAGGCAGAAATTGCACAACTCGAAGGAGAAAATTGGTACGATGTTTTTTGTTTATATGAAGAAGCCATTCATAATGCTCAACAAAGTGAATTCAAAGCACAAGTTGCCATGACAAATGAATTGTTAGCCAAATTCTTATTTAAAAAAAAGCCAATTATGGCACAAGGTTATCTTTTGCAAGCGTATCAGCTATACAAGCAGTGGGGAGCAATCGCCAAACTGACACACATTGAGCAAAATCATCCCGAATTATTTCGCCAAATTTTGCCAATTAGTCCTACGGGGACACATACAACTCAAACGATAGTTGCCAGTAATCAAGATTTTGATGTTGAGACGGTACTCAAAGCGACTCACTCACTTTCCAAAAAACTGGATTTGGAGGAGTTATTACACGAAATGTTATTTTTATTGACCAAAAATTCGGGAGCAAATAAAATTGTTTTACTTCATAATGAAGAAGGCGTTTGGTATGTTAAAGCAGATCAAGAAGAGGGGAACAATCTGATTCATGAATCACAATTATTTAGAAAATATAAAAACATTCCTAAACAACTGATTTCTTATGTGTTACGAAGCAATGAGGTTGTTTTGAGAGATGATATTTCGAAGGATACAACCTTCGAAAAAGACCACTATATTCAAGAAAAACAAAGTAAATCTGTACTGGTAGTTCCCATCATTCGACAAAGTGAACTGGTTGCGGTAATTTATTTGGAAAACAGCTTAAATACAGACGTTTTTCATCAACAAAGATATGATTTAGTCAATGCTTTAGCGACTCAATTAGCCATTTCGATAGATAATACATTACTTTATCAAAATATGGCTGAAAAAGTCAAAATTCGAACACAAGAACTACAAAACTCCAACGAAGAACTGCTAGTGATGAACGAGGAACTCCAGCAAATCCAAGAAGAACTGACTGCTCAACGAGATTTATTATCATTAAGCAATGCAGAGTTAGAGGAATATAAGCACCGAATTGGACAAAGCATCAAATCGGCTCAAATGATTCAACAAGCTATTTTGCCTTCGGTAGAACTATTTGAGCTTCACTTTGCCGAATATTTTATCCTGAATCGTCCCAAAGATGTGGTTTCAGGAGATTTCTATTGGTTTGATCTCGTCAATGAGCACAAGATTCTGATTGAAGCGGATTGTACAGGACATGGGGTACCAGGGGCTTTTATGACCTTAATCGGATATTCCATTATTAATCAAGTGATTAAGGTAGAAAAAGCCATTACTCCAGACGATATTATGATGGGAATTCATCACCGAATTCGTAGGGCATTGCGCCAAAAAACAACAGGTAACTTAATGGGAATGGATTTGTCTATTTTGGTGATTGAGCAAGAAAATGAAGGTTATAAAATTGATTTTGGAGGTTCTGGACAAAAGTTATATTATACTGAAAATCAAAAAGTTAAAAAATTAAAAAATTCTCGACGTAAGGTTGGAGGTTTTAGTAATCACTTACGAAATAAAGTCCCTATGAAGCCTTTACCTTCCTTGGTTTTGCCCAAAGGAACAGTTTTGTATTTGAGTAGTGACGGTTTTATTGACCAGAATGATGTTTATCGCAAACGCATCGGTATAGAGGAGTTTCTCAGAATTTTGGAAACCATACACTCCATGCCTTTAGTTCATCAAAAGGTTTATTTGGAAGATGTGCTGACACAACACCAAGGTAAAGAAGAACAACGAGATGATATTTTGATCATTGGCATTCGGTTGTAAAATTAAAACTTAGGTAAGTCAAATTGAGCTACTTTTTTGAGATAAAAAAATAGACTTATTGTTTTCACGCATTAATAAAATATTAATTTATAGACTCAAAAATAATTTACATCAAAAAATACAAAACTCCAAGCAAAGCCAATAATGCCCCCGACATCCATTTTAAAAAGAAGGTTTTATGAAATTTCTCATCTGGATTTTTGAGGTTTTTTCGCCCCAAATGTTCATGATAATCTCGGTGACAATTTGGGCATAATTTGACAACATCACCTTCACCTTTGAAGACGGCTTGGGGTAATATATGGTGTTTATCCATCCAAAAGAACTTACCACATTTCGCACAATAATCTTTTTTGGACTCGTCTGCTTGTGATTTTTCACTCATTTCAGTTGAGTTTACCGATTAAAGAAAAATGAAAAGCCCCAATAATCTCATTAACCATTTGAGCATCCGTATAACGGAATTCATAAGGCGAAATAGATTTTTCCAGCTTTGTCAAAACCTTATCTAAAATCTCCAATTTATCTGTGCTAGCTCGATTTATCAAATTGATAATCAATGTATTCAAAGGTTTTACTTTTGGATTTTTTTGAGGATAATTGACCTGTACAAATAATCCCATACTATATTCATTATCATCTGGAAACCGACCTCCACCAGCTTTCAAAATAACCTCACTTTCCTCTGATGGAACAACTTTCATCAATTCATCTTGAAGAATAGTTCTGGATTCTTCGTCTATTTTTTCTAAAATCAAAAGCAGTTTTTCCGTTAAATCAACCGTTATTTCCATAATGTTTTAGTTTTGAATTTACATCAAAAAACACAAAATTTCAAAATAAAGACTTACGAAGTTTTGAGATTTTGAGAGCTTAGCAAGTCTTTACTGTTGAATTGAGCATTTATTTTAAATGCGGTTTTAAGCTCTCTAAGGATTCCCAACACACAAACTGCATCTCTTTAATCTGTTTTTCTAACTCTGAAGCCAACATCGCCCGAGTAGTCGGTCCTTGTCTGATTAAGTCACCTAAATCCTTTTTATTTTCAACTAATGTCTCATCAATTCGCGTATAAAAATTCGTAAATAGAGTCATCATCAAATCAGAAAATACTGGTTTAGATCGCTTTTTTGCTTCTTTTTTCAGACTTTTGTCATTGGTCTCTGGAAGGTTTTCTAAGTCGGTACGAGCTAACGAAAGTTGCCTCCAAGATTCCGCACCTTTCAGGAAATCTTCATCATTCGACTCGGTAATAAATCGAATCAACGTCATTTTTTGCTCCATTAAATCTGATGTTAAATTCATCGTTTTGAACATTTGGTAAATATTTTTCTTTTTATAATAATATGTTTACAAAAATATAAACCAATAATTCAAAAAATAAATACATTAGTATATTTTTAAAATATTTGTATTAAAAATGAAAAATATCAATGATAGAATTAAGTATTTAATTACTTCTAAAGGTTTTAATAAGAGTTCTTTTGCTAAGAAAATAGGAGTTGATTCTACCAAAATACAAAATATAGTACAGGGAAGAAATGTAGGGACAAAAGAAGCTCCACAGTACAAAAAAAATCCTCCACATTATGATGTTATTGTTAAAATACTTACATCATTTGATGATGTTGATGCTTATTGGTTATTGATTGATAACTACAAAGAAACAAATATTTATAAAAACAGAAAGACTGAAAATAATAAATGTACTACAGATGATATGCAAAGTAAGACAACAGAAGAGCTTCTCTTAGAAATAGAAAAACTACAGAATGAAATCAAAGAATTAAAAATAGACAAAATACATCTTGTCAGACTTCTCAATAGGCACATTTCGGAAGAAAAATGGTAGTGTAACAAAACGAAGAATATCTATTATTATTTTTAATAATACTTAAAAAAATATAATTTAAAATGAGTAAAGCAATATCTGTAATTTATAAAACTGCTCGAAAACATTTAAAATTATCTCAAAGAGCTATTGCCAAAAAAATGGGAACATCTGATGGTGTGGTATCTCAAGTCGAAACAGGGAAAAATAAAACTCCAAATTATGAATATACTAAATTTTTGATGACGCAAGGAATTAATCCATTTTATCTAATTGGTTTATCGGATGAAATTGAAGGAGAGTTAATTGATACGGTAAGTAAATCAGAGTATGAAGTGCTAAAAACTGCTTTTGAGGAACTCCAAGAAAAAAATGAAAATTTAGAAAAACAAGTTTCAGAAATGGTAAGTCGTTCAGAATTTGAAGAAGTTGTACAAGAAAATCAAACGTTACAAAAAGTCCTGAAAATGTTGCAAATCGAAGCGGACCAAGATGGGAATTTGAAAAAGAAAAATCATTAAAAAGATTTTGATCAATCGGTATTAAACTATAAAAACTATCATACCTAACAAAAACAAGATAAAAAGGACATAAAAAAAGGAGACAAAAAATTTTGTCTCCTAATTAAGATGCTTAGGGAGGAAGATGGGATTTGAACCCACGGCCCCTAGAACCACAATCTAGTGCTCTAACCAACTGAGCTACATCCTCCGTTTTGCGATGGCAAAGGAACGAACTTTTTTTGAATTCTCCAATAAAAACTTTTACTTTTTTTGATAAAATTTAAAATTTCAGAAAAATAAGCTTATAAATTACTCATAGTGAATATTTTATATTAAAATAAAAAATAATTCTAATTTAAATGAATAGCTTTAATTTCGATAATTTTATGAGCAATGGTATTTTCTAAACGCCTATCTTTTAAGATTCGAGCCAATTTTTTATAAGTTTCTAAAACCCTTAAATGTCGATATGAATTGACTCCTGCTACACGATTGAGATTCATTATCGCTTCTTGAAAATAGCGTTTTGCCAAAATATGTTTCTTTTGAGCTAAATAAATTAATGCCATTTCTAAAAAATAATCACTTAAATCAGGTAATTGTGCATTTGAATTAAGGTAAATACGACATCTTTTCTCAGCCTCCTCTAATTGTCCTGATTTACGTAGTGCTTCTAATAGTTTAATAATTAGATAATATTCAAAAATAGGACTATCTCTTTGATTTAGAACAATTTTAGCACGTTGAACACACCGCTTAAATTGTTTGGTTTTTAGTAATAAATCACAGATTTGTAATTCAATTTCTTCGAAAATAGGGTTATGAAAGTCTTCTTGCAAAGTCAATAATTGAACAATCATTTCCGAATATTTCAGCGCATCTTTGTACTTTTTGAGTTGAATTTTAACCGAAGCAGCTGTTTTCAATATCGAAATATGAATAGGATGATCATGAGGTAAGTTTTTACCAATTTTAGCTACTTTTTCGAAGTAAGGGTTCGCTTTTTCAGGAGTCGTTTCGGCATAAATATCACATAGCTGCAAATACAATCCTAAAAGTTGTGCTGGACTTGGATACTCAAATTGTTCTACCGTTTGAATACATCTTTGTAAATATTGAATACTCTTTTTAGTTTCGCCCACGTGCTGATATAAATTAGCAAGATCGCGTAAGACTCCAACAAATCGCGGTGTATTTTTCTGATTTAGAGTAATTAATAAATTCAGCGATTCAATAAGTGTACGCTCTGCCTTTGGGTTTTGATCTTCGGATTTATAAATTCCCCCAAGTGTTTTTAAGCAGTCTGCATATACTACATTTTCTTCGCCTACAGTTTCTCCACAAATCCGAAAGGCTTCCAAGAGATGCTTTCTAGCCTCAAAATTATTTCCGAGTACTAAGTAACTTTCTGCTAAAAATGTATTAGCGGGAGCTAATTCTACAAAATTTTTACCGCGTACCTTTCTTGTCTTTTGAAGACATTCTGCCATTACCTCAAGACTTTTTTTAGGCTCTCCTTTTTCGGCTTGAAAAACCGATTCACTAAATTTTAAACCATATAAATTTGGATTTTCAGTTGAAGTAGCCTTCTCAAGCTTTTGGTAGGCATCTTGATACAGTTGGATTCCTTTTTCAGCGTTTCCCCGCATTCCTGCATAGATGGCACGCAAGGCGATATTTTGGGCAATTTCTGCCTGATTATCAATATATAAAGTAGTTCTAATTTTTTCTGAATACCCATTAAAACGATTCATCGATTCATAATTTCCTTCCTGTAGGGCAAGTATCGCTTGCTCACAAAAAATAAAAGCCGTGTCAGCATGTTGTTTACCATATAAACTTAAATTTATTTCAAGAGCATTATTGAGATGAAATTTTGCCTTTGGTACATCGAATTGAGAGCGTGCCAACAGTGCCTGATAACGATAAAAAACAGGTAGAAAAGTATAATAAGCTGACTTTTGAAAGGCTAGAATTTGCTCTACTTTTTGAAATATTTTTTGAGCTTCTAATAAATTTCCTGTATAAATTAAATATTCTGAAAATGTCGTACAAAACCACATTTTAAGCCACAAATTACTTGTTTCTTTGTCAACTTTCTCACGCATTAGCCTCATGGCTTTTTTGAGATCACCATTTCGAAAATAACTTATGGAGGTTAGTAACTGAACATACATTTGAAACTCTGGAATATGATAAGATTTCAAAGTTTCAGACTGATTCACAAGCACTTTAGTTATTTCATGAAGATCACCCTTTCGATTCAATAAAAATAATTTACTAAGTAAGTATTCGGCTTTTTCTTGAGGAGTATTCACTAAACTTTGGGCATAAGATAGCTCTCTTTCCGCTAACTCAAATTCCGTTGTTTGGCTATAAAAATCACTTTGAATAAGATGATAAATAAAAGGGTGGGCTAATTTAATAATTTGATTATGAGTTTGGTAAAGTTCTAATTTTCCTTCTAAAAAATCGGTATAATCTAAATTTTCAATTGTTAACCAATTTCTGAAAATCATAGGGAATCAGGTTTTTATGTTGTAACTAGATCAAACAAAAATACAGATTTTTTTTGAAGATAAATATTAACTCAAAAAAGAAACTGCTTTTGTGAGATAAAACATTAATGCAATATTATTACATTTACTCTACCCTACTAAAAATGATTTATAAAATATATTCAGTATTAAAATTAGTTAAAAATCTTTGTTTATTAAGCTAAAACGCCATTTTTCCGTAGCGGTAGGTTTGCAAACCCACCGCTACGGAAAAATCAAATTTGATTTTATCTAAATGATAATCAGTAATTTGTAAATCAATGAAATTTTAATAGGGTAGGAGATATTACATTAATGTTCTGTAATGTCCATTTTTACTATTGCTATAATAAAGTATTTAACTTTGTAGATGTTCACAAAAATACTCCCAATCTTTGGTCACTTGGTCAGCATATCGGAAAGCAATTTGCTCAACTAATTCACTAAATTCTTTATGTCGTTCATCAGTCAATCTTCGAATCGTATTCTCAAACAAATATGGGTCATTTTCGGCATTAAGATGTCGTCCTGCCCGTTGATGTTCAGTAGCTAAAACTTTGCCCCATTGCTTTGCCATTTTCACATATTTCTTTTTTGTATTTAGTTTTTCACTTGGGAAATCCCCCTTAAATGGAGAGCGCTCTCGAACTGAAAACCAGTCGTTTCCAAATTTCAACCACCCTAAATAGTTATCGGGATGTTCGGCAAGTGCTTTGAAAGCTTCCGCCTGACGTTGCGCATGATTTTCAAAATTCACATTATATTCATCAATTTCCTCTTGGCTCAAAAACGAATAAGCCGTTGGTGCATTTTGACGTTTAACATCTAAAATTACATTATCAAAATGTGTACTTTCATCCCCAGCTAAAAGAATATAAAAGCGTGGTTCTCCGAGTGATCCTGTTCCTGCCCAAAGTCTTCGAGCTACATCTTTCACTTCAAAATGAGTATCGTCGTCACTTGAGATTTGTCCTGATAAAGTTTTCCGATAGGCTTTCAAGGCTTCAATCAACTCAGTTCGTTCTTCTCCTTCTACGGGTGCCAGTTTTTCAATATCTGTACGAAAAGTTTCCGAATTTCCTGCATTTGTCCACTTTGTCAACATTTTATGACGGCTTTCTTTTTGAGCTGTTTTTTCCAAAAATTTGGACAATCGGCTGTGTGTATTTTCAGCTGTATAATGAGTTTCTTTTTGGGAATTATCGGAGTCGTAACTCACTAAATAAGTCAGGTAACTTTGGGAAAAGGCTTTTAAACCATTTGTTATGTCGCTCTCAGATAAGTGTCCATTTTCACGAGCATCTAACACCATACTAGCTACAAATCTCCATACATCATACTGATAATCAGCTACTAATGAATCATCAAAATCATCCAGTCCAAAAATAACTTCATCATGATGATTCAAAAATGCACCCATATTATAAACGTGAGCATCACCCTGTAACCAAGTTCGACAACCTGCTTCCCCACCAAAACGATGTAACAACCAATCTCCCGCAAAATCTGCCCAAAACAAGTGATTTGTACCTCGATAAAAAATATAAGGTGAGGCTTCCATTTTTTTGTACTTAGCTTCACGGTAAATCGCTTCTAGATGGGCATTTTGTTGGTGTAATGCTTCTAAAACTTTTCCTCGGCGGTCGTAACTAGGGGAATTTATCAAAATGTTTTTCATAGAATTGTTGGGTTTTGAGTTTTTTATTAAGTAGAAAAAATTTCGAAGGTCACATCAAAAGTATCAAACAAAGTCGTTTCCTATCATTCTAAACAACTGGTTTATAGTCATAGAGGTTTTAGAAACCAACTCCAATCACTTATTTTTGTGGATAGTATTGAAAAAGACTAAATACCAATCTTAAAATTTAGCGCATATGCAATCTTGGTTATTTTCTCGGAAATTAGATATTGGAGGATTATTTATTCCCGTTTGGGTAACATGGATTGCTTGCTTTTTTGTGTCTACCGACATGATGACTTCTGAGTTGCCACTTTGGGCATGGGTTATTTTTATTTTGGGGGCTGATGTCAGCCATGTTTGGAGTACCATTTTTCGGACTTATTTGGATAAATCCGAATTCCAAAACCATAAAAAAGTCTTACTAATTGCTCCCATTTTATGCTTCATCATTTTATTCCCATTTGCATTATTCGAAGAAATGGTTTTTTGGCGTGTTATGGCATACTTTGCCTTATATCATTTCATAAAACAACAATATGGCTTTTTGATGTTATACCAAGCCAAATCCAAAAGCTATCTTCCTAAACGAATTTCAGATCGATTTATTATTTATTTCTCTATGTTATATCCTGTTATTATCTGGCATTTTTCGGAAGGTTTACGATTCGATTGGTTTGTCAAAGGCGATTTTTTTGAGCTTCATTCATTTATTGATAATCAATTATTTATATCTGAAATTTTGCCTTTAGGAAATACCATCTATTGGGGAATAATTGGGATTTGGTTATTGGAAGAAATTTGGGTTTCTCATCAAGCCAACCAATTCATTTCTTGGGGAAAAATCCTTTGGACACTCACTACGGCAGGTAATTGGTTTTTAGGGATTATCTGGTTCAACTCTGATTTTGCTTTTTCCGTAACCAATGTGATTGCTCATGGCATTCCTTACATGATTTTGGTATTTTTCTATGTTGAACGAAAAAAGCAAATTTATGGAAATATTTCAAGACCTCTTGCTAGTTTTCAGGTAATTATCAATGTTTCTGTAATGATTTTAATTATCATGCTATTAGCATTTGGTGAAGAATTTTTTTGGGATATGCTATTGAATCGAGAGAAACAGGCAATTTTTGAGCCTCTCCTCTCCTACCCTTTTGCGATGTTAGAAAGTCCAACAGCAAGAGCATTCGCCATTGTCATTTTATCCATCCCACAAGTTTCACACTATATTATTGATGGATTTATTTGGAAGAACACTAAACAAAATCCTTATTTAAAACCTATTTTATTTGGATAATAGTTTATAACTATCATATAAATTAGGATTATCCAAACATCATTGAGCTATCAAAATTCTCTCCATCAAATGCTTGTGCGATTAACGAATGATTTCCAAACATTCCATTTTCATGATAAAAAACATCAATGCCATCTTTTGACAAGAAATTAATTCCATTTAGTTCTAAATTATTCCTAAATGCTTGCTCATCTAACCGTGAGTACCCTTCCTCTTCATCCGCCCAATTTTCATTATAATTATCTAAAAAATTATCCACAATTTTATCTTTTGCTTTTTTTTCATAGTACTCAAAGTTTTGTAATATTTTGTTTGCCAGCATTATAGTTTCCTCTATGCTTACCTCATCGGGGTCTAATCCTATGTTAATTTTCTTACCTCGAAACCAAAAAATGGTCTTATAGAATCCTTCTATATCAGGATTTTTTTCGAGTATATTCTTTGTTATTTTCATATTAGTTTTATAAATAATTATGCATATTTAAGGTAAAGTCCTAAATCATTTCCATGAATTTTACTTTTCCAAGTACTTCCATTTCTCAAGAATCCATTTTTTTCAAGAGTTTTTACCATAGCTGGATTTTCTTTTACTTCAGTTGTTGCCATCAAGTTACCTTCTCCGTGTTTTTCAATCAAATGGCTCACAATTTGAGAAATAATACCCTTTCTTCTATATCTTTCTGAGGTATATAGATAGCCTAATTCCCATTCAAATTGCTCATTCAATTCGGGTAAATTGGCTTTTTGTTCACTAAAAGTTAATTCCATTTTGATCTTTATCCCTCCAGTCCCTACTACTTTATTTCCAATTTTTGCAAAACATATAAGTTTACATCTATCTGCTTTTTGATATTTATCCCCAATTACCTTATTCTGTTTTTCAAGAGCTTTACCAAGTTCTTTTCTATGTTCATTGGTCAAATTTTCTCTCCGAATTATTTCGTAAGTTATTTTCATTTTAAAAAAAATTAGTTAATTCATCATCTAACATTGAAAATTATAACTTAATTCATTTTCCTTCCTTAGTGTCGTTTTGTTTAAGCACCAGCAAAGGTAATGACTACCTAACAGATGTTGATTACAAAGAAAGCAAAAAATAAGACGAGCTTTTGAGCATCAAATATCAAAACGTAATTTCTGAAAAACTAAAGATAATTCTTTCATTTTAGGATACCGATTGGTATAAGGCTAATGGATTCCTACTGAAAATGTTTACGGGGATAGAAAAATTTGGAAGTGTATTCTTTTTTCACTTAGGATACAAATACGTCAAATCTAACTCTTTAGTAAATAATGATGTATAAAATTTACCCATTATTACTAATAGTTATTTTTAGTTGAAAATTGATACTATTTTCGGTTTTAATCAGATGAGTCATATAATTTTCAATATTTTTTGGGTAACTTTTTTGAGGTCGTATTTTTCAAAGACATTGAGAGATTTACCAATGCAATTTGCGTATGCTTTGATAGTTCGCTAAGCATAACGTTGAACACTTAATTTCTATTTAAAATCATCTATTAATTTTTGAATATTCATAGCGGGATACGTTTTACGTTATGTTTTGACTACGACAATTTAATTATATTTTATTGGTTTACAAATCAATCCGTAATATTTTGCTTTTTATAATAAGTTTGTTTGGGTATACGAAACTTATAATGAAAAATATACGAATGTCGTATATTGGGGTGTTGTAAGTAAGCTCTACGTTGCATCTCCCTAAAAAGCTTGATAATTTTCAACGATTGCGAATAAAATAAAAATGTCTTTAGTTTAAAAAAAAACGAAAGTAGTTTGATACTCTAGTTCAGAAGAACTATGTTTGCAACATATGATTAAAAAGCTCAGAAACAAAAGAATTTTCACTCTTAATTTTTTAGTATTCCGAAATCAGTCGGATAAATTCATCCCTCCTATAAATTGATTCTTATTTAAATAGCCTTAACAAGCTTCAGTTTTGTTATCTGAAGTAGTCTTTCCATTTACATAATTAACGCACCTCCGTTTTGCACAAATAACAGTGTCTTCAATTTAATCTTTAAAACAATAAAAAATGAAGTTTCATAAAATAGTCCTTTGCTTATTAGCAATCGGGATCTGTTCGACTTTAAATGCACAAGAGGAAAAACCTCAAGTATCTATAGGAGGAGCATTACGATTTAATTATAACATGTCTTCTTGGAAAGACGGACAAAAAAAGCGAGGTGGTGACTTTGGTTTTGATGTGTTTAGAGTTAATGCAAAAGCCAAATACAAAGGTGTTAAACTAAATGCCGAATACCGTTTGTATTCAGAAAGTTTTGGTGGAGGAATGCTAAAACAAGGATGGATAGGATACGATTTTAATGAAAAAGATAATCTACAAATTGGACAAACTCAAGTACCTTTTGGTATTACACAATATAACTCACATAACTGGTTTTTTGGAATCAACTATTATATAGGGCTAGAGGATGACCATGATATGGGAGTTAAATTTACGCATAAAGGAAAGCAATGGGAATATGCACTTGCCTTTTTTAAAAATGCTGAAGAATTAAGGTTTGGGAGTAACTCTGATATTTCGGACAGCCGATATTCTTATGACGTAGCATCTATTGATCTAAATGGCGATGGCACACTTGATTTAAGAAACAAAGAAGTAAACCAATTAAACGGAAAAGTAAATTACCTCTTTGGAAACAATAAAACACAACACAAACTAGGGGCTTCATTACAGTATGGAGGTTTGTATAATTTAGATACTGAAGAAATGGGGAATCATTATGCCCTAGCTATGCATTATGAGTTAAAGATTAGGAAATTTGACCTTAAAGCACAAGTTTCTAATTATAAATATGATGCTAAAAATCCTATTGGAGAGTCAGGCGACATAATAGCCATGACTGCTTACGGAGCACCTTATTTAACAACAGCTAAAGCTACAACCTACACTTTAGGAGTTGCCTATTCTATTCCTGTAAAATTAGCACCTATTTCTAACCTACAAGTATATAATGACTTTGGCTATATAGATAAAGCAGTGAGCGATTTTGAAGATTCCTTTATGAATGTTACTGGAGTTTTAGTAACCACAGGAAATGTATATACCTATGTAGATTTTGCTGCAGGAAAAAATCAACCTTGGTTGGGACCTGTTTGGACAGATGCTTTAGCTAACGGTACAGCAGATGCTAACTGGGAAATGCGTTTTAACATTAACATAGGATATTATTTTTAATTAATAAAACATAAATCATGAGTCAACGAATACGAAGCGACGAAAAAAAATTTTTAGGGATTAAAGCCAATGGTCCTGTTTTTATAACCTCCCTACTTATTGTATTAACACTTGTAGTTACTACTTTAATTGTAGGGAAACCTATGGAAAAATGGTTTGCAGACACACAAAATTTTGTAGCTGATAATGTAGGATGGTTTTTTATCTTATTAGTAAATGGACTATTAATATTTTCTTTATTCCTTGGTTTTGGCAAGTTTGGTAACATTCGAATTGGTGGTGATGATGCTAAACCAGAATTCACTAATCTAGGTTGGTTCTCTATGTTGTTTAGTGCTGGAATGGGAATAGGGCTATTATTTTGGAGTGTTGCAGAACCCATATTTCACTTTAAAAGTAATCCTTTTTTGGATAATCCCGCAGATAAAGTAGCAGCCGCTAAAGAAGCAATGGGAGTTACTTTTTTACACTGGGGAGTACACGCATGGGCGCTTTATGCAGTCGTTGGAGTAGCCTTAGCGTTCTTTACTTTCAATAAAAAATTGCCTTTAACCATACGTTCTATATTTTATCCTTTGTTTGGAGAGAAAATTCATGGTCCAATAGGAGATACTATCGATATTATATCGGTAATTGCCACATTATTTGGTTTAGCCACCTCACTAGGATTAGGGGTACAACAGGTCAACGCAGGTTTAGACTATTTATTTGGCATAGAAAGCAGCACCACTGTACAAGTAATTCTTATCATAGTTATTACCCTTTTCGCGACCCTATCATTAATTCTAGGAATAGATAAAGGAATTCGAATGTTAAGTGAATGGAATATGCGTTTAGCTATCTTTTTATTACTATTTGTTTTATTAGTTGGTCCAACATTGTTCTTATTAAAGTCATTCGTACAAAACATTGGGCACTATATTTATGAGTTTTTTGAATTAAGTTTTTGGACAAATTCTTATAAAGGGGTTGGTGAAGAAAAAAATTGGCAAAACTCTTGGACTGTGTTTTATTGGGCATGGTGGATTTCTTGGTCTCCATTTGTAGGTATATTTATTGCTCGTATTTCTAAAGGAAGAACCATTAAAGAATTTATTTTAGGAGTACTTTTAGTTCCTACATTACTCACCTTTCTATGGCTGTCTGTTTTTGGAGGAAGTGCTATTTATCAGGAATTAATAGGTAATTCAACAATAACAGAGGCAGTAAATAACAATGTGGCAACTGCCATTTATTATTTACTTGAGCAGTATCCATTAACGACTTTTGCATCTATCGTAACTGTAATTTTAGTAGCAAGCTTCTTTGTAACTTCTTCAGACTCGGGTTCATTTGTTGTGGATACGTTAACATCTGGTGGAAGGCATGATGCCCCAAAAGGGCAAAAAATATTTTGGGCATCAATTGAAGGGCTTATAGCCGCAGTTTTATTAATAGGTGGAGGATTAACAGCCTTACAAACAGCATCTATATTAACTGGTGTTCCTTTTGCCATTATAATTATAATAATGTGTTTTAGCTTTTATAAGTCATTAGTAGAGTACAAAGATGAACAAGAACAAAAGAAACTTGATGAGTTAAACAAAAGAGAATAACTTGAAATAAGATGTATTGAACAACTCTGTTAAAAGATAAAAGCCAACTTAAAACATGATATATAAAAAATAGCAGTTAAGAACTAAACTTAAAGTTTGTTTCTTTTCTGTTACTTTTCATATACAATACCGTTGATAAATTATTTTTGAAATGTACAAGAAAGACATTTAACAAGGAGCTTGTCTAACATTACTTAAATTTTTTGATGGTTTTAATAATAAATCCTAAGATATTAAAATTGAGTCAGTTCCGAGCTGTTTTGTCATATCTGATAACCAATGCTTTAAAACTATCTAATTCTCCAAAAGTTCGTTCAATCACAAATCGGTGTTGATAAAACTCAGGGTCAAAATACTCCTTTCTAGCTTCTATTTTTCCATTTCTTGGATTGAGTTTGATATTGACTTCTAACCCATATTGTTCACATAAGTTTCTCAATTCCAAGGAGTAAAACCCCGCTTTAAAGCGTAATTAGCATTTAAAATTAAGCCTTCCAAACGAATTCCAACCACTGTCAATTGGGCTAACATTTGTTCGAATTGTAAGATAATATCATACAAATCATGGTGATTTCCCGCTTGTATCGCACTAAATGCTAATAAAACACTGTTCATCACAAAGACAAAGTAAATTACTGGTTTTTCCGCCTTTACGTCCCTGAAAGGTGGGCTTTTCAATCGCTCCACCAGTTGGAGAATGGTATGTAAGTTTAATTCATCCTGATGTTTACAGAGTCAATTCAGCCAGATATACTGCCAAATAGCTAATTTAGACCAACGACTAAAATGATAAAACACACTTTTATAACTATATTTTATTGAAATATAAGACCTTATTGGCAATTCACGCCATTGACAACCCGTTTTCAAACGGTAAAGAATCAATTCTAAAATCGCTAATAAAAGCGTTTCTGAACAAGATTTTCCTCGTTTGGGGCGAGGTAAAAATGGTAAAATTTCAGTTTTTAATGTATATTTGTCTAATAAGCTCATTTTCAAATGGTTTTGGTTTGTCGTAGAACTCAAAACTATTCAATAGACGGACTTTTGGTAATTATGTTAGACAAACTCATTGTAAGCCATCTGAAAAAAAACAATATCCACTTTTAGAAATGGATTATTCTGAAACAAACAGACTATCAAGATTAACTGCAATTTTAATTCAATTACAGACTAAACGAATTGTAACTGCTTCGGAATTAGCAAGCAAATTTGATATTAGTAAGAGGACAGTTTACAGAGATATAAAAGCATTGGAGCAATCTGGTGTTCCTATATTAACAGAAGAAGGAAAAGGTTATACATTAATGGACGGATATAAAATTCCACCAATAATGTTTACCGAAAAACAAGCAAATGCTTTAATACTTGCCGAACAATTGGTGCTAAAAAGTAAGGATACATCATTTGTAAAGGATTATTCGGAAGCAATAGATAAGATAAAATCAATCCTCAAATACACGGTCAAAGACAAAGCAAATTTACTATCAGATAGGACTCAATACGACCAAGTCATAAATCAAGAAAGAAATAGTAACAATTTATCAGATTTACAAAATGCCTTGACCAATTGTAGCCTTGTTAAAATAGAATATACCAATAAAGAACAAGCTACATCAATTAGACTGATAGAACCATTTGCTGTATTAAACTCCGAGAATTGGTATTTAATTGCATGGTGTCGATTGCGTAATGCTTTTAGGTTTTTTAGACTTGATAGGATTCAAAAAATGAAAATACTATCAGAAAAATTCGAACCTCACAATATGACTTTACAAGAATATTTTGACAAATATCATTAATTTTTTTCGTTCTCTGACAAACTCCGTGACACGATTTAATACGGTGATTGAAGTTTTATCGAACAGTAGTGATTGCTAATTCTTTTAAATTTTGTAATTTAGATTGAAAAGTGGTACATTCACACAAATTATATTCATAAAACTAAATTGTGTATAGAAATAACAATTGTACACATATAGTTTAAACTGGATTATAATGTTAACTACAAAGAAAAATACGTAAATTAAAATATCATGAGACTTAAAAACAAAGTAGCAGTAATAACTGGAGGAGCAAGTGGCATAGGAAAAGCTACGGCAATAAGATTTGTTCAGGAAGGATCAAAAGTAGTAATAGGAGATATAAATGAATCTTTGTTAGAAGAGGCTGTGAAAGAACTCAAAGAGCAAGGTGGAGAAGCTACAGGTGTAGTTTGTAATATTACAAACAGAGAACAAGTAGCAAAACTAATGAATACAGCAAAAGACCAATATGGTAGTTTAGATATATTACTTAATAATGCTGCTATAACACAAAGTCAAACCACAATATTAGAATTAGAAGAAGAGGAATTCGATAGAGTTATTGAAGTTAACGTAAAAGGAATGTATATCTGTTCGCAAGAGGCTGCAAGAATAATGGTAGCGCAAAAAAGTGGAGTTATGATTGGGACTTCTTCACTTGCAGGAACACAGGCTGCGCAAAGATGTATAAGTTATGCTATAGCAAAAGCAGGACTAATAGCTATGCACAATAATTTAGCGAAAGAACTTGGACCTTATGGCATACGTTCAAACTGTATAGTAGTTGGAGCTATAATGACTCCTTTACTTTGTTCATCCCTACCTGAAGAAGCAGTTAAAGCAACTAAAAACATGTCGCCTTTACACATGATGGGAGAGCCTGAAGATATAGCAGAAGGGTTTGTGTATTTAGCATCAGATGAGGCTAGATTTGTTACAGGAACTACATTGGAGATTTCTGGGGGAGGAATTATAGCTACAGAACCGCTGTAATGAGTTCTGCATTAAATACAAAAAATCCATGACAGGATTAATAATGTGATAATCAAAAAACCTAATAAACTATTATAGATTATTAGGTTTTTTGCGTTGTTGAGTGCGGGAAATTGGTACTTGGTAGCCTTTTGTCGTTTGCGAGAGACGTTTCGATTTTTTAGCCTGGGTAGAGTTCAAAGAATGGAAACTTTATCCAAAAAAATTGAACACTATAATTTGACGCTTCAAGAGTATTTTGATAGGTAGCATTAATTTTTTTTAATACCCTTGCCATAAGGCTGTCATCTACTCAGTTTACTTTTGTAGTATACTAATTTTTAAACAAAAAAATGACAACAGAAATGAGCAAGAATAGTAACTCAATTGAATTTCCAAAGCCCAAAATGATTTCAGTTAATGGTATAGAACTTGAAGTTTTTGAAGCAGGACAAAATAGCTCAAAACCAATTGTGCTTTGTCATGGCTTTCCAGAAAATGCGTTTTCTTGGCGTTTTCAGATTCCTGAACTCGTTAAAGCTGGTTATCACGTCATAGTTCCCAATCAGCGTGGTTATGGTAACTCCTCTCGTCCAACCGAAATAACAGAGTATGCTATTCAATATTTAACGGGTGATTTAGTTGGACTACTCGATCACTATGGATATAAAGATGCCACTTTTGTTGGTCATGATTGGGGGGCTAATGTTGTTTGGAATCTTGCGCTATTCTATCCAGAACAAGTAAATAAAATAATAAACTTAGCTTTACCTTATCAAGTTCGTGGAGAAAAACCTTGGATTGAGTGGATGGAGGAGATATTTGGAGAGGATAACTATTTTGTTCATTTTAATCGGCAATATGGAGTTGCAGATGCCAAATTAGATGAAAACAAATCTAGATTCCTCCGTAATTTGTTCCGAAAAAATATACCTCCTACACCACCTAAACCAGGAATGTTAATGATTAACCTTGCAGAAGCGGAAAAACCAATTGGTGAACCAATAATGAGTGAGAGTGAACTGGCTGTTTATATTTCTGCCTTCGAAACATCAGGATTTACAGGAGCTATCAATTGGTACAGAAATCTTGACCGAAATTGGCATTTACTGGCAGATGTAAACCCAATCATTCAACATCCCACGCTTATGATTTATGGAGAGCAGGATACGATTCCTAAGTCCGAAAACTTAGCAGATTCTGTACCTAATGTAGAAGTGGTTAGTTTAGAATGTGGTCATTGTATTCAACAAGAAAAACCAGAAGAAACAACACAAGTAATTTTAAAGTGGTTAGAGCAACAGAGTTCTTAGTTTAATAAAAAAAGCTTACAACAAAGTATTAAAAGCAATAGCGGTTTAACAGAATTTTATAACTGCTTTTTGAGTTATCTTACTAAGCAAAAAGTTAACAAACTTTATCCGCTACTGCTCTTATACGAGATCGTTATAGTCCATTTACAGAAACCAAACCTACATAAAAAAATATGACAGTAAAAGAACATTATGATAATCATCTTGCAGATTTTTATTCTTGGATGATTGGTGATTTTGATAAAGGGAAAAACTCCTTCAAGGATTTTTGCTTCAATCATGAGATTAAGCCAAATAAAACTGGATCTGCAATTGATTTAGGTGCTGGAAACGGAATCCAGAGTATAGCACTTAGTGAAATTGGGTATACAGTCAAAGCTGTAGATTTTAATGACAAATTACTGACCGAATTAAAAGATAAAATTAATAGATTACCAAATGGATTATCAGTTGAATTGATAAAGGGAGATATAAGAAATGTCAAGACCTTTTCTAAATCATTGGTTGATTTAATAATTTGTTGCGGTGATACAATTTCTCATTTGGAAACTTTTGAGCAAGTTGATAAGTTAATTCAGGACTGTTTTGATTCATTGGATGATAATGGATATTTGATTTTGACATTTAGAGATTATTCTTTTGAACTTACTGACATCCAAAGGTTCATTCCAGTTAAAAGCGACAAAAACAGGATTTTGACTTGTGTAATTGATTACTCGGAAGATAAAGTTACTGTGACTGATTTATTGCATGAGAAACATCATCAAACTTGGACTCAAAAGGTTAGTTCGTATGATAAATTGAGAATTCGAATTGAGAATCTAATTGATAAAGTTGAGGAAATAGGATTTTCAATTATTGCAAATGAAAATAAAAACAGAATGATTCATTTGATATTAAAAAAATAAATACTGTTGCCAACAATGTATAAAACGTTAATAGCCAGCAAAAGCTGGCAACGACGAGCATGCGGGAACGTTAACTATAACTAAAATGAAAAAGAAATGACTAAAGAACAAGAGCAAATAAGAACATTATTTTCAAGAAATCATGACACAATATTCCCTAAATTAGGCGTATTTTTAGGAGGTCCTACTCCACCAAGTGGAGAAATGAAAAATGGCTGGAGAAGACGAATACTTTCTGAATTAAAAAAAGATAAACGTTTAGATCCAAGTATGATAATCGTATCACCAGAGCCACAAACTGGAGATTGGAAAGAAATAGATAATATACATCCTAAAAATGAACTGGAAGCAGTAAGAGATAAGCAAATACCATGGGAACTACAATACCTTCAATTATGCGATATTACTGCATTTTGGTTGCCGACATATTGGACAAAACAAAAATCGGAAATATATGCACCAAATATAGGACCAACAAGTAGGTGGGAATTTGGATATTTTTTCCAAGAATATTTGAAGAACCCCCAAAGGAGGGACTTTATAATAGGAAGCCCAGAAGATGCAGAAAGTATTAAATGGGCTAAAAAAATAACTGATATTCACGGAATAAAATGGCACTTTCTTAAAAAAGAAGATAAACAAGACTTGGTAGCTAAATCATTTATTGACGAAATAGCAAATACTTTACTGAATAATAAATGGAAATATTGAGAAAAGAACGCTGTAGCCAACAAAGGCTGAAATATTCATAGTGGCTAGTCGTCGCTACGCCACATATACAAGACCGATCTTCAACTAAAAAAATGATAATCAATGATTTACAAATCAATATAAAAGCACTAAAATAATTAAACCTATCAGGTTTTTGGAAGCCTCATAGGTTTATTTTCGTTTTTTGTTGCATTAATTCCTTCCGAAGTTCCCGATTTTCTTTGAGCAATTCTACCAGCTCGGTCTGGATTTCGATAAACTTAGTTTGTAAATCAAGTAATTTAGAATCATCTGTTTTACGCAGTGCTTCACCCTCTGCCAAGTTTAGTTCTACCAACTCGGTTAAAGAAACTTCAAAAAAATCCGCTAATTTCAATAAACTATCAAAACTGGGGAAAGCTTCCTCTCTTTCCCAGCGTCCTATAGAAACAGGGCGCATATCAAAAATTTTGGCAAGCTCCTTTTGTTTTATTCCTTTTTTTACTTTTAAATATTTGAGATTTTTTGAAAAGTAACTTTTCATATGACTTTTATAACAAAAAAAACATTTTTTAATTTAAAAAAGTTATATTTGTGAGACTAAAGTATAAATCAAAAAAGGCACAAAACCGCCTCACCGTTCCTGTGCCTTCAAAACTCTGATTTTTTCAAAAAACAGTTTATCAAAATTATGGAAAACCTTATTAAAAAACAAGTATCATTTTACGAGTCTTTGTTTCTTAGTTCCTTTCGAAGCTCCCGATTTTCTTTGAGTATTTCCACAAGTTCGGTTTGAGCCTCAACTAATTTCTCTTGTGCCTTGAATAATTTTTCTTTTAAGGCTAAAAATTCCGTATCTTCTACCTGAGAAACGGTTTCTCCTTCTATCAAATTTAGTTCCACTAATTCGCTTAGAGAGACACCAAAATACTCCGTTAATTTCAATAAATTATTGGACTCAGGTAATATTGCTCCTTTTTCCCAGCGATTGACGGTCGCGGGACTCATACTAAAAAAATCGGCGATGGCTTTTTGCGAAACGCCTTTTTTTAGTTTTAAGAACTTAAAATTTGAAGAAAAGTTATTCTTCATGAAATAATATTGTTTTATATAGTATTGTTTGAAGTAATTTTATTATACTTGCAAATAAGTTTAATTTAAACTAGCAAAAAAGGCACAAAACCGCTTCACCGTTTCCATGCCTTCAAAACTCTAATTTTTTCAAAAAACAGTTTATCAAAATTATGGAAAACCTTATTGAAAAACAAATATCATTTTACGACTCCTTGTTTCTTAGTTCCTTTCGAAGTTCCCGATTTTCTTTGAGTATTTCTACAAGTTCGGTTTGGACTTCTAAAAGTTGTGCTTGCAGTTCGATTAGTTTCGTATCATCAATACTGGCTTTAGGCAAAGTTTCGCCTTCCATCAGATTTAATTCGACTAATTCGGTTAAATTCACATCAAAAATTTTAGCAATCTTCAATAAAGTTTTGGTCTCAGGGTAAAAATCTTCATTTTCCCAACGAGAAATTGTTCCAGAAGTTTTTAATCCTAATTTTTGGGCTAATTCTGATTGAGAAATTTTCTTTTTTTTTCGCAAGAAAAATATATTTTTACTGAAATTCATATTTAAAGTGCATAAAAACATTTATTTGAAATAAAAGCACTATATTCGCCATTATTCCAAGTAAATATTTACTCATATTCAATTTTTATTAATAACAATCAAAAAAGGCACAAAACCGCCTCACCGTTCCTGTGCCTTCAAAACTTATTGAGCGCATTTAAAAACTTTCTTTTTACAAAGAAAAATAGTTAAAAAAGCTGTCAAATAAATAAGTTTTAAACGATAGTAGGTCAAAATGTTAAAAAGAAATAGCCTATTTAAACGTTTTTTTAAATGGGTTAAATAAACTTAACAAACAAAAAATGGAACATTTTGTTTAGATTTGTGAACTTACCGTTATAAATCTTCTTTGTTTTGTTATATTGCTATTTTTGTTCAATATATCTGTTGAGAAGCCTAATTAGATATATGTTGTCTGTTTCTAACTCCTTAATTTTATTTTTTAGCTTCTCTATTTCTAAAAAAGAATCTTTTACTACCTTGTCTTGTGTGTTATCTGGAGTACATTCATTATTTTCAATTTCTATCTGATTAATATTGTCTTTTAACATATTTCCATTACCCGTAATTAACCAATTCGCATCAACTTTATCGAAAATTGTCAATATTCCGAATAACACCTTATAACTTGGACTGTTTTTTGTACCATCACTTTTCTTTGGTTTTATAATATTGTGTATGGTAGATGGGCTAACATCTATCTTTTTCGATAGTGTTGGTGCTTTTATATCGTAAAAAAGCATCAATTCCTCTATTCTATCGTTTATACTATTGTTTATTTTTGACATTTTTTAATAAAAAACTATTGCTTATTTTGTATTATTGATTTTTGATAATATATTTGTAGCACAATTCAACAAAAACGAATCGCATAAACTCTAATTTTTTCAAAAAATAGTTTATCAAAATTATGGAAAACCTTGCTGAAAAACAAACGGCATCGGCATTTGTATCAACGTTTGCCACACAACATCATACGGACTTGCCCCAAATGAGTCGGTTCATACGAAATAGTTTTGTCAATCAAGTTCCCTTTGAACTAAAACCTCGTTTTCTTGCCTTAGCCGATTTTTTACAGGAACTACACGAGAAAAAAGATCAACTTTGGGATACAGCTCTGCTCCAACAAATCGCCGATTACGAAACGCTCACCAAAGACTTGAAATACAAGGCAGAACGAAGCGATGATTTAACTCATTTATTTATTCGATTGTTGCTTTCTGCCAATAAACTGATGGATGAAACCACTTGGGAGGTTTTTCTGGAAACCAATTTTCAAAAAAGGAACTCCTGATATTCTAAACCTGTCAAGTCTTGATTATCAGATTTTATGTGATTTGAGTACTTTTAAAATCCGTAGCCTAGGCTTTGCGAATTAGTATATTAAATCGAAAGACTTTCAGTGAAATGCCAAAGGAATCCGTACTTTTGCAAAAAACAAAAAACTACGGATTTTTATGGATTTGACCGCAATTCATTGGGGCGTAACGCCTGAAATTTTTTCGATGGAAGAGCCATTTAAGTTAGCTGTTCGATGGTATGGATTACTTTTCGCTACGGGTTTTATTGTGGGGCAATATGTCATGGCAGGCTTTTTTAAAAGAGAAGGGAAACGTGCCGAAGACATTGATGAACTCCTGCTTTATATGGTATTTTCGACTATTTTGGGCGCACGGCTCGGACATTGTTTATTTTATCAGCCTGATTTTTACCTCTCTAATCCTATCGAAATTCTCAAAATTTGGGAAGGTGGGCTTGCCAGTCATGGCGGTGCAATTGGTATTCTACTTGGGCTTTATTTATATATTCGAAAAAAGCCCGATCAAACTTATCTTTGGTTATTAGATCGGGTGGTCATTGCTACTGCTTTCGGAGGTTTTTGTATCCGACTCGGAAATCTAATGAATTCCGAAATTGTTGGCTTACCGACTGATTTGCCTTGGGGTTTTGTCTTCGAACGATTAGGCGAAGATTTTGCCCGTCATCCTGCTCAGCTTTACGAGTCTTTATCTTGTCTGTTATTATTCTTCATGTTATATTTTGGATATCAGAAATTAAAGGGAAATATTCCTGAGGGTCAGTTTTTTGGCATCTTTTTGATTTATGTTTTTTCCTTACGAATTGTATATGAAACTCTCAAAGAAAATCAAGTAGCCTTCGAGGAAGGGATGGTTATGAATATGGGACAAATTCTAAGTATTCCGATGGTGCTGGGAGGAATTTTCTTATTAGTTCGGTCATTTCAACAACCAAAAAACACACCCAATAAAAAGCTCTAAGCGAATTGAGGTAATTATTCAGAAACTGGCGAATTTTTTGTTAATATTAAGGGCGAAAAGAAATGTACTATGAAAAAAATACAAGAATTCTGGAACGCCCTTTCTCATGCTGGTGTCCAAGCAAATTACTCCAATTACCTGACCCGTAAGGTGATTTTGACCAATCAGATTGGTGCCATTTTATTTGTTGTATCTTTTGCATCTACGATTCCTTCTTGGAATTTGATTGAGGGCTGGCAACCCATTTTATTAACTACCATAGGAGCTTACCTTTCGGTCTTATTATTAAATTGGTTGCATTTTCATAGCTTTTCTCGGCTCTTATTATCCCTCTTACCGATTTCTATCGCTACTACCTATCATGCCACTTCTGCCTTAACCAATGATTTTCTGAATCCTGCTTTACAGATTGTTATGTTTGGCGGCTGTTTGTATCCCTTTATTTTCTTTGGACTTCGTGAAAAGTGGGAACTTGGAATCACTGCTTTCTTATCTGCCACTATTTTTTTAGGATTTCCTTATTATGTTGACCTTTTTCCTTATAAGCTTTTGGTTGAAGAAGTAGCACTTATCGAAGGAATGAGTGACAAATTAAACTTATCTGCTGTAGTCACACTTTATACATCGATGATTTTTATTACAGTGGATAACTATAGAGCTACCAAATTACATACGGTCTTACGCCAAAAAACAGAAGAGCAAAACCAAGAAATGCAAGAATCTCGTTTTCGGTTAAATGCTTCCCTACGAGAACTGGAGGAAAAGCGCAAAGCAGATAAACAACGGAGTCAAATATCACATTGGTTGACGGCTGTAAACGATACTCTACGTACAAAAATATCAGAATCAGAACTTTATACAAAATTGATATCTCAAGTTATAGAAGATATTGGAGCAAACCAAGGTGGAATTTATAGCGTTAATTATGAAGATTCTAACGATATTCATATCGAATTAGTGGGATGTTATGCTTACGAAGGCGTGAAATTGGATACCCAACGCATCGAAATTGGACAGGGGTTATTAGGGCAATGTTATTTTGAAAAAGAAAAGATTTTATTGAAAGAAATCCCTAAGAATTACACTAAAATTACATCAGGATTAGGTGAAGCAACACCCGCTTTTTTAGCTATCGTTCCTCTAAAAACTAACCAGCAAGTAGAGGGTTTTATAGAAGTGGCTTCTTTCGAAATCTTAGCAGATTATCAAATCGAATTTTTGGAGCGTACAGGAGAAAGTATTGCTTCTTTCATGGCTTCCTCTAAAGCACAAAAACGTACTGAAATTCTTTTACGACAGTCTCAAAAACAAGCCGAAGAACTCCGCATCAAGGAGGAGGAAATGCGCCAAAATATGGAGGAACTTCGAGCCACACAAGAAAAAGTGCAGCAAAAAGAAGAAGATTACATACAGAAAATCAAACTTTTAGAAGATGAAATTCAAGAACTTCAATGGACTCAGTAATTAAATGTTAATTTTTATGCCTTTGTTGATCTCGCTTTCTTAAAGTACTAGCAAAATAAATGTATAATCACGTTTTATATACCCATTTTTTCCAACAAACTAAAGACTTCTTTCGGCGTAATTTCTTGAATATTTTCATCTGATTTTTGAGCATATTTTTCATAAATTTTTTCCCGATTCGATTCATTTTTTAATTCTACTTGAACATTTTTGGGATAAATGGTCAAAATTTGTGGAGCAATTTCAGGTGGATATGGATTGAATCGACCCAAGTGATTTCCATTTGAAATACAGATAGTTGGAGTTTTGACACAAGCCGCCAAATGTATAGCTACGGTTTCATTGGAAATTAATAAATCGGCTTCTGCTATTTTCTGGATAAGTCCCATCAATGAAGTTTTTCCACATTCATTCACGATATTTTGCTTCGATAATTTCTGAATTTTTTGTCCTATCTCGGCATCCTGTGAGCTTCCCAAAATTTCTATTTTCCAAGTCATTTTTTCAGCAAATTTTTCAGCAATCAAATCAGATAATTTGGCAAAATAAGCTGGAGACCATCGACGAAAATCGGCGTTAGCACTTGGAAAGAAAATAATTTTTTTGCCTTCATTTTGAGACTTAGGTGACACAACGTTTTTTGGAAAAAATGGATTTTGCAAAGTGATTTTTTGATGTAATAAATTTTCAAAAAAAAGTTGATTTCGATAAGATTCAAATATAGTTTTAGATGGAGTTAAAATTAATTGATCATAAATTTTTTGAGTTTCTAAACGTATTTTTTCAGATTCATGTAAAAGGTCTCCTTGATGAGCAATTTTTTGATTTGCCCGCGTCATTTTAACCAAATAATCTCCATGGAAAAACTCTCGTGAAAATGTTGGATAAATAACTGATTCATAATTTTTTTTGCGAATTTTTAGAATCAATTTGGTATGATAGATAGGGTCATTTAGGAATCTTTCTCGGTCTAGCCAAATAAAATTATCTACCCAATTGGTATCTAAATTTTCAGCTAAGTTTTTCCAAATTTGATTCCCAAGAAGCGTAATCTTATAATTTTTATATTTTTCGGAAGTAGCTAAAATTTCTAAGAAATTGCGAAATAAAACATAATCTCCAATCGCATCTGTTCGAATAATGAGCAAGCATTTTGAAGTGACTTTTATTTCTTTTTTTCGTTTTTCTATTAGAAAAAAAGGCAAAATTTGAGGCAATCGCCATGTTATAAATAAAGCAATACGATTACGGATTCTTTGAAGCATTCACAAAAAAATTATCGTCCTTTGAGGCAAATTTATTAAAAAAGATACGTACCTTAGTTGTAAAAATAGTTCTGGAAAAAATCGCAAAATGTGAAGTTTACGAACATACAACTAGAAGATTTACCCAAAATTGCCCCCCAAATCCGACAATTTGCCGAAGAAAACCAACGTAAAATTTGGGTTTTACAGGGCGAAATGGGAGCAGGAAAAACAACATTAATCAAAGCAATTGGAAAAGCCTTCGGAATTTTGGATAGAATTTCGAGTCCAACTTTTTCGATTATTAATGAATATGCCAGTGACAAAGAGGATATATTCTACCACTTTGATTTTTATAGACTTATGGCACAAGAGGAAGCCGTAGAAATTGGTTGCGAAGACTATTTTTATTCAGAAAATTATTGCTTTTTGGAATGGGCAGAGCGAATTCCCGACCTTTTGCCTGACCACTATTTACTAATTTCGATACAAGTTGATGAATATGAACGGCGTTCACTAAATTTAGTTATCCAATGAGTACATTACAATCGGATATCCAGACTCTTACCCAAACACAGGAGTTTTATCATCCACAAGAAAAACTATGGCGAGTTCCTCAAAAAAAAGCTCAACTATTCATTGGATTACCCAAAGAAACTGCTATGCAAGAAAATCGGATTGCCCTGCGTCCGAAAACAGTCGAACAATTAACGCAACAAGAGCATCAAATTTGTATTGAAACAGGAGCAGGTGAACGGGCTGGATTTTCCGACCATGAGTACAGCGAAGCAGGAGCGAAAATTTTACCCTCAGCAAAAGAAGTTTATGAAAATTCGCATTTGATTCTCAAGATTATCCCTCCTACACTATCCGAAATTTATTTGATTTCTCCTCGAAGTACTCTCATCTCCGCAATGGGTTTGAGTCATTTAAAACCAGAAAATGTTCTAGCAATCAACAAGAAACGAATCACAGCCGTGAGTTATGAGTTGTTAGAAGACAAGGTCGGAGGCTTACCTTTTGTCCGAGCCATGAGCGAAATTGCAGGCAGTACAGCGATGATGATTGCAGGAGAATGTTTAAGCAGTTTTAACAAAGGAAAAGGAATTATTATTGGCTCAATTACGGGCGTAACACCAACCAAAGTAGTGATTATTGGAGCTGGAGCCGTAGCCGAATATGCCGCAAGAACCGCTATCGGAATGGGGGCGAGTGTCCGAATTTTCGATAATCATTTGTACAAATTGCGCCGTTTGAAACAAGTTTTGGGGAATTTCCAACTCTATACGGCTCCTATCGAAAGTGCGACTTTGACCCAGATGCTCCAAACTACGGATATTGCAATTGGTGCATTACGAGCCGAATACGGCAAAACAGCTTGTGTAGTTACTCAAGAAATGGTACAAAAGATGCAAGCGGGTTCCGTGATTATTGATGTAAGTATTGACCAAGGGGGCTGTTTTGAAACTTCAAAAATTACTTCACATGAAAATCCTACTTTCCAAAAATATGGTGTAATTCATTATTGCGTTCCTAATATTCCTTCTCGTGTGGCTCGAACGGCTTCGACTGCTTTTAGCAATATGTTTGCTCCGATCTTATTACGAATTGCCGAGCGTGGTGGTGTGGACGAAATGATTTTTAACAGTACAGGTTTTTTTAATGGAGTGTATTGTTACAACGGTGAATTGACCCACGAAGCTATTGCCAAAAAATTTGGAATGCGATACCGAGACTTGGGCTTAGTCATTGCCGCAAGTAAAACTTCAAGACCTTAGAGAAATGATTTATGAGTAAAATATGAGTAAAAAAAGTATTCTATTAAAATCACCTTACTTCACTTTTCCAAAAAACATACCGTTTAGATGGGTACTGATAATCATTTCGTTATCAATAATTTTAACTATTACATATTGGATTTCAATTGCTGAGAAACCAACTGATGATATTGGTATAACTGATATTGACTGGAATAATCCACCTTGTTCGCCAGAGAATTTAGGCGAAAATTGGCAGGAGGTTACGGATGCTCGAATGAAGGAATTTATTTACAAAGATACTCAGATTAAAATTGCATTTGATAAAGGACGAAAAAGTGCGCCAAAATTTCGAGGTAAAAATCACTGGCATCGATACAATCCTTTGACCACTGGGATTCAAAGAAACAGTAAAAACAGATTGAGGATATTTTGATACTGGGATTTCAATCCTGATTGCTATATAAGATTTGAACAACCTTCAACGTAATACAGTTAATTTGTAAAAGATAAGACATTTTCAAATTAAAAAATACAAATGGCTAATATTCTGATTACTGGCGGGAGTGGATTAGTTGGTTCAATGCTTACCAATAAACTACTCAAAAAGGGCTATCAAGTCAGTTGGTTGAGTCGTTCTAAAAAGCAAAAACGCTCCGATATAACGGTTTATGAGTGGGATATTGCCCAAAATTATATTGAAAAAGGTGCATTAGAGTCAGCAGATGTATTGATTCACTTAGCAGGTGCAGGAGTAGCTGATGAGCGTTGGACAACTGAGCGCAAACGTCAAATTCGAGATAGTCGTATTTTATCCACGAAATTATTGTACGATACTCTTGTTCAACTTAAATATTATCCTTCCCTTTCGTTGCCTAAAATTGTTATTGGAGCAAGTGCAATTGGCATTTATGGACTAAATACAGGAAATAAATTATTAGTTGAACAAAGTCCATCAGCCTCTGATTTTTTGGCAACCGTAGTCAAGGATTGGGAAGAGCAGTTAGATAAATTTGCCGATTTACAAGTTCGAGCTGTTAGAATTCGGGTGGGTGTGGTTTTGAGTGATAAAGGTGGTGCATTGCCCAAATTAATGTTGCCTGTCAAATTATGTGTTGGAGCAGCACTTGGTAATGGTTCTCAATATTTATCATGGATTCACATCGATGATTTGTGTGAAATATTTATTCAAGCTATTGAAAATCAATCAATGCAAGGTGTTTTTAATGGAGTTGCTCCGAATCCTGTCACCAATCGGGAAATGACACAAAAAATTGCTAAAGTATTGCATCGTCCTTTATTTTTACCGAATATTCCTGAAGGAATTCTAAATTTGGCAATGGGCGAAATGGTAGGAATTGTGACGGGAGGGAATCGAGTTTCATCCGAAAAAATCCAACAAGCAGGGTTTCAGTTTCGGTTTAATTTCCTTGAAGAAGCCTTAAAAGATTTGATAAAATAGATAAAAATTCCATAGCCATAAGTTTAAAAAACCTATGGCTATGGAAAAATAAATTAGCTTTTAAGCTATAAATTTATAAAACTACTTCACAAACATCCCCGAAAGCTCGCTGTACGATTTCTTCTTGTTGGAGACGGTGAACTTTAGCGTAACCACTTGCTGGAGAAGCACTTTCAGGACGAGCAATCACTTTCGTAACTTTATCCTTGAGTTTTCGCCAGATGTATGTCCAATAACCCATATTTTCAGGTTCTTCTTGTACCCAGAATACTTCTTTCAAATTAGGATATTTGTCCAACTCAACTTGTAATTGTTTATATGGAAATGGGTGCAACTGTTCTAGTCGAATAATAGCCACATCTTTACGCTCATCTTGCTGTTGTTTTTCCAATAAATCATAGAAGACTTTTCCTGTACATAATAAGACTTTATTTACACTTTCAGCCTCAACATAGTCATCACCTATAACCTCTTGGAAAGAAGTACCTTCTTGGAAGTCTTCCAATGGCGAAACGCACTGCGGATGTCGTAATAAAGATTTAGGAGACATCACAATACACGGTTTACGGAATTCCCAATGCAACTGACGGCGCAACAAATGGAAGAAGTTGGCAGGAGTCGTAATATTAACCATCACCAAATTATCTTCGGCACACATTTGTAGGAATCGCTCAGGTCTTGCACTAGAGTGTTCGGGTCCCTGACCTTCGTAACCATGTGGTAATTGCATCACCAAACCTGTCATTCGTTGCCATTTGGATTCAGAAGCCACAACAAATTGGTCAATCATAATTTGTGCGCCATTCGCAAAATCACCAAACTGAGCTTCCCAAACGACTAAGGCATTTGGATTCGCCATTGCATAGCCAAACTCAAATCCTAAAACACCATATTCTGAAAGCAAAGAATTATAAATATCTAACTGTGCTTGCTCTTCCTGAATGTTGTTAAGCATTACGTAGGCTTCATTCGTATCCGCATCGTGCATGACGGCATGACGGTGTGAGAATGTACCCCGTTCTACATCTTGTCCAGAAACCCGAACTCGTTTATTTTCAAGTAGTAGTGAACCATATGCCAGTAGTTCTCCCATTGCCCAATTGAGGCTTTTTTGGTCATAGAACCCTTTTTGACGTTCCTTGATAAGTCGAGTAATTTGTCGAATTGGCTTGAAACCTTCAGGCAAAGTCATTAAAGCCTTCGCAATTTTATCAATGGTTTCTGATGTAATTCCTGTTGTTGGAGATTGGTCAAAATCACCTGCTTTTGTACGGCGCAAAGACTGCCATTCCTTCTCAAATTTTTGGTATCTGTAAGGTAGTGCTTTTTGTTTAATTTCATTAAAGCGATCTTGCAACATTGCCCGAAACTCCTTGTCCATTTTCTCGGCTAAATCCGCCCCAACTTCACCATCAGCAATTAACTTTTTATTGTATAGTTCTCGTGGATTTGGGTGCTTCGAAATAATGTTATAAAGAGTCGGTTGTGTAAATTTGGGTTCGTCCGCTTCATTGTGTCCATGTCGGCGATAACAAACCATATCCACAAAGATATCTCGCTTGAATTTCTGACGATATTCTACGGCTAAATTTACAGCAAAAACTACGGCTTCTGGGTCATCTCCATTGACATGTAAAACAGGAGAATCAACAATTTCCGTGATATCAGTTGAATAGATACTTGAACGAGCATCTTCAAAGTCAGTCGTGAAACCGACCTGATTATTAATAACAAAGTGAATTGTTCCACCCGCATTATAACCCTTCAAATTCGACATCTGAACAACCTCATAAACGATACCTTGTCCAGCTAATGCGGCATCACCATGAATCAAAATGGGTAAACTTTTTGTATAGTCTCCCTCATAAATCGCATCTACTTTCGCTCTTGAAAATCCTTGAACAACGGGGTTCACTGCCTCCAAATGCGAAGGATTTGGCGATAATTTTAATTCGATGGCTTTACCTGAAGCGGTTTTTACCTGACTTGAATAACCCATATGATACTTCACATCGCCGTCACCCAAAACCGTAAAATCACCTCCACCTTCAAATTCATTGAAGATATTATTGTAGGTTTTCCCTAAAATATTTGCCAACACGTTCAATCGACCTCGGTGAGCCATACCAATCACGACCTCCTGAGCACCTAAATCAGCTGCCGTATTGATAATTGCATCTAAGGCAGGAATCGTAGATTCACCTCCTTCTAAAGAAAATCGTTTTTGCCCTAAATATTTGGTTTGCAAGAAGTTTTCAAATACCGTAGCTTCATTTAATTTACTTAGAATCCGTTTTTTTGAATCTAATGAAGGCTTATAAACAGGATATTCATGTTCTACTTTTTGCTGAATCCATTCCAGAATTTCAGGCTCACGAACATAAACATATTCGAATCCGACTGATCCCTTATAAATTTTCTCAAGTCGTTCGATAATTTGACGAAGTGTTGCATTTGGCAATCCGATTTGATTACCAGCCACAAACTTTTTATCTAAATCGGCTTCAGTTAGGTCAAAATCTTTTAATTCGAGCAGTGCCTTGCGGTCTTTGCGTTGCCGAACAGGGTTGGTTTTAGCTTCCAAATGTCCTCGCGAACGATACGCTCCGATGAGGTTACGTACCTGAATTTCTTTTTCAGAAATGGGACTATCGCTATCGGCTACAGCTGTGCTTACAGCTCCATTGCCATGCTGTAAGGCAAATTCAAAGCCTTCAAAAAATTTTTGCCAGCTTTCATCTACCGAAGTGGGATTGGTGCGGTAGCTTTCATAAAGTGTATCAATGTAATCGCCGTGGGCATTTGCGATATAGGTAAACTTATCCATCGGAAAAATTTTTTTTCTTGCAAATCTAAGATTTAAAATACTAATTCCCAAAACTTTTTTAGTGGGAAATTTTTCACCTTTAAAAGTGTTTTGAAAATCATAAAAACGGTGTGCAATTAGTTCTCTAAAGCCTTAAACAAATCAAAATATAAAGACTTTTCAAGATGACAAACCCCACAAATTTATGGAAATCCTTTCCAAGTTTCGAATACATGGAGTTTTTAATTTTTTAAAGTTTTTAGTTAAGACCATTCTATAAAATTCAAACTCTTTAGAAGGTAGAACAAGAAGTTTTGAACAAGAACCTAACTATATAAATAAATTCATATTTGAAATCTATAATAGGAACTACAGCCCTCACAAAAATACTCTCCACTTCCGTATGCCATTAGAATGAATATTTTTGATTAATTTTAACGCTATTTTTCAGGGGAAAATTTATTAAATGCGAGTGGTCATTGATCTTCAAACAAAAGGACATCAACAACCACTTTAAAATGAGTTTAATTTTTTTTTAAATTAAAAAATGTAGAATTTAAATGAATTCTTTCAATTCAACCAAGGAATTTATTACATAGCTTGGTCGGGCAGTTTGTAATTGTTGGCGAGTCTGTGCGCCCGTTGTTACACCAAAAGTCAAACCACAACCTGCTGATTTTCCTTCTTCGATATCAACAATCGAGTCACCCACTTTAGCAACATTTTTGGCTTCTGAAATGCCCATTTTTTGCATTGCCAATTGGATCATATCAGGATGAGGTCGTCCTTTTTTTACGTCACCTGCCGTAACTAATAAGTCGTATTGTTTTCCTTTTTCCCAATTCAACTTTTGCAATAATGAACTTGCCGTTTGATAATTATAACCTGTATTCAAAACTACTTTTATTTTTTTATCCTTCAGATAATCAAATAATTGTTCTGTTTTGTCATAGGTTTGAACGTCTAATTTTTCATAAGCTGTTTTGAGTAACTGTAAAAAGTCTTGAAAAATGTCATCCGCCTTTTTGCTTGATTGACTATCTGCCGAAACCAAAATATCCTTGATAGCCTGCAACTTTTCTTTGCCTGCTCCCCATAACAAGACATTTTCTAAAGAAACACTACAACCTGCCTGCTCAATAGCGGTATGCAACGTTTTATAAACTACGTTATTTTCGTTCACAGTTGTACCTGCCATATCGAAAACGACCATTTGAATTGTACTCATACTCAGAAAAATTTAAAAAAATAGTTAAATATAATTACCTAAAAAGCCCCTTCGAAGGGGCTAATATTTCAAATAGAATTTGAACCTAATCTTATCGCTCAAAAACTACTGCATTGCAAAATTCATTTTGGGAGATACTTGTTTTATGGAAAGACTTTTTCGCCAATAATAAATCAATGTAAGTATACTCGTGAATGTTCCTACGATACTTAGGATATAACTCGCCTGAATAATGAAATGAAACCAACTTACTTGACTTTGGAAAAAGTTTTTATACAGTAAGATTCCTACACTTGCCAAATACCCAAAAGAATCTGCCAAATAAATGAAAAAACCAACATTACCCATAATTTTGAAGGCAGCAATAGTTCGTTCAAAAAGAAAACAGTTAAAAGGAATATATGCTAAATAAGTTCCCGTACCAATTGCAATAATCCACAATACACCCGAAATCCAGCCCATTTCGAAGGCGAATGTACTAACTCCTACCATTACTAAACCAAGTAAAACAATAAACTGGATAAAATAAAGAGCCTTCAAATTATTTTTAATCAGAAAGATAAATCCTAAAAGCCCTAACACAATCAAAGTCATTGGAATGGTAGTCGTTACATAAAGTGAAGGCTCTGATTCATAACCTAAAGCTCTCCAAATATCTGAAGCATAATTACTTCGTAGATCTCGGTAAGCAGTTAGAAACATATAATTTAAGATTAATAAAATTAATCCAAAAGCCATTGACTTGAAGGTTTCCCAACGATTTTTGGCTTCCATGGGGACTCTTTTGATGCGTGAATGTTCATCTTCTTTATTTGGGGGTGGCGTTTGATTCAATAACCAAACCGAAATAAGTAGTGGAATCGTGAAGATTAAACCTACTAAATATGGCATTTGAAATTCCGAAACACCCCATAAGATAAGAGCCTGTCCAACTGACTTGGCAACATTAGAAGCAATAATAAAAGTAGTACTCAAAATAGCTCCTAAAACCTCTGTAGTACGTCTCCCTTCTAAGTAACTAAATACAATTCCCCAAATCATACCCAACGGCAATCCATTTAAAAACAAAAAGATAACATTATACGGTGCGGGTACATAGGCAAATCCAATTAAAGCAAATTCGGCAATGAATATAAGCACAACTAACATTTTTGCCCGTCTCTGGGGTGACATTTCAGAGATAAATTTAATGCCTAAAAATTTAGAAAGCATATAGCCAATAGCTTGTAGAATGATTAAAGCACTTTTGTATTCCAATCCAAAGAATGTCATATTTTCAAAAATACCGACTGAAAACGCTTTTCGGAAAGCATACATACAAGCATACGTACTAAATGCTGCCAAACTCACAAAAATTACAAATCCGATAGCGTGTTGTTTTTGCCGTAGCCAATGTTGAATACTTTGCATGATTTAGGGAATTAAAATATTAAAGACTAAATAATTCCTGTACGTGTGACTCGGCAAATCCTGCCCCGCCTGTCATGCCTTTTCCTCCGATTCCTGTTAAGATATGGATATCATTTCCAAGAGTATGCTTAAAAATATCTTGGGTTTTACATTGGCTATACAGACCGAACCACTCTTTTTGGATTGCCCAAGTTTCTAAATTGAAAATTTTCTTTGCCTCCTCTAACATATATTCGTTAATTTCAGAATATAAATCAAATCCTAAATCATCCGCATTGATTGCATCCGCATATTCATGTGAGTCTCCAATAATAAATGAACCATCAGGACATTGTTTGAATAGGATATGAACTCCCCATTTCTTCCAAAGTGCTTCCGCATCTTCTTTCTCCTTAATGGCTGAATATGAAGGACATTCCTGAAAACTTTCGTATCTTCGAACAGTCAAGCCTGTAAGAATATTACCTAATACTTTTTGGGAAGGTTGAGAAATAGTTTGTAACATTTGTAATTTTACAACTTCCAAATCGCTTTGGGCAAATAACTCAGGATACAAAACTTTTAGTTCATAACCATTGCAAATCAAAACCTTCGAAGCCGTATATACTTTTCCGTTGTGGTCAATGACAGAGCATTCGCCATTTGCTTGAGTAATTTCCCGAATTAGCGTACTGGGTTGATAAATCAGTCCTTTTTCAGAAGTTAGAAAACTCAATACTCGATGAATCATCTCCCGAGATTCTACAGTTGCTTCTTCTGGAAAAAACAATGCACCACGACAGTAATCGGCACGTAATCCCTCAAATTTTTGCAGACACTCCTCCTTTGTCATCAAAATAGAAGTATAATCATTCTGACGATTAATTTGATGTAATTCCTCAATTAAGGTCATTTCCTCTTCGTTTGAGGCAATGTAAACGCTTCCATTCGGACGGAGTGTAATATCTACTTTTGATTGTAAATCTTTATAAATTTGAAGACTTCTTCGTCCAAAGTTTTGCCATTTCAAATTCATTCCAGACGGAACAACTTGCCCAAAATTTTGGACGCTTGAGCCTTGTGGGCGATTATTTTTTTCGAAAAGTCGAACTGAAAGTCCATTTTCAAGTGCGTGGAAAGCATGGAAAGTTCCTAATGCACCACCACCAATAATAATGAAATCTACCTTTTCTTGTTGCATGATTTGATTATTGTTTTTTTGAATGAGAAATCCATGAAATTTTGACCAATCTCATGGATATGAAAATGAAAGGAGTTATTCAAATAAATTTAATTTTACACCAATTTGTCCTCGTACTCCATAGTACTCGACCTGTAAAGGACGTTCTTTGTCGCCTAAGTAATATGTCAAAGGTTCATTATTTAAGTTATTCATTTCCAGATAAATCAAGCCTGATTTTCCAAATTTATAAGAAGCACTTAAATCCAAAGAGGTGTATTTTCCGTAGTAGCTATCAAATTTGGGGGAACTGCCGTATTCTTCGATATATGGGTCTTTGTGGCTTACTGCTAATCGAGCGGAAAACTTGCCATTATCGTAGTATAATCCAACATTAAATAAGTTATCGGCTTGTCGTGGAATGCTCACTTTATCTTCTCTACCTGGGATAGTAAACTCGGAATTCATCATCGTATAGTTGGCAGTAATTCCGAAGTTGCTCAAGAAGCTCGGTAAGAAATCCAATTGTTTATTAAGATTGAATTCCAAACCATATAAATAGCCTTGGTCTCCGTTAAGTGGTTGGAAAAAGGTAACACCAGACCGTCCTTTATATTCGCCGACTCGTGAGCTGTTGAAGATGGGGTCGGTAATCGATTTGTAGAAAAGACCACCTGAAATTACGCCTACTGTTCCAAAATACTTTTCCACCATCACATCAAAATTCCATGAATAAGTAGGATTTAGTTGGGGATTTCCTGAAAAATATTCGTTATCATGTTCGATGTACGTTGCGCCTGTCGAAAGCGAACCAAAATCAGGACGGGCAAAACTTCGAGTAACAGCTAAGCGTACATTCGTAGATTCATTAGGCATATATTTGAGGTGCAAAGCAGGTAATATTGATAAATAATTTTTATCTCCTTTACTGGGTTCTAAACCTGATTCGCCCGTTTCTTCGTTAGTAGAATAAGTTTGTCCTTTAACTTCAGTCATTGTTTGGGTCAATCGCAATCCACCAATCAAAGTTAATTTGGGAGAAGCTTTGTAAGTTCCCATTGCATACCCCGAGATGTGTTGTTCATCAACATTGAAATGTCGTCCTAATGCGCCTCCGTTTTCCACTAAAGCAGATTCTTCAGGGACAAGCACTAAGTTTGCCTTATTCTGATTATACCAATCACTTAAATCTTCGACAGGCACAACAGGCGAAAATTGTGTATGATAATTGGCATCCATCTCTTCCAAATACTCATTGCCATTTGGTTGGTCAGTGGTATTAAAATCGGCTAAAGTTGGTACTGCTCCTTTGGTCTCATCCCATGCATAGAATTCATCTGAAAACTTAGCAATCCGTTCTTTATTTCGATATTTCAGCCCAAATTTTAATTCCAATTTGTCATTGATAGTATTGGTCAAATTGGCTTGCGCTACAATTTTATCTCGTTCAGAAATCTCAATTTTGTACAATTCTACCCATGCCAATTTAGTTTGACTTGGATCCATCGTAAATCCAGCAGGCAGATGATTACTGACATCATCCCAAGGATTAGACCCACCATCAATTTCGTTATAGGCATAATTTTTACCTGTTCCTCGGTCTTCTAAACCTTCATAACCGACATTTTTTTGGTCAAATCGAACGACGAAATAGGAGTTATCAGCACCATTTGGAATATCTCCGTAATAGAATTTATTTTCATAAGAAGACAATTTCCAATCAAGTTTTAAGCCATTTTTGATACGGTGTTTAGCTCCAAATTCTGCTCCCCACATTCTGGTAATGAGCATATTATGGATATTTTGAACTTCGACACGGTCTTTATCAAAACGTAAGCGGTGCTTATAATGAGTTTCTTCGTCTCGTAATGTTCCGTAAAGTCCTCGTACATAAATCTTATTATTTTCATTGGGATTATATTCCATAGCTCCATTTAGCCCGTAGGTTTGTCGAGTTCCAACATAATCCCGTAATTCCAGACGGCGAATTCCTAAACCGTCTGCTCCTCTTCTTGGCTCATAATTATCAGTTGCCCAGTCTCTTATCCATGCCGTTCCATTAACTAAGTAGCCAAATTTTCCGTCTTCTGTTTTATCTCCAAAAAGTACATTTCCTGAGAAAATAGGTTTCTTAGCTTTTTGGTTGTAACCACTTCCTAAAGTCAAGTTCAGGGTTTTATCTTCGGGAGCAGTTCGCAAAATAAAATTGACATTTCCACCAATACCATCGCCTTCTTGGTCAGGTGTCAACGCCTTCGAAACTTCCACAAACTGAATCATATCAGTAGGAAAAAAATCGAATGCCGTAGCTCTACTCGTCGTTTCTTCTTCGGCGGTAGGTAGTCGGTCTCCGTTGATGCTAGCAGAACTCCACTGTGCGGGTAATCCTCGAACGGCAACAAATCGTCCTTCTCCTTGGTCTCGTTCGATAGATACTCCTGCCACTCGTTGCACGGCTTCTGCTGCATTTCTATCGGGTAACTTTCCAATACCATCAGCAGAAATCACGTTAATAATTCGATTAGAATTTTTTTGAGTATTAATTGCTTTCATTTCTCCTTGAACCAAATCCCCCACCACTACAACTTCATCCATCGTTTTGGCATCTACATTCATCGAAATGATATTGAGGTCTTTACGCTCACCTTCTTCAAGATTAATTTTGAGCATTTTGGTTTCGTAGCCGACATACCGAATACTGAGTTCGATTTCGCCAGCTTTCAATTTTCCTAATTCAAAACGTCCATCATAATCCGTTACAGTACCAATAGAAGTTCCCATTACTTGAATCGTGGCTCCAGGTAAAAAGGAATTGGCATCCTTAATACTTCCCGAAATGGAAGCACTTTGTTGTGCTAATAACATTTGGGAGCCAAAAAACAGCACGAATGCTAGTAGAGTTTGACCAAATTTCATTGTTTTTGTAGTTTAAAATTAACAAATCCTTTTTTAACTATAATTCAAATTTTAACACTACAAAGGTATTGAAAATTGAGCCTTAATTAAATTATTAGAATATTAATTTCATTTTAATTTTAAATTAATAGGCTTTAAACCTATGATTATCAATATTTTAAAATAAAAAATGTATTATTAAGCATCTTTTGTTTTTGAATGAAAATTAAATTGTATTTTAATTTTAAGTTAAATTATTTGAAAAATGTATATAAAACACACAAATTAAAACATAAAACTAATAAATTTTATTACGATTACTTTCAATGAAAAATTGTTTTAATTGATACTTTCGCTTAAAATAAAAATGTGAGTTATTTTTAGATAATAAAATTCATATAATTTCTCTAAAATAGCATACTTTTACGAAAACTTAAATAATATCTGAACCTTAATCATTACTGATTCAATAATCATTATGTACCAAAGAATCTTTTTTTTAATGAAGAGTTTTGCCTTTTGGATAGTCTTTTTTGTATTATCCAAAGTTCTCTTTTTATCCTATCACTATACACACACCTCCAAGCTTGCTTGGGATGATATAGCTGGGATATTTGCTTATGGTTTGCGTTTAGATATGTCAGTGGCAGGATATATTGTCTTACTTGCAGGTCTATTTATTGTGATTACGTTACGATTTACTCCTCCTCTTTCACAAAGTCTATTAAAATACTATTATTCTGTTATTTTACTGATTGTTAGTGGTTTATCTTTTGCTGATATTGAATTATATCGAAATTGGGCATTTCGTTTAGATGGATCGGTTTTTCATTATTTACAAAATCTATATGAAGTAATTGGGTCGGTTGATATCAATATTCTGATATCAGGAGTAGCGATTTATACATTGTGGATATGGTTTTGGAGTAAAATTTATCACGAATTTATTGACACAAACTTTGAGAAATATACTGGTCTATTATTTGGCTCAGAGCTATTACTTTTATTATGTACAGCACTATTCATCATTCCAATTCGGGGAGGATTACAACAAATTCCAATTAATATTGGAGCAGTTTATTTTCATGAATCAAATCCTTTTGCAAACCATTCCGCCATCAATGTAATTTGGAATATTGGGTTTTCAAGTACTCACTCTGATAAAATTCGATACAATAAAAATCTCATTAAAAAAGAAGATAAAACAACGATAATCAATAGTTTGTATCCATATTCTGACACTACATTATTGGTTTTAAAACATCAAAAGCCAAACGTAATTCTGATTATTTTAGAAAGTTTTACTGCTAAGGTAGTCGGAACACTCAATCAAAAATATAATGCTACTCCAAATTTAAATCAGATTGCAGAAGAAGGCATCTTGTTTACTAATTTTTATGCTTCGGGCGACCGCACAGATAAGGGAATTCCTGCTATTTTAAATGCCTATCCTGCTCAGACGACTACTTCTATTTTAAAATTCCCGAAAAAAACGCAAAACCTCCCTTTCCTGAGTAAATATCTTAACAATCTAAATTATAAATCATTATTTTTATATGGCGGAGAATTAAACTTTGGGAATTTTCGAGCGCATTTCAAGAATGGGGGTTTTCATCAAATTATTGAAAAACAAGATTTTTCATCTCAACATTATGACCAAAAATGGGGCGTTTATGACCATGTTACGGCTCAAAGGTTTTATGATGAATTAAAAAATAGACCAGAACCATTTTTTGCCACTTGGTTAACTTTGAGTAGCCACGAGCCTTTTGATGTTCCTACTAATCAACACGCTGAAAATCTATCAGAACAAGAACGCTTTATTAACTCCGTGAAATATACCGATGAATGTGTCGGCAAATTAATCGACAAGTTAAAAAACACCTCTTTTTGGAAAAACACATTAATCATTATTACTGCCGATCACGGAGCGAGACACCCTGATAATTCAGCTAGCTTTGTTCCTGAAAAATTTCATATTCCTATGATATGGACAGGAGGTGTGCTAAGTTCAGACGCTCCAAAAGTCATCTCAAAATATGGTTCTCAAACTGACATTTTTCAAACTCTTATTAATCAAATGAATGATTCAACAAAAATTCCATTTAGTAAGGACTTATTTGCTCAAAATACGCCTTCATTTGCTTTTTATACCTTCAATAATGGCTATGGATTTTTGAATGATACTACTGTAAAAGTATATGATAATATTGGTAAAAATTACTTGATAAGTACAGGCGATTCGACATTAACACAAAAGCAGAAGGGGCAAGCTTTGTTGGTTAGTTTATTTGAAGATTTTAATAATCGGTAATTTTAGTATAATCATCAACTTCTTAATCTACATATTCCAACAATGGTAATTCGATAAAAAATGAAGTTCCAATATTCATTTCTGTTTCAAACCAAATTTTTCCCCCTGAATTTGTGATACCTCGTTTGGCGAGTGCCAAGCCAATTCCTGAGCCTGTATATTTAGTACTAAAATTAGGAATAAAAACCTTATAACGAATTTCTTCTTCAATTCCAGCTCCATTATCTCGAATTTCAATCAAAATACGTTGATCATCAGGTTTGGTCATTAAAATAACAATTTCAGGTTGTCGCTCGTGAGGTACAGCTTGTATTCCATTGAGAATCAAATTAGTAAAAATGCGTCCTGTTAATTTTTGGTCTCCCATTACAAAGGCTTTTCCAATTAAGATATCTGGTTCGATTTTAACTTTTGTATCATTTCGATATAATAGTACGGTTTGCCGAAGTGTATCTGCGACATCAAATTTCTCATTTTTAGGGATGGGCATCTTTGCAAACGCTGAAAATGACGAAGCAATATCGCTCAGTGTTTCAATTTGAGTTAGAAGCATTGAGACTCGCTCACCAGCTCTTGGGTTCTCAACCGATAAAACTCGTTGTAAGTGCTGAAGTGTCAGCTTCATAGGAGTTAACGGATTCTTAATTTCGTGAGCCACCTGCCGTGCCATTTCTCGCCATGCTGATTCTTTTTCATTTCGAGAAAGTGCCTGTTTACTCGCTTCCAATTGCCGAAGCATATTATTATAAGCTTTAACTAAAACACCAATTTCATCTTCAGATTTGTAGTCAATTGGTTCATTATAATCCAAAGTAGTTAGATTAATTTTTTGGGTAATCATTCGTAAAGATCCCGTTAAAACCCTTGAAGCAAAATAAGAAAGCAACATTAAACTGATAAAAACGAATGTAAAAACATTAATAATCGTAGAAATAATTTGAATAATTTCTTGTTCTGATTCTTTTTGTGACTCAAAAAATGGCGTTCCAACAATTCCCAAAAGTTCACCCGTTTCATACGACCGAATAGCAACATAAGCGGAACTATATTTAACTGATCCAACTTCTTCGCTTAACATCACCTTATTTTGTGATTTTTCGGCAATATGGGTCATAGCTTGTGGATTTATCAATTTAGCTAATAAATCACTATCATAAATAAATGGTTGATTAGATGCTAACAAAAACCCCTGATTATCAAATAAATTGATATCAGTTTGTGTAATTTTATGAACAGTTACGATTAGTTCTAATAACTCTTCATGTGAGATCAGACTTTTATTATATTTTTCTAAATCTTTGACAATATTGGTCGAGATATTTTCAGCTCGTTGTAAATATTCATCCTTAGTGCTATTTCGATTAGTAGAATTTAAATTACTGATAATCAAAATACTAAGAGCGAACAATGGTAATGAAAATGCTAGATTAAGATATACTTGAATCCGTGCCGAGAGATTTAATTTTAGTTGTTTTCTCCGAGAAAATGCCGTATAGGTAGTTGCCGAAAACAACATAAAGATAAATAAGATAATAAATAAAAATGAAAAGTTCGAGGCAATACTTTGGGCAGGAGAAAAAGAAGAAGTAATGATAATTTCTCGATTATTCTCACCTTTAATTAATAAATGACGATATGTTCCAATTTCTAACTCCTTTTCTTGTTGTGTACTATCAGACTGTTTTTTGTGCAATTTCTGTAATAATTCTTTATCATAATTGAAGTCTCCCTTACCATAAGCAAATTCACCATTTTTAAAGATTCCGTAACTAATATCTGAGTCATCATAAATATTTGGGAAGTCATTTTGTGTTAAAAAAAGAGTTGGATAGACACTATTAGGAATGATTTTTTTCAGTCGTAAGTCCAAAATAACTTTACCTAATGCTACTCCTCTTCGTTCTATTTCAATAAAAATAAGATAACGTTTGGCGTTATCAGGCATATCTTTAATGAAATAAATACTTTTATAATCTGTCTCATAATCAGGAATTGCATAACGGTCGAACAACGTATAATAATCTCGATCATAGTTATAAGGTCGTCCTTGTGCATTGAAAATCAGCACACTAATATCATACTTATCAAAATAACTTTTCAAATGAGAGCGTTTTATTTTTTGAATAATTAAATCTTTACTCGAAAAGGAACTCATCAAACGATTCTTTATCATAGGGTCTTTCCTAATATCTGTAAGTGCTTTATCTAATAAAAATTCACCTTGCTCATCGTTTTCAATAAGCAACCGATTGGCAAACGAACGCTTCATACGTCCATCCATTGTTTTCTCAAAAATGTAAATTGAATATGCTCCAATCATGGCTGAAATAAGCACATTGAAAAATATATACAAATAGGTATCATAACTAAAAGACCGAACCATTTTAGGCATTCTTCCAAATGATATTCCTCCGATATAAACTAAGTTTAGGAAGAATACCATTGCATCAAATCGATCTAAAATACTCATTATCAATAGGAAAATCACTGATGAAATCAATAAATTTTGCCCTAGCTGTCGCATCGAATGATGAATTAGCAACAATAATCGACCAACTATATGACAGGTAAAGAAGTAAATTAAAGCACTTAAAATAAATATCAGAAAACACGTAATCTTGAAAATATTGAAGTTAATATCTGATGTAATATCTAGTGTTGTTTGTGAATTAAAATAGATGGATTCTAATACCAAAAAAAGAAAATAAAAGGAAACAAATGTAACTAATCCTAAAATCACCGCAATCATTTTCTTTTGTTTTTGGGGGAGTTGGAGCAGCTTTCGATAATTGAATAAACGATAATAATTAAAATAAACAAAACCCACTAAAAAACAGATACTTAACATATTAAGAAATAAGTCACCTAAAGATGGTGAAATATCCGAAGAGGCATAATATTTAAAATTAAATAAATCATATGGAACTAAGTTAAAAGGCAAATTCAATTTGAGCATGACCGCCCGAATTCCTGCCAAGGATACCAGTAAAATGAGAAAACCCTCTGAAACTTTACGCCGATGAATATATTCTTTAAGATTAAGTCGAATTTGTAAAAAGGTGAAAATCAAGGTTAAAGAGGCAAAAAATAATATCAAATTTCCATAAATTCCTGTGGATTTTAGCTGAATTTTATCAGTATCTGGAGCCGTCATTATGGCACATAAAAAACGTCCATCTTCCAAATTGACCGTATAGCCATCATCTGAGTTTAAGGAAATACCACGCAACTGGGCATTTTGGAAGATTTCTTCATTGATTTTGAGAGTAAGGTATTGATTATCCTCGGGTTCTAAAGATAATGGGATGGCAATTGCTAAACGATAACGATTCCCTTTTAATAAGATAGTTTCTTTTACTACTAAAAAATTACCATAATTATTTTGGACTCCTTGTACTTTAAATTTACCTGTAAGACTCTCATTATCAATCATGAATTTATTACTCGTCCAATAACGAAGCTGTTCATTTTGATAGACAAAGATGGGGTATTTACTGTCTAATGGTAGGTTTTCAAAATGAATTTTTTGTTGAGTGAGCAACTGTTGCTTGAGTGTAGTCGTTTGTTGTTGAGCTACAAGTAACTCCGTTTCTAAATTTTCCTGAACTTCTTCCAAGTACACTTCCAAAGGAACAGTATTCCGATAAAAGAAACTCAAGGCAATTGTAACAATCAAGCAACAAAGTGCTGTAATCAGATAAATATAAGTACGCAAAACTATTGGGGATTAAAAGCATTCATAACTCTGCAAGAAAACCCTTTTTTGCCAAAAAACTCAAATCTTGTTCGAAAATCTACTTTTTAGTTGCGTCCTCGTGTACGTCCACCCGACGATCTTGAATTTGATTTTGAGCCACCCGAAGAGCTTCGAGTCCTTCCTGAACTTCCAAAACTACTAGAGCGATTTCGATTATTATTTGTACCACTTGACCAACTATTCCGAGAAGGATTATTTGATCTCTTTTGGTTATAATTTCCTGAATTTGAAGGATTTTGAGATACTGAACGAGAACGGCGTGAATTATCTTGTTGCCAAGAATTGCTTTTATATGAGTTTGATGAATTTAAACTTGGATTGCTTTGATTTCCTTTAATTTGAGTCTCTTTTTCGAGGTTAATAAGTGATGAATTTGAATTTGTTCGAGCCTGAGAAGTCGAGGAATATGTCGGGAATCCTGTATTTCGACTGTTTCGTACGCCTTTATAAACCTTTCGAGGATTTCCTCTTGAATAAGAATTTGTCCTATTCGAAATCCAACTTGGAGAGCTATAATATGTAGGACAAGAAGCACTATAATAATTAGGAGCAAAGTACTGGTTAGAGTACCACACTGCTGAAGGATTCCAACCATAACGATAAAAATAGTTTCTTCCCCAAGGATCAAACGCTGCTGCTCCGAAATAGGGACGAGAAGAAGCATAATGAAAAGGATCATTCCATAAGTATTGATTTCCAAACGTTTGTCCAAGTGAAATCATTAATTGAGGTCTTCGGGCTAAGCCTCCTGCCAGTTGTATTTGTGAAACAGATTGATGTTCCAAATCTAGACCTCGTACCGAAATCTCAGTTGGTTCTTCAGTGTCTGTATCTTTCTCAGTATCCATTTTTTCTAAGAGAGTTTCTTTCTCTTTTTCAGCTTTCAATAACGCATTTTTAGCAATTACATTACGGTCACTAGCCATAAAATATAAATCATCATATTCTTCTTCGGTTTGTGCCAAAAGGCAAGTAGAACTAATGGCTAAAAAAACAAATAAAATCTGGAATGATGTGGAATGATATATTTTCATGAGGTTTTTTATTTATATTTTATTATTAAATTATTGATAATCAATATATTACAATTAATTATTTTATAAGTATCACTTCATATATAAAAGACTAACAATTCAGTTTTAGAGTTGTCAAGTTTAAAATAAAAAACGTAAAAAAATTCAATAACGTTTGGAGCTTTTTTGAAATTGCTCAGATTCGTACGTATTATAATTTTATCATTTTGTATTAATTATCAGTAATTTAATACCGTATTTACTTATTTTCTAACAACTCAAATGATTCGTTTATTTGTCCCTTAAAATTACTCTTTTTATCTCTTAGAGTCAACTTGAATTCAAATGTAGGCTCAAGAAAATGTTTCTCAATATCATTTCCTTCTCTATCTTTAAATGCTGTTTTTTGTTTAGTAAATCCTCCCAAAATATCAACATCATACCAACCATTCTTAATTTCAATAAATGGTCTATTCCATTTGGTAGGATATTCTATTAATTCTTTAACTTTTTCATCACTAAAATCAGTTAAAATCCACCAAGTAAATAAAATCACTTGACGATACTCGACTTTTAGGATATAACCACTTCTTTTAAACAATAAATTATTTTCTTTCTTTTCAAATTCTGATTCCCTATCTGAAGTATTAAATATTATTGTGTAAGGTTGATTCACTACTTTCGGCATTGGAATCAATATTCCATTTTTTACAATCTGCTCGCCACTTTCTTTTGTTGTAAATTCTGTCGCTAGGTCATTTGATAAATTATTTTCAATTTTGTAATTCCTTAATAACTCCAGATCACCAAGAAGAAAATAATCAATTGTATCATTCAGAATTTCAGTAAATTTATTTATCTTTTTTTGCATTTAATTTGTATTATTTATTCTAATAATTTTTCAAACTCTATTAATATTTCCTGTATATCCTTCAATGTTTTCTTTCGTTCTTCTTCCCGACACATTTCAAACAAAACATAATCATCGGGTTCATTATGAATGTCTTTCAAGGCAAAATAAACTGGCTTTATTTCATCTTTCTTAAAATTAAAATCTACTATTTTACTTCCATATGCTTTTGTTAAATCAACTTTTCCATTTAAACTACTTTCAACAATCATTACGGATAAGGCAATAATCAAGTCTTCAAAATGAATATATTGTCCAAATTTTGAGTTTATAAAATTTACATTATTATCCGTTCTTTTTTTAAGTGAAACTCGACCATCAAGATATTTCTTTACATCAGTATTCTGAAAAATCAAGTCAATTGAAACTTCTTCATTAGCCATTTGCTCAACCAATTCAAGGAAGTCTCCTCCAAAATCAGAACCAAAAGCCGTGTCTTTCCAGTTTTCAATCATCTATTCAATCGTCTTTAGAGGTTGTTTAAAATTTTTCATAAAATCTTATGTATTTAGTTTTTCATCTACTTTAGTTATAAGGCTTTCCAAATGCCGTTTCCAATCCTCATAAAAGTCAGATTTTTTCCACAGTTCAACGTATTCTCTTTCTCCATTCTCATCAGGTTTTTCATTTTTTATATCAACTAAATATTGTAAAATAAATTCGAGTGATTTCATATCAATTTTAAAAGTTCTCTTCTTTCTCAAAGAACGATTCTCATCTTCGTTGTCATAATCCAATTCTCTATTTTCAGTGAACATTATTACTAATTCGGCTAATGACATTATTGAATTATCGTAGTAAAAATCAATATCATTTTTATCTTCTGTCAAAAAGCCTTCTTTCAAAAACTGAGTGATTATTTCAGACAAAACTAAATTTTCTTTACTATTATAATAGTCCTCTAAAAAATCTATCACATCTAGACCTGCATCACTTTCAAGTGCTTTTATTCCCCAAGCTCCCATTTTGTATTTTTAAGATTTAAAAGATTAATTCAAAAACCTTGGATTCCACTTAAAACGCAACAATCCAAAAGAAGCCGAAATATTACTACCATTTTGGGTATTGGCAATCGAACGAATATCTTTGAAAGCGATTCCTGTCTCAAATCTTCGGCGTTTGGTCGTAAACACAATCCCCATCGGAATATTAATATAATCTCCTTGATTTCCACCAATACTTACCCCTGTCGAAAGTCGTATTCGGCGATTAATTTGCCAATCTCCACCCACTATAATCAAAGGTTCATGCAAATTTCCTCCCTTACTATTCAATGGATAAATAACCTCTGTTCCAATCTGAAAAATCTTAAAATAGTTATAACTCATACCAACCCGAGCAATTCCTGGAAGCTGGGTTGTAGTAGCAGGGGCATTAGCATCTCTTTCCCAATTCAAAGGTGACTTATCTCCAGCGAATTGGAGTGAACTTTCGTTTGCTTGAATAATATTGTAATTATTCAATCCTGTACCTTGAATTTCTCGTAAAACTCCATCCGTAATTTCAGCCACTCCGCTCTGCCATTTGATATTTCCGATATTTACGGCAGAAGCACCAATATAAAGATTTCGGCGAATCACCATATTAATTCCAAAATCAAACCCATACCCTACCCCTACAGATTCGGCAAACATCAGCCTTTGAAATAAGGAAGAATTAGGCAATTCAAAAACAGGCTGTTGGATACCTTCTGCCGATTCAATAAATCCAAAACCCAAAGTAGGCGAGAGCGAAAAAGTACTCCCTGTTAATTTTTCGCCATCAGATTCCAACTCTACTAATCCAATACCACTTAGTCGTTTTATTCCCGCTCCCAAGTGCATTGAAAAGTTATATGCATCAATAATTTTTTTACCATAACTAAAGTTAAGTTCTCGAAACCAAGATAAAGAAATACGAGAGCCACTCAACAATTGTGAATAAGTTTTCGCATCAGTAGGGTTACTCACAAATCCTGCAAATGCTTGTTCACGAATATCATCAGGCAGGTCAGCCGTATTCGGGACACTTTCCCCATTTGATAAAAATAATAAATCAAAATAAGAAGCATTATGTCCCAGAAACATAATTTCGGATAATTGCCGCCCAATGCGAGCCGAAAACTGCGCCCGATTCGTAATACTAAAGCCAAATCCCCCCCACTTAGGATGACTGATATGTAATCCTGCCAACGTAATATCCATATTAATCGAAACTTGTTTATTGGACATTTTTTCGAAGGCTCGAAACTTTTCGTCTATGGTAAATCCTGTGGCACCTTCAGGTGGAAAAATCGTTTCTAATAGTTCGTTTCGACTCAAGGCATTCGAGGCAAAGGAAATATTCCCTTCCAAAAATCCGAACGTTAAGCGGGGATCTCGAAAATTTTGACGAACAGCTAAGTTTGCAGGATTTACTCCAAGCGCATGATAATCCGTTGCGAAGGTAGTTGCCATTCCTCCTCGCCCTGTGGCAGTAAACGAACTTTGATCTAGTTGAGCATAAACTTCGGAAAGGGACAAAAGCCCAAAAATCAGCACATAAAACCATGACTGTCTTTGCATATCCAATATAGAGTTAGAATCATAACGTCCCTATTTTCAAGGATTTTTGGGACAATATTCGGGAATTTTTGTAGGTTCAATCTTCAAAAATATGACCAATTTTATTATTTTTCGGTATCCATAAACCAATTTAGGGAAAAAGCAAGATACACTCCAAACGCAACAGATTCAATTCGGAATAGGGTAAACTCATTAAAATTTTGAAGAAATTCAGGGGCATTAAAAGTTATTTTACATCCTTAAAAATAAATCCTCGTTCATTTGTACGCTCCTCAAAATCAATTTCTTTGCCTACCAAAAAGAGGAATTGCCGTTTTTCATAATATACCATGATCCCATCTTTCACAAAGTGAGCATCTCCTTCTTTTTCTTTATCAAATCCTAATCGAAATTGTGCGCCTCCACAGCCTCCACCACCCTCTACCAAAATGCGTAATCCGTAATCATTCGGAATGTTCTTAGTCTCAAAAATATGACGAACTTCATCAAGTGCTTTGGGGGTAATATTTATTGGAATTATCATCTTAAAATTTATTTTTTCGCTTCTAAAGAATATAAAACGATTTATTCTAACAAATTTACATAAAATGCTTGTAAGCTCTATATTTTATTTTCGACTGATTTCCCATTTTTCAGTTTAGTCCAACAAATAATATTGTACTTTTTTCTTAACTTTATCAATTGAAAATTTTAAAAAATGGCTTATGGAAAAAATACTCATCGTTGATGACTCCGTTTTTCAACTCAAAATACTGAGTAATAATGCCAAGGAAGTCGGTTGCCAAGTCATCACTGCCCAAAATGGTCATCAAGCACTTCAGAAAATAGCAGACGAAAAACCTGATTGCATTCTGCTAGATTTATTAATGCCAGATAAAAACGGCATTGAAGTATTGGAAGATTTACAGGCACTCGAAAATAAAATTCCTGTCATTGTAGTTTCAGCAGATATTCAGGAAAGTGTCCGTTCTCGTTGCCTCGAATTGGGTGCTTTTGACTTTATTAATAAACCGCCTAAAAAAAATCGACTACAAGAAGCGATTCATCGGGCATTATCTTTGATACGTGCTTAATATGTTGTTATCGAATTATCAAAAAGATGCCCTTACTGAGTTAGTTAATATTGGAGTAGGTAAAGGAAGTGCTACTTTGAACGAAATACTCACTTTTCCTGTCACGCTACATATTCCTGAAGTCAATGTCATTCATCATTCCGATTTATTAAATCATCTTTCTTTTCTAGAAGATAAATTACTTTCAGGAGTAAACTTGAATTTTTCGGGAGACCTTACAGGTTTTTCTCAGATGATTTTCCCCAAGAAAAGCGCACAAAAGTTAGTGGCTATGCTTATGGGAGAAAACGAACTTCCTACCCACTTCGATGAGTTGCACGCCAGTTCATTAACCGAAGTAGGTAATATTGTCTTAAATAGTTTGATGGGATCACTTAGTAACTTTTTGGAAAAAAAATTGCGCTATGTAGTCCCGACATACGAAGAAGGTTCTCCAGAATATATTTTTCAACGACAAATACCCAAAGATGCAATTCTGTTATTTTGTCAAGCTCACTTTGAAGTAGAATCCCTTAATATTCAAGGTGATATAATTATTTTATTTACCTTAAATTCTTTTGAAACGCTAAAGTCTGAAGTCGAAAAACTAAGCGAAGAACCTCTGAAAATTAATCTTTAGAAATTTACTTAATAAACATAGGTATTCCAGAAACCATAAGCGTTACTTGCTGTGCTTTTCGAGCAATATATTGATTCGCCCAGCCCTGCAAATCCGTAAATTTTCGACCCAATTCAGTAGAAGCATGTGTTCCCATTCCTAATTCATTAGAAATAATCAGAAAGGTAGCCTCAGTTTTTTCTAATTGATTAATTTCGTTTTGAAACTCAGCTAATGCTTTTTCAATATCATTAGCACAGTCCATAAAAAAATTAGTTAGCCAAAGCGTTACACAGTCAATCACTACTACCTTTCCTGTCAAGTCTAATTGACTAACCGATTTCTCTTCTTCGATAGATGTCCAACGTTCGTCTCTTTCGTCTTGATGGCGTTGAATTCGTTTTTCAAAATCTTTATCCCAACACCGAGCCGTAGCCACATAGATAGGATTATCGGAAAGACGTAACGCCTGACTCATCGCATAACTACTTTTTCCTGAACGGGTTCCGCCTGTAATGAATAGTATTTTTGCCAAAATGATAGTATTAAAATTACTTTATTCTTTTTCTAATCACCATATTTATGAATAAATTTTGAATATCGATAAAACTTTAGAAATTTAATTTTGAGCTAAAACCCAATAATTAAATACTTGTTTGAGTTTCATCCTTAGACTTTATCCTATTTTTTTATAGGTTTGAAATTTAGAATTTTAATATTATTTTACAAAAAATATTATTATAAAATTTCATTCATAAATATTTGATTATGAATTATTTCCTAAGTACATGTTAAAAAAAAATCTTCTTAAATTAATTCGATTTTTCGGTTTACTCAAATATGCCGACCAACTCAAAGCCAAACGATTATTTCATCAAGATTTGGCAGAACTCAAACGACAATTAGCCCACCAAAACGATTTTCAAATTACGCGTTTATATCCCTTCATTTATGACCGATTTGAGGTAAGTGGTTCTGTTAAAGGGCATTATTTTCATCAAGATTTATGGGTAGCTCAGCGTATTTTTAAAAATCAGCCCATACATCATGTTGATATTGGTTCTCGAATTGATGGATTTGTAGCGCATGTAGCCAGTTTTCGACCGATCGAAATTCTCGATATTCGTCCACTCAAAAATACGGTAACTAATATTTCTTATCGTCAAGCTGACTTGATGAATCCACAGCCTAATCTTATAAATTATTGTGATTCAATATCTTGCCTTCATGCTATTGAACATTTTGGATTAGGGCGCTATGGTGATCCGATAGATATCAATGGACACCTAAAAGGCTTACAGAATATTTACCAAATTCTGAAAACAGGTGGAAAGTTTTATTTTTCGACACCCATCGGTACACAGCGAATCGAATTTAATGCCCACCGCGTTTTTTCTATCGAATATTTGATGAAACTTTTCGAGGGAAAATATCAAATTAACCAATTTGTTTATGTCAATGATGCTGGTGATCTCATGTCAAATGCAGATTTATCTCCAGAAAATATTAAAAATAATTTTGGTTGTCATTATGGATGTGGAATTTTCGAGTTAACCAAATTATGATCCTAAATCAATTTATTATTTTGATAATCAATACTTTATAGCTTAGTTCAATTCTAATTCAGAAACGACAAAGGTACTACCACCAATAAAAATAAGGTCATCTTCTTGGGCTTCTTGTTTTGCCTTTTGAAGTGCTTCAGTTACATTCGGGATAATTTCGCCCTCCAAACCAAATTCGGTCGCCACTTCCGACAAAGTTGTAACCGCAAGTTTCCTTGCAATATTTGGCTCACAAAAATAATAATAAGCATACTGAGGCAATAAAGGCAAGATTTTACGAATATCCTTATCATTAACACATCCCCAAACGATATGTAATTTTCTAAAAATCAGTTTTTTAAGTTCTTCGACAATTACTTTTACACCTGCTTCATTATGCCCTGTATCACAAATTATTTTTGGTTTTTCCTGTAAGATTTGCCATCGTCCTCGTAAGCCTGTTAATTGAGTAACATTACTAAGTCCTTGACGTAAATGTTCAGGAGCAATTTGAAATTTTTTCAATTTATCACATAAAGTAATGATTCCCAGTGCATTTTTAATTTGCCAATCTCCTTTGAGTCCCAAAGTTAGCTTTTCCAAAAAGACAGATTGATTTTTATAAATCGTCAAATTTCCTGAGTCTGTTTTTTCTGCCTCAAATTCATCTTCTGCAAAGAAAATTGGAGCTTCGCAATTTTGTGCTTTTTGTTCAAACACAGTATTAATTTTCACTTGCTTCTCTGTAATAATTACAGGCGTATGTTTTTTAATAATTCCTGCCTTTTCAGATGCAATTTTTTCAAGTGTATTACCTAAAATAGATTCATGATCATAGCTAATATTTGTGATTAGACAGGCTTCAGGCTCAATAATATTCGTACTATCTAAACGTCCTCCTAAACCTACTTCAATCACAGCAATATCAACATTCTCTTGGGCAAAATAGTCAAATGTCATAATCACTGTTAATTCAAAGAAGGAAGGTCTTATATCTTCAATAAGCGAACGATATTTTTGAACAAAATCAACTATAAAATCAGGGTTAATTTGTTGTCCATCAATACGAATTCGTTCTCCAAACTCTTTAAGATGTGGTGAGGTGTGAAGTCCTGTTTTATAACCTGCTGCCTGCAATACAGCCGCTATGAAATGAGCTGAGCTACCTTTTCCATTTGTTCCTGCAATATGAATACTTGGGAATTTTTGGTGTGGATTATCAAGATAACCACAAAAAAGCTCAATATTTTTTAGCCCTGCAAAAAGGGCATTTTTACCTTCTTTTTGAAAAATAGGAAAATTTTCGTAGAGGTAATTTAATGTTTCTTGATAGTTCATTAGTAAAAATTACAAATGTAATATTGTATTATTATATTAATTTTTTTAGCAATGTGGTTTCAAATACAAAAAAAACTTTTTTATAGAAAAAATCTGCAAAAAATTCATACAACTTATTCTAAATTTTATTTCGATTTTAGAAAAATACTTCTTTCTTTGCAATTAAATCAAACGATTAGATTTGCAAATTAGGTAATTGAAAGTTTGATTTGTCGTCCAGTTTTAAATATTGCATTTTATTCGTTTCACTTCATAATCAAAATAACATGGCAGAATTAGTTAAAGAAGGCGATACGTACACGCACGCCTTTTCGTTTTCGCAGGAAGATGTAGTCAAATTTGCAGAAGTAACAGGTGATAAGAATCCAGTGCATTTGGATGCTGACTTTGCCGCAAAAACACCTTTCAAACAACGCATCATGCATGGTTTTTTGGGCGGAAGTATTTTTTCTAAAGTTTTTGGAACGCTCTTCCCTGGAGAAGGAACCATTTATATGCGTCAAGAAATGAAGTTTATGCGTCCGATGTATCCTGATGCAAAATATGAAGCTGTTTTTACGGTTACTTCCGTCAATGCAGAAAAGCACCGCGCTAATGTTACCACTGAGGTCAAAGAAGTAGAAAGTGGAAAAGTAACGATTACAGGTGAAGCTACTGTGCTGAATACTAACCGTTTGTAATTTATTTGTAAGAAGATTTTTATAAAACAAACCATAACTTAGTAACAACTATCAATAATTCATTCAACTAATTTGGCATTACTCATCAGATAAAAAAGATGATCTGGACTGTCATAGTTGAGTCGTAATTTTCCTGTGATAGTAATCGGTTTTTCGGTATGTTTTAAGGGGCGTGAAGCCGTTACTTCAATAACGGTTTCAGGTCCTGCTTTTCCGCAATAAAAACACTGATCAAATGGAAAAGCAGACAGTAAAAAAAAAGAATGTTTCGTTTTTTGTTCCACAGGAATCAAAAAGCCCTGAATACGAACAGTTTTCCCATCTAATGCCTTGATTTCAGGCGGAAATTCAGGAGCAAATTGCATTCGCCAATTCCCATATTTGACTTTAAAAAGTGTTTTCCACAAATCATCTTCCCATTTCATATCTGAAACAAAAGCCTTTCCTTGAAACACCAAAAGGCAAAATAAGCTACCGATTAGTAATAATTTATTTTTTTTGAAATGCATTTTGAGTAAAAAAACAATTTGAAATTTTATATTTGATACTTGAAAAATTATAAATTTAATTTTATATTAAAAAATGATGAGTTAAATATTATGTGCCCTGTACAAAAACAAGATTTTCAAAACAATTATTAACTTCAAAACCAATGAATCAATTTCCGTCCTTACGATTAGTTGTTAATTTTATATTAATCGTTTTTTTTATGACGGCTTGTCAAAATACATCAAGTGAGTTCCATCAAGCCAATACCTCCTCAGATTTCGAAGAACCAACCCAACGAGTAATTCTTTTATTGGATTTGTCTGGAAGTATGCGAGGCACGCCATTAAAACAACTCAAAAAATTTGCTCATCAGGTCATTGACTCTACCTTAGAATACAATACTCAAGTGGCTATTCGAGGTTTTAGTACAAATTGCCAGATGCCGTTTTCTGTTCAACAAAATTTCACCCAAAATGCCGACCAACTACACTACTGTATTGACTCGCTCAAAGCCAATGGAAATACGCCATTAGTAGAAGCCATTGAAAAAACAATTCAAGAAACACTCCAAATTATTGAGCCAAACGAACACATTTTAATTTATTTGGTCTCGGATGGAAAACCAACTTGTCGTACGCTTCAACAAAAAATACAAGAATTTTTGACTGATGAACGTATCATTTTTTATATTATCGGTTATGGCATCGAACAATTATCTGATTTTGCTCGTCAGTTACAAACGCTCTCCAATTCTTCAGGTGGAGAATATATGTGGATGGCAGCAGGCGCCTCAATTACAGCCTTTTCCGTTTATCAACAACACCAAAACTTGAAACAACAAAACGAAACCTATAGACACCAAGTCATTAAAAATGGTAGTCGTTATCAGAATCAAAATATCCGCTCTTCAAGCTCCAATGCAGGAAAATAAAATATCTATTTCCGCTATTTGCCAAGCCTGAAAAACTTGGCAATATTTCCTTAGAAGTTGTTTACTTTACTCCAAAAGCCCTTAAAATATTAAATCCAAAGTGAATATCTCCATCACCCCAAGACTGAGTCGTTCCTGTAATAAATCCTGATTCATGTAAGGCAGTAGAATTACTCAAATGCAACTGAAAAACATGACCTCCTGTTTCAATATCAACACCCAATGAAATCGAATTTTTAGGTGCTAAACCATTGATTTTAGGTAAATCATCTTCAGAATTAAGTAAAAAAACATATTCACCAGTCAAAGCAGTTCGCTGGCTAATTTTCAGACGACCCGCTATTCCCAAAGCAAAAATATCATTCGATTCACTTTCTTTCTCAACTAAATTTTTGTGAACTACCGAAGGGGATATTTGCATCGAAAATCCATCGCTAAATTTCCGCCCAATAATCAATTGATGGGTATAAAAAACTCGGTTTGGAAAATCATAATCTCGTTCAGAATTTGGAAAATCTGCCGTCCGAATTCCTAAATTAGCATACCAAAGTAAGGAAATAGGCATTTGAACTTTACCTGTACTTTGACGTAACAATTTATATTTAAAATAACCCTCGTAAACTTTTTGATAATTACTCCGAGAAACTCCTAACATAAATCGGTCAGTTAATCCATATTCCAAACTAAAACGAATTAGAGCGGGTCCATCTAATCCAAATAATTCTTGAAACCCACCACTTAGTACCCCAAACCGATGTGAAATTCGGAAGTCTAAATTACCTTTATGTGTATTTTCAAGTGAATGTAAATTAATCACTCGTGAACTTTTGAAAGATGATGAAATGTACTGGGTTTCTTTATCAGTAGCCTCTGACATCAATTCGTCTAAATCCTGTGAATACCCATTAAGATAAAGAAAGAAAATCCCAAAAAAACCGATTATGTTTTTCATAAATTATCTATATTTTAATTTGTTCTGAGAAGAAAAGCAATTTATCAAACTTGTTCCATAAATACCAATTCAAGCTCTAATTCGGATTTAAGTTTGAAAAATTTGATTTCGAATCTTGTAATATGAAGAATATACGGTTATGCCTGATTTTGAGAACAAAAGCCCTAATTTTATCAAAGGCTTTCTCAAAACCTTATTTTTTTGAGTAACTTGCCCCAAAATTATCTAATGAACGAATTTGATACGGATGGATACTATTTATAACACCGAACAAGAGAAGCTAATTTTGAAAGAATATGGGCGTAATGTCCAGAAGTTAGTACGTTATATTTCGACCCTCGAAACCCGTAAAGAGCGTACGGAGGCAGCTCATGCTTTGATCGCTCTTATGCGACAATTAAACCCCTCAGTGCGAGAACATAACGATAATATTCAACGTATTTGGGATCATTTGTATGTAATGGCAGATTTTGAGTTAGATATTGATTCACCTTATCCCGTCCCTTCACCTGAAACTCTTCATCAAAAGCCACAATCATTAGGCTACCGAAAAACAGAACCCATTTTTAAACATTACGGGCGTAACCTCGAATTATTAATTGAAAAAGCGATTCAACTTGAAAATCCTGAAGAACAAAAAATGGCAATTATTCATATTGTCAAATTAATGAAGTCTTTTTATGGTTCTTGGACAAAGGATAATATTGAAGATTCCGTAATTGTTACCCAATTAGATAGATTATCCAAAGGAAGAATTAAGCTATCTGCCGAAGAAATTCGAGCTGAACTTAATCGTCAAAAAAGCCGTAATAATTCTGGTCGAAGTCGTCGTAATCAACACAATAGACGTAAGTAAAATCTCAAAAAGACTTTATTTTTTCAGCAAAATCAATTCATGGAAAATATCCTCAAGGTTGAAAATTTGACGAAAACCTACCAAACTGGAGATAAAACTTTAACCGTTTTACAGAATGTTTCTTTTGCCATTCCGCAAGGGGCAACCTGTGCCATTGTAGGTTCGTCAGGAAGTGGAAAGACCACATTATTAGGACTTTGTGCAGGTTTGGATAAAGCTACGTCAGGCGAAGTAGAATTGCAAGGCATCAAATTACACACCCTTAACGAAGATGAACGGGCACAAATTCGAAGTCAGTTTGTAGGATTTATTTTTCAGAATTTTCAATTAATGCCTACCCTAACTGCTTTGGAAAACGTCATGATTCCAATGGAATTGCAAGGACAGAAAAATGCTCGGTCAAAAGCTCATGAATTGTTGGATAGAGTCGGGCTTGCAGAGCGTCATGACCATTATCCTACCGAACTTTCTGGGGGTGAACAACAACGGGTTGCTTTGGCAAGGGCTTTTTCCAATAATCCCAAAATTTTATTTGCAGATGAACCCACAGGAAATTTAGATGAAGAAACAGGACAAAAAGTAGAAAAATTATTATTTGACCTCAACCGAGAGGCTGGAACAACCTTAATTTTGGTTACCCATGACCTCGAATTGGCTCAAAAAACACAACAAATTATTCGGATTAAAGGAGGGAAAATTATTGAAAATACAGTAAAATAAATCCTGTAAAATACTGATTATCAAGTTAAATATTTTTGTTAGTATTCTTACACTTAAGATTAATACCAGTGGGGAATGAGGTTTCTTTGAAAACTAACAAAAATCCGCAATTTTCAGTTAAGCTTAGATGAGTTTCTGTCAAAAAATCACGTAAAAATGGATACGATTTCAAAAAGTTGGATTTATGAAGAAGTAGAAGGAAAACCGATTTATTACAAAGGTTATCAAGAAAAATCAACTCAAAATCAAGCCACTGAAAAAATGGGAAGTAGTTATTTACAATCCTTGATTATCACCGAATTAGTATTCTTTTTACGTTCCCATCTTGGGAAAGAATTTCAAATTTTGACCAATGAATTAGGTTTAAAATTTGGTCAAAAATCCCGAAGGTCAGCCGATATTGCGATTTATACCAAAGACAAATTAGCCAATCAAAAACCGACTAATAAATATTTGGAAATCCCTCCCGATATAGTTTTAGAAATTGATACCAAAGCCGAACTAAGCGAATTGCAAGACCCATTCAGTTATTACCACAAAAAAACGGATGAATTATTAAATTTTGGGGTGCAAAAAGTAATTTGGATTTTTACAGATTCGCAGAAAATTATGGTATCTGAAAAAAATAAACCTTGGCTTACTGTAAACTGGACAGATGAAGTAGAAATTATCCAAAACCTGACCGTAAACATACAGGATTTATTAGACCAAATTTAATCATACCTCAAGAAAAAATAATTCAAAATAAAAAAAGGCTTTCATCTCTGAAAGCCTTTTACTTTTTTCAAAAAAATAGAAACTATGCGTCTTTAACTTTATCGACCACCGCTTTGAATGCTTCAGGATGGTTCATGGCTAAGTCAGCTAATACTTTTCGGTTTAAATCAATATTTGCTTTTTTGGCTTTACCCATAAATTGCGAATAAGACAAACCGTGCAAACGTGCGCCTGCATTGATACGCTGAATCCATAATCGACGGAATTCACGTTTTTTGACTTTGCGGTCACGGTAAGCATACTGCAAACCTTTTTCTACCGCATTTTTAGCTACTGTCCAGACATTTTTTCGTCTTCCCCAATAGCCCTTGGCTAATTTGAGGGTTCTTTTACGTCGCGCTCGTGAGGCGACAGCATTTACGGAACGTGGCATAATTTGTTACATTTTTGACGGATGGCGAATTTATTAAACAATGTGATTATCAATTACTTAAAACCATCAATCGGGTAATGAATAAAAACCAATTTAAAAAAATAAAACAACAAGCTAATTATCCAATTCGGAGCAACTGCTTGATATTGTTTTCATCTGACTTATGAACTAAACCAGCTTTAGTTAAACGACGCTTACGTTTAGTTGACTTTTTGGTCAAAATATGACTTTTGAAAGCGTGCTTGCGTTTAATTTTACCAGAACCTGTTAGCTTAAATCGCTTTTTAGCTCCTGAACAAGGTTTAACTTTAGGCATTGTATTGTAAATTAAAATAATTCGAAATCCAATTTTAAGAGCGCAAAAGTACAAATAAAAATAAAAATGTCCGAATTTTTCAAACTTTAAATTTTCAAACTCATAAGAATTAAACCATTATAAAATTTTATAAATCATCCATTCAGATGGTTCAAGTCAATTGTTCTAACAAAAAAACCTACCCAATCGTTAAAATTTGGTAGGTTTAAAATCATATTTATCTAAAACTACTTAGTCATCTTCACCCAAAAGTCGGATAACCATCTGATGATTACTATCATTCGGACGAATCTGACAGGCTAAACGACTATTCTCCTCAGTATTAAACAAAGTATCTAACATTTCTTCCTCTGCTTCAGTGCGCTCACCAACTTCTCCTTCCAAGACTTCAATATGACAAGTCGCACAAAGTGCCATTCCTCCACAAATTGCCTCAATCGGATATTCGTAAGATTTTAAAATTTCCATCAAGTTCATACCCATATCCGTAGGTACTTCTAAAGGTGTGCGTTCTCCGCTTTCCTCCTCCATATAAATCGTGATGTTCTCCATTTTTTTAGGATTTCAAATTTCACCATAAAAGGTAAGGGCGCAAAAATAAGAAAGACTTCTTTTCTTTTGATAGACCATTACGGTTGTTTATCGAAAAAAAGAAAATTATCTTCTCAAAATTGATTTCAAAGCTCCTCTAAAAATATAATAAAATGCATTATTACTTAGTAACATTTTCTTCATACCACCAATACATTTTATAGTCTTTTTTACAGAAAATAGGACAAAATATCCTCTTTTTTAACCCTTACTCTTCTCAAAGTACCCGAAAAATTAATAATAGAATAAGAATAAAACCCTATTTGTGAATTATATTTGTCAAGGTAGCATACATCCAAATATTAAAAAAATCAAAACAAATATGACGACCACAGATGCACTGATTAATCCCCAAAAAATCGAAGCAGATGCCGAATTTTTGTTGGGTTGTTTCCAAGAGGTTCTCAAAGAAACAGGCGACCACGAACTTGCCGAAAGCCTCGAAAAACCCGAAATTGAAATTCAACCCCTTCGGACTGCACAAGTTTACTCGATGGTATTTCAATTGTTGAATATGGTCGAAGAAAATGCCGCCGCACAATATCGGCGATCTCTCGAAACCGAACACGGCTTAAAGCATTTATCAGGACTTTGGGGCAAAAATTTTGATACGCTCAAAACAGCAGGTGTTTTACCCGAAACAATCGCCAAAGCCTTATCTGAAATTCGGATTGAACCTGTTTTGACTGCTCACCCTACCGAAGCTAAACGTTCAACTGTTTTGGAACACCATCGGGATTTGTATTTGCTTTTAGTCAAAAAAGAATATGGTGATTATTGGACTCCTTCCGAAAAACATGAAATTCGGGAAGAAATCAAGACTTCCTTAGAGCGACTTTGGCGCACAGGTGAGATTTTTCTGGAGAAGCCCAATGTAACTTCCGAATTGCAAAATGTAATTTATTACCTCCGAAATGTTTTCCCAATAGTCTTACCTATTTTGGATTTTCGATTGCGTCAGGCGTGGGAAGAGGCTCAATTTGACCCTAAGTTATTAGAGTCGGTGGATAGTTTACCTCGTGTTTCTTTTGGCGATTGGGTTGGTGGTGATAGGGATGGTCATCCGCTTGTAACTGCCGAAGTTACTCATTTTACACTCCACGAATTACGTAAAAATGCCATTGAATTGATCGACCAACATTTGACGGATTTGGTCATCAAATTGAGTTTGTCCATGAATCGGCAAGAAACCCCCGATGATTTGCTCAATTACATTTATAAATTATCAAATGAACTGGGTAAGAAAGGAGCAAAAGCCCTCAAACGAAATGCTGGAGAGCCTTGGCGACAATTTTTGAATTTGATACGCGTGAAGTTGCCAAATCCCAAAAACGAATCAAGCGGAAAATCTTACAAAAATGCTGATGAGTTGGTAACTGATTTGAAATTTATGTCTCAAACTCTCCGAGAAGTTGGAGCCGAACGCATTGTAAAGCAAGATATTGAGCCATTAATTCGGTTGGTCAAAACGTTTGGGTTTCATTTGGCGGTTTTAGATATTCGACAAAATAGTACTTTTCATGATAAAGCCATTTCGCAATTAATGAAAGTGGCGGGAGGTTTTGATAACACTAATTTTGCCGAATGGTCAGAAGAAAAACGCCTCCGATTTTTAAATAAAGAATTAAGTTATCAGCGTCCATTTACACAAGCTGGAGTTTCGGTTGGAAAAGAAGCTGATGCCATTTTGAGTTGTTATAGAACAGTGGCTCAGTACATTAAAAAATATGGACAAGATGGAATAGGTTCGTTTATTATCAGTATGACCCGAAGTGTGTCCGATTTATTGACCGTTTATTTGTTGTGTCGAGAAGTGGGACTAACTTTTATGACTGACGAAGGTGCAGTTTGTCAAATGCCTGTTGTGCCGTTGTTCGAAACAGTCGATGACTTACAAGCCAGTCCAGAAATTTTACAAAACTTTTTGGAACATCCTATTACGCAAAGAAGCCTTGAGTTTCAACGTAAATCACAAAATGAAAAAATTCCTGTTCAACAAGTTATGGTTGGATATAGCGATAGTAATAAGGATGGGGGAATTTTTTCAGGGCTTTGGAATTTGAATCGGGCGCAAAACATATTGGCAGATATTGGCAAAGAAAAAGGTGTAAAATTACGATTTTTTCACGGACGAGGCGGGACAGTTAGTCGAGGGGCGGGACCTACTCACCGCTTTATCAATGGTTTGCCTCACGATTCAATTAATGGTGATTTTCGACTTACGGAACAAGGGGAAAGTATTTCTCAAAAATATGCCAACCGTTTAACCAATGCCTACAACTTGGAATTACTGTTAGCAGGTGTGACAGGAAAAACTTTACTTCATCAACATTTCGAAAAGACAGGACATATTTTAGATGATTTATTGGATGATTTAGCCGAAGAAAGTCGGGAAACTTACGCCAAACTCTTGCGAACCGATGGATTTTTGCAATTTTTTGCTGAAGCTACTCCAATTGATGTTATCGAATCCAGTCGAATTGGCTCACGACCCGCCCGAAGAACAGGTAAACGAAGTTTAGGAGATTTACGAGCAATTCCTTGGGTTTTTAGTTGGAGTCAATCCCGATTTTATTTGTCGGGTTGGTTTGGAGTCGGAACAGCACTCGAAAACTTGCAACAAAATGACCCTGAAAAATTTGCGCTTCTCAAAAAACACGCTGTCGAATATGCTCCTTTTCGCTATATTTTAACCAATGTTAGTTCCAGTATTTTGAATTCAGATACCGAAATTATGGAAGCCTACGCCAATATGATGACTGACGAAACGGTCAAAAAACGATTATTTGGAATGGTGATGGAAGAATTTGGGCGTGCCAGAAAAATGTTAGAATTGATTTATGGACAAACTTTAGAATCTCGTCGCCCCAAAACCGTAAGACTTTTAGGAATACGTAGCCGAAAACTCAAGGCATTGCATTTATATCAAATCCAACTGATTCAGACGTGGCGAAAACTAAAAGAAGAAGGTAAAACGAAGGAAGCTGAAAAAATGCTCTCTGAGTTATTACTTTCGGTCAATGCGATTGCGGGAGGTTTGCGAACTACAGGATAAAAAATCTTTGAAAAATAGTATAAAATTGCTGGTGTCACTTCGTGCAAATACCTTTGTTATTTTAGCGTAGCGACACCAACAAAAAAACCATTCATAACAACCTAATAATCAATATTTAAGCATTTATGAATCCAACACAACAACAAATTCATTAATGAAGATAGTTTTTCCGAAGTTTTTAAGTTATTAAAATTACAAAATTCCCATCTTCAAGAAATTAACCGTTTAAAAAATACTTTCATTCAAGGGAAACACGATATTGATTTTGTACAACAATTAAGAACTCTGACTGATACTATTTTTGAAAATTTGTCAAACTCTAAATCTCAAAACCAAATGATTGAAGTAACCGAATTAGCCAATACGCTTTATACTGCTGTCATTGCAGGCTATGGCGTAGAATTGTTGAAAGGTGTAGGAATTAATTTTACCTACGACAAACTCAAACATTCAGATAAACTTAAGAAAATCAGCCAAAAAACAATTGATTTCTTGAAGGGGAAAGAGGAGGCTCATAAAGAAGTCAAACTTTTAAAATACGCTGTAAATGAGCAAGATAAAGAAGATTTTAAGGAACAATCCGAAACGGTCAAAGAAATCCTAAAAATGACCCTTGAAGATCATCCTGATTTCAAAAAAGAAATTGAGAATATCCTTAATGGATTAGATGGGGAAACCAAAAACGAACTCAGCAAAGCCACACAGCATATTACTATCCAAAACTCTAAAAATGTTATGGTTGGAAATACGTTTGAAAAAATAGGTGGAAGTATCCAAATTGGAGATAATAGCGAAAATAAAAACGAAAAATAAATCATGCAAATTTCTGATAATCACTGGCTTTATCAACTCAAGGCGGATATTCAAAAAATTGAACCGACTGCTCAACTCATTTTATACGGTAGTCGGGCGAGAGGCGATGCCAAACCTGACTCGGATTGGGATTTATTGCTTTTGACCGATAAACCCAAACTTTCTTTTGAAGAAAGAATGAAAATAATTCGTCCAATTACTCTGATGGAATTAGAATTAGAAGCTGTTTTAAGTTTACAGATTTTTAATCATGAAGAGTGGAACACAAAATTCCGAGTCACACCTTATTTTCAAAATGTTCAACAGGAGGGGATTTTGGTATGACTTCCAAAGAAAAACAAGATTACATTCGTTATCGCCTCGAAAAAGCAGAGGAAACTCTAAAAGTAGCACAAGTTAATGGCAATCTCGGCTTTTGGAATACTTGTGCCAATCGACTTTATTATGCTTCATTTTATGCGATTACTGCTTTGCTTTTGTATCATGGACATCCAACTCAAACCCACAAAGGCGTAAAAATACTTTTCGCAAAACTTTTTATCAAAACCCAAAAAATTGATATTATTCATAATGATATTTACACTGAACTTTTTAACAAACGACAAGCAGGCGATTATGCCGATTTGATTGACTGGACAGAAGATGATATTTTGCCCTTAATCCAACCAACCAGAAATTTAATCCAGACCGTTAAAAATTTGATTCCCAATGACTAAAATTGACAATTCTAAAAACATTGTTTCGGGAAGTTCCTTTGGAAATGTAGAAGGGAATGTTCATATTGGAGATGTTACAAACTATGGTGAGAAGAAAACACCTCGTCTTTTATCCCTCAATAAACCTTTTTTTCCGCCTGTTTTTATGGGTCGAGATAGGGAATTAGAAATTGTTCATGATAAGCTTTTTGGTGGACAAAATTTCCTGATGTTGGTCAATGGTCAGGGCGGTATTGGAAAAACTTCTTTTGCGTCCAAATATTGGCAAAAATACGAACACGAATACTAGCATTTAGCATTTTTGTATGTCGAAAATAAGATTGCGGATGCTTTGCTGTATATGGCTCGAAATTTAGGTTTGGAATTTCCGCCTAAATCAACAACAGCCGAACAGTTACAGCAATTGATAAATTACATTGCCGAACTCACAAAACCGTGTTTGTTGATTTTGGATAATGCCAATCACGAAGCCGATTTGAAGGAAAATATGACCTTTTTGCGCCAATGCGACAACTTCCATATTTTGATGACTTCTCGGCTGGCGGATTTTGAGTACAGCCAAAAACACAACTTGGGCGCACTGCAAAAACCCGATGCCTTGCAACTTTTCAAAACGCATTACAAGGCGATGGATGACGAAGAAGTTGCCCTTTTTGACGAAATTTATGAGGTGGCGGGTGGAAATACCCTTGTCTTGGAACTGCTTGCCAAAAATTTACGCCATTTCAATAACAAACTTCGCAAACGTTATACCTTCCAAAATTTGTTGGATAACCTCCAAAAAGGCTTGACCAAACTTTCGCAGCAACAAAAAGTCGATACCGTTTATCATGCCAAAGGAACGGGATTGCGAAATGAAACCCCCGAAGCAATTATTTTGGCGATGTACGACTTGACCGAACTGGACGACTACGAAAAACAATTGCTCTCTATTTTTGCCGTCTTGCCTGCCGAAAATATTGCTTTTGAGACGTTGGAAAAATTTGAAAATGCACCTGATTTAGACCAAAAACTGCTTGAGCTTGCTAAAAAAGGTTGGATTGATTTTTATGAAGATGATGCAAGTTTTAAGGTAAGTTCTGTAATTCAGGAAATTACTAGGGTGAAGAATGAAAACAGACTTAGAGACGATGTTGAAAAGTTGATTGATTTTTTACAACAAGAATACGAACAAATTAGAACAGACAGAGTAAAAGGACATTGGTTAATTCCAATTATTGAAAACCTTTTAAAATATCTCCCTAAAGATTACTATTTAACTCGTTTTCAACAAAATCTGACAAATATTCTTGTGGATGTAGGAGAAATTCAGAAAGCCGAAAATAATGCAAAAAATCTACTCTCAACTAATTTCATGTTTGAATTTGAAGGTAGGGGAATACAACTTTATATCATGGCGATTTGTAATCTTGCTACAATTTATATGAAACAATATAAAATCAATGATGCTGTTGAACAATATAAAATAGCAGAGTCTTGGTTAAAAAAGATTCCAGAAGAAAACAGCGAAATATGGAGAAAGCTAATGTCTAATATATATCATCATTTATCACTATGTTATGGAACACAACAAAACTTATCAAAACAAGAATACTATTTTAATAAAAGCCTTGAACTGCAATCAAATTATGATGCACAAACTCTACTTGTACTCTCACATAAATACGAAAATGAGGGAAATTTAGCGAAAGCATATGAAGTTATAAGTCAAGCATTAGAAGATTTCAACACTCCTGAGAAGGAAAATAGTTTGATGTATGCCACTCTTTTAATTCGTTCCTCAGAACTGATTTTAAATTTTAGCGATGGAGAAGAAATTTCATTATTTTTTTTAAAAGAAGCGGAAAAAGTCTATCAAAATCAGCCTGTTAAAAATCCTGATAAAATTGAATTTTTATATCATCAGTTTGCACTAACTTATGAAAGACTTAGAAAATACAAACAAGCGTTAAAATATTCTCAAAATGCTATTGATATATTTAATCTAAAATATGATGAAAACCATTCAAATTTTAAACCGTTGAATAATGCTTATCAAAGAATTAAAAATAAATTGCCGAAAAAGAAAGGAAAAACAGTAGGACGTAATAGCCCTTGTCCATGTGGAAGTGGCAAAAAGTATAAAAAATGTTGCGGAAAATCGAAATAGCCTTTCCAAACCTATAAGGTTTTCTAAAACCTTATAGATTTAATAATTTGAAAATCAATAAAGTAAGACGAAACTTTACAAAGAAATCGTTTTTCAATATCTTTGAAACAAAGCCTCTGAAAACTTATTTTTTTTGCCGTTCAATATCATAAATTTCAGCTTTCAAAGCCTGAATTTTTGTTTTCAGGGTTTGGATTTCTTCCTCCTTTTGGCTCAAAATTTCTAAATCATTTGGATTTGTCGAGTTCAATTTTATCTCTCCACTAATCAACCAATAGGCATCAATATCGTCAAATGTGTATAGAATTTTCGCTAAAACGTCAAAACTGGGTTTGTTTTTCGTCCCGTCACTTCTTCCTTTCACAATATTTTGAATAACCGAAGGAGAAACCCCGATTTTATTAGCGAAAGCATTACGACTCAGTCCGTAATCTTCCATTAATTTCAGCAATCTTTCATCAATTTTATCTACTTTCTTGAACATTTATCCAAATTGAGGTGAAAAAATCTTCTGATTTCTTTTGATTTATGCGTAAATGTGAATAAATTTACACAAATGTTTTTTACTAACAATTCATTAAAAAAATGGAGGACAAAGGTACAAAACTTGACCTAATTTTGAGGTCGAAATTATCGGCAGACCTCGTAGACTTTTGCTTCGAAAGCGAACAACCATACCAAAAAAACTATCAAAATCATTTGCTTTTTCCATAGAATTCAAAAGTTGAAAGATAACTTGACAAATAATGCCTTAGAAATGCTCTGTAATCTGGATTATATTGACGAAGTAATGCGGCGAGATTTCGTACAAAGTATATTACGGGTTCGTTATTTGCTCTCAAGTTTGGAAATTGAGAAAATAACCAAAACAAAAAACTAATTTTAGATTCCAAATCTATAAGGCTTTCTAAAACCTTATTAGGTTTAATGGTTTGAAAATCAAGAAATAAAATCGAATTTTGCATTCGAAATAATAATTCTTGTATTTACACAAATCCACCTTTACGGCGTGAATCTCTTGAGTAAACGCATCAAATCGGAGCGGTCTTTTTCTAATTCCTTAACTTGTTCAACGAGTTCTTCTGTTCTTGCTTTGTATTGTTCAAGGTCTTCACAATTCTCACAATTTGTTTGATTTTTATCAATAGTTGTTGAATTATTTTCAACTCCTGTTACAAACCAGTAGTAATCAATATCGTCAAAACTTGAAAATATTTTATTAAGCACATCAAAACTTGGTTTACTTTTTGATTTATTGCCCCTACCATCAACAATATTTTGTATTGTAGTTGAACTCACACCTATTTTTTTTGCAAATGAGTTTTTATTTAGACCTTTTTTTTGTATTAATTGTAACAATCTATTATGTATATTATTTTCCATATTTAAACTTTCTGTTTATTTTTTTGATATATATTTTAAATTTATAACATCTGTTTATATATTTGTAGTATCAATAAATTACAGACAAGTATAACAACCAAATCAGGCATAACCCATAAAAAAATGGAAGACAAAGGTACAAAACTTGACCTAATTTTGAGGGCGAAATTACCGATAGACCTCGTAGATTTTTGCCTCGAAAGTGAACAACCAAGTCATCAACACCTACAAAAGCTGAAAGATGACCTGACGAATAATGCTTTAGAAATGCTCTGTAGTCTAGATTACATTGACGAAGTGATACGGCGAGATTTTGTACAAAGTATATTACAGGTTCGTTATTTGCTTTCGAGTTTGGAAATTGAGAAAATAACCAAAATAAAAAATTAATTTTAGATTCTAACTCTATAAGGTTTTCAAAAATCTCATAGAGTTAATAATTTGAAAATTAACAAATTAAAACGAAGTTTTGTAAAAAATTATTTCTTGATAATAACTTATTTTTGTATTTTACCTTGATTCTGTATATCATAGATTTCTGCCTTTAATCTATTAATTTCTCTCTCAAGAAGCTCTATTTTTTCATCTTTTTCATTTATTCTACTTTCGAGCCGAAGATTCGATATTGAGAGCATCTCTTTGTCAAGATATTCTACCTCTTCTTTATCATCTAAATAATAGAATACTACGGCAATATTGACACCTAATTCATTACAAATATCTATAAGTAATTCAAGTCTGGGAAAACGTTTACCATTTTCAATTTCTGTCAGTCCACTTTGACTCTTTAGTACTTTTTTTGCCAAAGCTTCAAGAGATAGTCCTTTCTTTTTTCGAAAAAACCTTATCAATTTACCCAGATTTCTCTTAGTTACCATCTAAAAAGCATATTTTATTTCGATTTTTCATATTAAAAAGCCTTATAATATATGAAAAATAGATATATTTGTAGTACTAGCAATAAAATTAATTATTATCTTTGTCAAAAATAATAAAACTAATTTTTAAAAAAGCTCGAAACAGCTCTCTGTCTGGAAAACAACAGCCGAATCGAGCATAACCCATTAAAAAAATGGAAGACAAAAATACAAAACTTGACCTAATTTTGAGGGCGAAATTGCCGACAGATCTCATGGATTTTTGCCTCGAAAGTGAACAACCAAGTCATCAACACCTACAAAAACTGAAAGATGACTTGACAAATAATGCTTTAGAAATGCTCTGTAATCTGGATTACATTAACGAAGTGATGAGGCGGGATTTTGTACAAAGTATATTACGAGTTCGCTATTTGCTTTCGAGTTTGGAAATTGAGAAAATAACCAAAACAAAAAATTAATTTTAGATTCTAAATCTATAAGACTTTTAGAAAATTTATGGGTTATAGTTTTGCTAATCAATAACTTAGAACAGTTTTTAGTAAAAAATTCACTATCCTATCAACTTTTCCAATCTCTTTATAAAATTTGCCAAAGATCCAGTTAGTATTGCTATTATTTCATATAAACACTTTATACCGTTTGCAGGTTAAAAAATCAGTAAATGAAGACTGACTTTCAAACAAAAAAAGAAAAAATGAGTAATATTCCTAGGTAGCTTATTTTTATTTAGAATAATTTTGAATAACGCCTTATTTTTTTCGATTTTATTGTTCGATGCACTATCTTTGTTAATTAATGAAATACTGACTACTTTTTTCCGAATCTTCAAAAAACTGAAACATAATACGAATGGATAAAGACACACAAATTCTTGAAGAATACACCCAGTCAGAATACAAATACGGCTTTGTCAGCAACTTTGAAACCGACCAAATTCCTAAAGGACTTAACGAAGAAATCGTTCGCCTTATTTCTGCCAAAAAAGAAGAACCAGAGTGGATGTTGGAATGGAGATTAAAAGCCTTTCGAAAATGGAAAACCCTCCAAGAACCCGACTGGGCAAATGTAGATTATCCTAAAGTAAATTACCAAGACTTAATTTATTACTCTGCACCTAAACAAAAGGTTAGTCCCAAAAGTCTGGATGAAGTAGATCCAGAATTGTTAGAAACTTTTGAAAAGTTAGGTATTTCACTAACTGAGCAAAAACGTCTAACAGGAGTTGCCGTAGATGCCGTTATTGATAGCGTATCTGTCGCAACTACCTTTAAAGAAACCCTGAGTGAATTAGGCATTATTTTTTGTTCGATGAGCGAAGCCCTCCAAGAGCATCCTGAACTAGTTCGTAAATATATTGGTACGGTTGTCCCTGTCGGAGATAATTACTTTTCTGCCTTAAACTCAGCCGTCTTCAGTGATGGCTCATTTTGTTATATTCCAAAAGGGGTGCGTTGCCCAATGGAATTATCGACCTATTTCCGAATTAATGCAGCTAATACTGGACAGTTTGAACGCACTTTAGTGATTGCAGATGCTGGTTCGTATGTTAGTTATTTGGAAGGTTGTACAGCTCCAATGCGGGATGAGAATCAACTTCATGCAGCAGTAGTAGAACTAGTTGCTTTAGAAGATGCTGAAATCAAATACTCAACTGTTCAAAATTGGTATCCAGGTGATAAAGACGGTAAAGGAGGAATTTATAACTTCGTAACCAAAAGAGGGATTTGTGCAGGTAATAATTCCAAAATTTCATGGACACAAGTCGAAACGGGCTCCGCCGTAACTTGGAAATATCCTAGTTGTATTCTAAAAGGAAATAATTCGATAGGTGAATTCTATTCTGTAGCCATTACCAATAATTTTCAGCAAGCCGATACAGGAACAAAAATGATTCATATTGGTAAAAATACTAAGAGTCGTATTGTTTCAAAAGGAATTTCGGCAGGTAAAAGTCAAAATTCATATCGAGGATTAGTTAAGGTAATGCCTCGTGCTGAGAATTCTCGGAATTTTTCACAATGCGATTCCCTTTTGATGGGTGATCAATGTGGCGCACATACTTTTCCTTATATCGAAATTGAAAATAAGACGGCACAAGTTGAACATGAAGCCACAACTTCTAAAATTGGTGAAGACCAAATTTTTTATTGTAACCAACGAGGTATTGACTCAGAGCAAGCTATTGCTTTGATTGTCAATGGCTATTGTAAGGAAGTGTTGAACCAATTGCCAATGGAGTTTGCTGTGGAAGCTCAGAAATTACTGGCACTAAGCCTAGAAGGAAGTGTTGGTTAGACCACTCTATTGAATGAGAGATATAAAAATTTAGTCTTATCATAAAGTTAAAAATTGATAAGGCTTTTTTTTGTTATGTATTTTACTAAAAATAGCAACCCAGAAATATTACAAATTATAATAATTATACTCTTAATTAACAAAAAAAAGCGAATCCTAAGTTGGATTCGCTTTTTAAGTCTATCTTAGGTTCGTATTTTTAATTTACGTCCCAGAACAATTTAGCAGTAAGTACATCACCACCATAATTATCCTTTACTGCTCCCCAACCTGCAGGATTTAGCGTTTGCTCTGCAATAGGATAAGTATATCGAACAGGAACAGAGTTAACCATTGCACCTTCAGGAGCTTCTAATTTTGGGAAATCTAATCGTCTCCACTCTCTCCAAGCTGTATAGCCTCGATTATAGAGTGCAATCCATTTTTGTACTCCAATTTTTTGCTTGTAACCACCTTCAGCAGTGCTATAAGCAATCTCAGGAATTGCTAAATACGCTTCAGCTTCATCAGCTGTACCACCCCAGAATTCGACAGAAGCAGTAACAGCCTTGTTGTAGTGAGATTCAGCAGAACCACCTACACTATAACCTCGCTCAACAGCTTCAGCTAATAAAAATTCAACTTCAGCATAATCTAAAATAACACCTGGGTTAGTAGGCTCGTGCATTCTAGCACCAATGTGTGTATAGTTTGCAAAAGTATTGTTTGCACCATAAATCCCACCAAAATATACAGTCTCAGGAACTGAAGCATCTGCATCAATATTTGAGGCGAAGTACGCTTTTGCTCTAGGGTCTGTATATTTTACAGAACCAGCCACTACCTTACCTTCTGCATCATAGGTTCTTGGCTGCATAATGTCTATAATAGTACTAGCTGGAATATAATCTGAACGTCCACTCGTTACTAGGGCTACATAAACAGGATTAGTATTAGGAGCTGCACGGTCATAAGCCAAAGCTGCATTATCAGCATTACCAGTAAATACACCTGCTGAAACAGCTGATTCAACAACTGATTTCGCTTTCGCACTATTAACATCAGCTAATAACATTCCCATTCTCAACTTTAGAGAGTGTGCAAATTTTTTCCATGCCATTACATCACCATGATACAAAATATCAGTATGTCCAAAACTACTTGCACCTTCATCCAATTTAGAAACAGCAGCATCCAGCCGATTTAACAAATCCATATAAACAGTTTCTTCATCATCATATTTTGGTGCTAAGATGTCAATTTTAAGTGCTTCGCTATAAGGAATATTACCAAAAGTTTCTACAAGGATTGAATATGTATAAACATTCAAAATCTCAATCATTTGCAACTTATTATTCTTAACACTTTCAATATCGTTACTTTCAGTAATCGCTATAGTAGACTGTTCTAAATTTTTAAGTGTAAATCGATACAATTCTGACCAATGTTGTTCAGGAATGTTACGATTAATTACATCATAATTACTTTCGTCAGTATAAGTTGTTTGTGCCCACTGTTGAGCAAACAAACGAAAGATATTACGATTGACGTTTGTCTCTGACATTTGGTCAATCAAATTTTTCTGTGCTGCTGTGAACAAAGACTCTCCAGATACAGAAGATGGGTTCTTTACGTTCACATTCATATCTTCTAGTTCTCCTGAGCAAGACAACATTAATCCTGCAATCAGAACAAACATATATAATTTTTTCATATTAATTTTTTCTTTGAGACAAGTGATTAAAATTGTAATTTAACATTAAAACCGAAGTTACGAGTAGTAGGCAATGAACCTGCTGAATACCCTTGCATATTTCCAGCTCCTAAGCCACTCTCAGGATCAGCGTACGGTAAATCTTTACTGATAATCCAAAGATTTGACCCTACAAAACTCAAAGAAGCTCCTGTAAGTGGTGTTTTTTCTAAGATAGAGCTTGGAACAGTATAACTGATAGATATTTCTCGTAATTTTACATAGCTTGCATCATAAACAAATGCTTTTTGAGGCAATCCTCTTCTATATCCCCAAGCACCAAATCTATCTGCTCGGATTCTTGTCTCATTTGGTTGTCCATCAGCATTTACTCCTTCATTGATGAATCCACCACCATCTTCAAGACTATTTCGGACAGGGTTTCCTAAGTCATTTGTAAATGCAGTTTCTTCATATAAACCTGTTGCCAAACCATAGTACATATCCAATGAGAATATATCACCACCTTTCTGAATGTCTATCAATACACTTAAACTCAAGTTTTTGTATGAGAGTCGGTTTGTTAAACCTGCCATCCAATCAGGAGTAGCATTTCCTATGACATTATCTGAGTTGCTAGTTGGGATGTATTGTCCATTACTCTCATTAATAAGTCTTTGTCCATTTTCATGGTATGTATAATCTTTTCCTTGGATTGTTCCATAAGGTTCACCTGGAGTAGCATTAACTGTGACACCACCCTGGAAACTACCTAATTGAAGATTATCTAATCCTTCAGTCAAAGAAACTACTTCGTTTACGTTCTTTGTCCAGTTTAAGTTAATATCCCAAGTAAACCCATTTGCTTTGATAGGAGTAGCAAATAAAGCTAATTCCACCCCTCTGTTTTCGATTTCACCTGCATTAATCATCTTATAAAGGAATCCTGTTGACTCACTTACTCGTACTGGTAAAGCTTGATCAACTGAGTTCGTTTTATACACACCTAAATCAAAACCAGCTCTACGGTTAAAGAAAAACATCTCTAGACCAGCTTCAATACTTTTTGAACGCTCTGGTTTCAAATCAGCATTTCTTTTCGTTAAACCAGTTTCTGCAATTGCTGCACTTCCAAATGGAGTTTCCAAAGTATATGAGTCAGCAATTCTATCAAAAGCAGGGGCATTACCCACTTCAGCATAATTCACACGCAATTTACCAAATGAAAGCCAATCTTGTTCAATGAATTCAGAGAAAATAATACTTGTAGCAATTGACGGATAATAATAAACTGAATTATCTTTAGGTAACGTAGAAGCATGGTCTCTTCGTAAAGCGGCATCTACGAAAATAGAACCTTTATATCCAACCGAAACACTACCATATATTCCATCTACACCAACTGGCTCATACCGTTCTTTTGCCAAAGGAAGAGGACCAACAGAATTCTGTAATGAATATAATCCAGGGATATTCAAACCACCACTTGTACTTGCCTTAACAGATTCGTAAGTAGTACGTCGAGCATTAAAACCAACAATACCCTTGATATTGACATCTTCATTTAAGTCTTTATCAAAATTTGCCATCAAATCATAGTTATATTCACTATATCCAATATCAGTTCTCATATAACCAGATCCTACCTCTTGTCTATTGATACTACCATCAGCACCAGAACCTGTAATACCAAATCGTGTAGGATTACTACCCACAGCTAATCTTTCTTCTTGGAATCCTCGATAGGTATCTGCAGAAACCCGTCCAAAAATATTCAACCAGTCTGTAACCTTATAGGTCAATGCCATATTTCCAATAAATCGGTCTCGATTATCATTCTGATAGCTTTCATGTCGTAGGAAATAAGGGTTATCCCAATAAGCTGGGGCTAAATTCGTTGGTCCATTTGGATTCCATGTGATATTTTTTCCTGTCTTTCTGTAAGCTTCTTTTTGAGCTTTTAAATCAACATTAGTTTGCCACCACTGACGGAAAGCACCCATATAGTTACCACTATAACCCGTGCGGTTTCGACCCAAAGCATCCATTCGGATATAGTTAGCTGAGGCTGTAGCTGTTAATTTGTCGCTCAGTTCTGAAGATAAATTAACTAAGAAGTTATGTTTCTTCAACTCACTATTTGGTAGAATACCTTTTTGATTAAGGTTAGTATAGGAAAAACGATAAGTTGTTTTTTCAGATGCTCCTTCTAGAGCTATACTATTCTTATAGGTAACTGGAGTTTCAAAATAAGTTAAAGGGTCATTTGCAGCATATTTCCAAGGGCTGGCTTGCCGATATGTAGATAACTCTGGATACATTGCATCCCACTGATAAACCATTGAACCATCAAATGCAGCACCATAAGAGCCATCTTCTCTTAATACAACATATTGATCATCAACGCCATCTCCTGTTACATCGCCAATATTCCAATGATTTCCTGGACCATCATAGTAAGGACCATAACCAGCACCATACTGTTTTTGATACTCAGGAAAAGTTGACTTGTCAACAGAGCTAATGGTAACTCCTGAATTAATAGTTAATCCAATTCCTTTACGTTTTGTACCTTTCTTAGTTGTAATCATGATTACACCATTTGCTGCTCGTGAACCGTATAAAGCAGTAGCAGCAGCTCCTTTCAATACGTTGATCGACTCAATATCGTCAGGGTTAATATCGGCAGCAGGGTTACCATAGTCATACCCTGTACCTGATTGAGACTGAGAACGAGTATTCTCATTTTGGTTATTGACAGGTACGCCATCAATTACAAACAAAGCTTGGTTATTACCTTGTAAAGAGGTATTACCACGAATAATAATATTCGTAGAACCACCCATGTTGTTGTTTCTTCGAATATTTACACCAGCTGCTTTACCAGAAATTGAATTCACGAAGTTATCACTCTGTACGGCACTCAAGTCATCACCTGAGACTTCTTGTGTAGCATATCCCAACGACTTTTTGTCTCGTGAAATACCAAGTGCTGTAACTACAACTTCATCCAACATTTCTTGGTCAGGAGATAAGGTAATATCAATTTTTGATTGAGTACCTACAGCTACTTCCTGAGTTTTAAAGCCTACATAACTAAAAACTAAGGTAGCCTCCTCGCCAGAAACTGAAATCGAATATTTACCATTCATATCCGTTACAGTCCCTTGGGATGTCCCTTTGACTAAAACAGTCACCCCAATTAATGGCGAATTATCTTCGCCAGATAACACCGTTCCAGTAACAGTGCTTTGGGCATACATACTTCCCATAGTGAAAAGTACGAATACCAAAATGTGTAATAAATGTTTCATAAAATGAACAGGTTAGATAAAATATTAAACATCAAAAGTGCAATGCACGAACAAATGTAATAAGAACTAAAAATGAAATGAAAATGAAAATAACTTTAAAAACCATCCTCATTATTACAAATTCGTAAAAAAAAGCCTTGTTTTTTATGAATTTCCTAACAAAACAAGCATTTATTCAAAAACATTATACTAAAATTGCTTAAAAATTTCCAGATGACAAAAGTTAGTTTTTTTTGTAGAAGTTTTATAAAAAAGCAATTTTAGTTAATAAAAGGGCAAAGAACTCTGCTTGCAGAGCTTTTTATTTATAATTACTACATCAGTTGCTTTTCTAAGTAATCTGTATGATTTTCATTGTTTTTGTCATTTTTCAACTTGTAATCAAAAATTTTTAGACAAATGAAAATACTAAAAAAGAAAATAATCTTAGAAAAACTTACATCTCAGATTATATTTATTGATTAATTTCAGGAGGTTGTCTGGTAATTTTTTGATAATCAAATAAATAAAACACTAAGTCTAGAATCTACAAAGTAACCTTTTGATTTAACCTAAAGTATTTTAAAATTTTTTCCCTACCTTCCCTTGTATTTTTAGTCAAAATTAGTATCAATGATTATATTAGAAAAATACAAATTTGAATTATTTTTTGGACTTCTTGGAAGTCTTTTTTTCATTCCCTTTTTAGGTGGAGTACATTTATTCGATTGGGACGAAATTAATTTTGCCGAATGTGCTAGGGAAATGCTTGAAACAAATAATTATCTCCAAGTACAACTCAATTACTTGCCTTTTTGGGAAAAACCACCACTTTTTTTCTGGTTACAAGCCCTCTCGATGAAAATCTTTGGAATCAGCGAGTTTGCTGCACGATTTCCCAATGCCATTTGTGGAATTATTACCTTAATCTTGCTTTTTCGAATTGGAGATAAGTTATACGATACCACTTTTGGAATACTTTGGGCAGGATGTTATTTTGGAGCTTTTTTACCTCACATCTATTTTAAATCAGGAATTATTGATCCTTATTTTAATTTATTTATTTTCTTAGGTTTATATTATTTTATCTTGTTTTATTTTAAGAAACATCGTCATAATTTAATTCTTCCTCAATCTCCATTTTATTATCTTTTTTGGGCAGGCATATGGATAAGTCTCGCTATTCTGACTAAAGGTCCTGTCGCTTATTTGATTTTTATACTGTGTTTATTTGGATTTTGGCTCGCTCAGAAACTCAAAAATTATCTTTCTATTGGTGAATTTATACTTTTTTCAGCAATTGCTTCACTGGGAGTTTTGAGTTGGTATGGAATAGATATTTTGCAAAATGGTTGGCAAATGACATGGGATTCTATTCAGTATCAGTACCGTTTGTTTAGTACACATGATGCAGGACACAAAGGCTTTTTTGGTTACCACTTTGTTGTTTTGTTGTTGGGATGTTTTCCAATTTCGATTTTTGCGATTCGGGGATTTTTTCGTCAGCACCAACCTCGACTTTTTCAGCGTATTTTTAAACTATGGATGTTAATTCTTTTTTGGATTGTTTTACTATTATTTAGTATTGTAAAGTCCAAAATTATACATTATTCTTCGTTATGTTATTATCCACTTACTTTTTTATCAGCCTTAACTATTTTTCAAATAATCAAACAAGAAGACAAGTTCAGGGTTTCTTATAAAATTGGTTTACTGAGTATTGGCGGAATAATATCAGCAGTAGTTATTGCACTTCCATTTGTAGGACAAAACTTAGATAAGATTCGTCCATTTATTAAAGATGAGTTCACATTGGCAAATTTAAATGCTTCAGTAGAATGGACAATATGGACAGCAAGTTCTGGTATTTACTTTTTTATTTTGCTTATTGCTGTTATTATTTTAATAACCAAAAATTTAAAAGAATTAGGTTTTATCACCTTGTTTCTAGGAACAGGAATTATGATGCTTTCAATTTTACACGTTTTCCCGAAAGTAGAACGTTATTCACAAGGCGCACCTGTTGACTTTTTCGAGTCTTTACAAGATAAAGATTGTTATGTGTTAACGGTAGGTTATAAAAGTTATGCTCATTATTTTTATGCTCGTACTCAACCTGATACTCGTCCCCAATTTGTTGATGCACAAAAATGGAAGTGGCATTTATTAAAAGGCAAAATTGATAAAGACGTTTACATAGTCACAAAAACGACTAAAGAAAAACGCTTAGAAGAGGCTTTGGATTTGCAAAAAATCAAAACTGAAAACGGATTTTCATTTTTCGTTAGGAGAAAAAAATAATTTCATGCTTTTTCGGAAAATCTTTTATATTGTTTCTTCTACAATAGACTATATTGAGACAAAACCATCATTAGAAAAAAGGACTTAGACGAGCATACTACAATCATTTTACGTCAAATATCGTATAAAAAAAGAGGGGTAACACTCAAAAAAGAGGACGTAAAATGAAACAAAAACTAAACTCCTTTTTTCTTGAAAAATCACCCTAAACTTCCGATTTTTGGATTCAGGTATGGGTTTTGCTCTATTTGCGAGCAAAACGGCAATTATTTAAAATCGTAAAACAACAACTCAAAAAATATTACTGGATTATGCGACATGATGTAATTAGTTGGAAGATACTGCTTATTGTAGCTATCTATCTGATTCCCACACTCTATATAACCGCCCAAGACCCTGATGATCCCTTTGGCGAAATAGATAATTTACTGGATGAAGGTAGTGGTGATGAAAAAATTTATAGTTCACTTCAGGAAGCATTACAAGAACCCGAACAAGTGAAAATATTAGATATGACGCGAGCTGGTGGAGATGAATTTGATGAACAAGAGGGACTAGAAAAATTATCTTCTGATATTCAGAGACTTATTAACCTTGAAGAACTCATTCTTAATGATAATCAGCTAGAGTTTTTACCTGATGAAATTGGACAGCTCAAAAAACTTCGCCGTTTAAGTATTGCAGATAATCAATTAATGGAGCTGCCTGAAAGTATTGGAAAGTTGGAGTCATTGGAAACATTAAATATACGTGGAAATAGCCTTGAAACTTTACCTAATAGCATTGGGAAACTGAAAAAGCTTAAAAATCTCGTTCTTGACCATAATCAGCTTGCTGAATTACCTAAGGAGATTGGAGGATTAAGTGCTCTTAATATTTTTTCTATTAATAGTAATACTCTTAAAAAGTTACCACCAGAAATTGGAGCTTTGACCAAGCTGACCAAACTAACTGTATGGGATAATCAACTTACAGAAATTCCTCAAGAAATTGGTTCATTAACAGCATTAAAAGTACTTGATTTAAATTCTAATCAAATTAGCAAATTACCTGAATCAGTTAGTGGACTTTCGCAAGTAACCCGTGTGAATTTGATGAGTAACTTACTCAATAGTTTACCTAAAGGAATTGGGAATTGGCGTGGTTTAGTAAAGTTGGACTGCTCATATAATCGGCTCACGAAGTTACCAGGAACAATTGGTAATTTTACTTCACTCGAAGAATTGGTATTGAGCAATAATCAACTAGCAGAATTACCCAAAGAGATTGGGAATTTAAAACGTTTGATGACTTTCGATTTAAATGTAAATAAACTAACCACTTTGCCCAGTGAGTTTGGAGGTTTAATTAGTTTAAAAGATCTAGTCTTATGGGATAATCGCTTAAATAAATTACCTCAAACTATTGGAAATTTAGAAAATTTGGTAACACTTGATTTGAATACCAATAAGTTAAAAGCACTTCCTGCTTCTATTGGAGATTTAGACAATATGCAAGTTTTAGTCCTTTGGGGAAACGAGTTAGAGACATTACCTGAAAAGATTTGTGATTTATCAGGAATGTTAGCCTTAGATTTGAATAGTAACAGATTACAGAAAATGCCTTCAGGAATTGATAAAATGAAGAGTTTGTTAATTTTGAATTTAACTAAAAACTTGGTTCAAAAATCCGAGCAAGAACGCCTTAAAGGCATTTTGCCCACTACTGAAATTAGTTTTTAGTATTTTCATATTTTATTTAAGCGAAGAATTGTCCATAACCCAAAGTGGTAGTATGATTTGAATATAATTTGAAATCGTACCACCACTTTTTTATATAATTTATGTCCTAATTCTTAACCACTATAAGGCAAAGATGAATGATGTACATCAATTTTTAATTCTCCATTCTCAGCTCGATAATACTTGAAAGTATATTCTACTTTTACATCATTACCGTCAGTGTCTGTAAAATAATAATTACCCATTGCTACAGCGTGTGTTTCTTCAAGAAGAATAGAGGCATTTTCAAAACGTACATTTGTCCAAGGCATCAAGGCAAATCCTTGATCTTCAGGAAATTTGTCATTTCCACCAATAAAATAAGATTTTGCTGCCTCTTTATCCAAACGAAATTGAGCCTCAGCTGCTTTCGTTGGTTTAAATAAAACGTCTCCTCGTTCAAAGCTATACAAGGTATCAATCATGTTCTCAGTTGCTTCTTCACATGCTCTAGGATCATTCTTCAAAGAACCAATCTGAACAATTCCTTCTCCCCATTTTTTTTGTACTTCTAAAACTTCTTCTCGTTTTACCATTTCGTGTAAAATTTTCTATTTAAAGTATAATACAAAATGTTTATTAAATTGAAATAACCCTTAAGGTTTTGATAGGTATTTTCAATTCAAAAGACTAATATACATATTATGGGGAAAAATTATTGAAAAGCGAGCGAGATATTACTAAAAAGGATGAAAGGATATGAAAAATCAGAGCATATTTTTATGAGATAGGTATACCATTATTCCTATTAATTTGAAGAAAAATCAGCAACATTTTGAGAGGAAATTTTGAAAAGTGTTTCCTTTTTTATAACATTGTCTTCAAGATACATCACTGAAAATCAAAATAAAATAGGACAAATTCAATTTTATTACTTGACTTTTTAAGGATTCTATTTAGGATAAAGTTTGTCTATCCACCCAATTAAAAAACTTAAATACCTTTTTTAACTCTTTTATTATGAAAATTCATTCTCTTGGTGGTTATTTTCACGAATACCAAAAAAGTGTTCAAAATCCAGAAGCCTTCTGGTCATCTATTGCCGATAACTTTTACTGGCGTAAGAAGTGGGACAAAGTAGTTGATTGGAACTTCGCAGAACCCAACGTAAACTGGTTTGTTAATGGCAAGCTTAATATCACAGAAAATATCTTTGAGCGTCAGTTATTTACACGTGGCGACCAAACAGCTATCATTTGGGAACCCAATGAGCCAGGCGAAGAAGCACAGCATATTTCTTATCGAGAATTATATGAAAAAGTATGCCAGTTTTCGAATGTTTTAATCGAGAAAGGGATTGAGAAAGGTGACCGCGTCATCATTTATATGCCAATGATTCCTGAGGCAGCTGTTGCTATGTTGGCTTGTGCAAGAGTTGGAGCAGTACACTCAGTAGTATTTGCAGGATTTTCGGCTACCGCACTTGCTGACCGTATCAATGACTGTGAGGCTAAAATGGTGTTAACTTCTGATGGTAACTTCCGAGGTAAAAAGAAAATTGCAGTAAAAGCAGTTGTCGACCAAGCACTAGAACACACGACTACTATTGAGACAGTTATCGTAGCGCAACGCACGAAACAAGAGGTAACAATGGTTGAAGGACGTGATATTTGGTGGCATGAAGCAACTGAAGGCGTTTCTACCGAAAATAAAGCTGTTGAAGTAGATTCTGAAGATATGTTATTTATCCTTTATACTTCAGGCTCTACAGGTAAACCTAAAGGAGTTGTTCATACAACAGGTGGCTATATGGTTTATACTTCTTTCACATTTAAGAATGTTTTCCAATATGGTGAAGGTGATGTGTATTGGTGTACAGCCGATATTGGTTGGATTACTGGACACTCTTATATTGTTTATGGACCTCTTTTGGCTGGAGCTACTTCGGTTATGTTTGAAGGTGTTCCTACTTATCCTGATGCAGGTCGATTCTGGGAAATCGTAGAAAAACACAAAGTAAATCAATTCTATACTGCACCAACAGCTATCCGTGCTTTACAAGCTTATGGTTTAGATGTCATTGAACCATACGACTTGAGTTCTTTGAAAGTATTAGGATCAGTGGGTGAACCTATTAACGAAGAAGCATGGCACTGGTATCATGATCATATCGGCAAGGGTAAATGTCCTATTGTAGATACGTGGTGGCAAACTGAGACAGGTGGTATTTTGATCTCACCAATTGCAGGTGTTACTCCAACTAAACCGTCTTATGCTACTTTACCTCTCCCTGGTGTACAACCGATTATTGTGGATAACGAAGGCAATGAACTAAAAGGAAATAGTGTTGAAGGTAACCTCTGCATCAAATTCCCTTGGCCTTCTATGTTACGCACTACTTATGGAGACCATGAGCGTTGCAAGAACACTTATTTCGCTAATTTTGAAAATCTCTATTTCACTGGGGACGGAGCGAAACGAGATGAAGATGGTTACTACCGAATTTTAGGACGTGTTGATGATGTTATCAACGTTTCGGGACACAGAATGGGTACTGCCGAAGTTGAGAATGCAATTAATGAGCACCCACTCGTAGTAGAATCAGCAGTAGTTGGTTTCCCACATGACATCAAAGGACAAGGCATTTATGCGTATGTTATTTGTGAGAAAGATGTTGATTCAAGTGATGAACAGAACATGAAGAAGAGCTTGATTGCAACAGTAAACAAGTTGATTGGACCTATCGCTAAACCTGACAAAATCCAAATTGTTCCTGAATTACCAAAAACTCGTTCAGGAAAAATCATGCGTCGTATTCTTCGAAAAATTGCTGAAGGTACTACTTCTGGTTTTGGAGATACAAGTACATTAGTTAATCCTGAAATTGTAAATACTATTATCGAAGGTACAAAAGATGCCTAATGATCGATCTATTTAATAATTTGATTATCTAAAAAACTAAATCCCAAATGACATTCTACCCATTTGGGATTTAATTTTATGAATTAAAATGTTCTAACTTTTTTTTCTAAAAGTTTACCAAGTTTTTGAATACTTGACAAGTATCAATTTTGGAGCTTCAATTTATAACTTGGCATAAGCATCAAGAAGTTTTCCAAGTTGATACAGGAAATGGCTCTCCTTATCCTTAAAAGAGATAATCAATTCAGTTTCATAATTCTTACTAGGCGATGCTCCCTGTAAACGGATAAACTCTACATTATCTTTCAATAACTGGAACTGTTGTTTATTTTTTTCACTAAACTCATCTGCTCCAAACTCTTCAACTTTCTCCAATAAACTCTTTGCATCTAAATTATAAACTGTTGAGTGTTTCAGTAATAATTTTTGATGAGCTTCCTCAAGTTGTGCTGACTTAGGAACTCCATTTTTGTATTTGCCAGAAATCACATCTGTATCATTTGTAAAAATGAAAATTCCCTCCTTAATTCGGATATAAAATGTACCTAACTCATCCGCAGCTTTTGGAATAACATAATAATCACCTTCTTTCTCTACAATTTTCGTTTTCTCTAGTAGATTCAGAATTTTATTAAAGTTCGCCATATCTCCAATTTTAGCCAAGGCAGTCATCACAGGAACAGGTGTTTCTCTAGTTTTCTCGACTTCAGTAGCATTGTAATTTTCATCATAGTCATAAGTGGTGTAAGTTGTTTTTACATTTCTTACTCCTGTGACACTCAGTAATATATCTCCTGAAAGTAAATTTGTCAAAGCTTCTTGGTCGATAGCAATATCTAAAACATCCCAACCTGCTAGTAATAAATCTCCAATACTATCTCCTTCTAAAATCATACGGTAATACTCTTCAGTAAACTCCGAAATCTTGGGGATATCTGCCGCTATTCCAGCATAAAATATAGCATCTTTTGCTTTCAGATACTTAAACAACTTAGGATCAAGTTTTTTGGCGTAGATTTCTTGTGCCAATTTATCCAATCGAGCAGGTATAAATGATTGTGTGGAAAGACGTGCTTCTCCTTTATTCAGATTCAAGAAGGAATGAAAATAGCCTTCTTGTAGTCCCGAAAGTCGATTAGTAAATAACTGTAAATGACGAGCTTGTATCGGAATCGGCATACTATTCTGGTTTTCTTGCAATAGCTCGCCCAGTGCTTCGAGGTTAACCCAAACACCTAAGTCGTACTTATTTTTTGTAAAAGTTTGATAATTCGAAACCTTAGAAATTGGCTTTTGAGCAAGTTTGAGGGCTTTTTCGGCTTCTTGAACAGCCACTTTCTGAACCGTCTTTCCAAATTCTTGAGTCAATTTTTCAATCTTCTCATAACGCATCGTATCCGTATAGGGAATACTACTATGAATAAAATCGTCATCGCCTTGTACAAAAACAACACTCAAAATATCTTTATTCCATGCCAAAATACCATTATCAGATGAGGCACTTTTATCGGGTATAATGTAGCTTATTTTGTTTGTTTTTTCAATTTTTTCTGATCCTGGAAACTTCGACTCAAACTTCGCTACATCCGTAATCTTCATGATAAAGTAAGCTACCATAAAACTATCTACTTGCTGAAAATAACCATAAGCTCTTGGTTTCCAACTTACACCAATCTCTTCAGGAGTCGTATAGAAATTAGACATATAATCTAAAAGCATCGAATCCCCTGCACTATTAGCTTTTTGCTCCATCATCTTATATATATCCAATTCCATGAGCTGTGCCACATCAAATTTTGAACTAAAATTTTCGGCATTCATACTCATTACCACAGGTACGTTATCAGGTACATAATTGACAATATCCTGAGCATGTACTACAGGTATCGTCAAAATCATACCAATCAGAGCTAAAAATCGCATCATAATTTTTGTATTTTATTAGGTTTAAATTTTCCTTTCTAATTTAGAAAAAACAATAGTATTTCAAAGAATTAGTGATGTTTAATATACAAATTTGGTGATTTACGATGTTCCAATAAATCTAATATATTTGATCTGAACATAATAGCTTTTTTGTTTGGTGCAAGTTTAACATCCGTATTAGTTGTTTTATACACCTCTCCTTGAAATCGATAAATTGCCGTATAAGTCGCATCTTTCAAAAATCCTTTTTGCTCTGAGGTCGCTCTATGAGGCATTTCATCAGGTTTTGGGATGTGTAATTTTCGAGTCAAGGTTTTATTTTTATAACTAAAACTTCCCCGATTAACTTCTACAATAGCTTTATGTTTGGTCTCTTTAATTAGTGCAATAATACCATTTTCAAGGCTTTCGGCATTTGTAAAATCACAAGAAATATGAAAAATAAAATTTTGATAATCTTCTTGTACTTTGACATTCGAAATTCCTGCTTGTTTGGCTAGTTTAGCTTTTTGACGACCCACTTCTGCCTTAATTTCATCTACCGTAGGCATAGGAAAACCGTCCATTTTATCTAAAAGCATTAATTGCTTAATTTGTTCTTTGCTTCGACTAGCATTTAGCGTAATTAGGACATTTCCAGAACCATTTGAATTTAAACTAACTTCTTCGACTACTTCAAAACATCCTGAACACGTCAATAAAATGAAGCTAATAATGAGAAAATTATACGCCTGAAAAGGTCGCCTGAAAAATGTTTGTATCATTCTTTCTAAATTTTGAAGAATTATTAAGTTTTTGATTTGAGGGAACAATGTTACTGATTTTCGGTCAACAAATTTCCATTAGAACACCTTAAAATGTACAAAAATTTCAAAATCAAAAACTTTAGATCAGTAAATAATCAAATTGACGAATTAAGCCATTATTAAATCTCATTATTTCCACGCATAACATAGTTTTAAAACTAAGCCAACATCTCTCCTAGTTGAAATACAATCATTGAAAAACTTTATTCCTTATTTTTTTACTATTTTAGTTTAAAATTGCACAAACATAAGGTGCAATTTTATTTTTTGAATATAAAATATATCAAATATAAAGAAAATATGTTATAGAGATAAAATTATGAAAGTCTTCATTATCAGTAATAAAGTTGCTTTTTAGATAGAATTTAAAAGTATTCTGTTATTATTTTATTTTTTAGATTAAATAATATATTATTAAAGCATTATTTTAATTTCAACAATTTACTAATAAGAACTATTTTACACGATTTTTGCTTATATTGCTGATATGATCATATAGACACAACATTTTACATGAAAAAACTTTACTACTCATTAATCTGCATTTTCTTACTTGTGGGAGAAGACTACGCTCAAACTGACTCTACAAGACTTCAGGAAATCTACCCCAAATCTTCTCTTTTTCAGCTTCCAAGAGCCAAGCTGTTGGAAATGCCTGTTCGGAAACTACCTGTTACTGTTTCGATTGCTTCCAAAATCTCAGAAAATATCCAAGAAGCACCAGGGGTGATTCAAGTCATTACCAAAGAAGAAATCGAAGCCTATGGTTATACTCAACTCTATGACATCCTCAATAGAGCAACAGGAATGTTCGTTTTTAGTACTTATCTATATAACAAATCAGCTGTTACACTTCGAGGAGACCGCCCTATCAACCACATGAATCATCATGTTTTAATTATGGTGAATGGTCGTCCTTTTCGAGAAACAACCTTTACGGGCTTAGATATGCCTGTGATTACAGCATTTCCTGTCCAAACCATTGAACGGATTGAGATTATCAGAGGACCAGGAGCTGTTCTTTACGGTTCAAATGCCTTTACAGGTTCAATTAATATTGTTACAAAAACCAAAAAAGAGAACGTCAATCTGAAAGTAGGATTAGGCAATCAAGGCAATAATCACTTCGAAGGGTATGTCGTCAATGAAATCCAAAAGGTCAATATTACAGCTGGTGTTTATGCCAATACACAAAGTGGAGAGCTTTTTCGTGGTGTAGATGAAATAGGTGTACCTTTTGAGTACAATATGCGCGATAATTCTTACGGTGCGATGTTAACCATGAGCAAGGGTGGATTTAATTCTACTTTGTTTTTAGGCTATAATACACAAGGACACATCGGGCTAAGTCCTTTGGTAACCTTACCACTCGCAGATGTTGATTCGACAGGAATCGTATTTGATTCCAGAAGAGTAAATACCGTCAGAGGTTCAATTGATTTGAACTATGAAAAAGAATTTGGGAATGATTGGTCAGCAAGTATTAGCGCATCAGCATGTTTCTTCGATTTGGTACTAAACTATCTAAGAGGTGGATTATTATCAACTAACTCGGCAGATTATTTGTTGGAATCCACTTTTCAATATACAGGCATCCGAGGTATGAATTTGATTTTCGGGACAAGTGCCACATTCCTAACAGGTAAATCAACCACTCTCAGTTTGGATTACTTTGAAAAGTGGTACTCAATGTATGTCCAAGCTGATTATAAACCTATTTCAGCTCTAAAAATTATTGGAGGTGTCCAACTCAATCGACCTTTACCTGATGTTTTTGCTGTTGTTCCAAGATTAGGCTTGGTTTGTAATCCACATCCCAATACAGGAATTAAGCTTTTGTATGGTCATGCGTTTCGTTCGGCAATGCCCTTCGAATTATGGTTAAACTCTTATCCTGTTTTAGTTGGAAACAAAAACCTGAGACCTGAATTAGTTGAAAATTTAGACTTGCAACTTTTCTATACTCATCCAGATTTTACGGTTTCTTTAACAGGGTTTACGTATCGTCAAACAGATTTGATCTCCCGTAGTCCTGCTATTAATGGGGGAATTCCTACCTATACCAATCGAGGGCAATTTTCAGGGTATGGCATAGAATTAGAAGGAAAGATACAAAAAAATGGCTTCGGAATAAATTACGCTTTGACCTACCAAAAAAATGAGCTTACCGATCAATTAGGAACCAATCAATCAGATACCACAATTATTAATTATTCCCTCATGCCAAACTTGATGCCTAAAGTAGGTTTTTATTACAATCAAGATCAATTTGGTGTGGGTATCTTTTATAATGGTTTACTTTCAATGCACGAGCCTCAAGGCTCTACTTCACGAAATCCCTTTGTCGAAAATATAAATTTAGTTTCATGTAATGTATTCGTAGATATTTTAAAACTCTTCAAGACACAACATCATGAAAGTTTACGCATAGAACTGTATGTAGATAACCTTCTAAATGAAGAGTTTTGGTATCCCGAATTTGTGAGACGTTCCCTAAATACTGTCCCTGGCTATCAACGGCGACTTACTCGTCTGAGTTTATCTTATCGTTTTTAAGTTATCCAAAAAGAGAAGAAGTAAATGAATAGATATTATAGGCTAATTACCTTGTTTTGGCTTTGGGCAATTCCTTTTTTGATAAATGCTCAAAGTATTAATGACTTATTGGTAAAAATCGAAAATAGCCATACATCCGAAGAAAAGTTAAGTAGTTATAAGCAACTGGCTTATACTTATCAGAAAGAAGAAGCATATACTAAGTCTAGTGAATATTTCCAAAAAGCCTATTCTTTGGAAACAAATTTGACTGAAAAAATTATACTTCAAGAAGCTATCGGACGGAATGAGTTGGCTCTCAGAAAATATTCGAAATCAATACAAGCCTTCGAAGAAGCTTACCAATTAGCTGATAAACAAGGGAATCCTAAAAGAAATACCTTAGAAATTATGGTAAGTATTCTCAAAAAACAAGGAAATTATATACAAGCCATTTCATATAGCCAGAAACTCTTGGAATTAGACCAAAAAGCAGGAAATGATTGGCAAACAGCTCAAACACTCAATAATTTGGGAGTATTTTGTCAGATTAATGAACAAACTCAGCAAGCACAAAAATATTTTCAAGAAGCTCTAAAGCTAAACCAAAATTTATATCAAAAAGATAAAAAATCACTGACCACAAAGCAAAGTCGTCAAATTCTCAATAATATGGCAACACTCAGCAATTATTTAGGAAATTATGACCAAGCAATGATTTATGTCGAAAAAGCAGAAACCATTCCCACCCAAGACGGCGAAGCCATTGCCATTACCAAAAACTTAAAAGCAATCACCTACCACTTACAAGGTCAAACTGAGAAAGCTCAAGACGAAATTGAGAAAGCCCTAAAAATCGCTAAAGCCGAACACGCCAAAACTATTCAGGCGGAGAGTTATCAAATTTTATCCGAAATTCAGACGGCTAAAGATAATTTTCAAGAAGCTCAAAATAGTCTGAAAAAAAGTACAGAAATTCAAGAAGAAATTACTTATGCAGAGAATGAGCGTCAAAAAGCCCTTTTGGATAAACAAATCGAAATTGAAAAAAGAGAAAATCAAACGTTACAACTAATTTCTGAAAACAAACGGAAGGCTCTTGAATTGGAACAAGCTCAACTCGAAACAGAGAAAAAAGCTCAAGCCCTTGAACTGCAAAAACAACAACTTGTTGTCTTAGAGCGAGATAAAGAATTACAGGTGCTTGCCCAAGAACAAGTCCAACAAGCCTTGGCACTTGCCGAAGCTCAGCTACAAGAGCAAAAAAGAGAGAAACAAATCAATGCCCTTGAGCAAGAAAAACAAGTACAGTCTCTTGAACTCGAAAAGCAAAAACTCAAGGAAGTCGAAAATGAAAAAGAACGGAAAATCCTGAAGCAAGAAAAACAACTCAAAGACCAGCAATTAGCACAACAACAAGAAAGTGAATTTTATAAAAATTTGATGCTGATAGGAGCTGGTTTTTTGTTAATTGTGATTTTAGTTGCCTTTTTACAAAACCGAAAACAAAATAAAAAATTGGTGGAACAAAACCATCAAATTACGGAGCAATCCAAAGAAGTAGAAAAGGCACGCCAAAAAGTTTTGGTTACCAATGATGAATTATTGGTTATCAATGAAGAATTACAACAAACTCAGGAGGAAATTGTGACTCAGCGAGATGTTTTAGCCAAGAATAACGAGGAATTAGGAGACTACAAATATCGCATCGGACAAAGTATCAAATCAGCCAAATTAATTCAAAACTCTATCCTACCGATTCCTCAATTATTTGAAAAACATTTTGCAGATTATTTTATTTTGTATTTGCCAAAAGATGTCGTTTCAGGTGATTTTTATTGGTTTCGCCAAGTTTCACCCACCAAAAAGATTCTCATTGAAGTCGATTGTACGGGACATGGCGTACCAGGGGCATTTATGACACTCATCGGTCATGCAATTATCAATCAAGCTATCTTAACAGAACAAAGAAACACACCTATCGAAATTATGAAAAGTATTGATAATCAAGTTAAAAAGACTTTACAACAAGAATCCACAGGTAATCTTAACGGAATGGATTTATCAATACTTGTTTTAGAAAAATCTGAGGAAAACTTAAAAAACTGGAGAGTTATTTTTGGTGCGTCAGGACAAAAACTCTATTATTCTGAACCGAAAAGCACACTACAAGCCATAAAAGGCGGGAAGCGAAAAATTGGAGGAAATTACCTAAAGGGTAAGTTCAGAAATAAAGAATTTCAGGAAGATACTTTAGTAGTATCAGAAGGAACAATCTTATATCTTAGTAGTGATGGATTTATTGATCAAAATGACAGTAAACGCCACAAATTTGGAACGAAAAAATTTGAAAAACTTTTATGTAATTTACGGAATCTAAAGTTATCGGAGCAAAAGCTAAAACTCCAAGAGGCTTTAGCTGACCACCAACAAACCCAACAACAACGGGATGATATTACAGTAATTGGAGTCCAATTATAGCACCAAACTATTTGTTTGATTGAAGATACTTTACGTTAAAAACAAATAAAAATGAAGAAACCTCGCTTGCTTTACCAGAGTAAAAACAGCCGTATTGAGGTGGATACGGAAAACCAGAAAATCTTCAAAAAATTAAAGCAACGCTATCCGTCCGAAGCCGAAATTCAACGTTTACGAAACGAATATAATATTCTCAGAGGGGAAAATTTAGACGGAGTCCGACAAGTATCAAGATATCAGAAAGAAAATCAACCACATGAGCTTATCTTAGAGTATATTAAAGGTAAAAACTTAGATCGTTTATTTCAGGAGGAAAAAGTTGGTTTAATTGAAAAAATTCAGCTTTTTATCCAATTAGTTCAAATTGTTGGACGTATTCACCAAGCTGGAATTATTCATAAAGACCTCAATCCTTCCAATATTTTAATTACGGAGGCGCAAAAAATTTATGTGATTGACTTTGGAATTTCTTCCAGATTTACACTCCGAAATCCCCATTTAGGCAATCCCGAAACTTTAGAGGGAACATTGGCTTATATTTCGCCTGAACAAACAGGAAGAATGAACCGAAGTATTGATTATCGTACCGATTTTTATGCTTTAGGTGTGATTTTTTATCAATTATTAACCCAAAAATTGCCCTTCGAAACCTCTGAGCCGATGGCATTAGTGTATGCTCATTTGGCTGAAATACCCCAATCACCAACTAAAATTTATCCTGAAATTCCTTCTATCATTTCTCAAATTATTCTTAAATTAATGGCTAAAAATCCTGAAGATCGTTACCAATCAGCTTCAGGTATTGTTAATGATTTTGAAAAATGTCTGTCTTATCTCCAAGAAAATCAAGTTATTCCGGAATTCCCATTAAGTGAAGAAGATTTTTCAGGCAAATTACAAATTCCTGAAAAGCTCTACGGACGAGAACAGGAACACCAAACCATTTTGGGGGCATTCCAACGAATCTTGAACGGCAAAGTTGAGTTGACAATGGTGGCTGGCTATTCAGGAACAGGAAAATCGGCACTGGTAAGCGAAACCCATCGCCCCTTAGCCAACACTAAAGGCTATTTTATCGAAGGGAAATTCGACCAATTTCAACGTAATATTCCGTTTTATGCATGGATTCAGGCTTTTAAAAATTTTGTAGATTTACTTTTAATAGAAAATGAGACAACTCTAAACTATTGGAAATCAATAATTTTAGACATCGTTGGTGATAATGGAGCTGTTTTAATCGAAGTAATTCCAAATCTGGAAGCGGTCATTGGTAAACAGCCATCCGTACCACAATTGGGTGGACAAGAGGCTCAAAATCGGTTTAATTATGTCATACAAAATTTTGTCATGGCGATTAGTACCAAAGAACATCCTTTGGTTATCTTTATTGATGATTTACAGTGGGCTGATTTGGCTTCCTTAAATTTGCTCAAAACTTTAGTTACAGACACCGAAAATAAACATTTGCTTTGCGTTGGAGCATATAGAGATAATGAGGTTTCACCAGCTCATCCACTTATGGAAATGCTCCAAGAGATTAGTCAGACGAGTCAAAATATTAACACGATTCACCTTGGAAATTTAAACAAAGATGCTGTATTAACAATGCTCTCTGAAACTTTAGATTTTGCTCAGAATCAAAAATTGGAGAGGCTCGCAGACAATATTTTAGCCAAAACACAAGGAAATCCTTTTTTTACACACCAATTTTTGAAAAATTTATATGAAGAAAAATTAATTTATTTTTCATTCGAAACCAAAACTTGGCAATGGGATAATATCAAAATACAACAGTCAGGATTTACAGATAATGTAGTGGATTTCATGGCAAAAAAAGTGGGTAAATTACCTCTTCAAACCCAACACTTACTCGAATTATCGGCATGTATTGGGAGTCAGTTTGACTTTGAAACGTTACAAATTATTGCCGAGAATAAAGACCTCCAACCTGCCTTGGACAGCGCCATTTTAGAAGGTTTAATTCATCCACAGACCAAAGGAATTTATAGGTTTGTTCATGACCGCGTTCAACAAGCGGCTTATTCTTTGATTCCTGATGAGCGCAAAAAACAAACTCATCTTGAAATAGGACAATTATTAAATGCTTCTTTGTCTAACGAATTTCAGGAGAAACACCTCTTTGATATTACTAATCATTACAATTTAGCACATGAAATTCTGGACGAATCTGCCCAAAAAACGGCGATTCAACTCAATCAGCAAGCTGCCCAAAAAGCCAAAGCCTCTGCTTCTTTTGATGGAATGTTAAATTATATTTCCGAGGCTCAAAAGTTACTTCCTGAAAATTCTTGGGAAATTGACTACAAAACGACTCTTTCGGTTTATAAATTGTTGGCAGAAGCGGAATTTTTCAATACCAATTTTGAGAACTCAAAGCGTTACGTTCAGGAAATTACACAGTATGCAAAATCGGACATCGACAAAGCCGAAGTGACTGTTATTTTGATTGAACAACAAACCCTCCAAGCAGATTATCATGAGGCTCTCGAAATTGGTATAAAAGTACTGAAAATGTTAGGGATTGGTATACCTACGGAATCGGAAATGCAAAAAGCCACCGAAAAATTATTTCAGGAGGTAGTGATTTTACTGCGGAAACAAATACAAACCGAGGGAATTGAAAACCTGCCCCTAAGTCAGTCTCCAGAAATTAGTTTGAGTATTCGAATTTTGAACCTAATGGCAACTACGGCTTATATCATTGGAAACCCGATTTTTCAATTTTTCAGCATGAAAACCGTAGAACTTTCTATAAAAAATGGAAATACGACTTATAGCTGTAAAGCTTATGCAGATGTAGCATTCATGATGGCAGGAATTTTGGAAACACATCAAGAAAGTTATGAAATTGTAAAAAAGGCTTTGGGTTTGGCACATAAATTTGGACATAAGGGGATCGAAAGCCAAGTTCTACTCATGTTGGGTTCGTTTATTTTACCTTGGAGCCAACACATCAAAAATGGAAAATTATATAATCTAGATGGTGTGAAAATAGGTTTAGAATCGGGTGAATTGCAGTATGCTATGTACAATTTGATGAGTTATTTTGTCAATATTATGGTAGAAGGATTAAACCTGAATTTTATCAAAAATGAGATTGAAGAACGGTTTTGGAATATATCTATACAATGTCATAATGAAATGGCACATAGTATTTTAGTTGGAACGCTTTGGGTAATTAATACTCTAATAACCAATAAAATAAAACGTATATCAACACTCCAAACCAAGCTCACCGAAGACGCATTTGAGAAATATATGCTCCAAAATAATATTTCGATGGCATTGTACAATTACTACACTTACAAAGCGCAAGCTTATTATATTTTAGCAAACTCCAAAAAAGCCTTCGAATATATCCAAAAAGCTACACTTTATTTGCCCAGTATTTGGGGGTATTCTACTTCGATTAATTACAATTTTTTTAATGCTCTAATACACCTTACTGAATATGAAAAAACACAAGATTCGAAGTTATTAGAAAAGGTTCAGATCAATCAAATACGAATGCAAAAATGGGCGAAAAATTGTCCCGAAAATTTTGAGCATAAATATTTATTTATTCAAACCGAATATGACCGAATTACCAAAGCCAAATCTTGGTACGAATTAACGGAGTCATATGAAAAATCCATACAGAAAGCAAAAAAATATGCCTTCAAACAAGATATCGCCTTAATTAATGAATGCTGTGCCAAATACTTAGAAAAATTAGGAAAAAACAAAATAGCACAAGGTTATTTATCTGAAGCCTACCAACTTTATAAAATTTGGGGCGCAACCGCCAAACTGGAACAGCTAGAACAAAATTATCCCTATTTGACTGCCTCAACCAAAGGAACAAGTCACTCAGAAACAACTACCTTCTTAGGCACAACCACCATAAACGGAACACAAAATTTTGATATTCAGACAATTTTAAAAGCTACTACATCACTTTCTCAAAAAATTCGACTCAAAGAATTAGTATGGGAAATGTTACAATTATTAACCCAAAATTCGGGAGCCACAAAAATTACTTTATTACGCCAAGAAAATGAACAATGGTTTGTCCACGCCGATCAAGAAAATGGAAAGCCTAAACTTTCTAAAATAACTACTTTGGTAGGATATGAATATTTACCACATAGTTTAATTAGTTTTGTCTTACGAAGCAAAATGCCCTTGATCTTACATGATGCATCTCAAGATATTCGTTTTGAGAAAGATATTTATATTTCGACTCAAAAAACAAAGGCAGTTTTAGTAGTTCCTGTTTTACACAAAGGGCAGTTCATTGCACTCATTTACTTAGAAAATCACTTGAATTCGGGAGTTTTTCATGCCAAACGTTACGAATTGGTTAATGCTTTAGCTACACAGTTAGCAATTTCGATAGAAAATACATTGCTTTATGAAAATCTGGAACACAAAGTAGAACAGCGCACTTTAGAGCTGAAACAATCCAACGAAGAACTTCAAGTAATTAATGAGGAACTACAACAGACCCACGAAGAATTAGCCACCCAACGAGATTTGCTTGCTCTGAATAATGCCGAATTAGAAGATTATCAGTACCGAATTAGCCAAAGTATTGAATCTGCCAAATTGATTCAGCATTCGATTTTGCCAACACCTGATTTATTTACAAAATACTTTACAGCATATTTTGTAATTTATTTGCCAAAAGATGTTGTTTCAGGTGATTTTTATTGGTTTCATGCCGAAAATCCTGACGAAAAAATTCTGATTGAAGCTGATTGTACAGGACATGGGGTGCCAGGGGCATTTATGACTTTAATTAGCCATGCCATTTTGAATCGGGTGCTACTTGTTGAGAAAGAACGAAGTCCCGTTCAAATCATGGAACGTACTCATTATCACATGCAAAGAATTCTACAACAAAAAGCTACACGTAATTTGCATGGTATGGATATCTCAATTCTAATTCTTAGAAAAGAAGCCGAAAAATGGCAGGTTAATTTTGGTGGTGCAGGACAAAAATTACATTTTGCCAAGCCTCAAAAAACACTCACAACAATTAAAGGATCTCGCCGAAAAATTGGAGGATTCAGCCGTAGGAATAGTTCCTTTGAAGAACATACCTTACTTTTACCTCAAAGTACAATTTTGTACTTGAGTAGTGACGGATTCATCGACCAAAATAACCAAGAACGCAAAAAATTTAGTTCTAAGACTTTTGCCGAATTACTTGGCAGAATATGCCACTATCCTTTAAAAACACAACAAACACAACTCCTTCAAGCACTCCACAATCATCAACAAGATGAATACCAACGAGATGATATTACAATCATTGGTGTTCAACTATAATAAATTGATATTCAGTTTTCTTAATCTCATTTTTTTAAACTAAAGATAAGATATAGTGTTTTAAATTCGTACTATACTTAGAATAACTCCTAAGTTTTTTGAAAGTAATTACAACTATTTTCTTAAATAAACTTTGAAGCATAGAAGAAAAATAGAAAAAGTTCCTTTCAAAGGATCGAAGCAAATTTTTATTTAATTTATTGTAAACTAATATATTACAATATTAAAAAAACAAACTAACGAAATTTTACAACTTATTGAAGTCGATAATATTTTAATGAAAATCCCTTTGTACAAAATATTATGGCTTTTAATCCTTGAAGTCTACTCATAATATGAAACAGAACAGTAATTTACTTTATCAAGGCAAAAATAGTACAATTGAATCTCTCAAGGGCGATATAGTACTGAAAAAACTAAGTCATAAATATCCTTCACCACCTGACATTCAACGATTTCGGAATGAATTTGATATCCTCCAAGATTGTGAGATTAAAGGAGTTCGGAAAGTTTTTCATTATGAAAAGAAAGATGATACTCATATCCTAACATTAGAACATATCAAGGGTCATAGTTTATCCGATTTTATCCTACAACAGTCTCTTTCTATCACTGAAAAACTACACCTTTTAGTCAAATTAAGCAAAGTTGTCGAAGGCATCCATCAAGCAGGAATTATTCATAAAGACCTCAATATCAATAATATTATAGTCACACCTACTCAGGATATTTATATAATTGATTTTGGTATCTCATCCCGATTTACCTTAAAACAGCCTAATCTAGGGAATCCTGAAAAATTGGAAGGTACACTCTCCTATATTTCGCCCGAACAAACAGGACGAATGAACCGAAGTATCGATTATCGAACCGATTTATATGCTTTGGGTGTCATTTTTTATCAGATTCTTACTGAAAAACTACCCTTCGAAGCAAATGATGCCATGAGTTTGGTATATGCTCATTTGGCTGAGAAACCTATTCCACCTCATGAAATCAATCCCAAGTTGTCTTTTTTAATTTCGGATATAATTCTGAAATTACTTCGAAAAAACCCAGAGAATCGGTATCAATCCCTTTCAGGGTTAATTTATGATTTAGAAAAATACTTAACCAAAATTCAAGAAGGCGAAACAAATCCGACTTTCGATTTAGCTCAAAATGATTTTTCGGGAAAATTACAAATTCCTGAAAAACTTTACGGTCGAGAAGAAGAAACCAAAGTTATTCTCGAATCTTTCCAGCGTGTTTTGAATGGAAGTGTTGAGCTGACACTTGTAGCGGGTTATTCAGGAACAGGAAAGTCTGTTTTGGTCAATGAAACCCACCGTCCTCTAACCAGTACCAAAGGCTATTTTATTGAAGGTAAGTTTGACCAATTTCAGCATAATATTCCATTTTTAGCATGGATTCAAGCCTTTGAAAATTTTATTGACTTACTCCTAACAGAAAATGAACATACACTAAGTTATTGGAAATCTATTATTTTAGAAGCACTAGGAGATAACGGAAGCGTATTGACTGAAGTTGTTCCTAACTTGGAAACTGTGATTGGCTCACAGCCTGCCATTCCCGAATTAGGCGGACAGGAAGCTCAAAATCGCTTCAATTATGTGATACAAAATTTTATCAAAGCCATCACGAACGAAAGACATCCCATTATTATTTTTATTGATGATTTACAATGGGCAGATTCCGCTTCCTTAAATTTATTAAAAACATTAGTTACCGATAAGGAAAATACGCATTTATTATGTGTTGGGGCATACCGAGATAATGAAGTTTCCACAGCGCACCCTTTAACTTCAATTTTGGCAGAAATACAAAACGAAGGGCGTAATTTGAACGAAATTACAGTAGGAAATTTAGATGAAAAAGCCACCTTAAAACTACTTTCTGATACTTTACACCATATTCCAGATGAAAAATTAGAAACACTTAATGAAATTGTTTTATCCAAAACGCAAGGGAATGCTTTCTTTATTCATCAGTTCTTAAAGCATCTGTACGAAGAAGAATGGCTATACTTTGCACTAGAAGAAAAAAAATGGAAATGGAACAATATCCGAATTAAACAAACCGAATTCACAGATAATGTAGTGGACTTTATGGCGCAAAAAGTAAAGACATTACCTAAAAGAACTAAAAAACTAATTGAATTAGCGTCCTGTATTGGGAATAAATTTGATGTCCAGACTTTACAAATTATTGCTCCTCGCAATGATTTAAGGACGGATCTAAAAACTGCCATCTTAGACGGTTTTATATTTCCTACTCAATTAGGTCATTATAAATTTGTACATGACCGCGTACAGCAAGCGGCGTACTCACTTCTTTCAGAAACTGAAAAACAACAAACTCATCTGAAAATAGGACGAATCCTTTATCAATCTCTTTCGGAAGAGAAACGTAAAGAACAGGTCTTCGAAATTGTAAGTCATTATAATTTAGCCAAAAATATTTTTACTACAGAAGATAAAAAAATTGCACTTATACTCAATCAACAAGCAGGTGTAAAAGCTCATAAGGCTACGGCATACCAATCTACGATTTTGTATTTGAACAAGAGTTTAGAGCTATTACCTGCATCTCATTGGGAAAATTACTATAAACAAAGCTTACTGATTTATGAGTTTTTGGTAGAAGCCTATTATTTGCGTGGCGAATTTAAGCAAATGCACCTTATGGCTGATGAACTTATCAAAAATACGGTAAACCTAACAGACCAAATTAAAACTCATGAAATTTGTATTCTATCTCATCTCACCCGTCTCAATCCTCAGCAGTCCTTACAAATTGGTTTAGAGATGCTTGCGAAAGCAGGTGTTTCAATGCCTCAAAACCCAACTCCTCAAGATATTGGTATGGCAGTTACTGAAACGGTCTCTTTATTTGAAGGCAAAAACATAGAAACTTTGCTCAATTTACCTGAGATGAAAACAGCTCAAGAAAAAATTACTTTACGTCTGTTAATCTCTATTTTTCCTTCAACTTTTGTTGGAAAACCAGAGTTATTCCCAATTGTAGTTTGTGAGTGCGTAAAGACTTCATTGAAATATGGGCTTATTCCACTTTCCTCTTTTGCATTTGCCAACTTTGGGCTTTTGTTGAGCGCATTTGGATATGTCGAAAAGGGGTATTTTTTCGGAGAAATAGCAGAAAAACTAATCAATCAATTTGATAATAAAATTTATAAAACTAAAGTTCTCAACAACACAAGGATATTTCATCATCTAACAACACCTGTTCAAGAAACCTTTGACAAATTAAGAGTTGCTTATCAAAATGGCTTGGAGGTCGGGGATATTGAATATTATGGATATGTGGTACTTCAATATGGAGGAAATTCTTTTCTGAGTGGAGAAAATTTAAGTCAGCTAAATAATGAATTACATCTTTATAACCAAACACTACTACAATTTAAGCAACAAAATAATTTTAATTATAATGAAATTTGTCGGCAAAGTATCCTGAATTTATTAGGAGAATCCGATCATCCTGATTTATTGGTCGGCGATGAACTTGACGAAAATCAGCTCATACCACTTTATGAAAAGATTAATGATGTATATGGGCTTTTTAATATTTATCTTTTCAAAACCATTCTAGCATTTATGTTCGATAACCCGTTAGCTAGTCAATACGGCTTTTTAACTGAAAAAAATGCCAGTGGTGGCGTAATGGGAATGTTCATTTATACGAGTTATCATTTTTATGCCTCTTTAGCCCATTTAAGAGCCTATTCCGAAGTCAAAAAAGAACAACAAACACCACTTTGGGAAAATATAGAGGATAAAAAAGAAAAACTACACAAGTGGGCAAAAACGGCTCCAAGTAATTATCTACATCGTTATTTACTTATTGTAGCAGAGCAGGCTAAAGTTAAGGAACGACCTTTCCAAGAAGTACTAACTGCCTACCGAACCGCTATCAAGAGTGCTGAAGAAAGTGGTTTTACACAGGAGATAGCCCTTGCCAATGAGCTCTGCGCTCAATACCTAATAATATCTGATATGCCTGAATATGCCCAAGTACATTTAACAAAGTCATATCAACTTTACAAACAATGGGGTGCAATAACTAAACTTGGGCAGATGGAAGAGAAATATCCACAGCTGTTATTAATTAACGAATTGACTCTTCAGGAAAGTTATAAGGGAACCACTGTAGGTACAACTACTAATCAAGTTTTCGATGCAAATACTATTCTGAAGGCAAATATGTCGCTTTCTCAGCAAATTAGATTAGAAAATCTGATTGAAGAAATGCTATATTTATTAACTGAAAATTCTGGAGCCAATAAAATCGCTTTCTTACGAGAGGAAGAGGGAAATTGGATCATTGAAGCAGACCAAGAAAACGGAAAAAATTTAGTAATTCAGCCTATTTTATTTGAAGATTACTCTAATCTACCACATCAAATCATTTCGTATGTGTTACGAAGTCAAGAACTGGTCTTATCAGATGATATTACCCAAGAATCTACTTTCCGAAAAGATCCTTATGTACAACAACATCAAACGAAGTCGGTTTTAGTGATGCCAGTTAAACGAAAAAATAAACTCATTGCCTTACTTTATATGGAAAACAGCCTTAATACAGGTGTTTTTCATCAAAAACGTTCTGAGCTTATCAAAGCATTAACTACGCAATTGGCGATTTCGATGGAAAATACATTGTTATACAAAAATCTGGAATACAAAGTACAACAACGCACTCAAGAACTACAAGAGTCTAACGAACAACTGCAAGTTATTAACGAAGAACTTCTACAAACTCAGGAAGAGCTAACTGCTCAACGGGATGTGCTGGTACTCACCAATCAAGAACTGGAAGAACATCAATATCGCATTCATAAAAGCATTCAGTCAGCCTTATTAATCCAAAATTCTATCTTACCCATTTCGCAATTATTTGAGGAAAACTTTAGCGATCATTTCATTTTGTATCTTCCTAAGGATGTTGTTTCAGGTGATTTTTATTGGTTACATATTTTTGATACATGCACTAAAATTCTAGTAGAAGCCGACTGTACAGGGCATGGTGTTCCAGGAGCATTTATGACACTCATTAGTCACGCCGTTTTAAATCGCGTATTGCTCATTGAACAAGAACGAAGCCCTATTCAAATCATGGCACGTATTCATTACCATATGCAAAAAATTTTACAACAACAAACTACTGGTAATTTGCATGGAATGGATATATCTATTTTGATTTTCCAAAAACAAGAACGAGCTTGGCAAATTGATTTTGGTAGTGCAGGACAAAAACTACACTTTGTCAGCCCACAAACAGGACTCGAAATTATTAAGGGTTCTCGCCGAAAAATTGGAGGGTTTAATCGTAAGAAACATTCTTTTGAAGAGCATAAATTATTTCTACCTAAAGGCACGATGTTATACTTGAGTAGTGACGGATTTATTGATCAAAATAACCCTGAACGTAAAAAATTTGGTTCAAAGGATTTTGCTCAATTACTTGAAAAGATACATCAAGATGCTTTAGCCTCACAGCAAAAACAACTTTTAGAAGCACTACGTAACCATCAACAAGACCAACAGCAACGAGATGATATTACTGTTATCGGGGTTCAGCTCTAAACTTTATACCATGCTCTAAAAATTTTTCAGGTCATGCGTCCTTTTCAGAATTATCTACATCTGACTTACAAAATATAAAGTTTAAATTTTAAAAACTAAAACAGATGATGAAATTCTTGAGTAAAATCGTAGGCGTTTTTGTACTTTTTAGTCTATTTAGCACAGGAGTTTATGCACAGGATTCTACTAGAGTAAAAGTAATAACCATTGTCGAATCAATTGTTCCAATGGGGGCAGGGCGCTCCAGAATTATTGAACATCAAGAAGATATCAATGTAGGGGACTTCACAACCAAAAGAAATAACGGAAAAAAATCAAAGCAAGGCTCTATAAAACGGCAAAATGCCAAGATTGACCAATTATCAGAAACCAAACTACTTAATTTTTATAGTGGTCTGGGTATTAATTTTCAGAATATTGCGTCTAATGATGCCTTGATTTCAGCTAAAATTAATGAAATGTTGGCTAAAGGTTGGAAGCTTAATTTCGTTACGAGTGGCGTAGAAAGTAATGCTGGTGAAACAGATGCTTATGGAATTTTTATCACTCGTTTATTTTTTAGTCAAACCTTTGATCCAAACGAATAATTACTAAAAACAAAATAAACAAACAATTTAGTACTTCATGGATTTGTTTTATAAAATCTCAATGTTCATGAAGTATTATTTTTGGGTCATTATCAGTTTAGTTTTGGGAATGTCTTGTTCCTTAAATCAGGGTTCTAAAAACAGTCAAAAAATGGAAAAGAATACAGTTAATCAGGAAGATACGGTTCATAAAATTATCAAAACAGAAACCGAATGGAAGCTCCAACTTTCACCTGATGCTTTTCGAGTACTTCGACAAAACGGTACAGAATATCCATTTTCAGGCAAATTTGATAAGCATTTCCAAAAAGGAACATATGTTTGTGCAGGTTGTCAATTGCCATTATTCAAGTCGGACACAAAGTATAATTCAGGATGTGGTTGGCCTGCGTTCAATGACCAACTAAACACCAATAATATTGTCCAAGTAGAAGACCACTCACATGGTATGCAACGTATTGAAGTACGTTGTCAGCGTTGTGATGGACATCTAGGACATGTCTTTAATGACGGACCTCCACCAACAGGCTTGCGTTATTGCATTAACTCAGTGTCTTTAGATTTCATTCCTGATAAAGCTGAAAATAAGGAAGAAAACCAAACTCATAAGTAATTTTAGAAATCAAAAAAAAAGACTTATTCGGTTTCGAAACTGAACAAGTCTTTGAGTAACTATATTTCTAGCTTTATTAATTTTCTGCTTTTTCTAAGCTCTCTCGCACTAATTTATTGGCAGTTTTAGGGTCAATCTTTCCTTTACTGGCTTTCATCACTTGCCCCATAAACATCCCCAAAAGTCCTTTTTTGCCGTTCTGATAGGCTTTGACTTTATCAGGGAATTTTGCCATAATATCATCAATTAATTTTTGGATTTCATCTGTATCATTGCTTTGAATCAGATTCAGGCTTTCTGCCATTTTTCCTGCCGAAGTCTCAGGATTTTGTAGTAAATTTTTAAATAAATCTCCTTTGGCTACAGAAAAACTCACTTTCCCCTTCTCAACTAACACAATAATTTCAGCAATTCGTTTTGTTTTTAAGGGAAAATCAGGGATTTCCAAAGTCAATTCATTCAAATACGATTTGATAGGTCCTGTTATCCAGTTAGCTGCAGCTTTGTAATTTTTAGTTTTCCCACAAAGTTCTTCAAAATACAAGGCAATTTCCTTAGAATCCGTCAAGACTCCCGCATCGTATTCTGACAATCCGTATTTCTCTGTAAATTTTACTTTGAGTTCTTTGGGCAAAGGAGGCATCTGATTTTTAATCTTTTTCAAATAATCCTCCGTAACTACAAAAGGCTGTAAATCAGGTTCTGGAAAATAACGATAATCATTTAAGGCTTCCTTACTTCGAAGCCCAGAGGTTGTTCCTGTAACTGCATCAAAGTTTCGAGTTTCGGATTCAATGTGTTCTCCTTTTTCGGTGAGTTCTACCAAACGATAAAATTCGTGTTCAATGGCTCGATGCACATTCCGAATAGAGTTCATGTTTTTGACCTCTACCTTTGTACCAAATTTGGTTGAACCCTTTGGACGTATTGAAATATTCGCATCACATCGCATCGAACCTTCTTCCATATTACCGTCACAAATTTCGAGATAACGCACCAATTTTCGGATTTCAGTCAAGAAAGCATAGGCTTCGTCTGCACTTCGGAGATCAGGCTCAGTTACAATTTCAATCAAGGGTACTCCTGCCCGATTCAAGTCCACTAAGGTCTCGGGTTCGCTAGGTAAGTGAATTGATTTGCCTGAATCTTCTTCCATGTGAATCCGATTGAGACGAATATGTGAAGTTTTGCCTGTTTTAGTGGTGACATCAATATAACCACCTTGGCAAATCGGTGTTTTATCTTGTGTAATTTGGTAGCCTTTCGGCAAATCAGGGTAAAAATAATTCTTACGGTCAAAATAATTATATTCAGTAATCGAACAATTACACGCCAAACCCATCTTGATGGCGTAATCTAAAACCTGCTCATTAAATTTAGGTAGAATACCTGGGTGTGCCAATGTAATTACACTAATATTCGTATTCGGCAATTGTCCAAACTCCGTAGAATCAGAGGAGTAGGCTTTACTTTGGGTCAACAACTGAGCGTGAACTTCTAAACCGACAATTAGTTCGTATTTTTCAGCAATTTCTTTGAGTGTTTCTGTTGGGTTCATGCGTTTTTTTCGACTTTGAACGAAAGACTAACAAAAATAGAAGGGACAAATTTAGCAAAATTTTACGCATATTTATTTATTGTTTTTATATTCTATTTAAGGTATTTTCACCTTTAAAAACGACCAAGCCATTGGACTTTAATTAATTTCAACTTTAAGATTACATCAAGTTTTGTACTCTTGTTTCCCATTTTTCTAATGAATCTATAACAATAGAAACATTTGTGCAAAAAATTTTCCATCTCAATTTGGATAAATTGAGAGGAAGTTGATAAAATTAATGGAAGATTATGGATTGAACCGTAATGCTTTTATTAATAAAAATTGTTCGCCGTCAGTCATCCAAAATATTGTGAAAGGAAGAGGTAATGAGATGAAATTTAAGCCTTAAATCTACGATATCGAACGACAGAAAAGATAAGTTTTCAAAATATTAGCCTTATGGTTTTATCTATTTATCTACTCTACCGTACTAGAAATGATTTATAAAATATATTTAGTATTGAAATGAGTTAAAAGTCTTTGTTTATTAAGCTAAAACGCCATTTTTCCGTAGCGGTGGGTTTGCAAACCCACTACGGAAAAATTAAATTTGATTTAACCTAAATGATAATCAGTAATTTGTAAATCAATAAAATTTTAGTAAGGTGGAGTACTATTTATCCTATTATCTACTATAAATTAATTCAACCTATCCAATGATGAAATATTGGATAGGTTTAAAAATTTGATTTTATTATTCTCCTTTCTGTTCAGTTTTGAGGAGAAACTCTTTGAACTTATTGGGTACTAATTTTTTAGGCCAATAATTATTTTCCAAGTCTGTATCGGCAGTTTCTAAGAAGGGATCAAGTACGATTTTTGTGATTTTCTTTTCTCGTACAAAAACCTTCGTTGCTTTTTCAGCATTCTTCCGCCAAATTTCAGCAGGAATCTGGATAATTTCTTTAGAATCATCTTCATAAGAAATTTCTAAAATAACAGGCATTACTAAACCGCCCTTATTTTCAAAGGTTAATTCATAAAAGTTTGCCTCTTTCTTTATCTGCCCCACTTGACTAGGAGCTAATTGAGCATAAAACGTCTTAATATCGTCAGGAGAAACCTCTTGATTAGTTGTAGTATCTGCTTTTATCTTCTCTTTTTCAGATTTTTCTGGTTCTTTATCCGTCATTTGATATCGTTTAATTCCTGTTAAAGCAATATCCACATTATCAACAGAATAAAACCAGCCTCGCCAAAACCAATCTAAATCTGTTCCTGAAGCATCTTCCATTGTACGGAAAAAATCAGCAGGAGTAGGGTGTTTGAATGCCCAACGGCGAGAATATTCCTTAAAAGCCCGATCAAATAACTCAGGTCCCATAATAGTTTGGCGCAAGATATTAAGAGCTGTAGCAGGCTTTCCATAGGCATTAGGTCCCAATTGCTGAACTTGTTCGGGATTTGTCATAATGGGACTTAATAAGGTTTTATCCATACTCATGTACGGCACAATTTTTTGAGGAGGTCCTTCCCTTGAATCTAAAGGTCCTTCATACCATTCTTGTTCCGTCAAATATTGTAAGAATGTATTCAAACCCTCATCCATCCAAGCCCATTGACGTTCATCGGAATTAACAATCATAGGAAAATAGTTATGCCCCACTTCATGAATAATCACCATCACCATATAGTACTTCATTTCAGGACTGTATGAACCATCAGGTCGAGGTCGTCCCCAATTGAAGCAAATCATAGGGTATTCCATACCTAAATTCCAAGGAGTTACGTGTACTGAAATGGCTTTATGATACGGATATGGGAATGTATATTTAGAATAGGTTTTGAGGGTATGAGCAACAGTACGAGTCGAATATTTTTCCCAAAGTGGATTTCCTTCTTTTGGATAATAAGACATTGCCATCACTTTATTTGAGCCTTTGCCCTTCTTTTTCTTTTTGGTATCAGCATCCAAATCCACATACATTTTAGAAAACTCTTCTGCCCCTTCAATTTCTACACCCATCGCATCCCAAATGAATTTTCGGGAAGAGGAAAAGGCTACATCTCGTACATTATCCGATTTAAAAATCCAAGTTTTCTTTTCTTTCGATTTCGAAGATTTATTTTTGTCAGCTTCGGCTTCCGTTACAATCATGACGGGGTCAGTTGCATTTTCAGCCTCTTGAAGACGTTCGATTTGTGTCTTTGTCAAAACTTCTTTCGGATTCATCAATAAACCTGTTGCGCCTACGATATGGTCAGCAGGAACTGTGATTTTCAAATTATACGAACCAAAAGTTAGGGCAAATTCTCCATTCCCTAAAAACTGCTTGTTTTGCCAACCATCGTAATCATTATAGACACACATTCTAGGATAAAATTGAGCAATAGCAAAAGTATAATTACCATCAGGAAAGGATTCATATCCTGACCGTGCGCCTTTCATAACATCATTAATCGGGTAGTTCCATTTGATTGAAAACTTGATAGTTTCACCTGACTTTAAAGGAGTTGGCAAATCAACTGCCATCATGGTTTTATTGATGATGTAAGACAAATCTTTGCCATTAACATCTTTAATTGAAATAATATTAAATCCACCATCAAATTTATCAGGAATAACATCATCCATCTTCCAAGGCGACATTTGTTCTTGAATGGCATTGGTTTTTGTCAGCCGTTTATCTGAGTTTTTATCACGAATATTTTGGTCTAATTGAAGCCACAAATACGACAAAGCATCAGGTGAATTATTGGTATAAGTGATGGTTTCTTGCCCTCGAATTTCGAGTTTTTCTTCATCCAATTCTACCGCAATATCATAGTCAGCTTTTTGTTGCCAGTACCGATGCCCTGGCGAACCTGAGCCTGTACGATAATCACTACTAGGACGGTGATTAAGTTGTTCAAATTTGTCGGTATGTCTGCCTTCTTGCCCCCAAGCTGAAAGTACAGTTAAGAACAACAAACCCATAGAGAAAATATTTTTCATATAGATTAAGAGGTTTTTGATAAAAAATTTATTAAAATAATTTTCAGTATTTTGATTCGGTAAAACTAACAAAAAAGCCCTAAAAATACTTGGATAAAAATTAGCTAAAATACGCTTTTTATTGGAAATAAAATAAGTATTTTTTCATTTATTAGAATAATATATATCGTTTTATGTTTTTTGTATCCTAAAAAAGGAAATTAAGGATCAAAGTTTATTTTCGGCAAAAAAATTGTAGTTTGAGATATAAAAAAGTGGAGTAAAAATTTTGTTTTTTCACTTTTGAAGTCTTACCTTTGTTATGTATTTCAGGCGAAATACTTCTTTTGGCATTGTATCAATGCTCCAATATTCCATCAGAATTTAACATATTCCGCCAAATAAAAGTAGGTAACACCTGTCTTAGCCAAATAATCTCAATTATATAATCTCAATTTAAAACACATAAACAACATTAGGGCTTGGTATAGCTCTAAGTATTAAACCCCCTAACGGTTTCTCGTTAAATTTTTTCTTGATTTTAGTTTAAGGCAGGATGTCTTCAAATCATATCCAAGCCCCTGAAAAAATGTACATTTAACGAATACCTACATGGGCTGAAAATCTTAACACCTTATTATGTATAATATTGAAGAACTAAATGTACGCCTTCTATCCGAATTGCGACAAATTGCTGAACAAATGGGTGTAACAGGCTACAACAAACTCCCCAAAAAAGAACTGATTTACAAGATATTGGACTTTCAAGCAGTCACCCCAGAAAAAGACTTGCCTGAGAAAAAGAACTTGACATCGACTCCCAAAAAACGAAACAATTCTCCCGCACAAGGTCGGCGAAACCGTAATGAAAATTCATCTCGAAAGGAGAAAATGGAGATGAAAAATACAGAATATAATTCAACTAAAAATAACTCTCCACACCCCAAGAATAATTCTAAAAATAGCCCTAAAAATATGAATCCAAACAATGCCGATACTCCTCCGAATCCTCCCAAAAGTCGAGGAAATAAACGCCGACAAATCAAAGACTTTGATGGAGTTATTGATAATGAGGGAGTACTTGAGATTATGCAAGATGGTTATGGATTTTTACGTTCTTCGGATTATAATTATTTGGCAAGTCCTGATGATATTTATGTTTCACCTTCTCAAATCAAACTGTTTGGACTCAAAACAGGAGATACGGTACGTGGACAAATTCGACCTCCCAAAGACGGAGAAAAATATTTTGCTTTACTTCGGGTTGAGCTAGTAAATGGAAAAACCACAGACGAAATTCGTGATCGTGTTCCATTCGAATATCTAACGCCTCTTTTTCCTGAAGAAAAACTGAATTTAAGTTATCGTTCAAGAACACTTTCCACACGAATTTTAGATTTATTTGCCCCTATTGGTAAGGGACAACGAGGAATGATTGTTGCACAACCCAAAACAGGTAAAACTGTATTACTCAAGGAAGTAGCAAACGCTATCGCCAAGAATCATCCTGAATGTTATTTGATTGTTTTGTTAATTGACGAACGACCTGAAGAAGTCACAGATATGGCACGAAGCGTCAAAGCGGAAGTCATTTCTTCAACTTTTGATGAGCAGGCTGAACGTCATGTAAAAGTTTCGAGTATCGTATTAGAGAAAGCCAAACGTATGGTTGAATGTGGGCATGATGTAGTCATTTTATTAGATTCAATTACTCGATTGGCACGAGCATATAATACTTATGTTCCCTCATCAGGTAAAATTTTGACGGGTGGTGTAGATGCTAATGCACTTCATAAACCTAAGCGATTTTTTGGGGCAGCACGTAATGTTGAAGAGGGTGGTTCATTAACTATCTTAGCCACTGCTCTAATTGATACAGGCTCAAAAATGGATGAAGTTATTTTTGAGGAATTCAAAGGAACGGGTAATATGGAACTCCAATTAGACCGAAAATTAGCCAATCGTCGCATTTATCCTGCTATCGAAATTCCATCTTCAGGAACTCGTCGAGAAGATTTATTATTGGATAAAGATACATTAGCAAGAGTCTGGATATTACGAAATTATATGGCAGACATGAACACTAATGAAGCCATGGATTTTATTCTTAAAAATATGAAAGGAAGCAAGGATAATGAAGAGTTCTTACTTTCAATGAATAGCTAAATAAAAATAATTTATTTTTGATCACAAAATTGAAAATCAATATTTTAAACTTGCAAAGGCTTATAACCTAGCAAGTTTTTTTAGTTTAATACTTCGAATAACATCGTTCTTTTTTTACTAAAAATGATGATAAAATTTTGTCGTGTTATTCTTGAGCTGTATTTTTAAATAATAGAAATAAAAACTAATATTTTTGAGTAAATATTCAAATGATTAAAAGTATTACAATCCCTACCACTTCTTATCTAAATGATGAAGAGTTCGATTATTATGATTCTTTTCAAGGAGAATATCAAGATAAGAATAAACAAGTTACCATATTTGAACTTACCCAAGCTTTTTTTACGGCTTCTCCTAAATGGGTAGATAAATTATTCCAGTTACGTAATAGTATCGTTTCTTTAGTTGGTCTAAAAACTTCTTCTAATTCTTTAAAAAAATCACGTATTCCTTCCTCTTTTGAGGTAAATGATCGAGTAGGTTTCTTCAGAATTCTCAAAAAAACAGAACACGAAATCATTTTTGGAGAGGATGATACACACTTGAACTTTAAAGTGTCCCTCTTTCAAAAGTCTTCAACTAATGTCATTCAAAAATTTACTTGTACTACAATCGTCAAATATCATAATTGGTTTGGAAAGTTATATTTCTTTTTTGTAAAGCCATTCCATAAATTAATTGTACCAACTATAATGCAACAAATGATCAAAAAAGTTGAAAATAGATGAAATCAAAAAATGGAAAAATATTCCTCCTTTTAGGAATTATGCACACTGTATTAGGCGTTTCTCCATGGGCATTTGGAAAACAATTTGTACTATTTTCTAATCAATTTTTTTTCAAGGTTAGTGAAGGACTACTCGAATTTCCTTTATTAAATGGAAAAATGAATTATGAAAACTTTGCGGCATTCTGGTTTGTATATTTTGGATTATTACTGATTCCTATAGGATTTTTAATTGATTTTATAGAATCTCAAAGCATCTCAATTCCTAAAATCTTTATTTGGTCATATTTAGTTGTTGTGTTATTGGGGGTATATATGATTCCCTTTTCAGGAATGACGTTTTTAATGTTACCTCATGCCCTTTACATGATATCTTCCGTCAAATAACTATATATTTTCAATATTTATGAAAGTTAAACTTTTTTTGGATCGACTACTCACCGAACTTCTTCCATTTTATCCTTCCCAAGAGGCACAACAATTACTTTTTTTATTATTTGAAAATAGATTTCAACTTACTCGAAACCAATGGATTATTAATGAACGTGTCTTTTCGGAAGCAGATTATCAAATCATTTTACCAGATTTAAAACGTCTTCAAAATCACGAACCTATCCAGTATATTTTGAATGAAACTTATTTTTATGAACGAAAATTTTATACGACACCTGATGTACTAATTCCACGAATAGAAACCGAAGAGTTAATTCAATATATTTTAAAACAAATTAATACCAGTCATCAAAAAAACACAAAATTACATATTTTAGATATTGGAACGGGAAGTGGCTGTATTCCAATTACGCTATTTCACGAACTGACTCATAAAAAAATAGATTGTGACGTTTATGCCTTAGATATTTCTGCCTCAGCTTTAAAAATTGCTCAAAAAAATGCCAAAGAACTGAAAGCCAATATCCAATTTTATCAATTAGATATTTTAAAAAATGACTTAAGCCAGCTACCTGATTTTGATATTATTATAAGTAATCCTCCTTACGTCCGAGAACTTGAAAAGACAAAAATGCAAGCTAATGTTCTAAATTATGAGCCTGCTATAGCACTATTTGTTCCAAATGACAACCCACTTCTTTTTTATGAGCATATCACAAAATTAGCTAATCAAAAATTAAAACAAGAAGGAAAGTTATATTTTGAAATTAATGAGGATTTTGGGAAAGAAACTCAGGAAATATTAGAAAAGTACTATTTTCATACTATTCATATTCAGGAAGATTTACATGGTAAAAATCGTTTTGTATGGGGACAAAAATAGTATTCTCCCCTACCCTATTCAAATTTTTGAAACTTGTTCAAACATACAAGAATTTTATTGAACTAAAATATTGATTATCAATATATTAAAAACAAAAACCTATAAGGTTTGCAGAGAGCTTATAGGTTTTTTAGGAGAATTAATAAGATTTTGCAATGGCAATAAAATCCTCTGCTTTCAAAGAAGCCCCGCCAATCAACCCACCATCCACATCAGGACAAGCAAATAGTTCTCGCGCATTACTTGGCTTACAACTTCCACCATATAAAATAGTTAGATTATCTGCCATTGTATCACCATATTTTTTGGCAATGTGCTGACGAAGCGCATAGTGCATTTCTTGAGCTTGTGCCGAGCTTGCTGTAACTCCTGTACCAATTGCCCAAATAGGTTCATAAGCAAGTACTACTTCACTAAATTGCTGAGGTGATAAATGAAATAGTCCGTTGGTAATTTGTGTTGTTACCAGTTCCACAAAATTTCCTGCCTCTCGTTGGGCTAAACTTTCTCCACAACAAAAAATAGGACGTAATTCACTTGCCAATGCCTGATTGACTTTGGTAGCTAATTGCTCATCAGTTTCTTGAAAATATTCACGGCGTTCACTATGTCCTAAGATAACATAATCAACTCCAAAAGACTCCAAAATCGGAGCAGAAACTTCGCCTGTAAATGCACCAGAAGGCTGGTCACTACAATTTTGTGCGCCTAAGAAGACATTTCCTATTAATAATTTTTTGACATACCCTAAGTGTGGAAAAGGAGGACTAACCACTAAAGTTACATCTGAAGGAATATTTTGAGCATGTCCAATAATTTCTGTAATCAGTTTTTTGCCTGCCGTCTGGTCAAGATTCATCTTCCAGTTTCCAGCTACGATTTTTTTTCTCATAAGTCTATCAATCAGCTAAGTTTTATATTTAAGAAGTAAATTAAATGAGATTATAATTGGGCTAAGTACATGACAAAAAAAGG
>DDLX01000046.1 GCA_002340355.1 Cytophagales bacterium UBA2561
GATGATATTATAGATAAGTCTGAATATGAAAAGTTAAAAACGGAGTTTGAGTTATTACAAACCAAATATGATACTTTACAGGAGATGATGAAAGGGCTAAAAATTGAAATGGATGAAGAGGGGAATTTGAGGAAACGAAAAACAAACCTATAAGTCCTTCGAAAAACTTATAGGTCTATTTAAATAATGTAACTTTCGTGTTATAAGTGATTTACTAGTCATACTAACATTGAGTCTGAAAACTCGTAGTGTTGTAATAATGACTTAATCATCTTTTGTATAACACTAAGTCGTTATTAATCCATCCAATCCAAAAAATAACACCAAAATTCCCCATCATTAAGCATTGAGAATGAACTAATATCAGAAGTCATTAGATTAATATTAATCTCAACATCATTAACACGTTTATAGGTGTTAGAATTTGTGTCATAATATCCTTGCACTAAAAACTTTCGTTTACCTTGCTCAAATCCATATACATGATATCCATGTTGGTTCTGTCCTTTTGAATATAACATTGACATTCTACTAGCATCAATATTCTTAGGCATTCCTTCCAAACGAATTTGTGGATTCGACTTTTCTATTACATAATTTGCTCCGTCAAATACAAACTGATGGAGTAAATCACGCTTGTTAATATCTAAGAAATATAATCTATAGTGTGACTCATCATATAACATAGAAAAGGTAAAAGTATTAGCAGTAGCGGGTACTCCTATGATTTTTAGAACTTCCTCAGAATTATAACCAAATTCGTAATGTTGTGTATTTGGATTATAACCAAACTGATATATTGTATCGTTGGTATCTTGCTTGAAACAATAGAGTCTAAATGTTTCTTGCCCATATACCATAGCCCATCTACTCCAATCACAATCATGAGGTCCTCCAACAATATTAATAGTATTGACTTGATTATAGCTTTTTCCATCAAAAAGTAGGACGCTTAACTTTCTATTTGCAGACATGATCTAATTTATTGAAAATGTTCTTACTCTATTTTAAGATAGGTTTTTCAGATTCCACCTTTGTAATTTTCAAAGAAAAATAGTAGCTACTTCTATTGAATATTTTTCTTTTGATTACAACAGCAAAAGTAGAGGTAGGAAGTAAGATGTCGAAACCAATAATTTATCATTATCCCGAAGCCAAACTCTGTTTTGGAAAGGAAAATATAGGCTAATTTGAGGGTTAGAAGTGACTAAAATGATTGGAAAATCATGAAGTCAAGCCGAAAAATTTAGATGATATCATAGATTAAGTCTGAATATGAAAAGTTAAAAACGGAGTTTGAGTCATTACAAAGCAAATATGATACTTTACAGGAAATGATAAGAGGGCTAAAAATTGAAATGGATGAAGAGGGGAATTTGAGGAAACGAAAAACAAACCTATGAGCTTTTCGGAGGGCTTATAGGTTTGTTTAATTAATACATTTTATCCTTCAAGCTCTAATCTTGTAAAGAAATATTGAAATGACCAATACGCATAATAAGGAGAAGCTATTCCAAGCGTAATTACGGACAAAATAAGTAATCCAAGAGAGGTCAAAAAGTACTCGCCAAAACTACCTACAAAATTTAACCTCTTTCCTTCAATTTCAAGTTTAGTAAAAAAATATTGAAATGACCAATATATCCAGTAAGGCAAGGCAATCCCAAGCGTAATTACGGACAAAACTAACAAACCAAGAGACATTAAAAAATACTCGCCAAAACTTCCTGTAAAGGTTACTTTCTTATTCATAGTTAGGATTATGATGATGATTTGCGTACTTCTGTTTAGAGTCTATTTTCTGCATATTCCGACTTTGATGAAGAGGATATATTTCCTAATTCATTTCGCTAAAATACAAAGACTACTTTTATATATCTTTAAAACTTAATAAATTAATTTCAGAGTCTGACATAATATTTTTGAAAAATAACTATCAAAGTTCAAGAAAAAATAATGAAATCACAAAACAAAAAAGAGGTCAGTGAAAAGTCTGGAATACGATCTGTACTCATTTATATACATAAATTGTGAGTTGATGCAAATGATTAGACCTATAAGCTTTTCGAAGGGCTTATAGGTCTAAAAACTGAAAATCACTTATTTTTCATACGCCAAAATCGGACTTAACCACCGCTCAACTTCTTCCAAACTCATCTTTTTGCGTTCGGCATAATCCTGAACTTGATCTTTTTGAACTTTTCCCACTCCAAAATAAACCGACTGAGGATGTGAAAAGTACAAACCACTCACCGAAGAAGCTGGGAACATTGCCAAACTATCGGTCAAAGAAATACCTGTTTGAGCTGTTGCATCCAATAGGTTGAATAAAGTAGTTTTTTCGGTATGGTCAGGTTGAGCGGGATACCCTGGGGCAGGTCGAATGCCTTTATAACTTTCAGCAATTAATTCTTGATTGGTGAAATTTTCATCAGGCGAATATCCCCAGAATTCTTTTCGAACACGCTCATGAAGAAATTCGGCAAAGGCTTCGGCAAGACGGTCAGCAAGGGCTTTGAGCATAATAGCAGAATAATCATCGTGTTGATTTTCAAATATTTTTGCTCTTTCTTCAACTCCTAAACCTGTCGTTACGGCAAAGCCACCGATATAATCTTGAATATTGGTTTCTTTTGGTGCGATAAAATCCGTAATGGAGAGATTGGGTAAGTTTCGAGCTTTTTTACCTTGTTGTCGCAACCCAAAAAACTCGGTTAGAACTTCGGTTCGGGTTTCGTCTTTATAAACTTCAATTGTGTCGGGATTTGAAGTATTGGCTGGAAAAAATCCGATAATGGCTTTAGCTTCAATCCATTTTTCGGTAATGATTTTTTCGAGCATTTCTTGAGCATCTTTATATAATTTTTTGGCTTCTGTCCCAAATTTGGGATCATCTAAAATTTTTGGAAAACGTCCTTTCAATTCCCACGAATAAAAAAATGGAGTCCAGTCAATTCGTGGTGCAATTTCTGCCAAATCATAATTTTCAAATACTTTCGTACCTAAAAATGAAGGTTTCGTAATTTGAGTTTTTTCCCAATCCAATTTTAGACGATTTTCTTGTGCCTGAGCAAAAGAAATTAACTTCTTTTGTTTTTGTCTTCGGGCGTAACCTTCTCGCATTTTCTGATATTCGGCTTTAATTTGTTCCGAAAAATCATTTCGCGTTTCTTTACTAATGAGTTGGGAAGCCACAGGAACAGATTTAGAAGCGTCCAAAACATGAACCGCAGAACCCGAATATTTTGGTGCAATTTTAACGGCAGTATGTACTTTAGAAGTGGTTGCCCCACCGATCAAAAGCGGAAGTTTGAAATTTCGGCGTTCCATTTCTTCGGCAATATAAACCATTTCGTCCAGCGATGGCGTAATTAAACCACTCAAACCAATAACATCAACTTTCTCTTTTTCAGCAGTTTGTAGGATTTGTTCCATCGGAACCATTACCCCCATATCAATGATTTCGAAATTATTACATGCCAAAACCACCCCTACAATATTTTTTCCGATGTCATGTACATCCCCTTTGACGGTTGCCATCAAAATTTTTCCAGCACTTTGTCCACTTGTTGCATTCGGATTATTTTTCTTTTCTTCTTCGATAAATGGAATTAAGTGAGCTACGGCTTTTTTCATTACTCTTGCCGATTTCACAACTTGAGGTAAAAACATTTTTCCTTCTCCAAAAAGGTCACCTACGATGTTCATTCCATCCATCAAAGGACCTTCAATCACATGAATCGGACGGTCAGATTTTTGGCGAGCTTCTTCCGTATCGGCTTCGATAAATTCAACAATTCCTTTGACCAGTGCATGACTCAATCGTTTTTCTACGGGTTCTTTTCGCCAACTGTCATCTTTGACCATTTTTTTGCCTTCACCTTTAACGGTTTCTGCAAAATCAACCAGTCGTTCAGTGGCATCAGGTTTGCGATTTAAAAGAACATCTTCGACATATTCGAGTAAATCTTTAGGAATTTCTTCATAAACTTCCAACATTCCAGCATTCACAATTCCCATATCTAAGCCTGCTTTAATGGCATGATATAAAAATGCGGAGTGCATCGCTTCCCGAACTCGATTATTTCCCCGAAATGAAAATGAAATATTACTTACTCCACCGCTTACTTTGGCGTGTGGGAGATTTTGTTTTATCCAACGAGTGGCTTCAATGAAATCTACGGCATAATTGTTATGTTCCTCAATTCCAGTAGCTACGGTCAAAATATTAGGGTCAAAAATAATGTCTTGAGGAGGAAAGCCCACTTCATTAACCAAAATATCATAAGACCGTTTACAGATTTCAATACGGCGTTCGTAGCTGTCGGCTTGTCCATTTTCATCAAATGCCATTACCACCGAAGCCGCTCCATAGGTTCGGATTTTTTTGGCATATTCCTTAAATTTTTCTTCCCCTTCTTTCAAAGAAATGGAGTTCACAATTCCTTTTCCTTGAATACATTTCAAACCTGCCTCAATAACTGACCACTTCGAAGAATCAATCATAATAGGAAGTCGAGCGATATCAGGTTCGGAAGCAATCAAATTGAGGAATTTAGTCATTGCTACTTCGGAATCCAACATTCCCTCATCCATATTGACATCAATGACTTGTGCGCCTCCTTCGACCTGATTACGAGCCACTTCTAACGCCTCTGAATATTTATCTTCTTTGATAAGTCGGGCAAATTTCCGAGAGCCTGTTACATTGGTTCGTTCACCAATATTCACAAACATAGACTCAGGTTTGACGGTCAAAGGTTCAAGACCACTTAGGCGCAAATGAGGTTTTTTAGAGGCAATGGAGCGGGGTTTAAATTGTTGGGTAGCTTGGGCAATAGCTCGAATATGGTCAGGTGTTGAGCCACAACAACCACCCACAATATTCACTAATCCATCATTCGCAAAACCACCTAAAATGGCTCCCATTTCTTCGGGAGTTTGGTCATATTCTCCGAATTCATTGGGCAAACCCGCATTAGGATAAGCACTTAAAAATATATCTGATTTTCGGGAAAGTTCCTGAACATAAGGACGTAACAAATCACCACCCAAAGCACAATTTAATCCAACACTCAACAAATTGGCATGAGAAACAGAGTTCCAAAAGGCTTCCGAAACCTGTCCCGAAAGTGTCCGACCACTGGCATCGGTAATTGTTCCCGAAATCATAATTGGTAAACTTTGTCCTGTTTCTTGTGCTAATTTATCAACGGCTACTAAAGCGGCTTTACTATTGAGGGTATCAAAAATGGTTTCGACCAAAAATAAATCAGCTCCACCATCAAATAGTCCTTTGGCTTGTTCGTAATAACTTTCTACTAAATCATCAAAAGTAATTGCACGGTAAGCAGGATCATTAACATCAGGCGAAATTGAAGCCGTTCGAGTTGTAGGTCCCATTGCACCCGCCACAAATCGAGGTTTATTGGGATTTTGTTCGGTGAATTTTTGGGTAACTTCCTTGGCAATTTTTGCGGATTCATAGTTCAATTGATAGACCCAATCCTCCATTTCGTAGTCCGCCATTGATACGGAATTACTACTAAACGTATTCGTTTCAATAATATCCGAACCTACCTCAAGATACTGAGCATGAATTTCTTGAATGATATGCGGTTGTGTAATCGACAACATATCATTATTTCCTTTGACTTCGCAAGGGTGGTCTTTGAACTGTTCGCCACGATAATCTTTTTCTGTAAGTTTATAGCGTTGAATCATCGTTCCCATTGCGCCGTCTAATACCAAAATTCGTTCTTTCAGAATTTCGGTTAGTGTATGTTTTAAATTGATTTGTGGTATATCTTTCATCTTATCATCTCCTCGTTTTTAGTGCTAATTTTTGGAAATTCAATCATTTAGAGGAATTTCTCTATTTAAGAATGTTTTTTGATTTTTATAAAAAACACCCCTTTATTTAAATTATTTGCAAAATAAAGGCATAAAATTGAGAAATTTCTAAAAAACAAAGAAAAGTGCATAAAAGGTCTAGACGAAATTCAAGAGAGAAGATTTAGAAGGCTTTTTTCAGATGTGTATCTGATATTCTATAATGTGCCAATATCTTTATTAAAGCTATTCGTTTTGAAAACTTGCTAGGTCTTTTTTTTTATAATTTCTAAATTATTGATAAGTAGTGATATGAAATCAGATTACGAACAGTTTTTTTATTAATAGTTGCTCAAGAATTTTAAATTTTTTGGAGGGGTTTCTTTTTTCATCAAATGTATGCAAATTTGACTTTAATGACCAGATTTACTGATTGGATACTAAGTGATTGATAGCTTTTATCTCTCGAGAGCCTAAAAAATCGAAATATTTAGGATTGTTTTCTTTAATAAATTATTTTGCTGTTCACTCTTGCATACAAATTTCGCCCCAAATTAAAACATAAGGTTTCTGACGACTAAAGGCAAAAGACTTGGAATTCAGGACTTTAATAGCCCCTTCAGGGGTATAATCGGGGTGAAAAAGTACTTCGAAGGATGGTTTATTTTTTACAAAAGTTAAGATATAATCTGAGCCATTTTCTGCCCATTGTCCCGAATAATCTATTGTATCCGTCGATTTAGTCAGATTATTTTCATGTTCAGGAGGGACTAAAAGATACAAGGAAAAACTTTTATTTTTATTCATAATCAACTGAATATCAACATTATTTCCTTCGGTTGTATATTTCCGAAATGCTTGGGCGTATGTTGTTTCTGATATTCCTAATATGATTACCCAGCTCCAAAATAATCCCAAAAATTTTATAGAATCCAACATAAACTAACTATTGATTTATTGTTGTTCTATATTACGAAATTGTTAATTTTAGGTTAATAGAAAAAGGACAATAAAAATTTATTCCATGTATGTTTTTATAGAAAAGTATTTGTTTTTAAGAAAATGAGATAGATTAAGCTTTATAAGGTAAAATTTAAATCAAATCTGTATGCCCACTACTAAAATATCATCCATTTGTGCTTCATTTCCCATCCATTTAGTCAATGTTTGGGATAATGTTTGGAATTGATTTTCAGGATTTTCTGTATGAATTTTTTGGAAAAGAGCTTTCAAACGTTCTTTCCCGAATTTTTCGCGGGGTGTATTTCCAAATTGATCTTGAAAGCCATCGGAAAATAGATATAACATCATCGGAGATTGAATTTCAAGTTGATGTGCCTCAAATTTTTGAATTTTCTTACGTCTTCGCCCAACTCCTCCAATACGTTTCCGACTTCCCCGAATTTCATGCAGTTCATTTTCTTTAATATAAAGGAGTGGATTTTTTGCTCCTGCAAAGGTTAATTTCTGAGTTGATTTGTCCATCACACACATTGCCAAATCCATGCCATCATCATTTTGATGTTCGCCTTGTTTGATATTTTGTTGAAGCGCAGAAATTACGCCATGATTCAGATTCTCAAGGATTTGGTCAGGCTCTAAAATTTTTCGCTCATTGACAATATGGCTCAATAAACTACTGCCAATCATAGACATAAACGCCCCTGGCACTCCATGCCCTGTACAGTCTGCAACCACAAAAACAATCGTATTTTCAACCACTGAAAACCAGTAAAAATCTCCTGAAACAATGTCTTTGGGTTGGAAAAAAATAAAGTGATTTGGTAAATGTTCTTTAATGGCTTCGGTTTTGGGTAAAATGGCTTGTTGAATCGTCTTTGCATACCGAATACTGTCTGTAATTTTGATGTTTTGTGCTTCGATTTCTGCTTTTTGTCGTTTAATTTCTTCGGTACTATCAAAAATATTTTTGCCCATCCGCATGACTTGTTGCTCAATTTGTCCTTTAGGTATGGCAATTTCTTCAAAGAAATCCATATTCCCATAATGTTGCATCACAGTAACAATTTGGTTAATATCCATTCCTACCCGTTGCTCCAAAGAATCAATCATTTTATTGATTCCTTGTTTCATTTTGATTAATTCGGGCTGATGCCCATCTTCCGTAAGTCGGTGGTTTAGAAGCCCTTGATTGATAATCGCTGAAATTTCGGCAACATCTTGAATCAAAGCTTGATCTTTCAAAATTCCATCTCGAATAGCTTGAGTGTTTTTATTAATAATTTCGGACATTTTGCCAATTTCATCTGCAGAATGAACAGAAATCGGCTCAAAATAATCAGTTTGACGGTTCATAAAACCAAAGAAAGCAAACAAACCATCTTGAAATTGCTTTAAAGGAAGTAAAATAATTCGTTCAATAGTCAGAATAATAAGCGGAATAACGGCTAAAGTTATTACAATGGTTAAGAGCAAGTTACGTTGTAAATCACTATAAATTTTTTGTAAGAAAAAAGCTTGTGGAAGTTCTACAATCAAGAAGCTTTGCATCTCAGGAATATACTTCGAATTAATTAATCTCGACTTTCCTGCTCTACGGTAACCCGAAGAAAATTTACGGTCTTTCGTCTCCAAAATTTCCTGAGCTACTTCCGAAATTCCTTCCATCGCTTTGATATTAATAATTTGTTTAGCCTCCTGAGTGGTATTAAAAAACATCATATTTGGGTTGCGATGGATCGTAATGTTACCTTCTTGATCTGTGAAATAAATCTCTGCATCCTTACCTACGTAAGAAGTAACTCTAAAAAGGAAATCATCTAAACAAAGTCCAATTCCCGTAATTCCTAGAAATTGCCCTTTATCACGAATAATATAATCAATAAAAACGGTTAGATCTTCGGTGAGAGCATTATAACTGGTCTCAATATAATAGGGCTGAATTGACTTTTTCATTTCAAAAAACCATTGTGCTTCAGGTTTTCCTTGAATAATTTTCTCCATTGCCCAGCTTCCATCATATCGAATATGACTATTTTCGGAAGCCAAAAAGGTACTATGAATTTGGTATTTGGATTGTAGGACAGGAAAACTTTGGTATTTTTCTTGTATTGTTTGTAAATAATTCAATATTTTAACGGGATTTTCATTTTGTTTATAAATCATCCGCTTGGTCTCTGGATGATTTGCCATCATAGAAGCAATTGTGAGAGGGATATTCAAATCAGCGATAATACTCGAATAAATTTTATCCATTACCAAAGGAAGCTCATCATTTAAGATGCGTTCTGTAATACGTTTTTTGGCATTATTATAATTCATAAAACTAATTGCCAACATCGAAATTAACAAAACCGAACTCACTCCAAGAATAATTTTTGTTCGAATACTGAGATGTTGAAAAGGATTCATAAATTGTTTGTTAGTATTACAAAACCTAAAAAAGTAAAAAATATAAATAAAACTTACATTAATGTAAACTGCTATTTTTTTAGATTTTGGTAGATGTTTGAGTTAAAAAATGCTTGTTTGGCACGTTGTAGAGTTCGTATCCAGAATGGTAAACGGTTATAATGAAGACGATAAAACGGTTGGGAAATTGCGCCGAAACTCTGGTAAAAGTACGCAATTGCGGGTACATTTGGACTTTCAAAATCGAAAACTTTATCTGATTGAGCGTATTCTTGAAAAATCTGGTCAAGAATTAGGGTTCGTCCGTTACTTTTTCGGTGTAATTGCTTTCCTGCATTAAACAAGTAAATCAGTTGATTCTGATGAAAAGCCAACATAATTCCTGATGTAATTTCCCCTAAATTGGTTTTAGTATAGAATAGTCTAACCTGTTTTTGGTCTTGTAATTTCTCATGAATTTGTCGTAAAAATGAGTAAGCCAAAGGATTCACTCCACCTTGTATTTTATGCTCAGTATTTTCCTGAAACATTTGTATAAGAGGTTCAATATTCTGATCTTCAATAACTTGTTGATGAAATTTTTTTGCTCGTTTTAGGTTCATTTTTCGGTCTCGATGATAACTTTGATAAATTTCAGAATAGGATTTGGATAAATCTAAATGATGTGTTTGGAACGGTTTTGTTTTGAAATTAGTTTGAAAAAATGAACTTTGAGGTTTTTGGTTTCGGACATTCAAAAAATAGTTACCTACATATGAGAATTGTTCAAAAAGCACTTGAAAAAAAGATTCATAAATTTCACTAGATAAAACTTTTCGACTATATATCCCCAATTGTTGACAAAAAAGAGGCTGAACAAGATGTAAAATCCCGTATTTCTGACGGTGTGGAATAGGCATTACGGCTTGGTAATTTTCTTTATTTCCAAAGATAATCACTCCCCAGTTGGGTGAAACAATATCTAAATACCATGAAAAACCATATAAATTACTTTCTATAGCTTCTATAATACATTTATCATAAAGCGTTTTATTGATTTGAAAATGAGATAAATAGAAGATTTTTTCTTTCATCATAATTAAAGATTATATTTTTTAATAATCTGTATTATTCTACTTTTTCTAAGTAATTTTCTTACAAAAGTATCTCTCAAAAGGTGAATATAGTTTATATTGTTATTGTTATAAATATCAAGTAATTCATCGTATTCTAATGTAGAAAAATAAACTTTTATAATTTTTTTAAAGATTGTTATTTTTAGCTCAAAATATTGATTATGAAAGATTTATTAAAGAAAAATTCTCTATTATTCCCATTTAAATTAGATGATAAAAATCTGTTTATCAAGGTGTTTTATCTTAATCCAAAATTTTGTTATTGTTTTCGATAAAAATAGTACTTTTGCGCCCAGACATCGCATAATCGAATGAAAAGTATCCGAAATATCGCTGTTATCGCACACGTTGACCATGGGAAAACGACTTTAACAGACAAAATTATTTATGCTTGTAATATTTTTCGTGAAAATCAAGAAGCGGGAGAACTAATTCTTGATAATAACGATCTTGAAAAAGAACGAGGCATTACGATTGTCTCGAAAAATATTGCAGTTACTTATAAAGACACCAAAATTAATATCATTGATACGCCCGGGCACGCCGACTTTGGTGGTGAAGTGGAGCGTGTCTTGAAAATGGCAGACGGCGTTTTGCTGCTTGTTGATGCCTTTGAGGGACCAATGCCACAAACTCGGTTCGTATTGAGTAAGGCGATTGGTTTAGGTTTAACGCCTATCGTGGTCGTCAATAAGGTTGATAAATTGAATTGCCGACCTGATGAGGTTCACGAAGCTGTTTTTGATTTAATGTTTAATTTGGATGCCACCGAAGAGCAATTAGAATTCACGACGATTTATGGCTCTGCCAAAAATGGTTGGATGAGTACCGATTGGCAGAATCCTACAGATAATATTTTTCCGCTTTTGGATGCGATTTTGGAGGATATTCCACCTGCGCCGCAACCCGAAGGGATTCTTCAAATGCAAATTACTTCCTTGGACTATTCTAGTTTTGTAGGACGGATTGCGATTGGGCGTGTATATCAAGGCACATTACAAACCCAGACACCGCTAGCCATTTGTAAGAAAAATGATATAACTAAAAAGGTCAGTATCAAGGAAGTATTTGTTTTTGAAGGATTAGGCAGACGAAAAGTAGAGAGTGTTCCCGCAGGTGAAATTTGTGCAGTAGTTGGTTTAGATGACTTCGAAATTGGCGATACACTCACTAGCCTTGAAACTCCTGAGCCTATGCCTCGTATTTCGATTGATGAACCAACTATCAATATGCTTTTTACGATTAATAATTCTCCATTTTTCGGAAAAGAAGGAAAATACGTTACGTCTCGGCACCTGAGAGATAGATTATTGAAAGAAACGGAGAAGAATTTAGCATTACGAGTTCAAGAAACTGAAAGCGAAGATAAGTTTTTAGTCTATGGGCGAGGAATTATGCATTTGTCTGTTTTAATTGAGACAATGCGCCGAGAGGGTTATGAATTGCAAGTAGGTCAGCCTCAAGTAGTTTATAAGCAGGTTGATGGGCAAAAGCATGAACCCATTGAAACTCTAGTAGTTGATGTTCCTGAGGAAACTTCAGGCAAAGTGATTGAACGGGTAACACAACGAAAGGGTGATTTATTAATTATGGAGCCAAAAGGTGATGTCCAACATTTGGAATTTGCAATTCCTGCACGAGGACTAATTGGATTACGAAATTCACTCTTGACAGCGACAGCAGGCGAAGCCATCATTACGCATCGCTTCCGAGAATATGCACCCTTCAAAGGAGATATTCCAGAGCGAAATAATGGCTCATTAATCTCAATGGAAACAGGACCTGCTACGGCTTATTCTTTGGATAAACTACAAGATAGAGGTACATTTTTTGTAGATGCGGGTCAAGAATTGTATATGGGACAAGTGATTGGCGAGCATACTCGTGGAAATGACTTGGTGCTGAATGTTCAAAAGGGTAAGAAATTAACTAATATGCGTGCTTCAGGCTCAGATGACAATGCTAAAATTGCTCCTAAAAAAATATTTTCATTAGAAGAAGCCTTAGAATATATTCAAAAAGATGAATACTTGGAGGTTACTCCTCAAAGTTTGCGGATGAGAAAAATTTTCTTACAAGAACATGAGCGTAAGAAAGCAGCGAAAGCCTAATGTTTTTTTCTGAAAAATATACCTACAAATACACCTTTATTAAAGTTTTATCGCTTTAGTAAAGGTGTTTTGTTTTATCGGTCAATTTTTTTATCAACTATCCAAAAAAAATCTTATATTCTCGTTTTGTGTATTTGGATTTTGTCCAAAAATTGGAATAAATACAATTAAAAAGATTGAAGGAACTTTCAAGCAATTAGAGTTGTAGGGCAAATAAAAACAACCTCTAAGACTTCAGAAAGTTCTACTACAGAAAATTTTTTATTGCATGATTAGTTTTTTATTAAATTATTTATAAATCAGTTTTTTATGAAAAAATATACACGACTTACAATGTTAGTACTCAGTTTATTGATGGGTATTGGATTATTTTCCAAGACATATGCTCAACAAAATGTACGCATAGTTAAATTTAAGGACTTAAAACCCTTACTTTCCTCCCAGTCAGATACAGTTTTTATTGTGAATTTTTGGGCAACATGGTGTGCGCCATGTGTTAAAGAATTGCCTGATTTTGAGCAAATTAGAAAAAAATATAAAGATAAAAATGTACGAATGATTCTAGTAAGTTTGGATTTCCCCAAACAATTAGAGAAACGAGTTATTCCATTCGTGGAGCGTAAAAAATTGGGTGCAGAAGTATGGTTATTAGATGAGCCAGATTATAATTCATGGATTGATAAAATTGAAAAAACTTGGGAAGGTAATATTCCGATTACACTCATTTATAATTCTTCTAAAAACTACCGTAAGTTTATCAATGGAGAAACTAATGCCGAATATCTTGACAAAATTATTTTGCCATTAGTCAAGTAAATTTAATAATCAAATCTATCTCTAAGGAAGTTGTTGGTATTGATCTTGAGAAAATGAGCCTAACAACTTCTTTGAATAGATGCTCCAAACGTGAATAATTTCCTAATAAATTTGTTTCCCGCAACCTTTTCCCACAAATTCCTATCTGTTAAACAGACTCAATCGGCATTCTAAATTATCGATAATCACTTCGATTTTAGTTATTTTTTTAGAAATTCGAGAATCAATCATAAATCACAATATCTTTTATCATTCTAAACATAAAATTTTTATTCCCATGAAAACAATTTCTTTTTGGTCTAAACTATTACATTTTCGTGTTTTTGCCCTCAGTTTATGTGGATTACTTTGCGTCATTGGTAGTATTCAAGCCCAGACTTTTCAGGGGCGTGCAGGCAAGATTTGGCTTACTGATGACAATTATCTATTTGTAAATTTCTTGAATTCGGGTGTATTAGTGATTGATAATAATATTCCTGAAAAACCTCAAAAAATTGGATTTATCGAAATACCAGGAAATGTAGATATGGCAGTAATTGGAAATACGATGTATGCCAATAGTCATCGAGATTTGGTTACGATTGACATTACTGATTTAGAGAATCCCAAAGAATTAAGTCGAAATGTGGGGGTTTTTTCACATCAACCACTTGGTAATGAAAATAATCAGGCGATTGCCTGGCGAAGTGGAGCAGATTTAAATTCCCTACTAAACAGTATGCTACGAAATATTGCTCAAAACGGAACTATGTTGGGAGACAATGGATTAAATTTTGGTTTATCGGGTATTGATCCTAATCAGATTCGAACGAGTGTTAATCAAACCTCTTCGGCAAGTGCTGGTGGTGGCGGTGGTGGAAAAGGTGGTTCTATGGCGTGTTTCACGATTAAAGACGGATATTTATATGCTGTTGATGCCACAGAATTACACGTTTTTGATTTGGGTGAAGTCTCAAAACCTAAAAAAGTGGGTAATCGAGTTCGAGTTGGGACAGGTATCGAAACCATTTTTAATCATGGCGAAAAACTATTTATTGGCTCACAGTTAGGGATGTTTATTTATGATATTTCTAATCGAGTGTATCCTGTTCGAGAAGGGCGTTACCAACATACTCGGAGCTGTGATCCCGTAGTCGTCGAAGGAAATTATGCTTATGTAACTTTGCATGATGGAATTGACTGTGGAGGTGGTGTAAATCAATTAGATGTTATTGATATTAGTAATCCCAAAAATCCGCAAAAAGTCCGCACTTTCAATATGACCAATCCGCACGGATTAGGAGTTGATAAGGGAACTTTGTTTGTTTGTGATGGTCGGGACGGTCTAAAAGTGTACAGTACTAAAAATCCATTACAATTAAATCGAAATCAGTTAGCTCATTTTCCAAATATTGATACGTATGATGTGATTCCTGATAACAAACGGGAAATTTTAATTATGGTGGGAGATGATAAAATCACACAATATGACTACCAGAATCCTAAAAATGTTACTCCAATTAGTGAGTTAGATTTGCGGGAAGAAGTAAAATATTAAGGTAAAACAAAACCTTTGACAACGGATATTAATTTTGTCAAAGGTTTTGTTTTATAATTATTGATGTTATAATGCTACTTCTGAAAGGAACTTGATTCGCATTAGACGTAATTCCTCTTCAGTATATTCCTCTTCTAATTCCTCCAAAGCCATACTAATATTATCAGTTTCTGCTTCCATAAAATAATCGTAGATTTCGTCTTGTTGGTCTTCATCAAGGATACTATCAATATAATAATCAATATTAAGTTTTGTCCCTGAGTAACAGATATGTTCCATTTCCTCTACCACTTCTTCCATCGAAATATGCTGAGCTTCTGAGATTTCTTCTAGCTCAACTTTGCGGTCAATTTGTTGAATAATGAAAATCTTATTTTTCGATTTATTCACCATTGTTTTGACTACCACATCTGAAGCTGTTTCAATATCATTATCCTCTACATATTTGGCAATCAACTTGATAAATGGTCTGCCAAACTTTCGTGCTTTTCCTGTTCCCACACCGTTAATTTGTGAGAGTTCTTCCATATTTACAGGATAGACGGTCGCCATTTCTTCCAAAGATGGCTCTTGGAAAACGACATAAGGAGGAACATCTTTTTGGGCAGCTACTTTCTTCCGAAGTTGTTTTAGGAGTCCTATCAAAACTTCATCAAACGCACCTGTTACAGGAGTATCATGCGCCTCTTCCATCTCCGAATCGGCAACGGTCAAGTCGTGATCTTTAACAAATTGTAATTGAACAGGTTTCTGAATATATTTTTCTCCTGACTTTGTAAGTCGTAAGATATTGGGATTTTCTACGTCTTTCTCCAAATATCGGTGTAATAAGGCTTGTCGGATGGTGGATTTTAAAAACTTCTCTTCTGTTGCTTCACAAGTTGCAAAAACTTCCAATTGGTCATGTCCATAACTTTTTGCATATTGATTGTCTTTACCTAATAATAAATCTGTAATATGTTGTAAATCAAAACGTTGCTCTGTGAATTTTACAGCTTTTAGTGCATTAATGACCATATGTGTGGCATCATATTTTTCTAGGTCTGTATGTTTGCTACACGCATCGCACCCACCTGTTTCAATACAATGCTTTTCTTCATACGCTTCCCCAAAATAAGCTAACAGTTGTTTTCTTCGACAAACCGCCGACTCAGAATAAGCCGCCATTTCCTGTAAAAGATGACGGGCGTTATCGCGCTCCGTAACGGATTTATCTTTATTAAATTTTTCCAGTTTGAGAATATCTGCATGACTATAAAACATCAAACACTTTCCTTCTAATCCGTCTCGTCCTGCTCGTCCTGTTTCTTGGTAATAACCTTCTAAAGATTTGGGCGCATCATAGTGAATAACAAAACGAACATCAGGTTTATCAATTCCCATTCCAAAGGCAATAGTAGCCACAATGACATCTGCATCTTCACTCAAAAAAGCATCTTGATTGTGCATTCGAACAGTAGACTCCAAGCCTGCATGATAAGGCAAAGCTTTTACATCATTTACTTGTAGCAATTCTGCAATTTCAACTACCTTTTTTCGACTTAGACAATAGATAATCCCTGACTTTCCTTTATTCTGTTTTACAAACTTAATAAGCTGTTTTTTTGCATCTTTTTTAGGACGAACCTCATAATATAAATTTTCTCGATTGAAGGAAGATTTAAATAAATCAGCTTCCTCCATCTGTAAATTTTTTTGAATATCTAATTGAACTTTGGGGGTTGCTGTAGCAGTTAAGGCGATGATAGGTAAGTTGCCAAGTTGTTCAATAATGGATTTGATACGGCGATATTCAGGACGGAAATCATGCCCCCATTCCGAAATACAATGTGCTTCATCAATGGCTACAAATGAAATCTCTGCCTTCCGCAAAAATTCTACATTATCAGGTTTGGTAAGTGACTCAGGTGCAACATATAACAGCTTGACTTTTCCCGCCAATGTTTGTTGTTTCACTTTATTGGCTTCAGATTTAGAAAGAGTTGAGTTCAGAAAAAAAGCACTAATACCCAAGGCGTTGAGTTGGTCAACTTGGTTTTTCATCAGGGCAATAAGTGGAGAAATAACAATTGCTGTTCCTGCTTGAATGACAGCAGGTAACTGATAGCATAGAGATTTACCTGCTCCTGTAGGCATAATGACGAAGGTATTTCGTCCACCCATAATATTCTCAATAATAACTTCCTGATTGCCACGGAACTGATGATAACCGAAGACTTCTTTTAACTTTGCTTTTAGATTAGGTTTTTGTGTTGTCATTTTTTCTATCCAATAAAAACCCATGTCCATTTATGATTTTACAGCTTTAGCACTTTGGAGAGAAAATAGGACTCCTCTAATAAATGCTTGCATGGGCGACATGGTTAAAAAATTTATCCTTTTAATCTTTAGCCCCTGTCTCAAAATCCTACTTTACGAGGCAGATTTCGAAAACGAGAATTTAAATATACACAATTTCTTGAAACTAACACCAAATTCTGAGTCGGAAAAATAAAAAAACAGTGAATCATAAATTTAGAGAAAAGGGGCTACAGTAATTTTTAAAAGCCATTTTTAAGCAAAAAAAATACAATTTAACTAATTTCTCAGATATTTTGGACAACTTGAATTTAAAGACAAATTGTGTTAGCTATTTCCGATTTTTACAAAAATGCTGAGTTATGCCTTTTGAATTAACACAAGATTTTTTTGATGAATTTCAAGAAGCCGTTTCCCTACGAGAAACTTCCCGTATTCTGTCTTTGACTGAAGGAATGTTTGCTCCTGATATCTCTACAATCTTGGATGAAATGAACGCCGAAGACTGTAAATATGTCATTGAAATATTGGATAAAGGGCTAAGTGCCAAAATTATTAGTGATTTGGACACCGATGTTCGTCAGGATTTTTTGCCCTTATTTTCTGCCTCACAAATTGCTTTGATTTTACAGGCTTCTAAATCCGATGATGCGGCGGACATCCTCAATGAGTTGAGCCTACGATTTCGAGAAGAGATTTTAGCAAAGCTAGATGAAGAAACTACCTCAAATATTGTCGAACTATTACGTTATGACGAAGATTGTGCGGGTGGATTAATGGCGAAGGAAATTGTCAAGACTAATATCGAATATACTGTTGTTCAATGTATTGAAGATATCCGAAAACAAGCTCAGAAAATAGGTAAGTTTTATTCGGTTTATGTCGTCGATGATGATGATATTTTGTTAGGGCGAGTCTCAGTCAAACAAATGTTATTGGCAGAAGATGAAACCAAGATTTCGGATATTTATTTTGATGAAGTCATTTCTGTACCTGTTTATATGGATGAGGAAGAGGTTGCCAGTATTATGCAAAAATATGATTTGGAAACCGTTCCTGTCATTAATATGAAAGGAAAATTATTAGGACGAATTACGATTGATGACGCTTTGGATGTTATTACAGAACAAGCCGAAATCGATCAGCAAGTCATGTCGGGGCTTTCTGAAAATATTGAGGCAGATGACTCTGTTTGGAAGCTATCTTGGGCAAGATTGCCTTGGCTTTTGATCGGAATGATGGGAGGATTATTAGGGGCGCAGTTTATCGGGCATTTCGAAGCTGACTTAGCCCTTGTTCCTGCAATGGCATTTTTTATTCCCTTAATTACGGCAACAGGTGGAAATGTCGGTATTCAATCCTCCACCATTGTAGTTCAGGCACTTGCCGATAATTCGAGTCTAGGAAATCCTTGGATGCGATTATTTAAAACTTTTTCCGTAGCTATCATTAATGGAATAGCAATTTCTGTAGTTGTATTTTTGTTTAATTTATTATTTGTAGAAACTTCGGCATTAGCATTAGTGGTTTCCATTGCCTTATTTAGTGTTGTGATGTTGGCGTCATTAATGGGAACAATTACTCCACTTGCTCTGAATCGAATTGGCATCAATCCCGCACTAGCTTCAGGTCCTTTTATTACAACTGCTAATGACTTGTTAGGTCTGGCGGTTTATTTTTCCGTAGCTCGAGTACTATTAAATAGTTTATAGCATTAGATTATTACGACTTCATTTATAAAATTAAACTCTTGAAGAGTTGTCCAAATAGGCTAAAATAAAATAAGTAGTTAATCTATAATTATTTGATTATTAATGATATAATGATTTGAAATCTCACTAAAAAGAGAGGATTTTAGTGAGATTTACCGCCAAAATTTGCTATGGTTTTAAGATTTTATATTGTTCAATTTCAGCTTCTGTCATCCAATGTATGCTATCAGCAGAAGCTGCATTAATCGTGAAAAAATAAAAGTTCTTTGCATTTTCTTGTGTGAACCCGATTGCTACATAATAATCAACATAAGATTGATGATATTCATGTTCTTCTGGAAAATCAGTAGCTTCATTTTTTCCATCACTCCAAGAATGTACACCAATCCTTACGTTATTTCCAATGGTACGAGTCGTTCCAGCTAAGAAAAAATCTGTTCCTCCAGAAGCCACCAAACCTTCATCTAAGATGTGTGTAGCTATATTTCGTTCATGTACTTTCCTTGAAACTTGCAAATTTGTTTCGTCGTCAAGTGAACCAGGAACTTCTTTGATATTAATCTTGGTAATGTTAGGATAATCTTTTACCATACTTTCGAAGTGACGTAACGTTGAACTGTCTATATCACCATCCATCTGAACTGTCTTATCATCAATAATCGTGAAAATACCATAATTATTTTTTGCGACTGAAGAATCCTTATCATCGTTATCACATGCTGAAAACCAGATGATGACATAAGTTAGAATGATACTTCTTAAAACTTTGTTTGTTTTCATTGTTAAATGATTTAAAATTTAGAATAATAAAAAAGGCACATACTTCAGGTTAACTTTGAATCAGTTAAACCTGAAGTATGTGCCTTTTCTGCACAATGTTAGTAAACTAAAGCCCCCAATTTCTTCTTCAGGGATAAGGCTCAGTTTATTAATATATCGACAAAATGACGACTTTATTTTATTGTTCCATTATGTTTTTATTCATTTTAAGATTATGATGTTAATCTATATTGAATAAAATCAAAAAGTGACTTTGTCAAATAGTTAAAATAATACGAAATTAAATTAAAGTTAGTTTCTGATTAACTTCCAAAGCCATTGCTTCTTGTCGTAATTCGATTTTCAATCCTTTAATAAAATCAACTACTTCATCAAGGTATTTATTTAAATCTGAAGGAGTTACATAAGTATGTACAATAAAAACTTTCTCTCCAACTAGACCAATTTCTTGACTATTCCATACTCCACTGGCTTCCTTACTTGTTGCACCACCGAAACGTTCTGCCAAAAAATTCAAAGCTCGATTTACATATTCTTCCGTATCAATAGTTGTATCTACGTCAACCGTAGTAGGGATAAAAACCCCAACTTGATTCGTGCGGTCAAGTCTATCAACAAATGTCTCTACAGTTTCGGTAATATGAGGCGGAAGTGGAGTACCTTGATGAATTTGGGCAAGTGTAGGGAAATTTTCCTCAAATGGTAATTCAAAATCATGTGGAATATGGGAAGTATCCAAGGCTTGATTTTCAAAAGTACGGGCAATAATTGTAAAAATAGCGGTGTCTTTGGTATCAATATGTTTTTTCAGATGTTTCAGAGATTCTTCTACTTGTTCCGAAATTTCTTTATCAGGTGGTATCGGAATCAAGATTTGATCAGCATAATCTAACATCATAATTAGATCTTCAGAAATTACATCTTCGGCACGGCGTTTTACAGTAATAATTATATTTTCATATTTATCCATCAAATAATCTAAAAAGGGAGTAGCTCTAAAATTACCTGAAGCTCCCATAAAACGAGGCAAGTTAATTGCCATATCATAACCTGATGAATGATTATAAATTTTTGTTTTTTTATCTAAATCGAAATCTTGAATTAATTGCTGAGCATTGGGATATTCAGTATAAATCGTTGACTTTCTGGTTTTCTCTTGCATTAATCGAGTTAAGATAACTCCCATCGTTGTCGCACCGATCCCTTCGAACAAATCAAAGATTAAGACCACCTTAATATTATCACTTTTTCGACTTTGTCGCCGATTTGATTCCATAAGATAACGTCCAAGCATTCGAGCTAATTCGACCGCTACACTTGGAAATTCATGTAAAATCTTTAAAAATTCTTTTCGGCGAATGACCAAAACGTCCACATCACTAACTGCTTCAACATTTGCGGAACGAGGTCGATTTTCTAAAATTCCTACTTCTCCAAAAGTTTGCCCAGGCATCAAATACGCCAAAACCTGAGCATTATCTGCTGATAATACTCTCTTAACTGATACGATTCCATTGGTAATAATGTACAAACTATCGCTTGGATTGCCTTGCCAAACGATGGTTTCTTCAGGAAAAAATTGGCGAATTTTGGCTGTACTTGCAATGAAGTTCAAGGCATCATCCGATAAATTTTTGAATAAGTCAGATTGTTTGAGTGCATTTGTAATTTTAAACATACGGTTTTTGGCGATTTAATTTTTAAGGAATTTCGGGAATATGGAGATAATCATAATCTCAGACTAAAGTGTGTGATACTCTGATAAAATTTAAACTTAGACTAAGCTCTACTCCACCTCTACAAACTTCTAAAAATCGGTTTAGAAAACCAAACTGATTCTAGCTTAGGGCTGAATTCCTAAACAAATTGTAGGAATTATGGATTGAATTTTTAGATAAATGTATCTTTATAAATTTTTCTCAAAAAATCGTAAAATGAAAAAACAACATCTTGATATTACTGAACCTGCCGCCAAATTAGTTCAGGAACTAAAAACAAAACACGGAGAACTTATTTTTCATCAAAGTGGGGGCTGTTGTGATGGTTCTTCTCCAATGATTTTCCCAAAGGAAGATATGTTTTTGAATGAAACCGATATCTTATTAGGAACGGTGGAAGGAGTTAATTTTTATATGAATCAAGACCAATATGAATATTGGAAACATACTCATCTGACTGTGGATATTACCAAAGGGCGAGGAAGTAGCTTTTCATTGGAAATTCCGACTGGATTTCGATTTATTATTCGATCTCGTTTATTGACAGAAGAAGAAATTTAAAAATCAATTCTTTTACCCCAAAAAGATATCCTACTCTACCCTACTAAAATTTCATTGATTTACAAATTACTGATTATCATTTAGATAAAATCAAATTTAATTTTTCCGTAGCGGTGGGTTTACAAACCCGTCGCTACGGAAAAATGGCGTTTTAGCTTAATAAACAAAGATTTTTAACTAATTTTAATACTAAATATATTTTATAAATCATTTTTAGTAGGGTAGAGTACTGATATCCAATCTCACATACTTCACTAAAGAATAGTTTAGAATTTTTAGAGGTTGCTTTCATTAAAATTTAAACAACCTCTAACGTAAATTTTTTCTTCGTTATATGTACCTAAATCAATGTTAAAACCTATCAGACTTATTTTAAAAATAAAATTGTTATAGCTTGACTATCAATTTTTTAATTCAAAAAAGATTAAAATAGGAAGAAAGAAAGCTAAAAGTGATAAGCATTATTCTAAAGAAGTTATCTTTATTAAAAGAACTTATCTGTAATTTTGTTTTAATTTTCTTTAGTAGATTTACTCAAAGTTCATATCTTAAAAATATAGGAAAAAACTACTCAAAAATTGCTTATGAATCGTTTTGGATTATGGAGAAATATCTGGGTTATAGTGATTAGTTTCGCCAGTTGTGATTTCGAAATGGACAATGATGAAACAAACCCACCTATTGCAAGAGTACATGATAGTTATTTATATTATTCTGATTTAGAGGGTATTGCATCCTCGTCGGGTTTAGCGGGAGATAGTACTGATATTGCTGAAGGTTATGTAAATACATGGATTAAACGACAGCTACTTTTTCAGAAGGCTGAAGAAGAAGTCCGAACGAATCTGAACGAGGTCGAAGAGCGAACAGAAAATTATAAATATGAATTAATTCTATATGCATTTCAGAAACAATATATTGAAGATAATTTAGATACCATTGTACGACAAGATGAAATTGAAAAATATTATGAACAACATATTGAAAGTTTTCTTTTGAGGCAAAACATTGTACGCGGAAAATTTGTAAAAATTTTATTTAAAGATGCTAAGAAAGAGGATGTTATGAAATGGATAGCTTCCAAAAATGCTGAAGATGAGCAAAAACTCAAAGCGCACTGCATTATGCAAGCTGATCAGTATGTTTTGGATACAAAGAAATGGATTGATGCTGATCATATTTCTCATAGTACGCCTTTTGCTGATTTTGCAAGTGCCTCTAAACTACGTTCTAAACGACTAATAATCAAGCAGGATGCTAGTTATATTTATATTTTACGGATAGATGATTATAAACTGAAAGGAACGGTTGCCCCTGTGGATTATGTCAAAAAAATGATTACAGACATTATCATTAGTAAACGCAAAGTGGAATTAAAGCAAATGCTTGAAGAACGAATTTTTTTAGAAGCTAATCAAAATAAAGATTATGAGATTTTTCGATAGTTTTTTTCGATATTTTATAGTTAGTTTTTTAGGATTTTTTTGTGTAATATATCAAGCTAATTCGCAAAATATCCAATTTCGATTTAAACAAACACCTACGGTCTTAGTAGATGAAAAGCCTTTAGCAAATGCTTGGTATGGTGGGTTTAATTCGCCCCAAATTTCGACCATTGATGTCAATTTTGATGGACTCTCTGACCTTTTTATCTTTGACCGTTCAACATATAAAACTACTATTTTCATTCAACAGAATAATAATTGGAAATATGCACCTGAATATGAGTTTTTTTTCCCTAAGATGGAACATTGGGCGTTACTTCGAGACTATGATAATGATGGCAAAAAAGACCTTTTTACAGGTACTACCTTTGGAATTTCCGTATATAAAAATATTTCAGAAAATGGTATTTTGAAATGGAAATCAATGGCTAATCCTTTGAAATCACTGAGTTTATCAACATTACTTCTAAACTTGAAAATTGATGTGACGGATATTCCTGCTATTCTGGATATTGATCAAGATGGTGATATGGATATTTTGAATTTTGCTCCCTTTACAGGTGAAAGTGTTGAGTTTCACAAAAATTTTAGCATGGAAAGATATGGTATTTCAGATAGTTTAGTTTTCGAAAAAGTACAATCTCGTTATGGTAATTTTTCTGAATGCTCAAAATGTAATGAGCTTACATTTAATGAAAATCGATGTAATGGGGGGCGAATTGAACATGCTGGCTCTAGCTTGTTGATTTTTGATACTAATGGTGATAAAAATTTAGATTTTGTAATTGGTGATGTAAGTTGTACAAATTTAATAAATTTAGTTACCTCAGGCAATAAAGAAAGTGATTCAATTACTCGTTTTATGACAGAATTTCCATCTCAAAAACCTGTCGATTTTTATGTTTTTCCTGCGGCTTTTTATGAGGATGTTACATTTGATGGTGTTCCTGATTTACTAGTTGCTCCGAATTTGTATGCTAATGAAAATAATGCGGTGGACTTCAAAAAATCATTATGGCTTTATCAGAATAATCTAAAAAATAATGTTCCTAATTTTGAATTTATTCAGACTGATTTTCTGCAAAATGAGGGTTTAGATTTTGGAGAGATGGTACAGCCTATTTTTGTTGATGCGGACGGTGATAATGATATGGATTTATTTGTAAGTAATGCGGGTGAATTAGATGAGAATAGGGATTATTTAGCAAAGATGTATTTTCTTGAAAATATAGGAACTTCTGATAATCCGACTTTTAAACTTCAAAACTCGGATTATTTGAGTTTTTCGAGTCAGAAACTAAATTTCCTAAAAGTTGCATTTGCTGATTTGGATAATAACCAAAAACCAGAGCTGGTTTATACAGGATTTGATACTGAAAATCGGACGACTATCTTTAAAATCCTAGAAAATTTTTTACCGCATAGTATGGAAAAATTAACTGATTTTAATCTTGAAAAAATACAAAATGAAAGCAAAGATATTGAGGTTTCTATTAGAGCAGGAGATCAACCTATTTTCTGGGATATAGATAATGATGGTGATAGTGATTTATTTATTGGAAAGTATGAAGGTAACTTAGAGTACTATGAAAATACTTATGAAACTACTCAAAATATTACATTTGAATTACGTACTGAAGCAGCAGGTGGAATTACCGATAATTTTCGAAAACAAAGTTTAGCTCCTGTATTGGCAGACTTCGAACAGGATGGAAAGGCTGAATTGGTTACTTTGGATAGAAGTGGGAATCTGCAAGTCTATTCAGATTTTACGGCTCAAGTTTTTAATGAAATTGATCCCAAAAACAATCTGATTTACAATAAAATAGATCGAAATTTAAAGTCGATTTATGTAGGACGGAATGCGTCGCTTGCAGTGTATGAGAATCAAGATTTGGTTATCGGAACAGGTGGGGGAGGATTACTATATTTAGAAAAAATGACAGAAGAAGAAATTACAAGTATTGACCAAATAAATCAAAAAGGTACATCTTTTAAAATTTTTCCAAATCCTGTTTCTGAAAATTTAATAGTAAAATTACCTAATTATAAAAAAGCGCAGTTGCAGATTTTGGATATTTTTGGAAAGGTAGTTTTAACTCAAAAAACAATACCTGAACAAACACAAATTTCAGTAGCTCATTTACCAAATGGAGTTTATTTTTTGAAATTAATGACTGAGAAATCCATAATTTGGACTCAAAAAATGATCATTTCCCATTAAAATTAGTTAAAAAAAATAGACTTACTAAGATTTTGAATTTAGTAAATCTATTCATTTTCAGAGAGATAAGAGGTAACTTAAGGCGTGCAATTTCCACCTGTCAAAATAATTTTCTTATCTAGCTTTTCTACTTTGACTTCGAACATAAAGCCAATTGTTTCTAAAACTTCATCAACGGATTTTTCACTGAATTTAGCGGTCAATCGACAATTTTTCAGACTTTCTGAAACTGTGATTTCAAGGTCATAAAAATCATTTAATTGTTGAGCCACCTGATTCATAGGAGCATCCTCAAAACGTAAGAGTTTGGTTCTCCAAGCATTTGTATTTAGACTTTGATTTTTTGTCTCTATAACTTCTACTGATTTTGCTGAAAAAACACCTTTTTCGCCTTTGGTTAGAATTACTTTTTTTCTTTTTTGAGTTGAAGGATAAAAAGCAACTTTCCCTTTTTCTACGGTTACCGTAACGGTATCTTTCTTGTGGGTACTAACATTAAATTTTGTGCCTAAAACTCGAATTTCTGTCTTTCCTGCCTGAATAATAAAAGGTTGGTTATCAATATGTTCAATTTCAAAAAAAGCTTCTCCTTCTAAAGTCACCTTTCGAATATTTTCCTCAAATTTCTGAGGATAATTTAAGGTTGAATTTTTATTTAGTGTAATTTTTGAGCCATCAATTAAGGTCAAATTTTTAATTGAATCTCCTGAAGATTCAGCTAAAGAAACACTCTCTTCACCCTTAAAATATTGATTATAAACTAAATAAGTCAAACCCATTCCTAAACAAAGGACAGCCGCCACTCGACTCCATGTTCGCCAACGAGTTCGCTTTTTACGAATAACTTTGACGCTTTTAGCAGTTATCTTGGCAGACTTTTCAGCATTTGATATTCCAATTTGTGCTTGTATGTTCTGCCATGCTTTGTCCGTATCGACCTGATTTACCGTTGATTCAGGAGCATTATCCCAAATAGCTTGGAGTTGTTCAGCTTGTTTTCGGATTTCAGCATCAGTATGCAGTAAGGCTTCGATTTCCTTTTTTTCGGCATCGGTGGCTTCTCCCGCAATGTATTTGATGAGTTTATCCATGTTTTTTGTTGGCTTGGCTTCTTGAGTAAGATGCTTCAAATACTATTTACCCTTATGACTTGGGTGGAGTAAGTGTCAAAAAAAAAGCAAAAAAAGTAAAAGAGTAGGTAAATAATCCTTCAATTCTTCACGCAAAATACGTAAGGCTTTACTCATTTGTGCTTCGACAGTTTTAACTGATATTCCTGCTTTTTGGGCAATTTCTTTATATTTAAGTCCTTCATAACGACTAAGTTGGAAAATTTTGCGACATTGTGCAGGTAAACGGTTTATACCTTCTGCAATTTTTTGTTGAAGCTCAAAAGTTAGAAATTCCTCATCTTGTACAGGCTCACCTTCTTTGAACTGGGCAAGTGTTTCGACTTGGTAATTTTGTCGAACTTTCTGATGCTTTAGATAACGTAAACAATTATTATGAGTTGCCCCAAACAAATAGGATTTGAGTGAACTGCTTAACTGGATTTGCTGACGTTTTTCCCAAATCGTACAAAATAAATCTTGTACAATTTCCTCTGCCGTTTCTTGATTTTTGACCAATCGTAAGGCATAATTGCAAAGCATAGGGTAATATGTCCGAAAAACTTGTTCATAAGCCTTTTGGTCATTTTGTCGAACTCGTTCGAAAAGCTGTCTTTCTGATTCTTGTCCGTATTCTTGTCCGTTGGGTGGCACGTTGCGTATCTCTTGATGAAGTGTTTTTTTCTAAAATTTTTTTCCAAAAATAGGAAAAATTTGCTTAAACCTTCACTTGTATTTGCTATAATATATTTTATTAATTTAATACTCTATTATAGAGTTTTTAGTATATTTTTGCTTAATAAATAAAAATATTCAGTTTTTCTGTTTAATAGAATATGAAATTAAAAGAATATCGTATAGATTTTCTCGTTTTATCAAAAATGCGCTATGTAATTTTTTAATTTTACCGTATGCTATCTAACTATTTAAAATAATCAATCTAACTGTATTCGTACTATACTTTTACCAAAAGGTAAACTCATATATTAATTATGAATTTATATGAATTATTATTCCTCAAGTTAATTCGGAAAATATATCAAAAGCTTATAGGTCAAAAAAATAACTTCCAAGTTACAGATACTCTTGCTCAATTATCTGCTCGGGAAACTTCTCAAAAAATTAAACTTCTCTTAGAGTCGAATGAGCCTTGTTTTATTGCTCGATTTGGTGAAGTAGAGCTAGATGCGGTTTTAACTTATTATTTTATGAAATTTCCTAGAATAATACAATATAAAAATTTTATTCAAGGCATTAGTCATCGAGGTAGTTGGAGTGAGGAAATTCTTTTTCCATTGGCAAATAATGCAGGAGTTTTTCCAAAAAATCAACACATTGCTGAGAAATTTGCTAAACTTTATCTTTCTGATTCTCAATTAATTGATATCTTAGGTTCATGGCAAAGTGGAGAGAATATTTTGCAGAATGAATTGAGAAAAGCAAGTTTTGTTCGTCTTCAAGATCTTGAACCTTATTATCATGAAGATCCTTGGACACAGGCTCTAAAATCTAAAAAAGTACTTGTCGTTCATCCTTTTGAAGAATCTATTCAAAACCAATTTCAGTATCGAGAATTTTTATTTGAAGATGCTCGAATCCTACCAAAGTTTGAACTACAGACGATTAAAGCTGTACAATCAGCGGCGGGTTCAAACCCAGATTTTCAAGATTGGTTTGAAGCCTTAGATTTTATGAAACATAAAATATCCAAAAGCGATTTTGATATTGCTTTGATTGGATGTGGAGCATATGGAATGCCTTTGGGCGCACACGTCAAACGTATAGGTAAGAAAGCTGTACATTTAGGCGGAGCAGTACAGATTTTGTTTGGAATTAAAGGAAAACGCTGGGATGATCATCCTGTTATTTCCAAACTTTATAATTCATATTGGACTCGTCCTTTGCTGTCCGAAACCCCCCAAGCACATCAAAAGATAGAAGATGGATGCTATTGGTAATCAGATATATATGCTTATTGATAAAGTTTTGCTTCTTCCAAAATATAATTCAGACGGTCAATATTTGTAGAATTCAATTTTAATTTTCCCTTGAAAGTAAATACGGCATCTAGCTGTAATTTTTCCTTGAGTTCGGGCGTAACTTGAAGATCTAAATCAAGAACTGATTCGGGGCCTGCGTTACCACAGAAAAAACAGGATGCATACGAGTTAGCTGATAAAACATAAATATTATTAATTTCATCGGCTGGAATAACAAATCCTCGAATATAAATATCTTTACCATCTAATTTTTTAATAGATTCACCAAAAACAGGATATAATAAATGAGCCTTTACTTCTTCATAATAACGTTCTTCAAATTTAACATTCTTGAGCATTTCCCATGTTACTTTGATAAGTTTATCCGAATTTTGTGAACCTGCTTTGGTGGCTGGGTCAAAATTTTTAACTTGCTGATTAAGTTTCTCAATTTCAATAGGATTTAATACTTTCCCTCCATGTGGATCAAGTACTGGAGCCGAATCATCTTGGGTGGATTCGGCTAATAAATTGGCTCGTTCAGCGATGAGTTGATTGGCTTCTTGTTCCGATAAACTAGAATCCTTGTTGATCATTTTGGAGGTATTTACTTCTGAGTTTTCAGATACCTCTTTAGTCAAAAAAGCATATTGTGAAAACCAAAATCCTAACCCAACTCCTCCTAAAATAGCTCCTAAATACACTAAATATTTTATAAAGCTTGTTTTCTTTTTTTGTATTTTATCCATAAATCTACGATTCAGATTTAGTGTATTTCTTGTTTTAATTTTTCTACCATTATTTTTTGTTGAGGAGTCAAATTTTTAGGGATTCTAATTTGAACTTCAGCATATAAATTTCCTAATTTTTCAGAGTCATTATAATCAGGCATTCCTTTTCCTTTGAGTCGAAAAGTTTTACCTCCTGTTGTCCCTGCTGGGATTTTCAAATTAATTTCCTTACCATCTAACAACGTAAAGCTTGCTGTTCCACCCAATAGAGCCGTAAACATATCAACCTTCAACTTGGTTCGTAAATCATTGCCTTCTCTTTCAAAATTAGGATGTTTCAAAACATTGATTATCAAGAATAAATCACCTCTTGTTTTACCATCAAATCCAAGACCACCTCGTCCTTTGAGTTTTAATTTTTGTCCATCCTCAACCCCTGGCTTAATTTTAACTCTTAATTTTTGGTCTAAAACATCAATAACACTTAAACTTCCTGTATAAGCCTCATTAAGTGATAGTTCAATCGTAGCATCATAGTCAGCAGTTCCTGTAACATTCTGAGGATCAGAAATATCATTTTCATCCCAAATGTATTTTTTGAAGAAATCAGAAAAATCATTGACTTTATCGCCAAATATATCTTCGAAAATACTTTTAGTTTGTGAGCCTGCCTTAGATGCCGAATCTCGAAATCCTGAGAACGTCTCTGAAAAGTTACCTGTAAACCCTTCCGAAAAATCATCCGAAAAGCCGCTTCCTCCCGTATTTCCCCAATTTCTTCCTAGTATATCATATTTACGTTTTTTGGTAGGGTCGCTCAAGACAGTATAGGCTTCAGAGATGTCTTTGAATTTGCGTTCGGCTTCTGTATTTCCTTGATTTTTGTCGGGGTGATATTTTTTTGCCAGTTTTCGGTAGGCTTTTTTTATATCATCATCGCTTGCATTTCGGCTGATTCCCAATATTTTATAATAATCTTTATAATCCATTTGATTCCGTTTAACACAAAATTTAACATCTTAAACAAAAGATTAAAGACTTTGCTGTAGGAAGGAGTTTTGGGCAAAGTATAAATCTTTATCAGGAGTAAAAATACAAAAAATGTCCTAATTTTGTTTCGGTTCGGATGTTGTTTAAGAATTTTTATGCTGTTTCAATATTCTGCAAATTTTGTAAATCAATAAGTAAAAATCATAGAATATCATAATTATTGTTTGATATAGTAATGTTGTATGTTACGTTAGTCTTACTCGAAAAAGTTAGTAAAATCCGATAAAAAATTATGGTTATTATATTTTTTCTATTTAATTGATTTAGCAATATCAACACAATTCAATAAGTTTTTTATCAAATTACTGGTTTTATTTTCATTTAGACTTTGTATATTTTTAGATTCCATATAAATATCTAATTCTAATATTTCTCCTAATCTTTATAAGTTTATCCAAAGATACTTGACTTGTACCTAATTCATATCTTCCGTATTGGGCTTGTGTTATCTCTAACTTCTTAGCCATCTCTTTTTGAGATAAACCTATGACTTTTCTAGAACTTTTGATGAGTTCTAAGATTTGTTGTTTATTCATCTTGAATGTTTGAATTATAAAATCATTCAAAAATAATCTTATTTTACTTTTTTTCAGCTTTATTCAAATTTTGTTTATTTAATAATGATTTAAATATTATCATGAAAGAGAGTAAATACTTATAATCAGGCAAGAATTGATAAAAAGCATTTCGAATTACTTCGGGGTACTTTTTTTATCTCCAAAAAATGAATATTGAGTTTATTTTTGATGCCATGTTGTTGTACTAGAAATAGGAAGTAGTGTTCTCATTATTTATTTGAATTAGTTTTTAAAAAACTAAACTGTAAATCTTGATACCCAGTTTTTTGCCTAAAAATGAAACAATCTCCTATCAAGTTACTTTTCTTAGAAAAACCTCTATTAAATATGGCAACAAAAAATAAATTCGCTACGATACTCCACTGTAAATGCCCACGCTGTCGAGAGGGCAAAATGTTCAAAAACAGACTTCTGAGTAAAAATTTTATGGCGATGTACACTCATTGCCCAAAATGCGGACTGGAATATGAGGTTCAACCCTCCTTTTTTCAAGGGGCAATGTATGTAAGTTATGCCTTTTCAGTAGCCATTTTTATTACTGTTTTTGTAGTTACTACTGTGTTACTTAATAAGCCTCCTATTCATATCTACATGATAAATATCACAGTAGCTACCTTGGTATTTATTCCTTTTTCTTTTCGATATTCTCGCTCTATTTTTTTGCACATTTTCGGAGGTGTAAAATATGAGCCTAATGTAAAACTTAATTGATTCTTTAACTTTAATATTTCTTGAAACGATCTTCAAGGAATTTCTACACACTCTCTTTTTCGATTGCTTTTCTCTACCTTTGTGTGCTGATAATTCCCAAATTGCAACTCATAAAACATATAAAGTTGATGAATTTTAAGCCTATTTATGTACTAGTTATCGCCTTTGGAATCGGATTAGTCCTGAGTGCATGCCAAAAGAAAACTGAAAATACCTCTACGATTACTGATACTCTTTCCGTAGAAACACCCGCTAAAGACTCTGCTGAAGCTCCAGCATCTTCAATAGAAGATAAATCACAACGAAAAAGTCCACCTGATAGCGTCAAGGCGAATGTAGGAAACGTACAGCTCCAAATTAATTACAGTCAACCTGCGGTACGTGGTCGAAAAATTTGGGGAGAATTAGTACCATTTGGAGAAGTATGGCGAACAGGAGCCAATGAAGCTACTGTTTTCAGTACAAATAAGGATATTATGGTCGAAGGACAAAAATTGCCAGCAGGTCGTTATGCTTTATTTAGCATTCCACAAGAAAATGAATGGACGATTATTTTTAGTAATAATGCTGACCAGTGGGGAGCTTTTAAATATTCAGAAGCTGAAGATGCTTTACGCTTACAAGTTACACCTGAAACTATTTCAGAAAATGTAGAAAACTTGACTTTCCAGATTGCTTCACCAGAAGAACATATGGCAGATGTCATCTTAGAATGGGAGAAAATCCGTGTACCTATCCATATTCGAGAAGTATTCTAATCTAGAATATGTGGTTGGGGTTTGAGAAATAACGAAACGTTAAATTTTAAACTTTATCCCTAAATTTTCGTTCCTGAATTTGGAAAGTAAATATTGAGGTTGTAAAATTGCAACCAAATTCAAAATAAGCCCTAAAAATATGTCCACTCTTTTCTCACCAGATGAAAAAATCCTAGCCTCTCGCCGATGCGAGTGCTGGTTTTGGTGTTGTGTTATGTCAACACAGGAGAGGAGTAGTCTGTCTATACCGATCTGAGTCTTTTCATTGATTCATTCATAGTTCATACAAAAGCCTTTCCTATACTGCGTGTTTGGGAAAGGCTTTTTTGTATCTCGCCCTTTCATGCACTCCATAGGCTTCTTTAAATTTAAACTAAATCTAAACACACCTAAAAATACAATCAATTATGTCAGTCATTACATCCAATAACGCTAATATTTTATTGAATCCGCAATTGGTACAATTGCAACAGTTGAACGAAAAGTATCAAAGCCTTACACCCGAAGAGCGCATTCGAGAAGTTTATGAAGATTTGGATAAAATCTTATTGACTTCCTCCTTTGGTACAACTGCCGTTTTTCTATTGTACTTGTTTTCTCGTCAGAATATCGATGCTCCTGTTTATTTTATTGATACGACCTATCACTTTGAAGAAACTATTGTTTACAAAAATAAAATTGCCCAAGAATTTAATTTAAATGTTATTGATGTTCTGCCTGATACAGAGATGAATGAGATGAGTCGAAAAAGCCAGATTTGGAAACACGATGCTGATTTGTGCTGCTCGGTTAATAAAGTAACACCTCTCCAAGATATTAAGAAACAGCATAAAGTTTGGATTTCAGGTTTAATGGCTTGGCAAAATCCTTTCCGAGAAAACTTGAATATCTTTGAATATTCTAAAGGTATGATTAAATTTTATCCTCTAATTGATGTAACACGAGAAGAGTTAAATGCTCATTTAAGAATTTATGATTTGCCTCAACACCCCCTCAAGGCAAAAGGTTATGGTTCAATTGGGTGTTCACATTGTACCCAAAAAGGTGAAGGACGAGCAGGACGTTGGGCAGGAAAACAAAAAACAGAATGCGGACTGCATACTTAGTTGATTTAGTAAAATTTTATGTATCTTTGCACGCCTTTCGGACGTAAAGGCGTATTTTTTTGCATTTTTATGAAGTCAAAAAATTTAAAATCAAAGACTTAGTGCAAAAAAATTCATGGTTTCATTAAGTGTTCGGTTCTAATTGCACCGAGAACCGAAGCGTAAAGCGAGGTGCAAAACTGAGTTTACATGACTGATAATCAAACAGAAAATCCAACTGCTCAAGTGGAGGACGTAATGGACGTAGAAGCTACAGAAACAACCATAGACGAAGTAGCTGATTTTGATTGGGACCACGTAGGTACTCAAGGCTTTGGCTCTGAATACGACGCTATTCAAAAAGATGAATTGCTCAAAATGTACGATAGTACAATGAGTGAGGTTTCTGAAAATGAAGTAATTAAAGGAACAGTTGTCAGTATTAGCAAGCGTGATGTCGTTGTTAATATCGGCTTCAAATCAGATGGTTTAGTTTCTATTTCCGAATTCCGAGACTTGCCTGAATTGCAGGTGGGTGATGAAGTAGAAGTGTACATTGAGTCACAAGAAGACAAAAACGGACAGTTAATTCTTTCACGTAAAAAGGCTAAAGTTGTTCGGGCTTGGGAAAATATCGAAGATGCGTACAGCAATGATAAAGTGATTGAAGGTATCGTCAAGAGACGTACTAAAGGTGGCTTGATTGTCGATATTTTCAGTATTGAGGCTTTCCTTCCTGGTTCACAAATTGATGTGAAGCCTATCCGAGACTTTGATGTTTTTGTAGGCAAAAAGATGGAAGTTAAGGTTGTGAAAATTAATTACACAAATGATAATGTTGTTGTTTCACACAAAGTCCTTATTGAGAAAGACCTTGAGAAACAACGTGCTGAAATATTGAATAACCTTGAAAAAGGACAAGTTCTTGAAGGTGTAATTAAGAACATGACCAACTTCGGGGTATTTATTGACTTAGGTGGTGTGGATGGTTTATTGCACATTACTGATATTTCGTGGGGACGCATTAGCCATCCCGAAGAAGTCTGTGAACTCGACCAAAAAGTCAATGTCGTGGTCTTGGATTTCGACGAGAACAAGAAGCGTATCTCATTAGGTATGAAGCAATTAGTCCCTCATCCTTGGGATAGTTTACCAGAAGGTATCAAGGTCGGTACAAAAGTTCAGGGACGTATCGTTAATGTAGCTGATTATGGCGCATTCTTAGAAATTATGCCAGGTGTAGAAGGTTTAATTCACGTATCAGAAATGTCTTGGTCTCAGCACTTGAGAAATCCACAAGACTTTATCAAGATTGGGGATGAACTCGAAGCTCAGGTATTGACGCTTGACCGTGAAGATCGTAAAATGTCATTGGGTATCAAGCAATTGACAGAAGATCCTTGGACAAAACAAGACCTCAAAACCAAATATGCTATCGGAACAAAGCATACAGGTGTGGTTCGAAACTTAACCAACTTTGGTTTATTTATCGAATTAGAAGAGGGTATTGACGGTTTGGTTCACGTTTCTGATTTATCTTGGACTCGAAAAATCAAGCATCCTTCTGAATTTACAAAAATCGGAGAAAATCTTGAAGTTCAAGTTCTTGAATTAGATACGGCTCAACGACGTTTAGCTCTTGGACACAAGCAATTAGAAGAGAATCCTTGGGATACATTCGAAACGGTATTTGCTGTTGGAACTTCTCATGAATGTACGGTTATTAACCGAACTGAGAAAGGAGCAACACTCGAATTACCATATGGTTTAGAAGGTTTCTCAACTGCAAAACACTTGACCAAAGAAGACGGAGAAAGAGCAGATATGGGCGAAAAATTATTGTTCCGTGTTTTGGAATTCTCGAAAGAAGATAAACGAATTATTCTTTCACATTCTGTAACTTACCAAGAGCCTGTTCCAAAAGTTCAGAAAAAAGTAGTGAAGAAAAATACGCCTTCCAAAGATTCTTCTTCTGAAAGTAGCGCAACACTTGGCGATTTAGGTATCTTAGAACAACTTAAAGAAGATATGTCTAAGTAGTCAGGGTATTTTCATAACTTATTATAAATCAAACCTATAAGGATTTTAAACCTTATAGGTTTTTTTATTTAATTCTTAATAGTTCATAAATTTTTTGTTAATATATATTCCTAAAATTATAGTAGGGTTTGCTAATCTTACGCTAAGAAAATAAAATTTTCTAAAAATCAATATTTTAGGCAAAGCTGACGGAATATGGTTATTCTAAAACTTGCGTAAATTCTCCGCTTTGGATTTGAAATTTTTCATCCCCAATGACAATTGATTCTCCTTCATTTAAATCCATCAAGTTTAAAATATCTTCCTCGATTGTATGTATTGAACCTCCTGTTTGACGAGCTAGATTTAAGTATTTGGCATTCACGCCTTTATCTGTCCCACACAAAATGATTTTGAGTGGTTTTTTAACTTTTTTCGCTAATGATAAATCTCGTGGAGTTGCCCAGTTATCAGCAATCATGACCACGTCTTGACAATGTTGACATTCATTAATACCATGTAAAGTGGCTTCTACATTATTTTCAGGTTCATCTCCACCGTAACCATTCATCATTGTTTTGTAAGCTGTATGTAAAACCGTATCTAAAGATTCTGTTTTGGTATCATAAAGTCCACCAGTTTCACCAATTTGTTTCAAAAAGTTAGGGGTACGGTCTCCATCATTGAAAAACACAAAATGCTGAGCAGGGCGTTCGTGCATATTCAATTTTAACCATACCAAAAGTTGAGCAATGTAAGGCGACATACTTCCCGTTAAATCAGCAACAACTAACATTTCTTCCCAGTCGGGATTTCGTCCTAAAACCCTAATCACCGTGGAGTCTTCTAAGGCTCGTTTTCCTTCAACCACTTCTCGCAAATAAGTGGTTTCATCTCCAGCTCCTGCAATGGTAGGAGAATCTTTAGCCTTTTCGGGGCGCATGGTAATCTCAAATCCGTGGAACATCCGTGCCGCATTTGAGGCAGAAGTTGCACCTGTTTGGGCAATAAATTTCCATGCTGCAGACTGTTCATATATCTTAGGTTCAAGTAGATACAGAGAAATTAAACGCCGTTTTGTGAGCCATTCCAAATCTGCTCCTTCAGGATATTCTGTATAAATTAGGCGAATACTTTCAATTTCTTTGCTTTGTAATCGGCGAAGTGCTGAAGTGTTCAAAAAAGAATGACTTCCATAAGCCATCCGTAAATAAATCACATCAGGCTCACCCATTCGAATTTTATACTTATTAGTCCAAACGGTATCTGCATTGACCTGAATATCTACTTTTACATTTTGAGCATAATTTTGACCAATAACCAAAAGAAAGACACTAAATAAGCTTACCACCAAAACCCGTTTCATATGTTTCTTGTAATTAAATTGTAGGAAAATAGAAAAATAATATTTTAAACTTAAATTATATTTGTAATTTAAAATCGGTTGGTTTTGTAGTATTTTTTTGATTGTTGTTTGATTTTCAATTAGTTAAAATCCTATAACTCTAAGCGTCATTTGGTATTTTATCCAACTATTGTTATATGTCAAAAACGGGCTTCTATTTTTCTTCGTTCACTTCTTGGCTGTCTTTGGGAACAGATTTCGACTAACTAGGTTAAAATCTCTACCAACCTTATTCAAAAAGCTACAAAACAGACAAATTTTTTGAGATTCCTTTACAGAAAAGAGAGACTAAAGGATGGGAAAAGATAGGATTTTGCTTTCATGATGAGGAGAAACTTTTCACAGAGAAGTAGTGCTTAAAATTTAGTTCTAAATTTTAAGCACTTTATTTTATCATTCAATTCGTTCATAAGCTCCCAAATCAGGCTTTGAGTCTCGTGATTGATGAAGTAAATCTATTTTAATGATGGAAGTTTTTCCTTGATCTTTGGCTGGACTTAAAGTATCTAACTGAAAATCATATTCATTTGGATTCTTGAACTTCGGATTTTCGTTCAGAATATTATTTCCATTTTCTAGTTTCTGCTGGGTTTTCAATAAATTATGTTGTAAAGAGAGACTGATCGGTTGATTTCCTTGATGTAATAGTTGAAATTCCTCTTCTAAACTTCCCCAAATAATACAATTTTCTAATTCAACAAAAGTACCTTCAGGATTAAAAAGTTGATTTGATTCATCTAGTATAAAGTTAGAAAAAGTAACGCTTGGGCTTTCTCGGAAAAATCGACTGCCAGCATTTGATAATGTACAATGTCGAAGTGTGTAGTTTCCACCAGCTAAACCTGCAAAAGTACCGTCAATACAATTATTAATCAATACATTTTCGGCATAGATATCGGACGTAAATCCTACTATACCATAGGTTTGCATATTCTCAATGACTGTATTTTTTAATGTAACTTCTGGCTCAGAATTGTTATCTGGTGAACCTACTCTCAAACCAAAAACACCATTTCTAATGCGAGCATTTTCGATTTCATTAGCAAAAGTGCCTTCTAAAAAATAAATTCCAACCCATTGCCCAAACGCATTTTGATAATCTTGATCATTTCGTATATTTCTAATAATCACAGGTTTATCATTTGAACCTAAAATTTTTAAGCTTCCTTTAATGTAGATTGCCGATTCATAACTCATATAAATCTGTACACCTTCTTGGATAACTAGAGTTGTCAGTGTATCAACCAAAAGACTGCCATAAATGACGTAAGGTTTCGAGCCTTCCCAAAACGTATTTTGTTGTAAAATTTCTTGATTTAGAAAATGAGCATCTTGTCCCCATCCTACTAAATTCACAAATTGTTCCCGATTACTTAGTACTAAACGAAGCGAATCATGTACTAAAAAAGGTAAATCTTCATCCTGTTCTTGGATTTGTGTCTCAATAAAAATCCGCAAACTGTCTTTTCCGAACAATCGAATTTTCCGAAAACGTGTATTCTTTTGTCCATTGACTGTTAAGGTGAACGGTGTTCGTGGATTTAGAATGCTAATTTCATCTAACTCTACAGCCTTTTTATTTGGATTATAGACAGTTAATCGTTTTGTTAGGCTTGGAGTTGTCGTCAAGATAGTGTCAAAAAAAACCGTATCTGTCGAAAATTGAAGGGGTTCAGAAGGAGACGAATCTAAAACTTCATTTTCGAGCTGACAGGCTTGAATAAGCATAAATCCCAAAAATAAAATTCTTTGGATTAACTTATTTTGATTTTTGTATTTAATTTTAATTATCGTCTTCTTCGTCATCCGTTCGAGAGGCGTATTTATAATGTTCAATTTTGATTCTACAGGGTATAATAAGAGATGTCGGGAAAGCTTTTTTGACTAAAGTATAAGTCTGATGAGCCATCGGACGACTTAAATAATTCCCAATATGTACCTGATAATTAGGCTCTTTATAAACAATTTTTACAGTTTCGTTGGTCATAGTACGAGCTTGCCGAATATGGTTATTGGCTTCTTCTCGGTTTCCACCTGAATAAACTTGAACTACATAACCATAGGAATACTTAATTTTTTCGTTGCTTTTTGCGATACCCCGAAGATGCTGAGATAATTGGGCATTACTGTTTTGGACAGTCATAGATGCTAATTTTTTAGTGAATAAATCCCACTTATTCGGACGTTCAGGAACTTTATTTTCTAGTATGGTATCCGCATAACTAACACGATATGGTGTTAAATCTAGGGAGTAGTCCTTGACTACAGTGGGTTTAGTCGGTTCACAAGAAGCTAGAAATATTATCCAGCCTATCAAAAAAATAAACTTTGAATATTTTTCCATATTTAATAGATTTCCAAAAAATTTGAAACAAAGTTAGTTTTCAAGATGGTTCTATGCAAAAATTCAAAATTAAACAAATAACAATAGACTTTATCATCATTTTTTGTAAGACTAAACAAATAGTAGTTTTTAACTTTATCCAAACAAATTAATTTCCAATTCGCCAAAAAATTTCAGAAAATTTAACCTTACAAGAAGAAGTGTGATAAAGCCTATTAGTTAATTTTAAATTAATATCAAAATATTGATTGTCAATTGTTTAATTATAAGATAATTTTCAATCCAAAATTGAAAAATCTACCATCCAATGGAGCATAAACTTCTGTAAATTGAGGTGTATTATTCGGTAACGAAAGTAAACTTTCATAGCGACTTTGACGAACATCTGTAATATTTTCTGCATTGAAAAATAATACAAAATTGTCTAATGTTCGTTCAATAACTACTCCTGTGGTAAACAGATCTCTTGTTTTTGAACCATTAGAAAGTCTTTGGCTACTTTTATATTCATAGTCCCAACCAATTCGCCACTTTCGATCCTGCACAAATAATAAATCACCTTTGATGCTATGTTCAGGAGTTAAGATAAGAGATTGATTTTCAGATGATTTTTTTAGGAAACTATCTGTATAAGTATAACCTAAGAACCAAGTAAATGCACCAAAAGTCAGCTTGATTTGTGTTTCAAAACCTTGACTTATTAAATTGTCTGAATTATTAATAAAATGAAGTTCGGTTGGTGAAATAACTTGCAACATTACAGGATGTTGAATTTGGTTATAAAAAAACATCTGGTTAACCGTCAATAAAATCTTATCTCCGAACTGAGAACGATAATTTATATCGGCATTCAAACCATAGGATTGCTCTGTTTTTTGATTCAAATAATCAATAGGTTGAATTCCTTGAAAACCAAAAGGTTCAGCTTCCTCGTTGAAAATAGTAAGTGGGCGATAACCTAAACCACCACCAAAACGAGTTGTCCACTTCTCGGAATAACGCACCAAAGCACTAATTCTAGGTAAAACATAAAAACGTCCTTCATCTTCTCCTAAACTGGATGTATTTTTATTCCAATCAGTACGTAAACCACTTTCGATATTTAAAAATGGAGTCATTTCCCAAACATGATTGATAAAAATACTTGCCGTTTTTTGATTTTGATTACGTCTGGGTGTAGGGGCTGTCCCTAAATCTTTTTCAGTAAATTTATCCGTTACATAGTTTAATCCCAGAATTAATTCGTGTTTTTGGCTAAAGTAACTGTATGTCAACTCTGAAAAACTAGAAACTTGTTCACCTGAAAATAAGGCTCGATCTCCCACCGAATTTTGACGAATATCAATTGTTCTATCAAAGAAACTTAAGCTATTTTTAAATAATAGTTTTTGATTATCACCAATTCGGGTATCAAATTGAAATTGAGTAGTATAACGGCTTGAAACCTGAGCATCCTTATAAAAATGATCAATTGTAGGCTCTTGATTTTTAATTAATTTCATATCACCACCGTCCCTAAATTCCTTACTGATCATTCCGCCCAAATAGATGGTTGTTCGTTCAGAAGGATAATAAAATAATTTGGGATTAAAATTGAATTTGGAGGCTTTTGGCAAATCACTAAAACCATCATCATCTGCATCGTAGGCCTCATGCAACTGATAAGATGCTAAGTTAGTAAAACCAAATTTTCCGAAACGTCGAGAGGCAAAAAAATTAAAATCATTTGAACCTACTGAAGAACGGTTTAAATGTAAAAGAGTCTCGTTTTTTTCTGCTTTTTTTGTTAGCAAATTAACAATTCCACCAATTGCTCCACCACCATGCAAAGTAGAAGATGATCCTTTGATAAATTCGACTTGTCGTAAGTCCAAAGGTGGGATTTGTAAAATATCCAAACTCCCTGAAAAACCACCATACATCGGAAAACCATCTTTGAGTAATTTGGTATAACGACCATTCAAACCCTGAATCCGAACTACGGCTCCATTGGAAGTAGCAGAAGTGGTTTGTACTTGAACTCCAGTACTATGCGTAATTAAGTGAGAGATTCGACTAGGCTCCATTGAGGCAGCTTCGTCAATTTCATCGGTCAGGGCTTCGACACGAGTCGGTATACTTTCGATTGAGCGATTGGCACGAGTACTTTCAATGACTACTCCGTCCAATTCTTCAGCTAAAGGAACTAAAGAAATTTCCCAGATTTCTGCCTCTGTAAATGGGAAAATTAGGGTATCCTCTAGGGTTTGATAACCGATAAAAGAAACTTGGATAATTTGTTTTCCATTAGGAATATTGGTAAGCTGAGCCATACCGTCAATGTCTGTAACTGTTCCGTTATTTGTTCCTTTCAACAAAATCGTTGCTCCAGTTAGTGGCTCTTGACTATTACCATCTTTAATATTAATTTTTAAGGAATTTTGACCCAATCCCAACCCGATTTGGCTTATGAAAATTAAGCCTGCTAAAAAATATTTTATCATTATAAAGATTGATTTTAAAGTTTTGAAAATAAAAAAGGGTAAAAGGACTCGTACTTGTAAAATGTTAATTAATTGATAATCAGTATTTTACAAAATAAAAGTTCTCAGAAACGCGAATTTTCAAACTTTAAAACTTTGGCGGTTGCCAAATCTCGAATAGGATAAAGGAATAGATTCGTTCTTGATAAAAAGTTTTGATTTTACAATCAGCTAAGAAAAATCTTTCAAATTGGAAGATAGATATATGTGGTAAAAAATGAATTCCTTGTGGTGTAGTATGATGTGAATGAAAAGGTAAATCTTTGTGATGGTCGTGATCTTCTTCGTGATGTTGATAATTAATATAGTGTAATCTTACAAAATCCCAGAATGAAGCTGTTTGGTGATGGTGTTGCCAGTGATTCCATAAATCACTAGACTTGACCAATTCCCCCATATCTTGATAGGGCAAAAAACCAAGTAACCACATTTGAATTATCAATATGTAAGCTATAAATCGCATTAAGTACAAAGGTATAGCTTTTTTTTAAATCCATTTCTAAGGACAAAATTCTTTTCTATAGAAAATAGACTTTTTTTGAAAAAATCAATTCATAAACCAAAGAAAGTTATCTTTGTCATACTTCACCCTAAGGACTCTGTACCAATCAAAAAATCAATTGTAAAACCAACTGGTAAACTTTTTGCTCAAGATGAATTATTCTCCGATTTCATATAGACGAGTTCAGACAAAACTGGCAGACAACATGAAAAGTATAAATGATTTTTTGGAAAATCTGAGCGATATTAGTATTACACTAAAAATCCTTACCTTAAATAGTTTTGGTGTACTATTGGTTTCTACATTAACCGCTTGGGTGGGTTTAACTTATGTTGAGAATGAGACCGAAGAGCTAAGTACGGCGATTTTTTCCCGAGAAGTTAAAGATGTAATTGGTCTAATGAAGTATGCTCATGAGCGTGTTCAACGTAAGGAAATTTCATTATATGAAGCTCAAGAATCAGTAAAACGATATATTTTAGGTGCAAAAAGTACGAAAGGGACTCGTAATCCATTGACCTCTAAATTATTAGATAAAGAAAGTGCCTTAACTGTTTGGGCAAATGATCAAAATGGAGTGGCGGTCATGAATCCTATTCAAGAAGGTGATAATTTGTGGGATATGCGTATAAAAGGGCGTTATGTGATGCGCGAAACATGGGCAAATGTTCAGAAAACTAAAAGATTAATCACAGAATATTGGCAATTTCCAAACAAAAAAACCGAACTCTGGTGGGCATATACTGAATACTATGAACCTTGGGGCTGGATTGTTGGTGCAGGTGGACAAAAGGCAGCGTTATATGATAAACGAATTCGAGCATTACAAGTCGAGTTTATTGCGATTACTATTTTGTTAATGATTCTTACTAATGTATTAACCTATTTTTTGATTCGACAAATTTCTGATCCTATTCAAGCAAGTGTGGATTTAGCAGAAAATATTGCTCAAGGAGATTTTTCAGAACGACTGGACTATCTTTTTTATGATGAAACAGGAAAGCTGGTTGAAGCACTTAATATGATGTCCGATAACTTGGAATCCAAAACAGAGTTTGCCGACCAAATACGAAAAGGTAATTTAGAAGCTGATTTTGAAGTGTTTAGCAAAAATGATACTTTAGGTTTGGCACTTCTAGCGATGCGAGAGAGTCTTTTGGAAAATCAAAAAGAAACCAAAAAACGACAACGCATTAATGAAGGATTAACCCGATTTGACCAAATTTTGCGAATGAATTCAGGAGATTTACAAACCCTATCCGATGAGCTAATCTTAGAAATTGTACGAGAAATGAAAGCCGTACAAGGAGGATTATTTTTCGTTAAGGAAGAAGAAAATCAGGAAAAATATTTAGAATTAGTATCATGCTTTGCATATGACCGTAAAAAATATAAAGTCCAAAAGATTCGTCCTCGTGAGGGTTTGATTGGACAGGCATACATGGAAAAAAAATACGTTTATATGACCAAAGTTCCTGATAATTATGTGAATATTACTTCAGGATTAGGTAAAGCAAATCCAAACTGTATTTTACTGGTTCCCTTTATTTTAAATAACGAAGTATATGGTATTTTAGAATTAGCTGCTTTCCAAAATTATGAAGCTTATGAGATTGAATTCTTAGAGAAATTAGGAGAGCATATTGCCTCGACTTATGCCAGTATTCAAAATAACGAACGAACAAAAGAACTGTTATCTGTTTCACAAGAACAAGAGCAAGAGTTGCGTACGCGTGAAGAGGAAATGCGCCAAAATATGGAAGAATTACAAAGTACACAGGAGCAAATGCGTCGCAAGGAGCATGCTATGAATCGGGTACTTGACCAATCTAGTAAGAAAGAAAATAAATTATCAAAGAAACTAATTAAGGCACAAGGAAATGTTATATTTTATGAACATATCTTAGATTCGATTAGTTTACCAATTGTCGTAACTGACCCTAACCTCAATCCAATTTTTGTTAATGAGACAATGGCAAAACGATTTCAAATGAGACGAGAAGACCTTTCTAAATATACTGACTATATCCGAACCGAATTAGATAAAATAAAGAATGATGATAAACTAAAAATATCACGTTCTGAAGTCAAAGATCGCAAGGGAACGATTGCGGGATATGTTAAGATTATTTGGGAGTAAGATAATATCGGGTATTTAGCAATAGGTTCTTTTATGTAAAAGGAAACAAACATTAACGGATGAGAGACATCAAATTATCATTTATTTCTTGGACTCTGTGGAGTTTTGGTTTTGTTTTAATTGGATTAGAAAGCTATGCTCAAGATGACAAAGCCCCTCAAATTCAAGAAGGGATTTTGGATTTGTCAGAAGTCAATTGGACAGATAATTTTGTCTATAATCTAGATGGAGAATGGGAGTTTTATTGGAATCAATTAATTCACCCTCACGATTTTAAAGAAAACTCAAAACCAAAAACCTATCTTAAAGTTCCAACTTCGTGGACTACCCAAACCAACGCCCAAGGTGAAAAATACCCTGCAATTGGAGAAGCTACATATCGTCTAAAGGTTATTTTACCACCTGATATTCAAGAGATTGATATTGCCATTCCTCAAATTTGGACAGCAGGACGGGTTTGGATGAATCAAAAAGCCATTACCCACGAATCAGAAAAGATCTCTGACTCTCTACAACAAGCCATTATCAAAATTACCTCTACGGTTGCTATTTCTCAACCAGAACTAATCATTACAGCACAAGCCAAAAATGAAAGTTTCTTTATTGCAGGACTAGTTAAAGGATTTCAAATCGGAGCTAAAGGCGAACTTCAGAAACAACACCAACTCATTAATGTCCGCCAGATTATGTGGTTAGGGGTACTTTACGTGATGAGTTTGTATCACTTAGTTTTGTACTTTTTTAGGAAAAAAAATATATCAACCTTATATTTTGGATTGATTTGTTTTGTGATTGGTTTACGATTTACGATTTTTGGAGATCATTTTATTTACGAATATTTACATCTTCATTCGACTTTTTTCTCAAGTAATATTCAGGTTAAAATTTATTATTTAGGTAATGCGGCACTTATTCCTTTAGCTTTGTCATATGCTCAGAGTTTATACCCACAGGAAGCTACTTTGAGAATTACTGGTTTGGTGAACCGAATATTACACCTGATAAATCTTAGAAGTTTTGCTCAACAAAATCAGGGTTATATTGAAAAAGCTTCACTTATTCATGTTGCAACCTTGATTTTAGGCGGATATGTGATTACTGGGATCTTAATGCCTTTTCTAATTTTCAATGAAACCATCATCCCAATGCAAGTTTTTGTTTTTGGATTTGCAGGATATTTGGTGATTATCTTATTTCGGGCAGCTATCCGAAAACGTCCTGAATCTAGTTTACAGATGATTGGTATTCTGACGATGATTTTTGCAGGTATTAATGATGCTTTACATACTATCGAAATTAAACTTGTGGACGAATCAGAGTTTTTGCCTTTAGCCTTTGGAATATTTTTGAGTTTACAATTTTTAATTATTGCTCGTCGATTTTCTAGAGCTTTTACTGAAGTCGAAGACTTATCAGCCAATCTTGAACAGAAAGTTATTGAACGAACTGCTGAAGTTTCTCAGCAAAAGGAAGAACTTGAAATTCAGGGAGAGCAATTATTAGAGCAAAATGCTAAATTAACTAAAACCAATAAACACATCACAGATAGTGTTCGTTATGCTCGGAGGATTCAACGGGCAGTACTTGGAAGTGAGGATTTTATTTCAGAACAGTTTCGAGAAGGATTTGTGCTACTCTTGCCTAAAGATATTGTATCGGGAGATTTTTATTTTCATGCTTATAAAGAAAATAAACAAATTATAATGGCGGCAGATTGTACAGGGCATGGAGTACCAGGGGCATTTATGACTATTATGGGATACAATTTTTTAGATGAGATTATTACACAAGATGGCATTACTGACCCCGCTCAAATTCTGTATGAATTAGACCAAAAAATCACCTCATCACTTCACAAAGATGGACGACAAAGCGCGAATGATGGTATGGATGCGGCTATTTTGGTGATTGATAAAAGTAAACAAGAAGTCCAATTTTCGGGAGCAAAAAATCCCCTGTATCAAGTGGACGCTTTGGGTGAATTACACCAGTATAAGGGTTCAAGAGCGACTGTAGGAGGAACCACACGTCTCCGAAAAAAGAAGATATTTGAAACTATTAATATTTCTTATCAATCTAAGGATAATTTCTATATTTTTTCGGATGGTTTTCAAGATCAATTTGGAGGAGAAGAAGGACAAAAATATTTAACCAAAAACTTCCGCCATTTTATCCATACTATTAGTTCACTTCCGATGGAAAAACAAAGACGAAAATTACGCCGTGAACTCCATCGTTGGCAAGGCTACCGTCCCCAGACTGATGATATTTTGATTATTGGATTTCGTTTATAATATTAATTTTTATTGAATTTGTAATCGTGTACTTCATCGTTTTCTAATCGAATATCTACAATTTCCTCTAACTCGGAATATTTGATATTTGAAAAATCATGGCTTTTTTGCATAATGTCCTGAATTCTCTTTTCTCAAAGATACGAAAAAACACCCAAATTTGATGAAGCCGTGAGAAAAGGCAATATGAAAAAATTTCCATATTTCTTTTATTATCAAGAAGATATACCGCAAGAAATTATTGACATTTTGGGACTTTTTGCACAGGCTAAAAATCCAGAGGAGATTCAAAATGAATTAGCGAAACGGAAGAAGAAATGATTAAAAACCGATGTTCATTTGTGTTCCATATTTCTTTTCAATTTTAGCATAAAACTCTGATACAATATCACTAAATATGTCTTTGATATTCATATCAAGTTCATGATATTCTTTTTTAGATAAATTGGCTTCTGTAAATGGAATAATTTCAATGATTTTATATTCAAATTCTGACTTATCATCTGGCAAATCTGTAAGCTTTGGATAACCAAACTCAATTCTGATTCGTCCCTTTAATTCTTCAAACGTGAAATTGTACTCTAAATTAATACTTTCAAAAATAAAAAAATCTCGATACTTTTTGTCTTTAATATACGCTATTTCTTGTAAATCTTTACCTGTAAAAGTTTGTTGTTCTACTCTGTCCTTCAATGATTTAATATCATCTGGCAATGCTTTTTCGTTGTTAGGACGTATTTGGACATTTGTGATGCTGAAAAATGATAAATTATTTTCTATATTCTCAAGAAACGCCAAATTAAATAAAAACTCTGTTCTTTTTTCATTAGTTAAGTCATTTGCCAGCATTTTGTCTTCTTGTATATTTTTATTGACGACATACTGTTTCTTTATTAACTCTTGATTAATTTTAGGACTAATTTTTTTGTTTAATGTGTTTCCTTCAGATGAATCCGCCACATAATCAATGAAAACTTCAGATTTTTTTTGATTAGGTTTAATTACAATTTCATGTTTTGTATATGCTTTAGGTTGCGCCCAATCTTTGGTTAATTTGCTTGATTTTGTTTTTATAGTTTTTCGATATGCACCGTTCTTATCTTCTACAAACCCCGTTTCTTCTATAATTTCAGCAGCTGGGTCATTTTGTTGAAATACTTCTCGAAAATTAACTTTATTTTGAACAGCTTCAACTACCTCATCTAATTCTGTGTTTTCTTGTTTTAATTTTAATGTTTGCCTAAAAATTCGGTCTGCATTTTCTTTGGATAGTTGTTTTCTTTTCAAAAATTCAAATTCGTTTGGACTAATAATTGTTTTTGCAAAAAAGGGAGCTAACATATCTTTGCCAAGGTTACGGGCTATATGAATCCCTCGTTTTTTTAAAAAGACTTGTAAATCATGTTTATAAATATAACTTTGATTTATTAATTGTCTCATTTGGTCTCCAAATGGCAACATTGTCTCAATATTAAATTCTGGAGCTATTTCATTTGGTTTACTAAATCCGATATAGTCTGTATTTTCAAATGATTTGAATGTTGTATAAAAAGATTTGACCTCAATCATTTCATCAAAATTACTTTCAGAAAATTTCATTAAAGTGGATTGTCGAATGTATTTATGTTCTTTTTCTTGATTAATACGAATTGGAAGTATAGAAGAATTTACATACTGGACAGGTAAAATATTTCCTGATAGTTTTCTTCCTCCATCATTTTTTTCATTAATGCCTGTTTTTATGTACTCAAACTCTATCGGATAATTTGGATATAGATTTTTAGCAAAGTTTATAGCATTAAATAAAAATGTTATGCGTTTATTATCAAGGATATATACATTTTCAAAATCACTCTCAATTTTGGTTTTTACATTAACTAATTTTTTAATTAAGTCATAGTCAGTAGGTATATTATGAAAAAGCCAACATAGAATGATTGATTGATTTCTCTTTGGATAATTAGAACTTGAAACTTGCGAATATAGAGGGGCATTTACAAAGCATTCTGACGATTGTATGATTGTCTCAGCATATTTTATAAATTTTTTTTCTGGATTTGGTTCGCATTTTTCGTATTTTACGGATACATAGAGGTTTTCTTGGGTATTATTTTCAAGAGGACAAGCATAAGAAGAGAAAAAATCAATATCGTGAGTTCTTTTATTATGTTTCCGTCTTTTATTGCATTTAATTTCGATACCATCTGTCCCACGCCATCCAAACATTTTAAAAATATTTGTAATAATATTTTCACCTAAAAAACCGATTGTTCTTGATTTTTCTCCCATATCTCGTTGAAGTTTAATGTTATATTGACACCAAACATACAAAACCTTATTCACTAATCCAATCCAAAAATCCCAATTCCAAAAAAGTTGTTATTTTGCGAGCTATTTTCCGAAAATCAAACAGAAATCGGTTTACAAAATGCAACTTACTCCAATCTGTTGTTCGTGTCTCACGAACAACTTAAATTAAACATTTTTGCTTATGATGTTTCCTGTCATGGAGCTGGGGTTTATTTTTAGACCGTTAGGATTTATGCACTCAAATATTTATTATGTAAGGATACTAAAATTCTAATAATCAAGTATTTGAAAAATCAATGTTAGGGCAGAGGCTTGGGAAATAGTAGGCACAAGCAAGATGCTTGCGCCAGTAAGGCATAATTTTTAATTATGCTTAATTATTTAGAGTTTGGGCGATATTTGATTTGTAATCCATGTAAAAAATTTCGTAAAATTTGGTCTTTACATAACCGATATTGGTTTTGATGCGGTTTTCTAAAAAATGCACTTAGTTCGTGTTTACTGATTCGTAGATTAGCCAATGCCAAAATTTCCAGCATATCTTCACTCCTCAAACTGAGTGCAATACGTAATTTATTTAGAATAATATTATTATTTAACGTTTTTTCTGGTTTAGGTTGTTCGCCTTCTTTTTTGCCTCTTTTGTAGGCTATAAAACCATTCAGAAAACGAGCCAAATCTTTATCATAAATCCCTACAAAATTGGGGTCATCATCTTTTTTTAACCAATTACTAAGTGTTTCTCGATTGACTTCATAATCCGCCAAAGCAAAAATTTCCATCATCGTATCATCTCCATAATCAAATATATATCGGACACGACGTATTACATCATTATTATTCATAATTTTATTTTAAAGCAAACACAATGAATTTAAAATTCTCCTATTCCTTTTATTATTAAGAAGATATATCGCAAGAAATTATTGATAGCTGTTGGACTTTTTACACAGGCTAAAAATCCAGAGGATATTCAAAAAGAATTAACTAAACAGAAGAGGAAATGATTTTAAGTGTATTTGGACTTAATCGTTTGTAAATTTTTATAAATGAGTTCTAAATCATGTGTTTTCAAACTGTCAAAAGCATCTGAAACAAAATATTCAAAGGCATTCTCTCCTATTTTTTCCAATACAACAAATTTCCAAATCTGTCCAATGATATAAGCTCCTCGCATGATTTTCGATTTATTTTTTTCGATTGAAACCAGTAATTCAGCCAAAAGCTGTACTTCGGGGTCTTTATCAGGTTTTGAAGATTTAAATTCTTGAATGAAAAAATAAGGTTTCTTAGGTTCTCTAATACCCGTTGCGACCATAAAATCAGGATAGCCCTTCAGTTCCACTCCGTTTACAATACCTGATAAAGAAGCATCATACCAATCCGCATAATTTTCCGTTAAAAAATCAACTTGATTTAAAATTGCCCCGATAAATTTGACTTTTAGGGTTTCTTCTTGATAAAAATTCAAACGTCGTTTGTGTTTTTTGACCAATTTGGCAATAAACTCTTGTTCAAAATCCGAAAGGTCGTATTCAAACTGAAACCACTCATCGAATTTGTAATCATGTGCCTCATCACTTCCTAATCGAATATCTACAATCTCCTCTAATTCAGAATATTTGATACTTGAAAAGTTATAACTTTTTTGCATAATGTTTTGAATTCTCTTTTCTCAAAGATACGAAAAAACACCCAAATTTGATGAAGCCGTAAGAAAAGGCAATATGAAAAAGTTACCCTATTCCTTTTATTATCAAGAAGATATACCACAAGAAATTATTGATAGTTACAGGACTTTTTGCACAGGCTAAAAATCCAGAGGAGATTCAAAAAGAATTAGCGAAACGGAAGAAGAAATGATTTCATTTTAATCTAATTTTCTCCTAAAATTACCAAATAGCGTTTCAAAGATTGAATCATAATTTCAATGATATAGCCAACAAAAGCAGTTTTATTTTCTCCGTTTTGAACTTGTTGTAAAGCCTCATAATATTTGATTCGATTTTCAGAACTTCCACCAATAATTGCCAAAGGATAACCCTGTTGCAATAAAATCAAATTCATCACTAATCTTAAAGTTCGACCGTTTCCATCAATAAATGGATGAATTGTGACTAATTTTTCGTGCATTTCTGCCGATAAAACAATCGGATGTAAATTGTCTTTTTCTGTCTCATAAAATCGAAAATAATCTTCCATTAATTTAGGAACAAGATAAGGCTGTGGAGGCATGTAAGTACTTCCTGAAATCAAAACAGGTACATTTCGATAACGTCCTGCATTTTCACGGTCAATGCCATGCAAAACGATTCCATGAAGTTGTTTTAATAGGTATTCGCTAAAATCAAGTTTTTGACTTACAATATCTTCGACAAATAAAATGGCTTCTTTGTGATTGATAGCTTCTAAATGTTCTCGTATACTTTTTCCACCAATGGTCATGCCTTCATTGATGACTAATTGCGTTTCGCTCAGTGTCAAAGTATTTCCTTCAATTCGATTACTTTCATACGTAAATTCGACTTGGAAAGCCTCTCGAATTTTGTAATTATCTAATTTAGCTCTTAAAGTATCTAATCTTTGTTTTAAGGAATCTGCTTCTTTTAATAAAGATAAATTCATGATTTTGGTGATATTCTTATTTTCAAATATATGAAAAATTTTGTATATTTGGATAGTTATAAATCCTTAAAAATATGGCATTTACAGATTTTACATTAGATGATTTAGAGGAAAAATTTGGAATAAAAAATATTGAAAAGCAGATTTTTACAAACATTGAACCTCTTCACCCAAGTTCCCGATTAGAAGAGGATTTGGCATTAGCAAATGAACTTCCCATTCGTAGCGAAAAAGCGAAATCTGAAAGTATTGTATTTCCTATTTTGGTGGAAGTGCGCCGAAGAAATGACAAATATTTTACAATTTATTCAGGAGATACTTTGTCAGGAGATGCCGAAAATGGATTGAAAGGAGAATGCGATTTTATATTGGCAAAAGATATAAAATCATACACAATTAATTACCCAATTATTCATATTGTCGAGGCAAAACGTCATGATATTCAAGATGGAATTCAACAATGTTCTGCTCAGTTAGTCGGAGCGCAACGGTTCAATCAAAAGAAAGGCATTGGGCTTCCAAAATTGTACGGTTGTGCCACAACAGGCGACGAATGGCAATTTTTAGTTCTTGAAAATCAAACGATAACAATTGATAAACAGAAATATTATTTAAGCCAGATAAACGAATTATTAGGGATTTTTCAGAATATTGTAGATTATTATAGGGAAATCATTTAATAACTTAAAACTTTCCATATTCCTTTTATTATCAAGAAGATATACCGCAAGAAATTATTGACATCTTGGGACTTTTTGCACAGGCTAAAAATCCAGAGGAGATTCAAAATGAATTAGCGAAACGGAAGAAGAAGTAATTTGTTTTTTTTGCTAAAATGGTAGCTCATCCTCACGAGTTTTAATAAATTTTGAAGGGTTTCCTAATATTTTATTCTGAAATTCATTTATTTTTGATTCAAATGATTTAATAAATTCAATCATTTTAGTAACCTCTTTCATACTTGGTTCTTCTCTACCATGAGCAGTTTGATTTCTAAGTCTTCTTAGTGCCTCTAAAGTTTCTCTATCATTATTCTCTAAATTAATATCATATATCCTCAAATTATTAGAGAGATTAGAAATATCAGTAATTTGTCTCGTTACCCAATAGTCAAGATTTTTATCTTCAATATTATCTTTTGAAATACTTAACTGTATTTTTTCAACAATACCTAATAATCTTTTTTCTAAATAACGATATGCTGATAATAATGCTCCAACTGGGTGAATTTTAGATACTTTTAATAGTTTATCTAATTCATGTATGTTTTTTACATGACGAAGTTGAAATGTTTTTAAATCATCTTCTGAAATAAATTCTGCCATTACTTCATCAATTACCAAATCATAATTATCTTTTAAAAAGTCTTTGAAAAAAGAGTAAGTAGCTTCCATATAAAAAATTGTAGTTAGTTCATTAGGAAACCCATACCGATGTTGAAGAGAGTTTCTCTCATCAATTAATAATTCTAACTTGTTAAGGTGTGGAATTTTAACGTTTTTATCATCAGTTAAAACTTTGATTGAACTTGTAATTGTTATAGTTTCTTTTGGATTTTTATAAATTGATTCACCTAAATCAAGTAATAAATCTTTAAAAATCAATTCAATAGAATTTGCTAAATGAAGAATAACAAACTTTCTGTCTTTGTCTGTTCCCCCATTAAAATGCTCAATTGAATGTCCAAATAATTCAAGAGACGATTGAAATAAAGGTGATTCGTATGCCATAAATTAATTATTAGTTTCCATTCAAACATACAAAAGTAAATTTACCAATCCAAAAGTTCCAATTCCAAAAAATTATTATTTTTACGGACTTAGCCGTTGCTCGTGTCTCACGAGCGACACACTTATTTTGATAAAGTTTGAGTTTTTTGTGTTATAATTGCTCGTGAGACACGAACAATGGCGATAATCAAACCATAACAATGATTTATCAAATCCCTATTCGTATCTCACAAAAAACTCAAACTAAATATTTTGGCTTATGATGTTTCCTGTCATGGAATTGGAAACTGTTTATTTTTACACCGCTACAATTTTAAACTGGCAAAATTTACTCAAACCAGATAAATACAAAGTTTTGATTATTAGTAGTTTGGAATATTTGGTAAAACGTAAAAAAATGGCAGTTTATGGATTTGTCATTATGCCCAATCACGTTCATTTTATTTGGGAAATGTTAGCCAAAAATGGAAAGGAATTACCACACGCCAGTTTTATGAAATATACAGGACATCAATTTTTGAACGATTTGCAAGCTCATCATCCACAAGTTTTGCCCTATTTTTTATCCGATGCCAATAATCGCCAATATCAGTTTTGGCAACGAAATAGTTTACCGATTCCATTGTATTCCAAGAAGATATGCGAACAAAAATTAGATTACATTCATGCCAATCCTGTACAGCAAAAATGGAATTTAGTTAGTGATTTTACGGAATATTTCTACTCCTCAGCATCTTTTTATGAATGTGGAAAAACAGATTTTTCATTTTTGACGGATTACCGAGAGCGATTTTAAGATAAAAATTCGATGATGGCATTTTATTGTCCGTGAGACACGGACAATGGCAAGGAATACAGACAGTTGTAAAAAAGCCATTATCGCCATTACTCGTGCCTCACGAGCAATTTTTACACGAGTTGTTTTATGTTCGTGAGACACGAACAATGGCATAATCCAATCCAAAAATCCCAATTCCAAAAAAGTTGTTATTTTTGCGGGCTATTTCCCGAAAGCCAAACAGAAATCGGTTCACAAAATGCAACTTACTCGACTGGAAATCAAGGGTTTTAAATCATTTGGCGAAAAGGCAGTTATCCATTTCGGCAAAGGCATCACGGGCATTGTCGGACCCAACGGATGCGGTAAATCCAACGTGATCGATGCCATGCGCTGGGTACTGGGCGAACAACGTACCAGAAATCTGCGCTCGGACAAGATGGAAAACATCATTTTTAACGGCACAAAACACCGTAAACCACTCCAAATGGCGGAGGTTTCTTTGACTTTTGACAACAACAAAAACCTCCTTCCAACCGAATATTCACAGGTTACGATTGCACGCCGATACTACCGAACAGGGGATAGTGAATATTTGCTCAATAATGTCGTTTGTCGGCTCAAAGATATTCATAACTTATTCATGGACACAGGAATAGGCTCGAATAGTTATGCGATTATTGAGCTGAAAATGGTCGATGAAATCCTCAATGATACCCATAATTCACGACGGGCATTATTCGAAGAAGCTGCTGGAATTTCAAAGTTTAAAGTCCGAAAAAAAGAGACTCTCAAAAAACTCCAAACTACCGATGAAGACCTCAATCGGGTGGAAGATTTGCTTTTTGAAATCGAAAAAAATTTAAAATCCTTAGAGCGACAGGCAAAACAGGCTGAAAAATATTACAAAACCAAAGCGGAATACAAAAAAATTAGTTTGGATTACGCTCGAAAATCGGTGAGTCGAAAAGTAGAACAATTCAATAATTTAAAAGAAAAAATACAATTTGAGTCTTGTCAGAAAGAAAATTTTACCCAACAAATTCAAGAAAAAAATAAGGAATTAGAAGAACAAAAAATTAGCTTGGAAAAAACAGAAAAATTACTTTTATCTCGTCAAAAAACTTTAAATCAGCAAACGGCAAAAATTAGAGAATTTGAAAATGAACAGAAATTAAGTGCTGAAAGACAAGGCTTCTTGACCGAAAAAAAACAAACTTTTGAGCCACAAATTACACACGAAAAACAGACTTTACAAAATTTAGAATCGGAAGTACAACGCCTCGAATTACAACTCAATTCCGCTCAAAAAATCTTATCAGAAATTACCTTGAATTTTGATTTGGAGAAAGAAAATTTTGAAAAACAAAAGCAAATTACCCAAGAAATTCGACAAAAATATAACACCACTCAAGCACAAATTAAGGCACAAGAAAAACAAACTTACAGCCTCAGAAAAATTCTTGAAACTACTCAAATTCAGTATAATACTTCAAAGCAAGAACTTGAAAGGATTTTTACAGAAGGCGAATCCCAACAAAATAATTTGCAGGATTTTTTGGATAAATTAGAAAGTTTACGAATGGATTTAGAGGAAAAAGAATTTGAATCCGAAGAATTACAAGTCAAAGAAAAACGATTACAAGAAAATATTTCAGAAACCGAAACTAAAATTAAACAATTCAAAGAATCGAAAATTAATTTAAATCGCTTTTTGGATGCACTCCAAAATGAATATAAATTATTAAAATCAGTGGTTGATAATTTAGAAGGATTTCCCGAAGCAGTCAAATTCTTGAAGAAAAATAAGGATTGGAATTGTGATGTTCCTTTGCTTTCGGATGTTTTGACTTGTGAAGACAAGTACCGCCCAGCTTTAGAAAATATTTTGCGAAATTATTTGAATTACTACATTGTCCAAACCGAAAAAGAAGCCATAGAAGGACTTCAAATTCTGGATAAAAATGATAAAGGGAAAGCAGGCTTTTTTGTATTAGAAAATGTCTCCGAAATCGAAAGAGTTACACTTCCAAAAATTGAAAATGCGATTCGTTTTACTGAAATTACTGAATTTGAATCTAATTATAAAAATTTGATTTTTAGTTTATTAAATGATATTTTTATTTTAGAAGGTTTTGAAAACGAAGAAGGTTTTGAGATTTTAAAAACAGAAAAAGGCTATCAATCGAATTTTACTTTTGTAACCTTAGATGGGAAAATTATTCGACAAAATTCAGAGCTTTTTGGTGGTTCGGTTGGAAGTTTCGAAGGTAAAAAAATTGGTCGAGTTAGTCGATTAAAAAACTTGGCTTCTGAAATCGAAAACATTAAAAAAAACATTCAAGAAATTGACGAAAAAATAACACAGAATGAATCTAAAATTCGAAAATTAAAATCAGAAACCTATCAGCAAGAAATTCAAGAAACTGAATATTTTATCACAGATTTAAAACAGCAAATTGTTTCGGTCAGAAGTCGAAAAGAACAATTGACAGAAATTGTACAAAAACAAGAATTTAGAAAACAAGAAATTGAAGAAAATAGCTATGAACTTCAGCAAATATTAGAACAAAAATCTCCTCAACTTGCAAAATTAGAACAAGAAATAAATACGTTTCAGGAGAAGTTAGAAACATTGGAAATGCAACTTTTGGAAGCTGAAGAATCTCGTGAATCTGCCAGTCAAATTTATAATGAAAAAAATATTTTGATGCTTCGAGAGCAAAATCGATTTGAAGGATTTCACAAGGAAATAGACTACAAAAAACAAAATTTACACAGCACAAAACAACGTCTTGAGAAATTATCATCAGAATTGCAAAATATTGAAAACCAAATTAATAACTCTAAAAATTTGTATCAAAATTCTGATGAAATTTTACAAAGATTAAAGGACGAACAAACTCAAATTCGAACAGGTGTAAATGAAACTGAGAAGGTTTTTTATGCTACTCGGCAGCAAATCAATAATCTTGAAAAACAGCTTTCGGAAGTACGTCAAAATCGAGAAAATACAAGTATTTTACTTAATGAATTACAAAGCAAATCCAATGAGTTACGAATCGAAATGCTCTCGACAAAAGAGCGGTTAGCAGTTGAATTTGAGGAAGATTTGGATAGACTTTTAGATAGCCATGAAACTGAAATTTCGCCTCTTTTAGAAGAGGACTTGAGACAAAAAGTAACCCATTTGAAACAGCGTTTACAACGTATCGGACAAATTAACTCGACTGCACCCGAAGCCTATCAAAAAATCAAAAAACGATACGATTTTATTGAAACTCAAAAACAAGATTTGGTAGAAGCTAAGAATGCACTTCTAAGAACTATTGAAGCAACTGAACAGACTGCACAAGAAAATTTTATGAAATCATTTCATCAAATTCGTACAAATTTTATTCATGTTTTTCGTTCCCTTTTTTCAGAAGAAGATTCTTGTGATTTGGAACTAAGCGACCCACAAAATCCTTTGGAATCCAAAGTCGAAATTATGGCACAACCCAAAGGAAAACGTCCCTTAACGATTAATCAACTTTCAGGAGGCGAAAAAACCCTTACTGCAACCTCTTTACTTTTTGCAATTTACCTTTTACGCCCTGCTCCATTTTGTATTTTTGACGAAGTGGATGCTCCCTTGGATGATGCCAATATTGATAAATTCAATAAAATTATAAAGAAGTTTTCAACTGATTCCCAGTTTATTATCGTTACACATAATAAGCGAACAATGGCGCAAACGGATATTGTTTATGGGGTTACTATGACGGCTAACGATTATGGGATTTCACGAGTTTTGCCCGTAGATTTACGAAATTTGCAAGATGTTGAAGTATAAATATATGATTTTATGAAAAGAGCTATTAAAATAAATTTTGTTTACAGTAAAGTATTAAACCTATCACGTTTTTCAAAACATGACAGGTTAAAAATCAATAAACTTAAGCAATCCTCTTTCAAGGAGATTTAGGAGTTAGTAACGTTTAATTATGTTGATTGGCACGATTTTGTAATTCTTCGCTGGCAGTTTTACGTCTTTTGGAAGTTTTGACGTTTTTATTTCCAAAATTATAGCTCAGATTTAGATGCATTACACGAGTTTCCCACTTATTTTTGATGTCTGAATGAATATCTCCCTGTCGAATTTTGGTTGCAAACTGACGAGTATTAAAAATATCACTGACCGAAAAACGAGCTTTGAGCTTTCCAAATGATTTAGATAGACCCAAATCAGTACTGTACATCGGTTTAATTTCAAACAATGCCCAGACGGTGGGCGACCGATACGCAAAACTGACTTCCATTTTGGTTTTGAGAGGTAAATCAAAATTATTGCTAACATTCAGATTATAAGACCATTGTGTTTTATCAATTTGATTTCCGTCTGAAAATGGCGAACGGATTTGATTATTAAAACCAGTTAAATTCAAGTTGATGATCCACCATTTCCGAATGGGTAGGGGAGTGGAAAAAGTAATACTCATATTCTCAAATTTGCTCAAATTATCATTGGTTACAAGAGTAGTCTGATTCTCATTATCTTGTTCAAAGATATCCATAATTGCATCGGTAGTTTTGCTATAACTGACCTGAATCATAGAGGCTTCTTGAAAAGTATAAGTTCCTGAAAATGAATTAGTAAATTGTGGATTTAAAAATGGATTTCCTTTTTGGAAGGTATATTGGTCAAGATAAAATATAAAGGGATTGAGATGGTCGTAATTTGGTCGATCAACTCTTCGACTATACGAGAACGAAAAACTATGATTTTTACTTGGTTTATAGGACATACTCAGGCTCGGAAAAAAGTTGAAATACTCTCTTTTATTACGTTTGTCTAAAATTTCTGAATATCCGTCCGAAATTGTATATTCTGCTCGCAAACCACCCTGTAAAGAGAGCTTTCCGAATTGACGACTTAAGTTGATATAACCTGCATGAATTTCTTCGGTGTATTCAAATTGATTGCTTCGAGTAGGGTCTATTTCCCAATTTTCATCTCCTTCTTTAGTGTTGGTTTTCAATGTATTATCTGTTTTAACAGAACTACTTTTTGCTCCAATTTCAAGTTTACTTTTATCATCAAGTGTAATGCTATAATCTACCTTAGTAGCATAAATATCAATCTTAGTATCTGTTAGTGTTTTTACAGAATAAGGATTTTCAACTTCTTGATTACCAGCAAAAAACTCATTTAAATTAGTTTGGTCTCCATTTCGATTCCATCGTGAGTAATCAAAATCAACACTCAGTTTCCCTTTTCCAATTTGTTGGTTTAGATGTAAATTTCCTGAAATATTTTTCCAATCCATCAAATTATCAACGGTAGAATAAAGTGTATTGTAAATATTTGGATTTAAGCCTCTTAAATTGGTTTTTCCATCATTTGTACCATCCCAATCTCCGATATTTCCATTGACCATCAATCCAAGTGTTGTTTTTTCTCTCAAATACCAATCGGTTGTTATCTGAAAGCGATGGTTAATATCAGAACGTGGATAGTCTGCTGTTTGGTTAAAAAGAGTAAAATCATTTTTATAAGGAATGCGTCGATTTAATGTAAGGAGTTGGTATCTTTTGCGATAACGAGTACTATAATCGACTGAAGTGGCAAATTTCTTACTTCGATAATTCAAACGAATTCCTCCGCCCATTTTTTCATATTTTCCGTAACCTATCCGTAAAGAAAGATTACCATTCATACCTAAATTTTTATCTCGTTTCATTCGAATATTGATAATTCCTGAATTTCCAGCCGCATCGTATTTTGCCGAAGGATTCTCAATAATTTCAATCGTTTCAATATTTTCTGCGGGTGTATTTTCAAGTAATTGACTGACCTGTTCCGTAGAAAGATAGGTTAGTTTATCATCAATCATTACACTAACATTTTGTTTCCCTTTGAGATTGATATTTCCATCTTGGTCAACAGTAATCCCAGGGGCTTTTGAGAGAGCTTCTAGTGCGCTACCATTATTCAAAATTGGACTGGATTCGACATTCAAAACAATGGCGTTATTTTTAACTTCAATCATTGATTTAGAAGCACTTACGCTGACTTCTTGAAGTTCTTGTGAAGCTATTTGTAGAACAATTGGCTTAAATTTTTTCCCTTTGCCTAATAACTCGAACGGTTCAGAAAAGTAGTTTGTATAACCTACCATTCGAGCCGATAGAATATATTTTCCACTTGGGATTTTATCAAAAGAAAAATGACCTTCTGTATTTGTAACCGCTCCTTTAAATAAGCTTGAATCTTGTGCTTTGAGTAACAAAACATTAACGAAGGGAAAAGAGGCTTTTTTCTCATCTAAAAATTGTCCTTTAAGATCATTTTGAGAGGTATTTTGCGCATTTATCCACTGAGTAGTAAATAAAGCAAATAGAAATAGTACACTTTTAGAACAAAGTTTCATGTTATTAAATTTATTTGACGCTATGTTAATTTTATACAGAAACTCTATTTTCAAGTGTTATACCATTTTTATAAAATATTGATTTAAAGTAATTTATGGTTATAAGAGTAAAACAAAATGTTCATTTATGAACAATATCTTGTACGTCTTTGATACAATTTTCTGATATTTCTATATTGAGGAATGCAATTTTTGAATTTCTGTTAAAGTAAAATTGACCATTTTTGAGAAAATCTTTTCATTTAAGTGATGCCCTATATTTTCTAACATCTTAATCTTTAAAATTTTCGATGGATTTTTAGAGTGGTCTTTTTCTAAAAATTCACGAGTTCGGTAAGGATTTACGATTTCATCACTCATTCCTAATACATTGACACACAAGGAACAATCTCGTTTAGAAGTAGTAGGTGTAATTTGCTTTTGGGTATGAGGTGATAAGTTGGGATTAATCAATAAGCAAGGTAAACCTAATTCTTCGGCAAGCCAATACCCTAAAAATCCACCATGTGAACGCCCAATCAAAAATTCAATCTGATTTGCCAAGATGTAATTTCTAAGCATTAAAAATGGTTTTTTTGGATTTTCGGGATATTGCATTTTCAGGGTAAAGGCTTCTAATCCTGCCTGTTCGATACTCCGAATTTGCCAGTCATGAATTTGTCTTTTTTTACCGTGCATGAATAGTGTTTTCATTTGAGTATCGTATCTAAATTTTAAAATATCTTAATCTAAATCTTTGATTTCTAAAGGTTCATTGAGTCTAAAAATACAAAATTTATCAAAACCAAATTGCTTGAAATCATCTAGTTGTTTTTTCATTTTTTTGCGTTTTACTTCAATTGAAACGGTTTTGCCTTCGGCTCGAAGCTCTTGAACTTTAGGTAAAATTTGCTGAAATGATTCTTTTTTGCCATCATACAGAAAAGCAATTTTTTCCCCTTTTTTGGGAGGCTGAAATCCTTTATCTTCTAAAATTTGTACAATTCGTTCGAAGCCAATAGAGAAACCACAAGCAGGAACATCTTGGTTTTTAAGAAATCGGCCCACCATCTTATCGTATCGTCCACCTCCTGCTACCGATGAACCAAACTCAGGCATTTCAATTTCTAAAATTACGCCTGTATAATATCCCATTCCACGCACTAAAGTTAAATCATAAACTATTTCAAAATCTTGACTTTGCGCCTTGACGGTCTGGGCAATAAATTTTAAATCTTCGACCCACTGAGAATCAACTTGAGGTAAAATTTCGGTAATTAATTCAAAATCAAGCTTTTTCGAAGTTACACTTTCAATAATTTGAGTTAATTTCTGAATAGACTCTATTGAAAAATTTTCTTGCTCTAATTCTTTTTGTACACCTGATAAATTTATTTTGTCTAATTTGTCTAAAATAATAAAAACCTTTCCGAAATCTTTTGTTTCAAATCCACAATATTCTGCTAAATGTTCTAAAATTCTACGGTCATTAATTCGGACTTTAAAATCCTTAAAATCAAGTTTTTGTAGAGCTTGAGTTGTGGCAAGGATTAACTCTGTCTCTGCTGTTACGTTTGGGTTTCCGATAATATCAATGTCACATTGGATGAATTGACGAAACCGTCCTTTTTGAGGTCTTTCTGCTCTAAATGAACTTCCTATCTGTATGACTTTGAATGGGTTAGGCAACTTTGCTCGATTATTTGCGTAAAATCGAGTAAGGGGTACGGTCAAGTCAAATCGCATTCCAAAATCGACTAAATGATTTTCTGTAAGGTTTTCTTTTTGAAGGCGTAATTTTTCTCCTCGTTTCAAAATTTTAAATATAAGTTTCTCATTTTCACCACCTTGACCACTTGTTAAAATTGAAATATCATCCATCACAGGCGTAACAATTTGTGAAAAACCGAATCGTTGATAGACCTCTAAAATTGTTTCTCGGATATAGTTTCGCAAGACTACTTCTTGTGGTGTTAGGTCTCGCATTCCTTTGGGTGGATTGGTGTTAATTTTCATGAATTTACTTTGTAATATTTTGTGAATTATTTTATTCTTTTTGTTAAAATCAAGCTACAAAGTTATAAAAAGCAACTTTTTTTATGACTGCTTAATGGAATTATTACCAAAATTGCTGATAAATTTCTAAAGTAAAATAAATGTTACGTCTGTTTTTTAACATTATAATTATTCAATTTTGCTGTACCTTTGCCGTTAAATCTATAACAAACTTTAATCTTACATAGCTTTACTTTCTTTAATTTACATTTAATTTTTTTAATAATGAAAAATTTTTATTCCCTTATTACTTTATTGACTTTCAGTATTTTACTTTTAACTAACATACAAGCCCAAACTAATGATTATCGTTATCAAGCGATGCTCCTAAAACAATTCATGCAAAATACAGACTGGCCTCCTGCTATGATTAAGAATGAAATTCGAGTAGCGGTTTTAGGAAGTAATTCAGTGGTTAATACATTAAGGGCAAGTATTAAAACGATTAAAGGGAAGCCCACTAAAGTACAAAAAATCAGTAGTTTATCAGAATCTGAGAAATTTCACTTAGTATTTATTGCTGCTAATTATAGTACTAAATTTTATAATGCTCAAAAATGTTGTCAAAATAAACCTATTGTGATTGTCACAGAGAAGGAAGGACTAGGGAAGAGAGGGAGTTGTTTCAACATTATTCCAAATCCTCAAAATCCAAGCCGATTGGCTTACGAAATAAATTATGCTTCCATTAAACAAAAAGGCTTAAATGTCTCACAGCGAATTGGTTCGATGGCAATTAGACTTTAGTCAACGTATTAATTTTGATGTATTTCATATAGATAGTTTCTAAAAAACTTCCTACAAAATTATGCCTCTATTTTAGCTCACGAAATATTATGAAAAAATATACTCTTATTATTTTTATACTTCTGATTTTCAATGATTTAATTGCTCAAAAAGATTCCTTGAATAATGGAGATACATTAAGTTTGGAAGAATTATTAACAATGGAATTTTCATCAGATGATATGCAGAAACATCTGGATGTGAAAAAAGTAATTAGTGGCTCAAAAGATATTGAAACGCTCAAATATTCTCCTGGTTTAATTTCAGTTATTGACCATGATGATATCCGTAAATTTGGAGGAAATTCTCTTTGGGAAATTTTACAACGTGCCGTAGGTGTTTTTATGCCTAATTCTTACATTTTCAGGCAGAATGTAATTGGCATTCGAGGGGATGTACAGGGTCATTTTAATACACACACATTAATTTTATTAGATGGTCGTCCGATGCGCGAAAGTTTATATGGTGGAATTGATATGGCAATTTTGAATAGTTTTCCAATTGAAACAGTTGAGCGTATTGAGGTAACACGAGGTCCAGGCTCGGTACTTTATGGAACAGGTGCATTTGCGGGAATAATAAATATAATTACTAAAAAAAATCTTAATTCGAGTGTCTGCTCAGACTTTAAGGTGGGTAGTTTTGGAACACTTGGACAAAACACTTCTTTTTCTTTTCAGAAGGATGATGTAAATATCTCAGGCTCAACACACTATTTTAAACAAGATGGATGGACATTTTCTGCATTTGATGAAGGAATTCGTAGAAATGATACAATAGGTTTAATTTTTTCTCAAAATCCTGTTTATCAAGAAGTTAATTATGGACAAGAAAACTTAGGAGCGCATTTAAATTTGAGTTATAAAAATTGGACACTTCGGACTTTTTATGGTAAAAGTTATATGGATATCTTGGGATTTCCTCCACTTTGGAAGCCTGATGTTCATGGTACTGGAGGAAGTGAAACCATTGATAATGTGCGACTTTTTACAGATTTAGGGTATAAACACGAATTTTCAGATAAAATATATTCAACATTTAACTTAACTTATAATCGACTTCAAATTACAGAATTTGGCTCTTCAGGAATGCCAGGAGAAGCTCGTGCAGATGATTGGTTATTTGAAATAACAAATTTCTATAAACCATCTGATACATGGTATATTATTTTAGGTGGATTAATTAAAGAAGTACAAGGCGAAGGATTGACATATAGCCCAACTAGTTTTGAAGCTTCATTTTATGCTAAACCTTATGATGAGTTTCAGTATGCAGCTTATTCTCAGGTTGAGTATTCTCCGATTGATTTTATTAAGTTTATTGGAGGAGTTCAGCTTAATAAAATCCCAACAATTGATATTGATTTAGTTCCACGTATTGGACTGATATTCAATATTAAACAGGGTTTAGGAGCAAAAATACTTTATGGGCAAGCGTTTAAAAATCCAACTGGTGTAGAAGCTTTTTTTGAACTCCCTGGAGCAGTTGGTAATCCAAACTTAGCTCCTGAAAAAGTAACGACTTTTGATGCTCAGCTTTCTTATCAAAGAACTTATTATCAAGCTAGTATCTCATATTTCAAGAGTCGTCAAAGTGATTTGATTACTCGTGAAACGATTGGTTCAGTTACACAATTCATTAATGAAGGTGAGTTTTTTATTGAAGGGGGTGAGTTTGAATTAGAAGTGATTCCAATAACGAATTTGCATCTAAATTTTTCAGGAAGTTATCAAGAAAATTATCGAGATGAGGAATCTAATGATTTGAATGTAAACCGAATTCCTCAAACAATGCTCAAGGGTGGAGTTTCATATTATTTTAAAGGTATTGATATCGGTATTTTTAATGCTCATTATTCTGCTTTAAGTGTTTTTAAAAGTGCAACAACTCATCAACTTAATTCTGAGCCGAAGGCATATAACTTATTGAGTATGAATTTAAATTTGCATCTAAAGAAATTATTTTATGCAAAGTCGGATGCGCCTGAAGTTTGGTTTTCAATTTATGGTGAGAATTTATTAGACGAAACTTTTCATGAGCCTGAGCGAGTTCGAAAGACGATTAATACGCTTCCTGCTCGAAGTGGACGGGCGATATTTGGAAGCCTAAAATTCAATTTTTAATCGTGACAACATATAGGAACGAATCTTTTAAACGTTCAAAAACTGATAGATCTAAATTCTGATAATTAACTTTTTGTTTTAAATATGTTTATAACCGATTTATTCGATTAAAAAACTCACTACGGTAAGATTTGCTAATGGGAATAGGTTTTCCATTGGTAATCACGGAGTTATCTTCGATAGCATCAATTTGTCTTAGATTAATGACATACGAACGGTGAATTCGCATAAATCGCTCTCCTTTTAGTTTTGCGCCAATTGCCTTGAGTGTGGAGTAAACCACTAATTTCTCGGTCAAGGTATGAATTAATACATAATCCGATAAGGCTTCGATATACAAAATATCATCTAATTGTATTCGAATCATTCGATTATTTACCTTAACATATAATTCTTCTGGGGTTTTGGCGTAAAAGGCTTCTTTGGTCTGAATCAAATCTAATTTTTTAGTGGCTTTAATCACTGCTTGTGAGAATCGTCCATATTCTACAGGTTTGATTACATAATCAGTTACATCTAACTCAAAAGCATCTAGGGCAAAGCCTGTATGTGAGGTAGTTAGAATCGTTTCAGGGAGTTCGGGTAATGTCTTGAGTAGCTCAATACCACTCATATCAGGCATCTCAATATCCAAGAATAAAATATCAATATGAGGATGGTTAAGTAAAAATTGTTGTCCCTCAATGCTATCTCCAAAGGAAGCTTCAAGGGAAATTGTAGCAGTTATTTCTATAAAACGGTTCAGTAAAGTCCGTGCGCTTTTGTCGTCATCAATGACTACACACTTATAAACGTTTGTCTTCATGGATTTTAGTCGTGGAGTTTGGAGCTAAACCCTAAGCTATCAAGTAATTAAAATAAGTCAAATTTTGAAAAGTCACTCTTGTTGATGGGCGTTTTAGGATTAGTCAATAAGTTAAATGTTGTATGTCATATTCGATTTTGTACCAATCAAATTACAAGATATTGATTAAAACCCAAATTTACACAGAATTTATTTAGTTTTTTAGATTTTCGGAGGATGGAGCAGAATTAGAAAAAGAAGAATAAACAGACCTATTAAGGGGAGGATTAAAAAAGGAAGAGGAAGGGAAGTGTTCATGCCAGCCTGCAAGGTCTTGGAAAGGGGCAATCCATTCGGAGAATAAGTAATGACGGGTGTGACGGGATTCGGTAGAAAGACAGTAATCGGTTATCAAAAAACGTTGGATAAGTTGGCGTTTTTCTTCAAAATGAGTTTCTAGAAAAAAACTCTGTAAAATAATTACTCCCAAGATGAATACCTGAATGAAGTTGACCCATAGAAAAAGACGCAATCCTGTTTGTTTCATGTTTGTTTTTCATCTCTACTTTGTGTAGAACCCATAAGATTCTCACAAACTTATGGGTTTAAGGTTTTGTTTAGAACAATTTTCCGAAGAGTCCTTTTTTTAAAGGCTCAATTTGGAAACCTGCCTCTTTTACAGTTTCAATAATCTGTTGCTCAGTTAGTTCTGATGATTTAATAGTTAGGATTTTGTCTTTGTGATTGGTATCAGCATCCCAAGTTGTACCTTCAGGAAATTTATCGAAAAAAGGTGTAACTTTTTCAATACATCCACCACAATTGATATTAGTTTTAAACTTATATGTTTTCATAATATTATGATTTTGAGCAAATTAATAAGTTTCTATTTAAGTAATTTTTTGATCAATTTTTCAGAAACAATTGTTACGAAACATTGACTATCACTTATGATTTCAAAAGTACAGAAAAATAGGAGGAAAGAAAAGAATAAATTTAAAATATTTAAAAATAAATATATGAAAATATATTCATATAAAAAGAATTCAATTCCAATTCAATCACAAAAGAAGATTTGATGATAAATCCTACTATCTTTGCTGTCTTAAAACGTATTTTATAATCAATTAAATCACTTTAAAACAACTTTTTAGACGTGAAAAAACTATATCTTGTTTTTTGTTTCGCTTCGCTGGTTTTGTTAAATGCTTGTCAAGAAGGCAATGGCAAATCTAAAGAGAAAGAACCTACTAAAAGCACTTCTATAGCTCCCTCAAATGGTTCGCTTCCAATTGCTTGTGTGAATTTAGATACCTTGAAATTATATCATAAATTATACGAAGAGTTAGAAACTCGTATCAAATCAGAACAACGTAAGGCTGAACGTCAATTGAGTTCTAAAGAACAACAGTACCGTAAAGAGGTGGATAATTTTAAGCGTAGAGTACAGGGGGGATTGGTTTCAGATAAAGAAATACAAGAAAAAGGGCTTGCCTTTCAGAAAAAAGAGCAAGAATTAATGATGCAACAACGGGCTTTATCACAAGGCTTAGCAGCTACTGAACAAGAGTTAATACAGGAGTGGTTTGATACAATATCTACGTATATGGAGGAATATAATAAAGATAAAGGCTATCAAGTGGTACTTCCATATCAGGCTGGGACGTTTCTATATATGAATAATGCCTTAGACATTACGGAAGAAGTTTTGGAAGGGTTGAACGAAAAATATGATGCCGATGAAAAGGCGGGAAGCTCTGAAGAAAAGAAAGAATCTAAATAAGATACTGATTCTGAATTTATTAAAACCTATAAGATTTCAAACATCTTATAGGTTTTTTGTTTTTAATAGTATTTAGAAATCTTCATCTAAGCTGAAGCGTGGTGTGCTTTTGTCACTCATGACTCCCGCTTTTTGATATTCTGATACTCGTTTTTCAAAGAAATTAGTTTTTCCTTGTAAGGAAATCATTTCCATAAAGTCAAAAGGATTCGTTGAGTTATAAACTTTCTCACATCCTAGTTCAACTAAGAGCCTATCTGCCACGAATTCAATGTATTGATTCATTAAATCAGCATTCATCCCGATCAGCTTTACAGGTAGGGCATCCGTTACGAATTCCTGTTCAATCTCAACGGCATCAGTAATAATTTGGGTAACTTGTGATTTAGGTAGTTTATCTTGTAAGTATTTTACATAAAGTAAACATGCAAAATCGCAATGCAAGCCTTCATCTCTGGAAATCAACTCATTGGAAAAGCTTAAACCGGGCATTAGTCCCCGTTTCTTGAGCCAAAAAATAGAACAAAAACTACCTGAAAAGAAGATTCCCTCAACTGCTGCAAATGCAATTAATCGTTCAGCAAAGTTCTCACTATCAATCCAACGTAATGCCCATTGCGCCTTTTTCGAAACACAGTCCAGTGTATCAATGGCATTGAGCAATCTATCTTTCTCGGTTGGGTCTTTGATATAGGTATCAATTAATAAAGAATAGACTTCTGAGTGAATGTTTTCAATCATGACTTGAAAACCATAAAAACAACGAGCTTCGGGAATCTGAACTTCCTTCAAAAAGTTAACAGCCAAGTTTTCATTGACAATGCCATCACTAGCCGCAAAAAATGCTAAAACATGTGAAATAAAATGGCGTTCCCCATCATTGAGATTCGTCCAATCCACAAGGTCTTGTGACAAATCAATTTCTTCAGCTGTCCAAAAGCTGGCTTCAGCTTGTTTGTACATTTCCCAAATATCATCATATTCGATTGGAAAAAGAACAAAACGATTAGGATTCTCTTTTAATAAGGTTTCGTGAGTATCTACCATTTGTTAGGTTTTAAATAAGGTTTGGAAAATAAATGGATACTTTAATGAAAGTCATATAAATAGCTGATTTCCAAAATAGTAATACTTCAAATATTGTAAACTATTGGAGTATATAATTAGAAAAAAAGTATCGTTTTTACCTCGACAAAGGTACAAATTTTCCATTTGAAAAGGACAGCGTTTAGGATAGACTTTGTTAGATATTTGTCACTACTTAGAGTAGGGGAGGCTTCCGTTTTACTAATTAGCTTGTATTCAGACTCAATGAAAATGTTCGTTTACTTTGTTTTTATTCATGTGGTTTTGCTAAAATAGCAACAAAGGTGTTATCAGCTCCCGTTGTTGACGTTTAAATGCCGTGACACCGCCACTTTTGGGGTACATAAAATAATTCGTAATAATTTGCTTTTATTACCTAAATTTGTTTGGTCGTCTTGACCTCAGCAGAAGAACTCTTTTCATTTTTGGCAATGAATGAGGTTTGAGGCGGTAAATAGTTATGTTCCATTTCATTGAGATAATGACGGATACTATGCAAAGCATGGTAAATGAGCTGTTTATCTGAAGATACGTGTCCTTCGGTGGCTAAATAATAGAGCGCACGGTGTAAGGCTTCGGAATAATTATCTAAGCGGTAGCACTCCAGAAATGAAATAAATTCTTGGTTTAAAGTGGTTTTTTCAGTTGAAGACATGAGGTTTAAAAGTTTTGATGTTGGAATGATTTTTTACGATTTCATGGATACAAAGGTAATATAACCAAATTTATAAATGCGAACATTTGGTAAATTTTTATTGCGAACAATTTGAAAATAACCAAAAAACACAATCAAATATGAGCAAATCAATATCTGAGATATATAAATCTGCTCGAAAACATCTAAAACTAAGCCAAAGACAGGTTTCTAAAGAACTAGGGCTTTCAGATGTTCTGATATCAAAAATAGAAACAGGTAAAACCCAGAGTCCTAATCATGAATACACAAGATATTTAGTAGGGAAAGGTATTAATTATTTTTATTTAATTGGTGAATCGGATGAAATTGAAGGGCAGTTAATGGATTTTGTGAGTCGCAAAGAATATGAGTTCTTAGCTTCTGAAAATGAGAATCTTAAAGCCGAACTCAAAAACTTAAAACAAGAAATGGAAGAGATGGTTTCCCGTTCGGAATTCGAAGAAGTGACGCATAAATTGGAAGCCTACGCCGAAATTATCCGAATGTTGAAAAATGAAAAATCCTAAGAACTGATTTTCAAAAAATAACAACTTTAAACTTTGAGAATCAAGTTTATAATGATTGTTTTAACGGTCAATACCTTATGCTTTGATTTTTAAACTTGTAGGGCAATTGGTGTGATTACAAATCAAAATATTATTTCTATCTGTAAGTCATTGTAATTTTTTCTTCAAGGCTTGCAAATAAACATTATTACCGATTGGTGTTGTATTTTTGATTCCATGTTCGATCCATAAAATTACGTAAATTTCCTTTTGTTCATTGGATAATCTAATGAAGAATACAAGTAATTCCAATCTGTAGTTTAAATTAATTCTAAATATATGAAAACTAAACATTTGATTATCAGTATTCTGAAATTATGATTTGTCTTTTTCTAAATCATGTATGAATTAGTTGGAGATGTCTTTTAATATATAATTATTTCTCTTGATTTAATAAAAAAATCATAAAAACTATTTCTAAAGTTATAACAAAAAATTATCTTTGCTCTCAGTTTAAAATTTTACAAATCGTTTACAAAATGAAAAAAAACAGTAATTATTTTGTTTGGTTACTGCTGGTAATCGGTCTAATGTGGGGATGTTCCTCTGACAGTAACGAAGAGCCTAAGCCTGTTAGTCCTCCTTCTCAACCACTTAGTGTAACTACACAAAGTGCCACCCCATCAAGTACCACAAATTCGGCACTACTTCAAGGACGTGTTTTTGGTGGAGATAGTATCATTGAAGTGGGCTTTATATATTATCCAGTGGGTACAGTGCCTAATGAGGAAGAAACTAATGTAACTAAAATTGTTCTTGAGCCTCCAGCCAATTCATTCACCTTTGATTTTGATGTTTCCGATTTAGCATATCAAACAACATACGTATATAAAGCTTATGCCATTGATGCAAATGGTAGGGTAGATGGTGAGGAGGAATGGTTCACAACTTTAAAACTAATCGGTTTGCGTTTTACGTTTTCCACTGAACTAATCCGAATAGGTGAACCGTTTAAGATTTCGTTTAATCAAAAGCCACCCAATGATTTTAAGTTAAAGGCTTTTGTATATGATTTGGTAGAAAAAGAAACAGGTCAGCTGGAATATAAAGCAATTGATGACCTGACTTACGAGGTTACACTTACAGGTGTTGATGTTTCTATTCTAGGTAGTATATTTTTTCAAGAAGAAAATTATCCTGTAGAGATTAAAATTGTTGTTCAGAGCGATAGGATTGTCAATGAAGAGTATTCTAGATACATCAAGTTAAAATATTATGAAATCATCAAATATTATGCTGATAAAATTGATGAATATAACCCTATCTTTCATATGCAAACAAATTATGAAGATAAATTAATTGCTTCATTTGATATGTATTATCCCAACAGAGCAGAATTTCATGATATTCCTACGATTCGAGAGTTCGATTTCAACCAAAAAGATTGGGTGGTGCGCTCTGTTTTTCCCGAAAATGATTACACAATAAACGATGGCTTTATGTATAGTAATCGCCGTAGTTACAAGGTAGTACGAGTAAAAGATAAACTCTATTATCGTCTAGAAAAACAACATCCTATTGGGGGGACTACGGGTGTAAATGTGCAAGCCAAACGAGTTCAGCTCATAAATGGTTTTGGAGAAACTATCTTAAAAGACTTTTATACAGACTATAATATTTGGTCTTATGATTTAAGTACCAACCAGTGGGAAAAATTAGAGGTAGCAGGAATTAACTTCCATCCTTTATTTGAACATAATGATTTACTGTATTTTTATGACCCAAGTGACTTATTTTTGAAGTCATATAATCCTGACAATCAAGAAATCAAACAAATAACAAGTATTTTCATTCCTACTTTTGCTGTTCAATATGCTGATGTATTGCAAAACACTGATTGGGAGCTTATTGATGAAAATCGAGTGATGGTACTTCGACATAAAATGGAAGCTACTGATGATGATTTCAATTTCATAGAAGAAGTGGGAGTTGTAGATTTGGCTACCCAAAAATTTTCTGTAATTGAGTATCCACCAGTAAATCAAGTAAATTATTTACGTGTATTAGATAATGAATTATACTTACATGGTCTCACAAATGAATACTCTGTGTACAAATATGAAAATGACACTTGGGAGCTTCAAAATAGTCGTTATCTTAATAATTTCTTTATGTATGATAAGTTGATGTCGAAAATTCAGGGGCGTATTTATGCTGTACAGCAAAATAGTGTAGGAGAGATTTTTCCTTGGAAGAAATAATATATCCAATTATCCCCTTACTGGCGCAAGCATTTTTGCTTGTGCCTACCTTTTGCCAAACCTCTAGTTTAAGTTGATTCTTAGATAACTACATAGAAATTTATTGCCCAAATATCCAAGCAGAGACTGGAGAAAGCTTCACCACGAGTCCACTTTAAAGTGGAGACTTGAACGAGTTTCTTGGTAGCTTTAAGATTTTGTATAAAATCTTAAAAAATTACCTAAAAAGGATCTTTTTTCACCTTCTCAATTTCAAAACAGTTGCCCAATTTATTTTTATCCCCTTTTATTCCCTAAATTTGTTTACTTGTAATTTTGACCTCAGTAGGAGAATTTTTTCCATTTTGGGTAATGGATGGGGTTTGAGGCGGTAAATAGTTGTGTTCCATTTCATTGAGGTAAT
>DDLX01000026.1 GCA_002340355.1 Cytophagales bacterium UBA2561
GAAGTGGGTTGTTCGCTTTCGAGGCAAAAATCCACGAGGTCGGCTGGCAATTTCGCCCTCAAAATTAGGTCAAGTTTTGTACCTTTGTCTTCCATTTTTTTAATGGGTTATGCTCGATTCGGTTGTTGTTGTTCAGACGCTCAACCGTTTCGAGCTTTTTTGAAAAATTAGTTTCGACAAAGTTAGCAAATATTGACAAAAAAGCGATTATCTACTAACTTTTTTCAAGTCTTTTAAGAAATTCTTGACGAATTTCTTCTAATCGACTTAATTCTTCTGCTGTCCAAGGACGTTTTCCTGTTTTTTTCTGGGAAAACCGACCTCTAACTGCGCTAGTCAGTTCTTTCTCAGGATACAACAATGCAATAATTTCGGTATTATTTAGAAACTTTTCTTTGACCCATTCGGGCGTAGGTGTTTTTGCCATCTTTCGAATTTTCAACGATTTAATTTCAAAGATACCGAAAAATGATTCTTTTGCAAAAATTAGGATTAAATTATTGATTTTCAAGCAATTTAGATCTGCCAAGTCATCAAGACTTAGCAGGTCTGGAAAATTAATCTTTTTTTGAAGTCACTGTCTCCATTTCCAAACTCGAAAGCAAATAACGAATTCGTAAGATACTTTGCACAAAATCCCGCTTCAGTACTTCGTTGATGTAATCCAACCCACAAAGAACTTCTAAGGCATTGTTCGTCAGGTCATCTTTCAGATTTTGTAGGTGTTGAGAAGTGGGTTGTTCGCTTTCAAGGCAAAAATCCACGAGGTCGGCTGGCAATTTCGCCCTCAAAATTAGGTCAAGTTTTGTACCTTTGTCTTCCATTTTTTTAATGGTTTACGCTTGATTCGGTTGTGGTTTTTCAGACGCTCAACCGTTTCGAGTTTTTGTAAAAAGATACACAAATATAGGCAACTGTTTATTAATCACAAGTTTACCCAAAGATCTTTTTTGAAAAAAATATACAATTGACAAAATGAATACAGATTTTCACGAAAGAGTTATGAGTCTAATAAAAGAAAAGGGATACAATAAAAGTTCCTTTTCTAAAAAAATAGACGTTCACCCATCTGTAATTCAGAATATTACCAAAGGACGAAAATCAGGTGTAAAAAGCAAGCCAAGTTTCGAAGTTATAGAAAAAATTTTTTTGGCATTTGACGATTTAGACTACTATTACTTTATTACAGGTATCGAAAAAGATATGCCATTATCTACAAAAAACTGTAATTGTGAAGAACTGGAGGCAAAAGACAAACAGATAGAACAAATGCAACAACAGATTGATGAACTCAAAAAAGACCGCTCTGATTTAATGCGAATGCTCAGTCGATTCATATCGTGAAAATAGATTTGCATAAAAACAAGAATTACTATTTTTTAGAAAATCTAAATTTTAGATAAAGAGCTTGTCTAGGATAATTGTAAAAAGCTCATCATTTTGTTAGTTTTGAATTTTTCTCAAACTCAAACTACTTGATTATGAGCTTATTAGGCGTTTTCAACTTAATTTTGTACCGCCTAGAAACAGCTTGTCAATAGCGAAAAATACCTATAAATACTTTTATATCAAGTAATTGTAATTATAGAACGGTATTTTATCATTTTACTCTGCCTCCAAAATGGTGGTCAAAATTAAACGTGTGGTACAAGATTTGGTTGAGTTTACTTCGTACTGATCGGAAGCAATTAAATTTGCATACTATTCAGTTAGATGGCAAACATACTTACACTCATGGTATTATCGAAAAGACGGCTTATCAAGGACGTAAAGGCAGAACAACCAGTAACTTACTTTGTCTTTGTAATCAAGAAGGTGTCTTACTTGCGTTTAGTGCGGTTCAATCAGGAAAACCACCATGATTTGTTTAATATTGTGGCACAGTTTGAAGGTACGTTAGCTCAACTAGCGTCTATTGGAATACGTTTAGATAGATTAATTTTGAAGACGGATTCAGGTTCTGCTTGCTTGAAATTGAGACAGTTGTGTGATAAGTACAGTATAGAGGTCGATATCAAATTGAATCCCAGAAATGGTAAAACTACTGAACTAAATAAATGTGCTGATCCTCCTTTTTATCAATATCATTTTGTCATTGAGCGAGCCTTTGGCAAATTAGAAAATTATATTTTACACATAATCGTAAATTATGATTGAGCTATTCTACCTTTACTTTAGTGGTAAGTTTGTTATTTTGCTTTGGTTTAACGGGCTAAAATTCTTGCCCACTTATCGTTACAGAACCTGTTTTGGTAGATAATTCACCAATATCAGGAGGGCAAGAATTAGTTCCTTATGCCATTTTAGGACTTCAGAGTGAGTTAGAAATTGGTATTAATTTTGTATTCTAACATAATCAAATATTGACTATCTAATATTTGAAATCAATTGGAGATTGCTTGACGCTGAAAAATTGAATAAATGTAAGGGCGCTCATCACCTGATGGTGTATGATACAAAACTTCTTTACTCTTTTGTAAGTGAAAATCAGTACCCAATAGCTCTAAGAAAAGTTCATTATTGTAACGAAATACGGATAAATTACTACACTTTTGCACTCCATTTTTTGCAAATTGTGCTAAAATTACCCATCCATCCAATTGTACTTTCTGACGAAGCAACTCAAAGTAGTTTTGTCGTTCAGCTTCTGTCATTAAGAAATGTAATACCGCACGATCATACCATAAGGCTACTTTAGGAAAATCATTCGGAGGAGTATTTGAAGGTATTTTTTTGCCCTAAATCGGCTTGATGCCAAATGATACTGGGAGACATACTTTCAGCCAAATCAATACGAAGTTTTTCTAACGCAATAGAACTTATATCATTTAAAATCAGATTATTATATCTATTTTCTAGTAGTTCATGAACTAATGTGCTACGTCCTACACCTGCTAAAAAAATTCGCTCTTTTATATTTGGTACACACTCCTTAATAAAAGAAAGTCCATATTCTGATTGTGCTTCATACCATCCTAATTGCTCTACGGGTTTGTTTTCATAGACAGTATCCCAATGTTGAGCTATATTTTGCATTTTTTTAAGAATTTTAAAAAAGTAAAAAACTATATGAATAATAATTTAGATAAAAAATCAAACTTAATCTTTGAAAAACAGATTCTATTTTTTTAGAGAATTTTTAAAAGTTATGAAAATGTCAAAAACGGAAAAGATTATGTAGTTTTGGCAGTTGAAACGCAGATTTATAAAGTATGAAAAATTGTACATTTGTACCCAAAATATCCATTGGATTAATGCTATTTATCGGAATAATTTTGATAGGATGTAACTCAAACCCAGTTTCTAAGATTGAGCGAATTCCTCCTGAAAAGTTACTCTCTCGGATGGAAATGATAAACTTATTAAAAGAAATTCATTTAGCGGAAGCGGTTACGGCTTCCTCTAACTTGACGTATCATAAATCTTTAGCTCGATTCAAGCGGTACAAATTACATATCTTCGAAAAATACAATCTAGATTCGACAGGATTTGACCAAAACTTTGAGTATTACATGAGTGATACAGATGATTTAGAGTATATCTATCAAGCCCTTTCTGATACTTTTTTACTACGAAAACATCGGAAGAATTTTTAACTCTTATAGTTCGTCTAGCCCTGTTAAATCTTAGCGATTTAACAGGGCTAAAAGTACCTCTCTTTTTTAAAATTGAGAAATTAAGTCTAATTTCGGATAGAATTTATATTACCCTACTAAAACCTGTAAGAATTCTTCTTCTTGGAAATATTGTTGAGCTAATTCTAATAATTGATCAGAAGTAACTGCATTAATCTGAGAGATATAAGTTGAAAAATAATCTGGTGATAATCCATAAAAATAAACACTTCGATATTTTCCTGCTACCTCAAGAGGTGTTTTTAGCGATTTTACAAATTTTCCACAAATGTAATTTTTAACGATTTCGAGTTCTTCTTCAGGAATGGGTTCGGTACGTAACCGTTGCATCTCTTTAAGAATTTCTCTTATGGTCTCTTTCCGAAATTCTTTCTGAACATCTCCTCCTATAATCAAATAACCTGCATTTTTCATTGGTACAATTGAAGAATAGATTCCGTAGGTATATCCTTTATCTTCTCGAATATTACTCATTAGGCGAGAACCAAAATAACCTCCAAAAACAGTGTTTAAAACACTCATTTTTAAATAATCTGGATGAGTTCGAACAAATAATTCTCGTCCTATTCTAACCGAAGTTTGGAAGGCATTTTCTTTTTCTTCATATGTGTTTTTTTCAGTAACTTTAGGTATTTTATAATTTGCCGTAGGTATTTTAGGAGTGGAAAGCTCTAATTTTCCGAAGGTATCTTTGATAATTTTCAGGTCATTATCTGTAAATTTTCCTGCCATGATTAACCCAAAAGGTCGATTTTTATAGACAGTTTCATAATATTCTTGGGCTTCTTTTCGTGTAATATTTTGAATATTTTCGAGCGTTTTATGTTTGCCATATGGATTTTCTGTGCCAAATAATTTTTCTCGGAATTTTAAAGAGGCTACAACTTGCGACTTCTCAAAATTAATCTTTTGCTGTTCAAAAGTAACTTTTCGGATGTGTTCAAATCCTGCTTCGGGAAAAGTCGAATCGGTCAGAATTTCACAAATTAATTCCGCCAATTCGGGGAGTTGTTTGGTTAAACAGTACAATTCCACATTAGCAAAATCAAATCCTGAATCTGAGTCTAAAAATGCGCCATAACTTGCTAGTAGTTCAGAAATTTCTTCATTTGAGCGTTTTGAAGTACCTTCTAATAACATTCGGGAGGCAAAATGAGCACGAACTTCGGATATAGATAAATGATTTGCTGTTGGAAAAACTAACTGTAAACTCACAATTGGCTGAATTCCTGCATTTACAGTATGGCACTCCAAGCCGTTTGGAAGCGTAATCGTTTCTGGTTTGACAAAATCAAACGGACGAATGGGATGAATTTCAGGGGCAAGGGAACGATTCAACATATTTTTTCGGTATATTTTTAGGAATTTATTCTAAATCAATAGGTTCTGATGGTCTATTTTTCATCAGATTTATGCTATTTTTTGAGCATCTCCTCAGAAATTTAAAGCAAAATAACAGATTCTTTCGTAAAATTTTCGACTTTGGCATTTTGTTCTCAATTTTGTCTTCAAATAAACTCTAAAAATATATCCAACGTTTTCCTCATTTTTTAGGTCTCAATGCTAAGTACGTTTTCTAATCTATTTCTAATTTATTTTCCAAAAGACAACTTCAAAATCGCCTTTTAATGATGATACAAAATCATAAAAAAACAATATTATTTTTATTCGTTTGGGCTTTTTGCGCCCCTATTTTCGGACAAATCAAATTGTATCCCCTTACTTCGTCTCCAATCCAAAAAAATGCTCGTATTGAAGATGATTCGGTTACCTTGTATTTACCTTTCTTTGAGGATTTTTCAGGTTATACAGGTAGTCCCAATCCTGCACTGTGGGAAAGAGGCGGAGGGACACAAGTCAATCATTCCTACACTAATGAAGCCCCTTCAATTAATATTGTTACTTTTGATGGAACAGATGAACGTGGGATACCTTATAATTTTATTGCACCTCGTACCGCAGACTTAGCAGATGAACTGGTTTCCAGACCACTTGACTTTTCTAAACTAATATCAGGCAATGATATTTATATGAGTTTTTATTGGCAATCCGAGGGTTTAGGCGAAGTGCCTGACTCTACAGATGGTGATTTTTTGGAGCTTCAATTTTTGAATGATGAAGGTGAATGGATAACACAATGGAAGCAATATGGACAGCCGAATAGTGGATTTCAGTACGAAATTTTTAGAATTGGGAGTGATGAATATTTGCATGAGAAATTTCAGTTTCGTTTTCGTACATTTAACCGATTATCAGGAAGTTATGATATCTGGAACTTGGATTATATTTATATTGATAAAAATAGAAAACTGGAAGATAAGTTTGTAGTTGATATTGCGGTCACGGGTCGCCCGACTTCTTATTTGAAAAATTACCGCTCGATGCCCATCAATCAGTTTTTTGCCAATGAAGTCGCCGAAACCGCCGAAGAAATTACAGTAACTGCCAGTAATTTACACGATAAATTTAATATTTTGAATTATCAAGTTTTTTTACGAGATGCCTTTGCAGGGGATACTTTAGAGTGGTTAATTGATAGTACTGATATCATCAGTGGACAAGAAAAATACTTGTTATTTTCGACTACTGCCGATACCCTACCTCGTGATCGAGAAAAACTAATCTTGGAATATGATTTTCTTTTAAATACAGGAAATTTAGACCCAATTCCAACCGTGAATTTGCGTCAAAACGATACCATTTCAGGGCGTACAGTGTTAGATGACTATTATGCTTACGATGATGGCAATGCCGAATATGGGATTGGGATTCAACAACGTTTTGGGAAATTAGCATATGAGTTTTCATTAAATGAACCTGATTTATTGACTCATGTTGATTTTTCGTTTGTTCGATTGGGAGAAGATCTAACAGGAGAAACTTTCAATTTATACATTTGGAAAGCTCTTGACTTTACGGACGGAGCTGATGCTGATTCCTTATTATTAGTCCAAAATATTGTTGTGAAGTACCCGAATACGCCGAATGAATTTACACGAGTTCAGTTAAGTCGTCCGTTATCCCTTTCAGAAAAATTTTACATTGGTTTTGAGCAACTTACCGAAAAAGATTTGACTTTTGGTTTTGACCGAAATACGAACTCAGTAGAAAAAGCTTATTACAATGTAGCGAATAAATGGGAACAAAATTTGGATATTTTTGGCAGTATTATGATGCGTCCTGTGTTTGGAAATTCAGGATTGACAACCTCAATCGAAGAATCTGAAATACCAAGCATGATACAGAATCAATTTGGAATTTATCCGAATCCTACGAGTGGAACGGTATTTGTCAAAGGAAATGTTGAAACAATGAGAATTTACAATCTACAAGGAAGAATCGTTATGGAAAAGAAGTTTACATCTTTTGAGCCAACCCAAGAAATCCAATTTCCAAAAAATTTAGCTAATGGAATGTATTTGATAGAATTACAAGGAAAGAAACAGAATGTGAGGCAAAAATGTATTTTAATGCGTTGATAATAAAATTGTTAGAAAAAAACTATGAAACCAAAAAGGGGAACAGTAAAGCCGTTCCCTTTTCTAACTAAACTACTTTAAACCTAATTACAAACTAAATTCAAACCAAATATGAGCCAAGCTATAATCGTAGCTTGTGCAAAATTTTATTTGATGAGGCTTTATAGATGCCCTATATTTTCTGGACGTGTTCCCTTCTAAAATAGTTGCGACTTGAGAATGGGAATCTAGCTGAAAATCAGCTTTTTTATCAAATTTAAACGTTTTTAACGTTCTATTTGAATTAGGAACCTCAAGAAAGATTGTTTCCTATACATTACGTAATTTTGAAGTTTTTTGTTCAGAATCATTTTAAAATAAGCTGAAAAAATAAAAACCCACTAAATCAAGAAAATTAGTGGGTTTAATATATGGTTATCTTTTTAGTTTAATGAGGCAAATAACTTCGGAGTACTCCATAAGCCAATGTGCCTAAAACAGCTCCAAAAATAATCACCAAAATAGTAGTAAATCCATGTCCTAATAAAACAAACATTGGCCCTGGGCAAGCTCCTGTCAATGCCCAACCTAATCCGAAAATCGTTCCACCGATGAGATAACGAGGAACACTTTGGTTTTTATCATGAAATATGATAGGACGATTATGAATATCAGTTAATTTAAATTTTTTAATCATTTGTACTAATCCTACCCCAAAAAATAAGGCTGAACCAATAATGCCATACATATGAAACGACTGAAAACGGAACATCTCTTGAATCCGAAACCATGAAATTGCTTCAGACTTGCTCATAATAATTCCGAAAAATATTCCTACTAAAATATACTTTAAATATTTCATTTTCTGTATTTTATTAAAATGTAAAGTTTAAGAATGGTCTTTTAAAAAGGTTATAATTTCAAAATTAAAGGTAATAAAATATGAGTCATCAGAAGCCCACCAATGAAAAATCCGATTACTGCGATTAAAGACGGTAATTGTAAATTAGATAATCCGCTAATGGCATGCCCCGAAGTACAACCGCCTGCGTAACGAGACCCAAATCCAATCAAAAAGCCACCCCCTAACATCATAACCCAGCCTCGTAAAGTATTGAAATTATTCCATGAAAATAAATTTTCGGGTAAATAACCATTTTCAAAGGAAATCCCTAATGCTGTTAAATCTTGAATCGTAGCCTCAGAAATATGAGCCGTAGCCGTTCCATCGGTTAAGAAAATATTGGAAATAGCTCCACCTAATATTGCTCCGAAGGCAAATAATAAATTCCAACGTTGTGATTTCCAATCAAATCGAAAGAATTCACAAGTTTCGTCTGCTCCACATGCTGAACAAATGGTTCGTAAATTGGCAGAAACACCGAATTCACGTCCGAAAAACAATAAAAAACCCATGACGGCGGTAATCAAAGGACCCGCTACGTACCATTCCCAAGGCTGTTGAATAAATTCCCACATAACTTTTTTGTTTTTTAATTATGAGTTAGAAAGTTTGTTGATATTTATATGATGCAATTTTCATACGACAAAGGAAAAGATTTTTTATGAATAAATCAACAATCTTTCATGTATTCAATTAAATTTTTGCAAATTTTAAGAGTTTACCCTAAAAATATGAGAAAAAAACACTCTGAATGATTATTATATTTTATGTTTCTAACAAACGCTTATTTTCTAGAAGAGTATGCTTGGTTATGATAGGAGTGAATTATTTGTATATTTTAAGAAAGATTTGACTTTTGTAAAGAAATATCTATGAATGCAAATTTTATTCAAAAGAGATGAAATTTTAAGAACCTGATGAATATATTAATATTCAGCAAAAATATGAATCATTTCTCCTTTTGTTTCTTCATAAGTTAGATGTAATTTTTCGATATTCTGTGCTATATTTTCAAAATTTTTAGCCTTGAGTTCATCATTTACGACTTTACTTAATTCAAATAGTTTTGATGCTCCAATTGTACCTGAAAGCCCTTTTAAAGTATGAATTCTTTTCTGGAGTTTGACCCAATTTTTAGTATTAAATGAAGTTTGACAATCATTTAGTAACTCCTCTGCATCAGTATAAAATGAATTAAATAAGTGCTTAACATATTCTTCATTTCCTTGGGCAAGCACTTTTATTTGATTAATGACATTCTGATTGACTAAAGCAATACTATTGGTATTTAGATGATTTCTTTCTTGATGTACTTTTTGAGCTTGTAAAATCACTTTTTTAGGGAGGTATTTTTTGACTTTTAAGAATAAATCTACAGGTTCAAAAGGTTTAGCAATATAATCGGTTAAGCCTAGTTTGATGTATCGTTCGGCATCACCTTCCATTGCATTGGCACTTAATCCAATAATTGGTGGACAAATTTGGTTACGCTTTCGATACTTTCTTTGAATTAATTTAGTAGCAATTACCCCATTCATTATAGGCATCTGAATATCCATAAAAATTAAGTCAAAGTCATTTTCTTTCACTAAATCTACTGCGATTTTCCCGTTATCAGCTACAATTACCTGACAGCCTGCTTTTTCAAGATGAATTCGTACAACTTCCTGATTCACATAATTATCCTCTGCAATAAGAATATGAACATCGTCAAATTTTATCTGAATTTTTGGCGTTTCAGCATATACTTGGAGCGGTTTAATTTCTGAGTCAGTAGCTTCTCGGGTGGGCATCGTAAACCAAAATTCACTTCCTTTTTCTAAAACACTATCTGCCCCAATTCGACCATTCCATAATTTAACTAATTCTTGTGAAATGCTCAGCCCTAAACCTGTTCCTTTTTCTTTAGTATGTTCATCAGTTTGGACTTGATAAAATTTTTCAAACAATCGAGTCAAATGTCCTCTTCGAATTCCTTTCCCTGTGTCTTGGATTCGAATGTAAAGTAAGTTTTTTTCTATTTTAGGAATAAGCTGTACCTCCATTCTGACAAATCCTTGATCTGTAAATTTGACTGCATTGCCTAATAAATTGGTCATTACTTGTATTAGGCGATTTTCGTCACCGACTAAATAGCGAGGAACACTATCTGCTTTCTTAAATATTAATTCTAAGCCTTTTTGTAGGGCAAGTGCCTCAAATAATCCTTCGACCATTTCGAACGTATGCCAAAAGTCAAATGGCACAAGATTCAATCTCAATTTTCCTGCTTCAAGCTTAGATAAATCTAAAATATCATTTAGGATAGCAAGTAAGTTTTTAGAACTTTTTTCAATGGTTTTAGCATAGCGATGTTGATTTTCATCCAGTTTTGTATTAAGTAAGAGTTGAGTCATTCCAATGACCCCATTCATTGGTGTTCGGATTTCATGACTCATATTTGCCAAAAAATTAGTTTTGAATCGTAAAGAACGTTCAGCTAGTTCTCGTGCTTTCTTATTAATTTCGGCTTGTTTTCGTTCGGCAATACTTCGTAAAACAGTTTGAATAACTTGCTCTTTTTCATAATTTACGGTTGTGGTGCTAATTTCTACTGGGATATTTTCACCATCAGCTGAGGTAATGTAAGATTCAAATGTATTATTCGGATTTAGGCGTAACAAACGATCGATACGGTGAGCTTGTGATTTCCCTGTTAGATCATGCCATGTTTTAGTTAAGAGTTGTTCAGAAGTATAGTTTAACATCCGACAAGCTACACTATTCACTTCTATAAATTGTAGTTTTTTTGGTAAATTTTTAAGTAAAATAATAGCGTCGTTTCCACTATTAAATAGGGATTTATATCGTTTTTCTGATTGGGTAAGTGCCGTATGAGCTTCAACCATTTCAGTTACATCACGAGATGAAGTTTGTAAACTAACTACCTTTTTTTCATCATCATAAATGTATTTCATAATTGTATCGACCCAAATATATCCACGATGTTTCGTTAAGAAACGATGAGTTAATTCAATTTCTTTTAAATTATTAGCAGCTTGTTTTTGAGATTCAATTTGCAAGTCGATTAAATCATCAGGATGAAAAAAATCTACTAAACTACGTCCATACATTTGTTTTCGGTAATATCCTGTAAATCGCTCTGTAGAAGGACTCAAATAAGAAATTGTGCCGTCAGGCTTACTGAGGGTAATTAATTCACTAGAATTGTCAGCTAATAATTGTAATTGTTGACGATTTTCGAGGAAACCTTTTTGTAAAATAGAATGCTCTTTCTGTTGTCGTTCAAGATGATTACGCTCTTGTTGGAGCTGGTCGTATAATTGATTAATTCGCTTTTGTTTTGAAACACGCTGAGTAGTATCAATAAATGTAATAACTAGTCGTCTTACACGATTATTTAACACATCATGTAATGGAATATAGTGGAATTCTCCATACCCTGTTTTCTCATTTCTTTGATAAGTGGCTTTAAACTTAACGGCTTTTCCCTGACAAGCTTTCCGAAAATGAAGCCGAAACTGCTCTATATTTTTTTGAGGAACTAGGCTCTCAATGTTAATATTTTCTTGTAATGTTTTCTTATAAAAAAACTGAATTAAGTGTTTAGCTCTGTTATTATAAATTAAAACTCGTCCGAAAGTATTCGTAATGATGGTTGCATTCTCATAGCTTTCTAAAACAGCACGTAAATTAATTCCTGCATTCTGCATCAACTTATCTTGATGTTGTTGCTCGGTAATATCTTCAGTAATACGTAAGATATGTGTTGGTTTTTGTGATTTATCTCTAAAAATACGGCGAGTGGTTTTGAAATACCGTAACTCTTGATTATGAAAAAAATTATATTGATGAATATGCTCTGTATCAGTTTGTAGTGCTTCTTCGTCTCGCAACTTATTGGTAATCGCATGATTAGAGGTATAAAGCTCATCATCATTTTTTCCTATAATGTACTTAGAGTCTGGGAAATCAAATAACTTAGCCTCTTTGATATTAGCATAAATAAAGCATCCTGTTTGAACATTGATGACTGATACAGCATGTGGTATAGTCTCTAAAATCTGTTGAAAAAGTAACTCCATGTTTTATAAATTCTTTTAAAAGTCATAGCCTAATGATAAGTAATATTGAGGAGAACCAATCGGGTTTACCGCTTTGTCTTCAATACTCCAAGCCACATCTAACTTGACATAATAGCCCAAAATGATCGTTCTTGCTCCAAAACCTGTACCTGCCAAAAATGGATTTTTGAATGTAGAAACTTGATAAGTGAAAGGACCCTCTTGCCCTTCGAAAGTATTCAAGGCATTTTCTCGTTTAAAAGGACTGAGTCCTGTCCAAGCAGCTCCAGCATCCGCAAAGGCAACTAATTGTAAGTTTCTGAAAAAATTAGATGTTATGGAGCTTTTATAAAAATATTTTAATAAAGGTAATCGAAACTCAATATTCCAAAGAATGTAATTATTCCCGAATAATTTGTTATAATTAAAGCCTCGTAAATTGGTAATATATGGTACAAATAATAAATCTGAGTAGTCCTGTTCAGGAGTATTAGGATCAATCTCATAGGGATCTCCTTTAGGAATATCCGTTTCGTAAAAAGCCCAATTAGCTACACCACCAAGCCGAAAATTTTTCTTGGCTCGTCCTAAAAATCGACCATAAGCCATTCGACTAGCGAAAGTTAAGGCTCGTCCTATTTTCTTGTAATAACGAGCATCAATATTAATATTTCCAAAACTTTTCTCTCGATTGCTCAAGCCAATATAGTTTTCATAGTTGATTCGGATTTTGAGACCATCAGACATATTTACACCTGTGACTAAACTATTATCATATACAAATTTGACATTAAAGCCCATGTAATAAACATCCGTAGAAGGAATACTTTGGACTTGTGGATCAATGCTACTACTGGGATTAAAAGAAGTAGATGCTAAGAAAGGTGAAACCGTAAATCGACTCGTAATATTCAATGGAACCGAAACCGCTCCTTGTACTTTATTAAGAGCATAGTGGTGTGTGAAAAAATAGTTAGGTGTATTACCTTGAGTTAGCGTGACTCTATCCAGTCGAAGGCGATAATCCAAACGGTTTTTAAGATACTCATATTCAATAAAATAACTATTATTCCGTAAATTTAATAAGTTAAAAATGCCAACATTCAGCTTATGATTTTCTAAGACATCGGTCATTCCTGCCTCAAAAACCAAACCTAAATTTCGCAACGGGTCGATATTAATTGACCAAATAATATTATCAATCCCGAATCTACTTTGATAAAGTTTAGGTTTCTTGAGATGTAACCCTATTTTTTGAGGTTCAAGCAATAATTCTCGCTCGATAATTTCGTATTTATATCCGTTTTTGATGACTGTTCGATGTGGTTTTTGAATGTCATTTTCTGAAGTATCAATTGAATTAGATGTAATCTTCTTAGGATATTTTGCCAATAATCGTCTGTCTGTCAGCTTTTTCTGTAAAGTTTGCGGGGTAAACTTGGCTTCATTGAAATCATAAGGTGCATCATAGAAAATGTGTTCACGTCCACGATAAAACAGGACATAAACAGGGCGATTTTTAACCCAATCAAAGGTTTTGATACTTTGGCGATAACGACTAATTTGTGTAGTTAGTTTTTTTCCAAAGTCATACCGAAATAAGTGCGTAACTCCCTGAATATCACTTTTAAAAATTAGCTCATTTGCTGTGATGGAAATAGGTTCAGTATCATTGGATAACGTATTGGTTAATCGCCGAATTTCTTCTGTTTCAGGATCAAAAATAAACAAATTAAACCATCTAGCAAGATGAATATCTTTGGCTTGGGTAGTACGGTCAGAAGCAAAAATAATTTTGGTCGAATTTTTTAGAAATGTAGGAGTGAGTTCATCCGAAAAATCATTTGTTACCTGCTGTAATCGACCACTTTCCAAGTCGTATTGGTAGAGGTCACTTTGTCCATTTTTCTCAGCACTTAAAATCAGTTGTGTACCATCGTCTGAGACATCAAAACTGAGAATATGAGCAAAATTTCCGATAAGCTTTCGTGTTTTTTTTCGTGTTTTGAGATTGTAAGTACGAAGAAAATGTTTCCCATTTATAGCATTAATGACTAGCAGTTCTTGATTATTTTTCCATTGAAAAATAGGAATACGGTAGTCAATATCTTGATTAATAATCTTGTAACCTCCTTTGAGTACTTTACGCTCTTTTCCATTTTTTAAACTCTTGATTTTCAAATTATAAGCACCCTTATAATTTTCAGAATAGGCAATAAATTTTTCGTCTGGACTAATTTTTATAGCATTATAAATATAATTTTTATCATTTTTTTTGATTCTATTTTTATCATGGGGAAGGTCATATTTTTCCAGATGAGTTTGATATTGGTTCAAATAAAAATTTTTCCAATTACCTAAGAATTGACCATATGACAATCCTAACGTATTTTGGATACTACTTTCTTCATTTTTAATAATTCGAGTTAGATTGAGGATGCCTGCAATATTAGCAACTCCATATTCTTCAGCAATAAAATTCCAGATGGACTGTCCAATAAAAGTAGCATCCTTTCCTTTGAGTGCATCAAATTTTTTTACCTTACGATTAAGTAATACATCCCGCATAAAATTATCCATTTCAGCACTCCAGCCTTCAGAAGCATAAGTTGCAGCTCCTGCCATAAACCACTCAGGTAAATTCAATAAATAAGAATTTTGTAAGACATCTCGCCAATTTCCACCGTACATCATTTCCGAAATCAAAATTTCTGAAATTTCTCGCTTGAGTTCTTTTCGGTACTGACCTTTTGTACCTGAAAATGCTACTTCAATTTCAGACTTGATAAAGTCGGTTTGTCCACCAATAGCAAAATCTTGATCATTCACACCAATGTTACTTTGTTGGAGGTCGGTAATGGAATTATAAACAAAGACCTGAATCTTGGAATAGGGTGAAAACCCAATTAAATCAATGATGGTCGGGAAATCAGCTTCCGCATATTCGGCGGTTAATTGTGCTGTTTGGTAGCCTCCTTCATAGAAATAGATTTCAAAGTTTTGGGAACTAATATATTTCCAATCAAACTTTTTGTATTGTACTCTATTTTTACCATATTTATTCTGGACAAATTGCGCCTTTAAATAAGGTGAATTTGTGAATATAAAACTGATAATCAATAGAAAAATAAACTTATATTTCATTTTGGCAATGATTTTCATATGTAATTTACGATGCTTCTGTATGGGTGTTTTTGTCCTTAGGATATTAATCAAAAATCAGATTATATTTTGGTTTGTCCAAGACTCAGGAAGTTAGAAAAATTATAAAGCATAAACAAGTCCTAAATTGGGTTTGTTTCGCTTTTCATCCCTACGTATCAGAGCCGAATTGAAATAGGGGCAAATCTTTTAAAGATAAAAGAAGTAGGCAAATAGTGTCAGCTTTCTTACATTTCGTTCAAAAATTTTGCTGATTTCTTTAATTTGTAATACTATTAGGCTTTTTAATACAATAAAGTTACTTAGTTTTTTTGTAAGTTTGGGTATTGACAAAATAGATTTATTTTTTTAATTTCCTTGCAGGTTGATATTACACCAAAACCCAAAAACTAATGACTAACTCTGTTGATAAACAAAAGCCATCTATTACGGAATTGCCTCGTTCTATCCAAAATATTATTCGGGGTATTGAATCAGAAAAAAACCTTACGCACACTAAGCTTCGTAAAATTGTTAAGTATGCTCACGTACAAATCGAAGACCTAACTCCTTGGACGGATTACGAACACTCTCCCTTAGATAGTTATGGTAGAGTATCTATTTATGATGGTGGTTATTTTAATATTATGGTAATGTCTTGGTTACCAGGAGATTTTTCGGCGATTCACGATCACGGAAAAACCCTGTGGGGAGCTGTACAGGTTTTTGGCGAAGCCGAGCATGGTATTTTTTATGTACAAGATAGTGAAATTCGGACACTTTCCCGAGTTCAGATGAAACCTGGGCAAATTGTTGGTGTAACCCATGAGCTTGTTCATCAAATGGGAAATCCGACTGATAGAAAATACCCTAGTTTACATATTTACGGAAATGATGGAATAACACACGGTAAAATCACCGAAGAAGAACGGATTATCGATTTTGATGAAGATACGGTACAGCGAGCGGTTGGAGGAGCATTTTTTGCTTTACCTGAAGATGAAATCGTGCGCAGGGAGCCAGGATTAAATCCTGATTTCATGACGTGGCTTCGCAATACTACTGAGACTATTCGCCGTTTACGAACTGCAGATAAAGCGGGAGTTCCATGTTATAATAAAAACCTAAATAAGCTTATTTTCGATCTTTTCGATCCGCGCAGAGCGCAACAGTTTTTGCATGATTTGGAGGAAAACGTAGATGATAATGGACATAATACCAACTCTGCTACATGGAAGTTACTCAATCGAGAATTACAAGCAGGAGCAAAAATTCAAGCTGAAATTCAAGAGGACGAAGGTGGGATTACTCAGGATTCATTTTATACATATGCTGATTTATATGATGAAATTATTGGAAAGCCTTGTTTAGAAGGGTTTATGGGTAATTACCTACAATTTTTTCAACAAAAGTATATTTCTGATTTAAGTCAAACCGAAATTATCTCCATTGGTTGCGGAACAGGTTTGATTGAACGATATATGATTGAGAATCTAGGGGTTAGATATGAAAATTTGTATGGAATTGATATTTCGGAAGCCATGATTCAGGTTGCCTCAAACTTTATCCGAGCTGAAGTTGGTGATGCCTTAACACTTGATCCTTCCATCCGAATGTGGGATATGGCATATAGTGGCTTAAATGTATTTCAATACTTAGATCATCAGTTTTTAGAAGATGTAATATCACAAACGGCTAAAATTATTAAGCCTAATGGTTATTTTGTAGGTGATTTTATTACACCTGACCATATTCGTTGGTATCCAAATGTAATTTATTCTCAGAATAAAGAAATTGTATCTCTCCGAACTCCTCAGTTAATTGAAAAAGAAAACTGTATGTATCAACGTAGTCAAATCATGAACTTCAGTAGTCGAGGTGGGAAAATGCGGATTACGGATGAGGGTGTACATGACCGATTTTTGCCACCGTTAGGACGAGTGAGGTATTATTTTGAACGAGCCTTTGGTAAAGTTGATATTTTTGATGCTGTTTCCCTAGAACCTATTCCAAATACTGCAGATACTTGTCCTTCTACTCGTTATGTTGTTATTGCTCAACGTACTAAAGTAGAATCTTAGGATGCATAAGATGCTGACTATTAATAAATTTTGATACCTAAAAACCCATCAGGCTTTAACAATCTGACGGGTTTTTATTAAAAATTTTTAATTTCCTGTTTCTTCCCGTAAGCGTTGGATTTCTTCTTCGGTGAGAGCTTCAGTAATATCCTTACGAACATTATCTACATAAGATACAATCCAAGCATCTTTTAAGCCCATACTTCGGAGATGATTTTTGAAGTTTTTGGCTTCCCAATAATCTCGGAAATAACCTAAAGTGTATTTGTACTTTCCATCTACAATCTCACGTGCAACCATCTGCGAATTTCCAGAACTCACATCGACATCCTTTGCCATATAACTAACTTGCACTTTGAAGATCCGTCCCTTTTTGTAGTCATCTGCTTTTTCTTCTGGATTGTCAGTGTTTTCGGAAACCCCCGCATTGGGATCTTCTAATAACTTATCTAATTCTTCCTGTAGCGCTTTGTTCTGTTTATTACGATACGTAAGCGTTTCTTTGATGTTATCTAACTGAGCTTGTAAACCTTCATTTTCGGCAGGTAAAGCTTCAATTCCTTCGGTCATATCCTTGAATTTCAAGGGTTTTTCCATCATTTTCTTTTTGCGGGCTTTCCATTTTTTCTCCTCTTTTTTTTGTCGTTCCTTTTCTTTTTTGGACTGAGCTTGAGTTGGGAGAATGGTCAATATGCCCATTAACAGTATTAGAAATAAATTTAGGATTTTAGGTCTCATAAGGTTCTTGATTTTTTCCTTAAAAAATTCGTTTTATGTTAAAATTGTAGTGAGAAGATGACAAACTAAAATATAGAAACTACCAATCATCTCCAGCATCTTCTTCCAGCATTTCTGATTCCACTGTTTCTTCATTTGTTTCCTGTACTTCTTTCATATCACTTCGTTCTCCATCTTTATACAAGACTACGTAAACATCTGAAACTTTCATTGTTTTGATTTGATCTTGAAAGTTCATGGCTTGGTCTCGTTCTCGAAAACATCCCAAAGAATAAACCAAGCGACCATCCGTATCCTCTTCAATGCGATATCTTTTGCCATCTTCTCGAAACGAACCATCAATTTGTTGTTTTACACCGATTTGCACCTTGAAAACTGTACCTCGACAATGACTTTCTTTCTCTGTAATATCGGCTTCATTGGCATCCATATCCATTGTTTTGCCTTGGCGTTCGGCTCTGATAGAGTCAATTTGTTTCCGTAAGTTACGTGCTTGAGCATCTTTGGTGTCTAATTGAGTCGCAATCTGTCGGATTTCTGAATTCAGTTTTCCTTTTGTGCGTTTGAGCGTATTATACTCATCTGAGACTCGTTTTAATTCGAGTGGTGGTGTGCTTTTTAGCTTTTTTTTCCAGACTTTTTCTTGTTGCTCCTGTTGTTTTTCAGGAGCTTCGCCTTGGGCGTATCCCATATTTGTTATCACCAAAACCAAAAGAAGAAGATATAAGGCTCTAATTTTCATGTGTTTGAATGTTTGTTCTCTTTAAATTTTTATATGATATAAAGAGAATAGCATATTTCAAACCAAACTTGTTCAAGTGAAAGTTTCTCTCCAAATTTTCTTCCTAAAAAAAGCCTTTTCTTTATTTTACCAATCTTCTTCGACAGGTTCATAACCCGAAGCAGGTGGTGTGCTATCTTCTCGAAGTTGATATAAAGCCTCCTTAAGTTCGATACGTTTATTATCTTGGTAAGCTTCTACTTTAGCTTCTTTAAGTCCCATTCCTCGCAAAACTCGTTTGAAATTATCGGCATCCTCATAAACTCGAAAATAACCTAAGGTATATTTTAGTGTTCCGTCTGCATCTTCTTCGACCACATATTTTTTATCTCCTTCCTTAAAATCATTATTGATTTTTTTCATAGCACCGACTTGAACCTTGAAAACCAAACCTTTATCAAAATCACTGCTTCCCATGGCACTTTTTTCATTTTCTTCAATTGCCATATTTTTGCCTGATCGTTCATTCTTAATTGAGTCAATTTGTTCACGCAAATTCATCGCAACTTTTTCTTTATTATCTAAATCAAGTGCTATTTTTTTGATTTGGCTTCGAATTTTAGAACCTTCACGGGATAAAGTTTGATACTTTTTGTAAGTATCTCGAAAAGTGAGGGGTTCAGTGCCATTTAGTTTATTTTTCCAAACTTTTTCTAAGGCTTTACGCTCTTTATCAGGCATATTTCGATATTTTGATTGCCCAAAAATACCAGATAGAAAACCAAATACAAAAAGAAATAAAAAACCAAAACTTCGAATTAACATATTCATTTTCAAGAAGTTATTTTATGAAAATTGTTGTTAGTAATTTTATAATTAAAAATGAGTGAGCTAATTTTTGTGAGTCTCTCTCAAAAACAGATAAAATGGTAAAGCAAAAGAAACACCTATACTAAATAGCCCAAGAATTACCAACCAAAAGGCAAAAGTAGTAGTGGGGCGTTTTTCATCAAAAATTATGAAAACCAATAGCACTATTCCTGAAATAATTACATCCCAACTAAAAAATATTCCTATATTAGAATTGAACATTTCTTGGAACAAAAGTGGTAAATTGAATCCATTTTTAAGCAGAAAAGGTACAAATCCAGTATAAGGTAAGATTATTCCTAAAATTGCTAAAAATAGATAAATACTTCGTTTCATTTTGCTTTATATAACTATTTACGAATTAAGCTTTTTGCTAATTCTTCAAGTTCATAAATATTGATACTAGTTTTAATACGTTTAATGCGTTCTTTATTATTTTGGCTTAGTTTTTTAATCATATCTGTGACTTTCTGATCGTCTTTACTGAGCTTTAATTGAACAGCGAGATTCATTACTTTAACCGTTTCTTGGTTGTGTGTTTCCAACATGATTAAATAACGGGTATAAAGATTATAAAATTCCTTATACATCGAAATCACATCCTCTACACGACTATTCATGATTTCTAGTTTGCTGTTACTGAGCATTTTACCATAATCTATTCCTCGTACTCCTGCATATCGTTTTTTGAGTCTATCCAGATAGTTTCCAACATTTCGACTATTGTAAATTCGGAAAAGTCGATTGAGGTAATCTCCATTCGACTCCTCTTCTTTTTGTTCAGGAATTTCAAAACCTGCTTCGTGAGCATTCTCAACAACAAAATCTTTTAAGTTATTTTGTAAATTATTGATTAAAACGTTATATTCTTTAGCACTGACTTGAAAACCTGTGTTTGCTTCATTAAGCTTAGTATAGTACATAGTATAACCACCTAATTCATTCTTAAATTTTATCAAATCTTCAGAATCAATATTTTTATCTTTTGCACCAAAAGAAGCTACAAAACTAACTAATTGACTTCCGATATTAACTACAGGTGCAACGGCTGGAATTCCTTGAACAACAGGGCTTTTTAGAAGTGCATTAGCGTAACCCATCAGTTTCTTTTTGTCATTACTTTTACGAGGTTTAATGTGACTTTGGAGTAATTCCATAACCTTATCCTGAAATGAAAATCCCATACTGGCATCTGAAGGATTATTTAATTGGGTAATTACAGATTGATAGCTTTGAGCTTGATTTAAAGCATCTAATATATTAATTCTATTACTCAATTCAATGAATAAATCTGCTGAATTTAACATATTGTTCTCAATGACTTCGTAATTTCCTTTCGCTGTCAATTCGAGTTTAGTAGTAAGTGCTTCAGCTCTAGTTTTGACTCTTTCTAAATCTAAACTAATTTTTTCGTAACCCTTTGAGCTAGAACGTACTGAATCTCTCAAATCCATAATTTTGAGACTATCTGTATGACGTAGCTCCTGTAGTTGTTTGAGCGCAATTTGCAAATCATTAAGCTGTTTCTGAATTTGGTCATCTTGAGCTAGGGTTGTAAAGCTCAAACAAGTCATCAGAAAGAGAAAAAGTAAATTTTTTTTCATCCTATTTTTAGATTTAAAGTCGTGAGAATAAGTATATTTAAAATCAAAAAAGAACTTTTCATCATGAAAAATATAGCATCAAAGTTATCGGTTTGTGAGCATCTTTTAAAATTTTCTTTTCGCAAAAAACAAAAAAGTAAAAAATAGACCTTAAAATCGGGTTAAGTTAAATTTTGAGAGTAATCTATTTTTTTTGTTTTTTATAGATAATAAAACTAATCGTATAAATTTATGAAAGCCATTATTATCCAAAATTTTGGTCATGCAGATAATCTTATCTTGGGAAATTGGGAAAAACCATCTCCCAAGGCAAACGAATTATTAATTAAAGTGGAAGCAACTGCCTTGAATCGAGCGGACATTTTACAAAGGCAAGGGAAATATCCGCCACCTAAAGGAGCAAGTCCTATTTTGGGTTTGGAGATTGCTGGTGAAGTTGTTGGGATTGGTGAAAATTGTCAAAAGTATAAAATTGGAGACAAAGTTTTTGGTTTACTTTCAGGGGGAGGGTATGCGGAATTTGCTGTAATTTCCGAAGCAATGGCGTTACCCATTCCTGAAAATTGGACAGTGGAAGAAGCCACTGCGATTCCTGAAGTTTTTTTGACTGCTTTTCAGGCACTACATTGGTCAGCTAAGCTACAAAAACAAGAAAAAATTTTGATTCATGCGGGAGGAAGTGGAGTTGGAACGGCATTAATTCAATTGAGTCAACTACTTGAAAACGAGATTTTTGTTACTGCTTCACAAGCTAAACACCAAAAATGCAAAGGACTCGGGGCAAAGCATTGTATTGATTACAAAACCGAGAATTTTCAAGAAATTATTCGACAAAAAACGAATCAAAAAGGCGTAAATGTGGTCATTGATTTTTTGGGTGCATCGTATTTTATGGATAATTTGAAAAGTTTAGCTATTGATGGGCGATTAGTAATGTTGGCTCTAATGGGTGGGATTAAAGTTTCGGAGGTGAATGTAGCGTATTTTCTAACTAAACGATTGCAAGTTATTGGTTCAACTTTGCGCTCTCGAAATACGAATTACCAAGAAAAGCTAACAGCAGCATTCTGGAATTATGCTGAAACAAAATTTAAAAATGGACAGCTAAAACCTGTCATTGACTCGGTGTGGAGTTGGGAAGAAGTTACTGAAGCACATCGTTATATGGAAGCTAATCAGAATTTTGGGAAAATTGTTTTACGAGTTGATTCCTAAAAAATCGACCTATTTCTATTCGATAAAATAGTATTAGTTTATATGACTATTTTTTATGGAAGAACCAAATTTTTTTTAGTTTTACCTCATTCAATAAAATATTTTTTTTGACGAATATTTTATAAAACATATTTTTTTGATTATCAGAATAATAGATACGACTTTTCAAATTTTGATTGCCTTATGAAGTCCAAACCCATCCAAGCCGTTGTGCCGCATTTGGTGGCGGTAGTGTGTTTTTATGTTGTGACGATTCTTTTTTTTAAGCCTGAATTTATGGATAAAAAGACGATCGCTCAGGACGATATTTTACGCTATAAAGGTGTGGCTCAACAAACGATTGAATATAACAAAACACACGATGAGCCGACTCTGTGGACTTCCTCGATGTTTGGCGGAATGCCTGTTTATTTGTTTCAAGCAGAATTTTCTGATACTCCTTTAAGCTTTTTGGATAACCTATTTAAGGGATTTATGACTTCCAAAAGTGGACATATGTTTTTTATGGGAGTTTTTTGTTTTTACTTGGCAATGGTCTGTTTTGGTGTTTCGGCACATTTTTCAGCAGTTGGGGCAATCGTTTTTGGCTTAACGACCTATAATTTAGTTCTGATTGATGTGGGACATATGACTAAAATGTGGGCAATTGCCTATTCTCCTTTGATTCTAGCGGGAATGTATCTGGTTTTCAGAGGAAAATGGATATTAGGATTTGCTATTTTTTCTTTAGCCTTAACACTTCAATTACGTTCTAATCACCTTCAAATAACGTATTATTTAGCATTCGTTTGTGCGGTTTATGGTATCCAAGAATTGATAATTAGCTTGAAAACAAAAGAATTGAAAAATTTTGGAATTGCTTCAGGGCTATTAGTTTTAGGAGCTGTTTTGGCACTTGGCGCAAATTCAGGACGATTAATTACCACAAAAGAATATGCTCAGTACTCTATTCGAGGAGAATCTGAATTAACGCCACTCAACCAAACAACTGATAATAAGCAAGGTAAAGACGGTCTGGACAGAGAATATGCTTTTGCATGGAGTCAGGGCGTAAGTGAAACCATGACTTTACTTATCCCAGGTATTTATGGCGGTTCAAGCAATGAAAAGTTAGATAAAGACTCTGAAATTTATCAATTCTTGAGAGGAAATGTACCACCTGAGCAATTTCGAGGTTTGACAGAACGATCGCCATTTTTGTATTGGGGAGACCAACCTTTTACTAGTGCGCCAATTTATGCGGGTGCAGTAGTCTGTTTCTTATTTATTTTGGTACTTATTTTAGGTGATAATTCCCAAAAATATTGGATTTTAGGGGGTGTGCTTATTACAGTAATATTTGCATGGGGTAAGAATTTTTCGAGTATTAATTACTTATTATTCGATCATTTTCCCCTATTCAATAAATTTCGTTCGGTTTCTATGGCTCTGAGCTTGACCGTCTTATTAATGACAATGGGAGCAGTTTTGGGGTTGGAACAAATTTCTAAAATGGAAATGTCCGAAGATTTGAAGAAAAAATTAGGTATCGCTTTTGGCTTAACAGGTGGAATTGCCTTGTTATTATTTTTGGCAGGAGATAGCTTTTTCAATTTTGTAGGTAAAGGTGATGCCAATTATCCAGAGGTATTATTAGACTATATTTATGTTGATCGTGAAAATATGATGAAAGATGATGCCTTGCGCTCGTTCTTTTTTATTGCGGTCATTACAGGCTTGATTTTCTTGAAGTTACAAGGGAAGTTCTCAAATATGGTATTTGGCTTGGTCGTTGGAATTTTCATGATTGCAGATGTTTGGGGAGTAGGAAAACGCTACCTAAATGAAGATGATTTTCAACGAGAAGCTGAAAAAGTTCATCTTGCTCCTACGCCTGCCGATGAGGTAATTTTGCAAGATACTCACCCTAATTATCGGGTTTTAAATCTAAATAACTCATTTCAAGAAGCCCAAACATCGTATTATCATAAGTCTGTTGGAGGATATTTTGCGGCTAAACCTCGTCGCTATCAGGATTTGATTGAACGACAATTAGGAAAATCAGTGGCTGGAATTCAAGTAGATTTGGGAAAAGGCAAACGTCCTAATTTTGCTAATTATAAAATCTTGAATATGCTGAATACGAAGTATATAAAATTTTCAGAGTCGGCAAAAGGAGTTTTAAAAAATGAGTTGGCATATGGTTCTGCATGGTTTGTTGAGGAGCTTAAGGCGGTTCAAAACCCTGACGAAGAAATGCTAAGTTTGAACGACTTGAATCCAGCCCAGACGGCGGTAGTGGATATGTCTAAGTTTAAGATTGAACCTAAAAAATACACCTTACCAATCGTTTTAGACTCTTCTTCAATTGATTCATTAAATACAGATAACCAGATAATTGAACCAAAGTTGAAGGCTAAACTAGTTGCTTATTCACCTAAATCAATTACTTACGAAACAGATAATCCAAATCTCGGTTTTTTGGTTATGTCAGAAGGGTATTATGCTGAGGGTTGGGAAGTTACGTTAGATGGTAAGCCTACGGATTATGTCCGAGTGAACTATGTTCTCAGAGGCATGGAAGTTCCCGCGGGAAAACATACTATCCAATTTACATTTAATCCTAAGTCTTATGAAACGGGAGCATTGTTAACCCAAGTTAGTGCGATTCTAGTAGTTTTAATTTTTATAGGTGGTCTAGGTTGGAATCTCAAAAAAGAATTGATGGAATAATCAATTTTGCTTAAAGAGTGAACGTTTAAACCCATCAGATTTCGAAAAACCTGATGGGTTTATTTATTACTCTGATTTATTTTCTGTTGATTTTTTAGATAATTTTTTAACGGCATCTTTTAGAGATTTTCGCAGAGGAAGACGGTAAAAAATATGATAACTAAAGGAAGGTTTAGCGGTAATTTCTGTTGTCCCAAATCCTGGGATTTCATTAACTGCCAGATTTTCATGTTGATTCTGAACGGAGGCTAGTATTTTATAACGAAACGTATAACCCATCTGGAAATTTTTCCAAATTGTGGCTCGCAACCCCGTCACTAGTTCAAACCAACTAGCAGTAAAATTTCTGGAGGGTAGTTCTGTATCATAACGAATTTGTCGCAAATCAGTTAAGTCACCATTTTCATCTCGAATATCATAAAATTTCCAAGGAATATTAGTAACTAATAGACGGATGGTATGATTTCCTGTTGCTTGTCCGAATCGCATTCCTAAAAAAATAGCATCTTGGGTAAACTTTTGTTTCATGTGTTTGAGGATATTATAATCCAGTCCCAATCGAAAATAATACCCATGATTTTGATACTGATAGCCATTAAAGGGTACATTCGCAATCCGTTGCGACTCCCAACGTCCAAAATCACCAATCAAACACCACGAATTATCTAAAAAAGTTACATCAAAAGATCCCTCATATTTTCGAATGTTACTATAAAAATCTGCCATATTTTTGCTCAGAAGACCTTGAAAAAGATAGGTACCCTCTAGTCCAAATCGAATTGCGTCTATGGAGAAATTAAGTTTTTGGCGGTTTTCTTTTCGTTGTAAACGGTGTCGCTTTTTGGCTTGTTGAATACTATCTTTATTAATATGATTTTGCGCCCAACTTTCAGAGGAGAAAATACTTGAAAGAATGATTAAAATTCCTATCAAAACAGTTGTTTTTAAGGCAAAATTCCGACACCGATTTTTGAGTTTATAGTTACTCGGAGAGATATATTTCGACATTATTATCGTCATTGATTTGAAGGTGGGGCTTGACCACCAAAATAGAATCTATAGGAAAAGTATTTTTTATAACTTGCAAATGATCAATACGTTGGTCAAATCCACAATCAGGAGTAATCACCTCAATTTGTCGCTCGTAAATGACTTCTAAAGTGTCTTTTCTATCTGCCCAATAAAAAATAAATGCTGATGAATCACTAGCAGGATTTAAAGATAGCTTGACAGATTGTATAGTAAGTATTTCTTCGCTGGTTTCAGGTAGATAAAGACCTTGTTCATCACGATCATTGATATAGAAAATATGTCCACCTTTGGAAGTAAGAATAGAGTCAAAACGTACTTCAGTATCTTGTGCGCTAAGAAAAAACTTTACGGCAACCTCCGATGAGTTTTTACTTGTAAAGGTACAATCTTCACAGGCAAAAAGCCATAAACAACAAAGTGTTAAAAAAAGATATTTTATGCTTTGAAATAACATGATATTCTAGATTTCTACCAAGTCTATTAGACCGACAAAATTATTTATTTTTTAAATGTCGTATTTCATTTTTGTTTTTTTAGTCGATTAAATTTTGTTAAAGAAAAAAATAGTCAAAGTTTAAGGAAAGTCAAAGCTCTGTTTTTAAGGCATTTTTCGAGTTTTCATTTATCTTTACCACAATTTGGGCAAAATAAATAGCCCAACTTTCATAAGAAAGACAACTGAAACCCAAGACCAAAACAGCAACCTGATGCTCAATAAGTTTGAAGCCTTTGTTATTCAAGCAGGTGAACGTGTATTAGCTTATCTGAAATGGATAGGTTATATTAATTCGTTAGTAGCGGTGGTGTTACTTATTTATCGCTATGGTTTTTTTCTTACCCCCGAAGAGACAGCCCAGATTTTTCGAAGAATTGATGTTCAATTTCTTATTTATATTCTGATTTTTGTGGCTCGTGTTTCTTTTACGCCCAATCGTTTGCTTTTTCTGAGAGGGCATTGGTTTCAGGTGTTACTTTATAGTTCTATTACACTTTATGGCTCGGTTAATTATCTATTTGGTATCAAACTTTCTTTATTTGTTTTTAGGGCATTAGAAATGTCTAACCCTGTTTTGAGTAATCAGCATTTTATGAGTATTTATTTGGTGATTATGGTGGGTATGGTTATTACAGAAGCTTCTACCAAAATCTCCGAACTCCAAATTAAGCCTGCTACTACCTTCATTCTCAGCTTTATTATTTTGATTTTAATGGGAACAGGACTACTGATGTTGCCTACCATGACTCAAGGGTACGAAAGTATGAATTTTTTAGATGCCTTGTTTACCTCGGCAAGTGCTTCTTGTGTAACGGGGTTAGCAGTAGTTGATACAGGCACTTTCTTTACGATGAAAGGACATTTAGTTATTTTGTTCTTGATTCAATTGGGAGGGTTGGGGATTGTGTCTTTTGCTACTTTCTTTGCTACTTTTTTGGCGAAAGGGGTAAGTCTTAAACACCAATCTATTATTCAAGATTTTTTAAGTAGTGAGTCACTCTCTGGAGCAAAAGGACTTTTACGACAGATTGTATTTTTAACCTTACTTATTGAGTCATTAGGCTTTATTGCGATTTATTTTGCATGGGATGACGATTTAGGAGAAGCGGATAAGTTTGCTACAACTGGTGAACGAGTTTTTTATTCTTTATTTCATTCTGTATCAGCATTTTGTAATGCAGGGTTTAGTTTATTTACGGATGGACTTTATAACAATGATACCGATAAGCAAATCCGAAAAATGTATTTAGTACATTTTATTATTGCATTATTAATTATTTTTGGCAGTATGGGCTTTTCAACTATTACGGATGCCTTTTCTCCAAAATTAATCCGAGAACGAATAAGACACCCATGGAAGAAATGGAAAATTGGAACTAAAATCTCGATTCAATATTCAATGATTTTATTATTGGTGGGAACGATAGGTTATATGATTTTAGAATTTGATAAATTAACTGATCGGACTATCATTGAAGCTCTGATTACGTCTTTCTTTCAATCTACAGTGACCCGAACCGCAGGATTTAATACAATGGATTTTGGGGCAATGAAAGATGCTACGATTATCATGACACTTTTTTTGATGTTCGTTGGAGGAAGCCCTGGCTCTACGGCAGGAGGCTTGAAAGTCAATACGTTTGTATTAGTTACGTTATCCTCTTATGGTAGTATTCGAGGACAGAAAAATATTACTATTGGCAAACGAAATATCCCAACTGACTTAGTTAGTAAAGCTTTTTCAATTTTGATGTTTTCTGTGACTTATAATATCTTGGCGATTTTCTTTTTATCACTTACAGAGTCGGATAAAGAAATCTTGACACTGGTATTTGAGCAGGTTTCAGCATTTGCAACAGTTGGTATTTCAATGGGTATTACGGGAGATTTATCAACGCTAGGCAAAGTTATTATCATCATTTCGATGTTTGTCGGACGAGTTGGAACATTAACTTTAGCCTTGGCACTTAGCAAAAGTGTGAAAACAAATTCTTTCCGTTATCCTGATGCTCATTTTATGGTAGGGTAAGATTGATTTCAAAAAATAGGAACGAAAATAGGACTAAAAACATTTAATAGTCAAATAGTAAGCAAATTGTTGCAAGTCTTTTGTCCAAATATTCCTGAGTATTTTGATGTCATTCTTCCAAATTTCCTTCATCATTTATTACGAATAATACTTCATCTCAGGGCAACTTCTAAGGGGCAAAAATCGTCTTGTCAAATAGAAAGAGGACAAACTTGGCGTGCAATTTGAGCCTACTTTGTCAAGACATATCCTCCAACTTAAAGACAGACAACACCCATGAGAAAATTATCGTTTTTGGTTCTCTTAATCCTCACTATTCTATTTTTTGAAGCGTGTCAACAACAAAAACCCATACTTCCTAAGGCTGATTTTTCAACTGAAAATCAGGAAGTTATTGTTAATCAAGTGACACAATTCAAGAATTTATCACAACGAGCCGTAGCTTATCGTTGGGATTTTGGTGATGGAGTGGTATCTGAAGATTTTGAGCCACAGCATGTCTATCAAGACTCAGGTGAGTATGTAGTTACCTTAACTGCCAAAAGCCCTGATCACTCGACTGTTATCGTACAGGCGATTACAGTACTTCCCTAGACTCCTTTAGCACCGTTCTGAAAAAGTCCGTTATTTTCTGCATCTTTGCACAGATTGATATATTTTCGATTCCAAATCATTCAAAAAACAGGCAATTATGAAAATTAAATTCTTAGCAGATATTATTGTCGAATATCTCAAAACCGAAATTGATGGATTAAAAATTACTGCCAAAGAACAAACTTCTAAAATTATTGTCCTTCTTTTGACTGTTATTCTGGGCGCTATTTTTGGACTAACAGCACTGCTTTTTGCTAATATTGCTTTAGCCTATTTTTTTGCTGATATATTTGCTGATATGGCTATTTTCCGAACTAGTTCAGCAGTTAGTTTGATTGCTTATGGTTATTTTGGAGTAGCAACAATGTATGTTGTCTTATTTATTACATTCTTAATAATTCGTCCCATGATTGCCAATAAGATTGCTACAAAGGTAGATCAGGCAATTCAGACCAATGCCCAAAAGCAGATTCAAAAACTCAAAGAATCTAATAAATAATTTAGTCACTTAGACTGAAAAATACTCTTATTCAATTAATTCAATCATTTTCCTAAACTCCTGAACAATGCCAAATTTTAAAAAACAAAAAATAGAAAATAAAGCCTTGAAAGCTCAGCAAAAAGCCGAAATCAAAAAAGGCTTTCAAGATTTTCAAAAATCATTACCTCCTAAGACACCTTTAATTTTGGCAGGTTTGGGTGTGGCAGCATGTGGATTTGTGTTTCTTAAAGGGTTGCAGAGTATCATTGGCGGAGGAAAAAAGAAAGAAAATAAGTCGATTGAACTATCTAAAAAGCCAAATTTATTTGCTGAAGGAGCAAAAGAAGTGATTGTTTCAGTAACTACAGATACAGCGAAAAAAACGATTACAGGATATTTGGAGAAGTTATTTTTAGATGAAGAGAAAAAATAGATTGATGAAATAATATTAGATAAGTTAGCCCTCATAAGACGTAAAAACGTCCTATGAGGGCTGATAAATTATTATACGAACAAAAACTATAATCTAGAAAACTTGTGCCACTTTTCTACACAAAACCTATTGATAAACAGGGAATTATTGGACTTTGGAACATCACAGAAAATACTGAAGAACTCTTTGAGCAATTGCCTACTAGTCAAGATATGACAGAGTTTGAACATTTTTCGCACCCTACTCGTCAGAAAACGTGGCTTGCTTCCCGACTTCTAGCCTTCAAAACAGCGCACCAATTTAGAGAATTTCCCAAAAATTTAATAAAAAATCAATATAACCAACCGTATTTTGTGAACTCTTCTTTAAATATATCTATTTCTCATACAGCCACCAAAGCCGTTGTTTTTTTGCATAAAACCCAGAAGATTGGAATTGATATTGAAACGATACATCCAAAACTCAGAAAAATTGCTCATCGCGTGTTAAGTTTTTCCGAATTGGAGCAAACCGACTCATTGAAAAAGATAACGCAATTTTGGTGTGCCAAAGAAGCTATTTACAAATGGTATGCACAAAAAGAAGTGAATTTCCGAGAAGATATACAAATAAGCTATACCTCTGAAGATACCCCATATGATTTAGTGGGTTATTTTAAAAAAGTTAATCCAATAGTAAAACTACAATTATATTCGAAACAAATTGATAATCAGATTTTTGTATATTGTCTGAAAGCCTCTGAAAATGCTTGAATATGGAAAGATATGTTGATTTCTAGATGTAATTCCTAAGTTTCTATATCTGAATAAGAAAAATACCGAAAGTAAAAATTATATTTGAGGTATATTCAGAAGCAAAATTCCGAATGAGAAACACCTTATAAAACACGAGCAATTAATAAGTTAGCTACCAAATTAGACAACGAATATTTATCAGACGACTAACTAAAGAAGGTATGAAGAAACTGCTTTTCCTCTTTTTTTCACTTATCATGTTGGGCTCGCCATCTTCCTTCGGACAAAACATGACCTACAATGATAATCGAATTACGGTAGGAGTATTGGTCGAACCCCCTTTTGTTATTAAGGATGCAGACGGCTCGTATTATGGTATTAGCATTGATTTATGGTATTTTTTATCGGATGAATTAGACATTCGTTATGAATTTAAGGAATATCAAGACCAATGGAGCATGCTTCGGGCATTGAACTATAAGGAAGTGGATATTTGCATTAATCCTTTTCATGTTAGTGGCACACGTCTGAATATTTTTGAAGTTTCACAGCCCTTTTTTATCTCTAGTTTGGGGATTGCTGCCAAAAAAGGAGCCTCTAACCCTTACCAAACCATTATCACAAGTATTTTCTCTTTCGAATTTTTTAATGTGGTTTTGGTCTTAATGAGTATTATTATTGTGGTGGGGATGATTGTTTGGGTAGTGGAACGCCACTATAATAATGAACAATTCGATAAAGGACTGAATGGCTTAGGAGACGGAATTTGGTGGGCAACCGTAACGATGACGACAGTCGGGTATGGCGATAAAACACCCAAAACTATTGCAGGGCGTTTAATTTCTGTTTTTTGGATGTTTGCGGCAATGATTGTCCTTTCGGGGATTACCGCCAGTATGACTTCAAAGATTAACTATGACCCACTTAATATGACGATTGAACGCCCTGATGATTTGAAAAAAATCCGAAGAATTGGGACAGTAAGTTACTCTTCAAGCGAAGATTATTTGGTGAATCACAAAGTACGAGCGCACGAAGCTTATGAGAATGTTTTGGATGGACTCCGAGACCTGAACGAAGGCAAAATTGATGTTTTTGTTTATGATAAACCTGTGATGCGCTACATGTTAAATGAACATCGACTTGAGGGTGAAATCCGAATTTTACCCATCACATTTAATAAACAATATCGTAGTTTTCTGATGCCGAAAAATAGTGAGTTGCTTACCCGTATTAACCCTGAACTAGTCGATAAGATTTCGATTGCTTCATGGCAAAAGGTACTTGATAAATATAACTTATCTGATGAGGTAGATTAGATTACAATTCCTTTCGCAAACGAGCCACAGGAATATTCATTTGTTCTCGGTATTTTGCAACTGTTCTACGAGCAATCTTATACCCCTTTTCGTTCAATAATTTTTCTAATTTATCGTCTGAAAAGGGTTTCCGTTTATTTTCTTCTTGAATAATTTTTCGTAAAACATATTTGACTTCTTTACTACTCACATCTGTTCCCGAATCAGTAGAAATACTTTCAGAGAAAAAATATTTTAAGGGAAAAATACCGAATTCAGTTTGTACCGCTTTACTATTAGCCACCCGTGAAACTGTTGAAATATCCATACTGATTTTAATGGCTATATCCTTGAGAATCATAGGCTTCAGTTTGCTTTCATCACCCTCTAAGAAAAAATCATATTGATAATGAACGATGGCATTCATGGTTTTGAGTAGGGTTTGTTGACGTTGTTTGATAGCATCAATAAACCACTTTGCCGCATCTAATTTTTGCTTTACAAATGAAACGGTTTGTTTCATTTTTTTATCTTTTTTGTTGCTTTTATCGTAAGCATCTAACATTTCAGAATACGAACGACTAATTCGTAAGTCGGGTGCATTTCGAGAATTTAGTGTGAGTTCTAATTTATTATTGATGTTTTTGAGCAAAAAATCAGGAGTAAGATACTGGTTCCGAGCGAAAGTATTCACATAACCCCCTGGCTTCGGATTTAATTTAATAATAACATTAATGGCTTCTTTGAGGTCTTGTTCAGAGAGGTTTAATTTTTTTAATAATTTCTGATAATGTTTCTTCGTAAATTCCTCAAAACAAAGCAAGATAATACGGTGGGCATTTTCTACTTCGGGTGTTTTTTCTTTTCTGCGAAGCTGAATTTCAAGGCACTCTTGTAGGTCTCGACAAGCAATACCGGGTGGGTCAAATTCTTGAATCTTTAAAAGTACTTCCTCTACTTCCTCATAACTTGTTTCTATATTTTGTGAAAATGCCAAATCATTTACAATTCCCTCTAATTCTCTTCGGATATAACCATCCCCATCAATACTACCAATTAATTGTTTACCGATAATACTTTGTTTGTCATTTAGTTTGAGATATCCCAATTGGTCTAAAAGCCTATCAATCAGTGAGTCAGTCATAGCCATCGGCATATCTTTATCATCGTCGTCGCTTCCCCCATCACCTTGCATTTTATATCCACTGATATCATCATCATGAATATAATCTTCGATATTTAACTCATCATCATGAGTATCTTCTTCTCCTGTAAGGTCATCGTATTCCTCTTTTTCGTTATCTCCAAAGTCCTCTTCTTTGCCTTCTTCGAGGGCTGGATTAATTTCAATTTCTTCTTCAATACGAGAAGCAAGCTCTGCTGTTGGAACTTGTAAAAGTTTAATGAACTGAATCTGTTGAGGGGACAGCTTCTGTTGTAAATTTAGGCTTTGTGTTTGTTTTAACATTTTCGTAAGGGGGCTTTCTCGGACAAACGGTCTTAAAATCGGTTGTCAAATATATTAAAACATTCGGAATTTTTAGAAATCTTTTGCAGAAATTCCATCTTTGGCATGGAAATTATCGTACCAAAAATCTGAAATACACCAAAATTATTTTTATTTCTAAACAATTTCTAAACAAATAGACCTACCAAGTCTTTAACTCGGTAGGTCTAAGTAATATATTTAATTTATATGATTTACCCTTTTTCGACTTTTAACATCTTAAAAATAGACTCATAATTTTTGATTTTATCTTTTAGTTTTTCCCATTCTGAACGAGGAATCATTTCTGAAACTTGTTTTTCTAAAGCCTCTTTTTCTTCTTTTAAATCCTGATAATCTGATTTTAGTGTTTCAAGCTCTGATTTACTAACGGTTTCTATTAATTGCCCTTCTATTTCATCGGATAAACCTATTAAATAAAAATAATTAATTCCTTGTTCTACTAAGAATTTGGTGTACTCCCAATTTGGATTATCAGTTTTTCCTTTTTCAAGTTTAACGATAGCGGGATTTGATATTCCTACCGCACTACCTGCCTGTCTTTGAGTTAGCCCTAAATGTTTTCGAGCAGACTTATAAGCTTCCGCTATTTTTGTTCGCATATCTGATTACTCTTTTTCGACTTTCAACATCTTAAAAATAGACTCATAATTTTTGATTTTATCTTTTAATTTTTCCCATTCTGAACGAGGAATCATTTCCGAAACTTGTTTTTCTAAAGCCTCTTTTTCTTCTTTTAAATCTTCATAATCTGATTTTAGTGTTTCATGTTCTAATCTACTAACTGTTTCTATTAATTGTCCTTCTATTTCATTGGATTCTCCTATCAAAAAGTAAGGATTAATTCCTTGTTTAATTAAATATTGAATATAATCCCAATTAAGATTCTTAGTTTCGTTTAACTCAATTTTTCGTATTGAGTGATTAGTTAGCCCTACTTCTTTAGCAATTGAATTTTGAGAAGTATAACCTAAAAACTGTCTTGCTTTTTTAAAACGCTCCCCAAACATTGTACTATAATTATGTTACCTTAAATCCATTAAAATCTAAAATGCTAACAAGTTAATTTATCCTTTTTCGACTTTCAACATCTTAAAAATAGACTCATAATTTTTGATTTTATCTTTTAGTTTTTCCCATTCCGAACGAGGAATCATTTCCGAAACTTGTTTTTCTAAAATCTCTTTTTCTTCTTTTAAATCCTCATAATTTGATTTTAGTGTTTCATGCTCCGATTTACTAACGGTCTCTATTAATTGCCCTTCTATTTCATCGGATAAACCTATTAAATAAAAATAATTAATTCCTTGCTCTACTAAGAATTTGGTATACTCCCAATTTGGATTATCTACTTGCCCCTTCTCAATTTTTGTGATTACACTATCAGATATGCCAACCTGTTTTGCGGCTTGTTTTTGAGTATAATTCAAATGCTTTCGGGCTTTTTTGTAAAATTCTTGTACTTTACTCATTTTACAATGGTATTTTGTAAAGATAATAATAAAATCTTCTAAAAAGCAATTTTATAAACACCTTTAAATGGAAGTTTTTATTATCTTTGAAACATCAAAAGGCGTTATTCCGCTTCGAGATTTTGACGAACTCCTGAAGCGGAAACGACCTTTTTTCAAAAAAAACACTCACCAAAATATCGAAACGATATGAATTTGATGCAACATAAAATCGACCTGATTCGGTTTATTACGGACACAAATGATACTCGTGTTTTGGAAGATATGACTTCTTATAAACAGAATGCTTCCAAACAATCCGCCACTGAACTCACGCCGAAAGAAGGTAAAGATGCGAAAAAATCTGTAAAAAACACCATTCGAGTCCCTTTTTCTAAAGCGATGCTTGATATTTTTACCAATTTTTACAATAAAATTTCGCTACAATTGGAAGAGCATCAACTTGTTTTGGATGCCTTAGATGCTCAAGATACGAGTGCCGAAATTTTGCTTTTACAATTACGCCTACAAATCAAAGCCTTACAAGGAGCTTGTTATCAATTTTTGTTGGATTTGGAACGGGAATTAAAGGAGTAATCTCAATTTTTTGAGACAGATTTAAACCTATAAGGTTTTCAAAAATCTTATAGGTTTGAAAATAAGTATTTTAGAGTGTTTTTTCGATAGGAAATTCGGTATACTGATAAAAATCAGGGTTATAATAAAATGGCACCCAATGAAAATCCGCTTTATTACCAAAATAATTAAAAGTTATGACTCCAGTATCAATAGTTTGTAGGCGGTATTTGGTTTTCTTATTTTCCGTCCATTCGTTCCAGCTGAGTTGCGTATTGGGTAAAGTAATAAACCTTGCATAAATTTCCTCTTCTTCTTGTACCAAAAAGTCCAACACAATGGATATATCATACTGAATCGCATCATCTCAAAACATAAATTCTTCTTGATGTAGATGACTTTCATAATCAATAAAAGTAACTTTAATATCGGTATGTTCTTCAATATCCTCGATGGCTTCTTGTTCTCGTTTTACGGGTGTCCCATCTTGATTTGTTTTTCCAACTTGAATAATTTTCAGGAAATTTTTATATTAAACAGAATGTAAAATAAAACCTATACGACTTTTGAAAACCGTATAGGTCATTTAAAAATCTAAGCCAATCCTAAATTTTAGGATAAGGCTTTTTTCAGTAATTCGATAGATTCATCACTATTTTTTTCTTCGGTCAAGTCAAAAATTGAAATAGATTCTCCATCTACTTCAACATCTATATTTGCCAAAATCAACTCAATTTGACTTTCAGAAAAGTTTTCCGCCAATGTTTTTCCAAATGAAAAATCTTTGTAGGTCTTTGCTCCGTCCGCATTTCCAAAATTAGAATTATATCGAATTAACTCAATAAGTCCTTCGATAGGACCTGCCGAAAGATGCGCTCCATTTGAACCTTGCGAAACCTCCGCTAATCCGAAAGTATCTTTGTTCTTCAAAAGTGTTCCACGAACTGAACCTTCCGCAGCACTTTCGGGGTCAGTTGCTCCGATAAATTTTCCTCTGGCATCTGCCCAATCTACATCACCAGCCAAAGTAAAGACCACAATCGAACGTCCTTTTTCCGTGAAGTGCAATAACTGCCGAGGATGGAAGCCATTTACAACATAAACTACCTCGCCATCCATCTTGATATCTTCGCAATATGTTCCGCCTGCTAACTTTTGATTTTTTTTATTTTGCCAAAGAAAATCTGCTGAAGTAGCATTGAACATATCGTATTTTTCTAAAAATTCAATGCCACCTAAAACATCAACTTCATCTACGGACTTACCAAATAATGCTGAAAATTTGGCTTTAGCATTATCAGACATATTTTGCTTAGCATTGCTCGCAATTTGATTAATTACGCCATAGTGTTGAGCAATAATATCATGAGTTTTTAGATAAGAAGCGGAAAGCACACTAATATTTTGAATCTGCAAACCAAACTCCTTGATTTTGCCAAAGACCATCTCAAGGATTTCCGCTAGTTTAATTTGTGGAGACTCAAGCGTAATTTCAGGCTTGACAAAAAACAAAAATTCGTTTTTACCTGTAACACTTTCTTCGTTTTCGAAAACGGGAGCATACTCTACTTCTTCGACTTGTGCTTTCTGAACACCTGAAACAATGGCTTGAATGAGTTCGGTACTTTGCATAAGAAAATAAATTTAGTTTGGGGAATGAATTTAATAAAAAAATAAAATATAATAAAAATTTTCTAAAAAATTAATCCAGCTATTTAGTTTTATAATTTTCAGAAAATACTCTTAAAAATTGAACTTATTGGTTTTGTCGATTTTCACAAAATTCGGTCAAAACCCCTTGTGTAGATTTGGGATGTAAAAAGGCAATATCCAATCCTTCAGCTCCTCTACGAGGTTTTTCGTCCAATAAACGAACACCTTTGTCCTTAACTTCTGCCAATGCTGACTCAATTCCTTCAACTGCAAATGCCAGATGATGAATGCCTTGTCCTCGTTTTTCGATAAACTTAGCAACCGTGCTATCAGGCGAAGTAGCTTCCAAAAGTTCAATTTTGGTTTGTCCAACCTGAAAGAATGCCGTTTTTACTTTTTGGTCAGCGACCTCTTCGATGGCATAACATTTTAGCCCTAGTACATCTTCGTAATATTTGATGCTATCTTCCAAATCCTTGACCGCAATCGCAATATGTTCGATGTGGGTGGTTTTCATATTTTTTAGTCATTTAGATGAAAATAAATCAACGTAAATATAAAAAACTTTGCCCAAGTTTGGCATTTTATATCGAATAATACCAACCGATTTTTTGTAGAAATAAATGTACTTTTTCAGTTGGATATTTTAAACTTTTAATCAATTTTTAATGCAGGGTTATCGGAGGAATCTCTGAGTAATGTCTAAATTTGAAACCTATGAAATTCGGCGTATTTAAATCATGGAAATTTATGGAACAAGATATTCGTACCATTCGGAATTTTTTGGGGGTTGCTTTTGCAGCCTTACTTATTTATTGTATTTCTATTTTATCTTCTTTACTGATTCCGCTCACCTTGGCTTTATTTTTTGCGATCCTACTACAACCCATTATGGAGTGGTTTGAGCGTAAAAATTTCCCTTTCATTATAAGCCTAACTATGATTGCGGTAGGCGCAATTAGTATTTTGGCACTCATCGGAACTTTGATTTATGAAACCGCCGTTCAGATTGCAGGGCAACAAGACAAACTCATTGAACAGATTGAATTCAAGCTCACAGGAATTCTAACTAATTTGAGTACTTTAGCAGGCGAAACTATTGATTTTAATTATATTTTAGAAATGTCCACGCAAGTCATTTCATGGCAAAAAGTAGGACAATATTTAGGAACACTGGCAGGAGGATTAGGAGGTTTTTCAGGCTCATTTTTTATGACTTCCTTATACTTAGTCGCTTTTCTGAGTGGAATTTTGCAATATGAAAAATATATTCATTATCTCGAAGGCGCACCCACCAAAGAAGAACAAGAAACGGACAGTAATCTTTTGAAAGCCTTCGAGCAGATTAAAAGTTCACTAGTTACTTACGTGAAAATCAAGTTTTTGGTAAGTCTTGGAACAGGAATTTTTTATTGGTTAATTTGTCTTAGTTTTGGAATTGATTTTGCCATATTCTGGGGATTTTTGGCGTTTATCCTCAACTTTATTCCAACTGTAGGCTCAATTATCGCAACGATTCCTCCCTTACTTTTGGGACTTGTTCAATTGGATTCGATGAGCATGGCATTTTTGATGAGTTTACTTTTATTAGCCGCCCAATTAATTTTCGGAAATGTTGTTGAACCCAAATTAACAGGAGCAAGTTTGTCATTAAATACGGTAGTCGTTATTTTAGGGCTAGTCTTTTGGGGATATCTTTGGGGCATTACAGGAATGATTTTATCTGTACCTTTATTAGTTTTAATTAAGGTTATTTTAGAACAAATCCCAGATGCCAAAATCTTAGTCAAACTCATGGGTGACCCTAACTTAAAATAGCTTTGAGTATCAAAAATATTATGATGTTCACGTGTACTATTTCTGATCAAGAAACCGATGTTATTAGATATCATCCAAAGGAGTTAATGACTAAATCTTATAATTAAAAAATATAGAATATTAAATAAATGGAGTTGACCAAACGCATACACGCCTTCGTAGAATTAGGCAAACGCATCCAAAACTTAACCCTCACACAATCTGAATTTTGGATACGACAAGCACACAATCAAAACAATTGGTTTATAGAAGAAAGTATTAAATTATCTTTACAGGGAATTACGCATTTTCTGGAAAAAGAAAACTTAAAAAAATGGCTTTCGGATTATCAGTTCAAAGATACTTCTCCTCAAAAAGTAGGCTTGATTACGGCAGGAAATATTCCTTTGGTAGGATTTCATGATATGCTTTGTATATTAATTTCGGGACACTTCCTAAAAGTTAAGTTGAGTTCTCAAGATGAATTTTTGTCCAAACAAATCCTAAAGTTATTGACCGAAATTGAGCCAGCTTTTACCGAACGCATCGAAATTGCAGAAATGCTCAAAAATTCGGATGCCTATATCGCTACAGGGAGTGATAATTCGGCTCGTTATTTTGAGTATTATTTTGCCAAATTTCCGCACATTATTCGCAAAAACCGTACTTCGGTTGCCGTCCTGACCAATGAAGAAACCGAAGAAGATTTATTGAAATTAGGACAAGATATTATCAGTTATTTTGGGTTAGGCTGTCGAAATGTGGCTAAATTATTTGTTCCAGAAAATTATGATTTTCAGCTTTTTATGAAAGTCATTGAAGAGAATTTTGACCCTAACCAACATCACAAATACCGTAATAATTACGACTACAATAAATCCATTTATTTGGTCAATAGCGAGCCTCATTTGGATAATGAACAGATTTTAGTTCGTGAAGATACGGCATTGGTTTCTCCGATTTCAGTAGTATTTTATGAACGATATATTTCGGAAACCGATTTGAATGAAAAATTAGCTCGTGATGCAGAAAAAATCCAGTGTGTAGTTTCTAAATTAGGGAATTATGAACGTGGTGTTTCTTTCGGAAAAGCACAAACCCCTGAGCTTTGGGATTATGCTGACGGTGTGGATACGATGGCTTTCTTAACTAATCTCTAGGACAAAAATATATTACTTATCAAAAAATCCCAAGCCATTTCAATGGCTTGGGATTTTTTATTTCGATTACCTATTTTCTTATTTTTGAGCTAACAGTTTATCAATCTGAGTAACTAATTGCTGTTTTTGAACAGGACGAGGCGCATCTGTATTAACTACTTTACCGTTTTTATCCACCAACATATAACGAGGAATTCCTGTAACTTGATACTTTGAATTAATATCCATCCCTAATTTTTGTTGTGGCAGAATATGATAACCTTGAATGTTATATTTTTCGATACCTTTTTTCCAAGCGGTTTCACTACGATCAAAGGATACATACAAAAATACAACATCCTTTCCTTCATATTCCTGATGTAAGTTGGCAGAATAAGGCATTTGTTGACGACATGGAGGACACCATGAAGCCCAAAAATCAATATAAACGACCTTTCCTTTGAACTGACTAATGACATCAGTAAACAATTTTTCGCTTCCGTCTTTATTAATAGGATTTATAAAATGAATGCCTTCAGTTTGTGGTTTTTCCTTTGTCTTTTGGTCTGTTTTTTCGTTCGCCATAGGCTGAACCTTAGAAACAGCACTTGTTAATGTAATTCCTATAAATAAGCCCATTAAGACCACCGCTAAGGTTTTTAAATGCAATTTTTCCATAAAAATATGATAAAAAATTTGATAAGAAGTTTATTTTTCAGTAACGTTGCCTTTTTTGAAAAGGTTTGAGTTAAAATTGCAAATAAGACGTTAATTTTGTCTTTTTTACGTTGAGTAATTCGTATTGTTTTCAGAATTTTCTTCGTCTGTTGTACTTTTAATGTCCTTTTCGATGTATTTCATCATTTCTTCCAACTCTTCTAGCTCCATATCATTCTCTTTAACAAAAAATGAAACCATTTGATGAAACGAGCCTCCAAAGTAATTACCTAGAAAACGGTTCAAAAAGTCTTTTCGATATACATCTTTACTAATCATTGGATAATATTGGTGAGTTTTTCCATAGGCAGTATGTCCTACAAACCCCTTTTTCTCCAGTAAACGCACAATAGTCGATATTGTATTATACGCAGGCTTTTGATTAGTTGCAGGTAACTTAGGCAGTTCGGCAATAATATCCTTTACAAAGGCTTTGTCTAATTTCCAGAGTACTTGCATGACCTGTTCTTCGGCACGTGTTAAAGCTTTCATAATCAACTCATCATAATTGCGAAAAACTCATTTTTTCGTCTTATGTACAAAAATATAAAATTTGTCAAAAAAGAAATGAAAGATAACTTTTTGATAGTGGAAAAATACCATAAAAACCCGTTTTGTTTTTTTTAATAATTAAAAATTACGCTAATTACTCTTATTTTGTATCCAAACCTCTTTAACACTCGTTATATTAAAAACTCCCTAAACGTACTTCTGATGAAAAAAGTTCTGCATCTTCTATTATTATTGAGTCTAATACATTTTCATGGCTTTGCCAAAACAATACAACCAGTAGACTCACCTGATTTTAATACTAATATTCCTGAGGTAACGGGAGTATTTTATCCTTTGCTTCACTACGATACACCTATTCCTACCTCTTTAGAATTAGACTCAAAAATCGAAGTCTATGCAATGGGATATCTTTGTTTATGGCACAAAAGCGGTGGTTTGGTCGAAATTTTCGGCAATGCACAAACTAAAAGCTATTCAGTCAGAGAATTATTACAACAACTAGAAAAAAAACAAAAACAGCTCAAACGCAAAAAGGTGAGTTGTCTGATTGGCACAATTGTTAATGAGTCTTATTTTTATGGAAAAAATTCATTTTGGGAATTGCCCAAATATAATCCTAACCGTTGTCCTGCTCCACCTATCTTAATCTTATTACCATCTGAAAGTTATTTAATAGAGCCTGAGTTAGATGTAGCTTGGATAAATACGAAGGAAAATTATTATTCAAATTCTTTCAAAGTAGCAGTCACCGATTTATCAGAAGAGTCTTTCTTTGAAACAGAAACTACAAATACTTCTACCCGTATTAATTTAACTGACCTCGAAACAGAGGAAGATATGTTGATTTTTGATGTTAAATACCAAGATATTGAGGAGTCTGAAAACGAGTGTACCCCGCACACTTTCTTAGTACCCACTCCAAAAGAATTATTGGACAAATATGCTAAATTAAAAGCTAAATTAGGCGATAACATAGTACATCATATTCGAGAGATTAATTTTTTAGCTCAACATAAATGTGGAGCAAATGCGCACAGTAAGTGGTTAAATATATTAGAAGAATATCCTGAAAATCATGGACTTCGGATTGCTTATATGCGATTCTTGATTCAACATGGATTTATCGGATATGATTATTTTACAAATCACAAAGAAATCTTGCTAGCTACTGTAGCTCAAATGTAAAATACTAATGATTTGTATTTTAGCCCACTAATTTTCTAGATTTTAGTGGGTTTGTTTTTTAGAAATCTTGATAACAAAGGGCTTCACTTTCATTCAAAATATCTCGAATTGCATATGTCATTGACCATGAATTGAATTTATCTGCAGGATGCAAAGAAATTACTGTTCGGTTGCAACCTACAAATCGGATCAACATCGGATTTGCACCTTGCCAGAGTCCTTTATGATAAATAATTGGTTCATAGGGTGGAGTTCGTACCATCCGCCAGCCATGCCCATAATTAAATTCTTCCTGTTTATCATTATCCAATTTTCCAACTTGATAGGCTTTAGCCAAAGTTTTTTGTGAGACTAATTTATCTGAATACAAAGCTTGATCCCATGCCAACATATCATCTACCGTAGAAAAAATTCCTTTATCACCATAAACTCCATCTAAGGCATCGTGTTTTCGTTTCATAATCAGCTTTTTATCTTTGTTTTTAGCACGGCTAAAGAAGAATGTGTTTGGCATTCCTGCTACATCAAAAATATTTTTTTGCACAAAATCTGTGAATTTTTGCCCTGAAGCCTTTTCAATAACTGAAGCCAATAGCGCATAACCTGTGTTGCTATATTTATGTCGTTTTCCCTCTTGAAAAAATTGTTTAGGATGATATCGAGCCAAATAACTAACTAAATCTGAGTTTGATACATTTTTAGTCCGATAAAAATGTTTCTTAAATCGCCACTTCTGGTTTAAGTAACATGGAATTCCTGAAGTATGATTGAGTAATTGTCTAATTGTAACTTTTTTATAGGGCAATTGCGGAAAATATTTAATCAATTTATCATCATAGTTCAATTTCCCTCTTTCAATTAAAATCAGAGTAGCAACTGCCGTAAATGGCTTCGAAACCGAAGCTAATTGCATAGGTGTATTGACTGTAAATTCTTCAGTAGGATTGTATTTTCGATGTCCGAAAGCCTTCCGAAATACTACTTTGCCGTTTTCAGCCACTAACAACACACCGTTATAATTTCCCATTGCATACAGGCTATCGGTAAGATCTTGAAGCATACAATTTCGATAATCGGCGCGACATTGAGCAAGGTCGGGATTTGCCTGAACATTGAGTTCTTTTTTGCCCCAAAACAAAAAGGAAAGCATGAAAACCGTTAAAATAAGAAGATAACGTATTCCTTTTTGGTTTAAGAAAATGGTCAAATAACTTGTTATATAGTTCATGTAATGTATTTTTTCTAAAGGACTTAAATCAATTTAAGCATAAACGAGTGGACTGTTTTTCAATTCTTTTTCGAATTTCATATTCTGAAGTTTTAAAACTAAAAAAACACCCAAATTTTAACACTTTCCGTTTTACAGAAAATCAACAGTAATGCCAAAAAATCAAAAATATTAGACTTCTCAGACTTGCTAATTTTAACGAAAAATGATTTGGACAACAAATTTACTTCAAATAACTTGGTGTTTGCAAGGCAATATTGAAATTCAACCCAGAAAAATAAGCCAAAGGTTTTAGCTTTTTAGATGGAATCACTAATTTTGTCGCTGAAATTTTGCCCTCAAAAGAATGTCAAATCTTATCCTCGAAGCCGTCCAAATTTGTGATTCACGTTCCCCATTTCAGGGGCAACAAAAACACCTTTTGATTGAAAACGGATACCTCTCCCAAATTAGCGATACTCCTTTTAACCGCCCTGATATCCGAAAAATTTCGGCTTCAGACTTGATGATTTCGCCAATTTGGACAGATATTCAAACCTTCAATGGGGTGTCAGGTTATGAATACAAAGAAACCTTAGAAACACTCTCAAAATCAGCTCTTTCAGGTGGCTTTGGACGAGTGATTGTTTTACCCAATACTCAACCTGTTTTAGACACCAAGAGTGCTGTAACCGCTCTTCGAAATCAGGTACAATTTCTTCCAATTGAAGTATTACCAATGGGAGCAATTTCCAAAAATGCTGAAGGAAAAGAGATCGCAGAATTGTTTGATTTACAGGATGCTGGAGTGGTTGCTTTTTCAGATGGGTTAACTCAAAAATCTAATTTAAAATTACTGAAAAATGTCCTACAATATCTTCAACATTTTGATGCTCAACTAATTATTACTCCATACGAAAGTACACTTTCTGCAAATGGACAAATGCACGAGGGAGAAAATTCAGCTCGTTTAGGAATGGTTGGAATACCTCGAATGACTGAAAAAATAGCAATCTTGAATGCACTTGAAATTCTACGATACACAGGAGGTAAATTGCATTTTTCTAAGATTTCAACAAATCAAGGTGTCGATATTATTCGACAAGCTAAAGCCGATGGGTTGAGTGTAACAGCGGATACCGAAGCTTATCGATTTGCCTTTACAGATGCCGATTTATTTGATTTTGATACAAACCTAAAAGTTCAACCTCCATTCCGAACTACTATTGACCAAAAGGCAATTTTAGAAGGCTTAAAAGATGGTACAATTGATACAATTATTTCGGCACATCTACCACAAGATATAGAAAGCAAACGGTTAGAATTTAACTTGGCTGAATTTGGGATTATTGGACTTGAAACGGCATATGCTTCTTTACGAACTTTTACGGATTTATCCAGCTCTCAAATTATTGAAAAACTGTCAATTAAGTCGGCAGAATTACTCAAATTACCTCTTCCAAAAATCGAAGTAGGTAAACCAGCCAATTTTACCTTATTTGACGAAAATCAGGAGTATATTTTTGCTGAAAAAGACATTCAATCAAAGTCAACAAATACACCATTCATTGGCAAAAAATTGAAAGGAAAAGTCAAAGGTGTTTTTACTAAAGGACAGTTTTCTGAAGTCAATCCTAACTAATTCAATAGTCATATTTTTATGTATTAGGTATAATTTCAAAATTTACTTTTGTCTAGTTTTAAAAGTGAGACAAAGGAATTTATTACCAAAAAAATGAACAAACTTTTCGTCAAATTATCAGTCATAAGTGGACTCCTTACGGGGTTAAGTTGTTTTGTACTTTTTTTAGGATTACTGGCAATAGGGCTTAGACCATTGGAAGAACACCAATTTTTATATTTCCCATTCTATGCCTTGGGAATGGTAGTTGCAATGAAATATTTTCGAGATTATCGGAATAGAGGATTAATGCACGGTTGGCAAGGCATTGGAATGGGATTATTAATTAATATTTTTGCAAGTTTAGTTTATACAGGAATGATTTACACATGGCTTACTTATGTTAGTCCTGAAGTATTCGAAAAGTATAAAAATAATGTAATGACAAAAGTAGAATCAGATACCAAGATTCTACAAGCTGAACTCCAAAAATTAGATAGAGATAAACCTGATGAAGCAAAAATATATGCTAATTGGAAGTCTGAAATGGATGATTATGCTAATTTGAAGGTAGTGGCTAGAAGTCTGCAACCCAGTCAAACTGCATGGAGCATTTGGATACGAACCGCAGGAATTGGGATGGTAATTGGAATGGGAATTGGTATCATTTTTAAACGAAAATCAGTTGGATTTATCCAAAAGCCATCTTCTAACATTTCCTCATAATCTAAATATGTTCTCTTCTTTTTTCTTTTAAAATAATTGATTATCAGTTTTTTATACTTTTTAACAAATGATGATTATTTATGAAAAGTATCCACAATTTATATCAATATACAATTGTTGTAGCATTCATTGGTTTAGGACTAAATAGCTTTGCCTATACTGCGGGAATTAAGGTAATGATGGAAGCAGGATTATTCATTAAAGTGATTCTTGCCAGTCTTACTATTTACTTTACACTTCGATTACGAGACGAAAATGGAGGATATTTTTCATTTCAGGAAGCCTTTCGAACCATTTTCATTATTGGAATATGCTATGGAGTTGGAGAAGCTATCTTTACCTTTGTTTTGTACAATTTTATTGATCCTGATTTATTTGCTAAAATACAAGAGCGTTTAATCTGGCAACTCGAAGAAGTACTACAGAATTCGAATTCTGAAACCCAAGTAGCCTATTTTAACCAGATAATTAATCTACTAAAAAAGACAAGATTTCAATATGAAATTTGGCTTCTAGGAATAGATGTTCTTTCTAAAATCCTAAAATATGCGTTTTATGCCTTATTTTTGGGACGTATTTTAAAGAAAGACAATCCAAATCCTTTGGCTTAAACTTTGCTTAAAAGCTGATAATCAATATATTATTAAATAAACGAATGTTCCAAAAAATTGATGTCTCGGTCGTAATTCCTTTACTTAATGAAGAAGAATCATTACCCGAATTGTGTGAACGAATTGACCAATCGTTGACTTCAGCAAAGTTAATTTATGAACTTTTACTTATTGATGACGGTAGTACAGATAGTTCATGGACAATTATCGAACAACTTAGCTCTGAAAATCCACGCATTAAGGGCATTCGATTTCGCCGAAATTATGGAAAAGCAGCTGCTTTGCATATTGGTTTTCAAGCAGTTCAAGGTAAAGTAGTCTTAACAGCCGATGCTGACCTTCAAGACCGTCCCGAAGAATTTCCCGAAATGGTCGAATATATTCAGAATCAAGGACTTGACTTAGTTTCAGGTTGGAAAAAAAAGCGATACGATCCTGTTTCTAAAACCCTTCCGACAAAACTTTTTAATGCAGCTACTCGCAAGTTTTCAGGTATTGAACTTCATGATTTTAATTGCGGTCTGAAAGCCTATCGTCTTGAAGTAGTCAAAAGTATTGAAGTTTATGGTGAAATGCACCGTTATATTCCTGTGATTGCGAAAGCACACGGTTTCAAGAAGATTGGTGAAAAAGTCGTAATTCATGCCGAACGAAAATATGGCGAGGGTAAATATTTTGGTGCTGAACGCTTTATTAATGGTTTCTTAGATTTACTTTCAATTACTTTTGTGAGTCGATTTAAGAAAAAACCCATGCATTTCTTTGGAGCTTTAGGAACTGTCGCATTTTTGGTAGGTGGTTTTGTAACTTTTTGGCTCACCTTCGAAAAGTTTTATTTGTCAAATTTCGGAGACCCTGACCAGATTCGAAGAGAAGTTACTGATCAACCTCTATTTTTTATTGCTTTAACCGCAATAATTATTGGTGTACAATTTTTTCTGGCAGGATTTTTAGCTGAATTAATCTCCCTCAATTCTCCTAAACGCAATGACTATCAAATTAGACAGACAGTTAATATTTCTTATGAAACCACATAACTTACTCAATTGGATTTTTGCTTTGATGCTCTTAGGAGCTTGTCAAAATAGCTCAATAGAGACAAAAATCAAAAAAACAGCGTTTGAAAATAAAATAACACAGGATAAAATTGTTGAAGGCTCTAATATTGAATATGCACAAAATTTTGATATTCAATACTTTGAGCATTATAAACTTTTAACAGTTCGAAACTCTGCTAGAAAAAGTGGCGATAGTTTACAATATATTTTACTTGAAAAAAATGCTCCCAAACCGAAAGGCTTCCAAGAACATCAAATTATCAGAACCCCTGTGCAAGGTGTTATTTGTTTATCAGCTACACAAATCTCAATAATTGATGAACTGGAAAAGGTTGAGACTATCATAGGAGTTTCGGATAAAAATTATGTCATGAATCCCAAAGTTCAACAGCAATTACAAACAGGAAAAACCTTAGAATTTGGACAAGAAAACACACTTAATGAAGAGTTAATATTAAGCACTAAACCTGATGTAATTTTAATGAGTTCAGGAGTTGAAAACTCATTACCTATTCTTGAAAAAATGCAAAAAACAGGTGTAAAGATTTTAATTAATGCCGATTGGTTAGAAACAACTCCTTTAGGACGAGCAGAATGGTTAAAACTTTATGGTATTTTGTATAATATTGAGAAGAAAGCTAATCTAAAATTTAGCAGAATTGAGAAAAATTATAAACAATTAAAATATAAAATCGGAAATATTTCAAGACCTACTGTTATCACAAATGTTCCCTATAAAGGAACGTGGTATATGGCAGGAGGGAAAAGCTATGTAGCTCACTTCTTAGCAGATGCAGGCGCAAATTATGTCGGAAGAGAAAATACTGAAATTGGAAGCATTCCTACTGATTTTGAGACCATTTATAAAATGGGTTTAGATGCTGATTTTTGGATCAATCTCGGTACGATAGAGTCAAAAGAAATGCTCTTAAATCAAGATAAACGGCTGGCTGATTTTAAGGCTTTCCAACAAAATAACTTGTATAATTACACTGCTCGATTAGATAAAAATAAACTTAATGAATACTTTGCAAATAGTATCATCAACCCTGACAAAGTTTTAGCAGATTTGATAGCTATTTTCCATCCTCATATATTACCTAATCATCAATTTTATTATTATAAAAAATTGAACTAGAGTTTGTTACGATCAAAAATCATTTTATCTAGTATCTTGATTTGTATTTCCTTTGGGTTTGGATACTGGCTTTGGCACACCTACCAAAAAAGTGGTGAAACTAATTTTATACATTTTTTAGTACGTCATTATTATGCATCGCAAAACCCAAATGAAATTCGCATCTTAACAGAGAATACAATTTCCAAAAATAAGATCCTGATTCGGCAAGCAATGCCTCTTAAACAAAGTACCATTATCTACGAACAAGGACTTCAAGCCGAAAATTTTTCGGTTCCTAAAGGACAAAATAATTTTTGGGTATATTTCCAAAACCAGTTGATAGGCTCTTTCGTACATTTTAAAGCCAGTGCTTATCATACCTACATCTATAAACTTACATTTTTTGAGGATGAAAACCAAGACATTCATTTTACTTATTCTATTACCCGTCAAACTACATTAAATTAAATTTTTATAGTAAAAAAACAAAACTTATTTTATACTTTTTACTGATTTATATTTTATTTTAAAAAAGTATAAACATCAAAAAAATAGGAGAAATTAAACGCATTAAATCTCCTATTTTTAATTTAAAAAATTAGGGTACAAAATATTTCTATTCCCAAATCAACAATTTTCTAACCAATTTTGTATCATCTTCTTACCGTATTCGGTCAAAACAGATTCAGGATGAAACTGGACTCCCCGTACATTATAGGACTGATGTGTAATTGCCATAATCTGCCCTTGGTCATCTATTGCTGTGATTTTCAATGACTTCGGAATATTTTTATCTGAAACAACCCACGAATGATACCGTCCAACAGGTTGACGTTGAGGTAAACCCATAAACAATTTATCATGAGTATCAATAATCGAAACATTAGTTTGTATGCCATGAAAAACACTAGGCAAATTTTCCAAAGTTGCGCCAAAAGCTTCGCCAATAGCTTGATGCCCTAAACAAACTCCTAAAATTGCTTTTTCAGAGGCGTACCTTTTGATTAACTTAGGCATAATTCCAGCCTCACTAGGGACACCAGGACCTGGAGAAAGTACAATTCTATCGTACTCAGCTACGGCTGATAAATCAATTTTATCGTTTCGAAAAACAGTTACAGTATCTGTAGTTAATTCCTTGAGATAATGCACTAAATTGTAGGTAAAAGAGTCGTAATTATCTAAAACTAATATATTCATTTTCTAATATTTAAGTTCTTCTAAAAAATGGCTTAAATAATTCTTTTTTTGAAAGAGTAATAAATTTAACTTCTTAAAAAAAGTATATTTTAAGAAATATCTTTTGCCAACTGAATGGCTCGTTTTAATGCTGCCAATTTATTGTTGACTTCTTGCAACTCTTTTTCAGGAACAGAATCGGCTACAATGCCTGCACCTGCCTGATAAAATAATTGGTTATTTTTACTCAAAAACGAACGAATCATAATCGCCGTATTAATCTCACCATCTAATCCAATATAACCAATACACCCACCATAGTAGCCTCGATTTTGATTTTCATATTCATCAATCAATTGCATGGCTTTGTATTTTGGTGCGCCTGAAAGTGTTCCCGCAGGAAAAGAATCTGCCATAATTTTAATGGTATTCGTATCTGGAGGCAAATTACCTGTAACCTTTGATACTAAGTGAATTACATGACTGTAAAATTCTACTTCTCGATACTCTTCAACCTTCACCTTATCGCTGTTTCGACTCAAATCATTACGAGCCAAATCAACAAGCATGACATGTTCAGCATTTTCTTTAGGATCTTCACAAAGTTGCTCAGCAAGTTTTCGGTCAGTTTTATCATCGCCTGTTCTACGGAATGTGCCTGCAATCGGATTGATAGTTGCCTTATTTTCTTTAACTAAAATTTGGGCTTCGGGTGATGAACCAAAAATTTTGAAATTCCCATAATCGAAATAGAACAAATAGGGCGAAGGATTAATGGAGCGTAATGCCCGATATAAGTTAAAATCATCCCCTTGAAATTGCTGTGAAAATTGTCGAGAAACTACAATTTGAAAGACATTCCCGCGATGACAATGTTCTTTCCCTCTTTTGACCATTTCTATATATTCCTGATTGGTAATATTTGAAGATTCATCTCCAACAGAATCAAAACCATAAGAAGCAAAGTTCTTACTGGCTAAAGTCGTTAGAAAACGATTGATTTTAGACGTTTTCCCATCAATCAGATTTTCAACAATAGTCAGTTCATTCTTAAAATGGTCAATACAAATAATATACTTGTAAAAGCTGTAATAGATATCAGGAATTTTTGATTTTTCAGGAATTTTGTTTGAGAACTGAATATTTTCAAAATATTGTACGGCATCATACGAACAATAGCCAAATAAACCATTGATTTGCAAGTCAGTATCTGACTCTACAACCTGAAACCGTTTGGCAAAATCAGCCAACTTTTGAGGTACATCTACTTCACTCGTAACAGGTGTAATAATCGGTTTTTCGTGAGGCAATGTTTCGGTAATGATTTTGTCTTCCAACTTAAAGGAAGCAATTGGTTTAATGCCAATAAACGAAAAACTATTCTGACTACTTTTGAAATCAGAACTTTCGAGTAAAACACAATTAGGAAATTGGTCTCTGATTTTCAGATAGATACTAACTGGTGTGAGTGTATCTGCCAGTAGTCGGAGTGTATGTGTTCGGATTTGAAAAGTTTTTTCCATTTTAGTCCCAAAGAATAAATTTGATAAAAATAAAATTATAGTTTTATATAAAAATCATTTAAAAATTAATCATAAAAAAATCGCTTCTCCGTGAGGAAAAGCGACTTATTATCTAATTAAGATTCAGACAAATAGTGGTCTTACACCTCACTAAAGCAAAGTGTGAATTGCCACCAACTATTTCTCTGAAATAAATTTATCATCGTTTCTTTTTTTATTAAGGCAAAGGTTAGCATATTTTTTGACATCTCCAAAGAATCTTTAATCATATTTTGCCAAACTGGCAAATAAATCGCTTAGAATTGAATCAATTTCTGATATAAATTTTGAGGAACAGGCATTAATTTTTTAGCAACATAATCCAAACAAATCATCCCTGTTTTGGCTCGTGCGACTTCCTGACCATCTTCCAACCGAGTTATTCGGAAATAAAAATCAAATCCAACACGCCCAAAATCATCCGCAACAACCTCCATTTGAATCGTTTGTCCATAAAAAACTTCTTGTTTATAAATTACTGCCGAATCCCCAACCAAAAGGGCAAGTCCTTCGACATGAAGTTCATCTTCATAACCTAAACTTCGTAAATATTGCATTCGAGCCTCATGAATATAGCTCAAATAACGGTCATTCGCAAGGTGATTTCCGTAATTAATGTCCGAAATCCGAACAGGTAACGTAGTCTGAAAGGCAAATTTTTTAGGTAAAATAAGTGTAAGTCGTCCCATGAGCATTTTCAGGATAAGATTAAAAAAATATTTGCGTTCTTTGTTAGGCGTTTCAATGCTTTACTGACTCAAATCAAAGTTTCAAATTTACAGGAAAATTTATGAAACATTCCTCCGAAAATTGGACAGAAATTATTTCTGCCGATACCTCACTTTTTCGCTTACAATTTCGAGAGCTTTGGCGGTATCGTGATTTGATTTCCTTATTTGTACGCCGTGATTTTGTGGCAACTTACAAACAAACGGTTTTTGGATTGGGATGGTATTTCCTTGAACCTCTGGTTACTACGGTTATTTTTACGATTGTCTTTGCGGGTATTGCGAATATTTCGACTGATGAAAATCCACCAACCCTATTTTATATGGCAAGTATTGTCATTTGGAATTTTTTCGCCAAAGCTCTACGAAATAATGCAGTACTTTTTACGGCAAATACTCATTTATTTGGCAAAGTTTATTTTCCTCGCTTGACCGTTGCGATTTCAAATACGATTTCGGGATTGGTCGCTTTTGGCTTTCAATTTTTGATGCTTTTGATTTTATGGGTTTATTTTTATGTACAAGGCGCAAATTTATTCATTACGACTTATATCTTTTTGCTTCCTGTTTTCCTGATTTTGATGGGAATGATGGGATTAAGTTTAGGAATCTTAGTTTCTGCCCTGACGACTAAATATCGTGATTTAGCCATTTTTATTAATTTCGGAGTGCAATTATTGATGTATTTTTGTCCAATTATTTATCCTGTTTCCTCTGTTCCCGAAGCAGGTCGGTTATATTTATTGCTTAATCCCATTACGCCAATTATCGAAGGATTTCGGTATGCTATGCTTGGAAATGGGACATTTGAATGGTGGCAATTGGGATATGCCACAATCGTGACAATAATTTTATTTATAAGTAGTGTTCTGATTTTCAATAAAGTACAACGTAACTTTATGGATACGGTTTAAAAAATTTTGGAATATCATTTTATTTTTGCGTTTGGTTAATCGTAAAAAATTATGACAAACTCAGGGAAACAGGTTTTCAATTGGTGGCAAAAATTTCAAAATTACGGACGATTTTGGTGGAAATCTGTCCATATTCATGGAGTACATTCGCCATTTGTTTTTGAGCTTTATAACGAAGCTATTGCCGATGACCGTTATTTTTATTCCTTTGATTATGTGGAGACTATTCGTCAAGAACTACGAGAATATTCCTACGAAATTGAGGTTCAGGATTATGGTTCAGGGTCAGTTTATGGGCAATCCAAAAAACGTTCAACTCCTCAATTACTCAAAAGTGCTTCGAATCCGAAACAAGGACAATTGTTATTTCGTTTAGTTAATTTTTTACAACCTAAAACAATTGTTGAATTGGGGACTCATTTAGGAATTGGAACTTTATATTTGGCAGAAGCTAGCCCCAAAGATACACAAATTTACACTTTTGAAGGCTGTCCAAATGTAGGGAAATTGGCACAAAAAATTTATGCTCATACTCACCTGAAAATCAATACGATTATTGGAAATTTGGATAAAACTTTAGTCCCAACATTAACCGAAATTCCTTCCGTAGATTTGGTGTATTTTGATGCCAATCATCGGCTTGAGCCTACCCTTCAATATTTCGAGGCTTTTTTGCCAAAAATCAATGAAAATTCAGTTTTTATTTTTGATGATATTTACTATTCTGAAGAAATGAAGCAGGCTTGGGAAGCAATTTGTAAGTACCCAGAGGTTAAAATTAGCATTGATTTATTTGATGTGGGAATAGTGCTTTTTAGAGAGAACCAACCGAAACAACATTTTTGTTTAAAGTTTTGAATGTTATATATCTTCAGATACTATGCTTAGACTCAAGCGACTTTGCCCCACTAAAATTTTATTGATTTACAACTTACTCATTATCATTCAGATAAAATCAAATTTAATTTTTCTTTAGCGGTGAGTTTGCAAACCCACCGCTAAGGAAAAATGGCGTTTTAGCTTAATAAACAAAGACTTTTAAATAATTTCAAGATTAAATTTAGACTTATTGAGCTTCAAGAATCCAACAAGTCTAAAATTTTTTAATACATCGTATTTCGTCCTGATTCTGAGATAAGCTTTTGTAAGTTTTCGTTAAATTTATCTTCCTGTAACAAGTCTTCCATGAAAATATGGAAACGATACTGCCAATAATGATTAGGATTACTAGGTTCATTAATACGTTCGGCTTCGGCATTCTCAAACCGTAGATTTCCATCCATTCCAATCAAATCCTGAATAGGAAAAATTGCCCACATACTTGGTGAATACAAATGTTGAGCAATAATATTCCGCACAATCCAAGGTTCACAAAAAAACGGAGAGCCTCCTTCATGTCTTAAAATATCTTGATAAAATTCTTGCGTTTCAGGCGGCACTTCTTGCCACCAACCTCGCACTGTAGAAGTATCATGTGAAGAGGGAGTCGCTACGGAAAGATACGGATATTCAGGAGGATAGCCGAATTTTTTCCGAGGGTTTTTGGGCATTCGTTGCACTTCTAAACTCAGGATGCCCAGTTCTTTCATAACATCAGGGACACAATCAGGCACCATTCCCAAGTCCTCACCACAAATTAACATTTCGGTTGCCTTCGTGACAATAGGTAATTTTTTAAGTCCCTCTATTCGCCAAAAATTTTCGTGTCGTTGATAAAAATAATGAATATAAAATTCATTCAAACGAATTTGTGTTGGTTGGTCTAATTCCTGAAAAGAATAAGTATCCTGCATTCCATTTCGAGGATTGAATTGGTCTTCTAAACCTTCGACTTTTAGGAAAATAACCTCACCATGTAATTTTAATAAGCCGTTTTTAATTTTTTCAGTTAAAGTTCTTTGTTGAGGAGGAGTCTCAATAGGAGACGTTAATAATTCTTCTACTTTTCGTTGTGTATCTACCTCATTTTTAAATTTATAATACCCTTTACTATCTTCTTCAAGGAAATTTATTTTAACAAAATCGGCATGTTTAGGAAATATTTCTTTTAAAAAATCTTCATGAATGTAAGGTTTACAGAATCTTTCTTCATTAAATACTATTCCCCACCGAGCTAATTCTTCCGCCGTAGTTGGGAGTGATTTGTTAAATGCACCCATTAAACCTGCCGTGTAATCGTAAGGAATCTCCCAAATTCGAAAAAAGCCCAAAATATGATCAATACGGAAAGCATCGAAATAATCAGCCATTTTTTGGAGTCGTTTTGTCCACCATGTATAGCCATCCGCTTCCATTGCTTCCCAATTATAAGTGGGGAACTTCCAATTTTGTCCTGTTTCTGAGAAGTCATCTGGTGGTGCGCCAGCTTGCCCATTCATATTAAAAAACTGAGGCATTGACCACGCATCTACACTATTTCGAAAAATCCCAATCGCAATATCTCCCTTTAAAACAATCCCATTTTCACGCGCATAATTAGTTGCTTCTTTGAGCTGTTTATCAGCATGATATTGGAGAAAATAATAGAAGGCAATTTTTTCATAATGAGCATTTTTGGTATCTACAAAATCTTCTAATTCTCTAGGAGTAAGATAAGAAAATCTTCCCCAAGTTGAAAAATCTGGCGTATCGTGTAAGTCTCTCAGATAACAAAACGCACCATAAGGAGCTAGCCAATATTGGTTTTGGTCATAAAATTCTTTGAAATCTTGACTCCGTAAGAAATCCCGTTTTTGTTCTTCATAAATTTGGCGTAAATACTGAAATTTTAAACGAATAACTCCTTCATAATCTAAGGTTTCTTTTTGGTTCAGAAATTTACCTTGTTCTTCAGTAGTTTTTTGGATCAATTCATCAGATAGCCTTCCGATTGCCTTGAGATTCAAATAAATTGGATGTAAAGCAAAAACCGAAATCGACGCATAAGGATAACAATCTTGCCAACCAATTTGAGCGGTTGTATCATTAATTGGTAAAATCTGAATCAGTTTTAGCCCTGTTTTCTTTGACCAATCAACCAGCTTTTTGAGGTCTAAATATTCACCTATCCCAAAACTGTCTTGAGTTCGCAATGAAAAAACGGGAATAGCTACACCTGCGCCCTTCCAATTTCCGTTAGGATACCGAAATTTCTCATCGGCACAAATAGTCATGGATTGGGCATTTTTTTCGGCTTTTGCCCATACTGTTCGATTTGCTCCTTCTTCCCACGTATCAATTTTTTTAGTTTCGGGGTCATAAATTGCGTATTTATAGTCTATTGGGAAATCTGTTTTTTTGACAATAACTTCTCCTGTCCATAGCGGATGATGCTGATTATCAAGAATGATTGTTCTTTTTTCATCCCACTCACCAAGCGCTTGATTTTCCCCAATTACACATACTTTATGCGTTTTATCAATACGAGGAATAGGAATCTGAAAACGAACTAAAGTTTCATCTGCCTCTAGTTTTCGGAGTGATTTTTGGGTAAATTTTCGATTTGTATCAGGGCGTAACAAAGCATGCACAAACGCCGAACTAAACAAAGCATTCTCCTTGTTGGTGGTAGAACGCCAAAAATCATGCACTTCAACCTCTTGGAAATGGCTGGGTAAACTTTCCAGTCGGCGGGGTTCGCCCCATTCCTTGTTCCTTATTCCATAGTTATCATCCTGTATAAAATAATAATACTCCAAAGGAACAGTTTCCCGAAGCTCAATTTCTGCTTCCCAAATTCCTCCTGTTTTGGGAGTCATGGCGAGTGCTTGGTTTTCATTCCAATGTCCTAGAGTGTTCAAATTGCCACAAATCATGACTTTTTGCCCCCAATAAGTATGATAATCAATGTTAAAGCGAATTTTCATGTGCTTTCGATATTATGTTGTTTGATGAATGGATTGAGCAGGTTTTGTAGAATAAAATCTTTTTTAGTTAAAATTACGTACTATTTGGCTGTGAGGACACAGCCAAGTATATTTTTCTGATTATTAGTTGATTAAAAATATCGGTTCGATACCGACTGTGTTTAGCTTTGTTCTTCATCTTGAAACCAACTGGCATACATCCGATAATTACCTGAAATTCGGGAGAGCATTCCTTTAAGTTTTTCATCTACGGGTTTGATTTTTTTGGCAGGTACACCCGCATACAACCAGCCTGCTTCCGTTTCTGTATTTTCGAGTACGACCGAACCTGCCGCAATCACTGTTCCTGTCCGAATAATGGCATTATCCATAACAATCGCACCCATTCCAATTAGTGTATTATCTTCCAATGTACAACCATGAATCATTGCTTGATGCCCAATGCTCACCTTATTTCCAATAGTAGTCGGTGCCGTTTTGTAAGTACAATGAATAACCGCACCATCTTGAATATTGGTATCATCACCAATCGTAATTCGGTGAACATCACCCCGTATTACAGCATTAAACCAGACACTGCAATGATTCCCCATTTTTACCTCCCCAACAATTGTAGCATTTTCAGCAATGAAACAGCCTTCACCAATAACGGGTTTGAACCCACGAACTGCTTGAATTAAAGCCATATTTCTAATAATTTTAATTTGAAACTCTGATTTGTCTTTTTAGCTTAAAAAAGCACAGAGAAAGGTACAAAAAACATTTAGAAATTTGGGGAGTTGGGAAGTGAAAATCAATTTTTTTACCCTCTTGGTTCGGGTAACTTTTCTAGATTTTAAAGACGAAGAAAGGAATAAAAGTTGCTGATATTCAAATACATAACACCAACAACTATCTTTGATTTAGAATTGACAATTTAAGTATTTGAAACTATCCAGAAATTAACCATTGACGAGCTTCTTCGAGATCTTCAAAGTACTTAGTCGTAAGTTGTTTTTCTTCATACTCATCTACAAACTGCTCCAATGAGATTTGAGGAAATAATTCTGAACTCACAATCATCGCTAACTTCCGAACACCCGCAGCTACCATCGGCTCAAAAATATGAGTTACCGACCACTCTTGTAAATCAGGAGTAATCGTAAATTTATAGTCTTTGGTATTAGAGAGCATACCTTTGGGCTGATGTTCTTGGATATGTCGAACAATTTCCCTATTCCATACTTTAAAGTCTTCTTTAGTGGCATAGTCTGTACTTGGAAACCATTTCACATCAATTAATGACTCAGCAGCGTCAAGCATAATGCAAGCAAACTTATTTTCAAAGAGTGTTTTCATGTGTTTAAAAATCAAGTTTAAATTGGTAGTTTTGTGCAAAAACGACAACACAAAAAAGATGATCACAAAAGATAATTTTAGAGACCTCTTAGTAATCCTTAACTTTAAGGAAGATGAGCAAATTTTATACAAAAATTTTGATAAAACAAATACCTTTCTAAAAGTCGATTTTCAACACCAAAAACTCATTTACCCCGAAAGAAAAGGATTAATTATCAATGAAAAACAAATTACAAATTTCTCACGACCTGAAAATTTCGTTGTTTTTGAGTGTGTGCATCGTTTGTTAGAAAAAGGCTACAAACCCGAACATATTGAATTAGAACCCAGATGGAAAGTCGGACACGGAGCAAGTGGCGGAAGAGCCGATATTTTGGTCAAAAATCAAGAAAATAATCCCTTACTTTTGATTGAATGCAAGACCGCAGGAAGAGAATTCAAAAAGGCATGGGACGAAACCCTAAATGATGGCGGACAACTTTTTACTTATGCTCAACAAATTAGCCAAACCCAGTTTTTAGCCTTGTATACCTCTGATTTTGAGCCAAAAACGAATGAATTAATTACCGAACAACGTATCATTTCCCATAAAGATAATCAAGTTATTTTATCGCAAGATGAAAACTTAAAGCCCTTTGCTCAGGCAACTAATGTCCAAAGACGATATCAAGTTTGGAAAGAAACCTACAAACTGGAATTTACGGAAAAAGGCATTTTTGAAGAAAATATACAACCTTACCAAATTGGCAAAAGTAAATACACCCTCCGAATCGATACCAAACCCATTGATGCCACCGACAAAAAAGGGAAATACCACGATTTTAGAACCTTTCTCCGAAAACACAACATCGCTCGCCGTGAAAATGCCTTTGAGGTATTGGTCAATCTCTTTTTGTGCAAAATTGTCGATGAGGAACAAAATAAAAATGACCTCAAATTTTATTGGAAAGGAATGGCGTATGATAACTATTTCGACTTTGTCGATAGACTCCAAGACCTTTACCAAATTGGGATGAGAGAATTTCTAAATGAAGAAATTACCTATATCAGTAACCGACAAATTGATGAGGCATTTTGGACGGTGACAAACAAACGAAATGCCACCAAAAAAGAAATTCAGAAGTACTTTCGACAACTCAAGTTTTTTACCAACAATGCCTTTTCATTTATTGATACCAGCAACCGCCAAAAATTTGAACGGAATGTCAAAGTACTGGTCGAAATTGTGCAGATGTGGCAAAACTTACGCCTCAAAACCAAAGAACAAAATCAGTTTTTGGGCGATATGTTTGAATATTTTTTGGATAATTCCATTAAACAATCTGAAGGGCAATTTTTTACACCGCTTCCCATTTGTAAATTTATTGTCACGGCTTTGCCTCTGGAAACCCAAATTCAAGAAACTTCCGAACCCCTCAAAGTCATTGATTATGCCTGTGGTGCAGGACATTTTTTGACCGAATATGCCCAACAAATTAAACCATTGGTCGAAAAATATAAGGAAATTGACCTTAGTCGCTATTATGAAACCATTTTTGGAATTGAAAAAGAAGACCGACTCGCCAAAATTTCCAAAGTTTCGGCGTATATGTTTGGACAAGACCAAATTCAGATTTTAGACCAAGATGCTTTAGATAATATTCCTGAAATTCAGGCAAATAGTTGTAATATTTTGGTGGCTAATCCGCCGTTTGCCGTTGAGGATTTCTTGAAAAATTTGCCCGAAAAACAACAGGAAACGTATCAATTGCATCATATTTCGGGACTCAATAGCGGAACAAATAATATACAATGTTTTTTCATTGAACGAGCCAAACAAATTTTAGCTCCAAATGGCTTGGTTGGTATTATTGTGCCTTCTTCGGTCTTGTCAAATTCGGATGCGATGCACATCGCTACCAGAGAAATTCTTTTGAAATTTTTTGATATCGTTTCGATTGTTGAGTTGGGGAACGGCACATTTGGCAAAACAGGCACAAATACCATCATTCTTTTCTTACGCCGAAAAGCCCGAAGACCTGAACCTGCTCAACATTACTCGAATCGGGTACAAGATTTCTTTGAAGGCATCCGAAAGGGAGATAAAGATTTGATAGAATATCAGGATTTACATTGGATTCGGGCGTATTGTGAACATACCGAACTGCCTTACGAATCTTATCGCAAATTCTTAAATCTGAACCTGACGGGCTGGCAAAATTTAGACGACTTAGAAGACCTCCTAAAAACTGATATCTTCAAGGATTATCAAGCTGATTTTCAGAAAGGTACAGCCATTAAAAACCTCAAAAAGAAAAGCATTTTTAAGAAAAAATCCGCAGAAGAAAAAAAGGAAATTTTGACCCGAAAATTCATTACTTATCTCTATGAAATTGAACAAGATAAATTGCTTTATTTTATTTTGGCACAGGATAATCCCCAAGAGGTTTTAATTGTCAAAAGCCCCAGCAATAACAAGGAACAAAAACAGTTTTTGGGATACGAATGGAGTGGCACAAAAGGAAAGGAAGGCATCAAATACTATGGTGGAGAAACCGTATATGACATTATTACCCCACTTTTTGACCCGAAAAATCGGGATAATGCCGATAAAATTAGCTTTGCGATTCGGCAGAACTTTTCAGCTAATCCGCTCAAAGAATTGCCTCAACATTGTACTTATGCTTCCTTAACGGATATGTTGGATTTTTCTCGAAAAGATTTTTCTAAGGCATTTTCTTTGACTCCCAAAAAGACGATTCAAATTCAAACAAAGTGGGATTTAGTTAAATTAGGAGAATTTGTAAAATTGATAGAAAGTGGAAATCGTCCAAAAGGTGGAGTAGGAAATATTGATGATGGAGTTTGGAGTTTGGGCGGGGAGCATATTCATGCCTCGAAAGGAACTGTAGATTTATCAAAACCAAAGTATGTTCCTATTGAATTTTTCAAAAAAACGAAACGTGGTAAATTACAAGAAAATGACGTTTTGATATGTAAAGATGGGGCATTAACAGGAAAAGTAGCTTTATTAAGGAAAGAGTTGGAGCATACACAAGGCATGATAAATGAACACGTTTTTCTATTACGTTGTCATAACTTGAGTAGCCAAAAATATTTATTCAATTTTTTATTTTCTTCTCAAGGACAAAATTTATTGAAGTTAAATATTACAGGAGCAGCTCAAGGCGGATTAAACTCAACTAATTTAAAAAATATCAAAATCCCCTTACCTCCCTTAAAAGTTCAAAATCAGATTGTTGAAGAATGTGAAACCATTGATAAAGAAACCCAAAAAGCAGAAGAAACTGTACAAAAACTAAGAGCAGAAATTGAAGAAAAAGTACAACAAGTTTATGAAAATATTACCCAAATCAAAAAATTATCTGAATTAGCTTTAATTAATCCATCCAAACGGGAAATTCGAAATTTGGATGAAAATACACTGATTTCTTTTGTAGAAATGGCTTCGGTAAGTGATGAAGGATTTATTGCCAAAAAAGTAGATAAGAAATATGCTGAACTTAAAAAAGGGAGCTATACTTATTTTGCTGAAAATGATATAATTATCGCAAAAATTACGCCTTGTATGGAAAATGGAAAATGTGCGATTGCTAAAGAACTAACAAATAAAATTGCATTAGGAAGCTCCGAATTTCATGTCATACGCACGAACCAAGGAATATTAAATCAATATGTTTTTGCCCTGTTAAATCGAAAAAATATCAGAAAGGAAGCAGAACAAAATATGACTGGTTCAAGCGGTCACCGTAGAGTTCCAGCTTCATTTTATGAAAACTATAAAATTCCTGTTCCTTCCTTATCCGAACAAAAGAAGTTAGTGGCGGAACTCGAAAAAATAGAAAATCAAATTGCTCAAAATCAGGGAATTATAGCAAAGGCAAGCAGTCGAAAACAGGCAGTGATGGAAAAGTATTTGTGACTCTCTTGCCCTCTAGTACTCTAAAGGGGTTTTTATATAACCATTTGATAATCAAAAAAATACTTTATTCCTTTTTTTATCAAAACGATATATTCCAAGAAATCATTGATAAAGAACTCGGAAAACTTTAGAAAAAATAGAACTTGATCTTGTTACTGGTCTTACTTCCGTTTTAGAACGGTTTAAACACCAGCAACTTGGTCATATTTTGTAAAAATTAATTAGTAATCAATCCTAATCCCAAATAGAAAACCACTTCACAGATTTGTTGTGTTGCTCCAAGGGCATCTCCTGTATAACCTTCAATCCATTTTTCGAAGAACTTACCTAACTGAAATTGAACAATATACAAAGGAACAACTAAAGTCAAAAAATAAGGATTTTGTGTCATCCAACTCAAAATTATCAATGGAAAAAGTCCCAAAACACACGCAATGATAAATGTCTTGGCAGTCAATTTTTTGGCAATTGGTTTGGATTTAGAAGCATCTGGCGAACCCGTATAATCATGGAAAAGCATCAATATGGTGGGCATCAAACGACTCAGAGAATGTGCCGAAATGAAAACTAAAAAAATGGAAATGAATTCATAATTTAATTTCTCAAATATTTCATGTAAAATACTGATTTTCAATAGAAATATCAATAAAAGCCCAACCGTTCCGTATGTCCCGATACGGCTATCTTTCATAATTTTCAAAATCTGATTTTTTTGCCAACCTCCACCAAAAGCATCGCAAGAATCAGCTAAACCATCCTCATGAAAAGCTCCTGTTGTCCAAATCGAAGCCACTAAGGCTAAAATAAGGGCAGTCCAAGCCGTATAAAATTGGAAAAATAGACAAAAAGTTGTGGCACAAATTGCTCCAACAATCCAGCCTATCATAGGAAAATATCGAGTAGCTAAATTAAGTTTTTCGGCATCATAAGTCACCCAAGTTGGACACGGAATACGAGTATAAAAAACCAAAGCATTGAAGAAAATTTCAACTTCTTCTTGGATTTTTTTTTGAAGCATCTGATGAAGTATTTTGAGGTTATTTGTTCTATTTTGCCTCAAAGATACTATGCAAAAAAAGGAAAGAACGATGAAAGTCTATCATTTAAATAACATACTGATTCCAGCATTGATGATAAATTTTTGAGTCTGAAAGTCGTATTCTGCTTGTGACATAAACCCAAAATTTTTAATACGCTTTTTGATGCCTAACATCGCACCTACCGACTGATCAATATGAGTAGCCAAGTGATAACCACCTAAAAATACACCATCCAATAAATTGGCTTTTCGATCAAGTTGGAACACCCAAACAATTCCTTCGGTTTTAGCGGAAAAACTACCTTCACTACCTTCGAAGTACACCATACGAATATCAGCAACACCACCTTGTTCCCAGATATTTAACAGACGATTCCACGAAGGAGAAATATGAATAATAGGATTACTATATTCTAAACCTCCCGCTCCCATAGCTCGCCCGATTCGTGCCGATTGACTCAAAATTCCACCCCGATAACCTAATGTTCCCATAAATAAAACAAACTTATTATTGGCTAAAACCCCAGGGGTACGGTCAAGCCAAAATAATTCAAAAGCAGGACGAACTCTACTGCGATTTTCGGGTGAAATATAACCTATCGTAGCTCGAAGTTCTTCACTATCATGACCTAAACCTAATAAGGTAGTAGCGTTATACAAAACTCCATAACTTGCTGGAAACCAATTATTTTGAACTCTATACCACATCGCTCCGATAATATAATTCCAACCTTTGATTTGATTCAAATAATCAACTTTTAGGAAACTAGTCTTTTCCTCTCCAAAATTGACTATCCCCCCCCCTACTCCGATATGATTTTGAAAACGATATTCTGCTTTAAATTCATAGCGTGTATTACTTTCTGTATTCACATAATGCCCTGCCATGATAACTTCACCTCGTTTGAGTTTAGGGCGAAAAAAAGCACCACCATATTGGGTAGAAGTTCCATCAGGTCGAGAAATTATGCCTCCCCCACCCTTCAAAAAAGGAGACCACCAAATAAAATTATGTTGTTGAGAAATCGAGGTATGTCGAAACCAATAATCAGCAATACTTACTCCTTTAAAACGTCCTTTTGGAACCGCATTATTGACAGGTAAAAGTGTCATTTCACCAATATCTTTCGTCTTATTTTTTGCAGAAGTTAACGTATGAATAGGAATAAGGACGGAAGTATTTTGAGCTGTAACATTTTTGAAACTGAATAAAATTCCAAAAAAATACAGTAGTAAAGGTCGTTTCATATCAGCATTTTCAAAGGATAAAATAAAAAGTGATATAACTGATGATATTCTTATTTAATCAAGTAATATTTCACGATTGAATAAGCTAAAAATGTATCAGCAATTTTACTTTTCCGCCCCTAAATGGGGTTGATTAGATTGTTGTTGAATTAAAAAGGTAAGTCGGACTTTTTGAATGATTTCGATTGATCGAAATTAGTTGTTAGTTTGAGTAAGCTACGGGTCTAAATAAGTTTAAGACATTCAGTTACATTAACGGTTTGATTATCTTGAAGATTCCTACTTGTCAGATAGAGGGGGGAGGATTTCGCTAAAACTGAGAAAAAAACCGATTAAAACTCTTTTTTTTTCGATAAGATTTTGTGTTCAGAAAACAAAAAATGGGTTTAATCTACAAAACCCAATCAAGAAAAAAGGGAATAAATAAGGTTAGAAATTATCCCTCAAACTTAACTCGAAATCAAAAAGGAGCTTGATTTTTTAAAACCAAATAATCTTTTTTTTTCTAACTAAAATACTATTAATTTACCTGATTCTCATAGCCTACATCCGCAGGTAAGTTAGGTTGTTTAGAAGCATAAACTGCCAATTGGTCACACCGTTCATTGTTGGGATTACCAGCATGTCCTTTGACCCATCTAAGACGTACTTGGTGATGTTGAGCAATTCGATGATAACGCAACCATAAATCAGCATTTTTTTTCTTTTTAAAATTGATTTTCAGCCAATTATTAAGCCATCCTTTTTCAATAGCATTCACTACATAAGATGAATCCGAATAAATTAATACTTCACTATTTGGAATTTTGAGCGTTTCTAATGCCACAATAACCGCTAATAATTCCATTCGATTATTGGTCGTTTTTCGGAATCCACTACAAAGTTCTTTTCGTAAATTATGTTGTTCCGAAATTAATACGATTCCATAACCTCCAGGTCCAGGATTGCCTCGTGCTGCTCCGTCTGTATAAATTTTTATCATCTTGTTTTTTTAATATTCAATTTTAAAATTTCAGAATAAAATCAGTAGCTTCATCGGGTTTTGAAACGGCTGAAATTGACCCTTGGTGCAACCGCATCATTTGGCGGGCTAAACTCAAACCAATACCTGAGCCACCTTTTTTAGTACTAAAAAATGGAATAAAAATTCGTTCGATTGCTTCATTTTCAATGCCTGATCCATTATCTCGAACCGTAATAAATGGACGACTTTTAGAATCTAATCCAGCCAGAATCTGAATTTTTTTATCTGACTTTGATTCTTTTTCTAAGGATTGAATGGCATTTTTGACTAAATTAATCAAGATTTGAGCAATCATATTTTTATCCACTGTAACAAGTAAAGAGTTTGGATTTATTTCGCAAGATAAAGTAATATTTGCTTTTTCGGCATCGTATTGCATAAGTCGAACCACATCCTCAACCAATTCAAGCACTCGAATATTTTGAAAAGTTGGGATAGGAATATGAGTCATATTTCGAAAATCATTCACAAATCGACTCAAACCCTGACTTCGGCGTTTGATAGTTTGTACAGCCAATTGGATATCTTCCAAGTCTTCAGCTGTAATCCCTTCTTCCTCCACTTCTTCGGTGAGATATTCTATTTCCCCTTCAGCAGTGGTTGCCAATGACGAAATGGGTGCAATCGAATTCATAATTTCATGAGTCAGTACACGGATAAGACGTTGCCAAGCCTCCATTTCCTGTTCTTCGAGTTCTTGATGAATATTTTGCAATGTAATCAATTTATATTCTTTGCCTTGTAAAGTTAGTTCGATGGCATATAAAGAAAGTTGGACAATTTCACTTCCTTGTACAATTTTAATTAAGGCACTTTTTCCAGTTGTCAAATTCTGTAATTGAGCAACCAATTCAGGACTTAGATGGGCTAACCCTTCAATATTTGTCAAGCGATTGAGCTTAAAGAGTCGTTTAGCAGTCGTATTAAGTATCTGAATATCACCTTTTTTATCAAACGATAAAATACCAATACCGATATGATGAATGATGGTTTTGAGATAATGATGTTGAGCTTCTTTTTCAGTACGAATTTCTCGAAATTTCTGCATGACTTTATTAAAAGCCTCCTGTAAATCTTCAAAAGATTCGCCTTCCGTACTTAATTTATAAGAATTAGAAAAATCATCATATCGAATTGAATTTAAAAGATTGACCACTTCTCTATTCGTATTTTCAACTTGTTTTATCAGTCGAATGACCTGAAAAATAATCAAAATTCCTAAGCCCAAATTGGTAGCCGAATAGCCTGATTGTCCGATAAGTAACGAAAAAATAAAAATCGAAACACTTAAAACAGTTATCCGAATAAAAACATTGAACCGAAAGTTTTTAAAACTCATTTCATCCAATCCAACCATTTTTTTGGTGTCTCCGAGTAATTTCTCAAAGGAATCTATGGGCATTTTTTGTTTCAAGTGATTTTATTTTTAAATACTTAAACCTATAAGGATTTCAAGCGTCTTATAGGTTTTTATATATTGATTATTAATTACTTATCGTTCGTTGTTCAATACGGCGTTCGTATTTTTCGCCTTGGAAAATTCGCTGCACATAAACTCCTGCCGTGTGGATTTGAGCGGGGTCAAGTTCACCTTTGGGCACAAGCTCTTCAACTTCAGCAATGGTAATTCTACCTGCGGCTGCCATCATCGGATTAAAGTTTTGTGCTGTTCCTCGATAAATCAAATTTCCTTCAGTATCACCTTTCCATGCTTTAATTAACGCAAAATCAGCCCGAAGTGCTTTTTCCAAAAGATACATTTTTCCATCAAACTCCCGAATTTCCTTCCCTTCAGCGACTTCTGTTCCATACCCTGCGGGTGTATAAAAGGCGGGAATTCCTGCTCCTCCTGCCCGAATTTGTTCGGCTAATGTGCCTTGTGGAATCAAATCCACCTCCAACTCACCCGACAGCATTTGTTTTTCAAAAATAGGATTATCACCTACATACGAAGCCAACATTTTTTTGACTTGATGCCCTTGAAGCAACAATCCAATTCCGAAATCATCCACACCTGCATCATTAGCAATACAAATCAGGTCTTTGATTCCTTTCTTGACAAGTGCCGCAATACAGTTTTCGGGGATACCTGCCAATCCAAATCCACCCAGCATTAAGGTTGCCGCATCCTGAATATCAGCAACAGCTTCGGTCGCATCTTTAACTATTTTGTCCATATTGAGATAAAGTATTCTGAGGTTCTTAAATTTTTTCGTAGTACAATACAATTATTGGAAATATACCCTAAAATAACTTCACAAACTGCTTTTTGTCTTAGGGCTTGTTTAAACTTTTTTAATAATCTTTCCTCTATTAATAGTTCGGAAATTTCTTGTTAATATAATTTTCTAAAAACATAATCTATTGATATTCAACTACTTATATAGTGTAGGGTTTGCAAACCCTACGCTATGGAAACAAATATTAATTTGTTGATAATCAATGTATTAACTCTAAGAGAGTTTTCAATTTTTGAGAGTTAGGCAAAACTTACGAACTATTGCTCTATAAAAATTATGTTAAAAAATCCCTTATTCAAGTTTTCAAATTTATTTTGAGCTGTTTGTTTATCTTCGCCTCAGTTTTTAACCCTAAGATGTATGATTCGCTCCATATTAGCCAAGCCCTTTGCTCGTTATGTTGTTCAACAACAACAAAAGTGGTCAGAAAATGCACCCCAAGCCCAAAAAAATGTTTTTGAGTACCTTATACAAGGTGCTAAAAATACACTTTTTGGCAAGGACCATGACTTTGAAAATATTCACAATTATGCTGATTTTCAGGAACGAGTTCCTATTCGAGATTATGAAGGATTACGTCCTTATGTCGAAAAAATCCAAAAAGGCGAAACGGATATTCTTTGGAAAGATAAACCACTTTACTTTGCTAAAACTTCGGGAACAACTTCAGGTACAAAGTACATTCCCATCACCAGAGAGTCCATGCCCTTTCATATTCAGAGCGCACGAAATGCCTTGCTTTGTTATGTCAATGAAACAGGAAAATCTCGCTTTTTAGACCGTAAATTAATTTTCTTATCAGGTAGTCCTGAAATTGAGCAAGTAAATGGTATTTATACGGGAAGACTTTCTGGAATTGTTAATCATCACGTTCCCAATTATTTACGAAGTAACCAAATGCCTTCTTATCAAACGAATTGCATTGAAGATTGGGAATTAAAGTTAGATACAATTATCAAAGAAACCTTACGGGAGGATATGTCTTTGATTTCAGGAATTCCACCTTGGGTACAAATGTATTTTGACCGTATTCAAGAAAAAACAGGAAAAAAAATTAACGATGTATTTCCTAATTTTTCACTTTTTGTACATGGTGGCGTAAATTTTCAACCCTATTCCACTAAATTATACGAAAGTATTGGGCAAAAAATAGATTCCATTGAAACCTATCCTGCCTCTGAAGGTTTTATTGCTTACCAAAATAGTCAGGAAGATGAAGGACTTTTGATGCTCTTAAATCATGGCATTTTTTATGAATTTGTTCCTGCTGATCAATTTTTTGATGAGAATCCGCCTCGTTTGACCATCGAAGAAGTTGAGACAGATGTAAACTATGCAGTTATTATGAGTACCAACGCAGGACTTTGGGGATATTCAATTGGTGATACAGTACGTTTTGTTCAAAAAAATCCCTATAAATTACGAGTTTCAGGACGAATCAAGCATTTTATTTCGGCATTTGGTGAGCACGTCATTGGCGAAGAAGTAGAACGAGCATTACGCAAAGCAGTCTCAGAATTTCCTGAAACTGAGGTAATTGAATTCACGGTTGCGCCTCAAGTTACGCCCTCTGAAGGTTTACCTCATCATGAGTGGTTGATGGCATTTGCAACCCCACCTCATAATTTAGAAGGCTTCAAAAAAATATTAGATACTACTCTGTGTAACTTGAATAGTTATTACGATGATCTGATTACAGGAAGTATTTTAAAACCACTGGAAATCATTTCTTTACCACCTGATGCTTTTATTAACTATATGAAATCGAAAGGGAAATTAGGCGGTCAAAACAAAGTTCCCCGTCTCTCGAATGATAGAAAAATCGCAGATGAAGTAAGGAAATTTCTGACGTAAAATCAATCACAAACCCAATTTTCACCCCAAAGATGAATATTTAGAAATAGATACTGATTAGGTAAAAAAGGTCGTATATGTGTGTACAAGTTATCACATTACGACCAGTATTTATTTCAAGCCAAAGAATAATAATTAAGACTAAGCAGCTTTTTTAGTAATTCGAGTGGCAATAGAAGCCAATTCCTCAGCAGTTAATTTAAGTTTTGGATTCGCAAAATTCATATCGTCCATTGTATTCATTGGAACTAGATGTACATGAGTATGAGGAACTTCTAAACCAAGAACCGATACTCCAATTCGTAAACAAGGAATTGCATCTCGTATCATTTTAGCCACTTTTTTGGCAAATACAAACATCTCGGCAAGCTCCTCATCTGTCAAATCAAAAATATAATCCTCTTCTCGTTTTGGAATGACTAAAGTATGTCCTTCGGTGAGGGGATTAATATCTAAAAAAGCAAAATAATTTTCATCTTCAGCAATTTTGTGGCAAGGAATCTCACCTTCCAAAATGCGGGTAAAAATACTGGGCATTATCCTATTTTTTTGGTACGTTCTTCTTCTCATTTATACCTATGAGAAACAAAGCCGAAAGGTCGGGATTTTGTCGGGATTTTCAAACGATTGAGTCAAAATTCTGCATTAAAATCTATATTCTTGTGTAGCAGAAAATATTTTAAAATATTGGTATACAGTAAGTTTAATAAAATTTAAAACTATGACAATTTTATTATTATAATTAAAAATAATATACTATCAACAATGACTCTATTCCTTTAAAAAGTTACTGATATTACAATTTTCAAATACCAGTAACCTCACCAAACTATTTCCCTAAAAATTTCAGATAACGCTTTATAAAACGATATTGGTTTTGAATAACTTTACAGCAATTGCCAGTAAAATCACACCGAAAATTTTCCGAAGTACATTTGTCCCTCCTTTACCAATTTTTCGCCCAATCCATCCCGAAGATTTTAGAATAATATAGACAAAAATCAAATTCAAAATAATTCCTACTAAAACATTAATTTGCTCATATTCAGCTCGTAGTGAAATAATAGTAGTCATTGTCCCTGCTCCTGCAATCATCGGAAATGCAAGCGGGACAATCGAAGAACTCCCTTGGTCTTCAGAAACCCGAAAAATAGTAACTCCTAAAACCATTTCCATTCCAATCACAAAAAGTACAAATGCTCCCGCAATTGCAAAAGAAGAAGTATCAATTCCGAAAAGTTGAAGGATAGACTCACCCACAAACAAAAAAACGATCATAATGACTCCCGCAACAAAGGTCGCTTTCTCAGACTCTACGTGTCCAGCTTTTTCCCTAAGATTCAGAATCACAGGAATTGATCCCAAAATATCAATGACCGAAAACAAAACCAAGGAAACAGATATGATTTCTTTGAAATTTAACATGACTTTATGTTCTTTAATTTATTGGTTATAAATTAGTTAGTAGTTATTAAAACAAGGCTATTGAAAAACGGCGCAAAAATACAAGAAGTTTTGAAAGTTTTGATAAATCTATAGATTATAATAAGCAGTATAGGATATCCATTACTAGCTATTGAAATAGTATAAAAATTAAATTATTATAACTAAAAGCTTATTTTACAAGATAATTTCATAAAAAAACCTTCATAGAATTAGATTCTATGAAGGTGATTTGCAATTAATCAGTTACTTATAAATACTAATTTCATTAGTAGGGAACTGTAAAGACAGGCATTCTTTGGTATTTTTCAGCATTAATTTTTTGGAGCTGAGTCTCATTTTTTTCTACAAATTGATTAAAAATGTGGGTTTGTTGGTCATATTTTTTACGCCGAATGACATATTCCGCATCCATTTCTTTAATCACTTTCATTACTGCCTCACAAAGCAAGCAATCCGCAGGCTCAGGTAAAGTATTTTGTAATCGTTCTACGGCATTAATTAAATTGGTCATAGCAATATCAAACTTCTCAATCTGAATGCTGTCACTCATCGTTTGTTGGTCGTATTTCTGACGTTTTACTTCTTCAACAAATAAAGGAATAGAGTCATATAAGGCTTGGTTAAATCCTTCTAATTGAGCAATCGAATCGGCAAGTTGCTGATTATTAGCTAACAAAGCTTCATCGGCATATTCCATTTCTTTCCATTCTATATCAATTCGATTTAATAAACTATCTGCCTGACTTATTAAATTTTCAGAAGAAATTGTACTTTCGGTAGATTGTGTAGGTTTATTATCGCAACTTGTTAAAAGTCCAAAAATAAGAGCCACAAACGAAAATAAAAGGAAGTGAATTTTCATTTTGATTAAAGATAGATTTGCAATGATTTTATACTTCTTGTATCAAAAAAAGGGTTGGAAAACTTACTTCTAAAGCCTTATTTTCCTGTATTTTATCTCTCAATTTTTTATCAAGAATAATGACAGATTACATTCTATTATTACAAGTAATTATAAAATGTAATTTTAAAGATTATAACACCATCAGAATTCATGTTTCTGCAATGGAAATACGCTTTATCTGTAAAGTTAAAAAAATCTTTATAGAATTTTTCATTGTTTGAAATTTAGCCTATAAAAAATGCTTCTAAAAATATAGTATATTATTTTATAAAAAAACTACTTATAAACCTGTTTTTTGCTGATTTCTATTATTTCAAGCTTTTAAAAAGTCTATTTTTAAGAAGATATACTTATAGATAATATTTATAAAACCTACAAAATTAAAAACCCGAAATTTTATAGAAAAATTACGGGTCAAAATGGGAGCATTTCTTTTCTAGAAAAGTTTATAGGGAGCATAAGCTGACTCCACTGTGGGAGCTAATTCCTTGGCAACTTGCCGTATTTTTTCAAAAAAGTCATCTACATTCGCAAAGGTGATCTCAGGATTAACAAAAGCAACCCGTATAAATGTTCGTCCTCTTGCCGAACCATAACCCACTTTGAGAATTCCTTTTTGGTCTAAAATATGACAGATTTCTTTTGAAGATTTTTCGGCTACTTCAAAGCAGACCGTTGTCCCTTCTGGTTCTTGGAATAGCTCAAATTCGGAGTCAGACTTGATCGCTTCCACAGCATATTGGGCTAATTCAAATAGGTGATTAATTCGCTTTTCATATCCTTCATCTCCAAAATATTTCCATGAAGCCCACACTTTGAGCGCATCATTTTTTCGTCCACACTGAATAGAGTTTAATCCAGGGTTATAATCATCTTCATCAGATTGGAACAGATAATCAGCGTGTTCCGAAATATGTTTATTGAGCAACCCCTTCTTAGGAAATAAAATGACGGAGGCAGTCAAAGGAACAGACATCATTTTATGAGCATTCCAACTAAAAGAATCACTAAGTTCAGCTCCGTCTAGAAGGTGTTTATGACGTTGGCTCATGATAGCACTCCCTCCAAAAGCCCCGTCTGTGTGCATCCAAAGCCCAAATTCCCTAGCAATTTTATGAAGTTCATGCAAGGGATCAAATGCACCAAGCACAGTTGTACTTGCGGTTGCATTAATAAAAAATGGAATAAATCCATCCTGAATATCAGTTAAAATCTGGCTTCGAAGAGCATCAGGGCGCATTTTACCTGTAATATCACTGGGAATATGTCGAACATTATGTCGTCCAATTCCTATAATACCTGCATTTTTCATAATTGAATAATGCCCTTCTACAGAAGTATAAGCCGTCAATTTCATGCCATTAAATCCCTCATTCCGAATAGATTGGAACTTTTCATTTCGGGCAATAATCATGGCAATTAAATTGGTCATTGAACCACCAGGAGCAAAAGCACCTTCACCTGTTTCTTCCCAGCCGATCTTAGAAAGCATCTTTCGTAAAACCTCCTTTTCAAGCAGAATCTGAGGTCCAGCTACTTTATAGGTGTACATTGAGTTGTTCATCACCGCAGCTAGAATTTCTCCTGCTACTGCAATGAAGTTACGCCCCCCAAATAACTGATTATAAAATCCTTCACCTGCGGTTTTGGGAGTAGCTAGGATAATTTGCTCAAGTAATTGAAAAAAGTGCGTTTCGGACATTCCTTCTTCGCCAAGATGCAAATCAAGCCTTTGTGCCATTTTTTCGGGAGATTGATAAGGCAAAACAGGGCGTGATTCATGGTCAGAAATATACTTTTCTGCGATTTCAAAGGTTTTATTCAGAACGTGATTCATCAGTTATAATTAAGTTAGAACAAAAACGATTTAGTTTTATGCCATTTTAGGGAATAGTGGCAAAGACAAACCTTTGTCATTTTTGGGGTACATAAAATTAGGTACTTGAATAGATGTAACTTTCAGTAGCTCACAAAAATAACAGGCAAAACATAACTTTAGAAATAAACTTTAGGAATTCGTTGTAAAATAATGGAAGCAGATAGGCTGTAGTTCTATAAATTATTAATGTTTATCTATTTTAAATACAAAACGAAGTATCGTAATATTTTGTTTTTTTCATACTTTTTTAACGAAAAAGATAAATGTAAGTCTAATACTTATTTAATATTTCCTCCAAAATAAGGATAAATTAAGAAGGCTCTATTTCAGAAACGGAAAAACTTTTTCCTTCGATGGCTAATTCTGTTACAGGGAAAATTTCACGTGCTTCTTGTAGTAGTGGTTGAATTTCTCTATATCGAGACGAGTAATGCCCAATAATAAGACGCTCCGCATTGGCTTTTTGGGCAATTTGAGCCGCTTGGTGAGTGGTACTATGTCCTGTTCGAAGGGCTTTTTCAGCATAATTTTTCATAAAAGTGGTCTCATGATATAATAAGCTTACATCGCGAATTTGATCTATAATGCCTTCTTGATAAGAAGTATCTGAGCAAAAAGCAAAACTACGCTGTCGTTTTTTGATAGTAAAGTCTTCATTACGCAAAATTTTGCCATTAATTTCAACATCCTTTCCGTGTTTTAAATCAATAATTTCTTGTAATGTAAATTCATCAGTTAACTTTTCCTTAATTATCTTACGAGTTTTTGGTTTTTCCTTAAAATAAAACCCTGTACATGGAATTCCGTGTTGGAGCGGTATAGAATTAACTATAATATGTTTATTTTCAAATATTTGTTCTGGTTTTTCGGGATTAGTTTCATGAAAATGTAAGGGATAGTTCAGGGTTGTAGCCGAATGTTTTAATAAAATCAATAAAATTTCTCTCAATCCAGCAGGAGCGAATAAGTGTAGTTCTTCAGTACGTCCTTGGAGGTGCATAGTCGATAATAATCCCGGTAATCCGAAGTAATGGTCACCATGTAAGTGACTGATAAAAATATGAGAAATTCGACTAAATTTTTTCTTATAATATTTTAATCTTACTTGTGTGCCTTCTCCACAATCAATTAAGTAAAATTTTTCATTGATATTTAATAATTGGGCAGTTTGATGTCTTCCAAAAGAAGGAGTTGCCGAATTAGAGCCAAGTATCGTAAGTTCAAAAATCAAGTTAGAATAGAATTAGAAATGAGGGATTTACTTAAAGAAAACATAATTTTCAAATATACAAAAAATCTCGTTCTACAAATTTAGTTCAAACCAAAATTGAGTCTATTCTTCTTTTTGATCGTTTTTTAGCTAAAATAGTGCCTTAATTTATGTGTAAAATATCACCAAATTTCTTAGTAACTTATGAAAGTTCTTTATCCATTTTTTTGTTTTTTTATCTTTTTGGTTGGAGGATGTGGCTTAATTTCTTGTCAACAAACCGAAGGAAAAACTGAAACAAGTATTATTCAGACTCCGACTCCCAAACAGGAAAATCAAAAAAAAATTACCCCAAAATCTCCTAATTATGATAGTTTATTCCGTTCTCTTCCCGACTCGGCATTTGTGGAATTAATCAAGTGGGACTCGGATTTTATATTGGATATTCGATATGCCACCACCAATAATTTTACAGAAACCGTTTTGTACCCCTGTGGTCGCGCATTTCTTCGAAAAAGAGCCGCCAGAGACTTATTGAAGGCACATCAAGAATTCAAAAAAATGGGTTATCGTCTCAAACTTTTTGATTGTTATCGTCCTCACTCTGTACAATTTGTGATGTGGGAAACTACTCCAAATAAAAATTATGTAGGAAATCCACATAAGGGGTCAATGCACAATCGAGGCTGTGCGGTTGATGTAACATTAGTCGATAGAAACGGACAAGAATTAGATATGGGAACAACCTACGACTTCTTTGGAAAGGCGGCACATACTTTTAACCAAAATTTGCCTGCGGAAGTGATTCGGAATCGAAAAGTTCTGAGAAGTGTACTCGGAAAATATGGATTTGGAACAATCAAAACAGAGTGGTGGCATTTATCTTATCGCCGAAAAATTTATCCTGTAGTCAATATTCCAATTCCTTGTAAACCTAAAACAATTCATTTTTAACAAACTGAAAAATCAATAAATTAAGCCTATAAGATTTTTTAGAACCTTATAGGCTTGAGAAGATTATAAATAATTCCCTACTCGAATAATATCAGCAAAAACACCTGCTGCCGTTACTTCAGCTCCTGCCCCTGATCCTTTAACTACTAAGGGATGCTCAGGATAACGTACAGTTGTAAAAGCAATAATATTATCACTTCCTGATAGAGAGTAAAATGGATGTGAAGCATCAACTGCTTGCAAGCCGATATCTGCTTGACCATTTTCAAAACGAGCAATGTAACGTAAATTTTTACCTTCAGCACTAGCTTTGGCTCGCATTTCCTCAAAATAAGCATCAGACTTTTCGAGTTCCACAAAGAAATCATCCACACTTTCGGCTTCAAGACAACTTTCTGGCAAGAACCCATTGATTTTGACCTCGTCTAATTCGAGCGCAAAACCAGCATCACGAGTGAGAATTAAGATTTTACGAGCAACATCTGTTCCACTTAAATCCAAGCGAGGATCGGGTTCGGTATAACCTGCGGCTTTGGCTTGACGAACTACCGTACTAAATGATTCTGAACCATCAAATGTATTAAAAATGTAAGACAATGTACCTGATAAAATTGCCTCAATTCGGATAATTTTATCACCACTGGCTTTCAAATCTTTCAAAGTCGAAATTACAGGTAATCCAGCTCCTACATTCGTCTCGTATAGATAAATAACGTTTCGTTTTTTGGCTAAAGTTCGTAAATTCTGGAACTGGACATACTCCTCTGATGCGGCAATTTTATTTGGCGTAACTACAGAAACACTCGCATCTAATACTTCAGCATATACACTAGCCACTTCTGGACTGGCAGTATTATCAACAAATACGGAGTTAAGTAAATTTAATGATTTCATTTGTTGTACGAACTCATTAATATCTGATTTTTGGTCGGATTTATCCAGTGTCCTACGCCAGTCTTTGAGTGAAAAACCATCTCTTTTGAAACACATTTTGCGTCCATTGGCTAGCCCAATTATTCTAAATTTTAGGTTATATTCCTCAGCCAAAAATTGACGTTGCTCTTCGATTTGTTGAAGCAATGTTCCACCAATTAAGCCAACACCTACCACAAATAAATTGATAGTTTTGGTATCGGTAAAGAAAAAGGCTTGATGAACCGCACGAAGCCCTTTTTCGAGGTCATTATTTGAAATAACAATAGAAACGTTAAATTCGGATGAACCTTGAGCTACTGCCTTGATATTTACACCATTACGACCCAATGCCAAGAATATTTTTCCTGCAATACCCGAAGTTTTACGCATATTTTCACCAACTATCGCAATAACGGACAAATTGGTTTCAACAAATACAGGGTCAATTTCGCCCTGTTGTACCTCAAAAGCAAACTCTTGTTCGATGATTGATTTAGCTCGTTCGGCATCTGTGGGTTTAACCGCTAAACAAATCGAATGCTCAGAAGAGGCTTGAGTAATCAGGATAATATTAATTCGGGCTTGGGCTAAAGCTCCAAAAAGTCGTCCCGAAACTCCTGAAACTCCGACCATTCCACTACCTTCGATTCGTAGTAAGGTAATATTATCAATAGACGAAATTCCTTTTACTGGACGAGCATCCGTAGAGGATTTTTCACTAATTAAAGTCCCTTCAAAACTCGGATTAAAGGTATTTTTGATTTTAATTGGTATTTTCTTCTTGAGAACAGGCAACATAGTAGGCGGATAAATCACTTTTGCCCCAAAATGTGACATTTCCATTGCCTCACGATAGGTCATCATCGGAATCGAAAACGCACTTTTTACTTTGCGAGGGTCGGAAGTCATGACACCATCTACGTCCGTCCAGATTTCGAGTTCACTTACATCTAAAGCCGAAGCTACAATTGAAGCCGTAAAGTCCGAACCACCTCTTCCGAGTGTCGTCATTACTCCTTCCTTATTTCGGGCAATAAATCCTGTGGTAATTTGTACGGCAGAATGTTCAGCAAAATGCTTTTGAATATTCGCATTTGTTTGCTCAAAATCAACTTCTGCTTCGCCAAAATGACTATCTGTAATAATCAAATCACGAGTATCTAAAAATTCGGCATCTAATCCGTGATTTTTAGCGGCTTCCGCAATGATATAACAAGATAATCGTTCGCCAAAACCAGAAACATAATCTAAGGTTCGGGAACTTAATTCTTTGATAAAAAAGAGTCCTTGCAACACATCTTCTAACTCATTGAGTGTCTTTTTGACATGAGCTAAAATACGGCTTTGTTGTTGGATATCAATTAATTCTCTGACAGCCGAGAGGTGAATATCTGCCAGTTTTTGAAATGAAACGTGATAATTGGCATCCGCATTAGCGGCTTGTTGGGCGGTATGAATGAGTTGGTCAGTTACTCCCCCAAAAGCCGAACAAATCACCGCACGAACGGCAGTATCTTGTTTAACCAGCTCAATGACATTCTGGATGCGGTTGGGAGTTTTGACGGATGTTCCTCCAAATTTATAGACTTTCATAACGTATTCGAGTTAGTACTTTGAAAATCAAAATCTTATGAGATTGATAGGCTCTGAGGTCTGCATTTTTAGGTACAAAAACCTTGAGTATTAAAAATTTAGCACGAAAAACGGGTATTTTTTGAAAAACTTCAAAAATTCGATGTTTTTTTTTGTATTTTTTTGAAAAATCAGCAAAATTGTAAGTTTGCGTTAATTTTTATTTTTTCTTATTAGTTGAACAAACTATAAAGAAAGTAGAGATATGCTTTTTAAGAAAAACATAAATATTCCCAAGTTTTTATTGTGGAATAGATTTAAAAATATTTACCTAAAAATTAAGAGTTAATAAGATATTCTTCAGACTCTCTTTTATTCCAAACCCATTCGGAAATGTAAATACTACCTTCATATAAAATCACTAAAGGCATCGCAATCAGGATTTGACTTACTACATCAGGGGGTGTAATAATAGCACTCAAAACTAAAATAACCACAAAAGCATGACGGCGAAAAGCACGCATTAAGGGAGGATTAATTAGACCTGCTTTAGACAAGAAATAAACGATAATTGGTAGTTGGAACATAATTCCACACGCCAAAACTATCATTGAAATTGTTGAAACATAGGAAGTTATATCGATTTCATTAATAATACTAGGATCAAGTTGATAATTAGAGAGGAAATTAATGGAGAGAGGAGCCACTAAATAATACCCAAATAAAATTCCTGTTCCAAATAATAAACTCACGACTAACGTTGCTCCTCGTGTTGCTTTTTGTTCAGCTTCGTAAAGTGCGGGACGAATAAACCGCCAAATTTCCCAAAAAGCATACGGAAACGCACAAATTAAACCAATAACCATTGAAGACATTAAGTGCATCGTAAATTGTCCTTGTAGTTTACGGCTTTGAATCGTGAAAGGTAATTTATCAATACAAGTAGTCTCTGAAAAATCACAAAAAAGCTGATATGTCCAAAATTCCAACCGAGAAGGTCCCAAAATTAATTCATGTACGAAAAACTGGGGTATCATAAAAACAATCACCGAAAACACAAAAATTGAAGCAACGGCACGTATCAAATGCCAGCGCAAAGATTCCAGATGCTCCAAAAACGACATATCGTCAGGATGCTGGGGAGCTTGAGGCTCAAAGGACATATCTCAGAACGTTTATGAAATTTGATATTGATTATCAATAATTTAAAGTCTTTTTTCTAGTATCTTGAGTATAAAAGCTAGAGCCAAAAAGACATTTCACAAACTTACGAATTTTGTCTTGAATTTTCAGATTTCTTTTTGTTCTCTTCTTGATGTTTTTCGATAATTGAGCGCAAACGCCGTTGTCGATACCAATCATCAAATTGCTTATAAGCATAAACCATCAAGCATAAAAAGCCAAAAAATAGGGCAATTCGGAAGTCAAAGAAAATAAGACTCGTGATAATAATGACTAAAAACATCAATACTCCCAAGTTTCGGAATAAACTCATATAAGCTACCACAGGTCTCACTTCGAGTAAAAGTTCTTGAGCCACACGTACTTGCTTTTCGATTCTGGCACTTAAAGATTCCAAGCGTTTTCGATAAGTACGATTTTTCTCAAATTGTAAATGAAGCATATATACCTCTTCTTCTTTGGTATTGTAGGTTTTCGCTAAATTAATTGCATTATCAATTTTTTCAATCAATTGTGTAAAGCGCAAACGGGAGGCAATGACCAACAAGAAAAAACTAGAACTAATTAATGTCTCTAACATTAACCAAATTAGTAAGTTCTGAGCATGTGTAAAATGAGTACTGGTATGAAGCTCAGCAATCAGTTGTTGTGTTCCTTGTACTGCTTCTTGGATTTGCATTTTCATTTCATCATTCCAATCAATGGCAATTTCATTGACCAAATGAATCGTACTCGAATCCATTTCCATGAAAGGCAGCGGAGGTTTGGGCGCACTTACAAAAATGCCATAACTTTCTGCCGCACTAAACTCAAAAACAACCAGATCCCTTAAGAAAGAGATTAAACCATGTCCAAAAAGTCGGATTTGTGCAATATCGAAGGTCTCAGGATCAATAGCAATCAAGGTCAAAAAACCTGAAAAAGTCAACGCTCCAAACATCACACTCTCAAGTACATAGGCATCAACTCTATTTACTAAGTTCTTCTCATCACCTTCCAGTTCAACTAAAGCGATGTCATTCAAGTCAACTTCTTCATACTCTTCAGGTGCAAGAGATTTTTGAAGAGCTGGACGATTTTTATCAGTTTTAGATAAGTCTCTATCTTCCTTCTTCTTTTTGGGTTTTTGAGTGATTTTCCGAGCTTCTTCAGGAATTTTGGTCACACTCAAAACCGAAATAAACATCACAAATAAACCATAAACACATAATGTTCCTGCGAAAAGCATCCCAAAGCCACGCCCTGTTACGGTATCAGTTGAGAAGTCAATTTCTTCAATATTATAAACTGCACTTGTAACCATATAACAAAATGTCAGTGCATAAAAAACCCTGAGAATCACCGATAAACTAGAGGACATTAATTCATAAGGCTTCTCAAGATTAAAACCCTTGAGAAAATAATCCATCTGAGATTTATCACTTGAGAATGTTTTGCCTTCCACATGCACCCGATACTGGAAGTCTCGCCAGAGTACAAAACCCAAGGTAAAGAGTGAAATTACTGCTTGTAGGATGAAAAACAACCACAAAAAGTCGTTACTATTGGGAGTCGATAAAAAACGGTATAAACCTAATGACCCCCAACGCATTAGATAATCAAGGGTTAGGGGTTTGGCAGAAAATTCTGCAATGAATAATTTATTTTGCTGTTCAAAAATGGTACTGTCGCTCATTATGAAATGCAGATTCGTGTTGAGAAATAGACAATCCTGAAAACGAGTAAGATATTTGTCTCATTGATTCATTTTATTGCCTGACTAAACTACCATCCCAAAAGTAGAAAAAAATTAAGGTTATTGAGAGGGTTTTACCAAATTTAAACAGCAAGATACAGACCAATTCCAAAAAAAGTTCCCGTACGGTCAATTTTAATTGGAAATTAATCAATCTTCAAAACTGCCATAAATGCCGACTGTGGAATTTCGACATTCCCGACCTGACGCATTCGTTTTTTGCCTTTTTTCTGTTTCTCAAGTAGTTTTCGTTTTCGGGTAATATCACCACCGTAACACTTGGCAGTTACATCTTTTCGCATTGCCCGAACAGTTTCTCTGGCAACAATTTTTGTCCCAATCGCCGCCTGAACAGCAATTTCAAACTGCTGACGAGGTAATAATTCTTTGAGTTTTTCGCATAATTTTTTACCCCAAGCATAAGCTTTATCACGGTGAACAATGGCAGAAAGAGCATCTACTTTTTCACCATTCAACATAATATCCAGTTTTGCCATCTTGGTCTCTTGGAATCCCATAAGTTCGTAATCCAAGGAAGCATAACCTCGTGAAATCGTTTTTAGTTTATCAAAAAAATCAAAAACAATTTCGGCTAAAGGCAATTCAAAACTCAACTCTACACGGTCAGTCGTGAGGTAAGTTTGATTTTTGATAACTCCCCGTTTGTCCATACAAAGTGAGATGATAGGACCAATAAAATTAGCTTTAGTAATTATTTGAGCTAAAATAATAGGTTCTTCCACGTGTTTGATAGTACTTGGGTCGGGCATTTCGGAAGGTGCGCTAACGATAAGTTGCTCATTTTTAGTCGTATGAACATGAAATTCTACGGAAGGTACGGTCGTAATTACTGTCATATTGAATTCTCGTTCGAGACGTTCTTGGACAATTTCGAGGTGTAACATTCCTAAAAAACCACATCGAAAACCAAAACCCAAAGCCGCCGAAGTTTCTGGCTCCCAGACCAAAGCCGCATCATTTAACTGCAATTTTTCAAGAGAGGTTCGTAAGTCTTCGTACTCGGTGGTATCTACAGGATAAATGCCCGCATAAACCATTGGCTTGACATCCTCAAAACCTTTCACCGCCTCAGAACACGGGCGTTGAGCATGGGTAATTGTATCCCCTACTTTAACTTCCTTCGCTACTTTGATTCCAGAAATTAAATAACCTACATCACCTGCCGAAATTTCAGTTTGGGGTTCTTGTTGAAGGCGTAAAAAACCAATTTCATCTGCATCATATTCTTGTTGGGTTGCCATAAATTTAATTTTGTCACCCTTCGAAATTTTACCATTTAAAACTCTGAAATACACCTCAATCCCACGATACGAATTAAAAACCGAATCAAAAACCATGGCTTGTAATGGTTCTTCGGTGTTCCCTTTTGGTGGCGGAATTTTTTCAACTACGGTTTCGAGAATTTCAGGAATTCCAACGCCTTCTTTGGCACTTGCCAGAATAATATCTTCTTTTTCACACCCGATCAAATCCATCACTTGGTCGCTCACTTCTTCGACCATTGCCCCTGGTAAATCAATTTTATTAAGGACAGGAATAATTTCAAGGTCATTGCCAATAGCTAAATATAAATTTGAAATCGTTTGAGCTTCAACACCTTGAGCAGCATCAACGACTAACAAGGCTCCTTCACAAGCAGCAATCGAACGAGAAACTTCATACGAAAAATCCACGTGCCCAGGAGTATCAATCAAGTTGAGGTCATAAATTTGTCCGTCTTTTTCATAATTCATCCGAATCGCATGGCTCTTAATAGTGATGCCTCTTTCCCGTTCCAAATCCATATTGTCCAACAATTGACTCTGCATCTCTCGTTCGGTAACGGATTGCGTAGTTTCTAAGAGCCGATCAGCCAGCGTACTTTTACCGTGGTCAATGTGAGCAATGATACAAAAATTCCGAATGTGTTTCATATAAAATCAATTCCTAAAAATCATGTCCTAATAATGGAAAAGGTCATTTCTAAACCTTGACTTGCAAAGTTACGAGAAAGAAACTATATTAGAAAAACAAATTCCAGATTTACCGTTTCAACAGAAGAGTTTGATAAGAGAGCTGAAATTTTCGGAGTTAAAATGTTATTAACCAGTTTTTTGTACTAAAATATCTACTGAAACCGAAGAAGATTAGAAATAAATATTTAATTTATTATCAAAATTTTCCATTATTCGGTATAACCTATCCCCAAGAATCTCTTTTTGTTGTTGTTTGGATTTGGTTTCAAATTCTTGGTATTTTGCCGTATGACCAGTGTATCCAAAATCATAATCGCGAGTTCCAATCTGAAAGACAATAATGATAACTCCTATTACAAAAGTACCAATAGCAAACTTTCCTAAATCAAAACAAACAAGTTGCCTAATTATGGATAAAGTTAGATTAATTATAATAACACTAATCACAATTAGGAAAATATCATAGTTATTCCACCACCAAATTGCCCCGACTCCTCCGATATATAATTTGGAAGGATAGAAGAAATTTACTCCGCCCCAAGTCGAAGCAGGTGTAGGCATATCTTCTATCAAATGAATCAAAAAGCCCAGAAGAAAGCCTATCAAGAGAGGTTTGGTTTTATGAATCGAAGTAATAAAATTTGTAGATTTCCAATTATTTAAGTGAATATCTGCTAGATATCTTAAAACTCCAATTAATCCAGTTATGAAAAATCCTACTAAGAGACTGTAGTAAAGACGTATGGTGTAAATACCAATATTTTGCAAAATATATTTCTTTTTCTGGATGTGAAGGATGAAAAAATTTCCAAAAGTAGCATCAAAACCTGACCATAAACTGATGGCATCTAAATCTGGTAATACTCTTACAAATCCAGAAATTAATACTATTTTAGAATAACTAACATTTAATACAAAAATTAAAAAATGCTTAACTAATTATAAATTTATAATTAACTATTCAGAGAAATTATTTATGAAGTATAGTTTGTTTATTTCAAATTTTTTAATTGCTATAATTCATATTATCATGATTATCAATTATTTATAATAAAATTTTAATACAAAATGAAAAATACTTTAAAATAAAAAGAGGATTATTTTTTAATATATGAAAAAAATAAGATATGTTTGTATGACCAATCAGTTTGTAAATGACTTGATTAAAGTTATTCTTGAGCTTACTTGTGCCAAACATCAGTGAACACTCAAACCGTAACATTCTATGAGTACACAAACCCGCCGAACCCCTGAAGATCCTACTTCGGATGTTCTGCAACTCATTCTTACAAAAATTGAAACACTCGAAAAGCGGGTTTCCGATACGGATGCAAAAGTGAACCAACTTTTAGAGCATCATACACCCGTTCCAACTATTGAAACTCCTCCGCCCTCCCCTGCCTTGCCCACTGCTTTGACCGAACGCCTCCAAGACCCTGACATTTCACATACGTTAGCCCGTTTATTAGATAAGATTGATACCGTAGAAACGGCAATTGGATTGGCAGACGAAGCTACACGTAAATTGCCCGAAATCTTGGATTCAGTACAACATGAAAGTAATTGGACAAAAAAAATTGGCGGTACTTTTGCGTTACTCGAAAAACTCACCGACCCCGATGTGACTGCTACATTAGGGCGAATGATGGATAAACTAGATACGGTTGATGTTGCCTTGAGTACTTTGGATGAAGGCATGAAAAAAATGCCTCATTTATTTGAGTCGATTGAGCAAGAAAGTGGTTGGGGAACAAAAATCGAAGGTGTTTTTGCCTTATTGGAGAAAATGACCGACCCCGATGTAACTGCTACATTAGGGCGAATGATGGAGAAATTGGATAGTGCTGAAGTTGCTCTCAGTACTTTGGATGAAGGCATGAAAAAAATGCCTCATTTATTTGAGTCGATTGAGCAAGAAAGTAGTTGGGGAACAAAAATCGAAGGTGTTTTTGCCTTATTGGAGAAAATGACCGACCCCGATGTAACTGCTACATTAGGGCGGATGATGGAGAAATTGGATAGTGCTGAAATTGCTCTCAGTACTTTGGATGAAGGCATGAAACAAATGCCCCATTTATTTGAATCAATTGACAAAGAAAGTGGTTGGGGAACAAAAATCGAAGGTGTTTTTGCCTTATTGGAGAAAATGACCGACCCCGATGTAACTGCTACGTTAGGGCGAATGATGATGAAATTGGATAGTGCTGAAATTGCTCTCAGTACTTTGGATGAAGGCATGAAACAAATGCCTCAAATCTTCGAGTCTATCCAAAATGAAAGCCCCCTAAATGCACAACTTCAAGAGACTTTCCAACTTATCGGAAAACTAACTGAACCTGAAACCTTACGGGCAGTCTCTGGACTGGTCGATAAGATGGGAACAGCAGAGTTATTGCTCAAAAGTGTGGATGAATTATTACATAAAATGCCACATTTACTTGAATCTATCCAAAATGAAAGCGGCTCAAGTGAGATTCTTATGCGTTATATCGCTATTGCTGAACAATTAGCCGATCCTCGTGTCGTAGGTAGTTTAGAGCATTTATTGAGCAAAATACATAACTTAGATGCGGTTCTAAATATTTTAGATGCAGTTGTGTCAGATAATCCTGAATTGCGCCAAGAGAATAGTTCATTAGTTCGAAATATTCGGGACATTGTTCGGGTACTTGCTCAAGCCGTAGGAGAAGATGACAAAGGACTAATCCAAACTATTGTAGGTGGGTTATCCATTTTACAAGAAGTGAACCAGATTATCTTATCACCAAAAACTCGTGTCATCATTGAAGGGGTTTCCTTAGCCATGGAACAAAAACGAGATGAACTACCTAAAGTGGGTGTATTTGGAATGTTAAAACAACTCAATAACGAGGATATTAAAAAAGCACTTGGGTTATTGGTCGTTTTACTTCAGTCTATCGGACAACGCCTAGAAGCTCTTGATTGTGAGCAAATTGCTCAAAGTGAAGCATAAAACTAACCTTTAAAATCGCTAAACTACAAAATATAAACTCAAAAAAAATGACCTACAAAGAGCATGAAATTGTCATCATTGGTGGTGGCACAGCAGGCATCACAGTTGCTGCTCAGTTATTGTTAAAAGATAAAAGCCTAGATATCGCTATTATCGATCCTGCTGATGAACATTATTACCAAGCAGCATGGACACTAGTAGGAGGAGGAACATTTGAAAATGAAGAAACAGCTCGTCCTATGAAGGAATGTATGCCGCCTCGTGCAACTTGGTTACAAACTGCCGTTGAGTCTTTAGACCCTGAGAATAACCAATTGACTACTAGTAATAATACCACTATTACCTATCAATACTTGGTTGTTGCCGCAGGTATTCAAGTGGATTGGCACAAAGTCAAAGGTTTAACAGATACATTAAATAAAAATAATGTTTGTAGTAATTATGGCTACCAATATGCACCTTATACATGGGAAGTATTGAAAAACTTCAAGGGTGGAAATGTCATTTTTACACAACCGAATACGCCCATCAAGTGTGGTGGTGCGCCTCAAAAAATTGCCTATTTAGCAGACGAAGCACTTCGTAAAAATGGAGTCCGAAATAAATCTGAAATTAATTTCTATTCACCCGGTGGTGTTATTTTTGGCGTAGAGGTTTTTGCTCGAACACTTAAAAAGGTAAATGAACGAAAAAATATCAACTGGAACTTCAAGCATAATCTCAAAGAAGTACGAGGTGAAGTTAAGGAAGCGATTTTTGATATAACAGATGATAAAGGAAACGTTACAGAAAAAACTGTAAACTTTGATATGATGCACGTTGTGCCACCAATGAGCGCACCTGATTTTATCAAAAATAGTCCATTAGCAAAAGATGGAGATGCACTGGGTTGGGTTGATGTCGATATCCATACACTCCAACATAACAAGTTTGCCAATGTATTTAGTTTGGGTGACGTAGCTGGTTTGCCAACTGCTAAAACGGGTTCCGCTATCCGAAAGCAATCGCCATTAGTAGTTGAGAACCTACTTTGTGTCAAAAATAATAAATCTATTGAAGACAATAAAAAATATAACGGATACAGTTCCTGCCCACTGGTAACAGGTTATGGGAAAATGGTCTTAGCCGAGTTTGATTATCAAAATCAACCTGATGTAACTTTCCCAGTTGATCAAAGCCAAGAACGTTATGACATGTGGATCTTGAAAAAATTTGGTTTACCTTGGATGTATTGGAATTTAATGTTACGAGGAAAAGCCTAAATTTTTCCAACTAAATTTTAAAATAAAAAAGCTATTAGAAATTGATAAAAGTTTCTGGTAGCTTTTTTTTATGGTTTGCCTTAAATTTATTTTACAAATGATTCACAATTTACTTATCTTTTATTCATATATCTTAACATAATTGGCACTTTAGTAACTCTGGCTTAATTTTATATTTTTCAAAAGATTTCTAATAGTCGAAATTTATTATTTTGAAGACAAAAGCATTAATTTTATCAAAAACCACTTCAAAGAATTCCCAATCAAATTTTACGAATTCTGCTTTTAAATACGGATATTGAGCTAAATTTCGAAATAATAACACTCCATTAAAATAAAATCAACAAAAAGAAACTGAAAATCAGAGACGAATGGAATTGGAATACGTATATATGATATTAGGATTTGTTTTTGCCTCTTATTCGGTGGTCGGAAACGATGTTATACAGACGCTCGGAACATTCTTGAGTTCTAATAGCCACCGAAAATGGTATATCCTTTGGGGCTACACCGCAAGTATTATGTTGGTGGTTTTGGTTTATGGTTGGTATACTCATGGAGGCGATGTTTCCTATGGGCGACTCGAAAAAGTTCCTCCCCCAGATGTATTCCAATGGTGGCATATTATTCCTCCACTCATTTTGATGTTGATAACTCGTTTTGGGATTCCTGTCAGTACTACTTTCTTGATTTTAAGTGTGTTTTCTGGGGCGTTAATTCCAAAAATGCTAATCAAATCTCTCTCAGGCTATGCAGTAGCTTTTGTGACAGCTTGTATCATTTATGCCTTGATTTCTAAGATTTTAGAACAGAAATTCCAAAAAAATCCGATGACTTCGGACGAGGAAAAAACATGGACAATTTTACAATGGATTTCGACAGGATTTCTTTGGAGTCAATGGCTTATCCAAGATTTGGCAAATATTTATGCATTTCTGCCTCGCCAATTAGAAGCTCAATATTTTGGAATCTCCTTAGTTTTAATTGTTGGTTTACAGGCTTATACATTTTATAATCGAGGTGGTGCAGTACAAAAAGTAGTAACTACCAAAACCAATACCCAAGATATTCGTTCTGCTACGATTATTGATTTTTTATATGCCGTTATCTTACTGATTTTCAAGCAATGGAGTAAGATACCAATGAGTACGACTTGGGTATTTGTCGGGCTACTAGCAGGACGGGAATTAATGCTCCATATGCAATTGCAAACTAAATCCAGTTTTGGTAATGTCTGGAAAATTATTTTAACGGATTTAGCTAAGGTTTTAGCAGGTTTATTAGTGAGTGTGGCACTAGTTTATTTACTGCAATGGGCTTCGTAAAACTTGATGAATTCACTCATAAATGAAAATTTTATAGTACGATTTGCCCAGTTTTCTGACAAAGATTCAATTTTTCGATTGTATCAAAATATGGCTAAGATGATTGGAGGATTAGCATGAGAAGTAGATGAAATTAGAACCTAAGGTCTTTCGACATCTACTTTCACAACTAACAATTGCTGTACATCCTAATTTTCAAGGGAAAGGACTTGGGAAATTGCTTTTTACTGAATTACTTACTTATGTTGAAAAAAAGCGTCCTGATATTTTACGTATTGAACTTATTGCTCGTGAAAGTAATCAAAAGGCTATCCAATTTTATCAGAAATTAGGTTTCCGAATTGAGGGTAAATTTCGTAGCCGAATCGACAACAAAACATCATCTTTAGAGGATGATATCCCAATGGCATGGTTCAATAAAAATTTTAAGTATCTGAAAAATAGCTAAGTATCTAATGATTTATTGATGGTTACAAAGAGTTTTGAGTATGCTCTTTAAAGTTTGAATAAGTCAAATTTAATTTTTCTGTAGAGTTTATACCATCGAGAAAAATGGCTTTTTAGTCCAATAAACAAAGGTTATTCAATAACTTTAATACTAATATATTTTATAAATCATGTTTAGTAGGGTAAAGTAATTCCTTGATTAGGAGTATTAACCCTAAAAAATCTATTTGAAAAAGGCAATCAATTTTTTTAGATTTGAGGTTTGGTAAACACCAACACAATTATCAACGATATTCGAATGATTCATTTCCCATTATGAGCAAATACTATAAATTAAAGATTAAAGCAATTACAAAGGAAACTTCAGATGCCATTACGGTACATTTGAAACAACCTTTATTTAATAAAGTAAAATATACCGCAGGACAATTCTTGACAGTCTTAATACCAATTGATGGTGAGAAACACCGAAGAGCCTATTCTTTTTCAAGTGCGCCAACCATTGATTCGGAATTAGCATTCACGGTTAAGCGAGTTAAAAATGGTTTGATTTCCAATTATTTAAATGATAATTTGAAAGTAGGTCAGAAGTTAGAAATCATGGAGCCAATGGGCAATTTTACCCTTAGCCCTGATGCCAAGCAAGCCCGTCATGTCGTTTTGTTTGGTGCTGGAAGTGGGATTACGCCTTTGATGTCGATGCTCAAAACGGTACTTTTGCTCGAACCCAAGAGTAGCGTTTCTTTGATTTATGGAAATCGGAACGAAAGCTCTATTATTTTCAATGAAAAACTAGACTGGTTCAAGAATAAATATCCGACCCGTTTTGAATTGATTCATACTTTAAATGAAGCAACGCATACTTGGACAGGACGAAGAGGGCGTATTGACACCAATCTAGTTAAGAAAATAGCTTCAAAAATTGATACCTCAAAAGCTTTATTTTTCCTTTGTGGACCCGAAGGAATGCAGGAAGTTGTTCAAGAAACTTTATTAGAATTAGGATTTTCAGCCAATCAAATTCGGCGAGAATCATTCACTAGCTCCTCTTCTGCGTCAGCAACTGCAAGCGATGCCAAAACTGTTACAATTATTTTGAACGGAGAGCCTCATAAGATAAATGTACCCGCAGGAAAATTCATATTGCAAGCAGGTTTAGATTCAGGCTTAGATATACCTTTTTCTTGTCAGAGTGGAATTTGTACAGCTTGTCGTGGAAAATGTGAATCAGGTGAGATCAACATGAATAATGATGATGGTGGACTATCTGATAGTGAGTTAGCAGATGGATACCTTTTAACGTGTGTATCCCAACCTATAACTAACGACGTAGTGATTGAAATTGGTTAGTATATTATTTTATTAATCATATATTTTCAACCTATAAAGTTCTAAAGAACCTTATAGGTTTTATATTCTTAAAGTTATTTCTTTGCATTTAAAGAATAAGTCCAAGTTGTACTATTGATTAAAATTTTAAAATTTAATGAATTGATTGGATTTCCGTTTGTATCCTCTATTTCGTAATAACCATGTGCCTGTAAATTATTATCTTCATACAATTTTAAACCTTTATATCGTGTTCCATCAATAACTTGGTCAGGAACCGTAAAGCTAACGACATTTTTGAACTCAGGAATATCAAAATTAACTTCGTACTCGTGAGTTTCAGTAGTTAGATTTCCATTAGCGTCATTAATTTCCACTTCTTCCTGAAAATAAATTTTCGAATTTTTACTAATCACCTTTACCTCATAATCCTCCTGAACTAATGCAGGAACACGATCATTAATTCTATTACCGCTAAATGTACCTGTTTCCACTATAAGCTTTCCAAAATCAGGTGGTGGAACTTCAACCTGATCAACTTTCGTACACGCACCTAACAACATAATTCCAAATAGTACAAAAGGAATCACGACACGGGATGGATGATTTAAACACATCATATATTTTGGGTTTTATCTGATAGTTTTGATGCCAATTCAAGATATACTTTTCAGTGGCAAATTTATGGCTTTTTATTCAGTCTACTATTTATATTTTATAAAAAACTTGAATAGTAAACCAAATATTTCTTTTTTTATTTCCAAAAAAAACGCCCAAAATATAAAATTTGAGCGTCTAAGTAAAGTGAATAATCAAACACTTTTATTGATTATCTACGTAACTTTTATAAATTTGATTAAACTGTTCTTCTTTCAACTTTTGGAGTTTTTCATCTTGCTTTGCTACCCAACTCGTCTTATTTAATTTACCATTCGGATGAACATCTTTATAATATTTATACTGAATATCGTAACGTAAAAATAATTGCTGATAGGTATCTTCAATCAATGCAAAGTTTTCATTGATATTACTTTTCAGGTTTTTCAGTTGGTCAGGTTCTCGAAAAATCATCAATTTAATCTCTCCTAATTGTTTGATAATTATAGGATCGCTAAAGTCACCTTCCTTCTCTTCGGGCGTAATTTCTAATGCCATTACTAACTCCTTAAATGCAGCATCATCAATAAAAAAACCTGCACTAATCATCTCAGGCTTAATAACGAAACCTACAAGGGTTTCTTGCTCCGCTAATCGACGAAGCATTAGAACTTGTTTCCATTCGGTTATTTTTCGGACATCTTCAGGCTCAAAGTCATTCCAATTTTTACCATAATACTCCACCCAAAGCGCAGAATCAATCGGATTTTCACGTAATTTTTTCCATGTTTCGGGGTGTTTCAAAGGGTCTCGAAGGTTCATAATATTTGGTTGAGCATAAACATCCATCATTGTTAATACTAATAAACATATTAACATTAATGTACTATAAAAGTAATTATTGAACATATTTTTTACTTTTTTCATGAGATTGCTATGTTTAAATAAACAAAAAGTAGATACAATTTTTTAGATAAAAAAATTTAGTAGTTATAAAAAAATCTGCTAATTCTAATGTGTCTTTTTTAGATGATATTTAAGCGAAATAACGTAGATTGCCTAGGAAGCGTGGTGTTTCGAGGATAATTTAACATTTTATTGACAATGCTCTGAAGTTGATAAACTTGCCTGAAAGCCTTCTCTTTAAGCTACTTTTAAACAACAGTTTGAAACATCAAATCAGTTCGGAATTACGGAAACTTTTAGAAGTTGAGCAAATTTTTTCTCAGTTTTTTCTTGAGATACTCCTTCGAATCCCTTAATTTAGCCTAAAATCAGAAAATTTATTTCAAAAAAACCTATGGACGAGATTTTTCAAATTGGCATTGCCATCGTTGCTTCACTCATTTATTTTGTCTTTGTTACAGGACGGAAACGTTCCCAAAAAGAAGACCAACCCTCTTCCTTGGTTTCCCCTGACCCTGCTCCAGAACCCAAACCTGAACCCCAAAAAGAAGAAAAAGAACCTGAACCAAAAATTACATTCCAAGATTTACTAAAGGAATTTTTGCCTGAGCCTGAAAAAAAAAACGAAGAAAACGATAAATCCATCATTGATCTTCAGGAAGAAGAACCCCGAGAAGCGGAAAGCCTTTCTTTAAAACCAAAATTCAAACAAGAAGAAGTTAATCTTGAAAAATTAGCTATTCAAAAAGTAGCTGTACAACCCAAAGTTCAAAACTCCCGTGAATCACAGTCATTCTCAGAGATGATGCAAAATCCATCTGATTTTCGAAATGCTTTTATTTTGAGCCAGATTTTAGACCGTCCTTACCAAGATGACTAAATCAAACTAACTTTCAGGAGGGAATAAAAAAACCTCCAATAAATATTGGAGGCTTTAGGGTATAGTTTATGTCGTAAAAAATTTTATTTGTTGTATTTCTATATTCCCTAAAATGGTTTGGTCTTATTTTAGGGAACTAATGTCTTTTTTATTTTTGCCGTTTTGGTCATCGTTTTAGTCGCCTTTTTGGAACTTCCTTGAGAACGGGCATACGTCATAATTCGGTTAATTGTTCGGGAACTAGGAACAGTCTCTAATTGATTCAAATCATCTTTCATCTGAATAAAATCATAGAATTCTTCTACAAGAGGATGTCCCTCTTCAAACAGGAGTTTTTCAATCCAAAAATTTTCTTCCGCAGAAGTTTCATGATAGACATATCTCAGAATATCAGAAGATTTGATTTGCTTTTTCATACGATACGTTCGATTTTTTCATCTGCTTCCGCAAATTAATCAACGCATAACGCATTCTGCCTAGTGCCGTATTGATACTGACATTAGTTGCCTCGGCAATCTCCTGAAAACTCATTTTCATATAGTGCCGCATGGTCAATACTTCCCGTTGGGCTGGTGGAAGCTGTTGTATCAGTTCTTTCAATTTGGCGTACGTTTCGTTCTTGATTCGAGTTTCTTCAATGCTCTCCTCTGAAAAACTCAACGTATTAAACATCTTGACGTTATCTTCTATGACAACTTTGGGGTAACGCTTTTGTTTTCGGAAATAGTCAATCGCCATGTTATAGCCGATTCTTGAAATCCAAGGCAAAAACTTGCCTTCTTCGTTGTATTTGCCTGAATTGATGGTATCAATAGCTTTAATAAAAGTTTCTTGTAGCAAATCCTCAGCCACTGAATCATCCTTGACGATGAGATTAATAGTCGTAAAAATTCGGTTTTTGTAGCGATTTACTAAGACTTCAAAAGCGTATTCGTTCCCTTGTTTGTACTGTGCGATTAATTCGCTGTCAGCGACTTCAAATTTAGTCATTTTTGTTTGAATGTTTAACGTATTTTGCCAAAAAAATATTGCACGACAAATGCAAAAACTACGGAATTAAGTTTGTTGAAATTTTGTTATGAATGATTGACCAAACCAATACAGACTTTCTTTTTTTCATTTTATTGTCTTTCTTTCGATAAACAAGTTTAAATTTTCGATAAACCTGTATTTTTTTTCGACAAACTTAGTTACAGATACGACAAATCGCAAGTTATGTTCGATATTTCTTGTGATTTCTTCGTTTTTTTTCGAGTTTTGGACACAATAATTTGTTTTTTACTACCATTTCTTGTTTTTGTACAACAAAAATACTCAACGTTTATCGAAATCATTTATTTTTGATTTTCCTTTTTTATCGAAAGATTTCTCAAATTCGATTTTTACAATTCTTTATTGAATTCGAACCCATAAAGTAAATGGAATTACTAAAAAAGCCCATTGAAGACTATATTGCCACACATTCGGAGGCAGAATCGGAGTTACTCCAACAAATTAACCGTGAAACACATTTGCAAGTGCTTAAACCCCGAATGTTATCAGGGTATTTGCAAGGCAATATATTGACGATGTTTTCTCGAATGATTCGTCCGAATCGTATTTTGGAAATTGGAACGTACACGGGATATTCTGCCCTTTGCTTAGCGGAAGGATTAACGGAAGATGGGATATTGCATACGATTGATGTGAATTTTGAGTTAGAAAATCGGGTACGCAATTATTTTGAAAAAAGCCCCTATTCAACTCAAATTCAGTATCATGTCGGTAATGCTATGCAAATTATCCCTAAATTGGAGGAAAATTTTGATTTAGTTTTCATTGATGCCGATAAACTCAATTATTCGAATTATTTTGATTTGGTGATTGACAAAATACGTTCTGGAGGTTTTATTATAGCAGATAATGTGCTTTGGAGTGGAAAAGTGATTTACAAAGCTCACCAAGATAAGGATACAAAAGCCCTTCGAAGGTTTAACCAGAAAGTACGAGAGGATGAACGGGTTTTTTCGACTATTTTCCCAATTCGGGATGGTTTGAATGTGATTTGTAAAAAGTAGCCAATTGTTTCGGACGTTTGCAATGGGAGACACTTTTGGGTGGTACATACCATATTGGCGAAATTTTCAAGAATCTTTCTGGAAATAAACCAGAAGGATTTTTTTATTGCCTCAATGTTTTCTCCAAAATCCCCCGTAAATATTGGATTTCGGCTTGCAGGTCGGTGATGCGAGATTCGTACACTTCTTTGATGAATTCGGCCTGGGTATGATTTACTCCATAATATTTACATTCCTGATTATGAAAGACAAAACTTTCGTCAAACCCAAAAATATCTGGAATAGTAGTATCTAAAATTTTGGCAATATTGCTTAATCTCTGTATCGTAATATCCACTTCATTCCGTTCGATTTTGCCATAACCTTGCGGAGTCATTTTCAATTCCTGAGCCACGTGTTCTTGGGTAAAATTTCGCATTTCCCGAAACTTCTTAATTCTATCCCCTACTTCTTCTGTTTTAAAACTCATAATTTGGAATTGTAATTTTGAGGTTTTTAATACAACTCAAAAGTATTGATTTTGTATAAAAAATCCAAGATCTTACAGAAATTTTTTTCAAATAATTAATTACAAAGTTCTATGGACTTCGAAAAAGCAACTCAGTTAATTGTACAAGCAAATACAGCAGTTGAGCAAAATGATTACTTGTATGCTATTCATACTGTAAATCAGCTTATTGAATTAGGCATAAAAACTCCAGATATATATAATTTGAAAGCGCATTGTGAGTTTTCACTGCGAAATTACGCTCAAACTATCAAAGATTCAACCTTTGTTATTCAACAAGACCCTAATAGTGTTGTCGCTTATTATAATCGAGGCTGTGCTTATTTTGAGTTAGAACAATATGAAAATGCGCTTACAGATTTGGATAAGACCATTGATTTACAACCAAATCACGGAGAAGCATATAATTATCGTGGTTGTATCAAGGAAAATCAGGGCTATATATTAGGAGCGTTGGATGATTTTCTTCAAGCTCATAAATGTGGTAGTGAAGTTGCTATGCAAAATTTTATGAGACTAAAAGGCGGAATAACTTCAACAACACCAAAATTACCTGAGATGGAATTTAATTCTTCTCGTCATATCAGGTATGAAAATGGGCAAAAAGTAGGTACTTTTAATGACCCTCGAATTGTTGATATTGAAAAAGAAGGGCGTTTTTATATCGTCACAATTTTAAATGCTAATAAAAGTTCTTGGTTAAGTGTTAGTGGAAACGTAGTTATGGCATCAAAACGAATGTTAATTCAAACTGTCGAAGATAATAAAGTCGTTTTGAGAGGCTATGGCGAAGATGCTCAAGGATATTCTTTTATCAACTATGGTTTAACTGTTTATTTCTCAAATTCAGAGGTTGAGAAAATGACTTTACATTTACACGACAGAAATGTCAATATTGAATATTTCAAATAACTAAATTAAAATTTTATGTTACCAAAAATATTTTGTGGTATTTACTTTTTATGGGTATTTGCCTGTGTTTCCAGTTTTTTATGGGCTGAAGACCCAGCGTTATATTCCCCTTTGATTGCAAAAGGTATTGTCTTTGGAATTGGAGGAATATTTTATGTAAAACGTTCTAATCAAAAGACAGCAAAACAATAAGTAACTTAAACCTATAAGGTCTTCGAAAATTTTATAGGTTTGATAATCAGTGCTTTATTTCATATTTTTAAGCTATGCAACTTACACTTTCTAAACCACTACCCAAATGGCTGAATTACAAATTATTACTTGTCACTTCTGTAATTCTGGCGGGGATATTTACGTATTTGCATTTATCCAAAAAGATATGTGCATATTGTCCTATCGAAATTCCTTTGGACTACACAACCATAGATGGTATTCGTACAACTGCTGATTCTGAGGGGCTTATTTTACTTTTTAGAGGAGTACACGCTCAACATCCTGATTTATCAAATGCCAAAATGGGAATTGCTACACCTATCGGAGGACACGAAAACCCAACTCGACACAACCGAGGCGATAATCATAGCGTTTTTACTTCATGGACAAATGATATTTTTTGGGCAAATAAATTTGCATATCGGCGTGGAATAGGTGGAATTATTTTGATGAAACGATTTAAAACGTCTGAATTAATTTATTCACAAGATAGATTTTATCAAGGCGAAATTTTAATTAAAGGTATTGTTACAGGAGCAGCTCCCGTACCCGCTTTTGAACCCTAAAACCAAATGAAAGAAATTTTTATACCAACTCGGCAGTTGGTTGAAACACATTGGGAAACCATAAATTTGGAACGACAAATCAATCTAAAAAACTGGTTATCAGTAAATAACTATGAAATTGACTTCTTCGATTCAGATTTTGAACATCTATACGATATTTATAAAATTCGTCAGGAAGGAATTCAAGAACGAGGGCAATTTATTGATGGTTTAGCAGAATTAGTTTCAGAAATGGAAAATCATCCTAATTTAGCACAAATTCGATTGACTTCTTTTCAGTCCGAACAAGATGAAATTCTACTTTTTTCTGACCCAGATTATACTATTTTTCTAGGAATTTTAGTCTTTGAAAATCAGATAGTTACTGTTTAATATTTTCGATAAAAAACAAATTAAACCAACCAAATCAAAAATTTGGCTAGTTTAGTGCTTGATACGACTTCTAAGCATTCAAATATTTTTGAAAGACTTCTGAAAAGTCACTTTGCGAATATTTTTTATAATTATCTTGATTCCAAGCAAAAGCATACTCATTAATTGCTTTGAAAGCATCCAAAGTAACCTCTGTTTTCGAATTTCCCTTTAACGTATTGGATGTCAGGTTTAAACTCTCTTGGGCATAATTCAAAAAGAGAGCATTTTCCTTTTGAATCGTTCCAAGTTTTGTTAAACTTTTGTATAAATCTTTCAGTAATTCAATCTGATTTTTATCCACATCAATACTGAAATTTTTCTCATCCGAAGAAATCCCTAATTTACTGCTCGAAGCACGTAATCCATTTAATCTGAACTTAATTTCAGCATCTAAATCCAGATTTCCCGCCGTCTCTAATCGAACATTCGTAAAGATATAATCTTTGTAGGAATATCGCTTGAGTGTCCGTTTTTTGTTCATAGCAGAAGTCCCATCCAAATGGATAAATGACTGATTCGTAAAGCAATACTCGTCAGATTTTGACTTGATGAGGAAAAAAATCTTTTCGCCATCCTCACTAAAAATATAGTCATCCGAATCGACTGAACCATAATCCGAAGGAGAAATAATTTGACCAATATCACTTAGCCCGAGTGCATCGGAAGCTAATCTTTTAAACATGAGTTTTTTGTTTTAATGAAAATTAGAATGCTTGACTTGAGATATAAATTACTGGTTATCAATTAATTTAAAAATACCCAACAATACTAAATCCACCGCCAACCCAAAGACTACTCCAAAGCCAAATCCATACCGAATTAGTTGCTCAAAATATTTTTTAGCAAAACTATTAAATAGGTCTTCGATTTGTTTCGGAGACATAGCATTGACCTCTGTAACCACCAATTTACGTAAGTCAATGGAGGTTAGCAAGTTGTGTAAGTTTTTTTCTAAAGTATTCAATAAAGCATCTGATAATTTATCTAAAACAAAATTCTTAGTTTCGGGTTGTAAATTTTCTGTGATTTTTTCCAAATTTTTAGAGAAAAGTTTCATTATTTCTTCTTGAAATACCAATTTTGTAGCGGGGTTTTCGACTATCTTACGGATACTTTTGGTCAAATCAGTTTGTAAACTATCCCAATCCAATAATTTTCCTAATGGTTTACTTCGTAATTTTTCAAATGTAATTCTGACAAAATTTTCTTTCTGCTGTTGAATAGTTTCAGATTCGAATAAAATTTGTATCAAACGTTCCGTAACTTCTTGAATTTCTTCTTCTGAAATACCTTCCGTGAGTTGATGTAATTGAATTTCATGAAGTTTTTCTTCTAAAACCTTCAATAACAAAAGGGCAGTGTCTGTGCCAATGGCAATCCGATTTGTTTCAATTTTATGACTTAAATGACTGAAAATCAAATCAATTTCATCTTTTAGAAGCTCAGATAAATCTTTCGTCTGGCGTACATCTGCAATTTGTAAAAAAGTAGATATTGGAATATTAAAAAGTTCATCTGCCAAAACATGTGTCATTTGAGTCAAAGAAAGTATCATTTCATCTTTATCCAAAAAATTCCCAACCAATTTATTGAGTTGATTTTGGTCAGGCGAAATATTTAGCACTCCAATTCGACTTTCTCCAATCTCATACACCCCAAGTGCCACTAATTTATGTAAGCTATCTTTCTCATTTTCAAAGAATTTTGGAAAGCCTTTTTCTGCCAACTCCATCACCGTATCCACAATGACCCCTTTGTAAAGCGCAGAAGTTTTGTCTTCTTTGAAGGCTTTTTCATAAATTTCTTTGGCTAACTTTTCTTTATTATTTTTCAAAAACCGAAGACTATACGTAATCAAATTATCTACTACATAATCCAAATTATCTGCCACAAGACGCATCAAACGTCCATCTAATAATTGATTAATTTGTTTTTCTGGAGCAAGTTGTTCGGTAAATTTCTCTTCAATAAAACTAAAAACTGTTTTACGTAACCGTTTATCTATTAAAGTTTTACGAAAATAGTTACTAAAATTATCTCTGGCTTTTTCTTGCTGAGTGTCATCTAAATAGTCTGCAATTCGAGCAGAAATAATTTTTTGAAAAGGTTCTTCAAATTGGTATAAAACCTTATTAATTTTTTCTTTTTCGGCTAAACTGGATAATAATTTTTCAATATAATTCCCAATTGTATAACCTGCTTTATCATACACTTTTTCACGAACCGAAGGCGTAATAAATTCGGATAAAGCTCGCTCAGATTGGGCATAACTCAAAATTACTTTCTGAGCATCCTGACGAATACTATCTATAAAATCAGGTTTTTCTAAAAATCCAAGTACCTGATTTTCAATATTTTGAGTATGTTTCTTTTTTAGTTGATAATCTTTTTGTTTACCTAACCATGTTTCAAATCCATCACTTAATTTCTGCGTATCTTCAAAAATGGTTTCTGCTAATTTCTCAGCAATTTGTCTTGAAAAATCAGCTTTGTTTTTCTTTAAAAAGTTGTCTATCAGGCTATAATCGTTAGATGAAAAAATGTCCAAAGCACTGTTCTTCAAAGATTCTTTTTTTTGTTCGAAAGTAGCTTGTAAATTATTCACATCTAATAAACCATTGACAACAAATTTTCCCATACTTTCCGCAAAACGAGGCTGACGTTTGGCAACCACCCCTGGGGTAAAAGGCACACGAGTACCAAGCAAAGGCACTTTTTTGCGAACATAAGGACGAAATATCATCCTGATTGCCAACCAGTTAGTAGCATATCCTGTAACTCCGAAAGCTCCACCTGCTAAAGCAGTTCCTTGCCAAGAAAGTCCCGAAGAAATTGGTAAAAAACTTAATAAACCTCCTGCGATGCCACCTAAAAAAGCTCCAAAACGGGTAATCGGTTTGAGTTCTTTACCCATAAATTTCTCCAAAATTATTTGTAGCTGTTTGGTTTCCATTCGGTTAAGGCTACTTTTGACCACCTTTTTAACCTGTCCACCACTCAATAATTGAGGTAAATTTTGGGTAATTCCTTGATGCACTTTTCGAGGAACTCGACTTTTATAAGCTGTTAATTGTTGTAAATAATCTTGCAATTTATCGCCTCTACGCAACTCATATTGAAGTTTTAGGAAATCATCAGCTTGTCGTAAAGTAAACTGACTTAATGTACTTGCTAATGGAAAATTGGCAGAATTATCAAGATGTAAGTTTTGTAGTTCAAAATTTATTTTTTCGTATAAAAAACCACTCAAAACCGCTTGGTTTTCATCTAAAGTTTCGATGATATTAGAACTTTGTCTACGAGCATATTTTTCAAAAGCAGACGTATTTAGGATTTCAATTAATGATTTCTGTCCCAATCTTTGGATTTCAGTATTCATTCTTTCCACCAAAAACTCGTCACATTTCTTCGTAAATAGGAAATTTTCTTTGACTTCTTTTTCAATTAATTTCTTGAAATTTCTCTTAAAAAACGCCTCAATTTGTTCTGCCTTTACAAAACTGCCAATTCGCTGATTTAGAATAGGTTCAAAATCTTTAGGCTTCAAACTTCTCAACATTTGGTCAGCATTATTCACCAACATTTCCGTTAAGAGATTCAATGAGTTCTCATTTCGTACTCGTGAGGCAATACTTCCTATCGTATTGTTTTTCAGGAAGATAATAATTTGATTAGTTAATGCAAGAGTAGTTTCTTCAGGGGCTGTTCGGTGTTTTTCAACGGTCTCAATAATTTTTCGTACAGCATTAGCGTGCTGGCTCACACTACCAATAAACCATTCAATTATCCAATCTTGAAATTTCCATTTGATATTTGCCCGAAAAGTGCGGTCAATCAAAGCTTCCAAACGGGGTTTTCGGTCTTCGAGCCATGAAATGAGTTTTTCCAAAAAAGCAGGTAACTGATTTTGTAGAAAATTATCAAAGTTTTCAGCAAGCCCTTCGGAAAGTAATTCAAAAATTGTAGTACCTTCATTTTCAAGAGATTGTAAAATATGCTCAGCAAAATTATGAATGAGTTTTTTCCCATTTTCCGAATTAATTACATCATACAAACGCTGAGTCAATTCCGTAGAAAGTCCGACTGAATTGTGCCTTCCTAATACATCTCCGATTTGTTTTTGAGCAATTTGCTGAGCTAATTTTTTAAAGAAACGCTCCGTATCCAGATTAATCAGGATTTTTTGAAGGGTTTCCTCTGTTTCTTTGGCAAACTGATTTTTTAAAGTATCATGTAAGTTCTCAGAAATCTTACTTGTATTTTGAGCCAATTGCTGTAAAATTGGTTCTGAAAGTATATCAATAGGACGAAGTTCAGTATGTTCCTGATGAAATTGTAAGAAAGTTTGTTGTAATAAATCATCTTCCCGAAGCGACTGAATGAGAATTTTTGCCCCCGAATCACCTAAACTTCTTAGTGTAGGTTCTGATATAAATTGCTGTAAATCAATATTTTTTAAGACAAAATCAATCGAATTATCAACCAATGGTGGTAAACTCTCCATCAGGTCGGTATGCATCTCAGCAAAAGAAGTTTCTAACTGTGGTATATCACCGAGCTTTACTTTTTCGGAAATCGTTTCAAGGATTTGACGCTCAAAAAAGTCATTTGAAGCTTGTTGTAATGCCTTTTCAAAGGACTCCGAAGAGGCTTCCAATTCTTGCAAAAGTGTGCGGTCATTAATAATTTCCCTTTCGACCAGTGCGCTAATATTTTCGATAAATTCAGCTCTGGTTTTCAGGATAATACCACCCAATCCGAAACGTTTTCGGAATAGCATTTGAATGGCTAAGTCGTTAGTGATGTAACCTACAACTGCACCACTGAAAATTTTAGAAATCAACGTTGTAAAGAACATAAAAAGAGATTATGCCAGTAAATGATGCACAAATTTTTGAGGTCAAGTTATGAAATTTTTAGATACTATTTTGTGCTTCGCCCAGAAATTGGAATTTTGAATTATTTGAGTCGAATTTGGTGAGATTCAATGATGATTTTTCCCTTCCGATAAAGATTACCAATGAGTTTTTTAAATGTTTTCTTACTCATTCCAAAATAGTCTTTGATATCTTTGGGGTCGCTTTTATCTGAAAATGATAATATTCCGTTATTTTCTTCTAGTTTTTCTAAAATTTTAACTGCATCTCCTTTGATATAATCAAATCCACCAAGTCGTAAACTCAAATCAATTTTATTATCTTCTCGAACTTTTTGTACATATCCTGTAATTCGCTTGCCTAATTCTATCTTTTGAAAAACCTCATTTTTATATAACATTCCTGCATACAAACCATCAATAATACACATAATCCCAAGGCTTGTTGTTTCGTAAGGTAATAAATTAACCTTTTGATTTTCAGAAAGTTCTATATTATCTTTTTCTAAAAAGCTTCCAATTCGATTAATTCCAATAACTCGTTGGGTACGAAAGTCCAAAGCAACCCGTACAACGTATTTTTGTCCGACTCGCATAGGCAAATGTTGTTCTTTGTGTGGCACAAATAAATCTTTGGGAAGTCCCCAATCCAAAAATGCCCCAAAAGAAGTTAAGGCTTTGACTTCCAAAAAAGCAAATTCACCCACTACGGCAAGTGGCTTATCGGTGATGGCAACAAGGCGGTCTTCAGAATCTGTATAAATAAAAACTTGAATTTCATCTCCAACTTCCATCTCTGACGTAATGTATCTTTTAGGCAACAAAATTTCGCCCTCACTGGAATCCAAGTATAAACCTTGCGGGGTAGTTTTGACGATTTCGAGGGTATTGTAATTTCCGATTTTTAGCATTTTATAAATTTAGGTTTATGTATTAAAAGCACTAAGCCCTCTTAATGACATGAGAATCAATTGGGTATCCAACAAGAATATTTAAAAACGTCTTCCCGCATCTCGTTCCATATCTCGCTTCTTAATATCTTCTCGTTTATCGTATAATTTTTTCCCTTGTGCCACTGCAATTTGAACCTTCGCTAAACCCTTATCATTAATGAAAATCCGAAGAGGAACAATCGTTAAACCTGTATTAGTGACTTTATCTTTTAATTTTTTGAGTTCTCGTTTTGTCAAAAGTAATTTGCGGTCTGCAGTCGGGACATGACTTTGATAACCTGTACTTTCATACTCTGCAATATGGACTCCTTTTAGGAATAGTTCATTTTCTGAAAAATAGCAATAACTATCTGTCATACTGGCTTTTCCAAGACGCAAAGATTTAATTTCTGTACCTACCAGCCGAATTCCTGCCGTATATTTATCCAATAAATGATATTCAAAAGAAGCTCGTTTATTTCGAATATTTAGATTTTTTACAATTCTATCTTTCAGCTTTGCCATTTTTTCAAATATTAATCATATAAAAAAAGGATTTGCCCGAATTTATACGACCAAATCCTTTAAAAAGTTTCCAGAAAAAATACTATTCTTTAGTTTCTGATTCTTCTTTAGCTTCTTCAGTAGCAGTTTCAGCCGTTGACTGAGTTGTTACCTCCTCATCAGCTCCACCTTTTCTTCGTCTTCTTCGTCTTCCTGATGATTTTGGTTTTTCTTGAAGTGTCAATTCGTTATAATCAACCAATTCAATCAAACACATCGCTGCATTATCACCTGAACGATTTCCTAACTTCAAAATACGTGTATATCCCCCTGGTCGGTCTGCTACTTTTTGAGAAACTTCATTGAAAAGAATATTCACAGCTTCTTTATCTTGCAATTTCGCAAAAACCAACTTTCGAGATTCCATCGTATCCGTTTTCGACTTTGTAACAAGCGGTTCAGCATATTTTCGTAGTGCTTTCGCCTTTGCTAAAGTCGTCCGAATTTGTTTATGTTTAATAAGGGAAACCGCCATATTAGCCAACATCGCTTTTCGGTGCGATGAAGTTCTTCCCAAATGATTAAACTTCTTACCGTGTCTCATTTTTATTCCGATTTGAAAGGATTCGGGAAATGTTTTTTCGGAATAAAATCACGTCTATTCCCGTCTCCAAAATTATTTTAATCTTCTTCTAATTTATACTTGACAACGTCCATACCAAATGTCAAGCCTTTGTCAGATACTAATTGCTCCAATTCCGTCAATGATTTCTTACCGAAGTTTCGGAATTTCATCATATCTGAAATTTCCAATTGCACCAAATCGCCAAGTGTTCGGATATCTGCAGCTTTCAAACAATTGTAAGCTCGTACTGAGAGATCTAACTCTGTCAATGCTGTTTTGAGTAATTTTCGCATTCGCAAGATTTCTTCATCTACCGTTTCTTCTTCTTCTTGCTTGTGCGTCTCAATGGTCATTGTTTGGTCAGAGAATAGCATAAAGTGCTTAATCAAGATATTCGCTGACTCTTTCAAAGCATCTTCGGGATGGATTGAACCATCGGTCGAAACTTCAATTGTTAATTGCTCAAAGTCCGTTTTTTGTTCTACCCGTGTATTCTCAATGCTGTATTTTACATTCTTGATTGGTGTAAAAATCGCATCAATCGCAATGTAACCAACAGGAGCTTCCGTGACTTTATTTTCTTCGGCAGGCACATACCCACGTCCTTTACTGAGGTAAAGTTCGATTTCAAAATTGATGGACTCATCTAAGGTTGCTACCGTAAAATCAGGATTTAACACTTGAAAATCATCCGTAAATTCACCAATTTCGCCAGCCTTAAATTCAGACTTTCCACTAATTTGTAGTGAAATTTTGGTGTCAGGTTCCTCATTAAGAGGCTTAAAACGAACCTGTTTTAAATTTAGAATAAGGTCACTTACATCTTCAACTACTCCCTCTATCGTTGAAAATTCATGGAGTACATCGGGGATTTTTATACCTACAATCGCATAACCTTCCAAGGATGATAATAAAATCCTACGGAGCGCATTTCCAATCGTTACGCCATATCCTTTTTCGAGGGGTTTAAATTCAAAAAGCCCGTGGAAGTCGTCTGCTTTTTCCATGACAACTTTATCAGGCATCTGAAAGGCTAATAAAGACATAAATTTCGTTTCGTTTTTGAAGTTACAGATTCTAACGAATCAGGTATAAAGTTTAAGTTTACCGATGTGAAGGTATCAAAAAACAGGCTTAATTTTACGAAAAAACAAATTAATTTCCAAATTATGCCTGTATTTGACAGATTATTTCGAGTATAATTCAACGATTAACTGCTCATTAATGTTTTCGGGAATTTGGTCACGCTCAGGTGCGCCAATAAATCGCCCTTGCATTAAGTTCGAATCCCACTCCAGCCACGTGAATTTTTTTCCACGTCCTGCTAAGGAACTTGTAACTGCTTGCAATGACTTGGAGCGTTCTCGAACTCCAATAATATCCCCCGCTTTAATAGTTGCTGATGGAATATTCATAACACTTCCATTCACAACAATATGCTTATGAGTTACTAATTGGCGTGCCGCTCGGCGAGTAGGAGCAATACCTAATCGATAAACTACATTATCCAACCGTGACTCTAATAATTTCAGCAAATTATGCCCTGTAATACCTGTTTTTCGAGAGGCAATTCGGAAGGTTTTTCGGAACTGACGTTCTAAAACACCATACAAATATTTTGCTTTTTGTTTCTCGGCTAACTGAACAGCATATTCGGACTGCTTCTTTCGTCTGCCTCTGCCGTGCTGACCCGGGGGATAGGCTTTCTTTTTTAATGCTTTATAATCTCCAAAAATGGACTCGCCATACTTTCGAGAGATTCTGGACTTGGGTCCTCTAAATCTTGCCATCTACTTTTTGAATTTGTTTCAATGTTGCGTACCTCAACCAAAATTTTTTACAATGGGAGGTATTCAGCGTCCAACATTTTTGATTTTTTAAAAATAAACCTAAAAACTTACATTCGTAAGCATTGCATCAGACTCGTCTTCTTTTAGGAGGACGGCATCCGTTATGCGGGAGAGGAGTTACGTCTTGAATCATCATCACATCAATTCCTGAGTTCTGAATGGTTCGAATAGCCGCTTCTCGTCCTGCGCCTGGTCCTTTGACATATACTTCAGCTTTTCGCATTCCCAAATCATAAGCCACTTTCGCACAATCAGCAGCAGCAGTTTGAGCAGCATACGGCGTATTTTTCTTTGAGCCTTTGAAGCCCATTTTACCTGCCGAAGACCACGAAACTACTTGTCCCGCTTGATTTGTAATAGAGATAATGATGTTGTTGAATGAAGCCTTGATATGCACTTGACCAACTGGCTCAATACGTACATTACGTTTTTTGGCTTTATCTTTTCTTTTTTGTGCCATAATAACAATTGAAAATTAATCGCACGAACGATAATAAAATTCCACTTAATGGATTTATTTTTTCTTTCCAGGGACAGTCTTTCGTTTTCCTTTACGAGTACGAGCGTTGTTTTTTGTTTTTTGTCCTCGAACAGGCAATCCTCTACGGTGTCTTAACCCTCGATAACACGCAATATCCATCAGACGCTTGATATTCATTTGAATTTCAGATTTCAAAACACCTTCGGTTTTGTACTCTGAATTAATGACATCCCGAATTGCTTTTGCTTCGGCATCTGTCCACTCACCTGCTTTTTTGTTCTTATCAACTCCTGCTTTCGCTAGAATTGTATTTGCTGAAGACTGTCCAATACCAAAAATATACGTCAAGGCAATTTCTCCTCGTTTATTGTTTGGTATATCAACTCCTGAAATTCTCATAATTACACCAATTTAGACAAGTCGAAATTAACCTTGTCGTTGTTTAAATTTAGGATTCTTCTTGTTTATAATATAAACTTTACCCTTTCGGCGTACCACCTTACAATCCGCCGAGCGTTTTTTGACTGATGCTCTGACTTTCATCTTGATTTACTTTTAAATCGTCTAAAATTACAATTCCAGACAAAAATTTCACACTTTATTTATATCTATATACAATTCGTCCTTTCGTCAAGTCGTAAGGAGACATCTCTAATTTTACTTTATCTCCTGGTAAAATTCGAATATAATGTAAGCGCATTTTACCTGAAATGTGAGCAATAACTTCATGCCCATTCTCTAACTCGACCCGAAACATCGCATTAGACAAAGCTTCTGTTATCGTACCATCTTGTTCAATATTCGCTTGCTTTGGCATACCAATTTAATTTGATTCAACAATAATATATAAAAGAATAAGAATACGTTTTTAGATAAGGACGATTCATCATTCATTTGTCTAAAATCCTACCTCTTCGATATACTTGAAGGTAGTCAGAACTTCGGTCTTATTATTGTGAATCGCCACTGTGTGTTCATAATGAGCTGAAGGTTTTTTATCTCTTGTACAGATTGTCCATCCATCATCATTTTGCACAATGTCTTTTCTTCCTAAATTAATCATTGGCTCAATCGCAATGACTAAACCATTTTTGAGTTTTGTTCCTTTTCCTCTCCGTCCAAAATTTGGAACTTCAGGCTTTTCGTGTAAATCCTTCCCCAAGCCATGACCAACCAGTTCTCTGACTACTGAATAACCGTATTGTTCTACATGATTTTGAACAGCATAACCAATATCACCTAATCGCTTACCTTGTTTAGCATTTTCAATAGCTAGATACAAGGATTCTTTTGTTGTTTTTAATAAATGTAAAACGTCTTCAGAAACCTCTCCCACAGGGTAAGTATAAGCCGAGTCCGAGTGATAGCCATCTAAATATACTCCACAGTCTATTGAAACAATATCTCCATCTTTCAACTCGTAATTACTCGGAAGACCATGTACAATTTCGTCATTTATTGAGATACATAAAGCTCCTGGAAATGCTCCTGCTCCCGAAGGAGAAGGCAAGCCCAAAAATGAAGGAGTACCTTTATTATCACGAATAAACTCCTGAGCAATTTGGTCTAACTTTTTTGTTTTTACACCTGGGCGAACGTTCTTAGCCACTTCTCCATGTGCTTTTCCCAAGACTTCTCCACTACGCCGTATCATCTCAATATCATGGGCAGATTTATAATAAATTTTCATCGAACTCAAGCTCTTCTAAAAATTGACTAAGCGAAAAAAATGCGACACAACTATTTTAATGTGATGAATAGTGTGTCACAGAATATAATTATCTTTTTTTCTTATTGTGCCATTGTTGCTACATTCTGCTGTCCTCGTACTTTACCCGTCTTCATCATACCTTCATATTTTTCCATCAACAGATAACTATCAATTTGCTGTAACGTATCCAAAATTACACCTACCATAATTAATAAAGATGTTCCACCATAAAACTGAGCAAATTCAGGACTTACTCCAATGATACTGGCAAAAGCAGGCATAATTGCTACCATCGCTAAGAACAAAGCACCTGGTAATGTAATTCGGTCAATAATTTCACTAATATAGTGTGTGGTTTCTTCACCCGGTTTTACTCCAGGTACGAAACCATTATTACGCTTCATATCCTCAGAAATCTGTTGGGGATTGATCGTGATAGCAGTATAGAAAAATGTAAAGATAATAATCATTAAGGCAAAAGTAACGTTATATGTTACAGAGGTAAAATCAGAAAAGGCAACTTGAATCCATTGGGCTACATCACTAGTATCAGCAAATAGTGATGCCAACAAAGAAGGCAAAAACATTAAGGATTGTGCAAAGATAATTGGCATCACTCCTGACGCATTTACTTTTAAAGGTAAGAATGAACGTTGTCCAAGAGCATCAGCGTTTGCTTTTCTTCTACGTTTACTGCCACCCACAATTTGTCCTGCATATTGAACAGGTACTCGGCGAACAGCTTGTGTTAATAAAACAACACCCATAACAACAAAGAATAGTGCAACAATCTCTAAAACAAACAAAATCAACATTCCGTTCGTTTCCTTTTGGACCGCCTCAGCTAATAAGGAACCTGGGAAACGAGAAATAATCCCAATCATAATCAGCATCGAAATTCCATTACCAATTCCTTTATCCGTAATCTTTTCACCCAACCACATACAAAACATAGTACCTGATGTCAAGATAATCATGGCAGATGCTGTAAAAAATGCCTGATTAATAATAATAGCTTCGGAAGGTATTGTTCCTGCAATATATGCAGAAGACTGTACAAACGTAATAATAATAGTTAAAACCCGTGTAATTTGGGTCATTTTCTTACGTCCTGATTCTCCTTCTTTTTGCATTTTTTGGAAATACGGCACAGCAACCGTCATTAACTGAATTACAATCGAAGCCGAAATATAGGGCATGATTCCTAATGCAAATACTGAAGCACGAGAGAATGCACCACCTAAAAAGGTATTGATTAATCCTAAAATTCCTCCTGACGCAATGTCTTGTGATTGCAAAATTTCGGGGTCAAGCCCTGGTAAAACGACGTAAGAACCCAAACGAAAGATGGCAAGAAAACCAATCGTCACTAGAATACGGGTTCGTAATTCCTCAATGGAATAAATCGTTTTAATGGTTTCGATAAACTTTTTCATGAGTTACAATTTTATTGCCGTACCACCAGCTTTCTCAATGCTTGCTATCGCAGAAGCTGAAAAAGCATGAGCAGTAATTTCAATGCCTTGCTTGAGTTCACCACGATTTAGGATTTTTATGAGGTCTTTTTTACCTGCTAATCCATTACTTCGAAGTGCCTCTACATCAACTTTTGTTATGTCCAATTTTTCGACTAACTCCTGAATGGCATCCAGATTTACCGCCTGATAAGCGACACGAGTAGGATTTCGGAAACCGAACTTTGGCACACGTCTTTGTAATGGCTGTTGTCCACCCTCAAAGCCTTGTTTGCGGCTGTATCCAGACCTTGATTGTGCGCCTTTATGTCCACGTGTCGAAGTGCCTCCTCTACCTGAACCTTGCCCTCTCCCAATCCGCTTTCGATTTTTGGTCGAACCTTTGGCGGGTTTTAATGTATGTAATTTCATTTTTGAAAAACCGTTTCGATTCTGTTCTTTGCCAATTCCAACGGTTCGGAACGCAAAAGTACAAAAAATTATTTATTTCAGAAAACATCGCTGTCTTCTGGCTTTGTCTTTCCTGATGAATTCGTATTAAATAGACATCCTCACATTTCGAACCTAAAGCTCTTCAACATGAAGCAAATGTGCTACTTTTCGAATCATACCTTGAATTTGTGGCGTGACTTCGTGTTCTCGACTACTGTTCAGTTTTCGCAAGCCTAACGCCTGAACCGTTGCTTTCTGGTCTTTCGGACGCTTAATCGTACTTCGGACGAGCGTAACTTTCACTTTTGCCATGACTTTTATACTTAAATAAGGTTTTAAAACCTGATTATTTAAACTATCCGTTAAAAACTTTATTCATATCCACGCCTCGCTGTTGTGCTACAGCACGAGCATCTCGCATTTTCAGTAAGGCATCAAAAGTAGCTTTCACTACATTGTGTGGGTTGGAAGAGCCTTTGGACTTTGCCAGTACATTTTTAATACCTGCTGATTCCAAAACTGCCCGCATCGCACCACCTGCAATTACTCCAGTACCTTCTGCGGCTGGTTTCATAAAAACTTTACCTCCGCAAAACTTACCGTTTACTTCGTGTGGAATTGTGCCTTTCAAAACAGGAACTTTAACTAAGTTTTTCTTCGCATTATCAATTCCTTTCGTGATAGCTGAAGTTACTTCGCCCGCTTTACCGAGTCCATAACCTACTACCCCATTTCCATCTCCTACTACTACAATTGCCGAAAAACTAAATCTTCGTCCACCTTTGACCACCTTAGCCACACGCTGAATAGCCACCACCTTATCAGTGAGTTCCAGTTCGCTGGCTTTTAATCGTCTTACGTTATTTTTCATTGTCTGAACTGTTTTTGGAACAAGCATTAAAGAACCAAACCACCTTCGCGTGCGCCGTCTGCAATTGCTTTGACTTTGCCGTGATACAAATATCCATTTCGGTCAAAAACTACCGCCTCAATTCCTTTGTCTTTGGCTTTTTCAGCAATTTTTTTACCCACCTCAAACGCAACTTCCTTAGTCGCCGACTTACTTGAGAGTTCTCCCGAATAAGCTGAAGCTAAAGTATGTCCCTGAATATCATCCACTAACTGGACATAAATTGATTTATTACTTCGAAAAATCGACATTCGAGGACGTTCTGCCGTTCCTGATATTCTTTTACGAATGCGTTTCTTAATCTTTAAACGCCGTTTATCTTTTGGTGTCATTGACTTTCCATATTTGACGTTTGTTTTGACTTTTACTTCCTCAAAAGTGTCAGCAAACGTGCTTGAAAAAAATTCAAAAAAATACTATTTACCCGTCTTTCCTGCTTTTCGGCGAACGTACTCATCCACGAACTTAATTCCTTTACCCTTGTAAGGTTCAATTTTTCGTAGAGATTTAATTTTTGCCGCTATTTGCCCAATTAACTGTTTATCAATTGATTGCAAAGTAACCACAGGAGGCTTTCCTTTGACGGTTTCTGCCGTAGCTTTAATTTCTTGAGGTAATTGAAAATAAATTTTGTGAGAGTATCCCAAATCCATTTCCAATACTTGTCCTGACATAGTCGCTTTATAACCGACACCAATCAGTTCTAATTTTTTTTCGTAACCGTTCGTTACTCCTTCAACCATATTATTCACCAATGAACGATATAAACCGTGCATGGCTTTGGTCTGCTTTTGCTCATTTGTCCGTTTAAAAACAACTTGTCCGTCCTCCTGAGCAACCTCAATTTTGGAATCTACTTTTTGCACTAACTCCCCTTTGGGTCCTTTGACTGTAATGATGTTATCGTCAGAAATCGAAACATTTACGCCCGAAGGAACAGGAACTGGCAATTTCCCTATACGTGACATTTTTCCGCAATTTTAATCAGCAATTTCATCCAAAACTGCCGAAGTTGAATAATAAAATTTAGAGCGTTAATACACGTAACAAAGCACTTCTCCACCTACGTTCAACTGCCGTGCTTCTTTATCGGTAATTACGCCTCGTGAAGTAGATAAAATCGCTACGCCCAATCCATTTAGGACGTGTGGCAATTCCTTAGCTTTGGTATATTTTCGCAAACCTGGTGTACTCACCCGCTCGATGTGTATAACGGCAGGTTCTTTTGTAACAGGATTGTACTTCAAAGCAATCTTGATAGTTCCTTGCACGCTAGAGTCATCAAACTTATAGCTTTGGATAAAGCCTTTATTATACAACACCTTGGTCATTTCCTTTTTGATGTTCGAGGCAGGAACCTCCACAATTCGATGCCGTGCTTTGACTGCATTTCGTATGCGAGTCAAGAAATCTGCTATCGGATCCATTCTTTACTAGTTTATCTTCATCGTCTGAAAATCAGCCGATAGTATTCAATTTTACCAACTTGATTTCGTAACTCCCGGTATTTTGCCTTGCGCTGCTAATTCCCGAAATGTAACCCGTGAGATACCGAATTTTCGCATATAACCTTTAGGACGACCTGTTAGTTTACACCGATTGTGCAAACGTACCTTAGATGAATTGCGAGGCAATTTATCCAATGCTTCATAATCTCCTTCGGCTTTCAATTTGGCACGTTTCGCTGCATATTTTTCAACGAGTTTAGCTCGTTTTCGCTCCCGTGCTTTGACTGCTGACCTTGCCATATTTTACTGTTTTTTTATAGATTAAAACACCGCATTCCCTGTACTCTTGAAAGGCATTCCTAACAATTTCAGCAATTCCTTTCCTTCTTCGTCAGTTTGTGCATTCGTAACAAAGGTAATGTCCATCCCTGAAATTTTTCGGACTTGCTCAATTCGGATTTCAGGAAAAATGATTTGTTCTTTGACACCTAACGTATAGTTTCCACGTCCATCAAATCCATCATCTTTGATTCCTCTAAAATCCCGAACCCGAGGCAATGCTACGGTTACAAGTCGGTCTAAAAATTCATACATTCTATCTCCACGAAGAGTTACTTTTGCTCCAATGGGCATTTTTTCCCGTAACTTAAAGTTCGATACCGACTTTTTGGCATAGGTAGGGATAGCTTTTTGCCCTGATAATTTGCTCAATTCTTCCACACCGACCGCAATCAATTTTTTATCACCAACTGCTTCGCCGATACCCTTATTGATGCAAATTTTTGTCAATCTTGGAACTTGCATTACTGATTTGTAATTGAATTTCTTCTGCAATTCAGCTACAAGTTCTTCTTGATATTTTACTTTTAGTCTTGCCTTATACATCTTGTGTAGGGATTACTTCGCCAGATTTTTTAGCGTATCGTTCTAACTTTCCCGTTTCTGAATTTCTACGTCGTCCAATACGAGTAGGCTTTCCAGTTTGAGGGTCAAGTACCATCAAATTACTGAGGTGAATAGGGGCTTCCTTTTCAATAATTCCACCTTGTGGGTTTTCTTGTGAAGGCTTGATATGTCGCTTTACGATATTCACTCCTTCCACAATTGCCCGTTCTTTTTCGGGAAGCATTTTCGTAATTCGTCCCGTTTTGCCCTTATGATTCCCCGAAATAACCATTACCGTATCGCCACTTCGGACGTGAAATTTTTTGCGTACTGGGGTTACTTTTTTCTTTGCCATCATTCTGTCAATAAAAAAATTAGAGAGCTTTCACTAAAGCACTTCGGGTGCTAAAGAAACAATTTTCATAAATTGCTTTTCACGCAATTCCCGTGCTACGGGACCAAAAATCCGAGTACCCCGTGGCTCATCGTTAGTATTTAAGAGAACTGCCGCATTTTCATCGAATCGAATATACGAACCGTCTTTTCGGCGAATTTCTTTTTTTGTCCGAACGATAACCGCTTTAGAAACCGTACCTTTTTTCATATTACTAGACGAGAGTGCTGACTTAACTGTCACTACAATTGTATCGCCTACGCTAGCATAACGGCGTTTCGTGCCACCCAACACACGGATACATAGCACTTCTTTTGCTCCGCTATTGTCCGCTACTTTGAGTCTTGATTCTTGTTGTATCATTGGTTAGAGCGTTTAAAGTTTTGCCTAATGTTAAAAAGATAAAAGCATCTACGAAACCTTATTTCGCTCTTTCTACGACTTCGACTAATCTCCATCGCTTCCGCTTACTAAGCGGACGAGTTTCCATGATGCGAACAATATCGCCAATGTTAGCGTCCTCTTTTTCGTCGTGCGCCATGAACTTGGTCGTCTTTTTCATGAACTTTCCATACACAGGATGCTTCACTTTTCGAGTAATTGCCACGACAATCGAACGTTCCATCTTATTACTGATTACGATACCTTGTCGTTCTTTTCGTCTATTTCGTTCCATAGGAATTCTACGTTATAATAACTAAGCCTTCGTTACTTCGTCTTTTGCACGAAGCTTTACCGTCAATTCGGTTTTAAGTCGAGCAATTAGTCGCCGTGCATTTCGGATTACCATTGGGTTCTCAATCGGTGAAACAGCATGCGAAAAGCGTAGTTTTTGCAAACTTACTTGTTGTTCAACAATCGCATCTTCTAATTCCTCAACCGACAAGGCTCTGATTTCGTCATTTTTCATTGCTAAAACTATTTAAAATAGCACTTAAAATTAACCGACATAATCGGGACGTACGACAAACTTGGTGCTAATAGGTAGTTTTTGTGCTGCCAATCGAAGGGCTTCTTTTGCTATCTTAGTGCTAACCCCTTCAATTTCAAATAAAATTGTACCAGGCTTAACTGTAGCTACCCAATACTCAGGCGCACCTTTACCTTTCCCCATCCGTACTTCAGCAGGTTTTTTCGTAACAGGCTTATCTGGGAAAATTTTAATCCAGACTTGTCCTTCCCGCTTCATGTACCGTGTCATCGCAATCCGTGCCGATTCGATTTGACGGGATGTAATCCAGCCTGCTTCCAAAGACTTCACCCCAAAATCACCAAACGCAATGCGGTGACCACGCTGGGCGATACCTCGAACTCGACCTTTTTGCCGTTTTCTAAATTTCGTTCTTTTCGGTTGTAACATGACCCTTTATTCGTTTACCCTCACTTTCCTTAGAGCCACTCCCAACCGTTTAAACTTTTTAATTTTTAAACACAAAGAAGAACTCCTCACAAAGAGGGAAATTTATATAATAACCTATAATTAACAGGCTATCAAACCGTTATTTTTCGATATAGAAAGTATGGGACTTTCAACCGTGTCTAAACGGATGCAGTTTCCCGTGTTTGGGAGTGCAAAGGTAAGTATTCTATTTGAAATTTCAAATAGAACTGACTTTTTTTCTGATTATTTCTGACATACTATACTTTAGCTATGATTTACTATTTGGAAAGTTAAACTTTAGTAAGAAAAATTAGTCATTTATTTAACTTTAACAATCGTCAATTTTAAGTCATGGGAATTTATCTACCCAAAATCCAGTTATTCCATTCGGTAAATCAGATAAAAAAGTCCACTTTCGTAAAAGTGAAACCGTTTGAGTTTTCATGCGTTTCAAATAGCGAGATATTACCAAAAAATTTTTGCTAATTGTCCTTCAAATGTTACAATTATTCGGTTTTTGAGCGTTTAGGAAATATATATCGATTAGATTTTTTTAACAGATAGATTTACTCATTTTCACAGAAATTAATCCTGTAAACTGCAAATGGCTCAGAACTATACTCTTGTTCAACAAAAACTTCCAGCAGCTAATATTTTATCCATCTTTCGGGACTCTGCCTCCCACCTTTTTTTGGTACTCCTAACGCTTGCATACACAACAAAATAAACTATGAGAATCGGAATCGTCATTAATTCCTCATGGAATATCCATAATTTTAGAATGGGATTAATTGAGTCATTTATTCAAAGTGGACACCAAGTCGTAGCAATTGCCCCTGATGATGGTTACGCCTCTACACTCAAAGAAAAAGGCTGTGAATTTCATGAATTAGATCTTGACTGTAAAGGGTCAAATCCTTTGCACGATATGTTGTTAATCAAGCAATTAGTGAAAATATATCGTCAAGCTCGCCCCGATGTCGTTTTGCATTATACTATTAAGCCTAATATTTATGGTGCAATTGCCGCTCGTTGGTTAAATATTCCAGCTATCAATAATGTTACGGGGTTGGGAACAGTATTTTTGCGTGAAAATATGACTGCAAAAGTCGCCAAAGCCCTCTATAAATTTGCCTTCCAATTTCCACACACAGTATTTTTTCAAAATAAAGATGACCGTCAATTATTCATTCGTAAACAATTGGTCAATTCACAAATCACCGATTTATTACCTGGTTCAGGGGTGGATTTAGAACGATTTCAGCCCACTTCAAAACCATCTCGGAATGCTATATTTACATTTTTAGTGATTGCAAGAGTACTCTATGACAAGGGGATTTTAGAATATATTGAAGCCATTCGATTACTACGCAAGCAAGGTATTAAGGCTAAGTTCCAATTACTCGGAAAAATTGAAACCGATAGAAATTTAGGGATTCCTCGCCAACAAGTTCAGGAGTGGGAAGATGAAGGACTCATTGAATATTTAGGGATGACCGAAGATGTACGTCCTGTTATTCAGCAGGCTGATTGTGTGGTACTTCCCTCCTATCGAGAAGGAACACCTCGTACTTTGTTGGAAGCTGCAGGCATGGGAAAACCAATTATTGCCACTGATGTTGCGGGTTGCCGAGAGACTGTAGAACATGGCTTTAATGGTTGGCTTTGTGAGGTCAGAAACCCACAAGATTTAGCTATTAAAATGAAAAAAATGTTTGTTATGAATGAGCGAAATTTGCGAATCATGGGGGCAAATAGTCGCAAACTTGCCGTTACCAAATTTGACGAACGTATTGTTATACAAAAATATGAACGTGCTGTAAACCGAATTGCAGAACGCAAAGGAACAAGCCTTCCTTTTCCTGTTTCCACTCCTACTTTTACCGAACAAAAACCCATTCCAATTTATGCTTACGCTAGAAACGGTACGCCCTGAATAGCTCCACGAAGGCGTTATTATGAGCTGAGTATCACTGCATTATTGCTCATTCAATTTTTATGACTGACTTTCCTCTAAGAAAACTCACGGATAAACCAAAGGCACAAAATTTAACTTTGTGCCTTATTTTTTTACCTTGTAGTTTTCAAAAAAAGGGAAATTAAAATTTGTGAAAAAGATGCTCAAACATACCTTTCTCTTTTGGTTACTCGTCATATTAATCAGTTTCAGCACTAAACATTTGATGCTACTCACACCAATCCAGCAAAAAGTAACCTCTAAGAAAAGATTTTGACAAATTTTTATTTGCCAATATGAACTGGTGTCTCCATAGGTAAACAAGATAACTCATTTTTGGTCATTCTCAAGCAAATATGAAACAATTTATAATATTACTCTTTTTAGCAAATTATTGGATTTTTAACGCATTTGCTCAATCCCAAACGAAAGATAGTTTATTTCATACCTTAAAACACAGTCATGACTCCTTAAAGGGAAAAATCTATGCAAAACTGGCATGGGAATATCGTTTTACAAACCCTGACTCAACAATTCTTTTTGTTCAAAAAGGATTAGAATATAAAAATAATTCAGATACGAAAGTAAGCTTATACAAAACCCTTGGCATTGCTTATACCATCAAAACCAATTATCCGAAAGCCATTGAATTATTTAAAAAAAGCCTGAAAATCAGTCAAGAAACAAACAATTTGAAAGCACAAGCACACTCTGAAACTAATATCGGAGTGGTGTATTATTATCAAGGAGATTATGCTACTTGTCAAGATTATTATTTTAAAGCCTTAATAACTTTAGAGAAATTAGGCGATGCTCGAGGAATTACGACTTGTCTTCAAAATATTGGAAGTGTTTATGTCAAACTCTCAAAATATGACAAAGCCTTAAATTATTATCAAGAAGCTCTCCGTAAACATGATGAATATCAAGGTACACCAAACGACCGTGCCACCATTATCCAAAATATTGCCATGATTTATGCAGACAATGAATTAGATAGTGCGCTAATTTATTATGAACAAGCCGAAAAAATATTTATCGAAACCAAAAATTATCGGAACTTAGGAGGAACGAATACAAATCAGGGAAAATTGTATATTCGCTTGAAAAAACATAAGAAAGCAATGGAATACTTCCGTGCTGCAGTCAAATATCAGCAAAAAATTGGTAATAATAAAGGAGAATTAAATACACTTTCAGCAATTTCTCAACTTTATATGGATATTGAAAAGTATGACAGTGCCTTATTTTATTCACAAAAAGCCCATACTAAAGCCAAATCACTCAAAACCCAGCGAAAACTTTTTGAAGTCAATCAACGGTTGGTTCAGGTTTATGAACAGCTTGGAAATTATCGACTGGCATTGCAATACCAAAAAGAAAATGAAATCTTACAGGATTCGCTTTACGGATTGGATATGCAAAAACACATCTCAGAACTTGAAGCTAAATATCACACCCAAAAGAAAGAACAAGAAATTCAATTATTGAATAAAGATATTCTAATTAAACAACAAAAAAACCAAGCCCAAACACTTTATATCGTACTGTTAATAAGTATATTAGTAGCCTTAGCAGTTTTCGTATTTTTTTTATTGAACCGAATTCGATATAAAAGGAAATTACTTTTGCAACGACAACAACTTCATGAGAAAGAAAAAAATGAACAAGCCCTTTTAGTTAAACAATCGCAACTAGAACAAGAAAAAGAAGCCGCTGAACGAAAAAGAAAAGAAACCGAAAATTTGAAATTAAAACAGGAAATTGAGTATAAGAATCGAGAATTATTATCCATGACAATGAACATGAGCGATAAAAATAAAGCCTTGAATGAAGTCCTGCAACACCTAAAAGAAAGCCCTGAAATTTCTATCAAAAAGATTCAATCTGTTATCAATGATAATCTCAATTTGGATGCGGATTGGGAAAAATTACAACTGCATTTTAACGAAGTTCATCCTCATTTTTTTGAAACACTTCGGGAATTACACCCAAAAATTACATCTCTAGAATTGAAGCATTGTGCTTATTTAAAAATTGATTTATCCATAAAAGAGATTGCTCGTCTTCTGAATATTTCGCCCAAAAGTGTACAAATGGCACATTATCGTTTGAAGAAAAAAATGCAGTTAGCACCTGATTTAACCCTCTCAAATTACTTACACAGTCTCAAGAATTAAATCAGAAAAAATACCCAAAGCTACTCCAAAAAAGGTGTGTTTTTACATAAAAAACTTGTTTAATAAATTATAATTTACTGATTTGCAATAATTTTATGTCGAAAGGTCAATGAATACCAAATATCTTCTATTATTTAGGTTGTAAAAATATTTTGAGAAGCCCTAGCAACTAAAAAACGATTTTGATTTACTAAGAAATAATCATACATTTAGTTTGATAAGAAGACATTAGGAACAATTTATAAATATGACAACAAGTTTTACCAATTTTCATTAGATGAATAAAACCACATCATGTATGCCGTAACCAATAAAAATACAAGCATATAAGAAGATGAGGATTTCCGACAATTTTTATTTTTACTCAAACGATTAATTGAGTAGAACTCAGTAAAGTATGTTTTAACAGGTGTGCGAAATCTGAAAGACACTATGATACCTGCTTCTGTATCAATCGACTTTGGAACATATTGCTATTCCATTGACGCTATCTTCAGGATATTCATACATTTGTTGCTCACCCTGAGGATGGATCTTTTTTGAAGCCTTAATCATAGAGCTATTTACCCATGACAATCATACAGGAATTGTTCCGACTCAATATTTTATTGATGTGAATGATACTCTTAAACGATTGTTGGCTGACAACTAAATTATATACCACTTTCTAAAGAACTTATATCCTTAAAAGATTTTCATATATAACAATTTTACATTTAAATAGATATATACACGTTTAAAATATTGATTCATAAGATTAGACATTTTTTATACTAAACTCATTAGGTTTTGGAGACCTAACAAGTCCAAAATCAATGATTGAATTAAAACCTAACCAGTCAGTTCTACATAAAATTCAACTTTCAGATGAAGTTTATGTTGGTTTATAAATGATTCCTATCAAAAATCATCTGAATATCAGGGGTTTTCTCAGAGGTTTTCGCATTTTTTAGGTCAATTTCATAGTAATATTTTTTAGATCCATTCGTAGTCGCATCATCACCATATCCAAAAACAATCAACTGGTCAATATCTGACTCAAGGATAACAAGATCTGATGTGATGAGATTCTGGCTACTTAGTTTTGGTAAGTCCATGATGTGCTTACTTTGAACTTCATCACCATCTAAAAATAGCTCCCAAAGTGTCTTTTTAGGATTATCGATATGCGTATTTTGGTTCGTAATCACATAGATTTTATCCGTACTCGTGGCTACTAAATAAGAATCTACGTTAATGGTTTCAGCAATTATCCCTTCGGTTTTTTTATCGGTGGCGATATCGTAAGCGACCAACTTGAGCTGATAATCAAAAATCCCTCTCGTTACATTCATGAAATCAATAAACCCTTTTGGGTTCTTCGATTTGTGTGTACTCCAGAGCCTGCCCTTAGCATCCAAGACAAAATCCTTACTATAATCGTCAAACTCAAGTAATTCTGTCGCCTCTAAGGTATTCATATTCGTAACTTTATGAAATCCATTGACCAGAGAATTATAATAAAGCTCGCCTGCACTGGTGGCAAAAAATTGTTTGATTTGGGCATCTATCTTTTGAAGTGTTTGGGCTTCAGGGTCAATGATATATGCCTTATTGGTAGGTTGATTAAACTGATTGATATCCGATATATTCGTATAATAAACCTTTCCATTCAATAGGGCGTACCGACCAGACAATATGTTTGCTTTCTCCAAATTTTCTTCTTTGAGTATCTTCAATTTTAAATCGGTATAATATAATTGCGCTCCTGAACCATCTGATTTATTCACAAACAATAAATATCCTGTTTGATGAGGAATAATATCATGGAGGGATACATTTTCGAGTTTCCGTCCTGCATTATTTTTCTGAAATACTTGCGTTTCAATCGTTCCCGAGCGATGTCTAAAATCCAACTCATCAATCGTAAACACATCAGTATTTTTCAAAATAAAAATTCCATCAGGATATGGATTCTCTGCCGTGGGCGTAACCGTTTCCCTTGTAACTTTAACGATGTATGTTTTTTTGGTAGTCCCATCTTGTGCCGTTACGGTAAAGGTTTTTGGCTGACTATAATCCGCACTTAGTTTAGGATTAGGGCTAATGGTAGCACCCGTGGAAATCGTGGCGTTCGCTGATAAATTAGTCAAGTCAGTACCCTGAGGCAAGGTAATGGCAATCTCATCGCCTGTAATTACGCCTTTGGCTACATTTATCTCAAAGTTTGTGATTTCCGTTTGATTGCTCAGTATTTCTTCCTCCTCTTTTTTGCAGGCAAAAACAAGTGGTACAAGTAACAAAATCATTAAAATATTGAATTTCATCGTTTTGTAAACGTTATTTGTGAAACATCTGTGTCAAGAACAGACATAAACTCTGCTGGTGGGGTTGCCTATGGAGCATTAAATTTTTTCAAAGTTTAATAGGGCTTTCGCTTGAATTTTTTTGTGAAAAATAATAGATTTTGGAATGTGCCATCACGAACAAATATCACCGCCATTTTTCATCATAGAAATACCCAGTTTTAAAATCATAATAAAGGAATATAAAACTATGATAAACAATAATTTATAATTATGTAGAGTGTTTGTAGAGCCTCTTGTAGAAGGTTTGTAACCCTCAAAAACTTGTCCTTTCCTTTCTGTCTCTCCAATTTTGTCTCACCTTCTTTCTTACCTGAATTTTTCATTTAACATCATAAAATCATATTTGATTAACTACTAAAATAAGCATTATGAATTTTCATTTAAAGGTTGTATTATTAGTTGGTCTCCTTATCGGAGCAACTCATATTGACTCGTATGGTCAATTCAATAAGCTGAAGGAAAAAGCCAAAAAAGCCACTCAAGGCATCACGAAAAAAAAGAACCAATCAGACGATGGAGGCAAGAAAAAGTCCAAAAAAGGTGGTGGCGGATTACTTGCCAGATTTAGCCCAGAATACCGACAATTCATTGACGATAAAAATGATTTGTTACAACAACTTATCCACAATCCTACTTCTGTTGAACTTGCCAAAAAGTTAGATTATCCGAATACTTATAAAACATTAGTACAAAAAGGAAACCCTGGGAGTGGAAGTTCGGGCAAGGATTATTCTTACTGGTACAAAACGCTTCGTAGCTTTCAAGAAAACGGACAGTATAAATCAGATAATTTTTTACAGACAAGTATAGAACATGCCGACAGAGCTTATAATACTGCGTACGAAGCAAAGGGAAAAAACCAGCAAGGTACTGCGGTTAAGTATATGAAGGAAGCCAAGCAATATATGGAAGTTTTAATACTTCTTTTACCTAATAATCCACAAGTTCAAAAAGCCAACAAATATATCTCAGCAGGATATGAAGAAGTTTATATCAACCATATGAAAGATGTCATTACGAGTGATTTTCATGAACAAAATGTTGGGAAAGTATTATTTTCTAAAGAACCAATTATAATTGGCAAAGAAAAACCTGAGCAATTCGTAACAGAATTCGGTTCTAGTGACAAGGTATATGCTGTAGCTTATTTTGATGCCAAAATTATTGAACTGGCTTACTATAAAGGAACAGCAGGTTTTCGTTTTCAAGTCAATGATTCTTGGAAAGAGTTTGAGTACCATATTTATCCCGAATATTACGAAAAAGCCTACACTTTAATCGAAATTATGCCCGACCCTAATAAGTCTATGCACATTAGTAATGCGATGGATTGGTTTGGAGTACTGGGTTCGCTTTCCCCTCGAGAACATACGATTACAAATCTTGAATTTAAGGTTTCCGATAGAACTTTAGCAACTTGTGGAAATATTACTCTAAAATGGACAGGAGCAAACTCCCAGAAAATCAAGGCAAATGCCGAGTTAGCGGTCAAAAATGCTGAAGAAAATTATTCCAAAAAACGCCCATTGCCTGAGCAATTTTCACGAGAAGTAGAACATTTCAAAGACCCTCGAATGAACCATGCGAATATTCGTAAATTATTTATGGCACGAGAAAAAAATTGTGCCAGTATATTTCGAGTACATACTGACGTTCGGGAAGATAAAAACGGTGGAGATGATTGGGAAATAGTTACGAATGATTATGATTTACCACTTGGTAAACGAGTAAATGGGCTTATTTCAGTAACTTTTAAAGGTAAAGACGGACATTGTTATTATTCCGAATACCTCATTTTACACCAAAAATATTTGGGTGGTGGACGATACGGACCTGTTATTATGAGCGCACACGATGACCCTCAACGCATTACCTGCGATAAAGCACAAGGAAAGTAAGATTTGACCTCATTATAATAGACTTGCCAAGTTTCAAAAATTTGACAAGTCTAAACATAAAATATTGATTATCAAAATCATATATTTAAAATTTTTCTATTATTGTCCCTTCCATTTTAAGAAGATGGAAGAGACTAGATCATTTATTTTTAATCCTAAAACTTCCAAAAATCATGATGAATAACTGGATGAAACTCCTTACGGGATTAATGGTTATTTTTTTAGCTTCATGTGGGTCATCTCCCGAAAATGAAATCAATAAATGGGAAACAAACATGGCTTCAGTAACAGAAATGAAGCAAAGCTATCCTGCTTTTACAAAGATATTGGATAATGACCTTCGAACCGCAAAAAGTAAGTGGCAAGAAGCCCAAAAAATGGATGGCGATGCCCAAATCGAAAAAATGGCAGAAGCCAACGAAATTTTTACAAGTAGTTACATCACCAATCTTGGTTCAACACAGTATAAAATCGAAGATATTGTGAAGAAACAAGAAAAAATCAATGATCTGAAACTTTCTCAGATACAACGAGATAACGTCAATACAGCCATTGAAGAATCCAATATTTCTATCCAAAAGGCAAAACAAATCCTCCAAAAAGTGGTCAGTACATCCGATGAAGCCAGTGAGGTTGTCAAACAAGCAAATGGTGAACTAATTAGTGCTACAAGTGCTTTGGATAAATTTATCCAAGCCAATAAATCTTCGAAAAAGAAGAAAAAAAAGTAGTTTAATTTCCTATTGTCCTCTAAATAAATTGGACTATGTGTTTGATAGTCCAATTTTAAAAAATAATTTTCTTGTTAAAGTTACCTGAGATTTTTTTGTTATATAGCCTCAAAAATTTTTAGTACATTGAGATTATTATATGATCTACATTCCAATTCCCTTATTAATATTTTGATAATCATAATTTTAGATTAAAAAATATCCTCCCATAAAAATGATTAAATATACTGTTTTTCTAAGTTTTGTAGTTCTTAGTACAAATTTATTTTTTGGATGTAATCAAACTCCCTCATCTGAAAAAAATACTCAACTTAAATCTCAAGCTTTTCCTCCCCAAGATTCCGTAGATATTTCCAAATTACCCTCTACATTTCAAGGGTTGAAAAAGATGCAATTAATCCAAGGCGGAAAATTCACAATGGGAAGCCCTGACGGAAAAATAGGCGAAAAACCTGTTCATTCCGTTTATTTACATTCGTTTTATATGGATGAAACTCCAATTACATATACTGATTTTCAAAAATATGTAGATGATGGTGGAACAAAAGGACGCTATTGGAAATATGATTCTTACAATAAACCCGAACAGCCCATAACAGGAATTAATTGGTATCATGCGGTCAATTACTGTAATTGGCGTAGTCAAAAAGAAAGATTACAACCTGCTTATTTTCTGACAGATACCATCGATATTTGGGGCTACCCTCTTTGGAAACGAGACACAACTGCTAATGGTTATCGGCTACCTACCGAAGCCGAATTTGAATACGCTGCACGAAGTAGATTAAAAGATAAGCCTTTTCCTTGGGGTGATAATTTCAAAAATGAATATGCCAATTATGATATTGAAGTTGGTATTCATCAAGATGGTTGGTGGCGATTAGCTCCTGTTCAAAGCCAATACAAAAATGCCTATGGACTTTATGGAATGAGTGGGAATATTTGGCAAATGTGTGATGATTGGTATGAAGAAAAATATTACGAAAAAAATCAAAATTATAATCCCACAGGTCCCGAAACAGGACGAAGTAAAGTTATGCGTGGCGGAGGCTGGGGGGTAATTGACTCTACTTTTTTGCGAGTTTTTACTCGAAGTTACACCGCTCCCAGTAATTATAATTACAGTATTGGTTTTCGGTGCGTGCGTCCCGTTCGAAATTCAATAACTGATTCTATTTCAAATAATTATAAGAATATAACTAATTTTGATTTTTATACTTACATTACTTCTCATTATGAAAATCCTCGCCAAAATGATGTTTATGGTAAAAAATTTACCCAACGTTTAGGGCAGTTTTTACATGACTATTATCCTGATTGTCTGTATTTTATCACCGCAATTGACCAACAAGAAATTTTAACTCCCTACCAAATGGCAGAGCTTATCGTCACCGAATGCCAAAAACATAAAATTCATCCTTTGTTTTTGACGGGAATTATGGTTTCAGAAAGTGGCTTTGCAACTTGTTCTTTCCCTCGTTGGTGGAATAATCCGATGGCATATCATTGGCAAAATCTGAATATGAAAAAAGGTTTACCTTCCTATACTGCGGACAGATATCACAATCGAAAATACAAAGACCTTCGTGTAGCCATTCGAAATTTTGCCCGAATTCGAAGAAGTTTATACATTAATGCCGCTAAAAAAAATTTGGATGGCTTTCACCTAATTTATGTGGGCTATCGAGCAGACGAATGGATGTACACCATTTCCAGAGTTTATAAAGATGTGCTTGGAGTACGTTTTGAACCCAATTTTCCGTCCGAAGGAGCTGGAAAGTATATTTTTACAGATTGGGAAAAACTCACAACTAATTGATTTCCAAAAAATTATAGATTTATCAAGTTTCTCAAATTTGGTAAATCTTATTTCAAAATCTACGCTTTACCAGCCATTTCTAAACCCATTCCAAATAAGGCAAAATCGTATTTGATAGGATCTTGAGCGTCAAACTTTCGAAGATTTTCAGTTAATTCTAAGGCTGTTCTCCAATCCGTCGGTTTTCGAGAAATCAAGCCTAATTTTCGAGCAACCTTATCAACATGAACATCCAAAGGACAAACTAACTGACTGGTTTTTAGATTTTTCCAAATTCCGAAATCAACTCCTTTGTTATCATTTCGAACCATCCAACGCAAAAACATATTCATCCGTTTACAAGCTGATTTTTTGGCAGGACTTGAAATATGTTTTTTAGTTCGGTCAGGAAAATCGGGTAAACTCACAAAATAATTATAAAATTGAATTAGATAAATTTCTACGGTTTCAGGTAAATTTTGAGATTGATTTTTACTTGAGTTTGCCAATAAAAAAGCCGTTTCTAAAGAATCTGATTTTTCGTAGTGTTGCCGTAAAAAATGAATAAAATAGAGCGTATCCGTAGGATTAAAAGTTCGGTGTTTGAAATCTGTAAAATTTTTCAAATCATTGGGCGTATGGTTTCGAATAAAATCGTAAGGGGCATTATCCATTCGTTGGAGTAAATCCGAACATTTGGCAATGATGGTTTTTCGAAGTCCCCAAGCCAAAACAGCCGAAAACAAACCAGCAATTTCAATATCTTGTTTTTGAGAAAACCGATGCGGAATTTGAATCGGGTCATTTTCAATGAAATTAGGCTGATTGAATTGCTCAAATTTTTGGTCTAATAATTCTTGTAAATCAGACGACAACATAAATATTTAAAATTTTAACAGATTACAAACATAATTTATTTTCAGATAAAATTCAGATGAAAGATAGGATTTATAAGCTCAGAAGCCAAAATATCTCCTTAACTTTCCCAAAAATTAGATTTAGTAGATAATAGAGTGATAAAAAGCATGAGCGAAAAACGAACGGAACTATCTGATTTAGGGGAATTTGGCTTAATCGAACAAATCAGTCGAAATACTAAAATTTCTCAAGCCTCTACCCTCAAAGGTATTGGTGATGATGCGGCAGTTTTGAAAACAAATTCTGACCAACATACCGTTATTTCAACGGATTTACTATTGGAAGGGACTCATTTTGATTTGGCTTATGTCCCCTTACAACATCTTGGTTATAAAGCAGTTGCTGTTAATATTTCGGATATTTGTGCCATGAATGCTATTGCCGAACAAATTACGGTCAGTTTGGGATTGAGTAATCGTTTTTCATTGGAGGCGGTAGATGCACTTTACGAAGGGATTCGGCTGGCTTGTCAGAGTTATAATGTCGATTTGGTAGGAGGTGATACGACTTCTTCACGTAGTGGTTTGGTCATTTCTATAACGGCTATTGGGCGGGTAAGTCCTGAAAAAATGGCTTATCGAAATACTGCACAAAATAATGATATTCTGTGTGTTACAGGTGATTTAGGTGGAGCTTATACAGGTTTACAAATTTTAGAACGTGAGAAACAAGTTTTTTTGGCAAATCCTGAAATGCAACCTCAACTAGAACGTAATTCCTATGTTGTTGGACGACAATTAAAGCCCGAAGCTCGTGCCGATATTATTCACGAATTAGCTGATTTAGAGATTGTTCCGACTTCTATGATTGATATTTCAGATGGATTGGCTTCGGAGGCTTTGCATCTTGCCCGACAATCGGGATTGGGAGTGATGCTCTATGAAGATAAAATTCCGATAGATAAGGAAACCTATGATATTATTATTAATGATTTTAAATTTAGTCCTACGATTGCTGCTCTAAATGGTGGAGAGGATTACGAATTGTTGTTCACAATTCGGCAAAGTGATTACGAAAAAATCAAAAATCATCGAGATATTTCTACTATTGGACACATGACCACCAAAAAACAAGGTTATAAATTAACTTCTCGGAGTGGCGTAATACTTGACCTCAAGGCACAAGGTTGGACGCATTTTGCTTCTTAGAGAAAAGAGAACTTCTCAGGTCAGAGAACACTTGGGAAGTTTCGTTTTGTCCCTAAATCTTAAAATTTCTATTTCTTATTTTGCTATTTCCTTCCTAAAAAATCCGTTTTTTTGCGTTCCCAATTCATCAAATCGTAAAAAATATGCCTTTACATTTCGGCAAAAAAGATAATCTTCAAAAATCTACTTTTCAAACCTTAATGGTATCGATTGCTTTCCTTAGTTTGTGGGGTTGTGCAAGTGTAGGCGCGCCCACAGGAGGACCCATTGATAAAATTCCACCTCGTTTGATTTTTAGTTCACCAAAAGACCAACAAATTAATTTTCAGGAACAACATCTTGAGTTTGCTTTTGATGAACCTATTAAAGTTCAAGCACTTAAAAAAAATCTGAGTATTACACCAGATGAAAATCAAGACTATCGTTTTAAGGCGTTCAAAAATAAATTAACACTGGATTTTGAAGAGCCATTTTCTAAAAAAACAACCTATATTTTCGATTTTGGAGAGGCAATTAGCGACATGACCGAAAATAATAAATTGCGAAATTTTAGAATCGCTTTTAGTACAGGAGAATACATTGATTCCTTATTTGTCGAAGGGAAAGTTCGTCATTTATTGAGTCAGACACGAGCTAAGAATTGTCGAGTGGGTTTATATGATACCGAAGATACTTTAGATATTCAAATCGCTAAGCCTAAGTATTTTGCCCAAACTGATACAGCAGGAAAATTTAAGATTACAAATATTCGACCCAGTAAATACAAATTATACGCTTTGTTAGAGACTGAAAAACAAGATTTTAAATATAATTCTTCTACTGAATATATTGCTTTTGACTCGGCACTTGTTGAATTAATTGATATAGGAAAAACAGATTATGAACTCAACTTAACAAAATACGATTTGGATACTTTTCGACTTAAAACGGCTCGTCCAAAACGGCATTATTTTGAAGTAAACACCAATAAGCCCATTGCAGAAGCTGACGTAAAATTTGCAGACTCAACTTATGATTCGGTCTTTTTTTATAAAACAGAAGGAATAACTTTGCGCTTTTTTAATAAAAATTTAGACAAAACAGATAGTATTCAAACTTTCTTGACCCTAAAAGATACTTCGGAAAATGTGATTCGGGATACCATTGCCGTTTATTTTAATGCTAAACGTTCTAAAACATCTCATCCATTTGATTTTACGGTAACACCTGCAAGTGGAACAACTTTCCACAAAGCTGATTCCTTTCAATTACAATTTGACTTCTCTGCTCCTGTAGCTCAGACCTTTACAGACAGTTTAACCTATCGAATAGGAAGTGATACGTTAGACAATCGAATAGATTCGACTCAATTTGTTTGGAATACACCTCGAACCCAACTTAAAATTCGGCATTGGTTCAGAATGGATTCAGCATTAAATGTGCAAGTTCACCCTAAAATGTTTGCTTCCTTTGAAAAGGATTCAACTTCAGAACGTCCTTTGCAATACAGTCTTCAGAATGTAGAAGATTTTGGGGAAATTTCGGGTGAAGTCCGTTCAGAATATCCCAGTTTCGAGTTTCAACTTTTGGATGCAAACGGAAATATTGAGCGAAAACTTCAAAATCCGAAAACTTTTCATTTTGATTTTCTTCGTACAGGACGCAAAAAAATACGGATTTTAATAGATAGTAATGAAAATGGGATTTGGGAAAATGGTGATTTTCATACCCGAATCCCACCCGAAGAAGTTCGTATTTTTCATATTGAACAAGAACTCAAGGCAGGTTGGATGATTGAGGATGTTTTTATCGAAATTAAAAAAGAACCTCAAACTAATAAATAATGACTTGCCGAATTGAACAAAATCAAGCCAAATTTGCGTTGAAAATGGGAAAATAACACTCAATCACCTTCCCCAACTTTTTGAATCCAAACCTTTATTTCAGGTATTTTTGACAAAAAATTGAATATCGTTTTTATGCAGAATAATCAAAAAACTCAACAATCTAATGTCCTTAAAATTGCACTTTTTGCAACGGGACTTTCAGGAATTGTTGCCGAGTATAGCCTTTCAACTTTAGCCTCTTATTTCTTAGGAGATTCCTTAGTACAATGGACAATGACAGTTTCTACAATGCTTTTTTCAATGGGTTTAGGAAGCCGAGTGAGTCGTTATATTCGGAAAAATTTATTAGAAAAGCTCATTTTTATTGAATTTCTTCTTTCTATATTAACCTCATTATCAACTGTTTTGGTTTATACCGTAGCAGGTTATTCGCACTATACAGGCTTTTTTATCTATGGTTTGGGTATCTTAATTGGAATGTTGATTGGTTTAGAAATTCCACTTGTTACCCGAATTAATGAAGAATATGAATCCTTACGGGAAAATATTTCGGCGGTCATGGAAAAAGATTACTACGGAAGTTTGGTTGGAGGCGTATTTTTTGCTTTCGTAGGTTTACAATATCTCAAAATGACTTATACACCCTTTGTTTTGGGCGCACTCAACTTTTTAGTGGCGATTTGGCTTTATATCAAACTGCAACACTATGTCCAGAAAACACATAAATTATCGCTAAATACAGCTTTAGGAATTACTTCCGTTTTATTGGTCTTAGGGGCAATTTTTGCAGAACCAATTGTACTTTTCGGAGAACAAAAACGATACAAAGACAAAATTATTTTTTCGGAACAAAGTAAATATCAGAATATTACACTCACTAAATGGCAGGAATATTATTGGTTGTTTATTAACCATCATCAACAACTCAGTACCTTAGATGAATATTTATATCATGAACCAATGGTACATTCTGTTATGTCACTTGTTCCACATGCCAAAAATATTTTAATTATGGGTGGTGGCGATGGTTGTGCCGCACGAGAATTATTAAAATATCCTGATATTGAATCAATTACACTAGTTGATTTAGACCCTTTGATGACTGATTTAGCAAAAAACAATGAGATTTTTTTGGAGTTTAATAAGAATTCAATGAACAGTCCAAAAGTCAAAGTTATCAATACTGATGGTTATACTTTTATGGAGCAAAATACAGCGTTTTATGACGTGATTATTGTGGATTTGCCTGACCCAAAAAATGTAGATTTAAACAAACTTTATACCGAATCTTTCTACGGTCTGTGTCATCGGCAATTACGACCTGATGGCGCATTTATCACACAGTCGGGGAGTCCGTATTATGCTACTAAAGCCTTTCGGTGTATTGAAGTTACCCTTCAAGCTGCTGGATTTCAAACTCTTCCACTTCATAACCAAGTTTTAACTTTGGGGGAATGGGGCTGGACGATTGGTTCAAAAAAATTACATTCTGAAAAAATCAAGAGTATTTTACGACAAAGTAAACCTCAAGTTCCGACTCGTTGGCTGACCGCCGAATCTATGGCTTTAATTACCTCTTTTGGCAAAAATCTGGTTGATGTAGGACAAGTCGAAGTCAATACAATTAATAATCCTGTTTTATATCGGTATTATTTGGATGGAAATTGGGAATATTATTAATCTTTCGAATTAGATAATTTTTGGAAAAATATGACACATAAAATGCCACACAAAATTGTAATTTTAGACGGATATACGCTAAATCCCGGTGATTTGAGTTGGGATATTTTTGCTCCTTTTGGAGAGGTCAAAGTTTACTCTCGACCTCAACCTGAGCAATTAATTGAACGAGCTAAGGAAGCTACCATTTTAATCATTAATAAGGCTGTGATTACGGCTGAAATTTTACAACAACTTCCTAATCTTCAATTAATTTGTGTTTCAGCTACTGGTTATAACGTCATTGACCTTGAAGCCACTCGGAAACGAAATATTCCTGTTTGTAATGTTCCTGCTTATGGGACAGCTGCTGTAGCTCAACACACTTTTGCCTTATTATTGGAATTGTGTAATAAGGTAGGTTTACATTCAGAAAGTGTTCAGAATCAAGAATGGGCACAAAATATTGATTGGTGTTATTGGAAAACTCCTATCGTGGAGCTTTCAGGAAAAACATTAGGCATTGTTGGTTTTGGAAAAATTGGGCAAAAAACTGCCGAAATTGGACAAGCATTTGGTTTGAAAATTTTAGCCAATACCCAAAATCCTACTCATAAAAATGCTCCCAATGTAACTTTTACAGATTTAGAAACCGTCTTTCAGGAAAGTGATTTTGTATCCTTACATTGTGCTTTAACTGAATCTAATTTTCGGTTTGTAAATCAAAAATTATTGAGTCAAATGAAACCTTCGGCTTTCTTGATTAATACGGGACGGGGAGACTTAATTGAAGAAAAAGATTTAGTTGAAGTACTTAAAAATCAGAAAATTACAGGGGCTGGTTTAGATGTTTTGAGTCAAGAACCTCCCTCCGAAAATCATCCTTTGACCCAATTAGAAAACTGTATCATTACTCCTCATAATGCTTGGGCAAGCCGTGAAGCACGTTTTCGGTTATTGGATACAGTTCGGACAAATATAGGAACCTTCTTAGAAGGAAAATTACAAAATGTGGTAAATGGTGTTCAGTTTGAAACCAATTGACGAAAAATTAAATAGTACTGCTGGGTAAAATTTCAGTGAAGTTCATTTTATCAACCATAAAGCCAACTTTGGAACGGAATTTTCGCCGTCCACTTTGCTCAATACGCAAGATTTTTTGACGACTTTGGTCATAATAGTCCCAAGCTAAAAGTTTCTGTGCCTTAAAATTAGGGTGTGATTTATCAAACAAAAATCCTTCTTGGAGATCTCCTCGGTAAAATTTAAGGTCGCCATAATGCAAAATATTGGGAGGGCTTTGTTTGGTCAAGATTTCTTGGTCTAATCCCTCTTGAATACTTTGTAAATTCACTTCTTCAGCAACTTGAGTATTCCAAATTCCATATTCATACCATACGGTCAAGAAACATCGATTTTGAGCATGTTTCAACATAAATTCCCGTTCACTTACACCACTATACCAGTCATATTGGCGTTCACCTTTAACCGTCCATGTTTTTAAGCCATAATCCAAAAGAAATCCTGTTTTTAAGTGTTCAACCTGAAAATCAATAGGATTACGCTCTATCATACCAATCTCACGAGGTTGTCGACCTTTGGAACGAGGCTGAGAATCATTGATAGATAATTTTGGGGGATAACTTGTATTTTTTGATATATATCCTTGATTTACAATGTCTTGATAACTCTGGTGACGATACATCACCTCACGCAAGCAGTCATCAGCAATACGATCATTTGCTTCTCGTATTATTCTAGGCAGTCGAATTAAATCAGCTAAAAACCAAAAACCAAAGCCTGCAAAAGTTAAAATGTAAAAGATAAATAAAGCAATTTTATTAACATATAAATAATGAAGTCCACCCAACAAATGCAGTAAATATGCCGTTGCTAAGTCTTTTGAACGTTTTTTATATTCACGCAAGAAATCCTTCTGAACATTTTCAGGCAACTGTCGCAGTTGGTTCTTGACAGCGAAAGGCAGTTTTTTATCTAAGTTATAAGGAATAATCGCTTTAGGCATTCTGAAAATCGGAGTTTAATCGTGTATAACTTACAAACTAATAAATAAAGACGATATTTTGTTTGAAAAGATTCAAAACCGTGCCAAAGTGTTGCTTCTAAAATCTAAAAAAAGTAACTCTTTCATTCCTTATAACTCCTAAAAATGAGGCTTTTCTCTAAAAATCATTTTTACAATTTTTACAAAAAAAACAGCATTGTTTGATGTATAGATTAAAGCCTCTTAAAATAGTAATCTTACTTTTTATAAATGGGTAATTTGACCACTTTTGCTTTTAATACTCGATTTCGAACTCGTATTTGAATTGGAGTAGTTGCTTTTGCAAACTCTTTTTGAACATAGCCTAAACCAATACCTTTATTCAACATTGGCGATAAAGAACCCGAAGTTACTATTCCAATTTTTTCACCTTCTGCATTTTGAATCTCATAATCTTTCCGAGCTATACCCCTGTCTTCCAATTCAAAACCTATCAATCTCCGAGTAAATCCTTCTATTTTTTGTTTTTGTAAGTTTTCAGAATTAACAAAATTTTTTGTAAATTTCGTAATCCAACCTAATCCCGCCTCGAGTGGTGAGGTCGTGTCGTCAATGTCATTACCATAAAGACAATATCCCATTTCAAGCCGAAGAGTATCTCGTGCGCCCAGACCAATAGGTTTAATGTTAAATTCTTCACCTGCTTCAAAAATCGCACCCCAGATTTTTTCTGCAAATTCGTTAGGTACATATACTTCAAATCCTCCTGCTCCCGTGTAACCCGTTGCCGAAATCAAAACATTTTCTATCCCTGCAAATGTGCCTTTTTGGAAAGTGTAGTACTTCATTTCCGCCAAATTAATGTCAGTTAATTTTTGGAGTGTGGGTATTGCATTTTGCCCTTGTATCGCCAGAAGTGACATTGCATCTGAAATATCCTTGAATTCTACTCCGAAGTCGTTATACTTCAAAATGTGATTTCGGTCTTTTTCGATATTTGAAGCATTTACAACTAACAAATATTCCTCTTCTGCCAATTTATAAACCAATAAATCATCGACAATTCCGCCTGTTTCATTGGGCAAACACGAATATTGAACTCCCCCAATTTTTAACTTGGAAGCATCATTAGAAGTTACTTTTTGAACTAAATCAAGAGCTTGTTTACCTTTTAAAAGAAACTCACCCATGTGCGAAACATCAAAAACGCCAACGGATTCTCGAACAGCTTTATGCTCCTCTATATCAGAGGAGTAACGAACAGGCATTAAAAAACCTGCAAATTCAATGATTTTGGCATTAAGTTTTTGGTGAATATGGTGTAAAGCAACTTTTTGAGGTTTATTGGTCGTGTTTTGGTTATGAGACATGATATTTTTATGGAATTTTTGATTTTATAAAAAAACTATTTATTACAAAATAACGAACAAAGATAAGGCAATTAGGTTCTAAAAAGAATAGATTAAGACAACATAAGTACTTTATAAAAACATTAATTTCTGAAAAACTTATTCATTCAACTATATTTTTAGTTTTTTAACAAGTTTCTTAGTTATATTATTATAATATTGAAAATCAGTATTTTAAAATGTATTTTTTATTTTATTTTTGAAAAAAGCTCCAATAACGGAAAATTCAAATTAGGATTTGCAAATAAAAAAATATACTTTTGAAGCATTGAATAAAGGATACCAATAATACATAAGATTAAAACCATAGAATCATGAAGATGGCAAGTATTTTATTAGCGATTGACCCTTGGATGAAAGACACCGCACTCGTGGGAGGGCTTTTTCTAGGAGCAGTTATCGGAAGTGTGTTTTTGTTTCGTTGGATTCTTGACCGTTCAGGCAAGAAAATCATGAACTCAGGAGTTCAAAATGATGGACTGACCAAAAAATATCATGACGTAGATATTTCTAAGTACAGTCGTCTATTGGGTAATATCGGAATGTCTTTGAGTTTGGCTTTGATGATTACTGCATTTGAGTGGAAAACTTATGACGAAGTAGAGTTGATGGACTTAGGACGAGGTGATGAAGAAATTGAAGAAGTTTTAGAAATTCCTCCAACTCAACAAACTCCTCCTCCTCCTCCCAAAGTAGTTACTCCTGAGATTGTGGAAGTTCCTGATGAAGAAGAAATTGAAGAGGAAATTGAGGTAGATTTAAATATGGAAGTTTCACAGGAAATGGTTATTGAAGAGGTCGTTGAGGAAGTAGAAGAAGAGGAAGAAGAAGAAGTAGTAGAAGAAATTTTCACTTTTGCAGAAGAAAATGCTGAGCCTAAAATCGGTACTGTAAAGTTCTTAAAAGCTATTGCCAAAGAGTTAAAGTATCCCAAAACTGCTCGTCGAATGGGAATTAAAGGAAAAGTTTACGTCCAGTTTATCGTAGAAAAAAACGGAAGATTGACTCAGTATCAGATTGTACGAGGAATTGGTGGCGGATGTGATGAAGAAGCTCTAAGAGCTGTGAAAGAAGTAGCTAATGATCCCAACAAAGGCATCTGGAAACCTGCTAAGCAACGTGGGAAACCTGTTCGTTTGCGTTTTGTGTTGCCTGTAACTTTCAAACTGAACTAATAAATTATATATTTTATATATTAAAAGCCTCCTTAAACTCATGAATAGTTCAAGGAGGCTTTTCAATTTGTACTTGAGTATTACAATTGTCGAATTTCTTCAGCAGATAATCCTGTAACTTCAATAATTTCTACCTCTGGTAATCCAGCAATTTTTAGCTTTCGCGCAATTTCTTGGGCTTGTTCTAGTTTTCCTTGTTCTACCCCCTCTTTCAAGCCTCTTTCCAAACCTCGTTCCAAGCCTTGTTCTAAGCCTTGTTCTAAGCCTTTCTCCAGTCCTTCCTTCAAACCCTGCTTCAACCCTTCTTTTCGTCCCTCCTTTAGCCCCTGTTGTCTCCCCTTATGAGTAGCTTCAGTCCGAATAGTATACTCCACATTTGCCTCAATTACTCGATTTTTTTGGTAATTCTCGTACTGCTTTTTCTCCGCAAAGGACAAATATTCATAATCTAATTTTTCCTTTGCTTCTGATAAGCCTTGTGCATTGGAATTTTCTGTTACTTCACTATTTTTCAAAAAGTAGATCCATTCGTCCAATGTGTCCTTAGCAATATCATCAAAATTATTCACTTTCAGGATATAATATTTAGGATAAATATCGGAAAGATGTTCAATTCTAAATTCATTACGCTGATATAAAGTAGGCTTTAGGACTTCCTGATCATGAACTCCTACAAATTCACCTTGATATTCATAGATATAATCTTTACCATGTCCTAACTGAAAATAGACAATATTTATAGAATATACTTTTCGGATATTGCCATATGATTCACCTAGTTTAATGTATTCAGTAATTAATTTAGAAGCACCATACAACATCCGATGAAAATAATCCATTTCAGGATTATTCTGAATTTCAATCAAGAACAATTCGCCTGTATGATTTTTGGCTAAAATATCAACTCGATTGTATTTATCATTTTCTTCCTCTTGATTGGCTTCACTTTCTAAAATACTTTCAATATAAACATCAAACTTTAACAATTCGGTTAGGAAACCTTCTAAAATACCAAAGTTTGCTTTGTGGCGCAATAGTTTTTTCATTGCCCAATCAAAGTGAATTAGTTTTTTAGCCATGATTAATTAGCAAAGAATAAGAAACAAAACTTCTAAATATTTATTGCATGAACTCCCTTAATTTCAGGAACAGCCTTAATAACCGCTTGCTCAATACCTGCTCGTAAGGTCATCATTGACATTGGACAGCTTTCACAAGAACCTAAAAGCTTGATTTCCAATATCATATTATCAGTTAAACCTAAAACTTCTAAATCACCACCATCTTTAATAAGATAGGGACGTATAGTATTTAACGCCTTATTTGCTTCAATAAGCAAATTATCTTTTTCTTTCATTTCATCTTCATATTACAAAGTCACTAAAAAATAAATAGTCAGTGAGCATTTAATTACAACGCAAATTCATTTTTTAAACAGTTTTTTAAACAGTAGTCGCGTTTCGTACTGCCAAAGTTCGCGCTACTTCCTGAGCTACTTCTTCGAAGGCATATCGCACCAGATTTTTTTGCAAGACAATTGGCATTCCTGCATCACCTGACTCTCGGACACCCTGTACAATCGGAATTTCACCCAAAAAATTTACTTCATTCCGTTTTGCTAATAACTTTCCTCCCTCTTGTCCAAAAATATAATATTTATTATTTGGCAATTCTTCAGGCGTAAAGTATGCCATATTTTCAACTACTCCAAGAATTGGGACATCAATTTTTGGCTGTTTAAACATCGCAATTGCTTTCTGGGCATCAGCTAGCGCTACTTTTTGTGGAGTTGTTACGACTACTGCACCATTCACAGGAATGGTTTGTACAAGAGTCAAATGAATATCACTTGTACCTGGGGGTAAATCAATCAATAAATAATCTAATTTTCCCCAATCAGCATCACTTAGAAATTGTCGGAGTGCTGAGCTTGCCATGGGACCTCGCCAAATTACGGCTTCCTCTGGTGCCGCTAAAAAACCAATTGAAAGTAACTTAACACCATATTTCTGAACAGGAATAATAATATTTTTATTGTTATCCTTTACGACTCCTGGTTTTGCTGTTTCACAATCAAACATAGTTGGAATAGAAGGACCATAAATATCAGCATCTACCAATCCTACTTTAGCTCCTGTTTCGGCAAGGGCAACCGCCAAATTAGCTGAAATCGTAGATTTTCCAACGCCACCTTTACCCGAAGCAATGGCAATTACATTCTTGACATTTGGTAAAACTGTGTTATTTGTTCGTAAAGAAGTTACATTAGCTGTCATATTTACCTCAACCTCCAAATTAGGAGAAACATACTCAGCAATAGCCTCTTCACAAGAAGTGCGGATTTGCTCCTTAAGTGGACACGCAGGAGTTGTGAGAACTACCGTAAACTTCACTTTATTTCCTTGAATATCAATATCCTGAATCATATTCAAGGAAACTAAATCTTTTTTCAAATCAGGTTCTTCAACGTGTGAAAGTGCTGACTTAATTTGATTGGGTGTAATAGACATATAATATTTTGATTTTCAATGGCTTAAACCAACCTCTGAAAGTGATTAAGTATAGATTTAAATAAAACCTTGAGCATACTGAAAAAGTTTTATTTTTTGTAACAAATCAAACCAAAACTCGGCAATATCTTTGAACTTTATTTCAGAACAAAATTCGTTCATACAATAAACCCATTAAGAACTGCTCTCTATTTTATTTAAATCCAAAAATACAATAATATGAAACCTTATTCCTTTTTTTGCCTAAAAGTTAAAATTTTAAGTTTATGGTTTGGTTTTCAGATTTTTAGCTCTATTTCTACTTTCGGGACAGAATCTATTCTTATGGACTCTATCACACAAGATACCACAAAAAAGATGACGATTGTCCCATTGCCCGTCATTTACTATACTCCAGAAACTCACTGGGCATTTGGTGCTTTAGGACAATTTTTGTTTAAAATGAGTGCCAAAGATACAGCTTCCCGAACTTCAAGTTTACAAGTCACCGCAATTTATACAGCTAATAAACAATATTTAGCAAATACGACATACAATGTATTTTTTGACCAAGAAAAATATTGGTTAAATGGATATATCACGTACAAAAAATTTCCTGAGTTCTTTTATGGTCTTGGCAATAATACTTCCTTAGAAAATAGAGAAAACTTCTCCTATTTCAGTATTGATTGGGCAGGTTCATTTGTACGAAAAATTAAAAAAGGCACATTTCTAGGAATTACTCATAAATTTCAAAAAATGTATGATGTTGTTCCTGACCCAGATACCTTTTTGGAAAACAGTACGTTAGCTGGAGCAAGAGGATTTCGAATTTCGGGAATAGGGTTGACATTCATTCGAGACGAACGAAATAGTATTATTAATGCTTCACGAGGATTTTATTTGGAATTTTCGACTCGTTTATTTCGTAAAATGTTGGGGAGTGAATACGAATATGAATTTTATCGAATAGACGCTCGAAAATATTTCTCTCTCTCTAAAAATCAGCGTCATATTCTTGCTTTTCAGGCATTAGGCGAATTCCGATCAGGTACAGTTCCTATTCACCGACTTTCTCGGATGGGTGGTGAATATACGATGCGAGGGCATTATATCGGAAGATATCGAGATAACCAATATTGGACAACACAAGCAGAATATCGGTTTCCAATTTATAAATTTTTGGGCGGAGTTGGTTTTGCAGGTATGGGCAATGTCTGCCAGTCCTGTATCGAAACATCTTTTGATAAATTAAAATATTCCGTAGGAAGTGGATTACGATTTATGATTGACAAAACTGAACGCCTTAATATTCGCTTAGATTATGCCTTTATTCGAGATGATTCTAATTTTTATATTCAAATTACAGAAGCTTTTTAGACAAAAAACGACCTTAATTTATTACTGTCTTGAATAGTTGGTAATTAACGTACTTGTATTATTTTTGATAAAGTATTTTTACAACCTATTGTGTTAAGATAAAAGTGGAACGTAGAGGATTCGAACCTCCGACCCCTGCCCTGTCAAGGCAGTGCTCTAAACCAACTGAGCTAACGTTCCATTTTTATTTAGTCTTAATAAGTGCGTTCTCTTTCTAAATGCGGGTGCAAATATCTGAATTTTCAAATGATTTTCCAAATAATAACACTAAAAAAATAGTTTAAATACTCTTAGAAATCAGATATAAGCTCATTTTTGACAATAAATGTCAGGCTTTGATGTTATTTTTGGGAATATTAAAAAAAATATTTAATGTTTTCTTCAGTTCAAATATATTGACAATCAGTTTATTAAAAAAAACACATTCCTTTTAAAAACCACATTCCTTTTAAAAGTAACACTCCGACCAAAAACCCCATGAAAAAAATATCCAAAAAATGGTTGAGTTTTTTTTTCGTTAGTAGCTTAACTTATGTTGCCTTTGCTCAACAAGAATGGGTGAAAGTGCAAAAACCTTTTGACTCTCTCAATTCAGCTATCAAAGAAGAATACTATGTTCTTAAAGATAGTCCCAATGTGATTGATGGTAGCTATACTAGTTATTATCAAAGTGGCAAGGTAAAGGTAAAAGGAAATTTTAAGCAAGGAAAAATGATCGGTGAATATATTCAATATTACGAGACTGGTGAGCTTCGTATGAAAGTTTATTTCAAAGACGGAAAACGGGAAGGAAAAGTAGCAGAATATTACCCAAGTGGACAGAAAATGTTAGAATATAACTGCTTGAATGACAAACGAGAAGGAACTATATTTGCTTATACTACAGACGGAACGATCATCGAAAAAGGAAGCTATCAAAATGATAATAAGCATGGACTTTTTCAAAATTACTATCCCAATAAAAATCTCAAGTCAGAGGGATATTTCGAACAAGGTAAGCCCCATGGTGTGCTAAAAAAATACTACCAAACTGGAATAATACAGGAAGCCTTAACTTATGTTGATGGCATTCAGCACGGAAAAGCCATGCAATACTATTCGAATGGAAAACCACAAGTTGAAACCGTTTTTAAGAATGGGGCATTAGCTCCTGACTCTGCCAAAACTTACTATGAAAATGGCGTTTTGGAACTCGAAATCTTTATGAAAAATGATAAATTTAGTGAGTTTCGATCTTTTAGTTCAAGGGGTATCCTACGAAAAAAAGGAATGGTAATGCTCAAAGGAAATCGAAAGTTAGGCAAAACTATTAAATCTTCAGCATTTCTGAGTGCCGTATTACATGGTTCAGTATCAGGATTTTATGAGAATGGAACAGCACATTATAACTTAAATTATCGAAATGGGAAGAAAGTTGGTTTGAATATTTATTACTATCCAAATGGAAAAGTAGAGAAAAAAATTACTTTCAAAAATAATGAAAAAAACCAAAAGATACAGAAATTTTACCAAAATGGAAATTTACAGGAAGAACGTACTATAAAAGATAAACGTACCGAAGGTAAACGTAAATATTACCATCCAAACGGCAAACTAAAAGTACTAGAAACCTATATTCGTGGACAAATTATTGGGGTTCGAGAAACTTATTATTCATCAGGCGAATTGCTCTCGAAAGAGCCATTTTATAAAGGCAAACTAAAAGGAACAGTCTTCGAATACTATAAGTCGGGAAGAGTAAAATCGGAAACTACTTATCGAAGTGGACACATTGCAGGATATGTAAAAACATATTATGAAAATCGTCAACTTGCCAGTCGAGGACGACAATACAGCACGCGCCGAACAGGAAAATGGTCATTCTATGACCAAAAGGGAAAAAAAACAAAAATGCAAATTTGGAAAAATGGACGGCTTGCCTCTGAAAAAATATTTAATAAAGAATAAAATTAGTATTAAAGTCTAACTTTCAAGGTATAACGATATATTTTAAACCTGCTAAGTTTTGAAAGCTTAGGAGGTTTTGTTTTAATATCAAACCTGATTCATAAGATTTAAAACAAGTTTGACTTAAATTTTATGATCTAATTTATGAAGTGTACTTCAAAAATCCTTAAAATCCAATACATTTGAAGTCTCAAAATTGACGAAAAAGTAAATGACAAATAATATCCAAAAAATCGCCGAAGAATTAAAAATCACCATTCGACAAGTTTCTGCTACGGTAGCTTTACTGGACGAAGGCGCAACTGTGCCATTTATTGCTCGGTATCGAAAAGAAGTTACGGGAAGTCTAGACGAAGTCGCCATTACTCAAATTCGAGACCGTATTACCCAACTTCGAGAACTGGACAAACGCCGAGAAGCTATTTTAAAATCTCTCACCGAACTCGAAAAATTGACTCCCGAACTCGAAAAACAAATCCAAGAAGCCGAAACCTTAGCTAAGTTAGAGGATATTTATTTGCCTTATAAACCCAAACGCCGAACTCGTGCCACCATTGCCCGCGAAAAAGGATTAGAACCCTTAGCTGATGTTATTTTTACTGCACAAAGTATTGATTTAGAGAAAGAAGCTAAAAAATATATTAATTCTGAAAAAGGGGTAGAGACCTTCGAAGAGGCTTTAGCAGGAGCAAGAGATATTATTGCTGAAAAAGTCAGCGAAGACCAAAATGCACGGGAGCAAATGCGAAATCTTTATCAGAAGAAAGCTACTTTTACCGCTAAAGTTATTTCAGGAAAAGAGGAAGAAGGACAAAAATATAAAGACTATTTCGACTGGTCAGAAAGCATCGCCAAAGCTCCCTCCCACCGAGTTCTTGCCCTCCGAAGAGCCGAAAAAGAAATGATTATTTCCTTGGATACTGCTCCCGAAGAAGATGAAGCAGTTGAAATTTTGGATAATTTATTTGTCAAAGGAACTCCTCCAATTGCTGAGCAACTCGAAATGGCAGTCAAAGACGGTTACAAGCGACTCCTTGCTCCTTCGATGGAAACCGAATTTCGGATGAGAACCAAGAAAAAAGCCGATGAAGAAGCCATTAATGTTTTTACCGATAATTTACGAGAATTATTATTGGCGGCACCCCTAGGACAGAGACGGATTTTAGCTATTGATCCGGGGTTTAGAACGGGTTGTAAAGTGGTAATTCTCAATGAAAATGGAAAATTATTAGATCATTCTGTTATTTATCCAAATGAGCCTCAACGTAAATCAGCTCAAGCAGGAATTATGATTCGGGAATTATGCAAAGACTTTGAAGTTCAGTCAATTGCTATCGGAAATGGTACGGCAAGTCGTGAGACAGAACAATTTATTCGTTCTTTGAAATTGTCAAATATAGACACAGTTATGGTCAATGAAAGTGGGGCTTCGGTTTATTCGGCTTCCGAAATTGCACGGGAAGAATTTCCTGATCATGATGTAACGGTTCGAGGAGCAGTTTCCATTGGCAGAAGACTAGCTGACCCTTTGGCTGAGTTAGTGAAAATTGACCCAAAATCAATTGGAGTGGGGCAATATCAACATGATGTTGACCAAACTCAATTGAAACAAAGTCTGGATGATGTAGTCGTCAGTTGTGTAAATGCGGTAGGAGTTGAAGTCAATACGGCAAGTAAAAAATTACTAATGTATGTTTCCGGCTTGGGACAAGTTTTGGCTCAAAATATTATTAATTATCGAAATGAAAACGGTGGTTTTAAAAGCCGTGCAGAATTGAAAAAAGTCCCTCGATTGGGTAAAAAAGCCTTCGAACAAGCTGCTGGTTTCTTGCGAGTTCGTGGCGCAAAAAATCCGTTGGATGAGAGTGCAGTACACCCCGAAAGCTATCCAATTGTCCAGAAAATGGCAAAAGATTTAGATGCAACTATTCCTGAATTGGTCAAAAATGCAGATTTACGAAAAAATATCAATCTCAAAAATTATGTAACCGATACAGTAGGATTGCCCACTTTGACCGATATCTTAAAAGAATTAGATAAACCAGGGCGTGACCCTCGTGAAAAATTTGAGTCATTTTCTTTTACTGAGGGTATTGAAGAAATGGCAGATTTACGAGAAGGAATGTATCTACCAGGAATTGTTACGAATGTGACAAATTTTGGCGCATTTGTAGATATAGGGGTGCATCAGGATGGCTTGGTACACTTGAGCCAAATGGCTGACCGATTTATTCGGCATCCGAGTGAAGTTGTTAAGGTTCAGCAAAAAGTGATGGTAACAGTCCTAACCATAGATGAAAAACGCCGTAGAATCTCCCTGAGTATGAAAGGTCAAAATCAAGCTCAAAAATCGACAAAACCATTGTCTAAAAATCCGAAAAAAACAGCCAAAAAGGAATTAAGTTTTGAGGAGAAACTGGCAAGGTTGAGGTCAAAATTTGACTAAAACAATATTTGAATACTTTAACTCTCCAAGCACTCTAAACACTTGGAGAGTTGAAAATCAGTGATTTGTTATTTCAATTCTCGAATGAAGTTAGCTATTTCCCGAACACTATCCAGAAACTTAATATCCGAAGCCACTTTGTCATAATGTTGTTGGGATTCGGTGCGCAATCGCTGAATTTCTTGGGCATATTTTGTGTCTGTTTCTTCGATTTTCACACCTTTCTTCTGGAGTTCTTTCCATAATTCTTCATGGGTTTCCATCATTTGTTTTTTCCAAGAATTATCTTCTGGGTCATCACTCAATTGGGACTCAAGACATTTCATTCGGCTTTGAATATCATCAAATTGAAGAAGCAACTCCCTTAAATCTTCACGAGGATAACGAAATTCCTTTTGAATATTCCGTAGTTTATCGTACAAAAATTCATAAAAACGTACTGAAGGGCGTAAAAAAGTTAATAAAATAGCAGCGATTGCCGAAAAATAACCAACAGGACTAATCCCAGATGCAGCCACAAAATACAATGCAATTGCTGAGAAAATATGCAATAAAACAGCAATAATCAATGAGTTACGAGATATTTTACGAACATATTTAAGGCTTTCATCAATTACCAAAAGTTCTTTTCGTTGCGAAATTTTAGCATCATGCAGAACTTCACTGGCTCGAAAATGAGCATCCCAAGGTACAGTAACTATAACAATTAACCAAAGTAAGGAAGCAACTCCAACTCCCCAATCCAAGAATGTACCGATTTCTATATTTAACCATTGCAAAACGGCATAAACCAAAATGACCAGAAATAAGGCACTCGTCAGAAAACCAAAAACTTGTTTCATGATTATTTACAAATTGTGTTTCAACTTCATTCATTTTAATAAACGCCTCACTCAAACTTTTGATGAGCTAAAAAACAGATTTTACGGATATTTTAAAGCTATTTTTAATAAAATAATATATTGGTTAACAATATTTTAAATATATTTTTACGGATATTATTTTTTTAAAAAATCAAATTTCTAAAGGCTAAAATTATAAGTGAATTTTTATCTTTGATAAATAACTCCATTTTACTATCCTTAAATTCTAAGTAAACTTACATTTCCATGAAAAGTACTATTTTTAAACTATTAGTAATTTTTATTTATTTTATTCTTCCTATAACTATTTTTGCTCAAATTGAGAATAACTTGGCACAAGGATATCGCTTTTTTAAAAATCAAAATTATTTCGAAGCCATTTCTACTTACAAAGCCATTTTAGGAACAGAACCTGAAAACAAAAAAGCCCTTTATTATCTTGGAATCAGTCTTTTGAAAACAAATCAAGCTCAAGAAGCTCAACAATATTGGGATAGTTTAAGCCGAGTAGCTCCACATGAATTTGAAGATTTTGAGTTTTGGAGTGGTAAAAGTTACTATCTCAATCACAAATTTCATGAAAGTTATGAACACCTCGAAAGCTATCTTCAAACGGGAAAAAACCGCAAACAATTAAAAGAATGTAAGGAATTAATCTCATTTGTGAAAAATGGTATTCAGCTTTCCCGAATTGAAAATAGCACAAAAATTGAGCATATTAACCAACAAATTAATAGTGAACAAGCTGAATTTGGAGCAGTAGCTTCTCAAAGTGGTAAAGATTTAATTTTTACACGTCAAAATCAGCCTCTTGAAACACCATCCAAACGCAAAAAACGAGGAGCTAAAAAACGAATTTTCATTTCTAAAATGCGTTCAGATGATACTTGGAATACGGCTATACGCATCAAAAATGGAAATACTTCAAGTGGATATGACGTAGCGATTCAACTCTTGGATGCTGATCGCCGATTACTAATTTATCAAGATGGTGACCTGAAAATCAGTCAGTTTCGAGATGGCGAATGGAAAATTCCTAAACTCTTAGATAAAGGTATTAATACATCTAAAACCGAAAAATTTGCTTGTGTTTATGATAATGGTAATCGGATTATTTTTTCTTCTAATCATGGGCGAGGAAAAAGTTTAGATTTGTATCAATCTACTTTAGATAAAAATGGAAAATGGACGAAACCTCGTCCACTTACGGAAATTAACACTTCTAAAGATGAAGATTCTCCTTACATCACCAACGGTGGTAAAACTTTGTATTTCAGTTCAAAAGGGCATCAATCTATTGGAGGATATGATATCTTTCAGTCTAATTTTAATATGGCTACGGGAAGATGGGGAAAGCCTAAAAATTTGGGTTTACCTATTAACTCTGTGAAGGATGATTTGTATTTTTCGAAGATTAATGAAGTTGGGTATCTAACATCTGATAGAACAGGAGGCTTTGGGTTAACAGATATTTATCGATTTTATACTTTTTCTAAGGTTACAGTAACAGGAAAGGTTATTTATCGAAAAAATACAAAACCATGTAAGGGTTGTGTCCTGCGATTTGAAAGTTCAAAAAAAGCGTATGAAGTAACTACAGATACCGAAGGATTTTATAAGATAGAATTACCATTTCATATACCTCTAAAAACAACTGTTTCACGGAATAGCCGAACTTTTTATAAAGAAACTAATATACTTACAATCAACTTAAAACGTCCTAAATTCCAGCATCGAAATTATTATATCGGATATGATTCTTTGCAAAAGAAGCAATTAAATATTGAGGGAATAATTCAGGATAAAATGACTAATGAATCACTTTCAGCTTCTCTCCAATTAATGGAATGGAATACAGATAATATAGTCAAAAAATACCGATCTAATTCCTTCGGAAAGTACCAAATTGTGATCGATAATGAATCTCAAAAATATCGTTTAGAAGTTCAACAAATAGGTCATTTTTATGCCACACAAGCCTTTGACACAGATACTATCTGGAAGGACAAAATTCAGTTAGATTTTAAGTTATTACCTCTAAAACTAAAGCAAATTTTTATTTTAAAAGATGTCTTTTTTGAATCAGGTTCAGATATTTTAACCGATAAATCATTCGAAGAATTAAATCGTTTAAGCCAATTCTTGGAGCAAAACTCAAGTGTACGTATTGAAGTTTCGGGACATACAGATAACATCGGAGAAGCAGGAACCAACTTGTATTTATCCGATAAAAGAGCCAAAGCTGTTAAAAATTATTTAGTTGGTAAAGGTATTATTTCCAGTCGTTTAGAAGCAATTGGTTATGGTGATACACGTCCCATTGCAAGTAATGATGACGAAAAGGATGGTCGAGAACTAAACCGAAGAATTGAGATTCAGATTTTAGAGATATAAACCGAAAGTTATTTAAAATCAAATAACCATGAATAGACGAAGTTTTTTACAAAAAACAGCATTGAGTTTACCAATACTTACTGCCACACCATCTCTATTTACTTCTTGCCAAGAAGAAAAAATTACTCCGATCATGACAGATAAGAAAATTATCATTATTGGAGCTGGAATAGCTGGCTTGAGTGCAGCTAACTATTTTAAAACCAGAAATATAGATATAACTATTTTAGAGGCTCAAAACCAAGTCGGTGGACGACTCAAAACCCAACGAAATAGCGACATTCCTTTTGATGAAGGTGCCAGCTGGATTCATGGTGATAACAAAAATCCAATTACGAATTTAGCTAAAGCGTCAGGTACGAACCTATTTGAAACCGATGATGACCAAGTCAAAGTATATGATATAGATGGTACACAATACTCAGATTCGGTATTAGATAAAGCTGAAAATGAGTACAATAAGATACTAGAAAATTTGGGAGGAGATCAAAATCAAAGTTTCGAAACCATTTTTTACCAAAAATATCCACACTATCAATCTAATCGACTTTGGACATATCAACTATCTGCCTACTTAGAATTTGATACAGGAGCTGATATTTCAGAATTATCATCCTTAGATTTTTATGATGATGAAGAGTTTTCAGGACGAGAATTGTTAGTTACAAATGGTTATGATACTATCGTAAATTATATGATACAAGGTATTGACATTAAAACGAACACAAAAATTATAGAGATAAATTATCTTACTGATAAAACCATTATTCTAACTGAAAATCAAACTTTTGAGGCTGATTTTATTTTACTTACTGTGCCATTAGGTGTACTCAAGAAAAAGGTCATTTCGTTCGTACCTACTTTACCAAATCCCAAGCAACAGGCAATTGAAAAATTACAAATGGGAGTCATCAATAAATTCTTATGTGTTTGGGATTCGGCTTTTTGGGAAACTGATTTACAATACATCGGACTTACCCCAAAAACCAAAGGAAAGTTTAATTATTTCTTAAATTATCGCAAATTTTCAGAAATAAATGCACTAATGACTTTCACATTTGGAAATTATTCTTTATTAATTGAAAAAATGAGTGATGCAGAAATCATAGCGGAGATTATGGCACACCTCAAAATTATTTATGGCAATAATATCCCTGAACCAACTCAATTACTTCGAACAAAATGGTCTTCAGATGAATTCACATGGGGTTCATATTCTTTCACTCCAAAAGGCACACGTTCAACTGATTATGATGTTTTGACCGAAGCAGTTGAGGATAAATTATTTTTTGCAGGAGAGCATACTTCTAGAGATTATCGAGGAACAGTTCACGGTGCTTTTATAAGTGGGGAGCGAGAAGCAAAGAAAATTATTGAACTCTTATAGAATTTAATTGAATATATGACAAAAAAAGGATACCTATTAATCTTATTTCTTTTCATCTCCACTAACGTACTTTTTGCTCAACGTTTTGGGATGAGTCGTTTTTTTAGAACAGGAATGCGCCTAACTTCTTACTATTCGCCTTCGGCAACGGTGAATGATTCGGTAAAGTTTGGAATGCAAACCATGAATGTCGCTTTCATTTTACCTGTTGGTGGAAACCTTGAACTAAGACTTCGAGAGTTTAATATTAAATTTCATCAAACTTTTCTAACGACTAACGCAGGTTGGCGTTGGATTAACTCAGATTTTATTGATAAACAGCAGCTTTATAATTTTTCAATTGGTTTAACGCATGTTCGAGCCAGCCTAAAAAATGGATTTTGGTTTTATTCAGCTAATTTGGGCATGGTCGAAGACCGTTATTATTTGAATGAAGTTCATCCGTATTTTTTAGGCGCATTAGCCAAAATTCGAGTCCAAGGCTTACGAAAACAAACCATTTTAGGAATTGCTTTAACTTATAATTCGGGAACATTTCTACCTATTCCAATTTTGGGAATTAACCGAAAATTACACCCAAAATGGGATATTAATGTACTATTGCCTATAGAATTTGCCTTGATTTATGATGCTTCAAAGAAAATCAATATGAATGCTAAATTGTATTTTTCAGCATTTGATGCTCGAACGGGAAGTTTTACTGGTCAATTCCGATTATCTGACCAAACTGCTCGGATGAGTTATAGTGAAATACGAAGTAGTATCCGAATAGATTATAAAATAAAGCGTAGGTACCAACTGTTTGTAGAATTAGGTATGGTTAGTCTTCGTAATTTGCAATTTCAACAAGATACTACTAAGCTAAAATATACACCTAATCTAGCTCCATTTACTCAACTTTCCTTACATTTTGATTTTGGAAAATCTCCTATTGGTTCTCAGTTATTTGGAAATGAATTTTAATCTATCTAATTACTTGTTCAAAAAATTTAAATAAACTAACTTTTATTAAACTATTCATTATCAAATTCTTCTTCTTTTATAGATAAAATAACAGGAATTTTAAGGATACGCTTAAAATCTTGTCCTGCTTCTAACATATCGTCATCTTCTTCCTCATAAAACCAATGAATAATTACTTTACCTTCTTGAGCGTCATATCTCTCCAACATTCTAAAAATTTCCATGAGTTTGGCACCCGAAGTAGTATTAAAGCCTTCCATTTTCATGTTGAATGTAATTGGTTTGACTTGTTCTTTGGTATACCGCTTAATCCAATCAATAATCGGAACATAAAAAGAAACGGGATCCCATGGATAGGAGAGTCCTGAAAACTCACACTTCCCTGTTTCTACATCCAATTCCACAGTCGGACGGTAATCATGGTCAATACTATTCCCTTCGAAATAAAGATTTTCCATCAGCTAATCAAATTAAACCCGTTTGATACTAAGTTAGGATAAAAAATAGAATAAAACCACATTAAAACAGTGTATTAGATGAAGGTTTTATTAAGATATGTGACAAAGTGAGCAGCCCAATTCTCTACATCACTTAGGGTGGATTTGCTCTAGTGTGTTCTTAAAACTTTTTAGCTTTGAGTTTAATGAAAATTTTAACATTTTCAAAGTTATTTATGGGTCTCTAACAAATCCTGAGAAAAAGCACACGAATTATTATCGTTTCAAAAGTAGCCTTTTATTTGCTTTTTTTAAGTAAATCAGCAAAAAACTTCGTTTTTGAGAATAAAATTCTTCTTAAAAAGGTCTTCCCTCATTTACAATAACTGAGAAACATCACTAAGATCTCGTTACTTTACGCAAAAAAGTACAGATGTCCTAATTTTTCGCAATTTAATTGAAAAATAATCTTTTTTTATCGCAATTTTGTGGCGGATTCAAGTCCAAACAGTAAGCCCCAAGAAAATGAACTACTCTGACCTCATTCACAAAAGTTACGAATTTCCCCAAAGAGGGTTTCACACCAAAAATCAAGAACTTTACTTTCACGATGTCCGCCTCATGGACTTAATCGAAGAATACGGAACTCCTCTACGTATCAGTTATTTACCTAAAATCTCCGAGCAAATTCAATATGCTACTAGTCTATTTCATGCAGCAATACAACGGCATAATTATCAAGCTGATTACCGCTATTTTTATTGCACCAAATCATCTCATTTTAAGTTTATTACAGAAGAAGTTTTAAAAAATGATATAGGATTGGAAACTTCTTCAACTTATGACTTGGATATTTTGGCTCGATTGACTGCTGATGGGAAAATCAATACACATATCCCAGTTGTTTGTAATGGCTATAAACAAAAAACCTACAAACGAGCTATTTGTAATCTCATTAATGAAGGATTTGAAAATATGATTCCAATTTTGGATTCAACTAGCGAGTTTCGATTTTATGCGGAAAATATTCGAGAAAATTTCAAAGTAGGGCTTCGGATGGCAGCAGATGAAAAACCCAATGCCGAATTTTATACTTCTCGTTTAGGAATTCGGGCGGATGAACTCATCAATTTTTATAATGAAACACTCAAGCATTCCAATGCTGAACTCAAATTGATGCACTTTTTTATCAATTCAGGAGTACGAGATACCTCATTTTATTGGAGTGAGTTGCACCGATTTGTTACTAAATACTGTGAATTGCGACAACATTGCCATACCTTAGATACAGTTGATATTGGTGGAGGAATGCCAATTCAGACTCGTCTTGATTTTTCGTATGATTACGAATACATAGTCGATGAAATAGTTAAAACAATAAAATATATTTGTGAAAAACACGGCGTGCCTGTGCCAAATTTGATCACTGAGTTTGGCACTTATACTGTTGGTGAGAGTGGGGCGATGATTTATTCTGTAGAAGATGCCAAACAACAAAATGATCGTGAGTCATGGTATATGATTGACGGCTCATTAATGACACAACTCCCTGATACATGGGCAAAAAGGCATGCTTTTGTATTATTAGCCATTAATGGTTGGAATAAGGATTATCGACAAGTAACAATTGGAGGTCTAACTTGTGATAGTGATGATTTTTATAATGCCAAAACACATGGTGCAAATATTTATCTACCTGAATATACCGAAGAAGAGCCGCTTTATTTAGGATTTTTCCATACAGGAGCTTATCAGGATGCTTTGGGAGGGTGTGGAGGAATACAACATTGCTTAGTCCCTGAGCCTCAGCATATTATTGTAGATAAAGACCAGGAAGGAAATATTTCTACTGAGCTTTTTTGTGAAGAGCAAGATTCAGCCGTTATGCTTCAAATTTTGGGATATTAAATTCAAAAAGTAACAACATAAAATCAGATTTAAAGGTTGTTTAAAAGCAGTCAAAATCCACTTATCCATAAAAAAATACAAACATAAACCATGAACTTACGAGATATTCGCACGGATTATCAATTAGGCACGCTGTTGGAGTCGGATGTAGTCGAAAGTCCTTTTGAGCAGTTCCGAATTTGGATGCAAGAAGCTCAAAATACTCCTGAAATTATAGAACCTACGGCAATGCACTTAGCAACAGCCTCCAAAAACGGACGACCTTCGACTCGTGTAGTTTTGCTCAAAGAATTAGATGATATAGGTTTTGTCTTTTTTGGAAATTACGATAGTCGAAAAGGAAAACATTTATTAGAAAATCCATATGCAGGATTAAATTTCTTTTGGCAACCTCTTCAGCGTCAGGTACGTATTGAAGGAAAAGCAGAAAAAATAACTGCTGAATTATCTACTGAATATTATAATTCTCGTCCGAAAGGAAGTCAAGTAGGAGCTATTGCCTCACCTCAAAGTCATGAAATCGAAAGCCGTGACTTCTTAGAAAAACAGGTTGAAATATTCACGAAAAAATATGAAAATTCTAATCCTGAACGTCCTGAAAATTGGGGAGGATTCCGAATCATTCCTCAATATTTTGAATTTTGGCAAGGACGTGCTAGCCGTTTACATGACCGAATTATCTATCAAAAAGATGAAGCTAATCACTGGAAAATGAAGCGATTAGCTCCATAAGCATAAAAAAGTATTAGATTGAAACAGTCTAGTTTTAAAAAATATTTAAGATAAAATCAAGCAAAAATATACCTTCATATTAGCTTGATTTTTTTTATCAAAACAAGCTAAAAAGTACATTCTGGAGTTAATTTTGTTTTTAATTTTTGCAGACAAACAATAGACAAAACTCATTCAATTTTGTACCTTTGTCGTATTGTTTTTTTAATACATTTTTACATCAAAGTTACGTCCTTTTTAAGTTTACTTGCAGATTTTAAGGAGAGATAATTGATAGTCAAATCATTATACTTTCTTTCGTTTTTATTTATCCCAAAAACTTGTTCGTTTATGCGTCATTTTCGTAAGTTATCTGTTCGACAGTCTAATCAGCCGACTGCGTTGAAGGATGTTATGCCCAAATTTTTTGAAACTTATCAACTCAAAAAACCACATCAAGAAGCAAATATTAAAACTTCGTGGCTTCAAATGATGGGCAAACCAATTGCTGACCGTACACGACGATTATTTATACAAAACAAAGTATTATACGTGGAACTATCTTCTGCTCCACTCAAACAAGAATTGAGTATGTCGGGAAATAAAGTACGGGATTTGTTGAATCAACAAATGGGAGAAAATGTATTAGATAAAGTAATTTTCATCTAAGAATTGAATTTGAAAACCTTTGACAAAGTTTACTCACCTCATCAAAGGTAATAATCTAATAATCAAAATGATGACTAGTAATAAATCACTTCACACTTCGGATTAGCCTTCTTAAATTTATCTATAAATAACTTCCAAATTTTGGCATTATAACACTTGAGAGAAGTTAACTTTTTCAATTCATAAAGTGGTTTCAAAAAACGAACATTGGTATTTGAGATATCAATTTCATTCATTTTTCGAAGCCCAGCCAAATCTTTTAAATTACTAACAGGTGTTCCTGCAATTCTCAATATTTTCATTTTTTTGAGATTTTTCAAAGGAGCAAGATCACTTACGGCTGTATTTTCGCATTCAAGATGTTGCAAATTTTTCAATCCCGAAATATCCTTCAAACTTCCAATGGGACTCTTCGAGCATTGCAATAATTGCAAGGTAGTAAGTGCTTTGATCGGTTCTAAATTACTAATATTCGTATTCGAAAATCGTAACTCTCGTAAACGGATAAATTTTCGCAACGGACTCAGATCTCGAATTTGTGAGTTATCTGTAATATTAATAGCCGTCAAGCTCGTTAACTTATGCAATTCTTCTCCTGTTGGTTTTTGGGATATTTTAACATATTTCGTCAACACTTCTCGCCATTCATTTGGAACAGTGTTCCACCATGATTGCAACTCTTTTGTTCTGAAAATCAACAATATATTTTTCAATCCTGCTAACTTAATCACCTGTGAAGAAGAAACTAGTGTTCCATTCATATACACTTTCTTGAGACTAGAAAGATAAATTAATGCTGAAATCTGTTGTACCTTCGTATTTTCAAAATTCAAAACTTCCAATTTATTCAAATTACTCAATAACTCAAGTTTTGATACTCCTGTATTAGCAATATTTAAAACTTGTAAATCAATCAAATCAACAAGCGGGGTTAAATCTGAAATTCCTGAACCTGAACAGTTTAATTCTTTTAAATTAACCATGACCTTGAGGGGTTCAAGTGAAGTAATTCCCTTTTGATTGCTAAGATCTAACTGAGATAATGCAGAAATCTGATGTAATTGTTCTTTGGTTGGATTACCTTCAAATTTAACTGCTTTCTGAAAAGCTGTTTTCCACCCTGAAGGAAGTGCTTCCCACCAATTTTCAAGAGCTTTGGATTCGTAAATTAATAAGGTTTTGGGATGCAAAGACATAAATTCTTTAGCTTCTTTTGCTGTTACAGAAGAGTGATCGCAGTAAATTTTAGATAAATTCTTCAAATCATGTAAGGGAGCAAGAGAAGCTACTTTAGTATCATTAATGAATAATGATTTCAAATTTTTCAATCCATTTAATGGCTTCAAATCAGCCACTGGTGTTTTATCCATTTCTAATAATTGCAAATTTTTCAATTTTGATAAAATAGATAAGTTATTTACACCTGTTTTAGAGAATTGTAAAATTTCAATATTTTGTAATTTTTCTAAAGGCTTAATAGAACGTACTTTTGTTTCTGAAAAACTTAACTCTTTCAAATTCAAAAGTTCTGAAATAGCTTTTAAACCAGAAACCTGTGTACCTGAAATTCGCAATCGCTCCAGTTTTACATAATTTTGTAAGGGAGAAATATCTTTAATGGGGATATTTTCAAGATACAAATTTTTTAATGCCGTAGCATATTTCATAGGAGCAAATGTAGGAATTTTTGTATTTGAGCAATCTAAATATTCTAACTGTGTTAAGTTCCGAATGGGAAAAATACTATCAGCTTGTGTACCTGAAATATTTAATTTTTTAAGTTTTGTTAATTTTGATAAAGGCTTGATACTCTTAATATTAGATTTTCCAGAAATGTCTAATTCTTCGGTAGCTAAGATCTTTTTGAGTTGTGGAATACTGGGAATATCACCTACTTGCATATCTCCCGTAAGAATAGTTTTCCAGTCTGTTGAAAGCTGTTTCCACCAATTTTCAAGTTCTTCTTCTTCGTTGAGTTTGGTAGTATATACACTTACAATTTTGAGTTGGCGTTGCGTTTCATTAACTGCAATTTCCACATAGCGGGGTTTATTTGTATTTATTGAATCTCCCTTGATAGTAATTCCATTGAGATTACGACTCATCGAAATTTTGAAAAATAGTCGATTTTCAGAGTTCGTAAAGTGTGTAACTTCTTCGATATTAAACTCAAATTTAACTTCTTTAAAGAAGAAATCTACATCCTTGAAGTAGGCTTGAACATCTTTGTTGGTTACCATTTCTCGATTTTCATCCAAGTCATCTTCGACTTGCACTTTATCATCTTGAAAAAACTTCAGGTAACTTTCATTAATGATAATATCCTTATCTTCGGCAGAAGTTTCAGGATCTCCAAGTGTATTCAATGAATATTCAAAGAATTTGACTAATTTTTTAGCTCGTTGGCGGTACTCTTCTAATTTCTCTGACTCGTTTTCACCTTGAGCATGAACCAAAAGTGGAAAACAAAAGAGAAAACATTGCAAAATTTTCAATGTTAATTTTGATGGTAATTTCATATTTCTAGAGATTTGTGAATGATTTTCTGGGCATCGGCAAATTAAAAAAACATCGTTTAAACTTAGGGAATGTCTCAAAAAACGTAGAGGTTTCTGTTTTCTTATGAATCCTGAATCTGCAAGGATTTATCAAGTCGTTTTTATGATGAATTTTATGGAGTGTGAAAGGAGAGTTTGGGATATATCAAATTGGCTGTGAAGCCACAGCCAACAATGATTATTAAACTAATGGTATTCCATAATAATGAGGTAAAATCTCTTAATTTGTATTATTTCATTCTTGATTGGCTAACATCTTTTCCAGTTTAGAGGTTTTTTTATCAATGATTACCAAGTAAGTAATTAATCCTCCTAAAATAACTGAAATGACAGCAATAACGACATAAATTTTACCATCTTCTCGAAACTTATCTGCCATTTCAATATCCGTATTTTGGTAGTCAGTGTCCGAAATTGGAATTTTATCGTTTTGAGCGAATAAAATAGAGCCATTCAGCCAGAGAAAAAATCCTATAAAAGTTGCTATTTTCTTTAACATGAAAAAAAAGATTAGAATGTGTCCTACTTCTATTTTTGAAGTGCCAAATTTAAAGAAAAAACAGGCATTTCATTGAAAATTAATGGAAGTAAATTATACTAAGGATTTTGAAGGATAAAATATGAAACGTTATACAAAAATTGATTTTAAAAAACTAATAATCAAATAATTTAGTTTCTAGAATCTAATCCCCAATTAACTTTTAGACGTAATGTTTTTAGGAAATTTTCATTTGGTAAGCGCACCATTTTGGTCGGAAATTCACATTTTCGGACTTCTAATTGAATACCAGAAGTTACAATTCGAGAACGAGAATCCAACGAAACTAAAAAAGTATCAGTTCGTCCTTCTGTCTCAAAAGTAATCACCGAGTCATCTGAAACGACTAAAGGACGAACATTCAAATTATGTGGACTAATCGGAGCAATCACAAAATTCTGTGAATGCGGCATCACTACAGGACCTCCTGCACTTAAACAATATCCCGTTGAACCCGTTGGAGTTGAGACAATTAAACCATCTGCCCAATATGAGTTTAAGTACTCCCCATTAATATAGGTATGAACTACAATCATTGAAGCAATGTCTCGCTTGGTGATGGTAAATTCATTTAACCCAAAACTATTTTTTCCAAAGATGGCGCGGTCGGTTGTCAATCGAATAAGGGTTCGTTCCTCGACCCCAAATTCATTATTCATAACGGCATCCAGTCCCCTTTGTAAATGCCCAATATTGAGGGTCGCTAAAAATCCTAAACGACCTAGATTAATTCCTAAAATCGGAATCCCTGAATCACGGGCAAGCATAACGCTTTCTAAGAATGTTCCGTCACCGCCTAAACTGAGCATCAAATCAGCTTCTTTCGGATGGAGAAATTTCCGAAAAACGCCTTGGTGTACAATTTCAATACCCGAATTTTGTAAGTGTTTTTGGAAGTCTTCGGATAGTAACAGAACCGCCTTTCGTCTTTCTAACTCTCTGAATATCTCTTTAATAAAAGGCTGTTTATTGGGTGCAAAGGCACGGCTATGGATGGCTATTTTCATAGAATTCAAGACTCATAACACAAAAAATCAGCAAAAGGTAGTCAATTTATACGCCAAAATAGAATTTCTCCAAGACTAATTTTAAAATTGAAACGACAACTACCAAGATCAAAAGTCGTCTTGTCCAAAGCCCTGCGGCTTGGCTTTTGACCGCAAATCGAGAGGCAAGTTGTGCACCAATGACTTGCCCTATAGCTGTAACTCCTCCAAAAATCCAGTCAATTTGTCCTTCATAAATAAAAATAACTAAAATGGGTAAGGTAAAAACCAAAACGGCAAGTAGTTTAATGGCATTCGATTCAGTTAAGGTTAATCCACATTGTAAGACCAACACGGCTAACATCAAAACCCCAACTCCTGCTTGTACGAATCCTCCATAAAAACCTACTCCAAAGAGTGATAATAAAGTTATAATAGTCATTTTCTGAGGTGGATCGCTAGTTTCTCGTAGCCATTTTTTAGGTTTTAGTAGGATGATAACCAACATAATAAACATGACTGCACCAATAGCATATTCCATATTTTGAGCTGAAGTTTGAGAAGCCACTACCGCCCCTAAAACTGCACCTAAAACCATCGGAACTAACAATTTCCAAACCTTTGAAATTTGGATTTTATCGTTTTTAACGAAAGTCGAAGTAGCAGTTATACTTTGTAAGAGTACTCCAATTCGATTTGTTCCATTAGCAATATCAGCAGGTAAACCACCCAAATTCATAAAAATAGAAAGGGTAATTAATGACCCACTTCCTGCTAGGGTATTGATAAATCCTGCCAACACACCCGCCAAAATCAAGACGATATAAATGTAATTTTCCATCTGTTTTTGAGCTAAACTTTTCCGAAACTTAGCAAGTCTATAAAAAGATAGATTGGTATTATTTTACAATTCCAATTTATTAAATTCTTTATTTATATTTTGTTGCCAAACTCGAACTCTTCTGCGCTCTAACAAACGTAATCCTTCTCCTTTTTTGACATTATTAATAGCAGCCCAAAAACTATCATTTGCCGTATCAATTTTTTGCATTACAGTAGCATGTAAACGAGGCATTTCTATAATATCTCCTCCTAATTCAAGGACTTCTCCTTTAATTTCGGACTGATGGAAAATATCAAAATTTTCACCTCGTCCTTTGTTCAAAACCACTACATAATGCACTTTATCCTGAAATTTTTGAATTAGCTCTTTCAAAAGAATTACCGAGTCCTTACTATCATCCATTACATGCCAAAAGTTGAAAGCAACTTCCATTTCTTCAGCAAGCTCCATCACACCACTTTCATCCATCCATCGAAGTAAAGGTAATTTCGTTTGTGCTGCCAAATCAACTAAAACACGTCCATCCTCCCAGTCCTCTAAACTTTCAATGAGTTGATCAAGGCTATCGTAATTATCAACAATAATTGAAGAGCTGAAATCAGGGTAAAAACGAGCAAATGATCGATGAGATTGGTCGGCATCATGTCCTTTGAAAGGAATGCGTTGGTCAATAAAATATTGTGCTAGGACTCTGGCTAGTACTGATTTTCCTACGCCTCCTTTTTCACCGCCAATGAAATGTATCTTTTTCATCGTGTTTTGATTAGTTTAGATAGTATTTATAACTGAATGCGAAAATACAGCATTTTTTATCCATACAGAAAAACATAAGATGAGGATTTTAGGAAAGATAAAACTGGCAGGAATATAATTTTTATAATAAAATATTAATTATCAACTATTTAAGTTTTGTATCAAAACCAACCAGAACTTTATTAAGAGTTGGCTGATCGATCCTATGGAGAATAGTCAAACTTTTGAAAAACTAATCAAATTCCCAGATTGGAGAATTCAGATATTTTACTATTTGTTTTCTGCTTAACCTATAAATTTGATTCATTTTTTCCCTCGTAGCGATGAAATATAATGTGACTATTCCTTCTTCTAATCGTTCACTTTCTTCGGGTTGAATTTCACGAAAAAAATACAGTAAACCATATGGAGATCTTCGACTAAATACTATACAGCCCTTGAGTATTATTTAACTTTCTATGGAACTGAGAAAATTTCTTTCGTAACGGTTCAGGTAACTCTTCTTGAGTACTTAGAATTGTCTCTACTTTATTTAAAAAAATTTTTATATTTTATTGATTTTCAAGTAACTCATTATATTCTAAGTCTAAAATGGAGTCATACAAGCCTTCAATGTAAATTTTTACAAATTCTGTATAAACTTCCAACTGAATTACATCAGAAAACTTTGCTAAAAATTCATTCATCAATAGTTTCTGCAAAAATAATTCCCCAAAAACATGAATATTATTCATTACTTTTTTTTAATAAATTCTAACAAAGAGAATAATATTTCCTATAAATAAAATCCATCCCAAAGTAGTAATCTTTAGAATGGATTTTTTCATACCAATAAATTTATAATAAGCAGCTAATCAAGATATTTAAGACGGATTTTTAGAACTTGTTTTCAACATCTTAAGTAATCCTACTAGCGCATTTTCGTCTTCATTTTGCATCAAAATTTCAATCTCTGATTTTACTGCTTCGTCCTTTAACTCTTTGACATGTAGCAAAATTTCTTTGATGGTTATTTGCTCTAAGGCTTGGGATGGAGTCGCCTTCGTCATTCCTTTCAGTACTTGATGAACTTCTATTGGATTTAAATAACCTGATAGTGCGTAATCTGAAGCTAAATTTGCTAAGCGATGCTCGCTAGGATTTCCTTCCATTGCTTGAATCGCTTTGAGGCTATTACTAATTAATAAATTATTTTGGTGATGTCGAGCATAAAACTGCATTCCTGAAATTGAAACGGCATAAGCATTACCCTCTTGTTGTAATAAGCCTGCCAAACGATAAGTATCTAACATCGTTTCGATTTTCTTATCTGCACTCATACTAATCAGAAGCTCAGGAACTTGTACCATTTCTTGGGTTCTTTTAGGAATACGATTAAAATTTTCATCATATTCATAAGTAATACTTTCTTGTTCAATCTCCATAACTCCTGTACTGGCTATCAAAATATCTCCCTTAAACATTTTGGCAAGACGTTCAGGCGTAATTCCTGCTCCCGTAAAAATTAAAGCTGAAGCAGGATTTTGAGAAATACTTTGCTGAATGAACATTTCAGTAAGATGAGTAATTAATTTAGGATTGTATTTCAGATTCAGAAAACTGCTAATCTTATTTTCAGGAAAATAATTTAGAACCGTAGAACGAGATTCTGTTTTCAATAATTTTTCCCAATCTACTCTAGACTTCTCATCTACGTAAGTTTGGTTATTAATAACTGTCTTTCCATCTTCAAAATTGACATAAGCATGTTGATAATCAGCACTTTCTAAGGATTTCAAGAAAATTCCTGCTTGTCCAGCTTTAGCATTCACTCTTGAGAAGTCAGCTTCAGTAGCATTCATCCAAATTTTAAGGTCGGCACTTTGGTCTTCAAAAATCTGATAATTTGGATTCTGTGTAATTGAATTTTCGGAATTCAAGGACGTTAATTCGATAAAAAAAGCTTCCGTATTAACATTGGCTTCCGAACTAAGTGGTAAAATTAACATTCCGAAATTTTCATTCCAGCCCATTATTCGTCCTCCCTCTAATGATCCATAACGAAAATTATTCTTCTCCTCCAATGGCTGCCAATTATAGGATTGTGGTAATTTTTGGCTCAAAAAAGTAGAAAATTTTTCTGTATCACTCAATTGAAAGTACAAAATCCCAAAATCACGATCATGAACTTTTTTTCGAGAATTAACCACAAAATATAAATCTCCCAATAAGTCGATTCCTGCCTCTGAAGGATTATTTAATACAATACGAAGTGAATCGGTGGAAGTGTGTGCTTCGGTGGTTGAGGGGGAACCAAAAATATCTGAAAATGTAAAATCTGTGATTTTATCGGCGACCAATTTCATGGCAATTCGCTTGGTGTTTGTCTTAATAACTGTCACCGATTCTTTAGGTAGGTGGTCTTCGGGGGCAGTACCTTGATCACAAGATACCAAAAATAGGCAAGCACATACCAAACTTAGCCATTGCCCCATGCGGATACGCTTTGTATTCATGGAATTTTTTGATTTGTTTGGCTCTTAGGAAGACCCTCAAGTTTTGCGCCAGAGCCTATATTTTTCTGCCTGAAACGCTAGATTCGTCATTTCAAGGCAACTTTCTTAAAAAAGATATAATTATATTGGGATAATATTGATTTATAGGATTGGGCAAGTTAAGTATTTTGTTGTATCAACAAATTTAAAAAGATTCATTCAATTTATACATAAAACCTAGCCAAATCTCTCTTCGTTTTAAAACTAATAAAATATTACATCATAAGTCCCTTTTTATTCCAAAGAAATATCTGATTGAAAAAGGGTTACTTTAAATTTCTAATCAAAAATTGCGCTAAAAATTACTATGAACTCCTCATTATCACTTCAGGTTTTGGTTTTTTTTACTTTCTTTTTTTCAAGTTGTCTATCTCAACAAAACCAAAGTCATAAAACTCATCAAAATTCAATTTCGGATTCTATAAGTATTTCCAAAAGACATCATCGGATTACGTCTTTTACTGAATTTGCCCAAGATGAAAATCAAAAAATCCAAACATTGTATGCTGGTAACTATTATGTTAAACTGCATTTTACTGAAACACCTCCTGTGACCTTACGAAAGGAATTAGAGAATCAAGGTATTTCCTTAAATCACTATCTCGGTAATTCCACTTATTTAGTAGCTATTCCTGAAAATCTAAAAATTCAAAATTTACAAATTTATCCTATTTTGGGTATTTCAATCCCTACCAAAGAAGATCGCCTCGCCACAAACTTAAAAACCGAAATTACTACAAAATCTACTCAAAAAATGATTGTAGATGTACAATATCAGAAAAATATAAATCCACAGATAATTATTCTAGATCTTCAAAAACAAGGCATTGAAATCATTCAAACGAATCCATTTTTTAATCACATTCAGATAAAAACAACATCAGATAAATTATCCATTTTAGCACAAAAAAGTTGGTTGGTTTATGCCCAAAAACAAGAAAAAGTACAAGGCTTGGGATTGGATGAATCCCATCAAGTACGGTCAATTTATTTACAGACCCAAAAAGGATTAACAGGAAAAAATATCAATGTTGGAATATGGGATGCAGGAAGTATTAATCCTAATCATCATGATTTATTAGGTCGTGCCGAAGTCATTGAAAATGTAGGAGTAAGTGGTCATGCCATGACTGTAGTTGGGATTTTAGGAGCCTCAGGAGCTATCAACCCTTTTTATATTGGTAACGCACCTGAAGCTAAAATTTACAGTTGGAGAGGAGATAATGCAAGTCCAGAAATTCAACAAGCAATTCAAAATCAGAAAATTGTTATCGGCAATCATTCCTATGGCTTAGGTAATCCTCCTACTTCAGTAGGAGAAAAAGATGTATATGATATTAACAATCAATTTACCGATAAACTAACTGAGCAAGTTCCCTATTTAGTTAATGTTTATGCTATTGGGAACTCAGGAGCTTTAGGTTATCGAAGTACTCACGGTAATGTGGCTAAAAATACGATTACAGTTGGAGCAGTCAATGTAGGCAATAGTAGTTCAGGAATTAGTAGTAAGGGTCCCTCTAGAGATGGGCGAATTCATCCACAAGTTATGGCGGCAGGTTTTCAAGTCACAACCTTATCACAGACAGGCTATGCCAACACTTTGGGCTGGGGAACGTCACAAGCGACACCAGCCATTACAGGTTTAATAGCTCAATTATTCCAATATTATACTGAAAACCACAATCATAACAAACCACCCGCTTCCTTGATGAAAGCCCTTGTAACCAACACTGCCGAAGATTTAGGAAATAAAGGACCTGATTATCAATATGGTTTTGGACGGGCAAACGGCTTACGAGCCTTAAAAACTTTAGAAGAAAATCGTTATAAAATTGCTTCTGTAGCAAATGGCTCAACCAAAACTTTTACTGTTGATATTCCAAATGGAACAGCAGAAGCCAAAGTTTTACTTTGTTGGACAGACCCAGCAAGTGTTCCTCATGGAAATACGACCCCTGTTCTGGTCAATAATTTGGATTTAGCTATCAAACATCTACCAAGCGGAACTATCACCAAACCTTGGATTCTTGACCCTAATAATCCCGCTAGTTCTGCGACCAGAGGTGTAGATAATTTGAATAATATCGAACAAATTACTTTAGATAATCCACAAGCAGGCACTTACGAAATCAGTATTCAAGGAACAAATATTCCAGTAGGAACAAGCCAAGAATTCGCATTGGTTTGGCAAATCGAAAAACCTCATATCGAAATTAGTTCACCAGCCGAAGGTGATGTTTTCTTACCAAATACAGCTCCCGATATTTTTTGGTCAGGCATCGGAATTTCTCAAAACCAAACTTTAGAATATTCCTTAGATAATGGGGCAACTTGGCAAATGGTTACAGGTTCAAGTGCTAATCCTGCTCCCCCTAAGGATGAACTTTATTGGCAATGGTTTGTCCCAAATACTCATACCAATCAAGCTCGTATTCGAATCACATCGGATAATATTTCGGCAGTTTCAGGTAAATTTTCTATTTTTGGAAGACCTGCTGTAAATCTAATTTCTACTGATAATCAAGTGAATATCAATTGGACAACAGTTCCAAATGCTACTCATTATGATGTTTTTCGACTTGATAATCAAACAGGAAAATGGAAAGAGATTGCTACTGATTTAACTGCCACTACTTCCCATACTGACACAGGTTTAAAAGGCGGAGAAAAATACTATTTTACGGTCAGAGCAAAAAATAATAATTTAGGAATTATTGGAGAGAAAGCCGTTGCCCAAAGTGCAATTCCTACCAATGCCTCCACAATTGATTTGGAAATCATTGAGATTCTCAATCCACAAGTTTCCAATGGCGATTTTATTCGTCCAACTACTACAGAATTTATCACTATCCGAATCAAAAATAATTTAGGAACAATTACAACAGGAACGAATTTAACGGCTCGGTTTTCAGTTGATGGTGGGGGGTGGATTTCCCAAAATTTTACAACTACAACCCTCAACACCAATGATCAATTCAATTATCAATTTACAATTCCAGCCAATTTTTCAGACGCAAAAATATATGACCTCAAAGCCGAAATTTTAATCACAGGCGATGACATTACTCAAAACAATAGTTTTACGAAAAAAATTGACGGAAGTCCAACCATCCAAATCATATCAGATTCTCCAAATAAGTTTTGTACTGTTTCGGCACGCCTCGAATTGCAAGGCGCGAAAGTCGATTATGCTGTCTCTCTTATTACGCCTACGCCCAGTCTAGAAGATATGACAGGGGCAACAAGTATAACTCTTGCTGACCATCAAATATCTCAAAGCTTACCCATTGGTTTTCGATTTCCATTTTATGACCAATGGAATGAACAATTTTATATTAGTGATGAAGGCTTGATAACATTTGATTTATCCATCTCACCTAATGCAGGAACTTCCGGGGCAATTCCGAACTCGCCTAATCTAGATAATTTTATTGCAGGAGTTTGGTCAGATTTTAATCCTGCTTATGGAACCATTCATTATAAAACTTTTGGAGCATCTCCTAATCGAAAGTTAGTAGTCGAATTTAAAGATTATCCTTATTGGGATATTAATCCCCCTCATACGGGTTATAGTTCCGAACGAGCTACTTTCCAAATTCATCTTCATGAAAATGGAATAATTGAACTCCATTACCAAAATGTAGATGCCAATTCTTGGGCAAGCTCTTACACCAAGATGACAGCAGGAATTGAATCACCAGATGGTACAAAAGGCAAGTTTTTGGCAGGAAAAAATAACTCAAGTTGGTCAATCAATACTCCTAAGTCTTATCGCTTTACACCCACCTACCCCACTTGGAACAATGGAGATAATAGTTTTTTTACGACCATCACAACCGCAGGCACTTATACCGTAAATTGGATTGAAAATAGTAAAACAAGAACCCTTTCTAAGACTTTCATAAATGGTTGTGGAACTGCTCCTACAGTATCCCGATTTTTACCAGAAGATGACGCTACGAATACCCCAGTTACTTCCGAATTAAAAATTATTTTTGATAAAAATATTCGGGTAGGAATAGGTAACTTGACTCTTTCCAATGGAACAGATATTCGAGTATTTCCAATTACAGGAAATTCTTTTGTAACCACTGAAATTAAAGGAAATTCTTTAGAAATTAAATTGAAAAACCCTCTACAAGGTGGAACAAATTACCATGTCCAAATTCCAAATGGAGCTATCACCGATACCGAAAATATACCTCAAAGTTTTGTAGGAATTGCCAATACCACAACATGGAATTTTTTAACTGAAAATCAAGCTCCTACACAGTTAGAAATGGATTTCATCACAGTAAATAATAATGCTCCAGATGGAACATTTGTGGGTAAACTCAAAGCAACTGACCCCGACACTCAACAAAACCATACTTTTGCTATTTCGGGTGGAAGCGGTACACCTTTTTTCCGCATTCAAAATAATGAAATTCGTACTAATGGTTACTTAGTATTTGCTTCGACATATAGCCTTGAAATTACAGCAACTGATAATGGAAGCCCAAGCAAATCTATTCAGAAGATGTTTACCATTCCCATGAATTTTGTGACCATTGTACCTCCTCCAAACTCCTCTCAAAACGGGGGCAGTCCATCAACTCTCAATACGATTCTGAAGGAACAAAAAATCACATTTTCTAATTTGGACTCTGTACGATTTGGGCAATTATTTACCTTAAATGCTAAAGCCGAATCAGGGCTAAGAGTCAATTATGTGATCCTTTCAGGCAGTGCCGAAATTATTGGAAGTTTTATTCGTCCAACGGGTATCGGGACAGTAGAAATTTTGATGCAACAAGCTGGAGGTAACGGTTATAAAAAAGCTGAAATTCGACACACCTTACAAGTTATCAAAAACAAATCAGTTTTATCTGAATCTCAAATTAATACAATTTCAGATGTTATTTGGACAAAAAAAGAAATCATACCCAATTTTGGACTTCAAAACGTAACTTTTGAAATCGTAGAGGGTAATGAGTTTGCCACTATTTCAGGCAATAAAATTTTACTACAAAAAACAGGAAAAATACGCCTTAAAATTTATATACCTGAAACGGAAAATTATGAAAAATCAAATCCAATTTATCGAGCGTTTGAAATCTTAAAAGCTTCCCAAGAAATTACATTTTTACCAGTTTCTTCCAAAACTTTTGGTGATGATAATTTTGAACTTTCAGCAAACTCTTCCTCAGGCTTAAAAATTGTATTTTATAAAGATTCTGATAATTTAGAAATTTTAGAAAATATTGCTCAGATTAAAGGAGCAGGAGAAGTTAAAATTACGGCTAAACAAGCAGGAAATGAATTTTATTTACCTACCGAAGTGTCTCAGACTTTGACGATTCAAAAGGCTTCTCAAACTATTCAATTTGATAAAATTACAGACAAGAAAATTACTGATAAATCTTTTGAAATTTTTGCCAAAGCTAGTTCCAAATTACCTATTGAATTTTCAATTAGTCCTGCCGAATCTGCTGAAATTAATGATGGAAAAATTATTCTTAAAAAAGCAGGAAAAATTCAAATAACTGCCAAACAAATAGGAAATGAGTTTTATTTACCAGCTCTTGAAATTCGACAAGATTTTGAAGTTTTTCCTGTTTTAGAAATTACTAATATTCAAGTAGTTGATAGTGAAAAACTACAAATTTCAGTTTTACAAAATGGAAACTTTCCATCATCAAACAGTTTTCGGATTATGTTATCTGATGAAAATGGAAATTTTGATAAAACTTATTTTCTTTCTTTCCAAAAAAATGCTTCTGGTGTTTGGGAAGCCGATTTACCTGAAGACTTGAAAATAGGAGCAAATTACCAGCTTAAAATTCAAAGTGGTTTACCTCGTATTGAGACCAAAAGTTTTCACATTTCAGAAACTTTATTTCCTCGTCCTAAAAAATTAAAAATTCAACAAAACGGAAATAAAATTTGTGCCATTGGCGAAGCTGAAGAATTTATTTGGTATCTCAATGATGAAATTTTAGAAGGACAAAAATTGGCTTGTTTAAATTTAAATAATTTTAAGACAAAAAATAAATTAGTTTTTAAAGTTCGTGGCAAAAATAGTCATCGAGAAGGGCGTATTTCAAGTAGTTTTTTCCCTGATATCTCAAATATTACTTCTCTTGAAAACTCCTCCAATTTAATGAAAAATATACAAGTTTTTCCAAATCCAACAGATGGGAAATTTATAGTAATTTTAAAGGGAAAATTTGATAAAATTGAGTGGGAAATATTAGATATTTCGGGTCGAGTTTTACAAAAAAACTTCCTCCAAAACCAAACCGATTTTCAAACGAAGATTGATCTGCGTTCTTATCATTCGGGATTATATTTTTTACATCTGAAAACAGATAAAGGAACATTAACTCAGAAAATTATTTTGAAGTAATTTTGGGAAGAAGTTGAATTTTCATAGGGTTTTTCATGCATTTATTTGAGAAATCACTAAAATACTTATCTTTACGCACGATGACACGCCCAAAAGCGTATTAAAATCAGAACACTAAACTGATAAATCCGAATGAAAGGAATTATTTTGGCGGGAGGGTCGGGAACTCGCTTGCATCCCCTGACTCAAGCCATGAGCAAGCAACTACTTCCTGTGTATGATAAACCAATGATTTATTATCCGCTTTCGGTACTATTAAGTGCTGGTATTCAGGATATTTTGATTATCTCTACACCACATGACTTACCCAATTTTTGGCGATTACTCAAGGATGGGAATCACATCGGATGCAACTTACAGTATGCTGAACAACCCATTCCAAATGGACTGGCACAAGCTTTTGTGATTGGTAAAAATTTTATTGGACAGGATGATGTAGCTCTGATTTTAGGCGATAATATTTTTTATGGAACAGGATTAGCAGAATCACTCCAAAAATCGACTTCACCTGATGGCGGAATCGTATTTGCCTATCATGTTGCTGACCCCGAACGATATGGAGTCGTTGAGTTTGATGAAAATCAGGTAGCGATTTCGATTGAAGAAAAACCCGAAAATCCAAAGTCAAACTATGCTGTCCCTGGATTATATTTCTATGATAATGAGGTTGTTGATATTGCAGAAAATTTGAAGCCATCGGCACGAGGTGAATATGAGATTACAGATGTCAATAAAGCCTATTTGAAACAAAATAAATTACAAGTTCAAGTTTTAGATAGGGGTACGGCATGGCTGGATACAGGCACATTTCCCTCTTTGATGCAAGCGGGACAATTTGTACAAGTGATTGAAGCTCGACAAGGCTTGAAGATTGGTTGCATCGAAGAAGAAGCTTATAAGATGGGCTTTATTTCTGCTGAGCAGCTGGAAGAAGTAGCTAAGCCATTACTCAAAAGTGGATATGGTCAATATTTACTTAATTTACTCAAAATCAACGAATAAAATTTAATAATATGCAATTTATTCGCACTGATTTTTCCGATTTATGGATCATAGAACCCCAAATTTTTGGAGATCATCGAGGCTATTTTTATGAGAGTTTTCATCTCAAAAAATTTCACCAAGCTACAGGACTTCATCCCAAATTTGTACAAGACAATCAATCAAAATCCAGTTATGGCGTATTGCGAGGCTTGCACTTCCAATATGGCAAATTTGCTCAGTCAAAATTGGTACGGGTCTTGAGTGGAAAAGTTTGGGATTGGGTTGTTGATTTACGTTCTGATTCTCCTACTTTTGGGAAAAGTTTTGGCATAGAATTATCAGTGGAAAATCGAAAACAATTATACATTCCCAAAGGATTCGCGCATGGTTTTGTAGTTCTGAGTAAGACTGCCGAATTTGCCTATAAATGTGATAATTTTTATGCTCCCAATCATGAATCAGGCATTATCTATAATGATCTTGATTTAAAAATGGATTGGCAAATTCCTGAAAATGAGCAAATTATTTCTGAAAAAGATAAACAACTTCTTTCTTTTTCACAGATTACTGAAAAACAATATTTTTAGTTCGATATTTTTACTCCCTTTGGCAAAGTTCAACCTTTGTCAAAGGGTAAGCTCTTCAAAATGATTTCGTCTTTTCTCAATTATTTAGAGTTTGAAAAATGTGTGAGTCCACATACTTTGAAAGCCTATCGTAAAGATTTACAGCAATTTGCTGAAAATTATTCACGTCAAAATTCATCGTCAGAAGCATATGCTTTTTGGGAAGATATTCCAATTGAAAAGGCACAACATCAAGACATTCGAATGTGGATTATTGACATGATGGAGGTCAAAATTACGCCCAAAAGTATCAACCGAAAACTGGCAACTTTGCGGGCATTTTACCGTTTTGTGATGCGAAAAGGTGAACTTGAGAAATCACCAATGCAAAAAATTAGAACACTAAAAACAGGAAAGGCACTGACTACTTTTGTCCCTGAACCACATCTTGAATTTATCCAAAAAATTGAATTTGAAAACACTTTTCAAGACCAACAAAATCAACTCATTGTAGAGTTGCTTTATGGTACAGGAATTCGGCTTTCTGAGCTTATCGAACTACGTAAAGAAAATATAAATTTTTTACGAAATACCATTAAGGTTTTTGGAAAACGAAAAAGAGAGCGTTTGATTCCATTATATCCCGAATTGGTCAAATTAATACAGATTTTTTTGGAAAAATACCCCTCTGACTTACCGTATCTTATCCGTACCAAAAAAGATAAAAAAGCCTATTCATCCTTAGTTTATAGGGCTGTAAGACGGGTTTTAGACCAAGTTACTACGGTTGAAAAACGGAGTCCACACGTCCTCAGACATTCTTTTGCGACCCACTTGTTGGACAGAGGAGCGGAACTAAGTGCTGTTCAAGATTTGTTGGGACATACCTCACTTTCAGCAACCGAAATCTATACACACAACACCCTTGACAAATTGAAAAAAATTTATAAAAATGCTCATCCCAAGGCGCAACATCTGGGCTAAAAAGAGCGTTAATAGGAATGTTGGCAAATAATAAAATTATACAAAACAAATATTATATACTAATATTATAATAATTTTAAAAATAAGTTTGCAATTCTTTTACAAATCCTTAACTTGTAATCAGTTCTAATTTTTAGTCAAAGGACTTACTAAAAATTATCCAAAAATAACAAACCACTCAAAATCCAACTAGCTGATGGATTTTCCTTACTTCGTTTTTTTATTAAAATTTTTATTACACATTAATTAAATTCAAGAATTTTATGAAGTTAGAAATGCGTTCCGTCCACTTTAAAGCAGACCAAGATTTGCTTGATTTTATACAACAAAAAGTAGATAAATTAGAGACATTTTATGACCGTATTACGGGCGGTGAAGTGTATCTTCGAGTAGATAAAAATGATGCTCGTAAGAACAAAGTTGTTGAAATTAAGCTATTTGTCCCAGGAGGAAGCATCTTTGCCAAGGAGCAATCCAACTCTTTTGAGGCGGCAACCGATAACGCCACAGAAGCCTTGCGCCGACAAGTCAAAAAACATAAAGATAAACAACGAAATAATTAAGTTTTTTAAAGTACTTAGACCTAAAAAGCCTTCCACTCTGGAAGGCTTTTTTTGTTTTTTTAGTTTTATTTTTACCTTTTTCTGATAAAGAATTCATCTGGATAAAATTTCATGCCTAGAACAACAACTCAAAAATTTAATACGGTTATTCAAAAAAACACCTACTATTTCTTCAATGCCAAATTCGAACAGCAATATGAAGGCTATATTTCTTCACTTAAAGAATTACTGCTGTTACTCAAAAATCGTATTGATAATGAAGGACTTAAAAAAGAAATTTTTGAAGATTTATTAAAAAATAGAAAGAATGGACTACGTGCCATTTTAGCTTTAACGGGTTTTTCAAATGAATATCTCAAACGTTTAATCACCATTATTCGTATTGTGGACGATTCGGAGTTAAACCAATTGGTTTATAAAGAAAAATGGCATCAACCAACTCCTAAAGTCAGGGAATGGAGTGACATAACCATTCAAAAATTGATTCAGAAAAATGAATATTTTCGGAAAGGTGTTGTCAATTTATTTTTTGAAGGGGCTTCAATTTCATTTCTAACTGAAACAATTCCACTTTTTGAACTCAGGAAATTAAGTTTATCCAAACTCAAATTTGAAATTCCTGAAATGTTGGATACACTGGTGCGTTACAAGGAAAAAGGAAGCTATTCAGGCAAAAAAGCAAATAATCCTGAAATTGTGATTTCTGAAATTTTAACCCAATCAGATATCACTTTTGAGACGGGTGATTTGACTGACTTAATTCATAATGCCCCAAATAGTAAACGTACTATGGATTTTATTATTCCCAATAAGGAAAATCCTAAACTTATTATCGAATGTTCATTTTTAGCAACCACATCATCAGGACAAGGTGATAAATCAAAAACTGAAATATCTATTAATGAGTTAATTAAGGCACACTATCCCAAAGCTCAATTCATTGGATTTGTCGATGGAATTGGTTGGTATGTCCGTCAAGGCGACCTCAAACGGATGGTCTCAGCGTATGAGGATGTTTATACATTTCATCCCGAAGAATTACAACGATTTGAACAACTCCTATCCCAAATTTTGAAATGATAAATTCCTATTTAAATAAAATTACACAAGGAAATTGTTTAGAGTTACTAAAAAATATTCCTGACAATTCGGTAGATATGACTTTTGCCGATCCCCCTTTTAATCTCAAAAAAAAATATACAAGTTATGCCGATAATTTAGAGTTTCAAGAGTACTTAAATTGGTGTGAATTATGGTTAAAAGAGTTAGCACGAGTCACCAAGCCAACAGGTTCTATTTTTGTTCATAATATTCCTAAATGGCTGACTTTTTATGCTACTTTTTTGAATAAAATGGCTCATTTCAAACATTGGATTTCATGGGATGCTCCTACGTCTCCAATGGGAAAATCCTTACAACCAGCACATTATGGGATTTTATTTTATACCAAAACCCCAAAGGATGCTAAAATTTATGAACTGCGCTATCCACATAAACGAGACCGAAAGCAGGGCTATTTGTTGAAAGATTATGGTGGAAAAAAAGGATTGTTGCACCCCTTCGGTCCCCTTATTTCGGATGTTTGGACGGACATTCATCGTATCAAACACAACCGAAAACGAGACCCACATCCATGCCAGTTACCAATTCATTTACTTGACCGTTTAATTTTACTAACTACGGATGAAAATGACATTGTTCTTGACCCTTTCATGGGAACAGGTACTACGGCTATTTCAGCAAAACGATTAGGTCGCCAATTCATTGGTTTTGAGTTAGATGAAATGTATGCTCAAATTGCTCAAGAGAAAGTAAACAAAACGGAAAGTAATTTTAAGTTAGGAGAAACTTGGGTTAGTTTTTATTTGAAACAGGTTATTACAATTCGGCATTCTGATTGGGAAGATTTAGAAAATTATTTTATAATTCCAAATCCCGCTAAAGTTATTGATTTTCAGAAAATTAAACTAAAAAATAAACATTGGCTACCTCAAGAAAACCAACATGAAATTCAACTTCAAAATCATGAAAAAACCGAAGAAAATGTAAGTTGTACAAACTCTTCACAGCAAAAACTCATCTTTAAATAGTCTAAACTTATGTTCCAAAGTGACGTTTTTCAAAAATCTGCTGAACCTTCAATATTTAGCAGTTCAATAATTATCAAAATAATACTATTTTTATTGTTTTTTCCTTTGCTTTTAAAAGCCCAAAATAACCGTATTCCGATTGATTCGTGGCGAAGTCATTTGACTTATCATAATGCTCGGAGTCTGGCTATTGGCAATAATCAAATTTATGTAGCTTCGGAAAATGGACTTTTTTCCTTTGACAAAAACACCCAGAAAATCACGGTTTTAGATAAATCAGAGGGTTTAAGTGATGTGGCTTTTAGTCGATTGGCATATTCTGAAAACTTACAAATGTTGGTGGTTGCCTACCGAAACGGTAATATTGACTTGGTTAAGTCTGATGAAATTGTCAATGTTCAAACTGTATTAAATTCTCGTTTCGAAGACAAAACAATTTATCATATTTATCTGAATAATGATAAAGCCTACTTTTCAACAAAATTTGGGGTAACTATCTTAGATTTAAAGACTTATCAGATTTTAGAAACTTATGACCAGATTGGTGATAATGGAACAGAGATTTCGGCTTTTGCTTGTACCATTTCTCAAAATAAGTTATTTGTAGCTACATCCGAAGGTTTGAAATCAGTTCCTCTAAATCCTGAAATTAACCGCCAAGATTTTCGTAATTGGACTACACTTATTCCAAATTTCAATAATGATTTGCGAACGGTTTCGTCTCTGAATGATAAAATTTATTTTGGAATTAATGGAAATGGTACGTATGTATTTGATGGTACAAATTCTCAAATTTTAATAGAAACTGCAGGACTTAATTTTGTGGATATTTCTGAAAGTCAAGATAAAATTTCAATTTGTGCTACGGATAGATTATTTATTGTTGAAAATGAAATAGTACAAGATTTTGTTGGTGATAAAATCATTGCTCCTCGTCAGCTTTTATTTGATACTGATAACAATTTATTTTTGGCTGATAATTTTTTTGGTTTAGTCACACAGTCAGGACAAAGTTTTATAAATTATTTCCCTTCAGAAGTTTACACGCCAGAGGCTTTTAAAGTTTATAATTTTGAAACTCCAACAGGACATCAAATTTTAAGTATTTCGGGTGGATATGAGTCGGATTTTCAGCCTAAAAACTCACAAAATGGATTTTATATTTTTGAAAAAGGTATCTGGAAAAATTACAATTCAATTGATGAAACAGGAAGTTCAGTTGCAATTCCTGTCTTTCAAGATTTGACAGCTTCGGCGTATGATCCAACCACAGGAGTTTATTATTTTGCTTCCTTCGGAAATGGCATCTTAATTTGGAATTCTAATGAAAATTCGTTTGAAAGCGTAACTGCTGAAAACTCCATTTTACCCAATAATCGAATTTCAGATATTACCTTAGATTTTGAAGGAAATTTATGGATTGCTTGTTTTAATGTAGCTGAAAATGAGTATTCTATTCTTCAACGCCGAAAAGATGGAAGTTGGAATGGTCGTTTTGCTCGTACTCCTTCTGACCGTTTTCCGACCGAATTAATTTCTGATTTAGCAGGAAATATTTGGATACGTTTGAATCCTAATTATTTGGGTGGAATTTTGGTTTGGAATCCTGAAACTGGAGAAGAAATTTTGTTAGATGATGCCCAGCTACAAGGAAATTTACCGAGTAGTAAAGTGCGGTGTATGCACTTGGATAAGGAAGATAATTTGTGGGTTGGTACGGATGAAGGCATTCGAATTTTTTATAACTCATTTGCAATTTTTTCGGAACAGAATCCGCAAGGACAACCTGTCGTTTACAATTTTTCGGAATTTCTGAACAATCAAAAAATTACGGCAATTGCTTCGGATGGCGGGAATCGGAAATGGATTGGAACAGAAAATGGCGTGTACTTATTTGATACAGATAAGTCCGAAATTATCTCTCAATTTGATGAAAAAAATAGCCCCTTACTTTCGGATAAGATTCGTAGCATTGCTATTAATGATGAAACAGGAGAAGTATTTTTTGCGACTGATAAAGGTATTTCTTCTTATCAAGGAACTTCCACTAAATCAGGTCGTTCACATCAGCGTGTTACTGTCTTTCCTAACCCTGTTCGTCCTGAATTTATGGGAAAAATTGCCATTTCGGGACTAGTTTCAGATGCTAATATCAAAATTACAGACATCACAGGAAAACTTATTTTTGAAACTTTTGCTCAAGGCGGAACAGCCATTTGGGAAGGTAAAAATTTTACAGGTGAAAATGCCAAAACAGGGGTCTATTTGGTATATAGTTCCAATGAAGATGGAACAGAAACTTTTGTTACCAAAATATTATTAATAAAATAAGCTCTTAAAAAATAGGTTTTTGGAAAAATAATTCTATTTTTGTATGGATTTGAACGTTCTTCTGTATGAGTAACTTTGATACAACACATTCATTTTAACTGATAAAACCTCAAAAAAAAATTCATGTCCGCAGGAAAATCCCATGTTTTATATGTTGATGATGAAGACTCGAACTTGCGAATTTTCAAAACAACTTTTAAGCGGAACTACAAAGTTCATATAGCATTGACTATTTCTGAAGCATTTAATATTCTTGATAATCAACCTATCTCCTTGATTATTGCTGATCAAAAAATGCCTGAAATGACAGGTGTGGAGTTTTTAAGTCAAGTTATTTTGAAAAATCCTACTCCTGTACGTATGATTTTAACAGGGTATAGTGATTTAGAAGCAGTAATTAAAGCCATCAATGCGGCAAAAGTATATAAGTATGCTACCAAACCTTGGAACCGAGATGAACTCCATAAAATGTTAGAAGAAGCACTAAATTACTACCAAGAAAGTAAGAAGTTACGTTTGGCACTTGATAATGCAAATCGCCGAATTAGTGAATTAGAAAAGCAATTACTTCAGCAATCTTGATTTTCAGTGAGCTAATAGTATTTTGCGAAGATTTATACAAAAGAAAAGTCCTTAGAATGTAAAATAGCATTAAATTTGTGCTTACTTTTGTAGCTATTAGTATCCGAGTCAAACGGTTATTAAATTATCCCAATGAGAAAAGAAAAACAGCCTATTTTGTATGTTGATGATGAAGAAAGCAATCTACGAATTTTTAAAACTGCATTCAAGCGATTTTATAAAGTTCATACGGCTTTATCAGGTATGGAAGGCTTAGATATTCTAGCCAAACATCCTGAAGTTCACCTCATTATTACTGACCAGAAAATGCCTAAAATGACAGGCATTGAGTTTCTGGAGAAAGCTGTGAATGATCACCCCGATCCTATACGTATGATTCTCACAGGTTTTAGTGATGTAGAAGCTATCATTAAAGCCATTAACTCAGGGCGTGTTTATCGTTATATTACTAAGCCTTGGAGTAAGGATGAACTCAAGATTACATTAGATAAAGCTTTAGAAACCTATCGGCTCAAAATGGAAAATAAAAAGCTGATTGTCAATCTAAGACGTGCTAATGAAAGTCTAGAACAAAAAGTCAAGGAACGTACTCGAAAAATCATGGATAGTATCCGATATGCTCAACGTATTCAGAGTGCTATTCTGCCTGAACTTCCTCAAATCCAGAACTCCCTGTATGATTCTTTTGTATTTTTTAAGCCTAGGGATATTGTTTCAGGAGACTTTTATTGGTTTTATGAAACAGAGACAGAAATCGTGATCAGTGCCATTGACTGTACAGGACATGGTGTACCAGGGGCATTCATGTCGTTGATTGGGAGTGACTTAATGAATATGATCATTAAGATACAACAAATTACAGATCCCGCCGATATTCTAAGTCGGATGAATGCAGGTATTCGAGCAGAACTTCGACAGGATGTTAATGATAATCGGGATGGAATGGATATGACAATTTGTGTCATTCAGAAAAATAAGAAACAAGTCATTTTTGCAGGAGCTAAAAACCCTTTAGTATATGTATCTGAAAGTCAAGGCTTAATAACTATAAAGGGAGATAAGCATTCTGTTGGAGGTTCTAAAAAAGGAGACTTACCTACGTTTATCAAACATAAAATCACCATTACAGAACCTACCATGTTTTATATTTTTTCAGATGGCTACCAAGACCAATTTGGAGGACCTAATAACCGAAAATTCATGCGGCGCCGTCTGTACAATCTATTTCAAGAATCTTATGCCATTCCTGCCCACGAACAAACCGAGAGGCTAGAAACTGCCCTCAATGATTGGAAAGGTGACGAAAAGCAAATTGATGATATCCTGATTATTGGTTTTCGAATCATATAATTATATATATATTCAATAGTCACTTAGCATTAATATCTATTTCTAGATTATTTAGTTGTGGCTATTTTTCTCCTCAGCACAAAAATCTTGTAATATTTAAATCTTGATGTTAATGAAAGGTTAAACCTCTTTCATAATACTGCTTCTATGTAAACATTCAGCTCAAATTTCGTTTATTTGCACAGGGTATCATTCATATAGACATCCACTCAATCATTTATTTTATTCGGAAAATTCACTTGAAAAACAATCTTCTAATCAATACCATGAGAAAAGTTTTTATCTTATTAGGCTTGTTGTTTTCAATAACAAGCATCACTTACGCCCAAGATGGCTCGAAGGATAAAAAAGGGCAAATTACTTTTGAAGAGACTTCTCACGACTTTGGAGATATTCAACAAGGGACTGTAGTTGAATATACTTTCAAGTTTCAGAACACAGGTAATGCACCTTTTGTGATTTCTAATGTACGAACAACCTGTGGCTGTACTGCTACACAATGGCCTCGTGAACCTATTGCAGCAGGACAGGCAGCAGAAATCACTGCACAATTTAATTCAACAGGTAAATCAGGAGCACAAAATAAAGTCATTACAGTGATTTCTAATGCCCAAAATGCCCAAGAAATTGTTAGTATTAAAGCTAATGTAGTTAAATAATTAAAAATAATAACCAATCTGCTCGACTGATTATTTAGTTTGGTTCTTTATGCAAAGGGACAATCCTCAGGTTGTCCTTTTTTTGTGCCTAAATTTTTGGCTATCAAGTTACTTTGGTTTTCATTCTCACCAAACAGTATCCAAAATTGTGTATCTTTGTTGAGTTGGAACTAAACATCATAAATTCTTTTTCTACATTTTTTAACTGATTTTACTATTCATAATCCAAATATTACAATGGAAATTTTTAAAAGTAAATTCTTGACTGTTTCTTACAATCCAAAAAATCAAATTCTAAAGGCTGTCTGGGATCCCGCTACTCAGCAAATGACTGATGCAGATTTCCGAGAAAACATTCAAGAAGGGGTTTGGAAAAATATCGAACATTATAAACCTATCGGCTTTATTGGTGACACCCGACAATTCTTATTTATAATTACTCCTGAATTGCAGGAATGGTATGGGGCAAATATTAGTTCAGTATTTGGTAGATATACCAAAAAGATAGCCATGATTATGAGTCAGGATTTTATTTCACAACTTTCTGTAGAACAAACTATTGAGGAAGATAATCAATCTGGTTTTGTAACCAAATATGTTAGCAATGAAACGGAAGCACTCATATGGCTCCGAGTTAATTAAATAGAATTTCTTTACATGAAAAAACTCAACATAAAGAATATCTTTTTTATTCTTCTCGTTTTTATCGGCGTAAGTTGTGAATCAGAAACATCAGAAGATTCTTCTGAGCAAACTCCTGAGAAGGATGAAAAAGAATTACCACAAGAAGGAGTCATTGCCCAAAATGGAATGGTTGTATCTGACCATCCTTTAGCTACCCAAGTTGGCGTAGAAATTCTCAGAAAGGGTGGAAATGCTATTGATGCTTCTGTTGCCACTTTTTTTGCTTTAGCTGTAGTGTTTCCACAAGCAGGAAATATTGGGGGAGGAGGATTTGCAGTATATCGTCTCAAAGATGGGCAAACAGGTACATTAGATTTTAGGGAAAAAGCAGCGGCTACAGCTCACCGTGATATGTTTCTAGATGAAAAAGGACAGGTCAAAGCTAACAGAAGCCTAGCAGGACATCTAGCTGTGGGGATCCCTGGATCACCTGATGGAATGCTCAAATTACATGAGAAATTAGGAAAATTAAGCTGGGCAGAAGTACTACAGCCTGCCATTGATTTAGCAGAAAAAGGACATAAGCTAACTCCTGTACAGGTAAAACAAATAAATCGTTTTCAGGATACATTTGACAGTATCAATCATCACAAAGTTCATCTTGTTAAAAACTCTGATTGGAAAGTAGGTGAAACTATCTATTTTAAGGACTTAGGGCAAACTTTAATTCGTCTACGAGATAAAAAACGGGCTGGTTTTTATGATGGAGAAACAGCAGACTTGATTGTCCAAGAAATGCACAAGGGTAATGGATTAATCACTAAAGAAGATTTACAAAATTATCAGTCTGTCTGGCGTGAACCCCTTCAAGTAAATTACAAAAATTATCAATTAATTTCAATGCCTCCTCCCTCTAGTGGTGGAATCGTATTAGGACAATTATTACTCGGTATTGAAGAATTTCCCATTCGGGAATGGGGGTATCGGAATACACAAACCATCCACATTATGACGGAACTTTTACGCCGTGCTTATGCCGACCGTGCTACTCACCTTGGAGATCCTGATTTCGTGAATGTTCCTACAGAAATGTTATTAGATAAAGATTATATCACTGAGCGAAAACAAAATATTGATTTTAATGTAAAGACTCTTTCAGAAGCTATCAAAGAAGGTGAGGTTCTAAGTATCGAGAGTTTTGAAACTACTCATTTTTCGGTAACAGATAAAGAGGGGAATGCTGTAGCAATTACCACTACGTTGAACGGTTATTTTGGAAGTAAAGTCGAAGTTGAAGGTGCTGGTTTTTTCCTAAACAATGAAATGGATGATTTCAGTATCAAGCCAGGACATCCAAATCAATTTGGTTTGGTAGGTGGGGAAGCCAACGCAATTGCTCCACAAAAACGAATGTTAAGTTCTATGACTCCGACTATCTTAGAGAAAGATGGACAACTATTTATGGTTCTTGGTTCTCCTGGTGGTTCCACAATTATTACTAGTGTTTTCCAAACGATGCTTAATGTAATAGAACATGATATGAATATGCAACAAGCTGTAAATGCATACCGTTTTCATCACCAATGGCTTCCTGATAATATTTTCATTGAACCAAATGTTAATGAGTTAGATTCTTTGGTTAAATTAGAATTAGAAGACATGGGGCATTTATTACAAGACTTATCTCAGATGGGAAAAGTAAATTCTATCTTGGTTCGTCCAGATGGTAAATACGAAGGAGCAGCAGATATTCGACGTTCTGAAGCAACAGCAGAAGGATTTTAGCAAAAATTTACGTTACCGTTTAACAGAATTTCTTTTATTTATATTTGTATATTTCGGGAATTTGTATTTTCTTGATTGATGAAAATCAAAGCTTCTAAAAAGAGAAGATTGGTCTTTCAAAATGAATTCGATAACAGTAAGGAATTTAAGTTTAAAATTCAGCCAAATTCGATTTAGGTACGCTTTTTGGTCTCTCTTACTTATGAAGTTCATGTGATGCGGCAAAAGCTGGGCTACACTATTTTTTTAGTTTTTTTTAGTAGATTCGCAATTGATTATGAGAGATGCCGTACACAACTGCAAACTCAGTAAATGTTTAATTGTATAATTCATGTTAGCAGGTTGCTAGCCTACTCAAAATCTTTCGAAACAAATTGGACATCCAAAGCTATTATAAAAATATGCAGTCGAATGCTATCGTTATGTCCTACAAAGGGGCTGTGTCAGGTAAACTGCTAGACAGTATTATCACAGTTGCACAGGCAAAATTGGCAGAAATTGAGCTGAAAAGGTCAGTCAAGAAGCGTGTGTTTGGTGTACTGGTCGAAGTGCTCCAGAACATTCACCATCATTTCAATAATAGTCCGCTTCATACGAAATGCGGTAGTGATGACTCTATTATGTTTGTTTTTGCTAAGAAAGAAGGTACATACAGTGTAACCACTGGTAATTACATTGCGGATACCGATATTCCATCTTTGAAAACAAGACTAGACGAAATCAACAATATGACCCCTGAAGAGGTCAAAGAAAAATATCGGAAAATTTTGAAGACAGGAGAAATCTCTCCGAAAGGAGGGGCTGGTCTCGGGATTATTGATATTGCGCGAAAATCAGGTAGCAAGCTACAATATGAGTTTCAGCAACACCAAGATAATCTTTCTTTCTTTAGTTTAACGGTTACAATTTCCGCTTAGAGTACAACAAATCAATGGAAAATTTTTATTTAGAAGAAACTTCAAAAACTCCCAAGTTAAGTTTCGATGCAAATAGTGGCAAGTTTATGATGTCGGGACGTTCAATTCCTGAGAACTCCATCGATTTTTACCGTCCACTTTTCGAGTGGTTGGATACCTATGTGCAAGCACCTCCCGTATCTGCAACTACTTTCGATGTCCAACTGGAATACTTCAATACCAGTTCCTCAAAGTGCTTGGTGGAAATTTTTCGGCGCTTAGAAAAGATTGGCAATCAGAGTATATCCGTTAATTGGTTCTATGAAGAAGATGACGAAGACATGCAAGAATCGGGTGAAGACTTCAAGGAAATTATTGATTTAAATATTAATTTAATCATGTTAGAAGAGGAGGACTAATTTCTTCTTTCCACACTCTTTATCATAGTTTTAGTCCCTTTGACCATCAAAAACAAAAGAAACTCCCAAAGATTTCTAAAGACTGCTGACGTAAACTAAATACGGAGTAGTCTTTTTTTATTGGTAAGAAGTTCATCTAAAAATGCTTGGACATAGATTGTTTGTCATAAGAATTATCTTTGGAAATACCTCAACAATCGGAACAAGAATCAAAAAGAAATTAATCCATGAATTAAAATCATATTCCTCACTAATTTTTTGATAACTTGCAGTCTAAATTATAGCTGAATTATGACCAAAGACGATTATAAAGATTTAAAGGCTCGTGTTAATGCCTTGAGGAGGTATCTTTGACATTGATACCAAACTGCAAGAAATCAAGGATTTAGAAGCCATTACACTCCAAGCCAATTTTTGGGACGACCCAAAAGAAGCCGAAAAAACACTCAAAGAAATCAAAAAACGGACACGTTGGACAAAAGCCTTCGAAGCGGTTCAACTGCTGTTAGATGACCTTGAAGTTTTGTATGAGTTTATGGAAATGGGTGAAGGAGATGAAGCCGAACTCAATGAAACTGCCCAAAAACTTTCCAAAGCCGTAAAAGATTTGGAGTTCAAAAAAATGTTGAGTGCCGAAGAAGACCCCTTGCCTGCCATGCTCGAAATTAACCCAGGGGCAGGTGGTACAGAAAGTCAAGATTGGGCAGAAATGCTTTTGCGGATGTACATTATGTGGGGCGAAAAACGTAAATTTAAGGTTCGAGAAGTAAACCGACAACAAGGCGATGTAGCAGGAATTAAGTCGGCAACCCTCGAAATTGAAGGCGAGTTTGCGTATGGTTATCTCAAATCAGAAATTGGAGTACATCGATTGGTACGGATTTCTCCCTTTGATTCGGGTGGACGAAGACATACTTCTTTTGCTTCGGTTTATGTTTATCCTGTCGTAGATGATTCCATCGAAATTGACGTAAATCCTGCCGATATTACATGGGATACTTTTCGGTCAGGTGGAGCAGGTGGACAAAATGTAAACAAAGTCGAAACTGCTGTTCGATTGACTCATTCTCCAACTGGAATTATTATCGAATGTCAACAGGAACGTTCCCAACTCCAGAATAAGGACAAGGCTCTAAAAATGTTAAAATCAAGGCTTTATCAGTTAGAAATTGAAAAGAAAGAAGCTGAACGAGCCAAAATTGAAAGTAATAAAAAACGGATTGATTTTGGGTCACAAATACGAAATTACGTTTTGCATCCCTACAAATTAATTAAAGATAACCGTACTAATGTTGAACGAACCGATGTTTTAAATGTACTGGATGGAGATATTGATGATTATATCAAAGCCTTTTTACTTTCGCAGTAAAATGATGTTGAATATTAATATTAGACTTGCCAAGTTTTAAAAACTTGGCAAGTCTTTGCTTCAAAAGCTATTTTTTGAACATGAATTTTATCTTTGAATTGATGGATTTTAGACCTGATGAGCTTTATCGTAATGTACTCGAAGTCGTTTCCAATCATAAAATTCGGCGGAACTTTCTGTTCGATTTCGAAGAGCAATTCGCTCTCTTCGACTCATCTTTGCAAAGGCATACATATATGCCGATAATTGATTCACAATCATATCATACCCTTTTCCTTTTCGATTAACTACATAAATTCCTCGTTTTTCATGGTCAGGCATAGTATTCGCCGTATAGTCACCAAATCCTGCCAGATCTGCAGTGATGGCAGGAACGCCACTTGCAATACACTCCAAAGGAGTATACCCCCAAGGTTCATAATAACTTGGGAAGACTCCTAAATGACACCCCCGTACAAATTGTTGATATTCAAGTCCAAAGAGTGGATTAGTTGGGGTGATGAAATCAGGATGATATACTACTTTAACCTTATCCTCTGGGCGATTAATGAGATTAGAACGCCGTAAAAAATTTAATACTTCATCCTCTTCGTCATTAACTAGATTATGAGTTACAACTGTTGGTAAAGCATCCGATTTCCAAGACTGAATCACACGGCGTAATCGCAACCGCCAATATTCATCAACAAACTCATTCAAATTAGGTAGCTCATGTCCATCTGAATTAGAGGCAGCATAAAATAGACGCGCCCCAACCATTTTCTCAATTTTGATACAATTTTGACGAATCTCTTCCATCACTCCACGTGACTGTAAAACGTGTGGATTAATCGAAGTATGCTCTTGTTTCGTAATCAAAAAGAAAACAATCGTCTTATCAAAATCTTCTTGCTTCAATCGCCAATTTAAACGAGCAAGAGCCTCAAGAGTAAGATCATAACCTTTGTTTTTATACTCAAATCTTCCAGAAGTAAAGAAGTACAATGTATTATCCAAATCAAAGGAATAGCTTTGGAAAAAATGCCCCATCACAAATTTATGAATCTCTTCCTTATATCGAAGATGTAAATTCTGGAATTCATGTAATGCCGTAAAACGCTGAATATTAAGCCCATTTGGTGTAATCACATCAGGAGTTCTGCCTAATAAATGCGTGCATTCCCTAGCCGTAACTTCACTTACAGTAGTGAAAGTGTGTGCGTTATGTGCAGCAGCTCGTTCCAAACGAACAGCAGGTTCAATATTAAAATGTTTAGCTTCTTTGAGCCAATCCGAAAAGGGAATATGTTCGTAAAAATGAGGGTCGTTCATTGCCAAATACCGCCCTAACAAAGTCGCATGAGTCGTAAAGACGGTCTTGATGGGAGCATTTTCTCGGCGCAATTCGGGAATCGGAAGTGCCGCCATATACTCGTGAAAATGAGCCACTAATTTCTGGTCAGCTTGGACTTCGGGCAAACGGCAATAAATCGACAAAAAGACTTTTGCCATGTGTCCGAAGGCAATCACTTGATTCAGCAATTCATCATTGTCAGGAGTCGAGATTGAATGATGTTCCCAAAGTTCATATTTGATTTCGCCAAGTTTATGAAAAATACTAAAAGGATTAAATAAAATAGTTTTAGGTTTTCCTGTCACAAGCCATCGTCCGTAGTGAACTTCATAGCCCATACCCCGCATCTGACGAACCACTTTCATAATCGAATCTTCTTCCTCATAATGATCAAAAACGGCGGTCACATTTTTATTCACATAAGGACCTATCAAACAATAATTGTCTCCCCATTTCTCGACCATGCTCGGCACTTTCGAACGGATAACAGTATAAATTCCACCAACTTGGTTGCAGACTTCCCAAGCGGATTCTATCAAAAAAGGCTGTGGTGTGGGGTTGTCGGTTCGAGACATAAATTTTTATATTTTCAACTGAATATCAAACAATGAATGTAGTCATTAGGCTAAGTTATGCCAAAAATGGATTTTAATTTCTACTGCCTCATGCCAGAGGTGAGAACTCAAAACATCTTCAAATCAATCTAAATGTATTGGGTTGGATTTAGATTTTTAGAGCGCATCAACCCTTAGAACTAAACTAATCAAAAACCACTAAGAAACCAACCTTAATACCACTTTTGTCTGAAAAATACCTGAAAAAATAACTTTTGTTTTCTTTTAAGAACTTCCTTTTCATTTCGTTTTAGAAATGATTTCTTAGAATCGAAACAATTTTTCTAATTTTGTTTTTTCCTTAAACTTGATAAAAATCAATCGTCCCATAAACTTTTTTGAATGATGAATCGCTATACACAACGCGGGGTTTCTGCCACGAAAGAAGATGTACATTTGGCTATCCAAAAAATAGATAAAGGGCTGTTTCCAAAGGCTTTCTGTAAAATTATCCCTGATATTTTGGGTGGAAACCCTGATTATTGCAACATTATGCACGCTGATGGAGCGGGTACAAAATCGGCTTTGGCGTATTTGTATTGGAAAGAAACAGGTGATTTATCCGTTTGGAAAGGCATTGCTCAAGATGCTATTGTCATGAATACGGATGACTTGTTATGTGTTGGAGCTACCGATAATATTTTACTTTCCTCAACTATCGGGCGAAATAAAAATTTAATTTCAGGCGAAATTATTGCCGAAATTATCAACGGAACAGAAGAAGTTCTCGAAATGATGCGGACACACGGAATTGAAATTTATTCGACAGGTGGCGAGACCGCAGATGTGGGGGATTTGGTTCGGACAATTATTGTCGATAGTACCGTAACGGCTCGAATTCCTCGTGAAAATGTCATTTCAAATGACCAGATTCAGGCTGGTGATGTGATTGTTGGTTTGGCTTCATTTGGGCGAGCAACCTATGAAACCGAATACAACGGCGGAATGGGAAGTAATGGCTTAACCTCAGCACGACACGACGTTTTTACAAATGAATTAGCACAAAAATATCCTGAAAGTTTTGACCCTTCAATGCCTTCGGATTTGGTATATTGTGGTAGTAAAAAATTGACGGATACGTTAGAAAATTTAGCGATAACTATCGGAAAATTAGTACTTTCTCCGACTCGAACTTATGCGCCGATTATCAAAGAAATTTTGAAAAACCATCGTCCAAATATTCATGGAATGGTGCATTGTTCGGGTGGCGCACAAACGAAAGTTTTACATTTTATCGATAATGTTCACGTCATTAAAGATAACTTATTTTCGTGTCCTCCTTTGTTCCAATTGATTCAGGAAGAGAGTCAAACCGATTGGCATGAAATGTATCAAGTTTTCAATATGGGGCATCGGATGGAATTGTATGTTCCCAAAAAATTTGCTCAAGAAATTATTGAAATTTCGGAGTCTTTTGGTGTTGATGCTCAAATTATCGGACGAGTCGAAGTCTCTGAAAACGATATTAAGAAACTGACTATTCGAAGTGAATTTGGAGAGTTTATATATTCCTAATTTTGGGATTAAATCACACAAATTCATATTTCAAATGAGAGACTTGCTCAATTTTTAAAATTTGGTAAGTCTCAATCTAAAACTAATTTCATGAGACGATTTCACTTATTTGAGATTGAAGATTTCCAGTGGTATCCTAAAATTATTCGGGAAGGACAAACCGACTATTTACGTTTTTTGACCGAACTTTTTCAAGTATATCGAGCTGTTTTGCCAAAATTTTTGGAGACTTTCAACAAATCAGGTGAATCACAAATCATTGATTTTTGTTCGGGTGGTGGTGGTGCGATTGTTATGGTCAGAGATTATTTTAAAAAAGAGCAAAAAACTGATTTTCAGGCTATTTTAAGTGATTTATACCCCAATTTACCTGCCTTTTCTTACCTCAAAAATAAAACTCAAAACGAAATTTCATTTTATCCTGAGTCGGTCAATGCCCTAAATCCTCCAGAAAATTTAGACGGATTTATTACTTTTTTTAATAGTTTTCATCATTTCCGCCCCTCGGAAGCCCAACAAATCCTAAAAACTGCCATTTCTAAAAAACAACCTATTGGCATTTTTGAACCAATGGAAAAATCACTTTTCCAGTTCATTATCAATATTTTAGCTCTGACATTAGTGCTTTTTCTTACGATACCTTTTTTGCGTCCTTTTAAGTGGAGTCGCTTGATTTTCACGTATTTAATTCCACTTATTCCCTTGGGAACACTCTGGGATGGAATGGTTTCGATTTTACGCCTTTATACTCCCAAAGATTTTCGGAAAATGATGCACGATCTTGATCCTGAAAATCGAATGATATGGGAAACAGGGACGGCACGGCACACTTTTGGACGAGTAACCTATTTTATGGCAATTCCGAGAAAGTAGTTTTAACTTTTTTGAATTTCTGGACGGAATACCTAAATTTCTCAATATTAAATAGTTTTAATTTTCGTCAAAAAATATTCATCGAATGAAAACCCTTTATTTTGTACTCGTTTTTTCGGGATTAGCTTTTGTCTTTTTTCATTTTCAAAAACCTTCCGAATCAGGCACTTCAAAGAATATTCAAAAAAATAGATCACCTCAAAATCAATTAGATAAACAGGTTTTAGAGGCAAAATTACGACAAAACGTAACTCCGAAACCTATCCAAATAGAAGATTCTATAAAAATTACACCTGCCGATTTATTGGGAAATTTAAATATGCAAAAGCATCCTGATTTTGTAAATGTAGAAGTTAAATATGCTGCTCATAAATATTTTTGGCTTCGAAAAGTAGTTTATAAAGCCTTTTTAGAAATGAGGGAAGTAGCTGAAAAAGAGGGTATTCGATTAAAAATTACTTCGGCAGGGCGGTCTTTTGCTGACCAAAAAGGAATTTGGGAAGCCAAGTGGAAAGCTCGCCGTAAAAAATTTGGTTCGGACAAGGCAACTGCCGAAAACATCCTGAAATACAGTGCTATGCCAGGGATGTCTCGCCATCATTGGGGAACGGATATTGACCTTAATAATAAAAATGATTCGTACTGGGCAACCGAAAAAGGAAAAAAAGAATATGCGTGGTTAATTGAAAATGCACCTAAATTTGGGTTTTGTCAGACTTATACGCCAAAAAATCAGCAACGTCCCGAAGGTTATAATGAAGAAAAATGGCATTGGTCGTATATGCCTTTGGCTTCTCAATTTTTACAGGCTTTTAAAACTCAGATTTCTTATGCAGATATTCAAGGTTTTTCGGGTGCAAACACTGCGGAAGAATTGCGAACTATAGAAAAGTATGTATTAGGCATTAATCCTGAGTGTTCTCATTAGATTTCACTTCTGATATTCTTCCAGACTTGCCAAGTTTCATAAGCCTAGCAAGTCTTTAGAATAAACTTTCGACCAAAATATCCTCATCAATTTCTTCCCAATGAATATCAAAACCTGTATCTATTTTCCAATTTTGTCGTTGTTCAGGGGTTGCATTTTCAAGACGGGGAAACCATTTTAAGGGTGTTCCAATCACTCGTTTATCATCTAATTCTACATAAAAACGCTGTGCATCAAACCACACCGAGATAGCTTTTGGAGGGCTGGACTTTTGCATATTAGGACGATTTTTACTTAGATTCTCGAATGCCTCATCAAATGCAATTTGTGGAATTTTATCAGTTTGCATATTTTTACGATTTAAAATATTGTTTCCAAGCCTTTACGAAGTTGGCTTCGTTAGCGATAATTATCTTTTCCAATTTATTAAGTTGGTGAATTTTAAAACCTTCATTTTTTGCGAGCGAAACAGGTTCTAGCCAAAATTTAGCATGAGCATTTCCTTTCCGAACATGAATATGAGGAGGTTCGTCACTTTCATTACTGTAAAATAGATATTTATATCCGAATAATCTCAAAATTACAGGCATACTTTTTAGCGTTTATTTTTATAAAAGTATTAAGAAAATAACAAATAAGTTACTCTACCCTACTAAAATTGATTTATAAAATATATTAGTATTAAAATTAGTTAAAAATCTTTGTTTATTGGGCTAAAAAGCCATCTTTCCGTAGTGATGGGTTTGCAAACCCACCGCTACAGAGAAATTAAATTTAGTTTTATACAATTGATAAGCAATAAAATCTTGGAAAGGTGTAGTAGTAAGAAACAAAACTTTATCACAAAATCATAAATTAATTTATTCTTTTTCTGCTTTCTCCATTTTCTCGACCAAAAAACCTACTAATCTTTCCAGATTTCGCACAGGCTTTAGAAAAACTCACTTGGAATTATTGAGTTGGTAGGTATTCCAAAAGTTTATAATATCTTTGAAAGAAATAGACAAAGCGTTTCGGACGTTGGGTGCGTAGGAGCTTAAAAAAGCATCTTTGGCACGTTGTCTATTTTTGTATATAAATTTACTAAATTTTAAAACTGACAAGTATTCAAAACCTCTACTTGTCGAACAAGCTCTTGTTGAAAGATAGGATGCTGTTCCAGTTTTTGAGTTAAATGTGCTTGGTTTTGTGACCAATTTTCAGCTTCCAAAATTTGAAATTCTATACTCTGAAGTGTTAAAAAACTAGTAGTTTGAATACTTTTTTCTTTTTGTGTCTCATCTGAATTTGCATAAAAAAATGCCAACTCCATCAATACACTACACGCATCTAATGCTAAAGAAGCTGATAAATTCCCTGCAAATTCTTCCATATCAGGACAAATTTCAATTATCTGTTTTTCAATAACTTCGATGTTTATTTTTGTGTTTTCATGGATAATTGTATCTAAAATTTCATCAAAAAGAAGAATACTTCCAAAAGCATATTTTTCAAAAAACAAACGGTAATTTTCTTGGAGTTTTTGACAAGTGACAATTCCAAGTCTTTGTTTCTGAATAGGTGTCGCCTCTTGTAAAGCAGTTTGTAAAATAGACGGCAAATTCATTTTCTTTTTTTCGATCTTTTACCTGAAAATTCGGTTTTAGCAGTAATATCATTAAGCTTTAGAAGTTCTTCACAATCTAAGCAAATCGGGCGACTCCCTTTGTTTATTGAGCTAAAAAGCCATCTTTCCGTAGTGGTGGGTTTGCAAACCCACCGCTACAGAGAAATTAAATTTAGTTTTATAAAATTGAATTGATAAGCAATAAAATTTTGGTAGGGTAGAGCGGTAAGAAACGAAACCTTATTACAAAATCATAAATTAATTTATTCTTTTTCTGCTTTCTCCATTTTCTCGACCAAAAAACCTACTAATCTTTCCAGATTTCGCACCGTTTGTTCCAATTGTCGGAAGGCTTCGGGCGAAACATGATTCACAGCTATATTATCTCCGTTATAAGAATGGGCATGGGGGGAATTAATCGTAATATTTCTTGCGTCATCTAATTTCATTAATTCTTCAAGGGGGATTTCTAAAATTTTAGCAATTTTCTCTAATCGTGAAACTTGTACATCGGTTTTGCCTTGCTCAATTCGGGCATATCCCGAAGGCGACATCTCTAAAAGCTCTGCCATATTTTCTTGCGAATAATTTTTTAATGAACGTAAGTGTCTGATTTTATTTCCTAATTTTTGTGATATCTTCATGGAGGATATGCGTTAGAATCCTAAAAATAGTTTAAAAATCAATACTTTGTAGCTTGAGTCCAGCGACCCAATAGAAATATTACTTAACTTTGAAAGTATCAAATTTAAGTATTTCTTCACCTCAAAATTACATTTTTTAATGACAAAATTAAGTGCATCAGCCCAAAAAATACAGCATTATCTCGAAGCTCAAAATACTTGGGAAAAGATCCAAAGCCCTAACTTCCCTCGTGAATTAGCACTGGTTATTCTCAAAAGAAGTGCGATTTATTTAAGGATTCCAACCGATCAAATCGAGGATGTTATCACCGAAATTCTAATCTATCAATTCGACTATCCAATTGAACACATCCAAACCATCTGGCAAACCGTCAAGTTTATGGGCGATAATTCTGTTCGGATGGTTTTCTTTGATTATATCAGTGAGAATTTGGAGCATCTCTTTGAGGAAAATACGCCCGTGACCTTTCAGGATATACAATATCACATTCAAATTTTAGAAACAGAAATCAAACATCTCCGTGAAATGCTGATACTGATCAGAACACAACTTCCTGAAGGTATGACAGATAATGTAAATTAGACCGAAAAATATAAGGGGTTTTGAGGCATTAATGTTAAATAGTTATCTTTGTGGTTTTGGTATCTATTATTTGTATTAAATCAAATCTAAATAATGTCTTTAAAACTAGAAACTCAACTAGAACTTGAGCCACAGTTCCAAAAACGAGACGGACTACTGCCCGTTATTGTCCAAGAGATGGATTCTTATCAGATTTTGATGTTGGGTTATGTCAATCCCGAAGCACTCGAAAAAACCCTCCGAACTCAAAAGGCTACTTTTTGGAGTACTTCCCGAAATGAGCTTTGGACAAAAGGCGAAACGTCAGGGGATTATCTCGAAGTCCTTGATATTCTGGTCGATTGCGATCAAGATGCCTTAATTTATCAAGTTCGGATGCTGGGAAGTGGCGTTTGCCATACCAAAGATGAGCAAGGCAAAACCCGTAAAAGCTGTTTCTATCGCAAATATTCTTTGAAAACTCAGGAAATGGATTTTCATTATTCATGATTGAGATTAAGTAAGGTAGTGTAAAAATACTTTTCTCCATTCTTTTCCCTCTCTCAAGACTTTCTGATTTTTAAACTACCTACTTATAGCACCAACTTATGGCACTATTTATGCAAATATACTCTTGTATTTGAAGGAGGTATAAAACAACAATCTGCCTCAGTAATGAGGATAAAACAACCTACTTCCAATAATAAAATTACGTAGAAAAAATAATCAGATACAAGAATGCGAAATCAAAACGTACACTTACTTCCACTTAAAATTTTAGTGATGGCGCATACGGCGAACGAACAGACAACTTTGGTACAAAATATCCAAGAATTTGGTTTACAGCCCGATATAGCGATTAATCTTCCCGATATTCTCACCAAATTAAAACACTCCGAAAAATATGATATGTTGTTTATTTCCTTAAATCGGGGCGCAGGGAATACCGAGTTAACTACTTTCATTCGGTCTGGATTAGGAGGAAAATGTCCTTATTTAATTGGGTTAGCCAGTCAACTCTCCGAAATTGAGAAAAATATTTATTTACGCATAGGTGGTTTGCACGATTATCTTTCTTCTCCTCAAGATAAATTGAAAATTAAGCGACTACTGGAAAAAGTATATCGTAAGAAATATGGGAAAAATCATACTAAAATACCATTGGAATCTGTGCGTTCTAAAAAAGTATGGACAATTAACGAAGAAAAAGAATTTCAACTTCACTATGTTGCTTGATTTTGTTTCATGTTATTTTATAAAGTCCTTTTTTCAGATTTTCAATCATGACAGGTGGAATTTTTTGAAGATCTAACAACATCAATCCGTCTAGGGTATTGTTAAATTGGGAGCAATATTAAACCCTATAATTTGAGCATTTAAATTAATATATTTTCGGTACCTACTGATGTTTTTAGATTTGCTTTAAATTCTCTTATGTAACAAAATGTATTTTAACTCCAACAAAACGATAACTTACTAATAATCAATTTATTTTTGAATATTCACTTTCAAAAACTAGGCATCTCCAAAGAATAAATATGCTAACAAAATCGAAGCCATAATTCCCGCTAAATCCGCTAAAAGTCCACAAACTACCGCATAACGAGTATTTCGAATGCCTACCACTCCAAAATAAACCGCCAAGACGTAAAATGTCGTTTCGGTTGACCCTTGCAAAACAGAAGCCAGCCGTCCTTGAAAAGAATCCGCTCCATATGTTTTCATGGTTTCAACCATCATTCCTCTTGCTCCACTTCCGCTTAATGGCTTCATGATAGCAGTCGGAAGTCCCGCTACAAAATCAGCATTTATTCCTAAAGATTTGATAAGCAATTCAATACTATCAATCAGAAAAGCCATTGCCCCAGCGTTTCGGAATACTCCAATCGCCACTAGCATCGCTACCAAATACGGAATAATCACAATTGCCGTTTTGAAACCTTCTTTTGCTCCTTCAATAAAAGTTTCATAGACATTAATTTTTCGAAAAACCGCCAGTCCAATAAATGTAATGATGATTGAGAATAAAATAACATTACTCGCCGTACTGGAAACGATACGGGTCTCTTCTTGTGTCAAACCTGAAAAAAGCCAAATAATAAGTCCAACTAATACGGAGAGTGTTCCCAGATATATCAAAATAACTCGGTCTAATAAATTGATTTTCTGATAAATGGCGGTAACAATAATACCTGTTAAGGTAGAAAAAAAGGTAGCTAATAAAATCGGGACAAAAATATCAGAAGGGTTTACTGCACCAAGTTCTGCTCGATAAACCATCACATTAATCGGAATTAAAGTTAAGCCCGAAGTATTTAAAACCAAAAACATGATTTGGGCATTAGAAGCACGGTCTTTATCAGGATTTAGGGTTTGTAGTTCCTTCATTGCCTTGAGTCCGAGCGGAGTAGCGGCATTATCCAAACCCAATATATTTGCCGAAAAATTCATCAAAATTGATCCTGTAGCTGAGTGATTTTCAGGAATTTCAGGAAATAGCCTCTGAAAAAATGGAGCTACCAATTTTCCAAAGAGTTCAACGACTCCTGCCTTCTCCCCTACCCTCATCAAGCCTAACCAAAGTGTCATAACACCCGTCAAACCAATAGAGATTTCGAAGCCTAACTTGGCACTTCCCATTGTGCCATTCATAATTTCACCAAAAACTTCGGTATCTCCCCAAAAAATTAATTTTGCCGTTGCAGTCAAAAAAGCAATGACAAAAAATGCAACCCAAACGTAATTTAAAACCATGAGAAATCAGTCTGTATTTTGGATGGAAAAAGGCAAGGTATGGATATTTTTAAGTTTTTTGAAAGGAAATGACTTAAAAACTGTACTTTATCACTTTGACAAAATAATTTAAGATAACTTAACAAAAAAAGCTAATTCTAAAGGAACTTTTTTATATAAAAGCCTTACCTTTACATAACTCAAACAACAATCTATATAAAATTTTGAGCCTGTCCCTTTTTTTGATGATTTGGTTTTAGGGACACACAAGAGAAGTCGTTTCGGGAATATTCTCGGAACGACTTTCTTTAGGCATTTTGGGATACAGCCTTAATTCTCAAGAATTTTCATCTCGATCCTACGGTTAATTGCGCGATCTTCCTCATCATCATTACCTGTAATTGGAGCTGACTTTCCATATCCTTTACTGACAATTTGATCTTGCATCACTCCCCGCTTTAGCAAATAAATGGCAACAGTCTTTGCACGATCACGAGACAAAATCAGATTTGTTCGCTCATCTCCTTTATTATCGGTATGTCCTCCGATTTCCACTTTCAAATTTGGATTATTTTTTAAGTAAATTGCTAACATATCTAATGAGCCATATGAGGAGTTCTGCAATTGAGCTGAATTTGAAGGGAAGTTCATATTATTTAAAACGTAAACTTTCCCTGCTTTTGCATCCTTAAAACGTTCTGATAGCTCTTCATAAGTTTCTGATTTATAGGTGTTTTTTTCATTAGTCTCAGCCTCTGAAATTGTTTCTTCGTCACTTTTATTACCCTCAATATTTTCTTCTGAATCTGTACTTTCTGTGTTTATTTCCTCAGAATTAGAAGTATCATTTGAGTCCTTTTCAGTAGTCACTTCTCCATTCTCTTCAGCATTATTTTCTTCAGCACTCTTTTGTGTCTTATCAGCTTCATTCTTTAGCTTTGTTGTTGCTCCTTCAGCAAAATCTATATCCAACCGAGTTGGAATTCTGGGTGTTCTTCTATTCCCAAAAAAATATGATAAGTGAATTTCATAAGAACCATTCGAGTACTGGGCAATTGTACCCGAAGTCAAGTCATACGTAAAACTCAAACCCATATTTTTCCAAGTTAGTCCTGCCCCAAAAGTACTTCCATTATCCATCCGATAAAGGTAAGAAGCCCAAAAAGAACCATCATTCATCAACATTCCAACCCGATTCACGAAGTCCATTTGCCCACCTGTAATCGTTCCTATTCGATACAAAATCGCTGCATTTGCAAAAATTTTATTATTAAAGTACTTTTCGATAGATGTCGAGATGATCGACTGACTAAGATATTTCACTGATGAGGTTTCTTGTCTTAACCTACGATTTAGGATTTGTGGAAGTGAAAAGCCTAAATCCCATAATGTGGTTTCTTTTTTATTTCGATAGCTGAAATGTACTCCAAAATCGCCATCTAAATTAAAGCTATTGTCTAAATTATACAGTGTTTCATCATTAATTACCTCGTCTCCTTGTTCATTAATTCGTCCCCAATCCAAATCATTACGTAAAAAACCTAAAGACATTCCAAAATTTAAATTTGTTAATTTCTTTTTATCTAGTGTCACGCTATAAGCACTTGTCAGTTTCATTCCATAACGTTGAAAAATACCTGTTTTATCTTGAAAGACTCGTCCAGCAAAAGCCAAATTACTTTTAGGAAGATTAAAATTTCCCGCCAGCATCATGGTTTCGGGCGCACCTGTAACACCTGCCCATTGCTGACGATAAGTAAGGTGAATAACAGGATTTCGATATTCTCCTGCATAGGAAGCATTGTAGAACGTTTTATCCATATAATAATGATTAAAAAGGGAAACGTCCTGAGCGTAAGAAGTATGGATTTGGATTATAACAAAAAATGCTATACTCCAAGCGATTAGTTGTTGTTTCATTTTATCTTAGTAGGTTTACATCTCCTGTTAAGACATTTTTCGTGCCAGAAAGTGTAATAACATAATAGTATGTTCCTTCGGGTAATGCCTGCCCTTTAAAGCGTCCATCCCAGTTATTTTGATAATTTTTCCTCCGAAAAACTTCTTGTTGCCAACGATTTACAATAACAATCTCGGCATCAGGAAATAAGTCGATATTATCAATTATCCACACATCATTTACACCGTCATTATTTGGAGAGAGAATTAATCGAGGCTTTAAATTCATAAATTCAACTATTTTAACTGTAGTCCGAGCCGTAGCCATACATTCACCTACTGTTCCTGTTACCTGATAAGTTACTGTTTTTGAGGGGGCTATATTTAGAATACTCTCTATACCTAAAGTAACATTATTCGTATCAGCAATTGAAGTCCACCTATAAGAGTCTGCACCAGAAGCTTCAATTTCAACAACGTCTCCACTCCGTATAACATATTCATCCTGAATAACATTCACAACCATTTCATCAGGCTCATCAATAATCATTTTCTGCTCTGTAACTGTACAACTATCAATATCTGCAATTCGAACAGTATATTCTCCTGCGGGAAGTTTAGTAAACAGTGCTTGCGTACCAAACTGTATGGAGTCAAGCTCTAGTAAATGGTATTGTAATCGAGATAAATTCTTAGAATTAACCATAATCAACCCATCTGTCTGCTCAAAACAACTCACATTCATGGCTTCCAATGAAAACTCTAATTCAAAACAAGAGGCATGATAAAAACCTTGCATCAAAGAAATCGAATTTATATTTTCGTAATCGGCAAAAACTTCTCCAAATGTCCAATCCAAACTGATAGTACCATTCTCATCATATCCACCATTTGAAATAATAACAGGCGTATGAATTTCTTGTGCTGATAATTCAAACCCAATACTCAGCCAACCCATCATCAATATCCATATTTTATAATTCATGACTTTCTGAATTTGGGGTTTATTTATCATCTGCTGAATTCTGTGGAGTTTCTTCCATGTTTTGTATTTGCATCAGCTTCATCAACAAGTCTAATTGTTGTTGTTGTAATTGCATTTGTTGTTGTACTACTTCAAGTTGTACCTTGATATCGTCTGTTTCAGAGATTTTTGTTTGCAATTCAGTATTTTGTTTTTGCAATTCAACAATCATTTTTTGTTGTTCCTTAATTGCTTGTATCAAAACGGGAATTAATCCGATATAATTAACTTGTTTATAACCTCGTTCATCAGTGCGTACTAATTCAGGGAATAACTTTTCAATCTCTTGAGCAATCACTCCATATTGTAAAGATTTTCTATCCTTATCGCTATTCCAATAATAGGTAACTCCTTCTGAGCTATTAATTCTTAACAATGCATTATCAATTGCATGAATAGTATTTTTCAAACGCTTATCACTACTTTGTACCAAACCATCCGCATTGATTTGCAGCGTACCTGCACCAGATGTTGTAACAAAAGTAAGGTTATCAGTAATTGTTACTGAATTTACCGAAATATTTGCAGTACCATCTTGGATTCCAGTAATAAATGTAGAATTAGAAACTATCGCTGTCGAATTCGAGGCAATATTTCCTGAGT
>DDLX01000025.1 GCA_002340355.1 Cytophagales bacterium UBA2561
GAAACGAAACCCAAACCTATAAGGTTTTCGAAAACCTTATAGGTTTATTTTTAAAATTATAAAAAAAATGTTAGGAAACAGATTTAAAAAAGCAAGAGAATTTTTAGAACGTTCTCGGAATAAAATTGCTCAGCAAATAGGCATTAATCATAGTTCTATTAGCCGTATTGAAACTGATGAAATTCAAAATCCAAATTGGTTTTATACCAAATATTTAGTAGAAAATGGAATTAATCCCTATTTTTTGATGGAGCTATCAGATGAAATAAAGGGCAAAAATTTGGATGATATTATAGATAAGTCTGAATATGAAAAGTTAAAAATGGAGTTTGAGTTATTACAAAGCAAATATGATACTTTACAGGAAATGATGAAAGGACTAAAAATTGAAATGGATGAAGAGGGGAATTTGAGGAAACAGAAATAAATTCTACGCCTTGATAATCAACTTTTTGTTTAAAAAACATAAAATAAAATTTATCTAATGTTAGGTAAGAGGTTTAAGAAAGCTCGTGAGTTTTTGGGGCTTTCACAAAATGCAATTGCCAAAAGATTAGGCATTAATCACCAATCTATTGGTCGAGTTGAGTCTAATCATATTATGAATATTAATTGGTCATATGTTAAGTTTCTTATTGAGCAAGGAATAAATATTTATTATCTTATTGGAAAAAGTGAGGAAATTGCAGGACAAAAAGTAACAGGTTTTGTATCCGAAGAGGAATATGAGAAATTAAAAGAAGAACTTGAGGAATTGCAAGGCAGTACGACGCTTTACGAGATATTTTGGAAGTTGATGTAGATGAGGATGGAAATGTGAGGAAACGAAAATAAGGTTCAAATCTTAGTTTACTCTATTAAAAATAATTTATAAAATATAGTAGTATTAAAATTATTTAACAATTTTTACTTATCGGGCTAAAAAGGAATTTTATTTAATCTAAATGATAATCAATTATTTGCAAATCAATAAAATTTTACTAAAGTAGAGTAATCTTAATGCTCAAGAAATAAAAGTTATTGAAGATAAAAAAACCTTGATAAAACATTGAAATTTTATCAAGGTATAAATACTTAAAAATCAATAATTTATTTTTTTTCCTGAATATTCAAGTACAATTCATCTAACTGCTCTGCTGCAATCGGAGAAGGCGTATCAATCATAACATCCTTGCCAGCATTGTTTTTTGGAAAAGCAATAAAGTCCCGAATCGTTTCCTGACCACCAAACAAGGCACAAAGTCGGTCAAACCCGAAGGCAATTCCACCATGAGGAGGTGCACCATATTCAAAGGCATCCATCAAAAATCCAAATTGTGCTTTAGCTTCTTCCTCAGTAAAGCCTAGTAAGTTGAACATTTGTTCTTGAATTCCTCGGTCATGAATCCGAATAGAACCGCCGCCCATTTCTGTTCCATTAATGACTAAATCATAGGCATTTGCCCGAACTTGACCAGCATTTGTTTCCAATTTATCCATATCTTCAGGTTTTGGCGAAGTAAATGGATGATGCATCGCATGATAACGTTCTGTTTCCTGATCCCATTCCAATAATGGAAAATCTAAAACCCAAAGCGGTTTGAAGTCGTCATTTTTGCGAAGTCCTAACTGATTCCCCATCTCTAAACGCAGTTCGTTCATCGCTTTTCGGGTATGATTCGTTTCGCCTGAAAGGACTAAAATTAAATCTCCTACCTCGGCTCCAAGTTTGTCTGCCCATTTTTTGAGATCATCTTGCGAATAAAATTTATCCACTGACGATTTGAAACTACCATCTTTGTTACACTTGAGATAAACCAGTCCTTTCGCTCCAATCTGAGGGCGTTTAACGAATTTAGTCAAGGCATCTAATTTCTTACGACTATAATTTTCTGCTACACCTTTGGCACAAATTCCTAATACTAATTCCGCAGAGTCAAATACTTTAAATCCTTTATTTTGAGTAACTTCATTCAATTCTACAAATTTCATATCGAACCGAATATCGGGTTTATCCGAGCCATATAACCGCATAGCATCCGCATAAGACATTCGAGGAAAAGCACCAGAAAGTGGAACTTGAAGTACCTTTTCAAATAAATATTTAGTTAGTCCTTCGAAAGTTTGTAGAATATCTTCTTGTGTAACAAATGCCATTTCGCAATCAATCTGCGTAAATTCGGGTTGACGGTCAGCTCTCAAATCCTCATCCCGAAAACATTTTACCAATTGAAAATAACGATCAAACCCCGATACCATCAAAAGTTGCTTGAAAGTTTGAGGTGACTGCGGTAAAGCATAAAATTCACCAGCGTGCATCCGAGAAGGAACGACAAAATCCCGTGCGCCTTCAGGAGTGGATTTAATCAAAACAGGTGTTTCAACCTCTAAGAAATTATGCTCATCCATATAATCTCGAACAGCTTTTGCCAAGCGATGACGTAACTCTAAGTTTTGACGCACAGGGTTTCTACGCAAATCTAAATAACGATATTTCATTCGAAGATCTTCCCCACCATCTGTAGTATCTTCAATAGTAAAAGGTGGTAATTTAGCAGGATTTAAGACTTCCATTTTTGTAGCCCGAATTTCGATATCACCTGTCGAAATTTTTGGATTTTTCGATTGACGTTCAACTACTTTCCCCGTAACTGAAATCACAAACTCCCGCCCTAGCTTTCGAGCTGTTTCAAGGATTTGTGGGGTTGTTTCTCCTTCTTCTAAAATAATTTGTGTAATCCCATAACGATCTCGAAGGTCAATCCAAATTAATCCACCTTTATCGCGAGTTCGTTGTACCCAGCCTGAAAGTATAACTTCTTCATTAACAGCGTTGATTCGTAGTTCGCCGCAAGTATGTGTTCGTAACATTTATTTTATCTATTTATTCTCTTCTGAATCCGTTTTAGGTGAGCAAAATTACACTTTTCAAATCAGAATGAAAGGAAAAGAAGGGAATCCTATGTTTAATTTAAACTTGATAAAACCTATTTATTTAGAATTCTTTTTTCGGATTTGACGCAATGGTAGATAAATTCGGAAAGTGGTACCTTGATTTTCTTTGCTTTCCAATATAATTTTTCCTTTGTGCTTTTGAATAATTTCTCTTGAAATATGTAACCCTAAACCTGTCCCTTTGCCTACGGCTTTGGTTGTAAAAAAAGGATCGAAGATACGGTTTTTTACATCTTCGGGAATGCCTCTTCCTGAATCCTGAATTGAAATCTCAGCAAAAGGTGGACGCAGTGGCGTGCATTCAGCATCATCCCCTAGGAGTTCAAAATCTTTAATTACACGAGTCGATATTTCAATTTTACCTTTCTTTTCAATTGCTTGAATCGCATTATTAATAATATTCATGAACACCTGATTAATTTTTCCTGAAAAACACTCCACTTCAGGAAAATGTGGGTCAAAGTTTTTCACCAGTTGAATATGATTTTTATATTGATTACGTAAAATAATCAATGTAGCCTCAATATTATGATGCAAATTGGTGCGTTTTAGTTCTTTTTCGTCTAGCCGAGAAAAAGTTCGGAGTCCTTTGACGATTTCAGTTGTACGTTCTGCACCATACCAAATATCATCCACCAAACCAAAGATTTCATTTTTGGTTTCTTCATACATCAACTCAATTTTGAGTTCCTCAATTTGTTGAAGTTTCTGCAAGTAATTTTCAGGCGTAACATGATCGTATTGCCCAACTACTTGCATTAATTCTTTGAGATGTTCTTGTAGGATATCAATTCCAGTATACACAAAATTAATTGAATTATTTATTTCATGTGCAATCCCTGCCGTCAACTGTCCGAGTGAAGAAAGTTTTTCAGCTTGAATTAACTGACTTTGAGCACTTTGTAAATTATTCAGTGTTTTTTGTAATTCTTTCTGTTGAACTTCTAATTCTAAATTTCGTTGGTCTAACTCTGATTTTTGCTTTCCTAAGATATGATTTTGAGCATCTACAACCGATTTTTGCCATTCTAATTGTGTTTTCTGCCCATCAATTTTATTTTTTTGATTTGTAATTTTATCATAAGCCATTGCATTTAACAGGGCAATCGACACATAATTTGCCAAATTTTTCAGGATATTTACATGATAATCTGAATAGGCATTTTGACGAAAACTTTGAACCGTAATCACACCAATCGGCTTATTCTTGTTCAATAAAGGCAAATAAATTAAAGATTGGGGCGCATCATCAGCTTTTGAAATATGTTCACTAGGTACTTCTTCGGAGGTAAGTGAAATTATCTTAACATCGTACTTTGCATACTCATTTTTTAAATCATTGATTATTACTTCTTTATTGTGATTAAAACACCAAACTGCAAAGTGTCGGTGTCTTTCTTTGAGGTCTTGATGAAAAGAAGGTAAAGTCTCTCCATTTTCCTTCACTCCCTCAAAATACAACCTATTTTCTTCCGCACGATATAATGCCAACCCAAAAACGGAAGCATCCATTAATAAATTTACTCGTTGATATAATTTATCAGTGATTCGATTAATAGATAATTCCGCCATGACCGTACGCCCAATCTCACTCAATAATTCGACATTAATGTAGGAAGACTCTAGTTCTGTTTTTGATTTTTCGAGTTCATTTTTCCGAGCTTCAAGCCGTTGATTATTTTTCTGCACTGAGGAATTAGAATAATACAACATAACCACCAGAACGATAACCAAAGTTATGGCAACCAGTAAGATATAATTCAGCCGAGCTGTTTCTTTGAGAAGTTTATGATTTTTTTCACTTTGTTCCTTGAGCAAGGCATTTTCATCAATACGTGCTTTAGTTTCGTATCTTACCCACAACTCATGAACAATTCGTTCGGTATCTTCATTTTTAAGCGAATCACGGAGAGAAGTATATTTTTTGTAGGCTTTCAGTCCACGTTGAGTATTTCCTGCAGCTTCGTAAGCATCTGCTAAAATTTTTTGGGAGCGAACCCTTCCTAACAACCAATTTAACTTTTGGGCTGCTTGAAGTGATTTTTGTCCATATTTTAGTGAGGCAATATAATCTTGTTTTTTAAAATACATTTTTGCCTGTTCATAATAAACGGCACAAGCTAAATCACTATATTTTTGATTTTGAACAATTTGTAAACTGTTTTGAAGTTCTTTTTGTGCTTCTTGGAACTTTTCAGTATCAGTAAAAATTTCGGCTCGACTCAGGCTAATAATAGCCAAAACTTTAGGTTCATTAAATTCCAAGGCAATCTGCTCTCCCTGTTCTAAATACGCAATCGCCTCGTCATAACGGCGTAACATTCGGTAAGTTGTGCCTACATTATTGTAAGCCAAACCCCATTCTTTGGCATCTTGCGCTTTTTCCTGAATTTTGAGCACCATCTTAAAATATTGAAGTGCTTTTTCATATTCCTCTAAGTTATAAAGCCGAGAAGCTAGTTCTTTTATAATCTTGGCTTGTTTTTGTAGATTTGTTGTATCATCAATGTGATATTCAAAGGCTTTGGCAAAAGCTCGAACTGCCTCTGTCATATTCCCATCATTATGATGATTTGTGCCTATTTTAAACCACATATCTACAATGTGTATCGAGTCCTTTCCTGCCTCAGCAATGTACAACGCTTGTTCAAAATGATGTAATGCTTTGTCATAGGGTCCTACTTTTTGATAATAGTTTCCCAAATTAATGTGCGCTAGCATCTCACCTTCACCGTGTCGATGATTCTGAGCAGATTGTAACGCACTTTGAGCATATTTAAAAGCTTGGGTAGGATTTGATTCAAGAGAATCTTCACTAAGGGTATTCAGTTGCTGAATGGCTTTATAGACGGCTGCTTGTCCACAAATTTCCGAAGTCCACCAACCTCCCCAAAAACACCATAAGAAAAGTAAAAATCGGAGATTCATAGTCCATGATTTGTCGTTATGCTATTCTTTTGAAGTTGATATACAAACTCTATTCCGTTTTTTATATCAACTTCAAGCATAAATAAATAAAATAGGCTTCTTTTTTTTATCCTAAAATATTAAATATACAAAAATTTTTCCAGAATTACCCTTCAAGCAAAACGGAAAAAATCTTTAAGTTTTCATCAATTTTCTACGAGCTTCATAACGCTGAATAATAGGATAAATCAAGACAGCTAACAAAACAATACCCGTTCCCCAATAAAAATCAGGTGTTAATTGTTCATGTTCACGATAAAAAATAGCTGCCATAATAATTCCGTAAATCGGCTCCATATTAACACTTAGATTCATCATAAAAGGAGTAATTTTTCGCATCACTTTAACTCCCAAAGAATATGCATACACCGTACAAATTAAAGACAAAATTAAAATTGCTCCCCATCCCCATGCAGAAGTCTCAAATTGTAACGTCTGATTTTCAGCCAAATAATGAGCATAAAAAGGTAAAAATAACGCCGAAGCTCCCCATGCGCCTGCCATTTGCCAAAAAGAAATAACCTGAGCATCATATTTTTGAACAAAGCGAGCATTCAAAACCGCAAAAACCGCCGCCAAAAATGCTGAAGCAATTGCTAGTGATAATCCAAGTACATGATCAAATTCAGCACTAAAAATGACTTGCAAACCATAAATAATCAAAATACCTATAACCACTTCATACCACAAAATTCGCCTTCGCATCATGATCGGTTCGGTAAATGCTGTCCAAAGTGTGGCACTTGCCATGCCTGCTAAACAAACCGATACATTTGAATAATACACTGCTCCAAAAAATAAGTTCCAATGCAAACCAACTAATATTCCTGTCAGAAGGAGGTGTTTGATAGCATTTCGACCTACGGTTAATTTTTTGCCTTGTAAAGCTAACCAAATACCTAAGGCTACCGCCGAAATTCCTGTACGATAGAAGACCAATTCAGTCGCAGGAAGTCCGCTCTCTTTTCCTAAGACGGCTGTAAATCCCCATATCAAAACGATAAAGTGAACCGTCAAATAATCTTTCCACATACGTCAAGTGTTTTTGAGAATGACCTTTAAAAATTAAAAGTCTGTTTATGTAGGTGTTTATTGAATTTAGCCTGCAAGTTAGTCTAAAATTGATACCTTATGAATTTTTTCTACAAAAGAAAGATACTTGAAAATCATACCTATCTTTAAGGTGGTTGCTGGTACTTGAACCACTCTAAAGTGGAAAGGGCATCAGCAACCTTATGAAAATGGCAATAACAGACTAATTAAAAATTTACCTTAAACCTCATACATTTCCAACGCCTTCAATTCCCGTTGAAAACCACCCGATAAAATCGGAAAACGACACCATGTTTTAGGATCAAGATTTTTATCATCTAGATGAAACGAAGGAGCATAACGTTCTCGTTTCCATTGGTTTCGACACCATAACTTAAAAAACTTTGTTGTCCATTCTTTAAGTTTTTCAGGAGAATAATTAGGATATTCCATTCGCAACATCTGAAAACATTCCAAAGGCATTTTTTTATCTCGAATCGCTGCTCCTTCAATCGAATCCAAGACTTCATAAGGCATCAAGTCATCTTCATCGGTTTGCTTTGATTCTTGTGGACGAAGCTCGGCAGTAGGTTGTTGAATATTCACTGCATTTAAAGCGGGTATTTTCAAAATATTATCAATCCCTTCATTTTCAAGCCATTGTAACCATTTTCGCAAAAAGGCTTTATCAATTCCCGCTATTGGACTCAAGCCCCCTGAAGTATCACCATCCATTGTAGCATAACCCACCGCCGCTTCTGAACGGTTACTGGTCGAAAGTAACAATGCCCCTCGAATATTGGTCAGCATCCAAATACTTGGGGAACGTACCCGTGCCTGAATATTTTGCAAAGCAATATCATCCGTTTCCCAAGACAATTCTCGTCCGATACTTTTGGTAATGATTTGAGAATATTCCTTTACCACATTGTTGATATTAAATTCAAAAAATTGAGCATTGATAGCTTTTGCCAATCTAGAAGCAGCATTACGAGTAGTATCCGAACTATTTTCGGTTGGCTGGTAAGCTGTTGTAATGATTTGATTTGCCATTTCTTCAGCCGTTTGGCAATTTTGAACAGCTTTTAAATAACCTAATTTTTTCTTGAAAACCTCAATACCAATATTTTCAATGCCTAATTTGAGCATCAAAAAACAACAACACGCCACCGCCGAGGAATCTGCTCCGCCACTCAAAGAAACCACAAATCCTTGGGAATAACTTTTTCGCAAATAATCAAACAAGCCCAAAGCCAAAACACGAGCAAACTCCTCTTCTTGTAAAAAAGGACTGGTTTCCCAATGTTTATCCCTATTTTGAGGCAGTTCGGGTTGAATTTCAGGATATTCAAAATCAACCATTAAACAACTTTCTTGCAAGTCAGGCACATTGAAAAAAGAGCTGGATTGCGCCTGAGTCATGCGAGCCTCTTCAATATCCAAAACCGCCGTTGTTACCCGAAAATCATCAAAAGTGAGTCGTTCACCAATTGCCAATAAATTTCCTGATGAAGCAATTAAAGTTCCACCGTCATAAATGGCTCTTCCTGCCTCATTTCCAAGAAGATTAGCGTAAATATAGCCCACTCCAAAAGCTCTAGAACCCTCCAGAACAAAGCGTTTACGAGTTTCCAATTTATCAAAAGCAAAATGACTAGCACTTGGGTTTAAAATAATATCTACACCGTGTCGATATAGTTTCCGACCAGGGCGATTCGCCACCCAAGCATCTTCACAAATTTCAAAGCCAATTTTTACCCCACCAACATTAAAATAAATATCTCCAATGGCATATTTTTGGATATTACCCTCTAAATCAGTAATTTCAATATCAGCAATTACATCTTCTGTCCAAGGAGTAAACCAACGAGGTTCATAATGAATACCATTTCCCGCCAAAAATCGTTTGGCTACAAAACCGATAATTTTTTGGTCAATAATCAAACAAGCCGTATTAAAAATTCGATTTTGGAACAATAACGGCAAACCGACACAAACGGTCATTTTTTCGGTATAAGGTAGAATTTCATGCAAAATTTGTAATGCCATTTTATGGACTCCCTGAGCATAAAAAGCATCTTCACAACCATAACCTGTAATACACAATTCAGGCAAGCATAAAATACTGACATTCTGTTTTTTGGCGGATTCAATGGCAGATAAAATATTCCGTTTATTATTGTCCCAATCTAAAGGCGTTTGATTGAGAACTGCCCCAGCAACTTTGATGAGTTTCATAGATTTTGCTTTATAACTATCTTCAAAATGGAATTTGTCAAAATCAAGGTGTTTAATCTTAAGGTGTTTATGGGCAATTTACTGCTTTTGTTTGAAATCCATTTTTTAGAAAATCACAAACCTTAATTTCAGAGGAAAATCTACCTTAAAAAAATACGCCCTCAACCACTTAGTCGTTCTTGAGTCAGAACAAAAATTTTTATTTTGCCATTTTATCTAAAATTATAAATTAATGAAAGTATTACGCTTTGGAAGCCTGTTTCTTATCGGATTATTTTGTTATCTGGAAACCTATGGGCAGGATTTTACAGGAACATGGAATTATAAAGGACATTTGTTTTACTACTCCTTAAAAAAAGCCCCTCAAGGACAACGTCTAGTTATAAAAACAACCCAAAATCAAAAAGGGCAAGATCCAACTTCACATACCGTTTATAACACTTCTATTTTTGTAAAGAAGCAAAATAAGCAACTGCAAGCCGTGAAGATTCTGGGTTCAATTCGAGATACGTATATGTGGTCAGCAATGGTTGACGAATATTTAAGGGCTAATTTCAGTGATGGAAAAGTAAATTATACAGTTAAAGGTGAAATGATGACTAATCCAGAAAACCGCAGTGAAATACCTGAAAATCTGCAATTTAATTCGTATAACGAAAGTACTTCGGTTCAAGAAAATATTAAATCTGTCATTCACCGATTTATTGCCGAATATCATTCTACATTTGCAGTTATTGGAAAACCAGTCCAACCTAAGAAGAAACTGACAGGTGAAATTTTGGTAAATTCTCAAAAATACAGTTTTGAAATTAAGGAAGACACCTATGGTAAGGGCAAAGGAACATTGAAAATCCGTCAAAAAGGTAAGGGACTTCTTTTTGAATCAATGATTAATTTAGCCGATAAGGAAGCCATTAAAATTCATATAGCCAAGCAACAGGGTTGGGCGTGGGCAATTTATGAAAGTGATTACGAAATGATTTATTTCAAAGACGAAGGCACAAGTTTTAAACGTACAGGACGAGCCGTTAGCGTTGGTAAACCCAATAATAGTACACTTACCACTTCTGAAGGAGATAATGTTAGCCGTGCAATTCAACACTTTATTGAACGTTATCATCAAATTTTTACCAAGTAAGACAAATTAAGAACGAATCAAAAATCTAAAAAATGAAGCATATCAAAAATATCATATTTGATATTGGAGGCGTAATTATCAATTTGGATTACGAATTAACTTTAAAAGCTTTTACTAATTTAGGAATTCCTCCATTAGATAAAGAAGTTTATGAAGACTCATTATTTACAAAATACGAAATGGGTTTAATTTCTTCGGTAGATTTTCGGAAAGGTGTTTGTCAAAAATATGATATTAATCCTTCCGATGTCGAATTTGATAAGGCTTGGAATGCTATGTTATTAGATATTCCTCCAGAACGATTAGGATTAATCCAAAAGTTATCACAAACACATCGCACATTTATTTTAAGTAATACGAATGAGATTCATAAAATAGCTTTTGAGGCTCAAATTCAGGATGTTTCACCTTTTCAGTCATTGGATGAAATTACGGAGAAAGCCTACTACTCTCACGAAATTCATGACCGTAAACCCAATCAGAGTATTTTCCAAGGGGTTTTAGATGATAACAATTTGATACCTGAGGAAACCCTTTATTTAGAAGATACGCTTGTACACATCGAAAGTGCAAAAGCATTAGGAATTCAAACCGTACACCTACAGCCTCCTCTGACCATGTTAAATATATTGTCCGAAATGATTTAAAAGATTCAATATATCTATTGAATCCGTAATTTGTATTTTACTTTTAAAGTACAAAGCTCCCTGAACCCGTCAGATTTTTGAAAACTTGACGGGTTTATTTTCAGGATTTTGTTTATGATTATAAGATAATTCCTACTCTACCCTACTAAAATTTTATTGATCTACAAATTACTGATTATCATTTAGGTTAAATCAAATTTAATTTTTCCGTAGCGGTGGGTTTGCAAATCCACCTTAATAAACAAAGACTTTTAACTCATTTCAATACTAAATATATTTTATAAATCATTTTTAGTACGATAGAATAGATAATTCCAAATGGGCTTAGCTTCGAGTTTAGTACTTGGACGACCAAAATTTTTAGCCTTTTATCGTGAAAACTCTAGTCATGTTTATCTCACTTAAATTATTTTTTATAACTAAAACTAACTATTTAATTCCAAATTTTCCGAAGAAATATTTCGCCGAAGTGGTTGAGGTGCAAGTGGTACATATTTTTCACTCAGTCTATTCAGATAATTCCGTAAAAAATATAGGGTATGCGAAACTTCCTGTTTGTGTTCGTGTGGGTCACCTTCGGCAAAAAGATAATACAAGGCATCATGCAATAATTCACTACATTCATCTTCTTTGCACATTCGTAAAAAAGAAATAAATTCTTCATGAAAGACTTCATCTTTGGAAAGTTCGGGTTCTTTTTTTGTAGGGGTTTCCATTATCTTTGATAGTTTAAAGTTAATATAACAACTCAAAGTTTACTTAATGAAGGTGCTTTTAATTTGTTTGTATGTTACAAATATAAAAATTACTAGTAATATATCAAGTATTTTTACCAGTAATTTTACTAGCATTCTTGCAAAATTCGTATTTGATATGAGTAAAACTATAGGATTTAGATACAAAACCGCTCGTGAATATTTAAAACTATCTAAGTATGCGATAAAAAAAAATTTAAAGATTGACTATTCTACTATTTCTCGAATTGAAAACGACCTAGCAGATAGTCCTAATTGGACTTACACCAAATATTTAGTAGAAAATGGAGTTAATTATTTTTATTTGACAGGATTATCCGATCAAATCGAAGGACAAAAAGTAGACGATATAAATCCTATCAAATATGAAACTTTACAGGATAATTTTGATAATCTTGAGAAAGCTTATCAAAATTTAGAAACTCAATACAATTTACTTGAAAGAGTTTTGCAAATCCTTCAAATTGAGGTCGATGAGGAGGGAAATATCAAGCAGAAAAAGTAAAATTTCAATTAACTAATTCCAAATTTTCCGAAGAAATATTTTGCCGAAGTGGTTGAGGAGCAAGTGGTAAATATTTTTCACTCAGTCTATTCAGATAATCCCGTAAAAAGTATAAGGTATGTGACACTTCTTGTTTGTGTTCGTCTGGATCACCTTCGGCAAAAAGATAATACAAGGCATCATGCAATAATTCACTACATTCATCTTCTTTGTACATTCGTAAAAAAGAAATAAATTCTTCATGAAAGACTTCATCTTTGGAGGATTCACTTTCTTTTTTTGTAAAGGTTTCCATTATCTTTGGTAGTTTGAAGTTAATTTAACACCTCAAAGTTTACTTAATGAAGGTGCTTTTAATTTGTTTGTATGCTACAAATTTACATCAATTTCACGATAACGTGCAACTATTTTGCATGAAAAAGTGAAATAAAATTTAAATTATAAAAAACACAACAAAAAATATATTTTATTTTATAAAATGTTAGGAAAGATATTTCAAAAAGCTCGGGAGCATCTCAATCGTTCACAAAATGAAATTGCAAAAGAAGCTGGCTTAACCCATACAACAATCAATAATCTTGAAAATGGAAATTCCAATAAACCGAATTGGGTTTATCTTCAATTTTTAATTAGAAAAGGCATTAATCCTTATTATTTAATTGGCGAATCCGAAGAAATCGAAGGGCAAAAAATAGACGGTGTAACCCGTGCTGAATACGAAACTCTTCAACAAAATTTTGACGACCTCGAAAAAAATTACCAAAAGTTAGAAGATCAATACAATTTACTTGAAAGAGTTTTGCAACTTCTTCAAATTGAGGTCGATCAGGAGGGAAATGTGAGACAGAAAAAATAAATATTTAAAATTTGTATTTTTGTTCAAAGCAAAATACCTCAAAATCAAGGAATATTAAATTAATCTTATTACCGATCTTGGATTCAAACGGATTTTTGGAAATGAAGAGAATAAAAATATTTTATTAGATTTCTTAAATACATTTTTAGCAGATAAACAAACCATTATTAATCTAAAATACGATTGTGATAATGGATTTTGAGTTTGCAGATATGAGACATAATAACGTCAAATCGGATATTATTTTGTATGATAAGGAACAGTTTTTGTAAAAAATCATAACAAGCCAATTATTCAAAGATATTAAATCACTTTTGTTACAAAAAAAAGTTACTTCATTATTTCGCAATTTCTATTTAGTTCTAATTATGTTAGATAAACAAATTTTAAGTAATCCCTATGCTGATTTATATTTTGATGAAAGGTTTTCTCTTTTAGAAGAGGTATGGAAACCAAGTACATCGATGATGAATGATACAACATATAAAGCATTTCAGGCAGATAAGATCAGTGCTACACGCAAAGTCAAGCCGCGCCTATTCTTGTGCAATACCGAACACTTTTATTATACGATAGTCCCTGAAATGCAAGAGTGGACAGATAAGGTTCTGAACGATTTTTGGCGTGAAATCAATCTTCAAAAATTCGCTTTTGTGATGAGTAGAGGCGTTTTTGAACAAGTATCCCTAGAAATGGTGATGCAAGAACGAAGTGAGCATCCCTATGCTGTTGAGTATTTTGCCTCATCTGAGGAAGCAAGAGCTTGGTTATTAGATTAGGAACACATGACATTCTACTTATTATAAGCTTTTTAAAATAAAATACTATTTTAACTATTATTACCCCTTTACCTAAAAAGAAAAGCGTAATACAAGGAATAGCCCATTTTTTTAGCTACTCAACCCGCTTTACGCTTATCTTTTGTTAGTTGAAATGCTTACGTAGATGTTAGGTTATAGACACCTTATCGGATTCTCTAATACCTCATCGGTAAATACAAAGGTGTACCTGAAAGACCGCTCTCCAAGTACTTCATTTGTATAGTTGCTAATCATGGCGGGTGCCTCAATGAAACAAGTCTTATTGTCATATTCTACAATAATATCCCCTCTATCAGCTCCATCCAAAACCCCATTTAATACTCCCTGACAACAAGACTCAGGATTAGGATTGTCATATCCAGCCTCAGCTAGATGCGAAGAGCTATATCTTTCATTAGGAGATAAACTGATGGTCTTATTCGTTGTAGGATTTTTTACTGTGAAGACTATCGTCCTATTCGATTCATTGATGAAAACGAATTCAGTATCTATCAGGTAGTCCGACTCTCCTCTACTACAACCACTAAGGCTTAGTATCAGAATATTAATTCCAATAAGCAAATAGGGTCGCCAAGTTCGCTTCTGTTGCATTGTCATATTTGTTTTCTCATGTACCTAAAAAGAAAAGCGTAATGCAAGGAATAGCCCATTTTTTTAGCTACTCAACCCACTCTACGCTTTTATCTTTTGTTAGTTGAAATACTTACGTAGATGTTAGGTTATAGACACCTTATCGGATTGTCTAATACCTCATCGGTAAATACAAAGGTGTACCTGAAAAGCCGATGTCCAAGTATTTCATTTGTATAGTTGCTAATCATGGCGGGTTCCTGAATCATACAAGTGTTGTTGTCAAATCGCACAACAGTAAATCCTTGGTCTGACTGGTCCAAAACTCCATGTAATAATCCCTGACAACAAGAATCAGGATTAGGATTTTCAAATCCACCAGAAGCAAGTAATAAAACAGTATCCTTTTCATTGGGTGCTAAACTGACTTTTGTCTTTCCTTCACGTTGACTAATTATTGTAAAGGTTATCGCCCGACTTGATTCATTTACGAATACGAATTCGGTATCTAGTCGGTACTCAGTCTCTCCCTCTCCACAACCGCTCAGACTTATTATCAGAATACTAATTCCAATAAGTAAACAGCGCATCCAAGTTCCCTTCTGTTGCATTGGTGTATTTGTTTTTAATGTTCGTTTTCCAATATTCCCATGTTGGCGTATATGATAAAACGTCTTCTATCTGTTTAATGGTATAGCCAGAGACATCATCCTCTGTCAAATTCTCGGAACCTTTGTTATGGTTGATAGGATTCCCAAGCGCATCTAAAGGAGCTCTGTTATCAATCATATCAACGACTACTTGTGTGTAATTAGGTCTTATCGTAGCTCCACCTTCATAACCTGGATATCTGAGCCTACCAATCGCCCACTGTACACCTCTTGCCCAACTTTCTTTCACTTTAGTTTCTGTGATATCCCAAGTGTTTCTACGCAATTCCCAATGAGAAGCATGCGCTATTTCATGAATTGCAGTACCATAAATTTCCCTAGATGTACCGCCGTTATTCCAAATTCTAATCCATGAACTTATTCCTAAAAACCTTCTGCTGGCGTTATGATTTCCATTACTATCAGGATTGGGTTCATTCCGTACAGATACTTTTAGTCTTGCTTTCCAAAACGAGTTCTGCGGTGGACTTTTTAAACCGAGTCGATTGCCATAATAATAGTCATTAAGAGCTTGATGAACAATTGCATACATTCTAGATGCTCTAGAACTAATGGTTAAGTTCCAATCACCTCGTTTTTTAGGACCATTATAAAGTGCTTGCCCAAGCGAACCACTTCTAATATCAAAGTCATTCCGTTCCCATTTAATGCTATAATTGGCATCTCTTTTAAATCTGCCGTCACATGAGAAATCTCCATTCGCATTTGTAATGCCCTGATGTGTGGTAAACCATCTTCTGGCTCTTACTTTAGCACCTGTAAGTGGAACCTTCCCCAATATATCATCCTCTAATAAAATCTTACCTGCAGGTCTCCATTTACTCCTTTCAATTCTGCCATTTGGATTATCAGTAGCCTCTTCGTCCAGATTTCCTGTAATCCGTAGAGCTTCATCCACTAAAGCATCAATAGGTATCCCATCAGACTCCAGTCTGCCATTACCTAGATTCTCATCTGAGTTGCTATCTTCATCTGGAATAAATAGCCTTGCTATTAAATCATACGCCACTCCTCTTGGCAACTTCTTATCCACCTTTACGGCACAATATTGATAAGTGGGTTGATTCAAAGGAACTCGTGGGTCATGATAAAAATTACCTTTTTGAGCTATTTCATAGTGCAACGGATAGGTGTATAATATCAGAGTCGTATCCTGATGTAGGATAGATAGCTCTGCTTCATTCCGTGGTTTAAAACGGATGTAAAGATGAGTGGTAGTAATTATGTCTTCAGTAGCACTTGTCCTTCCATTTGGATATGAAATACTCAGGTTTTCATACGCCTTTCTCATATTTTCAACAGAATACGGATTTTCTAGCTCCTTCCCGAGCTTAATCATATTTTTCAAATCCGATCCGCTGAGAAATGACTGCTTTTCTTGATCGAGAGGTTTTACTTCTTCATTCTGTTGGCATGAAGACATTACTCCCAGAATGACTGTTGTGACTATCGCCAGTCGTAGCTGTTTAGTAATTTTCATTAGTCTAATATTTTGATTAATAAATTGGTGAAGAATTAAAGATTTTTTTTAAACATTTCAATTAACACTCAAATGTACAATAAATTTATATTTTTATTGGCTTAATTTATTAAATTTTAATTTTTTTTAAAAAAAATAGTAATTATACTGTAAATTACCCTACTAAATAATATTATATTTTCTGAGTTTGAGATTACTCTTTGACGAAGCACAGACGAAGTATAATTACGATAAATATTAACTATTCTTATTAGTATTTCGCCAAAGTAGTTGAGGAGCAAACGGTAAATATTTTTTACTCAGTCTATTCAGATAATCCCATAAAAAATATAAGGTATACGAAATTTCCCGTTTGTGTTCGTCTAGGTCACCTTCGGCAAAAAGATAATACAAAGCATCATGCAAGAATTCACTGCATTCACCTTATTTGTACATCCGTAAAAAGGAAATAAATTATTCAGTAAAACTTCATCTTTGCAGGGGCTTTTGATTTTGCCTTAATTTTTGCAAAATCCCTCCAAAGCCTGTACCTTCGAGATTCCAAAAACGAAAAAAGTCGTCCTACTCCCTACTAAATAAATGTATTTAATTTTTGATACGGAGACCACAGGTTTACCTAAAAATTTCGATGCTCCCCACACCGATTTAGAGAATTGGCCTCGTTTGGTGCAGATTGCTTGGCAACTCCACGACTCCAAAGGCAAACTACTCTCAGCAGATAATCTGATTGTCAAGCCTGATGGGTTTACGATTCCTTTTAATGCTGAAAAGGTACATGGTATTTCTACCGAAATTGCCGAAAAAGAAGGGCATCCATTGCGAGAAGTTTTGCAAAAATTTGCTCAGGATATTGAAAAAGCAGACGTTTTAATTGGGCATAATATCGAATTTGACCTCAACATTATGGGGGCAGAATTCATCCGAGGTGATACTAAAAGTCAACTCTGGGAAACAGAAACTATTTGTACAAAATTAACTACAGTTGAATTTGTAGGTATCCCTGGTGGCAAAGGTGGTGGATATAAGTGGGCGACACTCACAGAGTTACATCACAAATTATTTGGTAAAGGTTTTGATGATGCTCACGATGCCGCCTATGACGTAGATGCCACGGCACGTTGTTTTTTCGGTTTGTTAGTAGAAAAGGTTGTTCCTACCAAAGACGGACGAGATCCCTCTGAAATTACTTATGAGCCTCCCAAATTAGACGAAGCCAATTTTCAGCGCAAAAAAGGAGAAAAAGGTACACAAATTCCTGAGCAATTTCGAAGAAAACATGACCCCGAAGAGGTTTTTCCATTTTCTCATTTGCACCTGCATTCGCAATTTTCAATCCTGCAAAGTACCGCCAATATCAAGCAAATTGTGGCAAAAGCTAAAGCGAACAATATGGAAGCGGTTGCCATTACTGATCATGGAAATTTGCATGCCGCTTTTAATGCTGTTTCTGAAGGAGCAAAAAATGATGTAAAAATTATTATTGGTTGTGAATTCCATGTCGCAGAAGAACGCACTCGAACTAAGTTCACTAAAAATGACCGAGACCGCCGATTTTCACAGGTACTTTTAGCAACCAACCAAAAGGCTTATCACCGACTTTCGGAACTTTGTTCGAGAGGATTTACCGAAGGATTTTATTTTGGTGTGCCTCGTATCGGAAAAGATTTAATTGAGAAATATCATGAAGGATTAATTGCTTTAACAGGAGGATATTTCAATTTTACAGATGATTTTTATGGAGAAATTCCTTACCTAATCCTGAATCGTGGTGAACACGAAGCTGAAGAAGCTTTCAAGTGGTGGCATGGTTTATTTGGTGATAATTTTTATGTCGAAATTATGCGACATGGCTTAGAAGAAGAAGACCGAATTAATCAAACTTTATTGAAATTTGCGGATAAATATAATGTTAAAATTGTAGCAACAAATAATGTTTATTACATTGATAAAAATGATGCCGATGCTCACGATACCTTACTTTGTGTCAAAGGAGGAAAAACCAAATCGACATCCGTAGGTTGGGGACGAAAAAACCGATTTGCTTTCCCAAACCAGAATTATTATATGACCACACCCGAAGAAATGAATCAGCTCTTTTATGATATCCCTTCGGCATTAGAAAATACCAAAGAAATTGTTGATAAGTGTTCTCCACTGAAATTGAAACGAGATATTTTAATGCCTCGTTATGAAATGCCTCCTGAGTTTGTGACTCAAGACGATTATTTAAAATATCTAACCTATGAAGGCGCAAAGACTCGATACCCTAAAATGACCGATGAGATTCATGAACGATTAGATAGGGAACTCAAAATTATTCAAAATATGGGGTTTCCTGGTTATTTTCTAATTGTACAGGATTTTATCAATAAAGCGAAAGATATGGGAGTTGCAGTTGGTCCAGGGAGGGGTTGTTTATCAGGTAATTCTCGAATTATATTAGCAAATGGAACATCAAAGCCAATTTCTCAAATTCAGATAAATGACACTGTAATTACGCAAGACGGAAGTATTCAAAAAGTACAAAATACATTTAAATATGAAATAGAAGAAGATTTAGTAAAAATCATTTCTTATTATGGTGAGAATACAGGAATTACCCTCACCAAAGATCATAAAATTTTAGCCCAAAAACACACCTATCCTTCCAATTATAAAAACTGGGCAGAGTCCACTCAAAAAGCCCCAAAAAAGCCTAATCTTACAAAAAAACTTACATGGATTTCGGCAGGTGAATTAGAGGTTGGTGACTGGGTATTTATCCCAAAACCACAACTTTCTAGAATTAACCAAAAAATTACGGACTTAGCCCAATATTCGAATAAAGAAAACTTATTTCACGATGACGATTTTGTTTATCATGATGTTTTAAATCCATTATGCAATACCATTCAAAAGCAAAGAAAAGCAAAAAGGTACATCACTTGGAATGAGAATTGGTACTTTATCTTAGGACTTTTTGTGGGTGATGGCTGGATTCAAAAGGATAAACGTCCTACAGTAAGTTTTGCATTTTATCAGGAAGATACTGAAACTATCCAGATTGTAAAAGATATTTTTGAAGCGCAGGAAATGGAAGTTTCCATTGGTAAGCCTCGAAGGGGAAGGATTCCATTTCATGTTAATAATAAACATTTATATCTACTTTTTCGAAATCTCTTCGAGGATTATCAATTTACTTCTGATACGAAATATCTGCCTGATTTTGTGCTACATAGCTCTGAAAAATATATCACTTCATTTTTGCGGGGGTATTGTCATGTAGATGGACAAGAAAGCACACATAAATACCGTCTTACGACAACTTCTCGAAAATTAGCTGACCAAATTCGGTTTCTATGTTGGCAGATTTCTCTACCTGCTTCTATTTCTAAACATATTCGCACGATAGAAAAACGTCCTGAATTCCAAAATGCAAAGCCATCTTATGTCATAAACATTCCGAAAGATAAACGCATTGGCAATTCATCTGCTCAGAAAAAATACATTTTTCGAGAAATTGAGGGTGGAATGATTACAAAAATTAGAGAGGTTAAAACGGTACAGAATGAACGATTTGTCTATGATTTTGAAGTCGAAAAACATCATAATTATTTAACTTCTTCTTTTTTAGTACATAATTCAGCTGCGGGTTCTGCAGTTGCTTTTTGTACAGGAATTACCAATATTGACCCAATAAAGTACAATTTATTATTCGAGCGTTTCCTAAATCCTGAACGGGTTTCAATGCCTGATATTGATATTGACTTTGATGATGCCATGCGTCAAGATGCGATTGATTATGTGATCAAAAAATATGGTCAAAATCAAGTAGCTCAAATCATTACTTACGGTACAATGGCGGCAAAAATGTCAATCAAAGATGTCGCTCGTGTTCTACAACTACCTCTAGATGAGTCAAATATGTTGGCAAAGCTTGTCCCTGAGAAACCAGGAACAAAACTCAAAAAAGCCTTTGAGGAAGTTGATGAACTTAAAAATATTTTTGCCAAGAATCCTGAAAGAGATGCTCAAGCTAAGGTCTTACATAACGCCAAAGTTTTGGAAGGATCGGTTCGAGGAACAGGGATTCATGCCGCAGGAGTCATCATTGCGCCAGATGACTTGATGAAATACATCCCTGTTTGTACTTCCAAAGATGCTGACTTATGGGTAACGCAATTTGATGGACGAGTAGTTGAAGATGCGGGGATGTTAAAAATGGATTTTTTGGGACTTAAAACACTGACAATCATTAAGGATGCCATAAAATTAATTGAAAAAAATCACGGCATTAAGATTGACCCAGATGAAATCCCATTAAATGATAAAGCCGCTTTTGAACTTTATCAACGAGGCGAAACCGTAGGCACTTTTCAATTTGAGTCAGATGGAATGCGGAAATATTTAAGAGAGCTAAAACCTACTGATATTGAGGACTTAATTGCTATGAATGCACTCTATCGTCCAGGTCCTTTACAATATATTCCAACCTATATTAACCGAAAACACGGTAAGGAGAAAGTTGAATACCCACATGAATTATTACGCCCAATTCTTGAGCCAACCTATGGCATTATGATTTATCAGGAACAAATTATGCAAACGGCACAAATTTTAGCAGGATATTCACTTGGAGGGGCAGATTTGTTACGGCGAGCAATGGGAAAAAAGAAAATGTCCGAAATGCAAAAACAACGGGGTATTTTTGTAAAAGGAGCTAAAAAATTACATGATATTCCCAAAGCCAAAGCTGAAGAGATTTTTGATGTAATGGAAGGTTTTGCTGCCTATGGTTTTAACCGTTCACACTCGGCAGCCTATTCGGTCGTTGCCTACCAAACGGCTTACCTCAAAGCTAACTATACGGCGGAATATATGGCTTCGGTAATGACTCATTCTATGGGAAATATTGATAAGATTAGTTTCTTTATGGAAGAGTGTAAAAATATAGGAGTCAATGTGTTAGGTCCTGATGTAAATGAATCTTCTAAGTTCTTTGATGTTAATCAACAAAAAGAAATTCGTTTTGGACTAGGGGCAATCAAAGGTGCTGGTGATGCGGCTGTTGAATCTATTATTGATGAACGTACTAAAAATAGCCATTTCGAAGATATTCATGATTTTACAGAACGGATTAATTTACGAACGGTCAATAAAAAAACCTTTGAAAGTTTAGCCTATGCAGGTGCATTTGACTGTTTTTCAGATATTCATAGAGCGCAGTATTTTCATAAAGTTGAAGGAGAGCATACCACAGGTATCGAAAAATTAATCAAGTATGGAAATTATGCTCAAGAGGAAAAAAAATCATCTCAAGTTGCACTTTTCGGTGGAGCTGGAAGCACAGTCGAAATGCCCAAACCGAAACTTTCTGAATGCGACCCATGGAGCGAACCCGAAAAATTAGCTTTCGAACGAGAAGTCGTTGGTTTTTTTATAACAGGACATCCACTTGACCAATATCGGGATGAAATTGAAGCATTTTGCACCTGTCTATTGAGTGAAGTAGAACAATACAAAAATAAAGAAATAAAAGTAGGAGGTATTCTTTCACAAATGACTGAAAAACAAACTAAAAATGGAAAACCTTTTGCTCTCTTTACGATAGAAGATTACGATTCAAGTCTAAGCTTGGCGATGTTTGGTGAAGATTATTTGAAGGCTAAACACTTGTTCGATGTGAATAATTATCTTTTTATTAAAGGTAAAGTACAACCCCGTTATAATCAAGAAAATGTCTGGGAATTACGTCCCAAAACGATTGAACTGCTGAGTGAAGTCAGGGAAAAATATGCTAAGGAATTACAGGTTTTTTTGTCTTTAGAAAAATTAGACAATAAAATGTTATCTGATTTACAATTTATGATACAACAAAATAAAGGCAATAGTCCCTTAAAAATGTACCTTTTCGATCCTGATACTCAAAAAACAGTTCGTAGAACTTCCAAACTTAAAGTCGATTTATCGGGTGATTTGACGACACAACTTCGCCGTTCGGGACTAAAATATAAAATCGGATAAAATGTACTATCCTATCATGTATTATTTTGCCTATCGTACTACAAATCAAATGCCAAAAAACCTGTCAAAAACTTGCCAAATTTGGGAAACTTGACAAGTTTAAAAAATTACTTTTTTTAAGATGATTGCTCAATTTCTAAGCACGAAAGCAAGTAACGAACCCGTAAGATACTTTGCACAAAATCCCGCCTCAGTACTTCGTCGATGTAATCCAGACTACAAAGTACTTCTAAGGCATTGTCTGTCAGCTCACTTTTTAGTTTTTGTAGATGCTGGGAAGTGGGTTGTTCACTTTCGAGGCAAAAATCCACGAGATCTGCCGATAGTTTCACCCTCAAAATTAGGTCAAGTTTTGTACCTTTGTTTTCCATTTTTTTAATGGGTTATACGTCTTTTTATAAGTAATACATGCAAATATAATATACAAAATGTTTACTTAAAATTTTTTATATTAAAATCATGCCCAATAAGGAAAAAAAATATACAAAATGCGATATTAATAACTCAGGAGTATTCGATAGATTCTTATTAGTGGCTCTTGCTTTACAAAGTAAGTATCCTGAGTACAAAAATGATTCCGATTTTGCTGAAGCAATAGGTATTGCTAAACAATCATTCTCAAATTACAAGAATAACAACCGAAAACCCACACTAAATGCCATATATTCAATGAAAAGGCGTTTCTCAGAAGTAGATATGAACTATATATTTACTGGTAAAGGAAGTTGTTTTATTGGGGATTCTCAAGAAGTATTAGACTTGAAAGAGCAGATAAAAATACTAAATGCTAAAATTGATGTTTACAAAGATATCATAAAGGATAAATAGTTTGCATTTTGACAACCTTTATATCTTATCGGCTTCTCAAAACGTTTAAATGAGTTTGTATTTCAGGGGTATTCAGGGCATTATAGGCTATCTTTTAAACGCTGTTTTACACATTTTCACCTACTATCGTTTAAAAAGCATCTCTTAGTTGTCTTTCTGTATTTCTTTTAGAAGGCAGGTATGGTTTTATAGATTACTTATTATAAAGTACTCAAAATCAGTACACAACCCAAAAACCACTTTTTCTCAAAACATACTCTTTTAAATTCTCTCTTTAGTTACGCTCGAAACGGTTTGCAGTCTGGAAAACAAAAACCGTTTCGAGCTTTTTTGAGAAATTATTTTTCTAATTTTTTAATAATTTCTTGACGGATTTCTTCTAAACGATCTAATTCTTCTGTTGTCCATGCTCGTTTGCCTGTTTTTTTCATCGAAAATAAACCACGTAACCCATTATTCATTTCTTTATCAGGATACAAAAGCGCAATAATTTCTGCATTATTCAGCACTTTTTCTTTGAGCCATTCAGGAGTAGGTATTTTTGCCATTTTTTGAATTTTCAACGATTTAGCTTCAAAGATACCAAAAAATGATTTCTTTGCAAAACTTCATCTTAATTTATTGATTTTCAAGTTATTTAGACCTACTAAGTTTTAAAAAATTGGCGGGTCTGGAATTGTTATTTTTTATCCAACACCTCTGCTAATTTCTGTTTCCAGTCTTGGGTGGTTTCGTTTAAGTTTTTATCGGATAAGGCTTCAAATACCTGATTTTGAATCGCTTTGATTTCTCTTTTGATACGCTTACGAGTTCCCAACCATATTCCTTTTTTTAGCTCAAGAGCATAAAAATAACCTGTTTCCAACAAATATTCCCAAGTTGTATAATCATCGGTTTGGAGCAGAAATAAACGCAATGCCTCTTGGTAGTTGTCCAAGGCGGGAGTGATAGCCATATCCGTCCGAGTGCCTTGCAATTGTGCCAGTCGCAAATGCGATTCGGCATAGGTATCCAAATCATCATTTTCGGAAAGGGGGATTTCTGCCCATTCTGCAATACATTTTTTGTATAAATTTTGGGCTTCTTGGGTATTGCCGTTGGTGCGGTGCTGTTCGGCTTCTTGGAAAATATCAAATATTTCGTATTCCTCCTTTTCTTCGGGTAAGACCTCAAATGCACCTTCGTATAAATGCCCCTGATATTGTCGAAAATAATCTTGTAGAGGAATTAAACCTGTATTTTTATAGTGATTGGCTTGTGGAATATTCGGATATTTTTGCAAACGTTCTGCCACATCTTCCAATAAATCAAGGGCTAAAGACGCATAATGTGATTTTCCTTCTTGGGTATATTCCTCATAAAGAATACAAATATTCAAGGAAGTCATACAAACATCTAAATCATACACCTCTGGATTTTTTTCTGCCAATCCTTGATAGGTTTCGAGGGATTCCTTATAGCATTTTTCCCCTTTTTCAAACTCATTTTTACCCGAATACAACAAACCCAAATTATTCAAGACAGTAGCATATTTCTCACCTTTAGCATTTTCAGTTTTTCGTTGAGCAAGGGCTTTTTCATAATAGGAAATTGCCTTATTTTTATGGTTTTGTTCGTTCAGAAAATGAGCATAAGCAAACCAAAACTCAGCATCGGGACACTCTTGGGTGGCTTTTTGGTAGTATTTATCGGCAAGTGCAAACTCAAAACGGGCTTTTGCTCCCAGTGCCTTCACGATGTACTTTTGGGCAAGCTGTCGGTAGTCTTCTTTGTGTCGTTCTCGTATTTGGATTTTCTCTTTGTTCAGGTCTTCATCAGGCAAAAGTTCTTCGACACAGTGGGCTTGGTCTTGCTCAATCAGCTCCAAGCCTTGTTTAATTTTGGGGTCTTTGGTTTGTTGTTTTAATTTAGTGGCTTGTACTTTGGTTTCTTCCAGTGATTTAATTCGTGCGTTGAGTTGATTAATTTCTTGACTTTTCCCAAGCAAGTCAAGCCTCAATTGTCGATTTTTGGTTTCTAAAGTGGTTATTTTTTGGCTTTTTTGGTCTAATTGCCTTTGAATTTCATGAGCTTTTTGTTCGATTTCAGCAAGTTTGTTTTGAGCTTCGGTTTCGGAAATGGTTTCACTTTTGTCTTTTAATTGTGCCTGAATTTCCTCTTTTTCGGCTTCCAATTTTTGTTGTGAAGTCGTCAAAGTTTCAATCACTTTTTCATGAACTTTGATAGTTTTTTGTTGTCTTTCAAAGTCTTGAGTGAGTTTCTCAATTTTAGCTTTAAGTTCTTTTTCTGTATTTCTGAATGGTTCAATTTTCCAATTTCGACCTTCTTCGGTGGCTACTAATTCCCAAGGAAATTCATTTTGTGCTTTTCCTTTCCGATACAAGGCACGAAAATTTTTATTTCTTGGGGTCTGAATTTCATATTGTGCCGTTTCCCAAGCCTCCTGCACGGTTTTAAATGCTCCTAAAGTTTGATAAAATCGCACGGCTAAATTTTTGGCAATTTCATCATCAATTTCCGAACATGTCCCAATGACCGCAGGGATATTTTCTTGTAATTTTTTGACTTGATTTTTGGTTGAACAACCATTCAAAAAGACCAATTTAAGCGATTTCTGTGAAGCCAAAAATTTCATTAAGGGTGCTGAAAATGCGGTTTCATTTCCAATTTTCGCCTCCAATAAAAGTTGGGCATCCCCAGCATGACCGCCATAATGAAAAATGGAAACTTCATTTTCGGTAAATACATCAAAAATATCCGAAGTCCGAAGATTTGCCCGTTCAATTACCTCAAAATCAGAAACTTTTAATTTTTCTCGAATTTGGTGTAATTCATCTGATAGATTTCGCAAATACCGATTTTTATCGGTTTTGTCATTGGCAAAGGCTAAAAAAATAACGGGCTTTTTCATCATTAAAATAGGGTTTTAATCGTCATTATTTTCCAGTTCATTGGAAGAAGCCAAAAAAACACGGATTTCATCTTTCTGTTTCATCGTTTTTTACTTTTTCGATCCATTTCTTGATTAACCAAACTTAATAAACCAGATTGGAAGATTTGCATTTTACTAAAAAAAGAGAACTATACTACATTTTTTAATAGTTTTATCATCCATTATTCAGTCTATAATTCACCAGAAAAAATTTTCAAACATCAATTCTTATCAGTTTGATTATTTAATAAAACCTAAAACAATTATAAATTTTATTTGTATTTTTATTTAGGTAATTCTACCTTTGAGGGTTTGAGAGGGTAGCTCAGTGGTTAGAGCAGCGTATTCAGTTTAAAGATTATCTTCTGAGGTATTCTTAGAATGGCTCTCAAGGTCAATTTAGACTTACTTCTTTGCTTTTCACGCCGCAGGTCGCAGGTTCGAATCCTGCCCCTCTCACATCTATCTTTAACAGATTGAAAATTAAAATCTAACTTAGATAAGAAAATGGCTTCCTTCCCCCATTTACTCAAAGTCAGCTTACGCCAACAAGCAATTTATGTCCCATCTCATGAAATAACAGAAGATACAGATAATCAATTAGATACTGCTGTTTTTACGGTTAATTTAGCAAAGTTAGGTTTCGGGGTCTCTGAAAAATTATACCAGACTCTTGCCCAAACTTCTAACACTTTCCAAGATAAATTACTCGCTTCTTTTCGAGAAATTACAGGAGTTCATAAAAATTGGACTCCACTTGTCAAGGGCTGGGATACTCCTACTCAAGAAAGTATTCAAGATCATATTACCACTTTATTTGCAACTATTTTTGGTACAAAAGGTACATCTATGCCTTGTGGGCATCTTATCCCTGAAAATACTTTTCCTCTGGAACGTTATAATGGTTGTCCATTTTGTGGGACTCCATTTGAGTTTGGAGAAATCGAAAATTATGGACAAAATAATAACCTGAAAATCTTAGACTTATGGGATTTATCAGACATTAAGGTATTCTTTGTAGATTTATTAACCTCTAAAACTCCCCTTGATGCCACTCAAATTGATAGCCTCCAATTATTAATTAAAGAACTTCCTTTACCTGATATTCAAGTCGGAATGAAGGAGACTTTAATGCAAATTATTGATACTTATATTTCTAATAATCAAGAGGATAAAACTCAAAAATTATTTCAAACTCCTACGGATATTTTACGTTATTTATGGTATCAAAAAACAGGATTTTTACAAGTCATTGCACCGAAAACCATTGCCAAACGTAAAGCCAAAAATCAAAAACACTTTTTAAAATTATTAGATGAAAGTGAATTTACGCATCACGAAATCACTCAATATCTCAAATTAAAATATACTAGAAAAGAATCTAGAACTGTGGCTAACTGGTTAAATGACTTAGAGTTATCTCCTCAGAAAATGGCAGAAATGATGCACCCTAAACGAGAGATTTGGGTAAGATTCATTCGAGCCTTACGACTTCCTGAATATGCCCGAAAAAAGCGATTTGAAAAATTACAAAAGTTATTAGATATATTTTATCATCAAAAATATGACATTTGGCAAGCTGAACTAAACCAACATTTAGCTGAAAAAAATACAGAAAAGGCATTAAACTTACTCCAAAAACGACCTAGTATTTTTGCTCGTTATTTATTTTCGGTCATGTTACGGTTTGGAGCAGAAAAGACTTTATTTGCCTTCCAAGAAGTCATTGACCAAATACCTACTCGTTTGGTTTTTACCTTAAATATGTATGCTAAAAATTATTTTGATAAATCCAATTCTCACCGTGCTGTAAAGCCATTAGGTGGAACTACGAAACAAATTCCAAAACATTCCTTATTAACACATTATTCTACTAAACAATTACGAGAGATGCAATCAGGCATTGAAGATTTATGTCTTTTTGTTATGAAGAAACGATTTCATTCTCCTGAAAATCAGCACAAAACCATTTTTATCGACCCACTTTTGTTTTATATGCCTGTACCGATTGGTGATCGCTCAGAAACCATCCAAGATTTACCTTCAGCTTTAATGGGAACTCGATTTTCGACTGAAGGTACGACCATTCGGCTTTTTATGCAATGGGGCGAAGGTTTACCTGCTCAACATTTAGATATGGATTTAAGCTGTGTAGTAATTTATGAAAATCAAAAACAAATTTGTTATTACGGGATATTAACAATACCTGCCTGTAAGCATAGTGGCGATATCCGAAGCATTCCTAAAGAGGTCGGCACGGCAGAGTACATTGACATTGACCTAGAAAAACTTCGGGAAAAACGAGCCAAATATGTTGTCTTTACCTGTAATGCGTATTCTAATGGTGAACTTTCGCCTAATTTAGTGGTGGGCTGGATGAACAGTCAGTTTCCTATGCAAATCTCTGAACAAAGTGGAGTCGCTTATGATCCAGCTTGTGTACAACACCAAATTCGAATTAGTCAAAGTTTGACGAAGGGACTGGTTTTCGGGATATTAGAAATGAAAACCGAAGAAATTATTTGGCTCGAAATGCCATTTGAAGGGCAAAATGTGCATAATCTAAATATTGATACAGTCACCTTACTATTAGATAAGCTCAACAACAAACTAAGTATTGGTCATTTACTAAAAATCAAGGCAGAAGCTCAATCTTTAGAACAAATTGATACGCCAGATGCTGATGAAAATTATACACAAGAGTGGGCGAAAAACACAGCTAAAGTTTCACAACTTCTAATCGATTAATTATGAATAATTTATCTACTTCGGATAAATTCTATTCATCTATCTTTTCCTATTTTTTACGACCTTTGGAATTAAGACTTTATTTCCTTTTTCAAATACTTTAAATGTTCTGGTAAATGTCCACACATCAACATCCTGCTACAATTTGTATCCATGCAGGAAATATAACAGAAAACACCTCCCTATCAGGGGTAAATACGCCTATTTATACCTCTTCTGCGTATCAATATGGCAAGGATAAGCCTAATATTTATCCTCGTTATTTTAATACACCAAACCAAAAAGTAATTGTCGAAAAATTAGCTCAACTCGAAAAAACAGAAACAGGGCTAGTTTTCTCTTCAGGAATGGCAGCAGTTAGTACGACCTTATTAGGACTCTTACAAGCTGGTGATCATATCATATTACAAAATGGATTATATGGAGGAACCTATCATTTTGCTGAATCAGAATTCAAGAGATTAGGAATTGAACACACTTTCTTAACTGATAATCAAATCTCTACATTTCAGAAAGCTATTCAACCAAATACCAAAGTAGTTTATATCGAAACTCCCTCTAATCCACTTTTACAGCTAACTGACCTCAAAAGGGTGGCTCAACTTTGCCAAGAATCAGGCTTAATTTCAGTAATTGATAATACATTTGCCTCACCAATTAACCAGACTCCAACCGATTTTGGAATTGATGTGATTGTACACAGTGGCACAAAATACTTGGGTGGACATAGTGATATTTGTTTTGGGGCAGTTCTCAGTACAAATACTTACATTGAAAAAATTTATCAACGTGCTATTAATTTGGGAGGCAGTTTAGATGCACAGACATGTTATTTAATCGAAAGAAGCCTGAAAACCTTAGCTTTACGGGTTGAACGACAAAGTGAAAATGCACTGAAAATAGCTCATTTTTTAAGTGACTTATCCTATATCAAAACAGTAAATTACCCAGGACTACCTGCACATCCTGACTATGAAATGGCATGTCGTCAGATGCACGGATTTGGGGCAATGCTTAGTTTTGAGTTAGCAAAGAATGATTCGGAAAAAAGTCAGGAATTTGCTGAAAGTTTATCTTTAATTGTTCCCGCCTTGAGTTTAGGAGGAATTGAAACGACAATTTGTGTGCCTGCCCGTACTTCACATATCAAAATGACTCCTGAACAGCGTCAAAAAGTAGGTGTTTCAGATGGACTTCTACGTTTATCAGTAGGTATCGAAGATGTTAATGATTTGATTTTAGACTTGAAAAATACCCTTGAAAATTTCTCATAAAATTGCTTACTACATTAATTTATATCAATAGTCACATACTAAAAATCAGGTATTTATATAGACTTGCTAAATTTTAAAGGCTTAGCAAGTCTTATATCTTAATATGCAAATTGGTATAAATTTAAATAAATACAGTCTTTATTTTAGTGGACATTCTGTTTCTAAGACACGTTGATAAACTTGCTCATACATTGGACGAATATTAGAAATATCAAATTCTTGCGCTCGTTTTAAGGCATTAGTTTGAAAAGCAGGAAGTCGTTCTTTATTTAAGACATGAATTGCATTTTTTGCCATATCTTCTACATCTCCAACTTCACTCAAAAAGCCTGTGATACCATGTAGATTCAACTCTGGAATTCCTCCTGCATTACTCGAAATAACAGGCACTTCGCACGCCATGGCTTCCAAAGCGGCTAATCCAAAACTTTCTGTTTCTGAGGGCATTAAGTATAAATCTGCAATCGAAAAAACTTCTTCTACTGCTTCTAGTTTTCCAAGAAACCGAACATCATCATAAACCCCAACTTCATGACATAAAGCTTTGATATGATTAAATTCGGGACCGTCACCGACCAATAATAACTTAGTGGGTATTTGTTGGCGAACTTTCTCAAAAATAGAAACGACATCCTCAATCCGTTTCACTTTTCGGAAATTCGAAGTATGCACTAATAACTTTTCCCCATTCGGACAAATAGCTGTTTTAAAATGAGCTTTTTTCTGCCGTTTGAATCGACTTAAATCAATGAAATTTGGGATTACATCTATCTCTTTAGTGATTGGAAAATAATTCAAAGTATCTGATTTCAAGCTCTCCGAAACAGTCGTAACAGCATCCGATTGATTGATACTAAACGTAACTACAGGTTCATAACTTTCATCTTTTCCGACTAACGTAATATCTGTTCCGTGCAAAGTAGTTACATAAGGTACACGTTTATCTTGTGAACATAAAATTTGACTTGCCATAAACGCCGCCGAAGCATGGGGAATGGCATAATGAACATGCAAAATATCCAATTTTACCCGTTTGGAGACATTCACCATACGACTCGCCAATGCCAACTCATAAGGTGGATGCTGAAAAAGTGGATATTTCCGAATATCTACTTTATGAAAATATAAATTAGGGGAAAAAAAGTCAAGGCGAGTTGGTTGCTCATAGGTAATAAAATGAACTTCATGTCCGTTTTGAGCGAGGGCTTTGCCCAATTCGGTCGCAACAACACCACTTCCGCCAAAAGTCGGATAACATACAATGCCGATTCTCATAGGGAATTTTTTCAAATCGTGAAATTGTGTAAATAATAACTAACTACTTATTCAAAAAAAACTAACTGATTATCAGTTTTTTACATATAATATAATCCAAAGAGTTGAGAGATCAATCAGTAAGAATAAATAGTCTTTATGCTTATGACGTAAAGCTAAAGATTTTTTTCAAGTTTTTCAGAGGGTATATATTTTTCAGTCCAAAAGTGATTTTTTATCAAAATAATTACGGATGAAATCAACTAAAATATCCATTATTTTTCATAATATTATTAGTTACATGAACTTTAAAATTCAAATACAGAATAATTAAAAGTATTATTTTGAAATATCTAAAAAATATTTTTATGAAATTTTATTTTTATTTTAGTCTTACCTAAAAAATGTTTTAATTGCGCCTGAATTTAGAATCAAATAAAATTAAGATTTATTTTTATTTTAAATTATTATATTTTTTATATAAATAGTTATATTATTAATTTTCAGGTTACTAAAGTGTATCAAAATCAAATGGAAAAAAAGTTTCTACTCCTTATTTGGGGAATGTTTTTAGTCGCTTCAGGTTTTGCTCAAACTGGAGTTTTGAAAGGAAGAATTACCCTTCCCAATCAACAACCTGTAGAACTACTAAATGTGGGTTTTCAGGGTACAAATATTGGGACAGCAACCGACTCTACAGGGAATTATCATATTGAAAAAGTACCATTTGGAAATTATATCTTACAGGTTTCTGGAGTTGGTTATCAAAAATTTACCCAGAGAATTACTATAAATTCCTCTAAACCTTTAGTTATTAATATAGAAATTAAAGAAAATTTAGGCGAAAGGTTAGACGAGGTTGTTGTTACAGGAACGATGAAAGCCGTTTCTAAACTCGAATCGCCCGTTCCTGTTGAGCTTTACACACCTGCTTTTTTCAAAAAAAATCCAACTCCTGTTCTACTCGAAGCTCTACAAATTGTAAATGGTGTTCGCCCTCAACTCAATTGTTCAGTTTGTAATACAGGCGATATTCATATCAATGGTATGGAAGGCGCATACACCATGATTCTGATTGATGGAATGCCCATAGTAAGCGGACTATCAACGGTTTATGGAATGAGTGGAATTCCTAATAGTATGATTGATCGAATTGAAATCGTAAAAGGACCTGCTTCTACCTTATATGGGTCGGAAGCTGTAGCAGGATTAATCAACGTAATTACTAAAAATCCAGAAGGTGCGCCTTTAGTTTCTTTCGATATAATGGGTTCGACTTGGCAAGAATATAATGTAGATTTCTCATATAAATTAAAAACAAAAAAATTAAGTAATCTACTGGGAATCAACTATTTTAATTATGAAAACCCGATAGATAATAATAATGATAATTTTACTGATATTACACTCCAAGACCGTATTTCTATTTTTAATAAATTGAGTTTACAACGAAAGAATAACCGAATTGCTTCTTTGGCTTTTCGTTATGTTTATGAAGACCGTTGGGGTGGTGAATTAAATTGGAAAGCTCCCAAACATCGAGGCGGAGATGAGATTTATGGTGAGTCAATTTATACCGATAGAGCTGAGCTAATTGGAAGTTATCAGTTGCCTATTCAATCACAAAAAATGTTATTTAACTTCTCTTTAAATAGTCATAATCAAAATTCTGTTTATGGAGATACTCAATATAATGCTATTCAAAGAATTGGTTTTGGTCAATTACTTTGGGATAAAAAATGGAGTAAAACTCATGATATTTTGATGGGTCTGACCATGCGCTATACTTATTACGATGACAATACACCTGCCACACGTTCAGGAACTGAGAGCAACTATAAAAACAAACCCGATGAAATCGTACTCCCTGGTATTTTTCTACAAGATGAGATTAGAATAAGTGATGAAACCCGTCTTTTAGTAGGTGCAAGGTACGATTATCATTCTGAACATGGAAATATTTTTTCTCCCCGAATTAATCTAAAATGGTCGCCAAATCGTGATAATATCTTTCGATTGAGTGCAGGAAATGGCTTCCGAGTTGTCAATTTATTTACTGAGGATCACGCCGCTACAAGTGGAGACCGTCAGGTAATTATTGAAGAAGAATTAAATCCTGAAAAATCCTTCAATGTTAATTTAAATTATCAAAAATTTATAAATTTCAATAAAGGATTTGTCTCTTTGGATGGAACTGTATTTTATACTTATTTTACGAACAAAATTATTGCGGATTACGATACCGATCCCAATTCCATTTTTTATAATAACTTGGATGGACATGCTATATCACAAGGAGTTACATTAAATACGAACTGGAATTTTGATTTTCCTTTGCGAATTAACGCAGGAATTACTTTAATGGATGTTTATGAAACTGAACCAACTCCAGATGGTGGAGAAGAAAAAATTTGGCAAGTGCAAACGGAGCGTATTTCAGGTACATTTACAGTAAGTTATACTTTTACTAAAGCCCAAATCACATTAGATTATTCGGGAAATTTTTACGGAAAAATGCGTTTGCCTATTCTCGAAAATGATTATCGTCCTGAATACTCCAAGCCATTTAGTTTACAGAATATCCAAATTACCAAGAAGTTTAGAAATGGTTTAGAAATTTATGGAGGAATCAAGAATCTATTGAATTTCACTCCTTCGGGCGATATTTTGATGCGCGCCTTTGATCCTTTCGATAAAACGGCGGATGATCCTGTCAATAATCCGAATGGTTATACTTTCGATGCAAATTACAACTATGCGCCTAATCAGGGGATTCGAGGTTTTTTTGGTATTCGTTATTCCTTTGATGGATAATAGAGTAGGTTGTAAAAAATATCTAGTCTCATAAATAAAGCCCTCCAAAAGTCTTGACTATTTGGAGGCTTAATTTCTGATTATCAATTTTTTTGTTAACTATTTTTTAAATTTTCTTAGTACATGATAAAATGATTTATTAAACTAATTTTTATATTCCTACACACCAAAAACAAAATCAGATGCCAGACCCCGTCTTGGATTTGCTGATGTAGGCGATAATAAAATACAGTTGGAAAGATTGAGGGAAACATGGTTCAACAGAAAATCTACCAACACAAGTACCAAAGCTTTAAAACCATCTAATTCGCCAAAGGCTCGCTCAATGACAAAACGATGTTGATAAAAAGCAGGAGTTGAGCTGTTGTACAGTACAGGTTTACAGCTTAGTGCGCTATGCTCCACACGAAGGCGAACGGGTAGATTATTGTTCATAACATGGTTTATACATAATTGAGCAGGATACTCTTCTATTTATTTCTTCATTGATTATTGAATTATTTGGAACTAAAGGAGTAGTGTCTCCGAAGTATTCAATTTTAATACGACTTGAATTGACACCATGTGAAATCAAGTAATGTTTTACTGCTAAAACTCTCCTCTTTGATAACTCATAAGGATTTGTTTCACTAGGTGTGGCATATCCTTCTAATTTTAATTTAATTATGGAGTTGGATTCTTTTAGAAAAGCTATTATATTATGACAACTAATTATAGATTTGTGATTATGGAGAATAGCTTCCTGCAAATGCTCATTTTGTGTAGACTTAGGGATATTTGGAGAAAAATTAATATCATCAAAAGATATATTAACAGCAGAATCTTGTAATCGAATAGTAATCTCTAATTTGTCTTTATTTTTAGATAAATCAATTTCTTCAATTCCTTCTGGATAACATGGTTGACTGTTGATTTCAAGTTCTGATGTAGTAACTACATATTTGTGTCCTTTTTTTAGAAAAATGTAGTATTGTCCAACACCAATTTTTTGATAGAGTTTCTTTCCAAGTCCTGTCTTAGAGTCTATCATTTATATAATCTACTATCTTAATCATAATTTTGCTAAGGTCGTGTGAAGGCTCTGATTTTTGACCAAAAATCAAATTTGGATATAACAAAAAAATAAATATATATTTGTTCATTAGACATTATCGCGTTCTCTGGGTCTTTTTGTCGGCTGTGAGACATAAGCCAACGGCGATTTTAAAGTACTAAAAATAAATTGTGATAAAGTGGACGGTATATGGGAAAGTCGCGTAAGTGATTCGGAAAAAGGGAACTGATTTTATGACGATTAATTATCGGTATGATGGCTCAGGGAATCGGGTGATGAAATTACGTTCACGACCACCCATTACATTCGGGATGCCACAGGAAATATCATGGCGACCTACACCAATCGGCAAGTACAAGAATTAAATATTTATGGCAGTTCTTGATTAGGTACTTACAAAGTCCCTTATGAACCTGACCCCACGGATCCCAATAAACAGATTCAAAAAGATGACTTCCACAAACTTATCCTTGGAAGACAAAATTATGAATTGACCAATCATCTCGGAAATGTTTTAGCAGTTATATCCGATAAAAAAATCTTGAATGGGAGTACATTTGAAGCCAATGTCATTTCTGCAAATGACTATTATCCCTTTGGGATGACGATAAAAAGTAGATCTTTTTCAAATGGTTATAAATTTGGGTTCCAAGGAAAATTTGCAGAAAAAGATGCCGAAACAGGATGGAATAGTTTCAAGTTAAGGATGAATGACCCAGAGACCACCCGCTGGCTTTCCAGAGATCCTTATGAGCAATTTATCCTCTCACCTTACTTGTCATTTTTGAATAATCCTATATTACACATAGATGTTGATGGTGGTTGGATACCTAAAGTAGATCACCAAGGAAATATAGTTTTGGAAGCAGAAGAAGGAAATAATGTAAAAAGCCTGATGAACTATTTTGGTTCTAAAAAGGAAATCAAAAGATTTCTCCGCTCTTTTACTATAAAAAAATTTAAAGCAGGTGATAAAGTACCCCTATCAGAAACAGTTTTCTCTAAAACAATAAAACATTCCAAGAAAAATCCTGGACTTTATAATAGGAACAACCTGAATTATAATTGTATGACAGGCGCAATGGCTACGGTATGTGAAAAAGAACCAGATTATAAAGAAAAATACAAGACAACAGATGTAGAAATACAGAATGAATTTGGGGAGTTTCTTGATAAAAGTTATGTTAAAAAACCAAAAGAAGATAATAAAGTGGTTGGGAGAACTTTATTGGTCTTTCAAGACGATGGCTTTACAGGTGATATAGACAATCTACTGGGAATGAAATGTCAAAATGCACATGTCGCTGTTTATTTTGGTAGCTCCAAAGATGGAAAATGGGATAAAATTTATTCTAAGCACTATCGACAATGGAGATCTGTGTCAGAATTTAAAGAAGGTGGGGAATACCGTATCTCAGATAATCAACTTGGACGGTTTTTCTCCATTGACCCACTTGCCAGCAAATATCCTTGGAACAGTGTTTATGCTTTCTCCGAAAATCGTTTGATTGATGGGATTGAATTAGAAGGTTTAGAAGTATTTTTATTAACTGATGCGCTACTACCAACACCTGATGGGATACAATTAGGAGACAGAAGTCGTCCACTTATGACTAAAAGTGACGCCAGAGAAGTTGCCATTATAGGAGCTATCGCCGTAGACTTACGCTTTAATAGAGGAAGATTTACCAAACAAATCCTCAAAAATCCGACTACGTGGTTCAATACTACATTCCAAATAGGAAGCAATGTAGCCAAGTCATATGATACGAGTGTAAATTTTAGAGAACAAAACTGGAGAGGAATTGGTACTAATGTACTATATAATCATGATTTTACAGGCACACTTGCTGCAGGATTAGGCAAGGGACATATGTTTTCTCTCAGAAATGTAGGTTTAGTTGTTTTTGATTCTCATGTTGATTTTACACTAGAGTCAGGTGCTTCCGCAGCAAAATACTTAGGGGGAACTAAATTCAATTATCAAGTTGGTACAGATTTCGTATTTGGATTAATTTCAAATTCTACCTTACGTGGTGTAGATGGTAAAGCATACGGGACATTTACTAACCTTGCTTACACCAATATTCTGGCTCCTACCATAGGTGAAGGCACAAAATCCTTTTTCAATTATTATTGGTACATGAGTTCTTTACAGAAAACTCATACAGTCAAGAAAGGAGAAAGTATTTGGGGAATTAGCCATAAATATGGACTGACTCCCAAACAGTTATTAGAAATAAATAACATTGAGTCAGAGACAGATAAAGATGGTAATCTGAATGCCAAAAATCCAATTCTTCCTGGGCAAGAACTAAAAATCCTTCGAAATAATGAATAAAAATATGTTTCATAACATGAAAATATTGTTCAAAAAATATGAGCAAGTAATAGGATTTATATGTACTGTATTATTTCTTGTATTTATTTTTAATTATGGTAATAAATATAGAAATGAAATACTATTGTACGCTAAATATACAGTAGGTACAGTATTAAACCCAACGAGTAGCTTAGACCACAAATATATGTATATGGTGGATGGCGTGAAGTACTATGGAACCGTTAGAGAACGTGTTAATTTCCAAAAACGGAATTACATCAAATATGGTGATAAATTCTGGGTAGTTTATTCTTTTAAAAATCCAAAAAAAAGTTATCTTTTAAAACATCGTAAATACACTGAAAACACCAAATTTCCAGATAAAGTGATTAAAGAGGATTTAACTTGGTTTCGCATTTTTAGCTATTAGAGTGAAAGAGTCACTTCTCCCCTATCTGACGCAAGCATTGAGCCGTTCATTTCTTTGACCCAAGTAGCTAATGATGATGAAATTGGAAATCTCATTTATTCCGCCGAAAACAAAGACGGGAAAACCATTCAGGATTCAATTCATTGGACCATTTACGGTAAAGTCAGCCAATCGGGTAAAGAAAATCAGTTTCTAACCATTCATTATCAGTATGATGCCACTGGAAACCGTGTCCAAAAGGCAGTTAGTCGAAATAACTTCACAACTATAACTCATTATGTCCGTGATGCTTCGGGGAATATTTTAGCTACATA
>DDLX01000012.1:0-170 GCA_002340355.1 Cytophagales bacterium UBA2561
CTTTAGTTCAAGCAAAACCTATCTTAAACGCGACTAAATATAAGTTTGAAGTTCGACAAGGCGGAAAGACAGAAACGTTACTGCGTGATAGTGCGCACTTCCAGTTCAAAGATCTGAAAACGCCGCCTATTTGGGGAAGTGTTTACCAACTGAGACTACAGGCGAAAGTA
>DDLX01000012.1:291-19834 GCA_002340355.1 Cytophagales bacterium UBA2561
TACTGAACAAAAGACGGAACTAATCTCATCTATCTGTGGAAATGATGTGAATCCTAATACACTGATTCAAGCAACTCCCATTGAGAGTGCGACCCAATATAAGTTCGAAATCAGACAGGGGAGTCAAACTCAAACTCTTCTTCGTAATCATGCCTATATTCGTTTTGATGATTTGTTGGAAGCACCTTGGAGAACTACCTATCGAATCCGAATTCAAGCGAAAGTGGATAACGCTTGGGGAAAATGGGGCAATTGGTGTTCTATTAGGACAAATATCCCAACTACAACTTTGGATGGCAATACCTGTGGACTTCAAGGAGTCAATACAAACACTTTAATTCAAGCCATACCTGTATTAAATGCTCAGCAGTACAAGTTTGAAGTTAAACAAGGCTCACAAGTTGAAACCTTATATCAGGATAATCCTAATTTTTATTTTGGGAATTTGAGTCGAATCCCTGTTTGGAATACCACCTATGAAGTTCGTGTCCAAGCCAAAGTCAAGGATGCGTGGGGAGCATGGGGAAGTTCATGTTCAATTACTACGACTGCCCACCAAATGCGCTTGGATGCAAGTGTGTGTGGAATGCGAGATGTAGATGTAGACACATTAATTCGAGCAGTAGCTATACCAGATGCACAACAATATAGATTTGAAGTTAGACAAGGAATGCAAGTTGAAACCTTACTACAAGACAACGCCTATTTCTATTTTAGAGAATTGAGCCAAACCCCTGCCTGGGATACTATCTACGAAGTTCGTGTCCAAGCTAAAGTCAGAGATGCATGGGGGACATGGAGTACGCCTTGTTCAATTACAACTACTGCTCATAAAACTGCATTAGATTCAGGAAGTTGTAGGTTACAAAATGTAAATACTGACGCAGTGATTCGTGCAATACCTGTGTCAGATGCACAACAATATAAGTTTGAAATTAAAAAAGGAGCAGAAATTGAAACCTTACTTCGAGATAGTGCCTATTTTTCTTTTGGAGATTTGCTCCAGACTCCTGTCTGGGATACCACCTATGAAATTCGTGTCCAAGCTAAGGTCAAGGATGCGTGGGGAGCATGGAGTGATTCCTCATGCTATATTAAAACCACAGCTCAACAAACTACTTTAGACTCTGTAACTTGCGGTCTTCAAAATGTCAATACAAACACCTTGATCCAAGCAATATCTATACCTAATGCACAACAATACAGATTTGAAATCTGTGGGTTAGATACGTTGCTTCGGGATGACGCTTATTTCTATTTTGGAGACGTGAGTGAGCTTGTCTGGGACACTACTTACAACATTCGCGTCCAGGTCAAAGTCAAGGATGCTTGGGGCTTATGGGGTACTATTTGTTCTGTTAAAACAACGAATCAAGAAACATATTTTGATACGGTAGTATGTGGACGTAATGACATTCAGTTGGATACCAAATTGCATATTGTACCTATTTCTAATGCTGAAGCGTACCACTTTAAACTTCAACACCTCAATTCCAAAAAAGCACAAAAAATTCTACGCCTGAGTGATACAACTTGGGTGCAATTAAATCAATTTAATGAGATACCCTTACAATGGGGGAAAAAATATCGTCTTCAAACTCGAGCCAAAGTAGCAGGAAGTTGGGGGAACTGGGGACCTTGGTGTATTATATACTTTGCTGATGATCAGATATCTATGCCACCTTCTCCTACTCCAATTACATCAACGATTCAAGGCTGTGTTGATATGCCTTTTACGGACTCTCTACGTGTTTCTACTCCAGTAGAAGGTGACATTATTTGGTATTCGGATACAATCAAACTTGATATATTTGGGTATGGAGCTACTTTTTTACCTCCGCCGTTATCTGAAAATACCATTTATTATGCAGCAACACATATAGGTAATTTACGAAGTAAGCTGGTTCCATTTTATGCCAACGTATCCTCTGAAGAAGAAACATCTATCCTATATGTAGGTAGTAATTCCCCCGTTAGATACACGGAAGAATTACAATTATATGCTACTGTGGAAGGCAATAATAATGCCTATCATTTTACATGGTATGATGAAATGGGAAATCCTGTGGGACAAGGACAAGAACTCTTTTTACCTACTTCTGGATTAAGTGGTAACCATTTCTACACAGTATCTGTCAGTCCGTTACAAAGCAATTGTGAGACAATAGAGTATGTAGAAGTATATGTACCCAAAGATACCTTACAAGATATTCCTAACTATGCTTTTCCAGATAGCTTTGCAGTAGTATCTCAATATACCTTAAATGAGGTGTATTATCAAGTTTATGAAGGGAAATTATTGTTTGATTATTGGGAGGGCTACCAAGAGGGTGCACTCAATTGTAAAATTTACGATTGGAGACGTCAACAAATCGGAAAAGTAACGTTACAAAAACAAGTAGGACTAAATCAATATGGTTTAGATTTATCAGGAGGTTTTTGTGAAAATAATCAGTATTACACTGTAGAAATGACAGATGGAAAAGGATTTGAGCAAATTTTCCGTTTTCGATATGAATCTCCAGAAAATTTATCTCCTAGCTTCTATGCCGCAGTGCCTTGTGCGGAAGAATCTTACCAAGGTGTTCTTACATTAGAAGGAGGAGAAACACCCTACCATATCGAAATCTATACGGCGGTCAATGATTCCTTGACTCACAATTACGTCCATGAACAAAATCCACAACAGTCTACTGATACAGACTTAAATACTTATGAAGTCATTACAAATCCTACAGTTTTAGGAAATATCTATTATGTAAAGGTGAAGGTAAAGGATGCTACAGGTAAAACCATACGTATAACACGTAGATTTACTCCACTTGATTGTCAATCTATTTCGACACCTATTGATGCAAAAGGAATTCCGAATTTACCTATTGAATTTTACCATTATGTACCGATTATACAACCACCTGTTCCGATACAGGAAGATCCCACATCCAAGCCACCACATTAAGAAATTGATATGGCTTGGGTGTATATGTTTACTTTTTTGGGGGTGTGATACATCATTATCTCCTTTGGAATATGCTCAATTTTTAGCTGATCAGACAAATGGATTTCGACAAAAAATCCTCATAAGTCCTTATCAATTACAGGTTGAGTATCAGCCTTCGATTTATACTGCTTATCGAAAAAGTAGGGGGCAACAGGATATTTATAAACAAAAGTTAAAAGAAGATAACAAATTAAGTTTCTTTCAGCTCAACTTAGGATTGATTCAAGGTGGTGATTTGTTTGCGATGCTCGCTCATAATCCACAGGATTATCAAAATTTGGTCTATTATTTTTCTTATGCTTTTCGGAAGGGAATTTTCTTACAACGTGGTGACCATAAATATCCTTGTGTGTTGTACCATTTTGAGCGCTCATATGACTTACAGGGCAGTCGAAATTTTGTACTGGGCTTTGAAAATGAGGAAGAACTTATTTCTCCAGGGACACTGATTATTGAAGCCAAAGAAATAGGGATTCCACACACTGAGATTCCTTTTCAAATTGATAACGTCCCAGACTTAGTTTTTTAATAAATTAAAAGGTAACTCAGAGAATGATAATTTTTAAACTCTATACTTCGTTGGCGACTCGCCGTATCGCATGGGTTTTGTTAGTCTTATTCCTAGGAGAACTAACCTTTCCTACTCTGCTTTATGGATTAACTTCGGGACCCAGTCAGCCTGAGGCGCAGTCCTTTGAGCCAATAGGAACAACTCAAATGGTTGATTTGTTTACAGGAGACTTTACCTATAATATCCCTTTATTTGAGTTACCTGGTCCTGACGGAGGGTATCCCTTTAATTTGGCCTATCACGCAGGCATTGGTATGGAACAAGAAGCCAGTTGGGTAGGTTTAGGATGGAGTTTAAACCCTGGTGCTATTAACCGTCATGTAAAGGGCATACCTGATGAGTTTCAGGGAGAAAAAATTAAGGTTACACAACATCTCAAACCTGACCAGACTTTTGAAGTGGGTGCCAAATCGAAAAAGGAGTTTTTTGGTAAGTCAATACCAGGTAATCTCAGTTTGAGTTTAGGAGTAAGATATAACAATTACAAAGGGATGGGTATGTCTTGGGGAGCGGGTATGCAACTTCCTTTATTTTCACACAAAAGTAATGTATTTGAATTGGGTGCTTCTATTGGCGGTGATACCAATTCAGGACCTAATTTATCGTCTGGTGTAAGCTATGGAAATGAAGAACAAAGAATTAATTTTGGTGCACAATATAGTACACGACAAGGATTATATGGCTGGAACTTAGGCTATTCTCAAGAAGTTGAAACGAAACGCAAACTGTCAGAAAGTGTTAACTTGATTGATGTACATGACGTTAGTATCGGATCTTCTTTTTCATTGATTAACAAAAGTTTTCAGCCAACAATTTCACATCCCATGAATGGGTTCAGCATTAATATCTCACAAGTTAGTTTTGGTCCAGAAATCAAGGGCTTTTACGGTGGCATGGCATTCTATGGAAGTTATCATAATACATGGCTGAGAAACAATGGAAAAGAGACAAATATACCTGCTTATGGCTACTTATATGCGACTCAAGGAATTAATAGTGGTAGTGTATTATCCGACTTGAATCAGGAAAATGTAGGAGTATTGGATAAGCAAACGCCTTTTCTTGCGATTCCAAACATGACTTACGATAATTACTCCGTCACAGGTCAAGGTATGGCAGGAGCTTATCGTCCTTATCGCTCTGATGTCGGAACATTATCTGAACAAAGTGTGCATTCCTACACAGGTGGAGGAGATCTTGGGCTTCAGGTTGGTGGCTCGGATGATATTAAGATTGGAGTAGATGGCGCGTTAAGTTATGGGGAGTCTATTTCTGAAGCCTGGAAGTATAATACAGGTCTATCAGCAGGTTATGTTAATTATGGAAGTGAAGCTTATGCCTTCCAAAGCGTGCGTCCAAATGATATATTGTACGAACCCTATTATTTTAAGGCTACGGGCGAATCCTCCACAGATGCTTCAAATGAACTCAACTATATTGGAGGAGATAATCCTGTACGGATGGATATTCAGGATTATGGCAAATCCAATGGTAAATTATCCCCTAAAAATTCCTCTGTACCTATTACCCAAACTAATAGTTTTAATGTATCTGAACAAAGAGAATCACGAAATACTGTTATCTTACCTGTAAAAAATAGTGATATAGGGAATGGTACAAGTACGAGTGAGTTTTATATTGAAGGATATGCTCGAGATGTTCACCCTGAGGAACATTTTGCAGGTTATATTTCTACTAATACTTCAGGTGTACGTTATGTCTATGGGCTACCCACATACAATACTAAACAAGTAGAATGTCAGTTCTCTGTTAAAGCACCTGACTCATATAATCCCAATCGAATTTCGATTGCTTCTAAAAAAGACAAACCTGATTATAACATACCAAGAACAGACCAATATTATAATCGTACTGAGACCCCTGCTTATGCCCATGCCTATCTTTTAACTTCTGTATTAGGAACAGATTATATGGACACAGATAATATTCTTGGTCCTTCTGACGGAGATTTAGGCTATTGGGTGAAGTTTACGTATGAAAAGAAAGTTGAAAATTTTAAATGGCGCGCACCTTATGTTGGTGCAAATTATAGTAAAGGTTATCATAACTTAGACTCAGATGATAAAGCCTCTTATGTCTATGGTGAAAAAGAAGTTTGGTATTTGAAATCAGTAGAGACCAAGTCTCATATTGCTATTTTTGAGACCTCTCATCGAGAAGATGGGAGAGGTGCAGTATATGAAATACAAAACAAGGGTGATAATTTATCCACTGCTGCCCGTCTACAAAAATTGGATAATATCAAACTATACATTAAATCTACCTATCAAGCTCAAGGCGCAAGTGCTACTCCATTAACTACAATTCATTTAGAATACAATTATGCCTTATGCCCTGATGTCGAAAATAATTTGGCTGGAGAAGGAAAGTTGACGTTGAAAAAGCTTTGGTTCACACATGAACATAGCACAAGAGGAAGTCTCACACCTTATACGTTTGATTACCACGAAAATAACCCTGCTGAAAATGTGCCTTACAATAGTTATGCACAAGATCGTTGGGGGAATTATAAACCTGTATTGGCAGGTGGCATACTCACCAATTTTGATTTTCCGTATGTCAATCAAAACGAAAATTATGGTTCACGACATCAAGAAGCAGGAATGTGGAGTCTGAAAGAAATTACCTTGCCCTCTGGCGCGCATATGGAAATTACTTACGAATCAGATGATTATGCCTATGTCCAAAATAAGACGGCTACCCAGATGTTCAAGGTACAGGGATTCGGACAGAGAGGAGATAATGACTTGAAGAAAGATGATTTGAAACTATTTTTTGAATTAGAACGCCCCATTCCTCAGGGTTGGACTGAGACCCAAAAAATACAAGAGCTAAGACGATATGTAGCGGATTTTAAATCTTTTGATGGCAGGGGGCAAATCTATTTTTCAACTCGAGTAGAGCTGAAAGATAATGCCAAAGATATTGTCAAGGGATATGCCGAATTTGATTTGAAGGCAATTCAAGATGCAACTGGATTAAATGATAAACTTTGGGTAGATAATACGAAGACTATTATAATAGACGGAAACCCTCATCACCAATATGCTTTTATTAAGCTGTCATCCGCTAAACAGGGAATAGTAGAATACAACCCCATCCGAGTAGCTGCATGGCAACATCTGGAAAGTAATCAGCCACAGATTATTTATCAAAAACAGATCAGTGACAGTACACCAGGGGTTAACGATGTCATACGTTTCTTATCAAGTTTAGTTACTTCATTTACACAAGTCTATGAATTATTTGTTGGATTTCATTTATATGCAAATACGGCAGGTTGGGGGAAATCTGCAGATTTGGACTATACCTATATTCGCTTAGCCTCTCCTGATAAAGTAAAGTATGGTGGAGGGCATCGTGTACGTCAAATTACACTTAAAGATGCTTGGAACACTGAAGAAGGGAGCTATGGACAAGTTTATGAGTATCAACAAACAGAGCAGGAAGATGGTGAAGTTTATACCATTAGTAGTGGAGTAGCAGCTTATGAACCGATTCTAGGTGGAGATGAAAATGCACTCAAATATGCCTATAAATATAACAAACAATATGTGGTTAAATCGAGCCAAAGTCGATACACGGAATTCCCATTAAATGAACACTTATATCCAGGGGCTAGCGTAGGTTATTCGAAAGTAACTGTCAAAAGTTTAGCTTCGGCTCACCGTGCAGGAGATGAGGTCGTCAATTTGGAAAAGGACTATTTTACGGATGGCTTATTTTCCTCAACAGGTTCAGCGGTACACGAATTTTATACAGCGAAGGATTTTCCTGTCAAAACCGACTATACCACAATGAATCGGAAATCGCCTCGTTTTAGTGCCTTACAATTTTTAGGCATAAATATTCAAAAAATGACTGCTACACAAGGTTATGTTATTGAGCTAAATGATATGCATGGGAAACCCAAAAAAGCTACCTATTATCCCCAACTCAAAGATGGGACTATTGGAGACAATCCCATTTCTTGGACACAATATAAATACCACACACAGGATAATCCTGTGATCATTAACGACAAAGAAGCCCAACAATTAAATAATCATGTTCCAGTACAAATTTCGAAGCGAACGGATGCTGGTTGTATTCCTCAGGAAACAAAACTTCTGGGCGTGGACTATGATTTTTTTATGAGTTCTGCTCATCATAATGATTGGAATAGTACAGCAGGTACAGAAGGGAATGTAGATTTGATATCACTTATCTTTCCAGCAGTAACTGTTTGGCCTGCATTAAATTATAATGAATATCGAGTATTCACGCATGTTACCAATAAAGTTATTTTTAGGAAGGGGATTTTAAAGGCAGTCACGGCTTATGATGGCAGTTCTACTATGAAAACGGAGAATCAACTTTGGGACTCCCAAACTGGAGAAGTTTTATTAACTGAAGTCCGAAATAACTTTGATGCTCCTGTATATAGCTATACTGAGCCTGCATATTTTTACTACGATGGTATGGCAGCCGCTTATAAAAATGTTGGTTTACGATTTATAGCTCCACTTTCATCAGGGACGGCTTCCACATTTACTATAAATGTGCCTTCTGCTATTATCCCTCATTTGGTACAGGGAGACGAATTTTTAATTGGGAATGGATTAGGGCAAGGAATTATTCAAAACATTACAGGCAATACCATTACCTTAGTGACACATAAAGAAATAACAATTCCTCACTTGGATATTCTAGGGAAACCTATTCCTATCTCTAAACCTACCACATTTTATCTCTATCGTTCAGGGCGAAGAAATCTGCTTGCTGCGAAGGTGGGACAACTAGTAGGTTTACAGAATCCACTGGATTGTATATCAGTTCCCACAAAATCTAAACGAAAAGTGGAAATACCACCCTGTAATGCGTGTGAGAAACCATGTGAGGGCGAATGTAATTAAGAAATTGCTGATGACAATGAAAAAAATTACGTACATATTTATCTTATGGGTATTTGTCCCATTTTTGGCAAAGAGTCAATACTATGACTACAGCACACCAGTCATTACAGCTGACCGTTCTGCTGAAGGTACGAGACGAGTACGCACCATCTCTGAAGCAGGGCGTCGAATCATTATGATTACCAATGCACACATTGGAGGGCACTATGTTTATAACTACCGAGAAAGTCATAGAGGAATTTACCAGACAAAAATGGTGGATTTGCCACGTTCAGAAGTGCAACCCTGTCAGGATGGAAGAGCTGAGATTCCTATTGGAATGATTTGGAAGAGAGGAAACTGGGATTTTGTACGCTTAATGTGGGTAAGTGCACAGGGAAGTAACTTCTATCATTCAGTGAGAGCATACTGGAACATGGAAGGTCGGAGTGCTTTTCAGCCACCTGCCGCGGGATCATTTTTAAATTATATCAATACACCTTCACGCAATTTCTGTGACTATTTTAGTTATAATTTTCATCCTGTCAATACCAGTCATGGATTTGGTTTAGCGGATGTTGATTACATCTCACTAGAAAATTGCATTCTCCCTTATAATGATGGCAAGCCCAGTAACGCCAATCATAACGGAATTCCTAATGATTTGCCCTTTACCTATCATCTCAAGGACGGGCGAGTTGAGACACATAAGGATGCTTGGATTAATGGTTATACTGATAAGATTATTTGGAAAAGTGAGAGAGATGTTCCTATTTACTATGGTACAGTAGACGGAAGTGTGGAACTAGATGCGGGAGAAGGAGAAGCTTATCTTTGGTCAAATGGAGAAACTTCACGAAAAATTACAGTTACCGAAGAGGGATATTATGCGGTAACTGTCTCCAGAAAGGTTCCCCAATTCAATGGAACAGAAGCTTTAATGCCTGTTTCGTCATTTCCTGTTTATGTAAGCCTAAGCCGCGTAACCACAAATCCTTCTCAAACCGTTTCTGCTTCCTGTTCCTTCACAGATAATATTCCTACTCCAACGATCACCACACCCATGCAACCTGTAAAATATAAAGAAGCCAAAATATTAACTCGGGCTGGTCAACAGATTTTTATGGGCATCCGAGGGTCGTTACATCAAGACCCTCAATACGGCTATCGTTGTAGCACATGGCAAGGAAGCACCAATGACTACACAGGTACACATACTTCGATTATTCATGTAGATAAATATACAGGTTTTCCAAATGGAGAGCCGTCAGGTCCCAATTGCCAGTACGTTCCTGAGTTAAAAAACCAAAACCGTATTCCTCTAGGGATTGGTTGGCAATGGGCAAGTGATGCGGAATGGTGTCGATTATTATGGGCGCAAACTCCTGGTAATTATAGCTTTTATCATATGTGTCCTCCCAACGAGTACTTGACACTTGGACAATTTCATGAGTGTAAAAACCATGTGTATCGCTTGTATTTAGTCCCAGAGAATAGTACGGATATTCGCGTGTCTGATATTGCATATATTGATACTCGAAATACGATTATGTTTCCAGGGGATCAGCACTATGAAGAGGACGGTGCCCCACAAGGGTTACCCCTCATTTATCATCTAAAAAATGGACAACAGGTACCTCGCCAGGCTTATGTAGGAATTTATACAGGAAATGGAGATACTAAATATGTAACTTGGAAACAGAAAATCAATATACCTGTTTATCGTATTTGTAAAGAAGATACGCCCTTTCACCTCACCGCCCCTTCAGGATATGCCCGTTATGAGTGGTCTCATGGGGAAATTGGTGAACAAGTATCCATCACCGATTCTGGATTTTATCAAGTACGTATTTTTGATGAAAATGGATGTTGGGTAGATTCTAATCCTGTTCAGGTTATTATAGATGAGGAGTGCGCCTTAGTACATTGGCCCTTTGATAGATGTGACACTCTCAAGGCATATGAAGTTATTGATGATAATGATGGAGAGGTAATTGGTGGAGTTCGCAAGCATGGATATACAAGTGGGGGCATGATGTGGGATGGTTGTGGAGCTTACATGAAAGCAGAACTTCGTCCTAAATCCGTGTTACGTGATCACTTTGACGAGTTTTCACTACTTTTTGATTTTCGGGTTGGCGAAGATTTAAGGGATGAGGAAGATGCCCAAGTTTATCGAACAACCGAACAGACTATTCTCCGAAAAGAAGGAGCCTATCAAGCACGATTAGTGCCTAAGAGATATAATGTAGGAACTGATGCAGTAAGAACAGCCTATGATTTAGTGGTTGGCATTCATCTCGCAGGACAGGAACAAGAACTGATAATCCCTGAACTAGTTACAACAGAAGAAGAGTATGACCGTTGGCACCGTATTGCCTTAACCTATGATGGTACCGTATTAAAGCTTTACGAACGACATCTAGTACTACAGCCAGGTGGACAACGTCTTACAGAAACGGGCTGGAGTTTGAAAGCCTCAAAATCTGCCTTAGGAAAAGTGGGGACCACAGGAAAAGAAGGAACACCTGTTTATATGGCATCAGCAGATGGAACAACTTCTTTTGCCCGAATTATTTTAGATGAGGTTAAAATGTATAAGGAGGCGCTAGATGACACTCGTTTATCTTCCTACCATGTAAACCCACCTTTTCGCCCTGAGAAGTGTGCTGACTATTTTCCTAATGTAGTCCATGATAAATGTGGTTATATTGAATCAGGAAAAGTAGAACTCATTACCAAAGGAGGAGGTGTCTATGAGTGGGAAATTGAAGAGGAACACATAAAAGACGATGATAAAAAGGTACATTCGCTTCATCAAGGTACATTTGTTACAGTTGTGGTCACTGATGATGATGAAAAATTTCCTGCTTCTTGGCAAATTCAACAACCCATTGAATGGCATTTGAATGATAGTATATCGTGGGGAGATCCTTATACCAAACTAAAGTATAAGTTAGAAGAACCACCAAATCATAAACATTACTTAAATTCAGACCATAACCATTGCGATAATTATTGTAAGAAACAAAGTTATACCAAACGTATCCTAAGTAATGAAAGCAATACATGGATTCATAACTTAACCAGTTCACGCAATTTATTAACTGGCGAAACACCAGCACAGATTAGTTTCATTGTAGGTGAGTCTCCTGAAGACGATGAATACGTATTTGGTTTTAGTACAGTAAATCGTTCGTTTACACAAAGCAAAAAACCACCTTCTACTTCCTTGATAGAAAATCCACATCCTTTAGGAGCTTATACTTTTGTGATAGACAAGGGAAATATCCGAATTTACGAATATGATAAACGTAAGCCTTTCTGTGATTTTGGGCGCGTCTTTCCAGGAGATTACCTTCGAATTGAACGGACAGCCAAAGGATATGGGTATTATAAGAATAATAAACTTCTTGTCTTTACCTCCATTACTGAAATATGTCCACCTGATTATAGGGTCATGGTCGCTATTAAAAAAGGGGAAATTCACTCTGCTTCTGCTTCTTTTTTACCAAGTCCCTATATTTATCAATATGAAGCAATGGGAGGTATACCAAAAGTATTAACAACCTCAGCAGTTACTTTTGCTTCTTCTTTTCCCAGTGACACATTTAACCCTATCATTCACAACTCATATTTAGCCACCCAACAGGCGAATATCTGGCGAAATGAAGCTACATATGCTTTTGTGACGGCTCGGAGTTATTCTGAATTGCCTAATCTAGCACAAGATGGAACATTTCCTGCCATTCACTTTAACTATCTGAATCCTGCAGCTAATGCTTTTAACTGGCATAAAGTCAATACTGTTACACGTTATAATACCTATAATTATGAAACAGAAAATCGGGACGTGGCTGGACATTATTCCTCTGCATTGTATGGTTTCAATGGACAGTTATCCATCGCAGTAGCTGCAAATGCCCCCTTACATGAGGTAGGTTTTGAGGATTTCGAGCAGTACAAATCAGGAATCCCACAGGCAGGACTTGAAAACAACCTTGATTTTTATGTCCCTCAAACTATTAATACTGAAGTGAGGCATAGTATTCCTTTGTATGGTGGACGTACGCGCCCAGATGCTGCTTTTGCACTAGGAAACTGGGTAGGTTTTTTGAATGTTGGAGAGAAAGTAAACCTAAATGCTGGAGAAAAATATTATTTACAGGTATTAATTACAGGGGTAGAATTTCAATATGAAAGGGGACACACTTTGATTTGTTTTGAAGATTTCAGTAAAGTAGAGCAGTTCCAAAATAAAACAGTTCCATTGGAATCATGGGAAGGAAGTATCCAAAAAACAATATTCGTCACTTCTAACCAACAAACACCTACATTAACAGAAAATTTCGCCCATACTGGGAAACGAGCCTTACAAGGTGGAGGAGCGTTTGTTCATCAGCGGCTACAGGTACAATCTAATAAACGATATGTAGTAAGTGCGTGGGTGTATGGGAATGGTAGGATTATCATTCCTAATGCGAAAAATGAAGGTTCATATCGAAATGAGTTTGGAACGATGGGACAATCTATTGAAGGATGGCGACGCATAGAAGGTGTCTTTGAGATAAAAGAAGGCAATAAGTTGAGTCCTCTACAGATGAGTTTACAGGGAGCTTATTGGGATGATATTCGAGTCTATCCTGCTTCAGGAAATATACAAACGTATGTCTATGACCCCTACACCTACCGACTAAGAGCCGTCTTAGACCAAAATAATTATGCCACTCTTTATTATTACGATGAGGCAGGCAATCTATATTTAACCAAAAAAGAAACAGCACAGGGAGTTCAAACAATTCAGACTGTGATAGGAAATCAAAAACACTAAACTAAAAATATAACCCTGTAAGATTTGACGTACAAATTTCTATATCGTTCTTCATTTTATGCCCAGATGGTCGTTTGTCTTGTATGTATGGTAGGTAACTTAAATGCACAGTCCTTCTTAGAAGATTGGAAACAGGTACAATCCTTCTATAAAAATGCAACCACCTTAGAACTGCGTATTATGATGCGTACCGAGAAGCAAGCAAATGTAGAGAAGCAAACCTTGTTGCTTTCTAAATATAAGAATCAATATTACTACCATTTGGGAGATACAGAGTTGTCAATTAATCAGAAGAGTATGTTACTTATTCATCATACTCAACGTGTTATTGTGCGACAATCGATACCCAAAAACCATGTATTTGGACATCAGATGATTGTTCCAGACACCTTGTTTAAAGCATTCAAGAATGCCATTCAATATGTAGGTGTCGCTCAAGGACAACGTCATTATCGTATTCGTCCCAATTTTACTACTGATTTGGTAAAAGCAGATTATTACTTTACTGGTACAGGACAAAATACACGACTAACCAAGGTCATCATTCAATACCGCTATCAAGGAACATTATACATAACTTCTTTTCAACTGACAACGACCACAGTCCTCAAAGATAAACGGAAGTTTCAACAAAATTATTTTTTGACTACTCAAAACCAACAATGGGTTGGAATCGGAAAATATGCTAACTATCGGGTGACCGACCAATAATATGAAAAATAAAGGTAACTTTATCTCCAGACTCATAACGACATACGTTTGGATTTTCTTATTCTTCTTGGGAACAAATACGATATTCGCTCAAGGCAAAGAAAGTGTATTGCATAAACGTGCAGTGTATGTCTTAGATAATAGTACTTCTCAATACACCTTAAATGCAGATTATGAAGGAACTTATACCATTGTTGTCAAGCTCGAATATGCCCCACTACAATATGGCGAAACAAGTACAGCGTGGACGTGTGAAGTAGGTGGAAGCATCAATGGGAATCCTCTAGATTTAAATATTGAATCTAAAGGACATACAAACGACCAATACTTTCTAGACGCTCAATATTTTGAGAATCAACTCACTGATAAAGTAGCAATAACGGGTCTTAATGTAAATGTAACAGGACCTGGTAATCCAAGTTTCCCACACCTTATTATCGAAATGTACGAAAAACCTACCCAAACTCTTAATCCTACTTTATTTACAAAAGTCACCGTTTCCAAACATCAACCTGCAGCAATTACACCAGAAGCTCACTTAGTTTGGAATTACATTGAAGCAGGTGCAAAATATGATATAGAGTATGTTTATATTGACCAATACGATATCAGTTTTACTGCTGGAATTACTAATCCTTTTACACATAAGGAACCCATTCGCTTGACCGTACCTGACCAACACTATGAACTGCCTCTAACCTTTCCTGAAGGAGATATTTATTTTCGAGTACGTGCCATTTCATTCGATGCCCAAGGAAACCGCATAGTAGGCAGTTGGCAAGAAACAGATACCGATAATGGTTCCAACCCCTTAGTGATAACAAGCACTGGATTTGAAACTGATAAAAACTGGCAGGTTGTTAAAGCTTTTGCTGAAGATGGAAAGGAAAAACAAGTTATAACCTATTATGATGAAGCACTTAGAGCTAGACAAACCCGCACGTTTCTAAATACTAAAATTAATGATAATACAGATCATATCACATTAGTAGCGGAGAACAAATATGATTATGAAGGTCGGGCAGCCCTTCAAATTTTGCCCTTTCCAGTACGGGGTAAAAATCTGAATTATCAGGCAAACCTCAATGTGTTCAAAGAAAATGCGACCACGAACACAGTCAAAAAGTCGGCATTTGATAATGGCGGAACAGGTACTCTTCCGTTAAACACGAAAACGGGAGCTGCCCAGTATTACTCAGCTAATAATAACATTGGAGGGCATCATCGTGATTATATTCCTGAGGCGCAAGGATTTCCATTTACACAAACACTATTTCTCAATGATAATACAGGACGAGTAAAGGAACAAACAGGTGTAGGAAATACCTTCCAATTTGGTACTGATCATACCACCAAATATGCCTACGGTACACCACAACGAGAAGAGCTAGTCCGATTATTTGGTGAAGGGAATGTGGGCAAAGTTTCACGCTACAAAAAAATGCTCGCCACAGACCCCAATGGACAGGTTTCGATTACCTATACCGACCAGGAAGGACGTACCATTGCAACCGCACTTGCAGGTGAAGTCCCAGATAATTTACTTGCCCTAGACAGTTATAACCCTCAGTTTATCACAGTTAATCTTACAAATCATACCGAAGTTGATCCACATACGGGTGCCAAGATGGTTCAGACAACCTTAATGAATACGACGCCCAACCAAGAATATGACTTTGTCTATGAAGTTACTCCGAAATTTGGATTTGCCTATCAGCTTATCATGACGCTCGAAGACCCTGATAAACAAGTTGTTTGGGAAGAAAATCACACCATTACCTTTACCACTACGATTCAAGAAAAAGTGCAGCTAGCCGAAGTAGGGGCATACAGCCTGACCAAAACCCTTTATCTTGTTCCTAAAAACATCAATGAAATCCGAACCCAAATTGAGAACTCAGGAAGTTTTATTCAATTTAAAAACTCCACCATTACGACCTATGAAAATAGTGTTGATATATCCCACTGTGAGGAATGTGAGTCCTGTGATCAAGAAGATAGAAATCAGGCTACGTCACAAGCTACAAAAGGCGAATGTGAAAGTATTTTATTACAAATTAATCAACAACTTGATAATCCTACCTTAAACTGTTCCTTCACCACGGCCGATGAACATCCAGAATATCCGTTATATGAGGAATGTAAACGCCATTTATCAGCCACGCGGTTTGAACACCAATTTAGTAATGACATCACCACGTGGCAAACCGCCATTGATAACGGACATAACCCAAATGCGCTCTGGGAAACTGACCCTTTCTTTGCCAACGGATTATATGGTGATGGCAAAAAAGGCAGAATGGAGGACTTACTTAGGACCCACTTCAAAGAGCAATACCAAATTTTTTTAGCTGCCACACCACCCGATGATTTTCAGACCTTAATTAGTGAAATTGCTACGAATATCGGAGGCGATATGGATACGCCCGAAGGACAATGGACGTATTTCTTAGGAGCCTATAACAAGATAAAAAAAGACCTCTACAAAGAAGGGTTGGAAAATGATGGGTATCAGTATTTTACCGATGACGCGGACGACCTATGCACAGCCCCTATTGTCCAAGACCCCACCCAAGTTTTTGAAGAAACCGACCAGCTTGAAACCCAACAAGACTGGGAGGACTATAAGCAACAAAAAATAGATGCTTATATCCCAAATGAAGAAACCCAACAAGTAGCACGTTGGATGAACACATTGGAACAAAAATGTCCTGATTTAGAGAATCCCACTTATGCCACACAACGAAATGATATTGAAGCACTATTATATGATTATTATACGATAGATCAATTTAGTCCAGGTAATTTTCGGTTTGATTTGAGTCAGTCTTCTCCTTATTTAGACCAAGTTCAGGATATTTTGGCTTCTATCGGATGTTCTGATGCATTGTACCAAGCCTCATTACAAAGTGTGGCCTGTGAGGTATTCGAGACAGAAATTGGCAATACCATTCCAAAAGGCAGTTTTGGGTTTGGGTTAAATGACCCCTCAATGTATCAGGTAAAGGATGGTGAACTAGAGTTATCTTATGACCAGTTACCTGTACGAGAAGATACTAGGTTAATTATTCCTAATCAAGATGGAGCATATAATTTAGGACAAGATTTTACCATCGAATTTAATATTTTTGGAGCGAACCGATTTGCACATAATACTAAATCAGAATGTCATAATTATCCTACGGCTTCTTGTTTAGCCCCTTTAATTAGAATTGGAGATCCAACTCAGCCAACACAAGCATTTTATGTGGGACTACGAGATATTGATGAGCGAGCAGGAAAAGCCTATTATGTCCATGTCGTCGTCTTTGACCAAGATGGGAATCTGATCATGGATGACAAAACTGGACACCATATTTCTACTTCACATGGAAGACTGAATGCCTGTGGTGAAGAACATTATTCTTTAGTTCGAAAAGCAAATACATTGAGTATCTGGAGAAATGGTATTCAGGTCGCTTCTACGGATAACTATAATGTGACTATTCCCCAAGAGGAAGATTGGATTATTGGAGGAGAAGATAAAGATGATGAATTTGCCAATCATTTTAAAGGTATTATACGTGACTTTAGGGTCTGGAATTATGCCTTAACCCCAGCCGACATCGAAACAAATCTAAACGATGTAAAGACCACACAAGGACTAGCTGGACGATGGAAACTTGAAAATAGTAGTACAGAAAATGATATTACAGGAAAGAGTGCCATGAATAGTCAAGGTACTTTTGCACATTTACCTTTTGAATGCCTCAAAGAAGAAAAGGTATGTGTCAGAAATTCCTCACCAATGATTTTGCCACTTGACCCCGAAGAACTCAAAAAACAATGTCGCGAAACGGCCCGCGAGATTGCCCGTATCAATGCGCAAAAGGTGATTGAAGAAGAACTCAACGACCGCATTACTGAAAAACTCGTGGAGTATAAAAATTCGGCTTTTGGGGAGGCTACCGAAACCTTTACCGCTTCTTATATCACCAGCGAACATCATTTTACGCTTTATTATTACGACCAAGCGGGGAGTTTAGTCCAAACTGTGCCACCTGCCGGGGTGAGTACAAGTGGTTCGGGTATTCATCGAAAAAACACCCTGTATCGGTATAATTCCCTTGGGCAACCGATTTGGCAACAAACACCTGACGGCGGACGTACCGACTTCTATTACAATAAACGACAACAACTTCGATTTTCGCAAAATGCCGAGCAAAAACTACATGGACAGCTCTCTTATACCAAATACGACGGTCAAGAACGCATTACCGAAGTAGGTCAAATGCTCACCTTCGAGTGTAACGGATTCCCTAAAGCGGATATGGATATAGAACGCATCCTGTGTCAAATTGATTATCCGAACTTCCCGACCTTTATGACCGCGCCTGAAAACTTTGTGAAGTATCCTGCTCAGGACTATATTCAATTGACGCAAATTACGAAGACGTTTTATGATGAATCGGTCTATTATTTTGCCACCATTCGTCCCGAAGAACACACCACCGCCTTCGCTACGGTCGATTATACCGATGAAAACGATACGCCGATTGACTTCATCGAAATTCGACAAGATAACCTCCGAGGGCGAGTGGCGGCCACGATGGTACTCAATGATATGGGCTTTATTTCGGCCTGGCACGAAGCGGATGCCTCCATTTGGGGAACCAGAGATAAATACGGTTTCTTAACCGTTCCGACTTTTACGACAGGAGCGCGGACACTTTACTCCTACGATGAACATGGGAACGTCAAGCAGTTAGCCCAAATCTTACCTGGGCTGAAACGCCCTAAGTTTATTCACTATGAATATGATTTGATTTCGGGGAATGTCAATTGTGTGTGGTATCAAAAATTCTTTGATAAGCACTTTCAATTTTGGGAAAAAGACCAGTTCATAGGCAAAAAAGACGATACCAAAGCTTGGAAAGACAATTTGCGAAAAGACCAATTTGCCCACCGTTATTTTTATGATGCCGATAACCGCATTACCCGTGTGCAAACCTCACGAGACGGAAAAATCTGGAATACCGATGCGAAATATCATTACTACGCCCACGGCTCATTAGCACGGGTGGAATTAGGGGAATTTAATGTCCAAGGATTAGATTATTACTATAATTTACAGGGTTGGATTAAGGGCGTGAATACGTTGGGTGGACAAGACATTGGCAAAGATGCCCAAAGTGGGATTAATGAAAATGTCTCCCAAGATGCCTTTGCCTATCAGTTGAATTATTTTGCGGGGGATTATCGGTCGATTCAGGGAGCCAGTACCACGACTGCGCCGATGACATCGCTGTACAATGGCAATATTGGCGCGATGCTCACCGACCTGAAAACCAAAGGCGGGGAAAATGTGGCGAAATATAATTATGACCAATTGAATCGGATTAAGAGTGCCACCAGTCCAGCTTTTGGCACCAATTACAGCTATGATGCGGATGGGAATTTACAGCAATTAAATCGAGATGGAGGCAGTATTAATTATACCTATGGCAAAGCCAATCAGTTAGACCGTGTGAATGGGAGTTTAAACATTGCCTACG
>DDLX01000024.1 GCA_002340355.1 Cytophagales bacterium UBA2561
ATATTTTTAGTAGATTTTTTCAAGAAAATAAATGTTATAAAAAAATATACAACTCAATAATTTTTCAGTTTAGGATTCATTTTTTCAACATCTGAATAATTTCGCCATAAGTTTCCAACTTTTGGGCTAATTGGTCAAATTCTGCACGGCTAACCATTTCTTCAAGTTGTTGTTTTAATTCTTCATTTTCAGTTTTTAAGGTTTCTAATTCAGTCTCTAAGGCTTCATAATTTTTACGGCTGACCGTATCAACTAATTGCCCTTTGATTTCTTCGGATTGTCCAATCAAATAAAAATAATTAATTCCATTTTCGACTAAAAATTGTGTATAATTCCAATTTGGATTTGTAATTTTATTAGATTCAATTCGTCCAATAGATTGATTACTTAATCCTAATTTTTTAGCAATCATATTTTGAGATAAACCAAGAAATTCCCTTGCTTTTTTAAAACGCTCACTTAACATTTTTGACCTTTATTTATTTTAAATAGTATTTTTTAATTAATTTGAGGGATTAGATAAAAGTACTATGTATAAAATTAGTACTTTTGTCTAAATTTCATTATCTTTGTTTTAATAAAACGAAGTTTAAAAATCCTTCTTTCACAAAGTATTAGCTTTGTTGATAAGGGCAAAAAATCATATTTCCAATGACCAACAAAGATAATGAAACGAAATTTATCTTAAAAGGTAAATTATCGGAACAACTTGCAGAAATGTATTTACAAATCAATAACCCTTCTAATCAAGACCTCAGAAAATTGAAAGATGAATTGACTGACAGCAGTTTAGAATTATTATGCAACTTACATTACATGGAAGAACCATTGATGAAAGACTTTTTGACTGCTTTGTTGCAAGTTCGAGGTATTCTTTCGGTTTTGGAAGTGGAAAGTGTCGAAAAATAAACGAATATTGTATATTTTAGGTGGTGATGATAATAAGAAAAAGATGAAAAATACGCTTACATTAATTGAAGAATTAGAATATCAGGGGAAAGTAAAAACCTTTATTCCAAAACAAATCTTTGTAAGAGAAGGAGAGTTTCCTAATAAAATCGGAATCATTAAAAAAGGGCTTTTTAGATATTACTATTTGACAAAGGAAGGAAAAGAGTTTACTAAAGTTTTTATGAAAGAAGGAGATATTATTGCATCATATACCTCAATGATTTCAGGAGAAAAATCTTACTACACAATTGAGGCTATTGAACAATCTGAGATAATTGAAATAAGTTACCTTCAATGGAATAAACTTAGAAGCACAGATTCCAAATGGGATAAATTTCTAATTACATTTCTCGAAAAAGGATATGGAATCAAAGAAAAAAGGGAAAGAGAATTTTTACTTATGGATAGCGAAAAAAGATACAAATCATTTTTGAAAGAATATCCTAATCTTGAAAGTAGGGTAAAACAACATATGATTGCTTCTTACATAGGAATTACACCAATAGCATTAAGCAGAATCAGACGAAGAATGAAACGTATAAACCTATGTTAATGAATTGTTGATGATGGGTTGAGAACTTTGCTTTTTTAATAAAAATTTAAATTCTCATGAAAAAAGTAATTCCACCTGTTTTATTCATTCTCTGTGCTTTCCTAATAATAGGATTGAGATTTCTGACACCAGAACAACCATTCCTAATGCCACCAATTTCTTATATAGGAACCGCATTTATACTATTTGGCTTAGGCATTACGGTTAAAATCGGAAAATTATTTGATAAGGTAAATACTGAAATTCACACCTTTAAAAAGCCAAGACAATTAATTCAAAGTGGTTTTTTCAAAATTAGCCGAAACCCAATATATCTTGGATTCACAATTTCGTTGATTGGTGTTTGGATTTTAATAGGTAATTTAATTGGGCTAATTGGAATTTTGATTTTTTTCTTAATTTCTAATTTTTGGTATATTCCTTATGAAGAAAAAACGCTGAAAAAAGAGTTTGGGGAAGAATACGTAATCTATAAATCTAAGGTTAGAAGATGGATTTAAAAACAAATACTACCGCCAACAAGACATAAAAGGCTCTTTAGTTGTGTGAAATCCTTAGTTTATGATGGTTTCGCACAACAATTAAAATCGGACAATCTGACTCAAGTTTGATAAAAAGATTTATTTTCTTTAAATAATTTCGTTGGCTTATGTTGACCTTTTGCCAAGTCTCTGGCTTGGTATCTATTTTTCGAAGTAGAGGTGTTATAATCTAAATATTTTAACCGAAAATCAACTCCCGCATTTGAGGCGAAATAAAAAGCAGGAATAATGTCTTTTTTGGGATGCCTTTTTTGATGAATATTTCACCAATTCCCAAATCAGTATTATCACAACGTAGCCAAACCATGCCATCTTTTTTTAATTTCAAATGCACAACAGGATGATAAAAACGCTTGCTGTCAACTCAACTGTCACACATGAAAATATATTATTCTCATTGCAAATCAAAGCTCAAAATTGTTTCTATATCTTCATCTTTATCAAGTATCTGACTAATTTCAGTCAAAACTTTTTCTATGATTTAATTTCAGGAATCCATTGGGTGAAAAATCAGAATCTTTTAATTCGATTTCTTTCCAAATTGACAATTTTTTGAGCTGGAGAAGTATAAATTCTGGCTACTAAAAAAAAATTCTACTCAACTTGTGGAATCCTCATTTCATCTGCATCTTACCTACGAAACGCACAAAAATTTCCCTGCAGGTCATTTCAGTTTCATTTAAAACTCATCGAAAAGTGAGATGAAATTTAGTCTTAAATTCTTAATTTTCAGAAAAATGAATACAGGTCGTAAATCTATATTGACGGTTGTCTTGTTGGCGGTAGTCGGAATTTTTGGGGTACTTTCCGCCGAACGATTTTCACAAAATATCAAAGTTATGAATGATAATCCTTTGTTAGTCGAACTAAAAAAACAACTTGCCAAATTTTCCGAAGAACGGGCTGGCGAACGAGTTTATTTACATTTCGATAAGCCATTTTACAAGCCCAGTGAAACGATTTGGTTTCAGGCGTATATTCGCAATGAAGGAAATATGAAACCTGCTAAAAGTCAGTTGGTTCATGTCGAATTTATCAATCCAAAAGGCAATGTTGAGAAGCATTTGCGATTGATTGCCAAAGACGGTTCAGCAAGCGGTGATATTCCTTTGGATGAGGAAATTGCAGGAGGTTTGTACAAAATCAAAGCTTACACCAACTGGCAAAAAAATGACGAATCACCTTTTTATTATGAGCGTGATATTCAGGTACAAAAAGTCGTTTTGCCACGTCTCAAAATGAAACCTGATTTCGAAAAAGATGCCTATGGTGCAGGTGATAAAGTTACGGCAACTTTGGAACTTCAAACTCTTGAAAATCAGCCATTGAAAAATTATGAGTTTTCTTATGTGGCTTCCTTGAATGGTAAAGAGGTTTTACGGAAAAAATCTAAAACAGATGAAAACGGAAAAGCCAAAGTTACTTTTGGTTTACCAAATAAAATCACGACTACGGATGGGCTTTTGAACTTTATGATAAATTATGAAGGACGTACCGAGTCGGTTTCCCGTTCGATTCCTATCTTATTGAATAACATCAAATTAGCCTTGTTTCCAGAAGGTGGTGATTTGGTCGAAAGTTTAGAGACTAAGGTTGCTTTTCAAGCATTAAATGAGTTCGATAAACCAGCCGATTTCCAAGCTATTGTGGTAGATAATTCAGGAAATGAAATTTTAAAGTTTAATTCTTTCCATAAGGGCATGGGTGCGTTTTCATTCACTCCTCAAAAGGGAAAAGATTACAAAATCAAAATCACCAATCCCAAAGGAATTAAGGAAACTTTTGACTTGCCAGAGGCTTTGCCAAGAGGTTATATTTTGAACACCGAAATTCAAGAAAATGACCAAGTGGCTTTAAAAATTCGCACAACCGAAAAAGAAGAATTATCGGTTATTGGACAGGTTCGAGGACAAGCTTTTTACTCGAGTGCTTTTAATTCTGTTCGAGGTGATAATACCATTTTGGTTGATGTTTCGGATGCTCCAATGGGAGTTGCTCAATTTACAGTTTTCGACAAAAAAGGCATTGAACGTGCTGAACGTTTGGTTTTTATCAATAAGAAAAATCAATTAAATATTGAAATTTCTACGGATAAAGAAAAATACTTGCCTCGTGAAAAAGTACAAGTAACCATCAAGGTTAAGGACGAAAGAGGAATGCCAATTCCTGCTAATTTATCACTTTCGGTTACGGATGATAAATTACTTTCTTTTGCTGATGACAAACAAGGTACAATTCTCTCGAAATTATTGCTTGAGCCTGATTTGACGGGTAAAGTTGAAGAGCCTAATTTTTACTTTGACGACAAAGAATCCAAAGCTAATCAAGCCCTTGATTATTTACTAATGACACAAGGCTGGCGCAAATTTACATGGGAAAAAATTCGAAAAGATACTCCTTTCCAGCCTGAGTTTTCAATCGAAAATACACTTGTTGGAGGTACGGTTTATGCCAATGGCAATCCTTTGAAAAGTGCAAAAGTCCAAGTTGTAGGGAAAAATTTAAGTGCAATAACTAATGATAAAGGATACTTCCAGTTTGCAAATTTGGACTTATCTGAAATTATTACTTTATCGGTAAATGATAAAAACTTCTCAAGCCAAAGTATTCAAGTTAATGAATATCGTACCAATTACAATTTACATTTATATCCAGTGTATCGTCATGCTACTCGTGGTGGTGGAGTTTTAGAACGGGCTGCTAGGGCAATGGGATTTAACCGAGCTAAAAAAGAGGCTGAAATGGCAATGCCAGAAGAACCTAAATTAGATAAGGTTGTGGTGGGTGCGCTCCCCCAAATGGATAAAAATATTGCTCCAAAAGTGATGCCTAATGTCGAAGTTCAAAAGCCTGATAATGCGAATAAAGACGTAATGGATGGCGATGGTTTTGGTGGTGAGTTGGGAGTTGCTGACGAAGAAATTTTGGATGACCGTTTTGTTCTAAAAGCAAGAAAAAGAATGGCGATGGATGGTGTAGAAATGGAGGAGGAAAATCCTCTTGAAGTCCTTTATCATCGGAAACGGATTTTTCCAAAAGTTGCATATAATCAAGACGATGTTCCTGAAGTTCGGATGGACTTTCGTTCTACCATTTTCTGGAAAGGAGATATCCAAACCGATAAACGAGGAAAAGCGACCTTAGAATTTTACAATTCTGATGAAGTTACTTCTTTCCGAATTACTGCCGAAGGAATTGGGGTGGATGGTTTGGTTGGACATTCGGAAATGACGTATTTTACACAATTACCTTTTAGTATGAGTGTTAAAGTTCCTGTAGCCGTTACGATGGGCGATAAATTGCAAATTCCTTTGACCTTGAAAAATAACACGAAAAAAACACTTTCTGGGAAATTGGAGATTCTTTCGCCTAAAGCATGGAAAGCTAACTTTAAAGGTTCACAAAGTCAAACCATTTCCGCAGGAGAAACCAAAACAATCTATTTGGATTACACAGTTTTGAACCAGCCCAGCAAAGGCGATTTTACCGCAAAATTCAAAAGTAATTGGGCAAAAGATGCTTTTAATCAGGAAGTTATAACCGAAGCCAAAGGTTTTCCCGTAGCAGTTTCAATGTCTGGAAATGAAGCTGAAAAAGAATATAAATTCAAAGTAACAAATCCGATTGAAGGCACTTTGAAAGCCAATTTTACTGCTTTTCCAACTTCATTGAGCGATATGTTGGCAGGTATCGAAAGTATTATTCGAGAGCCTTACGGTTGTTTTGAACAAACTTCTTCAAGTACTTATCCGAATATTATGGCTTTGCAATATATGGAAGAATATGAATATGATAATCAGGAAGTTATTGCAAAAGCTCAAAAAATGGTAGATAAAGGTTACAAACGTTTAGTTTCCTTTGAAACCTCCGAAAAAGGCTATGAATGGTTTGGTGGTGCGCCTGCTCATGAGGCTTTGACAGCTTACGGATTGATGGAATTCAAAGACATGACTTCGATTTATAATAAGGTTGATAATCAGATGATTAATCGAACAGCAGAATGGCTTTTGAATCGAAAAGATAACAAAGGTGGATTTTTACGAAACCCCAGAGCCTTAGATAGTTTTGGTGGTGCAAACAAAGAAATTACGGATGCTTACATCGTTTATGCCTTGACCGAAGCAGGTTTTGATTCGGAAAAATTGAGAAAGGAAATTGAACAAACCTACGAAATAGCAACAAAATCGCAAGATCCGTATCAAATGGCTTTGTTGGCGAATGCCTTACTCAATTTGAAGGACAAACGAGGTGAAAAATTGCTTTCGGGTTTGGTCAAAATGCAACAACAAAATGGTAGTTGGAATGGAAAAATTCATTCTATTACTCGTTCAACGGGACAAGGTTTACAAATCGAAACAACTTCTTTGACGGTTTTGGCTATGTTGAAATCAAGTAAAAAAGCAGTCAAAAATATGGATTTAGGTGTGAAATTTATCTTAAATAATCGCTCTTCTTATGGTGGTTTTGGCAATACTCAAAGTACGGTTTTAGCCCTCAAAGCCTTGACCGAATATGCTAAATTTGCCAAACGCACTGCCGAATCAGGGGATATTGAAATTTATTTGAACGGCAAAAAAATTGCTGAAAAACATTACGAAGCAGGTACACAAGATGCGATTACCGTAGAAATTCCAAATAAATTTTTGAAAGAAGGAGAACATCGTTTGAAGGTCAAATACAAAGGTGTAAAAAATCCATTACCCTACACCGCAGCCATAAATTACACGACTTATTTGCCACAAAGTTCGGATTCTTGTGCGGTTAATTTGCAGACAAAATTGGCTCAAAATCGAATTAAAACAGGTGAAACAGTTCGGTTTACGGCGACCTTGACCAATACCAAAAAAGAAGGACAACCAATGACAATGGCAGTAGTTGGAATTCCAGCAGGTTTAAGTCCGCAGCCTTGGCAATTGAAGGAATTACAAGAGAAGCAAGTATTTGATTATTATGAGATTATCGGCAATAGTGTGGCATTTTATTACCGCCAAATGAAACCTTCGGAAGCTCGACAAATCAACTTAGATTTGAAGGCTGAAATCCCTGGGGAATATGAAGCCATAGCTTCTTCAGCATATCTTTATTACACCAATGAACATAAAAAATGGGTGCAAGCTGAGAAGATTGTCATTCAGTAAAATTTCTGGACTTGCCAAGTGTTGAAAGCTTGGTAAGTCTTTGCCCAAAACAAATTACGGAAAATTATATCCGCTTTTAAGGTGGCTGTTAGTGTTTGAACTGCCCTATGGAAGTGATATCAGTAACCTATACTATTTTTCATCAACCTCTTAAAATTGGAAATAAATAAAAGGTTGAATTTCTGAATTCACTACTTGATAAATAACTAAAACTAAGAAAATTAAGGCAATTGCTTTGCTAAGGTCAGGAAGTTCAATGAAGGTTTCAGAAAGCCATGTTTTGAAATTATATGGCAACCAATGTAAGACAAAACCTAATAAGATAACAGAATATACTTTTTGGTATTCGATCAAAGAAGTCCAAATTAAATCTACTCGAAAATCGGTAAGGATACGAAACAAAATTTCATGTGCAACATCCATTCCCGTAGTATAAATTGGTGTGGCTTGCGCTCGAAAATAAATCCAACAAAGACATACAAAGTGAAAAGTTAGAAATCCTGCCAATAAATTTCCAAAGGTAATTTTTCGTTTTTCTGATTTTTTAGGTGGGAAAAACTCCATCCAAATCTTATGAATTGCTAAGGCTACTCCATGCATTAAACCCCATAAAATAAATCGTCCGTGTGCGCCATGCCAAAGTCCACCCAAAAGCATCGTAATCATTAAAAACAGATATGTTTTGAGTTTTCCTTTCCGATTTCCACCCATCGAAATATATAAGTAGTCTCGTAGCCAAGAAGATAAAGAAATATGCCATCTTCGCCAAAAATCTGTGATATTAAAGGCTTTGTAAGGAGAATTAAAATTTAAGGGTAAGCGAAAGCCTAATAATAAAGCAATCCCAATCGCAATATCAGTATAACCTGAGAAGTCACAGTAAATTTGAATGGTATAGCCATAAACTCCCATCAAATTTTGAAAACCTGAATAAGCTTCGGGATTCTCAAAAATCCTATCTACATAATTAATTGAAACATAATCCGAAATGAACATTTTTTTGAATAGTCCTACCATAATTAAGTAAATCGCTCGTCCAAATTCTTGCTGAGAAAGGCGGTAATGAGTGTAAATTTGAGGAATAAAATCGGATGCTCGTACAATGGGACCTGCTACTAGTTGAGGAAAAAAACTAACAAAAAAGGCAAAATCAAAAATATTCTTAACAGGAGTTAATTTCTTACGATAAATATCGACCGAGTAGCTAATTGTTTGGAAAGTATAAAATGAAATGCCGACAGGTAAAATAATACGGCTCGTATTAATTTGCGTTCCAAAAATAGAATTAATAGTTAATCCTAACCAATCTGTTACTTGCCAATTCATCCCCAAAAATTGGTTCATGGAATCAGTAAAAAAATAGGCATATTTGAAATAAGCTAAAACACTCAAATTAATAGTTACGCTCAGGGCAACCATTCTAGTTCTAAATTTCTGATTATTAGAATTATAAATTGCATTTCCAATATAATAATCGACAATTGTGGAGAAAATTAGTAGGGAAAATAGCCACCCACTTGAGAGATAATAGAAATATAGACTAGTCAACATCAAGAACACACTTCGGAGTGTAAGACGTTGATACAAGACTTGGTAAAAAATGATAATAATCGCAAAAAAAATCCAAAAATTGACTTGCGTAAAAAGCAAAGGTTTGGATTCTTGATATATTAAAAAGTCGGGCATACATTGTTAGATTCAAGGGGTTAGTGTCACTAAGAAGACACTAAATTGCGCCGTAAAGTAGCATAAAAAATCATAAAATGAGGCTGGAAAACGAAAAAAAAATTTGGAGAAAAAAGGGAAAATAGCTATAATTGAATCATTCAGAGCAAATTGGTGGACAATTGCGCCGTTTGTCCAAATTTTTTTTTTCAAAACATGCTTAGAATCAACCCAAAACAACCATTATTCAACCACGAACTCCAAAGAATGGATACAAATCGTTTTTTGAGTCATTTTACCTACTAACGGCGTACAATTATAGAAAAATATTTTTTGCAATTTCTGAAAAAGACAAAGAAAATTGGACGAAATTATAAAAATAGGCACCCGAGGCAGTAAGCTAGCATTATGGCAAGCGGAGCATATTGCCAAAGCATTAAAGAAAGGGGGCATCGAATCTGAAATCGTAACTATCCAAACTACAGGCGACAAAAACTTGCACAAAAATCTTGCAAAACTCGGCGTAAAGGGCGTATTTACAGATGAAATTGAGAAGCAGTTGCGTTCGGGGGATATTCATATTGCAGTGCATAGTGCCAAGGACATTCCTTCCGAAATTGATGCCGATTTTGAACTTATTGCTTTTTATGAGCGAGAAAGACCCAATGATGTAATCGTTAGTTATAATAAATATTTCACCTTGGACGACGATAGCCAAAAGCTAGTTTTAGGAACTTCATCTTCACGTCGTTCTGCCCAAATCAAGCGGAAACACCCTAAAGTCAAAACAGTAGATGTACGAGGTAATTTACAAACTCGAATGAGGAAACTGGACGAAGGCATTTGTGATGCTTTAGTCTTGGCGTATGCAGGAGTGCATCGTATGGAATACTCTGAGTATATTGTGATGGAACTTCCCTTAGATGATTATACCCCCGCAGTCGGGCAGGGGACATTAGCCATTGAAGCTTCTGTTAATCTTGACCCCATTTTGAAAAATAAAATTCGGTCATTAGTTAATCATCATGAAACCGAAGTTTGTATTTTAGCCGAACGTGCTTTTCTGAAAGAAATGGGAGGAGGATGTAGTATGCCCATTTATGGCTTTGCTACATTGAAAGATGAAAATACGCTTGAGATGCGTAGTGGAATTGTGTTACCGAATGGTAAGAAAGATGCTACGGCTGAATTGACTGCCCCACATAATGGCAACCCTAAAGAAATAGGACAAAGACTAGCTGAAATCCTATTACATAAGAATGGTGGAGCCGAAATCTTAGAAGAAATTAAAAGCTAAATAGAATTGCTCAAATTCGTCATTTTTCTAAGAAATAAGTAATTTTTATTTTTCTAATAAATTGATTACCACATTATTAACAAATTCTTTTTTTGTTAAAGATGTGGTATGTTTGTATCTTAAACTTAAATCCTTTCTTTTCAAGTCTATCCAATATCTAAGGATATGGCGTAATTTTTGTCATTTTTTCCTCAAATGCTGAAATGACATCTAAATTTAGTGGCTCTCTTTAAATAGTTCATCTCTTCATCTCTAGAAAGTATTCTAAAAAATCTTATTCCCAAACAACTTTTTATCCTCTATATTCATCTATCCTACAACAAGTCTGAAAGCGTCAAAAAAAACAAAATAGTTTAAATCTAATGGAAAAAATTATCAAAAGATTAGTTTGGGTTTTATGTTGTACCTTATTGTTTTTTAATGATTTAAATGCCCAAAGCTTAGATTTTAATTTGCGGGTAGGTTTCCCAACCTCTGAGTTTCGGTATGCTTCTAATTCTACAGGAATCGGTTTAGGAGGTTCGCTATTATTTCCCATTCAAGGACAACCTATTTACTTTGGAGTCGAATTAGGTTATATGGTTCATGGTCATAGCTCACAAAATTACGATCAATATACTTTTGGATTTCGAAGAGAATTAGAGTTAACTACCAATAACAATATGCTGAATGGAAATGTAGTGATGCGCTTGATTCCAACCACTGAGGAAGATTTATATGTTACCCCTTACCTTGAGGGAGTTGTTGGATTTAATTGGTTATATACCCGAACTGTACTACGAGATGTAAGTGATAATTGGAGTTTTAATAATAATGACAATGATAATAATCAGATTGATGCAAGAGTAGATTATTCGGATGTGGCTTTGGTTTATGGTGGTGGAATGGGGTTAATGGTTGGACGAGATGCTATGAAATTAAATTTGAAATGTCGTTATTTATTTGGCTCAGAGGCTGAGTATTTGGACAAAGAATCAGTTGAGTTAGATTCTAATTCTCCTCAAGTTCTCAATTATAACTCGAAAACATCTTTAACTCATATGATTCTTCCTGAAGTTGGGCTTGTTTTTTTGTGGTGATTTGAGATTTAAAAAAAATATGATTTTAATAGTTGTTTATATTTATTAATAAATTCGTGTTGTAAATTTTAAATTTAACAATTTGTTGCTCTTGTAAAGAATGAATTCAACTTTAAGCTTTTATGGAGTACTTTTATACAGAAAGTATCCAAAAGGCTTATCTCATCTAATTACAAATAAATAGATTATTTTATCATGACGATTATATAGTATTGTATAAAAACTAATTTGATCGACTACTGAACTAAAAATAAGTTCGAACTTCATTTTTGAGAACACTGAGAGCTTTCGTTGTAAAGTCTTCGTCATTTTCCAATACAAAGTCAAAAATCTTTTTGGCAAGCTCAACTGAAGGTGCTTCAGGGTTTAAGGTTGCCGCCGATTCATTCACAATAGAAGTTAGTTTGTCAACGGCCTCTTTAACTGCTTTCCAAGCTTCATCGCTTACATAAACCTGTTGAGAATAATTATGACTCACCTCTTGTTTGATTTCATTAAGGAGAAGTTGCTGAAAAATAGCCACATTCAAATCATTATTATTCAGACGAGGTAACAAATTACTGGGTGTAAGACGCTCCATTAAAATCGTTAATCGTTCATAAGCTTGTAAACGAATTGGAGAAATAATTTCCTTGTCTTTAGCCTTGAGTTCCAATAGACGCTGATTAAAATCCTTACTCAAAAATGACTTTACTGCCAAGTACATTCCATATAAAACCAAAGTAGCAGGCAAGGTGATTTTAGCTAAATCAATAAATAATTCTTTCATAAAATTGGAATAATAGATTTCATTGCACTTTGATAAAAAATTGTATTTTATCAAAATAAAACATTGAGATAATTGTAATTTATTGTTGAATTTTTGAGGCAAATGTTACCAATAAGGCAGGTAATAAAATCAAATTGGTACACATCGCAATTAATAAAGTAATGGAAGTCAAAGCACCAAGTGCAATTGTCCCACCAAAATTTGAAGCCGTAAAAATAATAAAACCAAAAAACAAAACAATGGAAGTATACATCATACTCATTCCTGTTTCTCGAATACCAATTTGTACTGCCTCAATGACATTAAAGTTGCGAGCCTCTAGTTCCATCCGATATTTTGCCAAAAAGTGAATCGAATCATCAACCGAGATTCCAAAAGCAATACTGAAAACTAGAACGGTACTTGGTTTTAGAGGAACACCCGTATAACCCATCAAACCCGCTACTGCCAACAAAGGCAAAGTATTTGGTAAAAGTGATAAAAAGACCATTCGAATGTTTCGAAAAAGTGTACCCATAATAATTGCAATTAAAATCACGGCAATCATCAAACTTTGACGCAAACTAATGATTAAGAATTGATTTCCCTTGATAAATAATAAGGTTGTTCCTGTAACTTGTACTTGAAAACCAGACTCCGAATAATGAGTACTATCCAATTGATTTGCAGTAATTTCACTCAATTTCTTTTGTACACCAAAAATCGAATCAATGCGGGGACGAATGACATTTTGTAAAACCGAATCCATCCGAATTGAACCCATATCCGCAATTTTCAAAGATACCCGAATTTTTTGTTGTGTACTATCAGTAAAAGCGCTAGAATAATTTTGATTATCGTCCTGATTTTTCAGATATTTTCGTAAAAATGCTAAGCTTCGTTTATTGGGAAGATCATATTCCGAAACAGCCCCATCAGCATAAGCTTGGTTGGCTGCTTTCAAAAAAGTAACAGGTGATAAGGCTGGCGACAAATACGGCAAAGAGTCCAAAAATCTCTCTAACTCATTGATTTTACGAAGATTTTTGATTTTACGAAGACTTTTGGGCTTACCTGTATCAATCAAAATTTCTAAGGGCATAACTCCCTTAAAATTTGATTCAAAAAAGCGTAAATCTTGAATTACAGTACTTTCTTGGGGTAAATCATCGACCATAAAGGACAAGGCTTTGACACGAGTCAAACCAAATATGGAAACTCCTGCAATAATTAGGGCGATTATATAAACTAGTTTGCGTTGGTTCATAACCAATCCTTCAATTGCCTCTAAAATAAATACGGTATGCCGAGCTTTTAAGTGTCTGGTATGCCGTTCTTTAGGAGCTGGTAAATACGAGAAAATAGCAGGAATAAAGATAATTGTAATGACAAAAGTTGCCATAATATTGATGCCTGCCACGATTCCAAATTCTTGTAAAATAGCTGTATCCGTAAAAAATAAAACAAAAAAACCAATCGCTGTTGTAATATTTGTAATCAAGGTAATCACTCCAATTGTCCGAATCATTCGGCGTAAAGCCTTGCGTTTATCTTGTAATCGAACATATAATTGATGATATTTATTGACCAAATAAATACAATTTGGAATTCCGATAACAGTTAAAATTGGTGGAAGTAAACCCGTTAAAATCGTAATTTTATAACCCAAAATTCCAAGTGTGCCAATTGTCCAGACAATGACCATTCCGATAACCAGTAAAGGGTAAAAAACAGCCGAAAATGTTCTGAAAAACAGGAATAAAATAAGTACTGTTACACTCAAGGAAATAACTAAAAATATATTTAATTCGGCTTTGACTTGAGTCGTCATGACCGAACGAACATAAGGCATTCCTGCAATTCGGATTTTGATGTTGGTTTCTTCTGTAAATTTCTCACACTTTTCTGCAATTCGAAAAACTAATTTTTCTCGTTCTGCACTATGTAAAACTTTGGATTTTAAGGAGATAGCGGAAAGTGTAGCACCATTTTCAGGATTTAGAATTTGTTTTTCATAGATTTTGATATTACGAGCAATTTCCAGTAAACTATCTAATTCATTTTGATTTTTTGGAAAAGGTTCAAAAACTGAAACCGCTTCAAAACGACGTTCTTCTCGGTTGGGTAGAATATTTTGTAAGGTTGGCAATGAAAGCACTCCTGCAATACCATCTTCTTGACGAATTAGATCATTTAGTTCTTTAAATTTCTTGAAATTATCATATTTATAAATCGTACTATCCTTGACTCCAATCACAAAAATATTCGCATCTTCGCCAAAGGTTTGTTTGAATTCTTGATAATATTTCATTTCAGGATCATCGGCAGGAACAATTTGTGCAAAAGTATAGGCATACTCAACTTTTTTGCCAAAGTAGCCCATAATACCTGTGATACTGATGAGAATGCCGACCAAAACGAGCCGATAATTAAGGATAAAATCTGCAATTCTTGCCCACATAGATTTAGGATTGCGTTGATAGTGACTGTAAAGAGTTTCGATTATAGATAATAATCAATCTGATTAAAATTTTGATTTTCAATTGATTCAGAAACCCTTTAGTGTAACTATAATGTAGAACTGTTTTAATTAAAAATGAAAGGGTCAAAAGTAGGAAAATTTGGGCAATTCTATAACAATTATAAGAAGTGAAGAATATTTTTCAGTAGAGTTGTTCGTTTTTGCAATCTATTTGAAGAATGATATCTTAAACCTTTTTTTATAATTTAAAATTTTTTCAACATTTTGCACTACTTCTTTTGGAGAAGCAAAAAAAAGGTCTATCTTTGCGTTCGATTTTAGCGGGCGTGGCGAAATTGGTAGACGCGCTAGACTTAGGATCTAGTACTTCACCGTGTGGGGGTTCGAGTCCCTCCGCCCGCACTTCATCGCATAAAAATCTAAGCCTCAGCTTTTGCAGAAAAGTTGAGGTTTTTTGTAGTTAAGCAATCAATCTGATTTAATTCTGAACGCATGGAAGTTACGCTTGATAAAAAAAATAATGTTAATGCTTTAATTACCATTAAGTTGGATGAAACCGATTATGGCACTAAAGTAAAGAAAACATTAAAAGAATACGCCCAAAAAGCTCAACTCAAAGGGTTTCGTCCGGGAAAAGTTCCTATCGGACACATTAAGCGAATGTACGGAAAATCCGTCTTAGCACAGGAAGTCAGTGAGCTTGCTAATGAATCTCTCAAAAATTACCTTGAAGAAGAAAAACTTCGATTGGTTGCGAATCCTTTGTTTAGTGAAACGGAAAGTCCTGAGGTTGATTGGGATACTCAAAAAAAGTTTTCGTTTGTTTATGAGGTTGGGTTAGAACCAGAAATGGATTATGAAACTGCCTTTTCTAAGATTCAATTGACAAAACGAGAAATCGAAATCTCGGAAGAGGATGTGAATGAGTATATTGAGAATTTACGTAAATTTTATGGAGAACGTCCTGAGCTTGAAGAAAGTGAAGCAGGCGATAATTTAATTGGAACATTCCGACAAGGTGATTTCTCGAATGCAGGAAGTTTCCAAATTAATGAATTACCTGAAAGTGAGCAAGCCAAATTTATTGGAGTTAAGAAAGAGGAAACAGTCTCGTTTGATTTACGTTCGGTATTTTCAACAAACGAAAAACTTTTAGAATGTTTCCGTGATGCAAAACTAGACTCTATTAAGGATTTAGAAGGTGAGTTTACTTTTGATGTCCACAACATTAATCGTACTGTTCCTGCTGAAATTGGACAAAAGTTATTTGATAGTGTATTGGGAGAAGGCAAGGCAAAAGATGAAGAAAGTTTCCGAGAAGCTGTTCGTGCAATTATCCAAAAATACTATGATATTCAGACAGGAGATTTATTAACGGCTGATTTCCAGACTGAAGCAACTCAAGTTTTAGAAGTACCTGAATTTCCTGATGATTTTCTGCGAAGATGGTTATTAACTAATGAAGGAGTTAATGAGGGAAATCTTGAAGAAAACTTCAAAATGTTCCGAAAAAGTATCCTTTGGGAAATTACTCGCAATCAGGCATCTGAGGCTCAAGAACTTGCTAATCCTTCACAAGAAGATTTAGTTGCTCAACTTAAGAAGCGGTTTTTTATGCAATACTATCAGATGAATATTCTGAATATGAGTGATGAAATTATGGATATGTTTGTACAACAGTTTTTCCAAAATTCTGAAAATCAAGGGCAAGTAATGGCAGAAATGAATACGCTTTCTACTACTCAGTTGCTCACTAAGATTAAGGATACGATCCAGATTGAAACTGTCAAAATGACTCGTGAAGAATTTGAGCAATTTAGTAAAGAACAATGGGAAAGAATTCAGGCAGAGCAAGCGGCTGAAAAGGTACAGAATGTAACAGGTGTAATTGAAGATACTGAAGCAGAAGAAATAGTAGAAGCCTAGTTTTTTGGGTTTAGTAAAACTTATCAAATAAATTGAACCCCTCAAAATTGATTCAAGAAAGATTCATTTTTGAGGGGTTTTTACTTTTCGAAAAATACACCTTAAAACTTAAGAAAATGTATATCGAACTGAAAACTATTGAAGATTTTAACAAGGCTATAAAAAATAATAAAATAGCCTTATGTTATTTTTCACATCAAAAATGCGGTGTTTGTCAAGTTTTAAAGCCCAAAATTGAGGTACTAATTAAGAGTAAATTCCCTAAAGTACAGCTTTTTTATGTTGATACACAGGTCTCTCTTGAAATTTCGGCTCAAAATAGCATTTTTACGAATCCTGCTGTTTTGATTCATATTTTTGGAAAAGAACATTTCAGAAAAGCTCGAAATATGGGCTTACAAGAATTAAGTCATGTCTTAGGAAAACCATATTCAATGATTTTTAATTAGATAGATTTCTTTTAATAAATGCCAAAACAGAACATAAATCTCAATTCATTCATTTCTAATAGCTTGATTTGTAATCAAATAACTGTGGCTTTTAAAGAGTAGGCTTTCAAAAAATTGAGAAAAGTCTATTCTGCATATTTCCAATTTTATGTTCCGCCTGAACCCCACCTTGTAATTAATTCTTTTTCGATTTTCTGAATTAAGAGTCTATTTGGCACTGCTATCTTTTCTTGTTTTCCAATTTAATTATATCTGAAAGCTAACCTGTACATAGTACCTCCTAACACCAAGAGTGCTAGAACTAAGGTACTAATTACTTTAACAAAAATATTTATTTTCATTTCTAAAAATCAGCATCATAACAAAAATTATTCTTGATATTATTTGAAACTTAAATTATAAAAACGAAAAAAAACAAAAAAGTATTGATATATTCTAAATAACAACTTAACTTTAGTCTTGATTAAAAGCTATTATCATTTTATACTAGCAGAAAATTAAATTAACTTTTATATTTCAAACAATTAATCAAATGAAAACGTATTCTTTTCAAACTGGGCGCATCCACTCCTTAGATTCTTTACGCGCTATCATGATGTTACTTGGACCAATTATTCATTCGGCTGTTACTTACGGGGTTATCCAACGTACCGATTGGCGCCTCAAAGACCCCACAGCTATCCATGCTTTTAATGATTATTTAGTTTTATTTATTCATGCGTTTCGGATGCAAATCTTTTTTATGGTGACTGGTTTCTTTGGTGCAATGCTTTTCTATGAACGGGGGATAATGAAAATGATAAAAAATAGACTCGCTAGAATTGCGTATCCTTTTGTGGTTTTTTTATTGCTGTTGTGGCCTCTTCTTTTATTTGGACTTCAGTTTACAGGAATGGTTTTCGCGGGGAAAGAAGACGCATTTGCACAGGCATTAGCTGTATTTAGTAATTCTTCTAGCTTTATACCTGCTGTCACTCTACATCTCTGGTTTTTATATTATTTAATTTTTATGACAGTGGCGGTAATTCCTATCGCCTTAGCATTAAGCAATGCTCCACAAGTTACTTCTAAAATTACAACATTTTTTGAATGGATAATTCAAAAACCTGTTTTACGTATATTTTTCTTTGCTACTTTTACTGCAATAATTTACTTTATGATAGGTCAACCTGATGTAGTTGGTGCAGTTTCTTTCAAACCTAATATTTTGACTTTCTTCTATTATTTCCTTTTCTATATTGTAGGCTGGATTTTCTATAAATCTAAACATCTACTTGGTCAGATGATGCGATTAGATTGGGGATGTACCATTTTAGCGGTTGTACTATTTACAGTTGCTTTTTTAATGCCTGATTATTTTAACCATAGTATGGAAATTATCAATCAGTCTTTAGTTGTTTGGTTATTTGTTTTTGGTGTAACAGGTTTATTTATCCGATATGGAAGTCACTATTCTGCCGTAATGCGCTATATTTCAGATTCTTCGTACTGGGTTTATCTCCTACACTTACCGATAGTTATTATTATTTCAGGACTCATTGTTGATTGGTCACTTCACTCTATAATTAAGAGTGGAGTAGCTGCATTAATAACTGTGTTTTTGTGTTTATTAAGTTATCACTATTTAGTGAGAGCTACTTTTATTGGGCAATTTTTGAATGGTCGAAAATACTCCTTGAAATTCTCAGATTTAAAATCTCAAGAATAATTAATATAAATCAGAAGTTAATTGTTTAGTAGGTTTGCTAAGTTTTCAAAACTTGGTAAGCCTCGTACTTTAGAAAGTAAAAGTTTTTTTCAAACTGAAAAATAAAAGCGCTCAAAAATAGATATTGTTTGGTTTTTGAAGTAATTTGCTTCAAAATTAAATGACAATCAATCTAAAATTTCTTTCGCAATGGTTTCAAAAACGTATGGTGGTGCGGTTTATGGTGTCGATGCTTCTCTTATTACGGTGGAAGTCAATGTATTACAAGGTACAAAGTTCTTTATGGTTGGATTGCCTGATAGTGCTGTCAAGGAAAGTGAACAACGGGTTGAGTCTGCCTTAAAATATTTTGGTTATAAACTACCTCGTCAAAAAGTACTCATCAATTTAGCTCCTGCTAATGTCCGTAAGGAAGGCTCAGCTTATGATTTAACGATTGCTTTGGGTATTTTACAAGCATCTGCCCAACTAAATTCCGAAGAATTGAGCCAATATTTAATTATGGGGGAATTGGCATTAGACGGACTTTTACGACCTATCAAAGGGGTTTTACCCATTGCCATCGAAGCCAGAAAACAAGGATTTAAGGGATTTATTTTACCTAAAGAAAATGCTCACGAAGCCGCTATTGTGAATAAATTAGATATTATTGGTGTAGAAAGCTTACGAGAAGCTATTGACTTTTTCGAAGGAACTTTAGAAATTAAACCGCTTGAAATAGATACTCGTGATCAATTTTATCATTCTCAAAATGAATATGCCGCCGATTTTTCACAGGTACAAGGACAGGAAAATATCAAAAGAGCTTTAGAAATTGCGGCAGCAGGAGGACACAATGCCATTATGATAGGACCGCCAGGGGCTGGAAAGACGATGCTTGCGAAACGAATCCCTACGATTTTGCCTCCCTTAAATCTACATGAAGCTCTTGAAACCACGAAAATCCATTCCGTAGCAGGAAAATTGGGAACAGATACAGGATTAATTTCAAATCGTCCATTTCGATCGCCTCATCATACGATAAGCTATGCCGCCTTAGTAGGTGGAGGTTCATTTCCACAACCAGGGGAAATTTCATTAGCCCACAATGGTGTTTTGTTTTTGGACGAATTGCCCGAATTCAAAAAAAATGTTCTAGAAGACCTCCGAGAGCCGCTTGAAGCTCGAAAAGTAAATATCTCACGATCAAGGGCTTCAGTTGATTTTCCTGCTAATTTTATGTTGATTGCCAGTATGAATCCTTGTCCATGTGGGTATTACAATCATCCTGAAAGAGAATGTATGTTACAGCCTTGTAAGGCTCGAAATTATCTAAATAAAATTAGCGGTCCTCTTTTAGACCGTATTGATTTGCATGTAGAAGTAACTCCAGTTTCCTTCGATGAAATGACTGCCGAACGTCCTACTGAAACTAGTGAAGAAATTCGGGAAAGAGTTATCAAGGCTCGTCAAATTCAAACCGAGCGTTTTAAGGAGATTCCAAGTGTTTATTCAAATGCGACCATGCCACCACAAATGGTCAAAAAGATTTGTCCAATTGATACGACTGGGAAAAATTTACTGAAAAAGGCAATGGAAAACTTAGGACTTTCAGCACGAGCTTACGACCGTATTTTGCGAGTTTCTCGAACTATTGCTGACCTTGCCGAAACTGAACAGATTCAAAATCATCACCTTGCTGAGGCAATTCAGTTTAGGAGTTTAGACCGTGAAAGCTGGGGGAATTGAAAATAGAAAGTAAATAAAATATGTGTAAAGGTTATAGAATTATCTACTCTACTAATATTGATTTACAAATTACTGATTATCATTTAGATTAAATCAAATTTAATTTTTTCGTAGTGGTGGACTTGCAAACCCAGCACTACGGAAAAATGGCGTTTTAGTTTAATAAACAAAGATTTTTAAATAATTTCAATACTAAATATATTTTGTAAATCATTTTTAGTAGGGTAAAATAAACTTATACCAAACAATATAACTATTGCTAAATACTTATATTCAGTAACATCTTTGAAAAACAATTATTGAAACTTATCTAATTTACTCAAGATTATGGATTCATAATCTTTCTGAAATCTTAATGAACCAAACCTCTGTCCTATCAGTCGGTTTGTAATTCGATTATTTATCCAATCTTCTACAAATGTAGGGGCATATCCATATGTAGTAATTTCTTGGTTCCCAAAAGCAATCATTTTAGGATACTCGTCTAAATAGTTTTTCTTCGAAGAAATAGTCTTATTTTTTGAATACAAGTAAAATTGAATATCGTACACCAGATAAGATAATTCGTCTGCGTGTAATGCAAAATATCCTTTTTCCTTTGTTAAGTGAATGAGAAGATTTCTTAACTTGTCTGATAATCCGTCTTCTTTTATCAAAAATTCATTTAGTATATCAGAATATTTACCTGTTTTTAGTAGAGTTAGGTCATGTTCTAAATCTTCTTCTGAAGTGTCATAAGTATCTTCATGAACTAAACCCTTAACGAAAGTTTCAAAATTTTCGGCAAGAAATGTAATTTCATAATCTGATTCTTGGTCAACATGAATAACTTGTGGTTCTCCATTTTTACCATTCTTTCGATAGTCAAGCATTATCATGTCATGCCCCGCAGAAGGACAATCACAAATACAAATACCGATATCTGGATAACCCCATTCGTCAATCATAAATTGACTCCCTAACTCGCCACAAAGTGAATAAATTTTTTTTCTACCAATTCCAAAAATTCCCGTGATGGCAATATGATTGTCTGCCCATGATGTTGATTGATTCGTAGGATAACATATGTTTTTAGGGATACCGCCATTTTGGATTTTCATCATTTCGATATAGAATTTTGGTAATTTATATCCTAATTCCTGTTCAATTGAATGAATCAAGTCGTCCGTGGGAAATTCATTGACATAATCTTTTAAGGCATAATCACTATTATCCCAAAAATTTGTAAAATCTATCTTTTTCATCATAATAGTTCGTAAATTTCTTGTTAATATAATTTTCTAAAAACATAATATATTGATATTCAAATATTTCCA
>DDLX01000009.1 GCA_002340355.1 Cytophagales bacterium UBA2561
CAAATTGGTCTTGAAAGCCATCTGAATACAGATAAAAAGCAGTCTGTTGTGAAATAGAAATAGTGTGTTTCGTGTATTGTTCAATTTTGCTTCTTCGTTGTCCACCAATTGGAATAATATCACCTTTAATCAGATAAGATTCTTTATTTTGGATATAAAATACAGGATTTTTTGCGCCTGCGAATTCTACTTTTTGTTGTTCAGGAAAGACAATACAAAGACTCATATCCATCCCATCTTGCCCATTATTTTCATCTTGTCGGAGGGTGGTTTTGATATTTTGATGAAGTTGATTTAATATCTTGTCAGGTGAAGGGTTTTCTTTTTGGAGTAATAAAATATTAGAAAGTAAATCATTAGCAATCAATGACATAAAAGCCCCTGGCACACCGTGTCCTGTACAATCAATGGCTGAAATCACTTGGTAATTTTCACGAGCATCAAAAAAATACAAATCTCCTGATACAATATCTCTTGGCTGATAAAGTACAAAGGAATTTGGCAAATATTTTTGAATCATTCCAAGCTTAGGAAGTACGGCTTGTTGAATTCGTTTCGCATAATTAATACTTGAAGTAATATCAAAATTTTGACGTTGAATTTTCTCATTGGCTTGAGTTAAGACTTCTGATTGATGTTGAATTTCTTCTTGTTTTTCTTCAAGGGCTTGATTTTTTCGTTTTAATTCTCGATGACTCTTTAAAATAATTCCCTGTTGCGTCTCTAATTTCTGATTCGCTTTCTTTTTTTGTCGATTATTTCCTAACAACAAATAAACTAATCCTAACAAAAGTAAGGCAAAGCCTCCAATAGCCAATGCCGTAATAGACTGACGTTCATTTTCTTGACGAAGGAACTGATTTTCTTGTTCTTTTTTTTCGGTATCATATCGGATACGCATTTCACTCAATAACTTATCGTGCATCATATCTCGAATACTGTCCTGAACATCTGTCCAAAGCTCATGGTACTCAATGGCTTTTTCATAATTTTTTTGAATCTTATAAATCTGGTATAAGATATCATAATTATTTTGGCGCAAATGAATATTAGCAATTTCAGGATGTAGCATTGTACTCATGCGGGCATAGTGCTTGGCTTGAGGATAGTTTTTAGCATATAGAAATGTTCGGGAAAGATGATGATAAATTGAAATAATATCTAATCGATAGTCATGAGAGAGCGCAATATAAAGCGCCTCATTCAGTGCTTCTGCTGCATCAGGGTAATTTCCTTGGTCTCGTAGAATTTTTCCTTTTTCGGAATAGACCGCCATAATACTTTGAGGTCGATCTTGTTTCTTTCGGATTTTCAGTACTTTATCTGTATATTCAATGGCTTTTTCATAATTTTCTTCCTTCCGAAATAAACGAGCATAGTTTAAATAGATATAGGCATAAATATCATCCTTATTAAGAGATTGAGTCGTGTTAAGGGCATATCCCAAATATTTCTTTGCCATTTCAGGCTTCGATTCTAAGTAATAAATATTTGCAATATTAATTTGTGAATAAGCAATATCCTCTAAGAATTGATACTTTTCTGCTAACTGAAGTGCTTCAAAAAATTGTTTGAGTGCCTTATCATATTTGCCTTGATTTCGGAAAGCAATTCCTGTAAATGAGTAACCTTTGATTAAACCTTTTGAGTAATTGATACTCAGTGCTTTAGATAATGCTTCTTTCCCATATCGAAGGGAAATTTCAGCACTTGAAGTACGCATTTTCCATGCTAATTTGTTTAAACTATCTACCTCTGCCTCAGTGGATTTAGTAGAGTTTTGAGCCGCTATTTGTCCTCTATTTTCAAAAACCCAAAAAATAAAAAATAAATATAAAAGTATTTTAATAAATCTCATTCACTTTATGTATTTACCTTTGTCTCTAAGCAAAATGGCAAAAACCATACAAAGTAAACGGGAAAACAGCAAATAAGGACGTTAAAGTGCCTCAATTTTGTCGAAGTTTTTGGAAGATTAACTCCCTGACAACTAATTTATTAATTTTACTTTCTATTAGTTATACTCCTACAATCTATTCTATAAGTTCTTAAAAAAATAAGAATTTCAAGCAACAAATTTTGCTATTTTACGAATTTGTATCTCATCTTTGCGCTTCTAAGGAATCAAATTAAAAAGTTTTGCTGAATCCTATAACTGATGACCTCTCAAGAGATTTACCCTACAAGCTACGGTTTTCGTATTGAACGAACAGCCAAAATTATGAAGCAAGTTATTCAGCGTCAATTCAATACGTTGAACTTCGATTTAACAGTTGATCAATGGGTTTTGTTGGACTCTTTACATCAGAAAGACGGACAAAATCAAAATGAATTGGCTGAAAAGACGTTTAAGGATGCTCCAACAGTTACCCGAATTATTGATTTATTATGTAAGAAAGAATTGACTGAACGCCGAAGTGACCCTAGTGATCGTCGCCGTTTTAAAATCTACCTAACTCCGATAGGGAAAGAAAAAATTAAACAGGTTTTACCTGTAGTACTGGACTTACGGAAACAGGGAATTCAAGGTTTGTCTCGTGAAGAATACGACACCTTAATTCGAATTTTAGATACTATATTTAATAATTTTGCTTAATAATAATATTTGAAAATTTCCATAAAAGTAATTCTAAAATACTGGATTTTTGAAAAACCGAAATATAAGGAGTTATCAATTTAAATCCACGAAAATTATGGCTGATTCAATTTATTTCAGAATTAGAAGACGAAACATTTTTTGATTATATCGAATCAATCATTGAGTCTTCGAGTCAACGATTTGGGATATGCTTACCTGAAATTCAAGCTCAAAAAATTAATTAAATCTCTTACGCCAGTTGGTTTTTTATTTTTTTATAGATTTCCCAAATCCAAAATTGTATTTTTATTGAAAGCAGAAACAAAAAATTATGAATGAAGAAAAAGACGACATCAAATATATTTCAAAAGTCGAAATCAAAGGACTTTGGGAACGCTATGATTTGGAATGGAAGTTAAATCCTGATGTCAATATTTTATCTGGAATTAATGGAAGTGGGAAAAGTACGATTTTAAATGCGATGACTGGATTTATGCCGACAAAAAATGATAAGCATCCAAGTGAGATAGAAAAAATTATAGTAGATTTTGATGATAAAATAAATTTAAAGTTTTATAATCATCATAAAATAGGAGCAATTATTAGTGGGGCTGATGAAAAAAAAATGATTGCATCTATACATAATACGATTGTAATATCAATTCCAACAGTAGAATTTTTTAATAAACTTAATCTTAAAATTATAAGTACATTTGATAATGAACTAAGAGAAAAAAATATTACACTTGGGAGAAAAGTTCGTACTGAGTTAGATAGATTAATTTCAATTTTACAAAAACAATATCTTGATTACCAATTAAATATAAGCAAAAAAGCATATCAGGCAGTTAAAACAAGAAATGAATCTGAATTATTAAAAATTCATGAAAAGCAAGAACGTTTTATAGAAATTATTGATTCACTTTTCAAAGAAACAGATAAAAAAATCGACCGAGACAAAAATGAAGTTTGGTTTTTATCTGGCGATAAAGAAATTTCACCTTATCAACTTTCATCAGGAGAAAAGCAAATTTTAGTGATTTTATTGACGGTTTTAGTTCAGGATAATAAACCTTCGATTCTTTTCATGGATGAGCCTGAAATATCCTTGCATATTGATTGGCAGAGAAAATTAATTGAATATATTCGAGAATTAAATCCAAATGTTCAAATTATTTTAGCAACTCATTCTCCTGGATTAATTATCGAAGGATGGGCTGATAGAGTATTCGATGTCAGAGATTTAATTACAAAAGATTATTTAAAAAATTAACCTGCTATGTCTTCGAGATTAACCGATAATTTACATCCTATTTATAGAGGAGCTTATTCGGGACTTATTCCACAACAATCCAATGAACGGGTTTTGGTGTATGTCGAAAGTGATGAAGATATTGCTTTTTGGAATCATGTTTTATCTCCTTTTGAAAAGAGATATAATTTGGATTTTGACATTCAACTTCCTACCAGACAAAGACTTGAAAAAGGGAAAAAAGCCGTTTTAGATTTCAGTGAAGGAGCAGGAAAAGACATGATTTTGTATGTGGATAGCGACTACGATTATTTACGACAAAGTGCCACCGAAACTTCTCGACAACTTAATGAAAATGAGTTTGTTTTTCAAACTTATACTTACGCCATCGAAAATTATTTTTGTTACCACGAAAGTCTTGATAGTTTGTGTGTTGATGCAACAAAAAATGACAAAAAACTTATTGATACCAGTAAATTAGTAAAGGTTTATTCGGAATTGATTTATGAATTATTTGTTTGGTCAATTTATCTAAATTTTAATTCAGAATCCAGTACATTCTCAATATCAGACTTTTGTAATACAATAGAAATATCAGGAAGAGGAAATATAAATCAACAATTTGAAGGACTTTTAAATAACCTAAAAACTAAAATTCAAAATAAATTAACTTCCATTCAAGAATTATACCCTGCTGAAAATCAACAAATTCAAGAACTAAAAGAAAATTTAGAAGTATTAGGGGTTAGCACAACAAACACCTATTTATTTGCAAATGGACACACCATAAAAAATAGCTTTTTGAAATTTTTAGAGTCAATTTGTAAGGTGTTAGTAAGCCAAAAACGTCAAGAAATTGCCACAAATGCACAAACATCTGAAGAACGAAATAATCAAATGGGTTTGTATGATAACCAATGTTATGAAGTTGAGGATATGCTGAATAACAATAAAGAATTCAAATCCTGTTTTTTGTATTCCAAAATAGAAGAAGATTTAGTACAATTTATTGAAAATCATCATCAAAACTAGCAATTAAAAAAGTTAAAAGATAATTATTTTATGCCTTTAAAAACCTTATAATCAACTACTTTGATAATTATACGTCAAGCCATCAGATCGAGCTTCGAACCGAAAATGAACTTCTTTGGGTAACTCAAAGAAAATGGCTTAGCTAATAAAATGTTGTATCAGTTTTCGGTTTATATTTTTGACAGTAACAGGACCTCCATATACAAATCCTGTATAAATCTGGACTAAATCCGCACCTGCTTCTAATTTTTCAATGGCATCTTCACCCGTAAAAATTCCTCCAACCCCAATAATAACCAACTTTTTACCCCCGTTATTTCGCAAATATTGAATAATCTGAGTAGAGTGATGTTGCAAGGGTTTTCCGCTCAAACCACCTGCTCCAATTTCAGAAACTTGTGTTTCTGGAGTGATCAGATTGCTTCTACTGATGGTTGTATTGGTAGCAATCACTCCCGCAATTCGGGTAGTTTGTACAATATCTAAAATATCATCAAGTTGAAAATCAGTTAAATCAGGAGCAATTTTTAAGAGAATTGGCTTCGGATTAGACTTTTGATGATTTTTTTCTTGTAAAATAGATAATAACTTGGTCAAAGGCTCTTTTTCTTGCAAATCTCGAAGGTTGGGAGTATTGGGCGAACTCACATTGACCGTAAAATAATCAACCCAATCAAATAGCTGCTCAAAACAAAATTCATAATCTCGAACGGCTTCTGAGTTTGGTGTAACTTTATTTTTTCCAATATTCCCTCCAATAATTAATCGATTTTCAGCCTTAATGCTTTGCCTGTAGTGTTCCAATCGGGGAATCGCATCTTCGATACCTCCATTATTGAACCCCATTCGATTAATTAATGCCGAATCTGTTGGTAAACGAAATAAACGGGGTTTTGGATTGCCTGCTTGAGGTTTGGGGGTAAGTGTACCAATTTCAATAAATCCGAACCCAAAGGCAGATAATTCATTAATTAATACTGCGTCTTTATCAAATCCTGCAGCTAAACCAATTGGATTTTTGAATGTCAAACCCATTACCTTTCGCTCTAAATTGGGATGCTCCAACGTATAACGACTCCGAATAACAGGGGCAATGATCTGATTTAGAAGAGGCATCCGAAAGGCATTTTGCAAAGATTGGAAGGCAAAATGATGCGCTTCTTCGGCATCTTTCCGAAAAAGCCAAGGTTTAATGACAGATTGATACAAAATTTTGGATTTATTTAACTCAACATCTGGATAACTTTACTGCCAGCAAAGGTAAAAAAACAACCTTGACAATCGGAAATCATTCATTCATTTTTATCTGACCTTAAAAATCTAATAAATCTTGTTTTCCGCCAAAAATGCGATCTTTTACCACTGATTTACCTAACATTTCATGAGGAAAACCAAGCGAAATTTGACTGATTGCATTGAGTTCAGCAAGGTCTTCTTCCGAAAATTGTACCTCCAAACATTTGAGATTATCTTCTAGTTGACTTAATCGCCTTGCTCCAATAATTGGAATGACTTTTCTGCCTTGTTCTTTGACCCAAGCTAAGGCAATTTGAGCAGGTGAGTATCCTGTTCTTCTCGCAATCTCAACCACTTTTTGGGCTATTTTTGTAGTTGTCGGAGTCAATCGAGCGGAATCAGATTTCATTCGTTTAGTAGTACTATCATTAGATTCTAAATATTTACCCGTTAGTAAACCTGCTCCAAGCGGTGCCCAAGCTAGTACACTCATATCCAATTCTTTTGCCATTGGTAAAAGTTCTCGCTCAGGAGTTCTTTCAACTAAGCTGTATTCAATTTGAAGTCCGATAAATTGTGTCCAACCTCGTAATTCTGCCAACATATTTGCTCTTGAAACAACCCATGCAGGAGTATCCGAAATTCCAATATATAATACTTTACCTGCGCGTACCAAATCATCTAAACCTCGCATCACTTCCTCAACAGGGGTGGTATAATCCCAAGCATGAATATAAAGTACATCAATATAATCTGTTTGTAAACGTTGTAGACTACCCTCTACGGATTGCACCAAGTTTTTGCGATGATTTCCACCATCATTAATATCATTAGGTTGGGTGTAAAGTGTATATTTAGTGGCATAAATCAATTTTTGGCGCATTCCCTGTGCAAAATCAGCAATGAACTTTTCACTAGTGCCATTAGTATAATGATTAGCAGTATCTAAAAAATTTCCACCCGCTTCCAAGTAACGTTGAAACACCGCTTGGCTGTCCGCTTTATCAGAACCTGTCCCCCACTCTGTACCGAAGGTCATTGTTCCAAGACACAATTCTGATACTCGTAAACCGCTTTTTCCTAATAATTGATAACGCATTTTTCAAAGGTTTAAGGATAATATTGGCGTGTCATTTGCCAAAATGAATAAAAATTCAACTTTGCGTGAATTTAGCGAAATCGTAATTAATCCCATTGAGTAACGAGATTATTTTGAGGTTTAAAAAAAATAATTAAATATATTTAATTTTAAAATCTTTTGGCAGGATTTTTCCGAAAGATTATCCTCCTTGTGTAGCTCTAATAATCGTAATTTTGTCATTTTCAGATATTTGATAAGTTTCCCAATCCTTTTTAGGAATGACTAGATCATTAACTGCAATAGCTGTTCCTTTAGGATTAATTTGTAGTTTTTCAGTTAATTCTGATAAGGACGTAATAGATAAATCGTAAGCAGTTTGATTTACAGTAATTTTCATAATTTATTTTAATTTTAAGAACAAAAATGAGAATAAATCAGGAGAGATAGATAATTTTTTGAGACTTACCTCCAAAAAAAGATTGTAAAATATGCAACACTCCTCAGTTCTTTACTGTCTTTCCAACAAAATAATAAGAGACACAATTCGAGCTTCGGATGAATTAAGTAATTTTTATGGCATTTGTTAAACGTTTTCGTCTTCTTCCTCACCGAGCCGTCACCAAGGATCATTTGGTAGAACGATGCTTAAAAGGAGATTCACGAGCGCAGTATGAACTATATGAAAAATATGCCAAAGCAATGTTTAATACTTGTTTGCGAATTGTTGGACAAGCTGATGAAGCTGAAGATGTATTACAAGAAACATTTGTAAAAGCATTTAATAATTTACACACTTATAATGCCTCTGCTACTTTTGGAGCATGGCTTAAACGGATTGCGGTAAATACTGCCATCAATCATATCAAACGGCAAAAAATTGATTTTTTATCTATTGAAAATCAATTTTTTGAGGAATATAAAATTGAGGAATTAGCACGAGATGATCTTGAGATAGAACTTGAAATTCAACGAATTAAAAAAGCCGTCAAGCAATTACCTGATGGTTTCCGAACAGTGCTTTCCTTATACTTATTTGAAGGCTATGATCATCGTGAAATTGCCGAAATTTTGGAAATTTCTGTTTCTACCTCTAAGTCACAATATTCACGTGCAAAACGAAAATTAGTCCAAATTTTGGAAACAATTTAAAACAAATTGACCAAAATGATAGTCCTTTTTTATTCTGAACAATGATGCAAAACAGGAACAAGAAAACTAAAAAAAATAACCTATTGGAAAATTTTGTTCAAAAACATCGAGAAGCCTTCGATGACCAAGAACCCAATTCGCAATTATGGTTAAGTATCAAACAAGATTTGACTAATTCTACATCTACTCGAAAAATACGCACTGTACCTATTACAAGAGTTTGGCAAGTTGCAGCCGTTTTTTTGATTCTATTAGTAGTTTCATTGGTGTTACAACGTCAGTTCTTAATACCTGAAATGCCATCTCAGAAAATAACAAAAGTTGATGTAACCGAAATTTATCGATTGAATCCTGAACTAGCTGAAACCGAACAATTTTATATCCAACAAATTCAATTGAAACAACAAGAAATCCGTCAATATAATTTTACTGATACGGAATTTGAAACTGATCTTCAACAACTTGAGGAACTATATGACCAACTTAAAACGGACTTAGTACAAAGCGGAAATAGTGAACAAGTATTGAGTGCCATGATTCAAAATTTACAATTACGCTCCGAAATCCTGAATCGTCAAATCGAAATTTTGGAGCAACTACAACAGTTCAATAATGAAAATCACGATACAAAATCTTATGAGAAATACAATGCCATTTAAAATTACGTTTCGTCCTCATTGGTGGATTATCTGCTTGTACTTTGGAGTACAAATAAGCACTTTCCATACTACTCAAGCGCAAGAAGAGATAGTGAAAACAATTTCTGAGACCTATAAGGTTACAAAAAAACACCGCCTCGAAATCACTAATCGACATGGTAAAGTTGATATTCATACCAAATCGGCTCCCGCAGGTGAGATTTCGGTAAAAGTGGAAATCCGAGTTTCGGGACGAACCGAAGAACGGGCGCAGGAAATTTTGAATGAAATTCAGATTGAATACGGTCAAAACGATGATGAGATTTATTTTGAAACAGAAGCCGAAAATATCGGTTTAAATCGAGGTAAAAATCGAATCGAAATTAATTATACGGTTTATATGCCTTCAGAGAACCAACTCGATATCGAAAATAAATATGGAAACGTTTTTATTGATGATTTTGAAGGGAATTTAGATGTTGAGATACGTTATGGGAAATTACGAGCCAATAAATTAACTAAAAAGGAAAAAGATATTATCTTGGCGTATGGCGGATTAGATATCGAAGAATTAGAACAAGGAGATTTGGAAGTTTCTTATTCAGGTGGCGAAATTGGAAAAGCAGGAATAATTGACCTTGAAAATAAATACGGGTCTATAAAATTTGGAAGTGTAAAAGAGTTAGAAGTAGAAACAAAGTACGGTGGCTTAAAGATTGAAAATGAAGCTACTCGCATTATGGGAGAAATGGGCTATTCTAAATTTTCAGTAGGTAAATTATTGAAATCACTAGAGATGGATGTACGTTATGCAGGCGGTTTTGAAGTACAAGAAGTGGCACCCAATTTTGAAAATATCCGCTTAGAAGGAAGTTATACAACCTTTAATCTAGAATTTGCCAGTAATGCCAATTTTGATTTTCATATTACTACCCGTTATGGTGGATTTCGAAATTCTATTGAAGACCGTACTAAGCTACAACGTGATATTTCCGAGGGACAATCTTCTGAGTATGAGGGTAAAATAGGACAAGGTGGTGGGAGTGTCCGCATTAATACCCGCTATGGGAGCGTTCGATTTCAATAAAAATATTTATAAGGTTGTTGGAATAACATACTCTACCCTACTAAAATTGATTTATAAAATATATTAGTATTGAAATTATTTAATAATCTTTGTTTATCGCGCTAAAAAGTCATTTTTCCATAGCGGTGGGTTTGCAAACCCACTACGGAAAAATTAAATTTGATTTAACCTAATTGATATTCAACTATTTACAAATCAATAAAATTTTGGTAGGGTATAGTGGGAATAACATAATACTAGCAACCTCTATTATTATGTTTTTTAGTTTCTAATAATATTTAACTTGCCAGTTCAATATCCAAATACCAAAAACCGTACTCTTTAGGTGCATTTTTATCTTGGAGTTTTGGGGCAGGATAACTTTTATAAATAACTCCTTTTTTTGTGAAATTAACGGGGTTTGAAAATAAAGGACCATCGAAACAAAAAGTATGAAACTCACCATTTTCACCACAAGCATCTACGCCTTTGGGCAAATCTCTTAAAAACTGCTTATCAAGCATACGTCCACAAAATGACTTAGGAAATGAACTAGCTTGACAACAAACGACAATTGCTTTAAATCCCAATGAAATAAACTCATTTAGTAGCTGACGGGTATCCTTTTTCCATAATGGGAAGCTTGCTTGAATACCCACTGTAGCAAGCTGATTTTCACGATATTTACGTAAGTCCTCTAAAAAAATATCGCCAAAAATAGTATGTTGATACCCCTCTGCATGAAGTTTCTTAATCTTAGTTTTCATTAACTCATTATAAGCTTCCATCGTAGGCGTTTCACTCACTTCTAAAATATCCAACGGAATACCGATTGCTTTCGCTTGAGCTTCTAACAAGTTCCGATGTAAACCATGCATTGAAACACGATTAAACTTTTTATTCACGGTCGTTAGTAACTTCTCAACCAAAAACTGATTATTTTGACGAATAAAGTACAGTGCCATAGTGGAATCTTTCCCACTACTCCAATTTAAGTAGGCTTTCGGTGGATTCATGATAGATTAAGCGTAAAATGAATCTAAAGATACTTAGAAAACCGAAAAAAACAAAAACCCCAGTCAAAGGATTGGGGTCTTTTATAACTCAAACAAAACAGTAAAAAAGAACTTTTTTGATTTTTTCAATAGTTTTTCAATAATTTTTTGATGATATTTTTGTTCTAATCAAAGACTTCAAAGTTGCGCTCCGCAATTTTTGCATTCCGAAAACATAATTGTACTTGATATTTTCCTTCAGGCTTATTTCCAATATCAAATGATTCAGAAAATTGCCAAGGAATTCCAGCAATAACCTGTTGCATGGTGTGTTTTTGGACAATTCCATTTTCATTTACCCATCTCCATTCTAATGTTCCTGAGTGTGCAAACAATGTCTCATCAATTTGGAAATAAACTTTTTCTGTTGCTGATTTTAAATATGTTAGTTTTTCGATTGAAATATTTTCATCCTGTAAAATAGTAGTCAGATTACCATACTCCACCCGAAAATTTTGGGTCTCAATTAATTGATCATCCACATAAATCTGGAGCGAATAATCACCAAGCATATTGGCAAATGAAAGTGGACAAGAAACGACTAAAGTTTGTAATTTCTGACTTCGAATCAAATTTTGATGATCCATAGCAACTAACCGTTGATGCGGATCACGAATTTCCCAGCGCACTTGGTGAGGATATACTATTGCATCAAAATTGATAACGGCATAGATATTTGGATGTCGAATTAATTGAAAGATAGTTGTTTGATCAAGTGGTGTATTCTCTTCTGTAATTTCCGTAGTCAAAGTCGTATGTATATTTCCTGCAAATTTACGTGGATAATATATATATAATAAACTAATAATCAAGCAAGTAAAGAAAGCCACTATAAAAAAAAATTGTTTTTTGTATCGTTTTTTTTTTTCTTTTTGCACTTGTAAATGGCGTTGCGCTTCGAACAAATCCTCAGTTGTAATACCATATTCTTTGACCGTTTGAGCAAGCTCTTTGATGGAAAGAGCATTCTGTTCACGTTGTTGTGCCAAATGATACGCAACTTCGAGGAGTGGTTGAAGTTCGGAAGCAGGAATTTCAAAATGTTTAGCCATTGGTACTTTAGTTAGATAAAATTGAATTGCCCTTAAAAAAAGTTGTTTGTTTGAGTGGCTTTCTGGTAGTTAAACGGTTATAAAGGAAAGGCAAGTTCCAATGAAGAATCAAGAAACGGCAAACAGGGCAAGCTTTTCGGTAAAGGGAGCAGATTTTTCGGCTAACTTCAAAAGTTTTTATTTCTTTTTCTCAGGATATTTATATTCTTTTTTTAGAATTTCATCTATCTCATTTATCAATTCTATCCTCTCATTTCCTTCAATGACTGATTTTCGATAATCTTTGTAAATTGAAATAATTTTTTCAGTTGTAATTTGGTCTAATTTTGATAAATCAAGCATTGAAGCCTTATTCAAATCATTGGGTTCAAATTTTTTTAATCCATCTCCGTATTCTCTTCGATTATCATTAAATATCTGTTGAGCAACATCGGTAAGTAAATAGGCAAAAAGCAAATCAATATCTAATTTTTTAAATAAATTTTCAATAGGATAAATACAATGATAAGTAGTTAAGTTTCTGATTTCCGCTTCATTTCGTATAAATTTCAATCCTGTTCGATTAAAAACACCCACCCAAATAGGGGGCGGAATTCTGTTTTCAAGTTTATACCAAGGTTTCCGTTTTGAGGTCAGGAATCTTTTATTAATTCCTTGTTGTTCACCGATTTTTATGTATTTTAAAACACTTTCACTTTTGTTTTGCTTATCTGCATCCAATAAAAAAATATTGGTATTATTGGTTTTTAATTCCTCAAAATCCTCAATGGTAAAAAAAGGCTTTTCAATATCTTTTGATTTGATAATACATGGAAGAAGAAAATCCTTACTGATACTGAATTTTTCTGCTTTCTCAATATTGAATGAAAAATAGTCATTTGCTCCTGTTGCAATTCCTCTAACCACTTTCGCTACTTCACTAAATTTTGTCAAGTTTTTATACTGTGAACTTTCTTGGTTTTGATAGTATTTTCGCCACTTAATGTTGGGGTCTATCTCATTTTTAGACAGCAAAATATCCCCTCTACTTTTGGGATAATTTTCAATCAGTTTGGAAAGGCTATCTAATTGATGTGTATTTTCAAGTTTTGAAATCTGAATTTTGTCCTTGTTTTGGTCATTGGCAAGCAAAAGAATGGCACTTGTTGTCAAGGCATCTTCAAATATGTTTTCTTTAAAATCAAAAATGATGATATGACGTAACAAATTAGATTTTAGCAAATAATCTTTGACCGAAGTTCCATAATCAGCATTTAAAAATTCAGAGGGAACAATATAGGCAATCCTACCATTTGGATTAAGTTGATAAATTGACTTTAATAAAAATAGGGTGTAAATGTTTGTAAATCCACTTAGATTAATTTTTAATCGTTGTTTTATTTCTCGTCGTAACGCATTTTTGTTTTCGTAGTCATGAAATTTAAAATAGGGTGGATTACAAATGATTCCATCATATTTATTATTCCAATCATTAAATAAATAATCTTCTAAAAAAAGTTGTATGTTTTGATTTGGCTTAAAATTTTGTTGGGCTGTTTTAAAAATCACAGAATCAACATCAAACCCTCTGATTATCAAATTTTTATTTTCTGATATTAAAAAACGAGAAAAGACTCCTAAACCGAAAGCAGGTTCTAAAACCATTTCCATTTTATCATTTCCTGCCAGCCATTTGGTCATGATTTTTGCAATGGATTCAGGTGTAAAAAACTGAGCAAATTTTTTACGATGTACCAAACTTGTTTGTTTCTTGTATGTTGCTTCTAAAATCATCTAAAGTTTAACACCTAAAATAGTAATATCATCTCGTTGCTCTTGATTTTCGATATGTGCTTTGAGTAGGCTTTCTAAGAAATGTTTTTGTTCATTTAGCGGTAAATAGGAATTCATTGCTAAAACACGCTTGAGTCTTGGAGAGCCAAATTTATCACGGCGCGGATTATTTTGATCGGCATATCCATCACTTGCCAAAATCAAAATATCTCCTTTAGGAAGTTGTAGTTCAGTATTTAAAAATGGTTTTTGTTTCCGCATTTTGCCACCAATTGACACCCGATTTCCTCTAACTTCTGTCAATTTTCGTTTATCTGGATGAATGTGATAAAGAGGCTGTTTGGCTCCACAAAACAGAATTTTACTTTCTGATTCTGAGAGCTTTTCAAGTCGACATAAACTAACATCCATACCATCCGTATTATCACTACTTTCACCTTGTTTAAGGGCTTTTTGGATAGAATAATGAAGTTGTTCTAAAATTTTTGCGGGATTATTGGTTTTAAGGACAATTTCATTCAAACTTGAATACCCAATCAAAGACATAAATGAACCAGGTATGCCATGTCCTGTACAATCAATTACGGCAAAAAAGAGGTGTTTTCCAACTTGTTCGACCCAATAAAAATCACCTGAAACGATATCACGAGGCTTATGGATTATAAAAAAATCCCGAAACAACTCGGATAATTGAGTATGAGTAGGCAGAATAGCTTGTTGAATAGTCTGGGCATATCGAATACTATCAGTAATTTTTGTATTTTGAAGGTGCAATAAATTTTGTTTTTCTTTGAGTTCCCTACGCTGATTTTCAAGCTCTTCGTTTTTCTTTGATACTTCTTCTTTTTGACGTGAAATTTCACGATTTCGGTCAGTCAAAATCGTATTAGTTGTACGGTCTTGTTTGCGTTTTCGATACAATAAAATCGCTACGAAAAGAAACAATAAAGTGATAACTAGGGCTGCTATTGTAACTGTGTTTTGTCGCTCAATAGTACGCTTATCAAGCTCTCGTGCTGCCTTTAATAAGGCATTTTCTTGTTCTTGTTGCTCTGAGTCATAACGGGCTTTCATTTCTGCAATTTGTCCCGACTTTTGCTTAGTAAAAACCTCTTCTTTGAGTTCGGTGTGATGTTTATAATAACGTAGTGCTAAACGTAAATTATTTTGTGATTCATAATAAGCTGATAATTGTTTATAAGCGGCAATTTCGAGACTTTTTGCACCAATGCTTTTAGATATATTTAATCCTCTTAACAAATAATTAACAGCTTCTTCATTTCTTTCTTGAAGTAAAAATAATTCCCCTGCGGCGATATAAGATTCTGCAATTCCTTTTTTTTCACCAATAGACTTATTAATTTGAGCTGCCTTGAGACATTGCCCAAGAGCTTCTTCATATTTTTCTTGTTGCTTCAATATTTTTCCAATACCATTGAGAACCACAGCTTTTTGACGCTGTTCATTGATTTTTTCATAAATCTGCAGGGCATGCTGATAATCCTTTAAGGCTTGTTGAGGACTTTCTTCGGATTCAACTTGAGCAATATGGTATAAACAAATGGCTTCACCTTTGAGATGATTGAGTTCCTCAAAAATTTTGAAGCTCTTTTGAAATTGATGAAGGGCATTTGTAGAACTTCCTTGTCGCTGATAAATTAACCCAATATTTTGTTTGGTATAGGCAATACCTTCTCGATTATCAAATTTTTTGAACAATTTCAAGGCATTCAATAAATATTCGAGGGCTTTATCATAGTCACTTTGAATATATTTCAAAAAACCAAAGATGCGTAAGGTTTCAGCCAAATCTTCACGTAGATTTAACGAACTTGCTATTCCATAAGCTTGTACGGCATACAGACGAGCGCGCTTAGGGTCAATTCCCGAGTACTCGAACGCCAATTGGTTCAGTAATGGAACTTTTTGTTTATCATTAGTCTCAGCACGAATCAAATCTTGTAAGCTATCAATATGATTCAGAACGTCTTCTTGCGCCCGAAGTGGCAAACATAAAGCGAAAAAGATAATCCAAATGCCAAAACGATGTAGCAATTGTATGGGCATAAAGTTTTTTAAGAATTCTCTGGTTTTTCCTGTACAAAAAATTGACCAAAGCACCGTTACATATTTCGTAAAATACTGACTTAGGTAATTTTTGCACGAAAGATAGTAGAAATAGGGGCATTTATCTCGTTTTATCTCATGAAATTACCTAGAATTTGATTTTCTAAACTCAAAAGTACAAGTTTTACTCCAATTTTTTTAAGCAATATCCGTATTCCGAAAAATGGTTAAAACTCATGACTTAATTGATATTTGGTCATTTTTTCAAGTACTTTTGCAAGGTTTTATTTTTTAACAGGAAAAATTTTCTCCTTAATTTAGTATCAAATTTGTGTAAAATACAGAATTTTTCAGGAAAAACTCACGTTAAAAGGTTTATGAAATTTCAAATAATAATTTGGCTTCTTTGCTTTATTTTCTTGTCAGGTTGCAAAATGTATCACGATACTACTGCTCACTACAATGCTTACTTCTTGGCACGTGAGAAGTTGACTGAAGTCGAGAATGCTCTTTTTACAAATTCCAATGATGATTATAATACAGTATTAGATATATATACGCGAATAGACACAAATACTGCCAAATCACAAACCGAAGGTCTTGAATATGTTATTGAGAAAGCCTCCTTACCTATTCAAAAACATAAAATTAGTAAGTGGGTTGATGATTGTTATATTTTGATTGGAAAAGCTCGTTTATATAAAGGAGATTTTCGGAATGCAGCAACTACCTTCAAATTTGTTAATACTAATAGTGAAGATTTTGAGGCTCGTCATCGGGCTTTGGTAGGATTGATGCGAGTTTTTGTAGAAATGGAAGACTTTGAAAATGCGGAATTTGTAGCACAATATCTTGCTGCTGATCCTATACCTATTAGTAAGGCAAATTCACGAGATTTTTACCTCACTTTGGCACATTATTATCGGGTTCGGCAACTGTACAAACCAACAGCTATTTATCTCGAAAAAGCCCTACCATATATCAAAAACCGAAATACAAAACTCCGAACAATTTACAATATTGCTCAAATTTGGCAAAAATTAGGAGAAGACGAAAAAGCAAATCAATTTTATAATGACCTTTTAGGACGAGGTCCTGATTATGATATGATGTTTTTCGCACGATTGAATGCCTCCAAAACAATTGTATTTTCTAAAGAAACTGCTGATATTTTCAAGAAAACCAAACGGGAAACTTTAAAGCTTTTAAATGATGAAAAAAATGCCGAGTTTCGGGACAAAATTTATTATGATTTGGCAAACTTAGAATATAAACAACATAATTATGATAAATCGCTTGAGTACCTCTCAGAATCAATATATTATAGTCAGGGAAATCAAACTCAAAGAGCTTTAACTTATGAGCTTTTTGGGAAAATTTATTATGAAGAGAAAAAGAATTTTAAGAAAGCCTATTTATATTATGATAGTGCTTTACAGTCCATTCCCAAACAAATGGCTGAATATAATAATATTAAGAAACAGACTGACTTTTTGAAAGTATTTTCAAAGTATTACGGTGAAATCAAACAAGCCGACCGATTACTTCGGTTAATGGACTTTGATGAAGATGAGCGTTATGCGGCTCTCGAAAATGAAATTGAACGAGAAAAAGCCGAAATTGATAAAGAAACAGCTCGAATTGAAAAACGCCGAAAACAAGAACGTATTCAACGCCCATCATTATTAACTACTTCAAAAGCAGAAGGTTCAAGCTGGTATTTTTATAATCAAGAAGCCATTAATACAGGAAAATCGTACTTTTTTCGGGAGTGGGGAAATCGTCCATTAGCAGATAATTGGAGACGCTCAGATAAGGAAAGTAATCCATTTTCTAAGAAACAATCCACAAATATTACTGAGGTTACTCCTGAAAAAACAGACTCTATTCCCGATAAGTATGCCTCAGTAAAATCATTGGAAGAACGTCTTAAAGAAATTCCAAGTACTTCCACTCAGCTAAAAGCATTACACTTCAGGCTACAAGAAAACTTATCCGCTTTAGGAAAAACTTACATGGAGCTTTTACAAGACAATTCAAAGGCAAAAACTTATTTTTCACGCCTTCAAACAGAATATCCTAGAGGAAAATTTACTGCAGAAGCCATTTATAATTTACTAAAAATTTGTAAACTTGAACAAAAGTCAGCCTGTGATACTATATCTTATATTCAACAATTAGTAAAAAACTTTCCAAATTCTACCTATACTAAATTAGCTGAAAATAAGACTGTTGAGCAATCTAAAAAGACAACTGCTTATGGAGATAATCCTGAAGTAAATCGTTTGTATCAGCAAAGTTATGCCTTTTATCAATCGGGAAACTATACACTAGCACAGCAGACATTAAATCAAATTATTACTAATTATCCGCAAAATAAAAATTCAGATAAAGTATTTTTGTTGCGAGCTATGGTAATTGGTCAAATAGATAATCGAAGTGCCTATAAATCAGCATTACAAGCGTTTCTAAGAGAATATCAATCTAGTGAATTGTTGTCCTTTGCTCAGAATTTATTGGCACATTTAGAAAAAGAGAAAAAACAGAATTAGTGATATGTACTTTAAAGCAATTAAAACACTTTGGATAATCTTTGGGGTAGGATTGTTGGGTTTGATGTTCTGGGTAGGTGCGGTAAGTGGCAACTGGTTTGGGATATTCGGTGGAATGCCCGACTTAAAAGAATTAGAAAATCCAAAGAATCAACTGGCTTCGGAATTATGGTCAGCCGATGGAACATTGTTAGGAAAATACTACCGTGAAAATCGAAAGCCAGTTAGCTTTGACGAACTTTCAGAGCCATTAATTAATGCACTTTATGCCACTGAAGATATTCGATTCTATGACCACTCAGGAATTGATATGAAGGGCACATTTGCTATTTTGTGGCATTTAGTACAGTTTCGAAAACGAGGTTCAAGTACCATTACTCAACAATTAGCTAAGAATTTGTTTCGTACACGAGGGGAAGAATCGAAGGGTTGGATTTATGAAATTTTCCCACTAAAAGTATTGACAGTCAAAACAAAAGAATGGGTTTTGGCAGTTCGTTTAGAACGTTCTTATACCAAACGTGAAATTGCAGCCATGTACTTAACCACAGTTGATTTTGGGCGCAATTCTTTTGGGATTCATGTAGCAGCCAAACGATATTTTGGCACAACTCCCGATAAGTTAGATATTGCTCAGTCAGCCATTTTAGTCGGAATGCTAAAAGCTCCTACCTATTATAATCCCTCAATTCCTCGATTCTATGATAATGCTTTACGCCGTAGAAATACAGTGTTAAACCAGATGGTCAAATATCGAAAACTAGACCAAACTACCGCCGATTCTATTAAGCAAACGGAGATTGTTCTTAATATGCAGGAAGAAAATCATAATACAGGTATTGCAACTTATTTTCGAACAGCAGTCCGAAACGAATTAATGGATTGGTGTAAGAGTCAAGGGTATGATTTATTTGGAGATGGTTTAAGGATTTATACTACTTTAGATTCTCGGATGCAACGCCATGCTGAAGCTGCAGTGACTGAGCATATGACTTGGATACAGAAACAATTTTTCAAATCATGGAAAGGGCGTGCGCCTTGGCGAGATAAATATTGGAAGGAACTTAAAGGATTTTTGGCTTCCCGTGCCAAACGAACCGACCGTTATCGCTCTTTGAAAAAGGAATTCAATGGTGATAGTACTAAAATTGCTGAAGTGATGCACACTCCCATAAAAATGACTGTATTTGATTGGAACTCACCAAACCATGAAAAAGATACTATTCTTAGTCCTGTGGACTCGGTCAAATACTATAAACATTTTATGCATATGGGGCTTATGGCTCTTGATCCTTTTACAGGTCAAATTAAGGCATGGGTAGGTGGAATTAATCATAAGTATTTTCAATTTGATAATGTGATACAAGCTCGCCAACCAGGTTCAACATTTAAGCCTATTATTTACTTAGGAGCCATAGTTGAACATGGCTTTTCGCCTTGTGATTATGTTTATGATTCACCTGTAACTTTTGTTCGAGATAATGGGGTGGTTTGGAAGCCTAAAAATAGTGGTGGATATTATTCATATCAACAGATGACTTTACGGCGGGGTTTAGCCAAGTCTGTAAATACCGTAGCTGCTTATCTAATGAAAAAAATTAAACCTATTAATGCGGTAAAATATGCTCATCGTTTAGGCATCACGACTCCTCTAGATACTATTCCTGCGCTTTGTTTGGGAGTAAGTAACGTTTCTATCAAGGATTTATCAGGCGTTTATGCCACTTTCGTCAATAAAGGAAAATGGAACGAACCTCATTTTATCCACCAAATTAAGGACAAAAACGGAAAGTTAATTTATGAAAAACATCCTAAATCACGCCAGCCTATTAGTGAAGAACATGCCTATTTGATGCTTCACTTATTACAAGGACCAACAACTCTATCAGGGGGTACAGCACTGGGGTTATGGCGGTATAAATTCCGTAAAAAAATTGGCAAAAACGCAATTGGTGGCAAAACGGGAACCACTAATAACAACTCAGATGGCTGGTTTATGGGAGTAACCAAAAATTTAATAGTTGGAGTTCGAGGCGGTGGTGAAGAGCCTTCTATTCGATTTCGTTCGACCTATTATGGACAAGGCGCACGAATGGCGATGCCTGCTTACGGTTTATTCATGGATAAAATGCTTGCAGATCCTGAATTAGCAAAATATTTTGAAGAGGGAGATTTCCCTAAACCCACAGCTCCACTTTCAGTAGAATTAAATTGTAGTAAGTATCAACGGGCGCAACAATTGCTAGATGATTCCACAATGCATATCCTACCAATGACACCCGCCCCAATGCTCGACTGGTAGTAGTTATAAAAAGAAACTATCTCAATCATATTTAATATCATTTCTATTAGTCATGATACGACTTTAAAGTTGTGTTATGGCTTTTTATTCTAATTATCTATAGATTTTTGAATTTCAAATGCTATTTCCAAAAGAGTATATCAGAATTTTAATAAGCTTCATTATCATAAAATAATTGATAATCAAACTATTACTGGTAGAATAATCTATAAGAGGATAAATTTATTATTCCAAGAAGAAATAGACTAATCTCCTACGTTTTAGACATTTCACATCCTGACTTACACAAGAATGTTCCTGATTACTTCTTTTATTTTTGAAAGCCCAATTGGTACAACAATTGATATATTTGGGAACTAACTTAAAAAATCAGCTATTTTTTTAACTTCATCCTTCCATCTTAGCCCTCTTTAATTTTTGATCTTAGTTTTATTTTTGTATATTCGAAAGCATAGATAAACACTTAATAAATAGACAGTTAAATTTTTGTTTTTTAATAAAAATAATATTTAAAAAGCAAAAAAAACTTTATTTCACAACATTCTGAACACCAATTAAATATGCAAACTTCTCAACGTACTAGTCAACACATTTTCTTTGCTTTTTGGTTCTTATTGATATTTCCCTCAAAATCAATAGTCGCTCAAGCAGTTTCCACAAAAATAGACAGTTTAGAAACTATACTTAATCAGGTTTCATCCAAAACTGTTCAAATGAATATCAAGGCAACTTTAATGGTTGCTTTACAAAACTTATCTCCTGAAAAAAGTGAGAAATATGCTCAAGATGTCATCACATTAAGCCAAGAGCTTCACTCTCCTAGACAAGAAGCCTTGGGATACAACCATTTAGGATTATTAGCATGGGGAAAAGGAAATTTAAGCGAATCACTTACCTATATAGAAACGGGACAAGAATTAGCCAAAAAACATCATTACTATGAGGTGGAAGCACTTATTTTAGTTGATTTGGGGAATATTCATGCTAATTTGAATAACTATCTATTAGCACTTGAAAATTTTCATAATGCTCTAGCCCTGTTTAAAAAGTCAAGAGATCGAAAAAGTAAAATACGATGTCTGAATAATATTGGCTGGCAATATGTCTTATTAGGAAATTATGATTCTGCTAAATATTACTTTGAGAATGCTCTACCAATAGCCCACCAAGAAAATTCTCGTTTTTTAGCCTATCTATATGACAATCTTGGAGAAACTTACACGAGACAAAGACAGTATAAAAAAGCGATTCCTTACCTTCAAAATGGATTAAAATATGCCAAGAAATTTAATAATAAACGTATTGAACTGGTAGTTTATCGTGTGCTTGGAGAAATTCACTTTGAACAACAAGAAGTTGATTCGGCAGAACATTTTGCTCAAAAATCATTGGAATTGGCTTTTGAATTAGGTGCTAAACAAAAAATTTATCAAGCCTATAAAGTTTTATCTCATGTATCGTTTTATCGTAAAAATTTTGAGAAAGCCTATGAGTATCAGAAAGCTTATATAGTTTACCGAGATAGTTTATTAAATCAAGATACACAGAACAAAATTAAATATCATGATTATGAACGGCAACAGAGTGAATTAGCTCTGCTAAAGATGTTTCATGAGAAAAAAATAACTCAACGAAATACTATTATTGGAGTCGTATTGCTGGGATTAATAGTAGCTATTGTTATAGGAATTTTGGTGAATCGAAATCATAAAAAACTACAGACTTCATATAATACTTTACAAAAAGCCAATTTTCAAATTTCAGAACAAAATAAAGAAATTATAGCACAAAAAAACATTCTTGCTCAAACCTTAGTGGACTTAAAAAATACTCAGGGACAACTCGTAAGAGTTGAACAAAGAGCTTCTTTAGGACTTTTGACAGCAAGTGTAGCCCATGAAATAAATAATCCATTAAATTTTATGGTGGTAGGTGTTGAAAACTTACAAGATATTTTTGAAGAAATGTGGGAAATTATAGAGACATACGAAGACCTTCGTCTTCAAAAACGGCTAGAAATTTCGCCTGAATTTCAAGAGCAAATTACTGATTTCAGGGCTGAATTAGAGTTTGATGAGAAAACCCAAACGATGAGCTTTGAGGTTTTTCAAGATATTCATGAAGGGGCTGAACGTATTATCAAAGTGGTGAAAAGTCTTCAAACTTTTGTACGATTAGGCGAAAATCATCAAGTTCAATTAACAGATTTACACAAAAATATTCATGCTGTATTGGTTTTATTAGGAAATAGATTTGTTGGAAAAATTAAATTAAATACGGATTTTGCTCCACACCTATCTGAAGTGTGTTGTTTTCCTGATGAAATGAATCAGGTTTTCGTAAACTTATTGATTAATGCCGAAGATGCTCTAGACGGAAAAGGAGAAATCAGTCTAAAAACATCTGAAAATGAATATTTTATTATGATTTCTATTCGAGATAATGGTAAAGGAATTCCTCCTAAAATCCAACCCAAAATTTTCAATCCATTATTTACAACCAAAACTAACTGGCAAAATTCGGGCTTAGGACTAACTACCACCAAACATATCATTGAGGCTCATCAAGGAAAAATTGAGTGCATTTCTGAAGTTGGAAAAGGCACAGAATTTATTATTTATTTACCAAAGAAAAGATAAGCTGAAGGTACGTTTCTCTTTTGTTTATAACTAAAAAACCCAGCAGATTTTTGCTGGGTTTTCGATTTCAAAATACCTTAAAATTGCTTATCGAACTCGTAGCTTTTGTCCGACTTGTAATTTGTCGTTAGGCAATCGATTTAATTTCTTAACATTGGCTACCGTAGTACGATAACGTTGCGAAATTTTCCAAAGACTATCTCCTCTTCGGACAGTATGAAACGTTGATTTTGTACTACTAACCGACTTTTTAGAATTACTTTTTGGAGCATATCCCTTTTTATAAATTGTCAATTTTTTACCTGCATGAATCAAGTCAGAACGTAATCCATTCCATCGCTTAATTTCTGACACTGAAACTTTATATTGATAGGCAATTAAGTTTAAAGATTCTCCTCTTCGAATGGTGTGCATAACTTTGGCACTTCGGGAGCTTGTTGGGGCTGACTTTCGATATGTATTTTTTGATTTGTTGGAAGCTAATGTAATTTCAGGTTTCACAAACTGACGAGGTGATTTTTTGATATTTCCTAAAATTGCTAATTTATTTTCTTCAAAGTAAGGTTTTCGAATGGCAGGAATTTTTAAAGCATAATCTCGAACTCCATAGGGTACTATCTTTCGGCGTAATTCGGGATTCAAGGCGGTTAAATCTGATGAACACACATTAAGCTTCCCAGCCAAAGCATCTAAATTAATATATTGATTAACTAAAATAGTATCCGTTTCAATAGGAAAAATAGCCTCATTTTGGATGATATTGTGTTCTTCAGAATAGTGCATCACATATGTAATTGCAATAAACATAGGAACATAAGAACGAGTCTCCTTGGGCAAATAATTATAAATATCCCAAAAACTTCGTTTACCAGAACGGCGTTGGGCTTGTTTAAGACGACCTGGACCACAATTGTAGGCAGCTAATGCCAATTCCCAATCACCATCAAAATATTTATGTAGGGCTTTCAAATACCGAGCAGCAGCCCGAGTAGATTTTTCAGGATCCATCCGCTCATCAATATAAGCAGTACGTTTGAGTCCATAAAGTTTACCTGTCCCTGGCATGAACTGCCAAAGCCCGCCAGCCCCTGCTCTTGATATAGCTGTAGGTTTTAGAGCTGACTCAACAATTGCTAGATATTTAAGATCATCAGGCACGCTTTCTTCCGCCAAAATTCGCTCAAACATTGGGAAATAAACATCCTTTCGCCGAAGCATTTCTCGTGAATAACTGCGCCGTTTGACTGCCAGATAATCAATATATCGCCGAACCTCAGCATTGAAAGTTAATGGGATTCCCTTACTTTTCAAACAACTTAAACGATCTTGAACTTCTTGGTCTGAAACCTGTGGAATGTAATCAAAATCTAATTTCTGCTCATTTACCGAAACTGTATTTTCATCAGGTTGGTAAAACATATCTTCACTAATGCGGTCTTGAGCATCCGCAATGGAAACCTCATCAATTACTACAGCAAACTCAATGGGAGAAATATACCGATTGAAGAATCCTGAAAATAAATCCAAGGCAGCATCGTAATGATTTTCCACGAAAACAGAATCATCATCAGATAAAAATGTACTTGTAATATCTTTATCTTCAATATGTTGCAATTCAGATTCTAATTGCCGAATTTCTTGTTCTGGTAAACCATCTTGGGTCTGAGCTATACTTTCAAATCCCAAAAGTGATGATAATAAAAAGGTATAAGCGTATTTTTTGAGCATTATCAGTCGTATTTAAGTTTCTCAATTAAGGATTAAGTTAACTATAAATAATTATCTATATTCAAGATAGATATAGTTATAAGTCTTTTAGCTAGTTGAAATGTTATATTTCACAATATACTGAAAGCTCTTCAGTATTAAGTTTCTTATTTATAAGTATTTAGATAATGAGCAAAAGCCAACAATTTGCTTTCTTCAAAACTATTTGCCATAATTTGTAACCCAATTGGTAAGCCATTTTCATCTTCTCCATTTGGTACAGAAATAGCAGGAATTCCCACTACGTTTGCTTGTACTGAAAAAATATCTGCTAAATACATTTGAATCGGATTCTCAGCAAAAGTTCCGAATTCGGGAGCCGTTGTTGGTGCTGTTGGAGAAATAATAAAATCATATTGCCCCAATAATTCAGTCGTTTTTTGTTTAATTAACCGTCTGACTTTCTGGGCTTTTGTAAAATAAGCATCGTAATAACTGGCACTCAAAACGAATGTTCCAAGCATAATCCTTCGTTTTACTTCTTCTCCAAATCCTTCAGAGCGGCTCAGTTTAAACATTGATTCCAAATCCGTTGCTTTTTCACTTCGATAGCCATAACGAACTCCGTCATAACGAGAGAGATTTGTACTGGCTTCTGCCATTGTTAAAATATAATAAGTCGGTAAGACATATTCTAATAAAGGAAAATCAACGGCTTCTACGGTATGTCCTTCGGCTCGGAGCGCATCAATTTTTTGTTGAGTAGCTTGCCTCACATCTTCGGTAAGTCCTTCACCTTCAAATATTTCCCGATAATACGCAATCTTATATTTTTGTTCGTTATGATTCAATAATTGCGAATAAGGAGGGACATCACGTTGAGAAACCGTACTGTCAAAGTCATCTTTCCCCGCAATAATTTCCAAAACCAAAGCAATATCTTGGGTAGCTTGTGCCAAAACACCAATACAATCGAAGGATGAAGCGTAGGCAATCAACCCATAACGGGAAATCCGAGAATAAGTAGGTTTTAATCCTGTTAAACCACAAAAAGAGGCGGGTTGTCGAACTGAACCACCCGTATCAGAACCCAAAGAAACTAAGCACATCCCAGCTTGTACCGCGACAGCAGAACCTCCTGAAGAACCTCCTGGAACATGATTTGGGTTGGCTGCATTTCGGGTCACACCAAAAGCAGAAGTTTCAGTAGTTGAGCCCATTGCAAATTCATCGCAGTTTTGTCGTCCAATAATAATGGCATCTTCGTCCAGTAATCGTTGAACAGCCGTTCCCGTAAACTGAGACTCAAAACCTTGCAAAATTTGAGATGAACTTTGTAAACTGTGGTTTTTATAACAAAGCACATCCTTTAACCCAACTACCATCCCTGCCAATTTCCCTGCTTTTCCTTCGGCTATTTTTTGGTCAATTTCTTTGGCTCTTTGGAGGGCTTCCGTATCATACACTTCCAAAAAAGCGCATAATTCGCTATTTTTTTGGGAGATGGTTTGTAGATAGGACTCGACTAACTTCACGCAAGAAGTTTCCGTATTTTTGAGGGCGTTTTGTATTTCGTTGAATGAAACGTACACGATAAAATATTTGAGTTTAGACCCGTTGTTTGACTTTAACTATTATTGGGTGCGCTATTTTCGTAAATTTTAGTGAAAATTTCAAGTTTTTAACGCAACCTTTTGGACAAAAAAAGGGGTCATTCTAGACGATGCTAAAACAACCTTTGAAAAAATCATACCAAAACAGTCATTTCCTGAAGGAATTTCAGCTGAAATGAGCATCATAGATATCGGTTTGCTTAAAGTTGGTTAAGACTTTTGATTTTTATTAGAAGCCTCTTGAATACTCTTATTCAGATCTTTAGCCTCATCATCAATTTCTTTTTTGATGTCATTAGTGGCTTCTTTGAATTCACGAATGCCTCTACCTAATCCTCTTGCTAACTCGGGAATTCGTTTTGCTCCAAACAGCAATAAAATGGCAAACAAAATCAAAAAGACCTCCCAACCTCCAAGACCACCAATAAAAAGTAATGTTATGTGTGATGCCATGAGTTTAATACATTTAAGTTTTTTACTTAGGGTACAAAGGTACTAAATAATTATAAACCTTACCTCCTCAGTTTCTAAGTTTTCTGATAATCATTTGTTTTTCGTATATGCTCTTCAATGTTTCACGAGATTTCTAAAAAAATTCACCCCTAAGTATTTAAAAAGTTTAGGGGTGAAACATCATTTATCTCCTAATAAAGTAAACTTAGGGTTGTGTCTGTACAGCATATTCAGAAGAAGCAGAAGAAGTTCCTTTCGAATTATATGCCTTGACGCGATAATAGTAAATCGTATTACTATTCAGATTTGTGTCCTTATAAGTAAGCGTATTCATATCTACTATTCCAATTTGGATAAAGTTTGTGTTTGATCCAACAGAACGCTCAATATAAAATCCTGATAGAACCTTATTCGTTTTAAGTGTCTCATAATTAAGCATTTGCCAAGAAAGCTGTACTGTATGTGGATTTTGAGTATAATTGCCTATAACTCCAAAAGGTGCATTTGGAGCAGTTTCAAGAATAACACTTTTCTCATTAGAGGCAGGTGCATTGGCTTGAAAAGTATAAGCGATTACTCGATAAAAATATTGCGTATTTCCACTCACATTAGTATCTACATAGCTCGTTGCATTAGCAATCAATGAAGCTACAACTTGATATCCTCCCGTAGCTGTTCTACGTTCAATTCGAAAACCTGCTTCATTAGACGAATTATCTGCCCAAGAGATAGTGACACTCAGCGGACTACTTGAGGTTGTTAGAACAACATTAGAAGCTGGCAGTGGAGCTCCTTCTTGTGGTGTTGATGCCTTAGTTTCTACATATTTAGAATCTCCTAAGCCATTATATGCCTTAATGCGATAAAAGTAAGTTACGCCTGCAATAAGTTGATTATCTACGTAACTAGAACCTGTGACATTAGCCAAGGAAACATAAGATACACCATTAATAGAACGTTCGATTGCAAAGGCTAATTCGTCGTTTGAGTTATCTGTCCATGCCAATTGAATACTATTACTTGAAGTGGCACGTCCTGAAAAATTAGACGGTGCAACAGGAGGAGCAGCCGTAGTGGTAACAGAAATCACATTTGAATAATTAGAATATAGTGTTCCACTCACGACACGAAGTCGGATAAAATAAGTAGTCTGACCTTTAAGATTACTAATCGTTTGTTCTTGGGATTGATTTGCTCCTTTAGTATCAAATCGCGTATTCTCCTTGAAGTTAGATTGGTTTTGTTCAGAGACTTCCACAATAACTTGGTTTCCTTCATTAGAAGTTTCTGTCCAAAAAACTTTGACTTCTCCTCGTGCTATCGCTTCTAATTTATCCAACTTTGGAACAGTGGGTTTACCATCTGAGGTTTTTCCATTTCCAATATTTGATTCTGCAGACTCACCTATATTATTATATGACTTAACTTTATAATAGTAGAAAGCATTAATATCAAGCCCTGTATCAATATAGCTGGTAACATCAGCCCCCACACGAGTAAGTTCTGTGTATGTACCATTAAGAGACTTAGCGCGTAAAATGATGAAACCACTTTCATTATTAGAATTATCTATCCAATTCAATTGTAATTTTGAACCTGAAAAAGTATTTACAATCAAGTTATTAGGCTGATTCGGCAAAACTTCTGGTGTTTTTGCAGAAGCTGAAGCAGTATAGGCAGATTCTCCAAAACCATTAATTGCTTTCACACGATAATAATATTGTGTATTCGATATAACACTCATATCCTGAAAGGAGGTGCTATTATTAAGTAGTCGAACTAGCTCTTTAAACGTTACATTATCTGTTGAGCGTTCAACAATAAAATTTTGCTCATTATTCGAATTATCTATCCATGTCAAATTAACTTGTGAACCTGAAACAGCACTAGCTATTAAGTTAGTGGGAGAATTAGGTGGAAAATCAGGAGTACGCAATTTTGCCTCTCGTGATTCAGGCGACTCTCCTCCTGAATTAAATGCCCGAATTTGAAAATAATACTCTGTATCAGGTGTCAAACCTGTTATAACATATTCAGTTACATTGGCTCCAACCTCAGCTATTTGTTCAAAACTTCCTGAAATTCCTACTCGCCTGAAAATACGAAAACCTGCTTCGTTATTTGACTCATCTTCCCATGTTAATTTACCCATAGTCTCAGAAATCACCTCTGCATTTGGACGAGTTGGAACCTTTGGTTTTCGCAGATTAGTCTGTACATTAACAACACTAGAATATTCTGAGAATATATCATCTTTGATAGCTCGGATACGGTAAAAATAAGTGGTCGCTGGCTCCAAGTCTTTATTAATATATGAAGTAGAATTTTGTGATGTACGTCCAACTACCTTGAAATTGTCTGGCGTATCTCTAGATCGTTCAATCTCAAAACCAGTCTCATTATCTGAAACATCTGACCATTTAAGTTCAACTTCAGTTGTTGAAATGGGAACAGCCTGAAAATTGATAGGAGCATTAGGCACTTCTTCCAGTGTCTCTATCGCAACTACATCTGAAAAATCTGAAACGCCCTGTAGATTAGAAGCTTGAATTCGATAAAAATATTTAGTTAAGGGTTCTAAATTATCATCTTTAAAATTCGTCACATCAAAATCTAAAATAGCAATTTCTTTAAAGTTAGATTCATCTCCTACGGAACGCTGAACCTTATATGCTGTCTCTTTATCATTATTATCTAACCAAAAAAGTTGTACAGCAAATGGGGAAAGTGCTTCCGCTCGCAATCCCAAAGGCTTAATCAAATTAGATTCAGTTTGCGCACTGACTTCATTGGAATATTCTGAAACGAAAAAAGCAGATGTCGAAGCACGCACACGATAAAAATAAACGGTATTAGGGTCTAGGTTTTTATCATCAAAAACAGTACGATTAAAACTTGTACTATCTACTAACTCAAAATTGTCCTTGGTATCTTTAGAACGCTCAATTAAAAATTTGACAGACACTTCAGCAGTAGTATTATCGACCCATGTCAATTGGATATGATCGAAAGAAAGTGCATTAGCCTCTAGGTTGGTGGGTGTAGCAGGTGTCATCTTTTCAGGTGGGGTTGGTTTTTCATCTTCCTTACAACCTTGCCAACCCATGAAAATTAATAAAATGAGATATAAGTGCTTTCTTGACATTGCCTTCATGTTAATTTATGACTTAGATAATTGTTTGAAATATTTGAAATGAAGACAAAATTACGCACCTATTTTTGTTTAGCCAACCCTTTAAGAAAATTTTGGATAAAAACAAGATATTATTTTATCCTTAAACTCCTCAGATTTATTATTTTACTGGTGTTTTTATTGGTATTTTAGTTTGATAACATCAACAAAATTATTTTTTGTGGTGAGTTAATGATCAATACTCTGTTAAGAAATATGATTTCTAAAAATAAACTGATACAACATTAACTTTTTATAAAAAAACCTTTACTAAAAATTTAGCAAAGGTTTTTTTAATTATGATTTTTCACAAAATTAACGCAATTCAGAAATTACGTCATCTGCTTTTTCAGCTTTGATTTCGATTTTTTTACTGTCTTGTTCTTTCAACAATTCAGCATCTGAGTGATGTCCACCACCATCTACTGCAATGTGAGGGGCAATTACCAAAGAAACAATCGACATCAATTTAATCAAAATGTTCATTGAAGGACCTGAAGTATCTTTGAAAGGATCACCAACAGTATCTCCTGTAACAGATGCTTTGTGAGGCTCAGAACCTTTGTACTCCATTTTTCCATTGATTTCAACACCTTTTTCAAATGATTTTTTAGCGTTATCCCAAGCACCACCAGCGTTATTTTGGAACATTCCCATCAATACACCAGAAACGGTTACACCAGCCAATAAACCACCTAAAATTTCGGCAGAAGAAACCGATTCAAATACACCATTTAAACCAAATCCAACTACGATTGGAACTAAAAGCGCAATCAAACCAGGAACAATCATCTCACGAATAGAAGCTTGTGTTGAGATTTCTACACATTTTTCGTATTCAGGTTTTGCTTTATATTCCATAATCCCAGGGATTTCTTTGAATTGTCGGCGAACTTCTTGTACCATATCCATCGCTGCCGTTCCTACTGCTGCAATCGCCAAAGCCGAGAAAATAAATGGAATCATTGCCCCAACAAATAAGGCACTCAATACAGGAGCTTTATAAAGGTCAATAGAATCAATACCTGCCATTCCAACGAATGCTGCAAATAAAGCCAAAGCTGTCAAAGCTGCCGAAGCAATCGCAAACCCTTTACCAGTCGCTGCTGTTGTATTTCCAACCGCATCCAAAACGTCAGTTCGTCCACGTACTTCTTCAGGTAAACCACTCATCTCCGCAATACCACCTGCATTATCCGCAATCGGACCGAAAGCATCAATTGCCAACTGCATTGCTGTAGTTGCCATCATACCAGCCGCCGCAATCGAAACACCGTAAAGACCTGCAAATGAATAAGAAGCAATGATACCAGCCGCCAAAACAATCGTAGGCATTACCGTTGATTTCATACCAACTGCTAATCCACCGATAATATTCGTAGCGTGTCCAGTCGAAGATTGTTGTACGATAGAATTAACAGGACCTTTACCCATTGCTGTGTAATATTCAGTAATGATACTCATCAAAGCACCCACTACCAAACCAACAAAAATTGAGATAAATACATCCATTGGCGTAAATTCAAAACCTCGTAAAACCATTGTTTCAGGTAACATCCACATTACCAAAGGATAAGAAGCAACCGCCGTCAAAACAATTGAAGACCAGTTACCTAAGTTCAAGGCTTGCTGAACATCACCATTTTCGTCTTTTACTTTTACGAACATCGTTCCGATAATAGAGAAAATCAATCCCATACCTGCAATCAACATTGGTAACAAAATTGGAGCTAATCCACCAAAATTATCAGCTGATTTAATTTCTTGTCCAAGCACCATTGTTGCTAAAATTGTAGCCACATACGAACCAAATAAATCAGCTCCCATACCAGCCACGTCACCTACGTTATCCCCTACATTATCCGCAATAGTGGCAGGGTTCCGAACGTCATCTTCTGGAATACCAGCCTCTACTTTACCTACTAAGTCAGCTCCAACGTCTGCTGCTTTGGTATAAATACCACCACCTACACGAGCAAACAAGGCAATTGATTCAGCACCTAATGAAAATCCAGCTAATACTTCAATGGCTGTACTCATTTCCATACCTGTAACATCTGTTGCACCAGCCGATACAAAAAACATTTGATAAAAGACAATGAACAAACTTCCTACACCTAAAACGGCTAATCCTGCTACACCAAGTCCCATTACTGTTCCTCCAGTAAATGAAACATCGAGTGCCTTGGATAAGCTAGTTCGAGCAGCTTGTGTAGTTCGGACGTTCGCTTTGGTTGCGATATTCATCCCAATATATCCCGCAACAGCAGAAAAAACTGCTCCAATCAAAAAGGCAAGTGCAATAATTGGGTGAGAGTTCTCAACCATCGTCCCTGAAAATGCCAGCAGAATGCCTGCAATAATGGCAAAGTAGGTCAATACCTTCCATTCTGCTTTGAGGAAAGCCATCGCTCCTTTTGCAATATGGTCGGCTAATTCATTCATTGTGGCATCGCCTGTTTCTTGCTTACTGACCCATGCCGATTTTGCCGCCATCACTCCAAGACCAATCAGCCCTAAGACAGGTACGGCGTAGATAATTTGTTCCATAATTGAGTTTTACTTTGAGAATTTGGATTAAATAAGACTTTATTACTCGAAAAAATCGCACAAATATAGAGGAAAATGAATGAGATTCCAACTACTTTAGGAGAAGGGTTTGGCGAAAATTCGCTAAGCAAATCTTTCTAAGCTATAAATAAAATAAACAATTAAAACATATTAACAAAATAAATAATTATTATAATAAATATAGTAATATTTTCAAAAAAACACTATTTTTTTTACATTATTAATTAGGTATTCATTAATTGTGTTTATATCATATAAATCAAGTGTTTTTTTATTTTTTTGTATAAAAATTTAAATATTTATTGTTTATTTAAAACAAAAAAAATATATTTGTAACACTTAAATAATTCTTTAAATCAAAAATCAACAAAATCATGAGAAAATTGATCTTATTTCCAGTAGTTTGTGTCTTATTATTTTTCAACTCCTGTCAGACACCATTAGTCGAACCAACAGAAGCCAATTCTTCTAATCAAAAAGCCAAAAGTACGGAAGGCTTTTATATCTCAGGTAAGGAGTTAAGTCAAAAAATAAAAGAAGCAGGCTATCGTCAGATGACCGCATCAGATACATTAGATTTCATCAGATCCTTATCAGTTGGTCTTACACCTAACCAAATCAAACAAGGTAAAATAGAAGGCTCTTGTGATAATGCTTCTCATTGTGAGGTTTTTATAGGTGTTGATTCAGATGGAGATGGATGGTATGACCGTTTTCACTATGACCGTGAGTTTACAAGTAATCCAAACGAGGTCAATACTGTAAGTGCTGCTCTTGATATAAATACAGGATTACAATACGTGCCTATAGCTAGTGTACTTATCCAAAGATGTGGTACTATGGTCGCTTCAACACATGTAAATGAACGAAAGAGGAACGTATCGTGTAGCTCTGGTACGTATCGGATAACAGGAGAGTGTACTTATAATGATACTGATTATAGTTTTGGATGTAATTAATATTAATTATCCTTAATAAGAGAAATTTTTATCAAAAACCTTCATAGAATTAATCTCTATGAAGGTTTTTATTATTGTTTTGAAATATTTGAACTAAAATCAGAATGAAGAAAAAATTAGTTATTGGTCTTTAGACGAAATTTTACCAGTCTTTTTTATTTTTTAAATAATGGTATTAATTTCTAGAAATATTGGAACAGAAAAACCCTATCCAAAGATAGGGCTTTAAAAGTTGATTTAAATTTACTTGATTACTGAATCATATCACCAGCAGCAGAGCGAATCCATCCACCAGTCCACCAAGTTGCTCCACTTGGGTCAGCAGCACCTACATAATCTGTCGCATCAAAGAAAGTATCCAAAGCTGTTTTAGCATTCACAGGCTTAGCACCATCTGCTGATTTCATTACTCCTACGAAGTCATTAGAAATAGAAATTGGAAGAGTTTCCAGTGTAACATTAGTCGTATCTATTGCAATTTTGGAATTATCTCCAGCATCAATTTTTGTTCCTGTTCCAACAATTACTGAATTTGCAAAAACCAATTCACCACTTGCATCAAAGCTTTGTGATACGTCACCATTCACTTGTACACCTGTTTTATGGTCAACAACTAGAACATTATGGAAATTACCCTTTGTACCATTTCGTAATCGCAATCCACGTCCACCTGCTGCGTTATTATAATTTACAACAGTTACGTTAGATACTTTAGGCTGAGAAAACGGTTCGTTACTTACACCACCATCGAAGTTATCACACTCAAAACCATTATCACCTTGACTAGAAGTTACTGCAATTGCATATTGTAATTTACCTTGCCAACCTTGTGTATAGTCAATTTGGTCATCTTTTGCATCTGTAATCACTAAATATTTAGCATTTACAGCACCACCATAAAACTCAACACCATCATCAGCACCTTTGTAAACTTGAACATATTCAACAGTTGTTCCACTACCTACACCATAAAATGCGATACCATTCATATCTTCTTCTGCTGTAATAGAAGCACCAGCATACTCTACACGAACATAACGAAGTGTCCCTGAATTATCCGCATTATCAGTGCCACCATATGGAAGATTTGTTCCTTCTACAATACCAGAACCACCACCACCATTAGTCGTATTAAGAATACCACGTCCAGCAATGATAAGTCCACCCCAATCACCTGATTCAGGTGTTCCACCTACAAGTGTACGTCCTGAAGTAAGCGTAATTACACCACCTGCGTTACCACCATCTGCATTAATTTTTGCACCTTGCTCTACAGCCAGAAAAGCTGGAACAGAACCAGAGGCTTCTGGGTTTCCATAGATAGTTGCGCCTGCTCCAATCGTAAGTGTAGCTCCATCCTTCACAAAAACAGAGTTATTCAACCAATACTTTGCACCTGCAGCAATTGTAAAGTTTCCTGTAATTTCTCCTTCAATAGAAACTAAATCTACTCCACCAACCGTCTGATTAGCTACAGTTAAACCTGCATTTCCTTGACTCAAATCAACAGTTGAGCCTCCACCACCTGGATTAGGGCTAGGATTATCATTGTCATCATCATCATCACAAGCAACCAAAAATACTGCCCCAAAGATTAGATAGGCAAAGAGTCTTAAAAATTTTTGCATAATTAAAAAGGATGTTTAGTTATTATTTAGTGCAAAGAAAGATGTTTCATAACCATAAAAACAAGTATATCATATTAAGATAAATTTACGCTTTCACTCTCTTAAATGAATAAATTGTGAATATTGTAACAATATATTAAACTACGATTTTGCCAAAATAAGAAGCTCAAAATATGGTCTAAAAAAAATCCCTCATGAAACTCTAAAGTCCATGAGGGAAGACATCGTATCAAATATTTTTCTAAAAATTAGAAAATACTATACGTAAGACTTAAACTAAAATTGATTCCTTTCTTATAAGTGATGATTTCTTGCTCACGCAAAACTTCAAAGGTGTTTAAGTCTAAAATTTCTTGCTCTTGACGAATGGCAGGATTGAGGATATTTCGAGCTGTGAATTTTGCGCCCCACTGGCGTTTAGTTCCAAACTTAGAAGATGCCGTAAAGTTAAGTGTTCCGTAAGGCAACTCAAAAATGTCTCCTAGACCATTTACTCCGATTCCGTAAATTCGGCGACCAAAAATATTATAGGCTACTGAAAAATTATAATCAACTTTGGTAGCAAATTTTTCATAACTAATATCTGCATTAAATAAATATCGTGAAGCTCCGACCAAATCACGATCTCGTAAACCTGTCAAGTCCAAGTTTTGAAATTCTAAACGAGTTACATCCGCAAATTTCACATTAGAAGACAATAACGAGAGGTTCGTATTGAAAAAGAAATTATCCAATGCTTCCGAAATTAGACCTAAGTTTTGACGTATTTCGATTTCTGCACCAATCAAAGAAGCTTGGTCGGCATTGGTATAAGTGATAGTTGGTGTACCCGACGGAACCCCTACTGTAACAATTGGCGCATCCAATAACTTAGCAAATAAACCTAAAGCTAACAATCCATTCCTTCGAGTATATCGCTCATAACGAAAATCGAAGTTTAAGTTATAGCCATTTTCAATACCTGGATTACCTACTTGTAAGTAGTTACCAAAGTTAGGAACATAACGGAAAGGAGCAATTTCTTTGAAGTCAGGTCGAGATACAGTGCGACTACCCGCTAGACGGAAAATATCTTTTTTGCTGGCACTATATCGGAATGAAATTGCAGGAAAAATATCACTAGATTCAATACGTGTTACATCTGGCGTATTAGGATTTGATAAGTAATAGCTTACTTCTTGATTAGCATCCTCATAACGCAATCCAATGTTCATATCTAATACGTCTGAAATTAGTTCAGTTTTGAAATTAACAAAAGGAGCAATTACTTCGATACTTGCATCATAACCATCTCCCTGAACAGGATCTTCCTGAACACGTAAGACATCATTATAGACATTCACATCTGAAATCAAATTATCAATTTCATAAATACCAACGCGCTCCTCTGGAAATAAATTACGGAAAGCATTATTATCTTGTATGCTGTGGTTAAAACGGCGGATGCTTTGTGTCCGATCTCGATTTTTATAATCTACACCTACCTCAACTGACATTTTATCTGCTGTTTCTCCAAGGTCATTATCGCCTCTTTTTAAGGCATAATTTATTTTGGCACGCCCTGAGAATTCTTGGTCTTCAAACTCAATAAAAACTCGTTGATTATTCCGAGCATCATTTTTTGTAAATAAATATGATTCAGAATCTTCCCATTCAGGGGCATAATCTAAAATAATTTGTCTACGGTCAGGCTCTGAACTAGTCGCATTACTTAACGAACCACCTAAATTAACAGTTAATTTATCAAATTTTCCTGTATAATCAAATTGATTAGCTAATAAAATATAATCTTTGTAAGTAATTCGGCGAACGTAACGTTTATCCTCAAAAGAGTCAAAGAAGAAACCTCTATCTTCTCGAACATTATTTTCACTCAAATGGGTGTAAAGGTTATAAAGACGAAGGTCATGGTTCTCTTTATATTTCAAAGCAATATTTGCCAAACCTGAGAAGTTCGTATTAAAATCGTAAATATCTGATTTAAAATCAACTTGGGCATTTCCTGTATTTTCAAGTCGTACAAATCCACCTTCTTGAATCACACTACTTGCTCCATAATTCGCATTTAATAATAAACCAATTCCCAAATCATCATTCACATCGAAGAAATTCGTATAAGAAATAGAAGCATTGTGATTTAAAGGAGCAGAAATACTTTCAGGATCCCAGCTTGTATTATAAATTTGTTGTTGTCCTTCTAAATTTCGAGAATTAAAATCAAGGGGCTGTCCTGTAAATGGGCTTAAATATTTAGCATCAAGAGTACTAGTAGTATTACGATCCTTATTAAAACCTAATACATCATTCGAACGAGCAGGATCAGAAAGGAAATCTTTAAACGTAGTTTGTGTATTCATACCAATACCAAAACTAATATCAATTTGTTGCTCATCAGTGAATGATTTAGTCAATAGATTAACAGATGCACCCGTAAAATCACCATAGTAACTAGGGGAAAAGTTCTTAACAACATCTAAGTTTTGGATAATATCTGTAGGGAAAATGTCATATGGTAACACTCGTTTATCAGGATTTGGTGAAGCTACTGTAAATCCATTCAGATAACTTCCGTTATAACGGTCTGCCAGTCCACGTACTACTACAAATTTAGAGCCTTGTACTGAAAGTCCTACAACACGTTTTAGACCTGCTCCTGCATCACTTGCCCCAATTTTAGCTAATTCCATTGCTCCGATATTCTGTACCATCAAGCTGGCGGCTTTTCTATCAACCATTAACATCTCTGAAGAACCTCTATCTGCTTGAGCCTCAACAGTTACACCGTCCATTAATTGGGAGTCTTCACTGAGTTGCATATTCAGAGTAACTACCTCATCTGCTGCGATAGTCAATTCAGTGACCTTAAATTGTTGATACCCCACAAAAGAACAAACAACCGTATAAGTACCTGGGGCAATTGTAAATTGGAAATTTCCAAAAATATCTGTTGCTGCTCCAATGCCCTGCCCCTCAACCATGATATTCGCTCCAATAATTTCTTCACCTGTATTTTTATCGGTGACTTGTCCTTTGACAGCTCCTTTCTGTGCCCACACAGAAAAACTAATACAAAAGACACTCAACAGCAAAGTTAGCTTTTTCATCATACTTTTTTCTTCAATGAATTAGTTTGCTTAATTTTCGGGTGCAAAGCTAACTTTTGATTTATTTTTATCTTGTTTCTGCAAATTAAGTTTATGTTACAAAATCATCAAAAATATAATAACTATTTGATTAACAGTATATTATTAAGCATAATAAGGAAACTATTCTAAGTAGAGTTCAGTATCTCGCATTTTTTTCGAAAAAAAATCGAAATTTTTCAGCTAATTCCTTGGTAGATTCCTAAAAGTTTTTCATCTTTGCATCGCAAAACGGGATCGACCACGATTCCTTAAAGCATTTAGAGAGTTGGCGGAGTGGTCAAACGCGGCGGTCTTGAAAACCGTTGTGCCGCAAGGTACCGGGGGTTCGAATCCCTCACTCTCTGCAAAATTTTTGTAAATAGAAAAAATCTAAGCGACTCATCATCATAATGAGTCGCTTTTTTGTTGTTGTATAAAACCAGAACTCTTTTAAAAATAAAAGAGTATCAAACTTTCCAAAAGTTCCAATCCACTTTTTAAATTGTTTTGATAAGCCCAATAAGTGGATTTCTACTTAAATTTGCTTATTCAATCTTGTCATTAAATGGTGCATTCCAAATCTATAGCGGTATTACCTTTTTCAAATCTTAGTAGTAGTGAAGCCAGTGATTATTTTAGCGATGGCATCACGGACGAAATCATCAATGCCTTGAGTAAGATTCAAGGGTTGAGGGTCATTGCACGCACTTCATCTTTTGCCTACAAAAATAAGTCAATTGATGTCCGAAGAATAGGTTATGAATTGGGAGTAGAAAGTATTTTAGAGGGTAGTATCAGACAATACAAAGAGCAAGTCAGAATTTTGGTAGCCTTGGTACAGACCGATAATGGTTCACAAATTTGGTCAGAAAGTTTTGACAGAAATTTGGAAGATATTTTTGCCTTACAAGATGAGATTTCTTTATTGATTGCGGATAAAATCCGTGAAAGCTTTGGGCATTTAGAGATTCAAGAGCATTTGGTAGAAGCTCCTACCAAAAATATAGAAGCGTATGATTTGTATCTCAAGGCTCGTTATCAGCACCTGATGTGGGATGGACAAGGCATTCGTAATGCAGTCGGACTTTATGAAAAGTGTTTAACAATAGAACCTACTTTTGCTTTGCCTTATTTTGGGTTGGGTTATAGTTATGCGATGTATGGTTCTTGGGGAAATAATAAAGATTTGTTGAAACTTTCAGAGCATCATCTCAAAAAAGGTTTTGATTTGGATGATCAATCTTATTTAGGATATTTTGGTAAGGCAACTTTACACTTTTGGGGGAAATGGGATTTCATCAATGGGCATAAGTTCTTTCAGAAAGCAATACAGCTTAATCCCGCTTACACCGAAGCCGAAGAAGGACTTTGTGAACTATATACTGCCATTGGCTACTTTGAAGAAGCACATAAAAAAGCTGATAATATATTAAAAATTAATCCTTTATCTGCTAATCATTATTTCACTAAAGCCAATATTTATTATTTATCCAAAAACTTTCCGAAAGCGGTGGAATGTCTGGATACAGCTTTAAAAATTAATCCAAAATTTACACATCCCATTGCACTGTTGCAGCTCTGCTATATTCACTTGAAAGAATATGAAAAATTAGATATTTTCTTAAATCAAAATCCTTTTGTAGAAAGACCTGACGAATGTAGGGTATTATATCAATTGGTCAATCCAGAAGAAAATATAGGTATTGATATCAATAAAGCAAGCTTAATGATAAAAGAAGATTTTGGAGTTACACTTTTTCCTTGGCAACTTTTCTTATTGGTTCACTTGGGCAAGCACGAAATGGCATTAGATTTTTTAGAAGAAAACATCAAAACACGGACAGGACAAATAATTAATTTCATGAATACTCCTTTGCTTGAACCACTATGGCACTATTCGAAATTTCAAGATTTAGTACAATCCGTTTTTGACAAAAAATCACTTCCTCCAAAACAAGCGAAACAAGTACAAATTAAAAATCCTAAAGCCTTAATGTCCGTTTCTGAAACTGCCATAGTTTTAGAAAATTTAAGTAAAGGTATGCAAGAAGAAAAGTGGTTTCAAAATACTTCCCTTTCATTACGAGAGCTTGCCAAATATTTGAGCATCAATGCTAACAAGCTTTCTTGGCTTATCAATGATAAAACAGATAGAAATTTTAATGAGTATTTGAATTCATACCGTTTGCAAGACTTTCAAGAAAAAGCCCTCAATCCTAAAAATGCACATCTTACACTTTTGGGCTTGGCTTATGAAAGCGGTTTTAATTCTAAGAGTGTTTTCAATTCATTTTTCAAAAAAGAAACAGGAATGACTCCAAAGGCTTGGGTAAAGGCTCAACAAAGCTAATTTTCACCCAAAAAAGTCCCATATCTCACTTCTAAAGTCTCACATCTCACTTTAGTACGATTACCGCATCTTTTTACTCTACTTTTGAATTGTCAATTTGACAGAATCAGAGAATATTCTGTTGGCTGTTCTGTTGGCTGATGACTTGACAACAACAAAGAAACCTTAGTCTAAATTTTTCACATGAAAACTCATAAACATGAAAAATCTATTAACGATAGTTTTATTTTTTTGTACACTTGGAACTTTTGCTCAAACTAACTCACCAGAGGGTAAAAAAACTGAAGTAGCCCATAAGTATAGGGTAAGTATACCTTATTTTGTTCCTGAAGGGCTTATTGAGAATTCTTGGGATGAGCGAACAAGTACACAACACTTAGAGCTTCATATAAAACGCAATCTGGACAATAAGAACATCCTAGGAGTGAAGCTTACCAGATGGCGATTGTTTCAACCCATGGGAATCACGTGGTGGGATGGTATTTTGGATAAGTTAGAGTCAGAAAGTGAATTCTATCCGGGCTATGTGCGAGAAATAGGTATAGGAGTAACCTACCAACGCATGCTTTGGAAAGGGCTTTTTGGAGCTGTTGAAGTTCTACCGCAATTTCAAACCTATTTCGACCTTGACGATAACAAAATTGGAAATGATTTTAAACTTTATACTTCATATCATCTTGGCTATCATATCGGTTTTGGTAAGAAAAAACGATTTTTCATAGAACCACAGGTGAATTGTATGCTCTGGATGCTTGATAACAATGCTCCTGATGGATTTAAGGAGTTGGACGATAAATGGAGAAACTACTTTCTTTTTGAGCCACAGATTTACTTAGGGTGGAGTTTCTAAACGATAATCAAAGACTGTCAAGTTTTTTCTACCCCAAACTCCTCTATATCAAGAGGGCTTAGGGTAGAATCTAAAAATTTAAACTGTGATTATCATATTTCTTAGAAGAAAGATAAATCAGGATTCAAAAAACTATTCTACTGTAACTTGTTGCCCACAATTTTGATTAGCACTAATTATCAGCGTTCCTTGACTTGCCGATGAATTACCACTAAAACTATAATACTGATTCTTTTTGCAATCACAACGCCCACTTCCATTTGCTGATACACGAGAACCATTACTTGAGCCTTCGGCATAGATATAAATATCTCTTCCTGTTCGGTTGTTAACGGTTGTATAATTTTGCTGTTGATGTTGAGCAAAATATTGATTATTTTCTTTAATCCGCTTGTATTCTGCCGAATTGTACCAGTCATCACGTTGTTTATTAATCGCACCTATGATTAATTTTCTGGTCGCTTCAATATTTTCTTCAAAACGTTTATTATCAGTATTCTGTAACCATTTTGCGTAAACTTTTTGCTGTTTTGCATAGGCTTGGTCTAAATACTTTTGAAGTATTTTGTGAGGCTGTAAGGCTTCCATCTTTTTAGGAGATTTCATTACCTCTTTCATCAGTTTTAATCCAGTTAATCTTTTTTCTTGGAATTCCAATACCATTTTTAACTCATAATTGTCCTTGTCTTTCCAATCTTCAAGAACATAAATTCGACCATCAAGAAATACCAAGCGATGGACATCTGAATAGCGGTTTATTCTTGGAGCAAAACCTATTTCTTCTTGCATGGTTTTATTTCCTTCAAAGACCTTTTGCACATACGTTATTGGAAAAGCAAGATTACCCGTCAAGTACATTTTCTTTTTATATCCATCGCTTGAACGATCTGCATTTTCTCCAAAATACAGATAAACTTCTTTATGCTTTCCATCAATTCGATAGTCCTTGATATCTACAATTTCATACACTAAACTACTTAAACCTCCTTGATATTTTCCTTTATCATCCCGTTTCGTTAAATAAGGTCTGTAACTTCCAATTTTAATTGTAGCTAATTCTTCGGTTTGATGTTTGACATCTTGAGAAATCCCTTCATATCCCAAAAACAGAAGGCTGAAAATGAGAACTAATGTTGTCTTCATGATTGTTTTATTTTGTTTAACTGACGTAAAACTATCATGAAATTATCAGGTAGAAAGTAGCAAATTTCTGAAAGGATGATTTGAGTTTCTAAAGGCTCATATATTTTGAATAATGCCCAAAAACTCCTCTCTTCTATCTTTAGAAATAGATACCGCTTTATTATTCTCCATTAAAATATATCCGCCGTCTCTTTTTATATATTCTTTGAGATAAGAAAGATTAATGAGATAAGAGCGGTGAGGACGGTAAAAAAAACTAACTTTTTGCAACAATTCAACAAAATATTTGAGCGGTTTACTTACAAGGATCATTTCATTTTCGATAGTACTAACTTTAGTGTACATTCCATCAGCCTCGAACATGATTATTGATTGAATTTCGATAAATTTAATCCCATCACTATATGGTAAACCTATTTTCTTATGAGCAGATTCAAGATTATTTTTTAAGTCCGTAAGACGTTCAACAATGGTTCGTTTATTAATATAAATCATGGCTCTTTCCACTGCTACGATAAGTTTATCAGGACGAAGTGGTTTTAATAAATAATCAATAGCGGATAACTCGAATGCCTGTAGAGCATACTGACTGTAAGCGGTCGTAAAAATAATTTCAAAATCACGTTGTTTGATTGGTATAAAATCCAAAATTTCAAGTCCCGAATATTCAGGCATTTCTACATCCAAGAAAACTAACTGCGGTTTTTCTTTTTTTATCAACTTGATTCCTTGTAATAAACCATCCGCCACAAAGATCTTTGTGACTTGAGGACAATTCTCTTCTAAAAGCACTTCGAGCAATTTTCTGGCTTTGGGTTCATCGTCTATAATAAGTATAGTCATTCTTTATGTTTATAAGTACGGAATGGTGAGGACTACTTTTGTACCTGAAGCTTTATCTTTCTCATAAAGATCAGTAATAATAATTTTGGCTTGTCTTTCTTTTTCCATATTCATATTAATTAATTGAAGTCGATTTTCGTTAGCTTTGGAAGCAAATGAGGTGTGCTTTCTTAATTTCTTTGCCTTATACTCTTCCGATTTCTTCCGTCCTACTCCGTTATCTATAATTGTACAAACTACCATTTTTGTTTGGACATTGATATCAAAATCAATAGACAAAATACGGTTATTTTTTCGGTGTAATAATCCGTGTTTTAAGGCATTTTCAACATAAGGTTGTATCAACATCGTAGGAATCATAATGCGCTCCAAACTTTGATGATGTTTATAGTTAATACAATAAAATAATGTATCCTCAAAACGTAATTTTTCCAATTCTAAGTACATCTCTAAACAAGCGATCTCTTCTTTCAAGGCAATAGCATCTTTCATACTATGATTGAGATATGCTCTAATCAAATCAGCAAATTTACCTAAATAATCACTTGCGAGTCGTTTTTGATTTAAGATGATATATTCTTGAATGGAATTAAGCGCATTAAAGATAAAATGAGGATTCATCTGCGATTTTAGAGATTGCAGTTGAAGATCAGCAATTTCAAGTTTTTTTCTTTTTTCAAGTTCTTCATAAGCAACTAATAACTTTGCTTCATTCTTCGCATTCAGTTTTTTAAAGTAATTTATGATAGCATAGACACAATAAAACAGTACTCCAACAACAATAAATTGTGTTTTATTTGGATGATTTTCAGGATATATATCCCAAAAATAATAGGGTGCAAAAAAACAGAAATACCCTAAAAGAGTAGCAATAATAGGAATTGTATTTTTCTGATAAATTGCTAAACATATCCCTGGAACAAGTAAAAAATAATACTCCGTATATATCCCTGGATTAACGGTACAAGTAGAAATATTGATATAGATGAATAAGTAGGCAATCCAGAGTAATTTAGCCGCATTAAAATAATGCTTTTGGTTGAGAATTAAAATAATAATTAGTTGTAACTGAGATATATATGCTGTTATATGAGCCGTTAATGGTTTATCTAAGAAAATTAAATCACTAATATAAAATACAAGACTTGCATGTAAACATATCAAGACATAAATATTAACAAGTTTTGTATATTTATTATTTATGTCCGAAAACTTTTTATTGGTTCCTGTATGTACTATTTTTTTATATATTTGAATTACTTTTTGCATTCTAATCATAAGATATAAGTAATAAATTTAATATTTATACGAGAATATTTGAATTTCAGATTAAAATTACTTTTTTACAGCCCAAAAAATGTAGTATTCAAACAACTAAATACTGGTCAAATCAAAAATATATTTCTCAAAAAATATGGAAGCTATTATTACAATTGTAGGTTTTTTAGGTGCAGGAAAGACCACTTTACTAAAACATCTAACGACTCGTTATATAGATCAAGGTTGGAGTCCTTTCATTATTCTCAATGATTATGAGAATGCCAATCTTGACATTCAACAGTTTATCGGAAAAATAGAACCTAAATGGGTTAGGGCACTTAGTGGAAGTTGTATTTGTTGTAGTGGAATAAATGAACTTCGGGATTTTGTGAATAGAGTTCCTAAACGAACAAACGGAATTACACTCATCGAAGCGAATGGGACTTCTGATGCTTGTTCACTTATGGGGTTTCTTGGCGTTGGTGTCAACAGTCGGTTTTTGCCACCAATTCAAATATCTGTAGTTGATGTCAAAAACTGGCAAAAGCGAGGAGAGCATAATGAATTAGAAGCCAACCAGCTTCAAGTCTCTTCTTTAATTGTACTAACACATCTTGAAAATACATCAATGAACAGACAAGCTTCTGTGGTTAGTGAAATTCACGCAATCAATCCATTAGCTGAAATTATCAAGATGGACGAAATTGATCTTTCTCTTATTCCCAAACTTTCTCCTTCTAAAAATAAGGCTCAGAAACTTGACCACCTTAAAGCTCATTGGTCTTCTTGCTCTGTGGACTTACCTAATTTACCTAACTTAAATTGTATTTATGATATTTGTAAGACATTGCCAAAAAGTATTCTTCGGATAAAAGGCTGTACACAAATAGGAGCCGAAGACGGGTACACTTATTTTGAACGTACTCCAGATGGTCAAGTATATATTCGACCTTATAACGGAGTGCCAATAACTGGAGCCAAGCTCTTAACTGTAGGTCTTGGTAGTGAGCCATCATTACTTAAAGAAGTCATCGAAAATAGTTTGAAAGTAACAAAATAATCTTCTGAGTGCTTCGGATATACTAATATTTCTTTCACCTAAGAGATTGTTTAAAAATCTTTGAAAAATATCTTTAGGGAATACACTTTATTTAGTGAAATAGCTTTCATTGCTCAAAATCGCTGATGTACATAAAGTAGGGTTTACAAACCTTACTTTGTATACATTTATGTAAAAATTTGATAATCAATATTATATCACGAAGTTTATGATGTATTTAGGACACAATAAAATAAAAAAAGTATGGATTGGAAGTTTTTTATAGGAGAGTGGAAATCAACCAAGAAATTTGATCCTTTAAATTATAATTCAAATTTTGAAAATTGGATAAATGCGACAGCCTGCAATGGGTATTTTAAGTTTATTGTAAATTACCACGAAGATTCCAATGAATATTCCTCAGAGGTTCACATACCTGTTACATATTATGCAGATTTTGTTTTAGAACCTAACCAATCAAAAGCCTTAAATCGCACGAGTTATTATAAGATATATCAAGGAAGATTTGCATTAAAGAAAAAAACGATCCAAATCTGGCAAAATGAAAACGATCCTATACGAATTAAGTATTCAATCAAAAACAACTTATTGACACTCAAACTATTTGCAACGGATATCAATTTTCTGCCGTTGGCTGATATTTAGTCCTAACAACACCAATCAACAATATTGAATCTATTTAACAAGCATTTATATTGATTTATTTAATCTAATAAATAAATTGCCTCAGTTAACTTTTCCTGAAATGTAACACCATTTCGACAACCCGTATACTCAATAACCATTTGATAGACAGAAGGTTGTAAAGGTTTTCCATTAAATGTGCCATCCCAGCGAATTTCAGGGTCGGTAGTTTCAAAAACCAAAATTCCCCAACGATTATAAATTCGCATATGAAATGATTTCAAATCCTGATGCTCAATTCCATACTCATTATTATCAGGTGTACTAAAGGGAGTAAATGCATTCGGAATCGTCAAAACAGGCTCACAGCAATTAATAACTTCAATAGATTTCGAAGTTTCACAACCTACTGTATTTTTGACAGTTATGGTATAGATGCCGACTTCATCAATCTCTAATTCAGATGTATCCGATAAAAAAGTAGAACCCTTATACCATTCATAAACTAAGGGATCATTTCCTGTATCATCTACCTGAGCAGTCAAAGTGGTAAGAGGAGTTTTTTCACATAAATATGGCTCTCCTACAATCTCAATCGAAGGCACCGATAAAGCTTTAATTGTAAACGTATCGGTCGAAAAACACCCATCTTCATTGGTAATTTTCAGATAAAAGTCGCCGATTTCCCGAGTTTCCCAATCTTGTCCTTCTTCCACTTTCTGTCCACTTTTTCGAACCCACTCGTAACGAGCAAAGTCTTGTCCATCAGGTGCTTCTATAGTAATAGATTCATTTTCACAAAAAGTATATTCTGATTCAAGCGAAAATACGGGTGGTCTTGAAAAAATCACCTCACTCCTACCCAACTGCTCGCAACCTTCTGTATCAAAAACAGTTACGGCATAGTTTCCAGCCATCTTCACACTAAGAGTTTGAGAAGTTCCAAGCACTTGATTTGCTCCATTTTTCCACTCATAACTTGCAAAATTTCCCGCATCTAAAACCACCGAATCTCCCTCACATAATATTGATTTTCCTAAATCAAATTCTGGAACTTCATTTGGAGCAACACGAAGTTCTCCACTTGATTGAAGAGTCGAAAGCTGTCCCTCTGTAACCGTATAAACTTGATACCAATACGTATTTTGCAAATCTACATCAGCATCAAAATAACTAACATCTTGTATTTTTTCAGTTTGGTATATAAATGAATAGTTTGTTCCATCAGTTGATTTATACAATACTGAACCTACAGTATTTCCTCCTGAACCATCCGTCAAATCCCAATCCAATTGAATCCCATTTTGGTTGTCACAAATTGTCCGTAAATTTTCAGCTTCAACATTGGGAATCGGAGATTGAAAAGTAAATTTAACTCGATTTCCATCCTGTAAACGATTCAAAGAAGGTATGACTCCTGAATCCAAAACATTACTAACATCTCCGACTTTATTAGTAGGCGGATTTTGTGTCAAATCAATACCCATTGTTTCATTTCCTCCATTTTTTCCACCGATACCACAACGAACATTACGCAAGTCTAAAAATAGATTCATTTTTCCATAAATCATTTCAATTCTACCGCCTTGTGGCTGAGATGGCTGAGAGGCTGTTTCATGTACAACTAACTGAAAAGTAGCATCTTCAAAAGGACTTTCATAATTTATGTGTAAATTTTTCCACTCTACTACTAACTGACGCTGTGGAGCTGTTCCAATAATTTTATAATGTACTTTTCCATTTGCAGAGGTTTTCCATTGGGCGATATAATCATTGGTTACAGGGTCAGAGTCTAATCCTGCAAAGACTGCAATTCGAGCATTATCAGGAATGTCATACGTATTTCCATTGGGGTGAATTTTGGTTGTTCCGAATCGTAAAGTACCATTACAATTTACGGAGAAATCAGTATAACGTTCTCCCATAAACCATACTTCAAAACCCAATGGAATGACATTCGAAGAAGTCGCTGTCTTATTTGCTCCAATAAGCTCTGTAGTACCTGAATTCATATCAATCAGGGAAGCATCCTGAGCAACCGTAAATTCATAATCAATGGCTTCTTGTGCAAAAGAAAAAAATGAAATAAAAAAAAGAAACCAAATAAATAAAAAAACAGATAGTAAATTATTTGTACTTTTAAGCATAGAAAAATAGAATTATTCAATAATAGGTTTAACTTGATTTATATGTCGTTATTTTAAAGGATATCTTTATCGCTAAAGACTAATATTATAAAGAAAAGGTTCATTTTACGATTAAAATGAAAAACAAACTGAATCAATATATTTATTTCTGTAAAATAACTGTGAAACCTTCAAATTATACTCTAAAGTTCTATTGCCCAGAGTTATTTGATGCTTTTTTAGGTATATCTACGTAGATTTGCAGGAACATTTTGATATAATATAATTATTAAAAAATTATGACACATAATCTTCTTTATAACTCTAAGTTTGTCAAACATGAATATAATACTGATGATCAGACACTTTATACAGAATGGTTTATTGAAACTGAAAATATGAATACAACTGACTTCAAACACGAAGTCCTTCACTGGGGAGAGGTTTCTAAACAAGTTCCTTTGTCTTATATTTTTGATTATTGTTGTAACTTTTTATATACTATTACCCCTGAAGAACAAATTTGGATGGCACATCAATTAAATCCAATTTGGTCAGTTGCACAGGTGAAGAAATATGCTCATATTGTCCCTAAAGAATTCATCAGTAATTTAACTGTAGAGCAATTATTTGATGAATTTTTTGCTATGAATCTTAGTCATCAGTTTGAATTAAAACATTTTGCCGATAATCGAACTGAAGAGGCTTCCCGATGGCTTCTTAATTCTTCAAATATTTAATAATTTAAGCTTATATTGATATTTTATTACCTTGAAAAAATTAAATCAATAAACCTAATTTTTATATATAAAAATATTCTAATGGCTTGTGAGTGTCTTACTAATTGATAATCAAATGCCTGTATTATGAGATGATTAAACCTAGAAAAGATAAAAAAAATTGAAATAATTTTTAAGAAAGTGTTGCATATTTCAAATTAACCTCATAGATTTGCACCGAAGTAATTGATTTATAGATTCTTAATATTAAACTAATCCTTATAATACAGTGACAAAAGCAGATATTATTAGTGAAATTGCTGAACAAACTGGCATTGACAAAGCCGATGTACAATCGACTGTGGAAGCCTTTTTTACCGTAGTGAAAAATAACATGGCGGACGGCGAAAATATTTATGTGCGAGGGTTTGGTAGTTTCGTCAATAAGCGACGTGCCAAAAAGATCGGGCGAAATATCTCCAAAAATGAACCCATTGTAATTAATGAGCATTACATTCCAAGCTTCAAACCTTCTAAAACATTCGTAGAGATTATTAAATCAAGCGAAAAAGTCAAATTAGCAAACAAAGAAGACTAACCGTTCGTTTTCAATCCAAAATAATTTATTAATTTCAAAAGTCCCAACAAACGCTTATTTGTTGGGACTTTTTCATTAAAAAATCTGGTAATTCTTATGCTACGTACTCATTATCTATTAATTGGTTTAGCAGTTTTTGCTATAATCGGCTTGTATTTATTACCCCGTTCAGTTGTCAATACGAAGGAGCGTTCCATGAGTTCTACGGAAGCTCACCTGAATCAGGATTCACAAAATCATACTGATAGTGATTCTCAACATTCTGATGATCACCAGAATAATATGGAATCCCATTCGGTAACACTAACTGCCGAACAACAAGAAAATTTGAATCAATATCGGGCTACTTTTTTGGAAGCAAGCGAATTTTTGAATAAACGACAAGCCTTTGAAAAATTACGCCAACAATTTCGACAAGTAGGACAGTTTGATAGCTTGATTTATTATGCTGAGCATTTGAATCAAGATTTTCCTTCTGATGAAACCCTAGAATTAGTTGGAGATGCTCACTATGAGGCGTTTGCTTTTGCCATGAACTCAGATAAAAAGTTACAATTTGCTGAAAAGGCTCGTACTTTTTATGACAAAATTACAGAAAAGTCCCCCGAAGTTCAGGTTAAAATTGGGGTAACTTATGTAACTACTTCTTCTCCCATGCAAGGAATTCGAATGATTCGAGAAGTCTTAAATAAAAGCCCAGAAAACGAATTTGCTCTTTTTAGCCTTGGAAATTTATCAATGCAAAGTGGACAATTTGAAAAAGCTATTGAACGTTTTGAGAAATTAATCTCATTGAATCCTAATGATTTGGAGGCTCAATTGCGATTAGCAGAGTGCTATTTACAGACTCAACAACCTGAAAAAGCACTACCTAAATTGAAATTAGTCTTAGAAAATACGGAAGAACCTGTACGCAAAAATGCACTACAAAAATTAGTAAATGAGTTAGAAAAATAGTATCTTTGCGCTCATTTTAGAATAGATTTATTCTTAAATTTGACTTTTAAATTAATTTTTTTAATCTAAAATTTAGTCCTTATGCCTTGCGGAAAAAAGCGAAAACGCCATAAGATTGCGACGCACAAGCGCAAAAAACGACTCCGAAAAAATAGACATAAGAAGAAGTAGGCTGTATTCTTACACGAATAAGCTACTAAAAGTCTTAACGGATTCCTATTCAATGAATACCCCTTTCGGTATTCATTTTTTTTTTACCTTTGACATACTATAAAATGAACGTATTCACGGAGAACATTGTGATATGCCCCAAGAAAAACAAACCAAACCTGTTATTGGTATTACCATAGGCGACTTTAATGGTATAGGTCCTGAGATCATTATCAAGACTTTAATGGATAACCGAATTTGTAAATTTTGTACGCCTGTTGTTTTTGGTTCAAGTAAAATTTTTTCACGTTACAAGAAAATACTCCAGATCGAAGGATTTCAATATCAATCCTTAGGAGAAAATACACCACTCAATCCCAAAAAAGCAAATATCATGAATTGCTGGGAAGACAACCTTGATATTAAGCCAGGTAAAGTCCGTCAAGAAGCAGGACGTAGTGCTTTTTTAGCTCTTCAAAAGTCAGTTGAATTCCTGAAATCAGGTCAAATTGAGGCAGTTGTAACTGCTCCAATTAATAAGGATAATATTCAAAGCCCCGAATTTCAGTATCCTGGACATACTGAGTTTTATACTGAAAGTTTTACAAAAAACGTAGAAAGTTTGATGCTTTTGGTTTCGGACGATTTACGAGTTGGAACAGTGACAGGGCATATTCCCCTTCGAAATATTGCTGAGTCACTTACTAAAGAAAAAATTAGACAAAAATTAGTAATTCTAATAAATACCTTAAAAAAAGATTTTGGTATTCAACGTCCAAAAGTCGCTGTTTTAGGATTGAACCCTCATGCAGGCGAAAATGGACTTTTAGGTAAAGAAGAACAAGATATTATTGAGCCTGTTATTATCGAATTAAAGAAAAAAGGGAACTTGGTTTTTGGTCCTTTTCCTTCGGATGGTTTTTTCGGAACGGCAAGTTATCAACAATATGATGCGGTTCTTGCCATGTACCACGACCAAGGACTAATTCCGTTCAAAACACTTGCTTTTAATACGGGGGTTAATTTTACGGCAGGACTTCCTATCATTCGTACTTCACCTGATCACGGTACTGCTTATGGAATTGCAGGACGTAAAAAAGCAGATGAAAGCTCCTTTCGTGCCGCTCTATTTTTGGCTTGTGATATTGTTAAAAATCGTCAAGAGCATCAGCAACTACAAAAAGTCGATATTTCGCACTCATAACTTAGTATTTTTTGGCTAAAAATTGTACTTTTACTTTCAGTTAATTTACTCCTAAAACTCAATAATGCTATAATTATTTAATAAATGAGCAAGCTAATCGACATTGCCTCGGCGGAATTAGGAACAACAGAAATTGAAGGAGCAAGACATAATCACCGTATTTTGAAGTATGCTCATGAGGCAGGCTTTGATTGGGTAAACGACGATGAAACGCCTTGGTGTAGTATTTTTCTGAACTGGGTAACACACAAAGCAGGTTATGAACGCAGTAAAGATGCTCGCTCAAAATCGTGGCGTGATGTTGGTAGAGTCGTTAAGAATCCACAGCCAGGAGATGTTATTCTATTCGGGACAAAAGGAAGTCTTGATAAAATATATCATGTAGGTATCTTTACGGGATTTTCAGAAGATGGACGTAAAGTGTTCTGTTTAGGAGGAAACCAAACCAATGCTGTTTCCATTTCTAAGATGTGGCGTTTTGAAGTTGCGGGGTATCGTCGTCTAGAAACAACAAGTAGTGTTATTGATTTGACAGGAGAAGAAGATACTCAAGAAGTCAAGAAAATTACAGAAAAAAAACAACTTCAACATATAACTCAACCTGTTCCGAAATCTAGTTTGTATCTTCATGCCATTAGATTACGAAAAGGACATGAAGGAGAGGAAGTTTCTCGTTTACAGGAAGTTCTAAACGCAGCTGGATTTGATTGTGGTGAAGTAGATGGTGTTTTTGGTGAAAAAACTAAAAAAGCAGTCGTAATGGCTCAGCTCAAGGCAGGCTTGAGAATGACTGGTAAGACCAATCGTAAAACTCGGAAGTATTTAGCTAAAACATTAGATATCGATATCAGACCTGAGCTATTCAAATCATTATTAGGCAAAAAAATATTAGGACGAATCTAAATCACAAGTTTGCTTGATAAGCTTACTTTTATTTTACTAAAAAATAAGACGTAAGCTTAGACTTATTTTAATATTTTTCATACTAAAAAATACTTTTTATCAACAAAAAGTACATCTAGAAATAGCCTAAAAATGAAAGCCAAACAAAATCTTTCGACTCAGTATGTTTTTTGTCGGAACGAAATGTAAACTTCGATAAAACTTGGACTCTTACTGACTCAAGAAATAAATGAAAAATGTACATATCAAAGGAGAAACAGGAATTTATTTAACTCCTGAAATAAAGTTAAATGCAAAAACAGGAATCTGTGAAATTATAGGAGAATCCTATTTGGAAAATACAGTAGCATTTTATGCACCTATTATCAGATGGATAACGGAATATAGCCAGCAAGAGATATCACATCCACTTATCTTTAATTTTCGGCTCACTTACTTCAATACCAGTTCATCTAAGGCAATTCTAGAAATCTTATTATTACTCAAGTCATTAGAAAATCAGGGTATTTCAATCGGAATTAATTGGTATTATCCTGATGATGATTTTGATTTACTGGCAGAAGCCGAAGATTTTATTGATGACTCAGAAATAGAATTTAATCTTATTCCTTACAAATTAGATTATTAAATTCAAATTTAATTTTTTAACTTTTTTTACCACCTATATATTTAAAAATTATAGCTACCCCTTAATATGGGCTATCAGAAATATCGCCTAGTGGTTTTCTAAGTAGAACGACCTATGAACCTGAAAAAGTCACTTGATTTATCTTCGGAAATTCATTGTATTCTTACTGCAGAAGGGCTACTTTCTGAGTTTAACTCCTTCTTTGCTCATACGTTAGAATACACTTCTGATGAGTTGTATCGAAAATCTTTCTTGGATTTAATTGTCCCAGAAGATTTATCTGATTTTTATCGTAAGATTCAACGTTTAAGCCCTGACCGTATTCGTCCTTTGAAAGTTCGTCTACAAAAAAAATCAGGGGAAAGTATTCGACTCAACGGTAAAATTTTGCAAGAACCCACAGGGGAGCTTCATTTAGCGGCTAGTATCGCTATGATGAGTGATGCTCCTTTAGCTCGTTTTCGACGATTTTTCGATATGTCTTTACTCGATATCGTCATTATTACGGATGCAAATTGGCAGTTAACATATGCCAATAAAGGTTTTGCTAAAACATTAGGGTATCCTTGGGATGAAATTCAAAATGCTTCTCTTTTTAGTTTCATCTATCCCCATGACCGACAAATCATGCAAGAATTTTTACATCGTTTACGAGAAAATGAAGGTGAAAACGGCGAGCTAGCGATTCGGTGTCTACACCGTCAGGAAGGTTATCGATGGTTATCGTGGAGCATGATTTATAATCGTAAGAATTTATACGCCATTGCAACTAATATTACTAAGAAAAAAGAACAAGAAACCCAAATTAAGGAATTATTAAGCAAAACGATACAGCAGAATAATCGTCTCAAAGAATCTGAAGATAGTTTACGAAAAACCCTCAAACAGCTTGAAATTCGTAACTTTGAACTTGACCAATTTATTTACAAGGTTTCGCATGATATGCGTGCGCCATTAACTTCGATTTTGGGTTTGATTAATCTCGCAAAAATTGATGGTACCAACCTCGGTACAATGCGAGAATATATCGACATGATTGAAACAAGTACCAATCGGTTAGATATTTTTATTAAATCATTATTGGATTTTTCAAGAAATGAACGCCTTGAAACTGTCATTGAAAAAATTGATATTCAAAAACTGATTTCTGAAATATTCCAGAATATGGAGTTTATGGCAAATTATGAAAAAATTCAGAAACACGTCCAAGTTATTGGTAAACACGATTTTTACAATGAATATTTACGAGTTCGGATTATTCTAAATAATCTACTTTCTAATGCAATTAAATATCAGGATCGAAGTAAGTCCTCTCATTCTATCAAAATTATAATTGATCTCACTCACGCCAACCAAGTGTTAATTCAATTTGAAGATAATGGGATTGGGATTGCTCATGAAGTACGCTCCAATATTTTTGATATGTTTTATCGTGGAACAGAGCTAGCAGATGGTTCAGGATTGGGACTATACATTGTCAAACAAACTATCGAAAAATTGGCAGGTGAAATTCGAATTGAAAGTATCCCTAAAATGGGAACCCAAGTAAACGTTATGCTTCCTAATCGCTCCCCAGACAAAATAGTAGATAAAATTCACTAAATTTGTTTTCGTATTTTTTCTATGTTTTTTGAAATCTAAAACTTTGACGAATACATGAAAATCACAATTTGGCAATCCATGTTAGTTTTACTGGGTACATGGTTCTTTGCTTCGGCATGTACCCAAGAAGATGATCCAGCAACTCCTCCAACGGCAGGTTTTGAATTTGATACCCCTGATTCTGTAACACTTGAAGTGCAATTTCGCAATACCTCTGAGAATGCTCAAACATTTTATTGGGATTTTGGAGATGGACAGGCTTCTACTCTCAAAAATCCTAAACATCAGTATATTCAAAGCGGAGTATATCCTGTCAGACTTCAAGCAATTAGTCAGACAGGTACAAATAATACAACTAAGACGGTTCATGTTTTTGCCTTTCCTCGTGCTGATTTTGCTTTTGTTTCGGCGGGTTGTACAGCTTCATGTGATGTGTATTTTGAGAATCGTTCAGTTAATGCAGACTCCTTTTTATGGGATTTTGGAGATGGTGAACGTTCTACAGAAATGAATCCAAACCATACCTACACACGAGGCGGAATTTTTACAGTGCGCTTAACTGCCACAGGCAAAACAGGTACCGCCCGATTTGCCAAAACTATTCAAATTCAGGACAGTATTGTTGCTCCTATTGCTGATTTTGATATTTTGGGAGGAGATTGTCAAGCCCCTTGCGAGGTAGAGTTTCGGAATAAATCTAAAAATGCTACAGATTATTCATGGGATTTTGGAGATGGTATTCAATCACGGGTTGAAAACCCTAAATACACCTTTAAAAAACATGGAATTTATACTATCCGACTAATTGCTAAAGGTGAAGGCGGAAAAGATGAAACCGTACGAACCCTCAATATTCAAGAATGATACCTACATATCATTTGAAAAACTATCTTAATACAAAAACGGATTCAGTTTCTTGGAAACTGAATCCGTTTTTTTGCCATCTAATTTAAAAAAATAAGTAGCTTTTATTTTAAGGTAACCTCTAGGGCTAATCCTCTCAATTCATGAATTAATACATTAAAGGATTCAGGGATATTTGGTTTTGGCATATTCTCACCTTTTACGATACACTCATAGGCTTTTGCCCGACCAATTACATCATCAGATTTAACTGTTAAAATTTCTCGTAAAATATGCGCCGCACCAAAGGCTTCTAATGCCCAAACTTCCATCTCACCAAATCTCTGACCACCAAATTGAGCTTTACCACCAAGTGGCTGTTGTGTAATCAATGAATAAGGACCTATTGAACGAGCGTGCATTTTATCATCAACTAAGTGTCCCAACTTCAGCATATAAATAATACCAACCGTAACAGGATTTTCAAACTTTTGTCCTGTTAAGCCATCAAATAACTGAGTGCGTCCCCAAGTAGGTAACTTTGCTTCTTCGAGTTCATGGCGAACTTCCTCTTCACTTGCTCCATCAAAAATTGGCGTAGCATATTTTCGTCCTAATTTTTCACCAGCCCAACCAAGAACTGTTTCATAAATCTGTCCGATATTCATCCGAGAAGGTACACCTAATGGGTTCAAAACAATATCCATTGGCGTTCCATCCTCTAAAAATGGCATATCTTCGTCCCGTACAATTCGAGCCACAACCCCTTTGTTTCCGTGTCGTCCCGCCATTTTATCACCTACTTTCAACTTACGTTTTTTGGCAATATAAACCTTAGCTAACTGAACAATTCCTGCAGGTAGTTCATCTCCTACTTCGTAAGCAAAACGTTCTCGTTTGAAATCTCCTGTAATTTCATGGCGTTTTTTATTATAATTTTTCACCATAACTCGAAGTAATTCATTGATTTCTTCGTTAGCTGTCCAGTTTTCCAGCAACAAATCTGACAATAAATTGACCTCTTCAGGAACATCGTAAGTACTTTCGTCTCGATAATTGTTTTTAGGAGGGAAGATATTTTGTGTGATATTTTCTCTAGTAAATCGTACACCTTTGGACATAATTTCATCTCCAAACTTGTGCTTAATTCCTAAACAAGTTTCATCCCCCAATAACTCTACCATTTTGGTAATCATTTTGTTACGAACACCAGTTAAACGTGCGCCATAACGTTTTTTGAGAGCAAGTACTTCTTTTTTAGCTTTAGCTCGAAGTTCTTTGTCTTTCTTCGGACGAGAAAATAATTTAGTATCAATGACAACTCCTCGCAAGGATGGAGAGGCTTTCATTGAAGCATCTTTTACATCCCCAGCTTTATCCCCAAAAATAGCTCGCAATAATTTTTCTTCGGGAGTAGGGTCAGTTTCACCTTTCGGGGTAATTTTCCCGATTAAGATATCACCTTCCTTAATCTCCGAACCAATTCGAACAATTCCATTTTCATCTAAGTTTCGAACCGCTTCTTCACTTACGTTCGGAATTTCAGAAGTCAATTCTTCTTCACCACGTTTTGTATCTCGAACCTCTAATTCAAATTCTTCAATGTGAATCGAAGTAAAAATATCATTTCGGACAACTCGTTCTGCAATCACAATCGCATCCTCAAAGTTATAACCTTGCCAAGGCATAAAGGCAACTTTTAGGTTTCGTCCTAATGCCAGCTCTCCTTCTTCTGTAGCATAACCTTCACAAAGAACATCTCCCTTTTTGATAGGGTTGCCTTTTTTAACTATTGGTCTGAGATTCAGGCAGGTATCTTGGTTAGTTCTACGGAATTTAGTTAGTTTATATTCTACTAATTCTCGATCAAAAGAAACCAGTTTTTGATCTTCAGTCAGATCGTATTTAACTACAATTTTAGTAGCATCTACATAATGAACCATACCGTCTTCTTCCGCCATCACTAAAGCTTTAGAGTCTCTTGCGGCACGGCGTTCAAGTCCCGTTCCCACAATTGGTGCATCAGTTCGTAAAAGTGGTACTGCCTGACGCTGCATATTTGACCCCATCAAAGCACGGTTCGCATCATCATGTTCCAAAAATGGAATTAAGGAAGCTGCCACCGAAACAATCTGATTAGGAGCAACATCCATATAAGAAACTTCCGTAGGCTCAACTACTGGGAAATCCCCTTCTTTTCGAGCTTTAACTCGGTCATGCACAAAATTTCCATCTTCTTCAATGGCAATGTTCGCTTGTGCAATGTTATGACCATCTTCTTCTTCTGCTGTTAAGTATGTAACTTTATTCGAAGTATCAACTACTCCACTCCTTACCGTACGATAGGGTGTTTCGATGAATCCCATTGAATTCACCTTCGCATGAACACAAAGTGAAGAAATCAAACCAATATTAGGACCTTCTGGCGTTTCAATCGTACAAAGTCGCCCGTAGTGTGTATAGTGTACGTCACGAACCTCAAAACCAGCTCGTTCTCTGGAAAGACCACCTGGACCTAAGGCTGACATTCTTCGCTTATGAGTAATTTCCGCCAATGGATTGGTTTGATCCATAAATTGCGAAAGTTGGTTTGTTCCAAAGAAAGAATTAATCACTGAGGATAAAGTCCGCGCATTAATTAAGTCAACAGGCTTAAAATCTTCATTATCACGAACATTCATTCGCTCTTTGATGGTTCGAGCCATTCGAGCCAAACCAACTCCAAACTGACTATAAAGTTGCTCACCAACCGTTCTCACCCGCCGATTACTCAAGTGATCAATATCATCAACTACCGCTTTTGAATTAATTAACGTAATGAGATATTTGATAATCTTAATAATATCGTCTTTAGTCAATACTCGCATATCCATGTTGGGGTCGTTTTCCAACTTTTTGTTGATTCGATATCGACCAACTTCCCCCAAATCATAGCGTTTATCACTAAAGAACAAGTTCTGAATAATATCTCGTGCGGTTTGCTCGTCAGGAGCTTCTGTATTTCGTAACTGCCGATAAATTTGTTCAACAGCTTCTTTCTCAGAATTGGAATTATCTTTTTGTAACGTATTATAAATGATGGCGTAATCAGCAATATTTACATCTTCTCGGTGTAAAATAATTGACTTGACACCCGCATCAACAATCGTATCAATATCCTCTTCGGCAATAATAATATCCCGTTCTAAAACTACTTCGTTACGATCAATCGAAACAACTTCACCCGTATCTTCATCTACAAAATCTTCCGTCCAAGTACGAAGTACCCTTGCCGCTAATTTACGTCCGATAACCTTCTCAAGTTTTTGCGGAAGTGCATCAACCTCTTCAGATAATCCAAATAAATCTAAAATTAATTTATCTGTTCCGTATCCAATTGCTCGTAAAAGAGTCGTTACAGGAAACTTCTTTTTACGGTCAATGTAGGCATACATGACATTATTTACGTCCGTGGCAAATTCAATCCAAGAACCTTTAAATGGAATAATCCGAGCCGAATACAATTTTGTACCATTCGTATGCTTACTTTGGGCAAAAAATACACCCGGCGAACGGTGCAACTGAGAAACAATGACTCGTTCAGCTCCATTAATTACAAACGAACCTCGTTGCGTCATGTATGGGATATTTCCCAAAAATACCTCCTGCTCCATCGTCTCGAAATCCTCATTATCTTCGTCATTGCAGGACAAACGTAACTTTGCCTTTAAAGGCACGGAATAAGTCAGACCTCTATCAATACATTCATCAACCGAGTACTTTGGTGGATCGACTAGATAATCAATAAATTCCAATAGGAAGTTTTCCCGTGAGTCAGAAATCGGAAAGTTCTCTGAGAAGACCTTATAAAGTCCTTCCTGCATCCGTTTTTCGGCGGGAGTTTCTAACTGAAAAAAATCAACAAAGGATTGTAACTGAACATCCAGAAAATCAGGATAATTAATGACTGGGTCAATGGAAGCGAACGAAATTCTGCCGTGTTTTAATTTTGCCAAAGCCTTTTGTATTTTTATTTTCTTAAAATCTGAAGTAAACTTGAAGAGAACCGAAAAGGGCGTTTTAAGCCTGCAAATTTAGGACTAATTTTTGCAAAACGCAATTTTAGTTACTTTATTTTGTTTTTCTGGATTTTTGTCTGCAAAATTTACGAAACAATTTCACATAATACTCCAGAAAAATAATGCGTATCGTCATTTAGAAACACCTAGTTTTTTAGTTTTTGGATGGAAACGGAGTAGATAAATTCTCGAGTTGCAAAAGTCCTTCATAACAAACGTTTTGTAATCTTTTGACTTGTAAGCGCAAATCCAAAAAAACGAAATCAGGCTCCGTTTTTTTCAATGCAGATTTCTCCAAAATGAGGTTGAGTTCGCCCAATTCAAAAATAAAATGACGATAGAACTTGACAAAGGCTTTGGTCGTACGCCCAGAAAATGGGTGAGGAATGAGATTTTCTGGTGATTTTTTCACATTTTTGGTGATTAGGATTTCTAGCTCTTTGGTTTCATTCATCGAAGTTGTTGCGTTCATCAACAGTTCGATTTGCGATAAAAATTTTTCATCAGTTGAATGGGTAATAAATTCAATCAAACGGGCTTTGCGCTCTTGGTCTGGCATCGTTTCAAAGAGTTAAGGTGGAAGTTTTGTTTTTTGTTGAGACAAAGGTAATTAATTCGGAATCAAAAATCGTAAATTGATGATAAATAATTCA
>DDLX01000021.1 GCA_002340355.1 Cytophagales bacterium UBA2561
ATTAACTATATTTAGATTAGCAATATCCGCAAAATAAAGTAATGAAAAGATTAGATCGCAATTATTATTATGTGTTAGTCTTTTTAAGGTAAAAACCATACATGAATTATAAATCCTCAAATTTCCTTTAAAAATCCAAGCTATTTTTAAGTAATTCATTGATAAATTTGTCTCCTGATTCGAAATAAACAAGAAAAAATAGAAGCTTTGCCCTAAGTTTATTAGAATTCTTCTTATCTTAGTTGCTAGAAAGTGGACTTACGGCATTATTTTCGATTGAGTCCCAAGAAAAAATTAGCACTGCTATTAATTAGCTTCAGTATTTTAGTCTAAAAAAGAATCTTATGAATACTCCTGCGGTTGAATTGGTTATGTTAGTTGATGATAACGATACTGATAACTTTATCAGTAAACGAATCATTGAACTCACCCAATTTGCAGAAAATATCGTTATCCGAAATTCTGGAAAAAGTGCTTTAGAATATTTGGAAGAGGAAAAAGACAACGATTCCAATATTCCTAACCTCATTTTTTTGGATATTAATATGCCTATTGTAGATGGCTTTGTGTTTTTGTATGAATTTGGGAAATTTCCTGAACATATCAAGAAAAAAAGTAAGGTTGTGATTCTTTCCAGCTCAGACAATAAACGAGATATTGACCGTATCGTTAATAATGATTATGTAATTAAGTTTTTAACAAAGCCTCTAGCAGCAGATGCTCTAAAAGATGTGCAAGCTTTACTTGATAGTATAAAAAACTAATAAAAAAATCCGTTCAATAATTTTTAAGGCAATTCTTTGAACGGACTTTCTGTTTTTATATAGAGTACCTTTTATCGGTAATTTTGTAAAAAAAGCTCCATTTTATCCAATGCAACCTTTAACATTTCTAAAGAAGGTAAAAAAACAATTCGGAAATGGTCAGGAGCAATCCAATTAAATCCTGTGCCTTTGACGACTAGTACTTTTTGCTCTCGTAATAAGTCTAGTACCAATTTTTCATCATCCTGAATTCCATACATTTTCGTATCTACCTTTGGAAACATGTAAAATGCCCCTTTGGGTTTCACGCACGTAATCCCCTCCATTTTGGTTAATCGTTCATAACAATAATCCCGTTGTTTTCGGAGTCGTCCTTGTGGTAAAACCAATTCATTAATACTCTGGTAGCCTCCTAAAGCCGTTTGAATGGCAAATTGGGCAGGGACGTTACTACACAAGCGCATACTACTTAACAAAGTTAAACCTTCGGCATATGATTTAGCAGCCACTTTATTACCACTCAAAATCATCCAACCTGCACGGAAACCTGCTGCTCGATAAACCTTAGATAAACCGCCATAGGTGATAAATAAAATGTCATCCGAAAAGGACGCCGTAGCAAAATGGGCAGTATCATCGTAGGTAATTTTATCATAAATTTCATCTGAAAATACAATTAAATCATGTTTTTCAGCAACTGCAACAAAACGTTGTAAGAATTCGGAAGAATAAACCGCTCCCGTTGGGTTATTAGGATTAATTAAAACAATCCCTTTCGTATTCGATGTAATTTTACTTTCAATATCGTCTAAATCGGGATACCAGTCGGCTTGCTCATCGCATAAATAGTGTACAGCTTTACCACCCGCCAAATTGACTGCCGAAGTCCACAAGGGGTAGTCAGGGGCGGGAACAAGAATTTCATCACCATCGTTCAACAGGGCTTGCATAGACATCACGATTAAATCACTGACCCCATTTCCAATATAAATATCATCAATTTGGACGTTCCGAATGGCTTTGCTCTGGGAATACTGCATAATGGCTTTTCGGGCGACAAATAATCCTTTCGAGTCACAATAGCCCTGTGCCTTGCGAAGATTTAAAATAACATCCTGAATCACTTCATCAGGGGCATCAAACCCGAATGGTGCGGGGTTGCCGATGTTGAGTCGATTAATCCGATAGCCCTGTTTTTCAAGGCGTTGCGACTCCTCAAACACTTTTCCACGAATATCGTATTCGACATTCGCCAACTTGTTACTTCTGCGTATCATTTTCGATTTTTTTCTCATCGGGTATGCTGTTTTAAGGAATGAAAACTTATCCCTCAAAACGCATTCGAAGCCGAAAGGTACGGTAATTTTTTTGAGAAACTAAAAATTTACGAGATTTTAGAGGCTTGATAATCAGCTATTGACTTCAAATAACTCCCTTCTAAAGTTGTTTTTTTGGCTAAAATGTTTTTACTTTTGTCATAGGACATAATCCCTATAAATGATGAATAAAAAGGTGCTTTTAATGATTCTGGATGGTTGGGGCTTAGCACAAGATAACTCTGTTTCAGGAGTTCATCAAGCACAAACGCCATTCATGGATGGACTTTATCCGAACTATCCGCATAGTAAACTTCAGGCTTCGGGATTACCAGTTGGCTTGCCCGATGGACAAATGGGCAACTCGGAAGTAGGACACATGAATATTGGTGCAGGGCGTACTGTTAATCAAACTTTAGTCCGTATTAATCAGGCTATTGAGGATAATTCATTGGCAAAAAATGAAGTGTTACTAAACATGATTGATTATGCCAAACGAAAGAATAAAAAATTGCACCTCATTGGGTTGGTTTCGGATGGTGGAGTACATTCTCATTTAGAACATTTGAAAGCAGTTTGTTCGATTGCTCATCAACACGACTTGGAAAAAGTTTTTATTCACGCCTTTACAGACGGACGAGATACTGACCCTCATAGTGGTGTAAAATATATTACTGATTTACAAAACCACCTCAACGAAACGACAGGCAAAATTGCTACAGTTATTGGGCGATATTATGCAATGGATAGGGATAAGCGTTGGGAACGAGTCAAGATTGCTTATGATGCAATGGTACTTGGTACGGGTGAGGCTTATCCTTCAGCAATTACAGGAATTAAAGACTCTTATGAAGCAGGTGTTACCGATGAATTTATCAAACCAATTGTCTGTACAGATGAAGATAATTTATCAGTTGCTAAAATTCGTCCTGATGATGCGGTAATTTGTTTCAATTTCCGAACTGACCGAGGACGACAAATTACACAAGCCCTAACTCAGCAAGATTTTCCAGAATCAGGAATGCAAAAACTGAATCTACAATATGCTACCATGACCGAATATGACGAAACTTTTGAAGGAGTGGACGTTTTATTCAAAAATGAAAATTTGGTAAATACTTTGGGAGAAGTTTTAGAAAAAGCAGGTAAAAAACAGATTCGTATTGCAGAAACTGAAAAATACCCGCACGTAACTTTCTTTTTTTCAGGTGGAAAGGAAGACCAATTCGAAGGTGAAGAACGTATTTTGTGTTCTTCTCCGAAAGTAGCGACTTACGACCTTGCTCCTGAAATGAGTGCAGCCGACATTCGGGATGCCATTATTCCCAAACTGAAAGCTAAAGAACCTGACTTTATTTGTTTGAATTTTGCAAATCCTGACATGGTTGGGCATACGGGTGTTTTTGAAGCGGTAGTGAAAGCCTGTGAAACAGTCGATGGTTGTGCCAAAGCAGTTACAGAAACCGCTTTAGAAAATGACTATGCCACAATTATTATTGCTGACCACGGAAATGCGGAGTATATGCGAAATCCAGACGGTTCGCCACATACTGCTCATACGACCAATTTAGTTCCTTGTATTTTGGTGGATAAGGAATATAAAACACCGATTAAAGACGGTAAATTAGGCGATTTAGCACCGACTATTTTGGAATTGATGGGTGTTCCACAACCCGAAGAAATGACAGGGGTATCCTTATTATAAACAACACCTCTTAGATTAAATATTTCTTACGGATGTTTATCTCAAAAAATGACATCCGTAAGGATAATAAAAACTTAATCATTCATAGAGACTTATTTTCTTCGTTTTCTTCGAATGTGGTATCTGATATTTGATTTTTCAGCTGTATTTACTATATATTTTAATGTGTAATTATCCCAAGCAGCTTCTTTGGCTTCTTTTTTAGTATTACCTTCACACCAATCGGATACATAAGCAATATTTTTCAGGTTATAGGCTCGTGCTTCATATAACATTTGTCGAGTTAGTTTAAAAATTGCATAAATCTTACTCTCTTTGAATAGGCTTTTCGGAATCCGCCTATAAAATGAATTGAGACAGAGTTCATTTTATAAAAATCAAGATACAAACAATTTATAGAGAGAAAAAACAAAAAAAAGGTAGTTATCAATAGCTCAAATTGGTTTAGTTTGGTGTCCATTCTAGTTCCCAAATACTATCTCGTATAAATTTCTTATTGTACTTAGTTGTTTGGTGTAACGTATTTATCCAATGAAATTTATTCTTTTCTAAGACTCTCCGAGAAGCAGGATTTTTATTCCACACTCCTGTATAGACCTTTTTTAGTTTGATTTCCTTTTCAGCAAAAAACATTACATCACCCAAGGCTTTTGTAGCATATCCTTTTCCCCAGAAAGGGCGAGCTATCCAATAAGTAACTTCTGCTTGCTGTTTTTGAGTAACATTTACAAGACTACAAACACCCACAAACATGGTTTGATGGAGAATAGCAAAATCATAACGACTTTGATTTTTTCGACCTTGTAAGGCTTGATTGATAAAATCTTGGGCGTAATTGGGAGGTAATGGGTGTGGTAACGGACAAGACCTTGCGACCAAAACATCGGAGGCATAATACTGGAAGTGTGAGGCATACTTTGAAGTTAAAGGAGTAATTTCTACTTGGGTAACTTGTGAAGTATTAAGTATGAGTTCCATTTTTAACTATGTTGTAATAAATAAAATGATTTACTAAAACATAGTTATAGAATTTCTTTCTGTCCTAAAAACCAAAAATAATTGATTCTCAAGTGTCTAAAGAAATTCTTTGTGAGAAAAATTGTAAAAATATAACTTCTAAGAATTGATATTCAATCATCTAGCTATGGGATGGATGGTGTATCTCTCATCATTTCAGGCAGCCATTGTACCAATTCAGGAAAAGCAATCAACAAGCTTAACATCAATATTTGAATCAAGACAAAAGGTAAAATTCCTTGATAGATATGCCCTGTGGTTACTTCTTTTGGAGCAACTCCTTTGAGGTAAAATAAGGCAAATCCAAATGGTGGAGTTAGAAAAGAGGTCTGCAAATTAATGGCAATCAGAATCCCAAGCCAAACTAAATCAATGCCCATTTTCTGAAAAACAGGAGCCACAATTGGGACAATAATAAATGTAATTTCGATAAAATCAATAAAAAATCCAGCCACAAAAATCACAACCATTACCAAAATCAAGAAACCTTGTGGACTCAAATTCGCTCCTTCTATCGTTTCAATCAAATACGTATCGCCTCCTAAATCCCGAAAAACTAACCCAAATGCTGTTGCTCCAACCAAAATAATGAAAACCATACAAGTAATATGCGTGGTTTCGGTCATGACTTCTTTCAGAATTTTGAGGTTAAATTTACGTTGTCCAATCGTTAAGATTGTCGCACCAAAAGCTCCAATTCCTGCGGCTTCAGTAGGTGAGGCAATTCCAGCAAAAATTGACCCTAATACCGCAATAATTAAGGTCATAGGCAATACAAAAGCTAAAACTAATTCTTTGGCAACATCTTTCTGACGAAATTCTTCCAACGCTTCCTGAGAAAGTGCAGGAGCTTTTTCAGGTTGAAAATTGGTTATGGCAACAATATAAAGTACATAAAGTAAAACCAATGACAACCCAGGCACCACCGCCGCAATAAATAAATCACCAACGGGAACATTTAGTACACTTCCTAACAAAACCAATACGATACTTGGTGGAATAATTTGCCCTAAAGTTCCTGATGAGGCAATTGTTCCTGTGGCTAAAGTTGGCGCATAACCTCGTTTCAACATTGTGGGCAAACTCAACAAACCCATCGTTACGACCGTAGCCCCTACGATACCTGTCGAGGCAGCAAGCAATGTTCCGACTGCCACAACTGAAATCGCCAATCCGCCTTTAATTCGCCCAAACAAATACGCCATACTTCCCAATAATCGTTCGGCAATTCCCGATCGTTCCAACATCACACCCATATACACAAACAAGGGAACAGCTATCAAAATAAAATTCTGCATTGTGCCATTGATTCGCAAAGGCATCAAGAAAAAAAGCTCAGGTCCTTTAACGACTAATCCAAAAAGTACTGCTACTCCTCCCAAGGTAAACGCCACAGGAAATCCCCACAAAATCAGTAAAAAAACTGCCAGAAATAACAACAAAGGCAAGGCTTCCATTATCATTTTTATTTAAAGTGTTATGCTGAAATAACTATAATTCCAAAAATCAAATAAGGACAAAACTATTGATTTTGAATAGAAAAAACGATTAAATTGATTTCTTTTTTTGTAGGTTTATCATAAAATCATGAGAAGCTGAGCAAATTTTAGGAGAGTTGGCACGTTTCTTCATTAAGACCTTTCAAATAAAAAAATAATAATCAAAATTAAATATGAGCAGGTTCTTTTTCAAGATTTTTTTTGCGAGTATATTTTTATTTAGTATTGATAATCAAACATTTGGACAAAATTCAGATGAAGTTCCTGAGCAAAGTCAAAATATCAAAAAACAAGTTAAACTAAAGAAACAGAAAGTACCACGAAAAATATTAAAAAATGCACGAGATGGGTATTTCACGGAAGATCATAAAATTATCGAGGAAAACTTAAAAAACCGCCGAAAACAGCACCAAAAATGGCGAAGAAATCCCAATTTAATCGACCCTTTGTCTTTTGGGCATCAACGACTTCCAAATAAAAAAACAAAAAAACGGGAATATTGTACCACTTGTCAAATTGTCCACTAGTTTTATCCTTTAGGAAGCAAAAACTTAAAAGATGTACCACTACCAACTTTGCTTTTAACCAAAATTTCAGAACCATGTTTTTCAATAATGTGCTTGACAATTGCCAAACCTAATCCTGTTCCACCTTGCTTTTTAGAACGACTTTTATCCACTCGATAAAACCGCTCAAAAATACGTTTGATATGTTCAGGTGGAATTCCTGTGCCATTATCTACAACCGTAGTCTGAATCATATCTTGCTTGATCAAAAATTTGACATTAATAACACTGGACTCAGGTGAATATTTTACAGCATTACCTATCAAATTAGTCATAACTTGGGCAATTCGCATTGCGTCCCCTTTTACAAAAACAGGTTCGTATTCAGTTGGTTCAATAGACAATTCAATTTCTTTTTCAAAGGCATTTTCTTCTAATTGATCAAATACTTCTTCTGTAACGGCTCGAATATCGAAGGTTTCTTTTTTCATGGAAATATGTCCCGATTCGATTTGAGAAAGGGTCAATAAATCTTGTACTAAAATATTTAAGCCATCCAAACTTTTTGCGGCTTTCCTCAAAAATTTATAGCGTACAGCTTCATCATCCATTGCACCGTCCAACAAAGTCAGGACAAAACCTTGTGCTGCAAAAAGTGGGGTTTTCAACTCGTGTGATACATCGGCAATGAACTCACGGCGAAATATTTCGAGTTCCTTAAGTTCCTCAATTTCACGCTGTTTCTTATCGGCATAAGCCAAAATATCTTCATTAACACGGCGGAGAGGATTGGCGGAACGCTTGAGTTTGACAGGGACTTTGAAGGAATTTTTCTTGATGCGGTCAATATTTTTGTAAATATTATTAATCTCCCGAAAAATCAAGAATTGTAACGAAATATAAATCAAAATAAAGGCAGACGCAAATGAAATAATTGCCGTTACACCCAAGGCTTTGAGTTCCACATTTGGCATCAGCGATAAAAAAGCTGTGGTAATGAGGGCAATCAAAACTGCCAGCAATATGCCTACTGCTTTTGAATTGAAAAACATCGTTTCGTAGAGTCAGTTTTCAGAGTTTGGACAATCCCAAAGATACGGAAATTTCAAGGTATTTTACAACCTCAAAAATAGCTTGTATTATTTCTTTTGCAAACCATCCGACCCAAAAATATTTTCAAGGGAAGTAATAAAAGGCTCGGAAGGAACAGAATTCATAATTTTCAAATCTCGAATAAAAGAACTTCGTTCGTCTAAAAAATATAAAATTCGTTCAATCGGATTATTTTGGAACATTTGCATAAAAATATCTCGAATCAGTCCGCCATCTCGATGCATGATATTCAAAATCATGGAATCATAAGTACGATGACGAAAACGAGATTTTTGAGGATAAAAAGGCGAATTATCTCGCATCAGTGACCGTACAATTTTTTCAGATTCCCGTTGAATTCGTAAAAATGTGTAACCTGTCGAAGCCTTACAAGCTCCGCCCCGTGTTCCAATATTCATTACTCGCCTTCCCTCTTGTTTCGGAAATCGAAAATCCGTCATTGGAATAATACCTTTTTCGGTTTCTAAAATTTGATAATTTTTAATTTTTAGAACTTTTCGAATATGCCCCTCAAGAGCGGAATCATATTCATTTGCCGTTAATAAGTTATCTGAAAAAATTGTATATTCTACTAAAGCCGTTTCATCATCAAGTGGAAGCGTATAAAAGAAACGAACTTCTCCATTTTGAGGAGTTCGAAAATCAAACATTGTAACTTTATGATAATCAAAGCATGGTATGGGAGTTTTGATAAACCAGCCTTTGAAATGTTGAAATAAAAAATGATAATCAGGATGATGTGGAGTGAGTGATTCATTTGAAAATCGAGAATCAAAAATATAATCTGCAGTATAAATTTTATCTTCAACTACAAGACTTGCTGACTTTTCATCACTTTGAACTTTTTCAATAAATCCATTTAAAAATTTAATATTCGAATATTTAGAAAGTTCTTTGTAAATAAATTGATAAAAATCAATACTCCGAATCATTTGATAATCCAAGTCCTCCAATGGACGAATAAAATGGCGTTCATCATCAATGATTTCAATTTTGCTCCATTCCCGAAGGACAATTTTATCAAAAATGGTAGGTTGATCAGTCCAAAAACACCATGTACGATCATTTCGATTTTTTTTTGCCTTGTCAATAATCAAGATACTTTTATCTTTCAAAGGGCTGGTTATCATATGATAAGCAAGGCTTAATCCTGCACATCCTCCGCCAGCAATAATATAATCGAAATGTGCCATGAGGTCGTTTCGTTTCTTTAAACTAAAAATTTAATTTTAGAAGTCTTGTTTCAGTTTGTAAAGGTGCCTATTTTGAGTAGCATTTTAGGGAAATCAAACCCCAAAAAGGATATTTTTAACTTATTCACTTCCTAAATCTTTGCTTCGTTTACCACCATTTTTCTCAAAAAGAGGACTCATATTTTTATCTAATCTAGAAAAAGTTTGCTTTTGATAAATGTCCCAAGGAGTCGAACCTTCAGGATAAATCCAGTGTCCTTTATTGCCTTTTCAAAAACTAACTCGCTTTCTTTCAAGGTATCCTATTTCAGTACTGCTAATCTAAATATAGTTAAT
>DDLX01000042.1 GCA_002340355.1 Cytophagales bacterium UBA2561
AAAGGCACAAAATCCACTTCGAGATTTTGACGAACTCCTGAAGTGGATAGTGACCTTTTTAAAAAAAACACTCACCAAAATATCTAAACGATATGAATTTGATGCAACGTAAACTTGACCTGATTCAGTTCATTGCAAAAACCAATGATGCTTCTTTTTTAGAAGAAGTGGCACGCCATAAAGGTAAGACTTCAAGCGAAAGAACTGAATCCTCATCAAACAACAAAAATGCAAAAAAATGCTTAGAAAATGGGATTGAAGTCGAATTTTCTGAAGCTGTCCTTGAGGTTTTTACTAATTTTTATGACCAAGTTTCCCAACAATTGGAAGAAAATCAAATGATTTTAGACCGTTTAGAAAAGCAAGAAATGACCTCCGAGATGTTGTTATTACAGTTACGTTTTCAAATCAAAGCACTACAAGGCGTATGCTATCAATTTTTGTTGGATTTTGAGCGTCAGCTAAGTAAATAATTATCTAATTTAGTGATTTCAAACCTTTGGAAAAGTTGAAAGTTGAAAATAACAAGCCTGTCAGGTTTCTAAAATCGGATGGGCTAAAATCAGAGTCTCAAAATATGGATAAACAGGTATAAACTTAAACATTTTGGTTAATTTTAGGTATTTTTGTCTAAGTTTGTGTTATAATTTGATGTTTTTTTAGTATCTTTATACCATGAATTACCGCAGTTTCAAAATACGCTTAGAGCTTAATAATAAGCAAGTTACGTTAGCGAAGAAACACGCTGGAGTGGCTCGTCATGCGTATAATTGGGGATTGGCAATTTGTAAAAAAGCATACCAAAACCAAGAAAAACATCCCTCTGCCATTGATTTGCATAAAAAGTTAGTTCGGGAGGTGAAAAGTGTGTACACTTGGTATTATGAAGTTTCCAAATGTGCGCCTCAAGAAGCCTTGCGGAATTTAACCAAAGCCTATCAACGCTTTTTCAAGAAACAGGCAAAACATCCCGCTTTTCAGAAAAAAGGACGGAAGGATAGTTTTTATTTGGAAGGTAAGATTCAGGTGAAAAATAGCAAAATTAAATTACCTAAATTCGGCTGGGTTCGATTAGCTGAAAATGTAAATTTTGACGGTATTAAAAATGCGACCATTTCCCGTAAAGCTCACCATTGGTTTGTGAGTTTTCGAGTGCCAAGAGAAAATTATAAAATCAAAGCTATTGAAAATAAGGAAGTTCTCGGCGTTGATTTAGGAATTAAAAATTTAGCTACGCTTTCAGATGGAACGATTTTTACGAATTTACGACCCTATAAAAAGTACAAACGAAAGCTAAAAATTGAGCAAAGAAAATTATCCAAGAAATTCAAAAAGGGACAACCACAATCGAATAATTACAAAAAACAGCAATTGAAAGTAAGTAAGATTCATTACAAAATTGCGTGTACTCGTCAAGATGCCTTACATAAATTAACTACGTATTTGGCTAAAAACCACAGTCAAATCACGCTTAAAGCGTGTAATTGAGGATTTGAACGTAAGTGGCATGAGTAAGAATAGAAAACTGGCAAGTGCGATTTTAGATGGTGGCTTTTACGAATTTCGAAGGCAATTAGAATATAAAACGGATTGGTACGGCTCGAAATTAACCGTAGCGGATAGATTTTATCCGAGTTCTAAAACGTGTTCGAATTGTGGAAATCTTAAAAAAGAATTGAACTTATCTGAGCGGATATATCATTGCGAAGCATGTAAAAATCAGATAGATAGAGATTTAAATGCTTCTATTAATTTAAGAAATTTGATTTTAAATGGGCGGTGAGTTACACCGTGTCTGCCTGTGGAGTGGTACACCCCTCTAACGTTCATCCGTAAGGATAACGTTGGAAATCACTAAGAAGCAGGAAGTAAACCGCAAATAAGGGCAAATGTCTAAGTTTGTCTAAGTTTTACGTAACGGTTTCAGTACAAAGTAAATATTGAAATCATGAATAGAAATTCGCAAAAAACAAGAAAACCTTTTATTTGTACAATTATTTTTGGAATATTTCTTATCGTTTTTGGTACACAAGAAGGCTTTGGTGTAAAAAATAAAACAGCTCTTTTGGATTTGGAGCGTTCCGAATTTTGTGTCGAAGATACCAATAAAAAGAAGAAGAAGAAACGTAAAAAAAAGAAACGACTTACCGAAGAAATTGAATCAGGGGGAAGTGCGGACGAATGGGTCAATGATGATGAAATTGAGGATTTTGACGATACCGATGAAATAAGTGAAGAGTCTGAAAGTGAAGCTAACACTGAACCTACTCCCGAAGAAATCAAGGCTCGTCAAGATAGTATCCGAAGAACCAGACGAAATCCTAGAGATAGTGTTCCACCTGCTCCGATGAGTAATGCCGAATTAAAAACAGCACTTAGTGAAAAAAAATACCGAAGAGGAGATTTAGGCAAATATGAAGCCATGAAACGCCGACTCGAAGAATTGCGAGAATTACGAGATAAATCGGCTTGGTTGGTCAAACAACAACGTTGGGAGTTGAATGATGCTGCCCTCAAAAAATCCATGCAAACCGCCTATCAAATCCGTCAAAGTTATAGTATTCTCGAAAATGAAATTCGAGAAATCGAAGAAAAGCGAGGCAAAGCCGCAATGCATAAATTTCGGCATTTGGTAGTGGACAATATTTATGATGTGAAAACCCGTCGAGTAAATCGAGAAGTTTTGAAAGAACTCAAGGAGAATCTTTTTTTTTCAAAAGAAGACCCGCAAATTTTGTGTCAGGGTGGAGTTGGTCGAATTTTAGGAGATTTTGTTGGAAAGTATGACGGCGCACAAGGTTGTAGAGGATATGTCAGCTCTTTAAGTAATAATCCCGAATTCAACTTGATAATTATGGAGTTAGATGATGGTACACGATTGGCAGTAATTATTGATAAAAATGCGGATAGCGGTTCAACTGGGGCATTAGGCGTATTTTGATAAATTGTGCAGAATATTATTTTTATTTGCCTTAGAATTCCTTCCAAACCGATAAGATAATTTTATTGGTTTAAGTCATTAAAATAACATATTTATAAGCACTAGAGAGCCGTATGAAAATTCTCAAAATTACCTTGTTCATTATGATAGCCGTATGTGCTTCAGCTGGACTTGGACTTACTGTTTACTGGTATCAACATAAACCTCAATACGATGGAAAACTCCAATTTGAAGCCCTTTCTGCTCCCGTTGATGTTTATTTTGATAACTATGGAATTCCACATATTTATGCTCAAAATGAAGAAGATGCTTTTCGAGCGTTGGGTTATGTTCATGCTCAAGAACGGCTCTTTCAGATGGAACTTTTACGGCGTGTCGGGAGTGGACGGCTGGCAGAAATTTTTGGAAAAGACTTAGTAGATACTGATAAGTTGTTTCGGACATTTGGTTTACAGGAAGTAGCAGAAGAAGCCGTTCAAAAATATTTTTCGAATCAAAGTGAACCATATCAGAAAGCTACTTTTGCTTATTTAGAAGGCATAAATCATTATATTGAGCATGGCTCAACCCCCATTGAATTTAATCTGTTACAAATCCCAAAAGAAAAATTTACCCCCCAAGATTGTTACTTAATTATGGGATATATGGCATTTTCGTTTTCAGATGCTTTTCGAGTAGAACCTATTTTAACTAAAATTAGAAATGAATTAGGTGAAAATTATTTTCGAGGACTTGCCGTAGAACATAATCCGAATTCTACTGTTATTCCAACTTATTATACTGAAACCGAAAGGAATACTTTGAGTCACAAAGTTCAAACTAAAGATAGTTTGAAAAAAACTTCAGCTCAAAGTTCCTTTGTAAGATCTTCACTTTTTGCTCAAAATTTTGTACCTAAAATTCAAGAAATTGCACAAAGTTTACCCGTGCCAATTTGGAAAGGAAGTAATTCATGGGTAATTGCTCCTCAGAAGACAGCTTCGGGAAAGGTGATTTTTGAGAACGATACACACATCGAATTTAGACAGCCAGCAATTTGGTATGAAGCGCATCTGGAATGTCCTAACTGGCGATTCTATGGAAATTGGTTGGCTGGCTATCCTTTTGCTTTCATTGGACATAACCAAAATTATGCATGGGGATTAACTATGTTTGAAAACGATGACGTAGATATGTTCCAAGAAAAACAAGATGAAAATAAGGATTTTTACTGGTATAAAAATAGACGTTTACCTTTCGAAATACGTCAGGAAACTATCTCAATCAAAGATGAAAATGCTGTTCAATTTGAAGTGCGTTCTAGTGTACATGGTCCTATAATTAACGATTTGTATAAAGATATCGAAGAGGCTACTTCCAATCCTGTGGCATTGTGGTGGACATTTTTGAAGACTCCTTGCCAAATTTTACAAGCCTCTTATCAGTTAGCACATGGCAAAAATATAGATGATGCACGAAAAGCTGCCTCAATGATTTATGCACCAGGAGTCAATATAATGTATGGTGATAAGGATGGTAATATTGCATGGTGGGCAGCTGCAAAATTAATCAAACGTCCTATTCATATCAATCCTAATGTAATTTTGGATGGAAGTTCAGGCAAAGATGATCCTTTAGGTTGGTATGATTTTTCGGAAAATCCACAATCCGAAAATCCACCTTGTGGGTTCGTGTATTCGGCAAATAACCAGCCTGACACTATGCGAACAGGTTTTTTATATCCTGGATATTACTTGCCCGAAAATCGTGGAAAACGTATCCAAACCTTACTCAAGAAAGAAAATCAATGGACAGTCAAAAAAGTAAAGAAAATGGTCATGGATGGAACAACTGCCAACCACATCCGAGAGGCTCATGAAGTCGTAAAGGAAATTTCTAAGGATATGCCTACTATTAAACATTTAGAAAGCAACCATAAGACCAAAATGTCAAATGAGATTAAGGCATTGAAGATTTTAGAGGATTGGAACGGTAATCATGAAACTGACCAAACTGCACCTGTTATTTTTTATAAATTAAGATATTATATCTTAAAGTATGCGATGGAAGATGAGATTGGAGAGGATGATTTTGAAAATCTGATTAATTCTCATTTTATGATGCGAACTACGAACCGATTATTGTATCATCCCAACTTTATTTGGTGGGATGATGTGAAAGTTAAGGAGTTTGATGAAAGTCGGCACGATATTTTCCTAAAAGCTTTTAAACAAACTTTAAAAGATTTGGAAACTCAACTAGGAAAAGATATGAGTCAATGGCAATGGGGAAAAGTACATACACTAGAACATCCACATCCACTAGGAAGACAAAAACCATTAAATTATATGTTTAACGTGGGGGGATTTCCAGTATCGGGTGGCAGAGAAGTGATCAATAATTTGAGTTTTTTGCTCAATGCCAATGGGCAATATCCTGTAAAATTTGGTTCAGCTATGCGGATTATTTTGGACTTTGAGGATATTGAAAATTCATGGAGTGTATTGCCTACAGGGCAGTCAGGAAATGTTACATCACCTCATTATGATGACCAAACAGAACTCTTTAATCAGGGAAATTTCAGAAAACAAATGATGAATCAAGAGGAAATCTTACATACTTCGGAGAATCATCTTCGATTCTTACCCTAGATATTTTTCTTCTTTTCATAACTTTAAGGAATATAGGACGTTTTAAGCCCAGAAGATAAAATATCCTATCAAACGACAACTTTCAAAACACCATACATTATTCACTTTACAACAAATTTGTAAGCCCTATTTTTAATTACTCTATTTTATTACTTTACTTATGTCGCTTGCACTCTCACCTTCGGCGTTATATATAGAAGGAACAGATGAAACGCCCACAGTTATTATGGATGCGGAGAAAGATATTTTTTCCATTGAAGGACGGTGCATCCCTGAAGATAGTACCGATTTGTTTGCGCCTGTCATGGCGTGGATGAACGCATATGCCAAAGCTCCAAAACCTGATACGAAAGTCGAAATTAAGTTGTTGTATTTTAATAGTGCCTCTAGTAAAGCGATGTGGGAATTCTTTTCTTTACTTCGGAAACTAGAAAATACGAATCCTACAGTTGAATGGCACTATCATGACGATGATGATGAAATGCGTGATGCGGGAGAGGAATTTGCTTCCTTTTTCAATTTACCCTTTGATTATGTTCCTTATCAAAATGAGGACGATGATGAGGATGATGAGTTTATATTTTAGTCATACACATAATGACAAAATTATTCTAAACTAAAATGTTACTCAATCCGAATTCCAATAACTAAAATATCATCTACTTGGTCGTGTGTTTTGCCTTGCCACTGGTCAAGTTCACTCCCAAGTGTTTGGTATTGTTTTGCTAGAGGTTGAGTATGGATTTTGGTGAGCAATTCCCGAAAACGCTTTTTCATAAACTTTCGTCCTTTTTTCCCTCCAAATTGGTCAGCATATCCATCCGAGAAAATATAAAATGTAAACCCTTTTTGAAGCTTCACGGTATGTTTTTTAAAACTATTTTCTTTTTTAAGGATAGTGCCACCAATAGCAATACGGTCTCCATGAAAAATTTGTACTTCGTCAGAAAACTCTCGAAAGTAATAAAGGGGTTGTCCTGCTCCTGCAAATTCTAATTTCTCAAAACTATTTTCAGTAGAATTTCGGTGTAATACACAAACGGAAACTTCCATGCCGTCACGACTTCCTGTTTGGTCTTGTTTCAAAGCCACTCGAACAGCCGTTCGCATATATTCTAAGATTAAATTTGGTGAAGTAATATGTTGTATATGAATAATTTGATTAAAGAAAGAATGTCCAATCATTGACATAAAAGCCCCTGGCACTCCATGTCCCGTGGAGTCAGCACCAATTAAAAATACCTTCTTGTTTTTCTCAGAGAAATAATAAAAATCTCCTGATACAATATCACGAGGCTTAAAAAATATGAAACTTTCAGGAAATACTGCTTGAATCTTTTTTAGATCAGGCAAGACGGCTTGTTGAATTCTTTGAGCGTAATTGATGCCTGCAGTAATGTCATCATTTTTCTTACGAATAACTGTATTTTGTTCATTAACGGTTTCAATTGTAATAATTAATTCTTCATTAATTTGGTTTAGTTCCTCATTTGCCTCCTGCAATTTTATTGTTCGATTTTTTACCCGTATTTCGAGTTCAGTATTGGCTTTTGCTTGGAGTTCTTTGTTTTTCTCAAGTTGTTCAATAAGTGATTTTTGAGCTTCTTGTTTTTCTTTTTCAATTATTTTGATACGGTGACTTAATCCAACAGAAAATAAGATCACCTCGGCAATAATGCCAAACTGACCAAAATAATTTGCTATTTTAGGGAAAACAAATAAACTAACTTGATTTAATACAATTCCAAAGACTAAAATCCCTGTTGCTCCCACAAAGAAATAGGCTAATTTATTTCGTGTACGAATTAATAAAACCAAAGTTATACTAATAAGAATCGCATCTAACAAAATTGCCATAATCGCCACACGAGAACGAGTAGCAGGGGTGACATATTGAGTTACCAAAACAGTTAAAATAATAAAGATAAACATTCGATAGGCGGGATGCCAACGCAAGATTTTATCCCAATTTGGCAATAGTTGGGGGGTATCTGTAAAACGGCGCATAAACAAAACAAAAAACATTGGTGAGGTGGTGGTGATGAGCCAAAAATAAATTCCAGCGTAAGGGTTTTCAGGAAAAAATAGTTCTTGTATCAGTCCCTCACTAAAGAAATAATAACCCGAAGCCGTTATCATATAAAGAGCATAATAAAGATACGTAATATCTTTTGCGCCAATAAAAATGATGAGATTATAAAATATCAGTACCCAAATAGCACCCTGAAAAAAGGCTTGTACCCAATTTCGATTTTTGATATATTGGTCATGAAAAGCAATAGTATAAACAGAAGGTTTGAATTGATAAACATTTGTCAATTCAAAAAAAACAGCCTGATTAGAATAAGCAGGTAATTCGATGCGTACTTTACCTTTACTATATTCAGGCTCTTGGGTTTGTGAACGAGGACGAAGCTCCCCAAAAAGTCTTTCTACTTTTTTACCTTCTTTCGTAAAAAGAAAGGCTTTTCCCTTTTCGATACGTCCAAAATCTATGAAAAACGAAGCAGGATACGGATTTGAGTTTTTCACCCAAATCCGTAAAATATAAGTTGTGTCTTGTATAAATTGACCTTCTGTTTTTTTACTAAAAAATTGATTATCCGAATTTTGTGATTTTATTTCAAGATAATTTTCTATTGGTAAAATGTGATTATCTGACAATTGAGATATTTCAATAACATTAGATTGCCCCCAAATAGTACCATTTGAAAAATACCCAAAAGCACAAAGTAAGACATAAAAATTCCAACGGAATATGATTAATTTCATGGAAATTGATGGACAGTACAACCTCTAAAACTACAAGAAATGTTCCTAGTTTCCTTGCCTGCGTAAGATTTTAGCTGATTTTTTTACAACGACAACTAAAGTATTCTTAAAAGTGCTTGGCTTCCTCAAATTCTAGTAAACCTGTTTCGCTATGTCGTCGAAAACTAATGATTTTCATATTAATATTCGATAAAATCAGAAGTCGGTCTTCGGTTTGGTTGAGTGTCAGTGCGAAAGGCTGTGTTAAGTCATATCCTTCTTTGGCAGTCAAAACCTGAATAGGAAATGCCTTCTCAGATTTATCAATCTGATAAACATACAACTGTCTATCTTTCACCTCATACTTAAAGCGATCATCTGAGCTAATAGTTTCAAATTGTTTGGGATGTTTCAAGGCATATGCCAAAGCATCTAGCAAATCGGTTTGGGCATTTACATTATTTCCAAAATGAGAGAGCCCAAAAATAAAAATGATGGTAAACATTCTTTTCATAATCATTACATTAATTTATGTTGTGTTTTTGTTTAGTTATATCCCTTATCCTATTAATATTTTATGATTTTCGTTTGTAAAAATTTGAAATATTATAAATGCTGATTTTTCCTAAAAGTTCTATATAATTTCACGTAAATTTGATATTCAAGGGGTGCAAATTTCGCTGATTTATGACAGAAATGGTATTTTGTCAAAAAATCGTTTTCTGGGGTTTAGTACCTTTTTTTTGTTTTTGTTCAATTTTATCGAAATAAATTCAACTCAAAACCTAAAATAAACATGGAGCAACTCATCGAAGAAAAAGTAACTACTTGGTTAAAAGGAAATTATGATGATAAAACCAAAGCCGTCATCCGAAATATGACAGAAGCCGAGAAAGTTGAAGCTTTTTATAAGGATTTGGAATTTGGGACGGGTGGTTTAAGAGGAATTATGGGCGTAGGCTCAAATCGTATGAATAAATATACGGTTGGGGCTGCTACGCAAGGGCTAAGTAATTATCTGAATAAAAATTTTGCAGGACAAGCTATCAAGGTAGTTGTGGCGCACGATAGCCGAAATAATAGCCCTGAATTTGCTTCGATTGTCGCTGATGTTTTTTCAGCTAATAATATTCATGTTTATTTCTTTGAAAGCCTTCGCCCCACTCCCGAATTATCCTTTGCCATTCGGCATTTGGGCTGTCAAAGTGGTGTGGTTTTGACTGCCTCTCACAATCCTAAAGAATATAATGGGTATAAGGCTTATTGGAGTGATGGCGCACAATTAATTCCACCACATGATAAAAATGTAATTACAGAAGTTCGAGCTATTGCTTCGGTCGATGATATTCAGTTTGAGCGAAAAACTGAAAATGTAGAAATTATCGGTAAAGAAATGGATGAGTTGTACTTGGAGCAAGTCAAAACACTTTCGATTAATCGGGATGTCATTACACGCCAAAGAGACTTAAAGATTGTTTTCTCTCCCATTCACGGGACGGGGATTATGGTGCCGAAACTATTGAAAAAAATGGGCTTTGAGAATGTTCATATTGTCAAAGAACAAGCAAACCCTGATGGTAATTTTCCGACTGTTGTTTATCCTAATCCCGAAGAGGAGGAGGCGATGAGTATTGCCCTCAAAAAAGCACAAGAATTAAATGCGGATGTTGTCATGGCAACTGATCCTGATGCTGATCGTGTCGGAATTGGTGTCAAAAACCATAAAGGCAAATGGGTACTTTTGAATGGTAATCAAACAGGAAGTTTGCTAATTGGGTATATGCTTCGGGCTTGGAGAGATGCAGGTAAAATTATAGGTAATGAAATGATTATCAAAACGATAGTTACTTCAGAATTGATTGATGATATGGCAAAGAAGTTTGGTGTCAAATGTTATAACACCCTGACTGGTTTCAAGTATATTGCTGATAAAATTCGAGAATTAGAAGGCAAAGAAAAATTTATTGCAGGTGGTGAAGAAAGTTACGGTTATTTGATTGGAGATGCAGTACGGGATAAGGACGCAGTAGCTTCTTGTGGAATGATTGCTGAAATGGTGGCGTATGCCAAAGACCAAAAACAGAGTTTATTTGAAATGTTAATTTCCAATTATTGGGAGTATGGATTTTATTTGGAGCGATTGATTTCTATCCGAAAAGAAGGAAAATCAGGAGCAGAAGAAATTGCAAAAATGATGCAAGATTTTCGAGCAAATCCTCCTCAAGTAATTAATAATCAAAAAGTTACTCGTATTTTAGATTATAATACGTCCATAGAAAAAGACTTACTGACAGGCAAAGAAAAAGTGATTGATTTACCAAAATCGAATGTTTTACAATTTTATACTGAAGATGGTGCTAAAATTTCGGCTCGTCCGTCAGGTACTGAACCCAAAATAAAATTTTATTTTAGTGTTAAAACACGACTCGTAGGCAAAGATAAATTTGATGAAACAGAAGCCTTGTTGAATCAACAAATTGATGCCATTATTACTGATTTGAAATTGAATTAAATTTTTATTAAAATGGAGTTTTAGAGGTTATTTAAATAAAATATTGATTGTCAAATTTTTACATGAATTTCCATAAAGTAGGGTTTGCAAACCTTACTTTATGGAAATCAGCGGTTTTGAGCAATGAAAGCTATTTCCCTAAAGATATTTTTAAACAACCTCTAAACCCGTTAGATTTTTAAAAACCTGACGGGTTTATGGCTCCATACAATAACTTTTTGAATGATGGATTATTTTTAATTAACCTCATCCATGTGCCCTTGTCTTTAATTTTTCCATTTTCTAACCAAAAAATCCAGTCGGCTTGCCGAATGGTTTGAGGACGATGAGCAATCAAAATTACCGTCATTTTTTGGCGTAATTGTCGAATTGCTTGATTAATTTTTTGTTCTGTAGCCGAATCTAAGGCAGAAGTTGCCTCATCTAAAATCAAAATTTCGGGCTGTCGGTATAAAGCACGAGCAATGCCTAAACGTTGACGTTGTCCGCCTGATAGTTGAATTCCTTTTTCACCAACTAATGTATTTAAACCTTGTGGTAAATTTTGCACAAAACTTGTAAGCTGTGCTATTTCTAATACTTTCCAAACTTGTTTTTGATTTATTTTTTCTTTTAAAATTCCAAAAGTAATATTTTCTAAGATAGATTCATTTAGTAAAAAAATCTGTTGGGGAACATAGCCAATTTTGGATTGATAACTCATTTGATATTTCGAAGTAATTACTTGATTTCCAAAGTATAATTTCCCTTTTTGGGCTGAGAATAATCCCGTTAAAATTCCAATAAGAGTACTTTTTCCTGATCCAGATTCTCCAACAAATGCCGTAATTTGAAAGGGTTGAATTTCTAATGACAAATTTTGCAAAATTTGCTGTTTAGATTGATAAGAAAAGTAAATATTTTCAAGTCGAATAGGAACGAATTGCTCTGTGATTTCTGAATGATCTAAGGCTAGAATTTTTTGTTTTTCAGTGTTTTGGATAATATTGGCTAATATTTTTACATTCTTAATATAAAAACGAATACTAGTCAAACTTTGTCCTACTTTTACTAATGAAGGAAAAATTTTCACTACAGCAACGCCCAAAATAGTCATTGTACCAATTAGGTTCTCGAAAGGAATACCCAAAAATGAATATACTAAAATAACTCCAATAAAAGTACTAAACAAAACAGTCTCAATAAAATAACGAGGGAGAGCTTTGCCTACCATAAACTTAATTTTGGTTTCTACAGCTTTAGAAAAAGCAAAGTGATAACGTTCTAAAAAGAAATTTTGAGACTGAAAAATTTGTACTTCTTGCATTCCTTCTAAAGTTTCTAGCCCAATTCGAAAATAATCTTCAGCATATTGCGTGTGTTGAGTGCTTAATCTTCGAAGCTCAGGTTGCATCCATTGATAAGTCAGCCCCATCAAAAGCCCAATTGTCCCACAACCCATCAAAGTAATAATAGGATAAAGTATTAACAAAAAAATGAGGATACAAACAATAATAATTCCTTCAGAAAATAAGACTAAAAAGACATCCATGAAATGTTGTGAGACAGCAAGTACTTCGTATGTAATATTTTTGAATAAAATGGAAGAATCTGTTTTTGTATATAAAAGGTAGGGCTGATGTAAATAAGCTGAAAGTAATTGGGTACTTAAACGATTTTCAAAATACGTAACTGTTTTATTTCTCCAATAAACTATTGTAAGTGAATAAGCCATCTTAAGAAGTAAGAAAAATAGTATTATGATTCCAAAAATGAGCAAAAAATATGAAGGGTTTGAAGGGATAGCCCACGCAGGGAGCATTTGTAAAAAAGTTTGAAAATAAGGATGATTCAGGAAGGATTCAGGTTCTAAAAAAAGGTAAGTAATTGGTACTAAAAAACTGATTCCCAGAGATTCTGTAATTCCTAAGCCCAACATTCCAAGCAATAAAAAAAGGAGTCGTTTCCGCTCCTTTTTCATAAAAATAATTTGAAGATATGTAAACATACAAAGCGTTTAATTTGGTTTTTTTTGATAAAAGGAAATTTCACCAAAGATAAACCCTAAATGCATTTATTTTGCTCCTGCCTCTAAAAGTCTGTCTCGAATTCCGTCTAAAGCAATTTCCTTATTAGCAGTAACCATAACACCTACTTTAGTTTCAGGATTGAAATAAAAATCAGTTTGTACGCCTTGTTCTGCGCCATTATGTCCCAAAATAATATTTTCATCTTCATCCTTGTCATACGCCCAACTCAAGCCATATCCTGAACTATCATCAAATCCTGCTCGTGTCATGATTAAGTCTACAGTAGAGGATTTGAGGATTGTTTTGCCATTTAATGAACCACCATTCATAAACATCAACATAAATTTACTCATATCCTCAGCACTACTTCGGAGTTGTCCATTCGGATAATCGACAAAAGTGTAATGTCCGATGAGTGTACCATCATCTTGATATGGCAGAGCAGCATCATCTAGATTGATTTCTCGAAGCCACCAACCCGTATTTTGCATTTCGAGGGGTCGGAAAAGAACTTCATTCGAATACTCATGAAAAGATTTTCCAGAAATTACCTCTGCTAAATATCCACACAATGCTGAACCAATATTCGAATATTCAAATTTTGTTCCTGGCTTTTGGGTCAAATATGAACCATCTGCTTGATAATATTTTCCTTCACTCGTCAAATAATCTTTCAAGAAATCACCTAAATCTAACTGGATATCCTGACCATAAGCATAAACGAGATTTGTCTCTAAATCTTCATAAGCTAAGTCTTGAATAGAACTAGCATGTGCCAACAGCATTTTAAAAGTAATTGGTTCATTAGGATGAGCAGGATTTACAACTTTAAAAGGTAAATAATTATTGATGTCATCATCTAACTGAAATTTATCTTGGTCATAGAGTGTCATCAAAACCACTCCTGTGACTACTTTGGAAACCGATCCCAACATAAAAGCCGTTGTTGGCTTTACTGTTCGTCCTGTGGCTATGTCTGCCTTTCCAAATCCTTTTGTCCAAATAAGTTTATCATCTTTGACAATAAAAGCAGAAAGTCCATTGATTTTTTCGGCTTTCATATCCTCTTCGATAAAGGCTTCTAAATCTCTGAAGTCTAATGGACTTTGCGTATTTGCTCCGTCATCCTTACCTATATCCGCACTGTCTTTGTCATTCCCTGCATTATTCTCTTCGAGTTGAGTGGGTGTACTAGGGGCGGGGTCTTTGTCATCTCCACCACCACAAGCTGTAAACATACCCGAAGAAAGTAGTATGGCGAGAATGAAAATGTTAATTTTAGTTCGCATAAATTTCAAAAAGTTTAGGAAAATGAATAAATAAAAAAAGTCTAACAATTTAGAAAAACTTTTCTTGAGAAGCAACTTTTTAAATTATCGCCGAAGTTCTAAGAAACCACCTTTATAGCCAATATTTTCATACTCAATAACATAGAAATATGTTCCGACAGGCAATCGATCATTAATGTGAATACCTTGATTACACTGTCCTTCCCAATTATTTTGATAATTATGATTTTCGTAAACTATATTTCCCCATCGATTATAAATCACTAAGCTAATTTTTCCAGCTTTTGGATGTGGTGGGATTTTCCACAAATCATTTACACTATCGCCATTTGGAGAAATTGCATTTGGAATTAATGGGGTTAAGTCTTCTATAGTTGGAAAGTCAAACCAAAATCGTAGTTTAGCTTCAGTACAAGGTGTACACTCAGCATAATCACCTGTGGGACAAACTTGGTAAAAAACGGAATCGGTCTCTATGTTATTTTTCGATGTATTAGTAGGTATTTGTAAAATAAATATTCCATTATCATCTAATTGAAAAGGAATGGCTTCTGCTGTTGTCGTAATTTTTGGCTGAATAACGATATCAGTTCGTGAAAGAATAGCAGGCGGTAGTTTACCTCTGAAAATTCCTGTAGTTGTGATTTGATAACTTGGGACTTCTGATACAACTGGGGCTGAATATTGAATTTCAGGAATTTCGATATAAACCACCACAGGCAAACAATTCTGAGAATCACAAACCTGATAAGTTAAGCTGTCTGTTCCCGAAAAACAAGGTTCTCCTTCATAGATGAATGTTCCTAAGGAATCAATGGAAATATTCCCTCCTACTGTTTGCCCTGAAAATGGAATCACCCAAGTATCTTGAGGTAAAATAATATCAACTTCGGCTCTATTTGTATCAGCTTGAATTACAGTGTCTTTTGGCGTGAAAACTGTATAAAGTTTACAAAATGAAATAGAACTTCGGAGACATAAGTTTTTAGCATCACAGACTTCGAAAATGGCAAAATCATCTCCTTTAAAATTCGCGGTTGGTGTGAAAGCAAAACTTCCGTCAGTATCTAATAAAAATACGCCATTCGTAGGATACTGTATAATTTTTCCGATATGTAAGGGATCTTCTTCAGGATCAAAGTCATTAGTCAATACATTTCCTGAAACTACTCCATTCATTTCCACACAAGCCGTATCCGAATTTACAATCAGATAGTTTTCATCTTCTTGAGTTTGAGGCTCATCAGTAGAAGTGTGAAGAATGTGTACTGTTTGGGTCGTACAAAAATTTAATGAAGTACAAACTTGATATGTAAATTGGTCAGTACCTACAAAACCACTCTGAGGTATAAATATAAATGTGCCATTTGGATCTAAGATAACAGAACCATATTTTGGCGGATGAAGCAAGGTGGCTTGAAGTACTCCATCATTCGGATGAGAATCATTTGCCAATACATTTCCTTCCAAAGTACTGTCTTGTTGAATGGTGTAATTATCTGCCTGAATAGTAGGTAAGTTCGTCCGTGCGGTAATAGTCAGAAAAACTATAGCCCTAGAACATAATGGAGGATTTGCACGGTCACAAACTTCATACGTAAAATAATCAACACCCAAGGCTCCTGTATTTGGTGTATAATCAAATGTTCCATCAGAATTAATTACGACAGTTCCTAAATCAGGTTCTTCAATAGGAGTTGTCTTAATGCGAAGCAGATCTCCATCCCTATCAAAATCATTAGTGAGAACATTTTTATTTTGAATAATTCCATTTCTAGGTACAAGATAATGATTAGAAATGGCTGTAGGTGGGTCATTTTGAGGTAGAATGGTCAATTTAACCCAGCTCTGTGTACAAAATGGAATCGAATTACAGATCTCAACCATTAAAGAATCTGTTCCTGTAAAATCGGGATTAGGAATGTAGGTCATGATACCATTCTTACTTAATGTAACCGTTCCATTTTTAGGTGGAATTAAGGGATTCGTTGTTAGTTTAAGTACACTTCCTAAAATATCATAATCATTTCCTAATAAATTGACGATTAATTTTTTATCTTCAATGGCTTGGAGGCTGTCTTTTCCAACTCGAGGAGTATAATTTGGTTCATAATCTGCTTTCGTATCAGGAATAGTGATATTCACTTTAGCAGGATTTGAAAAAAGGTGTCTATCACTAGCTACCCAACAAAACGAGGTTGTTCCAGACCAATTTTTATTGGGCATAAAAACTACATATTTCAATTCATTTGCAGGAATAATTTGATGTTCTACGACTGGAATCCCTCTAAAATAGAGAATTCCATCTTTAGGCAAACAATCTATTCGAATAGAAGATAAAGGAGTTTCTTCCACATCTCCATAATTATTTTGAAACTGATTAGGAAAAGAAACATCCCAGTTAAGTCCCTTTGCAGTAATAAAAAAGGTCTCTATTCTAGGAGCATCATTGACAGCCGTTATCGTTAAGTTAACAGTAGCAGGATTACTTAGTTCTCCATCTGAATCCACAGCCTGCCACGTAAATTGATCAGTACCATTATAGTTAAAATTAGGAGAATAGGTTAATTGATCTAATGCACTCCATGATAAATATTGTGGTGTCGTAATCAAATGACCACCATAATATAATTTGCCATTTGTTGGTAGCACCGAAATAAAAATGGCTTTGGAAGCCAACATCGGGTCATTATCCTTATCCGAATAATGATTTTGAAAAACCTCTTGTCCAAAACGATGAGGTATATCTTCTAGTAATACGACACTAAATTCTGTGATTTCGGGAGCATTATTCAGTACTCGGACAGTTTGAAAGGTAGTCTCTACACATCCCGAAGAAGTCGTAACAGTCAAGAAAACCAGAAATTCGCCTTTAGTATGATAGGTCAATTCTGGAGGATTTCGTTGAGCATAATTAGTCGAAGAGTGAAACGGAATTACCGTACTAAACATTGGATTTCCTGAAGGAAAGTGCCACTCCCAATCTACAATTTTGGTATCGGTAGTTGTTGAAATATCGTTTAAAGCGACTTTGAGAGGTCGATATCCGACAGGATTTTTGGGTGTAAAATCAGCAATAGTATTATAAACATGAACTGCAGAAGTTTTGATATCCGAAGCTGCACATCCCGCATAGTCTTTTATGGTGAGTGATACACTATAAAACCCTCCTTTTTTATAGGCATATTGAGGATTTGTAATAGCAGGATTATTACCCATCCCTGTCAATTTTGTTCCATCCCCAAAATCCCATGTATATTCGAGTCGTGCAGGAGGAACAGCTTGTCCATTAATCGTAGCAAATGAAACATTATCTCGAAACTGAACATTTCCGTTTGGACAAACTTGAGGGTTATCTATCAAATAACTTGTTGATATACTGGGAGATACAACAGTAATAAACTTTGAAGTAGTAGCACGACATTGGATATTGTGATCAAGTTCATATTGTGAAGCTATTGTCAATCGAATTTCATAATTGCCTGCTTTATCAAAATTAAAAGTAGGATTTTGTTGGGTGGAGGTAGCGAAAATTATGTTGTTATGTACAAAATCCCACTGCCAATATGCTACATCAGGTTTTAATACAGCTCGATTGGGATGAATATCTGTAGCGGGATCGGGTTTACTTTGATCTTGAAGCTGGAGTTGAGTTTTAGCACAAAGAAATGTTGTATAATTAGCGGTAAATTGAGCAATAGGCTTACCACTTGACTTGATAGGAGCTAATTCCGTAGGATATGGTGTTCGACAATTCAAGTGATCAATGAGTGTCATAATTGGATAAAACACTCCTGGTTTTGCATAAGTATGACTAACCGTAGAAGAAGGAGGACCAGCATTTTCACCTAATGCCGAATAGTCCTGCACCTCTACCAATCCATCTCCAAAATCCCATTCGATTTTTTCATAGTGACTTAAAGCCGTCAAAAATGTGGCTGCTCCTGCCGTAAAGAATTCATTTTGAGGATAACATAAATATTCGGGAGTGTGCGTAAAACTTCCCACAGGTCCTGCAATCGAAATAAAGCCTAATTTGGAAACTTCTACATTACAGCCTGCCTTATGATAAAGTGTGAGTTTTGGGGAATATCGTCCTGGTTTCGCATAAAAATGAGGGTCAGGTTTTGGTTTCGTTGATAAAAAACCATCTCCATATTCCCATAAATATCCCACAATATTAGCGTCTGGGATTACTTTTTCTAAGATAACCCCCTCTGTTACACAAGATACTTCAGCATATCCACCAATCCCAATAGGATGGTTAACCACCGTAAAATCTGAGTCAGGGGTAGGGTAAACTCGAACATCTTTAGTGGCTGTATGCTGACACCCTGAAATATCTGTTACTGTGAGCGAAACCGTATAAAATCCTGCTGTACTGTATTTATGCCAAGGCTCATAGGAATTTGAGGTAGTACCATCATCAAAATCCCATAAATAACTAACCAAGTTTGTCCGTTTACCATTTTCATCAAAAGAGGTATTTTTATCTCTAAAATTTAATACATCATTTGGGCAAAACTCTGTCCCAATTGTAAAACGAGCCGTAGGACGAGTTACCAATATGTCAAATTCCTTACTACTCTTACAACCCTCAATATTTTTAACAGTTAATCTTATTTTATATCTTCCTGTCCTAGTGTAAGTATGACTTGCCACACGGTTATCAGTATAAGTTTGAACTGTACCATCCCCAAAATCCCATTTCCATTCTACAATCGAAGTAGTAGCTGGGCTGAATGTAGAAGCGTCGGTTATGGTCAAGGTACTATTCTCACAAATTTTATTAGGAATGGTTAGAAAATCAGCTCTTAAGTCCATAACCTTGGTCGTTTGTGTAATGGAGATACCACAATCTGTTTGGTAAGTTACTCGATAATCTCCAATATTTGGAAAGAGATAGCTATATTTACCTTGTCTACCTGATACGTTATGAAGTACTTGAAAACTTCCATTGGGTAATTTTCTCTCAATCTTCCAAGTATGCTCTAGTGGTGCTTTAGTAGCTGTTAACTGAGGATCAAGTGTAATTGAGCGTGTACACGAAACAGGTGGTAATGTAAAATTACTTCTAACATCATTGACGAGAACATCAGTGGATGCATAGCTTACACATCCACTTTTTGTGTTTGTAATTGTTAAGAAGATATTATACCTTCCTGCAGAAGTATATGTATGGTTTAGTGTTTTAAAATATCCACTATGAGAGGTCTTATCTCCCCAATTGACAGTATAAATATCAAAATTAGGGTCATGACCTGCCAGACTTTGATTTGTAAACTCAAATGTTCCTGTAGTGCCACAAACTACACTCGGAGATGTAACTGTAATACCAGCTAACACCCCATCAAGATAAGCCACTGTCTCAAATGTAATGCTATTTAGACATGTCGTATTACTTGCTGTTACCTTAACTTTACTCGTACCTCGATATGTGGGTGATAAATATAAATCATTAGTAGCCGTAATAAAGGTCTCATAAGGTATTGTTTCACCTACACTAATAAATTCCCAAACATATTTATCTGCCTTGATACTTCCCGCATCTATATTCAGAGGTATTCTTTTACTTTCACTTAGACAGTTAATACTAAAACCTGTAGTTGGTTTTACATTTAATAACGTGTCTTCTACACATCCCTTTAGACTTCGAGCTGTCAAATGTACCGAATAAGACTTTAATCCAGAAAGCTTTATAGGTTTATCATAATCAGCTGAAGTGGTAAATGATAGGTTTTGGTCTCCCTTAATTACCCAACTATACTCAACAATTTTATCTCCTGGAAGTAATTCATAAATATGCGTACTAGCCCTAAATTCGTATTCATAGGGAGGACACTCCGTTTTTGATTCGTGAATAACAGGTTTAAATTTAGGCTTGATTTGTACATATTTATAAGAGGGACAACTACTGTATGGAGAAATTAAATCTAATGCAACCTTATGTTTTTTATTGTCAGCTATCACAAAGGAGTAAGTAGGTTCAGTAGTCGTGGTGGTATATTGACTCCCTTCATCTACATAAATCGTCCATTGGTATTGTGTGACATCTGTAGTTTGAACAGCAGATAGAAAAACTTCATTTTGGCAGGTGATTTCATGCGTAAAATGTGAATTCAATACTGTAATAGAACCCTTTTTACTTCTCACATCACCATCTGAAAAATAGCTTGTCATATTCACTTCATACGTGCCTGCCCGATTATATTTACTATAAGGGGTTCCATTCCCATAATCCCAAGTTGTTTTTTGGATAGATATGCCAGGATGTGGAGTAGAAGTATTCAGAAATACAAAATTCATATTATCAGGAATGGTACTTTTATGTATATTGTTAAAACATATATGTGTAAAGTCAGGGATATTCTTATGAATAGGATAAATTTTCGTAACACTCGCAAAAATATTATCTTCACTCCCCACACTTAATGTTACAGGATAATCACCATAAGCATTATAGGTATGTTTAGGGTGTTGCTCAGTTGATGTACCACCATCCCCAAATTTCCAAAACCATTGTGTAATTTTTTTGTCTGGTATCCCTGGTAACTTTGTCATATACGACTTATCCGTAAATTGAACTTCATGAGGAGTATCAAAACCTATCGGGGGGCTAGGCGTAAAATCAGCAATGGGTTTGGGAATATTGATAATAAAAAAAATGCTTGCCCGTACTCCATGACAGCCTTCTTTGGTAAGTACACGTAACTGGACAACTTGCGGAATATCAGGAATTAAGGCTTTATAATCAATCGTGATATCTTTGCCATAATGTTTCACTCCATTATTAAAAGACCACTCCCAAATATCAATTTCACCCAAATAAGGGTCGGGTGTAACACTTCCATGAAAACTAATTTTATAGGGTGCCGTCCCATCCGAAACTCCATATTCTACTGAAATAAAAACATCGGGCAAGGAATAAACAGTAAGAAAGTCTGTAAAACGCAAGGGAGCTCCACCTACTTTAGCTTCTAAGGTCGCACTATAAAACCCAGGGACAACATAACTCAATTGTGGTTTATCAAAATTGGCTTCTCCCTGATTAATAATAATTTCACCTGTATTTTGTTGAAGTATCCAGCGTCCATCTGTGATTGTTCCGCCTGATGCAGACGTAATAAACTCATAAGTAGCACTTTTACAACCACCACTCACTTTATTAGGAGAAAAAGACAGACTTTGAGCATAAGAAATATTTGCTGTCAAAAGTCCCAAAAATAACCACAAAAAAAATCGCATAACATATAAAGTAATTATGTTTATAGTATTAAATCAAAAATAAGGTATGAACTTTATTAATAGTTTGATTGATAATTGAATTCTTTTGATTTTAACTTTCACAAACATAAGCCTTTATACAGCTTTTTCCTAATTTCTGAATAGCCTTAGGAGTAAAAAGACAAGAAAATTTAGCGTTATTTTAGGTAACATAGTTTTCAATAAAAAAATTATCTACTTGTAATAGATTATTTCCTACTATACAATTTAAGCATTGTTTTTTATTACAAAAATTATTGTATAATTCTAAGATGGCTTGACTCTCATAGGCATTCCGATTCAGTATTTTTGAGCCTTTCCATAAACGAGTAATTTTATTATTTTCAGGAGCAATTTCCTGCAAGATTTTTATTGCTTTCTGGATAAATTGAGGTTGATCTTTTTCTTGCCCATAACAAACCAAAGTTGGACATAAAACATTAATAATTAAATTATCAATACTATTTTTTCCAAACTTTGTAGGTTTGGAAGTTGGCTTCCCAAAGTCATAGTGCTTTTGCCAATAATTGGGGAGTTTAAAGGCAAATAATTTTCGGACTTCTTGGATTGATTCGGTATGTATCATCTTGGTAAATGTGATATTTTGCCCTTGAACTAATGTCATCAATTGTACCACTCGAACCGTAGGAAAATTAGTAGGACGCATTCGTAGAAACTTCCATTCTGAACGCTGTAATTTTGTTGCTTTCAGTTCGTATTTATGGGCTAAAAAGTCATATTCTTTTCGCAAATTTTGAGCATATTCATCATTTTGAACTTCTTCCAAATTATCCAGAAAACCAGCTTGTCCCAAAAATAAACTCTCTACTTGTTTTGCATTATCAATATGTTTTAAAATGATTTTCAAAGAAATAGACTTTGCTAAGCGCAAAAAAGGCTCATTATTTTTCTTAAATCCAAAGTGTTCGGCAAGACGTTGATAAAACGTTTCCTCCCAGTCCCATTGAGTTTTATGTAATAACGTTCGAACATCCTCAGCTTTTCGAGATAAACGTAGGTTCAATGTTAAGTCTAAGGTATCAGATATAATTTGAGCAGAAATTTTTTCCAGTTGTAAAAAACAAGGTATCACTTTTTCATTATTTAAAAGTGCATATTTTTCAATAATTAACGGATTGATTCGGGACTTCAATTCGAGGACAGGAATTGCAGAATTATCGGAACGCTGGATTTCAGATTTCGGAAGGTCATCCTCATAAACCACGTGTAAAATGACATTGTCATAATTGGGATTCTTTTGATGGTTATGTTTGAACCAGTCCGAAGTTTTAAGATGAATCTCAACTGTGCCAAACCATCGAATATCATCAATAATAATACTGGCATTTTGAAAATCAGCACCTGCTTCGTGGTTCAATTTGCCGAGGTCAAGGAGCTGAATAGGTTGCTGATTTTTTGTCTGTAAATTACTTGAATCAAAATAGTAATTTTTCCAGATGAAGGAGATAAATTGTTCGTTCATACTAGGCTTGTAGCTTTGATTGGTCTAAAAAGTTAGTTTACTAAAAATACGTTTAAAAAGCAAATTTTTATTCCGAAACAGCTCAAAACTTTAAACTTTTTTTGTGTATCTTTGATTTTTAGATAAGGCTAAACTTTTTTTTAAACATAGCGTAAAATAAATTAAGCTTTAGCTGATACAATTCTCTATTCTTATTAAATGACTAACAAATTATGAATGAGCAAGTTTTGATTGCTTTTGGCTTGACGGTTTTTGCAGGACTATCTACAGGAATCGGGAGCATCATGGCTCTTTTTATTAAAGAGCGTAATTACAAATTTCTAACTGTGGCTATGGGGTTCTCGGCAGGTGTCATGGTTTATGTCTCTTTTGTAGAATTATTTTCAGAGGCTAATCATTCACTAGCCACAGCCTATGGCGAAACACTTGGGGCATGGATTACGGTGGCTGCTTTCTTTGGAGGTATTGGATTAATTATGATTATTGATAAGCTTGTCCCCTCGATTGAGAATCCTCACGAATTTCCACATGAAGATGAAGATACAGGAGAAGTAACTTTTAAAGATCAACGCCTTTTACGTGTCGGTATTTTTACGGCAGTGGCTTTAGCAATTCATAATTTTCCTGAAGGGATTGCCACTTTTGCCAGTGGGTTGCGTGATATGAGTTTGGCAATTCCGATTGCGGTTGCGGTTGCCATTCACAATATTCCTGAAGGAATTGCTGTTTCGATGCCCGTGTATTATGCGACAGGAAGTAAGAAAAAGGCATTTTGGTATTCTTTCTTGTCGGGTGTCGCTGAGCCTGTGGGTGCCTTTTTAGGTTTTTTACTTTTGCAGTCCTTCTTTAATGACCTTACCTTTGGAATTTTATTTGCAGCTGTGGCTGGAATTATGGTTTTTATTTCACTTGACCAATTATTGCCCGCTGCCGAAGAATATGGAGAACATCATCTTGCCATTTATGGACTCATTGCAGGAATGGGAGTTATGGCATTCAGTTTATTGCTTTTTCAATAAATTTTTGGTATCTCGTGCGGTATGTACTGGATACTTTTAATTTTAGCTATTGCATGTGAAGTTATCGGAACGCTTTACATGAAATTATCTAACGGATTTACAAAGCCTGTTCCATCCGTTTTATTGTTTGTATTTTATGTTTTGAGTACCATTTTTTTAGTGTATGCCCTCAAAAAAATTGATATTGGTATTGCTTATGCCATTTGGTCAGGTATTGGCACAGCGGCAATAGCTATCATTAGCGTATGGTATTTCGGAGAACCTACAAGTTGGATTAAAATAGTTTCTGTGATATTGATTATTCTAGGAGTCATTGGACTAAATCTATCAGGACATTGACTCCTTATATTTTTTGGTATGAAAATTCAGAAGCACTGTTGGTTGTGCTTACACAAGCAACTTTTCCAAATCAATAAGCAATATAATCATCTCTTTTGATTAATTCTGAAAGTTTCATCAAAAAAAATTGTAGTGTTTTGCTTCAATTTTTCCCTAAATTTATCCCCTCAAAACTCAGATACGAAAATTTCTACGTCTTTTATGATAAATTTATTTACCGAATATTCTTTAGTTTATTCAATAATTGGTGTTTTAGTCGGTTTGGTCTATGCGGGAATTTTGTACCAAAAACCGAATCCACCTTGGAATAAAGTAACCAATTGGCTTTTAGCATTTGGACGATTTTTGTTAGTTTTTACGATTTGTTTTTTACTATTGAATCCATTTGTACGACAAATCAAAAATACGTTCGAAAAGCCTGTGATTGTGTTTGCCACAGATAATTCTCAATCCGTATGGGAAGGTGTTGATTCGGCAACAATTCGGGATACTCAAAAAAAGTTAGACCAGATTGCCAATCAACTCACTGAGAAAGGTTTTGAAATTGATATTCAATCCTTCAACGAAATCAAAGAATATCCTCAAAATACAGCGATTAATTTTGATTTTCCAACCACAAATTTAAATGGGCTTTTACAACGCATTCGGAGCCGTTACGAAAATCGAAATTTATCGAAAGTAGTCTTGCTTTCAGATGGCATTTATAACCGTGATATTTCACCGCTTTATACACCCTATAACCTGAATATCTTTACTATTGGAGTTGGGGATACGACCCAAAAAAAGGATATAAATCTGAAACACGTTTACCATAACAAAATGGCATATTTGGGGAATAAATTCCCATTAGTTGCGGAAGTACATCATTTTGGGTTTTCAGAGCAAGAAGTTGCCATTACACTGGCTCGAAATGACGAAATATTGGAGGAAAAAATTATTCGACTGGGCGCTTCAAATTATCCTCAAGAAATTGAATTTTTTCCAGAAGCCACAAAAAAAGGAATGCAACATTTTACCATTTCAATACGCCCCTTAGAAGGTGAGTTTTCACGAATCAATAATACCAAACATATTTACGTAGATGTCTTGGATGGAAAGGAAAAAATCTTGTTGGTGGCGGCTTCTCCACATCCTGATATTCGGGCAATTCGAACAGCCATTGAGAAAAATAAGAACTATGAATTCACGGTATTTATCCCTAATTTATCTCCACCAGAAACATATAAGAAAACAGAAAAATATGACGTGGTTATTTTTCATCAAATCCCTCATTTTAGGGGAGTTGGAAATCAAATTTATGATGAAATCCGAGAGAAAAATATACCTATTTTTTACATCTTTGGAAAAGGCTCAAATTATTCTGCTTTCAATCGAAGTAATGACATTGGAACCATTTCACAATCAGGGCGACAAACCGATAATATAATTCCTGCTTTCAATGAAAACTTTCAGAAATTTACTTTTGATAAGGATAAACAAACTACTATTTCTAGTTATCCGCCTGCTAGCGTTCCCTTTGGAAATTATACGCTTGCGCCAACTTCGGAAATTGTACTTTTCCAACAAGTTGGGAATATCCAGACCAAAAAACCACTCTTAGTTATTAATGAACAAAATGGAAAAAAATCAGCTATGATGACAGGTGAAGGACTTTGGCAATGGCGACTTCAAGAATTTGCTAAAAATGAAAATCAGGAAGCTTTTGATGAACTGATTATCAAAATAATACAATATTTATCTGTGAAGGAAGATAAACGTAAATTTCGAGTTCAAACTACAGCCAATGAATATTTCGATAGCGAAACAGTACTTTTCGAGACCGAAGTTTATAATACCATTTATGAGCATATTTATGGACAAAAAATTGACCTTACTTTAACCAATGAAAAAGGGGAAAAATTAGCTTATACTTATGCTAATTCTGGGGCAAATTTTCGATATGAAGTCAATGGCTTACCACAAGGAATTTATCGTTTTCGAGCCACTACCGAATTAAATGGGAAAATCGAAGTCAGTACAGGGGAATTTACCGTGAAATCTGTACAGGTCGAGGCAATGAATATGACAGCTGACTTTGCACTTTTACGTCAACTTTCTCAACAAACAGGTGGGGCTTTCTTCAAGGTCAATAATCTCAAAAAATTAGAAGAAACTTTACTTCAAATTCAACCAAAAAATCTAATTCGTTCAAGTGAAGAGATAGAAAGTATTCTCCATTTGAAATGGATATTTTTCTTATTAATTAGCTTAATAAGCATAGAATGGGTTATTCGAAAATTAAAAGGAAGTTATTAGTAAGACAATAGTTCGTAAGTTTTGCCTAATTCTCAAAGATTTTTAAAATCTTTGAGAGTTAATATATTGATTTTCAATGAATTAATGTTTATTTCCATAGCGTAAAGTTTGCAAACCCTACGCTATGGAAATACTTGAATATCAATAGATTATGTTTTTTTAGAAAATTATATTAACAAGAAATTTACGGACTATTGAGTAAGAACAAGATTTAAATTTAATTTGTGGTGACGCCTTTGGGAAGGCTTGAGTGTAATACTCACATCAAAATTTTAAGCACAATATTCTCTTATCTTTTAAAATAGTAAATTTTATACACAAGTACTATTTACAACCATATTGCTCGGAAATTGCTATCATTTTTGATACATTTGGCACACCTGAGTAAGTAATCACACTTTGGAATCCACTTTTTCCATTTCCCCAATAATTCGCATGGTCTCAATGGATACCGTACAAACCCTTCGCAATAAGTCAATTACGCTTTCTTTGTAGTCGGCAAAACGATAGGTATTGAACTTTTCAGCAATCGTTTTATCTCGTGGTTTCTTTTCCTTGTATTGGTCTAAAATCCATTCCAACGCCGACCGATTGCCTAATTTGTAGTCCCATGCTTCGGTGGGAATATTGGATAAAGTCGTTAATTCATCTAAAAGAATTTCATCGGTTTTTTTGTCTCTTCGGAGCTTTGCTTTGGGAGTCGCTTCGGGATTTTTCAAGGGTTTATCCGTTTTTTTCAAAGGATATTTTTTGGCGGTTTCATAGTTCAAATGAAGGTGCATCAATTCTTTTCCCCAGTCAGCCCATTGCCAAAAATCTTTATAAAAGGGAATACGAGGAAAATCCCGTTTCAAATTCTGCTCATATTTTTGGCGATATTCAGGATTATGAAGCACACCATACACATAATGGAAAATGTCAATTTTTTCGATTTCCCGTTCTAAACCTTCTTCTAAACCTTCTTCTAAACCTATAAGGTTTTCGAAAACCTTATAGGTTTCCCGAAATTCACCCAATGCCCAATCCGTGATATTTTCAAGCCTTTTGCCCTCTTCGTAGCGATAAAATGGGAGGCAATTAAAACCGTCTGTACTTGCAGCGAAATGAAGCTCCGTAATTACTTTAGCAGAAATCGCTGTAAATGTTGAACGAAAAGCCGTATCACTTAGAATAATTGTTTGATTACTTAAACTTGCTTTTTCTCCAAAAATATCCCTTTGCTTATATTGCATCTCATTCAAATCACGAGCGAAGTACAAATATTTTTTGACAAATGGTCTATAACCCATTTTCACAATATTATCTTTCTCAAAAATATATTTTTTACCCTTAACCAAATCATTTTTAACAGCTCTTGTCCATTTGATAGAATAATCAATTTTATCATTCACGTCCTTTTTTGAAATTCCTTTTAAGCGTTCTACCTCATTATTGTACTTTTCAATGAAATGCGTTACTTTTTTTTGAAGATTCTGCTTTTTAAAATCATAGACCCAAGCATCACGGGCTGTAACGACTCCCAAAGAAAATAATTTAAAAATGGCTTTTTCGTCTTTTGGCTCTTTACTCAGTTTGGTTTTCTTCGAACAAAGTGGGATTAAATCCTCAAAATCATTATCGGTTTGATTAATCCAATTTCCATTCTTATCAGGTCGGATAAGTTCGGCATTTTGGATAATTTCAGGCATGGAAGTTTGGCGTATTTGTTCTAACTTGGCAGTTTTATTGGGCATATTGGGCGCACGGAAGTAATAAATTTTAGCTTTTTTGGGCATTTTTTTAGTTTGGTTATCAATCTTAAAAAGAATTTAAAAATATAAACAGGAATAAGAAAAACTTTTGTGTACTTTTACGTTCAATAAAGAAAGCCTTTGAGAGTTCCGAAGTCCTACGTGATACGTGGGGGGTAGTTGTAGGAGCTAACGGGGGCTTTTTTATTTTTTGAGCCTGATTATTCAAGGCTACTTTCATCTACTTTTTCCCACTGATATGGCAAAAATCGCCAGTGCCTGTATGGGTGTTCCCAAAGGTTTGCTACGTTTCCTTCTGTGCCTGTAGTAATTCCAATATTAAAATTAGGATATACCTCCTTTATTTTTTGAAGTATGTGTTTATAGACTTTTTCTTTAGCAAGGGTTCTTTTGCCTCTGTTTTTGGCATTCGGTGGCTTTTGGAGGTGCATTTTATTGAGCCGAAATGCCATTGCCCCCAAAACTACATCCAGACATTGGAGCAAAATATGTTGTTTGGAATCTACTTCTGATATCGCATCCAACTCAATACGGATATTGGCTTTTTGGAAATCAGGGATACGTTGTAGGGAAAAAACATGATTCTTAAATAATTCGTTTTTTTGTTGAGTATCAGGGATTTCATCAAAGAAAAATTCAATGAAGTTTGGTGTTTTAGGGTTGAGATATTTGAGTCCAAAAGCGTGTTTTACAAACTGATAGTACAATAGATGATAGGCGTGTGCTTTTTGGTATTCACTTAGATTTACTTGTTTAAATGCATTTTGCGTAAACATAATTCGTACTTTAGCTTCATTTGCTTGAATATATTGAAAGAATAAGGTCATGATTTCGAGATAGCCTTCCAGTTGATAGGCATTTATTTTTGTCCATTTTAGTTCTGTTCCTAAATTCAAGGCTTGAGCCTGTTCGGTAAGTGCTTTCCTAATTCGTTCATATTGTGAGCTTTCTACCAATACCCCGCCATAAAAATCTGAGAAATAACTTCCTTTTTTTACGGATTCATCTAACCAGATGTAATATCTCATTCTGCCTAATTTTTGACTTTTATTAAAAATAACACCGCCACACCTATCTGGATACCAAAAACATTATCAGAGGCATCAGTACCAGTACTTCGAAGGTCACCTCCCAAATCATAAATATAACAAAAATCAAATTCTTTTTCGACCATTTTACGAAATCCATCATCTTGACGCTTGTCAATAAAACTCCGATTACAAATAAAAGCAATAATACCATTTTGGTCAAGGCGGTCAGATGCCCAACGGATGAAACGCTTGTACATATCGTACTGCTTGGTTTTTTGGGCAGAACTGGCTTTGATATAAGTATCCTTGATTCGTTTGTCAATGTCGGGATAAGGACGGTTTTTATTGTTATCATTTTCATTCATCTGGTTGGCATTGTAGGGCGGATTTCCCATGATAACCGAAATTTTCAGCTCATTTTGGCGTTTAATCCGTTCGACATTTTCCAAAGACATTGCACCAAACATATCACCTTGTTTACCAGCATATTGCAAGGCTTGGGTATTGTCTAAGGTATCCACAAAACACAGATTTTCAAACTCCTCATAGCTATTCATTTTTTGCTGGTAAACTGCCTCAATATTCAAATTTGCCACGTAATACGGCAACAAAGCCATTTCGTTTGCGTGAATCTCATTTTTGTATTTGTATTCGAGTTGGTGCGGTGGAATGTGTTCGATTAATTCGGTAATATAAGTTCCCGTTCCCGTACAAGGGTCTAAAATCTGTACACCTTTGTCGCCTAATGTTTTTGAAAAATGTTTATCCAATAAGTAATCCGTGCCTTCCAACATAAACTTCACAATCTCGTTAGGCGTATAAACAATGCCTAAACGGTCTGCTCCTTTGGGATTGTAGGCTTGGTAGAAATTCTCATAAACTACTTTGAGGAATTTTTGCTTTTCGGCATGGCTCACCATCTCGTTCGCCCGTGCTTTGATGGTGTTGTAATACGGTCGTACTGAGGTTAATAGGTCTTGTTTGGTCTTGCCTTTGAAAAAGGTTCTTTCGAGTTCGTAAAGGGTTTCGGCAATGTTATTTTCACGATGAAAGTCAGCATTATCGAAGATGGAAATGAAGATTTCTTCGGTCAAAATATGCTGAATCAACATTTCCCGAACATCGGCTAACCCCAGATTGGGATTGATAGAATCCTTGACTAATTGCAGAAATTTTGAACGTTGTTTTTTGTACTTTGGATTTTGTACAGCTTCTTTTTCAATTATTTGCCGAAGGGCATCCAAAATATTGGGTAAATCCGTTCCAAAATTCGCAATGGCTTTATTGAATTCTTGAACTTCGGGACGTTCGTAGGAGATGAATTGGTTTAAAATGTGAAGCAAGGCATCGGAGTCTTGCATTTTAATCTCCGTTTTTTTCTCATCTTGGACGAGAACGGCATTAACGGTATCTTCGAACAGGATATTACTTTTGGGATATCCTTTCTTAAATTTCTTCTCAATTTCTTGGTACAGGTCGTCTTTGGAATCCTTGCTTTCCCAATAGCCATAATCCAACTGCAGGATATTTCGCAAAATGCCGTCTGGGGTAACGGTGGTCTGGAAAGGGGTTTTGAGGGAGACTTCAGTAACCAGCTCTAAATTTTTGGGTCGGGCTAAACCATTGACCAAATTGTAAAAGGCATTTCGAACAGTAGTTTCATTCTGAGACCCGCTAAATTGTTTGGCACGATGTAAGTCGCCATAATAGCGATTGATGAGAATTTTGGACATCTTTCAGGAATTCTTTCAAGGATAGTTATATAGCTATATATTTCCAAAGCAAGATACAAAACATAAAGTAAAATAAAAGAAGTGAAATTATTGAGGTGTGTTTGGAGAGAATTGGAAATGAATTTTTGTAACTTGTTAGGACTTTGTCTTAGAATTAATGCTCACGAGAAGATTCGAACTTCCACGGGCTTGCGCCCACCACCCCCTCAAGATGGCGTGTCTACCAGTTCCACCACGTGAGCAAAACTTATTACTTATAGAGTGATCCCGCTGGGGCTCGAACCCAGGACCCTCTCCTTAAAAGGGAGATGCTCTACCAACTGAGCTACGGAATCTTTACCACAAAAAAATTTGAAGTATAAAGGCTTTGTACAAAAATTACTTAGCTTTGTGATCCCGCTGGGGTTCGAACCCAGGACCCTCTCCTTAAAAGGGAGATGCTCTACCAGCTGAGCTACGGAATCAAGAAACTGTTAAAAAAACAATCAAAAAAGCTTTATTTTGCTTGCTTTAATTAGGGCGTTTCCCGTAATTGCGATGCAAAGGTAAAAGGCTTATTTAGAATATGCAAAGAAAATCATTTTTTTTTCCGATATTTTTTTTTCTTTTTTTGAGTATTCAACAGAATATACTTGTTGCTCAAGAAGTTATAGCAAAACTTCAAAAAGCGGATTCATTGTATCTTCAACGAAAATATCCCAAGGCAGAAGAAATTTATCGTCAGGTGTTGTTTGATGAACAACAATATACCCCTGCCATGCTCTTGAAAATGGCTCAACTTAATGAGTTGAAACAAAAACCAAACTTCATTGAAACGCTGTATGCTTTGAACTTGTATTATTTTCAATTGCCTGATACTCGGATTTTGGAAAAGATTCAAGCAATTGCCGAAGAGAAACATTTCAAAGGGTACGAAATTTCAGACTTGGAATATGTCGCATCCTTCTATAATCAATACAAAATGATCTTAATTCTAATAAGTTTGTTGGTCTTGAGTGGAGGGGTGTTTTATCTGTACTATCGCAAAAAGCAAGGCAAACGTCCTTTATTTCGGGCTATGGTTTTGACGTTAATCATGGCACTCTTTTTTTGGATTCATAATTACGGATTAACTTATCAAAAAGGAATTTTATATCAGAAAGCACTCCTGATGAATGCGCCCTCGGCGGGAGCGACTTGTTTAGGGGTCATTTCAAAAGGAGATTGTTTCCAAATTATTGATAAGCAAGATGTTTGGTATAAGGTGCGCTCTAAAGAAGAGAACTTAGAAGGCTATATTCGAGCAGGTAATTTTTTAGTTATTCAGTAAGAGATTGTTTAAATTTCAATAAAATACGTTCGTGAGTACACAAAAAACAGCAGAAAATGATATTTCAAAAATTTTTAAACAACCTCTAATATTGTATATTTATGATTGTTAAAATACGATAACATACCTTTTGAAAGACATACATCAGAACCTATCTTGTGGTTCTCAATACTCTTATTTATCTGTCATTTCAATTACCCAAATTCCACGTAATTCGTTTGACTTATATCCTACAGCTTTATCTTCAGGGTACAATTGTTTTATTTTAGAATACACCTTCGGAGTAATATCTTGTTTTGGGTTTCCATGACATTGCAAACACATTTTGTTTGAAATGATTGGATAATAAGCTATGTATCCACGGTCTGTTTTGATAAGTTTGGGTTTTATTTGTTGGCTTTCCGCTAAAGTATTCTTTACCTTATTTATATACTCAATTTCCGAACTATTGGCTTGGTTTAGTGGATTTCTATTTTTGTCCGACACCCTTTTAATTTTTGCATTTAATATAGCTGCCATACTATCGGTTAATGAAATAGCTTTGGTAGAACAAAAAGATAATGCTCCTTCTGTTCCTTTTGTATTTATGGCTTGTTTTAAGTTACTACCAAGCGTACTTTTGGTTCGCATCGCTATTTGTTTCCCTAATTCTATTGGAGTGATTTCTACATTGGCACTTTGAGTGTACCTTGCCTTTTCTTCTTGATAATGCTTTTCAAACCAATCTGGTTTTTCAAGTTCCGAATTATATATGTAAAGAGCCATTTTTTCAATATCAGCTTTGCTCAAATTCATTTTTGGCATAACCCCAAAACGTTTCAAAGCATTAGGCATCTTTGAATTTTCTTCTGAAGGGTTGTTTAAAAACGTAGTAAAATCTTTTTTAAACTGTTCAAATGCAGTATTTTCAGAAATGTAATGTTTTTTGATAGCTATCATAGGTGGTGCAATTCTGTTATCAATAGATGCATTTGGACTATGACAAGAAAAGCAAGTATTTTGGAGTAAATTAAAACCCTCTGACATTTTGTGAGAGTCAAGTTCAGTACTTTCCGTTTTTGAAACACTCTGCTTTTTACCTGTTTCACTACAAGAAGTGATAATTGGTATCACCACTAAAATCCATAAAAATTTTCTCATTATACTTTGTTGATTTAGGTTATAACTTCCATATTAATTTTTTTTCATTGAAAATCAAGGAGTTGATTTTGTTATTCTTTTTGCTAAAACACTAACAAAAGTGAATTCAAGATACAAGTTCCTTATTCAAGTCAGGAGTACCAAAAGTAATCAAAAGCCATAATCTAATATGTCAGCCTCCTGTCAAACCTAAGAGGTTGCTTAAAAATTTTTGGAGAATGGTCTTATGCTTTGAGAGCTGGAGGAAGTTATAATTATTTGGTTGTGAATGGGATACGAAGATTAACAGGGCGTGAAATGTTGCGCTTACAGGGTTTTCCAGAGGATTTTGTGATTAATATTCCTTATTCCCAAATCCGAAAAGTAGCAGGTAATTCGGTAACTGTTCCAGTAATTGAATTTATCGCAGAACAAATGTTAAAAGCCATGAAGGAGAAGGGTAAAATTAAAACAGTAGGAGTACAATTATCATTAGTTTAAATGATTGAAAATGAAGATAGAAGAAGCAAAAAAATCGCTGGATAAAGTTATCAGAAAAGCAAGGGTTCATTTATACAAACCTATCCAAATTGCTGAAATTGAGTTAGAATTTCCTGCAACTAAAGGTAAAGAGTTTAAAACTTTTTTTGAGGGAAGAAACTATCACAAAGTCAAAGATGAATTTTGGAAGTAAGCACTTTGACGATTTCTTTTGTAAGATATTTTTTTGATATTGCTTATTGCCATTATATATATTAACACAAAACAGCTTCTAAAATATTCCAGTCGCCATCTTTTTCAGTCATCTTGGTTTTTATATTTTACTCGGTTGTTCGGGTGACAAGCAAATTCGTATCGAACAGGGGATAAATCCCCTGCTACTCACAAACTTATAGTAATATAGTAATCAAGGAGTTATATTTTATTTAATGCCTGATTAAAGTCGGAAATAATATCATCAATCTTTTCGATACCTACGGTAACTCTAATTAAATCAGGGGTAACACCTGCATCTTTTTGCTCTTGTTCGGTTAATTGTCTATGGGTCATACTAGCAGGGTGAAGAACACCAGTCCGTACATCGGCAACATGAACCACGATAGCCGCCAACTTCAAAGAGTTCATTACTTTTTCACCCTCTATCGCTCCACCTTTAACCCCAAAAGTCAAAACCCCACTATTTCCTTTTAGATATTTCTTAGAAAGATTATAAAAAGGATGTCCTTCAAGTCCTGGATAATTTACCCAACTTACATTTTCATGTTCTTGTAAGAACTCAGCTAATTTTTGTGTGTTTTCACAATGTCTATCCATTCTTACGTGTAGTGTTTCTATGCCTACATTCGTTAAAAAAGCATTCATCGGCGTTTGGTAACTTCCTAAATCTCTAATCCACTGCACTCTTGCTTTTACGATATAAGCTAAGTTACCAAATTTTTCAGGATACACTAAGCCATGATAACTTGGGTCAGGATTCACAAATTCGGGAAACTTTTTATTATTCCAATCAAAATTTCCACCGTCAATAATCACTCCGCCAACACTTATAGCGTGTCCGTCTAAATATTTCGTAGAAGAGTGAATGACAACATTTGCACCATGTTCAAGGGGGCGACAAAGATACGGAGTGGCAAAAGTATTATCAACGATAAAAGGGACATCCATCTCTTTGGCTAAAGTAGAAAACTTCTCAAAATCAAGCACATCTAATGCAGGATTTGCGATTGTTTCTCCAAAGAGAGCTTTTGTATTGGGTTTAAAATACTTTTTGAGTTCATCCAATGGGAGGGATGCATCAACTAAAGTGACTTCAATTCCCATCTTTTTAAGTGTATTTGTAAATAGCGAAACCGTACCGCCATAAAGCGCACCTATGGCAACAAAGTGGTCTCCTGCGGTACAAACATTGGTTATCGCAATCGTAGAAGCGGTCTGACCCGATGAAGTGGCTAAAGCTCCAACCCCTCCTTCTAGTTCTGCCATTTTATTTTCAAATGCTTCAACCGTAGGATTACTAATTCTTGAATACATATGCCCAGCAACATCCAGATTAAACAAATCTGCAACCTCTTGTGCAGTATCATATTTATAGGTTGTACTTTGAGCAATAGGAAGTACTCTAGGTTCTCCATTTTTTGGCTTATATCCGCCCTGAATAGCTACTGTTTCGATACTCCAGTTGTTTTCCATCTGTTTTCTTTATAATAAGATTGATTATAGTTATTTAATTAAAATTTTATACGTTTTCTACTCCACTAAAATCGGCTAAAACTTAGAATTAAAAAGAAAAAAATCGACAGCAAAGTTAAGAAAATATTATTAATCAATATTTTTGGTGGAAATAACTTATTTAAATGTGATCTCAAAAAGAGATTTTTTTCAAATTATTGATAATCAAAATGTATGAAATTTGAAAATTTTTAAACCCCTCAGCTTCTTAAAAAGTAAGGAGTTTGTTATCTCTTAAATATTACTTTCGTAATAAGTCGCTTACCGTCTGAATGCCTCGTGTTTGCGCTTTTTTTACTAAAATTTGAAATAGTTCTGCCGTAGCTAAAGCATCGCCAGCCGCATTATGTCTAGCCGAATTTCCAATATGGTAGCGTTTACACAAGCTGTCTAATGTATATTCCTGTGGTTTGAATTCATACCAGTTTGCCGTATTTAATTCTAATCTTCGGGCAAGATAAAATGTATCTAATGAGGCATTGAATAGGGGGAATTTAAAGTAATGTTGGGTCAATTGTGAAACCATCGTTACGTCAAAAGCAGCATGATGAGCCACTAAAACATCTCCTTTGATAAAGTCTAGAAATTGAATAACGGCTTCTTCTTCTCCCAAACCATCCTGCAAATCACGGGGAATAATTTCGTGTATGGTGACGGCAGACTGCTTAGTTAATTTCCGATTTCGGACAAAAACTTCGAAGGATTCACGGGGCGAAACAATCCCATTTTTGATAGCTATTGCACCAATAGAAAGGATTTTATCTTTTTGTGGATCAAAACCTGTAGTTTCAGTATCAAAAACCACAAAACGACAATCCTCGACACGTTTACGAGAAAGTTTATGTGATTTATTATGATTTACATAGGCACTAACAGAAGAAGAAAATGCACCAGAGCGGGACTTTTGTTGGGCTTGAAACTTATACCAAAAAGAAAACATACTTGCTTTTTCATTAATTTTATTACTCGTGCTGGAAAGTTACGTAGAAAAAACAGAAACGCCATATTTTTGAGGAAGTATTTTCGTCTTACAAAATAAAAAAATACTACACATTGCTCCGCCTTGATTTCGATTTGCAACTTCGATTATTCCGCCATGATTTTCAATAATTTGATGAGTAATAAATAATCCAAGTCCTGTGCCTTTGCCAACATCTTGAGTCGTAAAAAATGGCTCAAATACTTTTTTGTGGACTTCCTCAGGAATTCCTATTCCATTGTCAGCAATTAGAATCTGCACGCCATGTTGAGCCTTATCGTATTTGGTCGTAATTTCAATTTTTCCTTTTTGGTTATCTACTGCTTGAATAGCATTATTAAGTACATTCAAAAATACTTGATTAATTTCCCCAGGAATGCAATCAACCAAAGGAATATTTTCGGCATAATGTCGGCAAACTTTAATATTTTGGATTGAATAATGCAAAACTGTCAAAGTGGCTTCTAAATTTTCATGAATATCAATGGGTTTAGGCATATTTTGGTCAAGGCGTGAAAAAATTTTAAGTCCTCGAACAATGCCTTCAATTCGCTCTGAACCTTGTCGAATATCATCAATGGCTTCCAGAATATCATTTGGTAATTCCGAAAAATATAATTTATCCTTAAGATCTTGGAGTTTTTTAGCTTGTTTTTGATGTTCTTCAATATCCTTAATATTTTCTAAATCAATTTGTTGCTCTAAAATTTTCAATAAATCTTTGAAGTCTTGTTCCAAGGTTTCGGAAGCAGATGCAATAAAATTAATTGGGTTATTAAATTCATGTGCCACTCCTGCGGTAAGTTGTCCAACCGAAGCCATTTTTTCAGATTGTAACATCTGAGCCTGTGTTGCTTGCAATTTCTGAAGTGTTTTTTGCAATTCCTGATTCGCCTCTTCGGCTTTTTGTTTTTCCTTTGTAATTATTTGATATTGTGAGTCGATTTGCGTGTTTTTTCGTTTTAGTTTCCGAACGGCTTGATTTCGCTGGCGTAACGTATAAAATAAGACGATTAAAAATATAATCATCAATAACAAGCCTCCTCCAACCGTCATAAGTTGCATACGTTGAATATCAAGTTCTTGAGCTTGCTTTTGTTGTTGTGTTCGAAGTATTTCGTTTTCTTTTCGGGCTTTATCCATTTCAGCTTCAATTCGCATTCCAGCTAGTTTATTCGCATTCAGCTTTGAAAAAATACTATCCTTAACTGAAATGTGCTTCTGATAATATTCAAGAGAAGTTTTATAGTTTCCTTGTTTTTCATAAATACAAGACATATTTCTATAATTACTTCGGATAATATCCGTATATCCCTCTTTCTTAGCAATACTCATACTATGCCGAGTGGCACGCATGGCTTTAATTAATAGCTTCATTTTCAAATAACTACGACTCAACCCTTCGTCAGACTTAGCGATCAGATATCGGTCATTTACTAAGTGAGCGGATAATCCTGCGTATCGAAAAAACAATTCTCCCTTCTCATCTTCTCCTTTTTTGAGATAAGTATTAGCACGATGAATATTACATAATACTTTATCACGTATCTTATGATGTTTATCAAATTTATTGTATGCTAATTCATAATACTTTAGCGCATTATCATACTCTTTTTTGGTTTCAAAAACTTTCCCTATATTCCGAAGTGTGTAAGCTTCTCCAATTTCATAATGACTTTGTTTAGCTAATTTCAAAGCTTGCTCAAAATACTCATATGCAACTGCACTATTCTTCCAGTGTAGATATAACTCTCCAATCCGATTTTGTAGGATAATCGTTCCATTTTCATCATTTTGTTTATGTCGAAGATGTAGGGCATCTTCATAGTACTCGGCAGCTTGATTATAATCACCCCACGCCTCATAAATTTCTCCAATTGCTTTTTGAGTATTCGCCACATCATCAATATGTTGCTGATCATGAGCAATTTGTAAGGCATCTTTGTAATAACGTAAAGCTTCAGATAACTTTCCTGTATTTTGAGCATATTCTCCCATCTCCAGATGACACTCCTTAATACGAATCGAATCTTGGAATTCGTAAGCCATCCAAACTGCTTGATTATACATAAGAGCTGCCGAATCATACATCTGTAACCTTCGATAAAATCTACCTACATTTCGGTAAGCTTCGTATTTTATTTCCCACTTTTTTGTCATCTGAGCAACTTGTTGAGAATGACTCAATGCGTTTCGAAGTTGTGACTTAGTTTCCTTAGATAGAATAGGTAACATATTCGAAAGTTGATTCAGAATATGGTGTTGTTCTTCAAATGATGACGTATGAATAAGTTTTTTCTGTAGAGAATCAAACAAGGTATTGGCAGTACTTTGTTGTGCCTGCGTTTTTTGCCAATATCCCATTAAACCTATCATTATCAGCCCATAGCGGAGATAAGTATGCCAACAAAAACGTAAATAAAACGGCTTCATGTTTTGCATTTTCGCACTCAAATTGGAGTCTATTATTCACACTGAATAATTTTAACTTATGTTGAGAATGTCGTGTTTGTTGCCTTTCTTGAAAAGAAAATAATCAATTGATTTTAGTTATATTGAGTAATCGGTAATCGAATAATAAAAGAAGTTCCTTTATTCTCTTGACTTTCTACTTTGATTTCTCCCCGATGTTGTTCAATAATACTATGTGAGATGGCTAATCCCAATCCTGTCGACCCCGATTTTCCATATGTAAAGAAAGGGTCAAAGATTTTTGGTTGGTAAGATTCTGGAATTCCTTTCCCTGTATCTTTTACGATAATTTTTACAAAGTTATTGTTTTCATATTCTGTTGAAATCGAAATTGTTCCAATGTTTGGAATTGCTTGAATCGCATTTAGTAATAAATTCATGAAAACCTGATTCAACTGTCCAGGATACCCTTCCATATTGGTAATTCGTGCATCGTAATCTTTGGTAATCCGAATTCGAGATTCATATTCTCCTCGTAACAAATTTAAGGTAACGTCTAAATTTTCATGTAAATCTATGATTTTCAAAACATCTTCGTCCAAGCGGGAAAATGTCCGTAATCCTTTTACAATCTTCATTGTTCGATTTGCTCCTGTCTTAATGTCAATTAGTACTTGTGCAATATCATCTTTTAGCTCGCCATAATTTAATAAAATTTTGAGTTTTTTGACCTCTTTCCGCACTTTTTCGAGTTCTTCAGGAGTTTGTGCCTCGTCAATCGCCGCATATTTATCTGAAATTTCCACCAAATCATCCAAAAGCGTTTGTACAGTATCTACTCCAGCATAAACAAAATTAATTGGATTATTTATTTCGTGTGCCATACCTGCTGTCAATTGTCCAAGTGAAGCCATTTTTTCAGAATGAATCAGACGAGTTTGAGTAGTTTTGAGGTCTTCGAGAGCCACGCGTAATTTTTCTTTCTGATGTTCGAGTTTACTATTTTTGATAACAACTTCCTGCCCTACTCTTCGAATTTTCTCAGATTGTACGCTAATTTTTTCTTGCTGACGAATTAACTCCTCATTTTTTCTCTGAAGTTTTGCTTGATTATCAGATAATTGCCGATTTATTTTCTCAAGGGATTTTGTTCGTTCTTGTACAATATGCTCTAAGTTCTGATTCGTATAATTTAGTTTATGACTTAACTCTTCCGAATTTTGCAATGCTTTTGTAAATCGAAAAGCAAGAGTCAAAGCTTGCGCTCCCACAAAAGCAAATATTCCCATAGGAACATAAAACCCTGTATTAATTACCCGTTGAACATACAAAATATCATTAATCATAGCCATAAATAATATTATTGCTCCTGATAAACAGACTCGGCTTGCTCTTCGGTTATTTTTTATAGCTAACACAATGACTATCAACAGATAAATTCCTGAAAGCATGGAGAAAATTTGATATATTCCAAGCGTATGAGTAAAAATAGAAGGAGGAAGAATAATGACTAAAACGCCAAAAAGCAAGCTAATTGCGGTTATTAATCGAATAATATTATTCGAAGACTCATTCGGAAATAATGAATATACGAAGTGGGCAATTAATGGAATACTTAGATAAAAGGTAAGGTACTCTATTTTTATAAGAATATTCCAGTTTCCAATTAAGTAGTGTAACAAAAATTCACCTGTCGTAATCGTTCGCAAACCAATCATAAAACAAAGTCCTCCAAAATATAGGGCTTCCACCAATTGACGACGCAAATAATACAATCCAAAATGATAAATACCCATAATAAGTATTGCTCCAAGTATCAATACATCAAAGAACCATGCTTGTTCCCGTTCTGTCCGAAGTTGTTCTTCTGTTCCAAACTTAATTGGAAACCAAGCTCCTCCTGAACGATGTTCAAAATTAGCGACCTGTACCACAATGTCTAATTGGTCGGAATCAGGAATAAAGTCGGCTACAGCAGGCGCATAATAGGCTTCTGTCTCATCCGCACTTCGTCCGACTTTTCCTGCTTGATAAATTTTCTTGCCATTGACATAAATTTTGCAGGCAGATCCAAAAGTTTTTAGCCGTAGAGCAGCTTTAGAAACCTTCTTTCTATTTAATAAAACATTAAGCCGAAAAGAAGCATACCCCTCTGCACCTAATTTTTTACCTGCTACTTGTTGGCCATTCCAAATCGAAGGTAAAGTGATATAACTTGTTACATCCACAGGATTCGTATCAGGAAAGTCGTCTTCGTAGAGGAATTGTCGCCAATAAAACTTCCACTCTCCTCTTAATTCTACAGCTCCGTCTCCCTCAAAATCCCAATAACGTAAGTCAATTTGTCCTTTCTTGACTTCAGGAATAGGCATATCCGCCTGAGCATAAGGAAGTCCAATGAACAGCAGACTAATAACACCAAGTAAACATTTAATCAAAAAAACTTGTTTCATAGATTACAATAACAAATGACTTGATTCTAAAGAGTTATTAAAGCAATTGTCGTGCATTTTTTTAGCACTTTTAAGTGGAGTCTTTTTTTCTCATTTATTTGTCTCTTGAAAAACCTCTGAGATTATTGAAAGTTCCATAAAAAATAGGCTAAAGCGATTTTACTTTAGAAAATGATTTGAAAATTTTTAGAAAATAACATAGAGTTGTGGATATTAACTTCTACAAATAACCGTAAGATATTATTTACAAAAGAAGCGTAACCAATGTCTTATCTAGGTTACCTCTTAATCCCCTCTTTTTAACGATCTAATCAATAGTATAAAAAAAACTCATAATGCTCAAGACACCATGAGATTTAATAGATAATTTGTATGGAGAAGATGTATTTTCGTCAAGCTTGGAAGTAATTGATTAATACCTTGCATCTATATCAAAGTTCTTTCCTATACTCTTAAATAGTTTCTTTCCCAGAAACTGTATATAATGAAGAATAACTGAAATGATATGTTAATAAATTTATGTAGTATAGCAAACTAAAGATGTTGACTTATCACATTTCCAAAGTCATATCAAGGAGCTGTTTTTTTGTAACCAAACTCCGATAAGTTTCTAAAAAAGAGGTTTTAGATAGTTTGCCTTTTATCCAAGTTTGTAACAAATTGTATTCTAATTTTTGCCAAGGTAAATCTTGTTCAGGAAGCCGATACAAATAATCTTCTATCTCAGAAATAATCTTTAGGGTATCCTCATTATCGACAGTATTGTATAGTTTACGTAATTTTTTGAGTAATACAATTTCTAAAGTCGTATCATATTCCTGTTTTTTAAAGAAACGATTAGCTGAACGATACGTATAATCTAAAACATCTAAATTGCCTATTTCATAATCCAGTATGATATTCCAAATCCGCAAAAAACACTTATGAGTGCTGTATATATGTTGATACTTATCATTTTTCAAAATATAATTATATCGTAGGGCATTCTGTAGATCATTCACCAAAAAATATCCCATACTCATCATTTGTTGGATACGAAACTCCCAAAAAATGCCACATGCCTGTCTATCTTTTTGGCTTATGTCTTCCAATTTTTCTGTTAATTCTGTAGGAGAGGCATAGGCTAAGCACTCTAAACATTCAATTACAGAAATGAGCAATTCTTGCGCTTCTTGAGGTATAAAGTCAATAAGTGTGGTTTCTATTTCAGTTAAATATATCTTATAATCTGCTGATAAGTTAGTTACTATTCCTATCCATAGATATTCAAAAATATGTTTAATATACTCTTCTGAAAAGAATTTTTTCTTAGTATCATTTTCTTCCCAAAGCTTCATAAGTTTTTGATAATAACCATACGAATGCTGATAATTATTCAACGATATATGATATAAAGCATTAATTTCATAATAAGAAAGCCTTACTCGAAAGGAGAATTTGGTAAGTGATTGGTTCATGACCATATTATCAATGAGACATAATAATTCGTGCTTATTTTCTAGGATATTAACCTTACCTTGTTGCTGATGTATCAATTTTACCTTTGTTAGTAATTCCAGCAATTCGATATTCAATTTTGTTTCTTCTAATAAGGTTAAGTCTTCTTCTATGGATGAATTGTATGTTGAAGAATATAAAACGTATTGTGATAATCGATTTTCCCAAGTGGTTACTTGTGGCATATAGCTATAAACTTCCCGTTTCAGAATGACACGCCTTGCTTTTTGTAGTACTGTAAAGCTTTGTTGATATAGCGTTTTATGATATAAAATCGCTGTCTGTTCTAATAATCCCTGAATTTCAAAATTAGGATTATGTTCACGATATAAGTACCTTATATTCATTAAGATTTTTTGATAAAGTACATATTTTATATTTGCAAATTTATGCCTATTAAGACGCATATATTTTTGCAATGCAAAATACAACTTGTCTTCATTGTATTCTAACTGTTTATCTATCATTTCAAACATCTTTAAGTATGTCTTCAGCCTCGTTTCTCCTCCACTCTGTTTGAAGGTCATTTTTAAGTATCTTTTTTCTGATTTTGTTAATGATTTTATCAGAACGAATAAATCTTGATTACTGAGGTTGCTCATGGTAAATGAATAGTTATTTCTTTTCATGAGCGATATTAATTATGTATTTGGTTACTATCTAACCTTTTTTAAGGGCAAATCACATATTCAAAAAAAATATATAGTTTTTCAAAAAACAATAAGAGGTTGCTTAAATTTTTATATAAAAATTTGACTATCAAGTTTTTATATAAATTTTCATAAAGTAAGGTTTGCAAACTCTACTTTATGGACATCAGCGATTTTGAGCAATGAAAGCTATTTCAGTAAATAAAGTTTATTCTCTAAATATATTTTTCAAAAATTTTTAAACAACCTCTAAGCCTTGTTATGTTTTTATCATAACATTTTGTCATTTATGATTATATGACTAGAAGCAATTTTGAACCTATAAACAAAGTCATGATAAAATATAGCTCAATAGGATAGGGCAAAATATTTATCATGTACGTATTTTACAAGATTTAAATAAAATAGATAATTGATAAGACGATTTCTTTCGGTGAGATAGCTTGGAGAAAAACATAATTACAAAAAAAAATCTGACATAAAGTCCTAGAAGGTTATGCCAGATTTTATAAATAGTGAATTTAGGTTTGTAATTATTACGAATTATTTAGTACACCCTAAAAAGGGCTGGTATCGCTGCATTTAAATACTCACAATGGTATCTGATAATACCTTGATTGGTATTTTAACAAAGTGACACCAATAAAAACTTAGAATTATTTAATAATGAATGTGGATATAATATATTGAATATCATTTTATTACAAAAAAATTCAGGTGTAAATTTGATTTGAATCGGTATTCATGTGATTATTTTTTGATGTAGTTTCTAATTTTCAAATAAGTAAAGAAACACATATTCTTAATGCTTTGTAAGCTTAATAGAACTCCTCGTGTCAAATTAATAAGTGTTTTGGCAGCAGTCGTTCCTATGCCTGTGATCGATGTCAGAATATTCATTAACTGTTTAAGTTGATCATCATAGTCAATGATACGATTCATCTGCTTCTCAGCTTCTTTCAAGTCTTTATGTACCGTTTTCAAGGTATGTAAATAGCTTTTTTCCTTGAGTTGATAAATAGGTTTTTTATCATGTATCTTCGACTTGTTTAGTTCAGCCTTGATATGATTTTTGACTATAATTAATTGAATACGAATGGCTTGTAGTGCTTGCAATTTTTCAATGGATTCAGAAGTGGGAATATACAATAAAGCATCCTCTTGGTACTGCCAAGCATATTCAGCAAGTTGATGTGCATCTACTTTATTTTTTTTACCTCTTTTTAATCCCATCGAATATCTAACTGTATTTACATTTTCAACCCAAATTGAATAGTCTTTCAGAATCAATGTATGTAATAAAACATTAATATAGTATCTCGTATTTTTCAAACAAATCAGGGTAGTTCTAATCGAAAAATCAGCATATTTCTCAGACCAAGTATTTACACAAGAAAGAATCCTTGTGGACTGATTTTCAATAATTTGATGATCTAAAATCTCCGAAGCAGTCCGCAAAGTCAGGTAAAGTGTCGTTTTTTGGACATCAATCCCAATAAAGTAGATATAATTTGGCATAAGTGTGATACTAAAATTATATTATTTAATGTTTTGATATTAACTAAAAACATAAAATTCAAAAAAATAGTAGGATTGATTCATATGATTATGCCTCTAATCTAAAACAATAACCACATTTCCTCTCCCTACTATCTTTTTCATCCTAAAGATCTGAGCGTAAAGAGCTTGTAATAAATTCTGTAAGTAAATTAATCTAAAAAGACCAGAGTATTGAAACCAGAAAGTTGAAAAAAAAGATATAAATAAATTTGGCTCCCATTTATCTAGGGTACCATGATTTTCTAATATTTAAATAGGATGAGTTTGTATAAAGGATTCCATTCCGAAAGATCCTTGATATATACCTGTCAAACTCACCAATAACTCGTTTGATTTACTTTCGTCATGGACTTCTCCATCAAATCCCCCATTCTTGAGGTTTACTAAAATATCTTTAGTAGTTAAGTTCACTGAGTCTTTTTTTCCAGTAACCTTTATTATCATTTTATAGGGAATTTCTAAATCCTCCACCCAATTGATATACCATACCGCTTCAATCTTCGAGTTTGCTGGAATATTCAAAACGGTATCTATTTCATAAGCTTGTGATTGTCTGCTTGTCCATATCTGACCTGACTCAAGTATCAATTCTTGACCAGTCTCACTATTTTTATTTACTTGACTACTAGTTAAAAATGGAATCTTTAGTTCAGCTTCAACACCAATAGTTATTTTATGACCATACATTAATGTTTGCTGCATAAAGAAAGTAAATGAACTATTTTTGGTCTCAGATGACTTTACGATTTGAGAAATTGTAGTATCAGTTGGATTCATATAAGTAAGTCTCCAAATCTCATTCCGTGAAATAGCTTTAGGAGGGCATGACTCTATCAGTGATTTTTCATACTCAATATCCACAAGCTCAATACTCCAATCAATCAAATCATCATTAGGTCTTAATACAAACTCATACGGTTTTCGTCTATAACCTAAACTGTGACTTGAACTCATGCTAACCTTTTTGCTCTTATGCCAAGTAGAACAAATATTGCTACTTGACGAGCTTGTTTCGAAGCTGTTGTTCATAATTAGACGTATTTACTTTGGCATTTTCCTATTCTTTCCGAGGCTTCTCACAAAATCGCCTCTAGATTGAATATTCTTCGCACCATTCATTTTACAGGTGTAAAAGTAGAGTGAATAAAAAGAATAGAAAAACCATAAAAAGAGAGCTATCTGATTTCCAAAGGAGAGAAATATGCACTTTCTGAAACTCAAACTCGATGATTCAGGTAGGTTCAGATAAGTTTTGATGGAAGATAATTATCAGGAGTCCAAAAGAAATTTTTATAAAAAAAGAAAAATACGCTGAACATAGACGAGAATATAGAAGATTATTATTTTAATAACTTTATATAAAGTTTCAATTTCTAGAGTAGAAAGAATTCCTCGAACTTGCCGAACGACCATTATAAAATTATGAAGCAGTGAATTCGTCGTACATTGAAAAGGATTTCATATTATCGGTTAGATCATTTCTCAATTGTTGACGCTCTTCATTTGAAGGTTTATCGGTGTTTAAATAAACTCAGAAGTATATTTGCGATAAGTTACCTATCAAAATAAATTTCATTTCTGGATATTTGTAAGTTATCTCAAGTTGGATTTCAAGATTTAAATAAAGCAGGTATTTTTTAAATTTTGTGAGTCATGATATTGTTATACTCTAATTTCAGAAATAAAATTAACTATATTTAGATTAGTAATACCCAAAAATCATCCCAAGATGTTAAATCAATATCAAATCTGAAGATTTGTGATGTATCTATTGAGTTTCACAAACTAAGAATCAGACGAATGGAGAAAATAAGGCACTGGCTTGGCAAATATAGAATGTAGGTTTACAGACCTATATGTTTGGGCTTTACACTATTTTAAAAGTAATTTTTAGTAAGTTAGCAATTTAATATATAGAAGTTATAAGTTATTTTTGATACCTATAAAGAGCATTTAATCAGCTTAGAAAGCTGTTTATTAACCCATCAAGAACAACATATAACTTCCCATAAATCACCTCAAAAACGTAACCTAAAAAAGAACAATGAAAGAATTAAGCCGAAAGTACAAAGCTTTCAGAGTAGAAGAAATTGAAGGTAAATTCACATCTTCGATCAAAGAAGTAGAAATTAACTCCATTGAGTCAGGTGAAATCTTAGTAAAAGTATGCTACAGTTCATTAAATTACAAAGATGCACTGTCTGCCTCTGGAAATAAAGGAGTTACAAGAAATTACCCACACACACCAGGTATAGATGCAGTAGGTGTTATTGAGCATTCAGAAAGCCAAGATTTTACAGTTGGTGAAGAAGTAATTGTGACCAGTTATGATTTGGGAATGAATACAGATGGTGGTTTTGGAGAATACATCAAAGTACCTTCAAACTGGGCAGTAAAATTACCCCAAAAAATGACGATGCAAGAAGCTATGTTGATTGGTACCGCAGGATTAACGGCGGGAATGTCTGTATTGAGACTTGTAGAATTAATTACACCTGATGATGGGAAAATAGTGGTTTCAGGAGCTACAGGTGGTGTAGGTTCTGTCGCAGTAGCTATTCTAAGTAAGCTGGGTTACTCGGTAGTAGCTATAACTGGAAAAGAATCGGAAACTGAATATCTGAAAGGGCTTGGAGCTAGCGAAATTTTATTGCGTAGCGAAATCGAAAACTTTAAAAATAGACCACTCTTAAAACCCTTATTTGCAGGCGGAATAGATACAGTGGGAGGTGTGATTCTTCAAAATATTATCAAATCAACCTCAGCTTTAGGCGTTGTGACTTGTTGTGGAAATGTAGCTTCTCCAAAATTAGAACTGACCGTTTTCCCATTTATTCTAAAAGGGGTGTCTTTAATTGGTATCGACTCACAAAACTACCCCATGAAATACAGAAAAAAGGTTTGGGAATTGTTAGCCGAAGAGTGGAAAGTAAGTCAAGATACCTTAGCCTACAGCGAAGTAACACTTGAGGGACTCGAAGAAAAAATTGCTTTAATCTTAGATGGAAAGATAAAAGGGCGGACTATTGTAAATTTGAAAGCATAAAAATACATCCCGAAAAAAATTGAACTGACCGTCTAATTGATTTTGAAGAACAAAATCAGACACAAAACACTAAAATTTTGTGTCTGGTTGTATTCAAAAAATAGAGGGTAGAGAGTCTGCAAACTACGCCAATAGTTCTATGTACAGGCTCTCTTCTTTTGTTGATTTAAAGAACTTGATGTGGATATACGAGCAAATAACATACTATGCAAGTATTTTAAATAAAATAATAAAAATATATATAAAAGAAATATTAAATCATTGATAATCAATATAAAAAAATATTAAGTTTACATGTATCTCTTAAAACTATTTGCTAACTTTTTGAAAATTTTCTCTTAGATATTAGTTTGCTTTAACAGTATCATTCATTAAACTTAACATGAGTTTCATTTTTGTATCCTAGATAAGTATATTTTTCAAAATGTTAGAACTACTGAAATAATATTTAAAACCAGTCGCCTCATGAAAAATTTTGTTTCAAAATATATGATATATGAAGATAGTTCAATGACTATTTTTATTTTGTCATCTCCTCTGATTTTGACATTCTTATCCTTTGCTTTACCCTTTCCACTAATTTTATTTCCCTGTCCACAAGTACTTTTGATACTATTTTGGATGAATGTTTTAGTTGATGAATTAACGCAAAAAATTGATTTTGAGACAGGATTAAATATCACAAAACTCAAAAGATCTTTAAAAGTGGCGATGTGGATAATGATTATTTTATCTATTCAAATTTATGCTTACCCGCTTATGTACAAAAGTAACCCTTCGTATTGGGTAATAATTTTGATTCAAATTATCACAGTCATAGAGTTTATATTGATGATATTCGCTTACTACATGATTAGTCATACTTCTCGTTTTATTGGCAAACTGATGTTTGTAGTTGAAATACAAAAACCTTTTCATAAACAAGAATATCGTTCAAAAAATTATAAATTAATGGGGCGTTTTTTTCCTTTCAATTATGGTAAAACACACCAAAAAATTCAGGAGTTATTAGCTTCTCCATAATCTGGCACAAGGCTACGCTTCAAAGCGGTCTTATGCCGATAATTTCTAAAGTTTCTGACTTTACCCAAGAATGGCAAATTAGATTATTTTTTATTTTTGAACTTGCAAAATAGTGATATTCAGCTTTGACAACCAACTGTCAAGCCACAGGCTTGGGAAAAAAGTAGGTACAAAACAAAGCCTTGCACCAGTAAGAGATTAAGGAAATTTTCGATAAATATCCTTTCGGTGTAAAAAGCGTTTGAGAGAGAAAAAGCGATTATCTTCTGTTTCATTTTCGGTTTCTTCCTCTTCTTCGATTAATGCTCCGATTCGATAACTTTGTCCGACTTTAATCCGATAAGCATTTTCTGAACCTTCCATTTTTAGCATTTCTTTAATATCGGGAACTTCTTCAGATTCAGTATTTTGAACAGCCTCTTGAATTTCGTCCAATTTTGCTTTCAAACGTTTGTTTAGGTTTTTGTCTTTCACCTTTTTGATGTCTTTTATAAAACTTCGGCAAATGTCCAATTTCATAATTATTCTTGATCTAAAATGGCGTAAACTTCTTCTATATCAACAGATTCATTGTCTTCTCCTTCAACTTCTGCCATTGCGTTTTTCATGCCTTCGTTTTCAAAAACATCAATGATGATTTCTTTGACGGCTTCATAAAATACTTCCCGATTTTCAGCCATTAACTCCAATAAAACTGATTTGATGACGCTTTTTAAATTATCTTCTGAGATTTCCATGCGTTTCGATTTTTTGAAATTTAGAATACAAATTTAATCCTTTCCTCCTTGATTATCAAATCAATATTATCGAAAAACAAACACTGACGCAAGGTTTTTATCTTGTGTCGATAATTTCTAAAGTCTCTGACTTTACCCAAGAATGACCAATGAGATTATTTTTTATTTTTGAACTTGCAAAATAGTGATATTCAGCTTTGACAACCAATTGTTACTTACTGGTGCAAGTCTGAACGCAGTGGAGACTTGTACCTCACATGAAAGCAAGTTTGTAACTTGCGAAGTGAGTGAAGAAGTTTAACATTGGTAATCAGGCTATCATTTTTTACTATTTTTGAACAAAAGTAAAGGAATGAGTAGAAAATATAAATTTTACAATTCAGAGGGGATTTATTTTGTATCTTTTGCCACGGTAAATTGGATTGATGTTTTTACAAGGCGTTGTTATAAAGATATTTTGGTCGATAGCTTGAGATATTGCCAAGCTCATAAGGGCTTAGAATTATATGCTTGGATGATAATGACCAATCATGTGCATCTCATTATGGGTTCAACCAAACAAGATTTGGCAGGTCTTGTACGAGATTTGAAAAAACATACTTCTAAACAAATCATTAAAAATATGGCTGAAAACCCACAAGAAAGCAGAAAAGAATGGATGCTGTGGATGTTTGAAAGAGCAGGCAAACGCAATAAGTAATAATCAAAACTATCAATTTTGGCAACAACATAATCACCCCATCGAACTGACAAATCCTACGATAGTAGCACAAAAATTAGCTTATCTACATCAAAATCCTGTGGAAGCTGGACTTGTTACCGAGCCAGAAGATTATTGGTATAGTAGTGCCAAAGACTATGCGGAACAAAAAGGTTTTTTAGAATTGATTTTCATCTAATATATTCGCAAGTTGCAAACTTGCTTTCATTTTAGGTACAAGTCTCCACTGCGTTCAGACTTGCACCAGTAGGGGATTAGCACAAAAATACGATTTTACTCCTTGATTATCAAAAAACAAACACTGGCGCAAGGCTTTTGTCTTGTGTCAATCATTTCTAAAGTCTCTGACTTTACCCAAGAATGACCAATGAGATTGTTTTTTAATTTTTGAACTTACAAAATATTGATATTCTGCTTTGAGAACCAACTGGCAAGCCAGAGACTTGGGAAAAAGGGAGGTACAAGACAAAGCCTTGTACCAGTTTTTAAGTTGCTTAGACCAGATGGGGTGAGATAAAAATCCTGCTTAACGAAGAGTACTTGAAAAAAATGGATTTCGTTGGGTCAAGACTTTACACCAAACCCCTAGTTATCCCGAAAAATTCAAGCAAGGCAGTAGAGTGGCAACTGACTCACTGACTGCTTTGAACCTGTGATAATCGCCTTTTTTTGTCTTTTTTCTACCTAAAGTTGCCTCTACCTTTACCCCTGTAAAATGAAACAAAAACAAACAATTCATTTTATAGGCGGATTCCGAAAAGCCTCATTTTAAAGAGAGTAGGGAAGATTTAAAATTTTAAAATTATGCAAAGTAATGCGGATGAGCAAAAGATTACGAAACTTCTAGCATCAGAACCACTTAGTATGACCGTTGAGGTGGCAGGAATGGGGGGCGCAGGAGGAGATATTACAGCCACTAAGGGAGATAATCTCTGGATAATCGAAGTCAAGGGTAATAATAATAAGTGGATGTCCACAAACAATCAGAAAGGTACTGGAAATGTTCCTGCGAAGCAACTATATAATAAGTTATCTCCTACTTTGTCGAAGACGGATTTAGGTTTTATATCATCATCGCCTAGCGATGCACAAAAATTTTTTCTCAATTTACTACTGGCAACAACTGGAATAGGAGATTATAATTTCCTTTATGTGAAATATAATTCTTCGGATGAGAGCAGTAAAATAACTGGACATGGTCCGATTAACTCAACAATTATGAAAGCTGTATTTAATTCAAAAGAGCCTTCTTATGAGAAGTTAGAAGCTATGGAGAATAATGAAGTTTATAACTTCAGAAACTGGGTGATACAAAATGCAGAGGATTTTATAGATGTTGTAGGTGAGTTTACCGATAAACTGAAAAATATGTCTGCAACAGAACGAGGAAAGATTACTGCCCTTCAAAACGCTCCTCAATTAAATAAGGATGAAGAACTTGTACTTATTCCTGTATTGGACTTCAATGATTACAAGAATCAAAATGCTAAGACACTGTCAAAGCAACTCTACATGGAGTAATACTAACCCGTAGTAAATTATTTTAACGATTCAATAGTCCATAAGATAAATTATTTCAATAAAACTTACGAGCTATTGAACATTTAACATATTCAATAAAATGGAAAAACAGTTAAGTTTAACAGAATCAGAGGAGCAAAAAATAAATACAGCTCTTGAACATACCTATGGTCGTCAGTCAGATGTACAGGCAAAAATGGGCAAAATAACTGCCTTAGTCAAAGGAGTTGAGTTAGATACTGTGACCACAAAATATATCTCCGAGGTCCTCATAAATGGATTGTGTGGAGGTTGGGTAGAGGTATTTATGCGATATCCAGATTGGGTAGAGCCAATTTATAATGCCGTACGTTCATGGAAAAGCTCATCAACTCTCCCTACGAAAGAGATGCTTGAAGCCTTTAAAAATCATCTGGAAAAGACGACTAAATTTAATGGTACGGAGCATCCTGTTAGGCTATTGCATGATGTGTATGATGCAATGGGGCGTTTAGAGCCAGAGGCAGGTTATGACAGTTTACCAAAATGGACAAATCTTAAAATAGGGGGACTTCCTATTTGTCCTACATTTAACCCCAAAATTCAGCTTGTAGAAACAAAATATAATTTGAGAAATAAAAATGCTGCTCAACTTGTTTGTCAAACAATTCAACAATTAACCAAGCCCGAGGTAAAAGGGGAATGTATGGCTCATATTGAGTCCGATAGTCATCATATGGCACTACGGGTACAAAAAATACCTAAACCCAAAAGTACAAAGCTACGCTTATTAATTACAGTAGTAGAAACTGAGAAGAAAGGCATCGTGAAAATCAATGATTGGAAACAGGTTGAATCGATTCTGAATTCATGGCTTGCTGAAGCAGAACCTAATCTAAAGTCTATTATTGTGCGGACCAAGTCAGTTGGTTTTAAACAATAAAACCGCTCTTTAAACCTGTTCTTTGTAGGGATAAGTGCTTGTCCCTACAAATAATTTCAGAATTATCATAATCTTTGAAACCTCTTTTTCTACTTTTTATCCTTTTGTTGTCCTAAGTCTTTAGCTTGCGATGACTTCAAATACACAAATCTGAAGATTTGACCCATGTATGACACTTTATATTTGTCATTCTAACGTCGAGTCTGAAGATTCGTAGCATTTTTACGACGTAGAGACGCTTCGCTAAACTCTACGCCGAACGAGGGTCTCGCAAGCTAAGACTCAGACGAACGAGGGCAACCTTAATTTACACTTAGTTTGCTTGTTCTAATGGCAGAATTTCTAATATTGTATGTCCATAATGCATACCAACGGTAAGATTAATCCTACCTTCATAAATTAAGAGTTCACATGGTCTTGCATTTAATTCTGGTGTGAGACTAACCTCTCCATTTGCAGAAATGACACCTAATATACTGTCAGTGGTATGTTGTTCTCTCATAGTTCTAATAACGCCCATGATGGTATCATAGACCCTATGAGAGTTATTATCTTCTTTGAAGTAGAAAATAACTGTATTGGTGTCCTCATTATATACTTGCCCTCCTTGTCTTTGTCTTTCTTGGTTTCGAGGAGCATGACGAGTTACTGAGTTAGTAGTTACTGTATAAGTAGACTGTAATTCAACATCTTCATTCTCTTGACCCGTTCGAAATCTTGCTGGTATATTCCTCCAATTTGTACCTTCAATAGTAGGATTATTCTGTTGCATTTTAAATATTGATATAAAATTTCCCTACTCTATTTATTATCAGGCTTTTCGGAATCCGCCTATAAAATGGAGCTTGTGCGCATAATTCATTTTACAGAAGCAAAAGTAGGTGGGATAAAAAGGGGAAGAAAACCAAAAAAAGCGGGTTATCACAATTCCAAAGGAAGTTTGACAGGAAAAATAAAAGGCATTCGTACAGCAAAATACGAATGCCTTTTTTATAAAAATAATTAATTCAAGAACTCACCCAAGGTATTATCATACAAACTTTTAGCTTCTTCCGAAGAAATGACGGTTTGTTCGTTGATGACATAATCCGAATCGGTTACTTTGCCGACCAACGTAAAATCTGCACCTTTTTCGGTCAAGAATTTTTCAAAATCAGCTTGTTTTTCAGGGGCAATCGAAACCACCGCACGGCTTTGCGATTCGCCAAACAAAAAGGCATCTTTTCGGACTCCGCTTTTAGAAGCGTCAATGGTCTTTGCCTCAAATCCTAAACCACTTGCCAATGCCGATTCTGCCAATGCCACAAATAAACCTCCATCCGAAATATCATGCGCCGAAGCAATCAATTTATTAGCAATTAATTCGGAGATAGTTTGCTGAAAATCAAATTCATAATCCAAATCAAAGGCAGGCGTTGGAGAGGCTTTTACACCATGATACGAGTACAAATATTCAGACGAAGCAATGCAATTTTCAGACTTCCCGATTTGATAAATTAAATCCCCCGAATTCTTGAAGTTCAAGGTCATTTTGTTCTCCAAACCTTCCAAAAGTCCCAACATTCCAATCGTTGGCGTAGGGAAAACAGGACCTTCATCTGAACTTTGATTATAAAAACTCACATTTCCACCCGTAACTGGTGTTTTGAATTTTTCACAGCCTTTTTTCATGCCTTTGATAGCTCCGACAAAATGCCAATAAACCTCTGGAACATAAGGATTTCCAAAGTTCAAGCAGTTGGTAATGGCGACAGGTTCACCACCCGAACAAACAATATTTCGAGCGGCTTCAGCTACGGCAATCGCTGTACCTTCTTCGGGGTCAGCATTGACATAACGAGAATTACAATCCACCGTAATGACGATGTTTTTATCTGTTCCTTTGACATTTACAATTGCTGCATCCGAAGGCTGATTTGTTGAAGTATTTGCCGTTCCCACCATCGAATCGTATTGTTCATAAATCCAAGACCGTGAACAAATATTCGGATTTTTCAATAAATGATTCACAATTTTTGGATAATCTGCTTCCGAAGGTTCGGTAATTTGGTCAATATTGAATTTTTTAAATTCCTGAAAATAAGCAGGCTCTTTATATTCTCGGTTATAAACTGGCGCACCACCACCCAAAACCAAATCATCAGCAGGAACATCGGCGACCAATTCATCACCTTCGTAAAAATGAAGTCGTTCGGTATCAGTAACTTCTCCAATTTGGACGCAATTTAAATCCCATTTATCAAAAATCGCTTTGGCTTCGTCCTCTTTTCCTTTCTCAACCACAATCAACATCCGTTCTTGAGATTCAGATAATAAAATCTCAAAAGGTTTCATGTTACTTTGTCGAGTTGGTACTTTGTTAAGGTCGATTTTCATGCCGTGTGCGCCTTTAGCACTCATTTCGGAAGTGGAACAAATAATTCCTGCCGCTCCCATGTCCTGAATTCCAACTACAATTCCACTGGCAATAATTTCGAGAGATGCTTCAAGCAATAATTTTTCTTGAAAAGGGTCACCAACTTGAACTGAAGGAAGGTCATTAACTGAGTCTTCGGTAATATCTTTGGAGGCAAATGCTGCTCCATGAATTCCGTCTTTTCCAGTCGAAGAACCGACAATAAAAACAGGATTTCCGACACCGTAAGAAGTTGCCGAAGCAGTTTTATCCGTTTCTACAATCCCAGCCGAAAACGCATTGACCAAAGGATTGATATTGTAACAATCATCAAAATAAACCTCTCCGCCCACCGTAGGAACTCCAAAGGCATTGCCATAATCACCAATTCCTTTGACCACACCACGAACTAACCATTTGGTTTTGTCAGATTCAATATTTCCAAATCGAAGGGAATTTAGTTGAGCGATTGGACGTGCGCCCATCGTGAAAATATCCCGATTAATTCCACCAACTCCAGTCGCCGCACCTTGATAGGGTTCAAGAGCCGAAGGGTGGTTATGTGATTCAATTTTGAAGCAACAAGCCAAGCCATCCCCAATATCTACCAAACCCGCATTTTCTTCACCTGCCTCGGCAAGCATTCTATCGGATTCACGAGGCAAGGTTTTGAGCCAAACAATTGAGTTTTTGTAAGAACAATGTTCTGACCACATGACCGAAAAAATACTTAATTCTGTAAAATTCGGTGTTCGTCCTAAAATTTCCTTGATTTTCTCAAACTCTTCTTCGAGAAGCCCCAACTTTTGGGCGGTTTCTACGGTAGGAAGTTTCATATTTTATATGATTAAGCGATTTCGTTACAAGTCCATTAAAAGAACGAAGGTCGGAAATTAGAAGGAATTTTTTGGCGATTTCTCTAAGGATAGATATTATCACAATCTAATTAACTTATTAGGTCTCTCAAAAATATCCTAATTTTTACTTTTTAGAAAATAGAAGTATTTAGGGTTAATTGATTAAATCCTTAGGCTAACTCCTTCAATTTTAGCAGCTTCCTTATAAATCCGAATGATATCCAAGGAGGAAATCATTACTGTTTGAATTTTTAATATTTTAGTTTCATTCCTATCCTGAGTAGAAATCAAAACCGTTGGGTCAAATAATGACTTAATTTGAGTTATTTTTTCTTCTTGCTCACCTAGCGCAACCATTAATTCAAATACATAAATCGAAGGAAATACGTAATCTTTTTCGAGTTGCTCTCTCAATTTTCGATAAAAAAGAGCTTTTTCTTTTTCTGTCATTTTAAATCTAAAAATAGTATTTTTCGAATAAATTAGTTTGCCTTAAAATTTAAATTTGGCTAGATAAAAAACTTCTCGTTTCCCTTTATCATCTGTGTTTTCGGTATTACGAACAACTCGATAGCCACTTGCCAAAAAATAGTTATCATACCAATTAAAAACAGATTCTCGTGTGGCTCTTCGGATTTTATCTTTAGAATAAAAAACGGGTACTCTTCGAATAGGAAATGTTTTGGGAGTTTCAGTTTTGGTAAAAGAAGCAGCATAAAACTTTGATTCTCTTCCGTGATAAAACAGCCATTCATTACCTCGTTTTTTGAGTGCAGAAATAACTCGTAAATTTCTTAATTTGAAGTAGTTATGTTTTATAGAATTATCCCAAAGCAGTTCTCCTTCCTTGTCCATTGTTATCATAAATCCGTGTGTATAAATGAAGCCTTCTAAAATATGTCCTCCTCGAACAGGAGTACGCCATGTATTGAAAGGGTCAAGAGGATTGTCTTGTTGATAAACAGGATAATAGGCTTCTCCGACCAAAATTAATTGATCATCTATCCACATCGGATGGCGCAACAATACACGAGAAGTACGGGTATAATTAGGATCTTTTTTCGAGTCTTTTATACGATTTTGTTGTTTTTTAGGCAAATAATTGAAGAAGTTTTCTAAATCTGTAAATTTGTAAAATTTGAAGAAATCAGGTTTTTGATTGTCTGCTTTGGCATCAAACTGAGCAACAAAAAAACCTTCGGGCAAAGTTCGAAAAGTAGAAGCATATACCCCTGAAAAAAGATGTTTATTTCCTACAGTTTTGAGTTTAGCATCAAAAATAATGGGTTCTTTACCATCATAAACCGTGTATTCATGTTTTAATGTTGCTGTTTGGAGGGCAAACGTTTTAACTTTTACTACAAAATGACGATACTTTTGATGCATGACAGTGATATAAATCTCCTGATTTTGACGGCTTATACTAATAGCAGAAATTTTCGTTTTTCGAGTGAGGGAAGCCGATAATGCCTTGACTCTAGGATTTTTCTGATTCAAATCAAAATGAAAAATTATAGGTATTCTTCGAAGCATTCCTGTTACAAAACAATGTCCATCTACTACTACAAAACTCGAAATCAATAGTTTTTTGAGGGTAAATAAATGATGAATTTTAGATTGTAATGTTTTGGTATTCAAGGCTAAAACTTGAAGCTCATCTTTTTTGTAATTGTAAAATAATGAATATGAAACACCTTTATCTTGTGAGCGTCCAACCAAATATAATTTAGGAGAAATGGAAATAGTGGTACTATCCAATAGCTGGAAATTAGTATCTAGTCTAATAAAAGTCCAATTATTATTACTAGATAATATAGGTGATTTTTCCGACTTAGTAAGCAATAACCCTTCTTTTCCAAGCGATTGTATTAAGTAATTATTTTCAGGATAAATAGCTGGAATTTCTAATACCTTTGTGGAATCAGATTGTCCGTATGTATTAAAAAATGCTCCGATAAATAATCCCAAAAAAAGTAGAAGTTGTTTCATAACTTAGCATTAATCTGACGGATGTTTTTAATATAAAAATCTGATTATCAATATTTAAAATCTTTCTGTAATACCCTCTATAATATTGAGAAAGATTCAAAATAATTCGTTACTCTTTTATCGTTGATATACGATTTATCTGAAATTACTAATAATTGGAAAATCTTATTTTGATGCACTAAAATACGGCATTGAATATAAACATTGTCTGCATTTCTGAACTTCAGATTAATACCTGTTCCTCCTGAAAAAGACTCCGAAGATGTAACTATTCCATTATGAGTTAGTGTTTTAACGATACCATTAACTAACTGAATTTGATGTTGCTTTTTTAATGATTTATCCAGTTCAGTAATCACAATACCGTAGGCAGTTTCTCGACTCTTGGAACGATACTGCCATGTCGTATATTTCCCTTCTTTTTTTTCAAGGGAAGGCTCATTAGGAAAAGCAATTTTGAATCCCGCCTCTCGATATAAATAAATTTGATACGACTCGGATTGACCGTAAACTGTCCCCGAAATAACCATAAAAACCAACCAAAATCCAATATTTTTCATTACTATTATAAATGATAAATTATTAATATTTTTAAAACAATATTAATTTTGTTTATGACCAATAAAATACGGACTAAGATGTGAACTTTTTTCTTAAAAATACTATCTTTAGCTTTCTTTACTACAATAAAGTAATGAATTTCATTCAAGCAACTTCATCCCACTTTTGACTTATGTTCTGGACACCTTATGTTTTTGTACGATTAGTCGGCTGGCTTATTTTAGGTATTGCATTTTACTTCATCTTTGAACCTAATTTTTCTTATTGGGTCGAATTATTTGGTATCCTAACCTTATGTTATGGCTTTTTATTTCAGTATATTCGCCGTCAAAAATCATATCAATTTGCTTCTATTTTTGGCAATTTAGCCTTTTTGTTGGTCTTTATTTTTGGCATTGCTCTCACGGATTTAAAAACTCCTCATCAACATCCCAACCACTTCATAAATTTTAAAGATTCTGTAACTCATTTTGAGGCTGTTTTAGTTTCTGACCTCAGTGAAAAACTAAAATCCTATAAAGCGGAGGTTCAAATTTCACGAGTGTATTCAGCCCAAAGATGGCATTTTGTCAAAAGCAAAGCGATTATCTATTTTCAGAAATCAACCCTATTTACGGATTTTCATTATGGTACAAAAATTATTGCTAAAGGTTTTCCTCACTTAATTCGTCCACCTGAAAACCCTGAAACCTTTGATTATCAAAGTTATTTAAAAAATAAAGGGATTTATCATCAGTTATATTTACCGCAGAGTGCTGTTGTGAAGATGGGAGAAGAACCATTGAATTGGGGATTAAATTTTGCTTACCAAATACGCCGATTTTGTGCTGATAAATTACGAAAATATGTTCCTAATCCTGAATCTGCTAGCATTGTGGTAGCTTTAGTATTGGGTTTAAAAGATGGCATTAGCCATGAACTTCGAGAGGTTTATACTTCAGCAGGGGTTATACATGTTTTGGCAGTTTCAGGGCTTCATGTTGGTATCATTTTCATGCTGATTTCCAAAGTTTTTCATCGCTTGAATGACACTAAGAAAGGAAAGTTACTTTTTACTTTTTTAGTGATTGGTATTCTTTTTTTGTACGCCTTAATTACTGGATTTTCGCCGTCTGTGGTGCGCTCGGTGGTGATGTTTTCTTCTTTTACATGGGCAACTGCCAGCCAACGTGGGTCAAATATTTATAATACTATTGCTTTTTCAGCTTTTGTAATGTTGTGTTACAACCCTTATTTTTTGATAGAGGTCGGTTTTCAATTATCATATTTAGCTGTTATTGGTATTGTTTACTTTTATCCCAAATTATATCCTTTATGGACTCCACCTTGGAAAGGTCTCCGCTTTTTTTGGCAATTGATAATTGTTTCAGTATCTGCACAAATTGCCGTGACTCCAATTAGTTTATACTATTTTCATCAATTTTCAGTGTATTTCTTATTGGCAAATGCCCTTATAGTACCATTAATTCCGTGTTTAATTGGTTTGAGTTTAGGCACGTTAGGACTTTCATTTTTAGATATTTTCTCAGAAAATGGGGATAATATTTTAGCCGAGTTTTTAGGTGAAGTTTTGAGTAAATTCATGATGATTCTTAACACTGGCTTAACCTATGTCAATCGTTTACCGTTCTATTTAGTAGAAAATGTTTCTATTTCTGCCTTCGAAACGATCCTACTTTATGGGGTCATAGTTGGAATATCGTGTTTATTCTATTTTCGTAAATTTTGGATTTTATGGTTTGTCCTAAGTTGTTCCGTAATTTTTTGTGGACAAGCAATTTATAAATATTGGAATACCAGCCAACAACGCCAATTGGTAATTTATAGCTTAAAAAGTGCAAATGTGGCTTTTATAGATGGTCATGAGGTTACTTTGCTTTCTGATTCCATAACGGTTCATAATCAAAAGCAACTACAAACACAACTAGGAGGACATTGGCGAAAACAAAATATTAGAATAGCTAATTTCTTCTCATTCCCTAAAAGTACACGTAAGAAATATATATCCTTAGCAAAATTTAACAAAATAAGTATTTTAATAAACCCTAAAAAACGAAAAATAAACTTAAATAAAATACCTAATGCAGATATTTTAATTTTAGATTACCATCATTATAATGAATTATTAAAATTAAACAAAAATAAATTTATTGAGATTATTATTACTCATATTCCTAAAAATATTCCGCTAACAGATTTGAAACAAATACTTGCCAAAAAGTGCCAAAAATTCACTTTAATTCATCAAAATCATAGTTTTATACAATCTTTTTAAGTTTAGAATCAATGAATTCAATTGGTTATTATAGATTATATTCCTTGTAGAAAAACCTTGTTTTGTTGAACAGATAAAAGTTTATAAAAAAATTTGGATAAAATCTTGGACATCCAAAAAACCATGCTTATCTTTGAACCTGACATTTGTGCTATTTATACTAACCCTAAACAATTTTATCGCACCCACATTGACTTTCATTGTTTATTCTGTTACCAAAAACTAATCTGCCATGTATTTTTCAAGTTCAATTTATGCTCATCCCATTGCTGATGCGGCACGATTTTTTAGTCAAAAGAAAGCGAAAAAAAAACAGACTACCTCAAACGTAGTGTCTGCTGAAACCAAGTCTTCTTATGCTAAATCTTCTTCTACAAAATCACTTTCTGAAAAATAATTCTTTTTTATTTCTAAATTATTTTTAGATTGTGATACGCCAATAGTTGTATTGAGTAAATGTAAAAACTGACTAACCTGAAGTCTCCCTATCATAAGGGAGATTTTTTTGTGTTTGAATCAATATAAAATTAAAGCTGTACTTCAAGTTTTTTAGTAATTTTGCGTATATCACTAGCAAAATCAGGCTAATCAATGATTGAAATATAAATATTTTTATACTATAATTATTTATGTACCAACATATTAAAGTTATATTTACAAAGAATGAGCGTATGCAGCTCATTTTTTTGCTTTTTGGGATTTTAGGATTAGGAATTTCAGAATCTTTGGGAATTGGTTTATTGATTCCGTTAATTGATATTTTTATGAATCCTGATAAAATCCATGAAATAGAACTATTAGAAAAATTATATCATTTCTCAGGAGCCGAAGCAGATACTGATTTTATATTTAGATTATCTACTTTTATCATATCTTTTTTTGTATTTAAATTAATATATTCGTTATCAATCACTTATATTAGTTCAAGGTTGACGTCTAATTTTGAAATTAGATTAAGCAATCAGATTTTATCTACTTATCTAAAAAAAGGATATCAGTTTCATCTTGAAAATAATTCTGCCGTATTATTCAAGAATGTAACTACTGAAGTTAGCACTGTTTGTCAAAGTTTTATTAATGTATTGTTGAAACTACTCTCTGAGACAGTTATTATTTTGTGCATTTTAGTCTTTTTATTGGTGATGTATCCTGAAGTAACCCTAACCTCTTTATTGGTTTTAGGTATCTTAGGCGGCATTATTTATAAAACAATACAATCAGGAATGAAAGAACTAAGTGCCTTACGTTCAATATATTATGCAGAGTATTTTAAAACAGGAATGGAAGCATTAGATGGGATCAAGGATGTCAAGGTATTTAACTCTCGTGATTTTTTTAGAACCCGTTATAAAGACTCTTTTACAAAAGCCTCTCGTATTGCTATTCAATTTACAATGGCACAGGGCGCACCTCGTTTTTTGATTGAGGCTATTTTATTTATTGCTTTTATCAGTGTCATGGTTGGAAGTATGTATTTTGGTTATGCTTCTGAAGACTTAATCAGTACGATGGCGGTAATGGCAGCAGCTTCAGTTAAGATATTTCCTTCAATTGTTAATATTTCACAAGGAGTTACGAATGTTCGTTTCCATTCTAAAAATGTGGAAATTGTAGCCAATATTATTTTGGAAGCTCAAAGTATTGAAGATGAATCTGATGAAAAACATCCCATTAAAATAATTCATTCTCCTATCCGAATTCATGACCTATCATTCAGATATAATCAAGAACACCCTAATGTCTTGAAAAACCTCTCTCTTGAGATTACTCCAAATTGTGCTACGGCGTTTGTAGGCGAATCAGGTTCAGGAAAAAGTACTTTGATTGATATATTAACAGGTTTATTAAATCCGCAAGTAGGTGAAATTTATTATGGTGAGGAGAAAATAACACCTGAAACACTTTATCATTATCGTTCTAAGATTGGATACGTACCTCAGCAAATTTTTCTATATGATGACACCTTACTAGCAAATGTCGCATTTGGAATACGAGAAGATGAAATTGATATTCAACGAGTAAAAGAAGTTCTGCATACCGCTCAACTAACAGAATTAGTTACTGGGCTTCCTGAGGGACTTCATACTACAATCGGCGAAAAAGGAGTTAAACTTTCGGGTGGGCAACGTCAACGCATTGGGATTGCGAGAGCATTGTACCGAAATCCTGAGATTCTTATTTTTGATGAGGCAACGGCAGCTTTAGATAATCGGACAGAAATAGAAGTAAATCAAGCAATTAAAAACTTACAGCGAAAAGTAACTGTGATTTTAGTCGCACATCGTTTACAAACTATTCAACAAGCTGATTTTATTTATTTACTAGATAAGGGAAGTGTTGGGGCATATGGTACTTATGAGGAATTAGCTGAAAAATCGACTCAATTCCAAAAAATTATTCTACAACAATCTAGTTAATATTAGTTCTTTTAAAAGTTAAATTTTTAGAAAAATAAAAAATGGATATCTTAGAAAAAATTATACTACACAAAAAGTCTGAAATTACTCAAAAAAAAGGACTATTTCCTACCATAAAACTTGAAAAAAGTCAATTCTTTGACCGTCAGCCGTTCTCATTTAGAGACTTCTTAACCTCTTCAGATAAAAGTGGAATTATTGCTGAGTTTAAGCGAAAGTCGCCTTCCAAAGGTATTATTAATGCTCAAGTCTTACCTGAAGAAGTCGGGATAGGTTACGAAGAAGCAGGCGTTTCCGCTATTTCTGTTTTGACAGATACGACCTTTTTTGGAGGGGAGAATCGAGATTTAACTGCCATTCGAAATTTTGTTAATGTTCCTATTCTCCGAAAAGATTTTATCATTGATGAATATCAGATTTTAGAAGCTAAAGCTATTGGTGCTGATGTTATTTTATTGATTGCTGCCTGCCTTGAAAAGACTCAATTATTTCAATTGACTAAATTTGCTAAAAATCTGGATATGAGTATCTTAACAGAAGTTCATAGTATTGAAGAATTAGATAAAGTATCACCTGAAACTGATGCGATTGGCGTAAATAATCGCAATTTAAAAACCTTCGAAGTAAGTATTGAAACCTCTATTGAGTTAAGTTCTCAAATTTCAAATGAATTTATAAAGATTTCGGAAAGTGGTATTAGTCAAGTTACAACAGTAAGAAAACTACAAGAGTTTGGTTTTCAAGGTTTTTTAATGGGAGAGAACTTCATGAAAACACCAAATCCTGCCGAAACTTGTCAAAATTTTATTCAGGAACTCCAAAACTAAATTTCAACTCCAAAAAATTATGAAAGTCAAGGTTTGTGGAATGCGCCAATTCGAAAATATCCAAGAAATAACACAATTACCAATTGATTTGATGGGATTCATCTTTTATCCTAAATCCAAACGTTTTGTAGGTGAGGATTTTGACCCTAAGATTCTCTATTCAATTCCTGAAACCATTCAAAAAGTGGGTGTTTTTGTTAATGAAGACTTAGAAACTGTCTTTGAAAAGTACCAAAAATATAATTTAGATTTTGTGCAATTACATGGCAAAGAATCTCCCGAGTTTTGTCAAAAGCTAAAACAACAAAATCTTGAAATAATCAAAGTTTTTAGTATAGGAACAGTATTTGATTTTTCGATTTTAGAAGCCTATAAACCACATTGTGATTATTTTTTGTTTGATACCCAAACACCCGATTATGGAGGAAGTGGACAAAAATTTTCATGGGAAATCTTGAAAAAATATGATAATGAAATTCCTTTATTTTTATCTGGAGGAATTGGGCAAGATGATGCTTCAGCAATCCAAGAATTAGATTTTTTAAATATTGAAGTCATTGATATTAATAGCCGATTCGAATTAGAACCCGCCCTGAAAAATCCAAAATGGATAGAAAAATTTATCAATGACCTCAAATTATCATGACTAAAATGTTCCTAATTTAATCTCAATAATTTTATCCGTAATTTGTTCATTAATCTTCTCCGAATAAATTTCTACTTTTTCTAAGTTTTGCTGTATAACTTCCGAAGTATCTCCATTTTCGGCACTCACTTCGATTGCCTTGAGGGTATTAGTTAATTCTGGAATCCCAATAGAGGCAGTAGAAGACTTGAGTTTATGCGCCGTTTTTCGAAGAGTATCAAATTCCTGAGCCTCGAATTGGGAGCGCATCTGAGGCGGAATATTTTGTAAATTTTTCTGAAGAACTCCTAAAAGTTTAAGAATCACTTCTTTGTTTCCATCAGCAACATCATCAATATAACTCAAGTCAATTTGTTCAGTCATAAAATTAGTGTATTTTAGTTTTATATTTAAATTTTATCAAGCTACAAAATTATATTAAATAAAAAATAATTCTCAAAATAGTATTAAAATTATTTATTAAATATACTTTTGTACTACTTCTTTTAGAATATCATCATCAATATTACAACCACTCATTTGTAAAACGACCTTTTTTCCACGTAATTTAGTTTTGGTTTTTAGGGCTGCGATAATGGTTGATGCACCTGCTCCTTCAGCAATATTTTTAGTATATTTGATAGCCATCCCAATTCCTTGTTTTATCTCATCTTCTGTAAGCAAGATAAAATCGGTTAAATGATTTCGATATAATTGAAACGGAGTATCATACCCCATTCCAGTAGCAAATCCACCCGCAAAAGTAGTGTTACTAGCTTGGACAATTTTACCACTCTTCCATGATAAATACGCCGCTTTGGAATTTTCTGCCTGAACTGCAATAAGTTCAATTTTGGGGTTAAATTGTTTTAAGGTTATTGCGGCGGCAGCCAACTCACTGCCACCACCTATAGGCAAAATCATTACGTCAATATCGGGTAAATCTCTGATAATTTCCAGAAATTCCGTTCCAACTCCATTAATTAGGTGAGGCTCGTTAGCAGCATGAACAAAATATAAATTTTCTTCTTGGCTAATTTTCGCAACAATTTGGGAAGCCTCCTCAAAGTTTTTGCCTTTTTCAATCAGCCTAGCCCCTGTATCTCTGATCATTTTTACTTTTGCTCGATTACTTTTTTCAGGTACAACAATCGTAGCATTTAGTCCATACAATTTTGCAGCCATTGCCACAGAAATTCCATGATTCCCTGTCGTAAAGGTTATTACGCCATTTATGTTATTTTTTTTGATGTGGTGCATCAAATTTAAGCCACCTCTAATCTTAAAACTTCCTCCAATATTATGGTTCTCATGTTTAATAAAGATATCTGTTCCAATTAAATTAGATAAATTTTTATAATGTTTCAATGCACTTTCTTTGATGTGCTTCTTAACTATTTTTTCAGAACGAATAACTTCACTGAAATTGGTAGGAAATTCTTTTAAGAGGTTTGTTTCGAGCATGATTTAAATTTTTTAGTATAAAAAATACATTTCCTTGGGCTTATTAATACAGTTTAGCTTCTTGAGATCATACAGTATGATTATAAACTCTTGTTACATTGTTGTTTGAAATTAGATAAAGATACATTAAAAAAAAAGAAATTATCCTGTTTCTTGCTTGATTCAAAACAGAGAAAACAGTACAAGAATCTTTTGATTTATATGATTGAATATACTTTGAATATCACGATTTTAAACGCCATATCAAGTGCCATCTCAAAGGACTTTCTTAGAGATCAACATTACTAATTTTTGAGCCTTTTTAGCGTTTTTATGAAAAAATTAACCGATTATTGTAGATTGAATTTATTAGTACTAAAAAATTTATGACACAAGGATTTAAGAAAGTTATCGAACAACCGCACGGACTTCCTATCACATTGGAAACGGGACGGTTAGCACGTCAAGCACATGGTGCGGTCGTCCTACAAGTCGGGAAAATGATGATTCTCGCAACGGCTGTTTCCGCAGAAGATGCTCGGGAAAACATTGATTTCTTCCCACTTTCGGTAGATTATCAAGAGAAATACGCAGGAGCAGGACGGATTCCCGGGGGGTTTCCTAAGCGTGAAAATCGACTATCAGAATACGAAATTTTGATTTCTCGTTTGGTTGATAGAGTAGTGCGTCCACTTTTCCCTGATGATTATTTTGCAGAAACACAGCTGAATATTCAACTAATTTCGGCAGACCCTGAAGTTTTGCCTGATGCTTATGTTGCTTTAGCGGCTTCAGCGGCATTAACCGCTTCGGATATTCCTTTTACTACTCCCATTTCAGAAGTCAGAGTGATTAAGGTTGAAGAGGATTATATCGTAAATCCAACACCAGCCCAACTCGAAAAAGCAGAATTGGATTTGATGGTAGGTGCATCTTATGATAATATCATGATGGTCGAAGGAGAAGCTAAAGAAGTTTCTGAAGCCGAATTGATGCAAGCCATGCAAACCGCTCATGATGCTATCCGAACACACTGTACAGCACAAAAAGAATTGGAAGCCGAAGCAGGTAAAACTGAAAAACGAGAATATTCCCACATTACACATGACGATGAATTAAAAACGTATTTGATGGATACTTACTATCAACGTTTTTATGATGTTGCCAAAAGTAATCAAGATAAAAAAGCACGAGGGAAAGGTTTCAAAGAAATCAAAAATGATTACTTCGATAATTTACCCGAAGATACTGATATAAATCTCTTCTTAGCAGGGCTTTATCTCAAAAGTGTCATGAAAAAAGCTTGTCGGGATTTAGTTTTAAACGAAGGAACTCGATTGGATGGACGAGAAACAACCGAAGTACGTCCCATTTGGAGTGAAGTGAATTATTTACCAGGGGCGCATGGATCTGCTATTTTTACACGAGGTGAAACGCAATCCTTAGCCACCACAACACTCGGTACAAAATTAGACGAAAAAATGATTGATGGTGTGATGCATGTTGGGTATGATACCTTCTTATTGCATTACAATTTTCCTGCTTTTTCGACAGGTGAAGTAAAGCCTAATCGTGCGCCTAGCCGCCGAGAGATTGGACATGGAAACTTAGCACATCGTGCTTTGAAATCAGTAATTCCTAATCATGATGATTTGCCTTATACGATTCGAATTACATCTGATATTTTAGAGTCAAATGGTTCGTCTTCAATGGCTACAGTTTGCGCTGGAACATTGGCTTTGATGGATGCAGGTATTCCAATTTCAAAACCTGTTTCGGGAATTGCAATGGGCTTGATTTCTGATCCCGAAAGTGGTAAAAGTGTCGTATTATCTGACATCTTAGGAGACGAAGATCATCTTGGTGACATGGACTTCAAAGTTACAGGAACGGAAGACGGAATTACGGCTTGCCAGATGGATATTAAAATTGATGGTTTACCTTACGAATTGTTAGATAAAGCACTCAATCAAGCTAAAGAAGGACGTTTACATATTCTTTCGAAAATGAAAGAAACACTTGCTGAGCCTCGTCCTGATTTCAAAGAAAGTGCGCCACGTATTGAGTCACTGAAAATTGATAAAGAGATGATTGGAGCAGTTATCGGACCTGGCGGGAAAGTCGTACAAGAAATCCAGAAAGTTTCTGAGGCAACTATCGTTATTGAAGAAAGTGATACGCATGGTTTGGTCAATATCTTTGCGAATAGTAAGGTAAAATTGGATAAAGCCTTAACTATGGTCAAGAATATTATTGCTGTTCCTGAAATCAATAAAATTTATACGGGTCGAGTAGTTTCAATTATGGATTTTGGGGCATTTATTGAGTTCATGCCTGGCAAAGAAGGCTTATTACACATTTCAGAAGTGAAGTGGGAACGAGTCGAAACTTTGAGAGGATTAATTGAAGAAGGTGAAGAAATCCAAGTTAAACTACTGGATGTAGATAAGAAAACAGGGAAATATCGTTTGTCTCGAAAAGTGTTGCTTCCAAAGCCTGAAGGTTATGTAGAAAGACCGCCACGGCAGCACCATCGCAGAGATAATCGAGGAGGAAGGCGAGACCGAAGACGCTAAAATTTCTATCCATTTATTTTTGGGTTTGTCCCTTATGAGGAGAATTTCATAAATGAGATTCCTACGGTCATCGTAGGAATTTGATTTATCAAATTCTTTTTTATGTCTATTTGATTAAAAATGCAACAATCTAAACATTAAGAATTAATAAACTTAAAATCAATATCTTATTATGAAAAAATGTATAATATGGTTATAATAGATTATTATCTTATTGCAAACAAAACACAGTTATATATGATATCTAACCTATAGCAGTCGTTTTTTTCAATACTCGATACCCATTATCCAATTTGATTCTTCGGCGTACAGCTTCTCGCATAAACTTCTCCATATCAGGAAAGTATTTTTCATCAATTGAATAAAATACAATCTGATAGATATATCCTGTTTCAGTACGTTTCTTAACTGTAACGGCAGGCTCCTTGGTAATTACTGACCAAGGGATATATAAGGTTAATTCTTGTAACATTCTGAGCGTTTCGGTAGTAGGCTGATAATCAAATAATTCGATTTCAATGGTATAGCTTTTAACTTCATCTGAAGGATTAGGCTTAATAATTTTTTGTCCAATAAACAAACCATAGGGTAGAATGACAATTTCGCCTGTACTTAGCTCTAATTCAATAGCTAAATAACCTAATTTAGCAATTTTACCTGTATATTCATCTACCTGAATCAGTTGTTTTGCTTTAAGTTTTCCTGTTAATTTGAATACTAATCCTGCTAATAAGTCCTTGAAAAATAACCAGCTTGCGCCCAAAAAAACAATCACAAAGGCAATATGAGTAATCGGATTAGTATCCAACAAAGTCATTAGGACATAAATAATATAGACTGCCCAAACAACTCCTTCCATTAGAGGAGCTTTCTTTGAGACTTGCCGAAAATTATGCTGATTTTGCCAAAGTGGGATAAGATAACGCTTCAAAAATGTTAATACCACATAAAGAGCTATGCCAAGAACTACGGCATAAAAATAAGCGGAAGTCGGAATAGAAAAATCACCTTGTAGAAATTCATTCATAATTAATTATAAATCAGTTAGATAAGTTGTGCTTTGCGAAGTTGCTTGAGTAAATACGGCATGATATACGGATTCAATACAAAAACCTCTTTGCCGACTTCTTGTAAAATTCCACTTCGTACTAATCCAAGAATCGTTTCTTTCAGGCGGTCTGTTTTTCCATAAGGATAAATTCGTGCTAATTTAGCAAAGCTAATGTGTTTATGAAAAACAAACTGACTGATTAACAGTAATTTATCTGCATCTGTCAAGGTAGGCATTTTTTTAGTTATGGGTTCCGTAAGTACTAATTGTTCTCCCTGAATATCGGAAATATTCGAAATCCATAGCTGTAATGCCATTCCTATATTTCCTTCTGAGATATCCAAAATACGCCGAAATAATTTATCAGAACGATTTTGTGGTAATTCATTTTCTGAATAATTATCATAACTAAAGTGTAAGCCTCCCGAATAGTGCCGTGCTAATATTGTTTGACGTAATTTATCAAAAGAAAATGGAGATAGGTGAATAGTCGTAATCAGTTTTTCATACCACTCGGGGACACGAGTGAGAAAGTTTAAGGTATGAATATTGCAGTTCAAAATAAAAAAATAATCTTTTCCATACTTATCAATCATTCGTCCGATGCGATTCAGAACGGCTGTTCCATTGACTAAGTTACGCTCCCACCAAAGCTCTAAATCATTGAAAATTAATACAGAACCTTGTGGTAAAGTATCCATTATAGTTCCTTTATAACGTGTTTTAGTTTGTTCCCGAAATAGTCGAATAAATTCAGCCACTTTAGTTGAGCCTCCAATAGGGGGATTAATTCGAAAAACCTTGCCCTGAAAAAAATCGTGTGCCGATTTTTCGCAAAATAAACTTTTACCTGAAAGTATTTCACCTGTAACTAAAATGGCTCCTCCTGACCTCTTTTTAAGTTGTTCGGTGGCTTCTGCCATCATCTTCAACTCACGTTCTCGGTTGCGAATAATGGTCGTATTGGTCAACTGTTTGCCTGTAAAGAGCTGTCGATAATAAAAAGGAACATTTTCTATAATTTCCTCATTTGGAGTAACTTGATGTACAAAATTGCGGAGCGATCCGTATACGTTTTCATATTGTTTATGTTTTTGTTGGAACTCGGCAATTAAAATATCTTCTTGGGTTTTTCCCAAAATTTTCCGTCCTTCTTCCTTAATTTTTTCAAAACGTTGAACTTGACTATTGGCAATTTTTCGGATACCTTGAGGGTCATTTTCATTTCGCCAATGTTCCGAATGTACCACCTCTTGAACAAATTGGTGTGGCTCAAAAGCATCTAAAGTTTCATTTAAGAATCGTTCAATCGCTCGTTCGGTTTCTCTTCGCAATTCTTCGAGTTTATCTTCAGCAAGTCGCAACCCATTTTGAGCATCGTTTAAAGCCTGTATCAAATTATCGTCTGCATTTCTGGTTTGAGTGTAGTTACTTAATCCTAATAAAATCAATTGGGTAAAATGTTGGATATGATCATTTATCTTTTTGAACTTAATCGGTAAGGATTGTAACTCTCTATCAATGGGCGAAATCAAACGATTTTCGATCAGATACTCCATCGAAATCGAAAAATTTACTTTAATACACTTGGGTTTTTGCCTTAAATCATTTTGGAAAGCTTCAGCATAATTTTCTTCTAATAATGCTAAATTTTTGGGCAAGGTCTCGGCAAGTTCCTGAAAATCAGAAAGAGCTGCAGAAGTAATGGCATCATCCGTAAAAATCAAAATATCATCTGTATCGAAGACATACTCTTTGAGTTTTTGCACATCTTTGGCTCGATGATAATACCGAATTTCTTCAATACCTGATTGGATTTTTCGTACCACTTCAACCGATTCATCAAAAAAACGACTATTAATTTCTTTTTTAATTTGTGAAGTTAAATTTTTATATTCAGTACGAATTCGCAATAATTCAAGTGTTGCCGTAATATAATTATGAAAAATTACTTGATGATTGTACCATGTGCGTCCAAATTTGGCAAGTTCAAAGGAAACATCAGACGAGATTTCTTTTTGTATTTCTTTGGAAATAAGATAGTTTGCATTTACTCGAAAAGCAATATCAAAAATTTCATGTCGAAAACGGGCGTTATATTCTATCAAATAATCCCTAAAATAATCTTGAGTTTCTTTGATTTGTTGACTAATTTCTTGATAACGAGCCTCAATTCTTTCAATCGTAAAGTTATCTAATGTTTCTCCTCGTGTAAGCCTTCGTAAACTTTGTAAGTCATCCTCTAAATTTCGATTTATCGAATCAATAATATCTCCAAAAGCGGGTGCAAGAGCCTTCAAATAATTGTGAAATTGATGTACATAAACATAACCAATAAAATGTCTTAATAAAGTTTTATATCGAACAATCGTAACAGGCGCAACCCCTGCACTTTGAAGATACGTTTTCCATTTTTTGAGTGTTCCAATTCTAAAAGCCTCATCATCAGCAATATGTAACTCTTTATTGTCATGATAATGTTTCATAGACAAAGGAGCTTCTTTGTAAAGGTCGCTGAGTTCATTCATATAATCAGCAACTCCCGTTTTTAAATATTGAGCCGTGATAGGAAGCACTTCTTTGACGAATTTATGATGTAAATATCGGAAATCGGCAAAAATTTTTCGTTCCCTTTCGATGGGTGTTAATGAAGATTGTGCTAAGACTTTTGTCCGAAACTTTAATACATTTTGGCAAATCGACTGTGTTAATTGTAAATAGGAGTCAAAGGAAACAAAAAGTACCTGTGCGGAAAAAGTACGTGCTGTTCGGTTCAGGTGTTCTTCAATATGTTTTACTGCTTTCAGTAATTCGCCTGATGATTTTTCGGGTTTATTGGGTCGTTTATAAATTTGGGTGAACATATGTTGTTTGTCTTGATGAGCGTCCCACGATTGAATTGCTACTGACAAACGCCCAGAAACGTATTCCTTTCGTGTTAACAGACTACAAATATGATCCAATTTAACATATCTTGAAGAATTAAACTTGAAGAATTAAATATGATTTAGTTGTATAATCATGAAATTTTCATTTTAAAATAATAATTCACCCAAAATAGCAATGGCAATGCCAAGTCCTACCAAAGAGGCTTGTCGAATCCTTTGTGTTGTTTGTTCATGTACCGAATGAAAAAATAAAACTGAAGCAACGTGTAGAAAGCTGCCCGCAACTAATGCCGATAAAGTCTGTCCGAAGTTAGTCGAAATGATATGATTTTCAGCTAAATATTCGTGTAGAAACATTCCCAAAGGTGTAGCAGATACCATAATTAACAATCCAATAAATGCACCATTTTTAGTATATCTCACTAAAAAAACAGAAGTGACAATCATGGCTGTGGGTATTTTGTGTAATAGTATTGCAAATGATAAAAGTAAAATTCCTCCTTCATGATGATGATGATGGGCATGCATTTCTTCCCCAATATGAGCTGTATCTTGCGAAAAAGCTAATAGCCCACCTTCAGTAAAAGCATGAAAAAAAATAGCAATTAAGAATGAAATTGGACTGATTTTCAGCAATTTATTAGTGTTATGTTCTGACCCAAAAAAAATATCAAATCCTACTTGCACCAAAAATCCTAGCAAAACCCAAAAACCACTTTGATGAACATCCAAACTTTGAGAAAATACTTCAGGTAATAAATGGAGTAGTGTGATCACAAATAAAAAGGCACCTCCGAATGAAAGCAAGTCTGTGAAGTACTGCTCCGAAAATTTTGAGAAACGAAGCACCAAAAACCCTGCTGAAAGAGGGATCAAAAAAAGAACTACTGCCCAAATTTCCATATATTATCGTGTTAAATCTTAAAATGCCTTTAATTCAAAAAGCATCGCAAAAGTATCGAAAAGGGAAATAAATTGATGCTTTTCAAAATGTAATTTGAGCAGTAAAAACCATTTATTTTAGATCTGAGAAAACAGTGGTTAGTTTCTTGCAGACTGAAGAGAGTCTAGACGATTCGGAATCGTAACCTTTACTTCGGTTTGTGCCATTTCTTCACTTCTTAATTCAATTTTTCCACCTAGTTTGCCTACCACTTTTTGTACAATATACAATCCTAATCCTGAACCATCACTTTGAGCATTGGCACGAACAAAACGATCAAAGACTTTATCCATGTAATCTTCATGAATACCTGTACCATTGTCTGTAACTGTAATTACAGCTTCTTTTTCAGAGGTTTGGATATGAACTTTGACTTGATTATCATTGGTATAATTTTTTTGATACTTGATAGCGTTGGAAATGATATTGCTTAAAATGAGTCGAAGTCGGAGGGTATCGCAGATGAAGGGAGGATTTTCGCAGTCGATTTGGATGTCTTTCTGAATACAGTCATAATTTTTGAGGTACTGAAGTTCGGTCAAACATTGATTGATTAGTCTATTAAAATCGACCCGTTGATATTTCATTTTCCTCCGATTGGCTTTCGAAAAGTTAAGCATCGACATCATGGAATTATCCAATTTTAATACTCGGTTTTCGATAAGCTTGGCGTATTGTTGACTTTTTTCAATATCCTTCTCGAACCCAATTAGATTAACCAAACCTAAAATAGAAGCTAGGGAAGCTTTGGCATCCATTGAAATTTTATGGATAAGTTGGTCAAGTTCAAAATTACGATCTTGGAGTTGTCGCCCTGTCAGATGCCATTCTTGCCATTCTTGTTCCATTTGTTGAATGGTTTTTTGGTTATCTTGCCATAGCTTTTGATACTTCTGTTTCTGGTCTAATGTTTCTTGATATTTGGACTTTGGCACACCTTGTACCACAATTACAGGCTCATTAGTATGATTTTTTTGGATACGAATTTCATCTTCTTCTTGGATTTTATCCATTAACCAAGGAGATTGTTTGAGTGAAGATTGCTGTTTCTTGAGTTTAACTTGTGCATCTCGGAGCTGTTTTTCAAGTTCAGCTACCCGTTTTTCAAGTGCTTGGGTTTTAATATTGTTTGTTAGCATAATCCTCTGGGGTTTTAAGTTTGATTTTGGAATCAATAAATTTTAATTGAGTGTACGGATGTTTGTTATGGGAGATGATGCTCCCACCGAAATTCATTTAAAATTAATAGACATTCTTTATAAAACCAACGCTTCCCCTCAAATTTTATCCCCAAGTATAACCCAGCTTTTCGACTAATCCGCCAAATTTTTCCTTGAAATGAGCGACATGTTCATCCGTAAAGCAAGTTTTCCACTCTCCTGAGATTCCTTTACGATAGTGGTTAGTTGTGTCTTCAGCACCTTGTTTTCGTCCTTTAGACAGTTTTTTGAAGCTATTTTCCTCAATGATTTCGGTAATTTCGGTATCATTCAAACCAATGTTTGAATAACGTCCTACCCATAAATTCTTATTATTCAGTTTATTCAGATATTTTTTTGTATTCAATGTCTTTTCAGGAGTATGTAAATCCAAGAATTGAAAAATTTCAGTAAAGTCGTAATCTAACTTAGTAACTTCCTCAAATTTCAACTCTAGTACCTTTGGATTTTGGTAATTCCAACGGTACATATGTTCCATCAAAAAATAGGTTGAAAACTCCATTTCAAGAAATAATCCTTCATTAAAATCTACTTCTTGGAGGACTTTGCGATGTTTCGCCAAATTTTCCCAATCTCTAATACGGTGTGTGTTTCGGTGTGAAAAATATCCTGAAATGATGACATCTCTGGGATCGCGCACTAAATGAACCCCTTTGTAATCTGTACTCACTTTTTCGAGCCAATCGAAACTTGCATTGGGTACGATAACTAATTCCATATCAGAACTTGCTCCGTAAGAAATGGTTAAACCAGTTCTTTTCTGAATCGAATAAAAAATCCGACTCATCCAACTTGAGGCGCATTTGTGATGCCCAAAAAAAATGCGTTGTGTCATTCGCTAGTGTTTTTTAAACCTACATTTCGTTAAAAACGAAAAATTAAACTTTGAAGTATTAATTCTGATAGAAAATAGAATGAAATATTAGAAGTTATCTAAAACTTTGATTTATAAACTGATTACTTAGTGTAAAATATTGCTTATTTATTAACACTACTCTCATAATTGAGTTTACTCTTTAGAAAATAAATTGTTTGCCATAGAACTAAAAAAAATACAAATCACTTATATTATTATAGTCAATCTCATACTTTATGAAAAATGATTTTTTAAATACTTAGCAGACATACTTTATTACGTTTTCTTTATGAGATTAAAAATAACTATTTTGAAGTTTATATAAGAAGAATTTCCTACTCTCTGAGAGCTTTCAATCTCACAATTAAGAATCGTGAGAGTATTTTTATTAAAAAAACTAAATACACCACCTCGAACTATGAAAATAAATAAGTATGTATCTAAATGAAAATTTTGCAAAAGTATATGACCATAATGTAAATGATATTGTGGTACTAAATTGGGGAGAAGTGTACATTCAACCCCAAGAAGGGCAAGATGCAGTAAATGCCGTATTAAAGGCTGTTGAGCAAAATGGGAAAACTAAACTTTTGGCGTTAATCAATGCAGAGAGCTACCACCCAGATTTTTTGGAATGGTTGGTAGAGGAATGGTATAAAAAAGCTTATGAAGCGGGACTTGATAAGATTGCTCATAAAATGGGACAAGAAATGTATGCTCAACTATCTGCCGAACAGGTAGCTTATGAAGACAAATCTGGTATTCAATTTAAAAATTTCTATGATGAGGAGGATCAAGATATTATTGACTGGTTATTAGTTGGATAATCAGAACTCCTTCCCCTAAAAAGAAAAATGGGTTCAATTTTCACTATGGAATTAAACCCATTTTTCTTATATTATTAATTATGTTATTTGATATTTTTTTGGATTTCTGCGATGGCTTTGAGCATTTTAGAACTCAAACGAACACTATAATCTGGGTTAATGTACTCGAATTGAATTTTCCCATCTGTATCAACCAAAAATACCGCAGGTACAGGCAACAGCATTTCCGTATTCTGATTATTTGATCGTTCTTTCAAGCCTACTTTTCGTTCATATTTTTGAGGAGCTATGAAAGCCAAACCAAAATTTTTAGTCAGCGATAGATTGGCATCAGATAATAATGTATAGGAGAGCTTCTTCTTTTTAGTTGTTTTAGTTAAAAATTTTTCACTATCTGGACTAATTGCAATAATTTGGTAACCTAAGTTTAATAAGTCTTCTTCAATTTCCTGAATCCCTGCCAATTGTAAATTACAGTATGGACACCAGCCACCTCGATAAAAAATAATGATACTTGGTTTTTTCTTAATCAGTTTTTGAAAATCAATTTTCTCACCTTTCTGATTGGTAAGTGTTGCTTCAGGAACTTTTTCACCTATTAATAACGGACTAATGTCTTCAGGTTTTGCAGGGTTCTGAGCAATAACAAAGTTTACAAATAGACTCAGGACAAGCATTAAGATTGAATATTTCATCTTTAGTTATTATCTATGTTAAGGATTTATTTTATGCAAAAATAGGTGTTTTTTGAATCCTAGGATGTCATTATCCTGACATTCATTGAATTATACCAATCCATATTCTAGAGGAGAGCTTGTTAAATTTTAATAAATAGTAATTATGAGTTATTTTATTAAAAGTTATAAAATTCAATTCCTAATACAAGTATTAATAGTTGGTGAGTTTTTTAATATAATTTTTTGAAAATCAATGTTTTAATTTTATAAGCTGAATTCCTATGAAAGATATTCATGAAATGGACTTTTATTGAAGGATATATTTATGGTTTAATTCACAGTAAAAAAACTCAGGATGTTGTTTTATACTTGAATAATGATGAAAACCTATAAGGTTTCAAGAACCTCATAGGTTTAGTGAAAGGATTATGAATAAATCTCAGCCCCAGCCTCTATGAACTGCTCTGATTTTTGTTGCATTCCTTTTTCAAGGGCTTCTTTTTCTTTTACTCCAAGACTATCGGCATAATCTCGAACATCTTGAGTAATTTTCATCGAACAGAAATGAGGTCCACACATCGAACAAAAATGAGCAATTTTTGCACCATCAGCAGGTAAGGTTTCATCATGAAATTCCTTAGCTGTCTCAGGATCAAGCGATAAATTGAACTGGTCTTGCCAACGGAACTCAAAACGAGCCTTACTTAGGGCATTATCCCGATATTGTGCTCCTGGATGTCCTTTAGCTAAGTCTGCTGCATGAGCGGCAATTTTGTAAGTAATTACGCCATCTTTTACGTCTTTTTTATTTGGTAAACCCAAATGCTCTTTTGGTGTAACATAGCAAAGCATCGCTGTTCCGTACCAACCAATCATTGCCGCTCCAATTCCTGAAGTAATGTGGTCATAACCTGGGGCAATATCCGTAGTTAATGGACCCAATGTATAAAATGGAGCTTCGCCACACTCTCGAAGTTGTTTGTCCATATTTTCCTTAATCATGTGCATTGGAACATGTCCAGGTCCTTCGATGATGGTTTGAACATCATGTTCCCAAGCTACTTTAGTCAATTCTCCAAGTGTTTCTAATTCAGCAAATTGAGCCTTATCATTGGCATCTGCCAAACACCCAGGGCGTAAGCCATCTCCTAGCGAAAATGCCACATCATAGGCTTTCATAATTTCACAAATTTCCTCAAAATGTGTGTAAAGGAAACTTTCTTTATGATGTGCCAAGCACCATTTTGCCATAATTGAGCCACCCCGTGATACAATTCCTGTAACTCGTTTGGCAGTCAAAGGAACATATCGCAATAAAATACCTGCATGAATGGTGAAATAATCGACACCTTGTTCGGCTTGTTCGATGAGGGTATCTCGGAACATTTCCCAAGTCAATTCTTCGGCTTTTCCATTCACTTTTTCGAGAGCCTGATAAATTGGAACAGTCCCAATTGGAACAGGTGAATTTCGGATAATCCACTCACGAGTTTCATGAATATTTTTACCTGTCGATAAATCCATGACCGTATCCGCTCCCCAACGACACGCCCAAACTGCCTTTTCAACTTCTTCTTCGATGCTGGAAGTGGTTGCCGAATTTCCAATATTGGCATTAATTTTAACCAAAAAATTCCGTCCGATAATCATCGGTTCGCTTTCAGGGTGATTGATATTTGACGGAATAACTGCCCGACCTAAAGCTACTTCTTGCCGAACAAATTCGGGCGTAATTTCTCGAATTGGGGTATTTGCCCCAAAACTTTGCCCTAGGTGCTGTTTAGCCAATTCCTCATTTTGAAGTTGAATCCGTTGATTTTCTCGAATGGCGATGTACTCCATTTCGGGAGTGATGATTCCTTTTCGAGCATAATGCAATTGACTTACATTTTGTCCTGATTTGGCTCGTAATGGTTTTCGGATATGCTCAAAACGCAAATGGTCAAGTTTGGAATTATTTGCCCGTTCTTGTCCATATTCCGAAGAAATAGCGGGTAATTCTTCAACATCATTTCTTGCTAAAATCCAATTTTCACGCAAACGAGGTAAGCCTTTCCGAACATCAATTTCGACATTGGGGTCGGTATAAGCTCCACTTGTATCATACACCGTTACGGGTGGATTTTTTTCTTCTTTGATGGTTTTACCGTTAATTTTTTGGATAGTATCCGAAACGGTAATTTCTCGCATTGCCACCTGAATATCATGTAATTCACCTTGGACATAAATTTTGCGAGATGCAGGGAAAGGGTCTCGTGTGATGACTCCCTGCGAAGGTTTTTTATCTTGATTTTTCATGAATTTATTTTTGTGTTTGGGATTTGAATTCTTTGATTAGATAGCTATAAGTATTTTGCCATAATTCCTGAGAATGTTTTAGTTCAGCTATTAAAGTTCTTAAAACATCTAATAATTTATTTTTCGGAATTAACAATTTATCATCAATAATTGGTATATTTTTAGTCGCATCGTATAAATCTTGTATACCAGTTATTGCGTTATTATGGTTGCTAATTAGTTTCAAATGATTGGTTTTAGCTTCAAAATTCTGATTGAAATAAATTTTTATCAGTGAAACCATTTGATAACAATAAACCGCTTCAATAATGCTATTAGAAAAAATAAACATTTCATTTTTTAATCGAGAGGCTGTAAGGTTGAGAACTACAGCCACTTGTTTTATAAAGCTATTTTTCTCGCCTATGCTTTGGATTGAGGGTATTTTCTCTGAAAAGAAAGTAATTTTAGTACCAAATCTATCAATATATTCAGCCTGTTTATGTATTGAATAAATAAATTCATCAACATATTCTTCAAAATAGATATAATCATAGATTGTTTCTACTTTTAAGTCATTAGTAAATACATTAATTGTATCTTTTTGGAATTTACGTACAAAATCTTCAATTTCATTTTTATTAGAAATTGTTAACACATTTTTTAAAGGTATTTTGAGCTTCCATTGAGTTGAGGTTTCTTCAAAGTTTTCATCTAAAATATATTGCCAATATAATTTTTTCTTGTTTGGTAGGTAAACCACAAATAACATTGGTATATTTAATTTTAACCAATAATTGTAATGTATATTTGAAGTGTAATAAACATAGTTTGAAGGTTCTCTTTTGAGATGTTTTAAATGACTTTTTCCTGCTTTAATCTGCAAAGCTAAAAATTGTCCTGTTGGATTTCCATTTTCTTGAATTTCCACAATGGCATCAACTCCAACATCTACAAGTGGCTGGTCTCGAAAAATCCAATCGAATTCCTCTAAAAAGAAATTTTCAGTTTTATTGATTCCTAATCGTTCTGTTTTGGTGTATCTTTTTCCCATATAAAATTGATTTCTAGGTAATTACTAACCTACTAATATCTAAAAATTATTCGTCATCCTCATCATCTAAATCAAATTTCTGATTGAAAGTCGTATCCCAGTCAAGTTCTTGAATGTCACAATCTTCTTGTGTTTCTTCTTCTGCTTTTCGTTTTGCTTTCCGAAAAACATCATTCCAAATAACCCTGATTCGATTTTTTAAACTGGGTTGTTTTTGAAGAATATCTCGAATTTGATGCCTTGCATTTTTGATAGACATTACCCAACTTCGGGTTCGTTTTAAAGGCTGAATAAAAAACTTTAAAATATGCATCATCAAGCGTACTAATTGACTCTCCAATGCTTTTTTCAAATTTGCCATGCTATTATTTTTGATTATCCACGAAAAGTATATCTTTTATCAAAGACTTCCTCCCAAGTTAGTTCCGCAATTTCTTTCTTTCCCTTTACCCAAAGTTCTATATTCTCTTTGGCTTGTTGGTAAGCACCTTGCCAAACACTTCGGACATACTCATCATTGAGAATTTCTAAGTCTTCCTGTTCAAGTCGGAACTCATCTC
>DDLX01000041.1 GCA_002340355.1 Cytophagales bacterium UBA2561
TGGAAATATTTGAATATCAATAAATTATGTTTTTAGAAAATTATATTAACAAGAAATTTACGAACTATTATAAATATAAGCTCTAAATTAAATTATGAATACACAAGAAGCGAAAATAAAAATTGAAGAATTAACCGAAAAGTTACATTACTATAACTATAAATATTATCAAGAACATATTTCTGAAATAGCTGATTATGAGTTTGATATGATGTTAGAAGAGTTACAAGCTCTTGAGTCCAAATTCCCACAATTTCAGCGTGTTGATTCACCTACTCAACGGGTTGGAGGGACAATTACGAAGGAATTTCCTACGATTTCACATCAATATCCGATGCTATCTTTGGGAAATACATATAATGAAGAAGAACTTATTGAATTCGATAAAAGGATTCAAAAACGACTTGAAACAGAGAACTATAGCTATATTTGCGAGATGAAATTTGATGGAGCCGCACTAGGTGTTCGTTATAAAAATGGACTTCTAGAATTGGCGGTGACTCGTGGAGATGGAAAAAAAGGAGATGAAATTACGGCAAATGTTAAAACAATTAAAACGATACCTCTAAAATTACATGATGGAAGTAGCCTGCCAGAAGCTTTTGAAGTACGGGGGGAAGTAATGATTACGAAAGATAATTTTGAGCGTCTGAATCAACAAATTAAGTCAGAAAATAAAAAGCTAAAAGCTGAAGGTAAAAAAGAAAAAACACTACTTGCTAATCCTCGAAATACCGCATCGGGCGCACTCAAAATGCAAGATTCTTCCGAAGTTGCCAAGCGTACTTTGGATTGCTTTTTATATGATATCTATGGTGAAAACCTGCCTTTCCAAACACATGAAGAAGCTCTATTAAGTATGAAAAACTCAGGTTTTCATGTGTCCCAAACATGGGAAAAATGTAATAATTTAACAGAAGTACTTGAATTTATTCATCATTGGGAACAAAAACGACATGAGTTACCAGTTGAAACCGATGGTATTGTTATTAAAATAAATGAATTCAAACAACGTCAGATTCTAGGAGCAACCGCCAAAAGTCCACGTTGGGCAATTGCCTATAAATACAAAACTGAAGCAGCCCAAACTATATTGAAGTCGATTACTTACCAAGTCGGGCGAACAGGTGCCGTTACTCCTGTTGCAGAACTTGAACCTGTGAAATTAGCTGGAACAACCGTTAAAAGAGCTTCTTTACATAATGCAAATGAAATAGAGCGTTTAGAGATCCGTTTAGGAGATACTGTTTTAGTTGAAAAAGGTGGTGAAATTATTCCAAAAATTACGGGAGTTGATACGTCAAAACGTTCTGAGGATAGTGTTCCTTTGTCCTATATTTCACATTGTCCCGAATGCCAAACAGGATTGATTCGAGCTGAAGATGAAGCCAATCATTATTGTCCAAATGAAACAGCTTGTCCGCCACAAGTCAAGGGAAAAATGATACATTTTATTAGTCGGAAAGCAATGGACATTGATGGAATTGGTAAAAAAACTATTGAGCAATTCTATGAAAATCAACTAGCTCAATCTATTGGAGAATTATATGAATTGACCAAAGAACAAATATTAGAATTAGATGGATTCAAAGAAAGATCAGCAGAAAATATCTTAAAAGGTTTAGAAAAATCTAAAAATCAACCTTTTAGAAAAGTCCTATTTGCTTTAGGAATTCGTTATGTAGGGGCAACTGTTGCTGAAAAATTGGCAGATTATTTTAAATCAGTTGATAAAATTGCTTCGTCAAGTTTAGAAGAATTGGTTGATGTTCCTGAAATTGGAACTCGAATTGCTGAAAGTGTATTTGCTTATTTCAATGATTCTCAAAATCAGGAGTTGATTCAAAAACTCAAAGTAATTGGTTTACAATTTAAAGAAATAGAGTCAGATCTACATACATCTGATGCGGTTGGAATTTTAGAGGGAAAGACATTTGTCGTGACAGGAAAATTAGAAAATTATTCACGAGGTGAAATGGAACAATTCATCAAGGAAAATGGTGGGAAAGTTTTATCAGGTGTCTCAAAAAAATTAAATTTCTTGATTGCTGGTGAAAAGGCAGGTAGTAAACTTAAAAAGGCAGAAAAATTAGAAATTCCTGTTCTTTCAGAGTCTGAATTTTTAGAAATGCTAGCATAAATTTTGATAAATAGTCATGGAGTAACTTAGAAATACCCCATGACTAAATTCAGTAAGTCAGTTTACAGACATATCCATAGTCTTAAGGTGCTTTTTGATACGTTTGTGTATGATAAAATAAACTTAATTATAATCTTTATTTTCCCCATCATGTTAGAAACAGTTAGCTCATTAGGCTCTTATCAATATCTGCCAGACTAATCGGTAATACTACTTATAGCAATTGATGTAAGAAATTTGATAAAAAAGATGATAGTATGGTATTCAAATTATGTTTTATAATTTATAGAACCCTATCTCTTGTATAGAGATGAAAATTATAACAGTTTTTAATTTATAAATTATTTATTCATAAATTTTTATGTAAAATCTTGGGATAATTTAGAAAGCTATAAATGTTAAATATTTACTAAAAAAATACATTGCTCTAACTGCCCTATCTCTGGACTGGATTTCTCAAAAATTTTCTTTTTCCGTTTTCATAACCGAAATTTTTACGTAACTTTCGGGCAATACCTGTATGGATAAAATAAGCGTGAAATAATATCAAAAAATGAAGGTTTTCCTTAAAATAACCCATTGGGTTTAACAACGTAAACTCCCATAAATTTTAATGTTTTATATAATTTTTAGTATGGTGCTTTTTGTATAAATCATTGATTTTGAGTAAATTATCTTATTTTCTTGTTTGAGAGTATGCCATCTCTAATTCTTTTAAGAGACTGAATTCTAATTCGTCTTTTGAGAAATTTTGTCTGGCTTTATCATGTTGTATTATGCTCAATTTTAGGAATAAACCAACAGTTTGTTTGGCTTTCACTTTTTGTGATTTACTATAAAACATTAAAAGGCTATCCTTATAAGGTTGTGACATAAACACCTTTTAATTCAGCAATTTGAAAACTATAAATGACCTAAAATGCTATTTTCTTACATCAATTATTTTCACCAAAATAGACACTAAAAGTTCGTTCTTCATCAAAAAAATGTTTATACTATGCTAGTAACAAAACGAAACGGTACAAAGGAAACCGTGCGCCTTGAGAAAATTACAGCACGAGTCGAAAAGATGTGCTACGGATTGGATATGAATTATTTAGAGCCTTTCCGTATTTGTCAAAAGGTCATTTCGGGGATGTATGATGGGGTAACTACTGTTGAATTGGATAATTTAGCCGCAGAAACTGCCGCTTCAATGGCAACCACTCACCCTGATTATACTGTATTAGCGGCACGTATTGCTATCTCAGCACTACATAAAGTTACGGGAAAATCATTCTCAAAAACGATTGATAAACTCTACCACTATATCGACCCGAAAACCAGTGAAAAAGCAGGCTTAATTTCTGATGAAACCTACCAAATTATTCGGGATAATGCACAATATTTAGATTCCTGTATTATTTACGATCGTGATTTTAACTACGATTATTTTGGATTTAAGACGCTAGAGCGGTCGTATTTATTAAAAATGGACGGTAAAATCGTAGAACGCCCACAACATATGCTGATGCGAGTGGCGGTTGGAATTCATGGTAATGACTTGGAAAAAGCCGTAGAAACCTATGACTATATGTCTGAAAAGTGGTTTACACACGCTACGCCCACTTTATTTAATGCAGGCACTCCCAAACCCCAACTTTCTTCTTGTTTCTTATTGACAGTACAGGATGATAGTGTTGATGGAATTTATGACACCTTGAAACAATGTGCTAAAATTTCACAATCGGCAGGAGGTATTGGCTTGAGTATCCACGATATACGAGGAACAGGGGCTTATATCAAAGGTACAAATGGAACATCAAACGGTATTGTCCCTATGTTACGCGTCTTTAACGATACAGCACGTTATATTGACCAAGGTGGTGGAAAACGAAAAGGGGCATTTGCGGTCTATCTTGAGCCTTGGCACTCGGATGTTTATGAATTCCTACAACTCAAGAAAAATCATGGAAAAGAAGAACTTCGTGCCAGAGATTTATTTTATGCCCTTTGGATTCCTGACCTATTTATGAAACGGGTTGAGGCAGATGCCGAATGGTCGTTATTTTCTCCAAATGAAGCATTGGGTTTGTCAGAAACTTATGGCGAAGAGTTTGAAAAATTATACGAGAAATACGAACGAGAAGGTAAAGCTCGAAAAACGGTACGGGCGCAAGATTTATGGTTTGAAATCCTTGAAGCTCAGACGGAAACGGGAACACCATACATGCTTTACAAAGATCACGTTAATCGTAAATCTAACCAAAAGAATCTCGGAGTCATTAAATCAAGTAATTTATGTACTGAGATAACGGAATATACTTCGAAGGATGAAGTGGCGGTTTGTAATTTAGCTTCGATTGCTTTGCCGAAATTTGTGGTGAATGGCAAATTTGACCATCAACAACTTTTCGAAATAACGAAAGTAGTTACGCGAAATTTGAACAAAATCATTGATGTCAATTATTATCCCGTTCCTGAAGCTCGAACTTCAAACTTACGTCATCGTCCAATTGGAATTGGGATACAAGGTTTGGCAGATGTATTCATGACGCTCCGAATGCCATTTGATTCGCCCGAAGCCAAGGGATTAAATAAGGATATTTTTGAAACAATTTACTTTGGAGCAATGACCGCTTCGATGGAATTGGCAACCGAAGAAGGAACTTACGAAACTTATGAAGGCTCACCCATTTCGAAAGGGATTTTCCAATTTGATATGTGGCATACCAAGCCCGATTCGGGACGTTGGAACTGGGAAGAGTTACGAGAAAAGGTTATCAAAAATGGGGTTCGGAATTCTTTATTACTAGCTCCAATGCCAACCGCTTCGACTTCGCAGATTCTTGGTAATAATGAATGTTTTGAACCTTATACCTCTAATATTTATACTCGCCGTGTACTTTCTGGTGAATTTGTGGTGGTTAATAAACATTTATTACGGGAACTAATTGAATTGAAACTTTGGAACGAAACCCTTAAAAATCAATTGATTCAGGCAAATGGCTCAATACAAGAAATTCCTGCTATTCCTCAAAATATCAAGGATTTATACCGTACTGTTTGGGAAATCTCTCAAAAAGCTATTATTGATATGGCATCCGACCGAGGTGCATTTATTTGTCAAAGTCAGTCTTTGAATATTCATCTTCAGAATCCAAATTTCGGAAAACTGACTTCGATGCACTTTTATGCTTGGCGAAAAGGACTCAAAACGGGAATGTATTACCTCCGTACCAAATCCGCCGCCGATGCCATTAAATTTACGGTGGACAAACAGCAATTAACTCAAGCCAAAGCCACAGGAAAAGTAGAAGAAACTACACCTCGACCAACTTTCTATGAGCGAAAAAAGGCAGATGTAATTCCTGAAAAAAATGCTCAAACCACTCCTAAAACGGTGGAGGAGGAGTATATTGAAAAGCAAAAAGCACTATCCTGTTCTTTAGATAATCCTGAAGAATGTGAAATGTGTGGCGCATAAATTTGTACTTTTTAAAGAAGTTCTGTTAATGGAAGTTTTCAGGTTAACTGAAGACTTTCATTAAAATCATTTTCTGGCATAAGTGCTTATTGTAATGCTTTCCAATATCCTAATCTTCAAATCAAAAATCCTCCCTATTTTTTCGTAATTTTAAGGTATCAAACCAATAATTTGTCCAGAATGCCGAAGAAGTTTTATGAAGAAAAATATGAAAAGTGTAACTATAAATTATACAACTTGGGGAATAGGATTTTTGGCGATTTTTCTTATATTTTTATGTTGGATTTCGCTCCCTATCGGACTTTTAGGATTAGGAATAACGGTTTTAGCATTTGCTGCCAAACATCGAAAGAATAAACGTAAATCAAATTGGCAGAAACATTCTAAGAAACGAGCAGGGCAAACTTATGGGCAAGGTCAAAATCAAAAGAAAGGAACAAAAAACAAAAAATATCAGCCTCCTGTCAATCCCAATAAAAAAGGAAATCAAAAATCCAAAAAAAACGATGATTTAGATAAAAAAACTACTGATAATCAAGAAAATCCCGAAAATAAAAACGAATAAATGATGATAAGTTCACCCGAACACCAAGCCGAAATCAGTGAAGTATTGAATCAATGCATCATGGAAGAAGACTGGCAGAAAGCAAAAGAAATATTGGAAAACGAACTGCGAAATTTTCCTGAAGACCATTTTTTATTGACGCAAATGGGGGAAGTTTATTACGAAATGCGAGACTATAATAAAGCCCTAATTTTCACACAGAAAGCTGTAGAAATTGCTCCCAATTGTCCATTGGCTTTGAATAATCATGCCACAGTACTTTTTATGCACGAACGATACGAAGAGGCTCAACAAATTTGGAAAAATCTACTGAAAAAAGGCGTTTCAGAAATTGCACAAGACGAATGCGTTGAAGGCATTCGATGGGCAAAATCCTTATTGAATGATATTCGGTTTCGGGTGGGCGATACGTACCTTGCTCTTGGAAATTCACCAAAAGCCCTACAATTTTATCAGTTGCATCTCGAAAATCGCCAACGAGGACAGTTTAGCAATTTTTCTAAAAAAGAAATCTTGGAGGAAATTCGAGAAATAGAAAAATGAGAGATACAACAGGTTACATCTATTTTACAATTGCTACTGAACAAGATGATTTTAATTTAGATAAATTCAATAAATATTTAACGCTAAAGCCTACCAAGCTTCGAAGAAAATTTGAAAATGGAAAAACACCAATCAGCACGAGTTGGGAATATTCTTCAGGTAACTTGATAAATCCAGATTGTTATGAAGAAATTGAAAAACTGCTTGATAGACTGGAACCTCATCAAACAGAATTCCAAAAACTAAAAAATGACTTTCCAGAATTATATTTTGTGTTGGAGGTCGTTTTGTATATGGGAAGTGAAACGCCTGCTCTCCACTTTAGTCAAAGAGTAATCAAATTTATAAGTTTTGTAAATGGTTCAATTGATTGTGATATTTATCCTGAATACTAATCTTCAAATCAAAAATCCTCCCTATTTTTTCGTAATTTTAAGGTATCAAACCAATAATTTGTCCAGAATGCCGAAGAAGTTTTACGAAGAAAATATCCTCAAATTCACTCGAAATCAAAATATTGCTGATAAACACGCCAAGTATTTGACAGGCGCACTCATTGCTGTATTGGTGTTTTTACTCCTCAAGTTAGGTTCGTGGCTTTTTGACCGTACCAACACCACCGAGACGTGGCAATTCATGCCCGAAACGGCAGTTATGGCAGTTGAATTGCCTGAACTCCCTCGACTTTGGTACAAAACTGATAGCCTTGCCATTTGGAATAATTTACGAGAGATTCCTTATTTCGAAGGATTACACGGGCGATTTTCTTTGATTGATTCGCTCAATTATGCAGGACATGATATTGAAGAATTTTTCAAGAAAAAATCGGTTTTTGCAAGCGTGCATCTAACTTCAAATCAAGAATTCGATTATATTTTTTATATCCCTTATAAAATTTCGGAAAGTGGACTTTTAAAAGAATTGATGAATGAAATCAAACGGCGATTTTCCGTAAAAATAGACCAACGAGAGTATCATGGGATTACGATTTATGAAGTTTTTCAGCCTGATAGTGACGAACGATTTTCCTATATTTTACATCAAAATCATCTGATTGGAAGTTTTACTCCACTACTCATTGAAGATGTAATCCGAACAGTAAGCGATGTGAGTGAGGAAAATTTTGTTTCGGGAAATATGGAGCTTTTTAAGTTAAAATCGGGGAAAAAACAAGATGGTAAAATATACTTGAATATGAGTCGATTACCACAAATATTAGGCACTTTTACCGAAAAAACAGTACAAGAAAAGCTCAAAAGTTTAACCCATCTTTCGAATGGTTTTTTAGCGGATTTTTCCCTATCTAGTCGGCGTATTTCGTTTTTGGGTAAGAGTGTGATCATGGATGACGATGACGATAATTCTAATTATTTATCCGTTTTCAAAGACCAAGACCCAAGTGAATTTGAAAGCTTAACCCAATTTATTCCCAGACGAACTGCCTTACTTTTTCGGTGGGGATTTGATAATGGAGAAAAATTGTATAATTCCTTGAAAGCCTATCGTGAAAATAATGATCGTTTTCAGGCTAATTTTGATAAAGAAACTTTCCATGAATTCGGTGTCAATCCTACTGAAATTATGGAGAGTGCAGAGGGAGAAATTGCACTAACAGTCATGGAAAATTTTGATGAAATGGCGGCTGATCAATTGATCTTTATTCGGATTAATGATCCTCGAAAGGTACAGGGACTGATGTGGCAACTGGCGCAAAATGCTGCGATGGATGATGCTATCTTTGAAAATTATGGCGACCTCCGAATTACTCGGATTGATGTTCCTGAAATTCCACAAAAGATGTTCGGTAATTTATTTGGAGGATTTCAAAAAACATGGTTTAGTATTATTAATAATTATTTGATTTTATCAAATAGTGTACGAGGATTAAAAATGTTGTCTGATGATTTAGACAAAAAAGAAACATGGGCGCACCTACCAAAACAGACGCAAATGATGGAGTTATCAGACTCTAAATCAAATGTTTGTGTCAAAATTAATGTCCTTCGAGCTTGGAATACATTGACCGAGAGCTTAACACCTGAAAGGCGACAATTTTTTGAAGAATTCAAACGTCAAATCCTTCGTTTTGAGTTTTTTACGTATCAAATGACCGTAAAACGTCAATATTATGAAACGCATGCTTCCTTAGTTCATCGAATGCCCCAAAGTTTCAAGGGAGGAAATAGTAAGAACATGGTACGGGCGCATATGAATGTCCTGATTAATAAGCCAATAATTCCTCCTATTATTGTCCGAAATCATCATTCTAAAAATGACGAGGTAATTATTCAAGATGAATACTTTAATGTGTATCAAATTGCTCATAATGGAGCAAAACGTTGGAAAACGACCGTAAATGGTAAAATTGTCAGCCCAATTTATCAGATTGATTATTACAAAAATGGTAAGATTCAATATCTTTTTGCGACAACCAAAAGCCTCTATTTGATTGATCGACTGGGGCAGTTTGTGGGTGGTTATCCACTTACACCTATGACTCCGATTCCAATTGATCATTTATCCGTATTTGATTTAGATAATTTACGGAATTATAAATTTGCCTTGACCGACCAAGCTGGAAATATTCGAGTGTATTCCAAATTTCGAACTCCACAAGAAGCTTGGTTTCCGAAACCATTATCAGGAACTTTGGTCGAAGCACCCCGCCATATTCGGGTGGAAGGAACAGATTATATTTTAACGGTGCGTGGGATTGGAATTGTAGATGCCTTAACGATTACGGCTAAAACTCATGAGGAATTCCCATTGGATTTTGGTGTGCCAATCAGTAATCCTGCTTTCTTACAACTTGGTGATAATCCGCAAAATAGCTATTTTACTATTTTAACTGATGAAGGTGAATTAATTAAAATGGCGTTGTCAGGGCAAATTATGGGACGTAACAAATTGCCTCGGATTACTGAGACTACAGATTTTTCACTTTGTTTATCCCAACCTGTTGAGAATGATTATGTTATTGCACGTCATGATGGTAAAACGGTGACTTTTTTAGAAAAAGATGGCTCAGAAATTTTTCGTAAAACATTCTCTACAAAAGCGGAAAAGCTCCCGCAATATTTTTCATTTGGAGCAAATACTAAAATCTTTACCGTAACAGACCAAACACTCCGTAAAACGTGGCTGTATTATTCAGATGGAGGAATGATCTATAATAAACCACTGGATAGTGATATGGAAATCGGATTGCGTTATTCGGATATTGATGAAGTTTTTGAAGTATATAAAAATTACGGACGTAAAACGGAAATGTTGAAAATCATTAAGCAATAATTATTTAATTAAAACTAAAAATATTTGAATATTAATCTCTTGTAATAGATGTTCTATTGATATAGTTTTAATTTAAAGACCAATATGAATCCTTACAATAGTTCGTAAGTTTTTTGTTAATATAATTTTCTAAAATTACAATCTATTGGTATTTAATGACTTTCATAGTGTAGAGTTTGCAATCCCTACACTATGAAAACAAAGATTAATTTTTTTGAAAATCAATAACGATTGAATACTTATAAATCAAGTCAATTTTAAGATAAGTCTAATAATCTGTTGAATTTATTTCATCAGAGATAAGCATATCTTGAGCTTGTTCTTTGGCGATTTGTTCTTTTCGGCGTTGTCTTGCCCAATGTTTCATTAAACTACTACTGACATTCAAGAAGTTTGATTCGGTTAAGATGCCAACTAAACGGCGATTATGTACTACAGGTAAACACCCGATCATATTGGCTTCCATTACTTCCATTGCCTGTTCTACGGTGTCGTGTGGTGCAACCGTTTGCAAATTTTTAACCATGATATGCTCAATATCCAAATCGTGTTTTTGACGGTTTCGGTATTTGGTTAAGAAATAGTGCAATAAAGTACGTATTGTAATCAGCCCAATTAATTCTCCTTCTTGATTTTCTACAGGGATATAATTTACTTTTTTCCAATCCATTATATCAGCACTGAATTCGGCGATATCATCCTTAGTAACAGTAAAGATATCTCGTGTCATAAATTCTTCTACTAATAATGCCGAAGGCTCAAAATGTTCTATATCGTTTAGGCTAGCAACCTTCCACTGATGAACAGGTAAGTTACTTCGTTGATTTTTGACAATGGACGAAGTTAAAGCCAAGGTGACTTCCTCTAGGGAAGAAGTTTTCGTAAGTTTAGAATATGAATTCAAAATCCAGCGCGAACCTGTATAACCTGTTTCGTTTCGTTCTTCAATGATTCCCAAATATTTATCAATATCTTCAGGATTAATTTGAGCATTTTGTAGTCCTTGTCGGGCAAGTGGTAGAAGTTCCTTTTTGATTAATTCTGTGTCATGGATTTTTCTTTCATTACGCCAGATAAATCGTGTTCCTAAACCATGTTGAGCGGCTTGTAAGAAATTAGATTTTGCATCTAAGAAATCCATTTCTTCAGTAATGTTTTTATATTCATCATCACAACCATTCATCAAACCCACCCAAAACGCCATATTAGCAATTTCATCAACAATTGAAGGACCTGCGGGGAAAATTCGATTTTCGATACGTAAATGAGGCTTGCCACTTGGACTAATTCCGTAACAAGGTCTATTCCAACGATATACGGTTGAATTATGGATATTCAAGGCTCTTAACTTTGGTGTGATTCCATTTTCGATACACTCAAAAACATCTTCATCTACATCCGTAGTGAACATCACTCGAAAACGAGCAATATCTTCTTGATATAATTTTAGGATTGAATCTTTAAGCCATTGACTACCAAACATTACACGAGGCGCACGTTCCCGTAAGTGATCACCTGTAAATCGAGTATCAATCGACTGACGGAATAACGCAATTCGGGTTTCACTCCAAAGACGTTTTCCGAATAACATGGGTGAATTAGTACTTACTGCCATGACAGGAGCCGCAACAGCTTGAGCAATGTTGTATCTTCGGACAAAATCATCAGGACGGATTTGTAAATGCACTTGAAAGCTCGTATTACAAGCTTCGATTAATGCAGATTCCATCATGACATTTAATTCGTCATGTCCCTCTAAACGAAGCTCATACGACCCTCCACGCATATTATTCACTGCTTCAATTAGGGAATAATAGCGTTCTAAGGGGGTTAAGTTTTTCAGATTCAGGTCAAATCGGCGTATAGTTGGTAGAATCCCCGTCATGACACTATAAACCCCCATTTCATCTCCTATACGGCGCATATCTGCCAATAGTCCCGATAAATTATTTTCCATATCTGAAAAACAATTTCCCGTAAATGGTAAGGGATCAAGGTTTGCTTCAATATTAAATTTTGCCAGTTCGGTTGTAAAGGCAGGATGATTCATTTTCTCCAAAACTTCCAAATTGGAGCTTGAAGGCTTGCCGTGGTCATCCACCAAACATAGTTCTTGCTCTGCTCCAATACAGATTTGTTCTGTTTCGAACCAGTCCTCTTCGAGCATACGGCTTAGTGCCTGTACATCACGAAGCAAATATTTAGTAAATAGATTAATATCGTCTTGTCGTTCGGCGAGTCGCACTCGTAAATCGCCCATAATTTTATTTGGTTTGTTATGAGATATGGTCTAAAATACCAATTTTTCAAAAGAATTTGAAGAAATTAAGACAAGACAAGTGCCATTTTTTTATGAAGCTAAAATTCCAGTTTTACGATGGGTTGATTAGGAATCGTAATACAACCTTTTTTCTCTTTTTCATTATCTCTACGAATCGTAAAATTTGTGATGTTTTTTTGGTCAGCAAAAAACTGGTGCATTACTGAATGAGTTACCTGTGCTGTATTTAACTTCTTGATTTTCAAAACTTCCATATAAACTAATAAAGTCTCTCTTTCGTATTCTCGTCCGAGGTAATTAATTTTAACTTCCTTCTGATTAATTTTTAATTTGAAGTTTTTTTGTAAATAATCTGAAATAAATTTTTCTGCATCAGGAGTTTCATAGTCTTCTCCTAATTTGACGTTAGCATTGTATTTGTCTTGAAAAAGGCGTTCTAAATCATCCCAAAAAATACGGTGAGTAATTTCCAAGGAATGATTTTTTTCATTAAAATGAATTTCTGTGAGGCACAAATGAATTGGGTGAAACAAGACAGAAAAAGAACTGAAAAACAGAATAATAAGGCTTAACAAGCAAAATCTATACAGCATTTTTTGAACGTTTTTTCGATTGTTAAATTTAGAAATAATGAGATTAATAAACTCCAATAGAAAGCATTACTAAAGTACAGGCAAATTCCACTTCAATATTTTGATTTTGAGCTAATTTAGCCAATTCTGGGTTTTCGGTACCAGGATTAAAAATCAGTCTTTTTGGACAGGTTTCTAAAATATAATCGTACCATTCAAATTGATGTTGGGGAGAAATATATAAAGTAATGGTATTAATATCCGTTAATTTGGGGGGCTTAGTTTGAATTGGAATTCCTGCCACTTCACCTTCTCGAATACCGACATTAATTACTTCATGCCCTGCACTACTTAGGCGATGAATTGCTGTATAAGCTGTTCGGTAAGAAGTAGTAGTCGCCCCTAAAACAATTGTCTTTTTAGAATTCATTATCAATAATTGAAATAAAATATGAATACTTAAATTAGTAATAAAATTACAAAAAACCTTTGATAATGGCTCTTTTTGAAAAAACACTTTATCAAAGGTTTTTTGTTTAAAATAATCTCTGTGTGGTTTATTTTATTAATTGGGCAAATTTGATTGTCCCATCAAATAACGGTCACAAGCTTGTGCTGCACCTCGTCCTTCGTTAATAGCCCAAACGACTAAACTTTGTCCTCTTCGCATATCGCCCGCCGCAAAAATACCATCATGACTTGTTCGGAAATCGCCATGCTCCGCTCGAACATTTGACGATTCGTCTCGTTCTACACCTAATTGTTCTAGCAAACTATTTTCAGGACCCAGATAACCCATTGATAAAAACACTAAATCAGCAGGAATAACCTGTTCTGTTCCTTCGATTTCAATAGGTGATAAACGTCCATTACTATCCTTTTTCCATTCGACTCTAACCGTTCGTAGTCCTGTAACTCTGTCATTTTTCCCAATAAATTCTTTGCTCATCATGCAATAATCACGAGGATCAGCTCCGAAACGAGCTTTTGCTTCTTCTTGTCCGTAATCTAAGAAATAGACACGAGGCCATTCGGGCCAAGGATTATTTTTGGCTCGTTTTTCAGGAGGTTGAGGCATAATTTCGAGTTGGGTAACCGTTCGACAACCGTGTCGCATAGAAGTTGCTACACAATCCGTTCCTGTATCACCACCACCAATAACAACTACGTGTTTGTCTTTTGCTGAAATGTAATTTCCATCATTCAACTCACTATCTAACAAACTTTTAGTATTGGCATGTAAGAACTCCATCGCATAATGAATTCCGTGTAATTCCCGTCCTTGAATGGGTAAGTCACGGGGACGAGTCGAGCCACCACACAATACAATAGCATCAAATTCTTCCTTGAGTTTGTCAACAGCGTAATCCGTACCGACTTCGGTATTGGTTACAAAACTAACTCCTTCGGCAGCCATCAAATCTACACGGCGTTGAACGACATCAGTTTTATCTAATTTCATGTTTGGAATACCATACATTAAAAGTCCTCCGATGCGGTCAGATCTTTCGAAAACTGTTACGTTATGCCCAACTTTGTTGAGTTGGTCGGCACATGCCAAACCTGCGGGACCAGAACCTACTACGGCAACTTTCTTGTTTGTTCGAGATTTGGGAGGGGCTGGAACAATCCAACCTTCTTTAAAACCTCTTTCAACAATTGAATATTCAATATTTTTTATCGTAACAGGCGGATTATTAATACCTAACACACATGAACCTTCACACGGAGCAGGACAAACTCGCCCTGTGAATTCAGGAAAATTATTGGTTTTCAAAAGTCGCTGGAGGGCTTCCTTCCATTGTCCTCGATAAATCAAATCATTCCATTCAGGAATCAAATTATTAATCGGACACCCCGAAGCAGCTCCTGATATTTCGGTTCCTGTATGACAAAACGGAATCCCGCAATCCATACAGCGTGCGCCTTGTGTACGAAGCTTTTTCTCTGGAAAATGGTCATGAAATTCGTTCCAATCTTTAATCCGCTCTTCGGGGCTTCGGTCGCTTGGAATTTCTCTTTTATATTCTAAAAATCCTGTGGTTTTTCCCATTGTTTCGTTTAGTATTGAAATTTTAGTAATGAATCTTGAGGAGTAAACCTATGAGGTTTTGAAGACCTTATAGGTTAGTGCTTATTCGGCAAAAATTGGAGCTTCTTGTGCTTTTCGTTTTGCCAAAGCCGCTTTGTAATCTCTTGGCATAACCTTCACGAAATCCGCCAAAGACTCTTCCCAATCATCCAAAATTCCTGCGGCAACATCACTTCCCGTAAAGCGGTGATGTTTTGAAAGTAAGTCTGAAAGTGTTCGAATATCATCCGCATCCAACTCTTCTAATTCGACTAATTCCATGTTACATTTTTCAGGGAACCGCTCTTCTGGGTCAAAAATATAGGCAATTCCGCCACTCATACCTGCGGCAAAATTTCGTCCTGTCTCACCCAATACCACTGCAATTCCACCTGTCATATATTCGCAACCATGGTCGCCAATTCCTTCAACAACTGCTTTTGCTCCCGAATTTCGGACACAGAATCGTTCACCAGCCAAGCCTCGAATAAATGCCTCGCCAGCCGTTGCACCATAAAAAGCCACGTTTCCAATAATGATATTTTCGTTGGCGGTCAATGTGGCATCTTTGTGCGGATAAATAATCAGTTGCGACCCCGATAGACCCTTTCCAAAATAATCATTTGCTTCACCTTCTAACTCAAATCGAATTCCCCTTGCACCAAATGCACCAAAACTTTGTCCTGCTGAACCTTTCAAATTGATGTGAATTGTTCCTTCTGGAAGTCCATCGCCTCCGTAAGCCTTTGAAACTTCGTGCGAAAGCATTGTTCCAGCCGAACGGTCAGTATTGACAATTGGGAAACCCGCAAATACTTTTTTGCCTTCGGTCAAGGCAGGTTGTGAGGCTTGAATTAATCTACGGTCAAGAACATTTTCTAATCCGTGGTCTTGTGAAATACGGTTATAAATACCATCTTCTTCACCTTCCCACTCTCGATATAAAATTGGATTTAGATTCAATGATTCTAATTTCCAATGATTTAAATTTTTACGAGTTTTCAATACGGAGTGTCCTTGCCCAATCATTTCGTTTATGGTTCGGAAACCTAATTCCGCCATAATTTCCCGTAAATCTTGTGCTAAGAATGTGAAGAAATTGACTACGTGCTGAGGGTCTCCCGTAAACAATTCTCGTAATTCTTTTCGTTGCGTAGCAATACCAACAGGACACGTATTAAGGTGACATTTTCGCATCATAATACAACCTTCTACGACTAAGGCGGCAGTTGCAACCCCCCATTCTTCTGCTCCCAAAAGGGCAGCAATTGCAATATCTCGACCTGTCTTAATTTGTCCATCGGTCTGTAGAACTACTCGACTTCGAAGTTTATTTTTGACCAAAGTTTGATGAGCTTCCGAAAGTCCTAATTCCCAAGGCAAGCCTGCATGACGAATTGAACTCAAAGGCGATGCACCCGTTCCACCGTCATATCCAGAAACCAAAATGACATCAGCTTTTGCTTTGGCAACACCTGCCGCAATTGTTCCAACACCTGCCTCAGAAACCAACTTCACATTAATTCGGGCATCCCGATTTGCATTTTTGAGGTCAGAAATTAATTGAGCTAAATCTTCAATCGAATAAATATCGTGGTGTGGAGGAGGTGAAATCAACCCAACCCCCGGGGTAGAATGTCGTACTCGTCCAATCCAATCATCAACTTTATGTCCTGGGAGCTGTCCACCTTCACCAGGCTTTGCCCCCTGTGCCATCTTGATTTGCAGTTCGTTTGCATTGGCAAGGTAATTACTTGTTACGCCAAATCGTCCCGAAGCGACTTGTTTAATGGCAGAGCGTTCCCAATCACCGTTTTCTTTTCGGATAAATCGGCTTTCATCTTCGCCACCTTCGCCACTATTACTTTTTCCACCAATTCGGTTCATGGCAACTGCCAAAGTAGAATGGGCTTCATACGAAATTGAACCAAATGACATTGCTCCCGTAGCAAATCGTTTGAAAATATTTTCTACTGGCTCTACGGCTTCGATAGGAATGGGTCGCCGATGCAAATCAAATTCCAATAAGCCCCGTAATGTGGCAACTTTTTTGGTTTGATTATTAATTTTTTCGGCATACTCTTTATATAATTCAAAATCGTTGGTACGAGCCGATTTTTGAAGCAAATGAACTGTTTCAGGATTAAATAAGTGGTGTTCGCCGTCTTTTTTCCATTGATAAACTCCACCTGTATTTAAGGTTTGTTTTGGTGCATTTGTCTTTGGAAATGCTTGATAATGATTCATCAAGGCTTCTTTGGCAACGCCGTCATAATCCAAACCACCCAATCGAGAAACCGTATCGGTAAAGGATTTATCAATTACTTTTTTACCAATTCCGACTACTTCAAAAATTTGTGCTGCTTGGTAGGATTGAACCGTTGAAATTCCCATTTTTGAGAATACTTTCAACAAACCGTAGCCGATAGCTTTCTGGTATTTAGCAAATAACTGAGCCTCATTTTGATTGCTTTCAAGTAAACCAGTCGCTTTCATCTGAGCAATCGTTTCGAAGACCAAATACGGATTAATCGCATCCGCCCCGTAACCGATAAGCGTTCCAAAATTATGAGTTTCACGGACATCTCCCGACTCTACTACTAAGGAAACATTTGCTCGTAATTTTTCTCGAATCAAATGGTGATGTACCGAAGCCAATGCCAATAATGATGGTACAGGAGCTTTATCCGCCGTTATTTTTCGGTCAGATAAAATTATAATCGTTGTTCCATTTTTGACCGCTTCTTCTGCTTGGGCATTAATGTGGTCAATGGCTTTTTCTAATTCACCTGCTTCACCTGTTGCCTCAAAAAGTGCATCAATGACAATACTTTTGAAACCTTGTGCCTCAAAATTTTTGATTTTATGCAAATCCGAATTGCTCAAAATCGGATGCTTGAGGTGAATGTGTCGGCAATGCTCAGCCGTTTCGTCCAAAATATTAGGTTCTTTACCCAAAGAACAGTAAAGGGACATAATTGGACGTTCTCGAATAGGGTCAATTGGTGGGTTACTAACCTGAGCAAAAAGTTGTTTGAAATACTCAGATAAATGCCGTCCTTTTTGCGATAAAATCGGTAGTGGAGTATCACTTCCCATTGAACCAAGTGGTTCTTTGCCTGTTTGTACCATTGGTTCTAAAATGAGTTTCAAATCTTCAGTCGAATAACCGAAAGCAATTTGTCGCTTCAATAAGGTATCAAACTCAAATTCAGGAGCAGAATCATCAGGCTCAGGTAAGTCATTGATTGTCAAACGATTTTCTTCTAACCATTCGCCATAAGGTTGTTGTGAACAAATATCAGCTTTTAACTCATCATCGCTAATAATTCGGCTTTGTTCCAAATCTACAATAAAGATTTTGCCTGGCTGTAATCGTCCTTTTCTGACGGCTTTGGTTTCGTCAATTGGCAATGCACCTGCCTCCGAAGACATAATTAAAAGTCCATCACTTGTTAAAACATATCGTGAAGGACGCAACCCATTACGGTCAAGTGTCGCGCCAACTTGTTTACCATTTGTGAAACAAACCGAAGCAGGACCATCCCAAGGCTCCATCATGTAGGAGTAATATTCGTAGAATTGCCGTTTTTTCTCATTCATCAAAGGATTTCCTTGCCACGCCTCTGGAATAACCATCATCATTACATGCGCCAAAGAACGCCCACCCAACAATAATAATTCTACAATCGAATCTAAATTAGCGGAATCGGAATGTTGTTTATCACAAATCGGAAGTAATAACTCAAATTCTTTTTCTGTAAAGTTAACGGTCTTGAGTAACGTTTCTTTTGACCTCATTCGGTTAATATTGCCTCGAATAGTATTAATTTCACCGTTGTGGGCAATATAATTAAATGGCTGAGCCAGTTTCCATTTTGGCATCGTATTGGTCGAGAATCGAGAATGCACCAATGCGATACGTGATTTTAGTCTTTCATCCTGTAGATCAGAATAATAACTTGGAACTTGATCGGTTCGTAATTGTCCTTTGTAAACGATAGTTCGGGCAGAGAGCGAAGACCAATAAAAGAAATATGAATTCCCTGGCACGGCTCGTCCTTTACTCGTACTACCGATACTATGTGTCGTATATTTTCGATAAACAAATAACTTACGTTCTAATTCGTCTGTATCTTTTAATTCATGTTTTGGGGCAATAAAAATTTGTTCAATAATCGGCTCAACACTCAAGGCACTTGCTCCAATCCCCTCTTGATTAATAGGTACTTTTCGGAAACCTAAAATCCTTAAATCTAATTCTTCAGCAAGTTCTACAAGTCGTTCACGACACCCCTGTCGAGCTTCAGGGACGGCAGGAAAAAACAACGTCCCGACCCCATATTTTCCTACAGGCGGTAAAGAAAAACCGATTTTTTCACACTCTTCCTTAAAAAATTGATGCGGAATTTGCATTAAAATACCTGCACCATCTCCCGAATCTGGTTCACACCCGCAGCCGCCTCGGTGTTCCATATTCTGAAGCATTAATAAAGCATCCTGCACAACCTTATGTGAGGCAGCTCCTCTCAATTTGGCAACAAAACCAATCCCACACGAGTCATGCTCAAATTCGGGGCGGTAAAGTCCTTGATGTTCTTGATTTTCAGTCATATTTGTTCTTGTGTTTTGGTTTAACTTAGGCAAGTTTATGACAGGTCGTTTTCGCTATTAGGCAAAAACTATTTGATTCTCAGGTGTTTTAGGTCAGTTCTATCTATCAATACTTTGCATCGGTGGTGTTACTAGCTTGATAGGAGGCTAGGTTTCTTATCCTGTGATTTTTGAAGGCAAGTTTACTTCAAGAAGTTTAGTTATTTTATTTACTCGATAATATCAAATGACAAAGATAATTGCAAATTTTTTAATTTTTATATCTCCTCATCGCTATATCCTCAAAACAGGGCGTTTTTTTTGAAAAATTACTAATCCATTACAACGGATATCTCTTTTATTTTTAGGAAAATACATAACGGAAAAGGTTGGCATTTTTTGTCTAAATGATAAGATGATAAAACTGACCATAGTGCTAACTCAGGTCGTAAAAAAATCTGTTATTTCTTTTCATTTTTCAATAAAACCAATAACTTTGAAGGCATTACCGTTTTCTTATTTTCTATGAAAAATTTAACCGTTAAGTTCCTTAAAGCCGATAATGGAGATGCTACCTTAATCCGCTTTTTAGACGAAAATCAGCACGTTCGACATATTTTGATTGATGGAGGACAATATTTCTCTGATTATGAAGACGAAATTTTCGAAATTTATCAACAAGGCTATAAACTTGACTTGGTGATTATTACACATTACGATGATGACCATATTAAAGGAATTGTAGAATTAGTCGAAGAATACTATGATAAAGATTTTGTTCAAAAAATATGGTGGAATTCTTGTAAATTAATAGCTCCTAACCATAAGGTAAAATGCTCACTTGATGAGATTGCGTATCGTTTAAATATCCGAAAGTCAAAAAAAGTATCCTTTGACCAAGCTATTTGTTTAGAAGATTTTGTAGAAGAACATTCGTTATTGATGAATAACAATTTGGTTTATATTTCTGATAATAAGGAGAATTTTAAGAAAGTATACTCTTTTTACAATGTAAAACTGACTTTGCTTTCTCCTACACTTTCCAGCCTCGAAACTTTAAGTAAGAACCTCAAGAGAAAAAAGCCAAGTAAAAAAATCTCCGCCTCAAGGGGGCATATTGAAAAGTCAAACGGTATTGTTAAATTATCTAAAGTTAAGTTCTCTCCAGATAATTCTATTCATAATGCAAGTTCCATTGCATTTATATTTGATTATCAAGGTATTAAAGGGTTATTTTTGGCTGACTCCAAAACAAAGACAATTGTCCAATCATTAAAAAGTTTAGGTTGTTCTGAAGATGACCCTCTCAAACCTGATTTTGTCAAAGTGGCACATCATGGCAGTGCTGGCAATACTTCCCTTGAATTCCTCAAACTGATTGAATGTGAAAATTTCATCATTAGTACTAACAGCAGGAAACACGGACATCCTAAAAAAGTAGCTTTAGCAAGAATCATAAAAGCAAATTATGATAGAAATTTAAGAACTAATTTCTATTTTAATTATCATAAAGAATCATATAAATCTCATTTGTTTGGCATTTTTACAAAAAGGTTACAAGAGAAATATAATTTCACAGTTACTTTCACTTCCAAATTTGAAACTTTAACTTTTTAAATGGCAGTTATAGATAAAATTTTAGACAACGCTTTAGTTAAAATTACTTCACAAATAAACGAGAATGAAGGTGAAGAAGGTTCAGGATGTCTTTTTAAGTACCCCAACCAAGATTCTAAATTTGTAGTATTGGTTACTGCCAAACATTGCATTTATGGAAAAGATGACGAAGTTCCAATAGACTCTCTAAATATTACAGTTACCTATCAGAGAGGAGAAAAAACCTTCTCCGAGTTCAAAATAAAAGAACCTCCCTTAATAATTGAAAAACGGAGAGATATTGCTTTTTACATCTTTAAAGAATCCGAACTATGCAAAAATCTCAAAATCAAGCAATTAAAACTTCATGGTTTTGAGGTTATTAAAAGGAAACCTACAGAAATTGATTCTATATGTTTTTTTAGAGGCTATCCATATATTGCTGACAATAATGCTATTACTTTGAAAGGAGAATACAGAAGTGGAAAATATAGAAATAAGTTTACCATAGAATCACCAAGTTTAAGAGGCAAGGACAAGGATATTGATGGAATGTCAGGGTGTGGTGTATTTATGGAGATAAGAGATAATACATTCCTGATTGGCATTGTAGTTGAGCAAGATAGATTCAGTAATGTCCACTGTATTAGTTTGGCTTCTGTTTATAGTAACCTAGCCTTTAAAGAACATTTTAAAAAGATAGAAAATCAAGCAATATTTGATTCACTATATACTGATTATCAAGGTTGTAAATATGCTATTGAAGAAGCAATTAAGAAGGATATTGACCTGTGTTTCCTTTTACCTGAGGCAGAACAAGTACTATACAAAGTTCAAAATTTTGACATTAATAATTTAGATAATTCTCAACAAATAGAAGTTAAAATATCACATGAAACTTACTATTTCAGGTACCTCCAGTATTACTGTAAGTTAAAACGAGACTTTGAAATTGGTCAATATGATGAATGTTTATTTGAAAATAATAACATTAATATAGATAACTTACCTCGTCAATGGGAAGACAATGCAATATATACAAAGATTATTGATGATATTAAAGATATTGAAAGAAAAAGTCGGTATGAAATTGAGGAAGCTAAGCGCAAAATACAGGAGCAAGCAGAAAAAGATAAAAAGAGAAGAAAAAAGAAAATATATATAATTGTTGCTGTGATAACTATACTTATTGGCATTAAACTTTGTCTTAGTATTTCTAATTGGATTGAAGAGAGCCAAAACAAGTTTGATAAATGTATAAAAAATGCCAATTTTTTAATTAAGAATAAGAAAGAAACTTACCAAATTATCGCAAAATGTTATGAGCAAGCACACCTTTTAAGACCTGATGATTCATTGAGAAATAAAGCCATCTATTACGACTCCTTATACTACCAAATGATTTTAGACCAAAGAAAGTTAGGTTATGAAACTCCTCATAATTCTAATCCTAAAATAATGCGAGAGTACTCCAATGTTGAAGGCAAGCAAGTTTTTTTAGTAAAAAAAGGTCATAAGAATCCTAAACGTTATAAAAAGGAACTTGGCTGGTACTCAGGAGATACCATTCAAGTTCCTGCGATGTTTAGTGATATTCGGAAGTCAGATAAAAAAGGAATTATTGAAGTTCGGATTATTGGAAGTGAAAAAATATGGATTGAAGTAGATACAAGTGGAAACTGCCTTAACTGCTGGGAAGTAGATTTAAAGTAAAATCAAGGTTATTTTTGAAGGAAATTTGATAAATTAGTCCATATGCCGATAAAACTACTCTTTTTTGTTCTTCTCGGAGTAATTGGTTTAGCTTCTTGTCAAGTCGAAAACCAAACGGAAGATTTAGTTAGGAAAGACTCACAAACTCAACCGCGTAAAGAAACAAAAACTACTGAAATTTTACTAACGGATGAAAATGCCCGTACGGAGTTATTAAAATATGGAAAAGAAAATATTCAAAATGAAGTACTTATAAAAACTCGTTTTGGAAATATGAAAGTTCGATTATATGAAGAAACACCTTTACATCGGGCAAATTTTTTACGATTGGTACAACGGAAATATTTTGATAATACTTTTTTTTATCGGGTTATTAAGGATTTTATAGTACAAGGTGGTATGGCAAATGGAAATCCTGTTCCGTTAGGTAAGTACGGCATCCCTAAAGAATTTATGCCCCGAAAATATTATCATAAGAAAGGAGCGTTGGGAATGGCACGAGATAAAGACCAAGGAAGTTTTCAAAAAAAATCCTCTGCCCAAGATTTTTTTATTGTACATGGCAAAACTTATTCACTTGGTGAATTACTCGTTTTAGAACAAGAGCATAACTGGATATTTACGCCCAAACAAATCGAAACTTATCGTACTATCGGAGGTGCGCCTCATTTGGATAATAATTATACCGTTTTTGGTGAAGTTGTTGAAGGATTACATATTATTGACTCCATTGCGAACCAACCGATTGATGAAATGAACTGGCTTTTAGAGGATATTGCTGTCAAAATGGAAGTCATAGACAAAAAATAATGAAGGTGTATTTATATCTTTACACCTTGAAACTACCACAAAAATCTCAATATACTATATTCAAACTCCATTACTAAAAGATGAATCTTTTATTTTTTGATGATGATCTTCGAATGGCACTTTTGCCTTTGACTTATACCCGACCTATGGCAGAGCTTCGGGTAGGTATTTTGAAAATTGCTGAAAAATGGCAAAATTATTTCAAAGTTCACCTGAAAAATACGGTGCTTCAGAGTTCCTATCTTACTACTGATTATTTACAAACGAAATTTTCTGCTTATTATTCATCCGATAATCAGATAGAAAATTTATATTTAAATGGAGCAGTTTGTCCAAATTTGGAACTGATTCAGGCAGTTTTGAAATTAAAATCCAATGAGTCTATAATTACTAAAAATCGGGTGATTGCAGTAAAAACTTCAGAAAGATTGGCAAGTTTTGATCAATTGCAAGATTTTGTATATAGTCTGAAAAGTCATCGTCAAGAGGTTGATACTCCTACTATTATTGAGCATCCTTGGCATATTTTTCAGAAAAATCGAAGCGAAATCATAGCGGATTATGAACTCCTAACGACAGGTCGAAAATCCCAACCAATTACTGATAAATATACGGCTGTTTACGGACGTGAAAATATCTTCTTAGAAGAAGGAGCAACCGTTCGGGCAAGTATTTTGAATGCTGAAAATGCACCAATTTATTTGGGTAAAAATTCAATCGTTTCGGAGGGGAGTATTATTCAAGGAGCTTTTGCACTTGGCGAGAGTGCTGTAGTGAATGCAGGAGCAAAAATACGAGGAGATTCTACTATTGGAGATTTTTCGAAAGTAGGAGGAGAGGTTTCTAACTCTGTCTTACAGGGATTTAGTAACAAAGGACATGATGGCTTCTTAGGAAATTCGGTTTTAGGAACTTGGTGTAATTTAGGAGCAGATACCAATACTTCGAATCTTAAAAATAATTACAGCTCGGTCAAAGTTTGGGATCATCGAACCGAAAATTTTATAAATACAGGGCTACAATTTGTGGGCTTATTGATGGGCGATCATGCCAAAGCGAGTATCAATACGATGTTTAATACAGGAACGGTAGTTGGAGTAGGGGCAAATGTATTTGGAGCAGGTTTTCACCCAAAATTTGTACCTTCGTTTTCATGGGGAGGACAGGATAATTTTGATACATTTCGGTTTGACCGCTTTATTGAATTGGCTCAGATTATGATGCAACGCCGAAATCAAAAGCTAGTAAATGGCGAAAAAGAACTTTTATATCATATTTGGCAAATAACTCAGAAATATCGAAGTAAAAACACTTTGAATTAAAATGATAATAGGTTTATCAAGTTATAAAAAAAATAAGTCTATTTTTTTGGTGTAAAAATATGATTCCCAATTTTTTAGTGCCTGATAAACGAAATCCTTAAATGTATTCTGATTATCTTTAAAAATTAAATCTAATGAAATGTATCTTTTTCGTTATTAGTTTGTTATCTGTCATTTCGTGTTATGCACAAAATACTACTAATTCTAAGACTGATAATAACTCTAATTCTTCCAAAAACTCGGAATCATGGCAACAACAATCTCTTAACCAAGATATGAGTGATAGCTTTAAAAATTATTTGGATGAATTTATGACGGTTGTTCAAGAACGTAATTACTCAAAAATTTATGAAATGGCTGATGAAGAGCTACATAAGATACAATCAGAAGAAGATATAAAACTGATTTTTGAGATGTATAATCGACATTATGGAAAGATCGAAAATTATGAGTTAGTCTCGGCTTGGCAGGTCAATCAGGATACGAACGAATTTCTGAGAATGCGTTATCATTTGGAATTTAAAAATTATAAGGGAACAGCCAACGGAATTTTCAAAATACATGGAGATAGTTTGAAGATGTTTGGATTTAGTTATACCGTAGCTGATTATGCTTTTGTTTTATCTTTGGATAGCATTGCCCAGCCTGTGTTAAAAGCCATTGAACAAAAAAATATAAAACAAATTTATGACTTGACCTCATCGCTGTTCAAAGGTAGTGTTTCTAGGGACGAATTTGAGGCTGAAGCACGCAAAATGTTAGAGGTAGATATTCAAAAATTGAAAATGTTTCAAAATAAGTTGTTCAGAAAAAATGGGCAAAAATTCATGATTATTGTCTATGAAATTAATGACAATTCGGGACTTCAATTAGCATATAGTCAAATGGGTGATACTTTTCAGTTGGATGGAATAAATTATATTCCTTTTCAGCCCGAAGAATAACCAGATTTATAATGTCTTTTTCTGCTTTGTATCATAAATCTGATAAAGAGGTTCATTTTTTCGTTTTTGTTTCCAACGCCGATGCGTCCAAAGCCAATATTGGGGAGCTTTTTGGATTTCTTGCTCTAATTTTCGAGTGTACTTTTCGGTAATGTTGCCTGCGGGTGATGTTTTTGGGTTGGTCTCTAAAACTTGATGTACAGCTTGATAATATCCCCGTTTTATTTTATGAATTTCGGTATAAATAACTGGATAATTAAATAGTTTAGCATAACGTTCTGCCCCAATAACAACCGAAGTATCTTGTTCTAAAAAACGTGTCCAATATACTTTTCGGCTATTGGTAGAAGCTTGGTCAGCCATAACTAACAAAGCAATAGGAGTAGTTTGAGGACGTTTGCATACTTTTAGTAATTCACGTTTTGTAACTAATTCTAAGCCAAATTTGGCACGAGAGGCTTTCATTTTTTCATTAAAAAACTTGTTTTTGAGCGATTTATAAATTCCCACTGCTTGGTGAGTAAATACCAAATCTGAGGCTAAAGCTACAATTTCCCAGTTATTATAATGTCCCCCCATTAAAATTACACTTTGGTTATCCTGATAAAATGACTCCAGTACTTCGGGATTTTGCACAATAAATCGCTTCTTAAGTTCTTTTTCTGAAATCGACAGAAAGTATAAGCTTTCGACCAATACATCACAAAAATGATGGTAAAATTTTTGAACAATAACTTCAATTTCTTTTTCTGATTTGTTAGGGAAAGAACGTTGTAAGTTCTGATAAACCACTTTCTTACGGTACCCACCAAGCCGACATAGAAAAAGATATAAAATGTCTGAAAAAAGATACAAAATAGGTAATGGAAGGAAAGATAAAGGTTTAATTATCAGGTAAAAGAGTAAAAAAGTCATGGGGCGTTTTAAACTAGGAGTTAGAGATAAATAGGTAAATAACATAAAAAACTTGCTTCGTAAAGTGTTGAAGCAAGTTTGAATCATTTTTATTTTTTGTGGGGAGAGAATTTCAGAGGTGCAATTAATAATCACTCCTAGACATCTAAACTGAGTAGATTTTCTTGTGTTAGAGGCTTATTAATGTAGCGTTTTACATAAGCATAGTTTTTTGATTTATTGGCATCTTGTGGATTAATCGAAGAAGTTAGTATAATTACCTTACATTGCGTTTTCGTATCTTCGGAGAGCTTCGCAAATTGGTCTAAAAACTGAAACCCATCCATAAGAGGCATATCAATATCTAAAAAAATAATCTGAGGTAAAACCTGCTTAATAATTTCGGCATCGTTAATTTTTTCTAAGTTTCGCAAGAACTCAATCGCACTTTTAGCCCCTGAATGCGTAAAGATAGTCTCGCAGATGTTCGCCGCTTCAATGATTTTTTGATTGATAAGATTGTCAATTTCGTTATCATCAATCAGCATGACGGTATTGTATTTTCGCTCTGACATTTGCTTCAAATTAGGATTAATGGTTTTCTAAAGTCCTAAATGTATAAAATAAAGTTCAACCCAAGTCATTCAATCTCTATAACTTATCAAAAACACGCTGTTTTTTAACAATTTGTTGAATGTATAATTTCCTCCTAAATTAGGAATTTTTTGTAAGTTCAAATGTACTGAATAAAATTGAATTCAATAGCATATCTAACAATTTTCATGCTATTTTATCGTGTTTTTTCATCTTAGTTAGGTGTCAGCGAACCAATAACTGCATTCGATGAGCATCCAGCTTGACCATGATAAATAATAAAATAGTAAATGACCATAAAGAAGAACCACCATAACTAAAAAAAGGTAATGGAATGCCGATTACAGGGAAGAGTCCGATCGTCATCCCGATATTGACCATAAAATGAAAAAAGATAATGGCAACAACACAGTATCCATATACCTGTGAAAACTTTGATTTTTGGCGTTCTGCTAACAAAATAAGTCGTATCAATAAACACACAAATAAGATAATAACCATTGATGTTCCTATCCAGCCCCACTCTTCGCCAATCGTACAAAAGATAAAATCAGTACTTTGGTCAGGAACAAAATCAAATTTGGTTTGTGTGCCTTCTAGAAAGCCTCGACCAAATGTGCCTCCAGAACCAATCGCAATTTTGGATTGCGTGACTTGCCAGCCTTGTCCTTGTGGGTCAAGTGTTGGATCAAGAAAAGCTTTAATGCGAAGTCGCTGGTGGGGTTTTAAGAATTCTAGGAATTTGTTGATTCCGAGTACAACAATGACAGATAAACCAAAACCTAATAACAACTTTCCTCGGTTTTCCCATGTTTTCTCTATAAAATAATAGATTGTGACAGTAATTATGGCTAGAATCAGAAAAACATAAATTAATTCTTCATTAGGAATTAATAAACCTACAATAAACATAGTAATGACTAGTAAACCTAATCCTGTTAGGTATTGCGGAAAGCCCTCCCGATAATAGACAATAAAAAAAGTAGCAAACACCAAAGCTGAACCCGTATCTCCCTGTAAAATAATGAGGATGGCAGGAGCTGCAATAATGCCCACTAGTGGAATGAGCATTTTTAGGTTATCAACATTCTTATTAGTTTCACTAATGAAACGAGCTACTGCTAAAGCCACACCTACCTTCATAAATTCAGCAGGTTGAAATCGAATACCACCCACGTCAAACCACGATTTTGAGCCTGCTACTTCGCGTCCAAAAATTAGTACACTCACCAATAAGGTAATGCCTAGACCATAAGCGATGTAAGAAAAGGTGTCATAAACCTTAAATTCCATCACCATAATTAGAAAAATAAGAATACTTGTGAGCGAAATCCAAAGTAATTGTTTGCCTGAATTGAGAGACATACTAAAAATATCCCAGAAACCATCTTGTTTAGTTGGGTCATAAACAGCAGCGTAAATATTTATCCACCCCATTAAAACTAAGGTTAAGAAAAGAGATACGGTTACCCAATCCATTCGTTCGAAAACATTTTTTTGACGGATGTCTCCTACACGAATTATATCTGTTATTTTCATTAATATATTTTACTAAAAATGAGTTTTATTATTAATTAAAAAGCACAAAGTAAGTATGACTCTATATCATGATACGATTTTATTATTCCCAGAAAAACTTGGTTTTTAGCACATAGTCCCACAAAACAACTCCAACACTTACTGAAATATTCAAAGAATGTTTCGTTCCAAATTGTGGAATTTCTAAACAATGTGTACTTTCCTTGATAAAGGTTTCACTTACGCCAAAGACCTCATTTCCAAATACGAATGCTGTTTTTGTAGTGGGGTTCGGCTCAAAATTCTGCAATAACAGACTATTGTCAGTTTGTTCAACAGCAATGATCTGATAATGCTGTTGTTGTAAGAAGGCTATTGCTTCATTTAATTCTGCAAAATATTCCCATGCAACCGATTCCGTAGCTCCAAGTGCAGTCTTCTGAATTTCTCGGTGGGGAGGGCGTGCGGTAATCCCACACAATAAAATTTTTTCGACCCGAAAAGCATCCGAAGTCCGAAAAGTCGAGCCAATGTTATTCATACTCCGAATATTATCCAAAACTACCGTTACAGGAATTTTTGGAGCTTGGTGATAAGCTGTTACTGAAATGCGGTTCAGTTCTTCTGTCGAAAGTTTACGCCTCATCAATTTAGGAAATTAGATTAGAATTTTCGTGCCAAATTTTCACTTGGCGTAATAAGGTATTAGTAAGAGATAAAAGACGCACGGCGTTCTTTTCGCTCCAGTTTATTGATAGCTAACTCACGATTGGAGTATAGAATGTGGTACGTTTCGAGGTCTTTTATCAGTTCAGGGGCTTTTCCCAGATATGAAAAGACAACCTCAGTTAACCCTTCGATTTCATCCTTAACTTGATAAAATGTCCACTGGTCACATTTTCTTGACTTAATTAAATCGCTGTTTTTCAGGTAACTAATGTGCCGAGAAACTTTAGTTTGTGTAAAGTTCAATATCATTTCTAAATCTGAAATACACATTTCGTCATTTTGATACAGCAAATGTAAGATACGTAAACGGGACTCATCGCTCAAAGCTTTAAAAATTTGACTACCAATCTGAAGATTGAAATGCTTAATTTTCATGGTCTGATGAGGATGATGTTTATGATAAAAATCAATTTACGAATAACCTAAAATAGTTTTGTCCATATTCGCTTTAGTCTGCTACCTAAGTAGTAATAAGAAAAAGGCGAAAATGCGATAAATTTGGCTAAAAAACGAATATTTTGGGTTTGTTTCCAAAAAAATCGAACCATCGGCAACCAGCATCGCCAGAATAATACTTCGTTAAATATCTTTAAATCATAAATCTTTTGATTCTGATTTTTTTGTTTTAACTCCAAAAGTATCTTTTCTATCTTAATCAAGTATGATTTATCCGTAGAATGATCATGTTTAGCACATCTTGCTAATAAATCTAGAAATTCATCCGTTGGAGTAATGGTTAATTTTTCAAGTTGTAGTCTTCGTAATGCTTGTATTTTATCCTTATAAATAGATGCTTTTGAAGCTGTAATTTGTGTATTATGAATTCTATAATACAATAATACCTCTGATAAATTATAAAATTGAGTTATTTCTGAGGCTCTTACCCAAAGTGCATAATCCTCACAATATTCATATTTTGGATCATATGATAAATTATATTTTATCCATACTGATTTTCGTATCATAACCGCAGGATGACAGATAGGAGAATGAAATAATAGTTCACTTGCAATCCATTCGGGAGTGGTTGGATATTCCCAAATTTGTTCTGTTTTGCCAAATGTTCTGATATAAGATCCGCAAATTCCAATATCAGGATGAGTATCTAAAAATGTGATTTGTTTACTTAATCGAGATGATAAAGCAATATCATCAGCATCTATTCTAGCAATATATTGACCATTAGCAAGTTGAAATCCTTTGTTTAGAGTCGTACAAAGTTTAAGGTTAGATTCATTTCGAATATATCGAATCCGTTTATCGTAATAAGATTGAATTATTTTTTCAGAATTATCCGTAGAACCATCATTGATGATCAGAAATTCAAAATCTGTAAAATCTTGCGAAAGAATACTATCAATAGCTTCACGAAGATATTTTTCTGCATTATACACAGGCATTATGACAGATACTTTTGGTTTTGTCATAATTTAATCCAGTTTTTAGGTAATAAATCGGTATTATCTAAGTTTTGGTTGGATAACCATTGTTTTGGAGCAATGACAATTTTATTAGTGTTTGGATTTAACCACGCTCCCCACCAACTAAAACTACTATTTGCAATGATGTGATGTTGGCATAAACTCATTAAGTACATATCTTCCCAATCGGCATTCCTTTCTGTTACAAAAGTTTGTGGAAAACCTGTTTTGAGATGGGTTTTACACCATGTAATATCATCCGAAAAAATCAAAAAATTAGGTTTAGAAATTCGCTGAGCTATATACTGAATGGCATTTTGATAATAATCTAATGAACAATTCCCATGAAATTGTTGAACCATTTTGTTGGCTACATAATCACCTCTTCGTACGTGAAGCGAAATCATTGATTGTGATTTTACGACTTGTAAAAGAGAATCATTTTGAGCAATTAATTTTTTTTTGAAAGTGAATAATTTTCGTATATCTTCTTCATAACCAGTAAAATACTTATATGATTGCCAATAACCCTGTAAATATAAATCTTGGTTATATTTTTTTAAAATTGTAGGAATAAAATGAAATAAATCTGATTTATTTTCCTTTATGATTTTGGCTTTACCATATCTAAGTTCTGCAAATGCTTTCAAGAAAGTATCTTTTTTGCCTGCGACTTCCTGAAAACGTTGCAACTGCCTTGTCTTTGCAAATAAAAAATTCGTGTCAAAGCAATCTAAATCGTACTGTCTATCCTTATATTTGGCAAAGGCAGAAATGTCTAGAAATAATGTTGTTTGATTAATTTTTCGGAGTGTCTCAGCAAAAGCTAATTGAAACATTTGATTTCCCAGACCTCCTATAATTCTGGTAATTATCATAACTAAAATAGTGTTTTTATTAAAACTAAGTATCATTTATTGAAGTCGAAGTAAATTTGTTTCATGTGCTTTATATTGATTATTTACTTTTCTACTTTTTAAGCCTAAATTAATCTTTACTCCTGAAATCAGCGTTTGTATCCAGTGGGTAAAAATTGATTCAGTGATTTCTCTTTCATCATACATTTTTGCTTTTCGATATAGCGAAAATTTATAATTATTTCTGTCTAAAACAAAAGTATTTGCGATAAATGAAAAAAGAGCCTCTCCAAATTTATGTTTTCGTATAACTTTGATTTTTAAGTTATTATAAAACATACTCATTTTTCCAATAGTTCGTTTGGCATCACCTAACATCTCAAACTGTAAATTCCGAATTTTCCCACTTTTCAAGTTTAATGGAGCAATTGTTCCCAAAAAATCATTCAAAATTTTAAGGTCAACTTCTTGCATATTTCCACTTAGTCGGTAAGTTTGGTGAGGGGAATATAAATTGAAAATACCCAAAACTTGTAGCTCACCTTGTCCCATAATATCACTATAAATTTCAATTTGCATATTAGGGACATGAATATTTGGTTTACTGTTTAAATTTATCACTTTTCCGTGAATATGATTCATAAAAAACTGTCCTGCCTTTACCTTTTCTTTAGGATGTGTAGTAAATGAAAAAGTCCCATTATTTATATAAACTGTATCAATTTTTAAATAATTTTTACTCTGAGTAAGTATTTGATGGATTGTTTTTTGAGAACTAAGTGGTGGGTCTGGTTGACTATTCTCAGTGAAAATTTCGGTTTGAAAGTTTGCTAATTCTAATTTTTTAGAAATGATAGCTTGATTTTCTACTAATTTATTGACTTGTAAACTATCAAAAAGTAAACGTTGAACATCAACTCTAATCCAGTTAGTACGACTCTTTTGTTTCTTAGAAATTTCATATTTTCTGTACTTAGGAAAATAACTTAGTGAGTCTATCCAAACTTGCTTTTGTCGAGTTGAAAAACCTATTTCTTTAATCTTGACTTGATGTAAACTATCTCGAAGTGATAAGTGATAATTTTTAATTTTTGCGGTAATGTCATCCGAAAAGAGTACTTTAGATGAAGAAATTAATGATTTTTTAGGATTGAAATTATTGATTTTTAATGAAATATCGTCATAACTGTACTTTTTTATTTTTTGAGGATAGATTTGTTGAATATCGAAGCTTAATTCCTTAGCATTTAGATTTCTAATTTTTATTTTTCGTAGATGACGTTCTAACAATGTCAAAATTTTAGCATTGAGAGAGTCTAACCGAAACTTTTTAGTAGAATAAGTTTCTTTTTTTTGTACATATTTTATATAGGGCTTTTCTAATATAGCATTTTCTAATATTAAGTCTTTAAAAGCATAGATTCGATAAAAATCAAAATTCTCAATTTCTACTTTTGGAAATTGGAAATCGAATTTTGAAGGAACAGTTTGTGAAGTGTCTCGAATTGAAAATATATGTAAGTTTTTGGCTGAAATATAATTATTTTTACCTGTATTAAGGTTTAAATTTTCCACTTCAGTTCTGTTCTTTAAGGATTGATGCCATATATCTTTTGCTGAAAGCTCCCATTTTTTAGCAAAAATAAAATTATCATTAGTCATTTTTATATTTCCTGAAAGCAAAAATTGACTGCCTTTCAAATCAAAATTTGTCAATTTTAAACTTTGTTTCTTGAACTTACGTGACCAAAAGAATTGTCCTGAATCTAATTTCACGTGTGATAATGTAATATTTTCTAAGGAATTTCGAAATAAATCATATAAATTTTCTAGCCGAAACTTTTTTTGCCCTGATTTTTTAGGTGTGTTGATTCGTAAATCGAAAAAAGGTTTTTGAACTTCCAGTATTGTTCCTTTTAGTCTTTTTTTAGAAGTAATATCTGCTACATTGATTCCTCTAAGAAATAACTCAGGAAATAAAATATTAATTTGATTTTTAGATTTTTGTAATGGATACAGCTTTAAACTATCCAAGTAAATAAGAGCTTGACTAGATGAAATTCCGAGTTTTTTAATTTTGAGAAAATGTTGAATTTTGGGAAGAGCTAAAGAATAATTTTTACCTTCAAATTCCACACTATCCGTCTCAGGTATAATATTTCGTTGACGCAACTCGGCTGAATCTAATCGAAATGGCTTCAAAGTTGCCTCAAAATGCTCAGCAGAAATAATATGATTGGTTTCGGGACGTACTAAACTTAATTTTCCACTATCCAGTACAACTTCTTGGATTTCAAAAGCTTTTAGATTTTTTTGAAAGTTTTTATTGACTTCTTTTTTGGCTTGATTTTGTATTGAAGCCATTGGAGGAGGAGCTTTTTTAGGATGCAACTCTGCTATAATTTCAGGTTTACGGATTCGTAATTTTTTAGCATAATATTCTCGGTTAAAATAGGCTCGGCGAACATCAATTCCACTCAATTCTACCTCTTGAAATGCCATATTGTAACGTGAACCATAAATAAAACTTTTTTGATATTTCGGATGAATATTTGATGCTCCTAATCGAATTATGGACTTGGAAGTAGATAGGAATAAATCTCCAGCTTGTAAAACATGAATACTATCAGGTAAATCAAAGGAATGAGACTTGATAAATACTTCAATTTCATCTGCATATAAAATTTTATTTCGGTTTTTATAAGCTTTTTCGTTTAGCTCAAAATTACTGAGACTCAAGGAAGTATTTCCTATCTCAAAATCATTTTGTTCACCATATCCAAATTTTGTATTCTTAAATGTACCACTATCTAATGTAAATTCTTCAACTTTTAAAGACGTAAAGAATGGAGAAACTAAGGGATATAAATTGATAATATCTAAGCTCTTGGTATATTTTTTTAGTCGCTTTTTATGCTTGTTTTTCTGTGTTTTTTCACGGTTATAAAAGTGCATATTAGGACTAGTAATTTGTATTTTTTCAATATTAAAAATAGATTGAATATAGGCTGTCCATAAATCAATTCCACTAATCCGCATTTCAGGTAGATGTAAATCGTAAAAATCTTTTACATCCGTTTGATGCATCAACTCAGAAATAGACTGCTTTTTTGGCTCTACATGAACATTGGTAGCATAAACCTCTGATTTTGAGGTAGAAATACCAACTTCCCCAACCTTTAGCTTATGAATCCCATCAGGTAGATTAAAAGTATGATTTTTAACTGTTGCGGAAACATGATCAGAATAAAGATGTTTGGCTCGGCTTTCGATGTTATTGGAATCTAGATGAAAATTTTCTAAAACAAAAGAAATATCATGTACAATTGCTCCAATACCATTTTTTTGATTCATGGAAAAATCTAAAGAAGCCTTATTTAAGTGAAATTTATGAATTGAAATTGAAGGAGAATAATTTAAAATAGAGCGCAAAAAGGCTTGTTGATTTATCTTTTCCTTTTTCCCAATTTTTGGGAGAGAATCTTGAACTATTTTCGCTAAAATCTTTACTGAAGGCTGACTTAGAACAATATTTTCAATCAGGATATGATTCTGAAAATAAGCTTTTTCAAAATTTAACCCCTGAATTTTCAGGCTTGGAACTTTAATATCGTATAGCCCTTTAGCCGAATCTTCAGCAGTTAAATTATTTTTTGGAAAAACGGATAAACTATCTAGATATAATTCTGATTTTCCTGTAGAAATACCTACTTCATTAACTCGTAAAATATGAATTCCATCTGCTAAATTGAGTGAATAGTTTTTAATATTTATATCTAAATCTTCAGTAAAAAATGCTTTTGATTGTTGTGCGCCTGATAAGGAATCTAAATGAAAATCATCCAATGTAATCGAAACATTACTTAACGCATAAGAAGATAAAAGCTGAGTATGTTCATAGTGTGTAACTTCGAAAGAGGCATTGTGTATTTTGAAAAAGTTAATCTTGAAACGGCGTAAATTTTCAAGGACAATTTCTTGAATATCAGCTATTTCAAAAGATTTTTTCTTGAGCTTGGTTTTTTGTTTAGGTGTAGTATATCGTACCATCTTGAAATTTGGATTGGTAATTTGAATTCCCGTTACAGTTAGCTCTCTGTCTAAATAGATGGACGGAATATTTTCAACCCCAATAAAAGCGTCTGTTACAGTTGCCTCAAAAATGTTATGTGTCTTTAGGGTATCATGAGCAACTAGTTGAGCCACCTTTGTACTATCAGGAATTAGACGCAAACCTTTTACACTCAATTCTTTATAAACTACACGTAAATCTAATTCTTCATATTCGAGGCGATATAAACCTTTGCTATCACGTTGAATAATTTCTTTTAGGATTGCTCCTACAATTTCATTAGTGTAAGTTTTAAATATAAAATTTAGAAAAAATAATCCTGTTAATATCATCCCAAAATACGACAGTCGTTTTTGAAATATTTTTTTTGATTGCCACTTTTTTTGATATATTCGAATAATTTTTTTCATTTTATTTATATGAAATAAAGGTAGTAAAATAGGATGATTTGTTGTTTGTTATGAAGTAATAAATGAATTTTGCCAAAAATTACGGAAAAAATCGGATTTCATGTTTCATTTAGCTTACTTTCTGAGCTTTGAATTAAATCTAATGCGGATTTAACACTTTGATTTAGACCTGAAAAGGTAGAATTTGTTTTGGATTCCTCTGATAATTTGTCTAACTTAGTTGACTAAGATTAAACCCAATTATCTAAGTACATGACAAAAACAA
>DDLX01000014.1 GCA_002340355.1 Cytophagales bacterium UBA2561
AATTAGTATTGATGTAATTTGAGTTGCTAAGTATATGATTAGAATTTGTACTAATTATGGCTTGATTGGCACTCATTACCATAAAGTTGGTATTGACTGTTCCTTGAAGACTGGTAATTATTGAAGAATTTGTTTGAATATTATTCGAGTTAGAACTAATTTCACTTGAGATTCCTATGATTGTATTAGAATTTGCTTGAATGTTTGTGGAGTTTGTAGTGATGTTAACTTGAATTGCACCAATACTTGCCGTACTTACAGGAAGCATATTGGTAGTTGCTAGGTTATACCATATCCCATCTGCGGATAAAAATTGAGGTAAATGAGCAATAGTCTTATTGTAACGTAAGATGATATCTGTCCCTAACTCAGTTTCTAATTTAATTCCTGATGTAATTTCGGGAATCGTGGTAAAAGTTGCTGAGTGGAAAGTAGTGAGATCTTCAAATTGGGTTCTCCCTGAAAAGGTCGTATGAATACCACTTGTAAATTTGACTGTTCCATTACCCGAAAATGTAAAGGCTTGCGAGTTCATTACAATATCTGTATCACTCAAAAGCGCACCTCCGAGTTGTAGGTTGCTTCCTGTTTTGGTGAGTCCATTGTTAGTAGTTAAGCTTTCGCCCTGTACAGCAATGTCATACCAATTTCCTGTAATGAAGATTTCCGCCTTATTTGCGGTAGTATAACGTAACAAGCCATTTTGAGCGGGAGTGGAGCGATAATTTCCTAAAATTAATCCTCCACCGATTTGAGTAGTGGTAGTACTAGTACTAAATCCTAGTACACTGTTCCCTTCAACAAAAAAACCTCCTGTTCCTGTAATAGCCAATCGTTTTGAAGGTTCAGTTTCTAACTGGGTATCTCGTAATAACTTTCCTCCTAAACTAAGAGCAGGATTCCCTGATATATTTTCTTTGGTTAAACCATTTCCTGCTGCATTTTGGATAATTTCCCATGTACCTTGTTTATAAATTTGAAGGTGATTATTTTGATACCGAATCATACCTTCTTGAGGAATTCCTGTGAAATTTGATAAACGTAAAGCTCCGTGAACGAGGGTGCTACTTTCGTTATTAATTCCCAGTGTTGTAAACTGTATTCCATTAACTGCTATATCATACCACTGTCCATTTTGAAAAATTTGAGCGGTATTCTTTTGAGTGTTAAATCGTAGCATACCTGTTTCTTCACCGCCTGTTATAGTTTGAAAGTCAGTTAATTGCAAAACACCTTTTACTTCAGTTGTAGATTGGTCATTCTTTCCAAGTGTGGTATTTCCTGTTACCTCTATATTTCCACCAAAGGTAGTATTAGATGCAGTTCGGGTATTATTTGCCCAATAAACTTTTCCATCTTTATCCGTAGCTAATATTTTATTAGGTTCAGCACTAATGAAGTTGGCTGGAGTCAAAATACTTTCTGCTACTCCTAAAGCATATCGAGATTGAGGTGTAGGAATTAGGGGGACAGAAACAGGCGTTTCGTTTTCGACAGTGATAGAAAGTTTCAGGTTGGGGATCTTGAAAAACTCATTAGGAATAGGCGTAGAATTACCTAGTACGACGAAAAACAAGCCATCTTTAATTGTCAAATTATGATTCTCTGACCAAGATAAGGTGCCATAACTCAGGGAAAATTTCATAGAGAGTGTGCCATTAACTGCTTTGCCATCGGTTTGCTCAATTTTTCCCTGAAACGGAATGCGCCCATCTGTTTGAGCAGATGTACTAAAAATGATGAATAATAAACATAAACTGAGAAAACAACTTAAAATAGAAGAATAAGGATGTATTGGATTCATTGTTGATATTGATTTTTTTACGAATTTCTAATTTCTTTGCAGTCCTGTTATTTTTTGATGGCAAAAATAACGAATGTGAGCGGTGTACTTCCTTAGGAAGCTTTTTCCGCTAATTTTATTAAGTACGATAAAGTTGAAACCCTTGTTTTTCAGAATCTTCAGAAGTAAAATCAAAAAGATAACTTCATTTTTATAAAAAAAAATTGAAATAAAAGGAAATAATTTATATTGTTTTTGAAATTAAATTAATTATGAATAAATCCGTTCAAGTGTGTGATTGGGGAATAATCGCTTACAAAGATGCGTGGGAAGCACAAACCGAATTGTTTGAAAAGGTTATTGCGCAAAAAGTTCAAAATCGCAAACTATCCCCTGATAATAAAGAAAAAACATCAAATTATCTTATTTTTTGTGAGCATCCGCATGTCTATACACTTGGCAAAAGTGGAAAAACTTCCCATCTACTTCTTTCTAAAGAACAACTGGAGACAAAAAAAATTTCGTATTATCCTAGTAATCGAGGAGGTGATATTACTTATCATGGATTTGGACAATTAGTTTGTTATCCGATTCTGGATTTAGATAATTTCTTTACTGATATTCATCGGTATTTACGTTTTTTGGAAGAGGCAATTATTCGAACACTTGCTGAATATAACCTTCAGGCAGGACGAATCGAAAAACTAACAGGAGTTTGGTTAGACTCTGAGATACAGGAGAATCCTCGGAAGATTTGTGCAATGGGTGTCAAAGCTAGTCGTTGGGTTACGATGCACGGATTAGCCCTGAATATAAATACAGATTTGAGCTATTTTGAACATATTATTCCTTGTGGCATTCAGGATAAAGCGGTGACCTCAATGGCAAAAGAATTAAATCAAGAAATTGCTATACACGAAGTAAAATCTAAATTACAAGTACATCTGGCGGAACTTTTTGAGATGGATTTGGTGCTTGAAGGATAAGCATTGGCTAAAATTAAGGTAATATAGAGAAAGAATACTTTTATGTAATTTTGGTGAATACAGACTTCCCATCGTGAAAATACAATGAAAAAATACGGTGAAGATTGGAAGCTCAAGAGTTGAGTCTATCAGGATTAATTCGAATGAACGTATGACAGAAGAAGTAGTCAAAAAGCAACATTTTACATGGATTCATTTGATGAACCCAACTTTTCGGGAATTAGCTGAAGTATCCATCCAATTTGATTTACCGAATAGTTTGGTCAATGATTGTCTTGAACCTGAGCATCTTCCAAAGTTAGAACGTATTGGAAAAGTCACATTTATTATTATGCGGGCGTTTGATGATCGCTCAACTTCTGATGCAGATACAATTCGAAAATTAACCAATAAGGTTGCTATTTTTGTTGGAAAAGGTTTTTTGATTACTATCCAACGCCGAGACCATGAATATATGCGGATATTACGGAATAAATGGCGGGTTAAGAAACAGGATAAGAATAATTCTTTTAAAATCATTAATGATATTTTTACAGCGACTTTACAGTCTTTTGATGAGCCGATTTTTAATGCGACAGAAGCGGTAGAAGCCTATGAGGAAGATATTTTTAAAGGAAAAAATCAGGAGGCAATTATTCAAGCAATGTACTTATTGCGACGTAGAGGAGTAGTTTATAAGAAAATATTGTTTATGACACGCGATATTTTTGCCAAAATCAGCTACCATTATCCGCAAAAATCATCTGTATTTCAAGATAATCACGATAAGGTGATAGAATTGAATTATTATGCAGAGCAATTAGTAACAGATGCCAATGATTTATTAAATATTCATTTGGCGTTAGCTTCACACCGTACTAATGAAGTGATGCGTGTTTTAACAATTTTATCTGCTTTTTTCTTGCCTTTGACCTTTTTAGTAGGTGTTTATGGGATGAATTTTAAACATATGCCTGAGCTTAGTTCGACGTATGGGTATGCTATTTTTTGGGGGTTAACAATTGCGATGGTACTTACAATTTTCTTATTATTTAAAAAACAAGGCTGGTTAGATAATTGATAATCAATTTTTTATAGCTTTTTGAAAGGCTTGAAAAAATTCTTGGGTTTTTGCTTCCCAACTCATTTCTTCAGTAATTTTTCGGGAATTCGCTCCATGAATTTTCAATAATTTAGGTTGATTTCGATAAGTTTGAATAGCTTCTCGGATGGATTCACTAGATTCTTTTTCCACTAAAATTCCATTGTCTTGTAATAATTCTTTTGTTCCTCCAACATCTGTTACAATAACAGGGAGTCCGCACGCCATTGCTTCCAGTAAGGAATTACTCATTCCCTCATTGGATGAAGGCAAAATGAAAATATCAGCCTGTTGTAGGTAAGTTGCGATTTCATTTTGTGAGCGATACCCTAGAAATTGGACAGCTACTTTTTGCACTCTTGCCATATTCTTGAGTGTATCACTGAGTTCTCCTTCTCCAATAAGCCATAATTCGACATCAGTATATGAAGTAAGTGCTGGAATGACAAATTGATATCCTTTTCGTTCGGTTAGTCTTCCAGTCGAAATTAACGTTAATTTTGAGTTGGGAGAAGTGGGAGTCGGATAAAATGTTTGAATATCTACCCCATTTCCAATAAGAGCAATTGGTTGTCTAGGAGCTATTTTTAGAGCCAACTCCCGAAGCACCTCTGAGTTCGCAATTACTTGGTGTGCATTTTTCCAAACAATGGGACTGAGCTTGGAGAAAATGAGTTTGTCTAATGTATGCCATTTTTTTTCATAAAAAGGTACATCAGCACCTCGAAGTAAGGCAATATAAGGTATGCCAAATACTAATTTGAGAGTCATGGCTAAGAAACCTGCGGGAACTCCTGCCCAAGCCACAATTAAGTCATATTTTGTTTTTTTTATTAACTTAAAGCTTTTCCACAAAGATTTGATTGAATAAAGAATTAAGTTCTTAATGCTTTGAGTGTGGATATTTTTATCTTGTTTGTCTATATCAAGATAATAGATTTTTCCAATTTTAGACTCCTGAGTATGTGACTTATGAGTAGACGCGGTTACAAGATCAATTTGGAGGTTAGGATATTTTTGTAAACATTGGTAAATAAAACGATTAGCACTTCCTTGCCCACCACCAAGTGGTGGATACTCAGAGTTTAACATTAATATTTTCATGAATTTGCTGTTATTGTTAAAGGACTACTGTTCTTCTGAGCTGTTTTCTGAGTTCTTATTCTTTGTCTCAAAATTTATTTTTTCATTAATAACATAAATCGGACGGCGTTTGGTATCCTCATAAATTCGTCCAACATATTCTCCTAATAGCCACATAAAAATAAATTGCAATCCCATAGCCATAAAAATAGCTACTGATAGCCACTTAATTAATTCATATTCAGCATTACTTGTAAGTGTATCAAATACCATATATGTCAAAAATGAGAAGCCAATGAAAATAGTAAATCCACCTAGCACAAACCCTAACTTTAGAGGAAATAATGAAAAACTAAGTAGTCCATCCATTGCTAGTCGTATGGACTTTTCCCATGTATATCCAGGTACCCCATGTTCTCGTTCAGGACGGTCAAATTCCACATAAGTGGTTTTAAATCCTAACCAAGCAACCATCCCACGCAGATAAATAGCTTTTTCTTTCATTTGAGTAAGGTAATCTTGTACTTTTCTATCCACTAATCGAAAATCTCCAACATTACGTGGTATTTTGATTTCGGCAAATCGGTCAAGTAACCGATAGTACCAGATAGCAGTATATTTTTTCAAGAAATTATCTTGTCGTTTTCGACGGCGTGCATAGACGATATCATATCCCTGTTGCCATTTTTGGATCATTTCAGCAATTAATTCGGGAGGATCTTGCAAATCACAGTCTAAAGAAATAACGGCTTGACCTGTAGAGGCATCCAGTCCCGCGGTCAATGCAGCTTGATGTCCAAAATTTCGACTGAGGTCAATATAGCGTACTCGTTTATCTTTTTGTGCGAGGTTACGTAGAGTAGCCAGTGTATTATCCCGACTACCGTCATTGACGTAAATGAGTTCCCAATCGTCTGCAATGTTTGCCATTAGTTGGACAATTTTAGCATACAATACAGGAGCATTTTCTTCCTCATTATAAGCAGGAACGACAAAGGAATATCGGATTGGCATATATTTATGTACGATTAGGTGTTACTTTTTTCGGTATTTCTTAGATTTCGATTTTCGCTTTTTGGGAGATATTTTATCCGTATTTTTAGGCTTTTGTTTTGAAGGACTTACAGCGTTTTGTGAAGTCGAGATGGTAGCCTTTTTAGGTTTAGAGACTGGTGGTTGAGGTTTAGCTTGACTAGTTATTTTGTTTTTTTGATTATTACTAGGCAACTGAAATAGATTACGGCGTTCATAAATTAACCAAGCTACTAAAACTACAAATAGAACCGAATAAATCCAGTACCATTTAGGTGGCATCTGAATACCGAAAGCCATAAAGAACTGGTCCCAACCTACTCCTTTTTGTGCGCCAACTTGTTGTCCATTTTGCATGATAGGTTCTAACATTGCCCCAATAGGCATCCAAAATTTGGAGGCAAATAGATTAATACCTCCTAAGATCCACAGGTATTTTTTATCCCAATTGTATCTATCCACCATCAAGATTACAAAGACAAACACAAAAGGCATGAAAGCTGTTCCAATACGACTTTGTGGATTGAAAATAGAACTTGCCAAGCTTGCCGTAAAAATTAAGATAATACCTACTCCACCATATTCTCGAATTTGTTCAGCAACTTGTGGAAAGAATACTGTGGCAATAACCCACCAAATTCCAAAATAGACTATGTGAGCAATCAAAAATTCTAGAGGGGCATGGAGTGCATAGTCAGTATAAAAGAATCTGAGAATAGTGAATGGGTTAGAAACCATGCTTGTGGCTACATCCGTCACAACTGCACCTGCTATTTCAGCAGTCTCATCATTTGAAACGGTATCATGAAAATAACTTACTGAAAAATATAAAAGAAGTACAGGTAAAATTCGCTTCACAAGTTGAATTACAGATTGAGTAGGATTGATTTTTTTTTGCGGATGGGGAGTAAAAATATAAAACAAGTTTTTATAACTAGAATTGATATACAGGTAATAAAAATAAAAGAAGGTAAATGCACCTGCTAATAAAACACTCAAAAAAAGCCAGTCCATATAAGTTGGATAGGCACCACCAGCTCCATTATTCAAAGTCTCAAAATGATTTGCGCCGCCTGAAAATAGGTACACCTGAAGAAAGCTTACTAAAAAAGCAAGTGCTGGAATTGTCTTTACTAATAAATTTATCCAGTTAGTGGGTTGGGTGATAAATTTGGCTTCACGAGGGAATAATAACAAAATATAGGCATAGATTAAAATAGGTTGCCAAACAAAGCCACCTAAAAATCCAGTAAGAATCAAACCAGGGATAGCAATGAATTCCTTTTGAAAGAAAAAGAAAAGCATAATCAAGGCTAAACACAAGGCGGTAGTATCGGTCAGAACAGGGTCAAAAAAAGGCATCCTGAGTGTTGCCCATGTACAAAAAAACATGACCCAACCAAACCACTTGCTTTTTTCTTGTAGTTTTAAACGAAAGGTAATTCCTCCCCAAGCTAAGGAAGCCAGTACTAGCCAAATTAAGTTATGGTATTGAAATCCCTTGACAATATTGGCTGGTTCAAATGGAATATCGAATGATTTCATTCCATAATGAACAATCATTGAAGATAAAAAACGATTCACTTTGGCAGGTTGCCCAGGAAGAATATCTGTAGAGTTGAGTCGTTTTTCAGCAAATAATTGTTCAAAGTTTCGTACTTGTTCTTGATAAATAATGCCGTCAAAACCTGCTCCACCTGCTACATCAATTAATCCTCCAAATAAAACCATCAAACTGCCTAAACAGAAGGTTAAAAGAGCAGAAGAAATGGTAAATCCTATTTTGGAATATATCTGATTCATAATTCGTCATTTAAAGAATCTAACATTTCACATCTTCAAGCCAAGATTGATTTTCGAAGTACCAATCAACACAACGCTTGATGCCTGTATCTAAGTCAATTTCTGGTTCCCAGTCTAAAAGTCGTTTTGCCTTCGAAATATCTGCCCAAGTTGCCGTTAAATCTGCTTTATGGAAAGGTTTTTGATTGATGATGGCTTTCTTGCCAACATATTTTTCAATCTTAGAAATTACTTCGTTTAGCGCAATAGGATTATGTCCACCACCAAGGTTAATCACTTCATAACCAATGGGGTTTAAGGCTTTTATTGTACCCTTAGCTATATCATCTATAAATGTAAAATCTCGTGATTGTGAACCATCCCCGAACAAGATCAAAGGAGTTTCTTCAGCAATCCATTTGATGAATCGAAAAATACTCATATCTGGACGACCTGCTTCCCCATAAACGGTAAAATAACGAACTACCGAGATATCCAAATTATACAGTGAATGATAACTGTAACACATGGTTTCAGCTCCTAATTTAGTCGAAGCATATGGTGAAATTGGACGTAAAACAGGCAAATCCTCTTTGAAAGGCATTTCCATTCCTGCATAAAGCGATGAAGTCGAAGCGAGAACCATTTTTGAGATTTTCCGCTCTCGCATTAGTTCGAGTAAATTTAATGTCGCACGTGTATTCGTACTCAAATAAACATAGGGATCAATCAAACTATACCGAACTCCTGCTCGTGCTGCTAGATTAATAACAGCGTCAGGGTCATTACTCGAAAAAATGATTTCTAAAGCCCCTTTATTTTCAATGTCCATTTCATAGAACCGAAAACGTTGGTACTGTTGAAGTTTTTCTAAACGATGTTTCTTCACTCGAACATCATAATAAGTATTTAAATTATCGAGTCCGATAACCGTTTTGCCTTGTTCCAATAACATCGAAGCTGTTCGAGAGCCAATAAAACCCGCACAACCTGTTACAACAATTCTATCCATTGATTTATGTCTGTTTCAATAAAGTTTGAACTTTATTTTTTAGTCCTATAAAGATTGATAATTAACATCTACGACCATGACTGCACCTGCCTGTAAAACCGTCTTAGGATTGATAGGCTTTTTGTAATGCTCGTACATAAATTGATTGTAAATACCTAGCCAATTGTATTGTTTTTGATAATCTTGCCGAACTACCAAATACATATTGGGATTTTCAGCAATTCCTGTATAAATATTGTCAATACCAAATTCATCTAAAGTTGCCTTCGCAATAGGGGTTCGTTGGATAGAACCCAAGCTAAATAAATTCAGTTTACGCATAAAATTTAAATCTGAAAAAGGTGAAATATTTTCATATGGAAAACTGCTTGCCCAAACTACAAATAATTTATCTTCAGTAGGTTGCATTGCCTGTACAATTTGCTTGAGATTTCGAGAATTTTGTTTTGCATTGTTCGAAAATCCTTTTAGCTCTTGATGAGTTGTACTGACATTATATAGGGTTAATAATCCTAAAACTCCACCTGCTACTTGTCGTACATCAAAGCCACCTTTGAAGGGGTTAAAAGACGAATTTTCAGTCATTAAAAGTAAGGGCAAAATGGCTAAGAAAATATAGGATGAGATATAAACATGAGGAGGAGCTTGTTTTAGAAAATAATGAATTGCCCAAAGTAGCCCGTATAAACCAATGAAAGTTCCAATAACTAAAGCGATATTTAAGCCTAGTAAAATTTTGGACTCAGAAGGATTATCGGATTGTTCAGGTTTAAAAAACAAAAAGACTGAAAAAAACACGACTATCAACATCGCTCGATTGACGATAGGTTGTTCGTATACAACATCTTCTAAATATTTGGTGATTTCATCAGTATTCATCTCGTTTTCTAATACCGAAAGTGCGGCATCAAAATTTTTAATGGAATAAATTTCTTCATCCATAAAAAACCAAAATGACAGCATCGCATTATCAATTGGTTTCCAGCCTGTCTTTTCCATTGCCTCTTTTCGTTTTTCCTCGGAGGCTTTGTGCATTACATGATTATCTACAAATTGTCCCACTTTCGGGATAAATTCAGCAGATTCTTTCCATTCAGGCGTAGAATAAGCTGATTTATTAATGATAAAAAGAGGAATACAGATGGCTATAGCAAAACCAAATTGTAAGATATTGTGAAGGAATAACTTTTTTTGACGGAAAAGTTCAATTAGGATAATAGGACTAAATAAAGCGACTGAAAGTGCAATTGCTTCCAAACGAATCATTAGGGCTAATCCTAGTAAAAATGCACCTGTAACACTTGGTAAGTTTAATAAACCTTTGATTGTAAAGGGTTTATTGGTAGTATTAGGTAATAAAAATATTAATGCCATTCCACCTAAACCACATGCAAAACCTGTTACCGTAAATTGGAGTGAGATGAGTGTAAACATCTCAATTAACATGAAATAAATGACATAAAGTATAATGGCAAAGAAGTGAGGATTGCGACGCAGAAAGACGTATAATAAGGCAGTATTTCCAATAAATAAACTGAAAACTAAATAGTAACCATACCATGCAATACTTGGTGCAGCAGAATATAGACTTTTAAGAATTTTCCCAAGAATCACACTCGTAAAAATCATGTATTCAGTAGGTTCAGGTGATAAAGCAACTCCTGCCACTTCCAGCATCATCCCAGGATCGTCATTGGTTTGGAAAAAAGGCGTATAGACTAAATAAGCTAAAGCAAACAACAATCCGTTGATGATTAGTGCAGAAAGGAACGGTTTTTCTTTCAAAAAGCCATTAGTCGGAGAGGCTTGAGAAGGATTATCAGAAATCTGATATTTTTTCCGTGGTATAGACTTGGATGGTACTCCATTTTTCTTACCCTGTTTTTCGGTCTTATCTGGAGAAACAGGGGCTGAACTTGACTGAGGTTGTTGCTGAATCGGGTTTGAAGTCGGTTTACGTGGCTTCTTTCGTTTCTTTTTCGCCATTGCTCGGAATCAGTTTGAACACAATTTTTCCTAATTATTTCAAAGGTGCAAGTTAGAAAAAGTTTTTGAGACGTAATAAAATCATTCTAAAATCTATTCCCTAAGTTTCCTGATTTAGAGTTTATTGTACCAGTCCATTTAAAATAAACTGCCAATCAAAAGACCTATAAAATTCCTGAAAACTTATAGGTCTTTTGATTGATTATGAATAAGTTAGCTTTAAATTAACTAATAAAAAGCGTATACTTAAACAATTTCTCGTAGAAAATTATTCAAAATTTGAGTACCAATTTGGCTACTTTTTTCAGGATGGAACTGTACAGCATAAAAATTATCTTGGTGTAATGCTGCACTAAAAGGGTGAATATGAGTTGATTCGGCAATCGTATAAGGACTCTGTTCAGCATAAAAACTATGCACAAAATAAACATAACTTTTTTCCTCTAATCCTTTAAACAAAGGTGATTGTAAGTTTTGCAAAGCATTCCAGCCAATTTGTGGAACTTTTAGATTTTCATTTTGGGATTGTTCGGAAGAATTATTAAATTTTTTAACAGCTACATCGAAAACATTTAAACATTCAGTATTACCTTCAGTGGAGTGTCGGCACATTAATTGTAAACCCAAACAAATTCCTAAAAATGGTTGTCTCAAAGTTGGAATAAGTTGGTCTAATTTTCGTTCTTTGAGATACTTCATAGCTGTACTAGCTTCGCCTACCCCTGGGAAAATTACACGGTCAGCTGTTTGGATTTCATGAGGGTCATCAGAAAGAATCGGCGTAACTCCCAGTCGCTCAAAGGCATAAATTACTGAACGAATATTTCCAGCATTATATTTGATAATTACAGTTTTCATTATGTTAGCATTGAGAAATGAATATTGTATAGTGCAATTTTGAAATCAAGTTTTCTTAGTAATTTTTTTAATACTTGATATACACTACTTAGTTTTGGTATAATAAATTTTCAATTTCAAAGGGTTAGTTTCTGCCGAGTTATCCGAAAAAAGTAAGTTATTTATACCCACATCATTTCGATACGATTCGATAGCAAAACCATAATTACCACGAGTTCCATTTAAAATCTCTTGAATATAAGAAGTCATTCGTACAGCTTGGTAAGTTCTTCCGTTCGGAATATAACTTGAAACCAAACGTCCATCAACAAAACTAGTGACATGTACTGCGCCATCTCGAACTTCTCGTAAGATATATTGGTCTTGAGCAGTAGCAGCATTTTGAACTAAATTTCCATTTTTATCTAATAGTCTAAATGTTAATCCTATAGGTTTATGGCGATTAGGAGATAAATAATTTTCTTCAGATGGTTCAAAAGTGAGTTCTGCTCGATTGAGATAAATATCTCCATTAGCGTTCAATTGCTCAAGGTTTGGAATTCGAACTTTAGTATAAATTCCAGTGCCTTCCTGAATAAAGCCCCAATGATTAAGTTCTTTAGTGGAAATTTCAGTTTGAGGAGTAAGTTCAGACAAGTAATCTGAAGAACTTAAATCTGTTAAAATCTGATTGAATCGATAACCAATATTTTGACCATCATAAGTACCTATTCTTTGTAACAGTGTATCTGTCTCAGTATGATAATAAACACCAAGAAAAGTGTTTGCACTTAAAGGATTTATTTTATGAACCATATTTCCATCAATTGCCGAAATTCGGATGCCTGTAAACCACTCTTCGAAGAAATTTTGATTTAAAAAATCATCAGTTCCACCTGCCTCATAAATTCGTTTAGCCCAGTCAGGTTCAAGGTGTATATGAAGTGGCTGACTTAAATCGGTGTTTTCATCAATTTGAAGTGTGGCAATTTTTTGATCATATGGAATTTCATCCGTTTGATAGTATGTTTTAGAAGTGTTAAAACGCTGAGAAAGTATATGAATCTCAAGTGTTTGGGGAGATAATGTATCTCCAAATGACTCGTGAATGTCTAAACTAAAAACCATTGAGTCTAGTGTACCAACTTCTCCTTGTGTATCTTCAAATTGTAAGGAATCTCTAGGCAGGATAAATTGAGCGAATGCATTGGCAGTCAATGTTCCAAAGTATTTATCGGAAGAATTACCTACCAACATATAGGGAGAAAATGTTGTGTTGATTGTATCCCATATCCCTACTGTAGTTTCTATAGTGAGGGTGTCCGTAAATTGGGTCTCAAGGAATTGCGTATTTCCTTGCAAATCAGGACTGAGGTCAATATCATCATTACACGCAAACAAAATCAGGATTGCCGAAAGAAGCAATCCTGATAAAGCAAATCGTTTATAATTCATTACTTTATAATCATTAGATTTCCTTTATACGGATAAAATTACGATTACAAAGGTTGCATCAATTTTCGAGTTTGCAAAATTAGGCGGTCAAATTTGTATATAAGTCGTAATAAGAATTTGAAAATTCCTCTGTATCTCCGTTCTTTTTGATAGTTGAAACTTTAGCATCCAATCCATTTAATGCACCATTAGCAGAACTATCTACTTCATCCGAAGATTTTACGACACAATCCGAGAACTGTGCTGCCATCTGAATCAAAGACTCGTAATTTCCTTTAGCAAGTGGTTTTAATTGTTCATCTTTGATGTCCATCATTTTTACTTTGTCCCGAACATCTTCAAATTCATGTGAGAATGGCGTATTATAGACTGTAAATACCGTTTTAGAATCCTTAAACATAGGATCATTTTTATAAGTGGTTTTCAAGTAAAGCGGAATAAAACTCGAAATCCAGTCGTTGCAATGCACAATATCAGGAGCCCAGCCTAATTTTTTGACCGTTTCAATTACGCCCTTACAGAAAAATACTGCACGTTCATCATTGTCGGCATAGAAGTTTCCTTTTTTATCACTGAATACGGTCTTTCGGTGGAAATAATCTTCATTATCAATAAAATAGACTTGTAATTTGGCATTGGGAATAGAGGCAACCTTAATAACAAGGGGTTTTTCTTCATCTCCTACGGAAATATTGATGCCAGACAAACGAACTACTTCATGTAACCGATTTTTACGCTCATTAATCGTACCGAATCGAGGAACCAAAATTCGGATTTCCATTCCTTTCTCTTGCATTGCTTGGGGTAATGAGCGGACATAATCTGCTACCTCAGTTGTATTGAGGAACGGATTGATTTCACTAGCTACATAAAGTATGCGAAGCTTTGACATAATTCTTTTGTTTAAAACGTATAACTTTCATTGCAACACCGCAAATTTACAAAAAAAACGCCTGTAAATCAAGGTTTTTCCGTACAAAGTCCTATTATTGCGCCTAACTTCGGCAATCTTTATGCTTTTTTTAATTTGTGTAATTATAATACAATATTAATAAAATTTTGCCTTTTGTGTTATAAAAATATGATTATCAAGTAATTAGTGATGATTTTTTGATTGCTAATGTCTTAAAGCCTTCCAAAATGCAAATTTTTGAGACGATTTCGGAACTCCGAAAATCTTTATTGCCTTTGCGTCTTCAACACACATTAGGACTTGTTCCTACAATGGGCGCACTCCACGAAGGGCATTTATCGTTGATTCGTGCTTCTAAGGCAGACAATGACTATACTATTTGTAGTATTTTCGTCAATCCGACCCAATTTAATAATGCTGAAGACCTCAAGCACTATCCACGAATGCCAGAAGATGACCTGAAACTTTTGGAGGCTGAGGGGTGTAATGCCGTATTTATGCCTGAACCGATAGAAATGTATCCAAGTGAGCCTGTCATTAATATAGGCTTTGGAGCATTAGAAACTGATATGGAAGGTAAGCACCGAGAGGGACATTTTAACGGAGTTGGAATTGTGGTGGCTAAGCTATTAAATATGGTACAACCGCATCGGGCGTATTTTGGGCAGAAGGATTTACAACAATATACGATTATTCGTCAGATGGTTAAAGATTTATCAATGGATACTCAGGTTGTGGCTTGTCCAATTGTGCGGGAAACGGATGGATTGGCGATGTCTTCTCGAAATTTACGCTTAACTACTGAAGAACGAAAAATTGCTCCTCAGATTTATAAAAGTCTTAAACATTGTGCGAATCAACTTCGAGATGGGAAATCAGTAGCAGAGGCTCGAAAGGAGGCTATTAGTTTTCTGGATGGTTTGGATGTATTCAATATTGAGTATATTGATATAGTGAGTACAGAAACACTTGCGCCTATTTCAGAGGTTAGTGATTTTGAAAAGACAGCGATTTGTATAGCTGCTCATTTAGGACAAGTCCGTTTGATAGATAACCTAATAGTTTCTGATGAGGTGTAAAATACCGCATAATTTAAGTAGAGTAGTGTTTGGTTATTGGTTTTTGTTGTTATAATCATTTGATATTCATTTAATTATGGATTATTTTATTTTTTTGTGTAGATAATTTGGATTGTAGGGGATATTTTTGATACCTTTGCGTCCGCAAAAAGGGGAGATAAGAATTGAGGGGATGAGATTTTGTGGTAAGATTCTGGGAGAAGCTTCAGGATTAAAAAAAAAGTTTCGGAAAGGTTTGGAAGTTTGAAAGAATTTTTGATACCTTTGCGTCCGCAAAAAGGAGAGATAGGAATTGAGGGGATGAGGTTTTGTGGTAAGATTCTGGGGAAAGCTTCAGGGTTTGAAAAAAAGGTTTGGAAGTTTGGGAAAGTTTTTGATACCTTTGCGTCCGCAAAAAGGGGAGATAGGAATTGAGGGGATGAAGTTTTGTGGTAAGATTCTGGGAGAAGCTTCAGGATTAAAAAAAAGTTTCAGAAAGG
>DDLX01000005.1 GCA_002340355.1 Cytophagales bacterium UBA2561
GCAACTTACATTACATGGAAGAGCCATTGATGAAAGACTTCTTGACTGCTTTGTTACAAGTTCGAGGTATTCTTTCGGTTTTGGAAGTGGAAAATATCGAAAGATTTAGTGAAAATAAACCGACTAAAAAGATTCCCAGAATGGTGTAAGACCGCGTATTCTTTATATCTACAAATAGGTATATTTGGGAAAATTCCACCCTGCTAAATTCTTATTGATTAATAAATAATTGATTATCAGTTGTATAAATAAAATTTGATTTATTAATAGAAAAAATGACTGAAAAAAAAATTGCAATAATATCTGACATTCATGGTAATTCAATTGCATTGAATGAGGTGATTCGGGATATACAGAATAGAAGTATTGATACAATTATAAATCTTGGTGATTCGCTATACGGACCACTTGATCCAAAGGGAACATTTGAATTATTAAAGAGCTATAACATAATTAGTATCTCAGGAAATCAGGACAGGATTATACTTGAAAACTTGAATCATACATCAGAATCAATAACGCTTGAATATGTAAAATCACAACTTGATAGTGAAATTATTGAATGGCTTCAAGAATTACCATTTGATACAATAATAGATGATATATGTTGCGTTCATGCTTCTCCTCAAAGCGATTCAGAATATTTACTTGAAACATTTAATGAGGGGGCTATTTGTATGAAAGATTTTGCTGAGATTGAAAAATTGTTGAGAGATATAAAACAGAAAATTGTCGTTTGTGGGCATAGTCATGTTCCAAATATTGTTGAAACGGATAATAAATTGATTGTAAATTCGGGTAGTGTTGGATTGCCTGCTTATGACGATGATTCTCCAATCTACCACAAAATGCAGAATTTTAATCCACGAGCCAATTACATTATAATAAATACTCTTGAAGATTTGGTTTCAATTGAAAGATTATCAATTGATTATGACTTTGAGAAATCAGCAAGATTAGCAGAGAAAAATCAACGGGATGATTGGGCAAAGTGGATTAGAACAGGAATTGCATAGAATATCCAAAAATTAGTTTTAATTTATAAAACTACTATTCATGGCTGTTTTGAAAAATTTACGATTATATCTCATTTTAGTAATTTTGTTCTATCGTTTTTTAAATTACAAGCAATATGAATCGAAGATTATTTATACAAAAATCTATATTATTAGTGGCTTCTGCCTCAACCTACAACTATGCAAAGGCTGGTGACTTATTGTTAAAAAAACCAAATAATGACTTTGATGCCTTTTTTACAATAGCACGTACACTAAGTCTCGATTATTTTAATAGTAAGATTAGTGATGAGGAATGGCGCATAAAGATAAATGAATTGTATGTACAGTATTTGCGTGAAAACAATAGAGACCTACATAAGTATATTGACTTTAAGAAACTGAAGAAAAACATTGATTTTAAAGACAAAGGACGTGGACGGGTATTAGTAGAAACACCATTGACCTTTAAGGAAGAGCAATTGACGCTAAAAACACAATTGATTGGTGTAGAAAAAGGCTATGCCATCCCGCCACACATACATGAAAATATGACGAGTATATCCTTAATTTTGTCAGGCAAAATGTTGGTTTCGCATTACAATCGCTTGGAATCTCATCAAGATTTTGTACTTGTAGAAAAAGATAACGAGAATTACCAAACGCAAGGTGATTGGTCTATTGTCTCCCCTATAAAAAATAATCTACATTGGTTTAAGTCATATGATGAAGATTCTTATATGCTTAATATTAATGTGGAAGGTTTGAATAAACTAAAAGCTAAACCTGGGATTCGAGTAGATATTACACAACCTCAGAGTAGTAAGAACATATTCAAAGCTATTATTATTTCAGATGTAGAAGCACAGTCAAAATACGGAAAATTATAAATTGAATTAATGTATTATCAGTTAAGTACTTAGATATTGCTTAAAAACTTTTGAAAAATACTCTCATCACTCAAAGCTGATTTCTGTAGAGTAAGGTTTGCAAATCCTGCTATTGAATAGTTATTGTTTTTGTAACGTTTCTATAAACTGTTTCATTAGAAGCTTATCATTTTTCAAGTCTTGAATCTGCTCTTTTAACTGTTTGATTTGCAAATCTTTTTCTTGTATTTCTTGAAAATAATTAGAATTATGACTTTCGTCACCTGTTTTCTTTTGTTGGATAATGTTGTCTATTTCTTTGTCTGTTAAATTATCTATGACATAATCAAATTGGTCATTAAAAGTAATATTTTTAGATATATTCTCTTGAAGGATAAAAAAAATAACACTTATCGGAATATCCTTTGTTTTGCCATTCTCTATACGAGAAACTGTTTTCTGATTCATACCCGTCATTAAATCAGCAAATTGAGTTTGAGTTAAGCCTAATTGTAACCTAATGTTTTTGAGTATTTTTGCAAATACGTTTCTCATATTCTGACTATTTTCACTATTTTTTTTCATTTTTACTACCTTTATTTTAGATATATCCAAAATAAACATATACTTGCAGAGTGATTATTTTTATAAGTTATTAAGAAAATAACTGGATAAACTGAATTAAAAAACTGTATTTCCAATGATCAACAAAGATAATGAAACGAAATTTATCTTAAAAGGTAAATTATCGGAACAACTTGCAGAAATGTATTTGCAAATCAATAATCCTTCCAATCAAGACCTTAGAAAACTGAAAGATGAATTGACTGATAGCAGTTTAGAATTATTATGCAACTTACATTACATGGAAGAACCATTGATGAAAGACTTTTTGACTGCTTTGTTGCAAGTTCGAGGCATTCTTTCGGTTTTGGAAGTGGAAAATATGGAAAAATTTAATGAAAATAAATTGACTGGAAAGACTCCCAGAATGATGTAGTATTTTTAGTAGCCTACTAAAAAT
>DDLX01000004.1 GCA_002340355.1 Cytophagales bacterium UBA2561
GGAAATATTTGAATATCAATAGGTTATGTTTTCAGAAAATTATATTAACAAAAGATTTACGAACTATTATTAACAAAAAACTTACAGAATATTGTTAATCTAAAAATTGATTTCAATGATTTTAGAAAAAGAATACCAAGAGTTGAAACAGTTTCTTTTGTATACCGAAAGATTAAATGAAAAAATTTCAGCTAGAGGAGTAGATTGGCATTTAGATCATTCCCTCAAAGTAATTATTCAGATTATTAACCATTTAAAAGAATCAAAGCCTCAAGATTATCGTGCGGATTTTAATTGGTTACGTATGGGCGTTTTTCTGATTGGTAAAATTCCAAGAGGCAAAGGTAAGTCTCCCGATACGGTAAATCATAAAGGAAAAATTACAATTTCGGAATTAGAAATTCAGTTGAAGGAAGCACACCAATTATTGCAAGAGATCGAACAACTGCCTCCTAAGTGTTATGTAAATCATCCTGTATTTGGCGTTTTAAACCGCTCGCAAACCATTCGATTTTTGCAAATTCATACGCGACATCATGTAGAACTTATGAATGATATTATCCAATAATTTTTTTAAACTTTAAAGCCTAATACCAAAATATCATCTGTCTGTTCTTGAGTCCCTTGCCACTCTTGAAGGGTGTTTTTTAGCATTTCAGCTTGTTTTTGGGCGGGATGTTCGTGTACTTTTAACAATAAATTGCGGAAATGGGTAGTCATAAATTTTCGGTTTCGTTTTCCACCAAATTGGTCTTGAAAACCATCCGAAGCCATATAAAAATAAGAGGAAGGTGTAATATCTAAGGTGTGCATCTTGAAATCGGAATTTTGGGTTAGTCCTCCGATAGATTGACGATTCGCTTTAATTAAATTTAATTTTCCTTCTTGGACATAAATTAACGGGTTTTTTGCTCCCGCAAAGCTTAGAGTACTTTTTGATTTATCAATAACACAAATTCCCATATCAATCCCTGCTTCTGTTCGGCTTGGATCGTGGTGTAAATTCTGATTAAAGCTTTGGTGTAATTCCTGTAAGATTTGGTTGGGTTGTGTAATTCCTGATTGAATAATTTTTGTTAATTCATTCATTCCCAAAACACTAAGCAAAGCTCCCTGTACACCATGTCCTGTGCAATCAGCAACAGAAACGATAATTTTATCTCCGAACTTTTCTAAATGATAAAAATCACCTGAAATAATATTTTGAGGCTGATAAAAAATAAATGACTCCATGAAGTTCTGCTGAAAGCCTTTTGATACGGGAAGCATTGCCTCCTGAACATAGCGGGCGGCATGAATGCTATCCGTCATCACCTTGTGATGATGCTGAATCTTATGAGATTGATTCTCAAGTATTTTATTTTTATCTAAGATTTCTTCTTTTTGCTTTTCGAGTTGTAAATTTTGTTTTTCGATTTTTTGATGTTGTTGGCGATGTTTCCTTCCAAAAATAAAAGAAGTAATTGTGAATCCTACTAATAAGATTCCAATAATGACAAACAACAACCAATCTTTCTGACGTTCAGCTTTTTCAGTTTTGTATTTTTGGTATAGAGAATTATTAGCTAATTTTAATGAATCTTTGCGTAAAACTATTTCTGCCATTTGCATCAGTAAGCCATGAGTTTTGATTTGAGCATTTTCATAGGCTAAATCATTATTAATCAGTTGTTTTTCTAGCCTATGTAATTCTTTTTCTAATCTTGATTTTTGATTACTTGATAGTTGTTTGTTTGTTAATTGATTAGATAATTCCTTAATTCTACGCCGAATTTCATTGCTACTTAGGGTTAAGTTATGCTTTTCTGCTTCCAATAAATTAATAATCTGATTAATATCTTTTTCGAATAAATGAGCAGTATCTATCTGATTTACAGATTTTTCAGGTATTGAGTCCTCTTCAAAGGCAAAAACTTCAGTGTCTGCTATATCAATCTTTTCTTGTTGTGAGTTATTTTCCTGAGTATCAAGATTATTTGGTGCTTTATCAATTCTTTTTTTAGTCACTCCCCTCGCAGATTCAATTGGATCTAATACTCTCATTTTTAGATAAATAGTTCCTTTTTTCTTTTTAGTCATAAAGTTATCCGAAGAAATAGTTCTTCCATTAACTGTAATGGTACTATTTCGGTTAAGTGTCAAATGAGCGGGAAGATTCATCGTAAATTTTCCGTCTTTATTAGAATAGGCAGGTTGACGAATGCCAGCAATTTCTACTTTGATATTTTCTAGTTTTTGTCCTTTTCCGTCATAAATAATGCCTCGTAATGAAATAGGTTTACGATTACTTACCACAATAAAGAGTTGAGCTGTTTGGGGATTGAACCACCAGTCTTGCAAGAAAAAATATGGACTTAAAGTCTGCACTCTGGAAGGAATGACTCCTTTTTTTATGCCGATGGTAAAATCTCCTTGCGGACTATCTGAAAAATAATATTTCTCATTTACCAAAATATTAAAATTATCTGAAAAGTCAAAAAAGGTATTTCCTGCGGCATCTCGTATGATTCCCTTGATTTTATATTCTTGTCTTTTATCACCAACTGTGATATTCAGTTCTTTCATACGGTGATGAAATTTCCAACCACAAAGAAAATAATTTCCCTTAACCTGAACAGTGATAGGTTGTTCATTATAAGCAAGTTGGATATTAGATCGTTGATGAGGTGAGTGAGGTACAAAGGGTTTTCCATTAACAGAGATTTGAATAGATTCTTCAATTTGTACACCTTTGGAATCAGTGATAGTTAGTACAAGGGGGTATTTGTCTTGGGCTGAAATGGTTTGATAAGATACCAAAAAACACACAAGAATACGAATAAAGTAAGTGAGTTTCATGAATCGGCTTTTGGTTTGGTATTTGTTGTATAGGGATAAGCATGATTCACCAAAAGAAAGATGAACCATACTTAAAAAGGATTTTTTAGATGGAAAGGTTCATTTTGCTAAAAAATACGTAGAACATATTTATAAATATCTAATAATTAAGGTGTTCCAAAAACCTGAGTCCAGTAATTTCCTGCTTTAGCTACACCCATTTCTATAAAATCAGCCTTCATGATGTTTTTACAATGTCGTGGACTATCTAACCAACCTTGAATAACAGTTTCTTCATTGTTATAATCTTGTGCTATATTTTCCCCTACTATTGTCCAACTGTAACCTGCTTCACGTACTCTTGTTCCAAGAACTGAACCGTCTGTTCCTGTATGATCAAAATGACTATGATTTGTCATATCCAAACTATGACGTTGGGCGGCTTTTTCTAGAGAATTATTCCATACAAGAGGAGAAACAGGAGGCATTTGTGTACCACCACAATTACATCCAGCACTACGTTGGGCATTAACCAACTTTAATAATTTATCTTTGTCTATAGTGTCTAAGGGAACATGAGGAATTGGCTCTTCATCGGTTGGAGGACATCCCGTCAAATAGATACTGAATAATAAAAAAGTAAAAAATTGCAAAACTTTCTTCATTGTTAAAATATTTATTATTTTTTTGATATTAATTTTCCTTAGAATAGTTTTGAAAAGGAATTATAAACCAATTTATCTATATTCATTATCTAATTCATTGATTCTAAGGCTTTCATTAAAAGTTCTTCCAGATTTTCATATTTTATTTTTCGTGTTGTATCATCATGGTAATACGTTAAAAATTTCCCTTTACTTTTTCCTTTTGTTTTATACATTAAATAATCACCTCCTCCATTATAAAAAATTGGAATCCAAGACTTTACATAAGGTTGGCAGACCTCCTCCATAGGGTCATTTAAAAATTCATAAGCATTAATCACTTCATCTATTGATAAAAAAATGAAATTATCTTTTTGGTTAAATGAGCTATAGCCATCTTGTCCATTATGCCATACATAAAATATTTTAAGCTCGTGCGGAACTTCTCCATTAAAAATATTCTCGAATGCTTTGAGTTGGTCTTCACTTGCACCATTCTGAAGCTCACTATAAACTTGTGTGAACTTCTCTTTTAAATTTTTTTCAATTTCTTCTAGTATTTTTTCCACTTTCGCCTCCTTTTGCATTGATTTTTTTGAACTTAAACGAATTGATGATGAGCTTATTAAACAAAGATACATTAAAAAAATAAGTTATCTCATTTATACTTGATTCCAAACAGAGAAAGTATTATTCCGAAATCTTCTTAATTAGATATTATCAGTAAGAAACATTAAGATACTTAAAGGATAAGTTCAAGATTATTAATCATGTAAAATAAATCCTCATATCATTTTTAACGACATAAGGATTTTTAAATACCTAAAGTTGTCTTTTTAATTATGAATTAGTAATTATGAGTATTGAGACAATATGTTGATTATAAGTTAAATAGCAGTTCATTCCAACACCTCCTCTTACATCGTCAATAGTTCCATTTCTTTTTAAATTTAAATCTTGTCTTTGTTATTTTATATTTAACGCTTTTTTGCAAGGGTCTCTGGTTCTAAATTTTTGTTAAATTGTAATAATACATATTTTAAATAATATTATTACAATAGAAATAGTTTATTTTTTGACCTCTATTGATATAAATATTACATCTGAGGGATGGGGGATTGTTGCTATTTTATTAGGATATACTTGCCATTTCTCAAAAACTAGTAATTGTACTATTTTAATAAAATCAATTTATTTCTCACTTAGTAAATCCATAATCC
>DDLX01000008.1 GCA_002340355.1 Cytophagales bacterium UBA2561
TACTGATTTTCTTGATAGAGTTCCAAAAAAGACAGGAATTCTTTGTTGACAGTCTTTTTTTCGAGGCAGTCGATTTCTTTTTTTGTTGGGGTTTCCATTATCTTTGAAGGTTTAAAGTGAATCCAACACCTTTGAGTAAAGTTCGAAGTTTCATCAAGGGTGTTGTTGATTTTTTTGTATGCTACAAAGTTAAAGAAAAATCAGAGATATTTCCATTAAATAATACAGAAATATGTCTGTAAAGTTGATTTTTCTTTGAAAATCCATGTTAAATATGAGTAAATCAATAGGTTTGCGTTATAAAACTGCCCGTGAACATTTGAAATTGAATAAAAACGTCTTGAAAAAGCGGATAAATGTGGATTATACGACTATCAATCGAATTGAAAATGATAAAGCGGACAGCCCAAATTGGAAATATACCAAGTATTTAGTGGAGCAAGGCATCAATTATTTTTATTTGATTGGCGTATCTGACCAAATTGAAGGGCAAGTCATTGACCACAGCCGTGAAGAGCATGAAGCCGTTTTGAACCGTTTGGCAGAATTAGAAACCGCTCATCAGGAATTGCAAGGAAAATATAATTATTTAGTCGAATTTGTCCAGTTATTAAAAATCGAAGTCGATGAAAACGGAAATGTCATGCAAAAACCCAAAAAGTAAGTATGTTTTTTAAATTCTTGTACAATTCGTATTTAATATGAGTAAAACCATAGGTTTGCGTTATAAGACCGCCCGTGAACATTTGAAATTGAATAAAAGCTTCTTGAAAAAGCAGATAAATATAGATTATTCTACCATTAATCGAATTGAAAATGACAAAGCGGATAGCCCCAATTGGACTTATACCAAATATTTAGTAGAAAATGGAATTAATTATTTCTATTTAATCGGCGTATCTGATGAAATCGAAGGACAAAATTTAGATGAATTTATCAGCAAAAACAAATATGACGAACTCAAGGAAAAATATGAGAAATTAGAGAATAAGTTTACCAATATTGAAGAAATGCTTAAACTCCTCCAAATCGAAGTGGACGAAGATGGGAATTTGAAAAAACGAACTTAAAACCCCAAACCCACTACGAACGGAGAAGTTTTGAAAACTTCGCAAGTCTGATACGCTAAGCATCTGATAACCAATACCTGCCAAGTCTTTAAGACTTGGCAGGTCTAAAAATTTGAAAGTCATTTTATTATGAAAAACAACCTTGCCTTAGAAGAAAATAAATTTTACCACATTTACAATCGAGGAAATAATAGTGAAAACCTCTTTTTCAAGACCAAAATTATACGTATTTCTTGATAAAATATGATTTTTATTTGTCAGCATATTTGGAAACTTACACTTATTGTTTGTTACCCAATCATTTTCATTTGCTTGTCAGAATTAAATCTTTCGATACGTTTCCGATTCAAAAAGATTTTCCAAAACTGACTGAAAATCTGCCTTTTGAGAAATTAGTAAGTGAGCAATTTCAGCGATTCTTTATGAGTTATGCCAAAAGCCATTCAAACGAAAATAAGTAACTGATAATGTGTATTTTAGCTGATTGGTAACATTCATGCCAACCCTCAAAAACACGGAATTTGTGCCAATTTTCGAGAATATCCGCATAGTTCTTATGGCAGAATGTTGCTAGAAAAAACGACCAAATTACAGAAAAAAGAAGTCCTTTCTTGGTTTGGTGAAAAAGCCGATTATTTACAATTTCATGATTCTTTCCGAGAAGATAATAGCCTGAATAATTTGATTTTAGAAGACTAATCCAAGGCTTACTAAGTTTTAGAAACTTCGCAAATCTGATATGCCAAACATCTGAGAACCAAGACTTGCCAAGTCTTAAAAGTAGGAGTAGGAATCGTATCCACGACAATCAAGAGTATATCAAAAAATAAAAAATTTCCGTTTTTTCATATGATTCTTACGTCAAATTTGAATCATTGTTACACCCAGACAAAGGTTAGGCGAAGATGGGGCTATTTAAAGTGTTGAAAAACAAACAGCTTTTGGGCTAAATTTTGATGTTTATTGATGATTAGTGACTGGTTTTTGTTTATATTACTACGTCTTTAATACCAAGAAAATTATTTTAATTATGTACCAGTATGATGTATTTTTCTCCTATTCTGGCAAAAACAAAGCCCTTGCTACTGAAATAACCCAAGCTCTCAAGGAAAAAGGATTAAAAGTTTGGTATGCTTCTGAGCATTTTCCTTCTGAGGGAGGACGAATTTCAGAAATTGAAGAAAAAATTAGCCAAAGCAAACACGGTGTTTTTTTAGTCAGTACCGATTGGTTAGAATCAAAGTGGTGTCAATTGGAAGCAGGTACATTTATCAACCGTTATACTGCCCAAAAATTAACTTGTATTTTCCCTATCTATTACGATATTGAGCCAAAATTTGTTCAACAATTCCGTCCTATCTTAGGTGATTTTTATGGAAAGAAATTACCCCAAAATTATACACAGGTTGAACTGGAAAACCTTGTTTCGGTTTTAGTTCAAATGACTCAAAATCAAGAAGAAAGTATTTTTGTAGAAGAAACATCACAAATAAAACCTGTGAAATCAAATAAACAAATTAAGTTATTGTTTCGGATTTTTGTACTTTCGGCAATAATCACAGGAAGTGCTATTTTGGGCATTGAATATTTAACTCATAAACAATCTATTCAAAAAATTGATAATCAATTAATTGTAACAGGATTGCCATTTTGTACAGAGGAAATAATATCTCAGAATGCTCTCTTTGGACGGCAAGATATGGCATATATTTACAGTAAATTAGAAGACCTTGATTTGCTCAATGTGATTCCTCAGCGTACAATTCAGGAAAAGATAAAGACATATTGCACCAATAATTTTTGTGAAGATTGTGGTAGTTTGGAATTGGCTCAAGAATTAAAAGCGGATTATCTGATTATGGGAGAATACGGAATCCGAGATAGTACAATTGGGGTAACTTGTCAGTTTCAACGGGTAGAAGATGGTCAAAACATGGATGTAACTTTCCACACTGAAGGAAAAATTTCAGCTATCAAAAAATTACATAAAGCCCTTGCTATCAAAATATTAAAGGCTTTCCGAATTATTTTAAGTAAAGAAAAAAGGTTGCTTTTAGATAGTTACACAATCAATGCAACTTCTAACTCAAAAGCCTATCAAAGATTGATAAATGCAGAATATTATTTGCTTCAAAATGAACCTCAGAAAGCAGAACAAGAGTCTCAAGCAGGTATCAAAATTGACCCCAAAAGTCCTAATCTATACCTTGTACGAGGACAAGCACAAATCCAACAAGGAAAAAAGGAGGAAGCCCAACAAAGTTTTAAAAAAGTTACTCAATTATCTGAAAACCAACCAGAAATAGTTCAGAAAAGTTTTAAATATAGAATTGGAAAAATTTATCAACAAGGCTCAAAAGATTCAGAAAGTATATTTTCACAATCTTCCAAAAAACAGCCTAAAGATAATTTTTCAGAAGATACGGAAGGAGATAACTCCAGAGAATTTCATGAGAATCTTAGAGCAGTACAAAAAGGCAAAAAATGGGGTTTTGTAAATACCCAAAATACTCTAATTATTCCATTTAAATATGACCAAGTTGGACGATTTTCAGAAGGTTTAGTAGCGGTCAAACAAGATGGAAAATGGGGGTTTATCAATAAACAAAATCAGTTTGTTTTTGAACCTCAATTTAAGAATGCTGGACGATTTTCGGAAGGTTTAGTTAATATCAAAAAAGGGAAATACTGGTATTTTATGGATAGAAATGGGAAGTTTCTACCGTTTGTTTGTCAGGATGCTAGCAGTTTTCAGAATGGCTTGGCTCCAGTCAAACGCAACGAAAAGTGGGGCTTTATTAATCCAAAAGGAGCTGAGGCTATTCCGATTAAATATGACTATGTGGGAACTTTTTCAGAAGGCTTAATTAATGTAAATCAGAATCACAAATGGGGATTTTTAGATACAAAAGGGAAGGTAATTATTCCATTAAAATATGAAAATGCAGGAGCTTTTGCAAACGGAAAAGTAACAGTAAAACTAAACGGAAAATGGTTTTACATTAACAAAAAAGGTGAGTGTGTTCAAAACTGTCCATAGAGAATCACTTTTGTTAAAAGTGGATGGTATCTTTGCAAAAACAACAAGATGAAAAATCCAAATGGCAAAAAAGGTTCGGAAGCACATCAGGAAGTGCAAGAAGATGAATTTGAGAAGTTACTGGCAAAATATGATGGGATTCTGAATGTTGATGTTGGAATGGAAGTAACGATTGCTACACCAAAAGGATTTAAAAAATTTCGGGTGGCTGATGTAGCAGCTTATGAAGTGCTGACAAATTGGATAAAATACCACAAAATAATCCAAGTGGGCGTGACAGATAAAGACGGAAATCCCGTCAAACGAGAACAAGAAGCCATTCAGGATATTGAACAACATACAGGAGCGAAAGTTACTTTTGTAGATTACATCAAACGAAAATTTGGTAAAAATGGGAAGTCAAATTAATTTTTATTTACCCAAGTCAGACATCAAAAAAATCGAAAACTACCTGAAAAACAAAGGGTTTGTTTTCGTCAAGGATACAATTTTGTCCGAACCTAAGCCTGTTTTTGTACCTCATTTGTGGAACACCTCTGAAACTGCCAAATACGTTACCCTGCCTAAAATTACGTTTGAATATCGTCAATTTGAAGAAAATGGAATTCCAAAATATCGTATTCAGCCTTTGAGTGCCTTGGCAATGCAATTTTCCTTTTTCGGAATGCAAAATGACTTGTATCGCTTTCGATTTTATTACCGCCCTTCATATTTTAATAATGGCATAAAAATTACTAAAAGTGTTGATTTTGAAGTATTTGTACGTGAGTTTTTTACTTGGACTCAGATAAATTTTCAAGCAGTAAACGAAATGCCAGATTTTTATTACAATCCTACCTTTCCTGTCGAAGTGGCTTTTTAGATTTTATCAATATCCACTTTGATAAATGACGTGCCATAATCAAAAAAATATTTAGCAATTTTCTGAATAGTTGGATTTTCTGACTTCAAAATCTCTTGCAAATTGAGTTCTTGACGTTCTAATTTTTCGTAAGGCTCATCAGTTCGTAACAAAACTTCTTTGCCACAAATCGGAAAACCATTACTGTTTGCTCCCGAAAATGTGCCATATAAAATAGGTAACGGACGGTTGGCATTTGCACCAATGTACAAAGTGAGGTGTAATATTTTGTAGCTATAATTACTGACAAGTGTCATTGCAATTACAGGCACAACTAAATGTAACTTCCCTTTATAATCGTACTGTCCTCCTTTCATTTTTGCGTAAAATTGTGAATTATCTTCATAGATTTTAAACGGTGTTTGATAAATAATTCCCTTTTTGGCTTTCGAAGAAGGTAAGGACATTAAATAATAACTTCCCGTAATATTTTTTAGTGTGGCATAAGATTTTGGGTCTAAAATTGGAGACTGTTGCGGAAATTCTACATTTATTTTCTGCTGATAATGAAGACTCGAAGTTTGGCTAACTTTGGTATTTTCTTTTAAAGTGCCAATAAATATTCTTAAACTTTGTCGAGAATCAGAATTATCATCTCCATCAATAAAGCGATTTCGCAAAGAAGTAAATTGAGACTTATTATACTCAAAATCAGCATTTTCAATTTGCTCAAAAATCTCACTGATTTTTAATTCATCTACTAATCTTTTTAATTCCGCCTTGAATTGTTCTATGTTCATAGCTTTGAAATTACATTTAACAAAAAATCTTATTTATAAAAAACTGATAAACAATATATTACCTTAATTTTCTCATCCTTTGAAAATAATCTTTGGTAGCTCTTCGGACGGTCGGGGCTAAAAATAAGGCAGCAATCATATTTGGAATCGCCATCATCGCATACATCCCATCAATCAAACTCATCACGGCGGTCATCTTGGCAACTGCTCCCAAAATGATAGAAGATACATAGAAATAGTTGTAATAATTTTGGTATTCAGCTCCTACGATAAATCCCAAACATTTCGCTCCAAAATATGAAAAGGTAAACAGGGTAGTAATTGAAAAAATACCAGCACATAAAATCAAAATATATTTGCCAAAGGTTGGAATGGCTGATTCAAATGCCAATAAAGTCATTCCGATTCCACTTTGGTCAGTTTTCCAAGCTCCCGTGACCAAAATCGCCAAAGCAGTCATTGTACAAACAATAATTGTATCAATAATAGGTCCCACCATTGCGGCTAATCCTTCTCGAACAGGTTCGTTAGTTTTGGCGGCTCCGTGTGCTAATGGGGCAGTCCCAATTCCTGCTTCGTTAGAAAAAGCAGCTCGCCGAACCCCTTGAATAATCATTGCACCTAATGCTCCCCCAATGATTCCACTTGCATCTTTTTTGTAATATAAACCTTGAAAAGCATCCGTAAAAATAAGGGAAATAGTTTCAGGTAATTTTTCAAAATTTGCCCACAAAATGAAGCAAACAGACAAAAAATACAGGACAACCATTGCAGGCACCATTCGAGAAGCCACTTCCGCAATACGCCGAATTCCTCCAAAAATAACGACTGAAACAATCGCAACTAAAATTAATCCTGTAATAAAATCACTGGTAAGGTGTTGGTTTTCAGAAACAATATTTTGCGGAATCAAAACAACTTCTCGAACAATTTGGGTCAATTGGTTGGCTTGAAAAATGGGTAATACCCCGAACATTCCTGCCACACAAAACCAAATTGCGACAGGTCGCCAACGTTGTCCCAAGCCTTCGGTAATAACATACATGGGACCTCCTTGCAAATTTCCTTGTGAATCTTTTCCACGATACATCACAGCTAAGGTGCAGGTAAAAAATTTGGTCGCCGTTCCAATTAATGCACTTACCCACATCCAAAATAAAGCACCTGGACCTCCGATACTGATGGCTACGGCAACTCCACTAATATTTCCCATCCCAACGGTTGCCGCCAAAGCACTTGATAAAGCCTGAAAATGAGTGATTTCGCCTTCTGAATCGGCATCATCGTATTTTCCTCGTAAAATATTAAAGGCGTGTCCAAGGTGTAGAAATGGTACAAACCCTGAATAAATCATGAAAAATATACCCCCAACTACCAATAAAATAAGTAAATGATAACCCCATGCCCAGTTACTAAAAGTGGTCATGTATTTGGTAAAATAGTTTAAAAACAGTTCAATTGTCATATTTAATTTTATTTAACTATGCCAGTAAGGTAAAAAAGTTTTTGGATTTGGAGCTAAATTCTAAATTGAGGTCTCAAAAATTTTAGCAATTTTGCCTCAAGATTATTTTACTTCCAAAATCCTTTAAGACTGATAATCATGCTCCAAACTCCCGTTTTACTGATTGCTTTTAATCGTCCTGATATGGCTCTTCGAGTTTTTGAACAAATTCGGAAGGTTCAACCTGCTCAGTTTTGTTTAGCCATTGATGGACAACGAAATCAGGAGGATCTCCCAAAAATTCAAGAAGTACTCCAGATCACAAAAAGAATTGACTGGGAATGTGAAGTCAAAATACTTCAACAGCCTGAAAATATGGGTTGTGGACGTGCGCCTGCTCAGGCTATTTCGTGGTTTTTGGAGCAAAACCCAAGTGGAATTATTCTTGAGGATGATTGTGTACCTAATGAATCATTTTTTTACTTTTGTGAAGAATTATTGAAAAAACATGAAAACGATACCCGAATTATGCAAATTAGTGGAACAAATTACGTAACAAATTGGGGCTTAGAAAATCAAGATTATTTTTATTCGATGTTTGGAGGGTGTTGGGGATGGGCAACATGGCAAAGAGCTTGGCAATATTTTGATTATCAAATTTCTAAATGGAAAAGCCCACAAGTTCAGCGTTATATTCAACATTTTTGGGATTATGCTCCTTATTTAGATTATCACCAGAAAATTTATGACCAAACCCTGAGAGGAGAGCAAATTGATTGGTGGGATTATCAGTGGTCATTTGCTCGGATTTTACAACATGGTTTAGCGATTAGCCCAACCAAAAATTTAATCTCAAATATTGGGACGGATAATTTGGCGACCCACACACAAGGTGAAGTTAGTCCATTTACTCACTTACCGACTTTCGAACTTCAATTTCCCTTACGAGGCGGAGAATTTATTGGAGCAGACCATGAGTATGATTTGCAAATTTACCAAAAAATTGCTCCGCCAAAACTTTCTATCTCTCAGCGTATTGTCCGAAAATATCATCATTTGAAACAGCGATTTTTCTAAAAATTTAAGGTCTTATACTATTGATTATCAAGTTTTAAGTTAATTCTAAAGCCATTTGAATATTCGAACGTTCATACGGAGAAGGAACTCCAGAAACTTTCTCAAAACCCAATTTTTGATACAAAGAAATGGCTGGTTTAAGTATCGTATTACTTTCGAGATAAAGCGAAGAGGCTCCTAAATCTTTGGCTTCTTCAACTATTGCTTGTCCCAAAAGCCAACCTATTCCCTTACCCTGAGCATGAGGGGCAATTGCCATTTTTGAAAGTTCATAATCGTATTTATGGTTTTCTAATTTTATCAATGCGCATACTCCAACGGGTTTATTTTCATATAAAGCGACTAAAATAGTTCCTCTTTTTTGAAGAATATAAGTTTCAGGATTTCCGAGTGATTTTCGGTCACTCTCTTCCATTTTGAAATATTCCTTAATCCAATCTTCATTTAGTTTTTGGAAGATCTCCCGATATTTTGGCTTGTAAGGAACAATCTTTACTTTTTGAGCTTCACGTAATTTTTTTTGTTCTAAAACCCTCAAATACAAGGATTTTTGTTGCAATAAAAATTCAAATTCTTCGACTGCGACCCAAAGATTATGTGTCGTTTTTTGCAACGCCAGTTCTACTGCCAATCCCACATCTTCGTACTGATATTGTATTTTCTGATGAGCTTCCTTGCCTTTTTCAGTTAATGAAACATTATTTCGGCGACCATCGGTTTTATCCTTTTTTTCGACCACCAATCCGTATTTACTCATTTCTTTAACTGTTTTAATCACCGCAGGATGTGATTGACTAATTTCTTGAGCAATTTCAGTAATGGAAAGTGCCGATTCACTCTCAGAAAGTATATAAAAAACAGGAAACCACTTTGGTTTTAATGGAACATCATAAAGTGCATACACTTTTTCAGCATCTAAAAGCATTAATTCACTTAATAAACGTAGCCGAGTTCCTAAGCCTATTTTTCCAACTTTATCGAATAGCATCTTTATAAGTTTTTAAATACGTAACTGGTTACAAATCTAATAACGATTTTTTTTCTAAACAAATTCAAAGAAATAATTCTCAAATTGCGTTTTTATAAAAACCTGATAATTAATATATTATATTTTAAAATATATCGAATTTTCAAAACTTAGCAAGTCTTAAATGAAAGTTCTAAATTTGTAACTCATTAAAATTTTAGCACATCATTACTTAAAATAATATGGAAAATAAAGCAGTTTATGATATTTTGATTATTGGAGCGGGTCCGATTGGTTTAACTTGTGGTATTGAGGCTCAAAAACAAGGATTAAGTTATTTGATTATTGAAAAAGGTTGTTTGGTCAATTCGATTTATTATTATCCTGTGAATATGACCTTTTTTTCTACGGCAGACAAAATCGAAATTGGAAACGTGCCGTTTATTGCACATAGTGATAAACCCACTCGAAGAGAAGCGCTAACTTATTACCAGCGAGTAAAATATGCCCATCAATTGAATGTCAATTTATATGAAAAAGTTATAAATGCTCAAAAAGATGACTCTTTTGAGATTCAAACAACTAAAGGAAAATATTACGCAAAAAACCTAATTGTAGCGACTGGTTTTTATGATACTCCTAATCTCATGAATATCAAAGGTGAAGATTTACCAAAAGTCAAGCACTATTTCGATGAACCTCACCCCTATGCTGATCAAAAAGTGATTGTAGTTGGGGGTGGAAATTCGGCGGTTGATGTAGCTTTAGAAACCTTTCGGAAAGGGGCAGAAGTTACGATGGTTATCCGAGAGCCAGAACTTAAGGAAGGGATTAAATATTGGGTCAAGCCTGATATCGAAAACCGAATTGAAGAAGGTAGCATTCGTGCTTTTTTTAATGCTCAACTACTCGAAATTTCAGAAAAGGATGTTGTACTTCAAACACCTCAAGGTACCCAAACTTTGGAAAATGATTTTGTTTTAGCAATGACAGGATACCAACCTGACTATCCGCTATTACGTCAGTTACAAATTGATATTCAGGATGATATAGAGCAAACTCCAACCTATAATCCTGAGACTCATGAAACTAATATTTCAGGATTATTTTTAGCGGGAGTTGTTTGTGGTGGGATGCGAACAAATAAGTGGTTTATTGAAAACTCAAGAGATCACGCCGAAAAAATTATTCAACAAATTCAAAATTGTTCCTACTAAAATTAAACATAAAAAAAACGATAAAGCTCAAAAAGAACTTTACCGTTTTTTTAATCTTTATCTCAAAGAATTACTTTCCTTCAGCTTTGGCTTCTGCCTCTAAAGTTTTCTTATCTAATCCATTTCGGATCAAGAAATTTTTATACAAGTTTTGGTAAGATTCGGCATTATTAGAAAGCTCAAGTACTTGTTTATATGTTCGAATGGCATCTGAGTAAAATTCATTTTCTTCATAAAAACGTGCTTCAACTAATTTGTTAATAGCACTATCCTCATTGCCCTCTGTAACTTTCTTTAGTTCCTGTGTATATTCTACTTTACTCTCATTATCAAGCAGTTGTACCATATAACCATCTAAGGTAGCCAAAGGTTCTGCTAATGAACCATTAGTCTTCACAGGAGTTATTTTAAAGATAAGTTGTTCAGCTTCTGTAAATTTGTCTTCAGATAAGTCAATAAAGGCATATGTTTCTGTAGTTGTTTGTGTATGAAGAACTTCATCTTCCATATCAGTTACGTAAATTTTATACTCTTTTACATCCTCTGGCTTGATTTCTGGCGAATCTTTCAGATACCAGCTCAAAGCTACTGTTGAACCATATAACTCAGAGTTTCGTGGTAACATCACTTTTACCAATCCAATTCCACGCTCAGTTGAACCTGTTTTTTTCATATGTTGGGCGCGAGCGCGAGCTGCACTAGTTCCTCCGTCTTGACTCAATTCATCAGATACAAATTTGGCATAACGACTATTAAGACTACCTGAACCTTTAATTTTAGAGATCAAACTTTTAACCTGATGCGTACCTTTATTCTGAAGTTCAAGTGTTTTTCCAGTTTTGTGCATCAAACCAAGGTAAGAACCATTATTAGCTATCATAATAGTTTGGTTATCGGTAAGAGTCATTCCTACTTTGAGAGGTCTTCCATCCACTGTATTATTTCCTTTCGTACCAATAACTCGAAAAGTATAGCTTTGTGCAGAGATAGCCACCGTAATTAAAAGGGACAGAATACAGGTTGCAAATAATTTGAGTTTCATAATTTTATATAATGTTTTGCCAAAAATTTTTACAAATTTACAAAAATTGTACTGTTTCTAAATACGGATGTCCTAAAAAAATGATGCGTTTCATCTGAAAAAACGTCATAATTAACGACTCCTTTTGAGAGTTTTAACCCTTTTATACTGAGTCAGCAGGAACCCATTATAAAGCTCCATTAGGTCTCCTGAGAATAAAACCACAATAGCTGTAACCGATAAATCAATTTTAAGGTTCTGATCTACAAATAAATAATAGGTCAAATAACCCAATAAAATCAATTGTACTAATTGGATACTTTTAGAAGCTCCATCGTACCAAGGCTCCCACACTTTGCTATGCAACATATAATTAAATAATGAAACATTAATAAAACATAGAATGAAAGCAATAATATAACTACTTGAATTATGTACTTCATCAATGTAATCTTCATCTAATACCATTGAAATAAAGTTAGCATGTCCTAACACACCGTACATATCAGGAGTAGTGCGCCCCACTTGTATTTTGTTCATGGGTGAATAGTATTTGTCATCATCCCAATAAGGTTTGATTGTTTCACCACCCAAATAGCCCATCACAATAATTTTACCTTCAATATCTTCGGGTTTGTATTTCTGGTCATCAAAAACTTCGTAAGTATCTAAATATAAGAAAGCTTCTTTATTTCCTCTATAATTAATGATTTCATACGGATTCTTACGTGCTAGTAGTTTAGTTGTTTTTGTAGAATCATAAAGTTGCACAATTTTTGCTCCAAAACAGATTTCTTTTTTTCCTGATTTCAATGTTTCCTGAATCGGTTCTTCTCGCCATGTTTCAAAGTCTGAATCTCCTTCTGTGATTACATTAACAAAACCGCTATGAGCTAAATTTGAGAATAAAGCGTATGATTTTCGTAAGGAATCCCAAACTACTTTTTCTTTAGGATAAAATGACATTTCTTTAATAAAGTCAGATGGTTCGAGTAACCCCCAAAACATTTTATCATTAGGATAAACTTTGCCATCCATTACCTTACTACCTAAAACTATATTTTCGGTATTTGCAAGTGCCTCTGCTAAAATAGCATCTCCAATTGAATCTTTGGGACTACTGAAAAAAGCATCTATACCAATAACTTTAGGCTTATATTGATTCAATATCATAATTTGTTGAGCAATCCCTGCTCGATTTAAATTACCGATATTCACTACCACGATTCGTTGATCTTTTTTGGGTTTTTCCTTAAAATGAAAAGCTAAATCAGTCAGGTTGTAATCGCCTAGAATTTGTTCGAATACATTTAAAAAATCTAAGCTTACTGCTAATAATCCTACAATCCATACCGTCACAAAAACGGTAATAGTGCCAACCAAATTTTTGATACTAAAAAATCGTTTCATAAAAGTGTAATTTTGTAAGATGATAGTCAAATTATTGAATATAACTTTTTTACAGATAATACTTTTGCTCCTATACCTAAAAAACTAATAAAGATATTTGAAAATCAAACTTAATTATAGTAAAGAGTAATAATAATAATATTTACATATTATGATTTCAAATGGCTTATTTAGATTTATTTAGTACACTATTTATTTTTTTAATTCTTCAAATTTACCTACGCAGAAATACTGCATATCAATTGATAATTCCCAAATTTGTACCATTTTATGTATTTAGTTATCTAATTAAAATCACCAAAATTTTAGTCGAAGAAACGCCACTTGACCCCAACTTCAAATCCTCTTTGTTGAGCAAAATAAACAGGAGTCGTATAATATCCTTGTCCGATTAAACCTTCGGTTAAATTATTGACTTTCAAAAACATTAAAAATGATTTAATTTGTAAGGTAAAAAATAAATCGATATTCAAGTAATTTTCAACCTCAAATCTATTTTGTAGATAAAATTGTTGGGTAGCAGGCATAAAAGCATCCGCTAAATAAGCGGATTTATAATGAAAATCCAATCCAACTTGGGTGGTACGCTGACTTCGGAAAAGCTTTCCATTACGATAAATTTTACCTGTAATTTGAAAATCTGGCATTCGAATGATTTCAGTTGCAGAATTTGCAGTATATAAAAAATCTAACTCAGTACGATATTTTCGCCAACGAAATTCTGTATCTAAACCAACTTGCAGAATTTGAATATTTTTATCATGTTGTTGAGGCAAAGCTAAAGAGTCAAAATAGACATAGTGTTTGAGTGACGTGTAACTGATAGATGGGCAAAATGATACACTTGAAAAATTCAAGTCAAGATGAAAATCATAACGTTCAGCAGTTGTATTCTCAGAAATAGATTGCGTTTTCCCCCATTCAAAAAAACCTCCATAAAATCGGTTTTGTATTAAAGTTGCACCATAATTAAACCGTTGATAGTTCGCTTCTAAACGTTTATTTTTAAATTTTACATTTATTTGATAATCATTATTTTTAGTCAATAAATATTGTGCTTTTGTACTTAACTGATTATCCTTTGATAAATTTAGGCGAAGCATTCCTCCCACAAAAAGTTCGTCTTCAATTTGATCTATTGTAGTAGTATCTCGACTATTTTCGGGATAGATATGTTGGGTTGAAAACTCGTATTGTTTTAGTCGAGCATATCCTTGATAGTAAGTATCTCCAATTTGTCCTTTCAATCCAATTTGATTCTCAAAAATATTAAATTCTGTTTGATAATTAACGGCAGGGTTAGTCAGCAAATTTTCATCAAAATAAAGAGTATCATATAAATTATGTATTTTGTAATTAGCATCTCGCTGACGATTCATCTGAGAACTTCTATTTAATATATGAAAAATCTGCACTGTTGAAGAATCAAATAAAGCAAATTGATGATATAAATGCCATTGTTGTCGAGTTTGAAGCGCGCCTACTCCATCATCAATCAAATATTCGAGTTGAGCATTGTTATCTACTTCGAATAATTCCTTTAAGTTTTGAACAGTATCTGCTACCTTATAACCTCCAAAATCATTAGTAATATGTTCATAATGTGTTAAATTAGTGAGCAATTTATAGCGATGGTTTCGACTCCACCATGACATATTTCCTGCAAAAACTTCATTTGATGCCCATGTTTCATTTTGTCGAACCCCTCCTGCAAAAACTTCATTTTGTTGTATTTTTCGATATTGAACAGTAAAATTCCAGTCAGGATTGACATTTCGGCTTACGGTTACTTTTAGCTTCGTTCGTCCGACTGAGCCTTGAGCAAAATCAATTTCGCTATAAGGTGACATTGTATTAAAGTATTTCATTTCAGTTGGTTGAATCAAATAAGTATCAAAAGAGTTATAACCCAACCGTGTTCCAGTTGTTTTTGGGAATTGGTAGTAAATAGGAGTAGTGGCACTTCCCATTCCGCCAAGATCTTGATACTGATTTTTATTTTTTTGTAAAAAATTATAACGATGAAAATTATGCAAAAGGGTATCCGTAAAGTTAGTATCGTAGCGATGTTCAAGAATTTCCTGTTCGTAAAAATGAATAGTCGTTTTTACTCCATATTTGATATTTAGGGTAGCAAGTGAATCAATATTTAGGGAATCAGTTTCACTAATTGGGTTTTGTAGATCAGGATTTTGAGCGGAAATTTTTAAAGAGAACAGAGCTAAAATACTGCTAATCAGCACTATTAATTTTAAGTTCATAGTTTTACTTTGGATAACGTTTAAAACTTTGTCAAAGGTAGAAAGAAGGAATGAAAAGTCAGAAACCCTTTCTTCAATTCTCAGAATATCAAGAAAAATTTAACGAATCTTAATCTTTTCTGGAAGAGCTTAAAATGTATAGATATAGCGTAACATACTTTTAACTGTCATCCGTTTTTTGATTTTGTACCTCTTCTCGAAGCTCAGCTTCCTTCTGGTTTTCAAGAGCTTCAAAATCTTTTGGTACAAAAATAAAACTTTGTCCCAAGTAAGCTTTTCGAACTTGAATGTCATTTGCCAAATCCCCTGGGAGTCCCTCCCGATACATTGCTCCCTCTTTCATCAAGTAAGTTTTATCTAAAATTGGTAGGGTTTTTTCGACATTATGGTCAGTAATCAGAATACCAATATTTCGTTTTTTAAGTTTATAAACAATATACTGAATATCCTCGACTGCAATAGGATCAACACCTGCAAAAGGTTCATCTAACAAAATAAATTTTGGATTCACAGATAATGCCCTTGCTATTTCGGTTCGTCTACGCTCGCCACCTGAAAGAACTTTACCCAAGTTTTTACGAACATGAGTCAAACTAAACTCCTCTAAGAGAGCTTCGACCTTTTCTTTACGTTCGTTTTTCTTTAGTTTGGTCATTTCCAGCGGGGCAAGAATGTTATCTTCGACACTCAAATCCCGAAAAACAGAAGCTTCTTGTGCCAAATAACCCACTCCTCTACGAGCACGTTGATACATTGGGAGGTGTGTGATTTCCTCGTCATCCAAAAAAATACGCCCTTGATTCGGTTTGATTAACCCCACAATCATATAAAAACTAGTCGTTTTTCCTGCTCCGTTTGGTCCCAACAAACCTACAATTTCACCCTGAGCAATTTCTACAGAAACCCGATTCACTACTGTTCGGGCTTTATATTTTTTAATTAGGTTTTCAGCTCTTAAAATCATGGCTCAAAATTAAACGAAATCCTTCAAATTATCTGGAATAAAGCGGAATAACTCCCCCCGTATGAATGGCAACGATATGAGCCTTTTTAGGGAAAAAGTCTTTTTCAATTAAATCAAAAATACCGTAAAATAGCTTTCCTGTGTAAATAGGGTCAAGTGGAATTTGATGTTTTTGGTAGAATTCATCAATAAAATTCAGTAAATCAGGAGTTTGTTTGGCATAGCCTCCAAAATGATAATCGGTTTGAATACTCCAGTTTTGGATTAATTTTTCATTGATTTCTTTGGAATTATTCGAACTTAGACTTTTTTGATAACTCCGAATGAATTTTTTTACCTCGTCCCTCAAAAAATCACCTCCTTTTAAAACTGAAAACCCAATTTTTTGGCTGCTTAATGGACTTCCTACAATTAAACCTGTTAATGTTCCTCCTGTTCCACAAGCACAACAAATAAAGTCAGTTTGAGGAGGAAAATGTTGAGAGATCTCAGCACATCCTTGTACAGCATTCGCATTTGAACCACCTTCAGGAATTAGAAAAAAGTTTCCAAATTCTTTCTGAAGTTGTGCTAAAATCTCGGGTGAATTTTTCTGACGATATGCCGTACGATTCAAATAATAAATTTGCATTCCAACCTTTTTAGCATGAGAAAGAACAGGATTTAAAGGCAAATGTTCTTCACCTCGAATTATACCAATGGTCTGAAAATCAAAAATTTTTCCTGCATTAGCAGTTGCAAAAATATGGTTCGAAAACGCTCCTCCAAAAGTTAATATTTTACTAAAACCTTCTTGCTTGGCTTGTTGTAAGTTATAAAATAATTTATAAAACTTATTGCCTGAAAGCATTGGGAAAACCAAATCAGTTCGTAAAACAGATAGTTTAAGATTTCGCTTTTGTAATAACTCATCTTCAAGGAGCTGGCAAGGAATAGGAGTATTTAGTGATGGTAACATTTTCGATTTTTAAGGATTAAAATGGGCTAATGATAAAACAGAAAAAAACAATCGGTTTATTATTCTCTAAAAATTTTGGAAGTAAAATTTGCGGGTATGCCGAAAGATACTGTATTTTTGGCTTTAAATTTATCATTCTAACCCTTCCAAGTTTGGTCGAAAAAGTCATTTTGTTAGAGAATATTTCGCTCATTGATTTCTTGGGCGTTGAAAACAAAAATATCAAAGCAGTTGCTCAAAAATTTCCACAATGTAAAATTATTTCTCGTGGTAATGAATTGCGCCTCAAGGGGAGTTCTCCCGAAATTATCAAAATCAATGAAATTATTAATTCATTATTAGAACATTACCGCCGATTCGGAAAACTAACACTCGATGACACAGAAGCCTATCTTAATAATGAAGCTAATGTCTTACGAGACTCAGAAAATGACACAATTCTGTATGGTGTTAAAGGGCTGGTAATCAAACCTAAAACTCACAATCAAAAATTATTGGCTGATGCCATATTGAAAAATGATTTAGTGTTTGCTGTAGGTCCCGCAGGAACAGGTAAGACATATATTGCTACAGCAATGGCAGTTCGTGCGCTCAAAAACAAACAAGTTCGGCGAATTATCATCACCCGCCCTGCGGTAGAAGCAGGAGAAAGTTTGGGCTTTTTACCGGGGGATATGCAAGATAAAGTTGACCCTTATTTGCGTCCTATTTATGATGCTTTGGATGATATGATTCCCTCAGAAAAATTGAAATATTATCGAGAAAAAAACATCATTGAAATTGCTCCTTTGGCGTATATGCGTGGACGAACACTAAGCGAGGCTTTTATTTTGTTAGACGAAGCACAAAATACGACCACCATGCAAATGAAAATGATGCTGACACGACTCGGACAAAACTCTAAAATGATTATTACGGGTGACCAATCTCAAATTGATTTACCTCGAAATCAGAAGTCGGGTTTAACCGAAGCCGTTCGGATTCTAAAAAATGTACAAGGCATCTCGGTCTTATTTTTAGATGGAAAAGATGTGATTCGTCATCGATTGGTTAAGCGGATTATTTCGGCGTATGAAAAAATTAGTGATGTGGTTAAAGCTAAAAATGAAAAACAAAAATAATTTTATAAAAACGACTACTAAAACAAATTATTGATTATCATCGTTTTATTAGCTTTATGTAAAATAGTGTTTGTGAACTCTCCTATAAGGAGAAACTGACCTTACATTTTGAAATTCAATTTGCTAAATCTCGTTTAGTATCCGTTAAAGAGTGTTAATAACATCGTAATAAGCTACATATCCTCGTATTTTTGTTAGAAAATTATTGGTAAAATGGAGCCTTTACCATCCTAAAATATGAATCGGCGAAAATTAAATTTGGTGGTTATTTTGATGAGTTTAGCTCTCCTCGGACTAATTGCCCTGCAATTTTATTGGATAAATACTGCCTTACACCTAAGTGAAAAACAATTCCAACAAACCGTGCAAGTTGTTTTGGATAATATTGTTAAAAGACTAGAACATAGGGAGTTATTGCAAATCACGCAGAAAAATATGGACAATGGAATTCAGGTAGATAGTAAATTATTTACTGAGTTTGATTCTGTAGGACGTTTGCATTGGAAAGAAGATAAAGTAATTACTTCTCGCAAAATTTTATCCAATCCTGAGTTAAAGCAGGAAGGTATTGAAATTGAAGTACAAGAAGAAGCCGTAATTAGTAAAACGGGATTTGCTCGTCGTAGAGATACAGGTGACGAATGGGTTATTAATATAGAACGACCTGATTATGAGCAATATAATCCTGTAATTGATTCATTGGAGTATGTTCAGAAACGTCAAAACCAGCGCATTGCCAAGATGATTAATCAATCTAAAATGGTTTCAGCTGTTTTGCAACATATGGCAAACTTTGACAAGCCTATGAATGAACGAATTAGCAAAGAATTAGTTGATTCCTTACTTCAAGTCGAAATTAATCGAAAAGGCATTAAAACTCCTTTTGAGTTTGGAGTAGTGGTTTGGGACTTAAAAAATTATAAATTGATTTTTGCGGATAGCGTCCAAAATAAAGCCAAGTTACTTCAGAAAGGTTACCGTGTGGCATTGTTCCCAAATGATGATTTTTCCTTACCTGCTTATTTATATGTTTATTTTCCGCAGCAGTTTCGTTATATTCTCAGAGAAATGGCAACCGTGCTAATTTCTTCGATGGTGTTAATTTTAGTGGTGTCAGGTTGTTTTGCTTTTGCCGTTTTTACAATTAATCAGCAAAAGAAACTATCCGATATGAAAAATGATTTTATTAATAACATGACTCATGAGTTCAAAACACCCGTCTCAACCATTTCCTTAGCTTGTGAGATGCTTAATGATTCGGCGATGCGTACTAATGAGACACTTTTGGCACGTTATCTGCAAATAATAAAAGATGAAAATGAACGCCTCGGCGGACAAATTGAAAAGGTGCTTCAGATTGCTCGCTTGGAACGTAATGACTTCGATATCAGGGTACAAGAAACAAATGTACATGATGTTATTCAACGTACTATTCATAACTTTGAACTACCAATTGAGCAACGGGAAGGAGTCGTTCGGAAAGAACTTCAAGCTCATCAACCTATCATTGAGGCAGATGAAACACACCTTAACAACGTACTAAATAATTTGGTGGATAATGCAATTAAGTATTCACCTGACCAGTTGGAAATTGAGATTACTACCGAAAATGCTGATAAAGGCATCATCATTACGGTTTCGGATAAAGGACAAGGCATCCCTAAAGAAACAGTCTCAAAAATTTTTGATAAATTTTACCGTGTCCCTACAGGCGATGTGCATGATGTGAAGGGATTTGGGCTGGGGCTAAGCTACGTAAAAACCATGATTGAAGCCCATTACGGCGTAATTAGAGTGAATAGTGAACCCAGTAAAGGGACAACATTTATTATATTTTTACCTTATCGACATGAAAGAGAATAACGATAAAATGGCACGCATTTTACTGGTGGAAGACGACTTAAATTTGGGGCAAATTCTCAAAGAATCCCTTGATACGGAATTCGAAACCACACTCTGCCGTGATGGACGTGCAGGGCTCAAAGCTTTCAACGAAGACACTTATGATTTGTGTGTGTTGGATGTGATGTTACCAATTATGGATGGTTTTAAAGTTGCCGAAGAAATCCGCCGAAAAGACAAACTTTTACCGATTATCTTCCTAACTGCCAAAGCAATGCGTGAGGATACTATCAAGGGATTCAAAATCGGAGCAGATGATTATATGACGAAGCCCTTCAGTATGGAAGAGTTGCGTTTACGAATTCATGCGGTGCTTCGGCGCACGGCTGGACAAGAAAAAACTGAAGAAATTTCCGTTTTCACCTTGGGGCATTTTACGTTCCAATACGATGTACAGAAATTGACTCGCCACGATACTGAAGAAACCCAAAAATTGACTTCCAAAGAAACCGAGCTTCTGAGGATGTTGTGCCTACACAAAAATCGAACAATGGAACGTTCCAAAGCACTCAAAGCAATTTGGCACGATGATAATTATTTCAATTCTCGAAGTATGGATGTTTATATCACCAAACTGCGGAAGTACCTCAAGAGTGACCCCAACCTGCAAATTTTGAATGTACATGGTACAGGATTTAAACTGGTGGAAACCTCTCATAATAAGTAAGTCAATTATTTTTACCTCCATAAACAAAGCCCTTCTTTTGAAGAGGGGCTTTGTTTATTACAAAAACTATTGCAAAAATAGTTATTTTCTAAGCTTCTAACTCGGTATTACCATTTTCACTTTGTGAAAGATTCTGTGAAAAATTTTCTTCCAATACTTCTATTGAATCCTGATTTTCAGTTTCTTCTATTTGTTCTTCCACTTGATCGTCTTCGGGAATAGCAATTTTAGCTACCGAAGAAATTTCATCCGTTTCATTGAGTTTAATGATTCGAACACCTTGTGTAGCACGTCCCATCACTCGAAGTTCTGAAATCGAAAACCGAATAATTACACCTGACTTATTGATAATCATCAACTGGTCATTATCCGTAACATTTTTTACAGTTACTAACTCACCTGTTTTTTCAGTGACATTTAATGTCCGAACTCCTTTCCCCCCCCGATTCGTAAGTCGATATTCGTCTAATGAAGAACGTTTACCATAACCTTTTTCAGAGACTACCAAAATTTGAGAATTTTCATCCGAAACCGTAACCATGCCTACTACTTTATTGGTTTCTGAAATATTAATTCCTCGAACTCCTGCGGCAGTCCGTCCCATTGCCCGAACTTTTTCTTCTTCAAACCGAATTGCTTGTCCTGAACGTGCCGCTAATACAATTTGACTTTCTCCATCCGTCAAAGCAACATCCAAAAGCGTATCTCCTTCTTTGATGGTAATTGCCTGAATACCACTTTGTCGTGGGCGAGAATATTCTTTCAAACGGGTCTTTTTGATGATGCCTTTTTCAGTACACATCACCAAGTAATGATTTTCGGTATAATCTTCGTTTTTGAGGTCTTTAACACTAATGACCGCCCTCACTTTATCTGTCTTATCAATATTAATAATATTTTGTAAAGGACGACCTTTCGAAACTTTACTTCCTTCAGGAACTTCGTAAGCTTTAAGCCAATATACTTTTCCTAACTCTGTGAAAATCAATAAATAACTATGAGTCGAAGTAACAAAAAGATGTTCTGTAAAATCCTTATCTTTGGTAATTACTCCTCTCGAACCAACTCCACCTCGTCCTTGAGTACGATATTCGGTCAAAGCAGTTCGTTTCATATATCCTTCATGCGAAATCGTAATGACCATTTCCTCTTCCGCAATCATATCTTCAATACCAATATCATCGGCACTATATACAATTCCTGTGCGCCGTTCATCTCCGTATTTTTCCTTGATTTCGGTTAGTTCATCCTTAATAATTTGCATTCGCCGTGACTCATTCGCCAAAATATCTTTTAAATCAGCTATTTTGGTTAATAATTCGTCATATTCTTGTTGAAGTTTATCACGCTCTAATCCTGTCAGGCGTTGCAATCGCATATCCAAAATGGCTTTCGCTTGGATTTCTGAAAATTCAAATTTTTCAATCAATCCTGTCTTAGCAATTTCGGCATCTCTTGAACCTCGAATCAGGGTAATAATTTCATCAATATGATCAAGTGCCTTGAGTAATCCTTCAAGAATATGCGCCCGTTTCTCGGCTTGTTCTAACTCAAATTGAACTCGTCTTGTAACGACTTCGTGCCGATGATCGACATAACATTTTATGAGGTCTTTAAGATTTAGCGTTTGAGGTCTGCCATTAAGCAAAGCAATATTATTTACGCTAAAAGAAACCTGTAACTGAGTTTGTTTGAATAAGTTATAAAGTACAACCGAAGGAACAGCATCCCGTTTGAGGTCATAGACAATTCGCATTCCGTCCTTATCGGATTCGTCTCGAATAGCTGAAATTCCTTCAATTTTTTTCTCATTAATGAGGGCTGCCGTTTTGCCAATCATGGCAGCTTTATTGACTTGATAAGGCAACTCAGAAACAATAATTCGCTCTTTACCATCTTTGGACGTTTCGAATCGAGAAACGGCACGTAAAACAATTCGTCCTCGTCCTGTTTCAAAGGCTTTTTTGACACCTTGATAGCCATAAATAGTTGCTCCAGTCGGAAAATCAGGAGCAGTAATATAGTTCATCAACTCCGAAATCGTAATTTCATTATTGTCGATGTAGGCTACAATTCCATTAACCACTTCGGTCAAATTATGGGGCGCCATGTTGGTCGCCATCCCAACCGCAATACCAGAGGCTCCGTTGAGCAACAAATTTGGTACTTTAGCAGGAAGAACAGTCGGTTCTTTAAGTGAATCATCAAAATTCGGTTGAAAATTGACCGTATTTTTATTGAGGTCAAAAAGTATTTCCTCCGAAATTCGGCGCAAACGAGCTTCGGTATAACGCATCGCCGCAGGATTATCACCATCCACAGAGCCAAAGTTTCCTTGTCCATCCACAAGCGGATACCGTAATGACCAAGGTTGTGCCATACGCACCATCGTATCATATACTGCGGTATCTCCGTGAGGGTGGTATTTTCCGAGAACCTCACCGACAATCCGTGCCGATTTTTTGTAGGATTTATTATGATAAAGACCAAGGTCGGTCATAGCATAAAGGACTCTGCGATGAACGGGTTTTAAGCCATCCCGTGCATCAGGTAAAGCACGAGAAATAATAACAGACATTGAATAATCAATGTATGCACCACGCATTTCATCCTCAATATTGATAGGAATGATAGTTTCGCCGTGTGTCATGTAACTGAGGAGCGGTTAATATAAAACTCTATTTTACAGGAATTTAGAAAAGCATAGATTTAGAAATTTGAAGCCTTTCCAAGTGTACTTTAGTACGTAACAAAGATAGCATTTTTATTTGATTTTGAGAGATTAAAACTAAATGAAAATACTAACTTTATTAAACATTATCAGAATTTTTTATAGGATCAAAAATAGCTGTTTTGAATTTTATCAAAACCAACTGATTTCCAACTCTCCAAGAGTTTTAAATTCTTGGAGAATTCAGCTTTACAAATAGAATTGTGATCACATAAATTCATTATTTCTTTCTAAAAAATAATCGGATAGGAACACCTTCAAAACCGAAATTGGCGCGCATTTTATTTTCCAAATACCGCCGATATGATTCTTTAATGTGTTTGGGAAGATTACAGAAAAATAAGAAAGTAGGTACTTGCCCCGTAATCTGGGTAATATATTTAATTTTAATTTCTCGACCCCGATAAGATGGTGGTGGATATTTCATAATGGCATCCAACATGACTTCATTGAGTCGAGCAGTTGGAATTTGTTTGGTACGGTTTTCATAAACTTGTACGCTCATTTCCATCGCCTTATAAATCCGTTGTTTTTCTAAAGCCGAAATAAAAATGACGGGTGGGTAATCATTCGGGCGTAATCTTTCAAGAATTTCTTTCCGATAATTTGCCATCGTATTGGTCTCTTTTTTAATCAAATCCCACTTATTGACCAAAATCACAACCCCTTTATGATTTCGATGCGCTAGAGAAATGATATTCATATCTTGGGATTCTAAGCCCCGTTCAGCATCTAAAACCACCAAACATACATCCGAATTCTCAAGGGCTTTAATGGCTCGAAGAGTTGAATAAAACTCAATATTTTCCTTGACTTTAGCTTTTCGGCGTAGTCCAGCCGTATCGGTTAAAATCAAGTCATGTCCAAAGGCTTTGTACTGACTATCAATCGAATCCCGTGTCGTTCCTGCGATATCGGTAACAATACTTCGTTCTTTATCTAACAATGCATTTAAAAGAGATGACTTTCCAACATTGGGTCTCCCCACAACTGCTAAGCGAGGTGATTTGTCTTCAAGAGGTATTTCATCTTCTAACAGCTCGGTTAGGTCATCTAATAATTCCCCTGTTCCCGTTCCTGACTGTGAAGAAACAGGATAAATATTCGCATCGAATCCAAGTTCATAAAATTCGACATGGGAAGCTGATTTCTCAGCATCGTCCGCCTTGTTGGCAATAATCAAAACAGGTTTCTTAGAACGACGCAAAATCAAGCCAAAATCTTTGTCCAAATCCGTCAAACCAGTATGACAATCAACCATAAACAAAATTACTGAAGCCTCTTCCATTGCAATCTCGACCTGTTCTCGTATCGAAGCTTCAAAAATATCTTCTGACCCATGTACGTATCCACCCGTATCAATGACCGTAAATTTTTTGCCATTCCATTCTGATTTGCCATAATGTCGGTCACGGGTTACGCCACTTTCGTTATCAGTAATTGCCTTTCGGCGTTCTACCAATCGATTAAATAAAGTGGATTTTCCTACGTTAGGTCTGCCAGTAATTGCTACAATATTCGCCATCTCAATCAATTCCAGATTTGGTATTTTTTCTTTTTGAAAAGGCAAAAGTACAAAAAAATAACGGCATGACTTTCCTGTTGAAATTTAGAACAAATTAAAAAATTTTGGACAATATGGAAAATCTGTATTTTGCCCCAGTAAAAGTGAGGATAAGAGGTTGTTTAAAAATTTTTGAAAAATATCTTTAGGGAATAAACTTTATTTAGTGAAATAGCTTTCATTGCTCAAAATCGCTAATATACATAAAGTAGAGTTTGCAAATCCTACTTTATGTATATTCATATAAAAAATTGATAATCAATGTTTTATTCAAAATTTAAATTTATATTAGTCTAAAGTATACCATTAATTTTTTTACTAGCCAAACAGGTATTTTTATGAATCAAAATAAGATTAAATCGGATATGTAAAATGTGAGCCGCTAAAGAGATTTTCCCAAATCTGGAGCGACTCAGGTGATACATACTCAATTCATAATTAAGTGATAATGCTCCGATTTTTGAGGCATTCACGCAAATTTTGGATTAGACTATCCCATACTTCTCTGAGTTCTTGTTCGTCATCCATTTCCGAACAGTCTGTAATTTGTAAAAAAATAGTTTCGGTCATTTCATTCCGATTAAGCTGAAAATCCAAGTAAGCTGTATCATTTTCTGATGGATCATCTTCGGACACGAAGACATACCGTAAGCATTTGTTCATGCGTTTCCGAGTCAATCGGGCAAGGTGTGACTCAGCATCCCAAATAATGTTATAGAGCTTATTAGATTCATCCCGTATAATTACTTCTTCTGCAAACCATTTTGTTAATCCACTCGGCATTAAATATGGATAAATCACTTTCAGTGAAGTATCGAATTCATATTCTGCTTCATACTTAAATTTAGTCATTCGATTACTTCTGTTCAGTTCAGGAGCAATATATTTATTTTTTGTTATTGTTTAACATTTTTCGATCAAAAAATTCAGGATTTCGGCAAAAAATAACTTTAAATACAAACTATTTACTTCACCTCTTATTTTCAGATATATGAAAGAAATCCGCTTTTCTTCTTACTTTTGAAAAATACCTTTTGTTTTTTCAACTAGTGATCAAAATACTTGATTTTAAACTCCAACTTTAACCTAAAATGTTATACCAAATTTGCTTTTGACATGAAAAATCTAAACATGAACAAAATTCATTTTTTTTTAGCAAGCGTATTGCTTTGGTTTACTGTCTCTTGTGGTAGTCAGCCCTCAGAAAAAAAATCTTCGGACACTACTCCAACTGAAGAAAAATGCACCTACTCCTTGAAAACGGATGAGCTTCGGGTGGCTTGGAAAGCCTATAAATTTACTGAGAAAGTCGGTGTAAATGGTCGATTTGATAGTATTAGCACAAAATTAACAAACGAATCTGCAGATAGTCCTGATAAATTATTAGAAGGTCTAACCTTAATAATTAAAACAAATGGACTCAATTCGGATAATGAGGATCGAGATAACAAAATCAAAACGCAATTTTTTGGCAATATCAAAGGGGAAGAAATGGTCGGAAGTATCAAGAAAATTACAGATGAAAAAATCGTAATTGCCTTGACCATCAATGAAATTGAAAAAGAAGTATCTTTGGATTATGAAATTACGGATACTGAAATTACGGCAAATGGTCAGATTAATGTGAATGATTGGGAGGGACAAGCAGGCATCACCGCACTTAACAAAGTATGTGAGGAGCTTCACCAAGGAACTGACGGAAAAAGTGTTTTGCACCCTGATGTAAAAATGTCAGTAAGTGTACCTATCTTGAAAAACTGTAATTAAAAGTAATCAACAACTCAATATAGGACTTTCCTTATAACTGATTTTCAGCAAAATACATTTTCTAAGTGAAAGTCCTACCTCATTATAATAGTTTTTCTTACAACTAAAATCCTACCCAAAAAGCGAAACAAAATTTCTCAAACTTGTCATATCATGATAAATTATCTTATCTTCGTATGATGAAATTCACTGAATTAGATTGCCATAAACTCACTAAGCATCTCCAACAAATTCATCAAAAATTAATCGAAACTTCTGCTTGGTCAGCCTCAGTTTCCTCTGAAATGTATGAATTGTTATTAGTAAAACTATTAGATCTAACAGGTAGTCCGCATGGTTTTATAGGAACGACTCTTCAAGACAAAAAGATATCTCCGAAAGCTGAGTTCCAGTTAGAATTCTCCACTACTTTCAATTGGATAAATCTCTTAAAAAATGGTTTATTAAAAGTCTGAAGATCAAAACCCTATTTCACTTTCCGTTATTTTTGACTATTTCTTAGAAACCAAAAATCCTATCTTTTTTCCTATTCAATCAAACGATTCCTTAATACAGGGAACTCATAAAATTTCAGATGATTTACAAGATATCAAATCATTTTTAGGACTTCCTATTTTACAACAAAATAAAGGAATCGGTTGGATTGGAATACTCAGCAAATCAGAGTCTTATCCTCAAGAAGAGGTTGATTTTTTACAACCTTTTTTAACGACTTGTGCTTTGACTATCCACCAACTCAAAACGCATCAAAAATATAAACAATTACAAACTCAGCATCAACAAATTTTACAGGGGCAATCAACTGAAAAATTAGCTTTTGAAGCACAGTCTCAAGAACAAGCAAATTATATCCAGAAATTAGAACGTAGTCGGAATCAATTCAATACGATTTTAGAAACTATCGAAGATGTCATTTGGTCATCAGGAGCGGATTTTTCATTTTATATTAATCATACTGCCAAAGAATTATATGGCTATGAACTAGCTGATTTTGAACAAAATAATAATCTTTGGTTTGAACTTATCCATCCAGAAGATAAACCTCACGTTAGTGAAAAATTAAGCCAACTTGCAACCCAAGAATATTTAGAGGCAGAATACCGTGTTATCCGAAAAGACAAAGCTGAGCGATATGTCCGCACTCGAATGTGGTTTGTTAAAGATGAAGAAGGACAATTCTTACACTTGGACGGCATTACCTCTGATATGACATCTACCATTTTGGCAGAACGTGATTTCTTTTTAAGATTGGGGGAAGAAGTAGCCGAACGCACCGCCGAACTTCAACAAAAAAGCATTAAGCTCGAAAAAGCAAACCGAGATGTCGAAACAAGTATCAAATATGCTCGCCGTTTACAAAATGCTATTTTGCCCGATTTGAAAGAAATGCAAGAATATTTTACAGATATTTTTATCTATTATATGCCTCGTGATATTGTCAGTGGTGATTTTTATTGGTTTGGTGTTCGGAAAAATAAAGTTTTCATTAGTGTTATTGATTGTACAGGACACGGTGTACCAGGGGCATTTATGTCCATGATGGGATATGCTTTATTAAATGAAATTGTTTTAAAAAGTAATATTATAGAAGTAAATCAAATTATTGAAGCTCTAAACCAAAATATTCAAGTTGCCTTAAGACAACATACCTCTCGTAATAATGATGGAATGGATATGGCAATTTGTATGATTGATAAATTAGAATATAAAATAGAATTTGCAGGCGCACGAAATTGCCTTTTATATTTCGAAGATGCCGAACTTAATTTGCTAAAAGGTACACGCAAATCAGTAGGAGGACTTCATATACAAAAGCAGGAAACATTTGATAAACAAAAAGTTAATATAAAAGAAGGACAAATTTTCTACTTATATTCAGATGGCTATCCTGACCAACTGGGAAGTTTTAAGGAAAATCAACCAAAACGTCGATTTATGAATAAACGTTTTCGGAAATTACTCACCAAAATCCACCAAGAGCCGTTAGGTTTACAAGCCGATATTCTAGACCAAACATTAATTCGCTGGATTGGAACAGGTAAACGGGTTGATGATGTGACCGTTTTGGGATTTAAAATCTAGCTTTTGATGTTTTTCGGTACGGCATTCCTCATAAAAAAATCATTTAAGTATCCAAATCTTAACAACAAAATTGAGTTACAAATTCGAAAAAATCGTTTATAAATTATCTAAAAACATGAAAAAATTAGTTGCTATTCTACTACTCTCTAACTGTCTATCAGTTGGCTTTTGTGTGCCAAATTCAACCTATTTCTTAACTACTGATTTTGAGCAATTCCAAGAAGAACAAGATGATGAAAAAATTATTTATACGGTTCAGTATGGCGATACTTTATTTCGGATTGCTCGACTATTTGGGACAACCGTAGAGCGTCTCAAGGCTCTCAATCATTTAACTTCAGGCGAAATTCAGGAAGGACAAAAACTATATGTTCAAAAATCAAAAGATACTAACGAATCTACTCCTACCGAATCCAAAGTAACGCATATTGGAGCTTATGGCGCAACCAAAAGATACCACATTATCCAAGTGGGTGAGAATATGCAAATGTTAGCTCAAAAATATCATGTTTCGGTCAATAGTTTATTAGTTTGGAATGGAATACGAAATGCGAATACGGTACGAAAAGGACAGAAAATTTATTTAGAAAATGTGGCACGAGCAGGAGCTTGGAATTATTTGGATGCCGAATTTCAACGTATAAAACCCAGCAAAGGAATTACCAGAGAATCGGGAATGGGAACACTGATTTCTTCAGCTTATTCGCCTGTCAAATTAGCTTTACATCGTTCGGCAACCGTAGGGACATACATTCGAGTATATAGTGAAGGAAGTGGAAAATCGGTAACGGTAAAGGTCATTGGAAATTTACCTCAAATTGCCGCCAACAAAGACGTAGTTATTAAACTCTCGAAAGCGGCTTGTAATGAGTTAGGAATTATTAATCAACGCTTCCCTGTATTTTTGGCGTATGAAAAATAAAACGTAATAGAAAAACTTAAAGTAAAGAAAAACAAAAAGACACGACTTAAAGCCGTGTCTTTCTATTTTAGGAAGTGGTGTTGAGTGGATTTGAACCACCGACACACGGATTTTCAGTCCGATGCTCTACCAACTGAGCTACAACACCAACTTTTTTATTTATGTCAATTCACTGCTTTCCGTGAAATGCAACGCAAAGGTACGAATGTTTTGGTACAATGCAAGTTTTTGGAGTACTTTTTTGAAAAATAATTTCGTCAATCTATTTTTCTATATGAAACTCACGTTAATTAACGGTTCATCTAATATTAATTCAATAAAAAAGCTCCAAGTTTAAGTACTTGGAGCTTTCCTGATTTAATCACTTTGGAAAAAAGTTTATATTAGAATTTAATCTTCATGCCTGCGTTCCAAGTTCGTCCGAATCCGTAAAATCCACGATTGTTATAGAACTCGTTAGTGGGAGTAGTCGGATCATCTTGAATATTGGTATCCAATTCAGCAATGTACTCTTCATCCAGAACATTGTTGACATTTAAGTTAAATGAAAGCGTTGTTTTGCCTAAGTCAACGGTATAATACAGTCCTGCATCCAATAAAGAATAGTTAGGTAATTCTACAATTTCACCACCTTTTTGTAAAAATTGGGCATCATTTACATCATACTCTGCAAATAATCGGTCAGCATAATTCCAGTTTGCATTTACTCGTAACCCCTTGATAATCTCGTAGGTTGCACCAAAGTTCATCGTTGTTTGTGCAGCATCACCTATCGGCAAATCATCGGCATAAATAGTCAATTCTCCTTCAGGCTGTTGAGTATCAATATTTGTTCCCGTAGCCGTGAAGTTATCACTGTAGAACCAGTCACCCAATGAAACCATTCCTGTTAAAGTTAATTTTTCAATGGGTTGTACATTCGCTTCCACTTCAATACCTCGGTGAGTTTGAGTTACATTACGGAAAAAATATGTAATACTTTCACCAACAGCATTATCTTGAGATCTATCAAATTGACGATTAGCCCAGATGGTATTGTATAAGTTTACATTCATATTGAAAATACCACTTCGGTAGCCATAACCGACTTCAAAGGCTGTGATTTTTTGATTTTCGACATCTTCATTTACCTGATTTCTATAATTAATGAAGACATTATCAAAAATAGGCTGTCGTGAAAGGAATCCTGCGTTCGCAAAGACGTTATGTTTGTCATTAATATTATAGTTTGCGCCAGCTTTCACGGTTCCTCCAAGAAAATTCTCCCAATCAGATTCTTGTTTATCACTTTCATAATTGAAGTAATCTACTCGTTTGAATCCCTGATTAGAACCTGATACAGCCCCAAATACAGTTAATTTATCAGTAGAATATTCTAATTGAGCAAATACACCTAACCATTGTACCAAACCATCATTATTATAGTTCAATACATTTGCTCCCCGATCTCCTGTATCTTTGTAACCATTATCCGCAAAATCACCAAAATCAGCAGGGGCTTCTGTGGTAATGTAATTTTCTGGGTTATTAATGTCAGAATCAGATAAATACGCATTATTACCTAACAAATTTTCTACACGGCGATAGTGAATTCCTCGATAATAACGTCCATCAAATCCAGCAACTAAGTTCAATTTATCAGTTAATTCACTGGTCAACGTGGAAAGGACTCCATACCAGTTGTGTGAATTCATTGAAGCACGACGAATAAATCCGTTTCCACTTGAAGTAGTGATATATCGTCCATCAGTTTGTTCTTTTGTTCCCCAACCATCTATCGTTTCTCCTCGGTTGTGTCGGACAATATCATCAAACCGAACTTGTCCATTTGCATCTCGAATATCAAAACTCGTGTCATAAAAACGAGTATCACCATTTTGGATGCGTCCACGAGGTCCTGTTCCACCTCCACGTCCAAGTGAAATATAAACAGAAGTATTCAGATCTGTTTTATCTGAGATTTCCCAATAATGATTCAAGAATGCTTTTGGCTTGTGATAAAAGTTTCTTCGCCATGTAAATTCTTCACCATCTAATTGTCCATATAAGTGATTAAACTTAATACCCATATTAGTAAATTGGTCATCTGTATTATCAGGATCTACAAATGAACGTAATGTAATACCATCATAAGTATCTACAGTACGTTGGTGGTGCCATTGTGGTGCGCCCAAATAGGTAAAAGAAAGTAAATGTTTCTTAATTTTTTGGCTCAATGAAATATAATAAGAATAAGCACGGAATTTTGTACCATCTACATAGCCATCACCCCGTGTATGAGTAAATTGCACAGTAGCTGCAAATCCACTTTTCAATAACCCTGTAGAAGCCACAGCACTATATTTTTGATAACCATCATTCCCCACACTAGCACTAACTGCTCCTCCTTTTTTCAAATCCGTAGCGTTTGTAATGATATTAATTGAGCCACCTACTGAGGCAACCGCCAACTTAGAAGCTCCCAATCCACGTTGAATTTGCATCGAAGAAGACACATCACTTAAACCAGCCCAGTTCGACCAATAAACCCAACCATTTTCCATATCATTAATTGGAACACCATTTAACATTACGGCTACATTTCGTTGATCAAAACCACGCACATTAATTCGAGAATCGCCAAAACCACCACCAGATTTAGTTACATAAACTGAAGGAGTATTTCTCAAGATTTCTGGAAATTCTTGGTTACCTACTTTTTCTGCAATGATTTCACCTTTGATCGTAGAAACAGCCACAGGAGTTTTTCGATCAATTGCAATGGAAGCAATAACTTCGACACCCTCCAAACCAATAGCAGAAGCCTGCAAAGCAATCGTACCTAAATCTATTTCTGAGCCATTCAATCGGACAATCTGGCTCAGGGTTTCATACCCAACAAATGAAACTTCAATTGTTTTTTCACCTTCACCCTCAACCTTGAATGCAAAGTTTCCGTCCACATCCGTAACTGCACCTGCTGTGCCACCTGCTACACGGATATTAGCCCCAATAACTGACTCCTGTGTGTCTTTGTCAGTTACCTTCCCTTTAATCGTTGTCTGAGCAAACACAAGAGACAAGCTCAAAAGTTGTACCCACAAAAAGAGTAATCCTTTTTTCATCAATTTGGTGTTTTAGATTTAATTTATTTATTAAAATAATACAAAATATGCTACACAAAAGTAGGAAGTGATTCCTAGCAAATCGTTCTCATCAGATGAATAAATATTTAATTTTTTGGTTAATTATCGGAACATCATAAAATTAAGCCAAAAACGAGCCATTTCTACGGAAAGTACAGTAAAACTAGGAAGGTAAAATTAGTTAAAAACCTGAAAACTCCTATAACAAATCCACAAGATTACGTATTATAGCGCACAAACACTATTTTACCTCTACCATTCATAGGGTAAAATAAAATTTTTAATGAAAACTTGAATAGCTAACTTTCACTTCAGACCGAACTGATTCTTAAAACTCAAAATATTACAAGAGTATTTATCTGATAATCAATAGGTTTATCTCAATACTTATAAAGTGAAAGTTTTATCATAAATAAATCGCATTATGAGTAATACGATAAATATAGGAGACCGAGTACGATTACTGCACGATGATGCTGAAGGAATTGTCCGTAAATTTCTGAAAGACGGTACGGTAGAAGTTGAAATCGAAGACGGCTTTGGGATTCCTGTTTTACCAATGGATTTAGTGAAAGTCTCTACACAAGAAACGGACTACTTTGGTACACCTAAACCTCAAAAGAAAACCAATAAACCTTCAAAAACAAAGAACTCCAGCATTTCTAAGATTATCTCAGAATCAGGTTTTTATATTGCTTTTGATCCCATTAATGACCAGTTACTTTCTGTCAAACTGATTAATAATACTGACTTGGATATGCTCATTACTTTTGGTGAATTTCAGGATAGTGGACGGCATTATGGATTAGCAGGAACTTTATTGAAACAGCGAAGTGTCGAAAAAGTACACGAAGTTAGTTTAGCCAAATTTGAAAAGTGGGGTGCATTTTTAGTACAGGCTTTATTTTTCAAAAGAGGATACGGACAACCCAAAAAACCACTTGCTCGAAAACTTAAATTTAATGCGAGTGGATTTTTCAAGAGTAAACATACCGCCCCAATTTTAGAACGAGAAGTTTATCTATATCAAATTGATGGTCAGCACGTACCACCACCTTCAAAGCCTATCATAGAAGAGAAAAAAGTTTCTAAAAATAAACCTCAAAAATTGGACACTACTCAATTGAGAGAAAGTATGTTAATGGGAAAATCTTCTGAAAAACAAACGACTGCTCCAATTTCAAAAGATGCTCACAACATTCGAGAGGTGGACTTGCATATCGAAAATATTTTGCCTCCCAACCACATTACTCCAAAAGAAGAATATTTAAACAAACAATTAGATTTTTTTGAGAAAGAACTCGAAAAGGCAAATATGCAAAGTATTTCGGAAATCGTATTTATTCATGGAGTTGGCAATGGTATTCTAAGAAATGAGATTCATAAACATCTCGGAAAAAGTACTGTAATTGAGTATTTTAAGGATGCTCGAAAGGAAAAATTTGGCTATGGAGCTACTTATGTCAAAATGAAATAATTACCCTCAAAATTTGTAGTGGTTCGGCTTCGAAGTTGCGCCACTACTTTTCAAATTCGTAGATTTATTTGGTTAGATATTGCCAGAAACTCCCAAATTTTCGATTTTGTAAATAACTTAAATCAGATTCGTGGCAGTAGGCTTCTCTTTCAAAACAGATATTTCGGTAGGCTTGGTCATGGCAGGAATATAAAAAACGATTCACCAAATAATTCGCCAAATACAACACATAAAACGGTAAAATTCCCAGTTCTAATTGTTGGCGTAAATGAATTTTTTCATGATTAAGTACTACTAAATTCTGTTTATCTTTTGAGTATTTTAGTAGTACGAATGGAAAAAGTGCCATACCACGTGGTGGATTGGAAAGTAAATAAAACAGCCAAGGTTTGATAATTAAAATCATATTTTTTGTGATTTAGTTACAATTTCAAAATACCATCTTTTTCAATCAACTGGGTCAATGAAAATTCATAATCTCCAAACAAAGAAATGGTCTGACTCCAATCCGAAATTAACCAAGCAGAGTTAGGTTCAGCAATCATCACCTTCTGAGAACTTGAAAAAAAACAAATGACTTTTTCAACTCCAAAAGCCAATAATTTATCTGTTTTTTTATAAACATACCCTTGATTATCAGATAGTTCTTTGGCTTCTGCCACAATATCTACTTCAATAACTACACGGGGTGGAATTCTCAAATATTGATTTCGAAGGGAGTAGTTTTGAAACTCTTTCTTGTCATAAATAACAATATCAGACGCTACATTATCTTTTTTACCTAAATGCAATCCCGCCTCATTTGTTCCAATTTTAGTAGTCGGTCAATGATAAATTTTGATATAAAAACTCCAAAATGCACGAAATAATTACCACTTGTGTACCTAAGCATCCCATAATTTCTGCTAAAGTTTGTTGATGATTTAAAACATTTTGCCAGCCTTTGTAATAAAATGGAACTCCATCTATCTCTTCATAAATCAATGACTTATGGATTTCTTGTGTTTCTAATTTTGGCTCGACTTTGGGGCTTAGAACTTCCGTCTTCATTGTTTTTGAATTTAAAAATTACCTATAAAAACAATTCAATTTAGCTCTCCAAATCTAAAACAATCAGAGAACTACTAAATTTCAAATACCTTTGTTGATGTTTTAGTGTAATGACACCAACAAAAATATTATTTACAATATCATGATAACCAATAATTTATCGAATAACAACCCATTTTGATTTTTGGGCTTTTGTACCATCTTTTCGAACTGCCTTGAGCTTAACTTCATAATTGCCAGCCGTTTGGAAGGTGTGTGAAGGTGTATTTTCATCAGACTGTTGTCCATCACCAAAATCCCAGAAATAAGCAATCGCGTTTTGAGAAAGGTTCTGAAACTGTACTTCACAAGGAGCATAACAGCCATTATTCTGAATTTCAAAATTGGCTACAGTTTCGCCTGTTTCTTCCATTTCTGCTTGATTATCAGTTGATTTTTCAACAATAGGCTCAGCCTGTACCGAATCAATTTCAGAAGATTCTGTAAGCAAAGAGTCCGTTTTAGGAGCAGCATTTAACTGTTTTTCGAATGTTGACTTTTCGGATTTTGTTTGTTTATCCGTAAATTTTACTTCTGTAATGAAATATTTGGTTTCTCCCCGTAATTTAATCAACATATATTTCTCACTATAAATCAATTGTACTCGTAAATTATTGACCATTGCCGAATCCAATTCTTTGAGGACTTTTTCGCTTGCTTCATCTACTGAAAATTGCCAAACGGTCGAAAGTCCTGCCGTAGATTTGGAGTGTCCAAGCGACTCCATATTGAGTTCACCTTCCCATGTCTTGAACAAAATTCCTTTGTTACTCAGCTTGATAACCCGTCCTGTTCGACTGCCACTACTGTAAGAGGCACTCCATAAAATAGCTCCTGTCGCTACAACAATAATTCCTGCCACAAGCAAAAAGATAAGAAAAATTTTGAGTGCTTTTTGTGATTTTGCCATGATTTTTAATTGATATTAATGTAGTATATTTTTAATTTCTATTGATTTAATTATAAAATCAATTACACTAAAATGTTTTTTTTAAACAACTGACTCAAAGGTAGAATGTCTCTGAACAAAGCAAAAATATTTCAGTAATAATCCTTAAAAAACAAATTTTTTAAAGGGAAAGCCTGTATTTTTGAGTATAATCTTAAAATCTTTAAAGTATGACAACATTAATTGCAACAATGGTCATTGTGGGTGCATTTTTCGTATTGATGGGAGTTCGATTGATTTTTATCAAAGACGGAGAATTCAAGGGAACTTGTGCAACTCAGAATCCTTATCTGAAGCAAGCAGGCATCAAGTGTGCGTGTGGTAAAGAAGGTGGCTGTGAAAATGAAGACAATGACTCCGAGAAAGCCTTTGAAAAAGCCATGAATTCATAAAAAAAACTTACTTCATCAATAGCTCGTAAGCTAAAGTTTACGAGCTATTTTTTTCTATATCAAAAATAACTAAAATGATAAATATAACTAGTTTTAAAATAATCGGAATACAGATTAGAACAACTAATAAAAACGAACAGGCATCCAAAGATTTAGGAAAACTTTGGGAACAGTTTTACACTCAAGATATTTCGAGTCAAATTCCAAATAAAGAGTGTGATGAAATCTATTCCATCTACACAGATTATGAATCTGATTATAAGGGAAAATACACATCCATTATAGGACTAAAAGTAAATTCACTTGACCAAATTCCAGAAGGCTTAGTCGGACGAGAGTTCAAAGGAGGAAAGTATCAGAAATTCCTAGCCAAAGGACAAATGCCTCATGCTGTAGTAAAGATGTGGCAAGAAATTTGGCAAAAGGATAAGAAGTTAAATCGAAAATATACCGTAGATTTTGAAGTTTATAGACAAGAATCAAATAATATAGAAAATCCTGAAGTAGCAATTTATATAGCAACCGAGTAAAAAATTTCGTAATATTGAGGTTTGATTAATGAGAACTCAGAAATCTAATAAATATCCGTTTTTAGGGCGGAAATTCATTTCTAAATCATGGCAGAGAAATACAAAGAGTATAAAAATGTAAGCCTGCCCGAAGTCAATCGGGAAGTCCTTCAATTTTGGCAAAAAAATCACATTTTTGAGAAATCAATAAGCAGTCGTGAAGGAAAAAAGTCATTTGTCTTCTACGAAGGTCCTCCGTCTGCCAACGGAATGCCAGGGATTCATCATGTAATGGCACGGGCTATTAAAGATATTTTTTGTCGTTATAAAACACTCAAAGGTTTTCAGGTCAAGCGCAAAGGTGGCTGGGATACGCACGGCTTACCCGTTGAGTTACAGGTAGAAAAGGAGCTTGGAATTACGAAGGAAGACATCGGTACAAAAATCTCCGTTGAAGAATACAATCAGAAATGTCGGGAAGCCGTCATGAAATACAAAAGTGTTTGGGATGACCTCACCGAACGCATTGGCTACTGGGTAGATTTGGATAATCCCTACATTACATTTGAAAATGATTATATTGAGTCGTGTTGGTCATTGTTGAAAAAACTACACGAAAAAGATTTATTATATAAAGGTTATACGATTCAACCGTATTCGCCCGCCGCAGGGACAGGATTAAGCTCTCACGAATTAAATCAACCAGGGTGTTATCGAGATGTAAAAGATACTTCGATTGTTGCACAATTTAAGATAAAAAATACAGAAAATGACTATTTTCTTGCATGGACAACTACACCTTGGACATTGTCTTCGAATACGTGTTTGGTTGTAGGGAAAAATATTGATTATGTCAAAATCAAGACAACCAATCAATATACACACCAGCCGATAAATGTCATTTTAGCCAAAAAGTTAGTTAATAAGGTATTCGGAAATACTTATATTTTAGAGTCCGAATTTAATCCAAAAAACAAAAAACATAAGCGTAAAATTACCTATACCATCGAGGAGGAGTTTAAAGGCTCTGAATTAGTGGGAACAGCTTATGAACAATTGATGCCTTACGTTCAACCAACTGAAAATCAAGAAAATGCTTTTAAAGTAATTTTGGGTGATTTTGTAACTACGGATGATGGTACAGGTATTGTTCATGCCGCTCCAACTTTTGGTGCAGATGACTTTCGAGTAGCTCAACAAAACAACGTTCCTGCCATAACTGTAACCGATGAAAATGGGGAAGTCATGCCTTTGGTTGATAAAAAAGGACGTTTTGTAAAAGAAGTAACCGATTATCCAGAGTATTTTGTAAAGGCAGAATATTATCCCGAAGAAGTCCAAAATGCTCCTGATTTCAAACCTACTGATGTCTTGATTGCCATTCAGTTAAAGGAAGAAAACAAAGCATTTAAAGTAGAAAAATACGAACACTCCTACCCCCATTGTTGGCGTACCGATAAGCCTGTTTTGTACTATCCTTTATCTTCTTGGTTTATTCGAACAACTTCTTTGAAAAGTCGATTGGTTGAGTTGAATAATACCATCAATTGGAAACCCAAATCAACAGGCGAGGGACGTTTTGGAAATTGGTTGGAAAATCTGGTAGATTGGAACTTATCCCGTTCTCGATATTGGGGAACTCCTCTACCAATTTGGCGAACCGAAGATAATTCAGAAGAGCGTTGTATTGGCTCAATCTCAGAACTCCAAACCGAAATCGAAAAGGCTCGTGAAGCAGGTTTTGAAAATCCTGAAAATGTCGAAGATTTACATAGACCTTACGTAGATAATATTACGTTGGTAAGTGCATCAGGAAAACCGATGTTTCGAGAAACTGACTTAATTGATGTTTGGTTTGATTCGGGGGCAATGCCTTACGCTCAATGGCATTATCCTTTTGAAAATGACGATATTTTTAAGGAAAGTTATCCTGCTGATTTTATTTCCGAGGGAGTTGACCAAACTCGTGGTTGGTTCTTTACCCTTCATGCCTTAGCAGGATTGATTTTCGATAGTGTTGCTTTCAAAAATGTGGTTTCAACAGGGTTAGTTTTGGACGAAAAAGGGGAAAAAATGTCCAAACGGAAGGGCAATGTTATTGACCCATTCGAAGCCCTAAAAGAACACGGAGCCGACCCCATTCGATGGTATATGATGGTCAATTCCAATCCTTGGGATAACCTCAAATTTAGCTTGACGGGATTGGATGAAGTCAAACGCCGATTTTTTGGAACACTCAAGAATACGTATGGCTTTTTTGCATTGTATGCCAATTTGGACAATTTCCAATATCAGGAGGCTAAAATTCCTGTTACGGAACGCACTGAAAGTGACCGTTGGATTATTTCCAAATTAAACTCTTTAATCAAAATAGTGGATGAAGCCTATGCCGATTACGAACCTACGAAAGTTGCAAGGGCAATTCAAGATTTTACGATTGATGACCTCAGCAATTGGTATATTCGACTGAATCGAAAACGTTTCTGGAAAGGTGATTATGGGATAGATAAAATGGCAGCTTATCAAACTCTTTATGAGTGTTTAGAGACGATTGCCAAATTAATGTCTCCAATTGCACCTTTTTATTCCGAGCAAATTTACCAAGATTTGAATGCGGTAAGTTCCAAAGAATCAGCCGAATCGATACATTTGAGTTTGATGCCTGAAGTCAATGAAGACGAAATTGATTTGCAATTGGAGGAAAAAATGACCTTAGCCCAAAATGTTTCCTCTTTGACTCATTCACTTCGTAAACAACAAAAAATTAAGGTTCGTCAGCCTTTGGAAAAAGTGTTAGTTCCTGCACTTAATGAAAATACGAAAACCTATTTGAATGAAGTTGCTGAATTAATCAAAACGGAAGTGAACGTCAAAGCCGTTGAGATTTTGGAAGATGATGCGGGGATTTTGGTCAAAAAAGCCAAACCTAACTTCCGAAAATTAGGGCAACAATTCGGCAAAAAAATGAAGTTGATTACGCCACAAATCAACAAAATGTCTCAAGATGACATCAAAACTTTAGAGCAAACAGGTGAATTTATCATTGATTTGGATGGTGAGAAAGTCACTTTAACCCCTGAAGATGTGTTAATTACGACTCAAGATATTGATGGTTGGTTGATTGCTCAGGAAGGAAGTTTGACGGTTGCTTTGGATATTACCATCACAGATGAACTCCGAAAAGAAGGCATTGCTCGTGATTTGGTAAATCGAATTCAAAACCTGCGAAAATCGAAAGGTTTGGAAGTTCAGGATAAAATTAAGGTTGAAATTGCCAATGCTGAACCAACTGTTTTACAAGCCATTGAAAGTCATAAAGATTACATTTGTTTGGAAACACAGGCAGTTATTTTGAATTTTGCGGATAATCTTACCGAAGCCGATGAACTCGAAATTGATGAGTTTAAGTTTTTGGTTACGATAACAGTTGAAAAATAAATTTCTGGGAATCAATATTTTAAACCCGTCAAGTTTTCAAAACCTGACGGTTTTTTTATGTAGACGAATTTGATTTTGTACACTGAGCTTGACCAAAGATTATAAGAGGTTGCTTAGTACATGACGATTCAGTTAAACGCAGTAGCGACCGAATGGGAGCTATTGCCGTTTTAGCCTTTGTTGTGTGTAGTTTTCTTTCATATTAGTTATTACTCTTAAATCTCTTTCGAATAAAATATCATTTTTTGTTCTTTGAAAGTTGAAGTACTATGGATTTGTTCAGTGACTGATAATCAAAATAATCCGTATGCTTTGTAATTTTTTCATTTTTAAACTCCAAGACTGTAATACCTTTTGTTGAAACAGTTATGTTATTCAGCGATTGTCCTCCAAAAAATGCTTCTGTTCCAGTCATTTTTGAATCAACGTACAATACGACATTATCATTTGATTCGAAAATGTAGGTGATATTTATTTTGAAATCAATATCCTCACTTGGCGTCCCCCTATCCATATATTCAACAAAATTAGAAATGCCCTCAATATGTTTAGGCAATCCTTGTTTATCATCAACTGTTGGGTCTGAAAAAACAAATTCATCAGCAACGAGTGACTTGACTGTATCATAATCTTTGTTATATAAGGAATGGTAATATTTTTTCGCTAAGCTAACTTGAACATTAAAGTGTTCTTGTTTTAGATTAAGATTTTCATTATTAGTTTTTTCTTTTGTCATTGTTTCGGATTCTTGTTTCTTTTCATTTTTGTTAAAGTTCACAATGTAATATGTCATTAAACTTCCAAATAGAGCACCAATGAGTACTCCTAAAAAAAATTTTTTCATCTCATTATCTTCTAATAGTTAACTAATCCGTTCTAAATTACACACAACGCTAGCATAAAGTTACGTTTTTAATGTGATTTATGCAATGTTATGAATTGTTTTTGTGCGTCTCAAAAATAATTTATCAACGCCCAAATATACGTAATTGTGGATATTTTTCCATTACAAAGTAGGTATATCCAATTTTTTGATGAGCATAAAATAAATATATTAAAATATTGTAAATCAGAAAGTTATTAGGTGATTTTGCAGAATTATAAAAATATGGCAAAACGTATTACACTATGGATATTCAAAAACTGGTCAATGAATTTAAACAAAAATCGCCCTCTTGATTTTCAATAAGTTATAAATTTGGTGCGGAAGCCCTAAAGTTGAATTCCTATTTTTGGAAACATCCCATTTTTTTAGTATATTTCTTACCAAACAAATCGCATCAAATTATGGCTTTTTCTGATTTTAAAAGTGTACTGGAAGTTGCTCAAAAATATAACTTAAAAACAGGCAATCGTCGTTTTTTGGAGTCGAATTTGTCGCTGTCTTTGCCTCAATATTTTTGGGATGATTTGGAGTATTCTCTAAATACCAAAAAACCGAATCCCAGTGAAATAGCTTTGTCTGAAAACTTCATCTCTCCAATTATTCGGTACGTGGCACGTCGTCATCCGCATTTGATTTTTTGGAGTCGAGAATACGATTTAAATGTGGATGAAGTTTTGTGTGGAAAACCTGATTACTTATTTTCTTATAATCCTGAACCTCAGTTTTTTGCTCTTGGAAACCCATTAGTTTGTGTGGCAGAAGCCAAAGTTGAGAAGTTTGGTGAGGCATGGGGACAAAATTTAGCTGAAATGGTGGCTTGTCAAAAATTAAATCCTGAAATTACAATCTATGGCTGGACGACTAACGGCGATATTTGGCAATTTGGAAAATTAGAAGGCAATATTTTTACCCAAGATTCTCGTTCGTATTCACTAACTACACAAGCCGAACAAATTGCAGGGATTTTGGATTGGATTTTTGCTGATGCCGTCCGACAAGCCGAAAATTATTTGAAAAATTAGACATAAAATATTCATTATCAAAACTATAAGGTTTTCGGAAACCTTATAGGTTTTTTATGCAAATGGGTTTAATTTTATACTAATTTTTTAATTTATTTTAGTATAAAATGCTTAAAAATTAAAATAATTAGTTTTTCAAAAAAAATCTGATGGATTCTTAATCTAATTGAGATGAAATAGTGTATTTTGAAATTATTTAAACAAGATCTAAAATACTAATTTTATTTATTAAATGAAAATAGGAATTTTTTTTTGTATTATATTCAGTTTTTATGGAATAAGCTGTGCCTCGAAAACAAAAACAAAAAATGACCCTACTGATACGTTAAAATACGAAGGTGCATTAATCACATTTGAAGAGGTTAAGACGCTATACAGTGAAAACGCTCAAATGAAAATTAAGCTTGAAGCACCCTTGCAGTATTCTGACCAAAACGGTGACGTAAGGTATCCGAAGGGGGCAATGGTTACGATGTATAACGAAAATGGAATTCGTTCGACTACCTTGAGGGCGGATTCTGCTTTTTATGAAAAAATTCCACGACTTTATACTGCTATTGGTAAGGTGGTCGTTAGAAATCTTATTCAAAAACAAACTTTACAAACCGACAAATTGCACTGGAATCAAGCCAAACGAGAAATTTATACCGATCAACCTGTTCGAATTACGACTCCTTACGAAATTTTAGAAGGAATTGGAATGACCTGTGATGAAGATTTTACCGAATATACTATTTGGAAACCTACAGGTATTTTTACAGTGGACTAAACTCATTTATTTGATTAAGTCCTCTTTTTTTCGCATTTTTAGCGAACTTTGTCTTGAAGTTATTTAGTAAGGTAATTTGATACGATTTTAATTTTTAGTGCAGATAAAAGCAGATGGAACAACAAAAATTTGAAAAATTGCAGTCACGGGCTGTCCCTATCCCAACCGAAAATATTGATACTGACCAAATTATTCCTGCTCGATTTCTAAAAGCTACTACACGAGAAGGCTTTGGGGATAAACTTTTTGCCGATTGGAAAAATGACGAAGCAGGTAAGCCTATCCCTGATTTTCCGCTTAATGATTCAAAGTATAGTGGACAAATCTTGGTAGCAGGTAAGAACTTTGGCTGTGGTTCAAGTCGAGAGCATGCAGCTTGGGCAATTGCAGATTATGGCTTTAAAGTGGTGATTTCCAGTTTTTTTGCAGATATTTTTAAAAATAACGCCCTCAATAATATGCTTTTACCTTTGCAAGTGTCTGAAAATTTCTTGCAAAATCTATTTCAAGCTATCCAAGCGGATACGCATGCAAAAATCGAAGTAGATCTAGAAAACCAAACAGTAACTAACTTAGTATCAGGTAATTCAGAAACCTTTGAGATTAATCCTTATAAGAAAACATGTTTACTCAATGGTTATGATGATTTGGATTATTTACTGAATCAAAAAGAAAATATTGAGGCTTACGAAGCAAAAAGAGCCTAAGAACGATTGGGACACAATAAACTTACTAGGTTTCGAATACTTAGTAAGTTTTTGTTTTAAAAATCAAAATTTAACACTCATTTAAAAGCGATGAAAAATCCCGTACAACTCGAACGTTATTTACAATTCATTGCCATCGGCTTATTTTTAGTCTTGATTAATGTGTACGGAGATCGTTTTTTTTTCAGTCTTGACTTGACCGAAGAAAAGCGATTTACAATTTCGGAAGCTACTAAAAAAACACTCCACAATTTAGATGATGTCGTTTATATTGAAGTCTATTTAGATGGAGACTTGAACGCTTCCTTCCAGCGTTTACAGAAATCTATACGAGAAACACTTGATCGTTTTCGAATGTATGCGGGAAACCGTTTACAATATAAATTTATTAATCCTGATGCCTTTGAAAAACAAGAAGATCGTCAGGGATTTTATCAACAGTTGGTCAATAAAGGGATTCAACCTACCCAGCTTTTTGATACTGAAAATGGGAAACAAATTCAGAAAATTATTTTCCCTGCTGCCTCCATTTCATACCAAAATGAAGAACGCTCTGTTCTACTTTTGAAAGGCAATAAAACTGCTACTGCCGAAGAACAATTGAACCAATCTATCGAAGGATTAGAGTATGAATTTGCTACTATGATCCAAAAAATGTCTCAACAGAAACGATCTGTTATTGCTATCTCAGAAGGGCATAATGAATTGAATAATAATCAATTGACAGGTTTATTAAATACATTAAATGAGAGTTATATTGTTGAACGAATCAATTTACAAACCAATTCCTTAGATGGTATTAATGCCGTAATTATTCCACAGCCCAAAATACCGTTTTCACCTGTCGAAAAATACCATTTAGATCAATTTATCATGCGTGGTGGAAAGGCATTATTTTTTTTGGATATGGCACAAATGAACTTGGATAGTATTTCGATTGGTGGAACATATGCTTTTGGATATGATTTGCAATTAACAGATTTATTATTTCGATATGGTGTTCGACTTAATCAGGATTTAGTACAGGATACCGAAATGGGAACAATTATTTTGAATGTAGGAAATTTAGGTAATAAAGCTAATTTACAGCCTGTTCCATTTCCATATTATATCAAATTGAATAATTTTGCCAAGCACCCAATTGTTCGAAATCTAAACGGTATTTATGCACAGTTTTTAGGAACAATTGATACGGTCAAAGCGGATGGAATTCGGAAGACTCCACTAATTTTCACCAATAAATATTCTCGTACAAAACAACTACCTACAATGGTAAGCTTGGATGAAGTAAAGTTAGAGTTAGATCCTGAATTGTACCGAAAAAAATATTTACCAGTGGCGTACCTTTTAGAAGGGAAATTTACTTCTTTATACCGCAATCGTTATGCTCCACAAGGAGTTCAAAATCCAAAGATTATTCCCCAAAGTCCCGAAACACAAATTTTTGTTTGTACAGATGGCGATATTTTGAAAAATGATTTTGACCCCAAAACTGGTAATCCGTTACCTCTAGGCTTTGAAAAAACTACTCGTCAAACATTTTCCAATAAAGAATTGATATTAAATACTTTATCTTATATGTTAGATGAGAATGGTTTGATATTGACTAGAAATAAAGAAATTACTTTGCGACCTCTAGATAAATTTCGGATTGGTGAAGAAAAGGTTTTCTGGCAAACTTTAAACTTAGTTTTACCAATTATATTAGTATTAGCCTTTGGCGGATTACGATTTTTCTTGAGAAAAAAGAAATATGAATAGTAATTTAAAATATTAAATAATTAGTTTTCATTTATTTTTCCGCAATTAGTTTTTCGGCGAGTATCCGTAATTTGAATAATTCGCCAACCGTCAGGGGTTTTGAACATTTGAAACGCATTGACACCACAATGGCTAAACTTCTTTGAAACATAAAATTGGTAAGGAGTCCAAGCCGTAGCCAGATTCGCATCAATCTGAATTATATAATCTAAAATTCGTTCATCATACATTTCTTGATGAGGAGTACCAACTATTTTAATGAACTCATCTACAGACTCAGATTTGATGATGGGATTTCCAGCCTTATTAATGAAAGTAGTTTGTAAACGTGCTGAAGGATGAAACGTAGAACGTATAGCTACACTATCTATCTGGCGCATTCCATCAAAAAGTTGCTGAATCACCTTAATAACTTCTTGTTCATCAGGTGAATAGGTTTTATTTTGGGCTTGTAATATATGTATCAAACCAAATCCAAAAAGGAACAAAATAATAAACTTTAGGTTCATTTTATGTATAATTTTTAGGTTCATATCTTATTCATATTTCAGAATAGCCTCATGAATTAGTTCTGGATGTGTCCAAGGTGTAAAATGATTCATATCAGGAATGAAAACAGTATCTAACTTAGCATTGATAAATTTTTTCTGAACAAAATCCAAATTTTCGGCGGGAGCAAGAAAATCTTTTCCTCCTTGAATGACGGTCGTAGGGTGCGTAATCGTTTGCCAAAGTGAATCCATTTTTCGAAGCTCATTAGCATGTTGTAACTTTTCATCATTAGCCACTCGCATTGAAGTCGGTACCATCCAGCGAAAAATCCACCAATCGGCAGGGTAGGAAATCCAAAACACTTGCTCTAATTCGGGAGCCATTGTTCCCGCCACTAAGATTAGCGCTTTTATTTTATTGGGGTATTCCATTGCCATCCGTGCAATAATTGGCGCACCGAACGAATGACCTACTAGAATTATCTTTTCTTTATTTTTCTGAAATTCAGGTACTTGAGCAATAAATTGAGCTTGTTTTAAAATCGAAGGTTCAGATTTACCAAAATCCGAATAACCATAACCTGCCCTATCTACCGAAATCATACGGAACTTTCGTACTAAAACCGAATCTTTCATAAAATCAAAAAAAGCGTCTGCTCCCCCTGGTGCGCCATGTACAAACATTAGTAACGGCAATGTATCTGATTTTGATACCTTAACATAACGCAAATTTCGTTTTTCAGATTCCATTGATATGGTCTGAATATCAGGAGATACAGGGGCATTTTTGAAGCTTTTCAATACTTTTTTATTGCTTTGACGAAACTGCATACAACTCCCAGCAATTAGGTATAATACCGAAAAAAGAATGATAATTCCCAGAAATTTTCGGTATTTTTTCATGTTCAAACTTGATTTTTTTACAAATCTATGAAATTAAGTCGGAAGGAATTGAGTCTGTACCTATTTCTTTTCCTTTACCCTAGATGAAATCCTAAGACCAGGATATCGTCAATTTGTTCTTCTTTTCCTTGCCATTCCTTTAAAGTTTGAACTAGCATATCATGTTGTTTTTCAAGAGAATACTTGTGTATTTCTTGGAATGTTGTTCGGAGTCGTTTTTGAGTAAATTTTTTACCTTGAGGTCCTCCAAATTGGTCTTGATAACCATCCGAAAAAACATATGCCATAATAGGAGTCTCCAAAGAAAGAGTTTGTTTTTGGAAGATACGTTGTTTTTCACGCTGAAGTCCACCAATAGTTTTACGGTCTGCCCGAACAATTTTTAGTTCATCATCTTGAATGCAAATCAAAGGATTTTTTGCTCCTGCATATTCTAATAGATTATTTTTTTTGTCATGACAACAAATCGCCATATCCATCCCGTCTCGATTAGCTGTTTTTTTCTGTTGTAAGGCTTTACGGATACTTTTGTGGAGTTCATTAAGGATTTTATCGGGTTCACTAAGATTCCGAACCGTAACGATTTCATTGAGCAAATTCACCCCAATCATGGACATAAATGCCCCTGGTACTCCATGCCCTGTACAATCAACGGCGGTAAAAATCACTTTCTCACTTTCAAATCCTTTCAGAATTGAGATTTCCTCACCATTTACCCACTTAGAAGTAAAAACAGGACGAAAATCTTTTTCTGTTATCCAATAAAAATCACCTGAGACAACGTCTCTTGGTTTATAAAGAACAAAGGAATCAGGCAAGGCTTTTTTGAAATCAACTTCCTTCGGCAACGTGGCATCTTGGATACGCTTAGCATAATTAATACTTGCTGTAATTTTCAGATTTTTATTTTCCAATACATCTAAAACTCCTTGTAGCTCATATTTTCTGGATTCAATTTCTTTGTTCTGACGCAGGATTTCTACGTTTCGAATCTCTAATTGGCGACGGGATTGTTGTCCACTCTGATAAGCTACCCACAAAACACCAACTAACAGAATAGCAAGCGTTCCACCAATAGCAACAGCATAGGTAATAATCCGATTATTTTCGAGTTTAAGGGCGTGTTCCTTGAGAGCTAATTCCTTGACAAGTTTGTCTTTTTCTAATGCCTTAATTTTATGAGCTTGTTCTTCACGAAGCAATTCAATCTCTCCTTTTTGTTCCGAAATACTTCGCACTTCATCAAGGGCAGCAGCAAGTTCTTCTTCTTGTTTTCGTTTTTCCTCTTCCATTGTTCGAATCCAAAGTTCGGCTTCTTCAACTTTAGCTTTATCATAAGAGTGCATTCCATAGTTAGGAGTGGCTCGTGCTGAATGTGCATAAAGTTTATAGTATTTAGCTGATTTTGAAGGTTTTTTAAGTTTTTCGTAGCTTTCAGCAAGTGCCTCATAGTAAGCACTAATAAGCATTTCTTTATGAACTACCTGAGCCACTCTCAGCCCTTTTTCATAAATCTCTACAGCTTTTTTATAGTTTTTAGTTTCTTGATAGACATTTCCAAGATTAAATAAGCCCTGAGCCACTTTTTCCTTTTGACGACTCTGAATATGAATTTGGATTGTTTTCTCAAGATATTGAATTGCCTTTTGATATTTTCCTGCTTCTCGATAGATACTAGCAAGATTACTGGCAAGCATAGCAGTGGTTGCCTCATTCCCTGTAGCTGTGCTTAGGCGGATCGATTGTTCAAAATAATGGGCGGCTTTAGTCAAATCTTTTTTTTCCCAATAGACAAAAGCAATTCGGTTTAGATAATGTCCTGCCGTATTTTTATCTCCTTCATACTGAGACTGTAAGGCAGATAACTTATATTGTCGAATTTCCTCCTTGTTTAGAGACTCTTGGGCTTGGAGTAAACAAGGCATCAAAAAGCTCCATCCAATTATAGCTAAAATTCTGATAAATAACATCTTATAATTTATCAAGAGTTTTTTTTGTTGAGTGTTTGAACTCTAAAAAGGTACGTTAAGATGTTGTGTTTGTTTGTTTTATATCGAGGCATTAGGAGAGCATTGCTTCGAATCTTTGTCGTACTAGGATAGGACTTATCCTTCGTATTATCTTCGTTTTTATGTTATTATGTTACAAGGTAATATAAAAATTTCTTTAAAGAACAGTAATTCGTAGAAATCCGTTTCCTAGTATTTAGATTTTTTACATTTATTAATGTTATCAAGTAAATGATTTATTCTTCTATCAAACCTTCTTGATTTTCTAAATTTTCCTACAAAAGGAAGCCAAAAAATGATTATATGAAAGATTGACGATTCTTGCCTTTTTTGAAAGTTGCAAAAACTAAAAAAATAGCTCTTAAATAACTGTAATGACTGTTTTTGTTAAGAATTTAACCCAAAATAACGTTGAAATTTCTTGTTCAAAAATCAAGGAAACTTAAAACATTCCAAAAGTTTCCGTAGTTTTGTGCTTGTAATTGAATCTTTATTGAAAAACGTATTTTTACGCTTATTTTCTTACAAATTATGAAAAATAACGCCCTACGCTGGGGATATCTCTTCTTGATTTTAATGATTTGGGGTTGTTCAGAACCCACCGAAGAAACCCCAAAAACTTTGGAAGAAAAACAAAAAAAGCTGGCTGAATTACGTCAGCAAATAACTGAAATTCAATTTTCTATGCAAGAACTAGAAGCTGAAATTCAGAAAGAAACTGGAGGAACAAATAATGATCTCAGACGAGTAGAAGTTATCAAAACAAAACCTGTACTTTTTCAGCATTTTATTGAAGTGCAAGGCAATGTTGAGTCAGATAAAAACGTGACGGTTAATCCTGAATTTTCAGGAACAATTATCCAGAAAAATGTTGAAGAAGGACAGTCTGTCACTAAAGGTCAAGTACTGGCACAAATTGATGCTCAAACGATTCGTACACAAATCGAAGAATTAAAAACTCGTTTAGATTTGGCTACAACTACCTACGAACGTCAAAAAAATCTTTGGGAACAAAAAATTGGCTCAGAGATTCAATATTTACAAGCCAAAAATCAAAAAGAATCTCTCGAACGTAGTATCGAAAGTGTGAAAGCTCAACTGGATAAAACACTAATTAAATCACCTATTTCAGGCACAATTGATGAAATTTTTGTGAATCAGGGAGAAATGGCAAATCCTGCTATGCCATTTTGCCGAGTAGTCAATTTAGCAAATGTTCAGGTGAATGCTGAAGTTTCTGAAGCCTACACCAAAAACGTAAAACGAGGTGATAAAGTCACAGTGTCTTTTCCAAATTTAGACATTGAGAAAGAAGAAAGGATTGATTTGGTAGGACAATTTATCAATCCACAAAACCGAACTTTCCGTATCCGACTAACTCTAAACAATTCGGACAAATCACTGAAGCCCAACTCAATGGCAGTAGTTAAAATTAAAGATTTTGAGAAACCAAATGTTTTAACTGTTCCTTCAAATATTATCCAGCAATCAGCAACAGGAGAAAGTTTCTTATTTGTGATTCGGAAGAAGGATAAGAAAAACATTGTTCAAAAAGCTACTATCAAAACTGGCATGACTTATCAAGGTCAGACGATGATTGAAGAAGGCTTACAAGCTGGAGATGAAGTCATTGAAAAAGGTTACAATGAAGTAACTGATGGCGAGGAAGTGAACGTAGTAAAATCATAAAAAACTCCAAAAAATGAAAGAAGAACAGCAAAAAGAATCCAATATTAAGCGGGAGTTTGGGTTAAGCAGTCTCTCAATTAATAATAGTACAAGTGTTTTTCTGTTAGCCACGATTATTACGGTCTTTGGGATTTTCTCTTATCTAACGATGCCCAAAGCACAATACCCTGATATCGTGTTGCCTACGGTTTATGTAAATACGATTTATCCAGGGAATTCACCTGTGGATATCGAAAACTTGATTACTCGACATATTGAAAAAGAGCTAAAAACAGTTAAAGGAATCAAGGATATTAAATCTACTTCAGCACAAGACGTTTCAGCGATTATTGTTGAATTTAATGAAGATGTACAAATTTCAAAAGCGATACAAGATACCAAAGATGCCGTTGATAAAGCCAAAAAAGATTTACCTACTGATTTAGATGACGACCCACAAGTTGAAGAAATTGATTTTTCAGAAATACCAATTATGGTAGTAAACTTATCAGGTGATTTTGAGATCAATAAACTCAAAGAATATGCTGAATATCTAGAAGATGAATTTGAAACTTTAACTGAAGTCTCTAAAGTAAATATCAGTGGGGCATTAGACAGAGAGATTCAAATCAATGCGGATATTTATGAATTAGAAGCTCGACAAGTTACTTTTAATGATATTGAACAAGCAATTGCAGGCGAAAATATGACCCTTTCAGGTGGTGAAATGCGGACTGAAAATGGCTTTCGGCGGTCTATTCGAATCTCTGGAGAATTCAAAAATGTCTCTGAAATTGAGAATATTATCGTCAAAGCAGAGTCAGAACGCCCTATTTACCTAAAGGATATTGCTGAGGTCAAAGATAGTTATTTGGAAAGAGATAGTTATGCACGGCTAGCCAGTGGTGAAGATTTCGACACTAATGGCAGTTTTCCTGTAGTTTCGATTGAAATTATTAAGAAGGGAGGCGAAAATCTAATTGATGCAGACGAAAAGATTCGGGTTATGTTGGATGAAGCCCATGGCACGGTCTTACCCTCTTCTCTGAATATTATTATTACTAATAATCAAGCTGACCAGATGAAAATGGATATTGATAACCTCGAAAACAGTATTATTTCTGGGGTTATTTTAGTCGTGGCAGTTTTGTTGTTTTTCATGGGCTTACGAAACGCTCTATTTGTTGGCTTAGCAATTCCGTTATCTATGTTCCTTTCGTTTTTGTGGATGGGAGCAACAGGAGTAACGATTAATATGGTAATTCTTTTTGGCTTGATTCTGGCTTTGGGGATGCTGGTTGATAATGCCATTGTAGTTATTGAAAATATGTATCGCCTGATGGAGGAAGGTTCTTCTGCCATCAAAGCCACAAAAGAAGGTGCAGGAGAAGTTGCTATTGCCATTATTGCCTCAACTTTAACTACTGTAGCTGCCTTCGTACCTTTGGCTTTTTGGGGGGGAATTATGGGCGAGTTTATGAAATATTTACCCATCACCCTGATCATTGTACTAGCTTCTTCTTTGTTTGTTGGCTTGGTCATCAATCCTGTAATAGCCAAGGTTTTTATGAAGGTAGATGATGGTAATGTCAATCGAAATAAAAAACCTATTTTGCTTTCAGGTTTAATTTCAATTGGTTTATCTATTCCTTTGTACGCAATAAACTTAGCGGCAGATGAACCTAATTTTACATCCGCTAATTTATTGATGTTATTTGGACTTTTAGGATTAGGTAATTTATTTATTCTTAGACCAGTCGCTTATTGGTTCCAAAATGTATTATTACCTGCAATTGAAAAAGTTTACTTGAAAGTATTACGATTTGCTTTACAAGGATTTCGACCTTACTTATTTTTTGTTGGCACAATTGCTTTCCTAATTTTATCTATTACTATTTTCACGATTAACCTTCCAAAGGTAGAATTTTTTCCTCAAGGCGACCCTGAATATGTTTATTTGTATGTAGAAAATCCACTAGGAACAGATATCGAAAAGACTAACAAAATGATACACAAATTAGAGGAGAAAGTGTATCAAAAAATTACTCCATACAAAAAAATTATCAAGTCAGTCGTGACGAATGTAGGGAAAAACGCAGGAAATCCAAATGAGTTCGGTGGCGGAGGCGGTATCACTCCTCATAAGGGACGAATTTCAATTTCCTTTATTCCCGAACAATATCGGGGCGATATGAATACTAAAGAGGTCTTATTGACTTTGACAGAGTTAGCAGATGACTTCCCAGGAGTGAAAATTGTAGTAGATAGAAATAATAACGGACCTCCAGTAGGAAAGCCAGTAAGTATTGAAATGACAGGCGATGATTATTTGACCTTAATTCGGGAATCAGAAAGTGTCAAAAATATGATTGACAAAGCCAAGATACCAGGGATTACAGGCCTGAAAATGGAGCTAGAGACAGGTAAACCAGAATTATTATTCAATATTGATCGTGCTAAAGCTCGCCGTTATGGACTTTCGACAGGACAGTTAGGCATGGCTTTACGAACGGCTATTTACGGAAAAGAAGTTTCTAAATTTAAGGATAAAGACGAAGATTATCCTATCCAATTGCGCTTAGCAGATAAATATCGATACAATTTACCTTCCTTACTTGATCAACGAATTACTTTCAGAGATAATAAGGGGAGGTTTCATCAAGTACCCATTTCCGCAATTGCTACTTTGGAGTATAGTTCATCTTTTGGCTCCGTAAAACGAAAGGATTTAGAAAAAATGATCATCGTGAGTGCCAATATTGTAGAGGGCTATAACGCAAACGAAATTGTAGGACAAGTTAAAAAAATGCTTGTTAATCATAAACTGGAAACAGGTTATAAATATCGTTTTGGTGGAGAACAAGAGGAACAAGCCAAATCAATGGCTTTTTTAGGACGAGCGATGTTGATTGCAGTTTGTGTCATTTATTTGATTTTGGTATCGCAATTTAATTCAGTTACGATTCCATTTATCATTGTCCTATCGATTTTTTTCAGTACGATTGGCGTATTTTTAGGCTTGACCATTTTCCGAATGAACTTTGTAGTTATCATGACAGGTATCGGAATTATCTCGCTGGCGGGAGTTGTCGTAAATAATGCCATTGTATTAATTGACTACACCATTTTAGTCCAGAAACGAAAACGAGATGAATTAGGACTGGCTCAAAATGTTTCTTTACCAATGGATGTTTTACGAGAAAGCTTAGTTGAAGGTGGTTATACTCGTTTACGACCCGTACTTTTAACCGCAATCACTACCGTTTTAGGTCTAGTGCCTTTGGCAACAGGTTTTAATATTGACTTCTTTGGGTTATTTGCCCGATTTGATCCCGCTATTTTTATTGGTGGATCAAATGAAGCCATGTGGGGACCAATGGCATGGACAGTAATTTTTGGGTTAGTATTTGCAACATTCTTAACTTTAGTGATTGTTCCTGTAATGTATTTTATTAACGAACATCTGACCATTAAACTGAAACAAGGTTTCCGAAAAGTATCAGACTCAGGAAAGACAGAAACAGTCATTATCGAAGCCGAAGATTAAAATAACATCATATAAAAAAGACTTGGTGTGTTTTGAAAACTTACCAAGTCTTTTTTATAACAAGAAACTATGTTTACTAAATAATATCTATTTACTATAAACTAAATGCTTCTTTTACTTTATCTACATAATCTAATTTTTCCCACGTAAAGAATTCTACTTTCTGACGAACTTTCTTGCGAGTTTCTACCCGTTGCGATTCATCTTCTTGAATTTCTACATAGAATAAATCTACTTCTGCTTCATAAGCATCACGTCCCATATGTCCGTATGCCGCTGTTGGTGAAAAAATAGGTTTTTTTAAACCTAGTCGCTCTACAATACTTTTTGGACGCATATCAAAAATTTCAGATACTCGATTCGCAATTTCGATATCATCTAACTCAACTTTTGCCGTACCATATGTATTGATATTCAAAGAAACAGGATGCGATACACCAATGGCATAGGCGACTTGTACTAAAACTTCATCAGCTACACCAGCCGCCACTAAGTTTTTAGCAATATGCCGAGTAGCATAAGCGGCACTTCTGTCTACTTTAGAAGCATCTTTTCCTGAAAAAGCACCACCACCGTGTGCGCCTTTTCCACCGTAAGTATCGACAATAATTTTCCGTCCTGTCAATCCTGCATCCCCATGAGGACCTCCGATAACAAACTTACCTGTTGGATTAATATGATAAACAGTATTTTCGTCTAATAATTTAGCAGGAATTGCGCGAGGGATAAGAATCGAAATCATATCTGATTTGATTTTTGCCAACATTTTTGATTCTTCATCAAAGTCATCATGTTGAGTCGAAATAACCACAGTATGTACTCGTGTAGGTTGGTTATTTTCATCATACTCAATCGTAACTTGTGCCTTCGAATCAGGGCGTAAATACGGCATTAATTCCAATTCATTTTTTCGAATATTGGCTAATTCCTTGACCAAGCGATGTGAAAATGCCAATGCCATTGGCATATATTCAGGCGTTTCAGTAGTGGCATATCCAAACATCATCCCTTGATCACCTGCACCCTGTCCTTTATCTTCGCCTTCGCCTTCATTTACACCTTGAGCGATATCTGCCGACTGGCTGTGTAACGCAACTGTAACTCCACAAGATTCAGCATCAAATTGATAAGAATCACTATTATAACCGATTTGTTTGATTTTTTCCCGTACAACGTCAGGAATTTCTACGTAAGCATTAGTTGTGATTTCGCCCGCCACTACTGCTAATCCAGTTGTTACAAGAGTTTCGCAAGCAACTCGTGAGTCAGGATCTTGTGCTAACATAGCATCTAAAACGGCATCGGAAATTTGGTCGGAAATTTTATCAGGGTGTCCTTCAGAAACGGACTCTGAGGTGAATAAATATGACATATCTTCGATTTGACAATTGAATAAAATAAGATTAAAAAATTGGGAATTCTTGAATAATTCCTTATTTTTTTACAAAAATGTCAAAATTTTATAGAATAGAACGATTTTTTTGAAAATTATATAATCAAGTCCAAAATCATGTCTTTCGCTTTACTAAAAAACATTTAACTCTAGAGGTATCAATCCCGTAAATGAGTTCTTATTTTCTGAAATTTTTTTAATGAATTGCTTAATTTATAAAGAGCATAAAGAGTTCTGAAAAATCATCCAATTAATTTATCAATAAATAGTTTCTATCTATCAATATAATATTTTGCATTACACTGACTGACTAAATTGTGGAGTAGCTGAACGGGCTTTTGCAGTATGTTTCTGACGCATTCGTTCATCAAAAACAGCACAAATATTCCGAATGAATGTGAACCCTAAATTACTTACTTTAAGACCTTTATCTGAAAATTGGAGCAATTTTTCATATTGCATTTGTGCCAATTGTTGTGCGACTGATTTATCAAAGGTTCGTAGCAATTCAGGAGTAAATTCGGTTTCACCCTTGCAAATAATATCTAAGATATGTGCCTTGATAAGCAGATCGTTTTCAGTCAAAAAATGTCCATTTCGGAACGGCATTTCTCCTTGTAAGATTTCTTCTTGGTAACGTTCTACGTGTTTTTCGTTTTGTACATAAGCCGTCCCTGCATCACTAATCGAAGAAGCTCCTAATCCAATTAATAATTCTGACGAAGAAGTCGTATAACCCATAAAATTACGATGTAATATCTTATTTTCATGAGCTTTATATAATGTATCTTGAGACAATGAAAAATGATCCATACCAATATCCACGTATCCTGCTTCAGTAAGCATCTGACAACCAAGTTCATACAACGCTCTCTTTTCAGCATCATTTGGCAAATCTATTTCCGTATAAGCACGCTGTCCAGGACTTTTCCAAGGTACATGAGCATAACTATAAAAAGCAATACGCTCAGGGCGAAAAGCCAACGTTTTCGTGATAGTATCGGTAATGGTCTCAAGTGTTTGGAATGGTAAGCCATATACCAAATCAAAATTGACTGATTCGTATCCTATCTTTCGAGCAGTTTCTGTAACAAATGCCACATTCTCATAAGGTTGCAAACGATTGATCGTACGTTGTACTTTTTCATCAAAATCCTGAACCCCATAACTCACTCGCCGAAACCCTAACCCAAAAAGAGTTTGTAGATGTGCTTCGGTCGTATTATTTGGGTGTCCTTCAAAACTAAACTCATAGTCAGGGTGTAAGTCAGCTGTTTTCAGGATTTCAGATATCAAAAATTCTAAGCTCTTGGGCGAAAAGAAAGTAGGTGTTCCTCCTCCTAAATGTAATTCCCGAATAATGGGCTTTTCATTGAAGACATCCAAATAATTTTGCCACTCCGTCAAAAGCGCATGAAGATAAGGCTCTTCTACACTATGTCGTTTGGTAATGCGTTTATTACATCCGCAATAAGTACAAAGTTGCTCACAAAAAGGTAAATGAATATAAACCGCAATTCCTTGATTTTCATTGGTTTTGTTAAAGGTTTTTTGCACAGCTTCAAACCACTGTTTCGCATTAGTCTGGCTTTCTTCCCAAAAAGGAACAGTTGGATAACTTGTATAACGAGGACAAGGGACGTTATACTTTTGAATGAGTTTTTGGTAGGCATTTTCTGAAACTGTCATCTTTTCGGAGGAATCTTATATTTTTTAAGGCAAAAATAGTATATAAATCTCAAAAAAGTGATGACAAAAATCACTTCAAAACGAAAAAAACTTTCATTCTACAAAATCCTAAAAATCATTTAAGGATAAATAAGAAATTGATTTTTAATAAATTATAATTTTTTGAATTTCTTCAATGGATAATCCTGTAATTTCTACAATATCTTTTATCGAAAATCCTTTTTGATACATTTTAAGGACAATTTCAGTCTTTCCTTCTAGTTTTCCTTCTATCCGTCCCTCTATTCGCCCTTCTAGTTTTCCTTTCAGATGCGCCCAATCTACTGAATTTTTAATATCTCGATAAGCATTCAAACTAGCTTCATATTCTTGATATTCAGCTTCTTTTAATTTGGCAATTTCAGCCGTTTGAAAGAATTGGATAAATATTTTTTCCTTTAACTTTTCTGGAATTCTATCTAGTTTATGAAGATTTTTAATGATGTATAACCATTTTTCAAATTTTGTTTCTAATTGTTCTAAGGTTTTATTGAACTTTTCCATTGATAAATAGGTAAAAGTTAGCTTATCATAAAAGATTTCTCCCGTTTCAAGTTCTGTAATTTTGGCATCATAGCGATATTTCTTAGGGTCAGGTTTGTCTTCTCGAAAAGCAAAATCTAAAATCCCTATAGCATATACATGTTTTAATTTAAAATCCCAATGTTTTCCTTTATTCTTGGCTTGTGCTTGAATTGGAAAGGTTGAATAAAACAACATCCTATCTTTGAAATATTGTTGTTCTACTTTTTGCATTTCTACTATAAACTTTTCTCCTTTTTCATTAGTACAATAAATGTCAAAAATGGCTTTTCGATTACCCACACTAATCGGAAGATGCTCTGTAGGTTGATAAACCAAAGAAGTAATCTTTCCTTCTTTTTCTGCTAATAATTCATTCAAAAAATCTAATAATAATTCCTTACTTGGTTCTTCACCAAAAAGCCGTTTAAACCCATAATCCGTAAAAGGATTGATATATTTTTCTTGTCTTGTTTCCATAATTTAATCATTTCTAAGCCATCTAAAATAACTACCTTGGAGCTTTAAGGTTAGCGTGATTCTAGCTCATTTGGTACTTTACACGAAAATAAGATTTAATGCGAAAAGGACAGAAGCACCAACAAATTTTTAGCTACTTTTGATGAATTAATCTTAGTTTATAAATTACATCAGATATTTAACTCATTGAAAATGAAACCTATCATTATTCCTGCCATTGATTTGATTGACGGAAAATGTGTGCGACTCAAACAAGGTGATTATGCCCAAAAAACTGAATATCACGCAGATCCTTTAGTAGTAGCTCAAAGTTACGAAGCCATTGGGGTTCAGCGATTGCATTTAGTAGATTTGGATGGTGCTAAACAAAAGAAAATCGTTAATCATGCCATCCTAGAAAAAATTGCCTCGAAAACACGACTTAAAGTAGATTTTGGAGGCGGAATTCGTACCGAAAAAGATGCTCAAAAAGTATTTGATTATGGAGCTTCACAACTTACCGTAGGAAGTTTAGCGGTTAAAAAACCTGAAATTTTTCAAGGTTGGATTACCAAATTTGGAGCAGAAAAATTGATTTTAGGGGCTGATGTTCGTGCCGAAAAAATTACCGTAGCAGGTTGGTTAGAAACTACTGAGGTTTCCGTCTTTGAGTTTATTGAAAATTATGTTCAGCAAGGGATTCGTCATGTACTTTGTACCGATGTTAGTCGAGATGGTATGATGACGGGAACAGCCGAAGAATTATACCAACAAATTTTGGTACAAATTCCTGATACCAAATTAATTGCGAGTGGTGGAGTAAAAGACACTTCTGACTTAGAACGATTGACTAAAATCGGAGTGAATGCTATCATCATTGGAAAAGCACTCTATGAAAATACTATTTCTCTTCAAGAGCTGAAACGGTTTTTGTAGTTCTAAGACTTTTGTTTAATAAATACTCAATTAGTTGATAATCAAGATTAAATATTGTTGGTTGTGAAAATACAACCAACTTTTTACATTTTCAGAATAAGATTATCATTTTAGAGATTGTTTAAGAATTTTTGAAAAATATCTTGAGGGAATGAACTTCAACTAGTGAAATAGCTTTCATTGCTCAAAATCGGCGATTTCCATAAATACTTGATAATCATTTTTAATTAAAATTTAAATAACCTCTTAAAATTTTGTTTTTTCTGAAAAACAATAAAATGAATTTGCAAGATATCATCATTCTCCTGTGCAAATTTTATCAGTCTTTATATTTTTTCCAAAAATACCTATCCAAATTTTCATAACTCTATTTCAATATGTCATTTCATCTTTTACGCTGTTTTTGGGTTGTTTCTTTGATTTTGATAACTATCCAAAAAAATGAAGCTCAAACCGTTACTGCCCAAGCCATCCAAAACGAAATTACTCGGATCATGACTGATCCTCAGCTTAAACACGCCCGCTTAGGACTGTATGTACAAAATGTAAAAAGTAATAAAGTATTATTGAATCATAACGGGACGAAAAGTTTTACTCCTGCTTCAGTAATGAAAGTAATTAGCACTGCCACAGCGTTGAACGTATTAGGCAAAAATTATAAATTTATCACTCGTTTAGAATATGATGGTATTATTCAAAATGGTGTTCTCAAAGGGAATTTGTACATTCGAGGAGGAGGAGATCCTACACTTGGTGCAGAGGGTTTAGGTATACTTATGAAAACATGGACAGATGCTATTAAAAAATTGAATATCAAACGAATAGATGGAAAAATAGTCGGGGATGCACGAATCTTTGAACACCAAATGACCCCACCTAATTGGAGCTGGGTAGATTTAGGAAATTATTACGGAGCAGGAGCTTCAGGCTTATCGATTCACGAAAACATGTATCGCATTTATTTCAAATCAGGCACCAAAATAGGATCAGCAACGACTGTAGTACGTCATGAACCTAAAATCACTAACCTCTGGTTTACGAACGAAGTTACGACAGGTACAAAAAACTCAGGAGATCAATCGTATATTTATGGTTCACCTTATTCATTTCATCGATATGTACGGGGAACTATTCCTGTAGGACAAAAAGCTTTTGCGGTTAAGGGTTCAATGCCTGATCCCGCTTTATTTTGTGCCGATTTTCTTCGAAGAAAGCTCCAAACTGCTGGTGTTTTTGTCAATGGAGAAGCAACTACAGTTCGTCATTTGAAGCATCAAAACAAAATGTCATGGAAGAAACGAACGGTTTTCCATACTCATTACTCGGCAACCTTACAGGAAATTGTCAAAAAAACAAATCTTAAAAGTATGAATCTATATGCCGAACATTTATTTAAGATGATTTCACAAAAACTTAAAGGCAAGGGTTCTACTAAAGTTTCGGCAAGCCTTATCGAATCACACTGGCGAGCCAAAGGCGTAAACACAGGCGGACTAGTCGTTGATGATGGAAGTGGACTTTCGCGTACGGATTTGGTGACTCCTCAGCAATTGACTCAAATTCTGGACAAAATGCAGGATTCTAAAAATTTTGATGCCTTATTTTATTCTTTACCTGTGGCAGGGAAATCAGGTACAATGGCTCGGCGTTGTCGTGGTACGATTGCTCAAGGAAATTTGCGAGCTAAAACAGGTTCTTTGACAGGTGTTCGAAGCTTTTCGGGATATGTAACCAATCCGCAAGGACAACGTTTGGCTTTTACACTCATGGTCAATAATTATACAGGTGCAGGCTATAACGTCTCTGCCAAACTGGAGAAATTATTGGTATTGATTGCTAAACTAAAAAGTTGAGTTAAAATACCTATCTTGTGTAAAGATTACAGTAAATATATTTTAAAATCTTTTATCACCTTCAAAATTAGTAATTTATGCAAATCTTTAAAAATTCAATTTGGGTAATTTTGCTCATGATTGGTAGTTTGTTTTTTGCTTCTGCAACAAGTGTTCAGCAAACAAGAACTCCATCAAAAACTACAGAAGCTCAAGTACCTATTACTTCGGAAGTCGCTTTGGAATTGGTCAAAAGTCGGATTTCAGAACTAGAGGCACAGCCTAATTTGACCAAAAAAGAAACTCGTAAACTCAATCGTCTAAAAAAGAGAGTTGCTAAGATCGAAAAAACGAAAGCAGGCGATAGTTGGTTAGTAGCCCTATTATTATCCTTCTTTTTAGGGGTTTTGGGAATTCATCGTTTTTATTTAGGATATACTTGGCAAGGGGTGGTTCAATTAGTAACATTTGGTGGACTAGGCGTTTGGGCTTTGATTGATTTTATCCGAATTATTATTCGTGATTTACAGCCCAATGGTGGTTCTTATGTAGATTAGTCATTTATAATCATCCTATCAATCACAAGGCAAACCATTTTAAAACCCATCAGTTTTTTTAAAATTGATGGGTTTATTAGTTTCCAGTAATTTTCTAGTGATTCGCTCCAAATCCAATCCGTCCTTTGCCAAAATGTTGTTCTTCCTTGACTAATTCCGTAAGATCCTCTAATGTAAGCATTTCAATTATCTCAGGTGTCCGTTCAGTTGGTCGTAATTTGGACATTCTAAGATGTTGATTTTTAACGGCATCTGTAATAATTTTTCGTACTGAACGAGCATTTCCAAAATAAATATCTTTGTTAGAGTGAATGCGCTTGAGATAGTTTTGTAAAAATTCATGAGCTTCTGTATTCGGTATTAACTTTTCTTTATGAAGCATTGAAAGTGCAATTTGAAATAATTCCTCTGATGTAAAATCTTCAAAATCAATAATTTTATCAAACCTTGACTTTAACCCTGGGTTCATTTCTAAAAAATTATCCATATTCTTAGGATAACCTGCCGCAATCAAGATAAATTCACTTCGTTTATCTTCCATTTGCTTGATAATCACCTCTAAAGCCTCCTTTCCGAAATCATTTGTTCCATCAGAAGAACTCAAGGCATAGGCTTCGTCAATAAATAAAATACCTCCATGTGCTTCATCAATCCGCTCTTTTGTCTTCAGTGCAGTTTGCCCAACAAATCCCGCCACCAATGATTGACGGTCTGCCTCAATTAATCTTCCACGTTCCAAAATCCCAAGTGCCTGATAAATTTTGGCAATAATTCGGGCGACTGTTGTCTTACCTGTTCCTGGATTTCCTTTAAAGACGGTATGCAGGGAAAAATGATTTAAAACATCTTTTTGCGTTTCTCGATAAAACCTTACCAGCTGTGATAATTCCCGAACCTGTCTTTTGACCGTCTTCAAGCCTATCAGTGCATCCAGCTCTATCATTGCTTCCTGTAAAAGTGGTTCATCAATATTAATATCGGGGCGTTCACCACTAAACAATGGGTCTTCTTTCTCAAAGACTTTTTCAATATCTTCAATTTCAATATATTGTAAGGCTTCTTTGGGCAATTCATTGGGAGTATTTGCCTGCATTACTCGGATTCCCAATTGCATTTTTGCCTCTTCTACCAAACGATAAATCAATCGAGCATTTCCGAAAGATTCATCACGTTGGCGGTATTTTCGAATTACTTTTTGATCTAATAACTGACGAGCTTCTTCGGTAAACAGAACATGATATTTTTTTGCTACTAAATCAATGATTCGGCTAAGCTCTTGAGGCAAAAAATCAGGAAAATCGAAAGTAATTGCAATTCGTGATCTTAATCCAGGATTAGATTCTAATAATGTTTCCATGCCTTTCGGATATCCAGCCATAACCACTGCTAAATCTCCTTGACCGTCAGCCATTTCTTTAACTAAAGTTTCGATTACTTCCTGTCCATAATCTTTATTATCTTTTTTATTTCGGACTAAGGAATACGCCTCATCAATGAATAAAATACCACCTCGTGCTTCCTCAATCACTTCCTTAACTTTCGGTGCAGTTTGTCCGATATATTGTCCAATCAACTCGGCGCGTCCTACTTCCGTAATTTTCCCTGTGCTTAACAGTCCTAATTTAAAATAAATTTTACCCAACATCCGAGCAATCGTAGTTTTGCCTGTCCCTGGGTTTCCCTTAAAAACGGTGTGTAAATTAAAACTATCATTTTCATTAAATCCTTGACGTTTACGAAGTTGCAGGAATTTTAAATAGTTAACATAATCCTGAATACGCCGTTTAACACTATCTAAACCAACTAATTGATTTAAATCAGCAAGTAATTCATTAAGTGATTCATTAACTTGAGGAGAATTCGGAAGCACTGGACGACTAATTGCATTTCCTTTCAGGACTGGCGGGCTACCTTCCATAAATTCCTGACCCACTTCAAAGGGAATTACCGCAATCAAAGTATCCATGAAGACAACCTCAATTCGATATTTATTCAAATACCAAGAGCCTTTTGTATCTGAACCCCAACCTGTTACAATGGAAACATCTTCATCACTTCCCTCAATTTTTTTAAGTTCAGTGGTGTGTCCTTTTAGTTGTCCTGATTCATTATAAAAATAAAAGAATAATTCACAATACCAAGAAGTAGTTTGTAGGTTTTCAATATTGAATTCTGTCCAAATATAACGAGATTCGCTACCCTTAAAATGGGTATAATACTTTCGACTTTTTTCGATAACTCCCATATTGGGTCCCTCATAAAGTTGGGTTGTATTGATATCAAAATATGGATTATCATCTGCCCTAATTAGTCCGCCATCTTCCAAATAAAAATATTTTTTTCCTACAAAATCTTCTCCAATATATACCTCCCAAACATAGTCTCCTCGTGTCCAAAATCCTGTATCTTTATGCCCCCACCCTTCTCGTACCTGTACAATCACATCTTCAGGATCTACTCGCACTTCGGTATGAATATCGCAAATAGACTCTTTACGATTATTGTCTAATAACTTAAAACACTTTAGGTTAGCATCCGTCTCCCATTCTTCTTCATCAAAAAGTTTATTATAGAAAGAAAGCTCCACATACAAATACGTGACTTCTGAAATATCGAAGACAGTACGGTATTTTTTCTTCCCATCCGCTAACCACTCCGTAGAGGCATATACCTTGAGTGACTTGAACTTATAAAGTGCATTTACATTCTTTCTACTACGAAAAATCATAAGTACTTTAGGATTAGTGCTTCGTTGGTGAACTTCTAAATTACTGAAAAGTTTTACTTTTACCCAAATGATTATTAATTTTTGGGTTTATGAACAAAAACAACATCTCTATGAACTATATAGATCAAAAACTATTATTTTAGTCAAATGGACTAGTTATTTTTATTACAAATAATTTTCCTATATCTTAATCGCATCCTGCATTCATTTCATCTTCTACATAAAAAATTGTAAAATCAGCTTCCGAACGATACGGCACAACAAAAATACTAAAATCGGCAAAGGCTTTAGTTTTTGACAAAAACCAATATCCTGATTTGTCCGCATAAAGTTGATTATATTCCTTAAAAACGCGTAAATCAGCCGAATAATCGTCTTCGGTTTCGATATAGACAAAATAAGTCGCTCGTTGGCGGTCAGTTTCAACGTAAGCTGTACCAAAAATTTGGCAAGGGTCTTCATAGCGCATTCGGTTTTGCGCCGAAATTTTGCTCTCCAAGAGAGCCAAAAACAATACTAAAAAGAAGATTTTTTTCATTTTTTCTTGTATAATTAATAATAGTAATATTAAAAAAATTTAACTCTCCGAGAAAACAATTCTTCAAGTTAGTCATTATAACTATTTATCAAAAAATTATTTAACTTTAATTTGTATTTATATTTTCTATATCCTATCTTTGAATATCTTAAAATAATTTTATCTAAACATTTTAAATTGCAATGCAATGCAATGCAAATCCCTTTATTAAAAACCATCAAAAATCACTTACACTCTCCCAACAAATGGAAAGTTATAGTGTTAGGTGTTTCTTTAGCTTTTGGAAATGCTTGTTCACCAGATGAAGTAACAAAAGAGGTAATTCAACAAGTTGAAAGAAAACAACAGATTACATCCCATCAATCAGAGAAGTATGAAGAAGCACTTGTTGTTATGACCAATCCTGTAAAGATGTCTGAGAGCTTTGAAGTGGTATCAGATGCAATTTCTCAGTTAGATTTCCAACAGCCTTTGGTGCTGGAGAGTTTAAATTTTAACTTGCCTGTTGACGAGAAAGTATATGTCAAAAGAGTAACTAAACAGCTTGAGACGTTTGACTATTTCAACAACAATTTTGATGAGTCCGAAGAGGCTGTAAGTTTAGGATACCTAATAAAAAATTCAGGTTTTTCCTCAGTGGGTATTATACACTTAGAAAGCTTTGTAGATTTGATGGATACCCAAGAATTTTCTAGTATGGAGGACATTAAATCAACATTAAATACATTTAAATTAGAGATAGAATCAGATGAAAAATTAGCTGAAGATGAGAAAACAGCACTTCTTTCTGCTTATCATTTAATCTTTTTCAATTTAGAAACAATTATCCAAACAGTTGAGGATAATACAATTAGTACTCCTGTAGCAAGATGCCGTTTTTTTTGTAAAACATGGCGAGTTTTAAAGTCAATGTATGTTGGTGGAGCCGTAGGCGCACTTATTGGCACACTTGGAGGAACACCTGGTACTATTGTCACAGGAACAATTGTGGGAGCAGTCACAGGATTAGCTTCTGGAATTTCACATCATGTAATTAACGGATAAGAAAATGAGATATACCTTATTAATATTATTGTTCATAGGTTTCGGACAGGTTCGAGCAAATATGAGTAACAGTGAGCCGATATATACTCAAAATATTACACTTGTTCTTCCTATCTCAGAAGTAAAAAACGTTTGGCAAACTGATGTAAAAGGTGAGATACAACTCTTCGAAGACCATTTGGTCTTTTTACCTAAGAGGAATAAGTCTGAAAAAATGGTCATTAAGTATCAAGACGTAGCTTCTGTTAAAAAGGCTTTTTTTGTCGTTGTACCTAACCACTTGCACCTTGAGTTAAAGAATGACAAAACAATCCAATTTTTTACTTATAAGCGCAAAAAACTTTATCATCTAATTCAGTCAAGGTTGTAAAATACCTTTTGCTGTTGCTTGTACCCTCAGGAAATTAGATATTTTTTCATCAAATTTTCATCAAAAAATAAATTATAATTTGTACAAAAATCCCTCGTAAGATTTTTAAGTCTTATGAGGGATAAAATATTATAAAGAGTAGGTATATTCTAATTTTAATTAGCTGGTTTCCAACGATAATTACCTTTGGTGTCAATATAACAAACTTTGTAATCATCGGCGGTCATCACCCGTGCCAAACCATCTCGAAAGCTGTCTCCCTGAGCAAATTGAGGTTTAATAATTTCGGTTCCAGCCTTATTAATGTATCCATATTTTCGGTTAATTTTTACTACCGCTAGTCCACCCGAAAAACCACCACAATAATCAAAGCGAGCAGGAATCACCATTTTCCCTTGTGTATTAATATAGCCCCATTTTCCACCTTTCTTAACGGCTGCTAAACCTTCCGAAAAATCTGAAACACCTTCATAACTTCCTAAAGACCGAACCCCTTTTTTGTTAATGAAGTATTTTCCAACTACAGCATACCCATTGTGAAAAGTAGAAGCTTCTGCAAATTGAGGCTTAATAACGATATTTCCCTTCGTATCAATATACCCATATTTATAGCCCATTTGGGTCGGCTCTCCAAACATTGCCAAACCTTCTGAAAAAGTCGAAACATATTGAAATTTGGGCGGAATAACAAGTTGTCCTGCTTTATTGATAAAGCCCCATGAATTTCCTTTTTTCACAGCTGCCAAACCTGAGAAAAATCGCCAAGCCTCTTCGAATTGAGGTTTAATTACCATTCGTCCATAAGCATTAATATAGCCATATTTTCCACCTGATTTGACTAATGCCAAACCTTCTGAGAAATCATAGGCATCAGGATACTGAACAGAAATGATTTCTTTGCCATCACCATTCAAGAATCCATATTTTCCAGCAATTTTAACTTTGGCAAAGCCATTCGTAAATTTCCAAGCATTATCATATTTAGGACGTACTTTTAAGACTCCATTCTTATAGATATAGCCATATTTTCCATCTTTTTTAATCAAAAACAAGGCATTCTTAGATTGTTCGGTATGCCATGTAAAAGCAGTTAGGAGCATTAAGGCGAAAACAAGAAACGCCGTTCCAAGTGAAAAAACAGATTTTAACTTCATGCGACTTGAATAATATAATTATAGATTTTGACTTTAACTTTTTTTACAAACTTAGTGAATACATTGTTAGCTATATGGTTGGATTTTGTCCTCAAAACAGTTTCACTTTCCAGAAAGTTCGCTGCCTTTTGATAAACTATCTCGAAATGTGATAAAATTAAAATCCAACTCTCGAGAAGCATTTTCATTCAATCTGAGGTTGATTTAGATATATACGATACCATTTTATTTTGAATTTATCAAATTTTATATTCCTTTAAGCCATTAGAAAGGTTTTTAAACACCAAAAATAATATTTATAATTTCTTTTTTCCTTACTATTTAGCATCAAAAAAAATTAACACACAATATAATCAGAACCTTAAATATTTATTTCAAGTAAAATATTATCCTAATAAACTGAAAAGCAAGTTTTTGGGCTTGATCGAAAAGACCACATTAGTAGAGAATTTTATTTGCTAAATCATGATTTGTAAATCAGATTTGGAGTCAAATCATTGTGATTATATTCACAGATTTAATGAATTTGGGGTAAGAAAAGATTAATTAGCAGAATTCGGAGGAAAATGTTTATATAAACGACAAATATTGTGAGTACCATCACGCTCAAATTGAATATCATCCATAATTTTCTTGACAAGAATCAAACCAATTCCTCCACTTTGGCGATTTTTAATCACCTCTTGCATATCAGGAGTTTGATATTCGGCAACATTAAAAGTATCATCGGCATCATCATGAATTTCGAATACAAAACGATTATTCTGATTTTGTATCCGAACTTCAATCGAATTATCAGGATTACAGGAGTGAGAATGAATCATTAAATTAGCACACAATTCATCGACTGCTAAGACCATCATATTTGCCTCAACAGGTGAAATTAAATATCCCAATAAAACCCGTTCTACAAACTGGCGAACTTTCTTGAGGTTATTTTTTTTGCATGGAACCTCGATGCTGTATATCATTTAATCTAAGTGGTTTTTAGCTTCTTCTTTCGTAACCTTAATTGGGATTAGACGATCAAGCCCCAAAATTTGAAAGACATTGAGTACTTTTTCACTCATACCAAACAGTGCAATTTGCGTACCTGTTTCTTCGCATTCATCTAACCGTGAGGTTAATACACCAATTCCTGGAGAAGAAATATAATGTAATTTTTGACAATCAATCAAGATATATTTGTTGTCATTCTGAAAGGCTTCCTCCAAGGCATTATCCATCATGATCGAGGAACTGGCATCTAAATCACCATCTACGGCGATAATATAGTATTGTTCTTCTTGAGAAACGGTTACTTCCATTTTCTTGATACGAATGTTAAATAAAGATAGTTTGCAATTGATTTAATTTTTTGTGACTATTTTATTTAAACCCATAAAATTCATTATTTTTTTATGGGTTTAAATTTTCTAAAAAAGATCTTGATCTAAAATGATTTTATTATTTTTTTAAAGCATTCCAAAGTACTTCCAGAGCATGCAAGGCAGTTCGACTCGTTCCATCCTTGATTTGATGCCGACAAGATGTACCTGATGCTACAATGATCACTTCTTCAGACTGTTGCCGAACAGTAGGAAAGAGTACTAACTCGCCAATTTGCATCGAAACATCATAATTTTCAGCCTCATAACCAAATGAACCTGCCATTCCGCAACAACCTGAAGGAATGAGTTGAACTTCATAATTTTTAGGCAAGGTAAGCATCTTTTTGGTAAAAACTAAGGATGAAAGGGATTTTTGATGGCAATGCCCATGTACCTTCAATAATTTTTTTTCATCCGTAAATTGAGCCGAAGTAATATGCCCTGCCATTCGTTCATTGGCAATAAATTCATCCATTAAAAAGGTATTTTCGGCGATAGTTTCGGCATCTTTTCGCAAATAATCAGGTACTAAGTTCAAATATTCATCCCGAAAAGTCAAAATTGCAGAAGGCTCTATACCAACTAAGGGACTCTCTGGCGTAATTTTCCCTCTTAGTAATTCGACATTCCGAATCGCAATTTGCTGAGCTTTTCGAACCAAACCCTTTGATAAATAGGTTCTTCCACTTTCAACCGTTAAAGGAAGTAAAACTTTATAATCTAATTTTTCTAGTAACTGAAATGCCTTCATTCCAATTGGCGTATCATTGTAATCGGTAAATTCATCCGCAAAAAGATAGACTTTTCGAGCTTCTTTATTTGGAGAATGTTTAAGCATAAACTCTTTTTTATACCATTTTCTCAGCGTGGTTTTATGCAATAAAGGAAATGAGCGTTCCGAAGCAATTCCCATCACTTCTTTAGCAAAAGAAGAAGTAAGTGAATTTGAAAAAACAGCATTATAAAGTGAAGGAACAATGGCTCCTAAACGACTATTCTGTGCAAATTCAGAAATCATTTTTGTTCGAAATGGAACCCCATTTTCATCGTAATAATGTTGTAAAAATTCGGCTTTGAATTTTGCCATATCAATGTTCGAAGGACATTCCGATTTACATCCCTTACAAGACAAGCACAACTTCATGACTTTGTAAATTTCATCATGAGCAAAGCGATTTCTTTTATTAGAATGTGTCAAAAATTCCCGTAAAACATTCGCGCGGGCACGAGTAGTATCTTTCTCATTTTTAGTAGCCATATAGCTCGGACACATTGTACCACCAGCCAGATGAGTCTTCCGACAATCTGCCGAACCGTTACATTTCTCAACTGCTCGAACGATGCCTTTATCCTCATTAAAATTAAATATAGTCTTAATCTCTGGGGTAATATCTTCGGGGTCATTCCGAAGTGAAGTATCCATTGGAGGAGTGTCCGTAATTTTACCTGGGTTGAAGATATTTTGAGGGTCAAAAGTTTGCTTTATTTCCTTAAAAAGTGCATAATTTTTCTCACCTACCATATAGGGAATAAATTCTCCTCGAAGTCGTCCATCACCATGTTCCCCACTCAATGAGCCTTTATATTTTTTGACTAAGGTTGCAATTTCTTCAGCAATCGTTCGGAAAAGTTTCAAACCCTCTTTTGACTTCAAATTAATGATTGGTCGAAGATGTAATTCACCTGAACCTGCATGAGCATAATGAACACAATATAAATTGTATTTTTTTAGTATAATATTAAAATCTCTAATATAATCAGGTAGATCTTGAACATCTACTGCCGTATCTTCAATGACAGGAGGAGTAGTTGCATCACCCTTTATATTGGACAATAAACCTAAACCAGCTTTTCGTAAATTCCAGACTTTTTTGGAATCGCTACCTGTAACCAAAGGAAAATGATAGCCTAAATTTTTAGCTCTCATTTCCGCTTCCATTTTTGCGGAAACTTCTTCTAATTCGGCTCTGGTTTCACGAGCAAAAGCCACCACCAAGATAGCTGCGGGATCTCCTTCGACAAAAAAGCGATTTTTTTGTTGTTCAAGATTTGCCTTTGTACATTCCAGTACATAATGATCCATTAATTCACAAGCATAAGGTTCATATTGTAAAGCAATTAAATTGGCTCGTAAAGCTTCATCTACTGTGTTAAAATGTACACAAGAAAGACCAATTTCTTTTGGTGGCAAATCATTGACATTAAGTACAATTTCGGTCAGAATAGCAAGAGTTCCTTCTGAGCCTGCTATCAATTTACAGAAATTAAATTCCTCTCGTTGAACTCCATTTTTTGGATTGAATGGCTGGGTCTCCAGTAACAAATCCAAGGCATATCCCGTATTGCGCCGAGGAATACTTATTTTCGGGAATTTCTCTCGAATTTCGGTTTGATTCTCAGGATTTGAAAGGATTTTCTGAGCTGTTTTATAGATGTTTGTTTCGAGCGGACTAATCGTATTTTTTCCATCACATTTTTCCTGAAATTCATCATCTGTAAGTGCCTCAAACTCAATTTCTGAACCATCCGACAAAAAACCTTTTACTTTTATGAGATGGTCACGAGTACTGCCATATTTGACCGAATTTGAACCACAAGAATTATTACCCACCATGCCACCAATCATCGCACGATTAGCCGTAGAAGTTTCAGGACCAAAATATAAATTGTATTTTTTTAAGAATCGGTTAAGTTCATCCCGAACCACTCCCGGTTGAACTGTAACTTGTTTTTTTTCGGTATCAATGTCTAAAATGCTTGTGAAATATTTAGAGATATCTACAACAATTCCATCTCCTACAACTTGTCCTGCCAAAGAAGTTCCTGCAGTACGAGGAATTAACGAGGTGTCGTGTTTTTGTGCAAATTCAATAAGTATTTTGAGATCGTTATTATTTTTAGGAAAGGTAACTGCTAGCGGCATTTCTCGATAAGCCGAAGCATCTGTAGCATATAGAGTACGTAAGGTTTTATCAAAAAATAAATCTCCTTCTAGGGAAGACTGTAATGCGGAAAGGTGTTTGTCAGTGATCATTTCAGAAACATTTTTTGAAGTTTTTTACAAAGATACTTGCTTTTTAGATGAAACTTAGTGCATCATACCGAGTTTCATAGAATACCAATTGAGAATTAAAGATACACCTCATTATTCATCTAATCTATTTATAATTATGAATCAAAAATACTGGTAAAAGTCACTAAAAAAAATATAACAAGAACTATTAATGATAAATAGTGTTTAAATTAAAAGTCACATCATTTTATGACATTTAATTTTCGTAATTTGGTATTTATTCATCTCAAAAAGATACTCAGAAATGAGTATATCAGCCAGACTGTATCATTTTAACAATAACTTACATAAGTTTTATACCTAAATTTTATGACCAAAAACTAAGACCATTTTATGACGCAAGAACCCGAAAAACTCTCCCTTCGTTCTGTACCACAAGAGCAAAGTACAGGTGCTTTAACCAATCTTAGTAATAAACTGAAAGCCAAAGAGATGCGCCGCCCAATGACTTTCCAAAAATTTTTGGACATGGCAGCACGAAAGCCTGAATTGGTCTTTCGGAATATTTTTCAGTTTTTCTATGATATGATTCATCATTATGTCCATGAGGTCAAAATTGATGAAGCAGATACTACAAAAATTGGATTTAGTAATTATGATTTCACAGGATTATTTCAAAAAAGTACGGATGACCCTTTCTTTTCTGATAAATTATTTGCGTCTCGGTTCATGTCTTTAGTCAATGGATTAACTAAAGGAACTCAAGTCAATCGTATTTTTTTATTTGAAGGACCTCCAGGGAGTGGGAAAAGTACATTTATGAACAATCTCTTTCTGAAAATGGAAGAATATAGCAAAACTCCTGCAGGAACAATGTACACTTCCTTTTGGCGATTGGATGTAGAGCGATTAGGCGGTTTGCAAGTGGTCGAAAAAGCCTTAGCCAATGGCGAAAGTGAAGTTTCTTCCTTCAATTTGGCAATGGATTCGAGTCGAAAATATGTCGAATTTGAATGTCCCAACCGTGACCATCCCATTTTACAAGTTCCCAAAGATTATCGCCGTAGATTTTTGGATGAGTTGATTCCCAATGGTGATTTTAAACGAAAATTATTTAATAACAAAGAATATGAGTGGGTACACAAAGAAAATACGTGCAGTATTTGCACTTCAATTTATGATACTTTGTTGGAAGAACTAAACGACCCTATGGAGGTTTTCGAGATGCTCTATGTTCGTAAAGCTCAGTTTAACAGGCAGTTTGGAACAGGAATTAGTGTTTACAACCCTGGCGATCCCTATGTCAATGTTCCTATCAAAAATCCACAATTACAAGGGGTTTTGAATGCACTGTTCAAAAATGATTCGGTCAACTTTTTGTATTCGGGACTGGCTCGAACCAATAACGGCGTTTTTGCTTTGATGGATATTAAGGAAAATAACATCAAACGACTGATGAATTTACATGGCATTATTAGTGATGGGGTGCATAAAGTCGAACACATCGAAGAACGAATTAAATCTTTATTTGTTGGTTTGGTCAATCCTGCCGATAAAAAACATTACGAAAGTGTTCCCTCTTTTCGAGATAGGGTTGTAACAGTTAATGTGCCTTATGTTTTAGATTATAATACTGAAGTTGCCATTTACAAAAACAAATTTGGACGAAATATTACGAACAAGTTCTTACCCAGAGTTTTAGATAATGTGGCTAAAATTATTCTTTCGTCTCGTCTAAGTTCTGAGTCACCTGAGATTAAGGCTTGGCTACGAAATTCGCACCGTTACAGCAAATATATGGATAAAAATTTCATGTTATTAAAAATGGAAATTTATGCGGGACATATTCCAGATTGGCTTTCAGATGAAGATCTGAAACGTTTGGATAAACGAACGATGCGAAAAATTCTAAAATCTTCACAATCAGAAGGGAACAAAGGTTTTTCAGGACGGCAGACCATTGATATTTTTGGCAATTTATTGACTAAATATACTTCAGATGATAAAACTAAATTAATTCGAATGGATAAGGTTATTTCCTTTTTTAGAAAAAATGAGGAACTCAACCGCAAAATCCCACATGGATTTTTGGATTCTATTGAGGGAATGTATGATTATAATGTGTTACAGGAGGTTAAGGAAGCGATTTATTCCTACAATGAAAATCACATTTCGAAAGATATTCAAAACTATTTATTTGCCATTAATTTTGAGAATGGAGAAGAAATTCGGAATCCTTATACAGGTGATGTATTGAATATCAATGAAGAAATTTTCCGAGATTTTGAAATGATTTTTCTGGGAACTCGTTCGACTGTTCGGGAACGCCGTTCATTCCGAGCGGATATCCATTCCCAGTACATTGCCAAAACTTTATCCCAAGAAATTAATTTGCAAGGCAAAAATATTCTTGAAACCGAGCAACATCAGGCACTTTTTGAGAAATATACCCGTAATCTCAAAGAAAATGCACTTGCACCGTATTTGAATAATGAAAATTTTCGCCGTGCGATACAAGACTACAATACAGATGCTTTCAAAACCTATGATAATCGCTTGCGCCGTGATGTGAAATTGTTAATTAATAATTTGACTAGTAAATTTAAATATACCCTCGAAAGTGCCAAACAAGTCAGTCTCTATGTTTTGGATAAGAAATTAACGGATAAATACTAATTTTAATCAGATAGGATTTTTACTTGTATTTTTATAAATAAATCTTAATCAAATAATTATAAAAATACAAGTAACTGTTTTTAACGGTCTGTGTAGCGGGCGCATGAACTGCTACACTTTGTTTCTTTCCCTATTCATTTTTCTAATCTTATATTTTCCCATTCTTGGTGAACATTATCCCAAATTTTCATCAATTCTTCAGAAAACAATTTAACTCTTTCATCTGGATTCAGGTTTACGTATTTATCTGCTTCTTGAACATAAAGAAATCTTTCTCTTTGAAATTTTTGACTCGCTGTCCTATTATAAACCCAATCTTTTTGAGCGTTAGTAATACTCAATAAAGTGGTTAAAACTGTTGCAATAATGCTTATTGACGGAATTATCCATTTTAACGCAAACCAATCATATGCAAGATTTAGAAAAGCTAATATTGTTACAATCGAAATTGAGATGACACTTGTAAATCTGAATACTTTATATAACTTTTTTATTCTTGTTGCTTTTTGTCCGAAATGATTTATTAGGTAATTTGCCAATTCCAAGGCATTTGAAAATTTATCTTCGCCGTTGAAATCATAAATTCGTTTCTTGATTTGTTCTTCTAAATTTTTAATTTCTGACATCTTATTTATTAATAATAATTAATTCTATTCTTTCTTTTTGAAGTGCAATTTCATCACTTATTAACAATAATTTTTTTGTTTCCTTCTAGGTTGCCTAATTTCTATATCAATTTGGTCAATTCTTGATTTGATTTGTTCTTTCATCTTTTTCTTTTTTTCATGGAAGGGAATGCCTAAATATACGTATTGTGGATATTTTTCCATTATAAAGTTGATATAATTTTCGATAAATACAAAAGGATAGCACTTTGGTATTGTAAATCAAAAAGTTATCAATACACTTACACAACTGAAGATATCAGCGACTCAATTGCGTTTTACAAAAATTTTTAAACAATCTATTAATACCAATCTGTATTTTGGAGACTTGCCAAATTTTCAAAAATTGGCAAACCTTTACCTCAGAAGGTCTTGCCTAAAAATGAATTCCATGTTTTTGATTCATCGATTGCTATAATTATTTACTTAGCTGACGCTCAAAATCCAACAAAAATTGATAGCATACGCCTTGTAGTGCTTTGATTTGAAAACGTAACTGTAATAACAACATCTCGGAGGTCATTTCTTGCTTTTCTAAACGGTCTAAAATCATTTGATTTTCTTC
>DDLX01000040.1 GCA_002340355.1 Cytophagales bacterium UBA2561
TGCTAATCTAAATATAGTTAATGCTATTTTTAAGATTTAAAAAAGAGATGAATAAAATACTGGTCTTTTCAATCATTTGAATGGATTTAGAATACCATTTTGTTTTTCTCTGACAACGAGCCAACTAATGAGGAAATAAGGCATTATATGCCTCAATCGTATAAGTTTCCGCTTTAGAAATGATATACTTTTCAGTAGGAATAATTGCTTGATAAGCAGACCAAGAATCCATAGAATAATGTTGACAATCAATATGCTTGATATTATCCCATAATTTTTTGGCGGTTTTCATGCCTCTCCCTCCTAATTGATAGGCTAAAATTTGTTGGCTAGCACGACAAATTGCCCACCAGAGCCAAATTTTTCTTTTTTTGACAATAATACCACATTTCATCTAATTCCATCACAGCAATTTCGGAAGGAAGAATGTCTAGTTTTCGGGTTGCCTCTGCTTCTCTGACCCCAGAGAGTACCGCTACATTACTGACGTTTAAAAAACGACTAATCGCCCGAAAAGGGAAAAGTTCGATGGTATGGTTTTTTGGATTTAAGTTACATTTGATTAGTAATCAATATGGGCAAATTGTTCGTTTCCAGCTCACTACGGGAAATATAGCAGATAATAATCATGATTTACTCCGTCACTTTTTACAAGATATGCCATAAACGATTTATGGAGATAAGGGATATTTGACTAAAATTATTGATGAATTTCAAGAGCGAGGTAATCATCTGGTTACCAAACTAAAAAAGAAGATGAAACCAAAAAAACGAACGCTCAAAGAAGGCTATTATCTGAAAAAAAAGAGGGCTAATTGAATCCGTTTTTGACCGATTAGTGCATGGTATGGACATTGAACATTCACGTCATCCGCTTTAAAACGGAAGTCCTAAAAATTTTATCTGTAATTTATGGGGTGGACTGATTGCCTATGCCTTCAATCCACATATTACCCCTTTTGAACCAAGTAAATTAGACGATATTGTACTTAGAGGCGTTCTTCTTGAGCGGTGGCTATGATTTCATCCTCAATGAGAGCAGTCGCAGAATCGTGATAAAAAGCCGAAATGCCAAGGATTTGCATAGGTTCTACGATAAAATTTGAGTTAGGAAAGCGTAAATTTGCAAAATCATTGATAAAAAAAATAAGTATTTATTCAAATTTAGTTTATACTTGATTTTGGCTATAATAATATAGTTATCAACTTATTATATTATTTTAATACTCACTAATAAATACTCCATACTACTTATCGTTTGTGTATACCATAAAATCTTATGTGATTATTAGTATATCCGCCAATATAGTTTTAATCAAAAACTTATTAAATTGTAATTCAATATCCTTATTTTTTCATGAAGAAGTCACCTAAAAATAAACACAAGAAAAACCGAAAAAAAAGAAAGGTTACACCTCAAAAAACACCGTAACATAAGCAGAATCTCCAAAACTCTGCCTCGAAAAGTCCCCAAAAGACAGCTACTACTGCCCAAAAATAGCCAAAGAAACCCAGTAAATTTCAAAATGCACTAATCAATGTAACCCTATGGGAACAATATTACTGTTTTTGATGGTATTCGAAGGAACTAGGTCATTATAAGGTATAATGACCTCAAAGCTAATCCAGCAGATGGATACCCTGGGAACGAGATGAATGAGCTATTTTCTCAAGAAACTTATGCTTATCTTGAGAAAACAGTTTTTAACATAGTTCTAAAACAACGTATATATAGAGTAACTATTGAACCACTTACAAGCAATCCAATAATCAAAAGCATAATAATCATTGGAAGTAACTAGAACTTTTTACGTTCTTTCATAAACCCCCATAAATCTTTTAAGAAATCTAGCATAAGATGTTTTTTGGAGATAAAGATAGAAAAAATTAGAATATTTAAACTAAGTATATCTTATAGGGCGATCGTACCAAAATTTTTTGTAAAATCAAAGTATTCATTATCAGTGATTTAATTTTTGAAAAATATCTTGAGGGAATCAACTTCAAATAGTAAGATAGCTCTTATTGTTTAAAATCACCGATTTCCATCGAATGGGTTAAACCCTACCTTACGAAAGTTTCTATAAAGACTTAATAATCATTTTTTTTAAAATTAGAATTTAAACAACCTCTAGATAAATTTCATCCTTTTAGATAAAAAGATTATCCTTCTGGATCATCCCGTTCATTTTTTAGCTTTGGTTGCTCAGCTTGATTTTCTGCCATTCGTTTAGGTTTTTCAGGTTTCTTTGGTTTTTGTTGCTGTGGCTTTTCTTCTGTTTTTTCAGGCTCTTTTTCGTTTGGTTTATTCTCTTCTTTTTTCTGCTTTGGTTTAATAAACCTCTTTTCTAAAATTCGCTTCTCCGCATATTTTCGAGTAATTTCTCCATTTTCACGCAAATATTTTTCGATAATTAAACTTGAAATGGGTGCTGCCCAAGTTCCACCAAATCCTGCATTTTCAATATAAGCTGCAACTGCGATTTTGGGATTTTCTTTGGGTGCAAAAGCAATAAATACGGAGTGGTCTTCACCATGAGGGTTTTGTGCTGTACCTGTCTTTCCACAAACTACGATATCCTTAATATATGCTCTCCGAGCCGTACCAGCACGAGGTACATTTTCCATTCCTTCAATAACTAAATCAAACCACTTTTTGGCAATACCTGTATGTTGTTTTGTTCGGAAACGAGGATGAATTCGAGTTGAATCTCCTCCAATTTTACGTACAATATGAGGAGCAATATAATAACCTCGATTGGCAATTGTCGCCGCAACATTTGCCATTTGTAATGGTGTTGCTCCCATTTCTCCCTGTCCAATACTTAATGAATAGATATTCGAAAGTACCCATTTTTTATTTCGGAATCTACGATCATAGTAAGTTGTATCAGGAATAAGTCCTGCTTTTGCCCCATGAATATCAGTTCCTGCTGTATGTCCCAATCCAAAACGATGCATATATTCACGCCATTCCTGAAGTCCAATTCGTGTATTTTCGGGAGTATCTCGTTGTCCTTTCAGAATAATTTTACTGTATGCTTGCCGATACCAAGGATTACAGGAATATTGAATAGAACGAGCAATATTTAAGGTGTAAGGATGCCCATGACATTTTACTACTCTTTGGATACATGAAAATTGCTGATTTTCGGTAATGACACCCATACTTAAGCCGACTAAAGCTTGTACTGTTTTAATAGTTGAGCCTGGTGGATATGCTGCCATTGCCGCCCGATTGAAGAGGGGTTTGTCTGGATCATGAAGCAATTCCAGATAATTTTTCGTAACTTCCTTTCCTCTACCCGTCAATTTATTAGGATGATAAGAAGGACCTGAAACCATTGTTAAAATTTCACCCGTAGCTGGCTCTATAGCAACCACTGCTCCCCGTTTCCCTTGCATCAATTGCTCAGCATATTTCTGGAGTTGTAGGTCAACACTAGTTTGCAAGTCTTCACCCATTTTCATCAGTTTATCCATTTTTCCATCGAGATAAGCTCCCTTTTCAATTCGACGAACATTCATCATCACATATCGGCTTCCAGGTTCTCCTCGTAATACCGAATCATACGAAGCCTCAATTCCTGCTTTCCCAATTAAGTCCCGTTGTTCATAGTCTTCTCCTCGCGCTTTCTTGATAGCTAATGTTTTTTTGTCAATCTCTTTTACATACCCAAGCACATTCGCTAAAACAGGCTGAACATACCGCCGAATTGTCCGAACCTCATAATCTAGCCCCTCATATTCACCAATTTTGTCTTGGATAATAGCAAATTGAGTCGGTGAAAGTTGTTTGATTAAAGGGGAAGGAGTAAAAGCTTTATATCCTTTACTAGCTTTACGAAGCTGAGTAATTAGTTCTTTTTTTTCAATATTAAATAGTCGGCAGAACTCAACCGTATCTTGGAGCTTAAACTTTCGAGGAATTACCATCACATCAAAGACATTCTCATTCGCTACAATTAAATGCCCATTTCGGTCATAAATCATTCCACGTTTGGCTTGTTCTCGAATTCGTTCTTTTACATTACTCTCTGCCTTGAGTTCATATTCTGTATTAAGAACTTGTAAAAAGTATAGTTTAGTGATAAAAGTCGAAGCCACGACCAAAATCACAATAATGATTATATTAATTCTGAATGATGTTTCCAAAGTCTTTATCTGTTTCAAAGAAGTTCATAAGTGCATATTACTAAACAATAAAACTGCTATTGTTGTGCCAATTTTGACTATCTTTTTGCACCATCTTGGAAAATTTTATTTTAACAGACAACACTGCCTCTTATCTGAGCAAAGTTCTGAAATATATTCCGTTACTTCAAATCAATGGCTTAAAAAATCATCCTTTTTTGATATGATATAAAGTAAACTGATCAGAACTTTAACCTTTATTTCATCAAATGTGAAGATTACTACTATTACTTTTTTCTGTGTGGATTTTCTTTTAGGAAAGTTTTCCAACTTTTAGCGGTTCCTGATGTCCCACTTTCTCTTCGGAAATGATGACAGAGTGCCACAGCCAAAGCATCAGTAGCATCAAAAAAGTCTATTTTATCTTTAATATTTAGCTGTTTAAATACCATTCCAGCAACCTGCTGTTTTGATGCATTACCATTTCCTGTTACGGCTTGCTTGACTTTTTTTGGGGCATATTCAACAATTGGTATTTCTCGTGAAAGAGCTGCTGCCATCGCAACTCCTTGCGCTCGCCCTAGTTTGAGCATAGCTTGAACATTCTTACCATAGAATGGTGCTTCTAGTGCCATTTCATCAGGGTGATATTCCTCAATGATGCTCAGAATCCGTTCAAATATTTTCTTAAGCTTGAGAGCGTGATTATCGTACTTACTCAAGTGAATCACTCCATATTGTAGAACTTTAGGCTGGTTTCCAATGACTTGTAAAACACCATATCCCATAATCACGGTACCAGGATCTACACCAAGAATAATTTTTTCAGGTTTTATCAAAGTGCTAAAAAGCTATTCAAGTTTTAAGATTTAAATTTTCCATAGGATAAGTTTTTTGATTTACCCTATGGAAATTATTTCCTTCGAAATCATTAGATACCTGTCAGACTTTCCTCTTCCATATCTTCCACAATTTCATAATGAGGTTCAATATCTTCCTCAATATCCTCATCAATAATTGGAGTTGGTTTTGGTGGAGTGAGGTTAGATTTTTTTGGTTCTTCCTTTGTATTGGAACGAATAATTAACCGTAAGGATTGATCATAGGTCACATAATTCCAAGCCCAATTGACAAAAATCAATAAACGGTTTTTGACTCCCACGATGGACATCAAGTGGACAAACATCCAAACCAGCCACGCCATAAAACCCTGAAACTTTACAAAAGGTAAATCAACTACGGCTAAGTTTTTTCCGACTGTTGCCATTGAACCTAAATCTTTGTACATAAAACTTCGAGGTACTCTATGTTTGAGTTTATTCTTGAGATTTTTACCCAAATTTTCCGCTTGTTGGATTGCCACCTGTGCAACCTGTGGATGTCCATTTGGATAATTTTTATCGGCTTCCATGTACGAAATATCACCTACAGCATAAATATTTTCAGTACCTTCCACCTTATGGAAGCCGTCCGTTCGGAGTCGCCCACCACGAAAGAATGCCTCCTGAGGTAATCCATTAACGGGATTTCCCATAATTCCAGCCGCCCAAACAAGCGTTTTACTAGGAATTTTTGTTCCATCTTTAGTCGTAATGGTATTCCCGTCATAATCCGTTACTAAAGTACCCAATAACACATTCACGCCAAGTTTTCGGAGGTATGCCTGAGATTTCCGAGAAGATTCTTCAGACATTCCATTGAGTAATTGCGAGGAGGCTTCAATCAGATAAATATTCATTTTCTGAAAGTTAAGCTCAGGATAATCTTTAGGTAAAATACGGTCACGCATTTCTGCTAATGTTCCTGAAACTTCCACACCAGTAGGACCTCCACCCACCACTGCGATATTCATCAGAGCCACTTGTTCGGTTTCCGTTTTGGCAGTAAGTGCTTTTTCATAATTCTCCAAAATGGTATTTCGGAGACTTAGTGCCTCATTTACCGACTTCATAGGACGAGAATATTTCTGGACATTTTTCATTCCGAAGAAATTAGTACTTGCTCCCACCGCTATGACCAACTCATCGTAAGAAATAGGACCTAAATCCGTCTGGATTCGATTTTTGTCGGGTTCAATTTCTAACAACTCCGTAACACGGATATGAATATTTTTATGACTTTGAAAAACTTTACGTAGAGGAAACAGGATAGAACTCGGTTCAAGTCCTGCGGTAGCCACTTGATAAAATAATGGTTGAAATTGATGAAAGTTATTTTTATCAATTAAAACAATCTGAACGGGTGATTTCGCCAATTCACGAGCCAGTTTCAGCCCTGCAAAACCACCACCCACAATCACAATGCGGGGTTTATCCGTAGTGGGAATATTTGCCTGCATATTTTCAAAATTTTTGACAAATCTCTAAAAATTTGCGCCATTTACAAGCACATTAAGTTATGTATTTTTAACACGATGTGAAACGAAAGTGGTTATTGCTTTTTGGGGATTAAGTAATGGATTTATCAATGAAAAGCTAGTGATATTAGTGTTGTTTTTTCGTTTCAAACCTATCGGGGCGCAAAGATAAGGCAAATTTTTAATTTTATCTATTTGATAATCAATATTTTGTATTTTTTTATTTCAGCTCTATTTATACTCTGTAAGAACATCCTAAAATCTTCTTTTTTTAACATAAAATTTATCTTTATTTCTTTTTAACAAGTTGATTTTCAGATCTATAATTATAGAAAAAACCTACCAAATTTTTAAGTATTTGGTAGGTCTAAGTATCAAGACTTATTTTAAATTCAAATTATTGACAAAAATTAAGTTACAATAAAACATAATAAACATAGTTTAAGATTATAAAGATTCTAAAAAGCGAATCAATTTACTACGTTCATCTTTGGATAATTCCATAAATTTTTTCTTAATATTTTCAGCCTCTCCACCATGCCATAAAATGGCTTCTTCAATGTTTCTGGCGCGTCCGTCATGCAAATAAAAGGTATGTCCATTGACCACATTAAACAAACCAATCCCCCACAAAGGTGGAGTCCGCCACTCTTTACCATTTGCCTGAAAATCAGGGCGAAAATCAGCTAAATCTTCTCCCATATCATGTAATAATAGATCGGTATAAGGTCGAATTGTTTGGTTTGAAAGTCCATCAATTGTAGGGTGTATTCCTGTTTGTACTTTCGGGATGTGACATTTTACACAACCTGTTTTCTCAAATAATTGCCTTCCTTTTAGTACATTAGGATCATTAACATCACGCTGTGCAGGAACTGCCAAAGTCGAAGAATATAATACGACTTTCAACAAATCGTCATCGTCAATTTCAGGTTTTCCTCCATTAGGTAAAGTATCACAATTCACACCATGTGGGCAATTTTCATCAGGAAAGACAAAAGTAGTAATCCCCATATCTCCCGAAAAAGCTCCTGCAGATTGTTGTAATATATTGGGTTCATTGGCTTTCCATCCAAATCGTCCAAGAGTTGTTTTTTTGTTTAAAACATCCCAAACATAATTAGGTCTTCCTGAAATACCATCATTATCAACATCATCCTCATCTGCATTTCGCAAAATTGTTTCTTCACTAATAGCTTCTAAGAGTCCTAGTCCAATCATCTGAGGCGCAACTCGGGGTGAAATTTTAACAGCCGAACTCATTTCACCATATTCCAAATTAACAAATTGATAATGGGGCTTTCGAAGTGAGTAAGATGTTCCATCAGGGTATTTTCCTTCAACTTCAGAATATAAGATTTCAAAGCCACCTTCCTTCATAACTCCTAAAATCGAATTATCTTGGAATTGCCCCCCGTAAGTTGGTTCAGGAACAGGTTCTCCGTGACTTCCTTGACCATCAATACTTAATCTAAGTAACATTCCTGTTGCCGTCTCACCATCAAAAGCAGGCGGACGACCTCGACCATCTTTGAAGTGGCAACCAGCACATGACCTTGCATTAAAAACAGGTCCTAGTCCATCACGAGCTTTTGTAGAGGCAGGAGACGATACCCAATTTTGATTGAAAAAAGAATTTCCGACAAAAAATAGTAGTCCATCATTGTCTGAAAGTCCTGGTATTTGATAAATAAAAGCATTCGGAGATTGATCAAAAATAGTAGCCTCTCCGCCTAATAACTCTTCACCTTTTTCGGCTTTTAGTGGTTCATTATCATCTGATTCACAGGAAGATATACTCAGTAATAATCCAAAGATAAATAATAAATTAAGTAATGAGTTTTTCATTTTTTTGTGAAGTTTATAAGGTATAGAAGATATAAAATTAGAGAACCGATAAGATTATTAAAATCCTATCGGTTTTTATATGATTCAGAACTAGAATTTCTTATTCAGGTAAAGCGGTATTAATAATCAAACCTAATTTTTGACCTGCTTCTGCAAATTTATCTCCAAGTGTTCGAAGTTCTTGCACAGCCGTCAAAATATTAGGACGTGTACTATCATCTGAAATAGCAAAATCAAATGGAATAGCCGTAGCATCTACAGCTGAAGTAGCTGCTTGTAATTGTGAGTTTACATCACTAGCTAAAGTGGCATCTACTTCAGAAAGTAAATCGTGAAGTGATTTTCCACTCACTTTGCTTCCATCAACACGAGTATAAGTTCCAAGGTAAACATTTTGTACTCCTATAGCATTCAATCGGGTATCTCGATGCGTATTATCACTAAAGCAAGAATGTTCATCTTCTTGGTCTTTGTTATCATAAGCTGTAAAGATTCGCTCACCAGCTAATTCAGATTTTGCTAATACGCCAATTCCTGTAAGCATTTCCGTCAAAGCTTGATCATCATCTGAGGCTAAGAATTTTGCACGATAAGCACCTGATGAAGGATTCCACTCTTGTTTTACTGAGTTGAGATCTTCAAGTAGTAAATCAGTAACGATTTTGAGGTATTCTCGTCTTCGGTCTTGGTTTTGTGCTGTACCACCGTCCACTACAAAGTCGGTATAAGGTCTCTCACCAGCTTTCTTAACAGAAGGATTGCCAAGGTCTTGCCCCCATAACAAAAACTCAATAGCATGGTAGCCGATACTAACATTTTCTTCACCACCCTGCTCATTAAGTGAAGCTAATAATTCTTTAGTTAAAGTTGGATAAGAGGATACGTCATTAATAATCCCACCTTGTAAGACTGTTCCATTATTGTCTGTGTAATCAATATATGACTCATCAAGAGGCCAAGCGTTCAATGCACCTTCTGGTCCATCTTCATCATCAATAGGTCCACCTGCAAATCGGAAAGCTTCAGTTTGTCCGTAAGGTTCACGAGCTGCAAGCCACGCGTCTTTGGCTGCCTGAAGACTAGCTTCGCTAGGAGCTGCCAAGAAAGCATTTACTGCTGTCTGTAACTTAACGGCTTCATTATAAGAATCTTCATAATTAGCAAATACCAAATTAGCATATGCTTCTTTAATTTCTTGTTTCGAAGTCGTTTTAGAATCACTAGGCGTATCATCATCATCGTCATCATCACAACTAACCAAACACAATGCTAAACAACCTACCAGAAATAGGGGAAATCGTAAAAAATTCATGGTAATTTATTTTAAATAAGATTTGTTTTGAATAAAACTACACAAAAGTAAAACTTTATTTATTTTAATCAAGATTGGGTCTAAATAAATTTAGAGAGATTTCTTCATGATTTATACTCTTTGTATCACAAGAGACACTTATAAAAAACTATAAACTAAATTTGGGCTTCTTTCAAGGGATCTTTATCTTCGTGAAGTGATAGGTAAACTTAATCAAATCCTAATTTTTATCTCAACTGATTGAATATTATGAAAAATTTCATGCTCAAAAGTCTCGTAATTGGCTTATTAATTGTATCTTATGGATGTGCTTCATCCTCCTCAACCTCTTCTAATTCCTCAAGCTCTTCGTCCTCAAATGAAGGTAGTTCAAACGTCTCAAAAACCATTTCTGGTCCCGTTAAATTTTCAAATTCTGCTCCCGCCGAAATCAATGGCGAAGAAAAATCAAACGGGCATGAGTTTATGTACAAACTCACAAAAAAAAGTGCAGGAAGCTATAAATTAGAAATTTCAACTTACAAAGATTCACACGACCACCGTACTACCCGAACAGTTTATAAAAGTTCTGTCAAAACGGAGAAAAATGGAGAGAGCCTTAAGGTCACGATTCGTTATGCCAAAAAACCAAACTCTTATTCTTGGCATACTATTCCTCAGAATGTATTTGAGCAGACTTTTAACTTAAAAAGTCGTACAATTACTTATACCAAAACAGGAAGTTTAATAGAGAAGATGACTTCTAAAACGAAAGGAGAATCTGAAATTACTTCTAGTTCTTTATCTGAGAAAGAAGCCTTAGATATGAGTTTAAAATATTTTATTCGAGGATATGAGGATATTTTTGAACATTAAAAAAGTAAAGACCTGCTAAGTTTTCAAGGCTTGGTAGGTCTCTTTCCAAATTTATCGTTGAATTTTTTCAGGTTGTTTTTCGAGATTAAATAAGTCATTCAAAACATCCACCAAAGTATCCGCCTCTCCTCGTTTGCAAGCCGACTTGAGTTCTAAAACGGGTAATTTGACAATTTTTTGAATAATATTTTTGGTGATTTTCTCGACATTTTGACGTTCCTTATCATCCAAACTTTTGGTATAACGAGCAATTTCTCCTTTTCGGATTTCCTCAAGCGCATTCTTAAATTTGTGAATAACAGGCGAAACTAACATTTCTTTACTCCAGTCATTAAATTCTAAAATGGCTTCTTCTATCAGAGCCTCGACTTGGGGAACAGCTTCTTTCCTTCGTTCCAAAACTTCATTTGCCTGATTATTAATCGTATCGACATTATACAACAATACTCCTGCAATTTCTTCAATCTCAGGCTCGATACTTCGGGGAATAGAAAGGTCAAATAAATATTTGAAATTCAGATTTTTATGACCAATAAATTGCGATTTTGTAATAAATGGCTCAGGACGACTAATAGCACTTACTACGATATCGGCTTCTTGGATGGCTTTTCCCACTTCCGAAAATGGACGAACCTCATAGCCATAATTTTCAGCTAATTTCTCGGCTTTGGCTTGAGTTCGATTGATTAAGGTGACATTTTTGAGGTCAGTTTCCGATAAATTTTTAACCACATCACGCCCAATTTCACCTACACCCAAGACTAAAATACGAGGTTCAAGGATTGTATTGGCAAATTCTTGCAACATTTCAACCGCCGCATACGACACCGAAGCCGCTCCATCTCGAAAAGCAGTTTGTTGAACCACTTTCTTGTTTGTAAAAAAAATGGTGTGCATTAATCGGTGTAGGAACGCTTCTGCTAACCCCTCATCAACACTTGCCTGATATGCCCGTTTGATTTGATTACTAATTTGTAAATCTCCCACGACTTGGGACTCTAACCCCATAGCTACCCGAAACAAGTGACGAATGGCTTGTTCTTGGTTAAAATGTTGAAAATAAGAGCGCAATAAATCCGCTTGAGGCAAAATTCCTTTTTCGATAGCCAACAAAGAAATGATTTCTGCCGATTTATCTTCAGGATGATTATAATAAATTTCGGTACGGTTACAGGTAGAAACGACCAATAATTCACGAATACCGAGAACAGATTTGAGTGTAGCCATCCATCGGCGAGCGGACGATTCGTCAAGTGCCGCCAATTCTCGGATTTCTACGGGAGCGTTCTGATAAGAGATGCCGAGTGCCTTTAGTTTCATGGGTTTTTCTGCAAATTTAAAATTCAATTTGGTGGTTTTGAAGGATAAATTCTACTTTAGATGGAATTCTTCTTAATTTAGAACCAATCTAAACAACCTGAAAACAAGGAATTTGTCCGCCAAATTGTTTATCCACATTTCGGAGCATATCGTACAAAATTCGTCAAATAATTTAATCCGAAAAATGACTTTTATCACCAAGAATCAAACCTTAAATGTATTCCAACTCTAACAAATCTTTAAAATTGAATATACCTACCAAAATAATAGGTTTATCAAAAACCAGAAAAGCACTCTCTTTCAACTTTGATTATTGCATAGTTAGAATTATTTAAAAATCTCCATAAAAAACTTGAAAACAAGGTAGTTGCAAATTTTTTCGCCACATATCGACCACTTGATTACGATCATCTAAAACAAATCGGATATAATATTTTCCCAAGATATGTTTCTTGACAATTTCCTGTTTAATAATAGCATCTTTACGTTGGTCTTTCGTTTGGCGCATCAATAAAATATTATATGGAACTTTATGATTTTCAAGCCATTGTTGTGTTCGCTCTCGTCCATTATCTTCCCTTCCTGAAAGCAAAATAATGGTATATTTTTCCGCCAAATCCCGAACGAGTTCGATAACAGGCATATTTGGCAAATCCTCTCCTACCCGATTCATATCAAAAGGAGAACGTCCGTTCATCATTGCCAATGTTCCATCAATATCACAAATGACTGCATGAGGTAAACTTTTGTCTTGTTTTCGATACGAGATGATCGCTTTCTTTGTACCTTTGGGAGTGGGATTTTTCCAATCATTGTACATTCGTCGAATAACCGCCTCACCTACCGAATTGGGGCGTTCCAAATCACGGCGAATACACTCTTCGACAGAAATATCAAATTCTTTAATTTTAAACTGAACGGCTTTTCCTGTTTCGGCTTCGTGAAGTTTGGCCAATTCTCGGAGGCGTTTTTCATGATTGGGATAAAAATTGGTATCATCTACAATGACAGATTTGCCATTTAACAAAGCCTCTCGAATGACCCAATCCCGTAATTTGAGCACAAATTTTTCGTTATTTTTCGAGTGTTTTCCTGCGTCCAACATTGCCCGCAAATCATCTTTATTGATGCGTTTGTATTGATGTGGATTTTCTTTGATGGTTTGTTTTGCCCAAGTCGATTTTCCCGATGCAGGCAAACCCTGAAGCATGATAATTTTTAACATGGATATAAATTTAGGATAATACCAATTTTTATTTAAACTTATATTTTATTCTAAAATTTTATAACTATAAAATCAAGCCGTATTATTCTTTGTCGTACTTAGCGAAAAACATACCCTTCCATTTAGGTTAAACACTTTAACATTCGGTTTTAGAGATTGTTTAAAAAATCTTGAAATATCATTTTTTGCTGTCGCTTGTATCTTCACCGATAATTTATTTTCGAAGGTTTAGGATTCAACCTTAATTGGCTATCCTGACAGCCAACAACAAGCCATATTTTATGAAAAATCAATAATAAAAGTTTAAATTATAACTTAAACCACCTCATAATATAAAATGTAGGTCTATCAATTACGTTCTTTAATCAGACAAAAAATTAGAATTTTAACAATGATAATGCTATTAGTTTACTGGGTATATGTATCAGCAATTGTAGTCATATATGGGGTCTTTTTTGAAGAAATTTTATGTCGTTTTTTTCGACTAAAGAAATCGCATCAATTACACCTTAGCTATACCTTCGTATCAGGACTTGTTTTTTTAAGTATTATAAGCACTTGGTTTTCAATTTATTATAGATTAAATATTGAATTTAATCTTATCTTACTGATTGGTACTTTTATCATTTTATATATTTATCAAGCTGAATTAATGAGACGTAAAGACAGTCTCCTTAAAGCTTTGCGAAATACCTCTTGGCATATCAAATTGATTTTTGGGTTAGCTGTACTCATAGCCAATACAGGAAGTTGTGTTGATTCAATATGGAACTACGACAATGGTGTATATTATGTACAGTATGTCAAATGGATTGAAACGTATGCGGTTGTTCCGGGCTTGGGAAATATCTACCCATATTTTGCGTATAATTCCACATGGCACATTCTGACGGCTGTATTTAGCTTTTCGTTTTTGGACGATGATATCAAATTCGATGACTTAAATGGTTTGCTTTGGCTTTTTATGGTACTTCGTTCCCTGTATAGTTTGGATAAAATTGGTAAAAGAAACGCCTCATTTACAGATTATTTTACCGTATTCATGCCCGTACCTATTTATGTCATGCGATATTATTTCAATGCGGCTTTTGCTGATTTTACAATCATGTGTCTGATTTTCATGGTATTGGGTTTAGTCATTGAAATTATCGAACAACAATACTGGGGCAGAGTCGGACTTCCAACTGTACTAAGTGGTATTTTTTCATTTTATATGCTAACGGTTAAGCTATCTGCTATCATGATACTTACCCCAACTCTACTCTTAACTTTTTTATTGATTCGTCATCAAAAATATATGGTAATCTTAAGAGCCTGTGGTTTGGTTTTAATAATGATTATACCTTGGTTATTAAGATGTTACTATATGTCTGGTTATTTAATTTTTCCATTTCATCAGTTGGATTTATTTAATCCCGATTGGAAGGTAACAGTAGAGACGAGTATATATTTCCAATCCGAAATAGAGTCTTATTCTAAAGTACCAAATTATGACTATCCTATATTTAAAGTACTGAATTATACTGTTCCATTTGCATGGATTCCAGAATGGTTTAGTTTGATGAAACATTATGACAAGATTATTCTTATCGGTCTTTCCATCAGTATATTAGGATTTAGTAGTATTTATTTTTATCAAATCATTAGTAAAAAATCCATTAAAAATACCTATTTTCCTATTTTCGTTACAATATTAGGTGGCTTATTACTTTGGTTCCTCAAAGCTCCTTCTCCACGTTTTGGCTACGGATGGATTTTTTCATTTTTATTCTTTGTTGGAGCATCTGTATGCTATTCTTTTAAAGATAAAATACACAAATTACCTTCTATTTTTATGATTATCATGCTATTATGGGCAGGAAAAGTATCTCATGATAATTTAAATGAATTATATTGTTTTGCAGGAGACTGTTTTTATTTACACGGGCAGTTTAAAATGCCACGAGCAGAAGTACACCGTGAAATGCTTAATATCCTATTTGGAAAAACACCAAAAACAAGAGTCCCTCCACTAAAAACTTATCCATTTGGGAAGTTCACGTTTTATATGCCTGCTAGACGAGACGTTTATTATAGGGCATTGTGTTGGGACGCACCTCTTCCCTGCTCTCTTTATGATTTAAATACACGTGTGCTACTACGAGGAACAACACTTCAGGAAGGATTTAAAGTAAAATATAAGTAATCAATCTGTATATTAAAATGTCAGACTTACCAAGTTTTGAAAACTTAGCAAGTCTATATAAACAATTGTTTTTTAGTTTAATTTCAACTTATCAATTGACTCTAAAGTATCAGGATTCATTACTTCCATTTCAATGATTTCGCCTTCGATATGAAATAACACCAAAGCATTTTGGGTCGAAAAACCACTTACGAACGGAGTCCAAGGGGTTTTTTCTTGAGCATAATAGGGCGCACCTGCTGCACCATTATTGATTTGATAAATTGTTCGAGATAATTTTAGTTTTTTACCCTCCCATTTTTTGGGATAAATTGATGTTTTAGGACTAATTTCAGTTTTGGCGTAATTGTGTTCATCACCTGTTAAAATAGCACGTACTTTTTGGCTTTTATTGACTAGAATATCAAGAAGTTCATCTCTACGTTCAATAATGCCTTTTTTCAGAGGTTTTCCCGCAATGTAAGGACGAAAATCATTATTCCCATTGTACCACATATCATCTTTAACGTGTCCACCATTTGGAAAAAATGGCGTATGTTGAGTCACAAAAATATGGTCAATAGAGGTTTCTTTTTCGAGTTTTTGAACCGTTTTTTCTAACCATTTTAGTTGATTATCCATGATATACGCATGTAATCCGCCAGAAGTTTGTGCAATCTTTTTACTATTTGGCGCATACAAATAATTTGAATTCATAACAATTACCGCCACATTGTCATAAGTGTAATAAAAGACGGTCTCCTTGTAGGGTGGAAAATCAGTTTTATCAGGATTAGGGTCATAATCGGCACCGTCTTCACTCTCTAAATCAGATGTAGGATTTACGAAAGAATTGGCAAAAATCACTTCCATAGATTCCGTTTTATAAGGAAATCTATCCACCGAATAATACGTCTTATTTTCAGCATCCCAAAAACCTCTTGTCAAAGATTCATGATTTCCAAGACTTTTGTAAATCGGGTAATAATGATGGAACGGTTCAACGGCTCTTTTCCAATTGGCATATTGCAATTTCATTTCTTCGGGACTGGACAAATACCCATTTATCAAGTCTCCTGAAAACTGCATAAAAGCTACATTTTTGAATTTTGCCAAAGCCGTCATCTTTTTCATAATGTAAAAATTTGCTCCATGAACATTGCGCTCACCGCCACCTTGTCCGTTTCGGGAATCGCTAGCATAGGCAAAAGAAAATTTCTGACGAGAACCTGCCTTTGGAGCGGTTCGAAAACGAAATTTATGGCTATTTTCTCCGAATTTTATTTCGTAGTCATATTCAGTGGCTGGGCTTAATCCTGAAACTTTAATTTCGTGATTTTCAACTGGAACTGAATCTGAAAATGTCTTTTCTCCAATTACAATTTCTGCTTTGATGGCTTGATTTGTTACAAATGAAAAAGTAGCTCCATCTTCGGTTAATAAGTTTACAAAAGCCCCTTCAATTAGGGTCAAATCAGGTACAAATTTGGAGGAATCATTTTCAGTAACGACTTTAAAACCAATTTTACCATCATATAAAATTTTCCCTTGTTCGCTGCTTACTCGATAACCAATTACGCCTTTTCCTGATTTTTCCCAACCAATCATATCGTATCTTCCTCGAAGTTGATTGATGTTAATTTGAGCTTTGCTATCTTGAATCGTAGCCGTTTTTTTGAAGTAAACAGGCAAGGGATGTTTCGAATCGTGATAGGGAATAAAACCATAATAAAGCGTTCCATTAGGGCAAGCTTCTCCAAAATCAAAGGCTAATCCTTGGGCATTTCCTTGCGGATTTCCTTGTAAATTTTTTAGTGTAAAAGGTGATTCTTTGACATATTCAGGAATTTTTCTGCCCTCAACTTCAATGTAATATTTTCCATCTTTTTCAATTGAAATATTTGGGTGAATAGCGGGAACTTCCGATAGTTCTTGAGCTTTAATTTCAGCATACCCTATGATGAAAAGGATAGCACAAAACAGATGCTTAGAGCGCATTTTTAGTGTGTGGTGTTGCATAAATTTTGAGTTTGTACTTGACTTTATTATTTTGAGGAATCAATTCTGAGAGCAAAGATAAGGGCTTTGGAAAAGTTCAGAATGAGATAAAGCTTTTATTTTGAGGATTGTTATTGTAAAGAAGCTTGATAATCAACTGAAAATAATCCGCTTATATTTTTTACCTAAAAATAGCCAAAAAGAATCAAAAATATTTTCGAAAAAATTTAGTAGTTTTGGGGTGGTCTGATTTTTATCTAAAACCGTAAATTATTACACTCATACCATAATAATGCAATGAGCGAACAAAAAGTAACCATCGAAGGGGGAGTTTTGAATGTCCCCAACAAACCCACCATTCCATTTATTGAGGGAGACGGTATTGGTCCGGACATTTGGAGCGCCGCACAACGTGTGTTTGATGCCGCCGTTGAGAAAGCCTATGGCACAGAACGCCAACTCGTCTGGAAAGAAGTGTTAGCAGGCGAAAAAGCCTTTAACGAAACAGGAAGCTGGTTGCCTAATGAAACGTTGGAAGCCTTCAAGGACTACTTAGTCGGTATTAAAGGTCCTTTGACCACGCCTGTAGGTGGTGGCATTCGTTCCTTAAATGTCGCTTTACGTCAGCAATTGGATTTGTATGCTTGTGTTCGACCTGTCCGCTATTTTGATGGCGTTCCTTCCCCTGTGAAGCGTCCTGAATTGACAGATATGATTATTTTTCGGGAAAATACCGAAGATATTTATGCAGGCATTGAGTATATGCACGGCACTGAAGAAGCCGATAAAGTTAAGAAGTTCTTACAAGAAGAAATGGGCGTAACGAAAATTCGATTCCCCGAAACTTCTTCTTTGGGCATTAAGCCTGTTTCAAAAGAAGGTACAGAACGATTGGTACGTTCAGCTATTGAGTATGCTATTAACCAAAATAAACCTTCTGTTACCTTAGTTCATAAAGGTAATATTATGAAATTTACGGAAGGTGCTTTCAAAACTTGGGGCTACGAACTTGCTGAAAATGAGTATGCTGACCAGACTTTTACTTGGAATCAGTACGACCGTATCAAAGCAGAATCAGGAACGGAAGCTGCTAATAAAGCACAAGATGAAGCCTTAGCAGCAGGTAAAATCTTGATCAAAGATTCGATTGCAGATGCTTTCCTACAACAAATCCTAACACGACCTGCGGAATATGATGTGATTGCGACTCTAAACCTAAATGGTGATTATATCTCAGATGCTCTTGCGGCTATCGTAGGTGGAATCGGTATTGCTCCCGGAGCAAATATCAATTACATTACTGGTACAGCTATTTTTGAGGCAACTCATGGTACAGCTCCAAAATATACTGGATTAGATAAAGTAAATCCTGGGTCTGTGATCTTGTCAGGTACATTAATGCTTGAATATTTGGGATGGCAGGAAGCGGCTGACTTGATTTACAAAGGTTTGGAAGGAGCTATTTCTAACAAACGAGTAACCTATGACTTTGAGCGATTGATGGAAGGAGCTACTCTTCTGAAATGCTCTGAGTTCGGAACAGAAATTATTGCCAATATGTAATTTCTGCTTTTATCCTAAAAAAAACCTCTCAAGTTCGTAAAATCCTGAGAGGTTTTTTTAGGATTAAAAATTTGAAAATCAAACTAAAAAACTAAATAAGTCTGGTTTATCATTTAGCGTAATAAATTTGAATCGAGCTGTATTCATACGTTCCAACAAATCAGGATATTCTTCGGCTTTCTTCAATTCAATACCCACAACTGCCGACCCAAAAGCACGATTATTTTTCTTCGTATATTCAAAAAATGTAATGTCATCATTCTCACCTAAAACATCCGATAAAAATTGTCGCAATGCCCCTGCTCTTTGTGGAAAACTAACAATAAAATAATGTTTCAAACCTTCATAAATCAATGACCGTTCCTTGATTTCTTGCATTCGGTCAATGTCGTTATTACTTCCGCTTACGATACAAACGACTGTTTTTCCCTGAATTTTGTCTTTATAAAAATCCAATGCCGACACCGAAAGCGCACCTGCTGGCTCAACTACAATGGCTTCCTCATTATACAAGCTCAAAATCGTGGTACAAACTTTTCCTTCAGGAACTAAGATAATATCGTCTAAATATTCTTGACAAATTTCAAAATTCAAGTCTCCAACTCGTTGGACTGCTGCACCATCTACAAATTTATCAATTTGGTCAAGCGTAGTATTTTCACCTTTTTCCAGTGAGTTTTTCATAGCAGGTGCGCCCGTAGGTTCCACTCCAATAATTTTAGTCTCGGGAGAGAGCGCCTTAAAATAAATGGCAATTCCTGAAGCCAAACCACCACCACCTACAGGGACAAATAAGTAATCAATTTTCTTCTTAACGGCTTCAATAATTTCTAAACCAACTGTACCTTGTCCACAAACAATATCTCGATGATCAAATGGGTGCACAAAAATATTCTGGTGTTCTTCACAAAAACGCCGTGCTTCGGCATAGGCATCATCAAAAGTATCTCCTATTAGGTGAACTTTGACATTTTGCCGACCAAACATTTTTACTTGCTTAATCTTTTGTTTAGGAGTTGTACTAGGCATAAAAATATGACCTTGAATATCAAGCAATTGGCAAGTAATGGCTACACCTTGAGCATGATTTCCTGCACTAGCACAAACAATACCTTCCTGACGATCTTCAGCAGAGTGGGATACAATTTTGTTATATGCTCCTCGTATTTTATAAGAGCGAACTTTCTGCAAGTCCTCTCGTTTCAGGAAAATATTGGCTTCGTACTTTGTAGAAAGATTCTCACTTGCTTCGGTCGGAGTTTTCCGAATAACTCCTGACAATCGTTGAGAAGCTTCTAAGATATCACTTGGGGTGATGTTGAATTTTGTCATGAATAGAAATAAGGTTTTGATGTGGGTTTTGTTATTCGAAGATTTGATTTTTAAACGAAAATTGTATCAAGATTAAACCCAAAAATTTGGTATATCAAATTGGAGAAGCATTTTTGAAATAACAAAATAAGATAATAAGCTTATTTTCAATATATTATATAGTATCAAAAAGCCATCATTTTTACAAAAAACCGAAAATTAATACTGTATTACATCTTTATATATGGTGTAAGTTTTATGAGTTCTTTTCTGTGTGCATCCTCCAACTATTTAGTGCAAATTACGTCTAAATTAAGCAAAAGGAACGACTTTTGTACCATTATTTTGTATATCTAAATTCCTGATTTAGACAGATATTCCCAAAATTTTTAGTGAGTGGTCTCATACCAGAACCTCCTACGCCGATGAAAAAATATATACTACTTTTTGTCATTCTTCCCTTGTCACCAGTAATACTGTTTGGACAATATCAAACCATTTATGATCTGCATAAGCACATTCATGAAGATCCCATTATCATGCTTGAAATCGCTCAAGGACACCAAGCACTCAATAATTATGATAGTGCCTTTTTTTATTTAGAAAAAGCCGAAAAAGTTTTAGAAGATAAACTTACCATCAGACAGTTGCGGGGAGTTTTAGCACGAGAAGCCAAAAAGTACGACATGGCAATTGGTATTTTTTATGGTCTAGTCCAAGAAGATTCTCAGGGACGATATGTATATATGGAAGAAGTTGCCCGAACTTATTATGAAAAAGAGGCTTTTAGCAATGCCATTCAGACCTATCGAATTCTTATCCAAGATAATCCCGAAGAAAAGAAACGATATCTTTATGAGGCAGGGATGTGTTGTTATGAAATGAAAAAAATAGAAGATGCCTTACGATATTTCCGTCGTGCTGCCCATGCAGGACATGAACACGCTTCCGATTTGGTAAACAAATTTGAAACTGAATACCCACAACACGCTAGAAGTAATTAGATAGATTGTGTCCATAATCATTCTAAACACCAATGAAAGTAAAATCTCATTGGTGTTTTTTGTTAGGCTATTTCAATGAAATCAATTGAAGAATCAAATTTTTTTGTAAATTGGGATAATAAAAACAACTCATAAAAATTATCTGTGATTACATTTTCGCAATTAGAATATATTGTAGCAGTGGATACTTACCGACACTACGTAACAGCTGCCCAAAAAGTATTTGTCACACAGCCTACACTTAGTATGCAAATCAAAAAATTAGAGGAAAACCTTGGCGTATTGATTTTTGATCGCAGTAAACAGCCCATAGTTCCGACAAGTGTAGGTGAGAAAATTATTGCTCAGGCTCGTATCCTCTTGCAGGAGCGAGAAAAAATTAGTTTAGTCATTTCCGACTTTCAAGGCAAAGTTTCGGGCGATTTAAAAGTAGGTATTATTCCTACTTTAGCTCCTCATTTAGTTCCTCGTTTTGTGGGTGATTTTATTCGTGCTTATCCCGAAGTAAATCTACAGATCAGGGAATTAAAAACTGATGAAATGTTGGTTCAACTTCAAAAAGACTTAATTGATGTTGGGATTCTGGTCACACCTCTAGAAAGTGAAAACTTAAAGGAAATTCCTCTTTTTTATGAAGAACTTAAATTATATCTAACTGATAATCACCCTTGTATTCAGCAGTTTGAAGTATCTTTTAAAGATATTGATTTATCTGAAATTTGGTTAATGGATGAAGGACATTGCTTCAGAAATCAAGTTTATAACTTTTGTAAGTTACATACAATTTCTAATTCACAATTGCCTTTCCGTTATGAAAGTGGCTCTCTCGAAATGCTTCGTAAATTGGTCGATACTGAAGGAGGATTTACACTTTTACCTGAATTAGCAACCTTAAACTTGAATACTTTTGAGCAAAAACAAGTCAAAAATCTCAAAGGAATTGTACCGCTTCGAGAGGTGAGTTTGGTTTATGGGCGTAGTTTTGTCAAAGAAAAATTATTGCATTTATTGGAAAATCAAATCAAAAATTCTGTTCCTGAATCTATGCTAGATCGTTATCGGGGCATAGTCGTGGAGTGGCAAAATTAGGAATTTAGGGTATAGCAATTATTCAGTAATTCAGTGGAATATTTTATCCAAAACTCAAGCTTGAAAAAATGCTTAAAACCTATTTGGCATAGCAATATGAACGAAATACTCAAATTTTTTTCGTTATTTTTGAAACATGACACATCGTTTTAATCCCAAATCAAATCGAATCTATGTCCAAAATATCCCCCGAAAAAGAAACGCTTATTCAACTTATTCAAGAAACAGAAAATATAGGTTTTATTCAAAATCTAATTCGAGAATTACGAGAGCCAAAAGAACCTAATATTTTTGAGGAGGTCAATCAATTAAAAGAAGATAAAAAATTATTAGAACATAAAATTAACAAACTTACTTCAGCAGTATCATATGAATTAGGTAGTCCATTAAATAGTCTCAAAAGCATGGCAGATTTGTTAATGTTAGATATGGACAATTTGGAGGATAAAATGTTAGTGAGTACTGGGCAATATTTGTATGCTCAAATTGAAGCCCTACAAGCCAGAATGCAAAATCTGATTGCATGGTCAAATCTGGAAACTGAAAATTTTGTTTTTAATCCCAAAACCTTACAAGCCAAATCAATTATCGAAAAATCCTTCCAAAGTCAAATTGATTTGGCTCGGAAAAAAAGCCTTCAAATTCAGATTAATTGTGATGAAAAACAAACCATACAAGCTGACGAAGCTATGCTTGGGATTGTATTGAATAATTTGATTTCCAATGCCATAAAATTTTGTCGAAAAGGAGATTTCGTACATATTTCAGCTTTACCTAATGGCGAAAATCAAATACAAATTATGGTGAAAGATAAAGGAATTGGAATGGGACGAGCTAAACTTAAAAAAGTGTTCGACTTGGGACGAACTCCACAACGGGGAACCGCTAATGAACAAGGACTTGGATTAGGCTTAGTGACAGTCAGAAGGTTGCTCGAATTACATGAAACAGAGTTGAAAATCGAAAGCAAACGAGGTGGAGGAGCTTCATTTTCTTTTCTTTTACCTCAAAAATAGATTAAAAAAATTACGAAATAATATGATACCAAAGAAAGAAAAGCTCATTCATTTTGATTGGGCAATGAAAAAACTATTACGCCATAAAACCAACTTTGGCATTTTAGAAGGATTTTTAAGTGAATTACTTAAATTCGATATCCAAATCGAAAATATCCTTGAAAGTGAGAGTAATCAAGATGATGAAGCTGATAAATTTAACCGAGTAGATATACTTGCTAAAAATAAGAAAGGGGAGTTATTATTGATTGAGGTTCAAAATAATCCTGAAATGGATTACTTTCATCGAATGTTATATGGAGTTTCTAAATTAGTTACAGAATATATTAGTCTTGGTGACCCTTATCGGGCGATTAAAAAAGTATATTCGATAAACATTGTCTATTTTCAATTGGGACAGGGTTCAGATTATATCTATGAATATCAAGGCGAATTTGTCGGACTAAACAACCAAGAAATTTTACAACCAACATTATATCAGAAGAATACCTTTCGAATTCAAAAGTTATCAGATATTTATCCTAAATATTATTTGCTAAAAGTGAATAATTTTAATGATGTATCTAAAAACACTTTAGATGAGTGGATTTACTTTTTGAAGAATAGTGAAATTGTAGAAAATGTAAATGCCAAGGGGCTAGAGGAAGCACAAGAAAAGCTACGTTATGAGCAACTTTCACCTGTAGAAAAGAAACGATATGAAAGTTTTCAAAAGAATAAGGTCATTGCCGAAAATGTAGAATTTACAATCCGTACCGAAGCTCATGCAACAGGACTCGCTGAAGGAAAAGCCAAAGGACTTGTTGAAGGACTAGCAGAAGGGAAAGCAGAAGGGAAAGCAGAAGGGAAAGCAGAAGGGAAAGCAGAAGGGAAAGCAGAAGGCATATTAGAAATTGCTAAAAAGAGTTTACGAAAGGGCATGGAAATTCAACTCATCGCTGAAGTTACGGGATTATCAATCTCAGAATTAACAACTCTCAAAAAGGAGTTAGGATTATCATAAAAATATATTATTACTACATCAATCAAGAATACTTAAACGAATCTCAAATATGTCTCCAGATTTATCTCTTTCATCAGCACAAGAAGCCTTTCGGAAAAAAATGCTAAATCCATTCAATTTTAGATTATTCACTTTAACACAAGTTCCTGCGGGATTTATTGCAGGCATGAAATTAGTTGATTTATCTGCCAGTTTTTGTAAAACTAGTATTCCATTCAATTTTTTAACTAAAAATCCTTTTCATTCTATTTATTTTGCGGTCCAAAGTATGGCAGCAGAACTTTCTACTGCAGCCATAGCGTTATTAGCCGTACAGGGGATTCGCCCTTCGGTCGCCTTAATCATTGTCAATTTAGAGGCTGAATTTCACAAAAAAGCCACAGGAAAAACCTATTTTATTTGTGAAAATGGAGCCGAAATTTTTGAAGCTGTTCAGCGTACCATCCAAACAGGTCAGGCAACTACAGTCCGAGCTAAAACTATTGGAAAAATGGAGGATGGAACAATTGTTTCCACTTTTTACTTTACATGGTCATTCAAACAACGAAAGCGGTAAAAACCAATCAATAAAACATGAGAAAACTACAAAATAAAGTTGCCCTCATTTTGGGCGGAACAAGTGGCATAGGTTTAGCTTCTGCAAAGTTATTTTTGGAAGAAGGAGCCAAAGTAATTCTCACAGGGCGTAAGCAACGAAAAATTGATGCTGCAAGCAAATGCCTTTCAGGAGATTTTGAAATATATCAGGCTGATATAACTGATTTTGAGTCTACTAAAAAAGCAATTGAAAAGGGAGTAGCTCAATTTGGTCATTTAGATATTTTTTACCAAGTAGCAGGAAAAGCCACACCAATACTTTTTAACCAAGCTACTCCCAAAGTTTACGAAAGCGAAATAAAAACCGACCTTATTGCTCCTATTGTTGCTTTGTGGAATGCCAAACAATATTTAAATCCTCATGCAAGCATCATCTTCACCAGTACTACTTTTTCTACTCGACCTGCTCCTACGATGTCAGCTTACGGAGCGGCAAAAGCGGGGCTTGTTCAATTCGCCAAGTCCATTGCTTTAGAATATGCTGAACAAAAAATTCGGGTGAATGTATTAAGTCCAGGCTCCACAGAAACGCCTATTTTCGATGAATTAGGATTACCTGAAGATCAAATTAAAGGATTTAAAGATTTTTTCCGAATGGTGACTCCATTAAAATCATTAGGACAGCCTGAAGACTTAGCCAAAGCCGCTCTATTTTTAGCTTCTGATGATTCTAAACATATTACGGGAATAACTATAGACGTAGATGGTGGATTAAACCAAAGTTGGCATTTAGTTCCTGAAGCTTAAATATAATATTAATAATAGATATTAGTCATTTTTAAAGGCATCTCAGAAATAAAAAAGCCTAAATTTTTATAAAGTTAAATTTAGGCTTTCTTGTTTATCAAATTAGTTCCAATAATCTAAATCAATTTTTTATACCGAATTCGTTTAGGTTCGACACCTCCTAACTCTTTGAGTCGATGAGTTTCATATTCTGAGAAATTCCCCTCAAAAAACCGAACCTGTGAATCTCCTTCAAATGCCAAAATATGCGTAGCAACCCTATCCAAAAACCAACGGTCGTGAGAAATAATCACGGCACAACCTGCAAAATTTTCAATGGCTTCTTCCAATGCTCGCAATGTATTTACATCCAAATCATTGGTCGGCTCATCCAGCAAAAGTAAATTTGCACCCTGTTTCAAGGTCATGGCTAAATGCACTCGATTTCGTTCTCCACCTGATAATGAACCTACTTTTTTCTGTTGGTCAGTTCCACTAAAATTAAATCTACTGACATAGGCTCTTGAATTCATTTCCCGATTACCAATTTTCATCAAATCATTTCCTTCTGAAATAACTTCCCAAATGGTTTTATTAGGGTCAAGATTGTCGTGTTCTTGGTCAACATAAGCTACGTCCACCGTTGAACCCACTTCAAACGTTCCGTTATCAGGTTTTTCTTTGCCTGTGACCATTTTGAAAAGTGTCGTTTTCCCTGCTCCATTTGCTCCAATTACGCCAACAATTCCATTTTGAGGCAAAGCAAAACTCAAATCTTCAATCAATAATTTTTCGCCGTAAGCCTTTCGAATATTTTGCGCTTCAATAACTTTTGTACCCAATCGAGGACCTGCAGGAATGAAAATTTCGAGTTGGCTTTCTTTTTCCTTACCTTCTTGACCAAGCATTTTTTCATAAGCATTGATACGAGCTTTTTGCTTGGTTTGCTTGGCTTTTGGACTCATTCGAATCCATTCTAATTCTCGCTGGAGTGTTTTTCTTCGTTTTGATTCGGCTTTTTCTTCTTTGGCAAGTCGTTTTTCTTTTTGGTCAAGCCACGAAGAATAATTTCCCTTCCAAGGAATTCCTTCACCTCTATCCAATTCCAAAATCCAACCCGCAACATTATCCAAAAAATAACGGTCGTGAGTTACGGCAATAACTGTTCCTTTGTATTGTTGTAAATGTTGTTCTAACCAATGTACTGATTCGGCATCTAAATGGTTGGTAGGCTCATCAAGTAGCAGAACATCAGGTTCTTGCAAAAGCAATCGGCATAAAGCTACTCGTCTTTTTTCTCCTCCTGAAAGGTGTTCAATCTTAGCATCTTCGGGCGGAGTTCGGAGGGCATCCATTGCTTTTTGGAGCTGAGTATCCAATTCCCACGCATTCACTCGGTCTAATTCGTCTTGAACTTCGCCTTGTTTTTCGATGAGTTTTGTCATTTCGTCATCCGACATCGGTTCAGCAAACTTGAGGTTAATTTCATCGAATTGTTTTAATAAATTGACCGTTTCTTGTACACCTTCTTCAACAATTTGACGAACGGTTTTAGTGGGGTCAAGTTGGGGTTCTTGTTCCAAATAACCTACCGAATAATTGGGAGAAAAGACGACTTCACCTTGATAATTTTTATCTACACCTGCAATGATGCGGAGTAAAGACGATTTTCCTGAGCCATTGAGTCCCAGTACCCCGATTTTTGCACCGTAAAAAAAGGAGAGGTGAATATTTTTTAAAACTTGTTTTTTGGGCGGATAAAGTTTGGTTACGCCCGCCATCGAAAAGATAATTTTTTCGCTCATGGTTTTTAGATTGCTTTCGGATTTCGAATAGAAGAGTGTCTCTTTTGTATTGCTCTTGATAAGTTAGCAAATGTAAAAGTTTGAGGGGGATTTTTGGAGGTTTGAAGGGAAATTACAGAATTATATTTTTCCCAAAATCTTATCACACCATACCCATTTTAATTCCCAAACAAAGTATATTTGTCTAATCCTAAAACACTATTTACCCCAAAATTATGTTAGTTCGATTTGTGGTCGAAAATTTTTTGTCCTTCAAAGACGAAACGGAATTTCATATGTTGGCAACCGAAGATGACCAACACCCAACCCACGTTTCGAAAACTAAAAATGGCATTCACCTCCTGAAAACCACCGCCATTTACGGTGCAAATGGTTCGGGCAAATCGAATTTAATTAAAGCAATTAGATTTTTGTTAGAATTAATGGTAAAAGGAACAGCAAATGAACGGGAAATTATTGAAATTAAGCCTTTTAAATTGGATGAAACTTATTTAAAAAAGCCTACTAAATTTGAAATTGAATTTTTGATTGAAGAGGAAATTTATGCGTATGGAGTTGTCATTTTTGAGAATAGAATCGTAGAAGAATGGTTCTATTTAGTTCATAATCAAGAAAATGAAGAACTAATTTTTGAGCGAAAAACGAATTCTGAAAATATATCGGAAATCAAAGTTTCTCCCGAATTGACAAAAACCGAAAAGGAAAAATTTCGCTATGAAATTTATGCCGAAGAATTAAGAGCAAATCAACCTTTTATTAGTGAAGGGGCTAAAAGAAAGCTGATTTTTGCAACTAATATTCACAATATTTTAGACGGTTATATACCAATAGCACCTGATAGTTTTAGTTTGAAGAATTTTGCATTTTTAATCAATGAACTTCAAGATGCGAATACTTTATTAAATGATTATATTTATAAAATAGGTACAGGATTAAGTAAACTACATTTTGAAGATGCTGATTTTGATGTAGAAGTTTTTTTAAAAGAACAAAATCTGACTCTTGTAACAAAATATATGAGTCGTCACAATTCAGTAAGATTTGTAACGAAAAATAACAAAGAGTATGGTGTTTATTATAGTGATGATAAATTGAAAATAAGTCGATTATATAGTTTTCATAAAAACTCTGCTGTTGAGTTTGAGTTTAAGGAAGAATCAGACGGCACACAAATAGTAATTGGTTTATTAGGGTGTCTTTTAACCATATTATTTGATAGAACAATTTTGTTTATTGATGAAATTGATAGAAGTTTACATCCACAGCTCACTAAAAAAGTATTAGAAATTTATACTTCAAATCTTGCTGCTGAAACTCAAGGACAATTAATTTTTACAACCCACGAATCAAACTTACTGGATTTGAATTTATTACGGCGAGATGAAGTTTGGTTCACAGAAAAAGATGAACATGGCGCAACGCAACTTTATTCGTTAAGCGATTTTAAACCCGACCATTACGGCACAGAAGTCGAAAAAGGCTATCTCGAAGGACGTTTTGGGGCAATTCCTTTTTTTGGCAATCTGGAGGATTTAAATTGGTCAAAAAACTAATCAGAAATTAACTGTCATCAATCATGCGAAAAAATCGAAATTACAAACGAAAGGCACATTTTCGGGATGCTCGGCTTTTTGTCATTTTTTGTGAAGGTGCAAAAACTGAAAAGATTTATTTTGAAGCATTCGCCAAAAATTCCCAACGTATTAAAGTAAAAGTATTTGAAAATCAGGAAAATAAATCAGCCCCAATTTACATTTTAGAAAATGCTGTGGCTCATACTGAACCTTATGATTTTTTATATTTGGTGATAGATACCGACCGTTGGAGACATCAAATTGCCGAAGTTGCCCAAAAATGTGAACAGAAAAAATTTGGTTTGATTGTCAGCAATCCGTGTTTTGAGGTGTGGTTATATCTGCATTTGCCAAATGCTCAGGAAAACTTTGCACAATTACGAGGTTGTCGGCAATTTGTGGAAGCCTTGAAAAATGAACTGGATATTTTCAAAAAATCGAAATATGACCCTACTTTTTTTCTGGAAAACCTCCCAATTGCCCTCGAAAATGCCGAAAAACTTGACCCTAATTCTGCCGAACGATACCCCAGCCAAAAAGGAACGCACGTTTATAAATTGATGCAAAAACTAATTGAATTTCAGAAGAATAAACTTCACTTTTGAAGTCTTATCGGATTTTGCCCTTCAATCATTAATGAAGATTCAGGCAAATATTCCGTCAATCGATTCAAATGCCATCGAATTTGAAATAGTGAATGCAAAACCTGACCTTCCAAATTATATTTAAGTAGTTCTTGCGACACATGATAAAGAGCTTCATGGAGGTGTTCCCCATAATTTTCAGACTGGTACAGTTCTAAAAACTCCAAAAATTCTTTCGTTAGTTTTTCATTTTCCATAATTTTGAAAGTTTAGATGGCTTGAACCTATAAGGTTTTCGAAAACCTTATAGGTTTGAACTATTTTGATGGAACAAATATATATTAAAATTTTTACATATGCAAAACAAAATTGTATATATGAAAAATATTCAAAAAATTATATTTAAAATATGATCAAATCAATTGGAGAGCGGTATAAATCGGCTCGAAAATTTCTTGGGATGACCTTAAAAGATGTTTATGAGCAAACAGGAGTTTCAAGTAGCATGATTAGCCGAGTTGAAACTGAAAAATTTGATAACCCAAATTATCAGCATACCAAATTCTTAATCGAACAAGGTATCAACCCCTATTATTTAATCGGAAAATCTGACGAAATCGAAGGGCGAAAAGCCGATATTAATACCGAAGAACACGAGGCATTGAAACAAGAATTGGAGGATTTGAAATTGGTAAATGAAGAATTAAAACAAAAATATCAGTGGATGGAAGGTATTTTGCGAATGCTCAAAATTGACCCTGACGACAATAATTTAAAAAAAGAAGATAATTAAAAATGAGTAAATCAATAACTTGCATAGGGGTTTGCAAAACCTATCCTATGGAAATAAATTATTGGGAAATTTAATAACATAAATTGGGATAAGATTTATTTTTAGCACCAAAATTATTACTCAAAATGTCCAAAACTTACCTTGACCAAATGCACCGAAAGGTGACCATTTCTACGCCACCCAATCGGATTATTTCGCTTGTTCCTTCACTAACCGAACTGCTTTTTGATTTAGGAGTTGGTGAAAAAATAATTGGTAGAACTAAATTTTGTTACCGTCCTAAAAAGAAAGTTCAAGACATTTCCAGAATTGGTGGTACAAAAAAGTTTCATTTTGATAAAATCCAAGAACTTGAACCTAACCTAATTATTGGCAATAAAGAAGAAAATTACAAAGAAGGAATCTTAGAATTGGAAAAGAAATATCCTGTTTGGATGAGTGATATTTCGACACTTTCGGAGGCTTACGAAATGATTTTTGAAGTCGGAAGGTTGGTTGGAAAACAAACCGAAGCTCAAGATCTAATTCAAGAAATCCAGCATAATTTTGAACAAATTAAACCTCTTTCGAAACGAGTTTTGTATTTTGTTTGGCAACAACCTTACATGGTTGTCGGACAAGAAACCTTTATTGATGAAATGCTTCAACTTTGTGGCTTTGAGAATCTAAGCCCTGCACCTCGATATCCTCAAATGACAGCTTCTGAAATTAAAGAAGTAAAACCTGACTTGCTTTTGTTGTCTTCTGAACCCTTTCCATTTAAGGAAAAACATCGTTTGGAATTAGCTCATCAATTTCCTGAAAGTGAGGTAGTTTTGGTTGATGGCGAGTTCTTTTCGTGGTATGGCAGTCGGTTACGTTATGCGGGTACTTATTTCCAAACCCTCTTAGAAGAAATCCAAAATTTATAGCTAAAATCTCCATAGCACTCCAAAAATAAACCTATAAAATTATCAAAATCTTATAGGTTTGGAAGCCAACAAATTACCCATCAAATTCTTTCTAAAACATTCGCCACCGTGAAAGTTGCTCAAAGAAGGAAACAATCGACATCGGATTAATCACTATACCAATCACAAAACCATACAATGCCCCATACAAATGCGCCGAATGATTGATATTATCACCTGAACCTTGTCGGTCATAAACATGTGAATAAATGATGTAAATAATTGCCCAAATAAACCCAGGTATACACAAAAATCCGTATAAACAAACTTGATTTAGCGGATAAAATAAAACACTATTAAACAAAACTGCGGCGACTCCTCCCGAAGCTCCCAAGGAATTGTAATGAGGTACATCTTTGTATTTCAGATAGGTCGGAATATCAGCTACAATCATGCCCCCAATATAAACCAACAGAAAGTGAAAATAACCTGTTAGTCCAAATTCTGAAACATAACGAAATTCGACCGTTTGAGCGAAAAAATAAAACGTAAACATATTGAATAACAGATGCATCCAGCCCGCATGAATAAATCCCGAGGACAAAAACCGATAATATTGCTTACGATGCTTCACCTGATACGGATTGAGCATATATTTCGATAATAAATTTGGATTTTGGAAGGCTTGCCAACTAATTAATACTGTTAGTCCAATAATAATAAATGTTAATGGTGTGGCAGTCATGATTTTATCTTTTTAGTTCTAAAAATGAAGTTTATACCCTATCCCTATTTTTCAGCGTTGGGACGGTATTTTGATTTTCGAAAAATTTCTTCGGCATTGGCATTATTCATCAATTCCGAAAGTGTCACCTCTGGATTATTTTTGAGATATGATTGTACAATTTGCCAACCCAACCACCGTCCAATTCGCCCCGGGCATTCCGAACTAATGGCGTGTGTAAATGGCGATTCACCTAAATATTTATTCTTAACCAAATGACTTTTTTCGTAAAATAAATCCTTTTCCACAAAATGCGCCCACAAAAAGGAAGCATTTCCCTGCACTTCTTGGGTCTGGCGATGCGTATAACCCGTAATCACCGAATCAGGAACATGAGGGTTTGTCATTCGGACAAATTGGTAACTTTTACCATAATAAATCATATCATCCAACATCGTAGTCGTGCCATCTTTGCCCATTGTCGCATTGTATTTATTCGATAAAAATAAACACGATGTCGGGACGATATAGTTTTTTTGGAGGCGTTGCAAAATGTATTCGGGAACATTTGGAGGTTGATAAGGTGAGTTTTTCCCCAAGAAAAAGTCTAATCCGACAATCAATAAACTATCCGAAACAAAAATATCATTTCCGTATCCTGTCACATTTGTAAAAACGGCAGGAGGCTCAAAGTCAGGAAAATAATGTTTGACAAAACGAAATGACTGTTCAAATTCGGCTTTGACATCGGTCATATCGCCAAAATATTGATTCGTCGTTTGCGTTAGTGTGTCAATATACGGACTTTGCGAAATTCGGTAAAAATCCGAAATCATGACTTGTGGAGGAACACCACTTCGTTTCTGATAATCCAAAAAATAAGTCGGATATTTTCGAGCCATTTTTGGAATGTCATTTGGTGTTTTGACCTTTTCCAATTCTTGTTCCAAGCGGATAATTTCCACTTCCATCGGAATTTTAGAAACATCTGGAATATTAGGTGAATTGTTGCAAGCTGTTATCCCAAAAAGCAGAATAATTAAATAAAAACAATATTTTTTCATAAATCACGAAAACTTTTAAATCGGATTAATCGACCTCATCACGATACTTTTGGTAAAGTTGAAAATCAGTTTATTTTTAACTCCACCCAAAAAGATGATAAGGTCTAATGAACTTATTTTTTGTAAATACTTAACGTCAAAATTCCACTAATCACTAAAACTGTCCCGAAAATTTGTGGGAGGGTAATCGCTTCGTTCAGAAAAATAGAAGCCATAATAATCGTGGAAACGGGACCAATTGAACCCACCAAAGAAGCATTGCTTGCCCCTACCCTACGAATTCCTGCCGAAAACATAAAGGAAGAAATCACCGTAGAGAAAATTCCTGTTAATGCTCCTAAACTATAAACTTCCGTTTTAAAATCCCAGATATTCAATTGGTTATAAAAATACGTATGGACTAAAACCCCTACTCCTGCGGCGGTCATTGAAAGGGTTGTATAATGCAATGTTCCAAATTTTTGGATTAATTTACCTGTTCCATTTAGGTACACCGCAAAAACCAAAGCCGAACCCAAAATAAAACTTGCCCCCGTCCAAACATCTTTTTGCTCATATAATTGCAAATCATTGATAAATGCCAATGAAATCCCTGAATACGTCAGCAAAACCGCCAATATTTGAATTTTTTGGATTTTTTGACCCAAAAAAATCACTGAAATCAAGAGCGTAAAAGTTGGATAGGTAAATAAAATCAATCGCTCCAAACTTGCCGTAACATATTGTAAACCAATAAAATCTAACCAACTTGCAAAATAATATCCAATCAGCCCAAAGAAAATAATTCCTAACCAATCTAACCAAGTAATTGACTCTCTTTCGGGTATTTTCTTTTTGGAAAAGGCTAAAATCAGCAGATAAAGCGGTAAGGCAAATAGCATCCGAATTGCAAGGAAAGAGACCGAATCGACCTCATATTCGTATGCTAACTTAACAAAAATCGCTTTTGCTGAAAAAGCCACTGCTCCACAAAAAGCTAAAATGTACCCTATCTTCTGAGAAAGAGCGGGAGCAGAAAAAGATTGGAAAATTTTCATTGATGTAATGAATTTTTAGATAGATATAAAAATTATCTACCTGTTTTATTAAAAAAAAGTACGTATAATGTTCTGATCTCAGAAATTGTTGCAAAAACGGAAAAGTTATTGAAAAACAATGATATCCGTGAAAAGATTATATGATTTGAGCAAGAGAGGCAAAAAAACAGGAGGTGAAAAACGAATAATTTGAAGAAACTGAAATGCCTAAGAAGTGATTTGAATTTAGATTTTTCCATAGGAAAGAATTCAAGTTTCTGTCCTATGGAAAATAATTTATATTAAAATAATACTATTTTTTCACTCGTTCGACATATTCGCCTGTTTCCGTATCCACTTTGATCATATCACCTGTGTCACAAAATAGAGGAACTCGAACCTCAACTCCTGTCTCAACTTCGGCAGGTTTAAGGGTATTGGTGGCTGTATCGCCTTTGATGCCCGGTTCGGTATATGTAATTTCAAGCTCTACGTGTTTTGGTGCAGCCCCTGAAACAGCTAGTTCATCATCAAACGAAATCGAAACGTTCATTCCTTCCTTAACAAATTTAAGTGAATCCCCAAAAAGGTCAGCATTGACATAAATTTGTTCGAAAGTATCGTTATCCATACAAACCAAATTGGTATCGTCTCGGTATAAATATTGTAAATCTTTTTGCTCAACTCGCACTAATTCAATATTTTCACCTGACCGAAATCGGTTTTCTGCCAATTTGCCCGTTTGGACATTTCGCATTTTGACCTGATAAATAGCTTGTCCTTTACCGGGAGTTCGATGAACAATATCTAAAACTTGGCACAATGCACCATTCATTCGAATAAATGCACCTTTTGAGAGGTCTGAGGTATTCGCCATGATAATTTGAAATTTATTTTTACGATTTTCATACCTTGTACTATCCTGAAAATCGCTTGAAAATCATGCTAAAATGAGGCAAAACATTTAGTTTTGCGATCTGCTTAAAATTTTTAAGGACAAAACTAAAAAAATGACGAATAATATTCATCCGATTTTCGATAAGATTCTCCAAAAAGACGATAAAGAAAAATTATTGAACCAAAAAGGCATCGTAGTTTGGATGACGGGACTATCGGGGTCAGGAAAAAGTACATTGGCTCGTGCCTTCGAAAATGAACTTCATGCCAAAGGGATTTTGACCAAAATTTTGGATGGCGATAATTTACGAAGTGGCATTAATAATAATTTGGGCTTTTCTGCCGAAGATCGTTCTGAAAATATTCGCCGTTCTGCCGAAGTTTCGAAATTGTTTTTGAATGCTGGAATTGTAACGATTTGTTCTTTGATTAGTCCAACTAATGAAATTCGAAATTTGGCTCGTTCGATTATTGGAGCAGAAAATTTTTATGAAGTTTTTGTCAATTGTCCATTCGAAGAGTGCGCCAAACGAGACGTAAAAGGATTATATCAAAAAGCCTTAAACGGTGAAATCAAGAATTTTACGGGTTTGAATGCGCCATTTGATGAGCCTGAAAATCCATTTTTAGAAGTCCGAACTCACCAAAATGATTTGGAAACTTGTAAAAACCAGATGCTTACGGCATTATTACCTAAAATTGTATTTTCGAAATAATAATTATTCTACCGAAGTTACACTTTCTGAAGATTGAGCCTAAATTATGAAAATAGCAAAACTTATTATTAATGGAATTGACCGTTTGAACGAAGTCGTAGGACAAGGTGTATCTTGGCTCACGACTTTGTTAGTGCTTGTTTTCGTTTATGATGTAACGATGCGCTATATGTTTAATCAAACTTCGGTAGCGATTTTTGAAGTCGAATGGCATTTATTTGCGATGATTTTTTTGTTGGGAGCAGGTTTTGCTTTCAAACACGACCGTCATGTACGAGTCGATTTATTTTATGCCAAATTTCTACCCCGCACTAAAGCTCTTGTCAATTTATTAGGTTCTTTATTGTTTTTAGTACCGTTCTGTTTGGTCGGAATTTATTATGCTTCCAATTTTGCTTATCAGTCATTTTTGATTGGTGAAGGTTCATCTGACCCTGGAGGATTGCCCTATCGTTTTGTCATCAAATCTATGATTCCATTAGGCTTATCATTCCTGCTTTTGCAAGGTATTTCATTGATATTGAAGTCATTTCTCACAATTACTAAAGTGGAAAATTACTTTGTGCGTGAAGTCTAAGAGGTTATTTAAATTTATGTAATATACTGATAACGGTTTGTGTATGAGTAGTAGCAGATTTTTTGCAACTACTTTTCAGACTACAATATACATTCTTTAAACGAAATAGCGATTCGGGTTTGCACTCAAACCGCTATTACTTATATACTTTGTTGCAAAACGTTTTTTTATTAATTTCTCACTGTGTAAGATATTGCAATTCTAAAACCTAAATGGTCATCAGCACTATTTTGGTCGTCACCTTGTCTGGCATCTGAGCGGATATTATGTCCATCAGTAACTTCATCAGGTCTTACACCTATTCTTCCTGCTGAACCTGCCCAAAATCCTGCTTTCATCATTCGAGTCCCATCGCCTTGATTTTGAATAGGATTGGTTATTGGGGAAGCAGAATAATCATAAAAAGAATCATATACCCATTCAGTTAAATTACCTGCCATATCTAATGCACCTATTGGTGAGACACCATTTGGAAAGCTTCCCACAGGTGATGTAAGCACATAACCATCTGTTACACCCGAATGTACAATGGCTTGTTCTAAATTTGGAAAAATTTGCTTCATCGTTTCATCGGCATAATTAGCTCTAGTTCCATCAGGAATTTCATTTCCCCAAGGATAGACTCTTTGGTCGTTGCCCCTTGCGGCATATTCCCATTCGGCTTCGGTGGGCAAACTGAATTCTAAACCGTGTTCTTGTTTTAACCAATTGGTATAAGCTATGGCATCATTCCAACTTACGCAAGATACTGGATGATTGTCATTGATTTGGATTGAAGGAAAAGCAGCTATTATGTGGTCATAAGCATTATCCCAATGGAAACCTTGTTGTTCTTCAAAATGAGTGCCTTCTGGCATTTTCATAACAAAAGGTCCAGGATGCCCTGATTGTTCAACATCAGTTACAAAGTTTGTTGCCGAGACAAATGCTCTGAATTGTCCTGTAGTAATAGGCATTTTGCTTATCCAATAATGGCTTAAAGTAACTTGATGTTCTGGTGATGCTTCAAGTGCCTCAGATTCATCATTACCCATTGTAAATGTTCCTTCGGGAACATAAATCATTACGATGTTATTACCCAAATCTGCTTCCCAATAGCCTTGAGTATTTTGAGTTACAGAGTTTGCTTTGGTTCGCATAAAATCTAACTCTTCTACTTCTGTTCGTGTAGATGTATTAACACTTGATGTGATTGGGGTTTCATCAGTATTTCCCATATCATCCTTCTTGCAAGATGTTAGTGTTGTTCCTGAAATTATTAAAGTTAAAATGATTAATATTTATTTGTCATACCTTGTCGTTTTTTTATAGCTTATAAGCTGACTTTTATTGTTTCAATGAGTGTATAGCCGCTTGTGATATCACCCGTACGGGTACGAAGCCTATTGCTTCATATCTTTTATCGTGGCTAGTTCGCTATTTAACCTACTGTATTCTAAACGTCTGCTTTAGTAAATTTAAGCCAGTCTCTATAGCGGTATCATGATTCCCACCATCAGAAAGAACCACATTTGCACCTTTTTCAGTTAAGAATTGGATTTCTTGGGTTGAAAGTGGACCAACTTGTTCGTCTCTGTTACCATAAACGTAAGTTATACTTGATAAATCATTGATGCTGTTCAATTTTTCGGTATAACGATTAAATCCCAAACCAGCAGCTAATCTTGCCATATTTCTTTCTTCGGCATCAGAGCCATCACCCAATAAGTTAATGGTATAATCACCATTATTAGCATAAATATACTCGGTGTACTTTCCTTGACTGAAAGGTTGCCATGTATCTTCATCAATATTAAGCCTGCCAACCATAATAAGATAGCCGTCTGCAACGTCTATACCATGACTAGCGATTAATTCTTGAGTCATGAAAGCTCCAAATGAAATTCCAAGAACATAGACTGTTTTTCCATGTTGACTTTTAAAAAAATCAACGACACGCTTTAGATTAGCAATACTTTGCAAATCGTCTTGTTTTGCTTGATCAAAAGTGATATCCACACTTGTGAATCTGGAAGGGTTCTTGGTTTGTTCTTGGTGAACATTAACATACAAAGCAGATTGTGTTTGGGTTTCAGATATAAATTCATTTAATGTTTCATCATCCAAATCTGTAACTGGCCCACCCTGAGTATTAACAACTATAATATCACCCTCAAGGTCGCCGTGAAATGTCGCAATGTCTAAAATCTCTTCAAATGAATTTACAGTTGGAGTAGTGTCATCATCTTTAGAACATGATACTATTGTGAAGATACTTAAAGCTAAAATGCTTATGTTTAAAATTGTCTTTGTCATAATATCTAGTTTTTTGATTATAAACTTACTTTTATTGTTTCGTTAAGGGTGTAGCCATCGGTCACATTTCCAGTAACGCTGCCCGCCATATTTCTGTTTAAACTATTGCCAAACTCGCCATCGGCTACGTTAGAAGTGTCAAAACTCCCTTTATAATCTGTGGTTGCATATACTGTATTGGAAATATCTTCTGGAAAGGCGGTTTGAGTAATTAAAAGAGAATTACCATTACTCTCTAATATTTCAAGATGTAAATGTGGTGCTCTGCCTGGATACCAACCGGGATAAATACTAATAAATGAAGTTACTCCGTTTGCATTGGTAGTTTGTCTGCCTCTACAGAAATTTTCATTGGTAAAATTGCCGTCAAGTTGTCCGCTATATTGCGAATAATTTCCCTTTGCATCGCAATGCCAAATATCCACAAGGACACCTGCTACTGGTTGGCAGTTATTGTTAATATCTTGCACCGTAATATTAATCAACAATGGCACACCACTTTTATTTCCTACTATATTTTCTCTTACCAATTGTGCTGGTGTTTTTATTGGAAAAGGACCATCTGTTTCGGTTGGTGAAGCAGCACAAGCATTGGGATCAATAATTGGCTCGTTATCATCATCTTTGCTACAAGATGTCATTAATGTTGGAACGGCTACTATTGTTCCTAGACCTAATAGCCCATCTTTTAAAAACGTTTTTCTATCCATATTTTTATTTTTTATCGTATTTAATTAAACAAAAAAAACTCATACTTCTATTTAGAGCACCATTTTACAATGCTTTAAACTGAAGTATGAGTTTTAACTTTTTTGCTCAAAATTTTCAAAACAAACTTCCAATATCTTCTTCAGTGATAAAGTTTGCTTTACAGAATGAAAACTTTTATGTTTAAGAAAGGTCTGTACCTTTCATTTCTTCGTAACGAACTGCCTTTTTAATTATTGTGTCTTCTGATATTTTTCAATTAATGCACTCTGTTTGTTAAATGTTTTACAACACCTAAATATACGACATTCGTTTATTTTCCAATTACAAGTTTCGTATATCCAAATTATAAAAAGCAAAATATTACGGATTGATTTGTAAATCAATAAAATATCATCAAATTTTCGTAGTCAAGAAATAAGGTAAAACGTATTTCGCTATGGATATTCAAAAATTTAGTGTCAGCTGTGAGGACACAACCAACAACAACGAAATTACTTGTAAACTTAATCTATTTTCTGTCCATTACTAAATATTCCCCATTCAAATATTGGAATTATAAAAAGAGTCTTATACTTTTGTTTTTATTTGAATTAAGTCTAAATAAATGAAAAGGATATATATTATTTTCCTTACTTTTTTCTTACAAGGATTTATAGTTGTTGGACAAACTATCTCAGGAAAAGTTGAGGATAAAACAGGAAATCCTATTGTCGGAGCTACGGTTTTACTTACTGATAGTCAACGTGGAACAGCCTCAGATATTAATGGAGTTTTTGAAATGAGTGGATTTAGTATCGGAAAACATCAATTGATTATTTCCGCTATTGGTTATCAGAGTGATACTGTTCAGGTTGTAATTTCAGACAAAAATGAAGTTAAATCCTTAAAAATCATTTTACAAGACCATAAACAGATGATGGAAGAAGTGGTCGTAACTGCCAAATCAGAATCCACCTTATTGAGGGAGCAAGCCTATGCCATTGAAGTTATTGAGTCTAAGAAATTTAAAAATTTATCGACTAGTGCGAATGATATCTTAGGACGAGTCTCGGGCGTAAATATCCGACAATCAGGAGGATTAGGTTCTACTTTTACGCTCTCCCTGAATGGTTTATCAGGCAATCAAGTTCGTATTTTCTTGGATGGTGTTCCGATGGATTATTTTGGTTCATCTTTGTCTCTGAATAATTTTTCAGCAAATGTGATCGAACGAATTGAGGTTTATAAAGGAGTCGTACCAGTACATTTGTCTTCAGATGCACTTGGTGGAGCTATTAATGTTATTACCAATAGTACCCAAAGTAACTATATTGATGCTTCTTATGGAATCGGTTCATTTGGTACCCATGTACTTTCGCTAAATGCTCAATATCGACACAAAAAAGGATTTACCGCAAGAATAAAATCTTTTTATAATCAAGCAGATAACAATTATAAAGTTCCGATACATCTGGTTAATTTTGAGACAGGAAAGCCTGATGAAAAAGCCACTTGGGTTGAGCGATTTCATGATGCGTATCAAAGCAAAATGATATGGGCGGAGGTGGGCGTTACTCACACCAAATTTGCTGACCAACTCATGGCAGGAATTATTTATTCTAATAATCATAATGAAATTCAACAGCCTGCTAATGCGATTGGACAAGCAAAAATTCCATATGGGGAAGTAGCTACTGAAGAGGAAAAAATTATTACCAACTTTACATATAGCAAGAAAGGACTTTTGTCTGACCGTTTATCAATCAATGCGTATGGAGTAGCCGTCTTTGCCGAAAATATCGCTATAGATACCGCAAGTGTACGGTATGATTGGTTTGGGAATCGTGTCCAAAAAATTAATAATTCGACAGGGGAAGTTGAAAATCGAAAGACACTCTTGACCCTTGAGACCAAAAATATTTTAGCTAATACTAATGCTGAATATCAACTAAAGAAGAACCATAGTATCACATTAAATTATTCTTTAAATAGCTTAAATCTATCAGGTTCTGACCCTTTTAAAACAGAAAATAACACTCAATTTAGCAATCCCAGTGATGTTACAAAGCAAGTCTTAGCAGCAAGTTATACCAATTCTTTTTTCAATAAGAAACTGAAAACTACGCTTTTTTCAAAGTATTACGATTACAAAATCAAATCATTAGAAACCGATTATGGTGGAGATGACTTGAGTACATTTAGTAATCATAAAACAAATTTTGGTTTCGGAATGTCTTCTACTCTTCAGCTTCAGGCATGGCAATTTAAATTTAGTTACGAAAATGCAACTCGATTTCCTGAAGTAGTCGAATTATTTGGAGATGGTTTGAATGTCGTACCGAGTCCAGCCATTGCTCCTGAACAAAGCCATAACTTTAACCTTGGATTGCTGTATAATAGTCGTTCGGAGAGTCCATTAATGATTTCCCTCAATACCTTTTTACGTGATGCTAGAGACTTCATTATTCCTGTAGTTCAAGGAATTAAGGTATTTCACATGAATAATGGAAAAGTACTTGCCAAAGGGGTGGATATCAATATTGGTTACAGTTATAAAAACCGTTGGATAGCTTCTTTTAATGGTACTTATCTGGATTTACGAAATAATAACAAATGGAGGAATGGAGAAGTAGGAGTAGAAAATATCCTTTATAAAGTACGCCTTCCTAATGTACCATATCTCTTTGGTAATGTGAGTTTATCCTATAAAAATCGAAACTTATTTGATGGAACAGATAGCTATTCAGTCTCGATAAGTCAAAATTACGTTCATGAATTCTTTTATCGTTGGGAAAACCTAGCAAGTACCGATAAAAGCATTGTGCCTAGTCAATTTTCTTCTAATTTAGAGCTTGTATATTCACTTGATAACGAGAGATATAACCTTTCTTTTGCAGTTAATAATTTATTTGATGCGGAAGTTTTTGATAATTTCCAGCAACTACGACCAGGTCGAAATTATAACTTAAAACTTAGGTATTTTTTTAATTAATTTAGTTGATATAATGAATTTAAAACAAACTTTCTTTGTGTTTTTGGGCATTAGTTTTGTATTTTTTTCTTGTTCGGAGGATAGCTCAGATGATGTTACACCAACAAATTCAGAAACAAAAACATCCTATTTCTTAGGCATTGAAACAGGAACAGCTGATGCAACTACAGATATTCTGAGTAACGCCTCTTCACTAACAGAAGGAACGGTATCTCCTGTAAATAATGGATTTGAACAAGCTGCTTGGACTGTGTTTTTTCAGGGTGCTAATCAAATCTTTACTTCAGGTTATACTTCTGCTCCTGAGTTTACAAGTTATAGCCTAGTAAATGGACAGTTAGTTAAAGGAGAGAGTTTCTTCACCGATTTAGCCATTTATGCTACAGATATTGTCGATGAAGAAAACATGGTATTGATGGGTTCTGCAAGAGCAGGATTGACTGAAAAAAAGATTTATCATGTCAATACCAACACGATGAGCATTCAAAATACAGTAACAGTTGATTTTGGTAACGTCGTAGCCGATAGCCTTTTGGCATTTCCTGTAGATATGAAAGTACGAGGTAATAAACTTTTTGCGGCTTATTATCTGATTCATGCTTCAGGTGATTTTACTACACCTAAATCTGAAAAGGCTCACGTAGCTGTATTTAGTTACCCTTCATTACAATTTGAAAAAATCATTACTGATGACCGTGCGCCAAATATTGGACGATATTACACCAGCAATGCTTTAGAAATAGATGAAGATGGTGATATTTATACTTTTTCACCTTCATCATTAGCTTGTGGTTATGCTCCAGTTCCCTCCACTAACTCAGGTATTTTGAGAATTAAAAACGGACAAACCGAGTTTGATCCGTCTTTTCATATTGATTTTGAGGAGATTAGTGGAGGATATAAAATTAACGATATGTTTTATATTGCTGATGGAAAAGCCGTTGTTCGAATCCTCAAAGAAGATGAAACAAACCCAGCTTATTTATGGGCAACATATGCACCTACTTCAGCACAGCCATTATTAGAAACAGGTATTTTAGATTTGAATACCAAAACATTTACGCTGCTTAGTAATATTCCCAAAGGCGGAGGCGGTTGGAATAGTGCACACTTGGTCGAAGGCAAAAAACTCTATTTAGGAGTAAGCAATAGTACTTATTCAGGGGTTTATGTGATTGATGTAGAAAATGGAACAGCTACAGAAGGTGTACAAGTTGAAGGGAATTATCCGAAAGCTATATTGAGTTTATCAAATTAGTGCGTATCCTAAAATTAATGCAGTTTGGTATCAATTAAGTATTGGCATCAACTGCTTTTTACTTGTTTATGAAGTCTCCATTTAAAAAATTCATTTATCAAACCCACTTGATTCTAGGACTTGTTTCTGGAATTGTGGTGTTCATTGTCTCTTTAACAGGTGCTTGTTGGGCATTCCAAAAAGAAATTACTGAATGGGTAGAAGGTGAAATTTCTATTGAAGTTCAAGAAAATATGCCTTTTATTTTAGCAGACGAAGCCCGAAAAATTGCCTTAGAAATTTATCCCGATAAAACCATTCACGGTACTGCTTATGGCAAAATTGACGAGCCTATCCAAGTAATTTTTTATCAAGCCGAACCCGAATTTTATCATACCGTTTTTTTACATCCCCAAACAGGAAAAGTACTAAAAACGAAAAACCATCGAGAAGGATTTTTTTGGTTTGTCCTAAAAGGGCATATTTATTTGTGGCTTCCTAAAGTCATTGGTTCTGAAGTTACACGTTATGGAACGATGATCTTTGTGGTATTACTGATAACAGGAGTTATTTTGTGGCTCCCAAAGAAAAAAATCCATCTCAAACAACGCCTAAAATTTAAGTGGAAAAAAACGACTCGTTGGAGACGTAAAAACTACGATTTACACCATATTCTTGGATTTTATATCTCTACTTTAGCCTTAGTAATTGCTTTTTCAGGATTAATTATGGCTTTTAATTGGGTTTATTTCGTGACCTATAAAACTTGGGGAGGAGATAAAGATCCTCGATTTGTTATTCCTGAAAATATCAAAAAACAAGGTTCTCCAAAACCAGAAAAAATTACGGTTCTAAATGAGTTAGTTCCTAAATTAATGGCTGAAAATCCGTCTTATCATGAAATTGAATTGCACTATCCTACAACAGATACGACTAGTATTTATATAGAAGTCAGTCATCAAGAAGGGGTTTATTATAGTTCAGATTATCGATTTTTTGACCAAAATACAGGCAAGGAGTTAAATCCCAAAAGTATTTATGGAAAATACGATAATGCCAGTATCGCCGATAAAGTAATTCGAATGAATTATGATATACATATTGGTGCAATTGGTGGAATAGTCGGAAAAATAATTGCTTTTGTGGTTAGTTTATTATCGGCTTCCTTACCAATTACGGGATTTCTATTGTGGTGGGGACGGAAAAATAAAGCGAAAAAATAGAAACCTAACCGTTTTATGACTTTCCCTTGAAAAATATAACTTACTGAAAATCAATTTATATTGCTGTTACTCATTTCTTACAAGTAATTTATATCTGGAAATCAAATCAGAGGATTTGCCCTATTGTTGTTCTATGGTTTCGTGTATGAGTAGCAGCGGATTTCCCACAAACTTCTGGAATCAAAATACACCTTATTCAAACGAAAAAGCGATTCGAGTTTACACTCAAACCGCTATTACTCATACACACTTAAATCCTCTACTTTAAATTTATCTTAACATCTACATTTCCTTTCAAGGCTACAGAATAAGGGCAAATGGCATGTGCTTTTTCAAGTAATTCCTGTGCCTTTGCTCTGTCTACGCCTTTAATATCAACATCTAAAACAGCTGTTAATTCATAAGAATTCGGATCAGTCATTGCTAAACCTATGTTCGCTGTAGTTGCCGATTCTATTTTGAGTTTTTCTTTGCCAGAAATCATCTGCAAAGCACTGTCAAAACAAGCGGAATATCCTGCAGCAAATAATTGTTCGGGGTTGGTATAGTTTCCTCCGTCACCACCCAATTGGGTTGGTAACTTTAAATTAAAGTCTAGTACACCATCTGCACTTTTTACGTGTCCGTTTCTACCACCTGTGGTTGTAGCTGATGTTTCAAATAGTTGCTTCATTTTTTTTGTTTATTTAAAATGTTTAGAAGTTTTACAAGGTTATCTCTAAAGACTATCAATTCCTCTTTTTCAAAACCGTCTACAGTAAAGCTATTTTCAATTTGTTGAGGAATGGTTTGTGCCTGAGATTCTAATTTTAACCCTGATTTTGTAAGATTGATTATAACAGTACGTTCGTCATCAATTGAACGCGAACGAATTATTAATTTTTTCCGCTCCAGTCGTTTTAATAATGGTGTAAGTGTATTAGACTCTAAAAACAATTGATTTCCAATGTCTTTAACACTCATTTCGTTGTATTGCCAAAGCACTAACATTACTAAATACTGAGGATACGTGATATCTAATTTTTTTAGATATGGCGCATATATTTTGGTTGTAAGTCGAGACGCTGCATAAAGCGGAAAACATAACTGATTTTCCAGCTTTAATTGTTCACAAACTGATTTGCTCATAATTACTTTTTTGATTTATTACTTAAATATCTCAAGGCATCTGTAGACCATAATGCCCAAAGAATCAATACAGGCTGAAAGAATAAGCGAATGAAACGTTTTTGGTCTGTATCAAGTCCAAAAGCACTAATTTCATTAGTATACTGAGAAATATTACCTGGAAAAACTAGTACAAAGAATATAGCTAAGGCAAATCCTATTTTTATTTTATACTTCAAAATAAAAATCATTGATAAACCTAATACAATCTCGACCACACCAGAAGATAAAACTACAAAGTCCATAAATTCAGGATCATTTGTTAACCACCTGGGTACTCCTGCTAAAAATTCTTTCCGTTGAAAAGTGAGATGACTAATTCCTGCGAATGTCATTAAAACACCCAATAGTATTCTTGTTATTCTTTTAAAACTATTCATATCGCTGAAGATTAAATCGTGTACGATGCAAATATAATCAAAAAAAATAATTGGCCAATTATTTTTTTTGATTATTCCTGATTACTAACAGTCTGGTTATGTAGTGTAGTGATTTTTAGTCGCTATGACCGTCATAGCCTTTATTGGTGGTGGCAGTCTTTTTTTCTATTCAAGTGTTAAGTCGTCTTCAGAAATAATTTTTCCTGTGAATGCTTTTATCTGTTTTATTCTCAAAAGCAAATTTGTACGTTATATATTCTTTATAATCGTATTTAGCAAAACTTCCTTCAAAGAGTGAAACTGTCAATGCACTACCTAATCTTTTAATTCTTTCTACCTCTTCAACTTTGGCTTTTTCAGCAAGCTTTTTCTCTTAATTTCTTTGCTTCAAATCATCATAAGTTTTACCAAGCATTTTAAGTTCATCTTTAGATAAAAACTTTTCAATTCAACAACAAGTAACACCACATATTTTAAGATATAGTTTTGCTACACATTTAGTAGAAAATAGCACAGACATTCGAGATGGAGAAAAGTATAAACCATAACGAATATGATTAGTAAATAGGTAAAAAACATCTATTTGAAAACCAGTTATTTGTAAGAAAAAAAACCAATAGCAAAGAAAGAATTTAAGTTTAAGATTTTTTTGTTTTCAACTTAGCTAAAACCGTTTTTCCACCTTTCGTTTTTTGGTCAAGATTAACCATAACTTCAGCATCCAAAGGAACAAAAACATCTACTCGTGAACCAAACTTAATAAATCCAAATTCCTTCCCCTGTTGTACTACTTGAGACTCCTTGACATACCAACAAATTCGTCGAGCCAATGCTCCTGCAATTTGACGCATTAAAATTTGTGTACCTCCTTGATTTTCAATAACAATAGTTGTACGCTCATTTTCTGTAGAAGACTTGGGATGCCATGCTACGAGGTATTTACCTGGATGATATTTGGCATATCTAACAATACCTGAAACGGGATTTCGATTCACATGAACATTTATTGGAGACATGAAAATGGAAATCTGACGGCATTTTTGTTTCAAATATTCGGTTTCTTCGGTCTCTTCAATAACAACTACTTTACCATCTGCAGGTGCAATAATCTCATTTTCTTGTGCTGTAATGACCACATTTGGGCTTCTAAAAAATTGAAGAACAATAAAAAAAAGTAGAATACTTATAATCAATATAATATTTTGAAGTAGAATATTATCTGTAAATCCATAATAAATCCCTGCATTGAGTGCGCCAAGAACTAACGTAGTTATCAAAAGGCTGGCGTAACCTTCTCGATGAATGGTCATAAATATTAGAAGTTTAAGAATTAAATACCAAATATTATGATAATTAAATATTATTTATTTTAATAAATTTCTTAGAGAGTAATACAACAAGTCATCAAAACCAATTTCAGTTAAGACTACACAAAATTATAAATTTTTAGGAATGAGTTCTAAGAGATGAAGAGAAGATTTAAAGAAAGGAATTTCAGAAGTCAAAAAAGAGAGAAAAAGACTAAAAAAGAAAAGACGGTTAGCAGTACCAACCGTTTTTCCTATGCTAAACCCAATTACCACATTATATCTTATCAATTACAGCTATATAACTCTAGTGCCAAAATAATGTTTCATTTTCGTTTGAAAAAAATCGCATTTCTTTGAAGATTATCTAATAAAATACCTATAATCAAATGTTTATGAACTATTGTAATTTATATTGAGTTTAAATTAGAATTATTTACAGATAAATATGGTATTTACCTCCTCATCAAGATAGAGGTATTTTTGTTTTCAAAAACTTAAAGAAAATGCAATATGAGATAAGAGATATTTCTGCTTAAATTCAAAATTAATTTTGTACTTTCGTGTTCCAAATCTGAACAAAACACATGAAATTTAAAGCTAAAATCAACGTCATGCCTCGTCAAGAAATTCTTGACCCACAAGGAAAAGCAGTGAGTTTAGGACTTAAAAACTTAGGTATCAGTACGATAGAAAATGTTCGTATTGGTAAGCATATTCATTTGGAGGTCGAGGCAGATTCTTCGGTAAAAGCCCGTAAACAAGTTGAAATTGCTTGTGAGAAACTGTTAGCAAATCTGATTATGGAAGATTATGCTTTTGAAGTGAATATGTTAGACTAAATATCTTTTTGAGAGAAAAATGTCTGAAATAAAAAACGATCAACTTAATTTTTAGGTAAACTAAGTTGATCGTTTTTTTATTTTCAGTCTGATAGTAAAATTCTAAAATAGATACTCTCCTTTTTCGATAACTGCATCAGCAACTGCTCTACGTGCATCACGCAAATTGATAGGGTCAATTTTAGTGAATCGCTTCATTCCCAATAGCATCACTTTTTGTTCATCACCTTTCGCAAAACATGCAATCGCTTCCCGACCTGCCGAATTTAATTTGTCCGTTGCTTCGTATAAATAGACTTTTGCCATATTGATTTGATTTTGGCACGCTTCTTTGCCTCGTATCGAAACCAATTTTTCAGTACGTAATAAAGTCGATTCTGCAGTATAAACTTCAATAATCATATCGGCAATATTCATCAGAATTTCTTGTTGGTCATTGAGTCCCATTTGGAAAACTTGTACCGCACGACCCGCCACCATCAAAATGGCTTTTTTGAGATTCTTGAGAACTTGTTTTTCTACGGCAAAAAGAACAGAGGCATCAGGAGTTTCGAAGGAAGGAATTCCCATCAATTCTTTAGCCACCGCCATTGCTGGCTCCATCACATTAAGTTCGCCTTTCATGGCTCTTTTGATAATCATTCCCACCAAAAGCATCCGATTAATTTCGTTTGTGCCTTCATAGATTCGGGTAATTCGGGCATCACGATAGGCTCTTGCCATCGGGGCTTCTTCCGAAAATCCCATTCCACCATAAATCTGAACTCCTTCGTCAGCCACAAAATCCAAAATTTCCGAACCTAAAATTTTGATAATGGCGCATTCAATGGCAAATTGTTCAACTCCTTTGAGTTTGGCTTGAGCTTCGGGCATTCCATTTTTGATAAGATCATCAATTTTGTCATCAATATTTTGACCTGCTCGGTAAGAAGCTGATTCTGTGGCATAAATCTTCGTAGCCATTTGAGCAATTTTTCGTTTGATTGCCCCAAAATTGGCAATAGATGTATTGAATTGCTTTCGTTCAATGGCGTATTCAGTGGCATATTTGAGGATTTTTTTACAACTTCCAATCACACCAACCCCCAATTTAATTCGCCCAATATTCAAAATATTGACCGCAATCTTAAATCCGTTCTGACGTTCAGAAAGCATATTTTCGACAGGTACAGGACATTCATTAAAAAAGATTTGACAAGTCGAAGAACCTTTAATTCCTAATTTTTTCTCTTCGTCATTAATTGTGATCCCTTCATAAGTACGCTCTACTAAAAAAGCAGTCAACTTTTTATCGTTCTCAATTTTGGCAAAAACAATAAACAAATCCGCAAAACCTGCATTCGAAATCCACATTTTTTGCCCTGTAATTAGGTAGTGTGTTCCTGCTTCGTTTAGGACAGCTTTGGTTTTTCCTGAATTGGCATCTGAGCCTGCTTCTGGTTCGGTCAGCGCATAGGCTGCTACCCATTCGCCTGTTACTAATTTGGGTAAATAATTTGACTTTTGAGCTTCGTCCCCATAATACAAAATAGGCAATGTTCCAATGCCTGTATGTGCTCCGTAAGCCGTTGAGAATGAACCTGCTGCACTAATATAGTCAGCAATAAGCATTGACGTATTAAAATTCATTCCAAGCCCACCATATTCTTCAGGAACACTCACCCCAAGTAAGCCTAATTCTCCCGCTTTTTCGACCAATGCACGCATAAAACCATCTTCAAGACTGTCCATACGTTCAACATTGGGATCAATTTCTTTCTCAACAAAATCGGCAGTCGCTTGTGCCATCATTTGTTGTTCTTCATTAAATTCTTCGGGAATGAAAACGGTGTTTGCCTCAGTTTCTCGGATAAGAAATTCGCCCCCTTTGAGAGCAGATGTTTGGTGTGTTGCTTCCATTAGTTCGGTGTTTTTATTAGTTTCGGATGAAAAAGTATTTTCTGTCTTAGATTTTTATAAATTTATTATGCGTGCATAACATACACAACAAAGATATAAAAAAATAGTATGCGTGCAGAGTATTTATAAAAAAATTTCAGATCAGAAACTTGACTTCTTACCAAAATTATTTTTTATAACGAGTTCGAGAATCTTTAATTTCATTAAAATGCTCATCTGCCCACTCTTCCAAATTTTTGAGATGTGGAATAAGGGTAACTGATATACTACTCAAACTGTATTCCACTCTAGGGGGAACTTCTGGGTAAATTTTTCTGATAACTAAATTATCTGCTTCCAACTTTTTTAGTGTGGTAGAAAGTACTTTTTGGGAAATACTTCCAATTATCTTATGAAGTTGATTGAATCTTAATGTTCCTTCTTCACTCAGAATCAATAAAATAAGTATTGACCACTTATCCCCAAACCTATCCAAGATATTTCTAATGGGACAGTGTTCTATATCTGAAAATTTTAACAAATTTTTTTTCATGTCTAATAAATTGACTGTCAGTAAAAGTTACTTTGAAGTAAGTGAATTACTGACCTGTTAGTTCTTTTTTAGAAATTAATAACTATTTACCTTTGACTTACCAAAAGTAAGTAATGTAATTCTAAAATCATAAAATAGGAATCATGAAAATCTTAATCACAGGAGCTACAGGCGGATTGGGTAACGCTGTCATCAAATTTTTGCATCAAGAAGGAAATCATAATTTAGTGGCTTTAGTCAGAGATCCTGAAGCTGAAAATGCCCAAAAATTATCCCGTTTAGGAATCGAAATCCGTCAAGGAGATTATAACGATAAGGCTTCTTTAGTAAAAGCATTTACTGATATTGAGGTACTTTACTTTGTTTCAGGAAATGACATTGCGACAAGATTACAACAACATCAAAACGTTGTAGAAGCAAGTAGTGAATCAGGTATCAAACACATTGTATATACAAGTGCAGGACGAAAAAATGAGACCAAAAATGCTCCTCTTTTCCCTGTTATGAGAACTCACATAGATACCGAAAATTGGATTAAAGAATCAGGAATAAATTATACTATTCTGCAACATAATCTTTATGCTGAGGTTGTTCCAATGTTTTTAGGCGAAAAAGAACAATTACTTGAAAGCAAAGTAGTTTACTTACCAACAGGTGAGGGAAAAACAGCCTTTGTATTGAGGGAAGATTTAGCCGAAGCAGGAGTCAAAATCTTGAATACAACAGAAAACCATATCAATAAAACCTATGTTTTCAACGGAAATGAGCTAGTTACATTCGAGGAAATTGCTGCTATTTTATCTCAAATCTTTGATGAACCTATCAATTATATTTCTCCTTCTATTCAAGAATTTGAAACTACAATGCAATCCGTCGGACTTCCAAATGAAATTATTGGAATGTTAGTAGGTTTCAGTTTGGGTATTTCTCAAGGTGAGTTTGAAGATACTAAGAATGACCTTGAAGTTATTTTGGAAAGAAAGCCAACCAATTTGGCTACTTTTCTTCAACAAGTGTATAGTTAGTTTATTCTACCCTACTAAAAATAATTTATAAAATATATTAGTATTAAGTTTATCAGGCTAAAAGGCCATTTTTCCGTAGCGGTGGGTTTGCAAATCCACCGCTACGGAAAAATTAAATTTGATTTAATCTAATTGATAATCAATTATTTGTAAATCAATAAAATTTTAGCATGATAATATAATTAGTTTTATTACTAATTATGAGTGAATTTTTTAAACTAAGTTTACTTCTTGAGATTTGTAAATATCTGGGTTTCTTTGATAACCTTATCGTATTCCTCAATGAGATTTTGGAGTGGTTCAAGACTTGGTTTTTCTTGAGCTTGATATTTTTTCATCATAGATAACGTAATGGCTAATTTCATCAAAATCACTTGGTCATTTAGCTTCAAAATACGTTGGTCAATGACTTCAGTTTTTTGTTGGTGTTTTACCATATTTTTTTGGTAATTAGAATCTAAAAGCTGGAAAATTTCTTGTGTAGATTTTCGGAGTGCCGAATCTTGAATCGAGGAAATATGTTGATATGCAGATGTCCAATAGTCCGTATTATTTTGAGTGTACTTTTGATATTCATGGAGACTATCTTTTTTAAATTCATCTAATTCTGCAATTTGTTTGCGAAGTTTTTTTAACTCAGGATTTTTCTCAAGGGCTTCTTGGTATAATCCTGTAAGTATATCCGAACGATATTTAGAGAAAGAACTTAAACGACTTTCGGAGCGATTCTCTTTTAACACTTTTGGGATTTGAGCCAGTAATTTAGGGGCATTTTCCTGATTCTCTTGGTTGGTTTCTTGACAACCCACACTCCAAATGAAAAACAATAGAAAACTTAGTTTTTTCATATTTCAGATAGGATAAAGAATAAAAAGACAGTCCTATAAGCCGAGTTCTGTGCTTTTCAATGGTTACTCAAAGTTAGATTGAAAAGTGCTTATCATTTATCTGGGATAGCCGTCACCGACTACCTCAAACGACCTACCCGCCAGCATCGGACGAGTCACCCTCAAGTGCTGACCTATTTGGTCTTTCAGTTCGTAAGGTTTATCCAGCTAATCGAATTACTTCAATTACTGGTAGGCTCTTACCCTACCTTTTCACCCTTACCCTAATTTCTTGGAAATAAGGCGGTTATTTTCTGCGACACTATCTGTAATTGAGTCATTCCTAACTCAACTCCTTCCCGTTAGGAAGTACAATGCTCTGTACTGCTCGGACTTTCCTCCCTTATTTCTCCAAAAAAACATTCGAAAAAACAAAGGCGATAAGCCAGACTGTCTTTATTTTCACAACATACGAAAATTTTTGAGAAATAGCATAAGGTTACTGATATCGCTTCCGCTTTAGAGTGGTTCAAACATCAGCAACCTCTTTAAAGTGGGTATGATTTTCAAGCATCTTTATTGATATTATTTCACTTAAACACCAACAAACATCACTTACTTAAAGTATCAATAATCAGATATTTTAAATAAAAAAATCAAACAGCCTCTTAGTAGATTTTCATTATTTTCAGTAATTTGTATCATACCTTATAATCAGGTGATTGTTCAATCAAATCCCCGATAATTTTCTGAATCTCCTGAACAGAATAATCCTTTCCAAACTGAATGGGTTCTTTGAATCGGATGGTTAATTGTGTACCTCGTTTTCGGTTTCGTAATCCTTTTTTATCAAAGGCTTTTCCAAATCCATCAATGACCACAGGTACAACAATCGGATCATAGGCTTTGATGATTGCCGCAGCTCCCTTTCTTACAGGAGCATAGGGGGCAGTTGTCCCTTGTGGAAAAGTCACGACCCAACCATATTCTAGTGCTTTTTTAATTTTTTGAGGGGCGCGTATATCCGCTGCTCTATCTACTGACTTGCCTTTTTCTCGCCACGAACGCTTTACGGTAATTGCGCCTGTATACGATAAAACTTTGGGATATAAACCACTTCTTTTCATCGTTTCTTCGGCAGCGATATAATACGAATTTACACGAGGCGCAAACATATAAATCGGTAGCATAGGCTTTTTAAGTTGCCATTTCATGCTTGAAAAAACATGATACATTGCCATCACATCCGCATAGTATGTTTGATGATTAGAAATAAACAGTACATTTTTTTGGGGTAATTTCGTCAGGTATTCTTCTCCTTCGAGTTTGAGCCGATTAATTACTCGAAATTTCATGAAGGTGGCTGCTCCTAATATGCCAATCAATGCTCTCTTTACAAATAATACATTTCCAAAAGGATCAATCCGTAATAAAGGGGGAATTTTCAATCGTCTTCGTTTTTGGACAGTATCTAAATCGTATTTTTGGGGTGAAGGTAATTTCGGCTGCAATTCATTTTCCATACGTTTCTAAAAGTTGTTTTTCAGTAGTTTTTTGATATTCGTAACCATTGTCGTAATGATATAGAATTTTTTTGGAAAATCAATTATTCCCTTCTCAATTTATCACGAACTACCATCAGAGCATATCCTAGTTTATTTGTTCCTCTCCATGTATGTGGGTTTTTAACGTTTTTTGTCTCTTCATTCAGTCCGATTCCCCAAATATTATCATTTGGGCTTGCTTCTACTAAAATCTGATTATCTGTGGAAAGTAAAAATTCTTTCAACGCCTTATTTTGGCTAAATTTCAGATAGTTTCCTTCTGTCACAATCTTTAAACTTTTTTCTTGCCAAATTTTAGGCTCGAAATGCTGAACTTTCCGCCCCAAAGCTTTTACTTTTCGTGGCGAATTCGTTTCGATAATTTGTTTGAAAATCTCATCATCCCTAAAAAGTTTTGCTTTTTGTGCCATCATCCAATGTTCTGCTGTAGGATATAAAATACCTTCAAAATTAAAAGGACTTACAAACCATTGGCTCAGACAGGACTTCCCAATTGTATTATCCTTTCGGGGTTGATGTCCCCAAAAAAATAAAAATGTCAATAGTTTATTTTGGTCAAATAGATTAATGACCCATTCATTATTATATGTCATATTTTCAATAATACTTATATTATTTTCAACAGCTTATAAATTTAGTGAAATTTTTTCTAACTCTATTCATAATTGATTATATTTGAATGGTTACTTAGTTTTAAAGAAAAACTAAAAAAAAATGGAAAAGCCTTATAGTGGTAGAGCTATTATTCAAGAAACCGTTCGAGGACTACACATTGAGATTCCACCCCAACGAAATTGGGCAGTCATTATTTTTTTAATGGCTTGGATGGGTGGGTGGGCATTTGGTGAAATAATGGTAATTACCCAATTAATTAATGGATTAATTTCAGAGAACAGTGAGCTTTTTGGGATGGGATTTATGTTTTTTTGGTTAATAGGATGGACAGTAGGAGGCTTTAAAGCATTCAGGACATTGCTTTTTTTAATCTCTGGCAAAGAATTTATACAATTAAATGGCACACGATTAACTGTTGGAAAACAAGGATTTTTGATAGGGAAGTCAAAAACCTATGACCTTCGGAAAATTAAAGATTTTTCTGTCTGTGATATGGGTAATTCTAATCAAATAAATTGGACAGGACAAAGTAATACTGCTATTCAATTTGATTATGGAATGAAAACAATTCGATTTGGAGATAGTTTGAGTAAAGTTGAAGCAAAATATATCATCGACCAAATCCAGACAACAGGAAAAATGAAATAAGTTTCAGAAGCTATTACTCAAAATAGTACTGCAATTTATCCATAATTCAAAAATAAAAAACCTTTGACAGTTTTAAGATTTTGTCAAAGGCAATTATCTAGTATTCAATTAAATATCTAAATTTGCATATCGAGCATTCCGCTCAATAAACTCTCGTCTTGGAGCAACCTCATCTCCCATTAAAACTGAAAATAAATGATCTGCTTCAGCAGCTGATTCTACATCTACTCGTTTAAGGCTTCGGGTTTCGGGGTTCATAGTCGTTTCCCAAAGTTGTTCGGGATTCATCTCTCCTAAACCTTTATAACGCTGGATGGATACATTATCAGCACTTCCATTGCCTGCCAATTCCTGAATCCGTCTATCACGGTCAGTATCCGACCAACTATATAGTGCTTTTTTTCCTTTTTTGACCAAATATAAAGGCGGTTGAGCAATATAAACGTAGCCTTTTTCAATCAAATCACGCATATAACGGAAAAATAAGGTCAAGATTAAAGTTCGAATGTGGCTACCATCCACATCCGCATCTGTCATGATAATAATTTTGTGATAACGTAATTTTTCGAGGTTGAGGGCTTTTTCATCTTCGGCATTGCCAAAAGAAATCCCCAATGCCGTAATGATATTTTTGATTTCTTCGTTATCATAAATTTTATGCTCTTGTGCCTTTTCGACATTCAGAATTTTTCCACGTAATGGTAAAATCGCCTGAGTTTCACGACTTCTTCCTTGTTTGGCTGAACCACCCGCCGAATCGCCCTCCACTAAGTACAATTCACAAACTGTAGGGTCATTATTAGAACAATCTGATAACTTGCCAGGAAGTCCAGAACCACCCAAAGCACTTTTTCGTTGGACGGTTTCACGAGCCTTCCGAGCCGCAATCCGAGCCTTTGCCGCCAAAATAACTTTACTAATGATGGTCTTTGCCTCTTTGGGATTTTCCTCCAAAAATTCGGACAACATCGCACTCACACAAGTATCTACTGCTCCTGTTACTTCGGAATTACCAAGTTTCGTTTTAGTTTGTCCTTCAAACTGAGGTTCAGCTACTTTAACAGAAATTATCGCCGTCAGACCTTCTCGAAAATCATCTCCCGAAATTTCAACTTTCGCTTTCTCTAATAATCCCGATTGGTCAGCATATTTTTTTAAGGTTCTTGTTAAAGCTCTTCGAAATCCCGAAATATGCGTACCCCCTTCATGGGTATTGATATTATTAACATACGAAAAAACATTCTCCGAATAAGAAGTATTATAAGTCATGGCAACCTGTACAGGAACACCATTTTTATCTCCTTCCATATAAATCGGATTAGTGATCAAGGCTTGTCGCGTCGTGTCTAAATAACTGACAAATTCACGAAGCCCTCCTTCAGAATAAAACTCATCGTTTAGGTAAGTTCCATCTTCATTTTTTTGGCGTAAATCAGTTAATTTAATTCGAATACCTGCATTCAAGAATGCTAATTCTCGCATTCGGGAAGCAATGGTTTCATATTTATAAACTGACTCAGTAAAAATTGTAGTATCGGGATAAAAATGAACAGTCGTTCCTGTAATATCTGTTTCTCCAATTTGCTTCACAGCATAAAGAGGCTTCCCAATATTGTACTCTTGTCGAAAAACTTTATTTTCTCGATGTACCGTAACAGTCAGGTGTGTAGATAGTGCATTCACACAAGAAACCCCCACACCATGCAAACCACCTGAAACTTTGTAGGTATCTTTATCAAACTTTCCACCCGCATGAAGGACAGTCATGACGACCTCAAGGGCAGATTTATTTTCTTTGGGGTGCATTCCTGTCGGGATACCTCGCCCATTATCCGTTACAGAAATGGAATTATCTTCATGAATTTTAACAAGGATTTCATCACAATAACCTGCCATTGCTTCATCAATGGAGTTATCTACGACTTCCCAAACTAAGTGGTGTAATCCCTTAATACCGACATCGCCGATATACATGGCAGGTCGCTTTCGGACAGCTTCGAGTCCTTCGAGAACTTGAATGTTATCTGCCGAGTAATCTTGTTGTGCTTGTGTTTCTACGGTTTCTTGCATTTTGCAATCAATTTGCAACGAAAAACAGTACTTAAAAATAAGACGAATTGCTAGGCATTTTTGCCTTATAAGGACTGCATTTTAAGCTATTTTCAAACCTTAAAGTTAGTAAAAAAATAGGAAATATTCAAGTCTTGGAATAGTAGGAGGTAATGACTCTCTTTTTGAGTGATTCTCAAGAGATTTCAATTTATTAAGTGAATAATATTAGGCTTTTGAATATTAGTTAAAAATAATACAAATAGATAATTATATTAGGCATATAATAGTACTTCTCATCAATGAAATAGCTACAACCTATCTGAAAAACCTTCATTTTCAAGAATTAAGAAGCTAAGAAAATCGTAATGCTGCTTCTAATTTTTCGTATTTTTGTTAGATATTAAAAAATTGATTTACAACTAATTAAATAGGTAACTATGGCTTATGGTGATTTTTCGTTAAAAGACATCAAACTAAAATTTGGCATTGAGAATAAAGTCGGTGAGTTATTCGATACTATACAATTAATTGAACTATGTAAAAAATTAAATGAAGATTTGCAGTTAGCTAAAATACTTCCTGTCTGGGGTGAAAAAGCCAAAAAGGTTTAGCAAGGTCAATGTGACTTTATTTTGACGAGAGATATGGACATGACATCAATAAACCAATTATCACCACTGTAGAAGCCCAAAAAATGATGTAGAAATTGGAATTCTAAAATGTGCTACATAGATGATTGGTTATTTTTAGTATTGGAAGGTGATAATTTGGGTATAAGTAATTAAAAATCAGCAATTTAATTTGTATTTGTGATAAAGAAAGTGTATTACTTGTTTTTAGTACGATTCAGTCAGGGAATCATCACGATTTATTCGATATTGTTGCTATTGGTATCCGCTTAGACAGCCCAAATTTTTGGTAATTAGCTTAATTTCAGGATCTTAGTGTTTGTCATTAAAGCTATCAAAAAACTTCAATAATGTCGGACAAACTCATTTATATAAGAAATCAAATTACCTTCCAAACACTAAAAATGCGTCAGGAAATCCATTTTTCCGAAAATAGACTAAGGCTTTTTGGGCAGCAGATTTAGTCTTATAACCTATCGCAAAATGCTTATACACCTTACCCAACTTCTGAATTTGGAGGTTTTGAATTGCTTTCTTACCTGTTTTCAAAAGCATATTTTTCTTACTTAATACAGCTAATTGAATGCGATAACCTGTGCTTTCCGTTTGTTTTTTATAGGCTTTAAATCCTCGAAAAATAGCCTGAGCAATAAGGGTTTGTCCTGCTTGATTTCTCATATATTTTTCTTCATAGTGATTCGAAATAAAACCAACTTCAATCAAAACGGCAGGCATCCGAGCCAATCGTAAAACATACAAACCACCTCGTTTCACACCTCGACTATGACGTTTTTGTTTAATAAATTCCTTCTCAATAGAGTGAGCAAAATTTAAACTAAGCAATTGATTTTCTGATGTTTGTATAAAATCATCTTTTTTCTGTTCTTTACTTAATCTTCGGTTTTCACGCCGAATAACTTCTGAAGAAGTTCCTCTTTTCCCAAAAACAAACGTTTCTGTTCCATAAGCATATCGATTTCGAGCAGCATTCGTATGAATCGAAATAAATAAATCTGCCTTGTATTTTTGGGCGATATACGTTCTACGCCATAAACCTACGAACTTATCGGTTTGACGAGTATAAATAACTTTAATTTTAGGATAATTTTTTTTAATCAACCTCCCCAACTGTAAAGCAATTTTTAGGTTAATGGTTTTTTCGTAGCTTTTCTTACCAACAGCTCCAGGGTCTCTTCCGCCATGTCCCGCATCAATTACTACAGTTTTAATCTGATTATCAGGTAGAAAGCTTTGTGCTTGAAGCTTCGAAAGCTGCCAAAATCCGAATATTAAATAAAAACCAAAAATAAGAATTGACTTCATGGTTATTTTTTTTCGTTGAAAATATTATATCCATTAAGATTATAATAACTATTTTCAAAATATCTTACTGGGATAATTTCAAGATGAATTTTTCCAGTTGGTTTAAATTAGTATTTTTTTGAGAAATATCTAAAACTGATTTTTCTGCTTCAAACCAGAATTCATCACCTAGATTGATAAAAAAACCATATGTTTTTGGAAACTTAGTTTGTGCTTTTTCTAGGTCAAACTCATTATTAAATGTCATATCCACTAATTGACGCATTTCTTGCCAACCTACTCGCTTGGTATTATTCTTATGTTGATTATTTGAAATCAATAATTTAACTTTCCTTTCTGCAAATAGAACTTCGATGATTACTTTAGTAAAATGACTTCTTTGAGTTTGCAAAAAAGTTAAAACCAAAGGCAATTCAATTTTTTGGATTTCTAAAAGAGCTTGAATTAATTCTTGCATAGTTTGTTCCCAAACCTTTGAATTTTTAGGAATCAATTCTTGTACTTTTTGGGTATTATCTTTATGCTGATGGTATATTCTCAAGAAAAGTCGGTTTTCATGAGGTTCAGGATTTTTTGAAGTAGACTCGACATTTTTTAAGAGCCGTAGAATTTCATTTTTCCAAATTGAAGGCAACTCACTCTGGTATTGCACATTATCATCTTCAGAAAAGCCTTCCTCCCAAATTTCTTCGGTTGAAAGTTGGTCTCGCCCTGTATAAAATAGCTCATAATTCAACGAAAAAATATGATCAAATTTCCCTAATAGTCGATAAGTATGACTGAAAGGAGGAGGTAAATTTTGAGGAGTTTCAAAGATAAATTCAAAGGCTATAATCATAATTCAACTTTATGGTATTTTTCAACTCATTGGGAATAACTCACAAAAAACGGAATAACTTCTAACATAACTATTGCTTTTGTTCGCATTTTTGGGATAGATTAGTGATTGATATATTAATATCTACCCAAAAAAGAAGAAAGAAATGGATTATAAAAAATATAATTAGTTGATATACAATATTTTATGTTATTAAGCTTGTCCTGATGACATATTGATCAGTAGCCCTTTTTCTTTTTTATAGAAATGAAATAAATTACCTATCCATAATCCTCAAATCTTCCGTATTTTTGTCGTATATCAAACTTAATTCACCAAAAAGATAAATTAGAAACCATGATGAAATTCAGAATTGGACTTGCCGTTTGTGGGTTATTGGCGATGCTTTCGGGGTGTGCCGCTTTACAACAAGGACAAGCCTTTGCCAAATGTAAATTTGCGATTTCCAAACTACATCAAATGAATTTGGCAGGGATGGACGTTGATAACCTCAAGAGTGTCAATGATATGAACTTATTACAGGCGGGGAAAGTAGCGGCTACTTATGCTTCAGGAAAACTTCCCCTGAGTGTAACTGCGAATCTCAATATTCAAAATCCAAATGCTTCGATGGCTGCCCTCAATAAATTGGATTGGATTTTAGAAATTGATGGGACGGATGTATTGGAAGGCACATCAAATGAACGAGTTGAAATTGCGCCAAACTCAAGTACTGAAATGCCCTTAACGGTCTCAATGGATTTACGCAAAATATTCAAAGGCAAAAAATTAGATTATGTGAAAGAATTTAGCTCGGATATCCTAAAAAATCGAGAAGGTTCAGAGCGTTTTGCTGTTAAAGTAAAACCTTATTTTAACTTCTTGGGTGCACAAATTCCCTATCCTGGATATATTCGCCTGACAAAAATTCTGAAAAAGGAATAATTTTTTCGTTCAATTTATTTTAGAAAAAGACCTATCTCGCTTTAGTCACATGAAAATGACTTGAAGGCTTGGTAGGTTTTTTTTAGAGTTTAGTCAGTGATTTTGGGGTGTTTGGCGAAAAAATATAAATTTTCAGAGGGATATGAACGATTTTTTAGGGGGTGGGGTTTTTTAGACAGAACGGCTTAAAAATGCCCTCCAGATGCTCAAAAAGCCAGATGATTATCTGGCTTCAAGATATATTTCAGTCAGCACAAAAAGGGATAATTATAATCGGCAAAAACTCCGTTCAAGCGGAGTTTTGTATGTTTGTTGTATTTTTTCCGAAAAGACGGCTTCCAGATGGAGACCGTTTTTTTATTTCTATTCTTTTCTGTAACGTTCGAACGAAGCATTTTGATATTTTCACTTTCTAAAAAAAATGTCCAGAATACTTTTTCCCTCCAGATCATAAGTGGCTAAAATGTTAATTCTTCTTTTTTTGACAACTTCCTTTCATTATGAACGTTATTTGTCCGAAAATTCCTCAAAAAACAACTAAAAAATCACACCATCTTAGTTCCTCTTCAAGAAACACTAAAAACGGTAATACTGTTACAGACTACTTTGAGCTAAAGAAAACCCTATTTTCCTGAAAAATCATGAAAAAAATATTCTTTTTTATCGTTTTTCTTACGTTGTCCTCCAGCCTTTGGGCGCAAAAAGGCTATTTCCGAGATACGACCCATTTCTGGACAGATGTTGAAATTTGGTTAGATAAGGATACCACCCAATTCGGAAGGGAATTCAAAGATAGTTTTACGAATATTTGGGAAACTCAATTAGTCGACTCTCAGAGGGTTACAGTACGAAAAGTTACTTCTGCCATGTACCGAAAGGGCTTCAAAGTAAATTCGCAAGTACGTGTATTTTGGTTAGCTATTTTGCATGGTTATACTACTCAAAAGTTATCAGGGGAAAAAATAGCGGAATTTCTGGATGTAACTCGCCGAGCAGGACAACATTACGATTACAACACCATTTTTTTTACTTATCTGAAAAATAGTGAGTCTTTTCTTCGAACAGGTTTTTTATATAAATCATCTTACAACCATGTTCTTCCTCCACAAGCTGAGTTTTCTTTTGTCTTTGATGCTCCTGAAATAGAAGAAATTCCTGAAGAAGAATTTTCAGAAACAGATAGTGAAGGTGATTGGGGAGAAACAGAGGAGACCACAGAGGAAGACGACGAATGGGGTGGAGAGTGGGGAGATGAGAGTGATACAGAAACCGAAGATGACGGTTGGGGTGACGACTGGGCAAGTGATGAGGCTGAACCCTCTTGGGAAGATGCTACTGATTGGAACGATCACTTTGAAAGTACAGGTGGAAAATGGGACGATTCGAAATCTTCAGGAGACTCTGAGTGGGCAGAGGATTTCGATATTATAGATGAATATGAGAAAATTACACCTGAGGAAGCTTCTGAATTATTAGGTGGAGAGGACGGTGAATTTGCACCTCCCGAAGGTGAAGATATGGTTGAACACCCCGTAATGCCTGAACCCGAAGGACCTGCTATTATTTTTCAGACAGCAGATTTGACATTGGGTTCAGTGTATGATACAATTAAAATAAAGGAAACAGCAGGTAAATTTGATATTCTAAAATTGACTTTTGTAGGCAAAGGCGGAAAAGCTGACTGGAAGAATGCCCGACTATCACCTAACAAAGTTTTTTGTGAATTTACGGAATATGCTTTTAATGTTCGAGTACCCTATTTACGTGCCGAATACGCCAAATTAACCCATACTGATAAACTAAATAAACCTGTTGTTGGACGGTATGAATATCAAAGTGTTCGAGCCAATAGATGGCGGAATCCATACTATCCAAGATTTATTTCCTATTATAACAATAACGAAGTCAAAGATTTATTACCCAATGTAAAGTTTACGGGTGGGTTTAGTTTGATTGGGCGTAATATTTCGACTCGAAACCTAACACAATCTGATTCTAAAGTAGAAATTTTTCAGGAAGGCGAAGAAAAAAATCCTGATGTTGTCATTTTATCCTCTGAACCTTACGTCTTTACTGACTCCACTTTTCGGAATAAAACAGGAAAAATGACAGTCTATTTTAATCAACGAGATACACTGGAAACTCGACTTCAGGATTCAATTACGCATAAAGGATGTGCAACATTTTATTATGCCAAGCTCAAGAAATTTATTGCAGTCAAAAATCTAAAGGAATTTGGACAAACAGCCTTTACAAATTCCTATCATCATGTTGAAGTTACGGCTGATCATTTGGAATGGTTCATGGAATCAAATCGAATTGAATTATTTATTTCGCAAGCTGCTGCTCAAGTACCTGCTATAGTTGAATCCTTGAACTATTTTGATAAAAAACGTTTTGACCGTATTAAAACTAGTCCTCGTTTTCATCCTTTGATGATTGCAGCAGCCTACTCTCGACATATAAGTCATCCTTCTTTTCATGGTGAAGATTTAGCAACTCATTTCAAATTAAATTCACTTTTAGTACGTCAATCAATGTATGAACTACACAAGCAAGATTACATAGATTATGACCCTACGAAAGATTGGGTCACGATAAAACCAAAAGGATTCCTATATGCCAAAGCCAACTGGTTTTTTAGTGATTACGATGCCATACAAATCTATTCAGGTAATAAACAAGGACGAAATATTGTTTTAGATACTGACACAAAAGATTTGACTATTAACGGGGTAGGTTTTTTTCCGATTCGGCTTCGTGACCCCGAAAATTATCCTGAGACCAAGTATAAGATTACGAATAAAAGCATCACACAAATGCGGAAAGCTTCTATTGAAGAGGAGATTATTGATGCCTTGAAAACCCTCAAAAACAATCAATATTCCTCAGAACAAAAATTTAAGGAAGCGGTCATTTATCTGATTGGAGATGAAAACTTCCTGACAGATTATAAGGATATTGAGAAGTTTAGTCGGGCAGATATTCTGGATGTTTATGTACGTCCGACTAATGGAAAAATCGTTATGAAGAAGAATCGTGACTTTGAGTATGATGGAGAAATGAATGCCAATGGTTTGGCAAATTTTTATGGAAAAAGTTTCAAATTTAATTATGATAATTTTACAATGGAAATGCCTACGATTGACTCTATTGGGTTCGTAGTCAAAGATTCTATTACGGGCGAAATTTCTGAAATGCCTAATAAAGTTAAAGGGTCAAGCGGAACGTTTTACATTGCTCATCCTAAAAACAAATCCAATTATTTAGATAAAGTTCAACGTAAGAATAAAACTCAAAGAAATATTGCAAAAACCTCTGAGGACTATCCATATTTTGATGCGGGAGGAGCAGGTGGTTTGGCAGGCACAATTGAATTTGGCGGAGGTGAGATTTTAAATGGAGCCTATGGCGACTCAACAGGTAAAAGTCCTGTTACTTTTGAGTTGGATTCGTTTAGTTTGGGGTCATTGACGGCATTTGACCCAAAGGAGGATTTAGGTTTGAGAGGAGTCTTTCATACAGATAATATTTTTCCACCAATTCGAGAGGAAGTCATTGTTATGCCTGATAATTCTTTTGGATTCATTCACACTACTGAACAAGATATTGAGGAATATCCTGAAGGTTTGCCACTCTATTACGACTCTAGTTATTCAATGACTCGTGCGCCTAAATTCTTGGGAAATATCCGTTTAGATAATAGAGGTATCCGAAGTCGAGGAGATATTTACTATATGAATGCTCACTTAGAAGCAAATGAGTTTGTCTTTTATTTGGATTCGGTAACAGTCAAAGGTAAGGATGCCTCTAAGAAAGTCATTAATCCTGACACGAATGTCAAAGAGGTCGTTACATCTAACGGTGAGATTAAGGCAGGAATGTTCGAAGGAATTTCTTTCCCTGATGCTAATATGCCCGAGTACAAAATGATTTGGAAAGTAAAAGATGACGATATGCGTCTATTTACAACTGATATTTTGTTTGATATGTATCACAAAGAAGACGAGATTCTGAAGAGTGATCAAAAGAGTACTTTTAAAGGTTCATTATCCTTAAAATCCATCGGACTGAAAGGAGAAGGACGAATTGAAAATGATTTGAGTTTTGCCAATTCGCCTAATTTCCGATTTGAACAATATCGTTATGAGGCTAAGGATGCTCACTTTGAAATTAAAGGATTTTCGACATCGGGCAAACCACTTTTGAGAGCTGACCATATTTCCTTGGATTATGATATGAAAAAGCGAAAGGCATTTGCCCAATCCGAACAACCGGGAGAAGAAACCTTAGAATTTCCTTATGTGGCTTATGCTTCTTCTTTGGAACAAGCAGAGTGGGATTTTGATAAACAAGTAGTAGATTTAAAATCGGTTTCAGATAAATCAAGTTTTATTTCAAAACATCCTCAACAAGATAGTTTAGCATTCAATGCACGAGGAGCTTTATATAAAATTGACGAGCAAATTTTGGATATTAATGGAGCAGATTCCATTTTTGTGGTCGATTCTTACGTCTATCCTGATAGTGGAATTGTTACGATTAGAGAAAATGCCAATATGGACTCACTTAAAAATTGTCGTTTAAAATTGGCAGTATTATATGACTCCTTACCTGACCACAAACGGCACCGTTTAGATAGTGGATTGATCAAAATTCACTCTCGAATGAAGTTTAAAGGGGATGCTCGTTATCTCTATAAGAACAGTAGTGGAAAAGTTCAAGACCCTTTATATTTTTCAAATTTCACGGTTGGAATGACTCGACATGCTTACGTTAAAAAGCCAGAATTATCACCTGATTTAGCTCAATGGCGGTTTACACATGCCGAAGCTAAGGTTATTGATACCACTTACATCATGCGTGAAGAAGGGGAGTGGGTCAAAGGCAAAGCCTTACTTTGGGCAGATAGTGCCGATTTGATGTTTCGGGGATATATGGCACTCTTAGAGAATCCGAATGCCCGCCCTGACCCTAAAAAAGTGGATTGGATTGAAATTGATACCTTACGAAAAGAAATTGTGATTGAGGAAAATGCGAAAGATGAAGATGGGAATGTACTTGGTACGGGACTTTATTTAGTACGAGATTCTCGAAAATGTTACACAGCTACAGTTAGCCCATTAGTTACGAAAAATGATGAGTGTATTTTTAAGGCTACAGGTGTTCGAGAATTACGAGACGGATGGGTAATTGTAGAAGCTGCTCATCGAAATAGCTCAGACGGTTCAAAAAATGAAACACATTACTCAGGGAATCACTTTTCGTATAATCGGAGTTTAGGGCAAGCTAAAACTGAAGGGAAATTTGATTTCTTTGAAGACAAAAGTGACTTCCCTCTAATCATTACGGGTGAAGGAAATATAAAATTTTCGGAGAGTCAGTTTACTGAGAGTGCCAAATTAGCTTGTATGATTAATTTGAATTTACCGAATATTAAACGAAGTGATCTTAAAAAAATGACTGACCGTATGGAGCTTTATACGGGGGATTTCAAAAAAGCATTTCGTTATCAAAAAAATCATGATACAACTCTTTATCGAGTAGCTAACCAACTTGAAAGCAAAGAATGGAAGCGATTTTATGACCGTTGGCAAAGTGGTAAAATTGAACTTGAAGAATATTTCAATCAATCAATTTTGATTTCGGATGTCCGTCTTAAATGGTCACATAAATACAAGGCATTTTATGGAAAAGGAACAGTTGGGTTACATAATATTTTGAGTGAAAAATTTAACTTACTGTTTAATAATAATAGTACGGTAGAGATTTTATTAGATGATAAAAATAATCCTGAACTCAATATTTACTTAGAGTTAGATGAAGGTGAATGGTATTTAATTAGTTATAAGAACAAAAAAGTAAGTATGCGTTCCGATGACGAAGATTTTAACCAAGAGCTGGAAAATAGCAAGTCTAAAATTAAAGTGTTAGAACCTGATGAAGAGGTCATTATTACTAATCGGTTACGCCGTTATTGAGCCAAATAAAATAATTGAAGGATTTATTAAAACCTGTTGTGCTATCTCAGAGCTTGATAGGTTTAAATTTTTTCCTAATTTTGAAGGACTTTTTTAATGACTTAAATACTCAAATTGTCCTTCACCATGAATCTGGAAGTTGCCCGCCATGCCCTCAAACATTACTACGGTTACGATACGTTTCGTTCAATGCAAGAAGACGTAATTGCTTCGGTTTTTGCCAAACAAGATACACTCGTTTTGATGCCCACAGGAGGTGGTAAATCAATATGTTACCAGATTCCAGCCGTTGTTTTACAGGGGTTTGCGGTGGTAGTTTCGCCCTTGATTGCCTTGATGCAAGACCAAGTTGATGCCTTGAAAGCCAATGGAATTGGTGCGGGGTTTATGAATAGTACACAAAGTCGAGAGGAACTTTTGGAAATAGATGCCCAACTTCGAGCAGGACAAATTAAATTATTATACATTTCACCTGAAAAACTTGCCTCACAAGGGTTTACTAATTATTTAAAACGATTTCCGATTTCTCTTTTTGCTATTGATGAAGCACATTGTATTTCGACTTGGGGGCATGATTTTCGTCCTGAATATACCGAATTAAAACTTAAAAATCAGTTCCCTGATGTTCCTATTATTGCCCTAACAGCTACGGCAGATAAAACAACTCGAAGCGATATAATTCAGCAATTACATCTAAATAATCCAAAAATATTTATTGACTCCTTTGATCGCCCTAATTTAAGCTTAAATGTTTTATCTGCTCAAAATCGGTTACAAATCATCCAGTCATTTTTAGAACAACGCCCTGACACATCAGGGATTATTTATTGTTTAAGTCGAAAGGAAACCGAGAACGTAGCCCACAAACTTCAAAAACTAGGCTTTAATGCTGATTATTATCATGCTAAACTTTCTGCACCAGACCGTGCTGCTACACAACGCCAATTTTTGAAAGATAATATTCAAATTATGTGTGCAACTATTGCCTTTGGAATGGGTATTGATAAGTCTAATATTCGTTGGGTTATTCATTATAATTTACCTAAAAATATTGAAGCTTATTATCAAGAAATTGGCAGAGCTGGACGAGATGGCTTACAGAGTGATACCTTACTTTTTTATAGTTATAGAGACCTGATCACCCTTCGAAAATTTGCCGAAGAAAGTGGGCAAGTTCAACTCCAAATGGCGAAACTTGAACGAATGAAGCAATATGCCGAATCAGTCATTTGTCGAAGAAAAACTTTATTGAACTATTTCAGTGAAAATCAAGTAGAAGATTGTGGTAATTGTGATGTTTGTCGAAATCCACCTTCCTTTTTTAATGGTACAATTTTAGCCCAAAAAGCACTGTCGGCAGTTGTGCGTACCGAGGAAAAAATTGGTATGGGAATGTTGATTGACATTCTTCGAGGAAGTCGCCGAAAAGAAATTTTAGCCAATCAATTTGATCAGATTAAAACTTATGGTGTTGGTGCTGATATGAGTGTTTTGGAATGGCAAGAATGTATTTCACAATTACTTAGTTTGGGTATTTTAGAAATTGCATACAATGAAAATAATGCCCTCAAAATTACGCCAAAAAGTAAGGCGATTTTATTTCAAAATGAACAAGTTCGTTTAGTAAGTTTATCACGTAGTCGAGAACGTCTTCAAACTTCTTCTGAACGTCCTAAATCCAAACGTCAAATTCTTGATAATGAATTATTTAAACTTCTTTTTACGCTTCGAAAAAGACTTTCTGAACGTTACAACTTACCTCCTGACCAGATTTTTCAGGATTCTGTCCTACAAGGCATCGTAAAGGCGAAACCTATTACTATCAGAGCTTTTAAAAATCTTCAAGGTATTGGTGAACGCAAATTCCGATTATATGGTAGAACATTTTTTGAAGCTGTCCGAAAATTTATTACTGAAAAAGCCAAAGAAGGCTTCAAAATCAAAGGAAGTTCTTATTTAATTACCTTCGAATTATACCAAAAAGGATATGATATTAAACAGATGGCTAAAATTCGAAAATTAGCCACAAACTCCATTGAGTCCCACTTGGCATATTTGTATCAACATGATTACGAAATTGACATTTATCGATATATCCAAGAACATGAATTACACTCTATTTTAGACTTCTTACGACAGTCCAAATCCAATAAAATGACTGAGATTCATGAGTACTTTGGTGGAAGAATGTCATATCTTAAAATTAAACTTGCCTTGGCTCACTATGAAAGCCAAAAGAAAGATGCTCAGAAATATTCTTTTTGAGAAGAGGAAGGAGTTAAAATCTACCCTACTAAAAATGATTTATAAAATATACTAGTATTAAAATTATTTAACAATCTTTGTTTATCGGGCTAAAAAGCCATTTTTCCGTAGCAAACCTACCACTACGGAAAAATTAAATTTAATCTAAATGATAATCAATGAGTTGCAAATCAATAAAACTTTAGTAGGCTAGAGTGGTTAAAACCTATAAGATTTCGGAAAACCTTATAGATTCTATGCCCTATAATTTTTTTCAGACTTTGAGCACATCGGTAGGTGTTTGGCAAAGCATTGCCTTATTACGAAAAACGACAATCGGAGCTTTGATAAGTTGTGGATGTTCAATAATTACACTTAACCAATCTTCGTAGCGATACTCTCTTCCCCTAAATTTTTCTTGATAGATCGGATTGGATTTGTCTAAAATTTCTTTGGGTTTCAGATTCATTCTCTTGAGCAATGTGCGCCACATTGTAGGAGTCAGACGCTCCTTGTTATAGTTTACTTCTCTAACATGACGAGCCACAGAACGAGCATACGCTAAAGTTTGTCGTGCAGAATTAGACTTAGGATGATATAAAATCATCATTTCAGTGGGATGCAAATTGAATAGTGCCATACTTTACGGATGTTTAAAGGTTATGATAGTTTGGAAAAGTGATATAAATAATACGTCTAAACGTGTCCAAATTGTTAAAATTAGCTACTTTTAAGTTAAAAGGCATCTCGTATTGTAAGATATTTTTTTTAGAAAAGCAAATTTATAGCTATTTTTTGTTGAAAAAATATTCCAAATTATTTAACAAAAAAATTTAACTTTTATGGTTTTTTATTCTTACTACATTTCTTGTAGTAAAAATAAATACTTGAAAACCATAAAATTGAAAATTAACTTAAAATAATATAATTGTATAGGAAGTTTTACTTTCTTAAAAATGCTTTCTTAGAATAATAGTTAGGATAAGGATTACAATATGACAAATTTGAATTATAAGGTACTTTGAACTTATTTGATTTAAATACTAAAATAATATTTCTGAAAAGAAAATTGGAAGTGGTAGATTTTAGGTAGTTTTGCCATTATCATTGACATAAATCAGAGCTTTGAACAAGGTTTTGAAAATTATCATAAAAAATTGAAAATCATGATATTAAGCGATACAGCCATCAAACAGGCAATTCAGAAGGGAATCATTGTTATTGAACCTTATCACGAAAGTCAACTTGGAACCAATTCTTACGACGTACATCTGGGAAAATATTTGGCGACTTACCAAGCAGAAGTATTGGATGCCCGAAAACATAATACGATTGATGTTTTTGAAATTCCACCAGAGGGCTATGTTTTGCATCCGCAACGTCTGTACTTAGGCGTAACAGAGGAATATACCGAATCTCATGAACACGTTCCCTTTTTAGAGGGCAAGTCAAGTGTGGGACGATTGGGTATTGATATTCATGCTACGGCAGGTAAGGGAGATGTCGGATTTTGTAATACATGGACATTAGAAATATCTGTATCTCAGCCTGTTCGGATTTATGCGGGGATGCCAATTGGACAATTGATCTTTTTTCGGGTAGAAGGTCATATTCATAATTTATACCATCGAAAACCGAATGCAAAATATACCACCCGAACGGATAAACCTGTAGAATCTATGATGTGGAAGAATAGCTTCTAATTCAGAGAAATACTACTTGCTGAATCATTTTCTCAGAAGATGAGTATCGGGTACAATTCCATGTTTTTAATGGATTTATGGGAAAATTTTATCTTTTTTCAAATATCACACTTACTTTTGTAGAAATATTTCGCTAAAAGGCGCAAAATCAAGCAGTTTTGTGTCGATTTTTTTTCAAATAAAATTCGAGAATTATGGTATCGGACGTACAGACGGATATTTGCATTGTTGGGGCAGGTCCAGTAGGATTATTTGCTATTTTTGAGGCAGGATTGCTCAAAATGCGCTGTCATGTAGTCGATGCGTTGCCCCAAGTAGGCGGACAATTGACAGAGATTTATCCCAAAAAACCCATTTATGATATTCCTGGATTCCCTAGCGTTTTGGCAGGTGAATTAGTTGATAATCTGATGGAACAAGCCAAACCGTTTGAGCCTACCTTCACATTAGGAGAACGAGCAGAACGGTATGAGCAGTTGGAAGACGGTACATTTATTTTATACACTTCAGATAATACCAAAATTGCCGCTAAGGTTATTGTTATTGCTGGTGGGCTAGGTAGTTTTGAGCCTCGAAAACCACCAATTTCTAATATCGCTGATTTTGAGCGAAAAGGTGTAGAATATATGGTTAGAGAACCCGAAGCTTTCCGAGGAAAAGATTTGGTTTTAGCAGGTGGTGGAGACTCCGCTTTAGATTGGACAATTGAGCTTTCAGAAATTGCCAAAAGTTTAACTTTGGTACATCGAAATGAAACGTTCCGAGGCGCACCCGATTCAGTGGAAAAAGTACATGAATTGGCACAAGCTGGAAAAATTAATTTATTACTCAAGTCGAACATAACTGCTTTACAAGGCAATGGAAACCTTGAAGCCGTAACGATTACAGACAAAGCGACTAAAGAAAAGAAAACGCTAAATACCGACTATTTTATTCCATTATTTGGACTTTCGCCTAAATTGGGACCAATCGGAAAGTGGGGTTTTGAAATTGAAAAAAATGCGATCAAAGTAGATACATTTGATTATTCAACCAATATCAAAGGTATTTATGCGATTGGAGATGTAAACCAATATCCAGGGAAGTTGAAGTTAATTTTGTGTGGTTTCCACGAAGCTGCATTGATGGCACAGAGTGCATTTGGTATTGTCTTTCCTGACAAGAAATTTAGTCTAAAATACACTACTGTAAATGGCGCACCAACACTATAAAACTCAATTAATCAGAGTTTTTAAAACCTTATCACATCCAATATGCGATAAGGTTTTTTATAAAGTTTTCAATCAACTAAATTTGAAGAAGAACTCTTTTTTATCTAAAAACTAAGAAATGGAAAGCTGTTTTTCAACAATCTGACGAGCCAGAACTTTGGCATTTTCTAGTATATCAATTTTTGGGGTATAAATTTCACCTTCATTCACGTTTTTATATAAATCATCGGGATTATACATCAAATCTAATACGATGTTGCCCATCTCCAATTCAGCATCTAAAATAATTTCTGCTCTTAATCCATTTTGAACGGCAGTTGGAAAATAGTAATCATGTAACCAATTCAGGAAAGGAACTGAAGCACCTTCCAAATGCTGGTGGTCGGAAATCATGACCCAAACATTTGCATCTCGAAAATAATCTAAGGATACCTGACAGGCTTCAATAGCTTCAGCCTTACCATCTAATAAAAAGCCTCTCCAATGGGCAAATACTGTATGCGGAATTTCCTCTGAAATATCATAAATTTCAGTATGTGGATTTTCAAAAACAAGTTTCATGACTGCTCTAATTATTAGAAGTAGAATAATAGTACAGAAACGAATGTATTTAATTTTTGATGAAAAATACTAAAAACTTACATTTTATTTTGAGGCTTTTATACTCTCCTGATATCGTCGAAATCCTGCTAAAGTCATTCCAAAAAGTAAGAGTAAAGTACCTATCCAAAGCAAATTAATCAAAGGTTTTTCAATGGCTTTGAGAGCAATCCAATCGGGTGCAGCTGTTCGTATCGAAAAGGTGAATTCTTGAGCTTGAGGATCAATCTTTTCGAGTTCAATACTAACTCCAATGATGGTATTTTTTGCTTCTCGCTTACTAACCATACTTCCTTTGATAAGGTAATACGGTTTTAGAATATGATTTTTATATTTACCCAAAATTCTTATACTTGCAAAAACATTGACATCTTCATCTGCGAGTTGCTCTCCTCGCTTAATATCATCTAAAATGGCTACATAGTCATTAATATGAAAAGTATCTCCAATAGATTGGGTGAAACGTTGTGCTTCTGTCCATTGGATCTTTTCTTCGTCTGTTAAGGCTGTCAAATGAGTGTATAAATCAGCTGTTAAATTTCGGCTAATATCAGGGCTCACAGCCAATCCCATTTGTGGATTATCCTGAATACGAGGATATAAAGTAAAAATTTTATCTTCTTTCTCATAATCAATTCGGAAATACGTATTTTCACCATATACCTGAATCGTATCGCCCTTCGTAGCTTTGATCTTGCCCTCTTTTTCAACATCTTCAGTTAAAATCATACGATAGGGGTCTTTAGTTGGTCGTAAAATTTCCCGATTTACGTAGCCTTCCAAATCTTCAGACTCTGTGAATTTTCCACGAAATGTTAATAAATAATCTTTCATCTGACGAGGCTGGTCACGGAAAAGTACAATTGCTTCGTTTACTTCATCTTCTGCAAAGTTCTTATCTACACGAGTTTCTGAGATAATTTTATCATAACCTGAAGAAGCTAAAATACCCAAAAGCATCAATGCCAATCCGATATGAGCAATCGCTCCACCTGATAAATTAGGTTTCCTTCGAACTACCTTAACAATTGTGATTGTATTGGCAGCTAGTGAATAAAGGGAAATAGTGATTAAAATAATATATTTCCAATCTGAGATTCCAAATCCTGCGATTACTCCAGTAGAAACTAACATCGCTACCAATAGAGGAATCCACGTAGTTTCCATAAACTTATTTTTGGAATCAATTTTATTCCACCAAAAGAGTTGAGCTATACCTGTCAATAAGGCAATCACGATTCCAAACCAAAGCTGAAATTTAGTATAAAATTGTACTTGGTCGGCAGGTGGAGCAAGATTAGAATTCATCCCAAATAGTCCTACTAGGTTATTGAAAACAGGCAAAGAAGTGGGAATTAAAACTTGAAAAGCGGATAAACATAACACAATTGCACCAATGAAAATCCAAAATTCAGGGCTATAAATTTCACTTTCTTTATCATCTGTAGGAAATAACCTCCAATTTTTGACCAAATGAAAAAGAGAATAAAACAAGAAAAATAATAAATAAATCAAGAGTTGTCCCGAAAGTCCTAAGTCCGTAAAGGAGTGGACAGAAGCCTCACCTAGGATACCACTTCGAGTTAAGAATGTGGAATACAAGACCAAAATAAATGTGGCAATCGTCAGGAAAAAGACGGTTTTATGTGCAGTACTACTTTTACGATAAATCAGCATCAAATGAAATCCGCCTACCATAACTAGCCAAGGAATATAAACCGCATTTTCGACAGGATCCCAATTCCAATATCCCCCGAAATTCAAGGTTTCATATGCCCAATATGCCCCCATCATAATGCCCATTCCTAAAATCATTGCCCCAAAAAGCATCCAAGGCATAGCAGGTTTTATCCATTCGGAGAGTTTTTGTTGTTGTAAACCTGCAATGCAAAAAGCAAAGGGAACAAGTGCCATAGCAAAGCCCAAGAATAAAGTTGGAGGATGGATAACCATCCAATAATTTTGTAAGAGAGGATTTAACCCTGTACCATCTTCAGGAATAAAATCAGGATTATCTTGAAAGATGGGAGCATTCGACATGACATCACGTAATAGTGTAAAAGGAGAACTTCCAATTTTATATTCACCAAAAAATACGATGCCTAAAATCATTGAAGTCAAGAAGGCTTGCACTAATGAAAAAACGACCATAACAGGAGCCTCCCACTGCCGAGCGGTAGGTATCACAATGAATCCTAAACAGACATGCCAAAAAATCCACAGTAAAAAACTACCTTCTTGTCCCTCCCAAAAACAAGAAATCATAAAATGTACAGGCAAATTATTTGAAGAGTGGCTCCAAGCGTAATGATATTCATAATAATGATTATAAATAATTGAAAACAAAGTGATTACTATTCCTGTAACAGCCAAACCGTGTACTAAAAATGCGCCTCTGGCAAATCGTTTTTGAATAGAAATTTGGGAAGAATAGGACTCTGAGAGTTCTTGAGACTTATGGAGTTGGTGATATGCCCAAGCGGTCACTAAAGCGGTTACAAAAGCCGTCACGGTCAAAAAATGTCCGATTTCGCCGATGCCTGTATGAATCATGTGTGTCTTTCTATTGAGTTTATAATAACATTATCTCTTTGTTAGTCGGAAAAGTTTTCTATTCCTTAGAAAATAATGGAGCGCAAAGGTACGGCAGAAAGTTTGGTTTGAGGTGCAAATTTTGATGAAAAATAAAGCCAAAACCAATTTCGATACTACCCTACTAAAAATGATTTATAGAAATATATAAGTAATAAAATAACTTTTCCATAGTGATAAGTTTATAAGACTGTTATTATGGAAAAACAAAATATAGTATTATCTAATTGATAATCAGTACTTAATCAAGTTTTTAGTAGGATAGAATATTATGATTCAGAATTTTTTATAATCGATTAACAATTTCTTGAAAATCTAAAGTCTTCCATGTTTGTTCAATATTTGACATTGCCAAAACCTGATTCATGATTTGTTCTTGTCGTTTTCCTTTTTGAAGAGCTTCGGCATAGGGTATGTGTGAAAAAGTAACCATTGAATATAATGGTATCCATTTTTCAGGAAAGAGTTGATGAAGGTGGGCTTCAATTTTTTTGCGTAATAAAAATTTTTCATCTGCAACTTTATCTCGCATTTCAATAAAATTAGTCAACGCTAATTCGGAGATCGCATTCGCATTTTCAGTACGAGACCGTTGATATTTTGGCATAATTTCCGTCCAATCTCCATTATATTCGGTTAAAATATCATTCAAAACTCGACAATCTTCAAAACCTGCATTCATTCCTTGCCCATAAAAGGGTACAATAGCATGAGCAGCATCACCAACCAACCCAACCCGATTTTGGAAAGTCCAAGGTGAACAACGTACTGTAACCATCGAACCCGTTGGATTAGCAAAAAACTGTTCAACTGGATTGCCCAAAAGTTCTACGGCATCCGCAAAATACGTTTCGAAAAAAGTTTTAACGGCTTTCTTAGTTTGTAAACTTTCAAAGGAAATCTCACCTTCAAATGGCAGGAATAAAGTTACTGTAAATGTGTGGTCTGGATTAGGTAGTGCAATTAACATAAACTTTCGGCGGGGCCAAATGTGGAGTGCATCTGGTGACATTTTAAATGCGCCATCTGTTTTTGGAGGCATTGTTAATTCTTTGTAGCCATGTTCTAAATAAAATTGGGAGTAATTAAAACGATCAGTGCGTTGGATGGCATTTCGAACAGCTGAAAAAGCACCGTCAGCTCCCAAAATGATATCAGAATTTTCGGAAAAAACTTGATTTTGATGTTCTATTTGATATGAAAAATCCCATAAATTGACTGCTTTACAATCATGCTCAAAGTAAAATTTTGTATTAGGCAAGCGGTCAGCCTCTGTAATCATAATTTTGTTTAATTCGGCACGAGATACGGAGTAAATAGCTTGATTTTCAGTTCCATAAGACTGGAAAGTTAAGTTTCCTTTTGTATCGTGCATCATCCTTCCTTTCATGGGTACAGCAATGGGTTTGACCAAATCGGCAATGTCGACTTCTTGTAAGGCGCGCCAACCTCGTTTACTGAGAGCTAAATTGATAGAACGATTACCTTGCATCTTTTGCTTTCGTGGGTCGGCACGGCGTTCATAAATTTTGACGGAGTAGCCTTTTCGGGCTAAAAAAATGGATAATAAGGAGCCAACTAATCCCGCTCCGAAAATGGTGATACTTTCCTGTACTTTTTTGGGCTTATTCATACGAATTCTGAAATCACTAAAACTGTCAAGTTACGGCTTTCTCTTCAAGAACCAAACAAATCTTTAAAGTGACTCGTTAATTCTCAGAAAAAAGTAAAATTAAAGTCTTATATTCGGGTTTTTATAAGGAATGCACCAACGCCTAAATACGCCCTAGCCCACAATATGATGGAAGCGAAATTTTCAAAGCGAATTAAAGAAATTATTGCCCTAAGTCGTGAGGAAGCTATACGACTGGAGCATGACTATATCGGTACTGAACACCTCATTTTGGGTATCTTTCGGGATGGCGAGAATGTGGCTTTACAATTGCTAGAAGAACTACAAATGCCTTTCGAAGAAGTCCGTCAGATTTTGGAACGTAGTACCCGAAATACTGCTTCACAGGGTATCCGTAACTTGAGTAACATTCCTTTAACACGACAATCTGAAAAAATCCTAAAAATCACTTATTTAGAAGCCAAAGCACTCAAGGCGGAAACAGTCGATTCAGAACATTTATTATTATCTATTCTTCGAGATAACAATAATTTGGCGGCGCAAGTGATGGAAAAATTTGATATAAATTACGAACGTGTGAAAAAATTATTGGAATACCATGCAGATAATCCTTCTGCGACCTTAACAACAAGTCCCAAGTCAGGACCCGATACCGCAGATGATGATGACTCTAGCAAAATGTTTGGTGGAAGTTCTAAACCTTCGGACAAATCCAAAACGCCTGTTTTAGATAATTTTGGTCGGGATTTGACCCGATATGCCGAACAAGGCAAGCTTGACCCTATCATTGGGCGTGAAAAAGAAATTGAACGGGTGGCGCAAATCTTGAGTCGCCGTAAGAAAAATAATCCAATTCTAATTGGGGAACCGGGAGTAGGAAAGACAGCCATTGCTGAAGGGCTTGCGCTGCGAATTATGCAGAAAAAAGTTTCACGGGTTTTATTTGATAAACGGGTCATCACTTTGGACTTGGCTTCTTTGGTTGCTGGTACAAAGTATCGGGGACAATTCGAGGAACGCATGAAAGCTGTGATGAATGAACTCGAAAAATCACCAGACATTATTTTATTCATTGACGAAGTTCATACGATTGTCGGTGCTGGTGGAGCTTCAGGATCGTTGGATGCTTCGAATATGTTCAAGCCTGCTTTAGCAAGAGGTGATATTCAATGTATTGGCGCAACTACTTTAGATGAGTATAGACAATATATCGAAAAGGACGGAGCTTTGGCTCGGCGTTTTCAAATGGTTATGGTCGAACCAACTTCAGTTGAGGAAACCGTTGAAATTCTCAATAATATTCGAGAAAAATACGAAGAACATCACCGTGTAAGCTACGACCAAGAAGCGGTTGAAGCCTGTGTTAAGTTTTCTGATCGTTATATTAGTGATAAATATTTGCCTGATAAAGCCATTGACGTAATGGATGAAGCAGGAGCAAGGGTACACCTTAGAAATATTCATGTTCCTGATGAAATTGTACAACTCGAAGAAGCCATTGAAGGTATTCGAGAAGAGAAAACACAAGTTGTCAAAAATCAGCGTTACGAAGAAGCTGCTCGTTTGAGAGATAATGAGAAAAAATTAATTGCTCAACTCGAAGAAGCTAAGGAGCGTTGGGAAGCAGATACTCAAAAACAAACTTTTCCTGTTACCGAAGACCACATTGCCGAAGTAATTGCCATGATGACGGGAATTCCTGTTAATCGAGTAGCACAAAACGAAAGTCAAAAACTCCTTACTATGAAGGACGATTTGGCGGGTAGTGTCATTGGGCAGGAATCAGCAATTCAGAAGTTAGTTAAAGCCATTCAACGTACACGAGTTGGCTTGAAAGACCCCAAAAAACCAATTGGTTCATTCATTTTCTTAGGTCCTACAGGAGTTGGGAAAACCGAATTAGCCAAAGTATTAGCCAAATATTTATTCGACCAAGATGATGCCCTTGTCCGAATTGATATGAGTGAATATATGGAGAAATTTTCGATTTCTCGTTTGGTGGGTGCGCCTCCGGGCTATGTAGGTTACGAAGAAGGTGGACAATTGACCGAAAAAATTCGCCGTAAGCCGTATAGTGTTATTTTGTTAGATGAAATCGAAAAAGCTCATCCTGATGTATTCAATATTTTATTGCAAGTTTTAGATGATGGACAATTGACCGATGGACTCGGACGACGGGTTGATTTCCGAAATACCATTATCATTATGACCTCCAATATTGGGGTTCGGGATTTGAAAGATTTTGGGGCAGGAATTGGTTTTGCGACCCAAAGAGATACAGATGAGTTGATGCGTTCTACGATTCAGAAAGCCTTGAAAAAAGCCTTTTCGCCTGAATTCCTGAATCGATTGGATGATGTCATTGTCTTTAATTCATTGAAACGCAAAGATATCCATCAAATTATTGACTTGACGTTAGCCAAGTTATATGAGCGAACGGATGCACTTGGTTTCAGGATTGCATTGACCAAAGAAGCAAAAGACTTCTTGACTGATAAAGGCTATGACGAACAATATGGCGCACGTCCATTGAACCGAGCCGTTCAAAAGTATCTTGAAGACCCCATTGCCGAAGAAATGCTCAAAGGTCAAATTGGAGAGGGAGATACTCTTCAAGTTGATTACGATAACAAAGCTAAAGAACTGAAAATTACGGTTTTGAAAGCTCAAGCTCCTACCGAAGCTGAAGCAAAAACCGAAGAAGCTGAAAAAGATTAAACTTTCAAGTTTGAAATTGAAAAGAAGAACTCCTCTTTAAATCTTAGGTTTAGAGAGGAGTTTTTTATTCAAAATTGTAGAATTCTTGATGCGTTTTATTAAACATTTTTTTCGCTCTTTTAAATTCATAATTTTGAGAGAAATATGATTTCTGAAAGATACAAAAAATCAGTCGTTCTGTTGAAAATTCTCTACGTATTTCGAAATATTTTAAGAGTTAATTAGTTGATTTTCAGACTTCAAATATTTGTTTACGATTTCATTCATATCATGACGAATAACGTATAGTGCATCATAAATTGGCTTTTTATATTCGGCTGGTTCACCATCTACACACAAATAATAAAGGGCTTCGTGTAAGGCTTCAGAATAGTTTTCCGAGAGGTATAACTCAAAAAAATCTAAGATTTCTTTTTGGAAGTCAGTATTTTGCATCATTATTATTTTTGTTTGAAAATTAGTGCCCATATATTATGTAAACATAATATTAAAAAAACAATACATCAAAGTATTTCGGAAAATATCTTGCAAAAATGTTATCAAAAAACAATTCTGTCAATGAAAGGGTAGCAGAAATCATAGAATTCTATGATTTAAACGTAAATTCTTTCTCCAAAAAGATAAGTATAAACTCATCAGTTATTCACAATATTGTTAAAGGTAAAAAAGATGGGTCAAAAAACAAGCCGAGTTTTATGGTTTTGAATAAAATAATATTGTTTTTTGATAATATAAATGCGGATTGGTTACTGACAGGACGGGGACGTATGTTAAAAAATGATCAGAAAACAGGAACAGAATCTCTTCCAATAGGAGAAGCAGAAAAATTACAAAATGAAATCAAAGAATTGAAAACAGAACCCAGTTTTTTAGTTTTAAAGAAGATATTTTCGGTATATGACGATTTAGATGCAAATTGGTTGGTTTGTGGAGAAGGTGAAATGGAAAAAAAAGAATGTGATAATAGCAAATATTTACAAAGTAAAGTAAATCAAATCGAAGAGCTACAAAAACAAATTGAGTCGTTAGAAAAGGATAAAGATCGATTACTAAATTTACTTGAAATGTATGCGCCAAATCCTCCCAAAAAGTCAGAAAAATAATATCATTCTCGTTATGAAGCTTTTACGAAGAAAAAATTCTGTTTACTTACAAGTTTTATAAGATTTTTATTTGCTTTTATGAAAAAAAATATATTCACAGAGGAGATTGTCCTCGAAAGGCTTATAAATATAGTAAATTGGATACAGAAGTCTTATACTGGGTTTGTCTTGAAACTTAATCTTTCTTGAGTATTTTCATGTATGCGTTTATAGTAAACAAGTTGATAGATTGATTGACAAGAATTTTTGGAGTAATTTTGAAAAAAATACAAATTTGAAATTTCTTCTTAGAATTCTGCTTTTTCCTTTTGCTATACTTTATGATGGCATTACTCGCTTGCGAAATAAGGCGTATGATTCTCAAAAATTACGTTCGATTTCCTTTGAATCAACTCTAATTACGGTAGGTAATTTGACTGTTGGTGGGACAGGTAAAACTCCTCATGTAGAATATTTGATTCGATTAGTACAAAATAAGTTTAAAACGGCAACTTTAAGCCGAGGCTATGGACGCAAAACCAAAGGTGTAATTATTGCTGATAAAACAGCTACTGCCCAAAAAATTGCTGATGAGCCAATGCAATTCTACTTAAAATATGGTAATCGAATTACCGTAGCAGTAGGAGAAAGTCGTTTATTAGCAATTCCTGAAATTGTATTTCATCAACCTGATAATGAGGTCATTTTGTTGGATGATGCGTTTCAACATCGAGCGGTATTATCTGATTTTCAAATTTTATTATCCGATTTTCATCGTCCATTTTATCAAGATTTTGTGTTGCCTGCAGGACGTTTGCGAGAAAGTCGAAGTGGAGCAAAACGAGCCGATATGATTATTGTTTCTAAATGTCCCGAAAATCTAGAGATTAAACAAAAAAAAGAAATCCAAAAACATATTGAGAAATATTGTCGTCCTAATACACCGATTTTTTTTACTGGAATTCGTTATCTTACTCCTGTTTCGTTTTCAGAAAATTTTCAGAAAATTTCTTCAAAAATTATTTTGCTCACAGGTATTGCACAAACCAAATCATTAGAGGAAAAATTAAGTGAAAATTTTGAAATTATTGAGCATCTTAGATTTCCAGACCATGCCGACTATACTCCCAAACGTTTGAAAATAATTCGCCAAACTTTCGAGAAACTTAGTTATAAACACGCTGATTTGTGTATTTTGACAACTGAAAAGGATTTTGTAAAATTGAAAACTCCTGATTTAAAGGAATTTTGGGAATCTTTTCCTTTCTTTTATTTGCCTATTGAAATTTATTTTTTGGATAATAGTAATGAATTTAATAAGTTAATTTTAAATGTTATTTTAGAAAAAATTAACTTAAAAAAGAACGAAAAGAATTCAAATTGAGTTGGGCTTCTAAACAATTGATGCTCAAGCTGAACGAAAGTAAGTGGTTTATACAACGCCTTTTAGATTATCTCACCAAAATTTAATCTCCAATGTCAACAAATACAACGGTTACAGATTTATTTACAGAATACCAAAAAAATTGTCATACAAAACTGACTTTAGAGCAGTTTACTACTTTATTGACTTTCTTCCCTTCATTATTAGTAATTGCAGCAGATGGAGTTATTGAGGAAGAAGAGTGGATTTATGTCCGCTACATTTCCCGCTCAATGGCAGAAACTTTCATTGATGATTTTGATGATAATATTGAGGTTTCTGATTTGAAAAAGTTGTATTACAGCGATTTAGAATACTTAGTCGATTCGTTGAGAAAGTGGGAAAATAAATTCTTAGTAGCTTTAAAAGAATATTTGGAGGATAATCCCGAACTCAAAGACGACATTGTAGACATTATGTATATGTTTGCAGAGGCTTCAGATAACGATTCAATACAAGAAGAGCAAGTAATTCAGGAAGTTATGGAACGTCTTAATATCGAAGAAGAAGACTAAATATAAAGTAACTTTTCAGGTTATTAAGAAACTTTTAAAAATGTCTAGATATTAATTATATGCTGATTTTGAGCTTACTTTCGTACCAAATAATCGGTAGTCTCTTTTTTCCAAAATCGTAACAATAAAATTTCAGCCAATAAGAAAACTAATGCCAAAATTAACATCCAACGCCATAGATTTTGAGCCACATTTTTATCCTGAAAGTCAGTCGCAAAATCAGTGCTATCCATCGAATCAAAGATTTGAATATTTGAATGATTTTTGAAAATTTCTTCCAATTCATCCATCGAATAACTTTGCCCTTCGGATTCGATTTTTTCAAAATTAAAGGCAATAGAACCCACTTTTTGACGATCTTTTTGTCGAACAATGGAAAAATTTCCTGCTCGAAGTCCACTTTTGGGAACATCCAAAATTAATTTATTTCCTGAAATACGTTGGTTGGGAATAATTTCAGGGTTTTCACTTTCACCAATAGGAACAAGTTTGAAAATATCATTTTTTTGAAGTGAGTCAATGGTGATTTCAGCCGTGCTTTCCGCAAATGAAAAAGCTAATTTTTCGATTTCTGTACGACTACTCAAAGCAATTTTGTACATAACAGGCACAAAAAGAGCATGTTTTGGAAAGTCAGAAAATTCGGTATCCAACGGACTGGCAAACAAATAAACTTGTGAATTGGGATTCAAATTACCTGTTAGTCGAGTTAAAAAGGGGCGGTCATTTTTGAAGGTTAATAAATTTTGTCCTGCTCGATTCCACATTAAAACGGCTTGGTTTTCAGGCATATTCATATTTTTTTCTTCTTTATCAAAAATCCCTTCAAAAAATGGATTTTGAGCATCGGGAGGATTGAGAGCTAAACGAGGTGAACCTACTTTTGGAACAGAAGAAATTGCCAAATTGACGATTTCTTGATAAGACTGAGTTTGTATTTCGGCAGAAGGAAAAATAACTAATGTCCCACCTTTTCGCAAAAAATTTCGCAAGGCTGATTTTAGAGCCTCATCAATTTCGGGAATTGCCTGTAAAATGACCAAACCAGCCCCTTTGAGTTCATTGTAATCAACAGCTTCAATGGAATATTTTTTGAGGTTAAAAAATGGTTCACTTCCATATACATTTGGAATAAAATTGGTTTCATCACCTGAAATGTGAACAATTTTGACGGGAGGCGCAACAGGTAACGTAAAATAATATTCATTGTCAAAAAGAACAGGATAATCGTCCAAAACAATTTTACAAAATTTTGCCCCTGCGGTTTCTACAGCAAAATTGAGGGCTATTTCGGTGGTTTCATTAGGTTGGAGCGAAACCGTAGAACTGGACATTTGACGGTCATCAATAAATAGTTTTACAATTTTATCCTCAATAGCCTCTGTTCCAGTATGTTTGATTTGGACAAAAACCGTATTATTTTCATTGACTTTGACAAAAGGATTTTCTAACCAAACCGAATCTACGTATAAATTAGCTTCCTGATTGGCTTGCAAAGGCAATAAATAAAATTGATTGAGGGTATCTATTTTTAATTTAGTCAAGTCTCCTGTGGTATTTTTTCGGAAATCAGAAATCCAAAAAATATGATTTTGTTTTTCACTCGTATTAGTTTGGAAGGCTTCTAATTGACGATTATAAATTGTTTGGATTGTTCGGTTTGAAGGTGCATAATTTAAGGTGCGTAAACTATCCATCACCTTTTGTTTATCGAAGAAAAAACGAGTATTTCGAGCAAAACTATTGTCTAAAACTTGAAATAAAACTTCTTTGGGAAATAAACCTAAAATTCGTTCGGCATTCGTTACCCCCAAATCAAATAATGTTTTATTATCGGCTTGGTTTTGCATACTAAACGAATTGTCCAAATAAATACTAACATGATTTCCTTGTTGAACAACTTCCGCATTTTGCCGACTCAAGTACGGTTGAGCAAATGCCAATGCCAGAAAAATAATTGCCAAGCACCGACAAAGTAATATCAGTAAATTTTTGAGTCGATTTCGAGACCGTGAAACAGCACGGACTTCTTGGAGAAAAGCCACATTCGTAAAATAGACTTTTTTTGCCCGTTGAAAATTAAAAAAATGGATAATTATCGGAATCGCAATCAAACCCATTGCGAACAAAAAAGACGGGTATAAAAAATTCAGCATAGATTTGAAGACCAGATTTGAGACCTTACAAAAAAGGTAATAAACTCTGCCAAAGGTAGCGCAAAAATTGGAAAACTTAGGACGTTAATTCGGGTCCTCGATTTCGTGGAGTAATTATTTGATACCTGCCTTAGCAAAACCAAAAATACTTCCACACATTCCACCAATAATATGAGCAAATTGGGAAACTTGGTCGCTCTGCATGCTATCCATGACTTCTTTACCCACAAATAAAATCATGACTAAAATAAAAGTCAACGGAATTTTACCTGCTTTCATGTTGGTAAATGAAACCAAAATAATAAACATAAACACAATGCCACTTGCTCCCAACAAACCTGAATTAAATAATAAAATATTGAGGACAGCCGTAACAAATGCCGTAAATCCCATCATCATGGCTAAATCTTGTCCACCGTATTTTTCTTCAAGAACAGGACCCAAAAGTAAAATGAATGTTAGATTATTTAGTAAATGCTCAATTCCAGCGTGTCCAAAAATATGGGAAAATAATCGGAAGTAATCTAAAGGATTGTAAAAGCTAAAAAACGGATTAAGCGTAAAGAATTGACTAGTAACAAGATTGCCTGTTGCAGTTCCTGCGGCAAACACAAGAACACAAAGGATAGAAAATGTAAGTACTACGGGGGCGTTATAATCAATTTTTGTTGCCATCTGATTTCATTTTTTAGGGAAAACTTTGGAGTAATTGCTATTTATAAACTAAGTGTATTTTGAGTCGAAAAGTTACATTTTATATCCACAAAATAGCTTTTGTTTCGAAATTAGTAGTTTTTCGTTAAAATTGTGCGAAAAAAAATACACCCAACTTAAAAAATTGGGCGTATTTACTATACAGTTAAAATAATCATATTTCTTTTTCGGATTCGGCTATGGAGTCAGGTGTTTCTTCTGATGCTGTGGAATCCTTTTGCTTTTCGGCTTCTTCCAATTCTTTTTGTCCGTTATGATAAGCCTCATAGGATGTCAAGGTTTCAAAAGGACGCTCACCAATGAGTTCTTTGATATCACTTTGGAAAATAACCTCTCGTTTGAGCAATTCTTCAGCTAATGTATTGAGTTCTTGACGTTTTTCAATTAGTAAATCTTTAGTACGTTGATAAATTTCATCGACTAATGATTTAACTTCTTGGTCAATAATTTCGGCAGTTGCTTCGGAATAAGGTTTTTCAAAGGCATATTCAGAACGTTGAGAATCATAAAAGGAAATATTTCCAATTTTTTTATTCATCCCGTAAACAGTTACGATATTATAAGCTAATTTGGTGATACGTTCCAAATCACTTAATGCTCCTGTTGAGATTTTTCCAAATACAATTTCTTCGGCTGCCCGTCCACCTAATGCCATCGACATCTCATCCAATAATTGTTCGGTGGTGTGTAAAAACTGTTCTTTGGGCAAATACTGAGCATAACCCAAAGCGGCTATTCCTCTAGGAACGATACTTACTTTGACCAATGGATCAGCGTGTTCCAAAAACCATCCTGCAATAGCATGTCCTGCTTCGTGATAAGCAACTACTTTCTTCTCATCAGGTGAGATGATTTTATTTTTCTTTTCTAATCCACCAATCACTCGGTCAATGGCATCCTGAAAATCCTGCATATCAACCGATTTTTTATTTCGGCGAGCCGCAATTAAAGCCGCTTCATTACAAACATTGGCAATTTCAGCACCTGCAAATCCAGGAGTTTGTGAAGCTAATTCTTTACTATCAACATCCTCGTTTAATTTCAAAGGTTCAAGATGTACTTTGAAAATTGCTGACCGCCCTACAATATCAGGTTTATCAACACTAATTTGTCTATCAAAACGCCCTGGTCGCATCAATGCAGAGTCCAATACATCAGGACGGTTGGTTGCTGCTAAAATAATGACCCCTGAATCTGTACCAAAACCATCCATTTCAACCAAAAGAGAATTTAATGTATTTTCACGTTCATCGTTAGAACCTGGCATTTGTCCTCTTCCTCGTGAACGACCAATGGCATCAATTTCATCAATAAAAACAATACACGGAGCTTTTTCTTTGGCTTGTTTAAATAAATCACGTACACGAGCCGCACCAACACCCACAAACATCTCGACAAAATCAGAACCCGATAAAGAAAAAAATGGTACTCCTGATTCTCCTGCTACTGCTTTGGCTAATAAAGTCTTACCTGTACCTGGAGGTCCTACGAGTAATGCACCTTTTGGGATTTTACCTCCTAAGTCGGTGTATTTCGAAGGATTTTTTAGAAAATCAACTACCTCCTCAACTTCTTGTTTAGCTTCATCTAAACCAGCCACATCTTTGAAAGTGATTTTTACTTTATTTTCGGCATCAAATAAAGCGGCTTTCGATTTTCCAATACTGAAAATTTGTCCACCTGTTCCGCCTGTTGCCATACGTCTCATTAATAGATAAAATCCGAAAACTAAGAGTAATAGCAATCCCCAATTTGCCAAAAAACTTTGGAATTCATTTCGGTCGTTATCTACTCGATAGCCAATTTCTTTAGCTTGGTTATGTTTTTCTTGAAGGTTTGTCCAGTAAGTGGCAAAAGCATCTCCCGAAGTAACTTGAAAGTGATAATGAGGTCCTTGTTGAAGGGAGAAAGTAGAACGTTCCGCAATATCCCGTTTATATTCTTTTTTACCCATTGCATCGGTGGTCAGACTTACTTCGACCATACGTCCTTGTACTACGGTAATTTCTTTGACATCACCAGCTAATATCATTTTTTCGAAACGATTTCGAGTGATTTCGATGGTTGCTGAACTTTTATTAAAGTACGTTAAACCTACGATTAATGCCACCAACGCCACCAACAACCAAATCTGGTAATTTCCTTTGGGCGAGGGTCTAAAATTTGTTTTATTTTTATTTTCTGACATGAGTCAAGCTCTTTGACCTGTGAGGGTCTAATGGATAATTTATTTCGATTCGTAAGTTATTTCTAACTATCATTTTTTTGATATTTAGATAATGAATATATCTCCAATTTTCAAGATAACAAGATTTTATAGTACCCTGTGATTTAAGCAACTGAACGTTTCTTTTTTTGTATGGTATCTTCTGTAATAGGTGTAATTTCAGCATCTCCCCAAAGTTCCTCTAAGCCGTAAAATTTACGTTTATCTTTCCGAAAGATATGAACTACAATATCGAAATAATCCATTAAAATCCATTCGCGACGTTGTTGTCCTTCAATACGGCGAGGATCTTCACCTATTGCTTTATAAACTTCGGCTTCTACAGAGGTCTTCAGAGCGTCGGTTTGAGTATCTGAGTTTCCTGAACATACGATAAAGAAATCACATACAGCATTTTTGATTTCTCGCAAATCCATAATGACAATATCTATCGCTTTTTTTTCTTGTAATCCATAGATTATCAAGTTCTTGAGTTGCTCGGTGCTGACTTGATTATTGGAGTTCTGCATACATGAGAGTTAGAATTTATGAAAAATAGAATACGTTTATACATATATCTATTTGCAAGGAGTATGATATAAGTAAAGACATATCTTAATTTGTTGGAATAAATTTTCAAAAACCATTCCGTCCGTTCCAAAAAAGGAGAAATTTGGGTTTTGAGAAAAATTTTCGAAAAATTGAGCTGATTTTTTTCCAAAAATACAGTCTTTTGGAAGTGAAATCACAAAAATATTAAAAATTTCTTGCATAATATTAAACCTCAAACCTTATTTACAGGTCAATCTGTCATCTATCTGCCAAGTTGTCATTCCACAAATGACTATGCTTTGGATTTATTGACCTCGCGCCCAATGGAAGGCACTACCATAATTACCTCTGATCAAACTGCAGGGCGTGGACAACGAGGCAATTCTTGGGAAACAAAGCCTGATCAAAATCTCACTTTTTCGATTATTTGGAAACCACATTTTCTGAGTCCAAGTAAACAGTTCGATTTAAATATTGCTGTTTCATTGGGAGTCGCCGATTTTGTGGAGCAATATCTTTCCAAAGGACAAGTTTGGGTAAAGTGGCCTAATGATTTGTATTTTAAACTTCCTAAGCCTACTTCTGGACAAATTCCAAATCAAGATTTATTTCTTGATAAGAAATTGGGAGGAATTCTTATCGAAAATCAAATTCAAAGTCATCGAATTCATTATACTGTGATTGGCATTGGCTTGAATATTAACCAAGAGAATTTTAAAAATCTCCAAGCAATTTCCTTTTCACAGATTACTAAAAAGTCGTATAATCTGAAAGTTGCTCTGGAGCAATTATTAGAAAAATTAGAAGGCTATTATTTACAATTACATACCAAAAAATCTAAAGTACTAAAAATCAAATATTTACAAAAATTGTATCGTTACCAAGAAAGGCATTGGTTTCGAGATGTTCAAGGAATTTTCGAAGGAGAGATTGTGGGAGTAACTCCTGAAGGAAAGCTAGCTGTTTTACGGGACAATAGACTACGATACTATAACTTCAAAGAAATTGTATTTCTATAGATAGAAAAATTAAATATGGAACTTAAAACAAGAAACTTATAAACAAAACTGTGAATTTGTACCCTCAAATTTACGAAATATGCTGTTAAGATAATTGGGGTGTTTTTTAATAGAGATTATCAATGATAAAAGTCATTTTTAGAAAAAAAACATTCCTCTATCATTGGTAATTCGCTTAGGATATATTCCCTTTTATTTCTTACTAAACGAGTAAATTAAGTACTACCTAAAATTCACTAAAAAAACAATGAAAAAACTTTCCACAACCACCTTGCGTGTGGCGATTTTGGCAAGCCGAGGCTCTCCTACACTTTATGTTAAAGGTATCCATCTAAAAGTCAACAAATGTCCCTAGATACTGGACATCGCAATTATCCTCACTATTTTGGCATTATCCTAAGTTTCTGAATTTATCCATATTTACAATCTTTATTTATTATAAACTTTGTTTGTTAAAAACAATGCCAAATGTGATTGTGTCATTTAACTCTCTCAAAAGTTGTAAACACAATTTTATTTTTTGACAAAAACACTCTTTCTTTTGTTTTTTTTGCCGTTATTTGGGATACATTACGAGATATGTACCTAAAGACTTACTGCTCCAAATAAGAGCCATCTGACTACTTAATATTAAATACTAAAACTAAATTATTGAAAATGAAAAAGATTTCTATCGCATTATTATTCTTGCTCGTATCTGCCACTTTTGTGCAAGCGCAGGACGATAAGCACACTTACAAACCATTAAAACTCAGTCTGAATGAAGACGGTTCAAAGTATATCCGTTTCATTATCTGGCATCAACTTTGGCTTTCAAGCGATAATAATGATGCTAACGGCAAGGGTTTGAGTATGAGTATCAGACGTTCTCGTTTTTTAGCATTTACTCAAGTTTCTCCTCGATTTTTGATCTTAACTCACTTTGGCTTAAATAGTTTAGGAGCAGGTCAGATTACTGCAAACCCTAATTCTCAAACAGCTAATAACAGAAGTATGTTATTCTTACATGATGCTTGGGGTGAATTTGCTGTAGTAGATAAAAAATTCCATGTTGGTACTGGTTTACATTACTGGAATGGTATTTCAAGATTATCTAACCAAAGTACTTTGAATATGTTGACGTTGGATAATGCGGGATCTGGAGCTGCTGATGCTCGTCTTTTCCCTTGGTCTGACATCACAACTTCTGACCAGTTTGCTCGTCATTTAGGAATTTATGCTAAAGGTACGATTGGCAAATTTTCATATCGTGTAGCAGCAAATAATGCAAGAATTAATCAAGGAGACCTAAATCCTAATACTTATACATACCAAGTAGATGGTTCTGGTGAAAATTGGTTATATACAGGTTATTTCAACTACAACTTCTTTGATGCAGAAAGCACTAAATTACCTTATTTTGTTGGTACTTACTTGGGTAAGAAAAAAGTATTGAGTGTTGGTGCTGGTTTCTTGTATCATCCTGATGCTTTAGCAAGAGGAACTTCGTTAGATGCCTCTGATTTAGAGAGAGAAGCTACTACTAAAATTGGAGCTGACATTTTCTATGATGCACCTCTTGGTAATGGAGCGATTAGCGCACTTGCTGCTTATTATAACTTCAATTATGGTGGTGAAGAATCTTTAGGAGCAACGCCTGGTGGTGGATTAGTACCTAGTTCAGGTTCAATCTTCCATGCTCAATTGGGTTACTTACTCCCAGTAGATGTAAATGGAACTAAATTTATGCCTTATGTTAGTTTCTCTAACCAAGATTTAAGCCATACACCAAACTCGACTACTGACCTTAGCCTTGGTTTAAACTGGTTCATTAATGGACACTTTGCCAAAATTACAGCAGAGTATAGTACTGGTAAATCAGGTGCTGAAGGGGCTGACACAAGAAATATCTTCCGATTACAGACTCATATCTTCTTATAGGAAAAAATACTCACTAAATTAGAAAAAGATAAGAACTAATTACTTAAACTTTGCTTTTTCTGATTTAAGTAAATATTATTTGTAATCTATTTATCTATCTTCAAATATAAACCTATTGTATTATGGACAAAATGGAACAATACTGGAAAAAAAATATCCAGTACGTACTAGGACTTTTGGTAGTCTGGTTCATCGTTTCTTATGGGTTTGGGATACTCTTAGTTGACCAACTCAATGCGATTCGGATTGGTGGCTTTAAGCTCGGTTTCTGGTTCGCTCAACAGGGAGCTGTTTATGTCTTTGTTGTTTTGATTTTTATCTATGTTCGTCTAATGAACAACTTAGATAAAGAATTTGATGTTGATGAAAAATAACTAAAACCCCATTCACATATATTTAAACTACTAAAACAATGAGTGTAATACTTTGGACATATATCATTGTCGGGCTAACTTTTGCGTTATATATCGGCATTGCAATTTGGAGCCGAGCAGGTTCTACAAAAGAATTTTATGTAGCAGGTGGTGGTGTTCACCCTGTTGCTAACGGTATGGCGACAGCAGCAGACTGGATGTCAGCAGCTTCCTTTATTTCGCTGGCAGGGATTATTTCCTTTATCGGTGATGATGCTTCAGTATATTTGATGGGTTGGACAGGAGGTTATGTACTTCTTGCTTTGCTTTTAGCTCCTTATCTAAGAAAATTTGGTAAATTTACTGTTCCTGATTTCGTAGGAGAGCGTTACTATTCTAAAACAGCTCGACTTGTAGCTGTAGTCTGTGCTTTATTCGTCTCATTTACTTATGTAGCAGGTCAGATGCGTGGTGTTGGTATCGTATTTTCACGTTTCTTACAGGTAGATATCAATACAGGTGTTGTTATCGGGATGATTATTGTATTCTTTTATGCTGTATTGGGTGGTATGAAAGGAATTACCTACACACAGGTTGCTCAATATTGTGTTTTGATTTTTGCATACATGGTTCCTGCAATCTTCATTTCAATTCAATTAACTGGTAATCCAATCCCTCAACTAGGCTTAGGTGCTGAAATGGCTGATGGAAGTGGAGTTTATTTATTAGACAAACTAGATGGATTGAGTAAGGAGCTGGGAATGACCGAATACACTGTAGGTAAGAAATCAATGATTGATATGTTCTTCATTACTGTTGCATTGATGGTTGGAACAGCAGGTTTACCTCACGTTATTGTTCGTTTCTTTACCGTACCTAAAGTAAAAGATGCGCGAAGTTCAGCAGGTGCTGCTTTGATTTTTATTGCTATTCTTTATACAACTGCTCCATCATTAGGTGCATTTGGTAAAATCAATCTTATCAATGCTGTAGGAGGAAAAGAAGGAATTGAGTATGCAAAAGCTCCTCAGTGGGTAAAAAGTTGGGAAACAGCAGGTTTGATTGCATGGATGGATAAAAATGATGATGGAAAAATCCAATATGCAGCAGGTAAAGCAATTGCAGGTAAGCCTAAATTTACTGAAGAAACAGGTAAATATGGTGAACGTAAGTTATCAAATGATCCAACTGATGCTGCAAACGAATTATATGTAGATAGGGATATTATGGTATTAGCAAATCCTGAAATTGCAGAGTTACCAAACTGGGTAATTGCTTTGATTGCAGCAGGTGGTTTGGCAGCAGCTTTATCAACAGCAGCTGGTCTGTTATTGGTAATCTCATCTGCAGTGTCTCACGATTTGTTGAAGAAAGCATTAATGCCAGATATTTCTGAGAAGACAGAATTAGTTTATGCACGGGTTGCAGCGGCAGCAGCAATTACAATGGCAGGTTATTTCGGTATCAATCCTCCAGGATTTGTGGCATCCGTAGTAGCATTTGCTTTTGGATTAGCAGCAGCATCCTTCTTCCCTGTGATTTTATTGGGTATCTTCTCAACTCGGATGAATATGCAGGGAGCGATTGCAGGTATGGTTTCAGGTTTGGTATTTACTTCGGTTTATATTATTTATTATAAATTTATAAATAAAGAAGCTGAATTCTTATTTGGTATTTCACCTGAAGGTATTGGTACACTTGGTATGCTTATTAACTTTGGGGTAGCTTATGTGGTTTCTATGGCAACGCCTCCACCACCTAAAGAAGTACAAGAACTCGTAAGAAACATTCGTATTCCTCGTGGAGCAGGTGAAGCGTCAGCTCACTAATTCATATATTAAAACTTCTTAAAAAGTTAGAAAGTACAAACTCATTAATTTCGAGTTTGTACTTTTTTATTTTTCATAGTAATCTGTTTAATTCGTTCTTTATCTTATCCGATTACTTGATATTGATATAAATAAGAAAAATATTGAATAAATTCCTTGATAATTCTTTAGGGTACAGATTTGGCATGATACTTTGATAGAAAAATTCCCTAATGTAGTTTAATATTTTCTCAAAAGATAGACTAAATAATAATAATTCTCTTCATAATCAATCTTCTTTTTCCTGTGGAATTAGGCGAGCATTCAAAGAGTGGATAATTTCAAATACAAGAGTTAATTCTTGATAATAACTTAGAATACGTTTGAAGTCTGTAATTCTATGATTATAAGAAAAGGCTAGCTCTGAACCAGTAAGGTTCATACCAACATAAATCTTCTTACCTGAACATGATAAATAAATGGCAGTATTGATACGTTTGCTAAACTCTAAAAATCGATTAATTAGATCATCGGAAAGAATTTCACGAGCTTCACTAGGTTCATCTGAATAAACCGCAAAATACTCTGAAAAACGAGGATGTTTCCGAAACTGAACATTTTGTCCTCTATACAAATTGTTCTTTTTTAATTCTGCTCCTACAAATCCATGAGTTTGCTCAGAACGATCAGGAATTACAAGGGTTGTCCCTTTAAATTTAGCTCCAAAATTACCTACAAAAAATAATCCTGTAAACAATTTTTTCCATTCGGTCTTTCCTTGTTGTGGATTAGTTATGGAATCATATCCTGCTTGGATATTCGAAAATTGTGTTTTAATACCATCTAATTTACCTACTGTTAAACCACTACCAGTATAATGTTCAGGCTTTTGTACAAAAATTTTACTGGCATGAAAGGTATTATAGTCAATATAAGCATCATCAGTTGTTTGCACATCATCGATCAAAAAATGCATTGTTTCTCGAATTAATAACTTACGATAATCATCAGGCAACTGTGGATCAGTCATGAATTTATAAAAAATGGCAAACGCAATCGTAGGAACAAAAAAGGCAGTAATAAAAAATGACCAAACAGGCAAATAAGGTATTAAAGTAGGAATTTTTGCCAAAATCAATCCTGCATGAGCCATTAAAATTAATGCAATAAATATAAATAGAATTTGTTTATTAAGGGTATATTTTTTTCGTCTAGACTCCAATGCTTCCAACTCAGGAAGCATTGTTTCTTCATAATAAGCTTTAAAGTCGTCTGTTTTTTTCATGATTTCTGAAGATAATTAAATATGATTTAGTCATCAATTGCCACAAAGGATTCTACATAAGTCGAAGAAGTTTCGTTAGCTCCACTTTTTTGGTAAAAGAACTGTAAATTCTTTTCGTCTAATATCTGGATAAATCCCTTCTTTTGTGCTTGCGGATTTGTGGGTGAACCAATGGTGATATTCTGAAATTCTAGTTCCCATGTTTCTTTTGCAGAAAAATTTTCTGCCCATTTACAATCGTCTGCCGTATAAATTTGTAAATTTCCATCTCGTTCAAAACGGAAAATGCGCCGATATTCACAAGTTTCATTTGAAATACCATCCACTACAAAACCTGTTTGCCGCCAGCTTTTTCCTAGTTTGCCCGCCAATAAATCAGCCTGAGATACTTCTACTTTTGTAACCATTTTATTGGGACCAGGGATAAGGGCAATGTAATTTCGATATCCCCAATTTGTTGCTTGTCCTTTTGTTGCTTCAACATAAAGCTCATTGATGGCAGGATCCAAGGCATAAAAAGTAACGGTTCCTTGTGCATCTGTAATTGCGGAGTCAAAGGCTACCCCCTCTTGAAAATAACTCTTTGATAAATAAAGTTTTACTTGGGTTTGTGCGGTTACCTGTTCGTCTGCATTTGTAACTACCACTTCCAAATCATTGCCTGGTGATAAAGCATCTTTCTGACAACTGAACGATATACCTAACAGAAAAATCCATAAAATAAGTTGTTGCTTCATCTTTCAAAGATAATTAAAGATAATTCGAAAGTTAAAAAATTCGTAGAATCAGTCGTTTTTTTGGTTCCAAGATACGAAATTGTTCCAAAATTTGGATACTTATTTTGATCTCATAAAAATAATTTTATTAATACTTAAAATAATTCTCCAAAAAACTACTAGTTTGATTTTATATTAATTTAAGAAATTGTTTTAATCAAACAATATGAAAACATTTTTTATCAAATGGTATAAATGGGAATATTGGCCCTTTTGGTTTTTTTATATTCCTATTTATTTTTATTGGCTATGGTTAAGTTTGAAAGCCCGTTCCCTCTTTTTTTTCACAGCATCAAACCCACTGATGGAATTAGGTGGATTAATGAATTATTCGAAAAGCAATATTTTAAAAGAAATAAATCCTTATTTTTTGCCTAAAATTGTTTATCTGGAATCTCAAGAAGATCGCCAAAGAGTTTTAGAGTTATTAGAAAAAGCGCAAATCTCATTTCCCTTAGTTGCTAAACCTGATATCGGTGAACGAGGCAAAAGTGTCCGAAAAATTGATCATAAAAATGCACTCCAAAATTATTTAACCAACACAACAGGAATTGTCATTTTACAAGAATTTATAAATTTCCCTTTAGAATTTGGAGTACTTTATTATCGTTTTCCTAATGAACCTTCTGGGTACATCAGCTCTATCGTTCAAAAAGGTTTTTTGACAGTTACAGGGGATGGAGAATCCACTATTTTAGAGTTGTTAGAGAAACATGACAGAGGACAACTTTATACCGAAAATCTTACCGAATTATATCCCAAACTCCTCGAAACACAGCCTCAAGCAGGAGAAGAGGTTTTGATTGAACCAATTGGAAATCATTCTAGAGGAACAGTTTTTTTGAATGCCAATCATCTAATTAATCAAAACTTGGTTCAAGTTTTTGATAAAATTAGTGAGCCAATCAAGGGCTTTTCATTTGGACGTTATGACTTTAAAGTCAGTTCATTAGAAGATTTATATGCAGGAAAAAACATTAAAATTATGGAGCTAAATGGAGTAAATTCTGAACCTGCTCATATTTATGATCCCAAAATGCCTATTTGGAAAGCTTATCGAGATTTGTTACGACATTGGAATACTATTTATCAGGTTAGTACACGAAACCATAAAGAATTAAAAACTCCTTATTCATCTATAAAAAAAGGATTTAGTTTTGTTTTCCCAAAAAAATCAAAATAAAATTAAGGGATAGAGTTCATAAACTCTACCCTTATCTCATTAAAAGATCAGAATTTTATTCAGCCAGTAATTTTTGCATAGTTTCTTCGAATTCGGCTTTGAATTGAGTATAATATTCGCCAGTTCCTGGTCCCGAAAATCCCGTATGAATTTTACGAACTTTTCCCGATTTATCAATAAAAATAGTGGTCGGAAAGGCGGCAATTTTATTTAGCATCGGTAAGGCTTTCTGACGATTTTCTTTAGAAGGAGTTCCTGCAAAGACAAAATCATAATCCGCTTGGAAACGTTTTCGGAATTTAGTAATTCGTTTTTCAGCATAATTCCAATCATCTTTGAGTTCGAATGCCATCCCAATCATTGCCAAATCTTCCCGTTTATTTTGCTGATACCAATCTGCTAAAAAAGCTGTTTCATCCATACAATTCGGACACCAAGTTCCCAAAATTTGAACTAAAACCACCTTATTTTTAAATTTTTCATCTTTGAGAGAAATCAATTTATTTGCTTCGGTCAAACTTGGAAATTTGAAATCAATCGATTCAAAACCTTCTTTTAAAAATGTGATTTTTTCAGGATCTTCTAAGGTAAAATTTTCATCTCGTTCTGCTACCCATTGACGATAGCCTGTTTTTCCTGACCAAAATTCACCATTTACAATCTTGTCTCCTTCGATTTTCGCCTTGAATAAATAGGAATGTGAACCATCAAAACAAGATAACATCAAACTATCTCCAAAAATACTTCCTTCCAAATACCGATAATCACCTGTTTTGGTCATAAATGTTCCTGTTAATTTTGAACCTTTTTGGTCAAATTGTCCGATGGCAGGAATTTCTCGATTTTCGACTTGAAAAGTAGTTTTCCATTTTCCTGAGATATTGGAAATAGGTTCAATATTCTGATTTTCAAAACGATAGTTCTTACCAAATTCAGCCAAAAAATCAATTTTATATTCTTCTTCGGTATCTAATTTTTGGAAATAACCCCTTAATTTTTTTGGAGAAATATGAGCCACAATCTGGGCATCAAAAATGTGCATTGGTACAAAAATGGAGTCTCCTTCTATTCGAATTTCATCCAATGCCAAACGTTCTTCGCCATTCAATAAATACATCAAATAAGAATTATCCTTTTGTGAAATTTCCAAACCAAACGGCAAATCACCACCTTGACTTTTTAAAATTGCTCGCCAAGTTCCTTGCTGGATTTCAGAATCTTGAACCTTATTTTCTGTTTGATTTTCAGAATTATTTTCAGACTGGCAAGCCAACAAACCAACTAAAACGAAAAAAAGAAATACGTGTAAAATTTTCATATTTTGAATAAAGTTAAAAATGAATAAAAACGAGAAAATGGGCTTTTTGCTCTTTTGAACAAAAGGTTTTTCACGAATTTACTGAGAAACATTAGTTTTCAACTTTATTCGCTCCAAACAGTTTTAACCAAAGAAGGGAAGTACCAATAATTGGTTGATTTTTAGCTAAATTCAGGTAATTTTAAATCGTCATTTGTATTTGGGCAAAGTGCCATAAATGTCTTCTCTATATTTTACCGAAATTTTTCTGTATGTTTAAGTTTAAGAATTCACCTTCAAGTCTCGAAACTGATGAAATATATCGAATACGAAATCACGAATCATCTGGCAATCATTACGTTAAATCGTCCTGAAAAACGAAATTCGTTTAGTTATGATTTGGTTACAGAACTAAAACAAGCCTTTCATGCTGCCGAACATCATCCCGAAATTAAGGCGGTGATTCTCAAAGCAAGTGGCAAAGTATTTAGTGCAGGAGCAGATTTGGCGTATCTCCAGTCCTTACAAAATGCGTCCTATCAAGAAAATCTGACCGATTCGATTTATTTGAAAGATTTATACATTCAAATTTATAAACATTCCAAGCCTGTTATTGCTCAGGTGCAAGGTCATGCCATAGCGGGAGGTTGCGGATTGGTTACGGCTTGTGATTTTGTATTTGCTGTTCCTGAAGCTAAATTTGGATATACCGAAGTCAAAATAGGATTTATTCCAGCTATTGTAATGACTTTTTTGATTCGGAAAGTAGGTGAAGCTCGTGCTAAATCCTTATTACTTTCGGGAGATTTAGTTTCTGCTCAAACCTTAGCTGATTTTGGATTAATTCATGAAATCGTTCCAGCTTCGAAACTTTCGCACAAAGTCTATGAATTTGCTCAACATTTGATTACGACCAACTCCTTGCAGGCGATGGGTGTAACCAAAAAATTAATTGCCGAAATTCAAGAAAAACCACTTTTCGAAGCCCTTTCGTTGGCTGCCGAAATGAATGCTCAAGCACGTGGTTTAGACGATTGCAAAAAAGGAATTCAAGCCTTTTTGAATAAGGAAAAAATTAAATGGTAAGGAGAATTTTCTAAGAAATTTATAATTTAATCTAAAAATTTTCAAAAATAAATGAATAAACCCGTAATGATTTTAGGGGCAGGCGGGCTAGGCAAAACTGCATCCGATATTTTCAAAGCAAACAACATTATGGTGTACGGTTTTTTGGATGAAGACACAACCTTGCATCAAACTGAAATTCAAGATATTACCGTCTTGGGAAGTGTTGAAGATGATGCTTTTTTTCGGATTATCGGCGATGATTGTGAAGCCTGTATTGCAGAGGAAGACATGGAAAAACGGGCAGAACTTGCCAAATTGCTCCGAAAAAAACGGAAAAAAATGCCGATGAATGTTGTTCATCCAAAAGCTATTTTAGAGCCTTCCGTTTTGTTGAAACATGGTAATTTTATTGGAGCTGGTGTTTATGTGGGTTCGGCAGTTGAAATTGAAAATAATTGCCTCATTTATCCAAATGCCACATTAAACCATCAAGTCCAAATTGCTGATTTTGTGCATATTGGAGCTGGAAGTATCATTAATTCGGGTGTAAAAATTGGTCAAAAAGCCTTCATTGGATCGGGTGTAACGATTACATCAGGTGTAAAAATCGGAGAAAATGCCCGAATTGTAGCAGGTTCGGTTGTGTTACAGGATGTCCCAGAAGGAGCAACCGTTTTTGGGGTTCCTGCCCAAAATGTTTAGGTGATTTAGTCAAAATCAACCTGTAATTTTCCGCCTTGAAATTGGGCATATTGAAACGAAACCCGTAAGGTATAAATATCGGTTTTGGAACATCGGAAAGTAAAATTTGATTTGTACTTTCCGAAGTTTTCAGCCACTAAATTACCTTCAGAATCATATAAGATAACTCGTGTTCCTTTCGGCAAATCGGAGTCATGATCTAAGTCAAAAGTGTATTCTTTGCCTGCCTTTAAGACTGTTTTAAAACGTTGCTCATTTGTTTTTTCAGAAACTTCAAATTCTTTTTTTCCCTGAAATTCAGGTGGAAAAACGGCTTTTTGAGCCTTCTTCTCAAACTGAAAATTTTCTTGTTTTTGTACTATTTTGTGATATATTGAATTGGAAAAAATTCCTAAAATGAGCATAAAACTTAAGCTCCAAATCCATGCCGAAGAAAGTGGTGTTTTTTCGCCATATTTCGAAAGTAATTTTAAACGATATTGAAGTAGTTTTTTTTCAGAAAAAGGATGCGTAAATTTTAGATTTTTTTCCCCTATAAAATTAGAAACCAGTATTTTTTGATAAAACTGAACATCAGGAAATTTTTCCAAAACTCCTACATCAGCCGAAAATTCATGCACTTTTTGGAGTTCGTTTTTATACCTGTAAATCAAAGGATGAAACCATAAAAACGGCATTAAGATTTCAAAAAATAAAATCTCTCGACTATGATTTTGGATAATATGCTGAGTTTCATGTTCTTTGATAAATACAAATTCTTTTTCAGAATAATGAATTGCTTCAGGCAAAAAAAGAAAATTGAAAAATGAAAAAGCTTCTAACAGTTTAGGTACACAAATTTCATGAATTCCTTTCGTATTGTTTTGTTGAGGGTAACGCTCGATTAATTGTCCAATTTGCATCAAGTTACTCAGAAATCGGAAAAACTGAACACAAAAACCTACTCCATAAATTGCAAAAACAAAATTAGTACTATTTGAAGATTCTAATGTTTCATAGGGCATTATTTTATCATGCCACTCTACCCAAGACAATTCTAAGGAAATAGGGAGCGTTATCCATTCAGAAAACTGAACTAATGGCAAAACTAAAGCTAACCCAAAAGTCAACAGTAAATAAATTCTGCTCAATTTGAAGTGAGTAGAATGTCGAAGGAATTGCCTAAAGAGGAGGTAAAAACCAACTCCAAATCCACTAAATCCAATTAAATAATCTATCATTAATATCAGAAGTCAAAAAAGAAATTTTCTCAAAAATATCATTTATAGATGACATTTTAGCAATTCACAAACTCCTTTGTTTTTTTAAGTTTTTTGTTTAACTTGCTCTTACTCAGGTATTAAGCAATTTAGGTCACACATTGTATTGACTATCAATCTATTATCATTAAATTATAAAAAATCAATTATCATGACAAACAAATTATGGTTACTCCTAGGATTATTTATTCCTTTAATGACTTGGGGACAAAGTAATCCGTCTGAGGTGGCACCTAGAAAGGAGTTTAAGCAACGTCTCAAAGATGCCAGTACTAAACTAGAGGAGGGACGAATTTACGCAGGCAATACCTTTGATATGCCAGATCGAAAGAACTATATTGAGGCTATAAAAATCCTCAAGTCCGTAGGAAATTCAGCCAATTTAGATTTGTTTCGAGTTTATCTTACTGGAGGATACGGAATAGCACCAAATTCCTCTAAAGCAAAAACTTATCATGAAAAATTGCTAACTGATGAAAAGATTTCTGTCAAACATTATGCTTATAAAACTGATCTTGATTTGCGAGAATTTTATGATATACAAATGAAAGCAGAAGGAGGTGATATTGCGATGCAGGTCAAATTAGCTCGCTTTTATTTAGAGTTTGAATTAAGCCGATATTTTGCAGATTTTTGGCTGAAAGAAGCTGCCAGCAAAGGTAGTATTGATGCAAAATATTTACTCAAGTGTACCGAATTATATTTGAAAAATTATAACCAAGAGATTAATAAAATACAATATCAGGAAGCATTAGAAAAAGTGGCAAAATCTTACGCCGAAAAAGGAAGCTATTTGGCAGGTGGAGAGTATGTTTATTTGCGAGAAACGGTAGCTCATAAGGTTTCTGCAGGTGAAGCTGAACGGTTCTTAAAACCTATGATTGAAAGCAAAAATACCAGTGAAGAAGCTCAACTTAAAGCGTTAGTTTTATTGGAGGAAGCTCAACAGGGGAGTGCAAAACTGGGTTCAATGCGAAGAATTTATGACTATTGTAATAAACATACAGCCTATCAAACAAACCCTGTTTCCATGAAATATTATAATAAATTCAAAGAAATTGACAAAAAATTAGCCACTGTCAAAGGACTTTACGAAGTTACGCAATCGTATGGAGCGAAAACAATTGACTTGAATTTGGATGAATTTGATAAAAATTATAATGACAATTATGACCGTATGTTGAAGGTTTTCAAGCAAATTGCCGAACCTGAAAATAAGACGTTTATTGGAACAAAAAATTTCACTAATTACCAAAATGAGTTTCATATTAAATTCAAAGAAATCTTACATGATCACCGCCGTCTAGAAGATTTAATTCATTTGTATTCTCTATTGAGCCAGCCTTCAAGTCGTTTTTTCACTCGTCCCAAATTTATTACAGAATATCAAGAAGAGGTTCATGTACAATTATTGCGCTCGGTGGTTTCAGCAGAGAAAGCCGATGAAGTGGCTGATAATTTCCGAAAATTAGCCGATGAAGCTTCTTTAACGGCAGTAGTGAACCAACATCCTGAAGCCTATTTGACAGCAATGCAAAATAAATTCAAACATATGATTCAAGTACAAAATAATGTACGTCAAGTACTTCGAATTCGGAAAATGTTTGAAACTGATGAGTTTAAAAAGAGTTTATTTCCTGATTATCAAATATATACAGATAAAAAACTTAAAGAGTTTGAACTCAGTTCCCAAGAAATTGAATATGAGTCAGTAAAAGTAGAATTGGAATATCACCAATTTAAATCCTTTGAGGAAGGAAAGCGTTTCTGGGAGTCGGTCAAGAATAATAACCAAATCGAAGCTGAGAAACGCAAACGACTTGAAAAGCAAGTAAAACGAAAAACTATTAAAGATATTTTTGGTGATACTCATGCTTTGGATGTTTTGCACCAACTCAAAGCTGACATGGCAAAACATACTTGGCTAAAACCTGAAAGCGAACGGATGTATAAAAAATATTTGTTTGAAAGTGTCAAATATGATATTGACCATACCAAAATTATAACTTTCGATTACGGTAAAAAAATGTATGACCGTATTATGAATGAGGCTGAGTTGAAGGATGTCTCTAAGAAATTAGTCAAAGTTATTCGAGCAAAAACCGTAACTGATATTTATGGCGAAAATCCATCTCGTGAAAAAGTATCTGAGTTACGCCAAGAGTTAGATACTCGAACATGGTTAAAGCCTCAAGGAGAGGAGATTTATGAAAAATACATGACCAAATATCGTCTAGAGGCTTTCAATAACAAAAAATTTACAAGTTTAAGTGATGCCGAAACTAGTGTTCGGAAAATCAAAAATGATCCGAATATTTCAGCAAGCTCCAAAAAATCCATGATGAAGATTTTGCAGGAAAAAGTTCTTTCAGACGTATATGGTGAAAATCCTACACTAGTAGAAATTGAAGCACTTGAGCAAGTCATGCGAAGCTCAGATTGGTTAGATGTTCAAAATAACCAAATGCGATTTAAATACCTGAATGATAGTAAATATTCTTTTTCAGGAACAGTTTATACACTTGACCACTCGCAATCGTATTTATACGAAGTAAAACGTCCTAATGAAGAGCCAAAATATCATTTAAAGGTATATAAATTGCAGCCAATGCGTCAGAAAATTTATGAAACTCCCATTAGTATTGAATATGAAGGAAATAATTATATAGTTGACATTCCTTACAAAAAGAAAATCAATTCATATTCGTGGCGTAAAATGGTTGGGAATTCGTTTCAAGGAAAATACCCCAAAGTAGGAAATTACATAATACCCGTTCAGAAAGGAGGATTGTTTTCCAAAATTACAACTGATAAAGAACACGGTTATGGTGAAAATTACCTCAAGAAAAAAGAGGACGAGGGAGAGTTTACTGAGAAAGCGGCGATCCGAACCGCTCTCAAATATTGGATTTTTAGTTATCGTTCTGTGATGGATAAATAGATTTTTTGAACCTGTTAAATAACTGATAATTAACAGGTTCAAAAATAGATTTCAAATAGCTCTATCATGAAATTTCGCTAAAAATTTCCTTTTCATCAAAAGCATGCTTACCTTTACGCCCACCACAAGACAAAATCAATCAATTATTTTTTGTTCAAAACATCACTAAAGTTAAGTTTTTTTAGGAAGTTCTATTTTGATGTTTTTCCTATTTGCTATCTAAGTTATTGTTTAATGTGGGAGTACTTCTTGATGATTTTTCCCGTTTTAAGGTGATTTTCAAAACTATTAAATCAGTTGAAAATCAGCCTTTGGTGATATTTATCATTTTCTAAATGGAAAAATAAAGGTTAGCTTTGCGCCGTTTACAGCCTCAAACCTCTCCACATAAACGTGTTAGACTACCCAATTACAACTATTAGAGGCTTAGCTTGGTGACGTTAAAAGACAGTAATACACGAGAAAGTAAAATTAAATTTTAAACCGTTTAGTCCGAGAGGGCTAAATTTTTTCATTTTAAGAAGTTTTTCGCGTCGATCTTGACGAATTTCGTTTATTCATCTTAATAATTATGCTCCGAGTTTTGTTTAAATAATAAGGAAGTAATTCAGGTGAATATGACACACAATGGGACGGGATTCGAGACATGAAAAAATCACAAATCCCCTAAATCTATGAAAAAGACAAATTTGAGTTCATTACTCAATGGGTTGCAAGAACTGGGACTTTCAGGCGTAAAAGGTGTGTTGTGGAATTTGACCCCCACCGAACTAATTGAAGAGGCGGTCAAAAATCGAGAAGGAGTGTTGGCAGATAGCGGTGCGTTGATGTGTGATACTGGGAAATTCACAGGACGTTCGCCCAAAGACCGATTTATCGTCAAAGATGATTATACCGAAAATACGGTATGGTGGGGAGATATTAACATTCCTTTTGAGCCAGAAAAATTTGATGCACTCTACAACAAAATGCTCAAGTTTTTGGATGGCAAGCGGTTATATGTTCGAGACGCTTACGCAGGAGCTGACCCTAAGCATCGCCTAAATGTTCGTATTATTGATACGCAAGCATGGCATAACCTTTTCTGTTACAATATGTTCCTTCGTCCAACAAATGACGAATTAGAGACATTTAATCCTGACTTTCGTGTTTTAGCAATCCCTGGATTTGAAGCAGATCCTGAAGTTGATGGAACACGTCAAAAGAACTTTGCTATCGTAAACTTCAAACGCCGTTTGATTATTATTGGTGGTACAAGTTACACGGGCGAAACTAAAAAAGGCATCTTTAGTGTATTGAACTATCTTTTGCCTGAGAAAGAAAAAGTTTTGTCAATGCACTGTAGTGCCAATATGGGTAAAGATGGTGATACAGCTATCTTCTTCGGACTTTCTGGCACAGGAAAAACAACTCTCTCAGCAGATCCTAATCGTAACTTGATTGGTGATGATGAACATGGCTGGACTGACCAAGGTGTTTATAACTTCGAGGGCGGTTGTTATGCTAAAGCTATTGATTTATCTGCTGAAAAAGAGCCTGAAATCTACAATGCAATTAAGTTCGGGGCAATTTTAGAAAATACACGCTTTTTCCCTGGCTCTCGTACAGTTGATTTCTCAAACACCGAAGTAACGGAAAATACACGAGTTTCTTACCCAATCTATCACATTGATAATGCGTTAGAGCCTTCAATGGGTGGAGTTCCGAACAATATTTTCTTCTTAACGTGTGATGCCTATGGTGTTTTACCTCCAATCTCAAAATTGAATGTAGGACAAGCCATGTATCATTTTATTTCGGGATATACGGCTAAAGTTGCAGGAACAGAACTTGGAGTTACTGAGCCTCAAGCAGCATTCTCAGCGTGTTTTGGTGCGCCATTTATGCCATTACATCCTACTCGTTATGCCGAGTTATTGGGTGAAAAAATGGATGCTCATAAAGTAAATGTTTGGCTAGTAAATACTGGCTGGGTAGGTGGAGCTTATGGTGTAGGTAACCGTATTAAATTACGATATACTCGTGCCATGATTACTGCCGCTTTAGAAAATAAATTAGAGGAAGTAAACTACGAAAATCATCCTGTATTTGGTGTTGCAGTGCCAATGGAATGCCCAGAAGTTCCAACCGAACTGTTAAACCCTCGAAATACGTGGGAAGATAAAGCCAAGTATGATGAACAAGCTCAGATGTTAGCAGGGTTATTTAATAAAAACTTTGAGCAGTTTGCAGAGTATGCTAATGAGCAAATTATGTCAGGTGCGCCTAAAGCATAATCTAATGTAGATCTGATATATTAATTTTGAGACACCTTCTATCTTTATTGTAGAAGGTGTTTTTTTATAACAAAATAAAATCTTTAATTAGTTTAAAGTAATACTCATATCTTTAAAATTGAGTTATCTAAAATCTTTCCTATCCCTTCCATAAAGCCATCATAAAACAGATTACTTGCTAAAATCGTCTTTGTTATTTTTGGACATTATCCTATAAGCCCCAATAAAATCAAGGAATTTGGTCTTATTTTTTATTTTTTTGCGTTATTAAGGATAAAACCTTAAAAATCAAACATTATGGATACTGGATGTTTATTCAAAACAATGTGGTTTGTGCTGGCATTATTGGCGTTGCCTGTATTAGTATTTGCCCAAGAAAAAAAGCCCACTAAGTCAAAACATTATGAAGTAAAAACACAGCCCTCCACGAAGTTGTATAAAGCTTTTCTAAAGGAGTTCCCAAAAACTGAATTACCTTATGAAATTTCGGTAGATATGCTAAAAAATGGAACTGAATATTCTATAAATCAGGAAATTCCGTATCAGTATGGAGATGTCTATCATCCGATGCAACAGGCGATGTATTCTCGAATGGGCGGACGAACTTCGTATTATTTTGTAAATAAACTCATTGAAAAAGAGAACTATACAGCAGTTCTTATTGAAGAACGAGAATGGCGTACAGCTCAGGCACTTTATTCGGTGGTTACTTTTGGTCGAAAAGGAAATTTGATTGCCGAACACTTCTTGGCTGAAAATGAATACAATAGTTTGACAAGTGGAAAAATCAATTCGAAGGGTGAAATGATACTAACTACTTTCGAAAAAGTACGAAATGGTGATGAAATATACGACTGGCAAAAATATAGTAAACTCAAAAAGACGGATATTCATTACGTAAAAATTACATCCAAAGGTAAGTTTGAGTCGTTTACTCCTAAAGTAGAGGAACTTGTAACAGGTCGTAAAGAAAGATAACCTACTAAAAAATTTAGATTTTATGAAGTCATTCTTTACCCGAAATCAACTTTTTAGGTGGGTTTCGGTTTTTTTTATTTTGGGATTTATAGGCTTGTTAATCAGTACAATAATTCCATATTTTTCAATGCGACCTGATATTGGTTTTTTACGTGTGAAGTTCCGAGTCTTACCACTTTGGCATTGGCGATGGGCATTTTATTTGCATGTTTTTAGTTCAATTCCTGTGATTTTGGGTGGATTTATCCAATTTTCGATGACTTTTCTCAAACAATTTCCTGTAGCTCATCGCCGAATTGGTCAATTATACGTTTTCCTTATTTTATTCATTTCTGCTCCGTCTGGTTTTTGGATGGCTCTTTATGCTGAAGGTGGTTTTTGGGGACAACTTGGATTAAGCATAACAGCTATTTTATGGGTGATTTTCACAGCTTTATCTTGGATTTATGTTCTCCGAAAAGATTTTAATAGACATAGTGATTATATGGTTCGAAGTTATGCTTTGACCCTCTCAGCTATTGTTTTTCGGATGGGAACTTATGCAGGAGTTGCTTGGTTTCCTATGCTTGACCCTGATACCGTTTATGCAACAATTGCATGGTTAAGTTGGATTCCAAATTTAATTATTGCCGAAATTTTAATTAAACAAAGATTTTTTATACTTAAAAATTAATTTTTTAGTAAAATGAAAAAACGAATTTTGGGTTTGGATCTTGCCCGTGCCTTTGCGGTTATCGGGATGATAGTAGTCAATTTTAAGGTTGTCTTTGGAGAGCAAGGTGATAGCTGGCTCAAAATGGTTGCTCACTTATTCGAAGGAAAAGCTGCCGCTACCTTTGTGGTTTTAGCAGGAGTTGGCTTGGCTTTAATGACTAATTCGGCTGTTCAAACTCAAAATCAAGAAAAACTTAAAATTGCTCAAAGACAAATTCTGAAACGTTCCTTTTTTTTATTTTTTGTGGGAATTTCTTACATCTGGATATGGGTTGCTGATATTTTGCATTTTTATGGAATTTATATGTTGGTTACGCTTCTTTTTATTTCTCGAAAACCAAATGAAATTCTTATTGGAGCAGGAATTTTGATTTTCATTTATCCTATTTTGGGGCAAATTTGGGACTATGAAGCCGATTGGAATTTGACAACTTTGGAATACAAGGGTTTGTGGACATTCGAAGGATTTCTGAAAAATCTATTTTATAATGGCTTTCATCCTGCCATTCCTTGGACGGCGTTTATGTTAATTGGTTTATGGTTTGGAAAACAAGATTTAAATGATTCGAAATTCGTCTTCAAAACCTTAAAAATCAGCTTTTTGAGTTTTATCAGCATTCAAATTTTTTCAAAAACTTCACTCATACTTTTGGCAGAAAGCGATAATATTGAAACATTAACTAATTATTTGGGTACAAACCCAATGCCTCCAATGCCTCTTTATATGTTCAATGGAATTTCGATTGCACTTACTATTATTTCGGGGTGTATTTTGTTGGGAAAACGCTTTGAAAATAGTTTCATCATTGATGCTTTGAATAAAACAGGGCAGTTAGCCTTGACGTTTTATGTGGCTCATGTCATTTTGGGGATGGGTATTGTAGAAGATCTTGATCCTACTAAATTAGGACATTATTCAATTGAATTTTCAGTAATTTATGCGCTGATTTTCAGTTTATTATGTGTTTTATTTGCCGTAATTTGGTTACGCTTCAAAAAAATGGGACCTCTGGAATGGGGTATGCGAAAATTGACTTCATAATAAAGATTTTCAGTTTTGCCTGAATTTTGTAAGATTTTTTTCTGTTTTGAATAGAAAAGTTGATCTCAAATCGTTACTATAAAAATAATATCAACACAAAGTTTAAATGGCATCTTCGAAAAAACACGTCAATTATATTTGTCCCTATTGCCAAAAACGTCATGTCCAGACTGCAGTAAAGACTCCCTTTGTACGAGGAATCTTATTCATGTACATTATGGGACGAAAGCAGTTCGTAGGCTGTGTACCTTGCGTGCGTCTCAAAATTTTAAAGGAAGTAGGTTGGTCATTATTAATTGGTTGGTTTAGCTTAACAGCTCTGGTTATCAATCCTTTCCTAATCATTTTTAATTTAATTCGAGCAATATTTGTACATCCTAATGTTGAGAAAGTCCACAAAATTCTAAAACGAGCAGGAGTTCCAACTGACCCTTCCTATATTCGAGTAACTTCTTTAAGTTATGGACTGGCGAGTGCCATGATTACTGCCGATGGCAAAATTGAAGATGAGGAAGTTGTAATTGCTGAAGAAATTGGCAAAAAATTATTTGAAGATTTTAACACTGAAGAATTTCGAGAAACAGTTTATGAATATAAACATCTGCCTTCTGCCGAAGATTTAGCAGGAATTATCAAGGATGGCTTAGATGATATTAGTAAGTCAATGATTTTCAATTATTTATATAGTATTGCTAATGCTGATGGTGAGATGGCAAAGGAAGAAGCTGAACTACTCGAACGGATTGCTGAAAAAATGAATTATACTCCTCCAAATACAGATACTTCTGTTGAATCTTCAGGAGAATAATTTTAGAACAATTTTTATCAAAAGCAGTTTTGGAAAGTATAATTTCACTTTAAATAATTTATTAAAAAAACAAAAATGATACGTACTTTCCCTGCTCTAATACTTTTAATTTTATCATTTGTTTGGGCTTCCTGTGGAAGTAATACCCGTGCTACGCGTCCCCAAAACATAGATACTAATCCTGAAAATCCCTCTAACAATATGAAATCTATTTACGATTTTACCCTTAAATCATTGGACGGAAGCCAAGATATTTCTTTATCCGAATACAAAGGCAAAAAAATGCTTTTGGTTAATGTTGCATCTAAATGTGGATATACTCCTCAATATGATGATTTACAGAAATTACATGAAAAATATGGTAAAAAACTAGTTATTTTAGGTTTTCCTGCTAATAATTTTGGCGGACAAGAGCCAGGAACACATGAAGAAATTGCTGAATTTTGTAAGCTAAATTATGGAGTTACTTTTCAGATGTTTGAAAAAATTTCAGTTAAAGGAAAAAATAAGCATCCTCTATATGAATGGCTTTCAAATAAAGAAGCGAATGGTTGGAATTCGGCAACACCCTCATGGAATTTTAACAAGTATTTGATTGATGAGGAAGGGAAATTAATTAAGTTTTTTGGTTCAAGTGTAAAGCCTTTTGATGATGAATTAATTCAAGCAATTGAAAGTTAAAACACTGATAATCTACACCATAGCATAGGGTTTGCAAACCCTATGCTATGGATAATTAGATTTATCTTTAAATATTTTCTAATTCGTATTGCTTAATTTTTCGGTACAATGTCCTTTCTGAAATCCCTAAATTCTGAGCGGCATATTTTCGTTTATTGTTATTCTTCCTCAAAGCCTTGATAATCAATTCCTTTTCTTGATCTTCAAGTGATAAACTTTCCTCTTGCTCTTCGCGAGGAGCTTCTTCATGGGTTACATCCTCAATTTTTTCATATTGATATTCCTCTTCTTGAACGGTTGGAGCGTTTAACAAAAGTCCTTTATTCGTTGAAGTATCCTCAGAGACTGAAAAGTCATCCATATTTCGGAATAAATGACTATGTTTTTGTAATAAATGATTTGCTGACTTTATATTTCCTTCCTTTTTGAGCATCATCATGACCAAATTTTTGAGTTCATCCATGTCATTTTTCATATCGAAAAGGAGTTTGTACAAAATATCTCGTTCCGTAAAATCCGTTTTTGTATTTTTTTCTTCGGCTAAAACAGGGAGAAAACTGGTCTGTTCTTTAGGTAAATATTTTCGAAAAATTTCGGGAGTGATAGTGCGTTCATACTCCAAAACAGAAATTTGGTCAACCAGATTTTTGAGTTGGCGAATATTCCCAGGGAATCGGAATTTTATCAACATCATTTTGGCTTCTGGCATTAAAGCAATCGGCTTGACTCGATGTTTTTCCGAAAAATCGGCAGCAAACTTCCTGAATAACAAATAAATATCTTCACCTCGTTCACGCAAAGGCGGAACATAAATTGGAACAGTATTCAAACGATAGTACAAATCTTGGCGAAATTTCCCTTCGGCAACAGCTTTTTCGAGATTGACATTTGTAGCAGCTACGACTCGAACATCGGTTCTTAAAATTTTATTTGAACCCATCCGAATAAATTCGCCATTTTCCAAAACCCGTAACAACATGGTTTGGGTTTGTAAAGGCATTTCCCCAATTTCATCTAAAAAAATTGTACCTCCATCTACTTCTTCAAAATAACCTTTTCGGGGTTCGGAAGCTCCCGTAAATGCACCTTTTTCATGTCCAAATAATTCGGAATAAATTGTTCCTTCGGGAATCGCTCCACAATTGATGGAAATAAAATCGCCATGTTTTCGACTACTCAAACTATGGATAATTTTAGAGAAGGATTCTTTTCCACTTCCACTTTCGCCCGTAATCAAAACAGTCATATCCGTAGAAGCCACCTGTGCCGCTACCTCAATGGCATGATTTAAAGCAGGTGCATTTCCGATAATTCCAAAACGTAATTTTACTGATTGTATATCCATAATTTTCGTAGTATCAATGATTTAGAGGTGAGTCTTGTGATTTTAGGATGAAACTTATTATCCAAAAGACATAAATCAAAACTTTGCAAGTTTATATTTTAGCTGACTGCTTTCCCAAATAAAGTTGCTCCCGTACAATTGGTTACCAAAACATTAACATAATCTCCTTTTTTGTACTTTTCTTTTGGAAAAATCACAACTTTATTAGCTGAATTTCTGCCTTTTAACTCATTTTTATTTCGTTTAGAAATTCCTTCGACCAAAACTTTATGAATTTTATCAATTCCCCTTTGATTTCGGGCTAAAGCGTGTTCATTTTGCAAACTAATAATCTCCTGTAAACGGCGTTTTTTCACGTCCAACGGAACATCATCTTCATATTTTCGGTCTGCTAATGTGCCTGGGCGTTCAGAGTAAAAAAACATATATGAAAAATCATATTTTACTTCTCGCATTAAAGACAAGGTTTCTTGGTGTTCTTCTTCGGTTTCGGTACAAAAGCCTGTAATCATGTCAGATGAAACTCCACAATCTTCGCCAATAATTTCTCGAATTGCTCGAACTCTATCCAAATACCATTCACGAGTATAAGTTCGATTCATCAATTCCAAAACCCGATTATTTCCACTTTGGACAGGCAAATGAATGTAGTTACAAATATTTTCATACTTTGCCATTGTGTGCAAAACTTCATCGGTAATATCTTTGGGATGTGAAGTCGAAAAGCGAACTCGTAATTCAGGACTTACTTGGGCAACCATCTCCAACAAATTGGCAAAATTGATGACTTTTTTGCCTTCTTTTTCAATCTTATCGGTTTGTTTTTTATTTGCCTGACCGCCCCATTTGTAGGAATCTACGTTTTGTCCTAAAAGTGTAACTTCCTTATAACCATTACTGTACAAATCTTGAGCTTCGGAAACAATGGAATGAGGGTCTCGGCTTCGTTCTCGTCCACGAGTGAAAGGCACAACACAAAAAGAACACATATTATCACAGCCTCGCATGATGGAAATAAATGCTGTAACTCCGTTAGAATTTAGGCGAACGGGTGAAATATCGGCATAAGTTTCTTCACGAGAAAGCAATACATTCACGGCTTTATCACCATTATCAACTTCTTGGATTAATTTTGGTAAATCTCGATAAGCATCGGGTCCCACGACCAAATCAACTATTTTTTCTTCTTCTAAAAGTTTGGTTTTCAGTCGCTCTGCCATACAGCCCAAAACTCCTACTAACATTTGAGGTTTTTGCTTTTTGATGGCATTGATATGTCGCAGACGATTTCGGACGGTTTGTTCAGCTTTTTCTCGGATGGAACAGGTATTCAAAAAAACTAAATCGGCTTCTTCGTAACTGGCAGTAGTGCCAAAGCCTTCTTTTTCCATAATTGCCGAAACAATTTCGCTATCCGAGAAATTCATTTGACAGCCATAGCTTTCGATATATAATCTACGTTGTCCTTTCTGAGCATTATTTTTTGAAATTCGGGGCGTATTACAAGTTTCGGTAGGGGTGTCTTTCGCCTGAATAATGTCTATATCTTTTATCAGTTCCATATACCTTTTTCAACTTAACTAAATGCAAAGGTACAACAAAAACTGACAAAATGGCAGAAGGTAGGTGTTAAAAAATGTGGAAGGTTTTTAGACTATGATTTTAATTATTTTTTTACCAAAAGTTCATTCATCGTTTCCAAATCAGAAATACGCTTTTTTAATAATTTAACTTCTTCATTTTTCGCCTCCAGTTGAATTTTTAGCTTTTCGTTCTCATGTAATAAAGCAGTTTCAGAAGGATAAAAATTAACGATTTGACTATTACTCAAATCACTATTATCTCCATTTATTTGTGTAACATTTTCATCATTTTGTAATAAACTGACTAAATCCATCTCAAAAATATCTGCAATTTTTTGGAGTCTTTCTAATGTGATACTTTTGTTTTTGCCCGTTTCAATATTTTGATAGGCTTTTGGTGTAATTCCTAAATCATGCGCCATACTTTCTTGTGTGTACCCTCTCTTATCTCGCTCCTTCCTGATTTTGTGGAAAATAGAAGCTGTGGAAAGTGAAAGTTCGTGATTTTCAGAAGTTTTACTTGCCATAGATTTTAGAGTTTTATTTGACAAAGATAGCCATTTATCTGAGATTTGTCACAGACTAATTTTAAAATTTCATTACATATGAAGTACAACAGTATCATAGATTATTCGGAGGCTTTTCTAAAACTTTTTGAAAACCAGATTAAAGAGGAAATTAAATCTACCGAGAAGTTTAATGAATTTAAGAATATCTCGAAAGAACTCCATGAATTAGGTGTTGGTTTTACGCAATTTACAAATGTTAAAATTTCTGAGACAATTACAGAAGTTATAAATGAGTATGGTGTTAATGATAAAATATTACTAAATGAAGTGTTATTACATGTTAATAGTCATAAATATTTAAAGTCGATACTTCGATATCTGATTTTTTTACTTGCATGGATAAAATTGAAAAACAACGATGAGTTATATAAAAAGGGAGATTTGCTGTTAAAGACAAGTATTATAGGCACTATTGCATTTAGAATCAAAGATTTAATATACGATGAGCAAAAAGCCTTAAATTTAGGAATACTAACTGAAGTATTTGCTTTTGAATATGAAAAACGACTGTTTGATATTTATGGACATAGTGAAAATGTATACTCTTTATATTACCAGACACAAAAAAAATTCTGGAAGGCAGAGTTTAAAGAAAAACATAAAATGATGCAAAAAAAATTTTGCTACACGACTCCTAAAGAAAGTGGAGTCAAAGCAATGTTACTATTTACACCAGTGATATTGACATTAAATCAAAACTCTGAAAGTTCTTTAATTTCTGAATACGAAAGTATGTTTTATGGATACACTTCTGCTATGCAAATTTTAGATGACATCGAAGATTTTAACGATGATATTACAAACAATCACTATTCATTACCAGCAAAATTATTAGGTAAAGCAATTATTCAAAAGGCAGAAAAAGACACTTATTTTAAAATACTAATTGATAATAAAGATGTTATGAGAAAACTATATGTAATAAGTATTGACTTGTTAAATGATTCTTCAAAAAAAGCTATCAAATTAGATGACAGCATATTTCAATTTATTATTGAATTTTTACGAGCAAAAATTCACTATGTTTTTTTAAAACGTTTTAAAATAAAATAACATGAATAACTTTATTAGCACATCACTAAAACAAGTTTCTGCTGACATGCGAAGCAAAATGGCTAAAATTGAGTCTGCGAATTTTGATAACAAAGAATCTGTATTGGACGAACTTATCAAAGAAGATGATATTGTCCAAAATGAAGTATTGGTAAAATTTGGAGAAGAATCTGCATGGTTAGATGGTATTGGGGGCTGGGAGCTTCCTATGTGGGATTAAGATATGAATGAAGAAGGAGGAGTTTTTACAGGGCATTGGCGAAAATATCGGTTTCATTTGACTGGTTTAAAGAAAGTTATTCCAATAAAGACTTCTCCTAAAGAATTCGTTTTTGACTTAGGAGCTGTAAAAACAGCTAAAATCAAAGGCTTTTGGCACACCCACAATAAATATACTTATCCAAGTTTTCAGGATATTAAAAGTTTTATTTTCTTATCAAGACGGCTAAGAAGAGATTTAATTTTTCTAATATTTACCAAAAATAAATACTCCGTCTTTTATGTCAAATACAACTCTGTATTTCCCATAATTTATTTTTTGCCTTCTTGGTTTATCGTAATCCCGACTGATATTTTTCAAAATGAATAATAACTTAAATATTGAAGTTCCTATTATATTGACATACAAAGGTCTAAATAATTTATTACACAACCTTATCAAGCAAGAAAAACTAAAGTTTAAGTTATTAAATTATGAGTTTTATATTCAAGAAATCAGCATTTTACCTCGTAAAAAATCAGATAGTATTTTCATTGATATTAAAGCTACTTTTCACTCTCCATTTTTAAGGTTTTCTGCATGGATTTCTGGAGACCCCTCATATAATAAAAAGGATAATTCTTTGCTTACTCAAAATCTTAATATAAAATTATTAGATAATACACTGGTTTCAAACAATTTAGTGGAAAGCATAATCAATGGATTAATTCAAAAATTTTCAATTTATCCGTTAGATAACTTCAATAAAATGCTGGTAAAAAGTTTATATAAAACCTTAGAAAAGAATGGATTAAGTCCAGAACTCATTGATTTAAATACTCAAACTAAATTAAACCAGTTTGTAATTTCTCATGAAAAAATTGAATGTATTATTTGTGTTCAAGGAAACGTAAAATTATTTATTTTATAATTAAAATTCTTTAATTCTTGAAGCTAAAGTTCTTTGGATGGATTCCAGAGTTTTTACCTATGCAAAAACACCTAAAAATCAGTCAATTAATTGACTATTTCTTCAACTCTTTCATGCGTTGGTCTATCTTTTGAATAATGCGTTCGGGGTCTTACGCTTGTGCAAAAACACCCAAAACATTGACTAACTTGACAATAAAAGGAATAGGGAAAATCTTTCAAGTTTCCTTTTCAGATTTCTTCTTTGAATCGGACATACATTTCGGGATGTCGTTTGAGTGATTTCAAAGAATTTTCTAAACCAAAAACAAATTTATTAATCAAACCGTATTGTTTGGAATCATAAAAATCTTCGATTTCATCAATGTCTTTTTCTACTTCGGATGTATAAAATATACTAAATAGTTTCATGATGTTTTTCTTCTATTCTCACAAAAAATTTCTTCATCACAAAGACAAAGTAAGTTCAGCCAAATCTCCCACCACACATCTAATTTTGGGTGTCTATTTAATGTGACAGAATACTACCCTTACAATTGTAATCATTTGATATATAGGTTATTTATGGGTCATTTTCACGATTGACATCCTGTTTTTAAACGATAAAGAATCAATTGTAAAATACCAAGCAAAAGTGCTTCTAAACACGATTTTCCCCATTTTGGACAAGGTAAAATACTACCATTTCTTTTTTTAATGTATCTTCGCTTAATAAGCTTATCATCAAATAGTTTGAGTTAGTAGAAAGATTCAGAACTAACGAAATGATGGGTTTATTTTAATTATACTAGACAAGCTCAGTAAGAAAAATACTCAAGAAATTCAACAATCGACAAATTTATCGGTCTAAGGAATTGAGTAGTGATAAAATAAACGTATTTTTGTCTCTCCAAATTTCTCAAGTGCGACTAAAATTGTTGTCATGAACTATTATAGTACCCAACGTCAAACTCCTGCCGTTGATTTGAAAGAAGCCGTCCTAAAAGGCTTGCCATCTGACAATGGCTTATTTATGCCCGAAAAAATTGAGCCATTACCTGCTGATTTTTTTGATACAATTATCGATAAATCTTTTCATGAAATTGCTTTTGCTCTTGCTGATCGACTGACAGGGCGAACATTACCTCCCTCCAAATTGGAACATATTATCGAACAGACTTTAATGTTCGAAGCTCCGCTCGTAGAATTAGAGGAAAACATGAATATTCTTGAACTATTTCATGGACCTACCTTGGCTTTCAAAGATTTCGGAGCAAGATTTATGGCACAACTGATGTCGTATTTTGTGGAAGGTAAATCCAAAAAACTACAAATTTTGGTAGCTACTTCAGGAGATACAGGAGGTGCTGTAGCTCATGGCTTTTTGGATGTACCTAATATTCAAGTAACCGTACTTTATCCAAAAGGGAAGGTAAGTTTTTTACAAGAAAAGCAGTTTACAACACTCGGCAAAAATATCACAGCTTTAGAAATTGATGGTACATTTGATGATTGTCAGGCACTAGTTAAGAAAGCTTTCTTAGATGCTGAATTAACCGAAAAGTTGTTTTTGACTTCAGCAAACTCAATCAATATTTCCCGCTTGATACCACAAACTTTTTATTATGTCAATGCTTATAAACAATTGAAAGACAAATCAAAAGATACGGTCTTTGTTGTTCCTTCAGGGAATTTTGGAAACATAACGGCAGGTGTTTTAGCGAAAAAAATGGGTTTGCCTGTGAAATTTATAGCAGCAACCAATCGTAATAAGATTGTGCCTGACTATTTAGCAACAGGACAGTATCAACCACTTCCTTCTGTACAAACCATTTCGAATGCAATGGATGTAGGAAATCCCAGCAATTTTGCTCGATTGTACGAAATTTATGATAAGGATGTGGATAAAATGCGAGCAGATATCAAAGGCTTTTTCTATGATGATGAACAAACAAAATCTGCTATTACCGAAGTAAGAAAGCGTTATAATTATACAATTGACCCACACGGTGCTGTTGGTTATTTGGCATTTAAAGATTATATCAAGAATTGTACAAAACCAATAAATGGAATTATCTTAGAAACGGCACATCCAGCCAAATTCTTGAATACTGTAGAAGAAGTTATCGGTGAAAAAATCAAAATTCCGACTGCTTTACAGCAATATGCCGAACGGGAAAAATTGAGCATCCCAATGTCGATAGATTTCGAGCCTTTTAAAGCTTTTTTAATCGAACAATACGCATAATATCTATTTTAACAAAGGAGTATGCAAATCTTCAATATTTAAGTTAAATTTTTACTTTATTTATTATCCCTTATATCAATGTAGAAAATTATAGAGTGTTTCTAATGAGATACAATCATGCAAATTATCCTTAATCAGGTATATAAGACGATTTCTTATGACCCTACACGATCTTTTTGGCTAGTACGCTGGACTAAAAATACAGAGTTAATGGATGATAAGGAATTTCAGGAAATCATGTTGTTGTACAGAAGTATAACAGAAGAATATAATCCTGATTTTGTGTTAATTGATCTACGAGAATTTCACTTTACAGTTGCTCCAGAAATGCAAGTTTGGATAAATGAGACGATTAATATTCCACTAGAAAAGAACTTTCCTGTCAAACGAGTAGCATTTTTATGTAATGCTTCATTTTTTATTCAGCTTTCATTAGAACAAACAATTGATGATTCTCCAGCTCACAAGGATAATAAAACAAGATTTTTTGAGCTTGAAACCGAAGCGGAAAAATGGTTATTTGAAAATAGCTAAATTTGTCTTCTTTTAAATTAAAATCAAGAATCAATATGCGAATTTCACTCATTGGATACGGAAAAATGGGCAAAACTATCGAGCAAATTGCCCTAGAAAGAGGACATGAAATCAGTCATAAAATTGATATTAACAATGCTTCAGATTTAGCTCAGATCACTGCCAAAACAACCGATGTAGCTATCGAATTTACAACCCCTAAGAATGCGGTCAGTAATCTCAAACATTGCTTACGAAATGGTGTTCCAGTAGTCTCAGGAACAACGGGTTGGCTGGAGCAAAAGCCTGAAATTGAGGCTTTAACTGAAGCTCAAAATGGAGCATTTTTTTATGCTTCAAATTTCAGTATTGGTGTAAATATTTTTTTCCGAATCAATGAAATGTTGGCGCAAATGATGGAAAATTATTCGGATTATGAAGCAAAAATTACTGAAATTCATCATACCGAAAAAAAGGATGCTCCAAGTGGTACGGCGATTACTTTGGCACAAGGAATTTTGAAGAATTTGACTCGTAAAACAAATTGGAAATTAGCTCCTTCTGAAGTGGAAGATGCTTTAGAAATTACGGCTCTTCGTGAACCAAATGTTCCTGGTACCCACGAAATTAATTATACTTCCGAAATCGATACTATTGAACTCAAGCACACCGCACATTCTCGAAAAGGTTTTGCTTTGGGTGCTGTTTTGGCAGCAGAATGGTTGCCCAATCAAAAAGGAAGTTTGGGAATGACAGATTTATTAGGATGGTAATTTAAGATAGTCATTTCTATTTTATGCCCAAAAAACAAAAAGCCTAAATCTTGTTTTCAGATTTAGGCTTTTTCATATTACATTCGTTAGCATTCGAACGACTGCTTTTCGGACAATTCGTAATTTATTTGGATTTTTTTAATCCATCTCAATTTGTTGATTTTCACGATTCGTAAAATGATATTCTGTGATGGCTAAGGAAGAGTCTTTAACTAATTTGACCCATTTGAAATATTTCATAAACCAACCCATTTGAATCGAAGGAAAACCTTGTTTAAAATAAGCATACAAGTATGGGTGAATAATAACCGTTAATCCTGTTTCATTTTGCTTACTAAGAATAAAATCAACTTTGCTCTCAATCATTTCTGCAACTGAAATCGAAGCTCCAATTTTACCTGTGCCATTACAAGTTGGGCAGGTTTCACGGGTAATGATGTTCATTTCAGGGCGTACTCGTTGCCGTGTAATTTGCATCAACCCAAATTTGGTTAGGGGAAGTACCGTAAATTTAGAGCGATCACCTTTCATGATTTGTCTCATGTGGTCATAGATTTTTCGCTTATTTTCAGGCACTTTCATATCAATGAAATCAACAATAATGATTCCGCCCATATCTCGAAGGCGCAATTGGCGAGCGATTTCGGTTGCCGCCGCTAGATTGACATTTAGGGCGGTCGCTTCTTGGTCAGATTCGGCATTAGATTTATTGCCACTATTGACATCAATCACATGGAGAGCTTCAGTGTGTTCGATGATAATATATCCGCCATTGGGTAAACTGACCGATTGTCCGAAAAGTAGTTTGATTTGTTTTTCGATGCCAAACGCCTCAAAAATTTTGGCTTTGCCCTGATAATGCTTTACGATTTGTACCTTGTCTGGCGCAATATTTTGGATAAAACTTCGAATATCTCCAGACATGGTTTTATCATCTACCATAATCCCATCAAAACTTTCGTTGAGCATATCCCGAAGCATGGAATTTGCCCGATTCATTTCCCCGATAATTTTATCATTGGGCTTGGATTGTTTTAATTTTTCCATGCCCTCATACCATTTTTCGACTAAATCGGTGAGGTCTTTATCTAAATCTTCGACTCCTTTGTTTTCAGCAACCGTGCGGATAATTACGCCAAAGTTTTCGGGTTTAATCGAAGATATCAATCGAATCAATCGTTTACGTTCCGTGCTGTCTGTAATTTTTTTAGAAACATTAACCGAATTCGAAAATGGAACTAATACTAAATATCGACCTGCAATAGAGAGTTCGCAGGCTAAGCGGGGTCCTTTGGTAGAGATGGGTTCTTTCGCAATCTGGACTAAAAGTTGTTGATTGGCTTTCAGGACATCATTGACTTTCCCTAATTTATTAATACGGGCTTCCATTTTAAATTCCGAAACCTTCAACAAATTTCCTTTTTTCCGATTATTTTGGATAATGCGTGTATACTTATTTAAGGAATTAATATTTGCTCCTAAGTCTAAATAATGTAAAAACGCATCTTTTTCGTAGCCAATATCAATAAACGCCGCATTCAATCCAGGGACGACTCTTCGCACAATTCCTAAAAAAATATCGCCTACGATAAAATTATCTGAATGACTTTCTTGATGAAATTCAACTAAGCGTTTATCTTCTAACAGGGCAATTCGACCACCATTTTGAGTTACGTTGATGACCAGTTCTTTACTCAATTTCGTATGGTTTTGGTACAACAAACTACTTTCTGATGTTGTCAAAGAACATTTCGAACTAGATTATAGTCCTTTTTATATTTTTATATGATGAATTAATTACATCATATTATCAATTAGAAATGAATATTTATCAACAAATCCTGTATTTTTCTGCAAGAAATAGGATTTTTTAAGCTAAAAATAGCCTATTTTTCTAAACAATATTCAACCACGTAAAGATAAACAGCCTCTAGGTCGTATCCTAACGATTGCCTCAAAAACTATGAAATTTAAAGCAACTTCGCAAAGTCAGTACACCTTTATAACCAACAACATAGCAATAAAATTTTTCTATATTTGACATCTAGTATTAACTATCTAAACGGGAATAGCTACTTTTTCACCTAAATATTTGGGTTGGGTTTTTAGAAAATAGACATCCAAAACAGCAGCAACACGGGCAAAATATTCTCGAATTTCAGTCTTCAAAGCATAACGTTTCGGAACACCGCGAGCATTAAATCCTACGGCAGAAATTCCTTGCGAATGACTAATAAATAAGGCTCGTTGATTGTGAAATTCTTGCGAAACAATAATCACATCATTTTGAGAAAAAATTTCCTTGCATCGAATCACCGAATCCAATGTTCGGAAACCAGCATAATCCAAGGTAATTGAAGAACGAGGAACACCTAATTTTATAAGTGCTTCCAACATATCCATCGGCTCATTGTAATACTGTGAACCGTTATCCCCACTTACCAAAATATGCTTCACTTTGCCTGAGTGATACAATTCAGCGGCAGCTTCGACACGATATTTGAAAAATAAGTTAATGTGTCCGCTAGAAACACGTTTACTAGTTCCAAGTACCAAAGCTATTTTTTTGGATGGTACTTTTTGAAGATTTGAAAACATTCGTCCTTCGGCACTTTTTTCTACTAAGTAATTACTAAAATAGATAAATATACCGATTAATAATATTCCAATTCCTGTAATTTTTGCGAGTTTTTTAATTTTTGTAGTCATTATTGAGTGGAGTTAGTTTTTTAAGTTCGATTTAGTCTTTCTAATTATATAACTGATTGTCTTTATGTTATGGTATATTGTTTTAATATTTTGGGGGTTATTTATCCATGAGTTGAATGATATGATTTGCCAAAAATAAAATAATCTCAAGACTTTTAGGTTTTATACATTAATCTAATTATTATAAATATACATTTGATTGTCAATTTTTTATGAGTGATTTGTATTTATATCTATAAGTTTAAAATTTCAATGGAAATACTTAGATAGCAGGTTTGTTATTAAGTATATAAATAGCTTAAAATATATTCTAAAAAAATCGTTTTTCTACTTATAAATCCTTGGTAGAGAATATTTTCTTACAAGCTTTAAGAAGATAATCGATATAATTAAGCAAGGTAGATTATGAAATGGTAAAATTTTTATGATTTTTTAGTAAATGTGCTAGTTTCTGCCAAAAATCTTCCTACCTTGTAAATAAGTTTTTCAATAAGACGGCTTTTGGTCATTAATTGAGACTGGTTTAAGGCTTTTTGAGGAAAAACTATCAATATCTTTTTTTATTTTTTTCGTTCTTATTATGAATATTTTTGTTGCAAGGTTAAGTTATAACTTGACCTCCGAAGACTTACAGGAAGCCTTCGAAGAATTCGGCATGGTAGATTCAGCTAAAGTTATCATTGACCATGAAACAGGACGGTCAAGAGGCTTTGGTTTCGTAGAGATGCCTGATACTGAGCAAGCCAATGCCGCTATCAATGCCTTGAATGAGTCAGAATTAGATGGTCGAAGAATTGTCGTCAAAGAAGCTCTCCCTCGTGAAGAGCGTCGTGGTGGCGGTGGCGGTGGTCGTGGTGGCTACGGCGGCGGTGGTCGCGGTGGTTATGGCGGTGGTGATAGATACTAACTGAAACCAAATAAAGTCTGTAAATTTTGTAAGAGGCTGTCCTTTTTTTTGGAACAGCCTCTTTTTTATGTGGTATTTTCTTAAAATATTAAGAAAAAGTTTAATTATGAAAATACACTTAAAAAAATGATAATTTAGAAATACATCTCTCCAATAATTTGAATTTCTTGAAGAGTTTTTTATTTATTTAAAGATTTTTTAAAACTTTATTAAGATTAAATATTCTACATATATATAATTATATTAATATTTATATGAATTATTTTATTTTATTACAAAAATAAGTAAATGTTCGGTGAAGTCCTTCACTTCGTTCAACTTGAGGTTTCCATCCCAAAATTTCATATGCCTTTGAAATATCGGGACAACGTTGTTTGGGATCATCTGTAGGTAAAGGCTTGTAAATAATTTTGGACTTTGTATTTGTTAATCGAACAATTTCTTCAGCGAACTGCTTTATCGTAATTTCGGTAGGATTCCCAATATTAAGTGGTAAGTGATAATCACTTAACAACAATCGATAAATTCCTTCAACTAAATCATCCACGAAACAAAAGGAGCGAGTTTGTGAACCATCCCCAAAAACAGTAATATCTTCACCTCTAAGGGCTTGTCCCATAAATGCGGGTAAAGCTCGTCCATCATTCAGTCGCATTCTCGCTCCGTACGTATTGAAAATTCGGACAATTCGAGTTTCTAAACCATGAAAATTATGATATGCCATTGTAATTGCTTCCTGAAACCGTTTGGCTTCGTCATATACTCCACGAGGACCTACAGCATTAACATTACCCCAATAATCTTCTCGTTGAGGATGAGTAGTGGGGTCTCCATAAATTTCGGAAGTAGAAGCGACTAAAATTCGAGCATTTTTAACCTTGGCTAAGCCCAATAAATTGTGTGTACCCAAAGATCCCACCTTCAGAGTCTGAATTGGCATTTTTAGATAGTCAATTGGACTTGCAGGAGAAGCAAAATGTAAAATATAATCTAATTCATCAGGGACATGAACAAACTTACTCACATCATGATGATAAAACGTAAACCGTTCTAAATGAAAAAGGTGTTCAATATTTTCTAAACTACCTGTCAGGAGATTATCCATCGCAATGACATCATATCCTTCGGCAATAAAACGATCACATAAATGCGAACCCAAGAAGCCTGCCGCTCCTGTAATCAGTACTTTTTTCATCTTTTTTAGTATCGTTTCGATGGAAGTTTTTTTCCATCTTTATTAAGAAAATGGCAACTATTGTCCAATAAAGACAAGTTAAAAAAAATCTAATACGGAAAACAAAGGAATAACAGAAAAATCGGAATTTACGCTGATAAGGGACTCTTAAAATTAAATTCTTGGAATCTCAAAACAGAAAATCTAGTTATAAGTATCTATTTACCCCTTATTTTTTGTACCTTTGCACCTTGAAAAAAAGAACTGTGCCTTTCTATCAATTTGATTTTGAGGCATTGAAGTTCAATTAAAATGTATTTTTTACACCAAAATTCAAGGAAAGATGCCGGGAATTATCGGTAAAAAAATCGGAATGACTAGCACGTATCGTGCCGATGGACGTTATGTCGCATGCACACTTATACAAGCTGGTCCTTGTGTCGTTACTCAAATTCGGACGCAAGAAAAAGATGGTTACGAAGCAGTTCAGTTAGGGTTCGGTGAGAAAAAAGAAAAAAACACTACTCATCCTCTACTCGGACATTTTAAGAAAGCAGGTACAACTCCAAAGCGTAAACTCGTAGAGTTCAAAGGGTTCGACTCAACTGAATTGGGACAAACCCTAAGTATTTCTGATGTCTTTGCGGAAGGCGATTTCGTAGATGTTGTCGGAACATCAAAAGGTAAAGGTTTCCAAGGAGTTGTTAAGCGGTATAACTTCGGTGGGGTTGGACAATCCACACACGGACAGCACAACCGTCAACGACACCCAGGTGCAATTGGAGCATGTTCGTATCCTGCACGAGTTTTCAAAGGAACTCGAATGGCGGGACGTATGGGTAATAAACGAGTTAAAATCCAAAACTTGGAGGTTGTCAAAATTTTTCCTGACGAGAACCTTGTTTTAGTAAGCGGGTCAGTTCCCGGGGCAAAAAATTCGTTTGTCATTCTCGAAAAGTAATTGAAGATAATTCATACTGATTTACTTTTCTATCTGTTTTTTTATCTGACCTTAATTGAATTCAAATTTAGTCATGGAATTAGCCGTTCTAAATACATCAGGACAAGAAACAGGACGAAGCGTAACGCTGTCCGATGAGGTTTTCGGGATTGAGCCGAAAGACCATGCGATTTATCTCGCTGTAAAGCAATACCTTGCCAACCAACGACAAGGCACACATAAAGCCAAAGAACGAGCCGAAATCAAAGGTTCAACCAAGAAACTCAAAAAACAAAAAGGTACGGGTTCAGCACGTTTTGGCGATATTAAGAACCCTATTTTCCGAGGTGGTGGACGTGTATTTGGTCCTCGTCCGCGTGATTATGGTTTCAAACTCAATAAGAAAGTAAAGCAATTAGCACGCAAATCGGCATTGGCTTACAAAGTAAAAGATGCAGCGATCACTATCTTGGAAACTCCAAAATTTGACAATCCTAAAACTAAGGATTATATCAAGTTATTGGATGCCTTATCATTATCAGGAAAAAAGACGCTTTTAGTTTTGCCTGATCATGATAAAAATGTCTATTTATCGTCTCGAAATTTGCAAAAAGCAAATGTTTCGGTTGCATCACAATTGCATACTTACGAAATTCTACATGCTGACACGCTGATTTTATGCGAGGGTTCAGTTGAAAAGCTGAATGAAATGTTAGGTTAATCTTTTGACCTAAAAATCTACACCATACTTAGGACTCATTAGTTAATTTAGAAACATGGAAATTTTAAAACGACCCTTGATAACTGAAAAAATGTCGTTGGCGAACGAAGAAGGCATTTACGGATTTATTGTCAATAAAGGGGCTAATAAACTCCAAATCAAGGAAGCAGTCGAAGAATTATATAATGTACAGGTCAAAGACGTTCGTACAATGATTTATCAAGGCAAGAAAAAGAGCCGTTATACCAAAACGGGCATGGTGACAGGGCGAAAAGCCTCTTTCAAAAAAGCTATTGTCCAATTGGAAGAAGGAGAATTCATCGATTTCTACGGTGATTTGTAAAAAAAGATATGCTGGTTTATTGTAGAAATCATGGTATAATCAAGATTATACCATGATTTTTTTATGTGCTAAGTTTATAGAAAATATTGGACAGGGTTGGTATTTGTTTCAGTAATTTGAATAGATAGTTTTGGAAATTCATCCTTTAAAAAATCCGCCAATAATTCAGTCGTATAAATTTCACTTTCGTAATGTCCGATATCTGCAATAATAATTTGATTTTCAGTATCAAAGAATTCATGATATTTGTAATCTGAAGTAATAAAAATATCGGCTTTGGCTCGTATAGCATCCCGTAATAAGAAACCTCCTGCACCTCCACAAACGGCTACTTTCTGAATGTTCTTATTCAACAGGTTCGTGTGTTTAAACGTCACCAAATTCATAGCTTGCTTTAAGTGTGCCAAGAAATCTAATTCCGTCATTGGTTCGGATAATTTGCCAACCATACCTGCCCCAATATATGGATTGGTGTTTTCAAGTGAATGTAAAAAATAAGCTATTTCTTCGTATGGGTGTGCCGATTTCATGGCAGTTAAAACTTGATTTTGCAAATAAGTTGGAAAGATGACTTCAATCCGTTCCTCCTCCACTTCTCCTAATTTTTGAGTTTCCCCCAAGTATGGATTCGCATTTTCATTAGGTCGGAATCTGCCTTTACCCCTCATAGAAAATGAACATTCGGAATAATTACCCATACTTCCTGCACCCGCCTTTCCAAGTACGGAACGCAGTTCAGAAGCATTTTTTGAAGGAACAAATACGACTAATTTTTGTAATGTTTCAGCTTTAGGTGCTAAAATCTGGAGATTTTTTAACCCAATCTTTTCCGAAATTTTAGCATTTACCCCGTTTGTGACATGGTCTAAGTTGGTGTGGGTGGCATAAATGGCAATATCGTTTTTTATTGCTTTAATGACAGTTCGTTCGACATAAGTCCGCCCTGTTAATTTTTTTAAACCTCTAAAAATGATTGGATGATGAGCCACTATCAAATTACAATTTTTCTTGATTGCCTCTTCAATAACAGCTTCTGTTGTATCCAAAGCGATAAGTATTCCTGTTAGTTTATTTTCTGGATTTCCTGTAATTAATCCTGCATTATCATAACTCTCTTGATAAGCTAAGGGAGCAATATTTTCTAAAAAGTTAGTAATATTTTTTATTTTCATGTTGAAATTGTTTACTGAACATTATTACGATACTTTACAGAGTCAAAAATAACCATTTTGAATTTTATCAAAGTAAATTGATTTCTAACTCTTTAAAAGTCTCACCTTACAAAAACAATCATAATAAAATTTTAGAGATTTTCTATGATGAACCTTGAGTAAAGATAAGATAAAACCGTATGTTTTGCTCACTCTATCCTACTAAGAATAATTTATAAAATGTATTAGTATTAAAATTATTTAAAACCCACTGTTACGGAAAAATTAAATTTAATTTTATCTAAGAGGTTGTTTATTTTTTGAATAAAATATTGGTTATCAAATTTTTATATAAATTTCCATAAAGTAGGGTTTGAGCAATGAAAGCTATTTCACCAAATAAAGTTTATCCCCTAAAAATATTTTTCAAAAATTTTTAAACAACCTCTAAATGATAATCAATGATTTGCAAATCAATAAAATTTTAGTAGGGTAGGGTGTGCTATGTCTTTTTGAATGTTAAAAAAGGCAGGCAATGAGGTGTATATGTTGGTTATTTTTTACCTATTCTCATTTTATTAGATATTCACAAAGAAATACTAATTTATTTATAGAGTTTTGTTTCCTGAAATTTATTTAATTGTTAATATATCAACTATTTTTCCATATTCTTCATCTGCAGCTCTGAAAAATGTGCCATGTCGTGCCGAACGATACTCAAATTTAGCTTTTTCAGGATGTTTGGCTTTTTTATAAATTTCACCTAAGACAAAATGATATTTTACTTTCGTCTTGTGGTCAATCGCTGTATGTTTAATTAAATGTTCTAAAATTTGTGATGCTGCCTCATATTCGTTCAAATGATGTAAAGCAAGTGCCTTCAAATAAAGTATATTGCGTTCTTCGGGATATATGACCAAATAGTTATCTGCCATTTCCACTGCCTTATCAAATATTTCTCCTTCCATCATTTTGTAAGCAACCATTCTCAAAATTTTCACTTTTTTAAACGATTGATTTTCAGAATTCAAAGCAGTTTGATAATAAGCCAAACCAATATCTGCCATAGAACGACGTTCCTGAATTTGGGCTAACATCAAATAGGCTTGTGTATAATTATTGTCTAATTTGAGGGTTTGAAACAGGTTCTTTTCAGCATTCTGATAATCATAAATCTCAAAATACGCCGAAGCAATATGATAGTAGTAAGCAGGATTATATTGAGCAATTAATTTTCGATATTTTCCATAATTAGCTTCCTTCCATACTTCTCTGGCTTTGGCAGGTTTTCCAAGATGAAAATAAGCATAGCCCAATTCGAAAAAATAAGCCGCTCGTTTATTAGCATCTGTGGTTCGGAGCATTCTAGTTGCGGTTTCAAGTCGTACTTTGGCTAACTCATACTTTCCCAATCGGTTAGCGGCTTTACCTTCATAAAATAACAACTGTTCACTATCAGGTTTCATGCCTCTAGCAACTCCAATTTTGGGCAAAGCCTGAGCATATTTTTCGGCTTTCATCAAAACATCTACCATCAGCATTTGATATTGTAATCGCTTATGTTCATTGTCTTCATAGTTAAAAGCATTTTGAAGACTTTTGACCATACGGTCGGTTTTCCCTAATTTTTGGTAGGCTTTGGCTAAGGAAGCATGTCCTTTTGCATAATCGGGGTGTAATTTAGTGGCTTGGGCAAGCGTAAACATCGCTTTTTCATACTCCTTGAGTACAAGATGGCATTCCCCTTTTCCAAAAAGGTAAATGTCATTTTCAGACTCTAATTCAACCGCTTGATTGTAACGAGTGAGAGCTTCTTGGTATTGACGATTTCGAAACAAATCTTCTGCTTCCTGAAACACAAAGTACGCCGAATCAATGGAGCGTAAAATTTGTGCTTGAGACACTGAAGTGACCAAAGAAAAAGTCAACAGTAAGCCAAAAATACGAAAGTAACGCATTGGAAACGAAGCTTTTATTTTGAATAGTTTTTTGTTCGTTATTTGAGCGAAAAAAAAATTTCGCTAAGGCTTGTTTTTTTAATACCTTTAGCAGTATAAAAGAAAAAATCTTGCCAAACTTATTGAGCTGAATTGAGTTTAGTAGTTATTCCTTTTAAATTAAATAAAACAAAGATTTTATATAAATTAATCTATTTTTCACTTGAAGAATTCATTTCAAAATACACCAATTCCTTTCCAAAAACTTTCTGTTAAATCAATTGGTATTTTTCTGATAGTCATGCACTTATTTGGGTTCTTGGGAATGCAGTTTTCGGTTTCTCGAACATGGTTTGAAGCACTTACGCCTTTAAACTTACTCATTTCGGCAGGAGCAGTACTTTGGTTTCATACTGATTTCTCGAAGTCGTTCGTCAAAGTCAGTTTGGGAATTGGGCTAAGTGGTTTCTTAATTGAAGTACTGGGTGTAAAAACAGAACTCATTTTCGGGAAATATGCTTATGCCTCTAATTTGGGCTGGAAAGTTGCCGAAGTTCCGCTTTTAATAGGTTTAAATTGGTGGCTCTTGACGTATTGTTTTGGAATGTTAATCCAGCATTATTTTCGTTATAAAAATCGGTCTAAAAACTTGATTCTAAATAGTTTGATAACGGCTTTTGGAATGGTTTTGTTGGATATTTTGATTGAACCCGTAGCCATTCGGCATGGCTTGTGGCATTGGTTTGGAAAACATCCCCCTCTACAAAATTATACGGCGTGGTTGGGGTGTGCGTTTACTTTTGCCTTATTTTTTCACTTAGCAAAATTTGAGAAAAAAAATCCGATGGCATTTTATCTTTTAATTGCCCAATTTTTATTTTTTGGAGGGCATAATTTGATAAAATTAATCTTGAATTGATATTTTTATTGTTTATAATTCTAAACTGTTTTTTGGAGTTGAGCTTTTAAAAATTCAATGGTATCTTTCAAATATACAATTTCAGATTCCAGACGGGTGATTTGTTTTTCGTATAATTCTTGTTCTTTTTCGGCTAATTCGCAAATAATTACATTTCCGATTTTATCAATTTGGTTATTATGAATCTCATTATCTTTAATTGCATTGTTAAAACCTAATTTGTCAGGGTCAAAATCAATTAATTGAGTCAAGCCAATTTCCAGAATTTCAGCAATTTTTTCGAGTTTGTCAAATGTAATTTTACTCTCTCCTCGTTCTAATTTTCCATAACCATTTGGAGTAATATCTAATTCTTGAGCCATAAATTCTTGGGTTAAATTTCGCATTTCCCGAACGGTTCGGATTTTATCGCCTATTTTTTTTGTCTGCATTTTTTCGTGATTTGAGGTAAAAATGACACCCAAATCTAAGAAATAAAACTGAGAGTTTCAAAATACCTACTGGAAATTTTCAGTAGTAAACTCATTTTCTGGATTTTGGGATGGGAAAATGAGAGATTTGATACAAAACCTACAAATACATAGACATTTTTGGTGTTTTGAAAAATACTTGAATGCTAATATTTTTATATTTACAGCATCAACTAATGTACAATTAAAATAACTAACATCAGTCATGGAAAAAGAAATTAAAGCACTTTATGAAGTGATAAAAGATTACAGGGTTCACGAAAACTATGGTGTTTCTGAACAAAGGATCACAAACTGGATAAATCAATTTGCTGAAAATGACAAGGTGTTTATCTTAACAGAACTAAAGCATATCTTTGAAAAGGTCTATTTCTCTAAAAACAGGGTTGAGAACTTTTTGAAAGGAGTGATAAATAAACTGAAAGATGACTTTGGTTATTCTACACATGAACAATTTTTAGATAACTCATATTTCCTTGATTTACAGCCTAAAGGAAAAAGCCAATATGATATACTGACTTTATTATATCGATTACTTCAAGAAGTGTATGATTATAGTCCTCAAAACCTTGGAAGTACCTCCCAAAAACATATAATATACATTGATGATGTGCTATGTACAGGAAACACATTTTTCAATAATCTAAAGAACTGGGTTGATAGAGGTGAAAATATTTTGCCCCAACTTAGAACCAAAAACATAGACTTGACAGTTGTTTATATGTATGTTTCCAAAAAGTTTTTTCATAAAAAAGAAGGGCAGTTCTACTACCAACTAAGTGATGATTTCAAGAATTTATATACTGCTCTTTCAATACATTGGATTCAAGATGAAATTTTAAAACCCATTGATAATGAACTTTTTAATGAAATTATCGCATATAAAGAACAAGTTGAAACCCAAGTAGATGAATATACTCAACCAAAAAACTATTCATCTAAGCCTGATTTCTTTAGAACTGAAATAGAAAATGAGGAGTTCTATTCATCTCCTGAAAATAGAAAGAGATTAGAGTTAATCTTTCTTCAAAAGGGAATTGAGATATTATCCAACTCAAATGTAACCAGATATAATATACGTCCTTTAGGATATTCGCTACCTTCTTATAAAGATTTCGGTCTTGGTATATTATTTTTTACTTGGCGAAACGTGCCAAATAATACCCCTTTGGTTTTTTGGTATAGAGGAAGGGGATTTATGCCATTATTCATCAATAAACGCTAAATTTAATATGCAAGCTACAGAAAAAAAATATGCAGAACGAAAGTATAAAGTCAATGAAGTAGTTTGGTTTAGAAAAACGAAAGAGGCTTATGGCGGACTTTCAAATATGTGTTCGGGTTATTCCTTAAAAATTAATGGTCACGATATTTTATCATCTGAAGCATTATATCAGGCTTGTCGATTTCCTGATTTCCCTGATATACAAAAACTGATTATAAGTGAAAAAAGTCCAATGACAGCTAAAATGAAAAGCAAGCCTCACAGAACAAATACCCGTGAGGATTGGGATAATGTACGAATTATAATTATGAGATGGGTACTACAAGTAAAACTAGCTCAAAATTTTATAAAATTTGGAAAACTATTAGAAGAGACCTATCCAAAACAAATTGTTGAAGACTCAAGAAGAGATAGATTCTGGGGGGCTGTGAGAGATAAAAATGATACAAATAGTATAGTTGGCGTAAATGCCCTTGGAAGACTTCTTATGGAGTTACGAAGTAAATATATGTCAGAAAATCGATATGATTTACTTGTGGTCTCTCCGCCACAACTTACAAATTTTAAGTTGTTTGGTAGCCCAATAGAACCAGTTGATGAAAGAATAAATTTTGTAAATAATTTGATGATAAATTGGGGCTTAAATTATCATTATTCAGTCAGCACTGATAATAAAAAAGAAATAACACCAACCAATATCATCCATAAATCTCAAACAGAAAATAGTAACAATGATGAATTAGTAAAAGATAGAATAATGTTAATTTTGGGATATGGTAAAGAACTTTCATCAAGAGACCTTATTAAGCGGGTTCGTATTGAATGGACAGCGATACAAATGACTAATTATTTAAAAAAACTTGATAATGTACAAGTAATAAAAGGTAGTCCGTTAAAATTTAAAATTAAAGATACAAAATCATCAATTAAATCAGAGGCAGTCTTGTTTGTCTGAGTTTTTAAAGAAGTGGAGATTTAGGGAACAAAACGCTACGAATTTCTTTGCATAAAATCTATTTCAATTGTTCTAACATTTCCATCAAGGCTTCTTTTTGGGATTGCAAATGTTGAACTTGTGCTTGTAACTCCAAAATTTGTTTTTCTAATTCGGAAGTGGTGTTTTGATTTTCGAGTTTTTTCAAATCCAAATAACATTGCTCCTCGTCCTGTCAGTAACCAAGTCGGATTTAATTCAGGGTAAAATACTGATTTATAGTTTTTTAGAATTGAGAAAAGATTTGTTATTTTTGTACATGGTTTTAGATAAGTTTTTAGAGCAAAATGCTGTTCAGTTGGGTTTTCGTAATCTTTTTGATTTTGTGCTTCAACAACAATTAAAGATGTATCAGGAAAAATATACCCCATACGCCCAAACTATTCAACAATTTGAGCAAAAATATCAAATGAATTATGAGCAGTTTTTAAGTGGTTTTTCATCGATTGAGCTTTCGATTTTTGAAAAAGAAGATGATGGCATGAATTGGGAAATTGCTATCCACCAAGCCGAGTTTTGTCAAGCCCAAATCCAAGAATTACAGCATGCTATCCAAAATATTGACGAAATACCAAGACGTGATTACTCATTATTCGATTCAAAAAGATAGTGAGGAAAATGGTGTATATTCCTTCATTGCCCGAATTGAGTTTAAAGATGGTTCGAAGTTATCCCTCAAAGACCATTTAATTTTAAAAACCAAACGAAAATATGCTTACCAATGGATGAAAAAAGATAATACTTTGATTATCCGTTGGGATAATGCACCTCATCACTCACATATTTCGACCTTTCCAGACCATAAACATGTAAATTTAGAAACCAATATTCAGCCTTCGGAAGAAATGACTGTTTCCAAAGTATTACAATTTATTGTTAAAGTGATTGGTGTTTTGGGCGGATTGCTCTATTTTTTGTATTAAAAATCACCAAGCAAAAACTTGTTACAACCTCCAGTTGATTTTCATCATTAGAAAATATTATAAAGTCCTGATTGTTAGTTTTTTAGAATTGAAAGAAATTTTGTACCTTTGTATGGAATTCCTAAATAGACTGTATGGTCAGATACACGTTTTTGGCGTGCCTGATGGTCTGTTAGGAATTTTGTTTTTTGGCAGAATGGTCATAAAAATAGACTTATGAAATCTATTTCAATCGCTCTAACATTTCCATCAAGGCTTCTTTTTGGGATTGCAAATGTTGAACTTGTGCTTGTAACTCCAAAATTTGTTTTTCTAATTCGGAAGTGGTATTTTAGTTTTCGGTTTTTTTTAAATCCAATAACATTAAATAATTTAATTGAATATATCCCGTATCCTTGGTAAAGTGAAGGTTATCAAGTTTTTGATAACAAAAATTCATTTTATTCCTCTGTTTTTTTACGAAGTTCCCCATTTTCATCGACTTCGAGTTTTAAGGCTTCCAATCCTTCTAATAATCCTTGGTATTTATGAGATAACTCCTCAAACTCGGAAGTCGAAACCGTGTTTTTAAGTTGTCTTTGTAATTTAGAAATCTCCTTTTGTAATCCTATAATTTCATTTTCTAACTTTTCGTAACTCACACGACTTACAACACCTGCTAACTGTCCTTCAATTTCCTCAGATTGCCCCATTAAATAAAAGTAATTTATTCCCCTTTCAATTAAATAGTGAATATATTTTGAATTAGGAACTTCTACTGCATCATTTTCAATTCTTCGAATCGACGTGTTGGTTAAGCCTGCTTTTCTCGCAATACTACTTTGATTTTCACCAAGAAATTCACGCGCTTTTTTGAATCTTTCTCCAAGCATTTTAAAAATTAAAATTTTAAATGGTATTATTTTAAGATGATTATAAGCAATAGACTCAAAAGTTTCGTTTGAGTTTGACTGAAAGGTTTTATTTTACTAAATTTGCAACAGTAGAAAAAACGATTTATGGGTTTAAAATATCTAAACTTTCAAAATTATGGAAAATGAGGAATTAACAAAAGATTTTTTAGACTTTTTGGACTTGTACCAGTCAGAAAATTATGCCGAACATTTGCACAATGCCCTTTATTATATGTCCCAAGAAGTCATCAAGCAACATTTAGCGGATGATGTCATAAGTGCCATTTATCACACGCGGTATTATCTCAATCAGCTTGTCGAACATTTGCCTGAAACTGCAAAAGCAGACAGTTTAAACTCAAAATAAAATTCTGATTTATAGTTTTTTAGAATTGATAAAATTTTGTATCCTTGATCCAACTGTCTACTTTGGGATTAAGCGGACTGTAAAGTCTGTATTACTCCCTAGCATATTTCAAGAATTTCTTCTTCTGTGTGTTTAACTTTCGTTTTGCACATTTTTCAAATTGGGTACAACTATCGAATACACGACATTCGCATATCTCTTATCTATTTCCTAAAAAAGCAATAAGGTTCGGACTCGATATGGGCGTAGTTCACTTTGCATATAACTACCGATAAATCCAAAATATCCTTCCATACACTCATGAAAATTTTTGGTAAATCGGCGGCTAAAAGTAGAATAACTCACCGTTTTCTCACCCTGATTTTTTTCTTCATAATACTGGTAGGCTTTCTTTTTACTGGTATATGCCACAATCGGTTCGAAGACATCAGTATTATTTTGTGCTTCAATTACATAAATCGTTTTCATCGTTTTCAAATGTTTTGGTTTAGCTTTATATTGCAATTATAATACAAATATTATCAAAATGACTTTATTTTTATTATAAGAGCATTGATTTTAACAAAACAATCAATTTATGCTCATGAATTGCACAGTTTATAAGTTTTGAATCAACTTCTTACGGTCAACTAAAATCCCCCACACACCTGCGTATTGCGTTTCAGAATAAACAGGAGAAACATACAAAAATGCATTTGGATTAATTTTAAAAACGGTATCTCCTTGAATTTGATTCTGTAAAGTTTGCTTAAAAAATTCCTGCGTATCTTGGTCGATACTTAGGAAAATTTGAGAATTTAAAGCGCAAAGAAATTGATAATCTGTAACATAAGGGGGAGGAGGTTGGCGAAAATCAGTTGAGTCACAAACGAATGTCGAATCTGAAATTACAGATAACAAAGAAGTATTGAGTTGATGGACAAAAATTTTGGTATAGGCATCTACAGAGTCTTGTAGAGCTTGCTCTGTAATTCGTTTAATCTCATATTTTTTTCGAGTGGCATCAAATGAACGATGTGTTTGGCGTGCCTTTTCTGGATTCGGTTTACAGGCTCCTATCGTTAAAAAAACAAAAATGACCAGTTGAAATTTTATATTTTTCATATTTAATTACCAAATATTATTTAAATTCTGATATAAATTACTTTTTTGGTTTCAAAAAATGATTCGTTGAAATAGTCAGATAATTCGAAAAAACGATGATGTTTTTTGAGGGCTTGAAATTCTTCTCGTAAATCACCACCTTTGAGTGCCCAAATACCATTAGCAAATTGAGTATGTTGATTCTCTTTTTTGACTAATGGTTTTACCCACTTGAAAAAGACAGAAATATTGGTAACGGCACGGCAAGTAATAAAATCAAATTGATGTTTGGGACGAATTTGTTCGGCACGAATCTGCTTTGCTTGGACATTATTTAAACCCAACTGGTCAGTAACTTGTTGGACTACTTTGATTTTTTTGGCAATCGAATCCACTAAAAGAAACTCAACTTCGGGAAATAGAATGGCTAAAGGAATACCAGGGAAACCTCCTCCTGTACCTACATCTAAGATACGACTTCCAGCCTGAAACGAGATGACCTTCGCAATACCCAAGGAATGCAAAACGTGACGTTCATAAAAATTAGGTAAATCCTTACGAGAAATCACATTAATCTTGGCATTCCATTCTTCATATAGTGGGAGAAGTTGCTCAAATTTTCCGATTTGATCTTCTGTAAGTTCAGGGAAATAAGATTTTAATATTTTCATAAAAAATTCAATAAGCTATCATTGTTCTCAGAAATTTGCACCTTACAAATCTGATTTAAAACGATTTCAAAATTCAATTCAAATTAACGTAAAATATGGAAAATTTGACCCCAATTCTTGAATATTTGGTCGAAGCTGACTATTTAAAGTATAGTCTGTATATCCTAATTGTTATTATTTTAGGTATATTTTCATCTAAAATCTTACATAAAATTTTATATAAAACAATTGAAAGCCGAGATAATAATCTTGATGCCACGAACTATAATTTTTTTAAAAACGCCATTAGTGCCTTGATTTTTATGGCGGGAGTAGTAGTTATTTTCCAACTTGTCCCTGAACTACGTAGTCTAGGCATTTCTTTATTCGCTGGTGCTGGTTTGGTTACGGTTATCATCGGTTTTGCTTCCCAACAAGCATTTTCTAATATCATTGGTGGTATTTTCATTGTTATCTTTCGTCCGTTTCGAGTAGGTGATTTCATTCAAGTGGGAGCAGATAAATCAGGAACAGTTGAGGATATTACCCTTCGACACACAGTAATTAAGTCATTAGAAAATCGCCGTTTTGTCATTCCAAATTCTGTCATTAGCAGTGAATCAATTCTAAATTCGACTATTTCAGATCAAAAAGTTTTGATCTTGGTTGAGTTAAATATCACATTCGAGTCCGACCTCCAGAAAGCAATGGAAATTCTAGAGACAGAGTCTTTAAAGCATCCTGATTGCATTGATAATCGGTCTGAAGAGGATAAAACGAAAAAAGAACCAATTGTTATTGTTCGGGTCTTGAATTTAGACCAAATGGGAGCTAGACTCAGGGCAATGGTTTGGGCAGAGACTTCCGCCAAAGGTTTTGCCATGAAATGTGATATCTTAAAACAAATTAAACTGGCATTTGATGAAAATAATATTGAGTTGGCTTATCCACATCGGGTTATAGTTCAAAAAAATAGATAAGCACATACTTTTTTGAGTGAAGGTATGATACCCTATTGAAAAAACGGACTATCTACAAAACTTGAAACCGAGATAGTGTTTCTACTCGATACTGGGACTTTCGTTTTTCGAGACGAGCTTTAATCATAACCTGTTTATTGTTTTTGAAAGCTTCTGTGGCTTCCTGAAGTTGTTGAGAAGTGAGTTGAACCGTAATATTACTTTTGACATTTCTTATCATTCCCTCAATCGTAACTTTATTTTCATCTTCTTCTACATTTTTTGATTGTAATTTCACAATTTTACCATACACTTCATGATTCGAAATTTCCTTCATTTTTTCACGAACAGTCTGTGAAAACGTATTCAATTGAGTCACTTTTTCCTTATTTAAGTTTCTTGCCTTGGCTACTTGTTGGGTAGTTATTCCTTTTAGAGCAACTTCCATATCCACATAATCAATACTATGGTATAAATTTTTTAAGCTATTAGTCACATTTATACTAATCAAATTCTGATGTTCCAACAGAAAATCGTCTTCTGGTTGAAAATTTGCCTTATCTAAAATCTGGTCATTTACAAAGGAGGTTACTTCAATTAGTTTTTCGTTAATTTGATGACCTCGTATTGCTTTTTCAAATAGTGTTCCTTGCTTTATTTCTTCTTGGTTAGGTAATTGAATTTTTGTAATTAAGCTACCAACATCATTTTTAAAGAAATTACAATGATTCAAATACCTTTCGGCTTCTTCTTGTTTATCAAAAAAATGTTGTTTTTGGAGTACCGTAAAATTAGCGGCTTCAGACAACAAGTCCTTTGACTTGCTGATGAGATTACTAAAAAAAGGAATGCTTGGTCTGCCATTTCTTATCATCTCATCCTCAATATGGAACGTTAATATTTGTCGTCCTTCAATAAGGATAGAAACTAATTCGTCTATATCTTCCCGATAGATCTGAGCAATAATATCTATCTCCTTTAGGATATCTTTCTCATAATGAGAACGGTCATATTGATTATAGAGATAAAATTTATAAGTAGGCGAAAAATTTAATTCAGCAGGTGGACAAAACAAGTCATACTTGACGGTGCTAGTTTGTTTTTCCCAGCCACGTCCAATAAGAAATGTCATTATATTGCGATATATTTCTCGTCCATTCATCAGATAATCAGATATTTATGCGTAGATTTCAAATAATTTTGGTAATGTTTCTTCAGTAATTAGATTTTGTTTTGAAATAGTAATACGTTTGGTACTTACGTTGGATGTGCTAGTTTCGGTTTCATCTGGATAATACCAATAGGCACATTTTCGTAGAATTAATGCTTCATCAGAAAGATGTATCCATTCAGAGCTTTCAGGAGGCAATATAAATAATATCAAAATTAAAGGGTGACGACTTTCCCTGCGACTAACTAAATCATTAAAATTTTTTACTTTCAAATCATATTTGATGTCATTTCCTGCATCAATAATAGTTTGAGTGGCTTTAAGTTGAAGTTTTAATTCTCGCCCAGTTTGGCAATATTGATGGCGTTCTTGCTCCATACGAGAATCAATTTCTATCACGTCCAAATCTGTCCCATAGTCAGGATGACTGGAAGTCGTTTTATATCCATTAGCTGAGGCAATAACTTCAATATAGTGCAGTGACAATGCCTCTTTTATATGCTCTTCGGTCATCATTGTGTAAAGGGTATCAATGTTACCTTAAACTTAAAGGCAATCATTATGCAATATAGCTACATAAATAACCTTTCTGTTTTTAGAAAGACAATAAAAGACAATATTTGAGTCCATTTCGTCTTATCTTAACAGTTTTGTAATCTAAAAATGTGGGATTATTCTCAAAAATAGCCCTTACTTTGCATCATCATTACAAGAGTTAATGATACAAAAACAGGTTAGAAAGCTGCCCTACTTACAAGAGGGAAGCTCAAAATATTGAAAAGCTCATTCGTATTTCGGATGGGCTTTTTTTGTACGAAAAAGTTTATATAATTTTTAGCTCTAATAAACATTCTTACGCATTAATTTGTAAATTCATATCCAATAGATTTTTAGTGCTAATACTCAGGAGGTAAATCTATAATTCTAGTAATACGGATTAAGTACTTATAGAAAAAGTTTATAATAATCTTTAACTTTATGAAAACTTCTCAGAAATGAGTTAGTATTATTAGGACTGGCAAAAAATTTGACCTAATTCTCATTATAATTCTTGCTAGAAAATTCATATAACCTTATCTCCTAAGAGGCTATCTTAAATAGTATATTTTTATGAAACAACGTTCTCTCTTTTCAAGTGTTTCGAACGACCTGTCATCAGGGTTAGTCGTTTTTTTAGTCGCCTTACCATTGTGTCTTGGTATTGCAATGGGTTCAAGTGCACCGTCTTTTGCAGGCATTATTACGGGTGTCATTGGTGGTATTGTAGTCGGTTCATTAAGTGGCTCTTCATTAAGTGTGAGTGGACCCGCCGCAGGTCTGACTACAATTGTATCTGCTGCCATTTTAGGAATGAATAGTTATAACGAGTTTTTAACTGCAGTATTTTTGGCAGGTGTGCTTCAATTACTTTTAGGATTTCTTCGTGCAGGGATTATTGCCCTATTTTTTCCATATTCTGTTATTAAAGGAATGCTCGCTGCCATTGGTCTTATCCTGATTATCAAACAAATACCTGTTGCTTTAGGGGATGATATTTTTTACGAAGAATTATCCTCTTTGATGGAAACACATCGCTGGGTTGATTTCGAGAATGAATTATATTGGACACTCCAAGATTTCCAACCCTCGGCGGTGTATTTATCTATTGTTTCTCTTTTTATTTTAGCCTATTGGGATTCTCCTAATTTACAACGTTTCAAATTTTTCAAAGCCGTACCAGGTCCTTTATTTGTAGTATTGATGGGAATTGTTGTCAATGAAATTTTAAAATATATTCTCCCCGCTTATTCTTTAGTTGGAACTCATGTCGTTGACTTACCGATTGCCAAAAGCCTAACAGAATTCTCAACCTTTTTTACTCATCCTGATTTTTCTTCAAGTGTTTTTAAGAATAGACAAATTTATGAAGTAGCTTTTACAGTGGCTATTGTGGCTAGTGTAGAAACGCTCTTGAGTGTAGAAGCAACTGACAAACTTGATCCTGAAAAACATGTTACGCCACCTAATCGTGAATTAATGGCACAAGGAGTCGGAAATATGGTATCGGGCTTATTAGGAGGAATTCCAATGACGAGTGTAATTGTACGAAGTTCTGCCAACGTAAGTTCAGGTGCAAAAACAAAATTATCGGCTATTTCTCACGGTGTTTTATTGCTTTTAACGGTACTTTTTATCCCTAATATTTTGAATAAAATTCCATTAGCCTCCTTAGCCGCAGTTTTGATTTTGATTGGTTACAAACTAACACGAGTTTCTATTTACAAAAGTATGTATGAACTTGGCAAAACGCAGTTTTTACCATTCATTGCCACTATTTTAGGAGTACTATTTATCAATTTATTATGGGGAATTGGGATTGGAATTATGTTAGCATTCTTTTTCGTATTGAAAGTAAATTATGAGACACCTGTCGCTTATTTAGATGAAAATACGGAGGGTGAGCACACCGTTACGATTAATTTAGCGCGCCACGTCTCATTCCTGAATAAAGCACGTTTCCAGAAGACACTAGACGAACTTCCACCTCACACACATATCATTATTGATGGAACGGCTTCGAATCATATTGATTATGATGTAATTGAGATTATTTCGGATTTTATAGAATCTGCTGAAGCTCGTGAGATTGATATTGAGGTAAGGGGCATTGAGAAAATTGATGTTTTGATGAAAACACACTAAAGTTGATCCTCAATTCGTTTTGATTTCTGAACCTGCAAGATGCTCAAAATTTTGCAGGTTTTCTTTTGGAGGAATTTTTATAAGTCACTTTTCCATCACTCTTTTGATTTTCTTTGAACAATTTTGTTTTTAAGACTATTATTTGAGTATTCCTTTCTCTTTTTCACGTATTAAGTTTATGTTTTTAAGTCAAGTAGAAGAAGACCTTTTTTTTAGTCTGAAACACCTTTTAGCGGCTGAGGGATTTTATGCCCTACCTCAACTTCGGCAGTTCCGTAGAGACACTCGGGAGGGATTTCAAAATATCATTTTGTCCTCATCTAAATATGAATCGGACTTAATGGTAAAAATCCATTTGGGTAGTCGCCTGAATTTAGTCGAAGATTGGGTACAACAATTCTTACATACTTCTCTGAATCATCGCCCAAATTCGAATACCATTATTACCGATTTTGGGAAATTATATGAAGAAAAGTATTTTTGTTATCGTATCTCGAATACTTCAGATTTTGACCATACAGTAGCCGATTTTACCAAACGAATGGATGAACGAGGTAATCGTTTTTTAGTCAAAGTTTCCCGTGTTCGAAAAGTTAACCGTTTACTTAATGCTTGTCCTAGCGAAAGATCAGATTATTATATTCATAATCATATTCATCGGTATTTCAAAGCTTTAACCGTTGCTCGTATTTGTAATCACCCCCACTTTTTAGGCTTAATTGAAACCTATTATGGTTTTTTGCTCAAGTCCAAAGTTCCTGAAAGTGTACTAGCCGATTATGATAAATTGACTAGTTTCTTATTGCACTTTTCATTCAACTAACCATCTCAGATTGTCCATCCCAACCTTTATTACAGGCTCTTGATCGTCATCTTCTACCCTAGTCTCATATAAACATTTGGCAATAAGCAGACTAAAGATGAAAGAAAATAGAGCGGAAGTTCTTAATTTTGTAATCTTGCAAGGGTTTCTGCTCATGTTTTAGTAAAAAGAAACAAACATGAAAAATACCAATCGCCTATTTTTATTACTCATCGTTGCGGTATCCATTATTATTTTTATTTATGCCTTTACGGGAAGTAGCCAACAAAGAGATCTTTACCAAGAAGAGATAAGGGCTGAACGAGAAGCCAAAGATAGACTCTTTCGAAGTAAAACTAATTCTCCTTTGACAGCTAAAAAACGATCTCAATTTACGGGATTGGCATATTTTAGAATTGATCCTGAGTTCAAGGTAAAGGCACGCCTCGAAAAATTAAATGACGATTCGATCTATATATTCCGAACCTCTAAAAAAACTGTTCGGAGGATGAAAAAATATGGAAAACTTCATTTTAAACTCGCCAATAAAGACTTAGAACTATTGGCATTACGAGGTTTAGACCCACTTTCACGTAAAATGCTTTTCATTCCATTTACAGATAAAACTTCAGGAATGGATACGTATGGAGCAGGGCGTTATTTGGATGTTTCTATTCCACAAACAAACACGCTTATTTTAGACTTTAATCAAGCCTATCAACCATATTGTGCTTATAATGCGAACTATGAATGTCCCTTACCACCTTCGGAAAATCATCTTGAACTCCGAATCGAAGCAGGTGAAAAACTCTTACCCTAATTTTTTTGAATCATTCATGAAAAACTATAAATAAAATGGCTAAAATCAAGTACTTCAATTTTTTATTTAGTGTATTCATCTTGTTAAGTTTTGGTGGATGTCAGGATAACGATTTTGAATGGAATTATCATGAACTGGAAGTTATTGTAGTTGATGAGAGCGGATTTCCTATCAAAGATGCAGAAGTCGTTTTATATTACACTCAAACCGATTTCCAAGAAGCTCGAAACCCTGTACAAGAACCCAAGTTTACAGATGAAAATGGAATTGCTCTTTTTGATAAATTGGATTTACAAATTACGGAATATTATGTAGAAGCTGTCAAAGGAAACGCAAACAATTGGGGTAAAGACCCTAAAATATCACGATTTGTACAGTTTGAGCGGCGGAAAAAAGTAATTTTTACAGAAGATACACCTTTAGCTAATTATTTAGCAGGACGGGGTGAAAAAAAGTGGAATTTGGAGTACACCCTTATTAATACAACCCGATATGATGGTTGCGAAACCTATACATTTACTCGAAATAAACGTATATATTATTCGCTTTATAACGTGCCTTATGATTGTCCTCCTGAGCATCCAAGCGGTAGTTTTCAGTTTTGGAATTTAAATGAATTAGGGAATAGTTTTCGTATTTTTATCGACGAATTAGGGGGAACATCTTTCGAAGAAGCCCAAATTTTAGAGCAAACTGAAAATACCTTAATTTATCGTTACAAACCTGCTAATAATCCTGATTTTCAGTTTTTCATAACTCGAAAATTACGATTGGCAGAATAATTCCAAACCTCTTAATGAAAAATGCTCCATAAAACGAAAGGGATTGTCTTAAGTTTTGTAAAATATCGAGAAACTTCTATTATTGTTAAAGTTTTTACAGAAAAATTTGGCTTAAAATCTTACCTCGTCAATAGTGTCCGAACAGCTAATTCTAAAAATAATAAAATTGCTTTTTTTCAGCCGTTCACACTTTTGGATTTGGTAGTTTATAACCATAAAAATACGTCACTTCATCGAATTTCAGAAGTACGTTTATCGTATCCTTTTTCCTCGATTCCCTATCAGATTTCGAAAAGCACTGTTTGTATTTTCCTAACTGAAGTACTGTGTAAAATCTTTGATAAAGAAGAAGTTGATAATATACAATTATTTGATTACTTGGAAGATAGCATTTGTTTTTTTGACCAAGTGTCTGAAAATTTTCAAAACTTTCATCTCCAATTTTTAATTCGATTAAGTCATTTTTTAGGGATTTCTATTTCATCTGCCAAAGAAGTCGAAGCTCAATTATTCGAAGCTCAATTTCCAGCAATTCCTGAAATCCTAAAACAAAACTTAACCGATTTAATTAAGGCAAATTACTCCCAAAAAGTCTTGATTTCTAGTGAAAATCGTCGTGAATTATTAAATTATCTTCTTCAATTTTATACCCTGTACTTTCCTAATCTCAAACACCTAAAATCATTAATTATTTTAAAAGAATTATAATTTATCTAAGACTTTTAAGTTTTAGAAAAAGTTTCATTTTGATACTTCTTCATTTTTTCCTAATTTTAGACAACTAATACTAAACTTTGGTTTATTAATAATATCCAAATTACCATGAACTACTACTATATCCTAAAAGTCAAGACATTACCTGAATTTGAAGAAATCCTAAAAGCAGAATTTGCTCAGATTGGATTCGATAGCTTTTTGGATTCTGAAACGTACTTTGAAACTTCCATCCCTGCCGAAAATTACGAAGAGACTTCCGTTCAGGAAATCGTTCATCGTTACGAACACCTTACAGAGGTGAGTTATTCGACAGAAAAAGTTAAAAAAGAAAATTGGAATAAGCTCTGGGAAACTTACTATGAACCAATTCGAATCTCTGACCAATGTTTGATTCGAGCCGATTTCCATGAAGTCGAAGAAAAATTTGCGTACGAACTGATTATCAATCCTAAAATGTCATTTGGAACAGGACATCACGAAACCACTTCACAAATGGTAACTTTCGAATTAGAAACTGATTTTCAAGGTAAAAAAGTAGCTGATTTAGGATGCGGAACAGGGGTACTTTCGATTATGGCGAAAAAACTGGGAGCAAAAGAAGTTAAGGGTTGTGATATCGATCAGTGGGCAGTCGAAAATACAGAAGAAAATGCCCAAATCAATCAAACCAAAGTTGAAGTTTTCAAAGGAACAGTTAAAAATTTTCAAAATGAATCAGATTATGACATTGTCTTGGCAAACATTAATTTAAATGTTTTATTAGAAGAAATTCCTCGTTACTTTGATTTACTTCGTCCTGAAGGAATGTTGTTTTTGAGCGGGTTTTATCTCAAAGATTTTAAGCAAATTCAAGAAAAAGTAGCGCAAAATGGCGGAAAATTTCAAGAACGAAAAGTCAAAAGAGACTGGACAGCAGCAAAATTTATCAAGGTGAATGCCTAATTTTCAGGATGGATTATGCCTAGGTAAAAAAACGAAAAATCAAAGTGAAATCATTATATTCATACCGCAACTTTTAGTTTGTTCGTTAGAAACCATAAGCCCAATATAACGAACCAAATACCTCTTTGAAGAACGATTTTTTTACGATTGCATAACTCCATTTCGTCATGAAACTTTACTACAAATTATTACTTTATGGATTAATTGCTTTAAGTGTAAATTCTATTTTTGCCTATAAAAGTTCTGAAAATAAGCCTCTTAATGCTGATGGTTATTTTGCAAAAGCAGAGGACTTTTTGAATAAAAAAAGTAATTATGATAGTGCTTTATACTACTACGAATTAGCAGGGAAAGAGTACGAAGAACAAGGGAAATTTGATAAATTTATCGATTGCCTCAACAAAACAGCAGAATGTCTTTACAGGTGGAATCACTTAGATCATGCCCTTATCAAAGCCCATGAAGCTCTTGGAGAATCTCAAGCAAATTTTGGCGAAAAAAATATTCAGGTTGCTCAGGCTTACAATAATATTGCACGCGTATATTATTTACGGGCGCAATATGGGGCATCATTTGAGTTTTTTGCCAAAGCCCAAACTTTATTAGAACAATTACCAACTGATGCCAATCAAGTACGAGCCGAAACTTATGGTGGAATGGGTGATATTTTTTATATGTTAGACCAGTACCTTGAGGCACGAAGAGAGTACAAACGACAAGCAGACATTTTTAAGTCATTGCCTAAAAATCATCCCAAAAATGCCCTACTCAATTATAAATTTGGGAATATTTATCAGAAACAAGGTCATTATCATTTGGCATTAGAAGCTTATGAAAAAGCCATTCAAATTTATGAGCAAACCGTTGATAGTAAGCATATTGCCTTAGCCGATTGTTTTGTAGGAATTGGAGACATTCGACAGCACTATGGCAGTTACGATTTATCTACGGAGTACTATTACAAAGCCTTAACCATTTATCATAGTACTTTTGGAAAATTGCATCCTCAGTCGGCGGGAGCATATTTAGGACTTGCCGAAATTTTAAAAAATCAAGGCAATTATAATGAAGCTTTACACCATTATCGAAAAGTAGTCAGTACCTACAAAAAAACTGCTGTAGGTGAAAATCACCCTCAAGTAGCTGATGCTTATTTAGGAATTGGCAATGTTCACACTTATCGAACCGAATATCAACCTGCTTTGACTTATTATCGTAAAGTACTGAAAATCAATGAGAAATTATTAGCCACACATCGTATTAGTACTTCAGCAGCTTACAACAATATCGGAGGAATTTATTATTTTAATGGCAATTATGAAGAGGCACTAAAACACTACGAAATGGCATTAGCCATTGATAAACAGCTACATGGTGAAAAACATCCTGATGTCGCCAATGCTTATGGAAATATTGGACAAGTATATGCTGAACAAGGATTTTATGATAAAGCTCTGGAATTCTGTCAATTAGCTATTTGTGCCAGTATCACTGATTTTGACCAAAAAAATATTTACAAAAATCCCATCCTTAGAAATTATTTTGACCAAAATGATTTGTTGTGGTATTTACAATTCAAAGCCCAAACATTGGAAAAGATTTTTATTCAAAATAAGAACGTCTTAGGATTAGAAATATCGCTCCAAACCTATCAACTTTGTGATAGTTTGATTGATAAAATTCGTTTATCCCACACTTCCAAAGAAGATAAAATTGAATTAGGTAAGAATGCTTCTCAGATTTATGCAGGTGCAACCAAAACTGCCTTCGAATTACATCAAATTTTGACCTTAAAGGATGTTGAACATGATTCTGTAACCTTCCAAAAACGTAGAAAATACTTCTTAGATGAAATTTTTTATTTCTCCGAAAAGAATAAAGCAGGAGTTTTAGCCGCTTCGATTGTGGAAACCAATGCCAAAGAATTCGGGGGAATTCCGCCAAATTTATTAGCTAAAGAAACTTCTTTACGTAAAGAAATTGCGGACTATCGAAAAGAGTTAGCCAAAAAGCCTGATAGTACAATGGTCATTTTTTATCAAGAGCAATTATTTGAAGCTAATCGAAAATATAGAGAATTGATAGAAAAATTTGAAATAGAATATCCAAAATATCATGAATTAAAACATAACTTACATCCTATTTCTGCAGATAAAATTCGAGAAAAGTTAGATGAAAAAACGGCAATGATTTCCTATTTTTTCACCAACGATGAAATTTATATTATAGTTTTAACTAAGGATGCTATCAAGGTCAAACAAGTCCTAAATAATGCGCCTATAAAAAAAGCGATTCGAAGAATGCGAAATGCTATCTTTTATCAAGTAGCAAAAATTTTTGTCGAATCTACTTATGAAATTTATTCCCAAATTTTTCCTCAATTATCCGATTCTATTCAGAATGTTATCATTATTCCTGATGGGGTAGCTTTGACTATTCCATTTGAAGGATTGCTCCATTACATTCCTAATAATGAAATAATTATTCAAAAAGATTTTTCGCAATTTCCGTACCTAATACAAAAACTAAATATCAGTTATGCCGTTTCAGGAAATTTATTTTATCAAACATTTTTTGGCTCGAAATCTGTAAAACGTTCTACCAAAGATTGGATTGGAATTGCCCCTGTATTTACACAAAATTCAATGGTGAATGAGACTGCAATTCAAATCCTTAGTAACTTAGATAAACAGTCCAGTCAGGGCGGTGGCTTATTTCGAGATGGAGCGATTACACCAATTCCTGCCACAGAAACCGAAATACATACTATTGCTGATAAACTCAGCTCAAAAAATCGTAAAATAGACAAAATTTTACATTCTGCAGCACAAGAGTCTTTTATCAAAAAAGGGGGGCTGAAAAATTATCGTTTTTTACATATTGCTACACATGGCTTTGCCAATTCGGAACAACCTGAACTATCTGGAATTCTATTAGTACCTGATAGTTTAGAAGATGGAATTTTGTATTCAGGAGAAATTTATAATTTAGATTTAAATGCCGATTTAACGGTATTATCCGCCTGTGAAACAGGTTTAGGTAAAATCTCGAAAGGCGAGGGGGTTATTGGTCTAACGAGAGCATTGTTTTATGCTGGTACAAAAAATATTATGGTCTCGCTTTGGAAAGTTTCAGATGAATCTACCTCTCAATTAATGATTCATTTTTACGAAAATTTAGCAGAATATGATACAAATTCTGAAGCTTTTGCTCAGGTCATTTTCAATTTTTCTAATCCGCTCCGTACTGCTAAACTGCAACTAATTCAAGAAAAGAAATTTGCAAACCCATACTACTGGTCGCCGTTTATTCTAATTGGAAAATAGCTTTTTTTATGTACAAAATGTACCGTTTCATCTCATTAAATAAACTGAATAACTCATGAAAAAATACATTTTTATTTTATTCCTTTTACCAAATTTATTACTGGCACAAGAAACCGCCGACCAATATTTTAATAAAGGATATGATTTTGCTTTGGAAGGCAAATTTAATGATGCTATTGCAGAATATTCCAAAGCCTTAAAAATGAATCCAAATTATGCGAATGCCTATTACAATCGAGGATGGGTTTATTATAGACTAACTAAATATACTGATTGTGTGAGAGATATGTCTAAAGTAATCCATTTTGATGATACTTTTCAGCCTGCTTATATGATGCGAGGTTCGGCATATTACGGACTACAATTTTATGATAAGGCTCTCAAAGACTACTTAAAAGCCATTGAACTAAATCCTAAAGATAAAATCAGTTTAAATAATATTGGTTTACTCAAAGAACGAGAAGGAAAGAATGAAGAAGCCTTAAAATATTACAATTTAGCTTTAGAGATTGATTCTAATTATGCTTCAGCAAAACGCAATCGAAAAGCACTTCAGAAAATTGCGGCTAAATCATCCCAGAAATCCCAAAGTCAAAATGCCCAAAATTTATTTTTGAAGGGACAAGCTCAACTCGAAAACAGAGACTATGAACAGGCAATTAATCTTTTTACTGAGGCAATTCAAAACAATCGAAATTTACGAGAAGCCTATGCCAAAAGAGGCTGGGCAAAATCTCGACTGGGAGAGTATGAGAATGCTATCCAAGATTTTAATCGAGCTTTGGAATTAGGAGCTGATAAACTGACCTATAACCAAAGTGGTTGGGCAAAATACAAGTTAGGGTTTTATGAAGATGCCATTGTTGATTTTGATCAAGCTCTGATTATTGATCCTAACTATGCAGATGCCCAAGACAATCGAAAATGGGTCTTGAAAAAAATGAGTGATCATCGGAATTTTGATAAACTTCCACCCCAAATCATCATTATTTCGCCTAATGTCGAAGAAAGTCGAGGACTGGGAGTGACACGAATGGATGAAAGTGCTACGATTGTTGGGCGAGCCACCGATAAAAATGGTGTAGAACAAGTCTTAGTGAATGGCAACCAAGCTAGTCTAAAGTCTTCAGGAGATTTTGATATACAGATTAAGCTAGCAAATGGAAAAAATACGATTACAGTTGTTGCCTTTGATTTTAATGGAAATAAAGCCGAAAAGACATTTTATATTGAGCGAAAAGCTGCCGTTCAGAAAACAGAACGCCCATTGTTAGGTAAACAATACGCCCTGTTGATTGCCACTGATCAGTATGATTCATGGACTTCATTAAATAATCCTGTGTATGATGCCAAAAGCATCAAGGAGGAGTTAGAACAGAGCTATGGCTTTGAAGTTGTCTTACTTGAAAATGTCGCTAAACGAGATATTTTATTAACATTGCGCCAATATGCTCAGAAAAAGTACCAACCCAATGACCAACTCTTTATTATGTTCGCAGGACATGGACACTTTGACGAAATATTTGGAGAGGGCTATGTCGTAACCAAAGATAGTAAGAAAGATGACGGAGGATTTGGAAGTTATATTTCACACTCTCAGCTAAGAACTTATATCAATAATATCAAAGCGAAACATATTTTTCTTACAATGGATGTTTGCTTTGGTGGAACATTCGATCCTGTAATTGCTCATCGTGGGATGGATGACCATTCACAAGTTTCACGCATTGAATACATCAATCGAAAGATGCGTTTCAAGACACGGCGTTATTTGACTTCGGGTGGTAAAGAATATGTTTCGGATGGTCGAGCAGGCAAGCACTCTCCTTTTGCTCGTAAGTTTTTGGAAGCCCTCCGAAGCTATGGAGGCAAAGATGGTATTTTGACAATTCAAGAAATTATTTCATATGTTGAGACACTTTCACCTGAACCTCGTTTTGGTGAATTTGGGGACAACGAACCTGGGAGTGACTTTATTTTTTTAGCTAAATAAAAATTTACTTCCTAACTCGTACTTCATAGTGAATATCCAAGAGTTATTTCGATTTTAAATTTATCAACTCTTGCCTAAACCTATAAGGTCTTTTAAATCTTATAGGTTTAAGTAACTAGAATGCAGTGAACTAAGTACAATTTATTTTAACAATTGACCTATGGATAACCTTTCTGATGTTTTGAGTATATGTGCTCAAGAACCAATTCAGTTTTTGGGTAAAACTCAGCCACATGGTTGCTTAGTTGCTTGCAATCCAGCATCTTATAAAATTCTTTATGTTAGTGAGAATAGTCTTGAGTTTTTTGCCCTAACTCCTATTCAGCTATTCCGTAAACCCATAACCGCTTTACTTTCCCAAAAAGCCATTGAAGAAGTAGAGGAGTTAATTCAAACCAATACCAAAAACATTGTCCATTATTCTTCATGGAACCTACCTTATCAGGATACTACCCGACTTTTTCATGTCAATCTCCACATTAATAATAACAATTATGTGATTATAGAATTGGAGTTTATGCCTGAACTTCTCTCAGGAAATTACTTATCCGATATTCGTTATACTATTGAACGATTTGCTCAAGTTCATACTTTAGAAAGTTATTATCGTTTAATGGTAGAAGAAATCCAGCAAATTACAGAGTATAACCGAGTGATGTTATACCGATTTGATAAAAACTGGCATGGTGAAGTAATCGCTGAAAGTACGCTCATTGGCGAAAATTTATATTTAGGTTCTCGCTTTCCTGCTTCAGATATTCCCCCTCAAGCCCGTGAACTGTACGTAAGGAATAAAATTCGGATGATTGTCAATACAGGTGCTAAACCTATCAATCTCGTCAGTCAACTAGAGCAAATCTTAGATTTATCATTTTCTAATCTTCGAAGTGTATCTCCTGTACATATTGAGTATCTCAAAAACATGGAAGTGATGTCTTCTATGAGTATTTCAATTATTATCAAAAACAAACTCTGGGGACTAATTGCATGTCATCATGATCGTCCCAAATACATTGACCAAATGACTCGTCAGCTTGCTGAGGTTTTAGGAAAAATTTTTTCGGAACGACTTTCAGTTAAATTTGAAGAAGAGGAAAAAGAGCAAAATATCCAATTAGACAAAATTTATAATGAACTAGTTTTACAAACGACTCCAAATTTAGATATTGTTAATGGGCTATTGCACCACCAGACATATTCGATTTTTGATTTATGTCAATGTACAGGGGTTATTATTTATTTTGAACGAAAATTACATCCAAAAGGAAATGTCCCCTCGAACAAAAGTGTACTCAAGATTATTCATTGGCTAAATCGAAGAAACTTTTTTGAAACACAACACTTAGCCCAACACCTTCCCGAATTGGCTCATGAAAAATTGGCATGTGGAATTATGGCAATTCATTTTGGGAATGAAAATTATGTAATTTGGTTTCGTCATGAGGTCATTCAGAATGTAAAATGGGCAGGAGATCCGAATGAAAAACATATCACTAGGATCGATAAACAAATTAAAATTAGTCCTCGAAAGTCCTTCAAAGATTGGAAAGAAATTGTTCGACAACATTCCACACCTTGGAAAAATACAGAAATCCAAATTGTCCAGAAACTTCGATTAGTTCTGATTGATTTTGTATTGAGATTATACGAAAAAATTAAAAAATCAAATGATTATCTAAAGGAAAATAACCAAAAGCTTCGGTTGGCTAAAGAGAAAGCCGAAGAAATTAGTCAGGCAAAAACTCGTCTTTTGGCTACAATGAGCCATGAAATTCGCACCCCAATTAATGGAATTTTAGGTTTAGCTAATGTCATTGCTCAAGCTTATCCTTCTGATAAAGAGTTATTAGATCATCTTCAATTAATTGAAAAAAGTGGATATCGCTTACTTTCCAACATTACTGATATTTTAGATTTATCTAAGATGGAATCCAGTCATTTAAAAACTCATATTGCCACATACGACCTTAAAAAAATTCTTCAAGAAAATCTAGCTTTGTTAGAAGGTATCGCCCAACCAAAAAATATTGCTTTAAAATTAACTGTTCCACAACCATATTATGTCAAAGCAGATGAATCTTTACTACATCAAGTTCTTAATAATATTATTGGTAATGCCATTAAATTCACGGATAAAGGAGAGGTCGAAGTAAAATTATTAGAAGAGTCAGATTTCGTAATCATTCAAGTACAAGATACAGGCACTGGTATTGATTCAGACTTTTTACCTAAATTGTTCCATCCCTTCGAACGAGAAAATGATGACCTCAAACCTCAATACGAAGGAACAGGATTAGGACTAATGATTACCAAACAAATGATGGAAAAAATGAACGGACAAATTGAGGTAAAAAGCACAAAAGGAAAAGGGAGTACGTTTCGTTTATTTTTGCCCAAAGTTGATGCTTTACCTACAACTAGTTTAGTCAACAAATTACGAATCTTGATTGTGGAAGACGACGAAATTAATACCCTTATCATGACAAAATATCTAAAAGATTTTTCCTATGATTTGGCATGTAATTCCAAAGAAGCATTCAAAAAATTAGATACCCAAAATTATCATTTAGTACTCACCGATATTAATCTCAAAGATGATGAAATCACAGGAACTGAGATAATGAAATTCATAAAACAAAATTATTCTACTATAAAAGTCGTGGCAGTCACGGGATATGTCATGTCTCAAGATATTCAAAATCTACTTGAGGCGGGTTTTGATGCCTACTTATCAAAACCCGTAAAAAAAGAACATTTACTAACTACAATTCAAGAATTAATCTCATAAAAACTACATTTATGCCCAATAATTATCCATCTTTATTTGAGCAACTCAAAGCCAAAACTCACACTGCCCATCAAGAAGTTGAAAAATGGGGATATGGCAAAGAAATACAAGAAGATACGCTCACATTAGCACAATATCAACAACTTTTATGGATAAATTATAACTGGCATTCCTATTATGAATCTATATTAGATTCACTTTTTTCATATGATTTCCAAACTAAAATCCAATATTCTTCCCGAAAAAAATTACCGCTTCTTACTCAAGAACTTCAACTTAGAAATTGGCATCTTCCTCCTCTATTTTCTCGAAAGCCAAAAACGTTTTCGTTTTTTGAAGGATTAGGTATTTTATACGTTATGGAAGGCTCAACATTGGGTGGTATTTATATCTATAAAAAACTGAGTAATCACTTTGAAATCAGTCAATTTCCAGTTTTATTTTATGGCTGTTATGGTAAAGAAACAGCTCATAAATGGCGAACACTCAAAGAATATATTAAAGCCGAAGTTTCTTCAGAAAAGGAGCAAAGTTTAGTCATCAGAGGAGCTAAAGAAGCCTTTGAAACAATTAAAATCTTATTTCAAGAAAGCCGCTCAAAGTCCCAAGAAGCATCTTAATTTTTGGAAAAAACAAAGGATATTTCAGAACCTTTGATTTCATGGCAAATTATTTGCTAATTGTAGTAGTAAGATACAAAGCCACAGTACACCTATTTTAAGTTAATTGGGAGGTTATTACCAAAAAATACATGCTTAGGAAATACTGCTCAAATGGCTTGAAAAAAGGGAAAAAAGCAGAAAAATGGACATTTTGTTGTAATTGTCGTTTTTATCTGTTTATCTTTAAGCATTAATGTCGTAATTGACTTCTCTATAGAATTAATAAGAGTAAAGTTTGAGTTACGTCAATCATCCATAAAATTCAAGTTGCTAGGGTTATGGAAGAAAAATTTAGTATGCACCAATTCTATACTGATGTTCGGAAGAATAACATTTCGTTATCCTTTCAGGGCATTATGTCGCAAGAAGTGCTATCATTAATTGGACTAAGCTTAAAACGTCGTCCTGATAATGAAGTGATTGCCAAGCGACTATTTGGAATTGTGGTAGAACTTGCTCAGAATATTTATCATTATTCTGCCTCGAAAGCTTATTCCGAAAAAGACCAACGGGAGATTGGTGTAGGAATTATCACTATTGGAGAGGATAAATTGCATTATGTCGTTAATTCAGGCAATTTGGTAGAAACAGGAAATACTCCTCCGATTATGGAACGTTGTGATTATATCAATAGTCTGGATGATGTAGGCTTGAAGCAATTCTACAAACAACAACGCCGAATGCCTCAACGTCCTGATAAGCCGGGAGCGAATATTGGATTGATCGAATTAAAAAGACGTTCAGGGAATCCACTTCGTTATGATGTGCGTCAGGTGGATGATACGCTTTCTTTTTTGACATTATCCATTAGAATTAATAAAAATCAGACATTCAATTAGATTTGAGTATATCTGTGTATCGTATTATAGCCATTAAATTTTAGATAAGGTATGGACGACCTTCACATTAAAGCTACTGAATTCACCCCTGAAATTGCTTTTGATGCTAAAAATGGTATCTTAACACTTTCGGGAGATTCCTATCATGATAGGACACTAGAAATTTTCAAGCCTATTGTGAAGTGGGTAGATCAATTTACTCAAACTACTCCCCTCAAAGAAATTACCATTAATTTTAAGATGGCTTATTATAATACGATTACATCACGGCGATTTTTAGATATTCTGGATTTAATGGAAAATTACGAGCAACATGGCGGGAAGGTGATTATTAATTGGTATTATACAGAGAGAGATTCTGACATGTTAGAAAGCGGTCGGGAATTTGCAGACGATACGCAATTAAAATTTAATTATAAGCAAGTTCCAGAAGAGAACTAGTATATTTGTAATTCTATCTTACAGCCAGGTTAATGTTTATTTTGACTGTTTTAGCCAATTATTTTACTCCAAAAACGAAACAAAGTAAGACGATGACCAAGGATTTTAGTGCTTGTCAATTTCATCAGATGCTTGAAAAAAACCATGTTGTAATGGCTTTTCAAGGGGTCATGTCTCAGGAAGTTTTATCATTAATCGCCAAAAGTTTACGAGGCAAATCTAGTGATAAACTTACAGGAAAGCGTCTATTTGGAATAGTAATTGAATTAGCTCAAAATATTCACCATTATTCGGCAGAAATGGGAGTAAATCATCTAGATGATAGTGCAGCAGGTATTGGAACGATTGTAATTTCGGAAAATCAAGATGAATATCTCATTTCATCAGGAAACGTTATTAAACAAGAAGACGGAAAAGGAATTCTTGAACGTTGTAATCATATCAATACTCTAAATGATGAACAACTTCGAGAATACTACCTTGAACAACGCCGAAAACCACCACGCACCGCTAAACCAGGAGCTAACCTTGGGTTTATTGATATGGTGCGAAAAGCGGGAAGACCCCTTGTGGCAAATATTATAAACATTGATAATCAAAAATCATTTTTTACCATATCGGTTAGTGTAAAAAAACATTCATAACTAAAAAACATGGAAAAATTTTCGATTAAAGGCTCTACGTATATCCCTACTGTGTTATTTGATCCTGATACAGGTATTCTTGAGATGTCAGGTGAATCGTATCACGAATATACCATAGAATTTTTCCAGCCGATTTTGAAATGGCTTCAGGATTTTCTGGAAACCCCCGATAGAGAAATTATTTTTAACTTTAAGATGACCTATTTTAATACCAGTTCTTCACGGAGATTTTTGGAGATTTTTGATATGCTGGAAGAATACCAAAATAATAAATGTGGAAAAGTATTAATCAATTGGTATTATAAGGAAGGTGATGTAGATATGCTTGAAAGTGGAGAAGAGTATTCCGAAGATGTGGATTTGGAGTTTAAATTTATTTCCTTCAAAGATAATCCTGAGAATCCCGCATAACCTACAGAATTTATTAGTTTATTGGTAAAGACATCAAATCGTAGATAAAATTTTTCCTAAACAGAGGTTTATTCATCCTCTGTTTGATTTATTTTATATCACTTATTAGTATATACTGATTTTTCAGATAATGTATTAGTTCTTTTGTAATGCTTCTAGTGCTGCAACTTTATCGGTAGCCAGTTGGGTCTTGAGTTCTTGTATATCAGTAAATGTTCGCTCGCCTCGAAGATATTTTATAAAATAAATAGTCAGTTCTTCGCCGTAAATGGTTTGCTGAAAATCAAAGATATTTACCTCAATTGTCCCTTCTAGGTTAGTGCCTAATGTGGTTCGTTTACCAATATAGAGCATTCCCTTATATATTTTCTGACGATGTCGTATTTGTACTGCATAAATTCCATCGGCAGGAATTAATTTGGCAGGCTCAATAGGAATAAGATTGGCAGTTGGATAACCTATCTCTCTTCCAAGTTGTTCACCTGCTGTGACTCGCCCTGTTAGACGGTAAATACTTCCAAGGTATTTATTGGCAGTAGTAATATTTCCTGTAAAAAGGGCATTTCGAATTTTTGTGCTACTCACTCCAATGTCATCTACATCGTGACGAGGAATTTCTTCTACCTTAAATCCATACAAGTTTTCGTTTGCCTTGAGATAATCAAAACTTCCCTCCCGATTACGTCCAAAACGGTGGTCATACCCAATGACTAAACGCTTAGTATTCAATTTTTCAATTAAAATTTCTTGAATAAACTTGTTTGATGTCCACTTGGCAAACTCTTCATTGAAAGGCAAAATCAAAAAATGATCGATCCCATAACTTTGAAGCAACTCAATTTTTTCTTCAATACTGTTCAATAATTTGAGGTCAGTTTGTTCAGGAAATAACACCAAACGAGGATGAGGCCAAAATGTAATAACCACGCTTTCAGCTTCTACATTTTGTTGTGTAATTTGCTTGAGACGGTGCAATATTTTTTGGTGTCCAACATGAACCCCATCAAACGTACCACTTGTTACAACTGCGTGTCGTAGAGGCTGAAGAAGTTTTGTGCCATAATGAACTTTCATCATAATCTTATCCTTACATATGTTCAAATTTGCCGAATTTACGAAAGTTTTTGATTTTGCTCGGCTTCAGTCATTTGTTGACGGGCAAGTTCCACAAATGACTGAATTGAAAAAGCTTCTGTTACACTGAATTCGCCGATGTGTGTTCTTCGAAGTCCCGATAAATATGCTCCCACCCCAAGTACTTTACCAATATCTCGAACTAAGCTTCGAATGTAAGTCCCTTTCGAACAATGTACCCTAAATTGCACTTCAGGAAAATTAATTTTCGTAATTTCAAGGCTTTTAATTTCAATATCGCGAGGTTTTAACTTAACTTTCTCTCCCTTTCGAGCTGCTAGATAAGCAGGTTTTCCTTTAATTTTGACTGCCGAGTAAGCTGGTGGTATTTGTGAAATTTGACCTCGAAATTGTGGTAAAACAGCCTCAAGCATTGTTTTGGTAAGATGTGAAATATCCGTTTCCGAATCAGGCTCTGTTTCACTATCAAATGAAGGAGTCGTTTTTCCAAGTATCATTGTCCCCTCATATTTTTTATCAAAATACTGAAATTCATTGAGTTTCTTTGTATTTTTTCCTGTACATACGATTAACAATCCTGTTGCCATAGGGTCAAGTGTCCCAGCATGTCCGACTTTTTTGATGCGTATTGTCCACCGAATTTTATTGACAATATCAAACGAAGTCCAGTCTGTGGGTTTATCAATCAATAAAGTTTCGCCTTTTGCAAAATGAAAAGTACGAGACGAAGAAATGTTTTTTGAATTCACGAAATTTAAGCAGTTTAAATTCTGGAATAGCGAATAAACGCTGAATTAAGTCTGCCAAATGTACTAAGAAAGCAGAAAAAGTTGGCTTCTGTTCTAACTTCATTATTCTAAAATTACCAATGAACCTAAATTATTAAAGAATAATTTAGTAGGATTCAAAAATTTGTTTATCTTTGCCCCATTAGGCTAAGCAAGCATATAATATAAGAGGGGGATTAGCTCAGTTGGCTAGAGTGCTTGCATGGCATGCAAGAGGTCATCGGTTCGAATCCGATATTCTCCACCAAACACACACAAAATCTAATAAACCAATCAAAAAACGCTTTCTGCGTTTGGAAATCCGACTTAAAAGGTCGGATTTTTTTGTATCGTAAGAAAAGAATCTTAGAAGTAGGTATTAAAACATCATTAAGTACTAATAATCATTAGCTTAGCAAAATTTAAAAGAAGTGTTTTTTCGCCTACTTTATCGAATTTAACAGTTGCTCGTTTGTTCTCTATATTTAATTTTAAAAGTGTTCCATCTCCAAACTTAGGGTGCCGAACTCGTTGCCCTATTTCCAATTCTTCCATTTGAGCCACCACAAAATCAGTCGGAGTTGGACGAGAATTCACTTTGTTTGCTCCATCACGGATAGGGCGCAAATTTCGTTTAGTAGATTGTTTTTGGACAAATTTAGCAATACCACTCACTCCTGAACTCTGCACATTTGCCTTCGAACGAGGTGTTTCAATCAATTCAATTGGCACTTCATCCAAAAATCGGCTCGGCTCACAAGTTCGTAATGTTCCAAATCGGTATCGTTGGATAGCATAGGACAGGGTGAGACGTTTTTCAGCCCTCGTAATGGCAACATAAAATAAACGGCGTTCCTCCTCTAAGTCCTCTCTTGCACCCAGCATCATTTGTGAAGGAAATAAATCTTCTTCCAGTCCTACAATATGTACATTCTTGAATTCCAAACCTTTAGAGGCATGAATGGTCATCAATGTAATTTTATCACCATCGTCTGTATCTTTGTCATTTCCTGTCAATAAAGCAACTTCCTGCAAAAATGCGGATAAACTTTTGTCTTCACGGTCAGGATTATCCGTAAATTCTTTAACTGCATTTAGTAACTCCTGTACATTTTCATAACGAGCGCGCCCTTCGGGAGTTTTATCTTCAAATAAATCACGTAATAAACCCGAAGTTTTTGCAATATAAGAAACAACATCATAGGCATCTTTTCGCTCAATTTCTAGTTGGAAACTTTTTATCATAGTCGTGAAAGTATCTACGGCTTTAGCACTTCGGGCAGGTAAATACTCAGCAGATTGTTGCAAAATTGTCCATAAACTTATATTTCGTTCATTGGCATTGACTATAATTTTAGTTTGAGTTGCTACACCAATGCCCCGCCGAGGATAGTTAATAATTCGTTTGAAAGCCTCTTCATCATTTGGATTAATGGTCAATCGGAGGTAGGCAACTAAATCTTTTACTTCTTTTCGATCATAAAATGAAAGTCCTGCCACGACTTTGTAAGGCATATTTTGACGGCGCAAAGCCTCTTCAAAAGCCCTTGATTGTGAGTTGGTTCGGTATAAAATAGCAAAATCAGAATAGGGTAGAGCTTCTTGCATTTTGGTTTCAAAAATGGCATGAGCAGTCAAGCGTCCTTCTTCGTTATCACTGGTGGCTTTAATTAGCCGAATGGTACGTCCTTCTTCGTTATCTGTCCAAACATTTTTTTTGAGTTGAGCCTGATTATGAGCAATAACGTGATTAGCTACTTCAACAATATTTTTTGTAGAACGGTAATTTTGTTCTAATTTAATTACTTGAACATCAGGGTAATGCTTTTCAAAATTCAAAATATTTTGAATATTTGCCCCCCGAAAGGCATAAATACTTTGAGCATCATCACCAACTACACAAATATTTTGATGAACCGCCGCTAACTTTTTGGTAATCAAATATTGAGAAAGGTTTGTATCCTGAAACTCATCAACCATTACGTATTGAAAACGATGCTGATATTTATTTAAAACATCTAAATGGTCTCGAAAAAGTACATTGGTTTGAAATAACAAATCATCAAAATCCATTGCATTCGCCTTGAAACAACGTCCTGCATACGCCCGATAAATTTCTCCCATTTTCGGACGGAGAGACTCACGGTCTTCACTCTGAAAAGTTGGATTCTGAATGTAATTTTGCCACGAAATCAGGCTGTTTTTTGCCGATGAAATGCGATGTAAAACTACTTTTGGTTTATAAATTTTATCGTCTAAACCTTTTTCCTTGAGGATACTTTTAATTAAAGAAGCCGAATCCGCCGTATCGTAAATCGTAAAATCAGAAGTATAACCTAATTTCTCGGCTTCAAAACGTAAAATTTTGGCAAAAACTGAGTGAAATGTTCCCATCCAAAGATTACGGGCTTCCGTCCCAATTACGGCTTCAATCCGATTTTGCATTTCTTTGGCAGCCTTGTTCGTAAAAGTCAAAGCCAAAATCTGAAAAGGGTCAATTCCTTTATTTTCAATTAGATAGGCAATACGGTAGGTCAAAACTCGTGTTTTTCCAGACCCTGCTCCCGCAATAATCATCATAGGTCCTTGCGTATTTATTACGCCTTGTCGTTGCGGTTCATTCAGGCTTTCGAGGTAGTGCATTGGCTTTTTTAAAACGAACAAATTCTTTACTCCAAAAAGTCAAATTTACAAAAGTTATCCCAAAACTTCAATCTAATAGTTTGGACTTTGTGAGTTAAGAGAGTTTGATAAATGTCCTAAATAAAGTTAAAGACTCATTCGAAATTGTGTAGTTTTGTAACTCTAATTTTCTCATTTGTTTTTCACTTGTTTTTCATCAAAATCGTAAACCAACCTTTCGAAAAATCGTGCCGACACCCTATCATAAAATGACCATCAAGGTCGGGTCAAATGTCCTGACTGATGAGCAAACCAAACAACCTAATCTTGAATTAATGGAAGATTTGGTAGAACAAATCGCCGAATTGCATCACCAAAATCGGGAAATCGTGTTAGTGTCGTCTGGGGCTGTGGCGGCTGGACGAAGTACCGTAGAGTTCAAAGGCAAAACCGACCCCGTTTCCGAACGGCAAGTTTTGGCTTCGGTTGGACAGGTCAAATTGCTCCAGATTTATGCTCAATTATTTGCGAAACATGGCATTTTGTGTTCGCAGGTTTTAGTTACGAAAGAAGATTTTCGAGACCGTACGCATTATCTGAATATGAAAAATTGTTTTTCGGCTTTGTTGAAAAATCGAATTATTCCTATTGTTAATGAAAATGATGTTGTTTCCGTTACGGAATTGATGTTTACGGACAATGATGAATTAGCGGGAATGGTTGCCAGTATGTTACAAACCGAAGCCTTATTTGTGTTGAGTAATGTCGATGGAGTTTTTGATGGAGACCCGAATAACCCTGATACTCAACTGATTCCTACAATTGGACGAGAATTGCCTGATTTTTCAAAGTTTATTTCTTCCAAGAAATCAACCTTCGGAAGAGGTGGCATGATTACTAAATGTCATTTGGCACATAAAACCGCCAGTTTAGGAATTTCGGTACACATCGCCAACGGAAAAGCACCTCATGTTTTGCAGAAATTAGCTGAAAAACAGCCTATTGGAACACATTTTTTACCCGAAGATAAAAGTGTTTCTGACCTCAAAACATGGATTGCTCAATCTGGTGGATATGCCAAAGGAGCGGTTACGGTCAATGCAGGTGCTAAACGAGCTTTACTTTCCAATAAAGCCGTAAGTTTATTGCCTGTGGGAGTTTTAGGCATTCGAGGTAAATTTAATAAAGGCGACATTATCAGTATTTTAGACACCGAATCTAATTTGATTGGGGTTGGTGTGAGTCGGATGGATTCGCAAATTGCTGCCGAAATTGCTGGACAAGCCCAACAAATGCCTTTAGTTCATTATGATTATTTATTTTTATATTAAACGACTAAACCTATAAGGTTTTCGAAAACCTTATAGATTTAACTTAATTATCTAATATATTTTAAAATTAGGAAAAATCATGACCCAGTTACTTTTGATTTAATACCTTTTTTAATTCCTCTTTACTGGGTAAATCCTTTTTGATTTCTTCGGGAAGTTGTTGACCTAATTGGTAAGAAGCAACTCCCATAGGTCGGTTTAGAGTGCGAAGGGCATATTCTACAATGACATCATTTTTGGATTTGCATAACAGTAACCCAATGGTTTCATGGTCTTCGGATTGCCTGAGCAAATCATCAACTGCCGAAAGGTAAAAATTAAGTTTGCCTGCATATTCGGGCTTAAAATCATCTATTTTTAATTCGACCACTACAAAACGCCTGAGTCTGAAATGATAAAAAAGTAAATCCAAATAAAAATCTTGCCCTCCTACTTCCAAGTGATACTGCTTTCCGACATACGCAAATCCTTTGCCCAATGCCAATAAAAAATCGGTCATATTTTGGACTAATTCGGTTTCTAATTCTCGCTCAAGTTTCTTTTCATCTTCGGCAATAAAATCAAAAATATAGTCATCTTTGAGCAATCCCAAAATAGCTTCAGATTCCGAATGGGGTAAATTTTTCTTGAAATTATTGGGCAATGTCCCTACTTTTTCGTGTAATTTCGCTTCGATTTGATGCACCATCACATTTCTTGTCCAGCCATTTTCTAAGACTTTTTCCGCATACCAAAATCTCAATTTAGCATCTTTACATTTATCCAAAAGGGTAATATTATGATACCAACTAATTTGTGCAAGTTTGGCTTGCACAATTTCAAAATCAGGATATTCGTGGGCAAATTTCCGCATATATTTCAGGTTACGAGCCGAAATGCCTTTCATTTTTGGAAATGCCATTTTCAAATCTTGAGCTAAATTATCAATTATTTTAGCTCCCCAACCCGCTTTAGCTTGACGGATGAGAATATCCTTTCCAATCAACCAATAAACTGCAATCATTTGTTGGTTAATCGTTTTGGTGGCTTGGACACGTGCTTCGGTAATGTACTTTTTGATGTTTTCGAGTAGGGTAGTATAATTTTGGTCTTGATTCATTTGAAAAAAACTAAGTTTTTTTGGAAATTAATATGCCAAATGGTATTTTTGTGGAAATGGATGGACAAAAATTAAAAATATTGAGAGAAAAGCATAATCTCACTCAAACTGAACTTGGTAATAAGATAGGAGTTACTCAAAGTCGAATTTCTAAATGGGAAAATGAGGAAAATACTATCTCTAAAATTTACCAAAAGGTATTGAAAGATTTTTTTTCTAAAAAAGAAAAAAAGTAGATATTTTTTTATCCTATTCTATACCATTTAGCATATTTTCGCCTAAGAAAGACGTTATTACACTTTTTTAATATAATTCTATATATTTGTATTATGACAGGTAAAAAACTAAAAGAATTGAGAAAAAAGTATAATCTTACACAAAGAGAAGTCGCAGAAGGAATTAACGCCAATCAGGTTAGGATTTCGCAATGGGAAAATAATGTTTATACCATTTCCAAAGCCTATCAACTTCTTTTAAAGATGTATTTTGCAAAATTCGAGTAATTTTTTTACCTAAAAACTTATCAAGTAGTAAGTTTGTAGATATGACAGGACAGGAGCTAAAAGAATTAAGAAAAAAATATAATTTTACTCAAAAAGAGTTAGGGAACAAAATAGGGGTTAGTGACACCAAAATATCACAGTGGGAAAATAATGTCCATAAAATCAGTAACGCTTATGTACTGCACTTAACGACTTTATTTGAGAGATTAGAACAAAATTCTTAAATTTTTTTGGAAAAAAGCATATTAAGTAATATAATTGCAGTTGTAAAAATAAATCAATGACTGGAGAAGAATTAAAAATTCTACGAGAAGCGCATAATTTAACACAAGCCGAATTAGCAGCAAAAATAAAAGTCCATCAAGAAAGAATCTCAAAATGGGAAACGGGACGACATAAAATCTCTAATTCTTATGTGTTTATTCTTGAAAACTTTTTTAAGTCTTTAAAAAAGAATTGATTTTTTTTACAAAAACTTATATTAAGTAATATAAAGTAGTATTCAAATTAGGGAAGCCAAAGATTCGAGCCTGACAAACTTCATAATCTTGACTTCCCACAAATCAAAAAAATTTGATATGCAAATATCTGAAAAATTCAGGAATGCTCCCAATCGGGTTGAGCAAAGGAAAACGGAAATTCGAAGGATTTCTGTAAAAACAAATAGTTTCACTATCAAAAGAGGAGGTCAAAATGAATAATCTTCCTCCTAATAAATTTAGTGAAACTGCCAAAATCCTAATCGACAGACACGGCAAGTTTAGAGCTTTTGAGGTATTATTTTTTATGAAAACTACCCTCGTACATTATTTGGCGGAAACTGACCACGATAACCAAGAAAAAGAAATGAGTCATCGTGTCAATTGGTTTTTGGATAGTGTTTCAGAGGCGTTGTTAATCGAAGTTTTTGGCGAAGAAAATTAACGGAATATAACCTTTCAGAAGTCGAACACTTTTGGAAGGTTGAATTGATTTTTACAAAATCTCAAACGAATTTACTTTATGAAGAAAAGGTGTTTTTGAGGAAACAGGAAATTGAGGTAGTAGCCTAAAGGTGAGTTTATTAGACCATTTAGTTTAATTGCTTAATATGAAAAACCGCCTAAGAACTAAACGGTTTTTTCTAAAAAAACAGCGTTACTATGCCATTGCCGAAACAAGCGTAGCACGAACGTCCGAAACGCTCTGTTTTCCAAATATACGAAAAAACTCAACGGCTGGAAATAATTTTTATAGATTTGTAAAAAACTCAAAATCATGGGATTACAAAGTTTAAGAAACTACTTTCAAAATTTAACCTCAAAAACCAAAGAAGATATTAAGGAAGACCTAAAACAAGTAAAATCTTTGCAACTAAAAGGTAGTAGTCCAGATGGTCGGTTTTCGGAATATATCGACTCCAAAGAACGAAAACGAGTCAAAATTCATCCTGCGGATTTGGTAACTTTATATCCGCATTTGCATATTTACAATAGTCAAGGAGATAGCCTCACCAAAGATTTAGAAGTTGAGCCTGAGAATAGTCCCAATGTTCATTTAAAAATTAAAAAGTCATGAAAAATACTCAAGATTTATTCTATCTTTCGGTATCTGATTGCCCCTTGAAAAGTCAATTTTTAGATACTGAAAATCAACTATTTGTAGCCAAATTTGAGTTTTGTTATTGGGTCGAAAATCATGAAATTTTTAGGTTAGAAAGTACTGTTTTGGTCTTGAATGATTGGCAAAATCTGACGTTTCAGTTTTGGAATGGAACGGAAAATTGTTATGAAAAATTACCTGAAACTCCTGATTTTGGAAACCAAATTTCAGAGGGTATTTTTAGGGAAAATCAAATTATTCTAAAAGGTTTTGTACAAACACCTCAATCACATTGGGCAGAATTGATTTTTACAAAACCTCAAACGAATTTACTTTATGAACAAAAGATATTTTTGAGGAAACAAGAAATTGAGGTAATAGCTTAAAAATGACTTTTTTCGTATTTTTGTCATCAAATATAATTTATAATAAAAAACTAATAATCATACTTTTGTTTAGAATCTAAACAACCTCTTAACGCAAAATAAATTAAAGATTTTAAGATTCCATTTCCAATCTTATCCAAACAAACGAATTCATAATTAGAAATTTCTAACTCAAAAATCAATATGCGACACATCCCTATTCCTTCGAAATTATTTATCGAAAATCGAGCAAAACTAATCAAACACCTTAAACCCTCTTCGGTAGCGGTTTTTCATTCTAATGACCTAATGCCTACTTCAGCAGACGGTACAATGCCTTTCAAACAACATTCCGATATTTATTATTTGACGGGCGTAGCACAAGAAGAAACGATTTTGCTTTTATGCCCTGATGCTCAGGAAGAAAGATTTCGAGAAATCTTGTTTTTACGAGAAACGAACGATTTTATTGCCACATGGGAAGGACACAAGCTAACTAAAGAACAAGCTCGGCAACAAACTGGTATTCAGTCAGTTTATTGGCTTTCGGATTTCAAAAAAATCTTTCATGAATTAGCCTTTCAGTCCGAATACATTTACCTCAATACCAATGAACATTTACGGGCAACTATTGAAGTCGAAACTCGTGATGCTCGATTTATCGAATGGACAAAAAAACGATTTCCTTTGCATCGTTACGAGCGACTTTCTCCGATTATGCACCGTTTGAGAGCGGTCAAATCAAGCACTGAAATCAAACTTTTGCAAACGGCTTGTGACATTACCGAAAAAGGATTTCGCCGAATATTGGGTTTTGTCAAACCGAATGTGATGGAATACGAAATCGAAGCCGAGTACATTCATGAATTTATCCGAAATCGGTCGGTTGGTTTTGCTTATACGCCTATCGTGGCTTCGGGTGCAAATAGTTGCGTATTACACTACATCGAAAATGATAAACCTTGTCAGGATGGGGATTTATTATTGATGGATATTGGGGCGGAATATGCGGGATATTGTGCCGATATGACTCGAACCATTCCCGTAAATGGACAATTTACACCTCGTCAAAAAGCTGTTTATGAAGCAGTTCTGCGAGTACAACGAGAAGCCTTTCAATTGTTAGCAATCGGAAATACATGGCAAAATTATCATCGGGAAGTAGGTCAAATTATGGAAAAAGAACTGATTGATTTGAAACTTTTGGATGCTACTGAGGTCAAAAATCAAAACCCGAAAGCCCCACTTTACCGAAAATATTTTATGCACGGCACTTCGCATCATTTAGGTTTGGATGTTCATGATTACGGAAGTATTTACCATAAATTTGAAGCTGGAATGGTTTTTACTTGTGAACCGGGAATTTATATTCCTGAAGAAAATATTGGCATTCGACTGGAAAATAATATTGTCATTACCGAAAACGGTATTCAGGATTTAATGCAAAATATTCCTATCGAAGCCGATGAAATTGAGGAATTGATGAATTCTTAAAATAAATTTGTATTATCTACTTTTACGAAAGTAACCTTTAGAAAAAACGAAGACTTGTTGAGTTTTAAAAACTTGGCAAGTCTTCGCAAAATACGTCATTGGTGTTATACAAGTTTTGCTTAAAATCACCAAAATATTGCCTCGAAAAAATAGCTATAAAATATGAGCCAAGATACTAAAAAATTCAAACGATATACCGTCACTTCGGCTTTGCCGTATGCGAATGGTCCCTTGCACATTGGACACATTGCGGGGGCATATTTGCCTGCCGATACCTATGTTCGATTTTTGCGCCTCAAAGGTGAGGATGTTTTGTATGTTGGAGGAAGTGACGAATATGGAGCAGCCATTTTGTTACGAGCCAAAAAAGAAGGTATTCAGCCTCAAGAAATTATTGATAAGTACCACAATATCAATAAGAAAACTTTCGAAGAGTTTGGAATTTCATTCGATATGTATCACCGAACTTCTGAACCAATTCATGCTGAAACTGCTCAAGGATTCTTTACCAAACTCCACGAAAAGGGAGAATTTGAAGTTATTGAGTCAGAACAATATTTTGATGAAGAACATCAGCAATTTTTAGCTGACCGCTATATCATTGGAGAATGTCCAAAGTGTGGATATTCAGAGGCTTATGGCGACCAATGTGAGCGATGTGGTTCAAGTTTAAGTCCACGAGAATTGATTAAACCAAAATCAACTTTGAGCGGTGGAACTCCTATTTTACGAAAAACCAAACATTGGTATTTAGGCTTGGATAAATATACCGATTGGCTCAAAAAATGGATTGTTGAAGATAAAAAAGGTTCTTGGAAACCTACCGTTTATGGGCAATGTAAATCATGGATTGACCAAGGTTTACAACCTCGTGCGATGACTCGTGATTTAGCTTGGGGGATTCCTGTGCCTTTGGAAGATGCTGAAAATAAGGTACTTTACGTTTGGTTAGATGCTCCAATTGGTTATATTTCATCAACTAAAGCATGGGCAGAAAAACAAAACATAGATTGGCGACCTTATTGGCAAAGTGAAGATACCAAATTAGTTCATTTCATTGGGAAAGATAATATCGTTTTTCATTGTATTATTTTTCCGATTATTCTCAAGGCTCATGGCGATTATATTTTGCCTGATAATGTGCCTGCTAATGAATTTTTAAATCTGGAAGGAAATAAACTTTCTACTTCTCGAAATTGGGCAGTTTGGTTGCATGAATTTTTGGAAGAAATGCCTGATAAAAAGGACGTTTTGCGTTATGTTTTGACCTCAATTGCTCCCGAAAATAAAGATAGTGAATTTACTTGGAAGGATTTTCAGGCTCGAAATAATAATGAGTTGGTAGCTGATTTGGGTAATTTTGTAAATCGAACCCTAATTCTGACCAAAAAATATTATCAATGTGAAATTCCTGCTCGAAATGAACTTTCGGAATATGACAGTGAAGTTTTGGAAGAATTACAAACTTATCCCGAAAAAATTGGAAGTCTAATTGAAGAATATCGTTTCAAAGAAGCTCAATTTGAATTGATGAATATTGCTCGTTTGGGCAACAAATATTTGGCAGAAACTGAGCCTTGGAAGAAAAGCAAAACTGACCCCGAACGAGTCAAAACAGTGATGAATATTGTCCTTCAAATTACCGCAAATTTACAAATTTTGATGAAGCCATTTTTACCTGAAACCGCAGAGAAATTGAGTAAAATGCTCGGAAAATCAGGGGCTTGGGAAGAGGCTGGTACTTCAGATATTTTGACGGCTGGACACCAAATTGAAAAACCATCTTTATTATTCCAAAAAATTGAAGATAAGGAAATCGAACAGCAAATCGAAAAACTAAACTCTTCTAAAAAACAAAAGGAAGCCGAAGTTCAAGCTGAGAAAAAAGCTGAAAAATCTGACAAAGAAGCCATCGAATTTGAAGATTTTACGAAATTGGATATTCGAATTGCGACTATTTTGGAAGCCGAAAAAGTCCCTAAAACCTCCAAGTTATTAAAACTTAAATTGGATACAGGTTCGGAAATTCGAACAGTTGTGAGTGGCATTGCCAAATTTTATAAACCTAATGAAATTATTGGGAAACAAGTCACGCTTTTGGTCAATTTAAAACCTCGAAAAATTAAAGGTATCGAATCACAGGGTATGATTTTGATGGCTGAAAATGAGGATGGTAAATTGGCTTTTGTATCACCTGACAAAACCATAACAAACGGTGGTGGTGTTCGATAATTAAAAAAAATGCTCCGAATACACTAAAATATTTGGAGCGAAATTCATCTCAAAAATGAGGCTCAAAATTTCTCCAAAAATTTTAGAAACTCAAAACAAATTTAGTTACATCTGTTCCTTTCTCTAATCCTAAATTTTTTCTAAGGCGATAACGCGCTACATTCACACTTTTGGGTGAAACAGCTAAAATAGCCGCAATCTCTTTGGTTGAAAGATTCAATTTAATTAATGCCGAAAGTCGAATTTCTGCGGGAGTTAATTGGGGATATTTATCTTTTAACCGAACAAAAAAACCCGCATGCACTTCGTCAAAAATCCGTTTAAATTCTCTCCAGTCACTATCTGATAACAATCGAGATTCAACTAATAAACTAATATTTTGAATTTTTTGAGATTCTTCTTGTTTATTTTGAATATTTAAAGTTTTAACTTCTTGAGAAAGTGCTTCAATCAATTGGTTTTTCTGAGTCAGGATTTGGACATAGGTAGTGATTTGTTGTTGATGATACTGGGATTTTTGTTGAACTTTTTGGAGTTCAGCTTGAGCAATTTCGTATTCTTGTTCTTGAATCAAGCGTTTTTTTTTCAATAATTCGGTTTGTTGTTGAACAATGATTTGATGATACGAATTCATCAACCGAGACATAAAAAACGAAACAACCCCTGAAACAGTAGCCGCACAAAAAACAGAAAATAAATATTGTGAAGGTTTTAGTTCATTATCAATCAAAACTACCAAAAGTATAGTTAAGAATACAGAAAATAAAACGGAAAAGAATGTTACATTCCAAACATTTCCAAAGTATTTCAGAAATCGAATAAATTTATCTGTTTGGTTAGTTGTAAACTCAGACATATCTCAAAGAATTATATTTTTCAACTCCTACTATTATAATAGGTTTTTCTTTACCTCAAACTCCCCTTGAAGAGGGTTTCTACGCAATAATTTGAAAATCAATATCTTAAAAATTTAAGAATATTGGCAGATTAGACAAAACCTACAAACTATTGATAGTATTGTAAAGTTTTTAAGTTTCTTCATGCTAAAGAGATTCATGCTAAGGATTACTACTTTTATGAATTATAGAAACATAAATCAAGTTCTAAAAGAGTTTGTGATTGAGACAATATTAAAAAATTAGTCTTCTTTTAACTTTTCTTACCAAATTCTTGCAACCCTTTCGAATAGGTAGGGGTCACCCAAACGAAAATCTTAAAGAAAAGTAACGAAAAGCGAGGAAATCCTCCAAATTTGCTCTAAATTTGGTTGTTTTCTGATTCCCAACTTTGGAATCCTCAACTTTCCTCCTAATTTTGTATTTGAATATCTTTTTAGTAAAACTTAATTACAATTAAATTCTGTTTAAATTATGAACAATTTATTCAGCAAGTATTCCAAAAGATTCATGGGCTTAGCGATGGCTTCGCTCGTGTTCTCAGCTTGTGAGAAAGAAGAGTTCTCTGAAGCAGATGCCTTGGATTTGGAGTTACAACGTCTCCGATTACAAGATAGCATTGCAACAGCTAAGAACAAATTAGACAATGATCAAGCTATTGGTATGATGCGATACCAACGTGCATTAGACTCTTTAGATCGTATTAATTCAGGTGGACTGGTTTATTACTCAGTTACTCCTGTTAAAGCAACTAATGCTGTTTTTGCTGCTGGTGGTGGACGAACTGAGGAAGTCCAAGGTGAAGAAGGCTTAAAAGTTACTATCGCCCAATATGGTCGAGTAATTCAAGCAGGGGGAAATGATGATAACCCTGGTACGGTCATAGTAGGAGAACCTAACTTGACAGGCTCAGGTGCTTTGAATGGGGTTTACACTTTCCCTGCTCTCCGAAGTGGTGAAATTACTGTTGATATCAATGGAGAAGATGAAGGACTCTCAAATGTTACTTACACCGTAAACTTGACTCCTGACGGAGCTGTTGCTAACGGACAAGTAGTTTATGTAAGCAATGTCATTCCTGTCTTCGAAATTTCTGATGATCGTTCTAAAATGGCTACTCTCAGAGGTAAAGCTTTTTATGAGAATGATTTAACTAACGGAGTCGAAGAGTTTGTTGGGCAACAAGATGATGACCCAAGCTCTACTAGACAATTACCTAGCTCAGATGATGTTACTGTAACCGCAAATATTGATGTGGAAGGTGCAACAGGTGGACGTGGTAGTGTATTCTGGGATCGTTATTTGAAACAAACTAATGACGAAGGTTTCGGTATTAGTAATGATACAGATGGTAACAATGGCACAAGTTATGGCACAAATGGCAAAACTATGTCTGGTTACATTCAGGAATTTGGATATGAATTAAGTAGTTTACCTACTGCTACATTAGGTAGTGTTGCGGATAATGATGGCGTACTTAGAGGTGGATACTCAATGCTTGTTCCATCTACTTCGTCTGGTTTACCAATCAGGTTAAAGTTCTCTGAGTTTGCAGCTGATCGAACTTTCTATCGAGAAGGTAAGCTAGTTACAACACGTCACACATACGGTCCTAACGTTGCTCCAGATAATGTAGATAATGGAGTAAAATTACCAGAGTTTGTTTTCCAAGCTTATGATACTGAAGCAACTGGTACAGCAACTTATACAAAGGCAGATTACTCTGGTAAGTTAAAAGCTAAGAATACAAAGAATGAATTATTCTTAACTGCAGGTAATGCTAGTGGTGATGCTCAAAAAACTACTTTCGAAGGGTTAAATGGAAGTACAAGCATTGGTTTCTTTGCAGTAAGTAGTACAGATAAGACAAAGTGGCCTTCATTAGCTCCAAAAGCAGGAAATGCTACAGCGGAAGTTAGCAAGGTATCAACTGTTGGTGATGGAGCTGGTTTTACTGTTGGACTTGGGTTACAACAAATTGAAACTGCATTGTTAACCAATGTAGGATCTGACTACACTGATGAAAGTAATGGTACTGAAATTGACGGTACTAAATCAGGGAAAGAGTTAGAATTTAATGTTACACGGAATGATGTTATCTCAATAGGAACAGCTTCCGTAAATGGCTCTACAAGTGGAGGATTGACAAATGTTCAGATTACCAATAGTGGATTTGGTTTCCGTCCACCTAGTGGAAGCACCTCAAGTGTAAATGATGCATCATTTACTGGATATCATCCTGATGTGATTTTTTCTGCTCCTGGAACTGGAACTAATAATGCAGCTGATGGTAAAGCGGTAATTGATGAGTCTACAGGTATCATAACTCATATTATTATTACAAATCCAGGTCGTAATTATACAGGTCAAGCAACTGTTAGCTTGCGTAATGGTACAGATTTCTCATGGACAGCTTCTTCTACAACTAATGTTGCTGGATGGGCAGGAGAGCCTTTATTAATGGGAAGTGATGGTAACATATATTTTAATACGGCATATTCATATAATGGTGGTGGTACTTTAAGTCCTGCAAATACTGCATTAGTAAGAAGTATGAATGATGTTGATGGAAAGTATGCCTTTTTACCATCTTTAGGTATTACTCTTAGCAATACTTTGAACAACAACGCTGTTTCTAATAAACTTAGTGAGTATTTATCTACTACTAGATTCAATGTACTTAATGTAGGATCAGCCTTCACTACTGGTACAGGAGGTAACTCATTCTTAACTGTAGATACTAACTTTGGTAAAGCAGACTTGGCTATTGCAGGTGGAGCAACTTCAAGCTTTGCATCAGCATCTGTAAATACTCCTACTGACTTTGTTACAGTATTTGGTGTTGAAAATAATATTCGTTTGTACTCATTTACTTCAGTGTTATTAGTACAGGCGCTAGGTGCTACAGCATCTGCTAGTGGTATTTCAATGGCAAACATAGGAACGAATCTTGCACTAACCTCTCAGCCAGATAACTCAGGATTTGCTGCAGTAGCAAATGTTGGTGGTGGTGGTCTTGGTGTTGATCAATATCGAATTACAGCTACAGATGCCAACTACAAAGGTTTATTAGTAAATGGAACTATAGGTAATAACGCTATTGATAATCCTTCTTCTGCAATTGGTTCAAATAACTCAACTTTCATTACTACAGCAGGACAAGGATTGTTTACTCCTTACAACAATCCTGGCTTATTCAATGATGGTTATTTGGTAAACAACACTTCTTCAAAAGCACACTTTGTTTCAGCTGCTCCTTTCTTGGTACAAGCTACAGGATCAGATATATCTAAGTATGCATGGGGTGTACCTAACTTTAATGCAGCAGGTAAAATAGAGGGTATTCGATGGGCTGAAACAGGATCAGGTTATGTTACTAATCCTTCTACTCCTTACAACATTGTATTGGTTCCTAACTTGTATCAGGATTATGCAGCTAATTCAGGTCAAGCAGATGCATTATGGCCAAGTAACAATGATTTAGAATCACAGATCAAACGAACCATGTTTGCTGGACGTGTTTATGCTCAGTATGCCAAATTAGACGCTCAACTTTCATTAAATATCACAAATGGTGGTGAAGGATACGCTACAAAACCACGTGTAGTTATCGTTAAAGATGGTGCTGACTTTAGTGGTCAAGCTATCATGGCTGTTTCTCAAGCAATCGAGGGACGACTAATTGTGGATAGTAAGGGTGCTGTTACTGTTAAAGATACAGATGGCGATGGTAACCCAAATGAGTTGAAAGAAGGTATCATAAATATTGATGGGCTTGAGGGTACTACTATAGGTGGTATTGCTGTTCCTGCTAATTTATCAGATGCTTGGGATCGATATTTAGATAATGGTGCGAAAACAGCCGAATACAATTTAGTTTTCATTGACCGTTTAAGTGAAAGTATCGGTATGCAATTTAATTCTGTTACAGGTCGTACTACTAACACTAATTCAGGTGTTCTTTGGGTTAGCGAAGGTGGCGAGTTGATGTTAGATATGGAGAAAATGGTTAATGGTAAGAAAGCATGGCAACATCTACCTAGTGTTTCTTATAACTACAAGCCTGTAGTTAAAGAAATCAAATCTGACGAAGGACAAGATGCTACTGCTGAAACTGAAATTTTCTTAACAGATGGTACATTTGACAATGCAGAAGCATGGAGCATTAAAGTAAAACTTACTAGTGGTGGTTCTGGTTATGCTCGTGGTAACCAATACTACAACCGAGGTGATAGTGATTATCATGACAATAATGCTACAGGTGCTGGTCAAGGTTTCCGTATCCTTGGTGGATTTGATGGAGCTAGTAATGATAATGTTGCTAGTGAAAGTAATATGCGTTTTGATGCCTTCACTGGAATCACTTACGTTCGAGATGTACACTATGGTACAGGTAAAGAAACAGAATAATTTTTGTCTCTTTTGACTTTTCGTATCCTAAGATTCGGATAGTCTATACAATAAACCGATAGTTCTGAAAAGGACTATCGGTTTTTTTATAACTTTTTAGACAAAAAACTTTCTACATTTTTTGTCTATTTGCTTCTTTCACCTATAAATCTTTCTAAAACACAATTCATAAAGTTTATTTTAGATTCATTTTAAGAGTTTTTGTTGTATTTTCGAATTTAGTAATCGTGAAATCTAAGGATAAGAATATAAATGATATGAAAAAATGGATTGGAATGCTGTTCTTGACCGTATTTTATGGTTGTACATCTTCAGAAAAAGCACTAAGTCTTTTTGAATCAACACAATATGAGTTAGCAATTCAAGCGTATGAAAAACAGCTAAATAAAAAAACAGATAATAAAGCAGAATTAAACTTTAAAATTGGTGAGGCATATCGTCTCTCAAATCGAATTCATAAAGCAACTCCATACTATGAAAGTGCTTTAAAATCAGGACTCAAGGCTGATAATTTAGCTTTTTATATAGGGTATGCACTCAAGGCAGAGGAAAAATATGAGAAAGCACTTGTTCAATTTCAGAAATATATCCAAATCGGAAAAAACGAGGAACGTATTAAGCAGGCCAAAAATGAAATCCAGATTCTAGAAAATATTCACCAACTAACTGAAAAAGAAACGTATACAACTATCTCAACCTGTAGTAAAATCAATACAAAAGCTTCTGAATTTTCACCAATGATTTATGGAAATAAGGTGATTTTCAGTAGCTCTCGCCGAAGAGAAGAAATTTTCCAGACAGATGGTACAGGTTTTACAGATTTATACGCTTTTGAGATAAAAGATACAGTAGAATGTCAAGGTAAAATAGTCAGTTTTTTTAATTCAGCAATCAATACAGACGGACGACACGAAGCATCTGCCACATTTTCAGCAGATGGAAAAATGATAATTTTTGCTCGTAGTAATTCAGCTAATAAGGATGAAAAAACAAAAGAAGTGAATCTTTATGTTTCAAAGTTAGTAGGTTCGAAATGGTCTAGTCCCAAAATGCTTCCAATTAGTCGGGTGGATGCATGGGATGCTTCACCAGCTTTATCTCCTGATGGAAAAACTTTATATTTTTCCTCAAATCGAGCAGATAAAAAAGGCAAAACTGAATCCCACCTAGATTTGTATAAATCAATTAAAGATGAAGCAGGATATTGGAGTAAACCTGAGCGTCTTGGCAGTTTAATTAATACGACAGGAAACGAAGCATTTCCATATGTAGATAAAAATGGGAAATTCTTTTTTTCTTCTGATGGACACAAAGGTTTAGGACGTTTGGATTTATTTATGATTGATACTTTACAGAATGCTTCAAAACAATTGGTTATCAAAAATTTAGGTGTTCCTATAAATTCCCAAGCTGATGATTTTGGAATTGTGTTCCGAAATCAAACCGATGGTTACTTTTCTTCAAATCGAGATGATTTGAATGCCAAAGGGGATGATGACATTTATCAATTTAGTAACGACTCTAGCAATCAAAAAACATTAGTTTATTATTTACGAGGGGTATCTTACGTCAATGAAAATCGCAGAAAACAAATTTTACCCAAGACTACTTTGAAATTACTAGATGAAACTGGGAAATTGATTGAATCAAAAATATCTGATCAAGCTGGAAATTTTCAATTTGAAGAGCCTATTGAAATTGATAAAAAATATCATTTAATTGGTGAAAAGACTACGTATGTTTCTGATGATTTTGATTATTCTACTTTTGGACGTGGTGTAGATTTAACCACTTTACCCGTTGGAGATAATGTAATTTACTTCGATACAACTGTAGTTCTTGAAAAGGATATTTTTGCAGGAGACACCATTCCCGAACTCGAAATTTTATATGAATATGATAGCACTCGAATTACCAAGCAAGCAGGTAAAAAATTAGATGAATTTGCTTATTTCCTGAAAAAGTATCTGCGTCAACACCCTAGCACAGTTATCGAATTAGGTTCACATACGGATATGCGAGGAGCCTATGATTATAATCAACGACTCTCAGAAGGACGAGCAAAGGCGGCAGTCAATTATTTAGTTGAATATGGCATTAATTCAGCAAATATTCAAGCCAAAGGCTATGGTGAGTCTGACTTAAAAATTAAAAACGCAAAAAATGAAGAAGAGCATCAAGTCAACCGTAGAACAACACTGAAAATTTTGAGGCAGGATGAGTAAAATTATTTTTTGAAATGATACATTAGACTTGCCAATTTCTCAAATTAGCAAGTCTAATTTTTTTGGTTTTTAGCAAATTAATTAACTTAAAAATATAAAATAATGATAAAAGTAGGTATTGTAGGCGGAGCAGGTTATACAGGAGGAGAATTGCTTCGAATTTTGTTAAATCATCCTCAAGTTTCAATTCAATTTATTCATAGTCAAAGTAATGCAGGAAATCCTGTTTATGCTGTTCATCAAGACTTATTGGGAGAAACAGATCTGTATTTTGCTGATAAATTGGAAAAAGATATCGATGTTTTGTTTTTGTGTGTAGGACATGGAGATGCTGGTAAATTTTTGGAAAACAACACCTTCCCAGAAAATGTAAAATTAATTGACTTGAGTCGAGACCACCGAATTGCTAATTCAGAGTGGGTTTATGGACTTCCTGAACTAAATAAAACCCAAATTCAAGAATCAACCAAGATTGCCAATCCTGGATGTTTTGCTACTTGTGTGCAACTAGCTTTATTACCGTTAGCTTCGGCTGGAGTTTTGAAAAATGAAATTCATGTAAATGCGACCACAGGTTCGACTGGAGCAGGACAAAAACCCATGAAAACCACTCATTTTACGTGGCGAAACTCAAATTTATCGATTTACAAAGCCTTCACACACCAACATTTGGACGAGATTTACCAAAGTATTAGTCAATTACAACCTACATTTGATAAATCGGTAAATTTCTTACCACATCGAGGCGCATTCTCAAGAGGTATTTTTGCTTCGGCATACACTGAAACGGATTTGACTTTGGAAGAAGCTCAAAAATTATATTCAGAATTTTATAAAGATGCCCCATTTACAATTTTGAGTGATTTTAATCCAAACTTAAAACAGATTGTTAATACAAATAAATGTGTGCTTTACTTAGAAAAACATGAGAATAAATTATTGATTATCAGTATGATTGATAATTTGGCAAAAGGAGCATCAGGACAAGCCGTACAAAATATGAATTTGATGTGTGGTTTGCCAGAAACGACAGGGTTACGCTTGAAAAATTCAGCTTTTTAGATTGATAAAAACTTGCTGTCCGTATTTTTTGACGGACAACAAGTTTATTTTTATTAGAAATTTGTCTTCAAAAATTTATCAAACTCTTTAAAATCCTCAATTTTCAACTTTTCATCTGCTAATAATTGTGAACCATCCTCACGAGCAATGAAAGGAATTTGACAAGCCTTTGCCGCATCTCGATCAGTAGTCGCATCTCCAATAAAAATTACTTGTGAAGGATCATAAGAATTTGCCTCTAGAATGCGTTCAATGTGAACTATTTTTTTGTCAGGTGAACCGTAAATTGCTTTAAAGAAGGGAGCTAAATTTCGAATTTTAGCAACTTCTCGTAATTCGGCTTGAGGTGTTCCAGATGATACAAAAAAGTCAATTTCTTGGTAATAACTTTCTAAAAATGAATCAATTCCACTTATCATTGGACATTGAATTACTTTCTCTTTTACTAAAGCCGAATATTGTTGAGCAAGGGCTTCAATTTCGGTTTCAGACAAGTTTTGGTTAAGGTACGTTCGGTGTAAATATTTAAATTTTTCGTATCGTGAAACACCACCATGTTCATAGTGATAAGCAAGAGCCTTTTGCGCTATTTCATCTCCAAATGGATGATATATTTCGGCAAAAGCATCAGATTTGATAGGAAGAGAATCTAAAATTACACCATCAAAGTCGAAAATAATAGCTTGAATATTCATGGAAATTAAGAGGTTAAAACTTCACCAAAAGACTATTTGATTTAAAAATCCAAAATGTAATTTTAAAGATTTTAAATGAACAAGCAATGATTTTCCTTAAAAAATTGGTAATAAAAAACATCTTAAAAATAGACATTTCAAATGGCTAATTTTTAGGAGTAATATCTGCTCCCGAAGTACTATTAACTCGTATTTTCTGTGGATTTCCTCGATAGTCAATGTCTGCTCCTGAACTAGCAACAGCATCCAAATCTTCACTAACATTTAGGGACATATCCGCCCCTGAACTAGCAGCCGCTTTGCATTTTTTGACCTTAAATTTATCCGCATCTAAATCCGCACCCGAAGAAGCACTTGCATTGAGAAAATTGGCTTTTCCCACGATATCAATATCTGAACCTGAACTTACATTGCATTCAACTTCAGAGGCTTGTAAATCATCAAAATGTATATCTCCTGAAGAACTGGCTTCTAGTTTTATATTTTCGGCTTTGATGGTTTTATCTCCGTCAATCTCTGCCGAAGCTGAGGCTGAAATATGAGTTAAAGTTTTGAATTTCAGATATATTTTAGGATTTCTTGAGTGACTCCCCCAATTTTGCCACGTACCTTTTTTCATATAAATTCGAAGTTCATTATTGATTACTTCAGTTACAATATGGTCTAAAAATTTACTATTTACCTCAATTTGAAGACTTTCGGTATTTCCTTGTGTAACTTCTACGTCAAATGGACCTGATACGGATAATTCACGAAAATTGGAAACATTTCGGTTAGTTTGTGCCATGACACTTAATCCTACCAAAAATAATCCCATGAAAAATACACCTTTCTTGATTTGATTCATACTTTAAGAGTTTTTATACTAATTAATTTGATTGTATCCGAATTTTGGATTTCACTCGAAAGACAATACAAATTGTCTGGGGTTGCAGATTAAAGTGTATTTTTTATAGAAAAAAGAAGTTTTAATAATAGAATATTAATTAAGATGTTAATAAACAGTGCTTTATGTCATGACAAAGTTTTAAATAGAGTAAGAAAATTCGATATTCACCCCTACCCTACTCTACCTGTCCACGAATACTTTTAATAAACGCTTGAATATTTCCTTCCAAATTACCTGCTTTGCCTAATGTTTTGATAAAAGCACTTCCAATAATAGCACCATTCGCATACTGACACGCTTTTTGAAAAGTTTTATTATCTGAAATACCAAACCCAATCAAACGATGATTTTTGAGATTCAATTTTTCAAGTCGTTGAAAATAGGCCTCTTGGTTAGTTTGAATATCTGATTTTGCGCCTGTGGTTGATGCTGAAGAAACAACATACAAGAAACCTTGTGCTGCTTGGTCAAATGCTCGAATTCGCTCATCCGAAGTTTGAGGAGTAACTAAAAAAACATTATATAAACCATATTTTTCAAAAAGAGGACGATATTCGGTTTCGTATTCAAACATGGGAATATCAGGGATAATTACACCATCAATCCCAATTTCTTGACACTTTTGGCAAAATGTTTCCGCTCCATATTGTATCACCTGATTCACATAGCCCATCATTAGAAGAGGCATTTGGGTAGTTGACCGAATATTTTCTAGTTGAGCAAATAATACTTTGAGGCTCATGCCATTAGCAAGAGCCTGACCATTGCTATTTTGGATAGTTGTACCATCCACCATTGAATCCGAATAAGGCATTCCGATTTCCAATAAATCTGCTCCTGACTCGTCTAAAGCCTGAATAATTCGGGTAGTGTCTTCCAAATTGGGGTATCCCGAAGTAAAATAAACCGATAAAATATTAGATTTTTTAGAGGAAAATAACGTATCAATTCGATTCATGAAATTCAATATTAATTAGTTTTAAGGGAAATGAAAGAGTAAGACAAAGGAAATTAAGTGGTAAAACGGTCTAATTGCTCAATATAAGTTTGTAAATCTTTATCGCCTCTTCCCGAAAGATTAATGACTACAGTGTCCGTTTCTTTAAATGGTACTTTTCGAAGAACAGCCAAGGCATGAGCCGTTTCCAAAGCAGGAATAATTCCTTCAATTCGACTAAGTTCATACGCTGATTCGAGAGCTTCATCATCAGTAATTGAAATGAATTCGGCTCGTTTAGTTTCCTTCAAATGTCCATAAAGAGGACCTACCCCTGGGTAATCCAATCCTGCCGAAATCGAATAAGGTTCAATCACCTGTCCGTCTTCGGTTTGCATCAATAAAATTTTACTACCATGCAATACACCTGTTGTACCTAATACACTTGTGGCGGCAGTTTGGTCAGTTTCTACACCTAATCCTGCGGCTTCTACGGCAATTAATTTAACTTCTTCATTTTCAAGGTAATGATAAAAAGCTCCCGCCGCATTGCTTCCACCTCCAACACAAGCAATAATATAATCAGGATTTTCCGAATCTGTTTTTTCAAGTAATTGAGCCTTCATTTCTTGACTTATAACTGACTGAAAACGAGCTACCATATCGGGATAGGGATGCGGTCCTACAACCGAACCAATGATATAATGCGTATCCGTTGGATGATTAATCCAGTCTCGAATGGCTTCATTAGTGGCATCTTTCAAAGTCTGACTTCCTGACAAAGAAGGAACAACTGTTGCCCCCAACATTCGCATTCGAGAGACGTTTGGAGCTTGGCGTTCAATGTCTAATTTTCCCATGTGAACCACACATTCGACCCCTGCCAAAGCACAAACCGTTGCCGTTGCTACGCCGTGTTGTCCTGCTCCTGTTTCAGCAATAATTCGTTTTTTACCCAATCGTTTTGCTAATAGAATTTGCCCAATCGTATTATTGATTTTGTGTGCGCCTGTGTGGTTTAAATCTTCTCGTTTGAGATATAAATTAGTTTTGTATTTTTCGGATAATCGTTTTGCCAAATAAAGCGGAGTTGGTCGCCCGACATAATCTCGTAACAAGGCTTGAAATTCATCTTGAAAATCAGGCTCATTCATGATTTCTAAGTAACGATTACGAAGCTCTTCGACATTCGGATAAAGCATTTCGGGGATATAAGCCCCTCCGAAATTGCCATAATAACCGTGTTCATTAACGGAATATTTCATTTCGATTTTTGATTTATATGAGTCAATTATAACTAATTGATGATTAGATCTATACGTTCAGTAGGATGTGATGTAACTCTAAGACTTGTGGAATAATCATTGATTTTCCATCATTTCGAATTACAAAATCAGCTCGTTTTTCTTTTTCTTCCTGAGCCATTTGTTTGTTAATAATAGCTTCAATATCTGTTTTTTGACGATGTTTATCACGTCCTAAAACCCGTTGAATTCGTAATTCCAATGGTGCACTCACCGTAATAATTTTATCTAAATCTTGGTATGAACCTGATTCAAATAACAAAGCTGCCTCCTTCAAAATATAAGGATATTTACCTATTTTTTGGGCTATCCACTCTTGAGAGTCTTGACGGACTCTTGGATGAATTAATTGATTCAAAATCTGTAACTTATCAGGATTATTAAAAACGGTTTTTGCCAAAAATTCACGGTTTAATTCACCTGTTGGTAAATAAGATTCTGTACCAAATTCTTGGATGATCTCTTGGCGAAGTTGGGGGTGTGTCGTAGTGATGCGTTTCGCACGACTATCTGCATCATAAATTGGGATACCAAGAGTATAAAAAACTCGACACACGGTGCTTTTACCTGCGCCGATTCCACCAGTAATGCCGATTTTTAGCATTGTCGATATAAATTTTGAATTTTTCAGGAATGATTTTCGGCTCTCGAAACGTATCCGAAACCGAAATAAATAAATCAGGTGTAAGGGTGGTATCTTTCCGATTCACTTTCCATAAATCAGCCGTAACCGCAATCGTATCTTTGACTTTTCTAAATTTTTTCTCAGGAATTAAATAACTAACCCAAGCTTCTGGGTCTTGGATATATACCGAAGAATCTCGTGGAAAGTGCTTTGTAATCAAAGAAATAGGTTGTTTTTGTTCCCTGTACTGAGTTACGTCAAAACGAACCGAAACCCGTTCCGCATTAACCACTAATAAATCATGTTTTGGATATTTAATCGGAATTCGTCCACTAAATGGATGCCCAATTTCATAACTTGGATAAACCAAATCTAAAGTATCAGGTGCTTTTTCTACTAATTCGGATGCTCCTTTAAATGTGACAGAATTAGGCACTACTTGAATTGGGGAAGTAATTCGACAATTTTTCCTCAATCGAATTTTTGTGCTATCAGTACGAATATATACATCCTTCATCGTGATACGATTGTAGTTAAAAAATATCGTATCCTGTGCAATATAATTAATTTTCAAATCTCGCAAATTCGCAGACAAAGAAGGTAATAACGTTTTAGCAGTCATGTATTTAATTCGAGTAGGATTCTTGATTTTCATGACTAAGGGCTCAACATCAAGACCTAATGATTTACGTAATAAAATAGCTCCATGTCCCGTAACTTTCATCTCAATGAAAGGTGGGGGCGGCTCAAGTGCTACAACATTAGTTTGTTCAAAGGTAAAACGTATGGGGTACTTAATTTCGGTAGTGTATTCTTTATTGAGTGCTACAAAAAACCAAAGTATTGTCGAGATAAAAAGACTCCAAATAAAGGCTTTCCAATCTCGATTACGTAAAGTTTTGAGGTTTTTAAGGATTTCGTTATTCTCGAAAGTGTCTTTCTGTGCCATCAGCTACTTTGCATCACTTTTTTCTGAAAGATAACTAAATTTTAGATTTTTCGGAAAAATAACTCCCTAAATCAAACAAAGTTCTTGTTAGATATTTATAAACCCTCAAATCGGAATCCTTTACGCGCAAAGAATTCTAAATAACGGGGCAAGGTATAAATCATATTTCGGGCAGCTTTAATACTATCATGAAAGACAATAATCGACCCTTTATCGGTGTGTTGTATAGATTTTCGAAGGCAGATTTCAGGTTCTAATTCCTTATCGAAATCTCCACTCAATACATCCCACATAATTAAATGATAATGAGATAATAAGTGATTCGCTTGTACTCGCCTCAATCGTCCGTAGGGTGGACGGAAGAGTCTTTTTTTATAAGGTAAGTCAGGATTAGGATCAAAAGATTGAATGATATCTTCACATTTCTGAATATTCTGTAAATATGTCTGATGTTCTATTTTCCAGCCATCAAAGTGGTTAAAAGTATGATTTCCAATACTATGTTTTTCGGCTAATAGACGTTCGAAAATATGGGGATGTTTCCGAATATTATCTCCTACACAAAAAAAAGTAGCACGAGCATTATATTTAGCCAATTGTTCTAAAACAAATTCCGTAATTTCAGGTATGGGTCCGTCATCAAAAGTCAGATAAATAATTTTTTCATGAACTTCTTTTTTCCAAATCAGGCGCGGAAATAAATAACGGAATACACGCCCTGTATGATGAAGATACAACATGATAGTAAGGATTTAGGTAGCAATTTTTGAGAGATTTTGCACTATAAAAAGTATCATTTTTAGGTTCAATAGTGGTATGGTGACTAACTTTGTGCGTTTTGCAAGATTTTCAATAAAAAAACGTGTAAATCTATAAAGATTAGATAGGAAAGGAGAGAAAAAGGTTGGTTCTTTTTTGCTTTTTTCATTTTAAGCTTGGTACTGGGAGTTATGAAATACTTAGCTAGGTTCTATTCAATACAAAAATTATGATGCGACTATCCTTTTTTTTAAACGTTTTAGGGGGAATTTTGGGACTGTTACTTTACAGTTGCCAAACTAATTCTGAAGACACAGACGTATCTAAACCTATACTCATCAGTACTTCCTCATCGGAACGATGTTTTGAGTATAAGGGACAAGGAAGACGAGTATATATTCGTATGAATATTACAGATTCCTCAGTAACAGGAAACTATAAAGAGTTTGTACGGGATGATATTCGTGCAGAATATTTTACCAAGAGTTCAAAGTTTCAGGCAACTCGTCAAGAAGAAGCGCTAGATGTTTTTTTAACTAATGAAAGTGGAATTCAAAGTCGGGCAGTTTGGTATTTATTAAGCAATGCTAACCAGCTCAAAACCAGAAAATATCGTTGTGTTGCTGTACCATGTGTAGCTTCATCGGATACTAGAAAAGAAGAAATTAAAGAAACTCAAGATTACATTCAATTAATAAATAATCATTTAAGAGGGTTAGTTCAAAGAAATAAGAATTATGAAAGTAATTCCCACACAGTACACGGAAAAATTTTGGCATATCAGAAAGAAAAACAAATCTTAAAGCTAGTTGATGAGCAAAAAAGTGAAGATGGAACAACTACCACTACTTATTATTTTTCGGAAAAACGAGGACTTATTGCGATTCAACATATCCAACAACGTCCTTCTTCTGAAACTCGTCAAGAAATTCGGGTAGAAGAACTCTTCTTTAAAGACCAAAAACTAATTGCTGTGTTAGAAAAATTCAAGTTACATCCTGTCGAACAAACTATTAATCTACAAAATATGATGGCATCAGACATTACTGAAAATATTAGTAGTATGTTAGATGTCAAGTCGAAACGACACACTGAAGAAGCCCATGCAGTCATAGGTTTTCTGCATTCCTCTAAAAGTTATGATGAGTTTTTTAGTCACTAACTAAAAGTTCAACTCATCTAGATGATGACTATTATTAAATATGTAGACTCAAGCTCTTCATATTCCTTTCACGAAACCGAAAAATCCTTCTGATTTTAACATTTTTTTGAGAAATTTATCGAATTTCACCTGAAAATCTGTACTTTTACCAAACTACCTATTCTAATTTGTTGGTAATGAATGTAACAAAAATTATTTCGTCGGTTTTAGAATTGACCAAACAAGCAGGCGACTTCGTCTGCCAAGAAGCCCAACGGTTTGACCGTGCCAGAGACACTGAGTTCAAAGGCGTGAATAATATGGTTTCGTATGTGGACAAAGAATCGGAGAAATTATTGGTCAATGGATTAAGCAAAATTCTTCCCGAAGCAGGATTTATTGCGGAGGAAGGAACAGGTGAACCCAAGCAAGGCGGACTCAACTGGGTAGTTGATCCCTTGGATGGTACGACGAACTTTGTGCATCAAATTCCAACTTATTCAGTTAGTGTGGCTTTAATGGATGGAAATAACATTTTGTTAGGAGCAGTTTATGAGCCAAATCGCCAAGAAATGTTTCATGCGCTCAAAGATAGTGGTGCATTTCTCAACCAAAAGCCAATTCAAGTTTCTACTGTAAATACATTAGCAGAAAGCTTGATTGCAACGGGATTCCCCTACGATTATTCCGAAAAAATGCCTGACTTTCTGCAATTGTTATATACTTTTATTACTAAAGCACACGGTTTTCGGCGAATTGGTTCGGCAGCAGTCGATTTGGCATATGTAGCTTGTGGGCGTTTCGAAGGATTTTATGAATATAGCCTCAAACCTTGGGATGTGGCGGCGGGTTCGCTAATTGTCCAAGAAGCTGGGGGCGAAGTCAGTGACTTTCGGAATAGTGATAACTTCGTTTTTGGGGGACAAATCCTTGCTGCAGGAAATATTCATGCCGAAATGTACCAAGTCCTCAAAGATCACTTTCAGATTTAAACAGCCTACTTATTGTTCCAAAACCATGTATTTGGTCTGAAACCCGTAAGAAAAGTCGATTTTATTGACTTTTTATGGTGTGATATGTTTTATATTTTCCCCATTAGCTTCTTACTTCTGTATAATTTTACATTGATTTTCAATGAATTTCAATTTTTTTGTATTAGTAAAAATGAAAAACGATGAATGAATTAGAAACCGCTACGTTAGAAATATCGACTCGCCTAACTGAGAAATCTCGTTTGCCTGAGATTGACTTTCAGAACTTAAATTTCGGAAGAGTTTTTTCTGACCATGTGTTTTTAGCGGATTATCAAAATGGACGTTGGCAAAATTTACGTATTCAACCTTACGAAACTTTGCCACGACTCACACCTGCGAATGCGTGTTTACATTATGGGCAGTCAGTCTTTGAAGGATTGAAAGCCTATACCAATACCGAAAAAGAAGTGATTTTATTCCGTGCAGATGAAAACTGGAAGCGTCTCAATAAATCTGCCGTGCGGATGTGTATCCCACAAATCCCAAAAGAAATTTATAAGGAAGGCATGAGAATGCTATTGGATATGGATAGAGGCTGGATTCCACCTATGGATGGAGCTTCATTGTACATCCGTCCCTTGATTTATGCCAAAGATAATTCCTTAGGTGTTCGCCCTTCGGATACGTATCAGTTTGTCATTTTGACGGGACCTGTTGGAGCTTATTATGGAGAACCTGTTAAAGTTAAGGTAGAAACTCATTTTTCGAGAGCTTGTGAAGGCGGAATGGGAGCTGCAAAATCTGCAGGAAATTATGCAGGTTCATTATATCCTGCTCAGTTAGGATTGGAAGAAGGTTATCATCAATTGCTTTGGACAGATAGTAAAGAACATAAATATATTGAAGAAGCGGGGACGATGAATGTCATGTTTTTGATTGGAAACCAATTAATTACAGCCGAGTCAGGTAGCACAATTTTAGATGGAATTACCCGAAAAAGTGTTTTAGAACTTGCCAGAGAATGGGGAGTTGATGTTCAGGAACGTAAATTGGCGGTTTCCGAACTCATTGAATCTTTGGAAAATGGCACATTTGTCGAGGCTTTCGGAACGGGTACGGCAGCAACGATTGCTCCGATTTGTCAAATTGGATATGAAGGTAAAAATTACGATTTACCTACAGTTGCAAAAGATGCTCTTTCCAACCGTTTATTGACCGAATTAGAAGACATTCGACGAGGACGAAAAGCCGATACTAAAGGGTGGATTTGGAAATTTTAAGGTTTTTCATAGCGCAAGATGCTTAATTTTCTTACGCTATGAAAAGTATTGGTTTTTGTATGATTATAAAATGAATTAGTTAGTTATTTTCAATGAGTTATATGAAATTCTTATCAAATTAATGAATACTAAAATTATGAATTGTTTTCCAAAAATGGCATAAAAAAAGGATAGCCTAAGAAGCTATCCCTTTTTCAGTTTCTGAAATCTATACCTAAATTAACATTTCAGAGCTTTGCGTCCGATGCAATACTTGCAGTTGCTATCGGAGTACACTAAGGCAAATCAACAACAAACGAAAGACTGACTTTTTGCCTGTGAATCAAGCGTAAATTTTTCGGAGAATTACCATTTCATGGTGCTATCTTTAGGGATTTAATATTGTAAAATAGAATCAATTTTAATGCAGATTTTTTCATTAAACTTTAGTCAAAACTTGTCGTGTTTGAATTTGGTTGATAGACATAATTGAACGTATAATGCTGTGTTTCATTATCAGATGTTGGCTCAGCAGGTGCGCCTTTGTAGTAACTCAAGATTTCGACTTTGGCATAGTGATTATCATGAGTTCGGACAACAATAACTTTTCCTGCAATTGGTGTAATTAAATGGCTTGGTGGTCCTGCATAATTGTACCAACCGTTTCCACTCCCTGTAGGAATGGCAAGTTGAGTTTCGGAATCTTGCTGAATAAGACCAGCATCCGCATTTTTGGTACTTCCCATTGTTCCCGAAGCGATATATGCGCCTGCATTTCCTGTTCGTGTAGGTTGATCATCAGATGATGCCGTTCCACCATTAACTAAAATTGTAGTACCTCGAAAAGCAATATCCCAATCATCACCTGTAGTAATTTGACCTGTTGCCAAATTGAATCTTGTAAACTCTCCCTTGATAGTAGGAGGATTAGTTGAATAATCTGAAGTTTGTTGAGCAGGTAAATCCTGAAAACTTTTACTGACCAAAGGAATACTATCGGTTTTATCATCGTCATCACTACACGAAACGAGACTAAATATCATAAACAATCCCACCAAATAAAAAGGGAAATGGATAAAACGTTTAAAAAATGATAAACTTGGCATGATGATAATTGAATATTTAAAAATTAAAATTTTAGATTAACTTTTCCGTAAAAAATGCGCCCTGCAATGTTGGAAATATTTATTTCATCCGTGAAATTCAGGATATTATCAATTCCCAATCCTACTTCTATTTTGTCATGAAAAGTCTTGGTCATCGCCCAATCTATGATAAAATAGTCTGCCACAAAGCTGTCATATTGATCTAAATACGTATTGCCATTGGCATCAAAAAGCCCAAATTGACTGCGGTAAGTCGTGCGTAAATTGGTATTCCAATTCCATTGCGGTACATGGTAAAATACTTTGACATTAAACATATGCCGAGAGCGATTAAATAGCCCAAAATAATCCTTAGATTCAAGTTGAAAACTCTGTAAAGTTTCCGAATTTCGGGCAAAAATTTCTCCATTTTCAAAAGCCTCTTTTGCTTTTTTATCTTTGGCATATAGTAGTTGATAACCACCTTTTAAAGTCAGGTTCTGATTAGGTTTCCAATTTATATTTACCTCAAAACCAGTAGTATAAACTCGGTTGATATTGTAATAACTAAAAACATTTTGTCCATTTGTTTTATTGGCAATCACTCGAATATCAATTAGGTTTCGGATGTCATTTCGGAAAAAATTCCCTTCAATAGAAAACCGACTTGTAGGCTCATATTGAAAACCAATATTCCAATTGATAGAACTTTCGGGACTTAACGGCTTAGAAAGTTCAGACATCGGGACTACATTTCGAAGCAATGCTCCTTCTGCTTCAAATTCAGGAAGGCGTTTTTCGACAGCATTGTAACCTAAGACCGTATAACCTGCGGTGCTATTGGTAAAATCAAAGTAAAGTTGCCGAAAATCAGGAGCTTTAAAGCCATAACCTACTGAACCTCTGAAAGCTAAATTTCGATGTATTTCATAGCGCAATGCCAACTTAGGACTCCATTGAGAAGCATATTCGCTATGTTTATCGAAGCGGAGTCCCGCAATTAAATTCAGTTTATTAGCAAAATGTCCATCGTACTGAGCATAAAAATATTGAGAATCAAAAACAGGATTCTGCACAAAATTACTTCGCTCAAGTGTTTCATGTCGCCAACCAATCCCAAATATAACATTATGATTATCAATGGAATAAGTAGTACGAAATTCAGGTAAAAATAATAGCTGATTGAACTCACTATTGCTAACAAACTGGTTGTTAATATCCTTTAGAAAGTCGCTTGCCTGATAGCTGGTTGTATAAACATCCAAGTAACTTGACCATTTTGGATTCCACTGATGGTTTACTTTGGTTTGAAAATTCCATTCGTCTAATTGACTTTCGCCTTTAATTGTTGAACTGGCGATATTGTCTTGATTCTGATAATAATAACGTCCTGAAAGAAGAACATCCGTTTTCGTTGAAATTTGATAGGATATCTTGGATTGTAATGTGTAATTATAAAATGGATTTACCGTTTTGAGTTCATCATCTGGAATCAAATCATATCCATCACTACTATTCCGATTTCCAAAAAGTTGTAATCCTAATTTCTCTTTCTGATACGTCAAATTGAGATTTAAATCATGGGTATTAAAACTACTTAACCGATAATTCAAATGACCATGAACACCATCTTCAGGTTTTTTAGTAATAATATTAACAACTCCGCCTAAAGCCTCTGTTCCATAAAGTGAAGACGAAGCCCCTTTAATGATTTCAATTTGCTGAATATTCCCAATCGTAATCCGATTTACATCTAAAGTCCCTGCCTGTCTGCCAATTAAGGGAACTCCATCTACCAAAATCAAGGTATATTCGGCATCTAATCCTTGCATCTGAATCCCTTCACCACCTCCAAAATCAGGAACTGTAACAACACCTGTTAACTCATTCAATAAGGCTTCTAACCGAATTGTATTCGTTTGCTGAATTTCTTCCTGAGTAATGATTTGGGAGGGCATCGGTAAAGAAGAAAGTTGTCGCTGAGTACGAGTAGCTGTGACGATGACCTCTCCCAATTCAATAACGGAAGAATCGCTATCTAAATCCTGTCTTGATTCGTCTTTTTGGGCTTGGCAAATTTCCCAGTATGAAAATAATCCCCAGAAGATTAAAAGCCCACGAATCATTATTTTTATTTAGATTTGTTTTAAATTAGTGATACAAAGATGAGGCTTATTTTTATTCAATCCAAATAAAAATAATATATTTGTTCAAATTTTTTTCATTTAAACCCAATTATATCATGCAGTTCAAATCTATTCTACTGATTATTAGTGTACTAATGTCTCTAAATGCAATGGCACAATCTGACGCTAAATCCAAAAAAACGGCGGACAAAACCGCTATCAAAAAAATGTGTGGATGTTTTGAGGTAGGTTTTAACTTTGCTGAAACCTTCAACTATTCCTCTGATTCGACCTACAAACCTTCAAAAAAGAAAGAAGAAAAAGCCCTTGAATGGGTCGAAACGGTCGAAGAGGATGACAATAAATTGGTTTTACAACATTTATTAATTGTTGGGAAAGATGACAAACCATATATTGTAAAACATTGGCGGCAAGACTGGCTCTATGAAAACACAGACTTATATATGTTTGATGTCAATAAACGCTGGAAATTTGTTCAACTACCTCAAAATCAAGTTAAAGGACAGTGGACACAAAAAGTTTTTCAAGTAGACGACAGTCCTCGTTATGAAGGTTCGGCAACTTGGGTACACGTAGACGAAAAAAGTTATTGGGAAAATACCACTGATGCTCCACTACCTCGCCGAGAACATACCAAACGAGACGATTATAATGTAACCATTCGCGGAAATCGACATGAAATCACAGAATTCGGTTGGATTCATGACCAAGATAACAAGAAAGTTATTCGAGAAAGTGGTAAGGCAGACATTATTTTGGCAGAAGAAAAAGGTTATAATACTTACACCAAAGTAGAAGATAGCCGTTGCAAAGCTGCTCAACAATGGTGGAAAAAGAATCACAAAATGTGGGGCAAAGTACGTACAAAATGGAGCGAAGTTTTTGCTCAGAACAAATCATTGGAATTACACAATTCGGTAAATGATAAAAAACTGTTCGAATATCTATTTGATGAGGACGTAAAAGAAGTCGAAAAAATTATTGAATCTTTTGTCAAAAAATAGTTTGATTATCAGTTTATAAAAAGAGCTTGTTGGTGCTTATAATCCTACCAGCAAGCTCGTATTTTATCTTCATTTCTTTTAATTTTCCTACCTAAATTTTCCATTCCAAGTTCTTGAAAGAGGTTTTAATATTGTTGAATATCAATAAATTTATTGAATTATTTCTTAGTATCTTTGACAATAGTTCGTAAGCCTAAATCTCAAAACTCTTGAAGAGTTAATATATTGATTTTCAGAAAATTAATGTTTATTTCCATAGTAGCGTTTGCAAATCCTACGCTACGTAAGTAATTGATTCATAATATATTATAATTTAAAAAATTATTAATTAAAACACTTACGAACTATTGTTTGATGAAGAAATAATTAAAAATGCTTGATTTTCAATAAAAAAACCATGTCTCAACTTGCCCTTGACCTTATTGCCAAAAATAAACGCAACCGAAGTCCTTTTTTGGATTTGGGAAACTGCGGACTCATCGAACTGCCTCAAGAATTATTTGATTGTGTTTGGCTCGAAAATTTGAATTTGGGAATAGGTTATTTTGATGAAGAAACCCAAAAATTTGCCCAAACAGAAAATCAGGGTGAACAAAATCAAATCGTTTCATTGGGCGAAAAGAATAAATCTGTTTTTGGGCTTCGTTTTTCCAAAACCAAAAAAAATATTGCCGAACTTCAAAACTTACGAATTCTGACGGTACAAGGCAAATCAAGTATTTTTCAAGAAACCCAACGCATTTCTGATATTTCATTATTGGCGACACTCACTAATTTAGAGGTTTTAGATTTCAGTTATAATTCGGTTTCCGATATTTCGCCACTATCCAATCTGCATCAACTAAAGATATTAGATTTTCAGCAAAATTCGGTCTCTGATATTTCGGTATTAGCTATTTTTCGTCAGTTACGATATTTAGATTTTAGTAGTAATTCGGTTTCTGATATTTCGAAATTGTCTAATCTTCATCATTTACAATATTTGAATTTTGGAGGCAATTCAGTTTCTGATATTTCGGCTTTATCCAATCTTCAGAAGTTACAAAGTTTATATTTTTGGCGTAATAAAGTTTCCGATATTTCAGCATTAGACAAATTAAATAAATTAGAATATTTAAATTTTAGTAATAATTCAGTCTCCAATATTGAATCTTTGTCCAATCTGAAAAACTTACAATATTTAAAATTTGGCAATAATTCAGTTTCAGATATTTCTGCAATTGCGAATCTTCATAAGTTAGAACATTTAAACTTTTCAGATAATCAGGTTTTAAATATTTCTGCGATAATAGAACTAAAAAACTTACAAACATTAGAATTATGGACAAATCAAATTTCAGATATTTCAGCCATAGCCAATCTTCATAATTTACAAATATTAGATTTTGGATATAATAAAGTTTCCAATATTTCAGCAATCAGTAATCTTCTTAATTTACAAAAGCTATATTTTTGGGATAATCAAATTTCAGATATTTCAGCCATAGCTAATCTTCATAATTTACAAGAATTATATTTCTCAGAAAATGAAGTTTCAGATATTTCGATATTGGCTCAACTTCAAAATTTAAAATATATCAAATTTAAAAATACACCAGCCTTTGAAAAATTACCCCAAAGTGTTCAAAAAAAGGCTACTGATTTATATGATAATCAAACAGAAGCCCTTCATTATTGGTTAGATAATTTTGCTCAAAAACCCACTCAAGAACGGTATTTACGAGAAGCAAAAGTGGTATTTGTGGGCGAAGGTGAAGTAGGCAAAACTTCACTCATGAAATGCCTACTTTATGACAAAAAAGCCTCCGAAATCCGTACCGAAAAAATTGAAATTCATACTTGTTCCGATAAGTTTTTTTACACCCCAAAACCCGAAACCAAAGAACCTTTAAAACTGTATTTTTGGGATTTTGGCGGTCAGGAAATTATGCACGCCACCCATAAATTTTTTATGACCGAACGGAGTTTGTATGTTTTGGTGGTTAGTGGACGAGAAGACCAACCCGATACCCTCGAAAAATGGCTTGAAATGCTTCAAAGTTCATGCGGAGATTCTCCGATTTTATTGGTTATCAATAAATTAGATAATCCAAAAGATACGCATCGTTTTCCAATTCGGATGCTCCAAAAATCATATAATATTCAAGGTGTAGTTGAGACATCTTGGCAAACAGGGCGGGGTTTGGCAGAATTAAAAACCGAAATTCAGGAGATTTTACAGACTTTACCGCACTTCAATGAACCTTTTGCACCAAAATATTTTGCGGTCAAAGAACGACTTCAAGCCCTTGACGAAAATTATATTGATTATCGGGAATATGAAAAAATTTGCCTTGAAGTGGCTGAAAATCAATCGGAAGAATTTAACCCGACCAGTCAAAAATTATTGGCAGACCGTTTGAATTCTTTGGGTATCATGCTGAATTTCCGAGAACAGCATGAAAATTTGGAAGAATTGTATGTTTTCAAACCTCAATGGATTATTAATGGAGTGTATAAAATTATTAATTCGGAAAGTGTTCAAAAAATAGGAAAAATTCATGAAGAGGAGATTTTTCAACTCTTACGAGAAATGAACTATCGAGACCACCGAGAACGGGATTTTATTATTCGGATGATGAAATATTTTGAGTTGGCGTATTTACGAACGGCTTCCAATGGCGAAAATTATTACCTGATTCCCAGTACTTTCAAGCCCGATAAGCCCGAAGAATTGGAAAATTATTGGGACGAAAAATCTGAAAAAACAAACAGTTTACATTTTCGATTTCAGTACAAAATTTGGCGAAACGATTACATTTCTTTTTTTCTGGTTAATCAACACGAAAAAATCAAGGATGAATTTTATTGGAAAAATGGGGCTGTTTTGCAATATGGCAAAAATGAAGTTTTGATTGAAGCCCACCGTCTAACTAAAAATATTGAAATTCAAGTACTTGGAAGTCAAGATAAACGGTATGCCCTTTGGCAAGTTCGGGAAGCACTGAATCATGTTCATCAAAAATTTCAAGTTAAAGAATTGGGAATTTCGGAATTGGTGGTTTATCGGGAAAATGGCGAAGAAGATTCTTTCAAAGTTGAGCGGTTAAAAACGATGCTCAAAAATGGAATTGAAAAAGAGTTCAGCGACAAGTTTGAAAAAATGTTGCTGATAAAGAAACTCTTGGGTGAAGTCGAGCTTTCGAACAAAGAAAAATTGCAAAGTGCTTTGGAAAATATTTCGGACAAATCACTTTCTGAACCTCAAGTTTTAGGCTTGGTTGATTTGGTTCAAAAAGGAAAATTGGCTGATTTTTTTGAGGAACTAAATAGGCTTGGAATTCAAAATTTCCAACAAAGTCGTTTGGAAAATGAATTTATTTTGGGCAAAGCCGATGCCGATTATTTCCAACGAGCGATTACATTTGTGAAGAGTTTAAATAGGCGAAATATTTGATTATCAGGCTTTGAAAAGGATTCAAAAAGAGGTATATTTACTTTCTAAGAATGATTGTATGATTTGGATAATAAAAAAATGGAACAAGAACAACAAGAGTTTTTGAGTGTTTGGCAAATTGCTCAACAATTTGAGAAAATTTATCAGAGTATAGATAAAACCCAAGTTCAAGTTTTGGAACAAGAACTACTCAAAATGTATCCGAGTGAGAAAAGTCAAGTTTGGATTTTTTCGGATTATGGTGAAGATGATAATTCGATAGGTCTGGATATAGGTATTTCGGAGGCTTTGAAAAATGTAGATACACCTAAAACTTTTGCTCAATTAATGCAAAATTACTTGATTTATACTGATTTACAAAAACTTACAGGATTAGCAGAGTGCATTAAATTAATGGAACGTAAAGCAGGAGAAAAGTACGAAGTGGATTTAATTTCTGTATTTTATCATGACGAACTAAAAAATCATCATATCCATTTACGAATCATTAAATTATAAAACCATGAAAGAAGCTAAAAAAGGAAAATGTGAAAAATGTGGAATTTTTTTCTACATCCACGAACATCATATTTTGCCCAAAAGTATTTTTGGAAAAAAAGGACAAACAGCCAAACTTTGCCCAAATTGTCATACCCATTTTCACGAATACAGTAAAAAGAAAACCACTAATCCACAGGATGCAAATGAAGCCCGAAAAATTTGGTACACTTGGCTCAAAACGGTCTCGGTGGTCGTAACGATGTTAGTTTTAGGAATTATGTTTTTTAGTTAAAAATGATGTGATATGCCCAACTTTATTCACCAATTCAGAGCTGATTTTTTTGAGATAACACCCCAAAATTTTGAAGATAAAGCCCTCCAACTTTTTGATTTTCAAGCTAAAAATAATCCCACTTATCGCCAATATTTAAACTATCTAAGAACGGATATTTCCAAAATTCATACGATTGAACAAATTCCTTTTTTACCGATTCGTTTTTTCAAAAATCACCAAATACGTTCCATTTTTAGCCCTCCTACAACCATTTTTCGAAGTAGTGGAACAACAGGACAAATTACCAGCCAACATTATGTCACAGATTTAGACTTTTATCACCAAAATTCACAATGGATTTTCGAACAATTTTATGGTAAATTAGTTGATTTTGAACTACTTGCATTACTACCTTCCTATTTAGAACGTTCAGATTCTTCATTAGTCGAAATGGCTCGTTTTTTTATGGCTAAAACAGGTTCGGAGTCAGGATTTTATCTGGATAATTTCGAAACCTTAGCCCAAAAAATCGAAGAATTAAACCAAAAAACACGTCCCATTTTATTGTTGGGAGTTACATTTGCCTTATTAGATTTTGCCGAAAAATTCCAAGTCAATTTAGAAAATGCCATCATCATGGAAACGGGAGGAATGAAAGGCAAACGTCCTGAGATGACACGAGAAGAAGTACACCAAATATTAATACAAAACTTTGGTTGTCAAGTAATTCATTCAGAATATGGGATGACAGAATTACTTTCACAAGCCTACTCAAAAGGAGATGGAATTTTCAAGACTCCACCAACTTTACGAATTTTATTACGTGAACCAAACGATCCATTTTGTATTAATTCGGAGCGCACAAATGGAGGAATTAATGTCATCGATTTGGCAAATATTGAATCCTGTGCTTTTATCGAAACCCAAGATTTAGGTAGTTTTGAGACGGATGGATTTCGAGTTTTGGGACGCTTCGATAATTCTGATTTACGGGGTTGTAACTTGATGGTTTTGTGAATGTAATCCAAAATTAAGCCACTAAAATCGGAAAGAATCTTACATCCTTTGACCTAAAAAAATAAAATTTGCGTTGTATCTTTAAATCAAAATAGAATCTCAAACCAAATAGCATCATGAAAAAAATTCTCTTTGCGATATTGGGTATTGCCATGCTTGGCATTTCGGCTTGTTCTTATAAAAGTTGTCCGACCTATGCCAAAGCTCCCGCAAAACTCGAAATAACTACTCCAACTACGGAAGTAAATATGTAGTTTTGGGATAAATACAGCCTTGTTAAGTAAATATTCTAACAAACTTAGTTTATCAAACTAAAAAGCATTTTTCCGTAACGGTAGGTTTGTAAAACTACTGCTACGGAAAAATTAAATTTGGCTTTTTATAAAAAGAAGAGACTATTCTCGATAAAAATCAAAATCCTCTACATAAACATCTTTAAAAATCTCATCTGCTTCAGGGAAAGGCGACTCTTCGGCAAACTTCACTGACTCTAGAACTCGTGCTTTGATATTTTTGTCCATCGTTTTGAGTTCATCTTCGGTAGCATATTCCCTTTCTAAAATGACTTTTTTACACTGTTGAATAGGATCTTGAGCTTTATACTCTGCTACTTCTTCTTTTGTCCGATATTTGGCAGGGTCAGACATCGAATGTCCTTTGTAACGGTAGGTTCTAAATTCGAGCAAAGTAGGTCCTTCGCCTGCTCTGGCACGTTTTGCGGCTCTTTCTACTGCCAAATGTACCTCTTCCACTTGCATTGCATCCACAGCTTCCGAAGGCATTTGATAAGCACTTCCCAAAACATACAAATCTGTTACATTAGAAGTTCGTTCAACCGAAGTTCCCATTGCATAGCCATTGTTTTCAATGACAAAAATAACGGGTAACATCCATGACATCGCTAAATTTAAGGCTTCATGAAATGCTCCTTGTCGAACTGCTCCATCTCCCATATAGCACATACAAAGATTGCCTGTTTCATTGTATTTCTCCGCAAATGCAAGTCCTGCTCCTAAAGGAACTTGTCCGCCTACAATGCCGTGTCCACCAATGAAATTGACTTCCTTATCAAAAATGTGCATTGAACCACCTTTGCCTTTAGTCGTTCCTGTGGCTTTACCATACAATTCCGCCATGATAGCATCAGGATTTGTGCCAAGAGCTAAAGGATGTCCGTGGTCACGATAAGCTGTAATCCATTTGTCTTCTTTTCGGAGCGCTGATACTGCTCCTGCAGCACAGGCTTCTTGCCCAATATAAAGATGACAAAAACCTTTGATTTTTTGTTGTCCGTAAAGTTGTCCTGCTTTTTCCTCAAATCGGCGCATCATAAGCATGGATTCGTACCAAGTCATGTATTGCTCTTTCGAGAATTGAGTCGCTTTTACGTTTTCTAGTTCGGGTGTTTCTACGTCCATTTTGTTTTAAGTTTTTTGAATTTGGGGTTAATCTTTTAGGACTTTGGATGTAAAATTCAACCTGTACGATTTCAGAAAAACACGTATAGGTTTATTGTATAATAAATTTAAGTTTTTAGGAAATTTCTGAGTGATGGAGTTCTATGAAAAATATTTCTGGAATCCGCTCAATTACTCTTGGGTGGGAGTTTTTTCTCAGGAATGCCCTTGATTATTGTTTCAATCCAATTTATAAAGGATTGAAATTTTCCAAATATAACAAAATGGATGCAAAATCATCATTTTTCAGAATCGTTTTTTATGACCTGAAAATACAATTTGGGAAGGAATTTGGAAGAGATTTTTAGGAATATAGCCTACAATTAAAGGATATAAAAAAAGCATCAATCCAAAATTAGATTGATGCTTAGAAAGTAGTACACCATACGGGATTTGAACCCGTGTTACCGCCGTGAAAGGGCGGCGTCCTAACCCCTAGACGAATGGTGCAGTTGTTTCGTGCCACAAATGTACGCATTTTTATATACGTACCAAATTTTGAGTGATTTTTTTTTAATTTTTTTTCAAAAATATTTTCTGATACGCTAAGGTTTATATTTTTCTAACTGATCCTTAATACGTTGCATGACTGTAATGAGCAAAAACATATTGAAATCTTTATCCTCCATTTCTTTGGTCAATTCGTCATATGCGATAAGTTGGTCATGAATTTTAAGTCTGTCCTTTAATAATTTTTTAGTTGTACTATCTTTTGGAAACGTTCCAAACCGAAAACGAAATACCATTTTTTCGGCACACCAGCGTTTATGTTCAATTGGAGCAAAGACTTTAAAGTACTTTTCAATCACTTCTCTGACAAACTCAGTATGCCCCATTTTTCGAAGAAAGTCCACTTTTATCTTGAGATGCCGAGCCACATAGCGATTTGATTCTTGTTTGAGATCTTCCAATTCATTCCAACGGACATCAATAGTAAAATTACCCAATTCCTCATAAGGTTTTCCAATACTCTTTGACAATTCTGTTAGAATAGCTTTTTCTAGTTCAGCAAGTGGATCAGAAGTGGAAAACGTCATTTCTAAGAATTGTTTTTCCATTGCCTCGTGAACTTCATTCGATAACTTTACTCGTTCTTCTTTCGATAATAATCCTTCGAATTCATATTTCATCGAATAAAAATAATTGACGGCTTTCGCAAGTGCATCCGTAATTCCAGAGGCATCAATCAGACTATGTTTGGTACAATTATCCGCAATTAATTTAATAACATGTGTATTGAACTGTTCGCGTAATTCATTGAATAATGGCGCATCCGAACCATGCGACTGGATGACTTGTGGATCTAATAAATCCAACACTTGCGAATTCTCAGGCAAACAAATAACCATAGGAGTACGAGTCAAATCACCAACTTCGGAATATAACACTTGCCGAAAGCTATTCGCTAGTCCCATCAAATAAGCATCACTTTCACCAAAGAAATAAACGCCACTTAGGTTTTTGAGATAATGATGAAAGGTTTCGCTTTGGTAAGTCGCTCCATAGAAATTTTCGTTTTCTAATTCAATCGGAATAATATCTACATAATCTGAAATGAAGGGATACTTAAACTGAATATCCTGAAGCGCATCTTCTACGTTTTTTTCAATTAGAATAATCTGTAAGTTTCGAATACCTGGGCTATGACTCAAAATAATATTTTCGGCAATAAAAGACTCTGTCGTTCGATTATATCCTACAATAATAATATGATTTTCAGATGATTTTAAAGAAATAACTTTGCCTGTGTCATCTTCTTCTGTTTCATAAGTAACCTGATTTAAAGGAGAATATTTATCTAAAATTACTTGTGCTGCTAAGTGGTCAGTATTAAAGGTATCAATATCAAATTTTTTAGTTTTATTATATAAGTCCATATAATCCCGTAAAAAACCATTATTGTAACGGTCTCGAATATGTACCAATACTTTGATAGATTCTTGAATAATTCCCGTGTAATTCAAATGTGAAATCAGGTTGACCGCTTGTAAATTACTATCATCCTTACCTAATGCCACCAAACAAAAAGAAGCTTTAGCCAATCCCGCATTAACCAATGTGGAACGCTCGTAAGCACTATCTGTAAGTACTAATCCACCTTCGTAGCGTATTTTTTCGATATTTTCTTGATTTTCATCCGCTTCAATGACCACTACCTTAAATCCAGCCTTTAGTAATTCGTCTGCTAACCCATAACCAATACTTCCTAAGCCCAAAATAATGATATGTCGGTCATAGAAATATCGAATACGGAAAAGCACCCAGCTATCATAAGCGTATTTATAAACAGCAATAAAAAAACCATAACCCAAAATCATCGCAGCAATGTAACTCGCAACAACTAAATAGCGATTAGGCAATTCAGTAGGCTGTGTATTTTCCATCAAAAACATCGAGAAAACCGAATATAGAGCTTTCCAAAAATACATATCTCTGTCCTCGATATCCGTTAAGTCGGCTTGTTGATAATACCCCAACATCCCTAAGATAAATACTAGAAATATGGCTAAGATTAACGCAAACGGGCGGAGTTGTTTTAGTAACTTCATGAGAATTTATTTAGCAATCTTCATATGATTTGGCTATAAACTTATTGAGTTTTATGCATGAAGATTTTATCACTCGGTTCATTCAACATGTAAAATAAAAACCTCATAGTACAAAGTGACTCCAGCAGGAATTTTTCCATAAGAACGGTTTCCATACGCCAAGTGAGGCGGAATTTGTAAAACAGCTTTTGTTCCTACTCGCAATCCGACCAAACCTTTATCCAATCCCTGAATTAATTTGCCTTGACCAAGTATGCTTTCATGAGGAATTTTCTGTTCTAAGGAGGAATCAAAAACATATCCATCTTCGAATTTACCAACATATTCAAAGCGAATTGCTTTCCCTTCTTCAGCCATAGTACCTTTTCCCTGTTTCATAATTTTTAATCCTATACCCAATGAGGTAGTATCAAAGCCTGCTGTGAAATGTCGATTTTCCCATTCATATAAGGCTTTATCTAAGAATAAAATATCAGAGGAAGCTAATTTAAGTTTCTTATTTTGGGCAATTTTGAGCAAATAACGAGTGCGACTTTCAGGAACTCTCAGTTTTAAAATTTTTCGTTTTTGATTATACACATAAAAAAAATCTGACGTAGCCGAAAAACGAGCACATTGGTTCGGAAAAAGCGCATTTTTATAACAGTAATCAGCTTCAGAATTGGACTTAGGACAATGCTTACAATTTTGGGCTTGGGTTGTAAATATCCAACCGAAACAACTTCCCAAAAATAAAATGAATGCAAAATGATTTAATCTCAAAATGGGTTTTTATTTAATCAAACTAATGAATCATGGTGTAAGTAAAAGGATAAAATAGTTTCTATATTTTGAGTTCTGAGCAATGTTTGTCCCCAAAGATAAGATTTCAGAGCAGAAAAATACGTTTAGCCTTATATTTCAGACACTTTCTATGCGGGTTTACTTTAGAATTTTTACCTTTGCGGGGTTTTTAAAAAACAATCCAAAACCCAAAGCGTTTTTCTAAAAATTTAGAACATATAATTCAAGTAAATAAATCCAAGTAGCTTACCTGTTCCTTTTTGTATTAAGAGCTTTTAATTTATTGATTATCAAATAGTGTAAAATAATTGCTTTAAATTATTTCAAATCATGTATTTAATTCGCCGTGTCATGGTTGGGCTTGACCTAACTAAAATGGATGAGCATCTAGTCCGATATGCTTTCTTTATCACGAAAATCGTCAAGACGGTAGATAAAGTTTTTTTTGTGCATATATCTTCGAATAATAATCAACTCCCTGAAAATCTACGAGAGACTTACCCCGAAATCCAAGCAAAATCCCAAGAGGTTATTATTGAGCAGATGAAAAAGCTAGCTGCAAAATATGAATCTCAATTTCCTGAATCTCAATTTGAAACTATCGTAAAAGCTATACACGGAGATCCACTCACACAAATCTTGCATTTGAGTAAAAAGCATCAAATTGATTTGATTTTAACAGGACGTAAAAATGTTTTGGACGGCTCTGGATTATTAACTCGGAAGCTGGCTCGAAGAGCATTATGCTCCGTATTGTGTGTCCCTAAAAATGTTAAAACGGAAATATCTAAGATTTTTATTCCTATTGATTTCTCGGATTATTCCAAAGTAGCGATGGAATATGCGCTACGATTTACGGATACTCACCCCGAAACAGAAATATTATGTCACCATGTTTATCGGCTACCCAATGGTTACTATGCTTCAGGCAAAAGTGTAGATGCATTTGGAAAAATTATGAAGGAAAATGCCAGAGAAACATGGACAAATTTTATTGGTCAATTTGATATTGGAGATCAAAAGGTCTCTATAAAATATGCCTTCGACCCAAAAGGAACTGCCACAGCCCGTATGAGTTACAATACGGCTTTAGTTGAACATGTGGATATGATCTTATTAGGATCAAAAGGACGAACAAGAGCTGCCGCTGCACTCCTTGGAAGTTTTGCTGAAAAATTATTATTAGAAAATACCAATTTACCTCTTTTTATTCTCAAGGGTAAGAAGAAAAATTTAGATATCTTAGCTGCTTTGATGAAATTATAACGCTTATCTACTTTGGCAAGGTATTCCACTTTGTCAAAGTTTCAATCTCTTTCCTAAAGATGTCCGAAAAAATCCCTAAAAATCGAATCCTGAACGTCAGTCATTTGAATGTCCAACAAGGCAAAAAAATTATTTTGGCAGATATTAATTTTGAAATCCAAAAAGGTGAGTTTGTTTATCTTATTGGAAAAACAGGAAGCGGAAAATCCTCTTTACTACGGACGCTTTATGCTGATTTGTATTTCAAAAAGGGAGAAATCGAATTAGTAGATTTTGAAGTACACAAACTTCCAGCCAAGAAAATCCCATTTTTACGCCGAGAAATCGGGATTATTTTTCAGGATTTTCAACTCTTTGCCGATCGAGATGTATTCAACAATTTGTATTTTGTACTGGAAGCAGTAGGAGAAACAAATGCAAAAAAAATCGAAGAGCGTATCCAATTTGTCTTAGAGCAAGTTGGAATGGAATCCAAAATAACCAAATTTCCCCATCAACTTTCAGGTGGCGAACAACAACGCATTTCAATTGCCAGAGCTTTACTTAATTCACCCAAAATCATTTTTGCTGATGAACCCACAGGCAATCTTGACCCCAATGTTGCCCATCAAATTATGGATGTCCTCCAAAAAATTAATGCTCAAGGAACCGCCGTTCTAATGGCGACTCATCACCATGCCTTTTTGCGTGAGTATCCCGCACGGGTATTATTTTGTCAAGACGAGCAAGTATCTGATATTGACCGTGAGGAGGTCATTCGTAAAATGGAAGTCTAAAAATCCAATGGAAATTTTTTTTCGCTCGTAATGTGTTATCTTTGCATCATTTTGGCAAAATAGCGGATTTCGTTCTAATTTTGCTCACATTGGTTTTTAGTAAGTTTTGTAACCTGATAACACGTGGATTTATTTGATAAACTAAAGGTAGATAAAAGTCCTATTGGACAACACGCCAAAATTGGGCATGGATATTTCGCATTTCCAAAATTAGAAGGCGAATTAGCCCCCCGTATGAAGTTCCGAGGCAAAATGGTCTTGAACTGGAGTCTGAATAATTATATCGGTTTGGGAAATCATCCCGAAGTCCGTCAAGCGGATGTCGATGCAACCGAACAATTTGGATTAGCCTATCCAATGGGATCACGCATGATGTCAGGCAATTCGAACATTCTGGAGAAATTCGAAGCTCAACTTTCGGAGTTTGTCCAAAAGGAAGACACCGTAGTCGTAAACTATGGTTATCAAGGAATTATGTCTGCAATTCAGGCTTTGTTAGGACGAAAAGATGCCGTTGTTTATGATTCGGAATGTCATGCTTGTATCGTAGATGGCTTGTGGTTAAGCGTAGCTAAACGATATGTCTTCCCACATAACAATATGGAGAATTTCGAGAAGCAACTTGAGCGAGCCAAAAAACATACAGAAAAAACGGGTGGTGGTATTTTGGTCATTACCGAGGGTGTTTATGGCATGATGGGAGACTTGGGGAAACTTAGAGAGATTATTTCTTTCAAAGAAAAATATGGCTTTCGTTTATTAGTCGATGACGCACACGGCTTTGGAACAATGGGCGAAACAGGAGTTGGTACTGGAGAACATCTTGGTGTACAAGACCAAATTGATGTTTACTTCTCAACTTTTGCCAAGTCAATGGCAAGTATTGGTGCATTTTTATCTAGTAGCGAAGAAGTGATTCAATATCTCCGTTATACGATGCGTTCTCAGATTTTCGCTAAGACTTTACCCATGCCAATTACGGTAGGTAATATGAAGCGTTTAGAGATGCTCCGAACACAACCCCAACACCGTGAACAACTCTGGAAAGTAGTCAACGCACTCCAAAAAGGGCTTCGAGACCGAGGATTTAATATTGGAAATACGGAATCACCCGTAACTCCTGTTTTCTTGTCGGGTGGAACAAATGAAGCTGGAAATCTCATTATTGACTTACGAGAAAACTTCAATATCTTCTGTTCAGTAGTGGTTTATCCTGTAGTACCAAAAGATGTAATTTTATTGCGTCTGATTCCTACGGCAGCCCATTCGCTCGAAGATGTGAATGAAACTATTGCAGCATTTGAACAGGTCAAAGATAAGCTCATTAGTGGACAATATGCCAATACGCAACTCGTTTCACAAGCTTAATCAATGAATTAGAATAAGTTGTATTTTTTAGGAAAAAAGTTAATTATTAGTTTGTTTTTTGAAAAAAAACACTACAAATTACAGAAACTTCAAAAGAATCGCCTAAAATGGGAACGAAAGCAGGTCTTTATGCGTACTTAACGGCGATTCTATTGTTGATTGTATCTCAAAAAACTCTTTAACTATTTGTCCTATGGAAAAATACGAAGAATTACGGAAACTTATCTTGGAAGGCGAAGAAGACTTCCAGAAGTTCTATGCCAAAGGCAATCAAGCCGCAGGAACACGTGTTCGAAAACGAATGCAAGACCTCAAGAATTTGGCACAAGAAATCCGTGTAGATGTTATCGAAGTCAAAAACTCCCGTGCTACATCAAAATAAACTAAAAGTAAGTAGGGCAATTGCCTTAAAGATGGCGTAAAAATTATTGTAAAATCAATAAATTATTTATGCAATTGTCCTATATTACTTTTTGAACCTCCAGTTCAAATTATACGAGTAATGCTTCTAAACTAATCCATCTATTTTTTTGATATTACTTATTTCATTTACTTTCAGAGTCCTTTTTCCTTCCACATTCCTAATAAAACTCTAATTAAAATCAAAGATTTATGTCTTTGGAATTTGTCCCTTTTCCGAATTTTGAGTAATTACGCAGTACTATTTTATTGTATATTAATCTATTTAAATCCATTTTCAGGTCTTAAACTTTTAAATTTCCATGAATTTGCAACGTCAAACCTATTCCCAAACACAAACAGGGCGATATGCCAACCTTCTACTAATGAGTTTCTTAGCTCTTTTTTTAGTTTTGGGTTCCACATCTTGTAACTCCGCTAAGAAAAAAGCCGAAGCGGAAGCTGCCGCCAAAAAAGCTGCTGCTATCAAAAAAGCAACTACTGACTTAAATGCTCTTTTGGGTGATGAGTCCATGAGTGCTGATCAACTCGAAAAGAAATTGAATGATATCAAGGCTCGAAAAATTAACAACCCTGATATTGCCGCTCTTATCAAAAAAGTAGAACAAAAAGTACAAACTAAAAAGGTTTCAGAAACCAAAAAAGCACTCCAAGACATCCTAAATGATAATTCCTTGAGTGCAGCCGAAAAACAGAAGAAACTAGATGCTATCAAAGCAAAAGGAATTAATAACCCTGATATTGCAGGCTTAATTTCGAAGGTAGAAGCAAACATTGCAGATAAGAAAAAAATCGAAGCAGAAGCGCAAAAGAAAGTTGAAAAAGTCAAAACGATTCATGACTACTTTGGTGAAATTGCAGGAGCTGGAAGTACTGACCATGCCAATACACTGATCAATGATGCTTTGAATTTATTTAGTTCACCTGATGCTAACGTATTGATTATCATTGCTGGTTCAGGAGATAATGCCGACTACGATAAACCAACTACTATTAAAAAGTATTTAAATTATCTCAAAGATCAGAAAAAAGCACCTACTAAAATTGAGGATTTTAAGAAGGATGCTAGTGGTAAAATCAAAACTTTGATTCTCAGAAAATTATAATGCTTTCCATGCCTTTGACAAAGTCCATTTTTCCAAAAAACAAACTTTGTCAAAGGTTTTAACAATTCATTCAAATCATTTCTTATCTTTTTATCGTTCTCATTCCAATAGCCTTATTTTCTGGGGCTTTTTGGGAAAAATGAGGCTTTTTTGTACCTTCCCCAACTGAAAAGATTGCAAATTAATCATGAAAAAAACTATGAATTTGAAGTATTTTGGTCGTTTTCTGGTCGTATTCCTCTTTTTTTCGACCGTCTCTTATGCTCAAGAACCCGAATTAAGCCCCGAACGAAAGGCAGCCGTTGATTCTTTAGCACTCGAAAAAGTACGAGATTTAAGTAAATATATTAGTATTATTGGGAATAAAGAAACACCTTGGTCAGAAGCTAATCGAGTCATTGAACGAGCCTTGGAGTTATTTATGGAAGGAAGTGAAATTGGGGTTTCATCAGTACATCGAAAGAAAATCAAATACTACAAAATGAAAGATTATTTTGATCATTTGATGCTCCTAAATTATGACCAAGTTAATATTGAATGGTTTGATATTCAGTATATTAGTGACCTCAAAAAACAGCCTGATGGACGTTATGTAGGTGTAATTACAATTTACCAAAAATTTACAGGAACAACAAAAGAAGGCTTAACTTATAAGGACGTTACAAAGAAAGATATTACCGTCTATGTGGAACGAAAGACCACCCAAATTGATGGAATTAAAATTGGTTTTTGGGATGTTCTTTTAGGGGATATTCGAGTAAAAGAAACTAAAAAAGGTTAATCTAAAAATTTATTTCTAATAAAATAACGTAAAATATTTAAACCCTATAAGACTTTTTAGAAGTCCTATAGGGTTTGTTTTTAATATATAAATCGATAAATTAATAATAATTATTGAGCATCACAGGCATAATTAACATCAAAATATCTTCGTCTGATTCGCTGTCATTGGGCTTCAAAAGTGCCGCTCGATTAGGTTCAGAGAAATCAAAGGCAACTTTATCAGCACTCAAATTACTTAAACCATCAATCAAAAAGCGAGCATTAAACCCAATCTCTATTTCTGCACCATCCTCTGCCTCAAAATCACAGAATAGTTTTTCGGAAGCTTCGTTTGAGAAATCAATATCTTCAGCAGAAACTTCTAATTGGTCTCCTGCAATTTTAAGCCGAATTTGATTTGTTGATTTATTCGCATAAATCGCCATTCGCTTCAAAGAACTCATTAATTCAGTTCGTCCAATTCGCATCGTTTTATCGTTATCCAATGGAATGACGTTTTCGTAATCAGGGAAATTTTCATCAATCAAACGACAAGTCATTTGGATCGTATTGAAACGAAAAGAAGCATGCTGATCATTATAGGTTAGTTGTAATGGTGTATCATCGGCGGGTAAACTTTTCTTTAAGATAGTCAGTGCTTTACGAGGAATAATAAACTCCTCCAACTCACCAGAAGAAGAAACATCTAAACGTTTATAACGCATCAAACGATGCCCATCAGTCGCCACAAAAACTGCTTGACTAGGTGAAATATTGACATAAACCCCATTCATCGCAGGTTTCATTTCGTCCGTTGAAGTCGCAAAAAGTGTGTAGGCAATCGCACTCGAAATAACTTCTGAAGCCACCTCCGTTGATTGTGTATTTTCTAACTCAGGTACTTTCGGGAAATCAATGGCATTTTCACCAGCTAGGCGGTATTTTCCATTCGCTGAAAAAATCTGTACCACAAAATCCTCTTCATCTACTGTAATCGTAACGGGCTGTTCAGGCAAATTACGAAGGGTATCGGATAACATTTTGGCAGGAATAGCAACACTTCCTTCTCTTTCAACATCTACAGAAAGCTCAGAAACAACGGTTACTTGCAAATCTGAAGCAGTAACCAATAACTTCCCTTCCTTAATTTCGAATAGGAAATTTTCTAAAATCGGTACGACAGGATTGCCTGCCACAACACCCTCAAGTGCTGAGATTTGTTTTAGAAGAACCGAAGAAGAAACAACGAATTTCATGGTGTTTTTATTTACAGAAACTATTAAACCTATTAAAGATTAGACTCAATTATAGGTTCATTAAAATTCAATTTTAAGGTGATTATTTTCCATTTTTATTTTTGGAAAATCGCACAAAGGTACGAGTTTTTTAGGCATTTTTAGAGAATAAAACTTGAAAAACATCCCCAAAGTTTAGCACAATTATAGCATAATCCTATCCTTACAATTCAAGTCTTATTTTCCTCAATTTGGCTTCTGAAAATCAATCTATTTCAGAGCTATGATTTTGGGGCGTACCATTCTTCGAATCGAAAATCTAAACCATAGTCGCACAGAATCCATTCTACAAACCCCAAAAACAGCTACATTATAGATATTTTTCAAACGGTGCTTTCTCAAAACACGCTCTAGAAAAAGTGATAATCTTTAATATCTTTGGCAGACTAATTACCAAACATTCATTGGGCGATAGTCATATTGTAGTAAGTAACCCAACAAAATGGAATTCAAACTTTTCTTTGAAGAAGTATCCGATGAACTGACAGGGCAACGATTTGAGGCGGCAGACTTAGGCAACTTTATCGTTACTCGATACGAAAATCTCGAAAATACGTCTTTTGATATTGCACTCATTGGCGTAAAAGCATCTTGCAAGCTATTAGCTAGTTCTAAAAATGGAATAGATGAAATTAGACGCAAGTTTTATCACCTAAAACGAGGAAAGGAAGCACCCAAAATTATTGATTTGGGCAATTTGTATCTTGCTGATACTCCCGAGCAAACCTATGCCCGTATTCGAGAAGTTTGCGAAATGCTGATTCAACATCAAATATTACCTGTTATTTTAGGAACAACCCATGATTTAGATATTGGACAATATCAAGCCTATGAAGACTTAAATAAATTAGTGTATTTAGCCACTATTGATAATACGGTAGATATTGCCTCTCCCGCCAGTGATGCTGAGCGAAACCATTTGAATACTATTTTGTTGCATCAACCTAATTATTTATTTAGTTTTGGAATTTTGGGATTTCAGGGGTATTTGACCAATGGCGAAAAACTGCGAGTATTTGAAAAATTAAATTTTGATGCTATTAGTGTCGGGCGTATTCGAGCGAATATTTCTGAAATTGAACCTGTGATTCGATCGGCAGATTTGTTGAGTTTTGATATTTCGGCTATTCGTCAAAATGATGTTCCTGCTAGTCCAAAATCAACCCCCTTTGGATTGACAGGTGAAGAAGCAGGGCAAATTTGTTGGTATGCAGGAACAAACGAAAAACTCTCATCTTTAGGGATTTACGGTTATCATGTAGATACGGATACTAAAGATTTTCAGACCGCTTTTGTGATTGCAGTGATGCTTTGGTATTTTATTGAAGGTTTCTATCATCGCAAAGGTCAGCTAGATTTAGGAGAAAACTTTCATATCAAATATACCGTGCCGATGCCTCAAAATTTTGACCTCATATTTTATAAAAATAAACTTTCGGATACATGGTGGTTGGAAGTTCCTGTAGAAGGCAAAAAATCACAAAACTTTGCTCGTCAATGTCTTGTGCCGTGTAGTTACAATGATTTTCAACAAGCCAATCAAGGACATTTGCCTGACCGTTGGTTGAAAGGAATGATACGAAAAGGCTAATTTTTGATGAAAAAACCTTGAACCCAAGTTTAAAAAGATATGTTTTGTAATTTCAAGGAATTTTTTTGTGTACTGAAAATATCACGACACATAAATTAATATTCGATTTTTAATAAATAGAATAAATTATGATTGTTATAACGGGCGGAACGAAAGGCATCGGAAGAGCCATTGTTAATAAATTTGCTTCTGAAAAACACCATATTCTTACTTGCGCCAGAAATGAGTCCAACTTGGTCAAATTGAAGTTCGAACTAGGATTAGAATATGGAACAGAGTATAATTTTATCCAAGCCGACTTATCCAAGCGTGAGGATGTTCAAAAGTTTACTGATTATGTCAATTCATTTTCTGAAGATATTGATGTGCTGATAAATAACACAGGTGTTTTTATGCCGGGGGCTGTTCATTCCGAACCCGATGGCGCACTTGAGCAAATGATAAATACCAACTTATATAGTGCCTATCATGTTACACGTGGAGTCATTCAGAAAATGCTTAAACAGAAGAAAGGACATATTTTCAATATTTGTTCTACCGCAAGTATTATTCCTTATGTAGATGGTGGTAGTTATTGTATTTCTAAATTTGCGCTTTATGGAATGACAAAAGTTTTGCGGGAAGAAATGAAACCGCATGGCATCCGAGTCACGGCAGTACTCCCAGGGGCAACTTATACCGATAGTTGGGAAGGTGTCGATTTACCACCCGAACGATTTGTAAAACCTCAAGATGTCGCCCAAGCCATTTACACCACTTATGCTCTTTCCGAACAATCAGTCATTGAGGAGCTATTAATTCGTCCACAACTTGGTGATATTTAACCCAATTCCCAAACTACTTTTTCGATAAAAATGAAAAATAAGGTGACTTTTTCTCCATTTAATCCCCCAGATTTACCCGACATCCAAGGGGAAGTCATGTGGCGTAGTCCATCAAATATTGCTATTGTCAAATATTGGGGTAAATATGGAGTTCAACTACCACAAAACCCTTCTTTGAGTTTTACTTTATCGAATTCTTATACTGAGACTTCTATTCACTATCAAACTTTAAAAAATACAACTTCTGATGCTATTCCAGTTCTTGAGTTTTATTTTGAGGGAAAAGAAAATCCTACATTTGCTACCAAAATCGAAAAATATCTCCAACGTATTTTAGCAGATTTTCCTTTTTTGAAAAACCTTAGATTACGAATTAATTCTTCAAATTCCTTTCCTCATTCGGCTGGAATTGCTTCTTCGGCTTCGGGAATGAGTGCTTTAGTCTTAGGAATTTGTTCAATTGAGCAAGAACTCAAGCAAAACGCAGGACAAGAAAAACTCAAACAGGCTGATTTTCTGAGAAAAGCCTCTTATTTTTCTCGTTTAGCTTCGGGAAGTGCTTCTCGTTCAGTATATCCTGAGGCAGCCGTTTGGGGAACTTCAGAAACCGTTTTAGGTAGCTCAAATGACTATGCTGTCCCTTTTTCAGATTGTTTACCTCCGATTTTTAAGAATTTTCGAGATGATATTTTGATTGTCAGTAAATCGGAAAAAAGTGTATCCAGTCGAGCAGGTCATGCCCTAATGAATGCCAATCCATACGCCGAAACTCGTTATGCTCATGCCCGAAAAAACTTAACGAATTTAGTGGAAATCATCCGATTAGGTGACTTAGAAGGATTTATTAAAATTACGGAAAACGAAGCTTTGACTCTTCACGCCCTAATGATGATGTCTGACCCTTCATTTATTCTTTTACAGCCCAATACGTTGGCTTTAATCGAAAAAATCAGAGTATTTCGTGCGGAAACTCATCTTCCTATTTGTTTTACGATTGATGCGGGTCCCAATATTCATTTGCTTTATCCCGCACAAGTGAGCGAAAAAGTGCAAGATTTTATTCAATCGGAACTACTTTCACTTTGTACCAATCAATATCGGATTGTTGACCAAATGGGGCAAGGTGCAAAACAACTAATTTAATAACTACATAAAGAAACTGACTTTAAAATATTTCAATCCCTCATAGCTTTTTTCAGTCCTATGAGGGGCTAAAAATTTAGATATACCTCGAAACCCAAAACACCAATGACCAACGGTTCCCCTTCCTTTTGTTCCAAGATTTTATTATTTGGAGAATATAGTATCATTATTCATTCAAAGGCTTTGACTGTCCCCTACGACTTATTCGAAGGGCGGCTACTTTTACGAAATATTACCGATAATAGCAAAGGTATCCAACAATCTAACCGAGAATTAGAAGCCTTCTCGGAATATCTCAAGCTCAAGCTCGAAAACAATGAACTTAGTGCAGACTTTGACACGACCTCTTTAGATTTTGATATTGCTCAAGGACTTTATTTTCAGTCTAATATCCCTCAAGGCTTTGGGGTCGGAAGCTCTGGCGCATTGACCGCCGCCCTCTACGAACGCTATGTCGACGATAAAATTCAAGTCAATGGGACACCCAATAATGAGGTGATTTTGAAGCTTAAAAAAGTTTTTGGAGAAATGGAATCACATTTTCATGGTTCAAGTTCAGGAGCTGATCCTTTGAGTTGTTACCTCAGAAAACCCTTACTTTTTCGCTCCAAAACCCAAATTGAAGCCACATCAATTCCTGATTATTCCGCAGGAAATGGAGCTGTTTTTTTGTTAAATACGGCTCGTCCTCGCAAGACTGAACCCTTAGTCAATTTATTTTTGGAGAAATGTCGGCATCAAAGTTTTTTAGAATTGTGCCAAAAAGAATTGATTATTTATAATGATAATTGTATTGAAGCCTTTCTAAATGCTGAGCATACAAAATTATTTGAAAATCTAACTTTAATTTCTCAGTTTCAAATTCAATATTTTCAGCCTATGATTCCGACTTTGTTTCGACAAGCATGGAAAGAAGGCTTAGAATCAGGACTTTATACCTTAAAGCTTTGCGGAGCAGGAGGAGGGGGATTTATCTTAGGATTTACCCAAAATTTCCGTGAAACTCGTAAAATGTTACGGAATTACCCAATTCGGATGGTTTATCGGATCTGAGTTAAATATTTCCATTTTACCTACTTAAGACTTTTGCTTTGCCGTTAGCTATATTTCCATAGTCTACTGGTTTTCAGTATCTTCATTCGATGGAAGTAGGTCAACCAATCTTTGATGAAGTTCAGTTTCGAGTGCCAAAATTTCACGGAGGGCTTCGGTATCAGTATAATTTCCCTGCATAACTTCTTCATCTTCAATTCCTAAAACCGCCAAAATTTCATCCAAACGTTTTAGGGTAACTTCAAATTTTCCACTTTCTAAATTCGAATAAGCAGGTGCAGAAATTCCCAGCTTTTCCGCAATTTCTTTCTGCGAAAGTCCTTGACTTTTTCGGCTATTTTTTATGATTTTTAATAGTTTATTTTTCATTTAAATATTTGTACTTCATCAAAAAAACACTCTACCCTCCTAAAATTCTATTGATTTACAAATCATTCATTATCATTGAGATAAAACCAAATTTAATTTTTCCATAGCAGTGGGTTTTAAATAATTTTAATACTAATATATTTTATAAATTATTCTTAGTAGGGTAGGGTGTCTTCAAATACCAACAAATATTGAATCATATTCAAGTTAATACTACTTCTTAGCGGAAAGTTGGTCTAATATTTTATATAGTTTATCTTTTTCTTCTCTCAAAAGAAGATTTTGTTCCTCTAATCTTTTTATTTCTTCTTCTTTTTGCTTTAATAAACTAAAGTTATCATCGTGTTTTTCAGTATTTTCATTAATTTCCTCCAAACTTTTATTTTCTGAAATCAACCAATAAATCTCACTACTATTAAAAACTTTTGATATTTTTTGAAATATTTTAAAACTTGGCTTAGACTTTACACCATCTTTTTTACCTTTTATAATATAATGTATTGTAGTAGGATTAACCCCTATTTTTATTGAAAATGAGTTTACATTATAACCGTGTGAATTTATTAAATACTGTAATTTCTCACCTATACTTATAATATTTTTACTATTTTCATTCAAAACATTTAATATTTTAGATTTGATTTTGTTAAAAATTTTTAATATGTTTGTAGCACAAAAATTAAGAGTTTAACTTTTAGAAAAGTACACTTTAGACTTCCAACAAGTCTTTTCACTGAAACTCTAAAACCAAAGTTACAAATACAAATTTTTAAAGTTATGAAAACTGAAAATAACCCCTCATTCAACAAAGACTTTTTAGAGTTTTTGAAATTGTACCAATCCGAAAATTTTGCAGAACTTTTGCATGATGCCCTATTTATTTTGTCAGTAGATGAGGGTTCGCCTGAAGAGTTTAAACGACCTATCGCAGATGCACTTTATGCAGTACGTCATGGATTGAATCTACTGCAAACCAAATATTTACCATCTGAAAAATGGGTAGAAAACTGTAAGGGGAAGGCTTAAATGAGAAAATAATTCTATAATTTATTAATGATTCTCCGCAAAGCCTTATTGATTTTATTACAATTAAATATTCTCCAATATTAGTTTCTTCTAAATCTGTTACTAAAGGCTTTAATTTTGAGTTTCTTAGTACCATATATCTAAAGTTTCTTTTATGAAATAATAAAATACAATTCCTATACTACGAAAAAGTTTACAACCCATAATTTGTTTTTCCGCAGCGATGGGTTTGCAAACCCATCGCTATAGAAAGAAGACTTTTTAGCCTAATAAATAGGCTTTTAGATAGTTTTATCACTAATATATTTCTATAAATCATTTTTAGTAGGGCAGAGTACACAATTCCAAAAATCAAATATCCGTTTTCATCCACACTTTAAACGACCCTGTTGCCACTCCTAAATCGTAGTGTTTTCCTCCCTCAATTCTTACATATTGTTCCAAATCCGTTACTCCAAATTCATAGTCGAATTCATTTTGATTCCCGATTAGTCGCCACTTGCCTTCAGGGAAGCAAACCTGATGAAACCACGCATCGTGATCATCAACATTAATCAGAACCAGTATTTTCTTATCGACCAAATACCCTAACAAATGCCGATTTTCAGGTTCAATAAATTGATAATAATCATCGGAAACGGATTCGGCTTGTCGAAAAATTTTCCCATATTTACTAAGTCGAAATTTATTCAATCCTTGCCAGAAAAGGTACATTCCTCGATAATTGCACCAAATATCTTTTTGCTCAATGGTTTTGCCTACATTTTCCCAAATAAATTGATTGGGAGTCCGTAAATTATAGGTATCTCGTTTGCCATGAATATGAATTTGAGCTTTCTCTAAGAAAGGTAATTCTTTGATAATACCTTCCATATCTCCAAGTCCTTTACTCCGCAAAATTTCCGTTCCTCCGTGCGTAACAATGGGACCCAATGTCGTATAAAGTAAAACGGCTGCAATCTTAATTCGTTCTTCTTCAACACCATAGCGACCATCCCGATTAAATTTTGCAAAGCGGTCAGCCAAAGCCCAATTATCGTGAATATCCAAATAACTGATGCCACTCAGAGGAGTTTTATCCTCCCAAAACTTATTGGCAAGTGCCTGTTTAACTTCCTCTCTTTGGTCAGGATTTCCACCTGCAAAACCTCTATCAAACTTTTTATTACGTGGAGTTCCTGTATGTCCTTTATAAGCATTCCGAGCCGCATCTTGAAAAAACATAATTGGGGCATCGTGTTTATACCAATCCCATGATGGATTGGCTTCAAAATCGGGGTCAGTCGAATCAATCCAAGGCTCACCATAAATAATAATATCCTCACCAAGAGCTTGACGTAAGGCTTTAAGTGTCTGTTTATCAACTTGTCCAGCTAAATCAATTCGAAATCCGTCCACTCCAAACTCTTCGATAAAATGCTTACATTGATCAATTAACCACCGTTGTACCATTGGTCGCTCTTCGGTTTTAATTTCATTTCCATATCCACCGAGATGTTTGAAATTTTTGGTACGATAATAATAAAGTTTATCAATCGCATTAAAATGAAAAAAATGATAAGCTTCATCCATATTCTCGCCCGAATGATTCGGTACAATATCAATAATGACAGCAATATTTTTATCGTGAAATGCCTGTACTAAATCTCGAAATTGTTCCCGTTGTGCGCCATATTCGGTATTTTTTTGACGATAACGAGTTTCAACCGCAAAAGCATGAGTAGTTCGATAACCCCATTGATAGTTTTCTTCGGCAATGCCTAATTTTTGCATCATGGGGTCATTTTCGAATAATTCTTTCCATTTTTTCGTAGGATAATGCAAATATTCTTGTACAGGCATTAAGTGCAACACATTAATTCCTAAATCTATCAAATAATCAAAGCCAATCTTGAAACCTTCCTTATTTCGTAACTTGGGTTTGGTCATGGCAGGAATAGTGCCTTTTTCTGACTTTTCAACAGGTAATAAATCTGTAAAATCTTGAATATGAACTTCATAAGCAATTATATCTTCATGCTTGGGAATTCCATTTTTGAGTGGAGTTGCAGGCTTAGTGCGTTCCCAAACTCGACATTTTCCCCATGTATCGACCACTACACGAGCATAAGGGTCAGAAATATGAATTGGATTGGATTCATAAAAGTAATTTCCCTTCTCGACAGCCCCATGAACCGTATAATCGTAATAAATACCGTGCAAATTTCCTTCTACTACGGTTTCCCAAACTCCATTTTGATCTTCGGCTAATTCAATAACTTCATAATAATCAGTACTTTCTGGTTCCTCATATAAATATAAACGTACCGAAGTAGCTCGAGGAGCAAAAAGTCGAAAAACCGTAAAATTTCCATCATCAATAACATTTGCACCTAATTCTTTATCCGAATATAATTCTCGGAACCAACCATCATACGCACAATGAGTAATTAGGCTTCGAGATGGAATAGATAGGAAATAAGCCCGTTTTAAATCCAAATTTTTGGCAGGAACAACTAAAAAATTTTCTTCCGTATTGGGTAAAACTGCCTGAATTTCATACTCTTGCCCTGAGGAATCATGTAAAGTATAAAACTCAGGTGAAAGAGGGCGTTCAAATCCATCCACAGTTGCCCAAATACTCCGAGGACGTTTGAGTTCAGCCTTGAAAACTAGAGGTAAGTTTTCAGAGATAATAGTTAAATTTCCATTTTGATAATTTGGTGCATGAAGCGGGTGTCTCCATTCAGAAATTTTTTCTCCTGTCTCTTCCTCTATATATTCTACCTTAAATTTAAACTCCGTATAGCCCGGGACAATGTGTGTATCAATATTATCACACACTAGCATCCAAATCAATTTATCTGTATCCATAGGTTGCAATTCCCACTTTTCTCGTTCTTCTTCAATCCACCAATTTCGGAAAGTACCTGTTAGAATAATACTTTGAGGTTGGACTTTATAAAGACGAGTATCGAATAGAAAATAAGTGAGATTATTACGAAGTGCATACCCCATAAGTAACTCATTATCAGTAATTCCATCAATAGGATTAGAAAGTTCCATCAACAATATGAATTAGGTAGAAAATGGATATTTTGTTGGCAATATACGTCAATTGAGTAATTCTTTGGTCAAGATAATGCTATTTTTATACAAAGAAATAAACTTAAAAGATAATCAGAGTACTTTAAAATTGAATATTTTGAATCGAAAAAATAGGAGCATTAAATTCTAACATCGCATTAATTATTCGGGCAAATTTGAATTTTAGTAAATCAGATACAGTAATTTTTGCTTCAAAAATCTGTTGCGTTGTTAATAAGAAGGCTCGTTGTGTTCCTTCTAAAAGTGGGGTTTTAGGAGTTAACCATTTTTTACCATCCCAAAAAACAATATTAGCATAAGACGTATCTCGAATTTGATGATTCTGACAAATTAAAATATCATCACAATCGCCTTTTTGAGTTGTTAAATTTTGTAATTCTGAGCGATTTTCATACTTTAGGGAATAGTCCAAATTATCTGAAAAAACAAGTTTTAAGGATTGTATTCTTAAAGGAGTATATGGTATAAATTCAATTTTTTGAATTTCGGTATCGTAAACTATTCGGCATTTATAAACTTGATTGGTCAGGTTTTCGGGTAAATTTTGTAGCATTTCAACAAGATTTATTTCCGAAGACTTCCCAAAAAGCTGAATCTGACTTTTGTTCATTCGTTGTTGATGAAAAATCAAATTTTTAGGGTTTCGATTTTCAATTTTTAGGGTTTCGAGTAGAAGCATTTAATTAAGATGAATATGCATTGGGATAATATACTGAAATCGAACAGGTTTACCATCAATTATAGCAGGATGCCATTGGATAGTTTTAAAAGTTTCTTTTTTAAAATAAATAGGGTTTCTTTCTGGATAAATGAACTTGTAATTTGAGACAGAGCCATCTTTTTCTATTATAAATTGGATAATAATTTTGGAAATAAGACGATGTGTCGAGGGTTTATACCTTACATCTTTTGCCAAAATTTTGAAAAATTTATGATATTTAATAGTAGGTTTTGCTATACTATCGACTTGTCCATAATTGTAAATGGCTGTATCTATCTCATTATGGGTTGAATTTTGGGCAAAAAGAGAATTACTTAATAAAAATATCCATATATAAAAGTTATCTTTATTTAAAAGTGTAAATACTGATTTTAAAAAATTCACTACTTTTTTAGCCAAAATTAAACTGTAAATTAATGAGGCTGAATAGCAATTCGTAGGGCAATTCCTGCGGTGGGTTGTCCGTTAATAGTCTCAAAATGAGGCTTTACCTTAAGTGCTAAATCATCTGTAATACTAAACTCATTAAGATGTGCCATCGTAGCCGCTTCCGCAATATTAAGTACATAAACTCCCATCAATAACAAGACATAATAATCTCGATTTCGGCGATAACGGTCTCGATTACGTTTTAAACTTGCCGCATTATATCCGTTAAACTTAGGATCAGGATCGGTAATTGGATTATTATCCAATCGATATAAGTGAGCATCCCGCAACTCCACATAATTCTGATGATCATTACTAATTGTATATCCCAAAAAACCACCAATTCCATAAATTACTGCTAAACGCAGATACCACAATTTTTTAGTATAAATCTGCCCTAAACCAGGAACCGCTGCCGAAAGCAAAGCCGCACGAGCAGGACGACTAATTCCTGTACTGTCCTTAAATAAAAATTTGGAACGTACTTTTAATTTTTGGAGAGAAGGCTGCATTTGAGTTGAATCAAGTTCAGCTAAATTTTTACGAATATCTAGACTATCTTCCTGAGCATGAAGAAATTGAAATGAAATGAAAAACAGAAGAGCAAACAACTGATATGCTAACTTATTCAAGGCTTAGGGATTTTTTTGAGTAACTTTCAATGTCATTTTTTGGGAAACTAAGGAGACAAATATACGACTTAAAATCAGGATTTGAGATCTTCAAAAATGAGCTTTAGAAAATTTAACGTCTCACTCAAAAATCCTCTAAACAGGCAAACGCAAATCTTTTAATAACGAAAAATCATCCACGCCTTTGGCATGTCCGTGCCAGTCAGTGGGCAAATGAGGAAGCTTTGGTTGTCCACCATCCCCACCATTTCCATCATCTTCGTCATCATCATCCCTACGAGGTGGATTGCGAGGGGAATAATAAGGAGCGATTAACACCGATAGGCAAATAATCGTAAGCATTAACATCGGCAATAAAAGAAATCCCCACAACAACAAATGCGTAGTAATTTCTTGGATAGAAAGCGTCATTTTCTTGACATTTCAGGTTTTGTTGCTTTCTCATAGCAACCTCATACTCAAACAGATTGTTTACTGATCCATCTAAATATCTTAGAGGCTATTAAAAAAAAATCTGGAAGCGACTCTAAATTGGTTCTTATCATTTTAAGTTTTCAAAAAGCCATATTCATACACCTTCGCCTCAATTTTTTTAGCTAAAATTTTGAGCTTATTTCTCAGATTATCAATAAGTTTCATATATTTTTTATCCTTACTTTTGGAGTTCATACGACCCTTGGCATTTCGACCTTGAAAGCACGCCCGAATATCATAAAGTGAAGCATTCACATTTATATCTTCTTGTTGATGATAGTAAATCCAAAGTATTTTTCCTGCTTCGAAAACGGCTTTGGCTTCCTCAGAAAATGCCAAAGGTGTCGTCCTTAACTTGTGAATTAGTGAGCCATTACTTTTCAATTTTCCAGCAATGAATTTACTCATAAAATTGCTTTCAAATTTATCTTTGGCATCAATTTCCGACTCGGAGAAAGGAATCCAGTGATTTGTTCCGTCTTCTGCTGAAATTCGATTTTGTCCGTGAAATAAAGTGAATGCCAAACAATCATTTTGGAAACTGGTATCTTTTTCCCATTTTTTGTTAGGGGTTAAAAATTGGTCTCGGTCATTTAACCACGTTTGTGAAATTGCTTGCCGAACTGAAAAATAAATACAGCCTTCAAATATATTTTCTGGAGTAAAGGCATAATAATTGACGTGTCTTGTGCCTACTAAAGTAGTGATATTTAGAAATTTATTATTTTGAAAGTCAGGAGCTGGATTCTCCATAAAAGCAATTGCTTTACCATTTTTAGTATCAAAACTTTTTATCCATCGGTTGATGCTTTGGGGTAATTTTCCATAGAATTTCTTTTGTCCTATTTTTTTACCGTCAGGTTCAATAATTGCACAACGGATACTTTTCATTTGTTCTTTTTGGCTCAAATCCCACACCGTAAATCCAATTGGAAAATTACCTTTGACATTATCAAAAGTATTCGCTCGAACAATAAATCCATTCAAATATTTGGCTTGAAAAAAATTCCGAAACTTAGAAAAATTTGTGCCTTGTACGAATTTCAATTTTGAAAATTGTGCCAGTTTTGCATCTGGAATTTTATCATAAATTTTAGTCATAAATAAGGCAAAAACTTCATTCGAAGCCGAACCGATTTTGTCTTTATAAAGTTGGTTCATCTTATGTTTAGTCGAGACACCAGTTTTATTTTCACCTGTCCCCGCAATGGTTCGGGCGGTAGTTGCTTCGGCATACGGCGGATTGATATAAATGACCAATTTCTTACGTTTTTCAGCGTCATTAATGATTTTCTGCAAACCTTCGGGTAGTTTGGAAAAATCATCATTCAAAAAATCAAACTGAAATACATGACTTTCTAATAAATTTGCCTCATTTTGAATACGGTCTTTTATTACATCCACATCCTGACGGTCTAAGGTCGAAGCCCAAATATTGTATTTATTGGTTAAACCTGCCAATAAATTTCCTGTTCCTGCGGCACAATCCCAGATGTAATATTCATCTTGCCAATCTTCCCCTAAGACATCTGCCAAATATTTTTGGGATAATTCGACCCAAATTTGAGGAGTATAAAATGCACCTTTTTCTTCTCTTAAAATTCGTGAGGATACCATAATTTTAGGATTTCAGAAAGCCATATTCATACACTTTTGCTTCAATTTTTTTAGCTAAAATTTTAAGTTTATCCCTTAGATTACCAATAAGTTCTGTATATTTTTTGTCATTACTTTTAGAATTCATTCTTCCTTTGGCATTTCGACCTTGAAAATGCGCCCGAATATCATAAAGTGACGCATTTACATTGATATTTTTTTGTTGATGATAATAAATCCAAAGCATTTTTCCAGCTTCAAAAACGGCTTTTGCTTCCCTTGAAAATTCTAACGGTGTTGTTCTTAACTTGTGAATTAGTGAGCCGTTAGTTTTCAATTTTCCAGCAATGAATTTACTCATAAAATTGCTTTCAAATTTATCTTTTGCATCCACTTCCGATTCAGTGAAAGGAATCCAGTGATTTGTTCCGTCTTCTGCTGAAATTCGATTTTGTCCGTGAAATAAAGTGAGTGCCAAACAATCATTTTGGAAACAGGTATCTTTTTCCCATTTTTTGTTAGGAGTCAAGAATTGGTCTCGATTATTAAGCCAAGTAAGTTTGATACAATGTCTAATCGCCAAATAAATTGACATTTGCATTATATTTTGTATAGTGATATTTGCCACCATACCTTTATTCTTATAACTTTTTGCAGGATTACTGGTAATAAAAGTGTTATTGTTACTCTGCATACTTGGACCCACAATTATCATATATCCAAATAATTGATTATCAGAAGAATAAAAAGTTGTACGCCAGTTAGCAATAGATTTTGAACGAATAGTGTAAAAAGTTTTAGTACCTTCTCTCCAATAATGATTAACTTTTTTATTGTTATCATATACATCAACTTTCACTTTAGTCAGTTGCATATTTTCAGATAAGTCTCGAATCATAAATGCAATGGGAAATTTTCCTCTTACATTATCAAAAGTATCTGACCTACAAATAAATCCAGCTTTGTATGCTCCATTAAAAAAACGATTGAATTTATTAAATTTTTCAGATGTAATGTATTTAGGTGTGGTAAATGATGCTATTATTGCTTGAGGTAATTCTTTGGATATCCGTGTAAAAAACTGGGCAAAAAGTTCGTTAAGAGCTTCAGCACCAACTATACCCTTAAAAGAATTGAAAATCTTAGTTTCGGTAGCTACTTGTGGGACACTATATTTTCCGTATGAGGAAGCTTCGGCATACGGCGGATTGATATAAATAACTAATTTTCTGCGTTTTTCAGTGTCATTAATGATTTTCTGCAAACCTTCGGGCAGTTTGGAGAAATCATCATTCAAGAAATCAAATTGAAAAACATGACTTTCTAATAAATTTGCCCCATTTTGAATACGGTCTTTCATCACATCCACATCCTGACGGTCTAAAGTCGAAGCCCAAATATTGTATTTATTGGTCAAACCTGCCAACAAATTTCCTGTTCCTGCGGCACAATCCCAGATGTAATATTCATCTTGCCAATCTTCTCCTAAGACATCTGCCAAATATTTTTGGGATAATTCGACCCAAATTTGAGGAGTAAAAAAACTTCCTTTTCGCTCCCGAACATCTTGAGGCACAAGTAAATCACGGCGTTCTACGATGTAATCCCAATATTCTTCTTTTGGAGGACGCTCGTATTTATTCCAAAATGTGGAATGCGCCTTTTGTTTATCAATAAAAGAGGCTCTTTTGGGACTAAACAAGCCCATTTCATCAATTTTTCTATCTAATTCATAGGATTCTTTCTTTAATAAAACATATAATTTATCCCTCAAGGTGTGGTTTTCCTTTGAAAGTAAATCAGCTAAATAAAAATCAGCATCAATAATTCCATTTTTCTGGGCAATCTTCCAATCAATCGCAATTGTAGGTTTGACTGCCAAAACCCATTTGGTATAAATGGTCAAGAAATTATTTTTATCAATCTGAATTTTAGAAAGTTGAGCTTTATTTTCTACAAAATTTTGTTCAATAAACTCCTGAATTTCAGCCTTATCTTTTCCAAAATAAAATTGCAGGGAATCACTTTCAATCGTCTTTTTAACTGTTTCGAAAACTTGTCGAAATTCTTTAGTTTCGTGGTTGGAAGGTGTAACATTCCAATTAAAATCATTCTGATAAAATATGTCCTGAATAGCGTTATAAGGAATGAAAGCTATTTTCTCAGCATCAAAAGCACCCAAAAAAGGTGGGGGTAAATGTTGGTCAAAAGTACGAGCTTTGCCGATGGTCAAAATCAGTTGAACAATAGATTTGAAAATATCGGACTTTCCTTTTTTGGCTTCTGCCCAGAGCAAAGATTGGAAGGCAAATAAGGAATTAGGAAATGTGACACAAAAATCAATATTGCCGATAATTTTAGTGCAATCAAATGCTGAAAAATAATCCTGTGCAACTTTGTTCTTGAGTTCTTCTTCTCGGATATGGGAATAGGACATTTTATTTGACGGGCTTAATTTGAATAACAAAGATACTGAAAGTATTTACAGGGTTTCGAACTTGCTATTTTTTAAAACATAAGAGACTCTCCAAAAAATGTTGAAATTCTATTTTCTGCTGTTGATCGTTTCTTCATAAATAGTTTATCCTCAAGGTCTAAAGCTGATAATGAGCAAACCAACCAACAACAATTTTGAATCAAATAAGAAGAAATTATGATTAAATCAATATATTATGTTTTAAAAACCTAACATATTCAATACGCTAATTTTTTAATGTTAAAAAAAATTAAATTTAAAGATAAGTTTCTTCAACATTTTGTTGTCTTTTTTCGTAAAAAAAGTACAGCTAAATTACATCTCCTCACAACAATATTTTTTAGGGCAAACAACACAAAACTTTGTTAAAGAATTTGCTTGTTTTAACAACATCTTTTACATTGTCTATTAAATAACTCCAATTTACGTCCGCTAATCTAAACTACAATGCTTATGGATTCCTATACAGTATATGATGATCTAAATATTCGCTGGAATAACTATCAAACTGGGCATATCCATCATGCTAAGCCCTTGTATCACATTGAAGTAGCTCCCTATGAGATTGATGATTTATTAGGTAGCTCACAAAGCCCACACCTCTATAAAATTACTGATGCCCAACGGAAGCCTTGCCAGATTCGGGTAGGTAATTTTTTTGTAGAAGGCTCAGAACTGCGTGAAGAATCAGATGGTTTGATGAGAATTCTTAAATATTACATCTCAGATGCTAATGGAGATAAAGAAGAACGTAAGTTTACCTTTATGGGCGCACATGATGGTGGATTAGTACACAAGCTTCCTGCGATTATTAATGAATTACGCCAACTCGAAAAATACGGAAGTTGGAAACAAAAAACAGAGTTACAAATCCTTAGAAAAGAAAATCAAGAATTAAAAAAACAATTACAAGAAACTCAAAATCAGCTTATTGAAGCTTCAAAAAAAATACATCAATTGCAAGAGGTTATAGAGAATCATCCACAAGTTGTAGCTGCTTAATATTTTAAATCAAAAAAGGTAAGAAACTTTGAAAATTTCCTGCCTTTTTTGATACTATTTAACTAAATGACTAATATCATAGTTTTGAAATCCATGTTTGATTTTCAACTAATGAAATAGCCCTTATCGCCCAAAATTGGCGATTTCCATAAGGTAGGATTTGCAAACTCTACCTTATGGAAATTGCTCTAAAAACTTGATAATCATCTTTTTATTTAAAATATAAACAACCTCTAAAAAACTTTATATTTTTATTAAGTGATTTTTTAGACTCGAAAAATACCTATCAAAATTCCCAAAATATTGTTAAAAAGCTAGTTGAAAGTTATCCCAAAAACGAGTGGTTGAAGACAAATAAATAGCCCCACCTAGGACATTACTTACATACAAGGGAATTTTGCATCAAAACCGCATTTAATGTTATTTCATCGGATTAGCGTAAAATTTGACTGTCCAAATGTGTTTTTCCGTACCTGAAAAATACTTTTCAAGTGGTAAGCCAACCACTACAGGACTTAGAATTTGGATACTCAAATGCTCTTTAGACATTTACAACCAAAGTAATGTTCCTAAAAATGACAAAAAATCCTGTGAGATCCCAAAGACACTTTTTTGTACATTTCTAAGAAAACTTTATCCGATAAGAAACAAGATGCAATAAGTTACACCTTAAAAAATATGATTTTGAATAGTGCATTTCATTGTTTTTCGACCCGAAAACAACGAACTTGAAAGGCTTCGGCAGGTCTCCTGACTCATCCAGCTTCTATCGCCTTCCCATCCAAAACGCATCATACTGAGTATTTGGACAGTGGCAGAGGATATGATAAAAACTTGTTTTATAAGGACTTACAGTTGCGGGGACAGTTTTGGATTCACACCAAATTCCCTTTTAAAACATCACCTCAGAAAGATTCTGTTACCGAAAATCTAGGCTAAAGGTAGTTGATTTTTTCAAATTATATCCGTATTCTTCAACTTTTTATTTTTATCTTACCTTAAAACTAAATTTACATCCGAATGCCTCCACTCCGAAAATCGACCTATGCCCACAAACGCAGAAAGGTTAAAATACGCCAAAAATTCAAATTGTGTCAGTATTTTATACAGGAATTGATTGAAGAATTTATCAATGATCGTTGTTTTGTCACGAGTGCTGCCATCTCTTATTATACCGCATTTTCAATGACTCCTATGCTAGTGATTTTATTACCCTTTGTTGGACAGTACTTAACCAAGCAAGAAATTATTGATAAAGTCAGTGAGATGGTGGGTGAAAAAGGAGCTTCGGTGGTTAAGACGCTTATTGAAAATGCAGTTGTTCAACCTGATACAACCCTAGCAACTACGATTAGTATTATTATGATTTTGATTGGAGCAACTACTGTCTTTTCTGTTTTACATACTGCACTAAATGAAATTTGGCAAGTCAAAACCGACCATATTAAAAATTACGTGTATCTAATCCGACAACGCTTATTAGCATTCCTAATGTTGATTCTAACGGGAACTTCAATGATTGCTTCTGTAATTTTTCATACTATTTTTCAATTTTTTCTAGATAATTTTCAATATCTATTCACGACTTTACCACCAATTGTAGTTGAGCAATTGAGTCGAATTGTTTCTTTAATTCTTTTTATGCTTCTTTTTAGCTTGATTTTCAAGGTATTATCAGATGCTAAAATCAAGTGGAAGTATATTTGGGTTGGGGCTTTGCTCACTTCTCTGTTGTTTATGTTAGGACGAACATTAATTAGTTTTTATTTGGCTCGGAGCGGCATTGCTTCGGTTTATGGAGCAGCAGGCTCATTAGTTGTTTTAATGATTTGGTTTTATTATTCGGCGGCAGTGATGTTATTAGGTGCAGAATTAATTAAAGTTTATACCCGCTATCGAGGTGGTACTATTCAATCTTATGGAGAAATTCCAATCCAAAGAGTAGATGATAAAGATAAAAATTATCTCCGAAATGCAAGACGAAAACAACTCTTAAAATCTTCTAAATCAAAGTAATTCCGTTATTTATAATTATTCTTTATATCAATTTCATAGCACTAAATTAAAAATAATGCGTAAAACATATGTCATAGGAGATATTCACGGATGTTATGATGAATTCATGAAGTTACTAGAAAAAATCGAAGTAACTGATGATGACTTAATTATTTCGCTTGGTGATATAGTTGATCGTGGAAATAAATCTGTCGAATTATATCATTATTTCAAAAATCGAAAAAATGTACTCGTTTTGATGGGTAATCATGAAAGAAAGCATTTAAATGGAGTTTTAAATTACTCACAAGAGATTGTTAAAGTTCAATTTCAAGATAAATATAACGAATTTAGAGCGTGGTTAAAAACACTACCCTATTTTTATGAAACGGATTCTGCTATCATTGTTCATGCATTTTTTGAACATGATAAGAAACTTTATGAACAAAAAGAAGAAGTGTTATCTGGCACTACTTCAGGAAGTAAATATTTAGAACAAAAATACACTAAAGGTAAAAACTGGTCAGACTACTATGATGGAACGAAACCAATAATTTATGGACATCATGTTGTTGGTGACATACCAAAAATCAAAAACAATACGTACGGGATAGATACTGGTGCCTGTCATGGAGGAATGCTTACAGCTATTGAATTACCAAGTCTTACCATACATCAGGTAAAAGTTGAAAAGGATTATTGGAAAGAAGAGCAGATAAAATGGCAAATTCCTGTATTAGAAGCCAAAGATTGGGAGCATATGAAGATTACTCAGATTCAGAAACAAATTGAAAAATTGGATTATAAAGAAGAACACAAAGTCCAAGATTTTTTATTAAAACAAAAAAAGTGGATAAAAGAAATTGAAAATTTACAGCTCTCCATAAAAACACATATTGAGTATATGACGACTCAATTAATCAAAAAGTATCCAACTAATTTTAATCAGGAAATAGCAAAATTGAGTTTTAGGACTTTTGTATTCAAAGCAAAATCAAACAATCTAGAACTCGAAGATATAAAAAAAACACTTAATACACCACAAAAAGTAATTGACTTAGCACACCAGCTAAAACTTGACTCTATACCTATTAGAGAAGGCACAAGATGACATCATAAAATTGTGATCTTTCTCTTTTTATTATTTCTAATACTAATTCAAATTGAAATTGATACCAAAATAAATATTACGCTGTAACTGAGGATTATACCACAAATCAACATCAACACCTGATGAACCTAAGCCCGCATATTTCGTATCGAATACATTCAGTACTCGAAAATAAATATCCAGATTCCGATTGAGTTTGTAGCTCGTCATCAAATCTAAATTAAAATACCCAGGGATTCGGGCATACTTGTGATTTTCAAAGACCTTAAGATTCGCAATATGTCGTCTTGTCCAATTAGAAAGCCATTGTGATTCAAACCGAAGATATAATTTTGAGTGAGGCTGCATCGAAATATTTAACTGCATCATTCTCCTAGGAACCATTTTTGCTCCTTCAATAATATCCTCAGTTTCGGGAAGTGTCTCTATCCCATAAGCTAATTTGAACGATAAATCAGCATCTAATTTTATCGATTTTATCAAATCTTTTCTCCGAAAAAGCCATTGCCATTCTACTAAAAAAGAAGCTGAAAATTCATCATTATAAAACTGTCGTACTCGAATCGGTTCTCCTACATTTTCAGCGATTGCATTCGGATATAAGAGTGTATCTAACAAAACACTTCGTCCTGTGATTAATTGGGAGACAGTCTGAATTTGTAGAATAGATTCCATATCAAATTTATCTGAGAAACGCTTTCGAAAACCAAGTTCAGTAGTACGCAATTGTTCAGGTTTCAAATTTGGATTAGGAACACGTTGATACAAAATCCCTTCTACAAATTCATTATCCACTATTCCTACACTTTTTATACCTAATGAAGTATAAGCTTCATCAGGAGTCGGTGCACGTACTGCCGCTCCATAGGAAACTCTCCAAGTTGTACGTGGATTTTGTTTGAATAAAAAAGCCAAACGTCCATATCCATGAAATTCAAAACCACGTGTATAATCATAACGATTTCCTAAGATAATCACCCATTTTCGCCATGTCAGAAAAAGTTGAACAAACGTACCGTAATTTGTTCGGATAGTGGGGTAATAACCAAAATTTCCAAAAACTGGATTTTCGGGACGATAAGTGGAATCAAATGGATGGTAATTTGACACTTTGAAAGGAGTTGATTGTTCATTAATAGTTGGCAAACTACTGGCATGCATAAACGAGGCTCCTGCACTAATTTCTATGTAATCATTAAGTTGATAATTGGCAAAAGCTTCTCCAAAAATATCATCTGATGTGGCATAGACATAAGAAACACCATTATCACTATTTCCAGTATAATTTGTGGCTAAAGCAGAATTAGGATTCATTCGATATCTCAAATAAGACAAATTAGTTTGAAAGTTGAGACTATTAATCTGGTTGGTGTACGATAAAGTAGTTCGTTGAATCGTTTCGCCAAGAAATGTATTTGGGTTAGCATAAGAATAAAGTACAGGCATCTTTCCTAATGAACTATGGTCCTGACGGTACATCTCTTGCATTGTCAACTGAAAATTTCGGTAATCTAGGGTTATTCCAATTAAATAACTTTTTTGAGCCATCTCATTAATAGATGGTGTAAGAATAGTTCCCTGATAATAAGGCATAGCAACTGTTAATCTTTCAAATAACTGTTCTTGTTGTGCTATAACTGTTTCTGTGGTGTCTATTCCAAAATATTCTTGAGCATAATTTAGTGTATTATAATTTTCGTCATCATTTACAAAATTAAGATCATCTCGTTTACTTTGATTGCCATAAATTGTATAGCCTAATACATTTTTATTACGTCCAATCTTTCCACCAGCCAAAAAATTAAAACTATGATAACCTTGCATTCCTTTTGTAAAATTGATGTGTGCAAACTCAGAATCTTGTGGTTTTTTTGTAATAATATTAATTACTCCTGCCATGGCAGCCGCTCCATAAACTGCCGAAGCAGGTCCAAAAACAACTTCAATTTGTTCCGCCTGAGCAATAGGGAGTTGTTCACCAATAGGCAAACTGCCATTGACTACAGGTTGAATCGGAATATTATCAATCAGAATTTTACAATAAGAATTTCCAATTAATCCACGCATCAAAAACATCTCTCCTAAATCACCCGAACCTAACTTAGAAGTACGAATCCCTGGGACAGATTTCAGCGCATCAACAAGAGTCGTATATCCATTTTTTCGAATTTCTTCACCTCGAATGACATGAATTGTAACGGGCAAATCTTCTACAATTTTATTAGAACGGCTTGCCGAAACAACCTTATATTTTTCAGCCTTATCAATATCAATCAAATCATCAGAAGTTAGCTTCTTGAATTCTTTCAATAATTGAAGTGTGTCGGTCTGAGCCATTGCTTTTTGGGAAAATGAGAAAATCAGTAGAGTTGCCAACCCAAACAACCAAAATCGAAATAGAAAAGATAAATTCATGATTTTATTTTCTTAATTTTTTACTTCAATATTATTCAAGAAATGTTCCATTAGAAACAAATAAGAGCGTTTTCTTAAAAATTCTCGAAATTAATTCGAAGACTGATTTTAAGGCTGACAGGTTGGTTTAAAGTTGATTTTTAACATTTTACAACCATTTCAAAAGTTCTATAGCCAAATTTATTGGCTTATAGAATACTTTGTTATAATTATAAACTTGTTCAATATTCTTTTAAATTATTAGAGAAAATACACCTAAAACAAGATTATGTTTCACGTGAAACTTTTTTAGAAACTTTCAGAAATTCATTTTAAATTTTACTTCCGCACATTATCCAAATAGACCATCAAAACCGAAATATCCGCAGGAGATACTCCACTAATACGGCTGGCTTGTCCGAGTGTTGTAGGACGTAATTTAGTCAATTTTTCACGAGCTTCATTTGATAAAGCTTTGAGTTGTGAGAAATCTACCGAATCCCGAATTTTGATATTTTCCAAATTATTGAATTTTTGAGCCAGCTTTTCTTCCTTTTGGATATAGGAATCATATTTTATCAAAATCTCTACTTGTTCTCGAACTAGTTTGTCGTATTTTTGAAGATATTCATGTTGTTTTGTATGGAATGTTTTGAAGTCTTCTATTGACAACTCAGGACGTTTCATCAATTTATAGGCTTTAAGTTTTTGTGAAATAGGAGCCGAATTTAAGGCTTTTAATCCTTCATTCACTTCTTCAGGAGCTATACTTAATTTTTGAATATATTTTGTTAATTCTGTAATCTGGGCTTGTTTTTCTTGCAGTTTTTTCCAACGCCATTCTTCTGCCAAACCCAATTGATAGCCTTTTTCTGTGAGTCGAATATCAGCATTATCTTGACGTAACAAGATTCGATGTTCCGCACGAGAAGTAAACATTCGATAGGGTTCATTTGTACCTTTATGGATTAAGTCATCAATCAAAACACCAATGTAAGCTTCTGAACGCCCTAAAATAAAGGGTGCTTTTTCATTGATTTTATTGAACGCATTAATTCCCGCCATGAGTCCTTGACTAGCAGCTTCTTCATAACCTGTTGTCCCGTTAATTTGTCCTGCAAAAAATAAGTTCTCAACTAATCGGGTCTCTAGTGTAGGTTTTAGTTGAGTGGGTGGAAAATAATCATATTCGATAGCATAACCTGGGCGAAACATTTTAGCTTTTTCAAATCCTTCAATTTTTCGTAGTGCTTTATATTGGACATCTTCAGGTAAAGAACTCGAAAAACCATTTACATAAATTTCGACTGTCTCCCACCCTTCAGGCTCCACAAAAATTTGATGTCGATTACGCTCTGAAAAACGATTAATTTTATCTTCAATTGAAGGGCAATAACGCGGTCCTGTTCCCTGAATTGTGCCATTAAAAAGTGGCGAGCGTTCAAAACCTGTTTTTAAAATATCATGAACTTCAGAGTTCGTATAAGTTATATGGCATGGACGCTGTTTTTGGAGAGGTTGTGTTTCATCTGAAAAAGAAAATTTACCACCATCTTCATCGCCGTGCTGAATTTGCATTGCCTCAAAATTGAGCGTTCGAGCATCTACACGAGGTGGAGTTCCTGTTTTCATACGTCCTGCCTCAAAGCCCAAATTAACCAAGTCTGCTGTAATCCCTATGGCGGCAGATTCTCCCATACGCCCCCCACCAAATTGTTTATCTCCAATATGAATCACTCCATTTAGGAATGTACCATTAGTCAGGATAACGGCTTTGGTTTCAAACTCAATTCCAATAGCTGTTTTGACTCCACAAACTCGTCCATCTTTGACCACCAAGCCCGTTATCATTTCTTGCCAAAAATCAACATTAGGACTTTGTTCTAAAGCCAATCGCCAAGTTTCTGAAAAACGCATACGATCGCTTTGCGCTCTAGGACTCCACATTGCGGGTCCCTTGGAGCGGTTGAGCATTCGGAATTGAATCATTGTTTTATCAGTTACAATTCCTGACATTCCACCAAGCGCATCAATTTCTCGTAAAATTTGTCCTTTGGCAACTCCTCCCATTGCAGGATTACAACTCATCTGAGCAATCGTTTGTAAGTTCATGGTTGCTAGTAACACCTTTGCGCCCATTTTCGCCGCCGAATATGCCGCTTCACATCCAGCATGCCCCGCTCCCACTACAATCACATCATATTTTGGATACAACATTTTCTCTTGATTTTTCCCTTAATCTACCTACAGAAGCTTTATTGTATTTATATTAAGAACATTTCATACTAATATACTTCTTATTTTTATATAAAGCTAAATAACAAAATCTTATCAAACATTTTAATGAAACACATAAAAGAAAAGTTATCTTATTTTTCATAAATGTTTCACGTGGAACATTTGTGTTATTATTTTCAAAACTTTAAAAAATCTTTTCTATAAAAGCTGGAGAATAAAAGTTGAATGGTTCTTTTTTTTATATAAAAATGAAGCTATGAATAGACAACTATTTTAAATATAACAAGTCTTAGAACTCTAAGTATTATTGATAGATGATAATCATTAATTCGATTTTCTCATTGTTAGTAGTAATTGTTGCTCACAAAAAACTCCTAACAAACTAAACACATTTTAAAACAATTCTCATTTAACAGAAAATGAGCATTTTAAATTAACACTAGCATAAAACAACTTTATATCATGGAAATGTGTAGGGTTTAAATTAGAGGCAAAATATCTTTATTAGTACTTTGTTCCAAATAAGAATTATTATTCATACAGGAAGTCGAATTTTACATCACGACTATCCTTAAATTTAGTAGTCAAACAGAAATAACTTTTGTATGAAATGTTCTTATGCGATTGCCCTCACAACACCTGAAATACTACGAGAAATTGGAAAATCAAGCATTTATAATTCCATTTTTCACAAAAAATACGCATTAAAAATCACCTTAGTTAAATAGTATGTTTATTTAAAGTGATTTTTAATACGTATTCTTTTTTGATTTTAAATTAAATGCTTACTTGGCAAGTAAGTTTTTATATTCCTCAGCTATTTCCTCTTGTAATTTTTCAGAAATTTCAGCCAAAGGTAAGCGTACTGTATTTTCACAAACCCCCATGATTTTTAATAGATGCTTTACACCACCAGGATTCCCTTCATAGTACATCATATTATTTAATTTCTTCCAACGAAACAATAACTCAGCTGCTGTTTTAAAATCACCTTCTAAGGCAATATTGATCGTTTGTGTAAAGATTTCTGGAATAGCATTTGCCAAAACTGAAATTACACCACAGCACCCCACCGATATCATCGGAATAGTCAATAAATCATCTCCTGAAATCAACAAGAAATCATCAGGCTGATTTCGAGAAATTTCAATAATTTGATTCAAATTCCCAGAGGCTTCTTTAACCCCAATAATATTTGGATGTTCAGCAAGACGAAGGGTAGTTTCAGCCGAAATATTCGTTACTGTTCGTCCAGGAACATTATACAAAATAATCGGTAGTAGAGAGGCATCTGCAATCGCTGTGTAATGTCGAAAAAGTCCTTCTTGGGTTGGTTTATTGTAGTAAGGAGCAACAGATAAAATAGCTGTAACACCTTCTAAATCAGTATTTTTTAGTCCATCTAAAACAGCTTGTGTATTATTTCCTCCAAGTCCATAAACCAACGGCAGATTATTCGGATTATTGGCACGGATAAAGTCGAAAATTTTCTTTTTTTCAGTCGGTGTGGTTGTTACCGATTCACCTGTTGTACCATGAATCACTCGGTAGGTGATATGGTCATCTGTATGTTGCAAAAGTCGGTCTAAACCCTCAAAATCTACTGCACCTTCTGCCGTAAATGGCGTAACCAGAGCTACACCTGTTCCCTTCAAAATATCGTACATGGGTCTGAATTTTAATGTTTCAGTTCAATTTAAGCCCCTCTTTTTATCGGATGTTTAAGAGAGATTCTACTAATACACAAAATTAGAGGAAATTCTGGTTTAATTGGGATTTGATTCGAGTTTGCGTAGTGTTTGAATGGAAGCTTTAGGATTAATTATATCGAATGGCTTGAGTGCGTTTAAGCATTTGAGCAATAAGCTTATCAATATCCTCATCCCCATTAAGTCGAATCATCATTTCGTATAAATCGGACTTATCTTCTCGGTAATTTCCAACTCGACATTTGGCTTTACTTCGGGCAAGAATTTGATCAAACATATCAATATCAGGTTCAACTGTTACACAATATAAATAATCAAACTCTTTATTAATAAATTCTTCGACTACGGAGGATTTAATTTTTCCGAATAATGAAATATCCTGAACCTTAAAAAATGAATACGGAAAAATATAAGGGCTTTGCCGAATATCGTAATCAAAGGTTAGGGCATCAAAAGATTTACCATCCGCCTTAATTTTCTCATAAAAACGATTAATGAAGCGAAACATTTTTTCATTGCGAGTCAGGAACAATACACCAATTTGCTCAGTATCCTCATAATTCAAGGTATGACGCTCACCTTCAAGGTCACGCACTTTGGGGCTTTGATTATGACGTTCCAGAAAATATTTTTTTACCGCATTCATCGCAAAAGAAGACTTAAAACCACTCCAAAAAATTACTACTTAGTCAATAAGGTGCAAAAATCGAACTTTTTTGCCAAATATCGGAATTTGGGAAAAATCTTTCACAAATTCCTTATTTTCGAAGATTCCTTCAAATTTTTCTGAAATCCGAAACGTTCGGCTACTGTTTTTAGTCAAAATATTACTCAAATATTTTCATCTTTGTAGTCGGCATTCTAGTCGGACGGTGCGCCATCTGTGCCGTTATTCGAACCATCCATCCTTTTACTGGATTATTTTAGAAAATTCATGGAAGAGCAATTAGAAGAACTTCGTAGCCAAATCAATAAGATTGATGACCAACTATTAGGCTTGTTCAATGAACGCATGAAGTTGGTACAAGACGTAGGCAAATTAAAGCGTACTAATAACGCCGTGATTTACCGTCCCGAGCGTGAAAAAGCGATTCTTGACCGTCTGATAAAACAAAATCAGAAAGCTAATGGTCTATTACGTCCTCATGCTATTGAGGTACTTTTTTTAGAGCTATTTTCAGTGAGTCGTAATTTTGAATTACCTGAACGCGTAGCCTACCTCGGACCTGAAGGAAGTTTTACACACCAAGCTGCTGAAAGTCGATTTGGTGGAATCAGCGATTATATTGCCTTGAGTTCAATCAAAGCGGTTTTTGAAAGTGTTACTACTGACCGAACTCGATTCGGAGTTATTCCTATCGAAAATAATCGAGAAGGATCAGTCAGTGAAAGTATTGATCTATTGGGCAAAACGGATGTGAAAATTGTTGCCGAAATTCCGATGAATATTCATTTTACATTTGCCTCTGAAGAAGATGATGTAAGTAATATTCGGCGTATTTATTCTAAAGACATTGCATTTCGCCAATGCCGTAAATTCTTAGGAGAATATTTTTCGCGTAGTGTCGAAATGATTCCTGTTACCTCAACTTCTAAGGCAGCACAACTGGCTAAAAGTGAACCAAATGCAGGAGCAATCTGCTCAGAAGTTGCCGCTAAGATTAATGGTTTACCGATTGTTTTTGAGAATATCGAAGATAGCGCACGAAATCGAACACGTTTCTTGATTATTAGTAAGGATTTCATCAATCAACAGGGGGAAAATAATAAAACCAGTATCATTGCAAAAGTGGATGATAAGGCAGGGAGTTTGGTTGCATTACTTCAAGATTTCAATGTGGCAGGAATTAATATTTGTAAGATTGACAGCCGTCCACTCCGAGAAGGAAATGATTTCAAATATTGGTTTTTAATTGATTTTGATGGACACTTTGAAGATCAGAATGTCAAATATGTTGTTGAAAAAAATCAAGGTCAAATTAAGTGGTTAGGTTCTTATACTAAAATGCTTTAAAGCAAGATCTATATCAAAAAAACCTATAGGATATTTAGCAATCTTATAGGTTTTTTTTGGATGTAAAGAAAAGACAGAAGCTTATTTCTCAAGGGCTTTCACCATAGTTTCACCAAGTTCAGCAGGTGAAGCAACAACATATAGTCCACACTCTTCCATGATTTTCATTTTTGCTTCAGCGGTATCATCTGCACCACCAATGATTGCACCTGCGTGTCCCATTCGGCGACCTGGAGGGGCTGTTTGTCCTGCAATGAATCCAACTACTGGCTTTGTACCATTTTCTTTAATCCACCGAGCTGCATCAGCTTCCATGCTTCCACCAATTTCCCCAATCATGATAATACCCTCAGTTTCAGGGTCATTCATCAATAATTCAACAGCATCTTTAGTAGTTGTTCCAATGATAGGGTCACCACCAATTCCGATACAAGTTGACTGTCCTAAACCTGCTTTAGTAATTTGATCAACCGCTTCATAAGTCAATGTACCAGAACGAGAAACGATACCAATTTTACCAGGATTATGAATAAAGCCAGGCATAATACCTACTTTGGCTTCGCCAGGGGTGATAACTCCAGGACAATTTGGACCCACTAATCGAGTTTCTTTATCCTTTAAGAAATTCTTAACGGTTACCATATCCTTTACAGGAATGCCTTCAGTAATGGCAATGACTACCTTAATACCTGCTGCTGCCGCTTCCATAATCGCATCACCCGCAAACGCTGGGGGAACGAAAATAACTGAAACGTCTGCGCCTGCTTGTTCAACCGCATCGGCAACAGTATTAAATACAGGACGGTCTAAGTGGGTGCTTCCACCTTTTCCAGGAGTTACTCCCCCTACAACATTTGTCCCATACTCAATCATTTGGCTGGCATGAAACGTACCTTCAGAGCCTGTAAATCCCTGAACAATTACTTTGGAATCCTTATTGACTAATACACTCATAATCCGTTTTTACGTTTTTAACCTGTCGGAGATTGTTGTGCGAATATTTTTTAGATATAACGGAAGGTAAAACTTAGTTCGCTGGCTTTGCACAAAAATAGAATTTTGAGGTTAAAAATTAAGGTTTGCTCAAAAATTTTAAATAGAAAAGACTTACAAATTTCACTTTTCCTTGTAACTTGTAGGCTAATTCACCACACTAAAATCCTAAAACATCTTCATTATCAGTTCAATCCAAATCAAATTAAAAATTGATTGCCATGAAATCATCTCCCTTTGCTAAGTTTAAAGAATTTCCTAATATGGAGACTGCCACACCAATTCTTGAGATGCTAAAACAATATCATCTTCCAATAAGGGTAATTCAGAATCGGGCTACATTTGATGGTGTTCTTGGAGTCGAACACCCTGAAAGAGTTGAGTTGCAAATTCAATTAAATCATTTCGAAAAAGCACGGGAAATAATTGAAAATGAAATGATCTTGCCAGTCTATGCTACCCAAAAGGATTATTATTTATTCAATTTTTCGGATGACGAATTATACGAGGTCTTACTTAAATCGGACGAGTGGGGTGAATTTGATTATGTTTTAGCAAAAAAAATCTTGCAAGACCGAGGCAGAACAATTGATGAGGATTTTTTGGAAGTACACCAAAAACAACGCCTTAAAGATTTGGCTCAACCTGATACCTCCTCCTCCACTTTTGTACCTGCTGGATATATTTTTGCCTTATTGGGTGGCTTTTTAGGAATATTAATTGGTTGGATGTTATGGACACAAACGAAAATACTACCTAATGGTCATCGTATTCCAATGTACTCAGAAGAAGATAGAAGACATGGCAAAATTATTTTTGGTATTGGAATAGTTATACTATTAACTTCTTTGATTTTGGAGTTTATAATTCTATAATTATTAGTAAAATGTATTATTTTTATATGCCTTATTCAGTACAAACTTTATCCCATTATAATATTTTAGACACTTAATTTTGATATAAATTGTGTACTTAGACACAATGTTTTACATATTTCAAGTTTTATATTACATTTGGTTAGTATAGCTTCAAGTAATTTATTATCAAATATATAGCTTGAAATTAAGCTGTAATAATTAAAAAGTATTCTCTTTACTAAAGAACTAACCTCATGAATAAAATTTGTTTCATTCTATTATTATTTTTTCTCAAAGGTACAAACGGATATTCCCAAATCGTGGATACTCTCATTAAAGTAAATGATCATCAATTACATTTTAAAGTTATCCAAGGAAATGGTACACCTATTCTTTTTGAGTCTGGTAATGGTGATGATGGTTCTGTATGGGAGCCTCTTCTGCAAGATATTCATCAACAAACAGGGGCTACATTAATCACTTATGACAGAGCAGGTTTAGGTAAAAGCGGAATTGATACAACCCAGATTTCCTTTAAAAATGAAGCTAAAAACTTGAAAAAAGCATTACGAAAGTTAGGATACCAACAAAATTATTTTCTGGTTGCTCATTCCTTTGGTAGTTTCTATGCTTCCGAATTTTCTCAAATAAATAGAAATCGAATAACTGGAGCGGTGTTTATTGATGTTACAACTCCTTGTAACTTTACCTTTGAATATGCTTCCAAAGTAAAAAAATCCATATCAGCCCAGAATTGGCAGTTAATCAAACAATATAAAGCAGGGCTATATTATGTACTGATCAGGTTTCCTGAAATTTCAAAATATATGTCAGAGCGATTTATCTCAGCTTCAATTCCTTTGACATTAATTGCGGCTGGCATTCACCAACCAACTGCAGAAATTGGAGAAACCGAACAAGATATAATAAACATGGAAAATTGTTTAAAAGAATTTGGCAATCTTCCCAATCATAAATATGTGTTAGCTCCTAACACAGCGCATAAAGTTTGGAAAAAAAATCCTGAACTTGTGATCAAAGAAATAATAACACTTTACAAACAAACTTCAAAATAATTTAGGACATAACACAAAAACCTAATTTTTATAAATAATCTAAAAATAAGTCCAATAATCTCTTAAAATAAAATCTTATCGTATATTTGCGATTAAGTATGAGACCAACAAAAGAAAATATCAATTACTCTAATGAATCAGTAGAGTTGGCTAAGCTGGCAAAGGCATTATCGCATCCTGTGCGTATTGCTATTTTGGATGAGTTGCGTTCGCATTCTTGTTGTTATACAGGAGATTTAACTGAAAAATTTCCTTTGGCTCAATCGACTATTTCACAACATTTGAAAGAATTAAAAAATGCTGGATTGATTCAAGGTGAATTAAATCCTCCTAAGATCAAATATTGCATCAATATAGAAAATTGGAAGAGAGCTAAGAAAACATTTTCTCAATTTTTCGATTAAAATTTTTTTCACATAAATCATCGTTTGTTTACGATATACATAACATAAAAAATTATGACTAAAACAATTAAAATCTTAGGCACTGGCTGCCCAAAATGTAAGACCGTAACGACTCTAGTTGAAGAAGTGGTTAATGAGCAAAATATAGAAGCTACCATTGAGAAAGTAGAAGACATCATGAAAATTATGGAGTATAATGTCATGACTACTCCCGCTGTGGTGATTGATGATGAAATAAAAATCAAAGGTCGAATCCCAAGCAAAACGGAATTAGTATCCTTACTGAAATAAGGAACATTCCTTATACAATAGTTCGTAAGTTTTTTGTTAATATGATTTGATGAAAATCAATATTTTAATCCCCTAAAAGTTTAAAACTATTGGAGGATTAGGTCAAACTTACAAACTATTGTTATAGTAACTAATCAGTTATTTAATTGAATATTACATTTTACTATTTTACCTTAAAATATATCACTTTTAAATCCCAAAAAGTCATGAAGCTAATTAAAATTTTGAGTATGTCTCTGCTATTTTGTTTGTTTGCTTTTATAGGTAAAGCCCAAAATACTACACTAGGAAACACCGCTAAATCAAATCAAATAGAAGTGATTGACTTTCATTCAACTCATCGCTGTTTCACTTGTAATGCCATTGAAAAGCACACCAAATACACATTAGATACCTACTTTCAGAAGGAATTAGAGGAAGGAAAAATTGTTTTTAAGGTGATTAATGTTGATGATGAAAAGAATTATACGATTAGTGAAAAATTTAAAGCTTCTGGAACAGCACTATTCCTAAATATAACCCAAAATGGAAAAGAAAAAGCCATTGATCTGACCAATTTTGCGTTTATGAAAGGAAAAGATAAGACGGCTTTCTCAGAACAATTGAAATCCAAAATTGAAGTAGAATTAAATAATTTATAATGGAATTTCTACAATCAATTTTAGAAAACTACAATTTTCCGATTTTATCCGCCCTGATACTTGGACTAATGACTGCCATTAGTCCATGTCCTTTAGCTACAAATATTACGGCTACGGCTTTCATTTCCAAAAATATTACTAACAAGAAAAAAGTATTCTTAAATGGTATTGTCTATGCTTTGGGTAGAGCATGTAGTTATACCTTAATTGGATTCGTACTTTATTTTGGAGCTAGTAAGTTTCATATTGCCCGCTTTTTTAATCAAAATGGAGAGAAATATTTAAGTATCTTATTAATCGTAATTGGTTTATCCATGATTGGAATAATCAAGTTCTCTTTCCTAGAAAAATTAAATCTACAAGCTAATCTATCAGAAAAGCTTAAAGATAAAGGACTATTAGGCAGCTTCTTAATTGGAGTAGTGTTTGCCTTGGCATTTTGTCCGTATAGCGGTGCCTTATTTTTCGGAATGCTTATCCCAATGACTATTTCTGCTATAGACGGACTATACTTACCTGTTATTTTTGCTTTAGGGACGGCTTTACCCGTTATTTTGTTTACTTATTTATTGGCATTTGCTACCAGTCAAATCGGTATTTTTTATTCTAAAATTGCAAAAGTAGAAAAGGTTATGCGTTGGATTGCAGGCATTGTTTTTATTCTTACGGGATTATACTACGCCTTTATCTTTCTAGGTTTTATTTAGGCAATTTTTGTGTCAAAATATCTGAAAAGGAACAAAAGACATAGAAAAGTTATTTTTAGAGCTGGAATATTTCACTTATACTTGAATTTACTCTACCTTACTAAAATTTTATTGATTTACAAATTACTGATTATCAATTAGATTAAATCAAATTTAATTTTTCCATAGCGGTGGGTTTGCAAATCCACCTCAATAAACAAAGATTTTTAAATAATTTTAATACTAAATATATTTTATAAATCATTTTTAGTAGAATAGAGTAACTTGAATCTATAATCAGATAAGTGATCATTTCAAAAATCCAGACTGAATTTGACTTAAAACCAAACATCTACTAAAATCAGAGTGTTTTATAGAAAAAATTTCCTAATGAATAACTACGTAAATATATATACAGAAGCTGTTCCGAATCCTAATTCACTAAAATTTGTGGTCAATTCGATGCTCACTAGTCCCAACTCCGCAGGAAGAGATTACGCCAAAGCAGACGAAACTACAGATTCACCATTAGCAGAAGAATTGTTCAAATACGAGTTCACGAAACGAATTTTTATTGCCAAAAATTTTATTACACTTACCAAACCTAATGGCATTGAGTGGGATGAAATTACGCCTATCGTTCGAAATTTCCTCAAAAATTATCTTGAAGAAGGCTCTCCTATTTTTTCAGATGATGCTTCTACAAATTCAGAAATTAATCCTGATGATTCGGAAGTGGTCAAAAAAATCAAAGGTATTTTGGATGAATATGTTCGCCCGGCTATCGAAGGGGATGGTGGTGCCATTACATTTCATTCTTTTGATGAGGAAAAAGGCATTGTACAGGTTAATCTAGAAGGAGCGTGTAGTGGGTGTCCCTCCTCCACGATTACACTCAAAGCAGGCATTGAAAATTTATTAAAACGAATGCTTCCTAATCAAATCACGGAGGTTGTTGCTCAAGGAATTTAATTTTTGGAATAACTAAGATTTTTCTACAACCATTCCTTATTTTCTAACTCTCCAAGTCTTTAGAATATTTGGAGAGTTAAATTCATAAACCTTACCTACAAAATCTTTTAAGCAACCTCTTAATACTCACAAAAATTTTTCGATAAACAAATAATGCTTATCTGTCATATTTGTTAAACTTTATATCTTTCTAAAAAATGACATAAAATCTTCGAAAAATAGTGCATGAATTTGCATCATAAGTATTCGGTGATTACCATTGTGTCCAAATTTGTGCTATCAAGATCAAACAGAAATATTGGAACACAAGACATATTATTATCCCCAAAAATTTGAACTGGAAAATGGCAAAACCTTGCCTGAATTTGAACTAGTGTACCACACATGGGGAACATTCGATCCCCAAAAAAATAATGTAGTTTGGATTTGTCATGCTCTTACAGGCAACGCCGACCCTTCGGATTGGTGGAAAGGCTTAGTTGGAGAAAATGACTTATTTAATCCCAAAGACTATTTTATTATTTGTGCTAATGTATTAGGATCTCCTTATGGTTCGACGAGTCCACTAAGTATTAATCCCGAAACCCAACAGAAATATTATACAGAGTTTCCCGCTGTCACGATTCGAGATATGGTACGAGCCTTTGACTTATTACGTAAAGAGCTGGGAATTGAAAGAATTTATATGGGTTTAGGGGGTTCTTTAGGTGGACAACAAGTCGTAGAATGGGCAATTATGCAACCTGATATCTTTGATAATCTGGTATTAATGGCAACAAATGCACAACATTCACCTTGGGGAATTGCCTTCAACGAAACCCAACGTATGGCAATTTATGCTGATCCTACATGGAACGAACATCGGGATGATGCAGGACAAGCAGGACTTGAAGCGGCTCGTGCTACAGCGCTACTTTCGTATCGAACTTACGAAATGTATGAATTAGCACAGAAAGAACAAACTCATGAGAAATTAGCTGATTACAAAGCTTCTAGTTATCAACGTTATCAAGGTTTAAAGTTAGTCAATCGTTTTAATGTGCATTGTTATCTCACCTTAGCCAATGCAATGGACTCACATAATGTTGCACGCGGACGAGGCTCAATTCAGAATGCTTTACGTCAAGTCAAAGCTCGTACTCAAGTCATTGGCGTAACCACAGATATGCTTTTCCCGATTCCTGAACAACGCACTTTGACCGAACATATTCCGAATGCCCGATTAGTCGAGATTCATTCTCGTTATGGGCATGATGGCTTTTTGGTTGAAACTCCTAGTCTTACCGATGTGATTGGTAAATTTATGGAAGACTATGTCCCTCTTGCTTTTGTCCGTTCCAATGATCATAAAGTAGTAGTCGATTACAGCAAACCCAAAATACCTCAAAAATAGGGTTTTAGTTCAGAAAGAAAATAAATTAAGGATTCGATAGTTATTAAAGAAATAAAATTAAAGACCTCTCAAATCAAAACTTGACAGGTCTTTAAATATCTCAAAAGATTTTTCCTCTAAACTTTTTTGAATAATGTATCAAACCCATAAATTTATTTCATTTGCTACCTTACTTTGTTTCTTGAGTGGATTTGTTTTCTCTTCTGTGGTTGCTCAAGATTCAAAAGTATTTTATAAACATTTCAAAGGCAAAATCGCAGGAAAACATGAAGTAGTGATGGATTTAAATCGGCAAGGAGATAAGTTTATAGGTTCATATTATTATACCAAGTATAAAACGCCAATGGCTATTTCGGGTAAAATTCAAGGAAACCAAATTCTTTTGAAAGAATATAATCCCAATCGCCAAGCAACAGGCTCATTTATTGGTAAGATTACAGGAAAAACATTCTCAGGAACTTGGAATAATGTTGATAAAACCAAGTCACTCACCTTCGATTTAACAGAAGATTATTCCGAAAGTGTGTTCTTTGAAATGTACACAACTGAGCAAAGTGAGGATTTACGAAAGAATCTACAAAATTCTGCCAAAGCTGACTTGAGCGTAGAATATCTTTATCCGAAAAACTATACTAATTCAGATATCTTACAAAAATTACAATTTCAGTTCAAAGAGCTAACTTTTGTAGGAAATACGCCTAAGGAGGAAAATCCCACCGAACAATTAAAAAATTATCAAACGAGTTTTTTTGGAACATACCATCAAGATTATAGCGAAATTTCGGATCAGGATGCACAATCTTATGCTTATAATCAAACAATGGAAATTACGACAGGGATTTTATTCAATGAACGGCAACTATTAACGGCTTATTTCCAAAATTATCAATATATGGGTGGCGCACATGGAAATAGTAATTCAACTTACAAAGTATTTGATTTACAAACGGGTAAGCCATTAAAATTGAGTGATATTTTGCAAGATGGTCACGAAACAAAGCTAAGTAAGATGATTGAAAATGAAATCCGAGAACAACTAGAAATCCCTGATAATGAATCTTTAAAAGAATTTGGTTTATTTGAAAATAGTGTTAAACCGAACCAAAATTTTTACCTTGATCGTTCAGGTATTGGATTTTTTTATAATCGGTACGAACTTGCTGCCTACGTATTTCCACCTTTCGATGTTTATATTCCATTTTCAAAAATCAAAGGAATGCTCAAGACCGAAGGAGTTATAAAACGCTTGTTAGATTAGCTCAGCTTCATTTTGAATAATTGATTTTCAGTATTTTAATTCTATTAAAAAGTATAATTTTGAGTGAATTAAGATAAATTTAGATTTTAGAGCGCAAATTTCTTACGATACTAAAAAAAGAAGATACCGAAAAATCCTACTTAAAATCCTTTAATTTTGCACTTCATTTTTAAGCTTCAAAAAACGGAAATGCGATGGAAGAAATGATTAAGACGACAGAAGTCACCTCTTACGAAATCGAAAGCGATAACGTCCTGAATCAACGCCTCTTTTTTGCCTATAAAACTTCTGCGGAACAAACTTCAGGAAAAATGCTGGAAGTGGGCTGTGGAGCAGGCAAAGGTTTGGAAGTTTTTCCTGCGTATTGCGACCATTATACTGCCATCGACAAAAACCCTAAACTTATTGATTATCTGGGAAATAAATACCCTGATTATACCTTTATCAACCGCCGAATTCCACCCTTCGAAGGAATCCCCGACAATACATTTGATACTGTTGTTACCCAACAAGTCATTGAGCATATTTCAAATGATGACCTTTTTGTTAAGGAAATTCATCGGGTTTTGAAACCCAACGGTAAGGCAATTATCACTACTCCCAACATTAAATTAACACTGACTCGAAATCCTTGGCATGTTCGGGAATATACAGCTTCCGAATTTCGGGAATTGGTCGGAAAATATTTTCAGAAAATTGATCTCAAAGGAGTTCGAGGAAGCGAGAAAGTCATGGAATATCATGAGGAAAATCGTAAATCCGTAGAAAAAATTACACGTTGGGATATCTTCAATTTTCAATATAATTTACCTCGATTTTTGTTGCAAATTCCCTATGAAATCCTAAATCGACTAAATAGGAATCGACTATTAGACCAAGATTCTGAACTCGTTAAAAGTGTAACTTTAGCTGATTTTTCATTGGATGATGATCCTGAAAAATGTCTTGATTTGTATTGTATTCTTACTAAGTGATCCTCTATCAAGTAGAATTTAGTAACAAATAAGATAAAACCTGACTTATTAAAAGTTGTAAGTTTTGACAATTGTAGTATCTGTTATTGGCTAAGAAAGTAAAAATAAAAAATTACCATGATAAGTCAACGAGTTCTCTTCTGGAGTCTATTCATCATTATTCCAAACTTAGGTTTAGAGGCGCAAACTCATCTGGAAAGTGAGAAGCTGCAACCCTGTGAAATCTTCCAAAAAAAGCAACAGTTCGACCGTCAGGAGCGTTTGGATTTTATTAAAACGAATGTCGGAAAAAACGTAACCGTCTTTATAGTCAAAAGAAAATCCAATAAAATCAAACGACGTTATACTGGAAAAATCATGGCGATAGACAATACACTTTCTTTGGATGCCCAAGTCAATGTTTTGGCTATCCAGACCCAAGAAAATAACCAAACTAATTTTCAATTTCCTTTGACTAATCATAAAAAATATCGAATTTATCGTACGGAATGTTTAAAAGATAATATTCATTAAATTTTAAATTGATTTTATAAACATAATGAATCTCCCTAAAGAATTACAGCCTTATCAGGCTCAGATTGAAAAATCAGCACTAGAATATGTTCAAATTCAATTAGTTGAATCCGAAACTAATTTAGAACTCACACAAAGTAAAGTGGGTGGCTTACCTTATCTTCCTCACGAAATTGCCTATCCAAGAGATACTGAAAATGAACCCATGCTTTTATTAGCTCAGTTAAATTTTGCTGAAATTCCTCATCTTCAACACTTTCCCAAATCAGGTATTTTACAGTTTTATATCGCAATGGATGATGTCTGTGGGATAGATTTTGATAACCTCACTACTCAAACCAATTTTAGGGTTTTGTTTCATCCTACCATTGATTTATCCAATTGTCAAAATGATTTCTCTTTTTTAGAAGGTATTCAAAATGAAGATTTTTATCTTTTGGAGCAAAATGAGTATGCCCTCCAATTCAAGAAATCAATAAATTATGTCTCTGCACAAACTATAGATTTTGAGACTTTTTTCGGAGCAGATGCTTGGAATTTCTTTACCCAGCTCGGCGAAAAAAGAGACGAAATCCATGAGTTATACTGGGAAACTTTCCAATCAGAAGGACATAAAATAGGTGGCTACCCATTTTTTACACAAGGAGACCCTAGAGAGCGTCAAAAGCAATACAGAGCCTATAATATCTTATTGTTTCAGTTAGATTCTGATGGTGATAGAGTACTTTGGGGAGATTCTGGAGTAGGTAATTTTTTTATTTCGCTTGAAGATTTACAAAATTTAAATTTTGATAATATACTCTATACTTGGGATTGTTGTTAATTTCAACTCAATAAAATACCTTAAATTATGTTTAAAATACTATTTTTATCCCTCGTTATTTTAGGTATTTCTTCTTGTGAAACGGAGGAGCAGACACTTCCAGACTCTTTAGACTCAACCGTAGATGAGACTGAAATTCTATACACTATGCCTGAAGAAAGTGAGCCTCATGAAGGTACTTGGTTACAATGGCCTCATCATCACCAATACGGCAGATCTTACCCCAAATATTTGGACAATGCTTGGATACAAATGACTAAAGAACTGATTGAAAGCGAAAAGGTACATATTGTTGCTTATGATGAAACTGAAAAAAATCGAATTATTGACCTTCTTACACAAGAAAATATTTCCCTGACCAATATTGATTTTAAGATTTATCCCAATGATGATTTTTGGGTTCGAGACAATGGGGCAATCTATGTCCGAGACCAAAATGGAAATTTAGTGATTGAAGACTGGGGATTTAATGCTTGGGGCAAAAAAGCTAATTATCAAAAATGTGATATAATTCCTTCCAAAATTGCCAATGATCAAAACCGAACTTTAATTGATTTGAATCAAATTATGATCAATGAAGGTGGAGCAATTGAAGTAGATGGACACGGTGCATTATTAGCCACTAAAAGTGCAATTCTCAATGAGAATCGAAACCCAAATATGACCCAAACTCAAGCTGAGACTATTTTTAAAAAATATTTAGGAGTTACTCATTTTATTTGGTTAGATGGAAAAATAGGTAGTGATATTACCGACCAACACATTGATGGTTTTGCTCGGTTTCTAGATTCTACGACTATTATTACCATGAATTCCAGTGATTTATTGGATTTTGATATCAAACAAAGTGATATTGATAAATTATATAATTCTAAAACCAAATATAATAAACCTTACAAATTTATCAAATTGCCATTGACCAAAAATAATGTCACAACTACTTACGATAAAAGTATTGGTTACAAAGGTTCATACATAAATTACTATATTGCTAATACAAAAATTTTAGTTCCAAATTATAACGATCCTCATGATTCGGTTGCAAATTCGATTTTACAACAACTTTATCCGAACCGAACGGTAATTGGAATTGATGCCCGAAATATGTATATTCATGGCGGAATGATTCACTGTGTAACACAACAACAGCCTCAAGAATAACTCAAAACTTGGCAGAAAATGGCTCAAAATCCAAATAAAACACAATTGGAGCGTTATAAACGTTTGCTTGAATTAATTAATGGGCATTTCAAAGAAGCACTCACCATTCAGGACATTGAAGAGGCTTGTTTTTATTCTTATCGAAATATCAATCGGATTTTTTTGGCATTACAACATGAAACAATAGGAAAATACATTAAACGTTTACGACTGGAAAAAGCAGCAGAATATCTCAAATATACTGATCATATCATTTCAGATATTGCTCTTGAGGTGGGGTATAGTGATATTGCTGCATTCAGTAAAGCCTTCAAAAGTAAATTCAATTGCTCTCCGTCTCTATTTCGTGAAAGTCAGATCCAATATCAACACCTGATACAAGCTTGGCAAACTGAAGAAATTTCTCCAAAAAATATTTCGAAACTTCAATTCGAAGTCGAAGAATTACCTGATTTAGGAATGCTATATCTTGAATATCAAGGTACTTACGAAAATATTGATGCCATTCGAGCAATGGGTGACCAACTTGGAAAATATGTTGCTAAAAAAAATCTATTGACTAAAAATACGATTTTTATGGCGGAAATTTTAGACGATGAACAAATTACCGAAAGCTTTCGATGTCGATATCGAATAGGCATTATTTTGTACGAGCCTTTGTCTTTCGAGCCTGAAGGGCTGTTTCAAGTGAAATTAGTAAAGGCTCAGAAATATGCTAAGTTTTTACATAAGGGTAGTTATGAATCTTCTTATGAAACTTATCAACGTATTTATGCTCAATGGTTTACTGATGTACAATTGGAGTTTGTTGACCGACCTACTTTAGAGTTTTTTCTTAATGACGAAAGAAATACTAAACCTGAAAATCTGCTCACTGAAATTTATATTCCTATCGTTTGATTTTCTAACAATTTAATTTTTCATCTTATGAATTTACATTCACTCCCGACTACTTTTTTACTGACTGTTTTTATTTCTGGAGCTTTTTTTTCATGTATCAGTTCCAAATCTGCCACCCTTCGAGCTGATGATATTTTTGATATGATTACGCAAAATTTGGAAGCAATGAAACAAGCCGATACAGTGAAATTGCGGAAAGTAAATCAGTTTATTAAAGTAGCTCAAAAAAATTTATCAGTAAACCAAAGACAAATTCAAGCCACTAAGAAACGATTAGAAATTGTTCATGGTAGAACCTTAAATTTGAAGAAAATGACTTCCGAAGAAATTGATAATTATGATTTGGCAACTAAAAAATTATTAGAACAATTAGAGAAAATTCAAAAATTGAATCCTAAAAATAAACATTTAGAAACCTTATTTCGAGAAATCAAAGAAATTGATAATCAAGATTTAAGCCGAAGAGTAGCCTATGATCATGCGGTTATAGAATGGAATCAGTTATTAAAAAAATCAGGAAAAAGATTGCGCCAAAATCAAAAATATGCGCAAGCCCAATTTCTTCCAATTTTTACGATTTTAGAGTGAGAAAATCATAAAAATAAACTCATTAATTTTTCTTCATCTAAAATGGCAAATGTTCTTTCTCCTTCGGGAGAGTAATTTGGATTCTGGCAAGCAAATAATTGATTAATAATGAGTTGCATTTCAGTTTGATTCAATGCTGTTCCTGCTCGGATTGCACCTTGTTTTGCCATTCCAATCGCAATATTTTCATGTTTTGAAATCCTCAATTCAGATTTATGCGTTTTGTATTGTTCGATTAGCCCTTCTAACAACTGTGTATTTTCACTCAATAAATCGGCAGGAATCCCTTTCAAAGAAACATTTTTTCCTTCAATTTCATACACGAATCCTAATGCTTTGAGTTCAGCTTCCAAATCTGAAAGTATTGTTAAGTCAATGGTGTTGAACGCAACTCGTTGTGGGAATAAAAGTTGTTGTGAAGTTCCTTTCTGGTTTTGCAATTGGGTAATAAATCGCTCATACAAAATTCGCTGATGGGCTGCTTGTTGTCTAATTAACAAAATTCCTGACTTAACCCGACTTATAATATACTGATAATGAAGCTGAAAAGTAGTTAGTTCTTTTTCAGTTGAGGAAACTGGTAAATTTTCTTCTACTTGGTTTGCTGCACTTTCAAAGGTTAAAATGGCACTTTCAGTGTTTATATCACTTATTTCATCCGAGTGTTCGGGATAATCATCAGCCAAATTTGGAATAGATTCTTCGTATAACTTTTCCCAATTATCCAAATTAGAAAGCTCCAAATCCGACATTTTATTGTAATTTCTTACATTCTTATCATTTTCTGATTGACGTAATTTAGGCGATTGTCCTGTTACAAAATTTACATCATAATCAAAGTCCAAAGTAGGATACAAATGATGCGTACCAAGTGCTTGCTTGATTGCCGCATGAATAACCGCATATGCCGTTCGTTCGTCCTCAAACTTAACTTCCGTTTTGGTCGGGTGGACATTTACATCAATTCCTTTGGGATCAATCTGAATAAAAAGTATATAGAGCGGAAAAGTATTCTCTTGTAAAAGTCCCTCATAAGCAGTGATTACCGCATGATTCAAATAGGAATGCTTGATAAATCGATTATTCACAAAGAAAAATTGTTCTCCTCGTGTTTTTTTGGCAAACTCGGGCTTACTGATGTATCCTTTTACCTGAATATCAGAGACTTCTTCACTACACGGAATTAAACGTTCTTTATAGTTTTTACCAAAAATTCCTACAATTCGTTGTGCCAATTTTCCTTTTTTGAGTTGATAAACTTCGATATCGTTTTGATATAAAACAAACTCAATTTTTGGATGCGCCAATGCCACCCGATGAAATTCATCATAAATATGACGCAATTCTACCGAATCGGATTTTAGAAAATTACGGCGTGCAGGAACATTAAAAAATAAATTTTTGACCGCAATCGTGGTTCCCTTTGGAGTCTGAATAGGTTCTTGAGCAATGACCTTCGAGCCTTCGATTTGCAGACGAGTTCCCAAATCATCGGCTTCAATTTTTGTTTTGAGTTCAACTTGAGCCACTGCCGCAATCGAAGCCATTGCCTCCCCTCGAAAACCTTTGGTACGAATAGCAAATAAATCTTCGACCGAGGTAATTTTAGAAGTTGCATGACGCTCAAAACACATTCGTGCATCGGTTTCAGTCATACCAATACCATTATCCGTAACTTGAATGAGGGTTTTACCTGAATTTTTAACCACCAATTCGATGCGTGAACTTTGGGCATCAACTGCATTTTCGAGTAATTCTTTGACTACTGAGGCAGGACGTTGCACCACTTCACCCGCCGCAATTTGGTTGGCTAAAGAATCAGGTAAAAGTCGAATGACATCTTGCACCATGTCTTTGCTATCCTTTTTTGAGTAGAAAATAATTAGTTAGAGAACGCTCTTTTTTTTTGTAAAAGTTTGACCAAAATTAAGCCTTGAAAATGACATTATCCTTCTTTCCAGTTCTTTTTTAGGATTTTATAACGCTTCAAATTTGGATTGAATTCCAAAGAAATCCTGAAATTCATGCCAAAAAGGACTAAATAAAAGAGAACAGACCTTTTTTAGGAAACTCTCAAACACGAAGTTAAAAATTGTGTCCTGAAAATTACAAATTGCTACACGCATTTATTTTACGATTTATAATGTTCCTATCATATTTTTAAAGCCTAATAGGTTTCTTACTAATTTTTTTATGGATACACAATGTCCAAAACGAACAAACTAGCCCCTATCTTCTACCCCTACCTTTGTAGAAAATGAAATCATGATGAACTATTGGAAAAATTATCCTCTCAAAAAATATTGGTATCTCGGTTTTTTAGGTTTAGTAGGTATTTATGAACTACCTGAAGTTTTGGAATATTTCAAAGGAAATGCTTCGGTTTGGGCTTTGACAAACTTGCTCTGGTTACTTTGGTTTGATTATTTTTTACCACGAAAAAACACAGAAAGATGAAATCTACTCCTATTGTTTTTAGTTTTTTTATAGTGATTATCAGCATGCAACTGAGTATTGCTTTGGCAAGTGACTTAGATTTAACTATCCAGAATCTTGCTAAAAAATGGGTGCTGAAGGAATATCGTGTTTTGTTTTATTCCGAAGCCCCAGACCAAAAAGAAAAAGGAGATTATTTACATCTTCAGCCTGATATGACTTTCAAAAGTATCACGGAGGGCGAATACGAAGAGGGAAATTGGAAATTAGATTCCGCTAAAAAACAAATTATTCTTACTAAAAAAGGAGTAACAGGTAAACTGATTTTTATAGTAGAAGAATTATCGCAAGATAAATTAGTGATGACGATTCATGACCCGAATGATTCCGAAGCACAATATTTAAAAATTCACTTTCAAGCCAACTAAAAGTGATTTCAAAACCAATCGATGACGTTTTATTTTTCATTCTAAACTAAAATCCCAAAATGAGCTTGGCAGAATTAACCCAGTTATTTGAATCGGCAAATGTTTTGAAGTATGTGGAGTATTTTTTTATTTTTAATCTTACCTTGATTCTTTTCGAAATCTTATTAGACCTCATCACTTCCAAAGAAAGACGGTGGAAAGATACTGGAGCAAATATCATCACTTTTATCTTACGTAACATATTGGATAAGTTGATTTTAGGGACAATTATGGTTCTTGGCTTAATGCCTTTTCATCAACTTACTCCTTTGGAAATTCCTATCAATGGTTGGACTTGGGCAGCAGCTTTATTGATGGCAGATTTCACTTATTATTGGATGCACCGCCTTGAACATGAGCATCGTATTTTATGGGGTAATCATAGTGTACATCACTCCTCAGAAGACTATAATTTATCGGTTTCAATGCGACTTTGTATTGTTGAAGGAGCGATTGAATGGATTTTTCTCATTCCAATGATTTTAATTGGTTTTAGTCCATTTCAGGCGATTATTGCGCTAACTTTTATTGCCCAATATCAAACTTGGATTCATACCGAACGCATCGTCAAATTGGGTTGGTTGGATGAAGTTTTCAATACGCCTTCAGTTCATCGGGTACATCACGGGTCAAACCAAAAATATTTAGATAAAAACTATGGAGGTGTTTTGATTTTGTGGGATAAATTGTTTGGGACATTCCAACGTGAAGAGGAAAAAGTCATTTATGGATTAACCAAAAATATTCATACCAACAACCCAATCAAAATTAATTTTATTGAATATCAACATATCTGGAATGATATCAAAAAGTGTCAAAATTGGAAAGATGGTTTTCGGATTATTTTTGGGGATTTAGTTTGGCGACCCGACTATTTTCCTCCTCAAAAACAAAAGATAAATATTCAAAACTCAGAAAAACAACCCAATGAAAATCAGTAGTTTAATTATTATGTTTTATTTATCATTACTGACAGTAAAAGGTCAGAATGAAACCAATCTTCTGCATTTTAACTATTTTTCTAATCAAGGAGCATCTGTCCAAAATCATGATTTCGAGACTTTAAATAATGTGAAAGTAAGTACAAGAATCTATGATTTTGGGTTGAATTATGGACATCTTATTGGTAAAAAAGGCTTTCAAGCATTTTATAGTTTAGACTTTCTCCATTATCGCCAAGATTTAGATTTGACTGATATTCATCAAGATTCCGTATTGAGAACTATTCCTGAAAATTATTATCATATTCCTACTTTTTCGCAAGTGATGCTGGCAGGTGGTTTGAATAAATCTTTATCAAAAAAATGGCAGGCTTTTGGACAATTTTCCTTGAATTTAACCGATGATATTAGTCGATCAAAATTAGCGAATAACTTGACATGGCTGACGATGCTTTACCTCCAAAAAACACCTCATAAACAGTTTTCTTATGGTTTTGGAGCATTTTTTAATCAACTAGAAAATAGCTTATTGGCGATTCCTATTTTGAGTTTAAGTTTCCAAAATGGAAAACGAGGTTTGAATGTTTTATTTCCTCAGCAAGTGAAATTTTGGCAACGTTTCGGCAAAACTAATTACTTAGACTTTAAGGCTTCTTTCAATTCATATTCCTTAGAATATAATGCTCAAAATATAACTGAAGGAACAGATATTTATAGTTTCAAAACAGGTTTAGCTTATCATTACATTTGGCAGAATTTTCTAAAATTTTCTTTTGGAGTGGCTTTGCCTGCCGATTATTTTATCGTCACAACTCCTGATGATATTTTGTATTATTCCCAACGAAATAGCCTTCAATTTCATTTTGGAGTTAGTTTAGTTCTTATCGATTAATAATTCAATCAAAAATTCATACTTACCCATCTCTCCAAATTTCTACTTTTACTCTGCAAGTGAATCATATAACATTGAAGAACTATTTTGGGGAATAAATGGCTCAAAGTGTGAACGAAAATGTTCGTTTTATAGACCATAAAAAAATATTTGTATAAGACTAATAATCAGTATTTTATAGTATTTTTAAGCAATTTTTGAGGAGAGGTAAGTAAGCTGCTCTATTGTGTTATTATTTTAAGTTTGTAGATTAATTTGCCACAAAATTAAGCAGGTGTTTAGGATACTATTCTTTTGAGTATAAATTTCATGTGCCTAAGGAGGGACTCGAACCCCCATGCCCGAAAGCACAGCGACCTGAACACTGCGTGTCTACCAATTTCACCACTTAGGCAAGGCATTTAACTAAAAATCGGGTGCAAAGAACGAGCTTTCTATCTGATAATCCAAATTTTTTTGAAAAACGAAATGTTATCTAAGGAGTTATTTCTTGAAAAATCCCGTATTTTGTCGTTTGTTCGATATTATTAAACTAATTTGATATCCCATGAAGCGAAGCAAAATCAGCGAACTTCTGCACTCAGATACACTGGATAAAACCGTACACATCAAGGGCTGGGTTAGGACTTTCCGAAGTAATCGGTTTATTGCCTTAAATGATGGCTCTACGCTACATAATCTCCAAGCCGTAGTTGATTTTGAGAATACTGATACCGATTTGCTCCAAAAAATTAATACAGGTGCGTCACTCAGTATTACGGGAAAATTGGTTTTATCAGCAGGAAAAGGACAACGTGTTGAAATCCAAGTAGAAACACTCGAAGTTTTGGGCGAGTCTGATCCTGATATTTATCCACTTCAGCCCAAAAAGCATTCAATGGAGTTTTTGCGGGAAAAAGCCCACTTACGAACTCGTACTACTACCATGAGTTCAGTGATGCGAGTTCGGCACGGTTTGGCGTTTGCCATTCATGAATATTTCAATAAGGAAGGATTTTATTACATGAATACGCCGATTATCACCGCTTCGGATGCCGAAGGAGCAGGCGAAACTTTTCGAGTGACGACTTTTGATTTAGATAATTTCCCAAAAACGGAAGATCAAAAACCTGATTTTCAACAGGATTTTTTTGGAAAAGCAGTTAATCTGACCGTTTCAGGACAATTGGAAGCCGAAGTAGGTGCGCTTTCAATGGGTGCGGTTTATACATTTGGTCCCACATTCCGAGCTGAAAATTCGAATACGACAAGACATTTAGCTGAATTTTGGATGGTGGAGCCTGAAGTTGCCTTTGCAGACTTACAGGAAGATGCTCAACTTGCCGAAGATTTTTTGAAATACATCATTCGTTATGTCTTAGAAAAATACCCTGATGATTTGGCTCTTTTAGAAAATCGATTACTAGATGAAGAAAAAACGAAACCTGCCAAAGACCGCAACCAACTAGCTCTTCGAGAGAAATTAGAATTTATTGTTAATACTGATTTTGAGCAAATTACCTATACTGAGGCTATTCGAATCTTACGCAATTCAAAACCCCACAAAAAGAAACGATTCAAATATATGGTCGAATGGGGCATTGACTTACAAACAGAACATGAACGCTACTTGGTCGAAAAACACTTCAAAAAACCTGTTATTATTGTCGATTATCCACAGGATATCAAGGCATTTTACATGAAGCAAAACCAACCCGATGCCGAAGGACGCAAAACCGTAGCAGCAATGGACATTTTATTCCCTGCTATTGGGGAAATTGTGGGAGGTTCACAACGGGAAGATAATGAGACCAAATTACGCCAACGAATGCAAGAAATGAATATTCCTGAAGAAGATTTGTGGTGGTACTTAGAACTCCGTAAATTTGGTACAGCTCCGCACGCAGGTTTTGGGTTGGGATTCGAACGAATCGTTCAATTCGTGACGGGAATATCCAATATTCGAGATGTCATTCCATTTCCAAGAACTCCCAAAAACGCAAATTTTTAGAACTAATTTAGAGACCATAAATTATACTTAGACATAGCCCACTCATGGCATAAGTTCCGATTTTTTTACTGCTAGTCTATTGTTTATCAAAAAATTAAATCTGATGAGAAAATCTATTTTTGTGTATTCTTTGGGGCTTTTGTTAATGCTCACAGCTTGTGATGGGAGTATTCGACAGTTTGGAGATATTGCTCAACTCCAGTGGCAAACTGACCAAGTGATTAAGGTAGAAGCAAATATTGAAGATACCTCCAAAAAATATGATATGTTAATAGGTCTGCGCCATTCTTCAGGAATCCAGATGGGAGCAATTAATGTCAAAGTAAAGCAAACTTCACCATCAGGAGAAACAACTGAGAAAGAGTATATTCTGTATCTTCGAGACAAAGAAACAGGCGAATTGCTGGGTAGTGCTATGGGTGATATGTGTGATACAGACACTCCCGTAGAAAAAGGCATCCAATTCAAAGAATCAGGAAAATATACTTACGAGATTTCGCATTTGATGGGCGATGTGGTCAGTCCTGTTTTGGAAGCTGGCATTATTCTAAATCTGGTCGAAGAGAAAAAATAAAATTTTCAAAACCAATAATATAAGACTTACTGAATTACTAAAAAATTTAGTAAGTCTTTTTAGTGTACAAGTAATTACAAATTTTCCTTCTAAATTGAGAATCAAAACCTTCATTTTTAAAGTTATTTTGAAGTAACTCATCTAGTAAACACCTCCAAAAGCACTAAAAATATGATGTCATTTCTCAGGAATATTTTTTTTCTAATTCTTATAACTTTCCTATTTACAAGTTGCTATCAAGATCCTAAATACCCAAGTGTACCACTTATTTCTTTTCAAGATATCAAAAGTTCAGCAGGTGATATCGCCGACACAGTACGGATTACGATTCAGATTCAAGACAGAGAAGGTGACTTAGGTTTAACCAGTTTTGAGGATGCGCCAAAGTTCCAAACAATTGATGCAGATGGTAACCGTAATCCATTTTATCACAATTTTTTTATTCAAACTTTCCGTCAAACTCAGGACAATTTTACACTCGTCGATTTTCCAGATGGACAGGAATTGCATGGACGTTTTCCCCGATTTCTCGCTGAGCCAGGGAAAAACACAATGGAAATCACACTCACTTACGAATTTTTAGTTTACTTCGTATTTGGTTCACCTGTTGAAAAGGGAGATACATTAAGGTTTAATGTACAAATTTCAGACAGATCATTAAATTTAAGCAACATGATCACGACCGAATCTATTGTTTTAGGAAAATAATTAGGTTATTTTATTTCTTTTCTCATTACAATTTATAAGATATTTATATTTTATTTTTTATTCAAAAATAGGATTAAATATTGTTTATATTATTTACTTTAAATAAAAATCAATTATATATTAAAAGTCTGTATATCAATAATTTAATATTTATTATTAATCGTATATATAAATATTATTTTTCTATATGGTAATTTTTGTTGTAAGTTTTCTTCAATTTATAGGAATAAAATTTGACCTTCGTGATAAATGTATTAGATTTGTCCAAAATTACAAAACATTAAGATAATCATATAAATAAGTGGATTACAATGGATGATTACAATAAAATTATAGAGTCGTTAGCGATACGATTCACTAAGTCCCGAAAATTGGACATTATTCAACCTGTACATATTGATAATTATTACGATGTAGAGAATACCATCGTACTTTTACACGAAGGACATATTTCATATGAGCGAGATAAAAAGCTGACTCCTGGTACCATGTTATTTATTCCTGCAGGGAAAATGGTGGACTTGACCTACGGAAACCCAAAGTTAGCCCAAAAAGTTACCAATGAAAAATTCCTCAATGATCGTGAGCAATTCCTCAAGCCTTATGCACCAAGCATGGGACTGTCTAGCGACCAAGAGTATTTTTCATATGTCACCTTCGAAGCCAAAGTATTTGACTCGGTAAGCTTTTTTACTTCGCTAGATATTCCGCCATTTGTGATTGAAGGTGCGGGAGAACGAGTAGCTAAATTAGTAAGAGAAATTGTTTCGGAAACAGCAGAAGATAAAGCAGGAAAATCACGACTTATTAGCCTTTATACCGAAGAATTAGTCATTGAAATAATTAGATACATACTTGATAACCAATTATTTGTAGAGCAATTAGCTACAAATAGTACCTACTTCAAAGACCCTCGTTTAATTGATATTTTTACTTTCATCAAAAATAATCTTAGTGGCGATTTATCAAATAAAGTATTAGCAGGTGTAGCCAATGTTTCAGAAGATTATGTTGGTCAATACTTCAAAATGCTAACAGGTATTAATCCTCAAGACTATATCGAATATCAACGGATGGAAATGGCAGTTAACCTCCTGAGAACTACTAAGAAAAGTATCCGAGCTATTGGTAATGAAGTCGGTTACAAAGATACCGCTTATTTCTGCCGACGATTCAAAATGATGTTTGGTATCCCCGCAGGTAAAATGCGCCGCAGAGAATCTTTAATTATCTGATAACTAAAATATTAATCTCAAATAAGAAAAGAGTAACTAAAAGCAAATCATATTTAGTTACTCTTTTTTTATGCAAAGTTTTCTTCAATTATTCTGATATTTTTACTTATCTTGCCTATGATGTTGGGGTTGCCTATCAAATCCAATACTTCTTTTTTTTGATTTTGTTAGTCATTGGGGTTAGGGCTTTCATAATCTCCTATAACCTAGATACCCTTCACATGCTATTGAATCCCTTCTCCAATTGCCAAAATCTATATTATCCATCAAATCCAAACTACTCAAGTAAGCATTGTTTTGTTGTAATTGTCAACAAAACAATAATACAAATATAAAAATAGTATATTTCACATTTTTTTTTGATTTTATTCTATTCATCAGGATTTTGGTGATAAATACTGGTGGCATTTCCTAAATGAGTTATATTAAGGTTTATACCCAAGCCACCAATATTAAACATAGTTACTTTTCTTAGTTCCTTGTCCATTGAATAAAGTTTTGTATCATCTCGTTCTCCATCCCTATCATGTGAATACCCAAAATCTTCAAAAGCTCCATTTGGTTGTAACATATGCTATTTTGGAGTGATAGGAGCAATTGCCCCACCTAATACATTAACATAATAGAGTTTTCCATTTTTATTATATGCCATATAAATAAATGAGGCATCAGTATAGTACTGAGGTATACAGCCTTGCTGTCCTACAATGTAGTAGTAATGGTAAATTGCTTTGCCTATTTTTCTAACAACATTTGGGTGACCAATAATATCTATTACCTCTTTTTTTGTAATCTGATATATCAATTTGTTTAATTCTATTGTAAGAGTTTGATATTGCTGATATCTTGTTCCTAAACAAGCGGTAGAGTCTTCTTTCCAATCCTTACTATCAATTCCATTGATAGTTGTTATTAGGTGGTTTGGAAGACTTTGCGAACTTGCGCAACTCAGTAGAAAACCAATTATCAAAAAAATTGATACTTTTAGATAGGACATAATATGTTTTATTTATTAGGCAGGCTCTAAATTATTCATCTTACTTCTCATTAGCTTTTTCTTTTGCTATTCGTTCCCGTTCTTTTTCAGATCCGTAATATTTATTTGTCAATACTCCCAAATGTGATGTTTCTAAATTAATTCCCAATGTAGCAATATTATAATCTGTAACTTTTCTATATTTAGAGTTCATTATATATTGCTTACCAAATATTCCAAGATTTTTAGGTTTAGAAAAAGAGTATTCTTTGTCCTCTATACATCCTGTTGGTTGCATGATATGAGGAACATGACAATCTTGAAAATTCATTAATTCTTGAGGTGTTTTATACTTGATAAAGTGGCCTTTAGTCGGATGGTAGCCACCGTAAACTAAGTCATGGAATAAACCAAGTCCGTGACCAAATTCATGAACTGATGTGGTTTCTTTTTCACCACCTATCTGGTTGAGTGTCCATGCTCCGCTATTTCCATCCATAAATGAAGAACCAGTTATATGTTCGGTATTGTCTTTTACAATTTTTATAAAGTTGTATTCTGCTGCTGCTCTGGGAGCTACATTGCTTCTGACTTGATTCTTTGCAATCATTATTTTTGCTGTTTTGTCGTTTATGTGTTTGGCTGTAACTTTAAAGGTTAAGGTATACTGTTCTCCGTCTTCTAACGTGATTTTCCAAGAGCCATTTTTGCCTCCGTTCCATATATTCTGTATTCGTGTAGCATAAGTCTTTGCATCCACTTTCTCACCATAAAAGAAAATTTTGGAAGATACAACGATAGTTTTCTTTTTCTTATTAATAGTTACAATACCAGATTCACCCGTAGGGTCATTCATCAAAATAGGCTTGTTCTCTACAAAATTGTAAGGCGTTAAATGCGGAAACTCATTTTCTTTTGGGTCAGTATTCAGCCAGCGAGCAAGTGCATCATCAGGCATTATCATTTTGGTAATAGTTTTATACTCTTTATCCAAAAAACTGACCACACCCAAGCGAGGCTCAAATCGAATCCATTTTATATCAGATGATTTTTCGCCATACGGAATGTCAATAAAGTGTTTTCCGTTTTTTTTCTTCTTCGGTCATCATGACCAACGAACTATCGCCAAACATGGCATAAGGACTGAGATTTTTAGTGTCCGTATTTCGAAATTAGGTGTTGGATGTCCCAAAATTACCTGTAAATTCAGACTCATTTTTCGGGTTTTCAGTCTTCCAATACCAAATACTCAAGGAAGCAATGAGGACAGAAATTACTAAACTAACGGCAACATATTTCATAGGGAAAAGTGGTTTGTTTGATGAAATATAAGGTAAAACTTTTTTGCTTTTTTTTAGTTATGTAGAAAATTGAGTTTTTTCGGATATTTCTTAGAAAAATTGTTCGTGTTGGCGGTCTTGTTGTTGGGTACACGCCACACAAAAAGTAAAAACTACTTAGAAAAAGAAAGACATTTTTCATGGGATGAGAATTTAAGGCTATTAAGTTGGGAATTAACATTAGTTTAATATGGTATAAAAAACTCTTTGTATTCGATACATTTACTACCATTTTTTGTAATTAATAGAGCATGATTATAATTTTCAGCAGGAAATGTAGCATACTTTTTAGCGTCATTCTTTAGTTGTGCGATATTCCATTGTTCTATTAAAGCGCATTCGTAGGACGAAAATGTACTATCTTTATTAATAGTTAAATTTTTGTCGTACATAGTATAAGAATAATTAAGCACATCGTTTTTATGCCACATCATGCCGTATATTTTACTCTCTTCCAGAGAAAAACCCTGAATCACATAAAGAGAATCAATACTATCTATTGAAAATTGATATGTGCTATTCTTTAATACAAGAAATACTATATTTCTATAATCATTTTTCTTTTTACACATACTATATGAACAACTGCACCATATTCGATGAGTCTTGAGTCCTGAACTGATGTTTTTAGAACAATTAGTATTCAGTATGAGTGTAATTATAAGGAACCCTAAAACCTTGTTTGACCTGTTTATTTTTAATTCTTTGATATGTGGTATAATCATGTACATCATAGTACAAACTATTATGATTGTTTGAGTGAATTATTCTTGATGCTTCATAAGGTTCAAGAGTTTTTGGGTCGTGAGAATATGCAACTCTTAGAGCAACTCCATGTTCTGCTCGTAGTTTATTTTCCATGTGTGTAGCATATAATTCTGCTCTGGGAATTGTTTTTGTTCCGTTTGTGACTGGTAAGTCTATCCACTTTCCCATATCAATTGTTCCATTCCAAATATCTTGAACGTGAGCCAGTTCATGTCCTAAAGCAATAAATGATGGTCGATTTAGACTACCTTCAGTATTTAATCCACCTGAACTAGATAAATTCCAGCCAACATATTTGCCATTAGTCATATCTGCTGCATTTCTTTTTGAATATGAAATCGTAGTTGTATTTGCACTTGAAACCAACTCAGTAATTAAATTGTGTCCCGTTTCACCTCCTAATAAGTCAAGTTTTGTAAGAGCCGCAAGTACCTCTGTATCGAAGTTGAAAAGTATATTGGTTTCCTGAAACTCATACTCAGAACCATCCATATTATACAATGCGCCATCTTTATAAAAGACTTCATATATTGTACTTGTTGTTGGGTCTGCAAACCTAACTTTAATCGTATCTCCATTAGGGTCAATATTGGTAATCGGATTTCCTGCGACAAAATTATAGGGTGATAATTCAGGATATTTATCAGCTCTAGGGTCAGTACTTAAAAATCGGGCAAGGGCTTTCGGAGGTAAGATGACCCGTCCAATTTCTTGATGATTTTTATCCAAAAAACTCACTACACCCAACCGAGGCTCAAACCGAATCCATTGAATATCAGAGGATTTTTCGCCATACGGAATGTCAATAAAATGTTTTCCGTTTTTTTCTTCTTCGGTCATCATCACCAATGAACTATCGCCAAACATCGCATAAGGACTGAGATTTTTAGTGTCCGTATTCCGAAATTGGGTGTTGGATGTCCCAAAATTACCTGTGAATTCAGGTTCGTTTTCAGTTTTCCAAAACAAGAAACTAACAGTGGCAACTACGGCAGAAACTACCAAAATGACGGCAACATATTTCATAGGGAAAAGTGGTTTGTTTTGATGAAAGACAAGATAAAACTTTTTTAATTATTTTTGGTACTTTTTAAGTAAAAATGTCAAATTTACTTGGTTTTCAAGGCAAATCGAATCATTTCTTCTACCGATAAATTTTCTCCATGTTTTTTAGCAACCATATTCAAACTTTTTTCCGCAATCGACTTCGTAAATCCTAACATCATCAAAGCTTCAAGGGCTTCGGAACGAATTGATTTTGAAGAATTTTTAGGTATTGTAGTCTGGTTTTCCAAATTTGAAGTCCCTAAAATTTCCAATTTTTGGATTTTGTCTTTTAGCTCTAAGATTACTCGTTGGGCGGTTTTTGCACCAATACCCTTTACACTTTGAATCAATTTGGCATCACCTGACAAAATTGCCTCTTTGATTTCACTTGGCGATAAGGAGGATAAAATCATTAATCCCGTATTGGGTCCAATTCCTGAAATACTAATCAATAATAAAAACAAAGCCCTTTCTTCTTGATTTTCAAAGCCATATAATGTTTGTTCAGCTTCTCGGACATGAAAATAAATATATAATTTACAAAATTCCTTTTGTCCAATATTCGCCGAAGTTTGCAATGAAATTCGGATATGATAACCAATTCCACCCGTTTCGATAATGGCAAAAGTAGGTTCTTTTCGAACTAATTTCCCTGAAATGTATTCGTACATTTTATTCTATTTAGATTGAATGAATAGCTAATTTAACGATAATACCAGCTATTTCGCCGTTCAATTTTCAAATCGCTAAACATTTGTGATTTTACGCCTAAATTAAAAGTATAACCTGCACGAGGTCCAAAAGGAATCCAAGTAGTAGTCATACGCCAACATTTTAGATCTCGAGTAATACTCAACTGCGTAAAAGTTAGATCTTTATTCTCAAAATCGTAACCTGAATTGAAATTCACCTTCCAGTTTTTCGTTACGCTAACATTTCCACTAAAGGTTAAACTTTGTACAATATCATTGGCTGGCATTTCACCTTGTTTAGTATAATTTAGACTATAACTCAAATTCAAACTCCAAGGCATACTAAAATCAACATACAAATCAGGATTTGCATAAAAATCCCGTAAAATTTCTTCTTCCTGAGCATTTCGAGCCTTGCGTTTGGGAGTATTATCAGATTTGGGATTAAGGGACGTATTCACACTAAATCGTACACTTTCCAGATAGCCGATACCTTTGCCTGCATTCCATGCGAAAACAGGAATTCGATTTTGCTCTGTAACGTCTCCTAGCCTTCCATTTTCGAGCGTATCCCTCGCTGTAATTTCGTAAGCATATGGGTTAATTGTACCACTCAAATTAAAGTTAAATTTTTTGATCCGTGTATTGGCTGACCATCCCAAATTAGAAAGTTGAAATCCATTATCAGGACGAATCAGATTGTAACTCCCTCCAATATTGGCATTTAATAATTGTACTTTACGGTCTTTTTGGAGCGAGTCACTTTTTTTCGCTCCCAGTTTCATCTCAAATGTATTTTGCAATCCAAAGTTTATATTTCCTGATTCTCCTTGTGAAGGACTACCATAAATCCCTCTATAACGAGATAGTTTTTGAGTATTTCCCTCAAGATCAGACTGCACCGTTTCGTACATATTCCATTGTCCTTGCGAAAAGTCGGGCGTATAACTAAAACCAATACGAGGTGCAATTTGATGCCTAATTGCTTTGATTTTCAAAAATTTAGGATAATAAAAACCATAAAACTGAGTCGAAGTACTTATGCTTCCATTAAATTGATAGAATCGAGAAAATTTAGCCAAAGTATCTTCTTCAATTAGTTGAGTAGTGGGATTAAAGCGAAAAGTATATTGTTCAGGATACCATGTCTCACTATAACTACTTGACAAACTAAGGTTGAAATATTTAAGAATTGAGGTCGAAGTCGAAATAGGAATAGTATGTTTCATTCCCATTTGAGCATCCTCCAAAAGTCGATTGATATTCTCAAACTTGAAAAGCTCTAAGGTATCTCGGCTATCACCTTCACCAATGACATTTTGAATACGAGCGCGAGCCTCTCCCGAATAACTCAAATTTAACTCACTCAATAAATTTTTCTTTTGGGAATTTGCCTTACGAAGTGGATAAATTTTATTCATTCGCAAACTAGCATTTGGACTAATATCAGCGACATTCGTAATCAAATTTTGTTGGACTCGCAATGCACCCGAAAATGAAAATGGAGTTCCTGTAAATGTTTTATTATAATTAACGTTAGAACTCATAGAGGCAGATAAATAATCTTGCACACGACGAGCATTATTTTGGTTAAATGTTGAACTGGCAAGATTCACACTAGCACTAAATCGACTATCACCGCGAGATTCAGGTGTATGATTCCATTGCAAACGAAAGTCATTTTGAATGGCTTTTTCTAATGATCCTTCGATTTCATTGATACGACGATTGTACTGAAAGTTCAAAAAACCATTATAAAAATATCGTTTTTTATAATTAGAACGTGTCGTAAATCCCCAACCTCCAATGGTATAAATTTCGCCTAAAATACTCAAGTCGGCATAATCACTAATTGCCCAATAAAGTCCGCCATTACTCAGAAAAAAACCACGTTGGCGCGTTTCACCATACAAGGGCATAATAAACCCTGAAGCTCGTTTGCCACGTTGTGGAAATAATCCAAAAGGAAAAGCAAACGGAGTCGGTACACCATATAATTCCATATAAAAGGGTCCCGAAGCAGTAACTTTTCCTGGTATAATCTTCATTTTACGAGAACGAATCGCTATTTCAGGAGGCTCAGGGTCACACTCTCCACAAATAATATACTGATTATCATTAGCATATAAATCACCGTTATCATTTCGCTTTACGGTCTGACTTCGGACAATACCTTCACCTTGTTGGGTCGTTGCTCCTGAAATAATTCCCTTTTGAGACTTAAAATTATATTTGATTTTTTTGGATTTATATTCTTTTCTTCTATCCTTAAAAACAGGTTCTTGAAATTTCTCACCATTTTCATCTTCAATTCCGACTGCTTCGACCGAACCCGAAGTTTGGTCAATCGAAATATATCCCGCCGATAACTCGGTAGCTTTACCATATTTGATATTTGCAGCGTTATAAAGATGAATGATTTGTTGGGTTACGTCAAATCGGATGGAATCACTGGCTTTATAGTCAATAACAAACTCTAATTCAGACTGATTAACTGCTATGCTATCCCGATTGAGCTGGACAGAATCCGACTCGGTACGCTCTTCGGAATTATTTTGGGCAAAAAGGTGGTTTATTCCTAAAAAGGCAACTAGAAATACGAACCAGCCTTTCCCAAAGCCTACCTGTTGGAGGGATGGACACGGCATTATAAATGTCATTTTTGGGTAAATAATTTGCAAAAGTTGCCCTAATTTAGCAACATTTTTGAGGCAAAAATAACAGAGTGCCACTAATAAAAGGAGAACAAAAGGACAATGAAAGGCTTTCTAACATTTTTTATCATTTTAGGACTCATTTCGAGCGCATTGGTCTTGACTTCATACAGCACACTAAATGTCAAATCCAACCAAATTCGTAAAATTATTATTGATGCAGGACATGGTGGGAAAGACCCTGGGTGCATTGGCGAAACGACCTATGAAAAGGATATTGCTTATGACATTGCTCAGGAATTTGGGAGTCTGGTCAAAACCTATATTAATGATGTCCAAATTGTTTACACCCGTCCTGAAAAACATAAATTTGTAGAGCTACGCGAACGCGCCCGAATTGCTAATAGAGAACATGCAGACTTATTCATTTCTTTGCATTGCAATGCTTCTGAATCGCCTGAAATTCATGGTACGGAAACCTATGTAATGGGGCTGAATTCTTCGGATGAAAATCTCAGAGTCGCCATGCGTGAAAATGCCTCTATCCTAAAAGAAGGTGATTATCAGGAAAAATACAACGGCTTTAATCCCAATTCTCCGATCTCATATATTTTGATGTCCAATTTCCAAAATGTCTATCAAGCCAACAGTTTGCGAATGGCAAAAAATGTAGAAAGTCAATTTAAACATCGTCTTTTACGCCATAGTCGAGGAGTCAAGCAAAGTGGTTTTGTGGTACTTTGGAAGACATCAATGCCAAGTGTGCTGGTCGAAACAGGCTTTTTAACGAATCGTTCTGAGGAAAATTATTTGCAAGGCGAACGAGGTAAATTACAAGTAGCTTCCGCATTATACCGAGCCTTTCGAGACTACAAACAAAATATTGAGAAATGAATATACAACAATGTCAAAAATTATTTATAATTTTATATAAGAATCTGGCTATCAGTTTTTTTGAAAAAATCGTAACTTACTTTCTCCACAAACAACTAACCGATTTTTATGAAAGAAAATTTACCAGAAAAGTCGGAGTCAAAATTTAAGTCAAAGTTTCCATTTTTTTCACCATTAAAAACACAGGCGTTATCGCTTCGAAAACAGACTATTGTGGGGTTGATAGCTGTAACAACTTTAGTTGTAGCAATTATTTCAGACACTCGACTTGCCAAAAAGGAACGGGAAATTTGGAAAATTATAATTGAAAATAATTTCCCTGTTTGTGAGCAATATGCTTTAACTGTGAAACAAGCAGGACTGTTTCCTTGTCATGAATGTCCAAGTGGTGAAATTTATCTGAACTATGATGATATTTGGCGATATGGTTTTGCAGGGATGGGGGGAAAAGAAACCCGTTATCCCAATGACATCTTCTATAAGGAAGGAAAGTGGAAGCTAACCGACAAACATTTAGAATATTTTCCTCAATTTAAAGGCACAAAACCTGAATGCGAAATTGAGGAAAAAGAGAAAATTTACCATTACCCTGAACTACCCGAAGCCCAAAAACGGGATATTAAACTAATTCGTCCACCTGGAAACAAACAAGACCGATGATTCTAGAAGAACTCTTACCAATTCGAGGGATGCAAATCCCTGATTGGGAAAAACATTACAGAGGTTTATCCATGACAGGAGCACGGGACATTCATGTGCCATCTGCAAATTCATTGAGTAAATCAATTATTGAATATGTATTAAATGCTCAATTAAATATTAGCAATTACACGAGATACGATAGCTTTTCTTTCCATATTGTGGCTTACGTAGATACAGGATTTACACCAACTCCCGAAGGTGTAAAAGTACTTGACCAAATTGATGAATTGGTTTTACGCTTGTGTGTCCATATTGATGCCCCTCGATTTGCAAAAGTCAATAAACACCAAGCCCTCCGCATGATTGCCCAACTTTTATTGGATAGTGTCCCCAAATATTTATTTGACCGAGAAGACTTTGATGGGAAAAAATTTTATAAAGATATTTTGCCCATTGTTCAACCTATTGCCGATGGAACAAGGACTTTTCAGGATGTAGAATTTCCATTGTAGAAATCTTTGTTGAAGATTAAAAATATCACCTTCCGAATATTTTAAATATTAATTCCATTATCAGAATTGAATAAGTTATAAATTAGGCATAACCCGAAATCTTCTGAACATTTTCAGTAGATTTCGGGTCATTATCTCGAATTATTTTGAATGAAATAGATGATAAAATTTTAATCCATTCAGAATACAACCCAAAAGTGCAATTGAACATGAAAAATATTCAAGATATTCGTCAAGATTTTCCGATTCTTCACCAAGAAATACAGGGAAAACCCTTGATTTATTTCGATAATGCGGCAACTTCTCAAAAACCTCGTTCGGTCATTGATAGCCTAAATACCTATTATACAGGTATGAATGCCAATGTCCATCGTGGAATCCATACCCTTGCTGAGCGTTCTACCCAAGCCTTTGAAGATACTCGTGAATTGGTACGTCATTTCTTGAATGCCCAATCAATTGAGGAAGTTATTTATACCAAAGGCACTACTGAAAGTTTAAATTTAGTAGCTTCATCTTACGGACAAATAGCTGTTAATGAAGGCGATGAGGTGATTATCAGTACAATGGAACACCATTCGAATATTGTACCTTGGCAATTGCTTTGTGAACGTAAAAAAGCCATTCTGAAAGTTATTCCAATCAATGACAAAGGGGAACTTTTATTCGAAGAATTTGAAAAATTAATTTCTGAGCGGACTAAAATTGTCTCTGTTGTCCATGTTTCTAATACCCTTGGTACGATAAATCCTGTCAAAAAAATTATTGACACAGCTCATCAATTTGGCGCAATTACGGTCATTGATGGCGCACAAGCGACTCCTCATGTCGAAATTGATGTACAAGATTTGAATGCTGACTTTTATGCTTTTTCAGGGCATAAAGTATATGGACCTACAGGAATTGGGATTTTGTATGGAAAAAAGAAACTTCTTGAACAAATGCCTCCATATATGGGTGGTGGAGAAATGATTAAAGAGGTTACATTCGAGAAAACAACTTATAACGATTTACCTTATAAATTTGAAGCAGGAACACCAAATATTGGAGATGCTGTAGCCCTAAAAAACGCTATTGAATTTGTATTGGAAATCGGGCGAGAAAATATCGCCAATCATGAACAAGAACTATTAGAATATGCCACCCAGAAGCTCCAAGAAATACCCAATTTACGTATTATTGGAGAGGCTAATCATAAAGCAAGTGTCGTTTCCTTTGTAGTTGATGGCGTTCATTCGATGGATATTGGAATGATGTTAGATGCTAACGGAATTGCAGTTCGAACAGGAAATCATTGTACGATGCCTTTAATGGCTCGGTTCGGAATTGAAGGTACGGTACGCGCTTCATTTGCCATCTATAATACCACCGAAGAAATTGACCGATTTGTCAGCGAATTACAGCGAATTATTCAGGTGATGTAAGGCAGATAAACTTAGAATTAGGCTAAAAATTATTAAAAAGTTTTATCTTTACGGTTTGGAAAAAATAATTTAAACACCAATACAAACATGGAATTTGCAACGGCTGATTTATGGGATGAATATGCTACCAGTTTGACATATTTAGACCCGATTTTTCGCAGTTTTGGGAAAAAAACAAAATTTGCAGGACAAATCGTTACCCTCAAATTACACGAAGATAATACCTTAGTTCGGGAGATTCTTGGTGAAGATGGTAAAGGAAAAGTTTTGGTCGTAGATGGTGGAGGTTCGTTACGGTGTGCATTAGTGGGCGATAACTTAGCCCAAAAAGCAATTGATAATCAATGGGAAGGCATTTTGGTTTATGGGTGTATCCGTGATTCCGCCCTTATTAACTCAATGGACGTAGGTATTAAAGCCTTAAATACATGTCCTATCCAAAGTATCAAACGTGGTGTTGGTTTGACAAATGAAATCGTCCGTTTTGCAAGTGGAGTTTTCAAGCCTGATGCTTATATTTATGCTGATGAGGATGGTATTTCCATTTCTGATAAGTGGTTATTAAGTTAAAATCTAGATTCTATATTAGTAATATTCAATAAATTTAATTTTCCATAATAGTAATTTATCCAGAATTATTATTATGGAAAATAATTTTAGGACTATTCACAAAAATATTTAAATAATTTTATCATTAGCCCTTCTACCCTACCCTTTATTAGCATTCTTGTCCCCGCTCGAAATGAAGCTACTACGATTGACACCTGTTTAAAACATCTCGTCCAATTAAATTATCCCAAAAATCGCCTTGAGATTTTAATTGGAAATGACCACTCTGAAGACGAAACTCAAGAGATAGTTTTAAGTTTTATTCAACAGAATTCTGATTATCAAAATTTTATAAAGCTAATTTCGATTTCGGAGAATCAAAAAAAAGTAGCAGGAAAAGCAGGCGTTTTAGCCATTTTAGCTCACAAAGCACAAGGCGAATTCTTTTTTATGACTGATGCCGATACCTGTGTTCCTCAAAATTGGATAAACGAAATACTCCAAAATTTTGACGAAAAAACAGGAATCGTGACAGGATTTACACTTGTCCAAACCAATAGTTTTTTTGCTAATCTACAAGCCTTAGATTGGTTAATTGGTTTAGGGATTATTCAGCAACTTGCTCAATGGAATCTTCCTTTAACAAGTTTAGGAAATAATATGGCAGTTCGTAAAACTGCTTATGAGGCTACAGGCGGATATGAAAATTTTCCTTTTTCAGTTACTGAGGATTTTGCACTTTTCCACGAAATTCTCCAATACGATTTTGGATTTCAACACCTGATGAGTATGGATAGTTTAGCCACTACTCAAGCCGAAGAAACATTTTCTGATTTACTTCAACAACGCCAACGTTGGGCTTGGGGAGCAGTCCAAATTCCTTTTTATTGGTTGCCCATTCTCATGGTTTATGTACTCTTTGGAGTAATATTAAGTGTTCTATTCTGGTGGAACTGGGAAATTGCACTAACCTTCTGGGTACTAAAAATGACTTTACATTATGGACTAGCCAGTCTTTTTATGTATCGTCTTCAACAATTCACATTATGGAAGTATATTTTATTTTATGAGGTTTATCATCTCGTATTTCACCTAATTTTAGTAGGATTTTTTGTGGTTTCTCAACGAATTGTTTGGAAAGGAAAATTTTACACCAAATAACGGTATACAATTCATGAGTTCTTTTACAAAAAGGGAAAAATATTAGATTTATAAATTTACTTCTTCTTAATCAAAAATGACTTCTAACATCACTCTATCCTTTGCTATCTCTCTCCTCATGATTTTCTTTGATTTGGCAATAGCACTAATCAACTCACAAAAGCCGATATTTTAACTCTCACTTTTTAGAATAGTTTTATACAATAAACTAAAGTTAAATAAAGTAACATTACAGTTATCATATTAAAATTATAATATCAATCCATAAGTCAATTTTATTATTCATTAAAATATGGATTGATAAGACTATTTATTGATTCACTAATTCCTGAATAATTTCCATAGTAACCTCTTGAAAAGCAAGTATTTTTTGACCTTGATGGTCATTTTGAAAATTTTCAGCATCTGCTTTAGTTTTGAATGGCACAAGGTCATGCCCCATAGGTCCCAGAACATCACTTTTAATAACAAAAAATGCAGTTCGCCCGTCAATTTTCTCTAAATCATAATAATCTGTTACTAAAACTTTAGTGTCTTGTAACTTATCCTTTTGTTCCAAATATTCGATAAACAAGCATCTTGGTGAACAAAATTCCATTTTTTCTTTATCTGTCAAGATCGAAGTTTGCCATTTTGGAAATTCGACAACAGGCATTCCACAATAAATACAATCTCCTGTACTAATTTCTGTTGAAGTGGATTTACTAGACGATTCAGAATTAGATGATTTTGTTTCATCAGTATTAGATTGATGCTGAGTATGATGATCATCCTTAGAAGATTTAGGCGAATTACACGTCCATAAACTTCCCATTAATAACATAAAAAAAACAAAATTAATCTTCATATAATTTAATATTAATTTTTTACCCTATTTTAGTAAAATACATTTTGGGATAATAAAAGCTCAAATATAAACTAATTTTAAACGATTATTTATCCACATTTTAAGCATTAGATTCATTGAAAAGAAAAGCAATGTGGATAATTCATAAAGTAACTCATTTTCAGTATT
>DDLX01000044.1 GCA_002340355.1 Cytophagales bacterium UBA2561
CGTAGGCAATGTTTAAACTCCCGTGGTACTTGGGTTAAGCCAGAGGCTTTAGAAATAAACCGCACAAGCAAAATGCTTGCGCCAGACGGGGGGAATTACTTAAAAAACAATTCATCATGAAAATTAACAGTTAATATAAAAAGAGAACTAACAGATTTCCCATCTACCATTGCAGGAGTAAACCCAAAGTTTAACTTATTCATTTTTTGAAGGATTAATTCATTGTATTCATCCAATAAGGTTGGATGTAAAAGTCCTTTATTTAGGATATATCCATTAGAATCAATTATAAACACCAACTTGGCTATGGGTAATAGTGAATTATTAATTGTTGGCATTTTCCAATCTTGTGCCAAAGTTTCTATGATGTTGATTTTGGGAACAGCAACCGTGTCAACATCTATGAATACTTTTAGTCCTTCATAAATAAAATAACTTTTTCTTCTTTTACCTCTCTTGGACTTTAGTCGTTGATAGGTTGTTTTATTTGAAAATGTGAAATCATGATATATATCTATTTCTTTCTTTTTAATTAATGAGATAGATGTTATTTGTTTCTGTTGAGCAGAAAGTGAAACAGTTGATACTAATATTAATGTAATAAATATTAAGATTCTGTGCATTGTTATTTCTTGATTTCTGAGGATGTAACTTTAATTTGTACAATTTTTACCCTATCCAAGGCTTTTTTGCGCTCACTGGGGTCAAGAGTTCCCCTACTTATGCCCTCTTCTACCAACCTTTGTTTAAGCCCCTTTAGGGTATAAACTTTATCTGCTCCGTCAATTTGAGCCAGATACTTGTTTTTGCCAACCTTGATTGCATTTTCATTATGAAATACAGTTTCTGATAAAAAATCAATACTAAAATTGATTTCTGTTCCTACTTTTGCGGTTTTAAGGAACTCCTCAGGATAGAAATTTGCCAATGCTGATCCTGGTGTGCTACCATACCATACTCTCAATTCTTTTTCATGTGGTATCTGAGATGGTTGATATACCTCAACATAATTTATTCCTGTTGAACCATGGGGTTTTAAAAGAAACTGTCCTTCTGATATTGAGTTGATATATTTATTAAACTCTTGCTCCCCCATGCTATTAAGATATCCATTAAGTTTGAGTACTTGTACGTATTGTCCACAATCCAGAGGATACTTTTCAGCATTGTCTATAATGTGTTTGATGGCATCAGAAGGTTTAACCCCATCTTTGGTTTGAATACTATTTGTTCCAAAAGGTCCAACCTCCCAAAATGGATTATCTTTGTGCCCCCCAAGGGTATTATATCCAGTCTCCCCATGAGGAAAGGGAGCATGACGCAGTTTAGATTGACCTTTTATCATACCCTCTACAAATTTGTTATAATCAAGTTCCTCAAGTCCATCTAAGTCAATAGCCTGTATCGGTTTATTCCCAGCAAATTGATATGGTGTTGTATACCATGGATAAAAACTTGTTAGAGGATCCATGGATAAAAAGCGTGCGATTCTTCTATCTGAAATCCGCATGCCATAATCCTGAATTCCTTCCCCAAAATCTTTATCATTTTCTTTGCCGTTGAATCCGAAACGATATTCCTCACTCTGGAACATCCTCAAGGCGATGGTCATCCCGAAAGGATAATAATCATTTGCAGAAACTATATCGGCTTCAAACGTATTTCCATTTAAGATTTTTTTATCGGAGATGACAGCAAGGACATTCCCTAAATGATTACTCAATTCATAATTACGTCTCCCAAGAATAAGTTTATGAAAATCCTCTTTTTGAATTTGTTTAGTGTTATCGTTGGGGTCAGGTTCATAAGGAATTTTATAGGTTCCCAAACGAGAACTTCCGTAGAGATGAATTTCTTGCACTTGGGAGTGTCGAGTCGGAGACTCGTGACATATTTACGCCTTAGTGACGCTACGCTAAACACTAAGCCGAACGAGGGGGGACACTTCTGTTGGTTCACAAGTTGGGATATTTTTGCTTTGCTTCCTTATAGCTGAAGTTTGCATATGAAGGTATTTCTTATACTGCTTTAAAATAGAGTTCTTTGCAGTTATAGTTCTCCAAGGTTAGATACAAACAAGATAATAAATAATTTGGTGAATCAAAATCTTTAATATCAAATGTTATTATTGGAGGAGTGTCTATTGTTGAATTTATTTGAATAGAATAGTTCGGTTCCTCACAGTAGATTATATTATAATATATTATATTAGGAAGTCTCATCCTAAGTCCAACTTTTTTATATACTAAATCTGCAGGATTTGAATAAGATTTATTTTGTAATTCTAAATCTAATCCTGTATGCGCCTTTAAGGCATTGAAAATATCAAGTAATGATACTTTATCATTTAGTTTAAACTTTATATCTGTTGTCATTAGTCTTGTTTTTTAAACCATTCATATAAACGCTGAGGTAATATAGATGTTGCGCCCTCTGGAGGAGTGTAACCCCCACTTTCCAGAACTTTTGCGCAATTTGTAGCACAATTATTTTTACGTAAGTCGTACATGATTACGTTATTTTGAGTTTCCTCAACCATATTTTCCGCTTGTGTGGTTGCTCCCAAAGATTGAGATAATTCTACATCTTTGATTTCAATTTGGGCATCTCTATTAAATATATTATTCATTACATCTTCAGGGGACATACGCTCAAATGTAGCGGGTCGTCCTCGTCCACCCATTAATTCATACCATTGTTATATCTTTTTGATCTCCTGTTAATGATATGCCAACAAAAGCATGTCCTCCTCTAGAACTTCCATCAGGATTATAAGTATCATAATAGCCCAGTGCCAATTTTCCCTTTGAAGTTTCTTCACGCGATAAATCTTCCAAGTTGTCAGGTTCTGGTAATTGAGTATTATCAATTAATGGATTAGGTTGCTCTACTTTTGTAGCATCTGACTCATGTTGATTATTATTTTCATCATTTGGATTATTTGGAACATTTTCATCAGGTAAACCATTCGGGATATTTTGAGGGTTAAAAATAATTGGAGGAATTGGATGAGGCATGGGTGAAGATGTTGGAGTTACTACGGGACGCACTAGGGCAGGTCTAAATATTACCGTAGGACCTCTGAAAAAGAATGTTGGAGTTATCTCCAAACCTTCTAATTCAACAAACTGGATAACCCTATTCTCAGAGAAGGCATAAGTTGAATTCCAAGGGTATTTACTGGCAAGTGGGTCAACGGCGAAGAATCGTCCAATACGATTATCCGAAATTCGATATTTAAAGAACGAACCATTTCCATCAAAGAGTTCTTTTTCTGTTTCTTGTCCTTGGAAGCCAAATCGATATT
>DDLX01000018.1 GCA_002340355.1 Cytophagales bacterium UBA2561
CAAATCTACCGCTTTGTCCAATCCCTGATGTGCTTTGACCAACTTGGGGGGCATCGTCAGGGGGTCGTACAAATCCGCTAAACTACTTTCTACAAATTCCGCTCGGACATCCAATACCTTTTGGGCGCATTTTTCCACCTTGTTTTGATTTTTCGCACTCGGTTCTTTCGGAAATGGGTAATTATTATAAACAATTCCAGTAGAAATTGAATAGTCAGACTTTAATCTTCCAGAAACATTCTTTATCCAACAAATAAACATTTTTGATGCTAAAATTCCAAAATGAAACAAATTTGCATTAGGAATCATATAGACTTTATTTGATGCAATCACATTTTTCGAATAATAGCCAATCGGTAAATACACTCTTCTATTTGATGATACCTCTGGCAATGCTAAATAATCTGCATCTGGATGCCTATCTTCTCCAAACAAGTATGGAGTCATTGCCGTCTTTTTAGTAGCTTCTCTTTTACTATTTTCACGATATTTTTTAACATTTTCTATTCTAGATTTTACTTCTGGTAGCTTCTGTAAATCTTTGGGAGAAATATCTCTAAGCCATAAACAGTACCTATCAATATTGTTGATAAATTCCCGCCCTCCAATAAACTTCTTAATATACTTTTTAGCATTGGGTTCATTTTGTAAAAACTCATCTAGTTGAGCTTGATTAAATAAATATAACCCATTGTCATTTGGCATACTTCCCTTAATCATTTTAGGGCTTATGCTACTAACTGGTTTAGTTCTCTTACTTATAAAAATTTCTTGTCCCTCAATTAAATATGGATTAATATTTTTAACTTTCATAGAAAGAGGTTCTCCCTTAATGTTTTCGTACTCAAAAATTACTTTATTTTTGGTATTAAAATTTGCAAACCCAATAATGACAACATGAACGGCAGCATTGCCTTTCGCTTCATTTTTCCATTGAAAAGTACGATGAGCAAAATGAATTTTGATACGATATTTGGTAAATAATTCTTTCCAAAGAATGCCTGTTTGTTCGCCCTGAGCAATAGAATTGGTCGAAACAAAGCCCACTTTAATTTTTGTATTTTGAATCATTTGGGAGGCTTTCAGATACCAAGCCGTGACGTAATCCAAAACCCCAGCTCCTTTTACTTTATTGAAAACCAGTTTCATATCAGCTTTTTGTTCTGCTGATTGGTATTGTTTTCCATAAAAAGGCGGATTTCCCAAAATAAAACTCAGTTCATTTGGCGAAATAATTTGATTCCAACTCAATTGTAGGGCATTTCCGTGAATAATCGTAGCGGATTTTCGGAGTGGCAAACGGGCAAAATATTCGCCAAAAGTTTCTGAGATCAGCACATTCATCTGGTGGTCAATCAACCACAAAGCCACTTCAGCAATCCGAGCAGGAAATTCATCATATTCAATACCGTAAAATTGGTCAACATCCACTTGAATAATTTGCTTAATATCCGTAACGAGCTGTCCATTTGAATGGAGTTCTTTCAGGACTTCCAGCTCCAATAAACGTAGTTCTCGATAGGTGATAATCAGGAAATTCCCACACCCACAAGCAGGGTCAAAGAATTTGAGTGAAGCTAATTTCTTGGAAAATTCGAGGAGTTTATTTTTATTGGATTTAATTTTCTGGAATTCTTCGTGCAATTCATCCAAAAAAAGCGGTTTGATAAGGCGCAAAATATTTTTTTCGGATGTATAATGCGCTCCTAAATTGCGTCTTTCTTTGGGGTTCATGACACTTTGAAACATACTTCCAAAAATAGCAGGCGAAATTCTCCCCCAATTTAACTGACTGCATTTCAGGAGAATGGTTCTCATTTCGGGGTTAAAAGCCGAAATCGGAAGCATTTCCTCAAATAATTTTCCATTGACATACGGAAAGGATTGAAGTTGTTCATCCAAACTTTTGAGGCGTTTTTCGGGCGGTGTATTGAGTGCCTGAAAAAGTTGCGCCAACCATCCCCCCAAATCACTTCCATCCTCATGGGAGCGTTGGTCGATGAGTTCTCGAAACGTATTTTTCTCAAAAATGCCCGTATCCTCAGCAAACAAACAAAACAGCAACCGCACCAAAAAAACCTCAAGGGGATGCCCTTCGTAGCCAATTTCTTGAAGTTGGTCATGCAATTTTCCCATTAATTCTGCCGCTTCGATATTGACGGGGTCTTGCTCCTTGAGGATGGAACGTTTGGCATATCCCGCCATAAAGCCGAACAAACGGACATTTTCGTGGAGTTTACTAAGGTGGAATTGATGTTGTGTTTTCTCTTCTAAATCGTAAAGCTTAAAATACTCAAAATCAGAGACTAAAATATAGTTAGGCAATTCGTGTTCTGGGATTCCATAAAGGTAATCTAAGGCTTGTTCGTAGGCGGTTTCCAGATTTTTTCCTTTGGATTTGTGTTCTACGAGGAGTGTGCCTTTCCAAAACAAATCAATAAATCCTTTTTGTTGATTGAGTTTTCGGACGGGTTCTTCGAAGGAAGCAACTCGCCGTCTCGAAATACCGAAAATATGAAAGAAGTCATTGTAGAAAGAATCTTTTTCGGCACGCTCTCGGCTTTCGTTCTGCCACGCTCTGGAGAATTGGACAGCCCGATTCTTGATTTCGTTCCAGCTTAATGCCATTATGTTAGAGGTTGTTTATTAGATTCGTGAATTTTTGAAAATCTAACCTTTTTTTTATTAATTTTCAAATAAGCTAAACTAATTATTTATACCACTCGAACAGGAAAAGGTGTAAAGCACAAAATAAAAATAATGAGTGCCAGCCAACCTAAAATTTGACGTTTTCTATCCAGAGGAACTTCTAAGGGAGCTACGGGATGATAAATACCCAAAAAACGACCTAAGATAAGCCCAAAAATTAGCCAACCTTGAAAACCAATTGCATCAGGAAAAAGCCAACTTATCCCAAATTGTATTCCAAAAATACTGACTGCTATCAAAACTGACCATTTCCAATGAGGAACGGCTTTTAAGAAGCACACATACAAAAACCAGACATAAACAGGCGACCATTTCAGCCATTCCCAATCATCTTGCGGACTAAAAAGCCCCAAACCTGAATAAGTCATAAATCCAAGAAACAAAACAAAAGTGACTTTGCGGTGTTTTTTTGCTCCAATCAAACCGTATAAAATATGCCCTCCATCCAGTTGTCCAATCGGAATCAGGTTAAGTGCCGTAAAAAATAACGCCCAATATCCCGCCATCAAATACGGATAGTGCATAATTTCGTAAGGATTGGGAAGACGTTCGGGGTCGGCAATGTAAGTTTTGAAAAACTCAAAAACTAAATTTGTTCCCATCATCAAACCCGTATTAGGAGGCAATGACTGATAAACATGATGGGCATAGTCTAAACCATATTGTTGATACTCAGGGTGAATTGTAAAAATAAATTCGGGAGGTGGTAAGTGGGTAAATCCATAAAATAACACCCCCAATGCTGCTACAAAACCCGCCAAAGGTCCTGCAATTCCGACATCAAAGTAACTTTTTCGGGAAGGGAAAGGCGATTTAATTCGAATGTATGCTCCCAATGTTCCAATCGTAATTCCTGTATTGCCCAACCATAAGGGCATATAAAATGGCAACGTAACCTTTAATTTATAGTAACGTGCCGTAAAATAATGTCCAAATTCGTGAACCGTCAAAATGAATAAAAAGGGCAAAGAATAATGATGAGCTTTCCAAAAGTTATCAGCATGAAAGGTGAAATTTCCTCTCCATAATTCTCCCCATGACTGAAAGTCAAAGACTTGTAAATTCATCCATTGCGCTCCTGCTAGGGTAGTGGTTACGAGTGTAATTCCAAGTAATAAAAGATGCTTGATATAGATTTTTATGTTTTGCATTGACCTTTAGTAAAATTTTTAGCAAATTCCCAAGTAATTTTTTTGGCTATTTTTATAAATAGACCACTTCGAAAAACCGACATTTGTTTAAAATAACGAACTTGCCTCTCATTAAACCTAAATAGTCGATTGAGGTTACTTTTACAACAATTCTTAAGAATCAGAATAATATTCTTTTATTGTTTAGAGTCCTCCTCAATATTACTCTTGGGGGAATGATTTAGCAATTTCCCGAAAACGAATTTATGAAAAAATCCTACATTTCGGCTATCGGTACAGCCGTTCCACCTCACCAAATTTCACGTGACCAATCGGCGAATTTCGTAGCAAATGTTTTGGAATTATCCGATACCGAACGCCGAAAGTTGCACGTATTGTATCGAGCAACAGGTATTGAAAAACGGCATTCGGTCATGGCAGATTCTTTGAAAACCTCTGATTTTGAGTTATTTAAAGAAGATAAATTTCCAACCACTGCTGACCGTATGAAATTGTACGAAACTCATGCCTTGCCTCTAGCTCTTGAAGCGGTTGCGGATTGTTTAAAAAATTTTTCATTTGATTTTTCTCAAATTACACACTTAATTGCAGTGAGTTGTACAGGAATGTATGCCCCTGGATTGGATATCGAATTGGTCGGAAGTCTGAAATTATCGAAAAATGTCAAACGAACCTGTATCAATTTTATGGGGTGTTATGGGGCATTTAATGCGATGAAAGTTGCGGATGCTTTTTGTCGAGCCGAAGAAAATGCCAAGATTTTGATTGTAGGAGTCGAAATGTGTACTATCCATTTGCAAAAATCAACTTTACCTGACCATTTACTTTCAAATGCTCTTTTTGCGGATGGAGCTTCAGCAGTTTTGGTTGAATCCCAAAAACGTCCTAATTCCTTAGAAATGAGTGGATTTTATGCTGGTTTAGCCTCCGAAGGAAAAACGGATATGGCTTGGATGATACGGGATTTTGGGTTTGATATGCGACTATCTTCTTATGTGCCGAGTATTTTGGAGCAAAATATGACCGACTTGATGGAAAATTTATGTGATGAATTGAATATGAAATGGGCTGAAATCGAACATTTTGCAATTCACCCAGGGGGAAAAAAAATCTTAGAAGCTCTCGAAAAAGTCCTTAAATTATCTCCTGAAAAAAATAAATCGGCTTACGAAATTCTCCGAAATTATGGAAATATGTCTTCGGTAACGATTTGGTTTGTCTTAAAGAATTTACTGGAAAAACTACCTTCTTCTCTTTCCAAAACGAACATTTTAGCAATGGCATTCGGACCTGGTTTAACGGTCGAAAGTGCAATATTAACTTATCAAAAATAATAACTATTTAAAAAATCATAATCCCACTTTTTGCATATTTTTCCTTGAGATATGCCAAATATTTAGGAAAATCACCCTGAAATTTAGTTTGAAACTCTTCTTCAAAATAATTTCGGCGAGCATTATAACGAGCATAGCCTGCAAAAAACGTATTATTTGGCTCAAAATCAGAAAAATAATAACAATAATTTGGGTTAATAAAATTACAAGAATCTAGTGAATTTATTATTTTTTGAAGATGCTGTTTTTTGTGTTTTTCTTTCAAATCTATAGGCATTGCTTCCGAAAATGTACCATATAATGAATCTAAACTTTGCGCTCCTCTTAGGACAAAATTGGTAAATGTATCGCGGTCAATTTTCTGAGCTTCATACTCTCGAAGTTCTGCCGAATTTGCGCCATATTTTGATTTCAAAAACTGAATTGCTCCTTTATCTCCAATAAAATTTGCTAAATTTTCGTTGTAGGTAATATTATTTTTGACAAACAAAGTCCCGTGTGTTAGCTCATGCAAAATCAAATTTGCCAGTCGTCCGACAGGGCGTTTGAACATCGAAGATAAAATAGGGTCATTCAAATATCCCAAAGTTGACCATGCACTTACTTCTCCAATTTTAGTATCAAGTCCTTGTTTATCAAGTTGTTGTTTTTCTTTGGTTGCCTCGTCATATTCGAAAAAACCTTTATATGAAAATCTTCCTAAAATCGGGAATGTCCATCGGTGAGCTTCCAAAGTATAGGGTGGACAAGCCGTCACAATCCACAAAATGGGCTTATTTTTTTGGTCAAACAATTTTTCATAACTCCCCGAAGGATTTAAACCCAATGAATCAACACCAAATTGCTTAATCTCAGAAATCAATTGGATTTTTTGCTTCAACGAATCAGGAAAATCAGGGTCTTCTAAAAACACCGAATTGGGTTGAGCTTCCCACAAAATCCGAAGTTGTCCTTGTCCTTGTTGAAGACCATATTTGACCAGATCAATGTAAATAAAAAATAACACCATTACGCCTAAACCCAAAAAGAAAACCAAACGTTTTAGGTTTTTTCGAAGTGTTTTTTTATTCCAATTCTTATTCCAAAATGACTGCTTTTCTTGAGAGGGCATAACTTATAAAAAGCGAAAAAAGCCTTTACAGAAATCAGATTCTATAAAGGCTAGATTATTGATAATTAAAAATCTCAATAGGGTTTTGTTTGAGTAAGTAATGCTATTTTTATGCTTTCGAGAAGCTAGCCCCGCTATCTAATACACTCTTGGTGCGTTTTTTTACACGAGGATCAGTTGCATCCGTTACGATTTGCATCAAAACTTGACGTTCATCAATATTTTTAAGTTGGGCTAAAGTACGTAATCCTTGTCGAGCCGCTACTTTTTCGATAGCAGTTTTGTAGTAATTTCCAGTTTTGACAATCCACTGATTTACAGTTAAATCAATTAAAGACGTACTTGCCGCCTCAGACTTCATGATAGTCGTAATTGGATTCACTACAATTTGTTGTCCACCGACATTTAAATTCACTTTGATTTTTTTCAAGGCAGGAATAGCGTATCCTTTTGCAGATTGCTCAATTTGCTTAACGATGATAGTCGGATGGTATCCAGCTCGAATAAAGGCAGCAGTTAATCGCTTATCATTTTTGATTTCTGTCCAACCTGCGTCGCCTTCTGCCCATGTTCCATTAGTTCGCATGACACGAATAATGCCCTTATTACCTGCTTGTCTTACGTCAATACCGTACTTACCAAACATCAAATGGAAAACTTTTGGAGAGGCTTTTTTGATATTGACCATCAAAGGACCTAAGCTACCCCCAGCTCCACCCGCAAATTGGATGAATCCCCATGAAAAAATGGCTTTATCATAACTATTCACCGAATCCAGATTTCCTTCATGGCTGGAAACCGTTTTTAGAGCTTTCGCCTGAGCCGTTGTTAGTCCCACCTTTTGGAAAACTTGTAAGGGAATATTCCCTACTTTTGAGTTCCCAACATACGAAACTCCGTCCTTGTACTTACAATATCGGCTTTTAACATTGTCTTTCAAAACGACTTTCATCGAGCCTCTGCCATTGACTTTAGGAAAGGTAACAGTATAAACATTTCGACCTGCTTCTGCGCCTTTTTGCAACTTGAACTCGTTTCTAGCGGTTATTGCACTCATATTTTCAATTTTAGTTGTTGTACGTTATCTCACGTCTTGGAGGAATATCTTCCTTAATTTTTGGAGTGTGAAAAATACGACTTATTTCTAAAAATCCCAATCCAAAATCGTTTTTATTGAAAATTTTATTCTTACTCAATTGGTAACTATTTCATTTTCAAAAGCTAATTCAATTTTTCTTTTCTTATTGATTTACTTTTTGAATAAGTTGGGTATAGCGTTTTTGTCCAATTTTAGACGTTGCTTGTTCAATTCTCAAGGTCGTTAAACCTGAATAATGAGACTGAAGTACTGCCTTTTCGATATTATCCCAGCCCGTTTCATTCAAAATTCCACCTGCTAACGCATTTTCTCCTTTTAGGTTGATTTTCAATTTTTTAGCTGTATCACCAATCCAGAAAACTAAAGTTTGGGCTTTAGAATAAACATCCTCACCACCTTGATTATCACTCATTTCCAAACACGTAAAATGCAAAATGACTCTTTTTCGTAAATGTTTAGGAATCACACATTCAATCATTTTTTGATAACCGAATCCATTCCCAAAAGAATCATTATCATGAGATGGAATTAACCCTGCACAAATTTCGGCAGAACGGGGCTTTTTGGGATCGGTCATACGCCAATGAATCCCCGGTATTTTGAATCCCAATGGTACTTTTTTCCAATCCTCATCCGAAAATACTTGCACTGCCATTTGCATCATTCGTTTACCATGCTGTGCCAAAGATTCAGTGTACCAATCAATAAATTCTCTTCCATAAAAAGTGGTTCGGTAAGTTTCACTTTCAAAAAAATATGCAGCATCTTTGGGAGGCTCAATTTCTTCAAAAGATTGAAAGTCAGTTTGCCAAGCTTGGTTTAATTTTTTAAGTGTAGCATAACGGTTTTTGATGGCATCCCGAAAGTCATTTTTTGCTAATCGGGAATAACATTGCAAGCGTCCCCGATTGGGATAAGCTCCCGAATCATGGTAATTATAAGAAGGATAACGTAATTCTCCAGCCGATCCACAGCTAATATTAACCTCTTCAATATCAGAGATTACAGCTTGATAATGAGATTTGAAATGTTGTAAAAAACGTTCATAAATGGGTAATACCCATCGATCAGCCCAAAGCGCAATAATTTCATGATTTGAAGTGCCTTCTTCACTGACATATTTTAGGTCTTCAATGGATTTAATTTCAAGATTTTCCTTTTTTAGTTTTTCCCAAACCCATTCAGGTAAGGGTTGCCAAAATTCATCTCCTACATTTGAACCGCATTGATGAAAAGACATGATTGGCATCCAACGTAATTTATATTCTTGAATTTTTCCTAATAATTTATCGTAATATTCCCAATCATAAATTCCTTCTTGGGCTTCGACCAATCCCCACCAAATATCTGTACTTACCGCCGTAATGCCCATGTTTCGAGCAATTTGCAATTGTTTTTCGAAGGCTTCCCAATCGGTTTCTTCAATAAAAAGTGGTGCCATCACATTGGCAGTAAAAGTAGATTCAGGACGACAGAAAGGAAGTAATTTTTTCCAAAAAGAAGCAATAAACGTTTGTAATATTTTCCAAAGATATGCCATGAGTTTCATCTTAAGTTTAGACCTAAATTTTAAACTTTTGAAACACCACAAAAGTTAATAAGCACTCTACTAAAATCATATCGATTTTTAAATTACTAATTATCAATCATATAAAATCAAATTATTTTCCCGTAGGTATGAATTTACAAATCTAGCACTACGGAAAAGAGATTTTATAAACAGTTTTATTATCAATGTATGCCTATGAACTATTTTTTTAGTCCATACATCCCTTCCGTTCTAAATGCGTACCTTTCGGATATTATTAGACTTTGATTCTGAGAAATGACACTTTTTGAAACAGAAAACCAAGCCTTCGAAACTCGAAAAACACTTTTTGTAGAGATAATTTTGCCTGTTCCCCTAGAAGGAACTTTTACCTATCGCGTTCCTTATGAACTCAATGATTTTGTACGGGTGGGCAGTCGAGTAATTGTACAATTTGGAACACGTCGAAATGTCCAAACAGGCATTATTTATGAAATAACCGAAACTCCACCAACTAAATTTGAGGCAAAATATATTTTAGAATTGCTTGATAATGAACCTATTGTCAATAAATTGCAATTTAAGATTTGGCAATGGACAGCCGATTATTATATGTGTTCTTTGGGTGAGGTAATGGGTGCAGGAGTCCCAAGTGGATTAAAACTGAGCAGTCAATCACGAATTCAGTTGCATCCTGATTTCGAATATTCAAAGGAAAACATTTCACTAAATAAGAAAGAAATATTGCTTGTTGAAAGCATCCAAAAAGAACAAGCTTTAACTTTTGAAGAAGCTTCTACACTCCTCAATCAAAAAAATATCTATCAGATTATCAAAGATTTAATTCAGAAAGAAGTTATTATTATTTTCGAACAAATTAAGAATAAATATACACCCAAGAAACAAAAACGAGTTCGTCTATCTCAGCATTTGACTACACCCGAAGCCATTGAAAATCTGTTACAATCTTTAAAAACCCGCTCCAAACAAGAAGCTATCGTCTTAAATTATTTGGTCAAAAATCCTGTCAATACAAACCCTACTTTGAATCAAAAAGGGATTCCCAAAACTGAAGTTGTAACGGCTGAAATGTCACAGAGTTCTTTTAAAACCTTACAAAAAAATGGTGTTTTTGAAGTCTTTGAAGAAGTCATTCCTCGTTTTCAAATTTCTGAAAATGAAACATTAAAACAAATTAAATTATCAAATTATCAAGAAAAAATAGCGAGTCAGATTCTAGAAGATTTTAATGATTTTAACACAGTTTTACTACATGGAATTACGGGGAGTGGTAAAACAGAAATTTATATTGACATCATTCAGAAAGTATTGGATAGTGGTTCACAAGTACTTTTCTTACTTCCTGAAATCGCTTTAACAGCTCAAATTGTCATTCGTTTAAAACGAGTTTTTGGCTCCAAGATGGGGGTATATCATTCCAAATTTTCGGATAACGAACGAGTTGAAATTTGGCAAGGAGTTCTGGATGGCACATTTCAAATTGTGGTCGGAGTACGATCAGCCGTTTGGTTGCCTTTCTCAAATTTAGGTTTGATTGTTGTTGATGAAGAACATGATGCTTCTTATAAACAATATGACCCTGCTCCTCGCTATAATGCCCGTGATTTATCTTTAGTTTTAGCTCATTTACATCAGGCAAAAGTTTTGTTAGGTTCCGCCACTCCATCGCTTGAGAGTTATTATTTGGCTTCACAAAATAGATACAGTTTAGTTGTTGCTAATGAACGTTACGCTAACGCACAACTTCCTGAAATCAAATTAATTAATACTCAGAAAGAGAGGAAGCAAAAAACGATGCAAGGCTATTTCTCATCTGAATTATTAAAAGAAATTAGTCAACGTTTAGCGTCACAGCATCAAATTATTTTATTTCAAAATAGGAGAGGTTATGCCCCTCAAGTCGACTGTCATACGTGTGGTTGGACACCCGGCTGTAATAGTTGTTCGATTAGTCTGACTTATCACCAATATTCGAATCAAATGCGTTGTCATTATTGCGGACATCATGAACCACCACCCAAAGTATGTCCTGCTTGTGGATCGACTGATTTAACGACTAAGGGATTTGGAACGCAACAAATTGAAGATGAACTAAAGAATAAATTTCCTGCCACCAAAATCCAACGTATGGACTTGGATACAACTCGCCAAAAAAATAGTTATCAACACATCATTGAAGATTTTGCCAATCAAAAAACAGAGGTCTTAGTTGGAACACAAATGGTCACCAAAGGGCTAGACTTTGATCATGTAAGTTTAGTTGGTGTTTTTGATACGGATAGAATGTTACATTTTCCTGATTTTCGATCGCATGAACGCACTTTTCAATTGTTAGTACAAGTGAGTGGACGAGCAGGCAGACGCGAAAAGGCAGGTTTAGTTTTAATTCAAACAGGAAATCCACAATCCGAAATTTTACAAAAAGTGAAAAATCATGACTATGAGGCTTTTTATAAATCCGAAATTAAGGAACGAGAACGCTTCTTTTATCCACCATTTACCCGAATAATTCGACTAACAGTCAAAAATACAGATCATAAAATTACGGAAGAGGCAGCTGTTGAATTGGCTCAAAAACTTCGAGAACAACTTGGTGAATCACGAGTTTTAGGTCCTGAATCACCATTAATTGATCGCATTCGAACGCAATATCTAAAAGTAGTTAGTCTTAAATTGGAACGAGATAAAATTAATTTGAAAAAAGTTAAAAATTTGATTCAGAATACAATACGAGAAATTACTATCAGCAAACAATACAAAAAATTAGTTATTGCTATTGATGTAGATCCGATGTAAAATTCGATTACTCAATTTCCAAAATTTTCATTTCTACCCGCCGATTAATCTTAGAGTTTGACTTTAATTCAAGGGGTTGTGTTCCACCATAAGCCTTCATAACCACCCGCGAGCGGCTAATTCCATTGGCAAACAAATAGGAAGCTACCGCATCAATTCGCTGTTGAGAAAGCCGCATAAATCGTTCACTTAGTTCAGCATATTTAGGGTTTCCTTTTGGTGGGTTCATGTCGGTATGTCCAGCCAGTTCAATTTTGACTTTGGGATATTCATTCATAAATCGTAATAAAGCTTTGACCCCTTCCAAACTCGTTAACTCATAGCTTCGAGGTTTAAATTGAATGTTGGGTAAATTGACCTTTGCACCAATCTTGACCTCTTCTTCTTCAATTAATTCGGGTTCTAGCCACTCCGAAGAAACGACAGGAATTTTGTATAATTTTGTACTAATTTTAGTAGAGATATTCGTAGTTACCTCAAACAGATTAGGCTCTAATTTAGATAATTCCATAAATACAATTTTTTCTTCAGGTTCTTCCTCAAATACATACGTCACTTTTGGGATAATGTATTTTTTCAGGGTATTTTTGAGTGTCATATCAAGTGGAGATATCTCCAATGCCAAAGCCTCCATTTTTTGAATTGCTACAAATTCAACTTCTTGTATTTTAGGTTCTTGAGTATCAGGCTGCTTTTGCTCTTCTTTCTTTTGATTTTCGGGAACAATATATTTGAAAAGTCCTTCTCCAATTGTCCCAATCCATAAATTCCCATCATTATCCAGAGCTAGACAAGTGGCTTCTTCGGCATAAAAGTCGGAATTTTCACGATCATAAATAATACGCTTTCCTTGCTCATGTTTTGCCAAGCCATTACCTGCCATCCAAACCACTCCTTTGTTATCCATTGCTATATCGTTGAAAAAAAATCTATCTTTCTTGGAACGGCGTTCGGCTTCAATAAAATCATCGGTATCACAATAAAGCAATTGTCGGTCTTTTTTATCAATAATACTCAAACAAACATGATAATTATTATCAGTCGTAATGGAGCTTACAAAATCCCGTACATCATAAACTTCCCAATAACCTTCATCATTGACGCTACAAAGTCCTCGGTCTGTTCCGACCCAAATCAACCCACCTTTATCAATCCCAATTGCCTGAATTGAGTTGCTTCGCATTTGTTCAACATCTTCATAACGGTAATTTGTCCACTGATTTTTTTCATTCAGCATCCATACTCCAGCTTCCTCAGTAGCTAACCATTTTCGTTCATATTTATCAACTATTAACTCATTGATAAACATATCTTTATTAGCAGAATTCGGTAAAGGATATTGTCTAACAAAATTTCCCTGACGGTCTAATTCGACCAAAGTCGTGTTTTTATCATAATCGTTATAAGTCCCAAGCCATTTATGCCCATTAATATCAATAGTTAAAGCACTAACTTGGCGAAAAAGAGTATCCGTAGAATTGGGACGATCATAAAGTCGCCATTTATCGGCTGTCGAAATAGAATCCCCTGAAAATGAAGCAAAACCGTTATCCGTTCCAAGCCATTTAATGTTATTTTTATCTACTTGGAGGCAATGGATTCGACTAAAAGGCAGTTGGGAATTTATCTTGAAATTCAAAAAATTTTGATGCTGAGCTTGCAAATCAGCTTCGTTCCAAAGCCCAAAATACAAACTTAAAATAAACGTAATTGGTCGGATGATTTTCAGGTATTTCATTCGTGAAGATTTCGCTATTGTCGTATTAATTTTGATTCTATTTTATTGAAACATGCTTTTAGAGTTCCAACGTTCCGATTTCCAAAATCATATCTTTCCATTTTTTCGATTAAAATAAGAGTCAGAACTTAAAAATTTCTAAAGATAACAAAAGACTTTATTATTTGTAACGTATGAAATTGCACAAAAAATCTAACTAATAAACTTTATTTTATTGATTACCAATTGTTTAATCTAAAAAATTCTATTAATTTTAGCTCAAATTTAAATTCATAAAAATAACATAACTAATAATGGGGTCAATTGCTCTGGAACAACTTGAATTTTTCGCCTATCACGGCGTAAGTTCCGAAGAACGAAAAATTGGGAACCGCTATTCGGTCAGCTTGATGGTGAAGATGAATTTTTCGGGTGCAAAACGGGAAGATTCAATTATTCATACTGTAGATTATGAGAAATTATACCGAATTGTCAAGTCAGAAATGAAAATTCCAACCAAATTGCTAGAGCATTTGGCATATCGAATGGTGCGTCGTGTATTTGTCAAATTTCCTGAAGTTTCAGCAGTCGAGGTTCAGGTTAGTAAATTTAATCCTCCTATTGGTGGAACGTGCCATAAAGCTACAGTTACGATCAAAGAAAAACGAAAAAATTTCTTACTTACTGAAGTAGAATCTTTAAATAGTTAAAATATGAATATATTGATTTATATATTTATTTTATTTATTTTTTCATGTGGTACATCCCAAGATTCACCAGTTCCATATATTCCTGTAGATTTACGAATTAATCTGAATGATTTACGTCACCAAAACTTACAGCGAAACGGCGGATATATCTATTTTTTTGGAGGAATTCGAGGAATTATCGTCTATCGCAAAAGTGCTTCTGTCTACTATGCTTTCGAACGAAATTGTACTTTTGATCCCCTAGCCGAATGCGCCCAAGTTTCAGCCGATGAATCAGGCTTATTCATGTTAGATAAATGTTGTGGTTCGCAATTCGACTTTGAGGGAAATCCTATTTCAGGCGTAGCCACAGTTCCACTTCTTCGTTATCGAACTACAGTTCTTGGCAATGAATTACACATCACTAATTAAGCTTATGCTAAGGTTAGTTACTCAATTTTTGATTTAAATCCTTGAGTAAATCTTCGTCATTTTCCGTTATTTCAGTAAACGAAATAATGTGAGCTTGAAGTAATTCTGATTTTTCTTCAGTAGTAATTTCACCAATATTATTTGTCAGTAAATCAAGCTGTTCAATAATTTCAGTGTCATAATCTAGCTCTTGTTTCTTAAATCCTTGTTGCATATTTTGCTCTTGCAAACTTTCTAAATCCTGTGCCAGTTCTGCAAGTCTTTTCTTATTTCGATAGTCTGTTTTTCGGTGTTGAATATCTTTCTGAATTTTCTGATAAGAAGATATACGAGAACGAGTAATTTTAAGATTTAACAGAACTGTTTGAATCATATTTTCTCCTGCCTCAATACTTTCAGTATCTGTATTTGGTTTATAATGATTTCGACGATAGTAGTAATAATAATTGTAACGATTTAAATAATAAAATACAGTATCGGGATGCTTTAAAATTTGTTTATATATCGGTTCTTTTTTGTCAATTTGATAGACCTGATATACTGAATTATAAATTTCATTTAATTTTTGTTGGAACTTGGTTTCTAGACGGCGGTCATGTCGAATATGCTGTACACATTTATCATAAATAACATCTAATTTCTCTTCAAAAGTTCGATGAGATTCCAGCCAAGCTTGTTGTATAATTTTAAGAAACTCAATGAATTGGTTATAGTTATAATATTTACTTTGTATGATATATTCTTGATTTTCGTAAGTTAATTTAAGAGATTCCGTTAAACCTTTGAAAGCATAGGTTTTAAGGTCATACTCTTGATTCAATTCCGTGACTTTGGCAGGCAGAATATCAGGAATATACAATTCATCAAGTTGTTTACCTGTTGAAATTTTCAGATAATTTCCATCAATAGTAACAGTTCGCTTAATTTTTTTAATGAATCGTAGCAGCTTATGACTTAATCCGTTAGCTTGACTTTCGAGGTGATAAAAGTTATTGGTCATAATTAGAAATTAAAAACTTGCTCAAAAAACTAGATAAAATTATGGCAGACTTCGCTTTATTTTCGTGAATATACTTAAAATCTACTTTGAAAAGTTTGTACCTAAAAAATTTTAGTTAAATTTCAGAAGAGATTTTTTTATGGTCTTGACAGTGTTTCTCATTAGCACAAAACTGATTTAAAACTTAATATCTAAAATCTAATTAAACATTCATGAAATTTACTTACGAAATTAAAAACGAAACTACGGTTATTATTCGACCTGAAGGAGATTTACTGGGAACACCTGCTGAACTCAAGCTAGTTGAATTAGTGGATAATGGACTTGATGGAAAGGTAAAAAATTGTATCTTAAATGCTTCTCAAGTCCCGTATGTCAATAGTTCAGGTATCAGTTTAGTGATCCGTCTTTTGACTCGCTTCCGAAATCGTGGCGGGGATTTAGTCATGGTTGCGCCTAATGACTCTATTCTTAAATTATTGGTTATCACTAAATTAAATAAGATATTCAGTATTTTTGATACAGAGGAATTTGCTTTGGATATTCTAAAATAAAAATCTCTTACTGAAGTAGACAGACCTGCCAATTCTTAAAGATGCGGCAGGTCTAAAGATATTCTTTCTGAAAAAATCAGTTTTCTTAAACAGAAAATTCACTTGTTTTTTTAGGCAGTTTATTGGGTTGTAATTTCATAAAGCCCAATAGATAAGGCATTTACGACATTCATAGAGGAGTTTTTGCCGAATAATGGAATTTGTACACAAGCCTCCATATTTTGTAAGGTATTTTCCGAAAGTCCATGACGTTCTGAACCTATGAACAAGGCTATTTTGGTATGTTGTCGAAAATTGTAATTTCGAATTATTTGACTTTGGTTAGTTAATTCCAAACCAATCAAGGCTCGTTTCTCGGCTTGAAGACGAACTATGAGTTCCGCAGTGTGTGGACAAATTTCGTAAGGCACTTTATGCAAAGTACTTCGAGAAGTTTTCCGAATTTTTGCCGTATTCAGAAATGGTATATTTTCACCACAAAACCAAATTTTTTTTACACCAAAAGCATCACTAACTCGGAAAATCATTCCAATATTTTCAGGGTTTTGTACATTTTCTGCCACCACTATAATAGGGAGAGCCAGACTTGAATTCACGGTTTGGGTATGTGTCAATTGTTGAACAGAAGTACTAAAGGACATACAAACAAAAATTAAAAAGGCATTATTTTCAAAATGTTAAAAATCAATTTTTCTCATCAAAGTAAGCTAATTCTTTTTACTTTTGAGGTATTTCAAAAAAATGAAGCGGTCAAATAATGGAAGATAGCTACAAACATAAAGGAATGCGCGCCAAATTAATTGAACACCTATACGCCAAAAATGTGGCAGGTGAAGAAGTTCTAGAGGCTATGCGTCGTGTACCAAGACATTATTTTTTTGAAAGTGCTTTTCTTGGGCATGCCTATGAAGATAAAGCCTTCCCTATTGCTGAAAATCAGACTATCTCACAACCTTCTACTGTAGCTTTTCAGACCGAATTATTAGATATCCAAGAAGGAGATACGGTTTTGGAAATAGGTACAGGATCAGGCTATCAAACTTGTATCTTATTAGAAATGGATACCGTTTTAACTACGATAGAAATTAGCCCCATTTTATACAAAAATGCTCGGCTTTTGGTCAAAAAGATTGGATACAAAAAAGCAAATTTTGTAAAAGGAGATGGGTCAAAGGGTTATCCAATGTTTGCACCTTATCAGAAAATTTTAGTTACAGCAGGTGCGCCACACGTCCCAATGCCCTTAATTCATCAGTTAGAAGTAGGAGGGATTTTAGTTATCCCAGTAGGCTCGGCTGAACGTCAACAAATGTTACGAATTACAAAAACTTCAGAAAAAAATGAAACTACTGTAGAGGCATTTGATAATTTCCGATTTGTACCATTACAAGGCGAATATGGCTGGCACGAAATCAGAAAATAACCTGATGATCAGACAAATAAAAAAACTTGCTTTATTTATCTGAAACAAAGCAAGTCTAAGAAGATAAATATGCAACACAGATATTAACCTAAATAAGTTTTCAATGCTTTACTTCTCGAAGTATGACGTAATCGACGAATAGCTTTCTCTTTGATTTGCCGTACTCTCTCTCGTGTCAAATTGAATTTTTCGCCAATCTCTTCTAAAGTCATGGCATGTTCTCCATTCAAGCCGAAATATAAGGTAATTACATCCGCCTCTCGTTGCGTCAAAGTAGATAAGGCACGTTGCACTTCCCTTCGGAGTGAGTCACTCATCAAAGTTGAATCAGGTGTTTCTTCAGATTCGTTTTCTAAAACATCTAACAAACTATTTTCTTCACCTTGTACGAAAGGTGCATCCATAGAAACATGACGACCTGAAATTTTTAAGGTATCCACAACTTCCGAAGAAGTTACTTCTAATACCTCAGCAAGTTCATCAGGTGAGGGTTCACGTTCGTAGCGTTGCTCAAGCTCAGAAAAAGTTTTTGAAATTTTATTTAATGACCCAACTCGATTTAAAGGCAAACGAACTATCCGAGACTGCTCTGCCAATGCCTGTAAGATAGATTGCCGAATCCACCAAACCGCATACGAAATGAACTTAAATCCTCGTGTTTCATCAAATCGCTGTGCTGCCTTGATTAAACCTAGATTACCTTCATTAATCAAATCACCTAATGAAAGTCCTTGATTCTGATATTGTTTAGCTACCGAAACCACAAATCGCAGATTCGCTTTGGTCAGTTTTTCGAGTGCCAATTGGTCACCGTCCCGAATGCGCTTTGCCAAATCTACTTCTTCATCAGGGGTTAATAAATCTACTTTCCCAATTTCTTGAAGGTATTTATCCAGCGACTGACTTTCACGGTTGGTAATCTGCTTACTGATTTTTAGCTGTCTCATCTATTAAATCGGATATTTGAGTTTTATAAAACGAAACTAAAGGAATGTAATAACTTAGATTTGTTTGTTAGGAGCTTTTTTTGGTATCAACTTGGTGCAAAAATAAAAGCCCAGAAACATAGATATACAGTCCAGAACTAACTCTAAGGGGGGAAAAGTTCCGAATCAGTGCTTCTAACCAAAAAAAAGGTTGTTAGATTTTAACGCAAAAGTACGATTAATGTTAAGATTTTTTGAATTTAAAATCGATCTATACACTATGTACCTACCAGATCAAAGCAAAATAAACCCTTTTTTCTTCTATTACTGGCACACTATCTCACTTATTATCTGACTAATATCCTAAGACCATAAATTGTTCAAATTTTTCAAAAAAAATAATTTTAACTGATGTGATGTTTTTCATTCTTTTTAAAATATATAAAATAGAAACCCATGTATAAGGTCATATAGTAGTTCGTAAGTTCTTATAACTCTCCAAGACATTTTAAACTCTCGGAGAGTTGGTAATTTAAATATTACTTAATACGCACTCCCATAACCGTAATATCATCTCGTTGTTCGGTATCCTGTTGATGGGCTTTCATGGCTTCATGCAACATCTCACCTTGTTGTTTTAATGAATCAGTATGAGCATACTTTTGAATCAGTTCCCGTACACGTTTTTTGCCAAACATTTTGCGTTTGGGTGAAGCAACATCCGTAATCCCATCCGAAAGTAAATACAACGTATCTCCTGATTTCAAAGGATAAACTTGATTAGTGAATTCACGAGCCACAGCACTATGCCCACCGATACTTTTACGATCCCCTTTAAGTTCTGTAAATTCTCCATCTGACATAATAAAAAGAGGTCGTTTTGCACCTGAAAATACCACTTCTGCCAATCCATTATTTTGGTATTCCAATCGAATCAACCCTAAATCCATCCCATCATCATTATCCGTTTCTCCCTGTCGTAAACTAGCTCGAACACTCAGGTGCAGTTGCAGAAGCATTGCAGCAGGTTCATCAATACCTTTCTCACTCAAGATTTCATCTAATAAAGTCTTACCAATCATAGACATAAAAGCACCCGGTACTCCGTGTCCTGTACAATCTACGACTGCTGTAAAGATGTAATTTTTTGTTTTTCTTGCCCAATAAAAATCACCTGAAACAATGTCCTTTGGTAAGTAAAGTATATAATGGTCATCATATAACTCATTTAGTAACTCGGTAGCGGGAAGAATAGCATTCTGGATGTTTTGAGCATATTGAATACTCGCTGTAATTCGATTGCTTTTATCCTTAATTTCAGAAGTTTGTTTCTCAATTTCCTGCTCCATATTATCATAAAGAAGGGCATTCTCAAAAGAAACAGCCACTTGTCCCATCAAAAGATTAAGCGTATTGACTCTTCCTGAAGTAAAGACATAATCGACTAATTTATTTTCGAGATAGATAAGAATAGATACCTTACCTTGCTGGATAACAGGAATACAAAGGACAGACTTAACATCATTTTGAATCACGTAGGTATCCTCACCATAGGTTTTATCTTTTCGAGCATCATCCAGTACAATAGTATTTTGGGAGCGGGTAACATATCGGATTAGAGTTAGTGGAAGGCGTTTTTTAAGTTCTATATCGGAACTAATTTGACGACTTTCCTCAGTAGTTCTATCAGCAAGGATATGAAACTTGTTATCTAAAGGGCGTACAATGACTCCTCGTCCTGCTCCCGCATTTTCGATAACAATATCAAGCATTTTTGATAATAAAGTATCTAATTTTACTTCACTAGATATAGCTTGAGATGCTTTAATGATTGTTTGGAAGTCAAGTCCAACAGATTGTACAGTAGAAGTGGCACCCTGTCGTGAATGAATCGTAGTTCCTTTACGAGCTGTGCGATGGATAGTAACAGAACCATCCGACTCGGTAGATTCATCAAAAAATTGTGGGTATTTTTTCTCTAGAAATTTTTGAGGACGTTTAGTTCCCCAAAGCTCGTAGGAGTGTGCCGCCCCATTAATATAGATACGAGCAATGTTTTCTTTTTTTCGTTGGAGGTATAATTTTCCTGTAAATTCTTGAATGATAGCTAAATGCTGTAAAAATCTATGAGTTTCAGCATGAACAATTGCTTCATCAAATAATAAAATCGCATTTCCTAAATCTCCTTCGATTTGAGCTTTACAAGCTTCCACCACTAATCTAAGATGTGTAAAATTAATAGAACCCAAATTATCAAGAGCTTGCAAGTCAAGTAAGGCTTCATTAACAATCTCATCAAAATCGTCTTCCCGTTTACCCTCCTGTATTAGTGCCGTAACTGTTAATACACTATAAAAATAATAATCAGTTTTAAAAAATAAATCTAAACCTCCTGCCAATGGGAACCATTTTGCTCTATCCCTAACTATAGTTAGTGCTTCCTTATAAGAGCCATATATAACATAGGTGAGTAAACGGTTACGTTCATGAAGAGCAACCATAACAGGCGCACCTGCCATAAAAATATTTACATATGCCTGCTCATCAAATCCTTCATAGCTAAAGGAGAAATCATCACTAGATTCATCCTGCCAGTTTTGGATAACTCCAATTTGGTATTGTCCCACCAAAGCCATAGCAGGATTTCCTGTTAAGTTACAAAAACGTATTGCTTTGTGTGCTGTTTTTAGAGACTCATTAACATCATAAGGGGCAATAAACCTTATTTGTGTACCAATACCATAGGCAGCATACGCTAAGTCACCTGTTGCATTACCAACTCTAAAAGCCTTTGAGAGGTAGTCTACTGAATTGTTTAAAGATTCTTTAAATACAGACATATACGCTTTTAGGTGAGCGACTTTAGCTGAATCAGGTTTATTATCAAAGGTATCCTCATTCATTTTGTACCCAATACTATTTAGAGTATATGCTCTTTCATAGTCTCCTATAGAACTCAATACAACTGAAAAGAAAACATAGCCTACACCAGTTGCTTTAGATAGTCCATGTTGAATAGATGTATTGACTACTTTTGCAGTATAAAAGGCAAAATAGCTTGGCACTCCCATAAAGACTTCTCCAATTCCCTTGCATAAGATATCTAAACAATCTTCCATATCCCCATGAGCCGAAGGTAGTTGGGTTAGAGATTCTTCGGAATTGGCTTTGATGTACGCTTGATACTTACCTAATTCAATCGCAAATCCTTGATTCACGGCATCTATATCTTCGATATCAGGCATTTGCATATCGTACATTCCAACAGCTTCAATAATTGTTCGTACAGCTTGTGCATATTGTCCTTGAATACTATAGTTCTGTATCTTAGCAATATAAATCTGTACTTTTTTGGACTTGTCCTCTCTTGCTGTCTCAAATGCTAGTTTAAAACTCTGGTCTGCTTTTTCAAACTGTCCAGCAAGGTATTGGCTTTCCGCTAAGGCACGATAGACATCAACTAGTTCTAGTGTATGGGGAATTTTATTAGTAATTTCTAGTCCTTCAACAAAGTATCCTATTGAGGAGTCATAAGCAGTAGCTTTTTGCGCTTTCTTACCTGCTCGAAAATTAAGCTCAGCTAATCTCACTAGCTCCTTTGTATCTGTCATCAGGTCTTTTCCAGCATTTAAATAGCTTACTACGTCAAATAGGAATTCTTCAATATATTCAATAGATTTTTCATCAATAAGGCTCCGTCCAATCGTTAGATGATTTCGTTTTTTAATATTTTCAGAAACCAAAGAATAAGCTGCCTGTTCTACACGGTCATGTAAAAACTTAAAATACACTCCTGCATCTACAGACGTTTCTTCTACAGCATAAGGATTTCCTGCAATTGTTATCAATAGACCCTCTTCAAGGGCTTCCCATAAATCATTCAGCGTATTTTTTTGGGAATTTCGGGTCAGTGAAGCAAGAATCGTTAAAGGAAACTTATTACCAATACAAGAAGCTGTTTGGAGAATGTGCTGGGTTTTTTCGTCCAACTTTTGGATTTTATCAATCATTAATTCCACTACATTACCCGTCACATCCAATTGGGCAATATGTTCCATATCCCATGTCCACTTTTGGGTTCCATGATGATAAATTATATTTCCATTTTCATAAAGTGATGAAAACAATTGAGTCAGGAAGAATGGATTTCCTTCCGTCTTTTGTGCCATAAGTTTAGCAAGTGATTCCGTTTCACTTTTTTGGAGATGTAAAGTATCTGAAATCAACTCATTAATATCTTCTAATGGTAACTCAAATAATTTTATTTTATGTATCTGTTTTCCATTCTTTCGTATTTCATCCAAGTTTAACATGAAAGGATGAGCCTTTGTAACTTCATTACTCCGATAGGCACACAAGATTAAAAGGTATTGATTATCATTATCTGCCATTAGAGTTTTTAAGAGTTCAATACTACCTGTATCTGCCCATTGCCAATCGTCTAAAAAAATAACTAAGGGATGATGAGGAGTACTTACCGCCCTTATAAATTGTTGAAATAAGGAACGAAAGCGATTTTGCGTTTCACTGGGAGCTAAATCAGGAACAGGGGGCTGTTTTCCTAATAAGTGCTCTAAACTTGGGATAACATCTATCAATACCTGACCATTCATTCCCACAGCTCCTAGAATAATCTTTCTCCATTTATCAATCTGGACTTGTGGCTTAGCCAGTAATTGCTCTGTAAAATCAGTAATCGCTTCAATCACTGCACTATATGGAGTATCTTTTTGGTATTGTTCAAACTTTCCTGCGATGAATGAGCCACGTTTTGCCATAATAGGTTTATGAATCTCGTTCACTAAGGCTGTCTTACCAATTCCCGAAAATCCTGCTATCAACATCATCTCTAAACTCCCTTCAGCTATTACATCAAACAAACTTAATAGTTCTTGCCGTTCCGAATCACGCCCATATAGTTTTTCAGGAATATGAAAACGATCTAAAAAGTCAGCTTTCCCCAACTCAAATTCTGATATAGTACCTGTAGTTTGAAAAAGTTGAAGACATTTTTCGAGATCATATTGTAAACCGTGTGTACTTTGATATCGTGCTTCAGGAGTTTTGGCAAGTAATTTTTCAATAATTTCAATAACTATTGTGGGAGTATCAGGACGATGCATCAAAATAGAGGGTGGATTTTTTGCCAAATGACTGTGAATCATTTCCATAGTATCATCATCATCAGAAAAAGGCAATTGATTCGTCCATAGCTCATAAAGCGTAATTCCAAAAGAATAAATATCTGAACGATGATCAATCGAACGGTTCATACGTCCTGTTTGCTCTGGTGAAATATAAGCAAGTGTCCCTTCCAGAGCTTCTAGATTATCAGGGTTTTGTTTTTGTGCTTGTTTCTTAATAATGTCTGCAATTCCAAAATCAATAATATACGCTGAACCTTCTGGTTGAATAATTATATTTTTAGGGTTAATATCTTTGTGTATAATCTGGTTTTCATGAACTTGTGCTAATATTTTAACTGTAGCTACTGCAATTTGTAAGAAATCTAACAACTCAATTTGTTTTTGATTTTCCCTTTGTTCTTGGATATACTCTTTTAGTGTGTTCCCTTCTACATATTCTAATATAAGGGCATAATGATCATTAATTTTTTGTTTAGAAAGAGCTTTTCGTGAACCATTAATATCAAAGCGGTTTGTAATATCATACTCTTCATTAAAGCGGGCAATCTGGTTCAATGAAGGAAACTGTTCTTTTAATATCTTGACAATCACATCTTTACTTGAATATTTGGCTTTATAAACGGTAGTATAGTCGCCTTGATATAATTGTTCTTGTAATTGTACTGTTTCCATGTTATTATACTTTAGGTTTAAAAGGAAATTTAATTTTACAAATTGTGTTTAGTTCAGGACATAGCTATCCATTGGCTAAAGTTAGGTCTAAATATAAAACTTCTTTTTTCAAAAGAAAACCTACACATGAATTATTTAACAAAAAATTCGCCAGATATGACTTTTTCAACAAAAAACAATTTCTACTTTTGCAATTTTAATAGTGAATTTTAGTTTTTAATACTATAATATTTTTATTATTTCTCCTCTATTCATATTATAATTATTTCACAATGAAACTTGACCCCTCTACGCTCAAAAAATGGCTAAAGCAACGGCTCAGCACACTATTGGGTATTGATATTAATAAAATTGACGATCAGGTAAAATTTTCTACTTATGGCTTAAACTCTACTCATGCTACGCTATTAGCAATGGAAATCTCGAAGAAATATAAGAAAGGATTCTCACCTACGGCATTTTATGCCTATCCTAATCTTGAGACATTAGTTGCCAAAATTACTGAGAGTACAAAAACAGCTCAATCGTACTTGAATCATTATTCATCCAAGAATACACCACAATATGAGCCTATTGCAATTATTGGCATGGCATGCCGTTTCCCACAAGCTAATACCCCTGATGAGTTCTGGCAACTATTAGAGTCAGGAAGGGATGCAATCACAGAAGTTCCATCTGATCGTTGGAATATAGATGAATATTATGATTCAGACCCTACTGCCGAAGGTAAAACGAACACTCGACATGGTGCCTTTATTGATGGGATCGATGCCTTTGACCCTTTCTTTTTTGATATTTCACCGCGTGAAGCACAGGAAATGTCCCAATCTCAACGATTAATGCTTGAAATTGTTTGGGAAGCTTTATCAAATGCCAGAATTTCTACCCACAAAGTAGCTGGAAGTAAAACAGGGGTATTTATTGGGAATGTTTGGAATGACTTTGAACGTACTCGAATTCGAAAACGCGCGCCTATTACCCAGCACTCTGCCGTAGGACAATCTGCTAGTATCATTGCCAATCGGGTGTCTTATGCATATGGATTCCGAGGTCCTAGTATCGTCTTAGATTCTGCCTGTTCATCATCTTTATTGGCAGTACACTTGGCATGCAATAGTATTCAGGAAGGAGACTCTGAATTAGCTATTGCAGGTGGAATTAATATCATGATAGAACCAGATGATTTCGTAGCACTCACAAAGTTTGGAGGACTATCTCCTACAGGGCGTTGCCACACATTTGATGAATTAGCAGACGGCTATGTAAGAGGAGAAGGAATGGGGGTAGTTGTCTTGAAAAAATTATCAGAAGCAGAAAAAGACAGAGATAAGATTTATGGTGTTATTCGAGGAAGTGCTATTAATAATGATGGATATAGTAATGGCTTAACAGCACCTAATATTGAAGCCCAAAAAGAGGTACTTATAAAAACTTATTCACGGGCTGGCTGGCAACCTGAAGAAGTACAATATATCGAAACTCATGGTACGGGAACAAAACTAGGAGATCCCATTGAGGCAGAAGCTCTTGGAAAGATTTTAGGTCGAAACCGATCAGAACATCAAAAATTAATTCTTGGAGCTGTAAAAACCAATATTGGACATCTAGAAGGAGCCGCAGGTATTGCAGGACTCATTAAAGTATTACTATGTCTACAACACAAAGAAATTCCTCAAAATGTAGGATTTCAAACCCCAAATCCTTTAATTCCATTCGATGACCTCAAACTTCAGATTCCTACTAAAAAAATTATTTGGAAATCTCATGATAATCTTTCGCCTCGAAAAGCAGGTATTAGTGCCTTCGGTTGGGGCGGGACCAATGCACATCTTGCCATCGAAGAATATGTAGGATATGAAACAGAAATCTTTACACTTTCTGCCGATTCGGGAGAAGAAATTTATCAGAAATTACGTCAAATCAAAGAGAAGTTAATTGATGAAAAAGAAGCGTTAAATCTTAAAGATTTATGTGCCGAATTTGCAACAATGCAACAAAATAAACCCAAAAGATTGGCATTTAAAGTCAATTCGATGGACGAGTTAGACGGCATTATTAGTGAAATTATTGACACTCAGGACTCTAAAAAATATGGCGATTTACCTGCAAATTATACCCCTAAAGTAGCATTTGTTTGCGCTCCCTACGGTGGGCAATATATTGGGATGTGTCAAAATATGTATCGAGAAAGTCATGTATTTCGAACTATTTTTGAAGCCTGTGATTTCTATTTCAAGCGATTAGCCGATTGGTCCCTAAAGGATAAGATGTTCAACCTAACTGAAGAAGATACAGAGCAGGTAGATATTTGTGTTCCTATTATTTTTGCTGTCCAAGTCTCACTAGCAGAGCAATATAAGCAATGGGGCATTATGCCTAGTGTAGTCATTGGACACAGTATTGGTGAAATAGCAGCCGCGCATATTGCAGGCTTTCTAACCCTTGAGGATGCTGTTTCTGTCGTTTATCATTATAGTCACATAATTAATGATTCCACCAAAGAAACAGACACTACGATGGCAGTTGTTCATCGAGGTATAGAAGTGGTCGAAAAATTATTAGAGGATGAAAATTACCAATCCCTCGAAATCGCAGGTTATAACTCGGCTAAATCTGTCAATCTTGGTGGTAATAAAACGGAAATAGCTAGTTTATTAAAAGTACTACATAATGAGGGGGTAGGTGTAGGACAAATTCAGGTACATTTAGCAGCACACACCTCCTTTATGCAATCCTACCATGAACCAATTAAAAATGCACTCAAAAACATTAAATCAGCTAATGGCACTGCGACCATGTATTCTACCTCACTTGGTAAAATTGTTACAGCCAAAGATATTACACCTGAATACTGGGCGCATAGTATCCAAACACCTGTTTTATTCTATGACGGTATTAAATATTTAACCGAACAAGGCACTTCAATTTTCATTGAGCTAGGGGCACACTCAGTACTACGAAGACAGATTAAAGATACTGTCGAGGATAAGGCAAGTGTTTATTACGCTCTCCATAAAAATTCAGATGATTGGCTTAACTGTCAGAACCTTTTACATGTACTATTCCTAAAAGGAGTTAATATTGATTGGAAACACTTTTACTCTCGTTATATTCGGCATCGTTTCCATAGTCTTGATAATCAACCTGCGGAAGAATTACTCTTACCAATTTCTGCCAAAACAGAGTATTCACTTCAAAAGTATGTAGGGCGTTATGTAAATTATCTAAAAAAAATGGATAATTCACTCAAAAGCCTATATGATATTTGTGCCTCTGCAGCCACTCGTACCAAACATTTCGATTATCGAGTAGCTTTCCACGGAAAAAATAAGGCAGAAATCCTTAAAAACATACAATATTTTCAGGAAAAAAATAGCTGGAAGGAAACCTATGCAGGAAAATTAAAAGGAGGAAAGAAGATTGCTTTTGTGTTCCCAGGACAAGGCGGACAATGGCAAGGTATGGGCAGAGACCTCTTTGATAAAGAAAAAGTCTTTGAACGAACCATCCGAGAGTGTAATCGTGCTTTTGGAAAATACATTAATCCTGATAAAGAATGGTCAATTTTAGAATTTATGACCCAAAAAATATCTAAAGAAGACTTATTGTTATTGCAGGATATTGATGTTATTCAGCCACTTACATTTGCTATACAAATCGCATTAGCACAACTATGGAAAAGTTGGGGAATTTATCCCAGCTCTGTTATTGGGCATAGTATGGGAGAAGTAGCAGCAGCGTATATTGCTGGTTTTTTGAGTTTAGATGCGGCAGCCCAAATCATTTGTACTCGAAGTCAACTAATGCACCAGACTACAGGACAAGGAGGTATGCTATTAGCTGAAATCACAGTAAATCAAGCCGAAAAAATAATTGCTGATTATCAAGGCAAACTATCAATTGCCGTTACGAATAGTGAAAAATCTACTGTGCTATCTGGTGATTCAGATGCCATTGATACTGTCACCAATCAATTAGTAAAACAAGATATTTTTGCTAAACGAATTAATGTAACTGTCGCCTCTCATAGCCGTTACATGGATGTCCCAAGACAAAAGCTTATTCAGCAAATTGAAGGTATTTCGTCTCAAAGTGCCTCTATTCCTATGTATTCAACTGTACGTTCTAAAGTATTAAAACAAAGTGAAATTAATACCGAATACTGGGGAGATAATTTACGAAATGCGGTACGATTCAATGAAACAGTATATCAAATGATTGCTGATGATCATACGATTTTTATTGAAATTAGCCCGCATCCTGTTTTATCGATTGCTTTACGGGAATGTCTCACAGAGGCAGGTATTGGTCAGGATTCAGCAATTGTAGCTTCCACTTTTCGAGGTTCTCCTGATATGGACGATATGATCCATAATATGGCAGATGTGTACTGTCAAGGAGCAAATATTGATTGGGATAGTTTCTATAGAGATGCTCGAAGTTTTGTAGAACTACCACCGTACCCTTGGCACCGAGAACATTACGAAATTGAAGACAAAACAGAAGAATATGAAGAGTATGCCTTGATTCGGAATACAGGAGAAAATCGTCATCCTCTCTTAGCATATTACATTCAACTTGCTGAAGAAGACAGTGTTAATATTTGGGAAACCAGATTAAACTTAGCCAACTTTGATTTTTTACAACATTATAAAATACATGACCAACACCTTTTTCCAGTAGCTGCTTATATGGAAATGTTAGAGGCTGCTATTGAAGAAATCTATGGGGAAGGAGATTATGCAGCGCATGAAATTTTCTTTCGGCATCCCTTACAAGTTGGTGAAAAAGGCAGTACTGTCATTCAATTAAAGGTTACACAACAAGAAAATAAAGATTCGTATTTTCGATTTTATCAAGCCACCCAAAGACCAAATACAGAGCGTAGAACATGGAAATTACTAGCTGAAGGTGCCATTGAGGAAGCCGAACAACTTCCTGAATTTGATCGACAAGTCAATTTAGTCAAATTAATCTCAGGCTTTGAAGAAAATATTTCTAAAGAAGAATTTTATAATTACCTTGCTAAATTTGGCTATTATTATGGCAAAAAATATCAGTGTATTGAGAATGTTTGGAAAATACCTAATGGTATTGTAGGACAAATTATTCCAACTGAAGCAATTAAACAAGATCAAAAAAAGTATAAGCTTCATCCAATGCTGATTGATGCTTGTTTTAAAGTTTTATGGGAATTATTGCCACAAACAACCCACACCCAAGTAGATTTTGAGTATGTAATTTCTGAACTAAATGAATTGCACATTGCTGATTTTCCAGAATATAGAAGTCCACTTTGGGTAGAAGCTTACCTTGAAACCTCTCCTATTTTAAAGGGATATTTTACTGTTTATGATACAAACGGAGAAGTCATTGCGAAAGCCAAAGATATTGTCCTGACTCGGAAACGAACGCAAAGCTTTCTTTCTGATTGGTTGTATCAAACGACGTGGTCACCATTATTGAGGCTGTCTAATCCAGAAGCATTACCAGAAAATGATACTTTAACTGTTGTCTTTGTAGATGGACGCGGTATTTGCGATGCACTTATCGAAAAATTACGCTTATTGAATCTGCCTTATGTAATGGTTACTTCGGGCTATAACTTCAAGATTCATAAAAATAAACGGAATGGGAAATGGCATCGTGATTATCAAATCAATCCTTCTCAATTCTCTGATTTTGAGGAATTTATGTGGTATCTTTCCGAAGATTTAGCCGTAGAAAATATCCATTTTGTGTATGCATGGACACTAGAAGCCATGATGCCTGCCTCCTTTGCCTTAGATGGTGATTTCATTGAAACTAAACAAGAAATGGTTTCTATTGGGTTGATTCATCTACAACAAGTTTGTGCGACTCTTCCCAAAGCTCCTGCCGTCACCCTGATTACGAGTGGGGTTTGTAAAGTTCAGGAAGTGGATACTCGTCTCAATATTATCCAAGCACCTGCTTGGGGAATGACAAGAATTATTGCCAATGAATTTCCAGCACAACGTTTCCGAGCTATCGACTTGAGTTTTATGCCAAGTATGGAAGATTTGGATACTTTGTTACGTGATTTATTTACATTTTCTGATGAAATTCAGATTGCCATCCGAGGAGATAAACAATATACTTGCCATCTTGAACGAAATATTACTTATGCCATGCACAGCCTCCCTGAGATTCATTTGCAAGCAAAAGGAATTTATCTTGTAGTGGGAGTTGCTTCATTAGGGATTACTTTTACTGAGTGGATGTTTGAAAAAGGAGCAAGAAATTTTGTTTTATTGAGTCGAGACGGAGAGGTATCAGATACTGCTCAACAAAAAATAGAGCATCTAACTCGAAAGGGAGCGAAATTTTGGCTAGAAACAGGCGATATCAGTAATATTGATGAATTAGAGGAAATTATTCAAAAAGCTGAGGATAATATGCCTATTCGGGGGGTTATTCATGCAGCAGGCATCTTCCAACCTCAGTTATTAGTAGATGCTGATAAACGTCGTTTTAGTGCCATGACTGAAGCTAAAATTAAAGGAACTTGGAACTTACATATTTTAACTAAAAATCGAACTCTAGACTTATTTGTTCTTTTTTCTTCCATATCGGTCTTAACTGGTTCTAAAGGAATGAGTTATTATACCGCAGGAAACTATTTTTTAAATGCTTTTACACAATATCGACATTTAGAAGGATTACCCGCAACTTGCATTAATTGGGGAGCCACCACTGAAAAAGATTCTACTCTACAACATAGTGATAACGAGGGACTCATACCATTTAGAATAAAAGAAGGTGTCGAGATTTTTGAGGAGATTTTACAGCGAAATATAACCCAAACTAGTATTGCAAAACTGAATCTTCAGCAATTAACCCAATACTATGATTCGCCTGCCAATCAGGTCTATTTCCACAAACTAAGCCATGAAATACAAGGCAACTTAGAGATGATTCCACAAAATTTTAAACAAGCTTTGGTGGAATTACCCAAAACACAACGCCTAAAGTATCTCGAAGAATTTCTCAAAGAACAAATTGGCTTAACTGTCAAGATGAATACGTCAGATATCAGCCCAATTGCTGAATTCAAACAATTAGGTATTGATTCATTAATGGCAGTTCAACTTCGGAATAGTATTGTTGAAAAAGCAGGGATTAATGTATCTGTAACAACTTTTTGGGCACATCCCACACTTCGGGATTATGCCAAATTTTTGCTTAGCCAGATTAAAAATGAGCTTCATGTAAGTACTACATTGATTTCTAAACCATTACCCTTATCTGAATCATTGACAACCACTCAAGAACAAGGTAAAGATTTGGACAACTTATCAATTGATGAACTAAGTTCAGAACTGGCTCAAGAACTGGCTGAATTTGATTTATAAGTAAAATATCTTATTCAGAATTCTTGGAAGAATAATGTAAAATTGATGGTGTTCATACCAAATCCATAAATTAATAGATTAAAATCTATTTCTAGAAAAATAGCTTTTGAAACAAAGACTTACCAAATTTTAGACATTCGGTAAGTCTTTATCTAAAATTTATGGATTGATATTATCACCATAGTAAACTAAAAGTCAATACTCTACCTTACTAAAAATGATTTATAAAATATATTAATATTGAAATAATTTAATAATCTTTGTTTATTGAGCTAAAAAGCCATTTTTCCGTAAGGTTTGCAAATTATATGGAGAAATTAAATTCTAATTAACTAATAATCAAAAACTTATAAATCAATAAAATTTTAGTAGGGTAGAGTATAAAATCAATTAAAACCATAATTATTCTTTAAATCAACTCCCTCTTTCTTCACGAACTTGAGAAGTTTATTAGCTAATTTGACATTCAAACACCCAACTACAAAAGCCTCTTTCAAAAAGTCAAGATTACCTTATGTCTAATATGCACGACTCAACACTAAAATACTAACACATAAACTTAAATAACCCTATGACTCCACAAAAAGAACAGCACTACAAAAATCAATTGTCTAAGGCACTCAAAGCCATCCGACAGTTAAAACGAGAGGTAGCCCAATCAACTGCCTTCCGTCCTGAGCCAATTGCTGTAATCGGTATGGCTTGTCGTTTTCCTCATAATGTGAATACACCTGATCAATACTGGGAATTACTCCAAAACGGCATAGATGCCATTGAAGAAATGACCGACAAGCGTTGGGATGTTTCCAAGTTTGGTACTAGCCAAAAAGGAATCAATGGAAAAGCATATACCACCAAGGCAGGTTGGTTAAAAAATCCTGAGTTGTTTGATGCAAACTATTTCAATATATCACCTGAGGAAGCAAAATACCTCGATCCATCACAGCGGATTTTGTTAGAAACTAGTTTTGAAGCCTTAGAAAATGCTGGCTTAAATTTAAATGATATTCACGGGTCACAAACAGGAGTATTTATTGGGAATGCAGGGATGGATTACAACCAAAAACATCTTACGCCCTACACTCCTGAGAGCATCGGGAATTATTCGGTTACAGGTGGTGGGATATACTCACACGCAGGACGGATTTCCTATTCGGCAGGCTTTCGGGGAGCGAGTATGGTCGTTAGTACAGCTTGTTCCTCTTCTTTGGTAGCACTTCATTTGGCTTGTCAAAGTTTAAATTCAGGGGAATCAGAGTTAGCCCTTGCGGGAGGGAGTAATCTTATCTTAACGCCTGAAGTACATATCGCCTTATCCAGCATGAATGCACTGGCTGTTGATGGTAAGAGTAAAGCCTTTGATGCTTCAGCAGACGGATACGGACGAGGGGAAGGAGTAGCCGTTCTTATTTTAAAACGCCTCTCAGATGCTCAACGAGACAAGGACTTTATTCACGCCATAATTCGTGGAACAGCAGTCAATCAAGATGGAAAAAGTAACGGGTTTACAGCACCCAGTGGAAAAGCACAAGAACTATTGTTACAAACTGCCCTGAAAAATGCTCAATTGTCTCCTGAGGAAATCAGTTTTATTGAGACTCATGGAACAGGTACAGTTCTTGGAGATCCAATTGAATTAGAAGCAATTAAGTCTGTTTTTAAGAAGAATCGTTCCGCCGAAAATCCACTTTATGTTGGTACAGTTAAAACTAATATTGGACATACCGAAGGTACTGCTGGAATTGCAGGAACAATGAAGGTGATTTTGAGTATGCAACATCGAAAAATCCCACAAAATAATCACTTTAATACGCCTAATCCCTACTTTGATTGGAATGAAATGCCTCTAAAAGTACCTACCCAATTAACTGAATGGCAAGACGACATTTTACGGGCGGGAGTGAGTAGTTTCGGCATTAGTGGAACTAATGCCCATATAATTCTAGAACAAGCGCCTATTCCTAGAAAAATCAATCAAAATATTGAAAATCATATATATATACTACCACTCTCAGCCAAAAATACATCAGCCTTAAAAAGCTATGCCCAAAAGTATATTGATTTCCTTCAGAATTCAGAGGCGAATTTATTAGATATTTGTGCCAATGCTTCACTAAAACGAACTCACTTCTCAGAACGATTGACGGCAGTAGCAACCTCTAAAGAAGAGTTACTAGTTCAATTGGAGTCTTATACAGAAGATTTACCTGAAATTCCTACCCTAAATCCTGAAGAAAACACACCCAAAACAGCTTTTATCTTTTCAGGGCAGGGCGCACAATGGTTTGGAATGGGACAAGAATTATACGAGATTGAGCCTATTTTTAAAGAAACAATTAATCAGTGGCGAGATGCTTTTTCTAAATATACCAACTGGGATCTAGTGGAAGAATTGTATCGTCCAATCACCAAGAATCGATTTGAAGAAATTGATATCGTTCAACCTATTCTAGTGGCAATTTATGTAGGTATCAGCAGAATCTGGGAAGCTAGAGGAGTTAAAGCAGATGGGGTAGTAGGGCATAGTATGGGGGAAGTAAGCGCAGCATATCTTTCAGGTGCATTAAGCATAGAGGATGCCGCAAGAGTCATTTGTGTACGAAGTCAGGTTCTCAAAAAAATTGCTGGAAAGGGAGCTATGGCAGTCATTGGTTTGCCAGTTTCAGAAGTCCAGAATTTAATTACCAATAAAGAAGATTTGGTTTCTATAGCCGTTAATAATAGTCCTAATTCTACGGTAATTTCAGGACATCCCGAAACAATTGATGAAATTTTAAAACTACTTGATAAACAAGATATTTTTTGTAAGAAAATTCAAGTAAATGTAGCCTCACATAGTCCACAAACCGATAAGATTAGTAAAGAATTACGGGCTTTACTCCAAGGCATTCAACCCCAAAAAAGTAAAATACCGTTTTATTCAACTGTTCAGCAAGGTATTGTTTTAGGGCAATATCTAGATGCAGATTACTGGGCAGATAATTTGCGCCGTCCTGTTTTGTTTAGCGATACAGTAACGAAAATGATAGAAGATGAATTTAATTTCTTTATTGAAGTTAGTCCGCATGCCGTTTTGAAGGTTGGAGTTGAGGAAATTATCAAAGACCAAAAAGCACCTGCCGTAGTCCTTTCATCCCTAAAGAAAGAAACCTCTGAAATACTTGAATTTTATCGAAATTTAGGACAATTGTATAGTCATGGATTTTCCGTAAACTGGGAAAAGATTTATCCTAAAGCATATAATTTTATTCACCTCCCTACTTATCCTTGGCAACATCAAAAATACTGGTTACGAAATGCGTTTGATCAAGCAGAAATAGCTGATTTTTCTGTAGATGAACCACTAGAAAAGGAAGAATCATCTATTGAGAAAGACATACTCACCCAAATCCGTGAAACTGTCAATACAGAAGAACAAACTCAATTGATAGCCTATTTTGTCCGAAGAAAAATTGGACATATCACAGGGTATTTACCTTCACAAATAGAACCAAGAGCTAATTTTAAACAATTAGGAATTGACTCAATGATGATTGTGAAATTACGTGGATTAATAAAAGACGATTTGCAGATAGAGTTCTCCGCTTCAGATTTCTGGAATATGCCTACAGTCGTAGAATTTTCAGAGTTTTTATTTGAGCGTCTTCAAAGTACACAGCAAAAACTCAATCCTAAAACCTCTATAATCAAAAAATCAACTAAGGCAGACTTATGGTTCATACGTCATAAACCAAACCCGAAGGCACAAATGAAACTATTTTGTTTCCATTATGCCGCAGGAAGTGACACCATATTTTTTCCATGGAAGGACAAAATTTTGGACAACGTAGAATTAATTCCTGTACTCTTACCAGGGCGTGGAAGCCGAATTCATGAGCCTTGTTTGACCAATATTAATGATTTCTTAGATGAATTTATTCAACTTTTAAAGATGGAACTTGACCGTCCTTTTGCCTTCTTTGGGCATAGTATGGGTGGTATTATGGCTTTTTCTATCACACACGCCTTGCGTAATCAAGGGTTACCACTTCCTAAACAACTCATTATCTCAGCGAGTCATCACCCTAAACATCTTCCTAAGAAAACGTGGTATAATTTACCTCAGCAAGACCTTATCGAAATCTTTACGGAACTAAATAATGTTGCCTCTGATCCCCAATTTTTTGCTCAAATGATCACAGCGTTACGAGCAGATTTACAAATAATCGAAACATTATCCCATATAGGAACGCCACTAAACTTACCAATTACGACTTTTTATTCTAATGAGGATAAAATTATTGAACCACACACCATAGACTCGTGGGCTGATGAAACACAACTTAATTTATTTGAAAAAATCCCATTTTCAGGAAGTCATTATTTTATTGATGAACACCCTACACAACTAATAAATATAATCAATCAAAAATTAAAACAATTGACTGCAAGTTTATAAATTGTTCAAACCCTAAAAAATATGACAAAAGAAGAAATTATTCAGAAAGCAATTGGTACATGGAAGATGACGCGCATTTATGGATATTGCGAGAATGATGGTACAGAAATCAACCATTATGGACATCACACAACAGGAATTCTAATGTACCAGCCAAGTGGTTATATGTCTGTACAGCTTGTCAATAATCCTCGTGAACGGTTTCAATCTGAGGATTGGAATATGGGAACGGATGCTGAAATTCGAGCTGCTTTTTTATCATATCAAGCCTATTATGGCAAATTTTACTATGATGAAGAGGCAGAAGCTATAATTCATAAAATGGAAGGTTCTTTGTTTCCCAATTGGCATTTGGGCAATCTAGGAGAATTACGTTATGCGGAATTTGAAGAAGTCGGAGAGGATGAATTATTACACATTCGAACTCCTCCTATTGAAATTAAGGGCAAGGAATATGTATTTCATGCAATATGGAAACGAGCCTTATAAAAACAAGAAATCCTGCGGTAGGTGTCGCAGGATTCTTCGGCTCCCCCTCTTGGACTCGAACCAAGGACCCTCTGATTAACAGTCAGATGCTCTAACCAGCTGAGCTAAGGAGGAATAAGTGTGTCTATCGAAAGTAGCTGTTTCAGCTATAAAAACAGTAAAAAAATGGTTGTGATTTGCTAAAAAAAGTCGCTCCCCCTCTTGGACTCGAACCAAGGACCCTCTGATTAACAGTCAGATGCTCTAACCAGCTGAGCTAAGGAGGAATAACAATTTTTTTTAAAAGTAGGAATAACGCCACATTCACGTTATTGATTTTGTAGCAGAGGCAGGACTCGAACCTGCGACCTTCGGGTTATGAGCCCGACGAGCTACCAACTGCTCCACCCTGCGCCATTATTTCACAAAACGTGTTATTTTTTCTTTTTTTTGAGAATTATTTCCCGTTTTGCGATTGCAAAGGTATGCAAATAATTTGAAAATCCAATACCTTTGTCTAAAATTTTAAAAAAAATGGAAAATAAATTTTTGATAGAGCCTTCGACCGAGGAACATAAAGCTGGTTTTGTGAGTATTATCGGCAAACCGAATGTTGGTAAATCAACGCTCATGAATGCCATGATGGGGGAAAAATTAGCAATCACAACCTCTAAAGCCCAAACCACTCGTCATCGAATTATGGGAATCCTGAGTGATGAAAATTATCAGATGGTCTATTCTGATACCCCTGGTATCATTAAACCTGGCTATGAGCTGCATAAACGAATGATGGATTTTGTGCGTACCTCCCTACAAGATGCCGATATTATTTTGTTTGTTACGGATATTTATGAAAAATATGACGAAGAAGAAATAATTCAGAAATTACGCAAAATCAAAACTCCTATCTTTTTGGTTATCAATAAAGTGGATATCGCGAAGCAAAAAGATATTCTGGAAAAGATTGAATATTGGAAAGAAACCTTAGAACACGTTGCGGAAATATTTGCGGTTTCTGCTTTGGAAAAATTCAATATCGATGCAGTTTTTGAAAAACTATTAGCCTATTTACCAGAACATCCGCCTTACTTCCCAAAAGACGAAATGACTGACCGTCCTGAACGTTTTTTTGTTTCAGAAATGATTCGTGAGAAAATCTTTTTGAATTACAAAAAAGAAGTGCCATATAGTTGTGAAGTAGTCGTAAAGGAATTTAAAGAAGAAGAAACCATTATCCGAATTCATGTAGATATTTTGGTGGAACGAAAAAGCCAAAAGGGAATTTTGATTGGGAAAGGAGGTACAAAGCTCAAAAAAGTAGGAACTGAAGCCCGTTTAGATTTAGAGAAATTTTTTGGGAAAAAGATTTTTTTAGCCCAGTACGTCAAAATTGAACCCGATTGGCGACACAAAAAAGCGAAGTTGGAAGCATTGGGTTATGTCTAAAATAGGTCTAAAAATTTTGCATAAGCCAACAATCAATTTCATCAGTCAGAATATGAAAAATTAAGCCTACGGCAATAATTCGGGTTTTTGGTGGAATTAATAACATAAAATAAATCGCTATAAAAGGAAACGAATGCAAAACATGAAAACCTACACTGCACCGATTAGGATCAAATATAGGAGTAGCAACTAAATGATCTAAATCAATAAGCATAGTACTGATTATGAGCAGAGTAGCATACTTCCATTGTTTTGGAAAGAAAAGCTTAGCCAGTCCTAAAGGAGCTACAAAGTGTAACCCATAATGAATCAAAGGACGTAATATTTCCATATTTTTAGCGATTTTATTTGATATATTTTCAAATTTTTTTATCTTTGCGCTCTCAAAAGCCAAAATAAAGGGCTCATAGCTCAGTTGGTTAGAGCATCTGACTCATAATCAGGTGGTCGCAGGTTCGAGTCCTGCTGGGCCCACTCTCATAATGAACGACTTACGAAAGAAATTTTGTAAGTCGTTTTTTTGTGTTGCATACAATTTGCATACTTTTAAACTTGTATTTATATCCATTATTCTCCTTCTGAGCTTTCTAAAAATAAAAAAATCCTACTTTTTCCGAGCGCATTAAAACAAATTATCAAACTCCACAAGTTCTTCAAGATGAATTCGTGATTTAAATTTTATTTATAAATAATATTAAGGGCAGAGTTCCTAAGTACTCTGCCCCTAAAAACAATTCATGAAATATATTAGTAATGATACTATTAAACATACATTGTTTTTTAGCCTAGAGCCTTAATACCAGGGAGTTCTTTACCTTCCATAAATTCAAGCAATGCCCCGCCACCTGTCGAGACATAGGAAACATCCTGAGCAAAACCTAAATTATTGACAGCTGCAGCCGAATCACCGCCTCCAATCAAAGAAAATGCCCCATTTTTGGTCGCTTCTACCAGAGCTTCAGCAACCGAAATCGTACCACTTGCAAAATTGCTCATTTCGAAAACACCCATAGGACCATTCCAAAGGATTGTTTTAGAATTTTTGATGGCTTCCGCAAATTCAGCTTGTGCTTTTTCGCCAATATCTAAGCCCATCCAACTCGCTTCGATGTCCATATTATCCGCCGTTTTTCGATTGGCTTCATTATCAAATTTGTCTGCAATCACAGAATCCGAAGGCAATAATAAATTTACATTTTTTTCTTTTGCTTTGGCAATCAAGGAGTTTGCTAACTCTAATTTTTCTTCTTCAACTAATGATCCGCCAATATTTCCGCCTTGTGCCTTGAAAAAAGTATAAGCCATTCCACCACCAATAATCAAATTATCTACACGGTCAAGGAGATTTTCGATAATCAAAATTTTATCCGAAATTTTTGCACCTCCCATGATTGCAGTGAAAGGTTCTTGCGGATTTTGCATCACTTTATTGGCATTATCTACTTCCGCCGCCATCAATAAACCACAAATTTTATCCTCAAAAAATTGAGCAACAGTAGCCGTAGAAGCATGCGCACGATGAGCTGTCCCAAAGGCATCATTGACATAAACATCACCCAATTGTGCTAATTTTTCCGCAAACTCGGCATTGCCTTTTTTCTCCTCTTTGTGATAGCGAAGGTTTTCCAACAAAAGTACTTCACCTGCTTGCAAGTCAGAAGCCAATTGAGTCGCCGTTTCACCAATGCAATCATCTGCAAATTTGACCTCTATACCCAATTTTTTACTGAGGTGTGAAACGATATGCTTCAAAGAAAATTTCTCTTCTTGGGCTTTGGGTCTTCCAAGATGTGACATCAAAATCGCTGAACCACCGTCATTTAGGATTTTTTGGATAGTAGGTAAAGCGGCACAGATACGCTTATCATCCGTAATTTCAAAGTCAACATTTAGAGGCACATTAAAATCAACTCGAATGAGAGCTTTTTTACCTTTGAAATCAAACTCACTGAGATATTTCATAAAAAATTAGTTTTTTAAAGGAATTGAGTCTTCAAAACATTTGTCTTGAAGGGACTGAAACGGGCTGAAAGATACTATAAATTTGTCCAGAAAATAGGGTTTCGAAATGAAATTTTGAAGACATTCTTTTTATCAAATCTAATTTCATGCTTGCACGTTTTTATTGAATTTTGCGTTTATCCTTAAATCAAAATGTCCACATCAGAAAGTTATAATCAACATGAAAAAACCTATTTTACTTTATTTTATACTATTGATTTACAGTTTTTTAATACAATCTATAGTAGCACAACAGACAATTATTTTTGAAGATGATTTTCAGGATAACACTCAAAATTGGAAATTTCGCAATACCTCAAAATTTTATGCTGAAGTTTATAATGGAAATTATATTCTAAAAAATAAATCTCTTCACGACTCACAGTTTGAGACTCGAAAAATTTCTATTTCTTCCAAGAATGATTACGAAATTGAAGCTCATATTAAACAAGTTCAAGGAATGCCTGAACGTGCTTTTGGTTTGGTTTGGGGCATGAAAAATACTCAAAATCACCATTTATTTTTGTTGAATGGAAAAGGCTTTTTCAAGGTCGAAACCTTACAAGATGGGGTCAAAATGACACTCCGAAATTGGACAGATGGCGTTCGATTAATTAATCCCAAAGGTCGAACCAATACCTTGAAAATCAGTCAGAAAAAGGATAAAACAGAATTTTATATTAATGGAAAGTTAGCTTATTCCACTTCCAAAATTCAACTACACGGTAATCAAGTCGGATTTTATTCGGATGGACATTCGACTTTAGCCATAGGACAATTGAAAATCAGCCGATTAAATACCCAAAACTTACCTAAGGCTTTTCATGAAACCTTTGCCAATAATCAACACCAATGGAAAGTATCAAATACTTCGACCAGCCGAAGCACCTTGAAAAATGGTCATTTTGTGATGGAACACCTTGAAGCTAAAGGTAGTAGTTTTTATACCAATGAAATTCATATTTTACCTCAACAAGACTTTGATTTAGAGACACATCTGAAGCAATTAGACGGGAAATCAGGTAGTTATGGTTTGATTTGGGGGATGAAAGATACTCATAATTTTCATGCTTTTTTAATCAATAATCAAGGATACTTTAAGATTTATCATTATGAAAACAATCGGATCCGAGAGGAAAGAAATTGGACAAAAACTTCGGGAGTAATTAATCCTTTTAATGCCTTTAATAAATTAACGATTCGCCAACGTAACGGAAAAATTTCTTATGTCATTAATGATCATTTAGTTTATATTTCTGATAATCAGAAATTTTATGGAAAAAAAGTAGGTTTTATTATACATGAAAAATTGAAAATTTCAGCGGATAATTTGAACCTTTACCAAACTCAAGATATAGAAATTGGGCAAGGAAAGGTTAAACCACCCGAAATTGTTTTGCTCAATCCCGATACTGAAAGATCAGAAACTTTAGCTCCAATTTACTCTTTACAAATTGGCATCCGCTCAAAAGCCAAAATCAATTCTGCCAATATTTTCGTCAATAATCGGCTGATGGATACAGAACGAGGATTTGAAGTCATCGAAGATATGGCATTATTTAACTTACTGATAAACAAGAAAATAAAATTAATTGCAGGATCAAACGCGATTCGGATTGAAGTTAAAGATAATTATGGATCTTTATCAGTAAAAAATTTAAATATTCGATTTATTGAAGATAAAAATGCACCTAAACCTCAGATTCTCTGGATGAATCCGACCACCTCAAAAGCGACCACCTCCGAAAGTATTTTGACACTCAAAGCAGGAATTACTTCTACCTCTAAAATAATTAAAGCACAAGTTTTCTTGAATAATGATTTGGTACGTAACCGAACATTTGAAGAAGTCAAACCAGGACGCTATAAATATGCTTTGATGATTGAACGAAATTTAGTAATGCAACATGGTGAGAATCAATTGCGAATTATAGCTGAAAATCAAGAAGGTGGAGTTTTGGAATCGGAACGAACAGTTTTTTTTACACCCGAAACTATTTCCAAAGAATCTGATAAAGATGCCTTTAGTATAAATAATCGAACGGATTATGCTTTATTTTTTGCTACAGACGAATACGACCACTGGGGAAATTTGGTGAATCCTGTAAATGATGCTAAAATACTGGCTCGCGAACTAACTACAAATTATGGCTTTAAGGTTGAGGTGATTAAAAATGCAGATAAAAAGACAGTTATGGAAAAGTTGAAAATATATGCTCAAAAAAATTATTTGCCTGAAGACCAATTATTTATATTTTTTGCGGGACATGGTAAATTTGACCCTGTTTTTGGAGAAGGCTATGTTGTTTGTAAAAATTCCCTGAAAAAAGATGATGGTAACTCAACTTATATTCCTCATTCGAGTTTACGAACCATTATCAATAACATTCCAACTCGACACACACTTTTGACAATGGATGTTTGTTTTGGAGGCACATTTGATCCTGTTATCGCTTTAAGAGGAGAAGAAAACCAGAAAAAAGCCTCTAAAACTGAATTTATTCGCAAAAAAATGCAATTTAAAACTCGTAAATATTTGACTTCTGGCGGAAAAGAATACGTTCCAGATGGTATACCCGGTAAACATTCACCCTTTGTTCGTAAATTTTTGACAGCTCTTCGAAATTATGGCGGAGAAGATGGCATTTTGACAACTTCGGAACTATTGACCTATTTTCAGGGAATTAAACCAGCTCCTCGTTTTGGCGAATTTGGAAGTAATGAGCCTGGGAGTGACTTTATTTTTATTGCAAAATAGTTATTGCATTATATAATTTAAAAATCTGGTTATCAAGTCTCTAATTAAAAAATACATAATCACTTATCCAACTGTTATTTTTTTGGTAATTTTATCGCATGATTTCAATAAATAATTTATCCTTTTATTTCGGAAGTCGTCCGCTTTATCAAAATGCCTCCTTGCATATCAAGCCCAAAAATAAAATTGGTTTAATTGGGGCAAATGGAACAGGAAAATCGACCTTATTACGCCTCATTACAGGCGAGTATACTCCCGATGAAGGCGAAATTTCAAAAGCCAAAGACACCACGATTGGCTTCCTAAATCAAGATTTATTATCTTACGAAACTGAAGATAGTATTTTGTTGGTTGCTCTCCAAGCCTTTGAACGTCAGAATGATTTGCAACATCAGATCAACCAAACACTGACTGAAATGGAGATTAATTATTCTGATAAATTAGTCGATAAATTGACTCGACTTCAAGAAGAATTTGAAGCCCTTGACGGCTACTCAATTCAGTCTAAGGCTGAAGAAATTTTAGAAGGCTTAGGCTTCTCTACTGCTGATTTAAATCGACCTTTGCAAGAATTTTCGGGCGGATGGCGAATGCGAGTAATGCTTGCCAAATTACTCTTACAAAAACCTGCCTTACTAATGCTTGATGAACCTACCAACCACTTGGATTTGCCTTCAATTCAATGGGTCGAAAACTACATTAATTCGTATGAAGGAGCCGTAATTACGGTTTCACACGACCGTTACTTTTTAGATAGAGTCTGTAATTGCATGGTAGAAGTTTCAGGACAAAAACTAAATTTATATTCAGGCAATTATTCTTTTTATCTTAAAGAAAAAGCCTTACGTACTGAAATTCAACAAAATGCCTACGAAAATCAACAGCAACATATCAAACAAACCGAACGATTCATTGAGCGATTTCGATCAAAAGCGACCAAAGCTCGCCAAGTTCAATCTAAGATAAAAGCCTTAGAACGTTTAGATTTGGTTGAAGAAGTAATTGATGAAAATGCTACGGTAAGCTTTAAGTTTTCATTTGGCAAACCCTCAGGCAAAGTGGTCTCCCGTCTGGAAGATATTTCGAAGGCTTACGGCGAAGTCAAAATTTTGGAAGATTCCACCGCTTATATTGAACGAGGGGATAAAATTGCATTTATTGGGGCGAATGGCAAAGGAAAGTCAACCGTTCTTCGAATTATTGATGGTTCTGAGCCTATCCAAACGGGGAAAGTCTCTGAAGGACATAATGTTATTAATTCATTTTATGCTCAACATCAGCTCGAAGCCTTAACTTTGAATAATACTATTTTAGATGAACTCAAGCAAGCAGGAAGTTCTAAAAGTGAAACGGAATTACGAAATATCCTAGGTTGTTTTTTATTTACGGGAGATGATGTTTTTAAAAATATTAAGGTTCTATCAGGTGGAGAGAAGTCACGAGTAGCTCTAGCAAAAACCTTGATTTCGGAAGCCAATTTTCTATTGTTAGATGAACCAACTAATCACCTTGATATACAATCTGTTAATATTTTAATTCAAGCCTTACAACAGTATGAGGGTACATTTTTGACTGTTTCACACGACCGTCATTTTGTAAGTGAAATTGCCAATAAAATTTGGTATATTGAAGATTATGAACTCAGAGAATACCCTGGTACTTATGCTGAGTTTCAATATGCTCAAGAGCAAAAAAAGACTCAAAAAAATATTGCCTCTAATCTTCAAAAAGTACAAAAAACAAAATCAAAAAAGTCAGCTAAAAGTCATACCAAATCTCCTGCCCAGAAAAAAGCTCAACGAGAAATTCAACGTTTAAAAAAGGCTTTTGCCGAAACAGAAACACAAATTATGGATTTAGAAGAACAGAAACAGTTTTTTGAAACTGAACTCACAAAACCTTCTATCTATGGGAATCCTGATAGTTTGACAGAAATGACTGAAAAACTACAAAAAGCAAGCTCCAAGTTGAATTCCTTAAATGAGAAGTGGGAAGAATTAGCCCTAGAAATTGAGGAAAAGACAGACGATTTTTAATAAAAGTTTCTATCAATATTTCTCTTACAATCAGCTTCACAAGTTCATTCTACCGAAATTTAACAATATTATTTATAATCAATTTTACCTAAAGTTTAAGCCATAATCTAATGAAAATCACTATTTTTTGGCATCGTAGAGATCTCCGATTTGATGACAATACAGGACTCCATCAAGCCCTTCAAAGCGGCTATCCTGTTTTACCCTTATTTATTTTTGATTCTACTATTTTAGAAAAACTTCCTCTTCTTGATCACCGTGTACTATTCATTCATCAACAGTTGAAAAATCTTAAATCTCAAGCCGAGAAAAGAGCTTCTTCCATCTTAGTGGAATATGGAAAACCACTTGAGGTTTGGAAAAAAGTACTTGAGAAATATGACGTAGCTCAAGTTTATACCAACCACGATTACGAACCATATGCTTGTCAGAGGGATTCTAAAATTCAAGATTTATTAAATACTAAGAATATTCCTTTTCACACTTCCAAGGATCAGGTCATTTTTGAGAAAGATGAAGTTCTGAAAAATGATGGCAAACCCTATACTGTATTTACGCCTTACTCCAAAAAATGGAAAAAATCACTCACCAATTCACATCTCCAATCCTATCCTACCAAACAATATTTTGAGCATCTTTTCAAGACCTCTCCCCTACCCTTTCCAACTTTAAAAAAGCTTGGTTTTCAAACTAGTCAGAAAGATTTTTTTTCTAACCATATTTCTGAAAATTTACTAAAAAATTATACTGAAAAACGAGATTATCCTGCCATTTCAGGTACTTCTAAACTTAGTATTCATCTTCGATTTGGAACAATTTCCATTCGAGAGTTAGCTTCAAAAGCCTTAAAAGTTAGTGAGTCTTACTTAAATGAACTGATTTGGCGGGATTTTTACATGATGATTTTATGGCATTTTCCACACGTCACACAAAGTGCCTTTAAACCTGCTTATGATAAGATTCCTTGGCGCAATAATTTGGAAGAATTTGAGGCTTGGAAAAATGGCAAAACAGGTTATCCTTTAGTTGATGCGGGAATGCGAGAACTAAATGAAACGGGATTTATGCACAATCGGGTGCGGATGGTAACTGCCAGTTTTTTGACGAAACACTTGCTCATTGATTGGCGATGGGGTGAAGCTTATTTTGCTCAAAAATTGTTGGATTTTGACCTTTCAGCAAATAACGGTGGCTGGCAATGGGCTTCAGGAAGTGGCTGCGATGCTGCGCCTTATTTTCGAGTATTTAACCCCACTTTGCAAGCTCAAAAATTTGATAAGGAATTCAAGTATATTCGACATTGGGTACCTGAATTTCAGGATATTACTTATCAAAAAATGGTTGAACATAAATTGGCACGAGAACGAGCCTTACAAACCTACAAAACAGCATTAAACAATCAAAAATAACTCAAATGAGTTGGAGAACGCTATAACTTGAAGCCAATCACTAAGATATCATCAGTTTGTTTCTGACGATTTTGCCAATTTCGGAGTTCTTTTTTGAGCATTTGGCGTTGTTCTTTAAGAGGGTGATGACTGATACGAATAAGAAATTGGCGAAATCGTTTAGAAAGGTATTTTCGCCCTTCTTCGCCTCCAAACTGATCCTGAAAACCATCAGAATAGATATAAAACATATCTCCTTTTTGATAGTTTAACAGCTTCGTTTCAAACACTTTCTTATGACTAAATTGACTACTTCCTATCGGGAACTTACTTCCTTTGATAAGGTGTGGTTCACCATTTTGGATATGAAATAAAGGTGATTTTGCTCCTGCAAACAAGATAGTTTGTGTCTCTTCTTTGATAGCTACGATAGCCAAATCCATTCCATCATTTCTACTTTGAACGCTTTTTCGTCCTGCATTTTCTATATTTAGTGTTTTTTGTACTTTTTTATCTAGTTCAATTAATATTTCTGAAGGCTCAATTATTCCTTTATCATTTACTACATTATTCAATAAATCATTTCCCATCATGGTCATAAATGCTCCTGGCACGCCATGTCCTGTACAATCTACTGCCGCTATGATTTTCATTCCCTCAATTTGAGTAAACCAATAAAAATCACCACTTACGATATCACGAGGCTCATAAAAAATGAAGGAATCGGAAAAGTTCTCTGTCATTTTCTTATGAGAAGGTAAAACAGCTTCCTGAATTCTTTTTGCATACCGAATGCTTTGCATCGTGCTATTATTGGCTGTCCGAAGCGTATCATACGCTTTCGCATGATCTAAGGCAATTGCTGTATAAGATGCTAAAGTTTTTATAATTTCAACATCCTGTGCGTTATATGCCTTTTTATGAAAACTTTGGACAGTTACACAACCTAAAGTACGTGTACCAATAGTCAAAGGAATATAAATAACTGAACCTGGCCAACTTCCTGAAATAAACTCCAAATCAGGTACATAACGACTTGACTCAGCTTTAACATCATTCATAAAAATTTCCTTCTTATTCTTGATTGTCCAGACTGATAAGTTATTCTTTTCACGCATCGAAACGATTTCATTTGGCAATGATTCATCATTTTCGATATTAAATTTATATTCAATTTCGGCTCGTTCAGGATAATAAACATCCACCCCAAACATAGAAGCATCCATTACCTTATTAACATAACCATATAATTTACGAAAGATTTCCTCAAAATTTAAGGAAGAAGTAATCTCTTGTCCAATTGTTGCTAATACTTCTACATTTCGATAAGCTGTTTCAATTTCTTTCTTCTGATTTTCAATCTGTTTAGTACGTCTAGCTACTTTTTCCCCCAGTTCTTCCGTAATTTCTTGTTGTAATTTGAGGGCTCTTTTCTGAGCCTTTCCACGTTCATCTTGAAGCCGTTTTACTTTATCTCCCATTGCAAACGAAATCAAAATAACCTGTAAAGCTGCACCAAATTGAACACTATATTCGGTAAATGGAGTAATTGGAATAATTGCCCAAGATTTTAGACGATAAACAATGAGTCCCACTAAATAAACTGAAAATGCAATCACAAAAAAAGCTGAAGAAGGCACTTTTTCACGCATTGATAAAATACCCGCTACTAATAAAATGATAAAAGCAAAAATTGAGACAACAGAATTGATTATCAGGGCATAAACGTGGACATAGGGCAACAAAGTAGTTAGTCCCTGTATAATAGTCATAAAAAATAAAACACGGTCAAGTCGAGGTAAATATTTTTTAGTATTGAGAAAATGACGACAAAAAATAGTTGTCCAAAAACTTACTGACATCATAAAAATGGGTAGGCTATTATTTTGTACCCACACATTATTTGACCAAATGTATTCGTAACCATGCCCATTTAACGAAGCAATAAAAAGCAACGAAAACACCATAGCAAAAACATAATACAAATCACTCGATTGCCGAATTGACCAAAAGAGAAATAGATTATTGATAATAATGAAGATAATAATACCATAATTAATACCAAAAATAAACTGCATCTCATGATGATAGATATCAAATGCGAGAGGAGTTTGAAGTTTGGCAGGAATCTGCAAGGCACCATGTTCAGAATATACTTTGAGGTAATAAGTGGTAGTTTCTCCCACGGGCAAATGAATGGGAAAAACATGATTCCGATTTTTGATTTGACGCTTATGAAAAGGGTATTTATCACCTCCCTCTAGCACCGCCCATTGGCTGTTCTTTTGATAGTATAAACCGATATAATCTAATGCAGGATTTTTGATTTCTAGAAAGAATTCTTCTTGATTATCCGATTGGTTATGTAAGGTAAAGCGTATCCAATACACCGCTTGAGTCATTCCGAAATTAGGATTTTCAGAATCTGATTTTCCAAACAAATAATGAGCCTTAGAACTTGCAATTTCATCTATATTAAACTGACGTTCAGGGTCCTCTCTGAAAGCAAAATGCCCACCCAACTCATAACTCCCCTCATTCGTGATAATCAAAGTATCCGCATACGCCTTGCCTACTGTTCCAAATAATTGAGAAACAGTCAAAAATACCAAAAGTAGCAAAGGCTGGACTTGCTTAGGCATATCTTAGGAAGTACTTTGGTTACAATTTTAATGAAAAAATATCATAATTATAGGATTTCTTTTCTATTGAATTCCTCATTTTTCATCAAAAGATAATACTTTGTACAATTAAAAATTTTTCTTTTTTATAACAGGAGAAAAACCGAAGGTCTGAAAATAATTGCAATAAATGACAAAATCCAGAAGTCTAAATTCCTATCTTTCTTATCAAAAATCATTCTCGAATACGAAAGATAAAAATTATTTCTCTGAAAAAACTGGTTTTCAATTTTTTACATCTTCAGCATAAACTATTTGATCATTAATAATTTTGCGTAAATTATTGCTTCAATCATTTCATTTCTCAAATATCATCAGTATTTGATTCTCTGAAAGAATCATGCCGTTTTGAACTAAAGTAGAAGTAGATACACAAAATAAATTTAAGGATAAACTCTAATAGAAACACTATTCAAAATCAGGATAAAGCAGGTACTTTTTTCTTATTTTTTTGTATTTTTCTAAGTCTATTTTCCAAGAAGCTCGAATTTCAGCTTCAGTTTTCCCTGCTTCTAGATCTTTTCGCAATTGCTCTGAGCCATAAAGTAGCGTCAAGTAACTTTTGAAAAATTGAGCTTTTTGAGGTGTTTTTTGATAAAATTCAATAATCGGTTTTAAAGAAAATGGGGTTTCAAAGGCATCAGTTTTTCGATAATCAAAACCATAACAAACTTGCCCTTTATATTTCGGTTTTTTTGCGCCTATTTTACTTTCGGGAGTAAATGAAAAACCTTTTATCGGAAAATTAGGAATTCCCACAACTTGAAAAGGAAAATCCGTACCCCTCCCAACACTTGCCTGAGTTCCTTCAAACAAACACAAACTTGGATACAAGGCTATCGAGCGAGCATTTGGTAAATTTGGAGAGGGTTTAATAGGCAAATTGTAGGGCATTTTATGTGTATAATTTTCACATGGAATAATTTCCAAATCACATGTTATGCCATTTTTAAGCCAACCTTCACCATTTATCATTTGTGCCAATTCTCCAACCGTCAAACCATGAACAATTGGGATAGGGTGCATTCCGACAAAAGATTTGTATTTAGCTTCTCGAACCATACCATCTACATAATGTCCATTCGGATTTGGACGGTCAAACACGATACATTTTTTACCATTTTCGGCACAGGCTTCCATGATATAGTGCATAGTACTAATGTAGGTATAGAACCGAACTCCAACATCCTGAATATCAAAAATAACAGCATCAATATTCTGTAAATCAGATGATTTCGGTTTTTTATTTTTTCCAAATAACGAAATTAGAGGCAAGCCTGTTTTGCTATCTTTTCCGTCTGTGATGTGTTCCCCTGCATCAGCTTTTCCTCGAAAACCATGTTCAGGGGCAAATATTTTTTTCAATTGAATTCCCTTTGCCAAAAGAAAATCTGCTAAATGAGTTCGTTGCACTACTGAAGTCTGATTAACGACCAAAGCTACATTCTTATCTTTCAGTTTTTCCAAATAAAAATTCAGTCGTTCTGCACCAACTCGAAGCACTTTCTCCGTTTCTTTTTTTTCTATTGTTTGAGGATTTTTTTCTTCTGTTAAAATTGAATTATCTATTACAACTTCTTGATTATCTGATGCTATAGGTTTAGTAATTTTTTTTTCAGAAGTGATTACTTCCATATTTTTGTCTCCATTTTTTTCTGTATTCTCTATTTCTTTCACGGCTACTTTTGAAGTTCGGCAAGCTGTAATTCCAATCAGAATCAGAAATAATAAACTAAGTTGTTTCATCAATAAAAAATATTTTTTAGAAAAGTTTTGAGGAAATGAAAGCGAAAATATTGCCTTTTTTAATTTTATACGTAACGTCTAAATAATTTTTTAAATTCAAAATTATAATCATCTAATTATCATTCATTTAATAATGAATATTTTGAGCAGAATTAGAATATAAATCCTAAAAACTAATAACGATTTCTCAAGTATCTTTGTTAGAGTTTTGACAATATGAATAAAAAATAATTTTAATCAACTTTTTTATAAAAAATATATTTTTCTTACATCTTCAAAAATTAAAAAAATCAAATTTATTATCATATCAAATAACCACACATCTTCGTTACATTACTAAAAGTTAATCCAATTGGTCATTTGAATATCTATTTATAGTACATCAATAATTGACGATTTGGATAGATTTCAGGGAGAAAGTCCAGAGATACACATGAAACCAATCTTTAAATTATTTATAATTAGTTGTTTATCAGTTTATTGTCAAATAACTTATGCTCAAGTTGGTTTTCAGGCAGAAGACCTTCGAGCAGATGAGCCTTTTTTCCAACAACAGCTCCAACAGTATCAAAAATGGTTAGATTTTTCGGGTTTTGGACAGATTCTAAAAACCCAAACCCTTGATGTAGATTCTCAAAAAGTATATTTTTATTTAACTTTTCGCCTAAGTCATCCTGATTCTTTAATCAAAGCATGGCAACAACTCAAAAACGATTTCGAAGCTGAAAATAATCTGACCTTTGAAGAGCATTTGTTTTATCGAATGACTCATCTTACTGAAACTCAAGCAAATCAAGCTGTTTTAGAAATCTACGATACTTATGCTCTTGATCAAAAAACACACTTTAGTCTTTCGATTTCAGGAAATACACAAGGTGTAAAAACAGAATTTTATACTTTGCCCCAACCTATTACGAGAGGACTTGAAGAGTCCACAAATCAAGCTCAGTTAAATTCTCCTCCTTCGTGGTCATTATTACGCTCGGTGGTTCGTCCTGTTGAAGTGGCTCATGCCGATTTAAGTAAATGCAAGCGACTTTCTACCACACAAGTACGAGATTTTTTAAGTAAAAGAAATGTCTATAAACAAGTTTTGGATTATGCCGAAGCCAAATATAAAGTTAAAGGAGCAAAATTATTGATAGTTGAAAATGGCAAAAATTTACGTTTTGAGGTCATAAACTTACGCCGTGAAGTTTTGACTGATAAAGCCAATCCGATATTAGCTAGAGTCTTAAAATACTTTGGATATGATGTTAATTGGGTGCGCCGTGAGCTACTTATTTTTACAATTGGTTTCCGTGAGACACCCGCAGGAATTGTTTTACAATGCGAAATTCAAGGTAAGTATGGTTCAGGATTTTATGAAAATGTGAAACGAGGGGGTTATATCGAAATGGAGCCAGAATTCACGAATTATCTCGAACATTATGCCGATGATTTTGCCCAAGAAGTATATGTTCATTTAACGAGATAAGAAGTAAAATAAAAAAAGCCCATAAGATATTTTATGGACTTTTATACCTATAAAAACTATAAAAGTTATTCTCCTGAATTCTCTACGTTTCCTTTAATTTGTAGACGAACTGTCTTTTCTTCTTCTTTAACTGCGTTTGTAGTCAAAGTAACTGTTTTAACAAAACTACCTACACGGGCAATATCATAAGTAACTTTAACTTCACCTGTTTCTCCTGGAGCAATTGGTTCTTTTGGATATGAAGGAACAGTACATCCACAACTTCCTCGTGCATTTGTAATCAATAAGGGAGCACTACCTGTATTCTTAAATTTGAAAACCTTGCTAGCCTCAGGATCATTCCGAGTTCCTTTTGTAATTGTACCATAATCAATCGTAGTTGATTCAAATTCAATAGACTGCGCAAATGTGCCTATTATTGTCAAGGCAAAGAAAGCAAAAATTAATGCTACTTTTTTCATTGGTTAATTTTTTTTAGTTTAAAATTTTCTTCAAATGTAAACGAAAAAATCACATTAGAGTTGAGCTATTCTCTTACTTAACATTGTTTTAACAGGTTCACTGAGTTTTTGGAAAGGCATCATTGGATTATTTAATACTCAAAAAACAACCCCAAAAAATCAAATTTTCTGGGGCTTCGGTATGTTGTTAATTTATCGTTGGCTCATTTTCGCCTCAATCGAATGTTGGGTATGAGGCACAGCACGCAAACGGTCTTTAGGAATTAATTGCCCTGTATCGACACAAATGCCATAGGTCCCATTTTTAACTCGAATTGCCGCTTTTTCTAATTGATTAATAAACTTTTGAGTGCGTGCCGCCAATTGGTTGAGGTATTCTTTCTCGAAAGAATCTGCCCCATCATCTAAGGAGCGAAGTCGCCCCGCATCAGAATCCCCTGACTCTCGAAGAATAGATTGTTTTAGATGTTCCAACTCACCACGTGATTTGTCTAACTTATTGTAAATCAATTCCTCGAATTCTTGAAGTTCTTCCGCCGAGTAACGGAGTTGGGGTTGTCCTGCTTTCATTCTATTACACGTATTTAAAATGGAAATAAAATAATTTAATAGTACCAGCAGAGCCAGATAGTATAAAGGCTCATACAAACAATTTTTAAGTAAGGTATTTTAAAGTAGCATTTCGTGTGTTGTTGTTTGCATGGATTTCTAGAGCGAATCAGAACGATTCTGAATAGATATACGTTGCCCATCGCCCAAAAGTATCTTAAAAAATGCTAAAAAATCAAATTATATTTCATCCTTGAAAACCACCTTATTAAACAATTTGATATTCAGTATTTTGAATTTCTGGCGAATAACATCAGATAGAGCCATTTCTGAAAACCAGACCGCTTCCGATTGAGTTAAAATTTCCTCAAAACTTACATTCGTAGATTTTTGTAGAAATTCCCCTGCATATCGTGCCGTAATGTCTTGGGTTTTGGTGATGGTATTTTGTACAAATGGATGTTTTTCTGCCCTCAATTTCTCCTGAACTTCTACCAACGTATCCTGATACATCAAATTAACAGGTAAAATTTCAAATTGTAAGTTATCAGGCGTACCGTGTACGAAAATCGGCAGGGCTTCGAATTCCGCCGATGCCGATAAGTGAGTATATAAGGTCTTCACCGATTCTTGATAAGAAGATTCCCGATTTTCCGTAAATCCTCCAAATACTAAAGCAACTACCGTTTTGAGTTGTGAGTCCCGATTTTCAATTTTGGTATCCAGTTTATTCAATATTTTTTGAAGTGATACACCGTCTTTTCCTGTCCGAATACGTTCTCGAATCGAATTTCGAAGAACAAAAGTGAGTGTTTGGGTCGAATTCAAACCAATCTCTGCCATTTGACGAAAGATAAAAGATGCTGGTGTCATCCCTGGAACCGTATTAGGGTCATGAATTAAAACCGTATCCGATTCAGTCAAAAAACCATCAATCCGAGCATATACATTAAAACTCAAGGCATCGAAGATATTTTTGATTTCTCCTTGAATTTTGCGGATGATTGGCGCAGGAGCATTCATTACAATTTTTTCATCCACCGCATCATTTTGATATTTCGCCGCATAATCAAAATCAACTTCATTATCTTTCACTACTTCGGCAGGAATTAAGGCAATTGATTCACCATTATCATCCTGAATTACGGAGCAAGTAAATTCTCGACCTGCTACAAATTCTTCAATCAAAATCTCATTTTCACCATTCACTGAAGCCAAGACCACAGGAATATGACTTGTCTCAAAGTGCGTATCTAATTTAGAATATAAATTTTTTGGATGGTAAATTTTTTCAGTCAAATTTTCGCCCCAATAAACGGGCATTCCAATACCTTTTGTTATATCTACTAAATCATTCAAAAAAATAATTTTATCTGTCTTTTCTAATTTTGTCCAATCTTCTTGAGTAATTTCTTGAATCGAAAAACATCCTTGTAAATTTTTTCGGAAGGTTTCAAAATCGGGTTGCCGTACAATCGAAACTCCCAAAGATGACCCTTGATGCGGAGCTTTCAGAACCATTGGCAAGCCAACTTCTTGCTTCAGCTTTTCAAAAATTTCAATTTGGTTTTTCGTTTGCCAGTCAATCCGAGTCAGTGAAGTATATTTTTTCGGCTGTTCATTTACAAACCGAATCAATTTGTTTTGTACAATTTTATCAATCCCAATAGCAGAAGCCATCACTCCCGATCCCGAAAACGGAATTTGATACCATTCTAACAATCCTTGTAGTGCGCCATCTTCACCGTAAGGTCCATGCATGGCAATAAAAGCAAAATCTATAAATTTCGAAAAATCAGAAGGTAACAATCGTTCTCCAATTTGAGCAATGTGTTTTTGAAGCTCTAATTCTGATAAATCGGCAAGCGATTCAATATAAACAGAGAAATCATTTACTTCATCAGAAGAGTTAGCAGGATAAAAATCACGGATAGCAGTTTTGCGAAGTGCAGATGATTTCAATAGAATAAAGTTTCCTAAACTATCCACAAAAATCGGAAGGGGCGTAAAAAGCTGCCTATCTAAATAACGGTAAACCATACGTCCACTAGTAAAAGAAACTTCTCGTTCTGCTGAGCGACCGCCAAAAAAAATGCCAACTTTCATAAAATTTATCGTAAGCGTTTGAGTGTTAAAAGAGATGTACGAAAACTAAGAAAAACGTAAAAAGAAATCGCTTTTATTCAACTTCTATTAATATTATATACTGCTACAGTCAGACATAAGAATCTGCTTTTCTTAAAATTTGCACAAATATAGAAAAATATTTTCGATTTTGGTCATGAATTTGTGGTAGTATATTAAATATATGTTAAATCTTTTGTTTAATGTAATGTGTATATTTACATATAATTTTTAAACAAAAAAGGGTATTATCACTCAATCATAGCTATACATCAGTTATTTTCTATAAATTAATTATTATTTTTTAAGAAAATATTGGATGTAATAAAATACTTGAATACGCAAAAAATAATCCACTTTTTTGAAGTTCAAGAAGAATTTTTATCCTTCTGGAAAATCTATGAAATTTGAGGAAATAACTTACGAAAAATACGCTCTCGTAACTGGTCAGGTAGTTTGCTAGGATGGAGTAAATTTCGTACTACATAAAATCGATTAACAATTTGTGTATCGTATCCTTCTTCCACTTTTTGAATATTGAAATAAATAAAAGTTAGTGTTTTACTCGTATTTTGATAACTTACCTTTCGTCCATATTTCCAATCATATCGATAACCTTCAGGTTCATCTTTCGTAATTTGAAATTCATAATTTGCCATTGCCATCGAATAAGTCGCTTGTAATTTATATGGTTTATCTGTTTTCCTCCGCACAGCCGAAGTAGAATAATATACGGTTCTATCTCTCAAGATTTCGGGGCGATTTTTTCGGAGTTCACTGATTAAATATTTATTATTTTCATATTTATTGTACAATTCAGGCAAAGATTTGCGGTCAAAATGTGTAACAGGTTCCTCAATTGGAATTTCTCGTTTTTCTGCCACTTGTTTCTCAGACAAAAGCTCACTCAAAGATTCAAATAATAAACCTTCTTCATGAGCATCACCTACAATTTTAATTAAGTCTTGCTCAGCAAAGTCAATTATATTTTCTTTAACATGGGTCATTTTTAAAGTATTTTTCATAAAAAAAACAAATTTTCTTGTATTAACGGCTTAATTTTAGTGTATTTTTGACAAAAAAACGAATTTTATTATAAAACTTCCTTAAAAACCATTTTTACTTCTTGAAAAACTACCAGATGATTTTTCAGACTTATTTGATTAATTTTGCTTTGAATTGCTAACTTGCTTGAATTCCAAAAGAAATTTTTCAGACAAAAAAATATCAGAAACACAACTCTAAGAACACATCTAAAACACAACCGATAAATCTTCTAAACAAATGATAAACTTTCTAAAGAAATTCACGATTTTCAGTCTCTTTTTGGCGAATTTTTTAGCGTTAGCTCTCATTTTTGTCCCTATCATTTATGAGGAAGACATCAAAGCCATGATTGACAAAACAGCTTCTCAAACTCTCAAGGCACGTCTTTTTTACGATGATATTTATTTTAATTTATTTTCTGATTTTCCCAATATTACCCTTTCGATGACGGGGTTCGGAATGGTTGGCAAAGGTGATTTTAAGAATGACACCTTAGTTTATGTCAAAGAGTTTGAAATTGTGCCAAATATTTGGAGTGTTATTGCCGAAGACCAAATTCAGGTTAAAGGAATTTTGGCAGATGGTTTGGCTCTGAATATCAAAGTTTTAAAAGATGGACAAGCAAATTACGATATTGTTCGTCCTTCTGAGCCTGATACCACCACTTCAGATAGCTCAAGCCTAAAAATTAATTTGGAATATTGGAATATTACCAATTCTTCCATCAAGTACAGCGATGAAACTATGCAGTTTCTTATGACAATGTACGATATTAATCACGATGGTTCAGGCAAATTTGTCGGTGATATTTTTGATTTTACAGGAAAATTGGCGGCTGAAAAATTCAATATTGATTTTGAGGGCATTAATTATATGAATGAAAAACGGCTTGATGTGGAGGCAAAGCTGGCGATGGATATTGACAAATTCAAGTTTACATTCAAAGAAAATTACGCTAAACTCAATGATTTTGCCTTTAGTTTTGATGGTTTTTTCCAGATGTTTGATGACCGTTATGAGATGGATGTTAATTTTGGAGCAGAAAATACAGCCTTCAAAACTTTACTTTCACTTGTCCCAAATGAATTTTCGGCAGATATCGAAGGGCTTGAAACTGAGGGAGAACTCGAATTTAACGGATTTGTAAAAGGCATTTATAACGATAGGCAAATGCCTGCTTTCCAGGTCAAACTCAAAACCGAAGATGCTTCTGTAAAATATCCTGATTTGCCGATGGCAGTTCAAAATATTTTTGTCGATTTACTGATTGATAATCCTGATGGAAATTTAGAAAATACCGTCACAGATATTCGAAATTTTAGTCTGAATTTGGGAAATAATCCCGTTAAAGGACAATTTCGAGTAAAAGGACTAACAGACTATGCCATAAATGGAAATGTCAATGCCAAAGTAAATTTAGATGAATTGACTCAAGTTTTTCCGATAGATTCCTTGACAGTGAAAGGAGTGTATGAATTACACCTCAAATTGAATGGAATTTATAGTGAAAGTCAGGAAACTATCCCAAAAATTGATGCGGAAATGACTTTAAAAGAAGGTTTTATAAAGTCGGATGCTTACCCAATTCCAGTTGAAAAAATTACCGTTTTGTCAAGTGTACAAAATACTTCTGGAAAACTGGCAGATACACAAATTGACCTCAGTAAATTGGCATTGGAAACGGACGGACAACCTTTTGAAATAAGTGGTTATTTTCACAATTTAGATGATATTAATTATCAAATCAATGTAAATGGAACAATTGATTTAGAGAAAGTTACAAAGGCTTTTCCCTTAGAGGGAATGGATATCAAAGGAATGATGAAAGCCAATATCAAAACAGGTGGAACACAATCAGCAGCCTTAGCTCAAGAATTTGATAAATTGCCTACAAGTGGCAAAGTTTCTTTGCAAAATTTTATTTTTACAGGGGATGATGTTCCGCATCCAGTTAAGATTGATGACGCTTTATTGACCTTTACACCAGCCAAGTTATTACTCGAAAAATACAAAGGATTCCTTGGAAAAAGTGATGTAAGCTTGTCAGGAGAAATTAGTAATTATTTGGCTTTTGCCTTAGAAGATAGTGCTGTTTTACAAGGAAAATTGAATTTGGCTTCCCAAAATTTTGACGTAAATGAATGGATGCTTGAAGATTCTACGGAAGTTCCTGAGACTGATACCACCAGTTTGACGGTAGTTGAAATCCCAAAAAATGTCAATTTTAGTTTTCAATCTGACCTAAAAAAGATCTCCTACGATAATTTGAATTTAGAAAATGCCAAAGGATTGATTTTGGTAAAAGAAGGAACAGTCAAATTAGATGATTTTTCATTTGGTACATTAGGCGGTGAATTTGCGATGAATGGGACTTACGATCCAAGAAATTTAGATGAGCCTAAATTTGATTTTGGTTTTAAAATTCAGAATTTAGATTTCAAAAAATCAGCAAAGACATTCAATACCATTCAAAATTTTGCACCAGTTGCTGAGAAAATTGAAGGTACATTTTCAACTAATTTTAACCTAAAAGGTAGTTTAGGGACAGATATGATGCCATTACCAGAATCACTTACAGGAGGAGGAATTTTTCAAATCTTAAATGCTGATTTACAGGATATTGATATTTTAAAAAAAGTTGGAGAAATGACTAAACTACCAGACTTAAATCAATATAAGTTGAAGGATTTAGATTTGAATATTGCTTTTGAAAATGGACGACTTTTAGTTGATACAGTTGATGTCAAATTAGGGGATTATCAGGCTAAACTTCGAGGCTCGGCAGGGTATGACAAAACAACGGATTTTGACATCAATTTAGACATACCTAAAAATAAGTCATTGCAAAAATTAAGTTCTGAATTGGATAAATTGACGGATGGAAGTCAGTCGGAAAATGAAACAGTTCAGGTAGATTTGAAGATTGTGGGAACATTTGATTCGCCAAAAATCAAGGTTTCAGGAAGTGATACTAAAGACCAAATCAAGGAGGATGCCAAAAATAAATTACGGAAAGAAGGCGAAAAAGCCAAAGATTCTGCACTCAATTTAGCAAAAGATATTCTCACTGACACAACGGGAACCGCCAAAGAAAAAGTCAATGAAGCTGTCGATAAACTTAAAGATAAGTTCAAAATTGGCAAAAAGAAGGAATAAGAAACCGAACAATACTTTGGAATTAGTACTTTTGTATTCTCTTAAAAATAGTTAGAATATTTTAAGAGGTTTAACATTCAATTTTAGAAAGAAGCACCCTTTTAGTGTGCTTTTTTTTGTGCCTTTTTCTCTTTGGAATGAGAGCTTTATCCTTGTGCCTGAAGGGACATTTGATGATAATATTTGAGGGTATTTAGGCGTTGTCGATTCATTTCAACTTGTTGATTAAGCTCCCGCATCCGTTGTTGGGCTTCTTGTTGTGAAAATTCTAATCTACGGTTAATTTCTCCTGCCTGAAAATTCGAATAATCGTGATCCTGTGTTGCTAAAATATTCAAGATTCGTTGATGGGTGGGTGATGTTGTCATGACTTTTGTGTTTTTTTAGGTGTTTTTCTGAATATTTTAGTAAGTAACGCACAATAAAGATTTAGGTTTTAGGGAAATGTGAAATTCTTAATTTTTTAAATTCAAACTAAATTTCTTAATTTCAATCATTCTCCCAAGGAGTTTTTCTTTACTAACATAAAATTATAATTTTTTAATAATCAAGATTTTAACCGTGCTTAGATTAATAAAATTCGTTGAATAAAATGACTAGACATTTTTTACAGACTTTAAAGCCTTCAAAAGGAAGCGAACCACTATATTAGGAAATAGTTTTAAACACTAGACTAATATTACAAAGTAGATATATTTGGTTAGATTTAATATTTTTATGTCTCAATCCCCTTTATAAATTAATTTCCAAATCATTTTAAACTAAAAAGATTAAAAACATGAAAATTCTAAACTTTGTTTTAGTTGTAACTTGCTTATTATTAATAGCTTGTGAGAGCAATTCTGAACAAAAAAAATTAGTCGAAGATTTAAAAGAGATTTCTTCTGAATGGGGAAAAGTGAGTAGTAATCTAACTGACTTAACTATGATACTCAACAAAACCAAGAATAATTGGGAAAAAATGTTTTCAGGAATGACAGCTCAAAAAACCGCTAAAACCAAGTTAGAAGAAACCACAATTAAACAATTAGACTCCTTAAAGAATGCGTGTCAAAGACATGGAGCAACTTATGACCAACTCATTACACAAGTAAATGACCTCAAAATCAAACGAGACGAAGCCAATGCTAAATTACAGGAATTAACTCAAATGTTACAAGGTGGAAAGAATGTAGCTTCTGGAAATCAAGTGCTTGAGGAAGTAAAAACGACTATGCAAGAATTGCGGAATAGTATTGAAGAAATTAAAACTTCTATTAATTCTACTAAAGAAACCTGCTCAGGAACTTGTGAAGCATATGCCAATCTTAAAGAGCCTATTTCTGCTGAAGAAAATTAAATGATAAAGAGCTTGCCCGATTCTAAAAATTGGGCAAGCCTAAAAAACATTATTCAGGCTGATAACTTTCTAAATCTGAGGGCAAGGTAATTCCCTGCATTTTAAGTTGTTGAATACGATATAAATAAGCTGCTCCTGTCATTATTTCGTCAGCCACTCGTGAAGCAATTCGATTTTCAGGTTTTTCGAGAGAAGTACCTCGTACCCAGTCATTAAACGCTCCCATTGCAGGACCTGTCCAAATTTGGTAATCCATTTCACGCCCTTTTACACCTGCATTTGCCCAATTGGAAGACAACCCCAAATACCAACGGAAAATTAATGCCATTTTTCGTTTAGGATTATTTTCAGCACGGGTAATCTGCTCAGGATCACGCTCATTGAAGAAATCAACACAATTTTTCCAAATTTCATCTAAGCTATTTCGGAAAACCGTTTTTTCTAATTTTTGACGCTCAGAAGCTGGAAATTCATCAATAGAGTTATATTCTCGATACAAATCATACAATTTTTGCGCTCGCATCGGGAAAAGTGTTCCTCGTTTTAAAACTTGTAATTTTACTCCCATTTCAAACATATCCGAAGCAGGAGCCATCATGACATCTGCCATCCCTGCCTGAGCTAATAATTTTCGAACATGAAGCGAAGTTCCCGATTCAATACAAGCCTGATTAACCGACCCCGTTACGATGTAAGATGCTCCCATCATAAACGCCCCAAGTGCTGACTCTGGTGTACTGATACCTCCTGCTGCTCCTACTCGAACAGGATTAGGAAAATTGTATTTTTTCTGGATTGCATTCCGTAAGGAAATCATCGAAGGGACTAAGTTTACCAATGGACGGTTATCTGTATGTCCACCTGAATCGGCTTCAACCGTAATATCATCTGCCATTGGTACAAATTGAGCCAATTGAGCTTGACGTTCCGTAATTTTTCCTGCTTGCACCAGTTGAGCAAGAATTTTTTGAGGAGCGGGTTTCATAAATTTTTCACCAACTTCACGGCGTGAAACCTTAGCAATCACTTTATTACAAATCTGAATTTCGCCTTTAGAATTTGTAGAAAGTCCAGCAACTCGATAATAAACAATATGCGGAGTTAAATCTAAAAAGGCAGAGGCTTCAACAATTTTCACTCCATTTTGCAAAAATAATTCAACCGCCTCTCGTTCTAGGGCTTCTTCATTAGGACTATGAATAAGATTAAAAGCATACGAACGATTCCCAACCTCAGATTGTATTTTTCGAATAGCTTCCAAAACTCGTTGAGGAACTAAACCTGCCGCACCAAAAGAGGCTAAAATTTGATTTTTGGCTAAAGCAATAACCAAATCTTCTGAGGCGATTCCATTTGCCATTGCGCCCGTTTTGTAGGCATATTTCACATCATAAAAGTCTCGAAATGAAGAACTTCCTAAATTTTCGGGACAGATGGCAGGTAATTCCACCAAACTATCTGCTTCTTGTGAAATTCCATTCACCGAAGCCAAACCAATGCCAACATCCCCTTTGAGGTTTCGAATAACATAAGCCGTTTGGTGAAAATTCAATAGATTGGTTCGAATGCCGTTTTCATCAAACGCCAAATTCGAGACCTGAACACGCCGAAGCGAAGGATTTAAAGATAAAGAAGGGTGCATTTTTTAAGATTAAATTCAGACTTTTTGAGGCTTTTAAAAGGCATACACGAGATAAACATCAATCGAAACAATACATCAATTTAAACACGATACGTATCACTATTCCAAACTTTAATACGTTCCTTAATTTGTTGAGGGCTTAATTTTTCGTCTATTGAGAGTTGTGTTAATTCCTCCAATTCAGCATCTCCCGCAAATCGTAAGGCAATAATCTGCTCTAAGGTCAATTTTTCTTCCCATTCCTGAAAGTTCTTTCCCGTAATTTCATGATAGCGTAAACGCATTTCAGTTCGGATAAGTCGATTTTGAAGTACTCTCGGATAAAACCTTAACTTTAAAATGGCAAGACTCATTGCTAACCCCAATAACAAATAAAAAAGTCCTTCGACAATAGTTTTTTCGAATGCCAAATACATGGCTAATCCCAATATTACAAGGGATAGTGGCAACATCAAATAATGATAAATAGGGTCAATGCGTTTATGATTTTTGTAGGATTGTTGTTTTTTCATTGCGTTTTCGTTCATCCAGAAATAGCCCTTTACCCAAAATTTTTTTAAAGTTAGGGATATTATCCCTTTTGAATGGCGAAAATTAAACATTAATCCTTTATGAAAGAACATTCAAAGAGAAATTTTTCAAAAATTCATCAAAAAACACTTCAATTCTTTGGCGATAATCTTTAATATTTTAAACCTTTATTTTATATTTTCACCACTCAATTCTTTCTTGACTGTAAGATAAATTTCTTAGAAATTCGAAGTCAAAACTACCTGTTTTATAGTATATTTGGATTGATAAAAATTCAAATCATCTTAAAATCTCTTTTGCTTTGAAATTTATATTTACTCCATTTACCATTTTGTCTTTTGCGCTATTGAGTATGTTTTCATGCCAGACAACAGAAAAGACGACTGCTTATCGTCCAAAAAATTCCTCTCCGTCCAAAATTGCCAGAGGAACAAACCGAGTTCATGCAAAAATTCTGACCATAAAATTAGAAGAAACCATAAATAAAGGTACGCTAACTTATTGTTCTGCTAAAATTTTACGAGTGGAAGGTACTGGAGGTGCCGTCAAATCAGTAACCCAAAATCAAGAATTGACATTATTTGTCTCACAACAATTCCGAGATTTATATTCGAAAAATAATATTCAATTTGATGATTACTTTCAAATCAACAAGGAATTAACTTTAAGCATCAAACCTATTTCAACCTCCGATAACATTTGGAAAGTTGTCGAATTACATTATTAAATTATTTAGACTTAAGCTTATTCTTTTACTTAAAGAAATCAAAATGAACATTTTATCTACAAAATCCTTAGCCCTAGTTTTTGCGTTAGTGCTGAGTGGAATTTTCGCATGGAATCAGCTTGATCATGAGGAAAGTATATCCTCTCCCGAAGAACGAAGAGCTATACGAAAAGCAGAAAAGAAAGCCCGTAAAATTGCTCGTGCTAACTATTGGCAACAAATGCTTCGAGACCCAAAAACAGGTAAAATTCCATATTATGCTCAAGCTAAAGCCTTGCATTATACGCAGTCTTTACCTGATGCTACAATGGGACGAACTGAAACCGACCTCCAGATGGATTGGAATGGAGCAGGACCTGATAATATCGGCGGACGAGTACGAGCTTTTGCCGTAGATTCTCGCAACTCAAATACCTTATTAGCTGGTGGAGTAACAGGAGGAATCTGGAAAAGTACAGATGGTGGACAATCTTGGAAATTTAAATCTGACCCGAATAAAAACTTGGGTGTCAGCTCAATAGCTCAAGACCCTCAAAATCCTGATACGTGGTATTATATTTCGGGCGAAGTCGGAAGTAGTGCTAATAAAGATGATGCTAATGCTCCATCTTTAGGAGCTGGACTATTCAAGTCAACTGACAACGGTGAAACATGGGCATTTATGGCATATGAACAAGGAACAGATGATACCGAATGGAAAAAAACAAGCAATAACATCATTCAGTTTCCCACTGAATTAAAGAAGAATCCATTTTATGAAACTTCTCGAATCCGAATTAGTCCAACTACAGGGTCTATTTTCGTTGGGTCAAATTATTTTGGAATTCTAAGGTCGGATGATGGTGGAGAAACCTTTCGAGTTATTAAACGAAGCGAGGATCCTAAAGGTGTCCTTTATCCTGATATTGCGATAGGAAATACTGGAAATTTGGTAGTTTCTATTGGTGGTTATCAATCGGAATCAGAAGGAGGAATTTTTTATTCTACAAACAATGGTGATACATGGACAAGTATTACACCAACAGGCTTCCCAGACTTTTTCGGACGAACCGTTTTAGCTATTTCTCCTTCTAATCCAAATACTTTATTTTCTTTGACTACTACCGAGGAAGTTGTTAATGAATTTGATGAAATTTATTTATTCAAATATGATTTGAATACAGGCACAGCCGAAAACCGAACGGCTAATATTCCGAAATTTCCAGATGATAATGCTGAATATAACGGCATCAAAACACAACAAAGTTACAATATGGTCATGGCAATCCATCCAACAAATGAAAACTTAGTATTTATTGGTGGAACGGTCTTGTATCGTTCATTGGATGGTTTCGCAACTAAATCGACTGATTTAAATACAAGTGTAATTGGTGGATATGGTTCAGAATCAGTAGGGACAGCGAATAAATTTAATGATTATTTAAATCATTTTCCTGATCAACATTTAGTAGTTTTTGACCCAAAAAATCCTAATATCGTTTATTCAATGCACGATGGCGGAATTAGTAAAACAACCGATGTTACTGCTTCGCAAGTTAGTTGGACGGAATTAGATAATAATTTTTCAATTACGCAGTTTTACCGTCTTGCTATTTCCAATACATCGGGTGATTACCGAATGGCTGGCGGATGTCAAGATAATTCCAGTTTATTTATGGAATGGAAAAAAGGACAAACCTTTACACCTGCTACCATCATGCAAGGTGGAGACGGTGCTACGGCTTATATTGCAGATGATTTTATAGTAGTCTCAGCACAAAATGCAGCGATTAATTTCTATCCAACAAAAGCAGATAAAACTCCTGATTTAGATTTTCAAGATGGTTTTATTACGCCTGAGTCTCTGAAAAATAAGCAATTTGTTCATCCATTTGTCATTGACCCAAATGATGAAAATATGTTTTACTTGCCAGATGGGAATGAATTATTGAAAAATGACAAAATGAAAACCAAAGATGCCTTTACGATTTACGAAAGCTGGACTAAAATATCGGGCATTGCTTCACGAGAAAATACCACAATTACCGCTCTTGCGATGTCTCGACAACCACAGGACATTTTGTATTTTACGGCATTTGATCCTGAAGGTACACCGCAAGTTTTTCGAGTAGATAATGCGAAAGCCGCCACTTCAGCTACCGAAATTTCTATTTCTGATGCTCCAAGTGGGGCATATCCCGTTTACATTGCGGTCAATCCTGTCAATGCTAATGAAATTATGGTTGTATTCGCAAACTATAATATTATTGGGCTTTATCATTCTACCGACGGTGGACAATCTTATACAGCAATTGAAGGAAATTTGGCAGGAGATTCGGGAACAGGTCCTTCTTTGCGTTCGGTAGCAATTTTGAATTATGATGGCAAAAAAGTCTACTATGTCGGAACAAGCACAGGACTGTTTAGTACCTCAAAATTAGATGGTGGTCAAACTGAGTGGTTACAAGAAGCAAAATCAACTATCGGAAGTACAGTTATTGCCGAAGTTTTGACACGAGATGCCGATGGTTTCGTTGCCGTCAGTACACACGGACGAAGTAATTTTGTAGGCTTACCAAACTCTAATCAAACTCAACAACCAGAAGTACCCAATACTCCTGTAGCCTTAAATGCTCAAAATGTGAGTGCAACAGAATTTACAGCCAAATGGAATTCCGTCTCTGGAGCAACAAGTTATGAATTGGATGTTTCGACTAATTCAAACTTTAGTTCATTTGTGGCAGGATATAATGCCAAATCTGTATCGGGAACTTCGGTAAAAGTTACAGAATTAACCGAAAATACCAGTTATTTTTATCGCGTTCGGGCGAAAAATGGAATTGGAACTTCGCAAAATTCAAATACAATTTCAACACAAACAAGTACGAAGCAAATTGAGATACCTAATGCACCTGTAGCTTCCTCTGCTGAAAATGTTGGTGAAACAGAATTTACGGCTAAGTGGAACTCAGTTTCTGGAGCAACAAGTTACGAATTAGACCTTTCGACTAGTTCCAATTTTAGTTCATTTGTGGCGGGATATAATGCCAAATCTGTATCGGGAACTTCAGTAAAAGTTATAGGATTAACCGAAAATACCAATTATTTTTATCGAGTTCGAGCGAAAAACGAGGGAGGAACTTCAACTAATTCCAACACCATTGAAATAACTACCTTGCAAGGTACTGTCAGTGCGATTGAAGAGGATAAAAATGTAATGGGTATTCGACTTTTTCCAAATCCTGCTACAGATATATTGCAAATTCAGATGAAAAATTCAGCTTATCAAAATGCACCAATTCAATGCCAGATTTTTGATATAAATGGCAAGTTGATTTTCCAAAAAAGTGCAGCTTTATCAACTCTTAATCAGCAACTTCGTTCAAAAGTTCAGAGTTTTGCCAAAGGAACATATTTATTACGTCTTACAGCAGATAAAGCGAAATTTCAACAACGTTTTATTAAACAATAAAATTCAAAAAAATCATAGTATGGCTTAAATACCAATTAAAGTTGTGCTATGATTTTTTATTGATATAAAAACTTAACTTAAAATACAAAAGGCTTTTGAAGATACGATTTAGGTTCAGTTCTTCCCATTTGGTCAGAAAATCCACCATTCTCCAAATAATACAATGCTTCTTTCAAAGAAGCTTCTTCTAAATTGCCGAAATCTAAGGTATTATCATCCGTAGCCAACCCATCCGCAGGAATGCCCTCAAAATAATTTGCTTTGCCTTGTACATTTCCCGTAATCCCAAGAGTCAAATATAATCCAGAATTTTCAATTTCGTAAAGCCGATTAAATGTAGGTTTTCCATAAGTTTGTGAACCGACTGTTTTAACGGTCATGTATGGGCGCAAATTATTAATCAGAACTTCACTTCCAGAAGCCGACTGTTTTGTAGTAATCACAACTAATTTTCTAATATCCAATGAGTTGTATTTACGTTTTAAAACATATGTAACTACATTTTCTCCATATTCAGCTTGTCGTGTAGAATTATATTTAGGCATGACAAAAGCATAATTGTGGTATTGCTGAGGAATAACCAAGTTTGCCACATGATTTACTGTACTCAAATATCCACCCCCATTATAACGCAAATCTAAAATTAAGTCTGTTACATTTTGAGCTTTAAATTCTGAAAAAACTTCGTCTAACTCTTCATCTTCAACACCTATAAATGAATTTAAAACTAAATAAGCTATTCTTTTTCCTGATTGCTCAATCACAGAATAATGCAAAATTGGATCTATTTTGTAGTTTTTCTGGGTAAGTGTAATTTCTTTGGTGGTTTCATCAGGAAATTGAACCAAAAACTTTAGCGTTTTTTGAGTCAAGATAAGACTCAGGTTCGAACCATAACTTTTAGGCGTTTGGTCATCAATCATCAAAATTTTACAACCTCTAGTCAATCCAGCTTCTCCTGCAGGCGAATTTTTGTACACATACCCCAACACAATACTTCCAAAGTCATCCAAAGTAGTTCCGCCAAATCCAAAATCTTCAGGAGTTCCTAAAAAAACACCTCGAATATAATCTAAATCAAAAACACTACTATAACGATCTTGAGGGTGTTCAACTCCTCGTAATAATTCACTTAAATTCGTATAATTTTCAGTTGGGAAATCAGTCGGAATATTGTCTGCCCAATAATACCAATGTCGAATGGTATCCATTCCTTTTTGGACTAAAGGCGAGATAGAAGTTGAGTCTTTAATTTGATTATTAGGCATTATAGCGTCTTCTTGACAAGCCATTAATACTAAGAGAATTAAAAAACAAATTCGATTTATTCCATTCATCATTGATAAGTTTTAATCATAAAAAAATGATAATGTAAAAATAGGACATTTTGCGAATGGGTTTCGTTGCCTTGTCTATAAAAAAACTCCAAACAATTCGTTTTGCTTGGAGTCTTATTTTTTTACACAAAAAAATTATTGTGGTTGTTTATTCGTTATAATTATCTAATTTTTGATGAATCCAACTTTCGATAAATGTCCGTACTGATTCGACCTTGATACGTTCCAAAACATCTCCAGCAAAAGCAAAAAGCAATAATTTTCGGGCTTCCAATTCAGGAATTCCTCTTGAACGCAAATAAAACATTGGATCTTCATCCAGCGCACCAGTTGTACACCCGTGTGAGCATTTCACATCATCCGCCCAAATTTCAAGCTGTGGTTTGGCATTGACACTAGCTTCAGACGAAAGTAAAATATTTTTATTCGATTGAAAAGCATTCGTTTTCTGAGCATATTGACGGACAAAAATCTTCCCATTGAAAACAGCCGTTCCAGTATCACCCAAAATACCTTTGTACAATTCATTGCTATATGAATTCGGTTGGAGGTGGTCAACTGCCGTATGATTATCAATGTGAGTTGTACCAAAAGGCATATAAAATCCATTCATATACGCCGTACAATTCTCACCATCTAAATTGATATTCAGGTTATTACGGATAATATTTCCATCCAACGAAATCGTAGTATTCGTAAATTTAGAATCTTGGTATTGGTGAGCATGTACTGTACCGATATGTGAACTTTCTACACCCTCAAGTTGAATTTTATAATGGTCTAAAACTGCATTATTTTCTAGTCTAACCTCTGTGACTGCATTTGTAAAAGTTTGACTATCAGTAATCGAAGAAAATAATTCAATTATTGTCGCCTGACTTCCACTTTCGGAATCAATAAAATTTCGAGGTTGAATAAATGTTGATTTATCCGACCCATCCGCCAAAAAATAAAGTAGAACGGGATGTTCAATAACTTGGTTTTTAGGGATTTTTAGATAAATACCATTTTTTGAAATTGCCGTATTGACTGCTGTAAAAATTTCCTGTTCAATCGAAGCGATTTTACCGACACGATTCGTAAAAATATCAGCATTAAAATCTAAATCTTTAAAATGCCTAACCTCTAAGTTTGTATCTTGAATGTTAGAATTTTCAGCTGAAAAATGTCCATTTACAAATACCAATACATTTGCCTTTGAATCGTCAAAATCAGGAAGGTTTTCTTGAATTTTTTCAGGCGATAGTGTTGTTTCAGGTTCAATTTGAAATCCTGTCTCCAGCAATGCACTCACAGGAGTATACTTCCACTCTTCATGCTTGGAAGTAGGAAATTCCAAATTTTCAAGACACGCTAAAGCTAGCTGTTTAGTTTGATAAAGCCCTGTCAAATCTTGTGCTTTTTCCAAGTCTGCTACAAGAGGCTCAAGTTGCTCTTCTATCTGTTCAATCAAAGAAGTTTGTTCTGTCATATTTCTTGTTTTTCTAAAGTTAGAGAACTGATTTTCAGAAATTAAACAGTAGTTTCTTCAACTTCTTTCTTGAGCCAGTCATATCCTTTTTCTTCGAGTTCAAGAGCTAACTCTTTTGTTCCCGATTTGATGATTTGTCCCTTGTATAAAACATGCACGAAGTCAGGCACGATATAATCCAATAATCGCTGATAATGTGTAACGACAATAGTCGCATTTTCAGGACTTTTTAAAGTATTTACCCCATTTGCCACAATTCGAAGGGCATCAATATCCAAACCTGAATCGGTTTCGTCCAGAATGGCTAACTTAGGTTCTAACATTGCCATCTGAAAAATTTCGTTACGTTTTTTTTCTCCTCCCGAAAAACCTTCATTTAATGAACGATTCAATAAAGCACGGTCAATTTCGACCAACTTCATTTTTTTCTTCATCGTCTTGAGAAATGTAACCGCATCTAATTCAGGTTGTTCTCTATATTTTCGGACAGCATTAACGGCAGTTTTCAGGAAGTTAGTATTAGAAACTCCCGGTATTTCGATGGGGTATTGAAATGCCAAAAATAATCCTTCGCCTGCTCGTTCTTCGGGTGCAAGTTCAAGCAAATTTTTGCCATCTAAAAGAACTTCACCTTCATGAATTTCATAATCTTCTCGTCCCGCTAATACTGCCGCAAGAGTACTTTTTCCAGAACCATTTGGTCCCATAATGGCGTGAACTTCACCTGCTTGAATATTGAGGTTAATGCCATTTAATATTTTTTTATCCTCAATAGAGGCGTGTAAATTCTTAATTTGTAACATATTCGTTAGAGCAATTTTTTTTCGTGCTTTAATGTGCCTATCCCCGCTCCTAACTCCCTTTTGGACAAATTGTTTTTACAATCCATCTCTATCAAAATAGCATAAATTACGAAATTATTGGTTTTCTGTAAATGACGTTTTTTATCGGAAACCTAAATAAAACTTAGTAATCAGGTTATTAGAAATAAAAATTATAATACTTCCGCACACCTTTTTTACTAATTCCTCGAATGATAACCTGTCCTTGAATTTGTTCCAGAACCGTAATTAACTCTTCGGGTGTAGTCACTTCAATGTTATTCACTGAGGTCACAATAAAGCCTTCTTCCAAACCTAAACGAGCAATTAAGCCCCGTGAAACTTTAATAATACGAATCCCATTTTCAATGCCTAATTTTTTACGCTCGGCTTTGGGAACCAACTCTAGCTCTGCTCCAATACTAGGAGCTTTGACAATTTCTCGCTTAACAATATCAGTAGTTCCTTGAATATTAGTAAGTTGTAAATCTATCGTTTTAAGTTTGCCGTCTCGTTTATACTCAATTGTAATTTTATCTCCTGGACGGCGATAACTCAATTGTTCATCAAAATTACTTTTGCTTCCAATATTCTCTCCATTAATTTTCAAAATAATATCTCCTCTTTTCAGCCCCACTTTATTAGCACTTCCATCCTCTTCAATTCGGCTAATGACAACACCCGCATATTCTTTGAGTTCCAAAGCTTCATAAATTTCTTCATCAATATCAACAACCTCTGCTCCAATAAATGCCTTCTGAACTTGCCCATATTCTTTCAAATCAGTAATCACTTTTACGACAATATCCGAAGGAACAGCAAAACCATAACCAGCATAAGACCCTGTTCTTGAGATGATTGCTGTATTAATTCCAACCAATTCACCTTTAATATTAACTAATGCTCCACCTGAATTACCTGGGTTAATTGCCGCATCTGTTTGAATAAATGACTCAATTGGAAATTGGTCTTCAAGAATATGAATATTTCGTCCTTTGGCACTTACAATGCCTGCCGTCACGGTTGATTCCAAATTGAACGGATTTCCGACCGCCAATACCCAATCCCCAACCCGTACTTCTTTGGAGGTGGCAATTCGAATAAATGGCAAATCATCTCGTTTGACTTTGAGTAATGCCAAATCTGTAGAGGGGTCAGTTCCAATAATTTCTGCTTTGTAAGTACGTTTATTGTGGATAACTTCGATTTCGTCAGCATCTTCAACCACATGATTATTCGTAACAATATAACCATCTTTACTAAAAATCACACCCGACCCTGAGCCAATTGAACGATGACTTCGAGGATCTCCATTAAAGAAAAAATCTAACCATGTGTAACTTTGACTTGTTCCTGAAACGGTTTTGATATAAACCACACACTCCGTAGCTGTTTCGGCAGCTTTCACAAAATCGGGGGTAATCGCATTACGTTGATAACTCGCAAAAGTACCTTGTGGAATTTGATTATTGTCTTGTGTTTGGGACTCTGAGTTTGGAAATGTCTTAGTAGAGGATTGCGAAAAAGAGACAAAAAGATATGCCCCTAAAATACCCGCTAAAACTCCTGTAATTAAGGTTTTTACGGTTTGCGTGTTCATCTTGATTTTTTGGTTTTTAATCGGTAATCGCTCGGAAAATATTATGAATTGATAAAAAGTAGTTCTTGTTATAGGTGTAGTTTACTTCTCAAAAAAACAATTATTAAATCAGAAATGTTTTTGCTTTTGGATTTGTGACAAAAATAGTAAAACGTTTTTACAATACAGTTGAAAGGATATAAAAAAACCTCAACCCATTTAGGATTGAGGTTTGGAATATGAAAATGCAAAAAGTTATTTGATTTCAACTTCAGCACCAAGGTCTTGCAAGTCTTTTGCAAGAGCTTCTGCTTCGTCTTTTGGAATACCTTCCTTAACAGGAGCAGGAGCAGAATCAACTAATCCTTTAGCTTCTTTCAAGCCCAAGCCAACTTTTTCTTTGATAGCTTTAACGACCTTCAGTTTTTTACCACCTGGAGCCTTCAAGATTACATCAAATTCGGTTTTTTCTTCCTCAGCAGGAGCATCACCACCTGCACCAGGACCTGCAACTGCAACTGCTGCTGCTGCTGGCTCAATACCGTAATCGTTCTTTAAGATTTCAGCTAATTCATTGACTTCTTTTACAGTCAAATTAACTAATTGTTCAGCGAATTCTTTCAAATCAGCCATTGTATGGAATATTTAAAATTGTGTTCTAAAAAAAAATTAAAAAAGAAAAAATTTACAAAATCGAAAACTATGCTTCTTCTCGCTCGGATAATGTTTTGATAATGCCTGCAATCGTCTGACCACCACTTTGTAACGCACCAAGTACGTTTTTGGCAGGAGACTGCAATAAGCCCACAACATCGCCGATAAGTTCGTTTTTCGATTTGATAGCACTAAGTGCCTCTAATTGCTCATCACCCACAAAAACATCTAAGCTAATGGATGCACCTTTCAATAAAATTTTAGGGTCATCTTTTTTGCCGTGCTTTTTGCGGTATTCTTTGAGGACTTTGGCAGGTTCATTTGCCGAATCGGGAGAAAATACAATACCCGAAAAGCCTTTCAATACGCCTTTCTCTTTAAATTCGGAAAAGTCGCCCCCTTCAAGGGTTTCAAGTGCTTTCCAAATCAAACTATTTTTGACGACTTGATAACTCAAGCCTTTCTTGAAGCACATTCCCCGAAACGCATTAACTTCTGCTACCGTGAGTCCTGCCGCATCCATAATGTAGAAGTTGTCGGTATTTTTCATCCGCTCACTAAGTTCTTCTACAAATTGATATTTTTCTTGTTTTGTCATTTTGTTTGCGGTTTACCAAATTTACGCACCTTCCACAGAACTAGCATCAATTTTGATTCCTGGACTCATTGTAGTCGAAATCGAAATGCTTTGAAAATAGGTTCCTTTTGCCGAAGAAGGTTTTAGTTTGGCAATCGTTCGAAGTAATTCTTGGGCATTTTCTTGGATTTTGCTTGGTTCAAACGACATTCGAGCTACTCCAGCGTGAATAATACCCGTTTTATCTACCCGAAAATCAATTTTCCCTTGTTTTACTTCCTTAATTGCACCACCAATATCCATTGTTACCGTCCCTGCTTTTGGGTTTGGCATCAAGCCACGAGGACCTAAAATTCGACCTAATCGTCCAATTTTCGCCATTACCGTAGGCATCGTTACAATAACATCAACATCAGTCCAGCCTCCTTGAATTTTAGCAATATAGTCATCCAATCCTACGAAATCAGCTCCTGCTGCTTTGGCTTCTTCCTCCTTATCAGGGGGGCAAAGTGCCAAAACTCGAACCGATTTCCCTGTACCATGTGGTAAGGAAACTACGCCCCGTACCATTTGGTCAGCTTTTCGAGGGTCAACACCCAAGCGGACATCCAAATCAATTGACGCATCGAAGTTTGCGTAATTGACTTCTTTTACCAGCTTGGAAGCCTCCTCTAAAGAATAGAGTTGATTCGGATCATATTTGGATAAGGCTTCTTTTTGCTTTTTTGTCAATTTTGCCATGAATCTTACATTTTCTGGGTTCGTCCGAAATTGACAGTTTTACACTTGCTCAGGGAAATCACCTTTGACCGTAATCCCCATGCTTCGCGCTGTTCCTGCAATCATTTTCATCGCCGATGAGACCGTAAAAGCGTTCAAATCAGGCATCTTGATTTCAGCAATCTCTTTCACTTGGTCCCAAGTTACAGAGCCTACTTTCTTTCGATTTGGTTCAGGCGACCCTTTTTTCAACTTCGCCGCTTCCATCAATAAGACGGCAGCGGGTGGAGTTTTGATAATAAAATCAAATGACCTATCGGAGTAAACGGTTAAGACCACAGGCAATACCATCCCTTGCTTGTCTTGCGTTCGGGCGTTGAATTGCTTGCAAAACTCCATGATATTCACCCCTTTACTACCGAGAGCGGGACCAATCGGTGGCGCAGGGTTCGCTTGTCCCCCTTTGACCTGCAATTTGACGAATCCCGTTACTTCCTTTGCCATTTTATTCGGAAATCTGAGGTTTAAAAACAATCACATTTTTCCCATCCACTTGATGGATCCAAGTTGAAACGATAGTGGGAAGCATTCGTTTCTGAGAACCTTATAATTAAGCATGGTAACAACACACCAAGTTCTCACTTTTCTTCATTTTATGTCTGGCAAAAACATGAATAAATAGATATAAAAAAGGCAAATCAAACCGAAGTTTAATTTGCATAAAATACTGATTTAGTGGAGATTATTCCATTTTTTCAACTTGAACATAATTTAGCTCAACAGGTGTACTTCGTCCGAAAATTTTCACCATTACATTAAGCTTTTTCTTTTCATCAAAGATTTCTTCGACTGTTCCTGTAAACCCATTGAAAGCTCCATCAATTACTTTAATGGTTTCTCCTAAGACAAATGTTATATCGTGTTTCACTTCATCTTCTTCTCCTGCCATTCGCCCCAAAATTCTATCAACTTCTGCTTCACGCATTGGACGAGGTAACGCATTTTGTCCTTCCCCTTCAACATCTAAAAAACCAATAATACCTGGAATATTTTTAATGGTATGAATGGCTTCTCCATTGGTTAAGTTAGCCTCAACCAACATATATCCAGGAAAAAAATTCCGCTCTACAGCGACTTTTTTGGTCTTCCCATCTTTCAACTTCCGAATTTGATAAACCTTTTCTGTAGGTGTCATCACTTGGATAATTGAATCCTGCAAACCTTGAATCTCTACTTCTTTTTCCAAATAAGTTTTTGCGTTTTTTTCTTGTCCACTAATGGAACGAACTACATACCAACGGGCTTCATTTGGAATTTGATAAGTTGAACCCTCTATTTCTCTTTTCGCCATGATGCGTCTGGTTTAGAACGACTTATAAAATGCTTGTAAGGCTTCATCAAAGACAAAATCCATCGCACCAATTAGCAACGCAAAAACCAGCGTACCTAACAAAACCAAAATCGAACTTTGTTGTAACTCAGCATACTTTGACCAAGTTACATTTTCAACCATTTCGGTACGAGATTCTTTGATAAAGTCAATGATTTTTTTCATTACGTTCGGATTTATCAAATTAGCTAGATATTTATTTATCTGCATAAAAAAACAAACACATCTAACTATATAAAATTCAAGGTATTACCCGAGGGCTTCCTTTGCTTGCACGGGTGGTAGGACTCGAACCCACAGCCAATGGTTTTGGAGACCACTACTCTACCAATTGAGCTACACCCGTAGAATTTTTCAAGAATAAAAATTAAAACTCAAGGATTTGTCCTTATTTTTCGGAATGCAAAGGTAAAATTTTTTATGACAGATACCAAAAAATCAGTTATTTTTTTTAGAAAAAATCCTTACTAATCACATAACATACCTAATAATCAGATTTATATGATAAAATAGTAGAGACATCCAAAGCTTTAAATATATTGAATGTCTCGTACATACAGTAATTCTCTTTACTTATACTATAAAGGTTATTTATCTTACTTATAAGTTATCCTGCATTAATTAAGGCTGTATATGAAATGATAATAAAACTAATTTGGGTGATGAGCAGTAAATTTCTAATCTATTCAGTAAGAGTTTGTGTTAGGTCTTCAAAAACCAGTGGTTTGGGTAAGAATCCAGCAACAAAGGGATATTCTAAGGCTTTGGATTTCGCCTTATTTTCGCTCATAGCACTGACGACAATAATTTTTGTTTTAGGGTGAGATTCATAGAAGTCTTCTTCGTATTTTGCTAAAAAATCTAATCCATTAATAATAGGCATATCCATGTCTAAAATAATTAAATCAGGATAATTTCCCTCCCCTGACACGCGCTCTAAGTGTTTGAGTGCTGTAAAGCCACTCATTTTTTTATCAATCCGTTCACATTTAGCTTTTAGTTCTAGCATCCGAGATGTGATATAATTGTAGATATCATCATCATCAGCAATCATAATTCGTTTGTATTGTGACAAATCTGCCATGATATTGGTAGTTTATTACGTGAGTTTAGTGAGAACCACAGGCGGACTCTCTGGAGTAATACTCCAATTTGGGCGTTAAGATAAAACGAAAAATTAGAATATACTAACCTTGCCCAAAATAAATAATTATTTCATAAATGTCAAAAAATAATAGCAAAGAACGTGCAAAATTTTTAGCCAAACTCTCGTAGTATTACATATCAAAATACGAAACTACACGTTTATCCAAGAACTGCCTATTTTTTTAGTCTCATCGGCTACAATCATCTGGTATTCGTCTAATTATCTTAGGATAAAGCACTATTTTTATAAAAAGGTACTCAATAAGGTTTAAGCATAAATTTTAAGAATTTTTAAACTAATTATATGAAACGAATTCCCTCAAAACAAGCCACTTTACTCGTCTTTTTTTTAGGGTTGTGTATCGTCTTTCCAACATTCGGACAAAAACGAAAATCCAAAAATTTGATTGATTATGATGCCAAAAAATTGCATTATGGCTTTCAACTTGTGTATCATCAATCCACTTTTCAGGTCAAACATTCTGACTTTTTCGCCCAAAACGGGGATAGTACCGTAGCTATTAGCCCCATTTTACGTCCAGGATTTTCAATTGGGTTTATTCTCAATATTCGTCTCAAAGATGACCTGTGGGACTTACGCCTTTTACCCAACGTGGTTTTTTATGACCGTAATGTAACTTTTAATTATCCTAATACAAGTGCTGAACAGGTCTTTGAATCAACTTTTATTGATTTTCCGATCTTACTCAAATACAAATCATTACGCCGAAATAACCACCGTTGGTATATGCTCGCAGGAATTACCCCTAGTCTGAAGGTAGGTAGCAAACGAGAAGAACTACTCGAAAAAAGTTTACTAACCAAAGATTTTAATTGGCAAATCGAATATGGTATTGGTTGGGATATGTATATGGCAATGTTCAAATTTGCGCCCGAGATCCGATTTTCGCATGGAATCCGAAATATGCTCCGCCCAAATGACTATACTTTTTCTAATAATATGGACAGAATACTGACTCACAAAATTTCGTTAGTGCTAAATTTTGAATAGACTATCTATAATTTAAAATTTTGGGAGCAATGCCATAAGCATCTGATTTTCCTTCTACTTTTGCTCCATCAATGGTATTTGTTTGCTTAAATTCAAGTTTCATATCAATTTCCTAATGTTATGTTTTTAAATAAGATGAAGACAATTTCCTTAAGAATTGTTTGGTTTGTAGTTTTTGGGATGTTTTTTTTAAATGCGTGTACTGAGGACGAAGATATTCTCCCTGTCAATGACCAAAAGACAATTACTACTTTTGAAATCACCTTTCTCCCAAAATCAGGTGGGAGTCCAACTACTTTAAAATGGCAAGATTTGGATGGAGATGGCGGAAACCCACCAGAAATTACAGGCGGAACTTTTCTTGCAGACACAGACTATTCCGCAACGATGCAACTTCTCAATGAAACAACAAGTGAAAATATTACCTTAGAAATTCTAGAACAGAATAATGAACATCAATTCTTTTTCGAGTATGGCAGTTTATTTTCTAATTTTGCTTACGAAGACAAAGATGGAAATGATTTTCCTGTGGGTTTAGCAACTTCATGGACAACGGCTTCAGTAGGAAGTGGCAATTTCAAAGTTATTTTACGACACCACCCCAACAAATCGGCTTCAGGAGTAACTACTGGAAATAGTGCCAATGCAGGCGGTAAAACAGACATTGAAGTGGAATTTCCTATAACTATTGAATAAACAAAATTCCTTTGTACATTTAAGATTTATCCCTCATAGAGTTTTAGATTCTTTGGGGGATAATTATTTTACAACCAATCGGTTGTCTCTTTTTTTTAACTTAAAACGAAATCTGGAAACAATTTCCTTATCAATTAGAAATATTATGCTTCACAAGTTATATCAAATTTATCTGGAATATCGTAACATTTCAACGGATACCCGAACACTTCAAAAAGGAGATATATTTTTTGCACTCAAAGGAGATTCCTTTAATGGAAATAAATTTGCAGAAAAAGCCCTCAAAAGTGGAGCAAATTATGCCGTCATTGATGAAAAAAAATATCAAAAAGATGAACGTTATATTCTAACTGAAAATGCTCTCCAAACACTCCAACAATTAGCCCAATTACACCGCCAAAATTTGATCATTCCATTTTTAGCTTTGACAGGTTCAAATGGAAAAACAACCACAAAAGAATTACTTCGAAAGGTATTAGAAACTAAGTTTCGAGTTCATGCTACAAAAGGAAATTTAAATAATCATATTGGTGTTCCTTTAACTATTCTATCCTTGCCTAAAGATACTGAGCTAGCCATTATTGAGATGGGAGCCAACAAGATAGGAGATATTAATGAGCTTTGTCAAATTGCCCAACCTTCTCATGGACTAATTACAAATATTGGTCATGCTCATTTAGAAGGATTTGGTGGATTTGAGGGAGTTTTACGAGGAAAAACAGAATTATATGATTTTTTATTGAAAAATTCAGGAACAGTTTTTATCAACTCAGAAGATGATATTCTATCAAATATGGCTCATCGTTTTTCTTCAAATAAAGGACAACTTTATGGTGCAAAATCAAATTTTCAACATCTTGAATTAGTACAATCACAGCCATTTGTAAAGATTAAGACAAAAACAGGTATGATTTACGAAACCTCATTAACAGGAAAATATAATTTTTCGAATATGCAAACGGCTCAGGCAGTAGGAACTTTTTTTGATATTCCAATTGAACAAATTTGCCAAGCAATTGCCAGTTATATTCCTGAAAATAATCGCTCACAAGTGGTTTTTGGAAAGACTAATCAAATTCTTGCCGATGCTTATAATGCAAACCCCTCCAGTATGAAATTAACTATTGAAAATTTTGCTCAACTCAATGACAAATACAAAATTGTAATTCTGGGCGATATGTTTGAATTGGGAAAATATGCCTTGGAAAAACATCAAGAAATAGTCGATTATGTGGCAAAGACTCCAATTGATTTAGCTTTATTTTGTGGTGAAAATTTTGCCCAAACAATTCCAAAAACTTTATCAAATCAAAAATCTTTGAACTTCAAAACCAAAGCAGAATTAACCAAATGGATTCAGGCAAATCCACCTGAAAATGCTTCTATTTTGTTGAAAGGATCAAGAGGAATGGCATTAGAATCTTTACTCAGTATATTGAAATAAAATTAACGAGATAAAATAAAATTTAAGGTCATTTTGTTGAAACCATTCAATAAATAGGTACGTTGTATTAGGAAATTTATTTTGAGAAATCAAGCTGAAAAGCAGACTTTTCTCGTGGAATTTTGTAGATTTGAGCTAAAGTTTTCGTGATTTTTAATAATTAGCTTCACATGTCTTGGATTGTATTTACCATTTCAGGGGTTTTACTCGCCGCTTACGCCGTGATTTTTTATTTTTATCTCCAAAAAACAAAATTACGAAAAGTAAATCCTAGTCCATGGAAGGAAAATGAACCTTCTGCCCAACAGAAAGAAATTGAGGAAGAATTGATAGAATTGGAGCATATTAAGCTGGACTTACCTGAGGGAGTGTGTGTATTACCTCCTGGAGCCTTCGACCCATCCCTGACGGCTAACATTAAAAAAGATTCTCATTAATTAATGAAATAAGTAAAACAAAAAGCTCTTTTCAAGATAGAAGAGGGCTTTTTTTGCTATTTTCCGAACACTAAAACTAGAATGAAATTCTTCCATGAAGTCTACGAAAAATCAACCTTTAGTTTCGATTATTTGTTTGTGTTATAATCATGAAAAATATGTATTAGAAGCACTTAATTCTGTCTTAAACCAATCCTATCTAAATCTTGAATTAATCATTGTGGACGATGCTAGTTCTGACCAAAGTCCTATTTTAATTCAAAACTTTATCCAGAATAATTCTTTCACCAAAGTTCCTATTCAAACTTTACTTTTATCCAAAAACGAGGGAAATTGCCGAGCTTTTAATTTGGGATTTCAAAAATCAAAAGGCGATTATATCATTGACTTAGCGGCAGACGATATTTTACATTCTAATCGAATAGAACGTCAAATTCAATTTTTCAAAACATTAAATAAAAACTATGGAGTTATTTTTTCTGATGCGTTTTTAATAGATTTATATGGAAAAATTACGCACAACTTTTATCCACGTAATTCGCAAGGAAATCTAAAAACAATTCCACCTTCAGGGGATATTTATCAACACATCATTCGTCAATCTTACATCTGTTCACCGACCATGATGATTCGTAGAAATGTACTTGAGGAACTCAACGGTTATGATGAGACGTTAAGCTATGAGGATTATGACTTTTGGGTACGTTCATCCCGAAGGTATTGGTATGGATTTCAGGATGAAATATTGACTTCTAAGCGAATATTGAGGCATTCACATAGTAAATCATTTTATCGGAAACGTCAAAATCCGCATCTTTTATCGACCCTTATGGTACATCAAAAAGCCCTAGAACTAAACCAAAATAAAGCTGAAAATCAGGCGTTAGCTTTTTCAATTCGGTATCATTTTCGATTGGCTTTTTATACACAAAATTATGAAATCATGTCACTTTTTGCTGATTTATTACAAGATTTAAGTCAATTTCATTTAATTGAACGCATCTACAAAGAACTCGGTAAACATCAAATTTCAGTAGCATGGGGATATGATTTTTATCAGCAGATACGAAATTATTTCAAAAAATACAGAAAAATCACTTTTCCTATTTCTCAACTAAAACGCAAAACGGAATCAATTATGACTTTATAAAGTTTTTAGGTTATATTTACAGGAATATGCGATTATCAGAAGTCTTTAAAAATTACTAAATAATATGAAAAAAGTTGCCTTGTCTTTGTTTCTTTTCGTGACTTTCCAAGTCACGACATTCGGACAGGTTTCGCAGTTTGCAGGTATTTTTGAGCTGGAGGAGAATATGAGTTTTTTGCGGACAGTCAGTGGAATTATGTCTTCACTCGAAGATATTCACAGCATTTCTAAAGCTGACGAAGCCTCCAAAATGGAAGTTATGTTGAAGCGTAGTAATGTTAGGCGATTAATGCAAAATGGTGTAGAATGTACAATTCCTTTTGATTTTGCGGGGTCTGTACCTTCTGAGGCTGAAATTCAATACCTTCAAAGTTTTATCCATACACTAGATTCGGTCGGGAAAAGTTATACCACCCGTTTTGAAGATAAATTAACTTTTCAAATTGCGGTATTAGGTTATACAGACCGCAGTGGAACAGATGAAAAAAACAAAGTACTCGCAGAGGCACGAGCGCAAAATGCGGCACGTATCCTAAAGCGTCAAGCAAGTGAAGCGGGGATGCAATTGATTGTTTCACAAATTGAAGGACGACCTAGTGAAAATCCAACAGGAGAACAACCTTGTCAACAAAATGACCCTAGTTGTCGTATTTGTAAAATTATTCTGACTCGAATTATTCCCTAGAGACAAAGGATTAATACGTTCTCAAGAATCAAATTCTAATGGTGATATAATTTTAGTTATGTCACCATTTTTTTATGAATTTTATATATATAGTTTATCTTAGATACTTCTCTTATTTTCTCAAATTCTAGTGTCTTATAATTATCTTATAAGGTTAATTTTAAATGGGATTTTCGTTTAGATTTTATATTCCCCTTTAAACCAAATATATTTGGCATTCTAAAACCGATTCCAATCGGATGCAAAGAGAAGGAACTTAACCTCAAAAATGTTCCATAATCATCTGAGCAATAAGACCTAATAAAATTATGGCAAAGAAAATCAGAGAAGAAGACGCCTTAGCGTATCATTCACAGGGCAGACCAGGTAAAATTGAAGTCATTCCCACAACGGCTACCGAAACCCAACGCGATTTAGCCTTGGCGTATTCTCCAGGTGTAGCGAAGCCCTGCCTCCGTATTGCTGATAATCAGGAGGATGTCTATCAATATACTGCCAAAGGAAATCTCGTGGCAGTTATTTCAAATGGAACAGCAGTACTCGGACTAGGCGATATCGGACCCGAAGCCTCCAAGCCTGTCATGGAAGGAAAAGGTATTCTATTTAAGATTTTTGCTGATATTGATGTCTTCGATTTGGAATTAGACACCACCAATATTGATGAGTTTATTCGCACAGTCAAAATTTTAGAGCCTACTTTTGGTGGGATAAATCTTGAGGATATTAAAGCTCCTGATTGTTTCGAAATTGAGCGTCGTCTAAAAGAGGAATTAGAAATTCCCATCATGCACGATGATCAACACGGAACTGCTATTATTTCATCAGCAGGACTTTTAAATGCCTTAGAGATTGTCCGAAAAGATATTGATAAGGTTCGTGTAGTTGTTTCAGGTGCTGGAGCTTCGGCTGTGTCATGTACTCGATTATTTATTCAGTTAGGAGCAAACCCTGACAATATTATCATGTGCGATAGTAAGGGGGTAATTCGAAAAGATCGTGAAAACCTTACTTCACAAAAAGCAGAATTTGCCACTGAAGTAGATGTCTATACTTTAGAGGAAGCCATCGAAGGAGCAGATGTATTCTTAGGACTTTCGAAGGGGGACATTATGACTCCTGATATGCTTCGAAGTATGGCTACTCGTCCTGTCGTATTTGCTTTAGCAAATCCCGACCCCGAAATTGATTATAATTTAGCTATCCAAACTCGCAAAGATGTTGTAGTGGCTACAGGACGGTCTGACTTTCCTAATCAAGTTAATAATGTACTAGGGTTTCCTTTTATTTTCCGAGGAGCATTAGATGTTCGCTCCAAGGCAATTAATGAAGAAATGAAATTAGCTGCCGTTCATGCTTTGGCTCAATTAGCCAAAGAACCTGTTCCCGAAATAGTAAAAACAGCTTATAACCAGAAAAAGATTATTTTTGGAAAAGATTACATTATTCCTAAGCCTTTAGACCCCCGTCTTTTGACGACTGTTGCCCCTGCCGTAGCAAAAGCAGCGATGGAAAGTGGCGTAGCTCGAAAGAACATTCAAGATTGGGAAGAATACAAACTTGACTTACGTAGAAGAATGGGCTTTGATGAACGGCTTATCCGAATCATGACCAACAAAGCTCGACAAGATCCACAGCGATTAGTTTTTGCTGAAGCTGAAGATTATCGAGTTCTTAAAGCCGCACAAATTGTCTTTGAAGATGGAGTTGCTAATCCAATTTTATTAGGACGCAAGAAGGAAATCTACAAAATTGCGGAAGAGAACCAAATCGAACTAGAGGGGATGGAAATTATCGACCCAAAAAGTGACGAGTGCGCTGACAAACGAGAAGAATACGCTAAAAAATTCTTTAACCGTGTTCAACGAAAAGGCTATAATTACTTCGAAGCCAAAAGTCGAATGGCAGTTCGTTATTACTACGGGGCAATGATGGTACAAACAGGTGATGCCGATGCTTTAATTACAGGACAAAAGCAAAAATATACCGATACTTTCCGAACGGTTATGGATATTATTGGTCCTTATAAGCCAGGTATTAAAATAGCAGGGATGTACTTAGTTTTCACCAAACAAGGTCCTTTGTTCATGGCAGATACAACTGTCATTCCTGATCCCTCAGAGGATGATTTGGTTAATATTGCAGTCTTAGCAGCCAAAGCAGTTCAACAGTTTAATTTGCAACCTCGGATTGCGATGCTTTCTTACTCAAACTTTGGTTCATCTAAAGGGGCAGAAACTCGAAAAGTTCGTAATGCTGTTCGCAAATTGAAAGAACAGTATCCTCGATTAATTGTTGATGGGGAAATTCAAGCCAATTTAGCCCTCAACACTGATGCTTTAGAAGAGGCTTATCCATTTTCCCCATTAATTGATGGAAAACCAAACTTGTTTATTTTCCCTAATTTAGCGGCAGGTAATATTGCTTATAAATTATTACAAACCGTAGGAAATGCTGAAGCTGTGGGTCCTATGTCTTTGGGTTTGAGCAAGGCAGTTCATGTTTTACAATTAGGTAGTTCAATTCGTGAGATAACTAATATGGCGACTATTGCTGTTGTAGATGCTCAAGAGAAGAAGAAAAAAAGTAAAGATTACTTACGAGTAGTCTAACAATAAACATCAGAGCCAATTTTTCATGGTTTAAGATTTGTAAATTTTACACCATGAAAAAAGCTCTTTATAATATCCTTTTTATCAATTACTTAGCTTATCAACAAGAAATATTATTTAATAAACTAAGCAAAAATAAGCGAATTATCGCTAAAAGCCTCATCTCATAAGTTTTGTACTTTTTCGCAAAAAATTCCCCCAAAAACTAACACGTATTCTTTTTTAAGGAACAAACTACTCTATATTTGTACCAGATTTAGTAGTTTTCTTTTTTATTAATACTAATACCATTAAGCCATGGATACTACGCAAAAGTTTTTTAATGCTTGGTTGGATACACAAAATCAGTTTGTAGACAACCTAATGGATTCCTCTAAAAAAGTTCAAGATTCATTCCAGAAGGGTGGTCTTGCAACAGACTCGGCTGATATTTACAGCGAGTGGGTAAATAAGCAAGCTAATTTAATGAATACCATGATTAGCTCTATTACCGAAGAGAAAAAAGAGAATATGGCAATGGATATGCTTCAGCAATGGATGGACGCACAGAAGAAATTCGGCGAAGCATGGGTACAGTTTATCAAGGATAACGTTCCCCCACAACAAGAAAATATGTTTCAAGACTACTTGAAAGGTAACCTCGATAATGTTTACTCTAGCTGGAGTCAAGCTTATCAGCAAGTAACAGAGCAGTTGACGACTCCTTTCAAGCAATATACCCCTGGAGATTTGGGCAAAAACACATTCATGGAGTTGATGAATAATACCAAGACTTACATGAAAATGTTTGAAATTTGGCAACCACTTTTCAAAACCATGTCTCCTTCTACTGTGGATACGAACCAGTGGAAAACCTTTTTTGATACTTCCAAATATCAGGAAGTAATGGATAATATTATGAAATCCATGAACATTCCTAATACGCAAGAGCTAACCGAAAATATGAAAAACTACCAAAAGCTCTTTACGGATTATATGGGAATGACCAAAGAAAATTTCTATGGGCAATGGGAAAGAATGCAGGAAATGCTACCTACTCCTCTTGTTACTGGGAATTTGGAAGATGTTTCAAAAATGGTCTCTACATCCTTTGAGCAATACCAGAAATTCATGAAGCCATACCTGACTACACTCCCTGAAGAGACGAGTGATATGATGGTAACAATGCAACAAAATCAAGAACTTTACATCAAATACTACATCAAAGCGATGGAACTCCAAAATATGGTGACAGTCACAGGACAAGAAGCCATGGAGAAAGTTGTAAAAGACTTGATGGCAAAAATGCAAGAAACCAATGAGTTTGTTAGTTTTGACGAGTTCTTCAATTCTTGGGTGAACAAAGTCGAGGATGACATGGTTTCTTTGTTCGGCGGAGATACTTACTCCAAACTACAAGCCGATTTGGTTACGATAAGTATGACCATGAAGAAAAATTTAGATGGGCAAATAGAAGCGGCTCTTACACCACTTTCTATTGCTCCTCGTTCCGAAATTGATGAATTGAATAAAACGATTCATGACCTCAAAGCACAAGTCCGAAAGCTTGAAAAGCAGGTAGTAAGTAATGCCAAAAAACCCACGACGACTACCAGACGGAAAACGGCAACGAAAAAAACCACAACAACTAGTGCTTAATTTTGATTAAGTATTCAGTAATGAAAAGTTATCAAAAAGCAGACTTCTTTATTCTTGTTTTTTTGATAACTTTTTTTATATCTAACTTATCTTCTCAAATCCAATCCAAATAATACAATGCAAAATCTAGTGTCTGAAACTTATCAAAAGTTTAACGATACACTCGACAAATTAAATAAAGGACAACAAGTCTTGAGTGATCTTCCTGATGTTGAAATCGGAATTACACCGAAAGAACAAGTTTTCCAAATTGATAAAGTCAAACTGTATCGATACCAGAATTTAGATGAGAATGGAAAAGTCATTCCACCAAAATTGAAAGTGCCTATTGTCATTCAATATGCCCTCATCAATCGGTACGATATGATGGATTTGCAGTCTGACCGCACACTTATCGGAAAGTTAATTTCTTTAGGTGCAGACATTTATATCATTGATACAGGCTACCCAACCCGAAATGAGCGTTATTTGACCATGGACGACTACATCAATCTGTACATGGATTCATGTATCAACTATGTCTGCGAAACTCATAAAATCGACAAAGTAAACTTATTGGGTGTTTGTCAAGGAGGTACTTTCTCAATTATTTATTCTTCTTTACATCCTGAGAAAGTAAATGCCTTAATTACAATGGTTACACCAGTTGATTTCTCGAAAGATGACGGTTTATTATTCCGTTGGTCACGAGATATGGATATTGATGCTATTGTTGAAGGTTGTGGTGGATTAATTCCTGGTGGTTTCTTAGATTTTGGTTTCCAAACTCTAAAACCAATGTTAAAAGTTCGCAAGAATCAGCATATTATGAATATTTTGGATAATGAATCTAAAATGTTGAACTTCTTGCGTATGGAAAAATGGATTAATGACCAACCAGCTCAAGCTGGTGAAACCTACCGTCAGTTTCTAAAAGATTTGTATCAACAAAACAAATTAGTAAAAGGCGAATTAGTTGTTGGTGAAAAGGTAGATTTGAAAAAAATTACGATGCCTTTGATGAATATTTATGCAGCCAGTGATCACCTTGTACCACCAAGTGCTACCATTCCTTTGAATGATTTGGTAGGCTCTAGAGATAAAGAATTGTATAAATTCCCTGGTGGACACATTGGCGTATTTACAGGACGGCGTTCACAAAAAGAACTGACTCCAACTATTTTTGACTGGCTCAGTAAACGAGACAAATAGTCTGTAATTATAAATAAATACCCTATAAGACTCTGAGGATCTTATAGGGTATTTATTCAAAATATAATCATATATGAAGAAGATTTACAGTAGCGCATTTCAAGAAATCTATTATGATGTTGAAAATTCAATCATTAAAAATATTTGGCTACCAGACTATATTTCATTTGAACAACAAAAAGAAGAACTAAGAAATTGGATGACCAAATTCAATGAACTTAAACCTAAGTATATGTTGACGAATGGTGGAGATATGGTAGTACCTCCACAAATGCAAGATTGGATTATTCAGTTTTTATTTCCAACTATCATTGAAAAAGGAGTTTCAAGATATGCCATATTAGTCCCAGATGAGTTCTATAGTAAATTATCTGTAGAACAAATGTTTAGTGAAGATAAAGAAATTTCTAACGACCAATTTCAACAGTGTTTTTTTCCACAAAACAAAGAACAAAAGGCTCTTGATTGGCTCAAAGGATAGTCAGATTTTTATCAAAGACATTTTTATTACTAGTTAAAAACCTACTCAATAATTAAGTTTTTTCTTTTCAGATTTTATCACTACCTCATATCATAACAAGCAATATTTCGTTTTATGAAAGTACGCCCTAAAAAATCTCTTGGACAACATTTTTTGAAAGATGATACCATTGCCAAGAATATCACCGATTTATTATCAGGATATAAAAATTATCAGAATGTTTTGGAAATTGGAGCTGGTACGGGTGTACTCACCAAATTTTTGGTTAAAAAAGCTGATTTTGAGACTTTTGTAATTGAAATTGATCAAGAATCCATTGCCTATCTTCAAGAAAATCAGGTGATTCCTGCTAAAAATATTATCGAAGGAAATATTTTACGACTTAATTTAGAAGCTCATTTTACCCATCCGTTTGCCATTATTGGAAATTTTCCATACAATATTTCTTCCCAATTATTCTTCAAAATCTTGGAGTATCGAGACCAAATTCCTGAAGTAGTTTGTATGATTCAGAAGGAAGTAGCCGAACGAATTGCATCACCTGCAGGAAAAAAGTCATACGGAATTTTAAGTGTTTTCTTACAAGCATTTTATGATATTCGCTATGAATTTACTGTTCCACCTGATGTTTTTTTGCCTCCTCCTAAAGTGAATTCTGGAGTAATTTCATTACGAAGAAACCAAGTTAAAAACTTAAACTGTGATGAGAAATTATTTTTTCGAGTAGTCAAAACCGCTTTTGGGATGCGCCGCAAGACGCTTCGTAATTCCCTGAAAGTATTCCAATTATCGGATGATATTCGGCAAAAAGACATTTTTTCTCAACGTCCTGAACAATTAACAGTCTCTGAATTTGAATATTTAACTAATTTGGTCGCTTCTTCATTCATAAACTCATAAGTTCAAGTATTGATAATTTTCTATTGACTGAAATAAAAATTACTCTCCCCTACTAAGATTTCATTAATTCATAAACTGACCACCATTAAAATATTTCTACAAGTCATCCTTAGTAGCGAAAAGTAAGAATTTAGTATTTATTTTGGCAAAATAGTGCCATCATTTTGAATAATCAAAGGAGTCTTAGGGAAATCGGCTTTCGTTAGACGTTGAATAACTTTTACTGCCCTATTCTTAGCATCTATTTTGGGACCTCCAGGAGGTGTTTGATGCATCGAAATAATTTTTCCTTTTTGGAATCTTCCTTCGGAATCGACATAAAGTTGTAAAATAGGTGAAATTCCTTTCAACCCTACAAGGCTAAAACGTCTATAAGTACAAAAGTTTCCCAAACTATACGCAATAAACCGATTTTTATACAACTCGACTGCTCGCACAATATGAGGACCATGACCGAAAATAATATCAGCTCCCGCATCAATCATCTTATGAGAAAACTCATAAACATTTCCTCTATTTTCACCGTAGTAGGTTTCTTTTTTTCGAGTAACTCGCTCATGTTCGAATCCTTCTGCCCCACCATGAAAAGAAACAATGACTACATCAGATAAACGTTCAAGTTCCTTAACAATCATTTCAGCTTTCGCAATATTTCGAATATCAATCGTACCTGTGTTGGGAGCAAAAGCCACAAAACCATATTTGATACCATCTTTTTCAAATACTGTATAAGGACAAGACATTAAACCTGCAAACTCAAACCCTTTGCTTTTTAATACTTTAGGTGCATTTTTTCGTCCTTCCCAACCAAAATCTCCTACATGATTATTAGCAATACTTAATAAATTAAATCCTGCTGTCGTGAGATTATCAATCAATTTTTCAGGCATTCGGAAAGCATAACAAACTGATGGGTCATTACACTTTTTAACTGTTCCGCCTGAATTTAAGATTGTTCCCTCCAAATTTCCAAATGTTATATCGGCTGATTTCAAAAAAGGAGTAGCTGCCTTTAGTAAATTTTTGCCATTATTAGGTGGTAAGTACGACTCATCGGGAAAATTTGTGCCTAGCATCATATCCCCCACACCTACCACCAAAATACTATCTTTTTGACTATCAGAATTTTCATCCGAATTAAGAACTTCTTTTGAAGTCAATTGAGATTCTAAGTTTCTTTTACGCTCAATTTTTATAGATGCCTTTGCAATCGTTTGGGGAAAAGTTTTGGGAGTATCTTTGGACTGCTGATTTAAATTAGTATGATTAAATTTTAGACTAACAAACAAGAGAGTTACCAAGCCTAAAACGGTACCTAAGGTTAGTTTTTTTATCATAATTCTTGTGATTAGTTTTTAGAGTTAAAAAAATGACCTTCCTTCAAACTTAAAAGAATACTGAAACAAATCCAAAACTCACTCCGTTTTCTCCAAAAGAATTGAAAAGTATGTAACTTTACTTTTTATAATTTTAAACATAACTTAGAAATTATTCTTACATATGTAATTTTTTCAGAAAATGTATGAAAATTTAATTGCCAAATTTCTAAAGCCTCGTAACTTTTATCTTATCATAACAATTGCATTTGTGGTTTGGGTAAGCTTTTTTGATCGTAACGATGTATACTCACAATATTCGATGTATCGCCAACAAAAGCAACTCGAATCTGAGAAAGAATATTACGAATCTGAAATCAAAAAAATTAAACAACAACACAAACTATTAACAGGTGATACGAAGGAATTAGAAAAATATGCTCGTGAAAAATTCCGAATGAAACGAAAAGGTGAGGATGTATATGTAATTACTGAATCTCAAACAAAATAATCTATGAAAACAATTGGAATAATAGGAGGAATGAGTTGGGAATCTTCTACAGTTTACTACCAACTTATGAATCAGAAAATAAAGGAGTTATTAGGTGGTTTTCATTCCTGTAAACTCATTTTATGGAGTGTTGATTTTGCCGAAGTAGAACAACTACAACGGGATGGAAACTGGATCAAATTAGACGAATTGATGGTAAAAGTTGCCCATAAATTAGAGCTGGCAGGAGCAGAAATCATTTTAGTAGGTACAAACACGATGCACCTTTGTGCGCCAGCTATCGAAGCTAAAATTTCTGTCCCATTCTTACACATTGCCGAAGCTACTGCCCAAATCATTCAAAAAACAGGATTTAAAAAGGTAGCCTTATTAGGGACAAAGTTCACGATGGAAAAAGATTTCTACAAAGATATTATCCAAAAAAAATATGGTATTGAGATTCTAATTCCAACTAAAGATGAACGAGATATTATTCATCAAATAATCTATAAGGAATTAGTTCAAGGTAAAATAAAACCAGAATCAAAGCAAAAATATATTGATATTATCAAAAACTTACATGAAAAAGGTGCAGAAGGTGTTATCTTGGGTTGTACAGAAATTCCACTTTTGATTCAAGCTGAAGATGTTCCGATTCCGATTTTTGATACTACGAAAATTCATGCTGAAAAAGCAATTGAATGGGCTTTGGAATAAATTTTTAGTTATAAGCGATGACAAAGTCCAAAACTATGGGCTTTGCCAAAGCTAAATAATTGATTTATACCAATTTATTAACTATTTTTTCTACACCATCTTGAAGAGGATCAACCGTAGGTAAACCATATTTTTCTTCAAGATCTTTGAGATAATTTTTGGCTTCTGTAGTTTCCATTTCCGAAGTATTAATACTGAGTCCTACAAATTTAGCATTGGGGTTAGTGCGTCGAGCAACCTCTAAATTCAAATCCATACAAACCTGTAAATCAGGAAGTTGGTAGCTCCCTTCAGATACACCCCGCATCCATTTTCGAGTAGGTTTATGACACAAAACCAAAGCATCAGGCTGTGAACCATGAATTAATCCAATGGTTACACCAGCAAATGAAGGATGAAATAACGACCCTTGTCCTTCAATAATATCCCAGTGGTCAGGCTCATTTTCAGGAGCAACCATTTCCGCACCACCTGAAATAAAATCAGCAATCACCGCATCAATCGGTACACCACTTCCCTCAATCAAAATACCTGTTTGTCCTGTTGCTCGAAAATCAGACTTTATTCCTTTATTTTTCAGAGCTTTATTGATTGCTAAAGCAGTAAACATCTTACCTACTGAGCAGTCTGTTCCTACTGTCAAAAGCCGTTTTCCAGTTCGCTTTTCTCCTGTTCCGATAGGAGGATAATAATTAGGATGACGAACATTCCAAAGTTTCCGTCCGTATTTTTGGGCAGTTTCCGCCACATCAGGTAAATCTTCCAATTTCTTATGCATTCCACTCGCAATATCAAGTCCCGCCTCAAGAGCTTGAAGAAATGTTTTTGTCCAATGTTCGGGAATAAATCCTCCCGAATTAACCACGCCAATAACTAAGGTTTTCGCTCCTAATTCAACCGCTTCTTTAAGGGATAACTCAGGCAAATCTAGATTTACTTTTCCTCCTTCTAAACTTAGTTTACCAACTACATTTTCAGGAGTCCAACGAGCGATACCATCTGCCATTTTTGCACTTTCGCCTTCGGTAACATCACCGATAAACAAAAGGTAAGGCTTTTGAATTGTAAGATTCATATATTTAAATAATTTAATATTTTATTAAAATAAAACAATTTACTTATTGTTTTTTCCAAAAAGTTACCGAGAAATTTGTCTGAAAGGATTTAAAATTAGTTCAAAAACTGTAAATTCGCAAACCACTCCTTTGGAGATTATTTATTAAACCAATTTATAAATACCTCAAAAACACCTGAAAAAATATGCTTACAAAAGAACAAATTGCTCAACGCATCGCTCAAGAATTACAAGATGGCTTTTATGTCAATCTAGGTATTGGCATTCCGACTTTAGTCCCCAATTATATCCCAGATGGTGTTCATGTCGTTTTACAATCCGAAAATGGGATGTTAGGCATTGGTGCATTTCCAACTGATGACAAAGTAGATGCTGACTTGATTAATGCAGGAAAACAAACCGTTACAATGGTTAAAGGGGCAAGTTTATTTTCCTCCGCAGAGAGTTTCGCCATGATTCGGGGTGGACATCTTGATTTAACGATTTTGGGAGCAATGGAAGTATCTGAAAATGGTGATATTGCAAATTGGAAAATCCCTGGTAAACTCGTCAAAGGAATGGGAGGTGCAATGGATTTAGTCGCTTCTTCCCGAAATATCATTGTAGCTATGCAACATACTAATCGAAGAGGAGCTTCTAAAGTACTCAAAAAATGTACGTTACCAATTACTGGAGTAGGCTGTGTCAAAAAAATTGTTTCGAATATGGCTGTGATGGATATCTTGCCTGAAGGTGGATTTAAATTATTAGAACGTGCACCCAATGTATCAGTCAAACAAATTCAGGAAGCTACCGAAGGAAAGCTTATCATTGAAGGAGAAATTCCTGAGATGAAATTTTAGGAAATTTTTTCATTTTGTTTTGTTGGTGTTGTAGGTATGACACCAGCAAAGCTACTATCGGATACTATTGTCGGTGTTTAAATACAGTTTACCGACCCCTTCCAGAATGTATGAAATAATTCGTAATAATCTCTAGTTAGAGAAGATATTTTAAAATAAATTATATTAAATCTTTTTTTACCCTATTCAAATTCTTAGTAGTTCTATATCAAACAGTAGATAATTCATCACAAAATACTGATTTTTAGGCTGTTATAATTAATCATGTTAGTTTTTTGTATTCTCTTGTGACTAAGATGGCTGTTTTATGGTAAAAACATAAGGACAGTAAAGAAGTTATACTTTCCATATATTCATCTTCAGGTAGTTATTAAATAGTAGTATATAACACCTCAACACATGAGCAAAAAAGCATTCATCATTGGCACAGGACTTGGCGGATTAGCCACCGCTTTGCGACTTTCTTCAGAAGGCTATCAAGTCGAAATGGTTGAAAAGTACCACCAAGCAGGCGGACGACTTAATCAATTCAAACAAGATGGATTTACCTTCGATTTAGGTCCTTCATTCTTCAGTATGAGTTATGAATTTGAAGAGTTATTTAAAAGCTGTAATGTAAATAACCCTCTAAAATTTAATGAGTTAAATCCGCTCTATGCTGTTTATTTTTCGTATCGAAAATCTCCTTATTTGATTTATAAAGATTTACCTCGACTAGCTAAAGAATTCGAAAAATTAGAGTCTGATTTAGAACCTAAAATCCGAAAATATCTTGATCAAGCCAAAGGTATTTTTCATGATACAGAATATCGAATTGTCAAGCGAAATTATTCTTCCAAACTAGCCTATTTGTTGGCACTGATGAGTGTACCCCTACGCCATGCTCCCAAATTAGGACGCTCAATGTGGTCAGAATTAAATCGACATTTTACTGCACACGAAGTCAAAGTAATTTTTTCATTAGTAGCCTTTTTTTTAGGGGCAACACCATTCGACACACCCGCCGTCTATAGTTTATTGAATTACACCGAACTCGAACATGATGGCTACTGGAATGTACAAGGCGGAATGTACAAGATCACAGAAGAACTCTTAAAATTATTAGCTGAACGTCAAGTAAAAATTCATTATAATACTGAAATTCAGGATATCGAAGTTAAAGATGGGGTAGTTTCCGTATTTATTGACCAGTATGGAAACCACTATAAGGCTGATGTTTTTATCTCAAATTCGGATGCGGCAGCATTTCGAGGGCAAATTCTGAAACGACCCAAATACACTGAACAAAAGCTCGATAAAATGGAATGGACACTATCACCATTTACAATTTATTTGGGTATTAAAGGAAAATTAGATAATTTATATCATCATACTTATTTTTTGGGAGATAATTTTGAGGATTATGCAGATAAAATTTTCAAAACTTCAGTATCACCCCAAAAACCGTATTATTACGTTAATGTTTCTTCAAAATCAAACCCAGATGCAGCACCCGAAGGATGTGAAAATTTATTTATTCTTTGTCCTATGCCTGATTTACGTTATAAAACCGATTGGTCTGATAGTGAACAACTTGCAGATACTATTATTGATGATTTAGGTAAACGAATAGGTTATAATTTACGAAAAAACACATTAACACGAACTGTTTGGAATCCTATCCAATGGCGAGATAGCTTTAATTTATACAAAGGAAGTGGCTTAGGATTAGCACATGGCTTAAATCAAGTTGGTGCTTTACGTCCTTCTAATCGGGATGAAGACTTGAAGAATTTGTATTATGTCGGTGCTTCCACTGTCCCAGGAACTGGCTTACCAATTGTAGTAATTAGTTCTCGGTTAGCCACCGAACGAATTTTGAAGGAACATGGAAAATAGTACTTTCAAATTTTAATAGTATATTCCATCACAAAATTATCTCAAAAAGCAGGTGAATTTTCAAAAGCTGATTTTTAAGTCCAATTATTTTGAAATGTCTACTTTTTTGATTATTTATGGGTAGCCTTGTAAAGTTCAAAATCCCATTTTTATGTTGGTACAGATGTACTATCCGCAATCACTTTCACCAAGTCGATTAGATAAATACTTGGCAAGTGGGTGGTTTCGGAGTTCGTATATGCTTTTCCGTTCGCAATTAATGTGCTTGGATGAGGACATTTATTCTTTGGTAAATATCCGTCTAAGATTAGAGGATTATCAACCCAAGAAAAGTCTGCGCCGTGTCTGGAAACGATGTCACAATCGCTTTCAGGTAGTCATTCGTCCTGCTATCATTGATAAAGAAAAAGAAGCACTTTATCAACAACAAAAACCTTATTTTCAGGGATTTATATTTGATTCTTTGGAGCTGTTTATGAATGCTAATTTGGAAAAAACAGTATTCGAAACATGGGAAATTAGTGTGTATGATACCAGAGACTTTCCTAATAAATTGGTGGCAGTAAGTTTTTTTGATATTGGAAAAACAAGCCTTGCTAGTATTATCGCCCTATACGATCGTGCCAATTATGCAAAATATAGTTTAGGGACTTATACAATGTTATTGGAAATTGAATATGGTATTAAGCATCACTTCAAATTTTATTATTCAGGATACATCTTAGAGCATCCCTCTCCCTTCGATTATAAGCTCAAGGTTGGCAATTGCCAATATTATAATTGGAAGGGGCGTTGGAAAGATATTCATAAACTATCTGAAGAAATTTTTCCGATTCATACCTTAAAACAAAAAATAAATGCTCTTGAAAAAGAATTAAAACGACAGCATATTCCTTGTCAGAAATTTTTGTATCCTTTTTTTTCGATGGGTTACTTACGATTTTTCCCTGAACGCTTCTTAAAAAATTCACTCTATCTATTTTGTTTTTACCGTCCTCAACAAAAGAAACGCTTAGTCATTGAATATGATTTGGAAAGAGAAATTTATACCTTGAGCGAAGCCATAGAATGTCCTGAATATGGTGAATTATTACCCATGAATTTATCGCAAGATTTTTCAAATTCTATGGTTTACTATCCAAATTTATTAAGTTATCATCGTACTATTTTATCTTCCGAAATTCCCCATGAAATTATTGATAAAGTATTAGTTAGCCGTCTAATACCTAGATCTGGTTATCAGATGAAGTTGTTTTGAGATAGTTTAATTATATCAGATTTTTACCTCTATTTTATTCCACTAGATATAGATTTATAGACGCTTAATATGTGAAAATTAGGAAAAGTTCGAAAAGAGGGATTAATTTTGAGTATGGTTTTCGAATATATCATAAATGTGCTTTTAAGAATATCGTTTTAAATCTAACTTAGTCAATAACTATGCAAAATAGCCCCGAACTCAACGGAAAATACTTAGGAACAATTAGTAATGATTTTGTAATAGCAGCACAAACGCTATATGAAGCATCATATCATATCCGAAAGCGAAATATTTCTAATTTTCCAATTTTTCCGATTTGTAAATCTTCCCAACCCATCGGACAATTATTGATGAACAAACAAGAAGTGGCAGGAAATTGGCATTTTTTTGCGTCTTTTTTGCAAGAATTTGAGGAACGACAATTAGTTGAGGATAGTGAAAAATTCAAACAAGCCTATAAAAATCCTGAAGAGTTTTGTTGTTTATTTGTAATTGATGCCGATTTCACCAATTTTGTATTTATTCCTTATCCTGAAGATATGCTAGAAGACAATTAAAAGATGAATAACCAAACACCCAACTTCTGATGATTTTTTCATCAAATAAGTTGGGTGAAAATTTTTAGGGAAATGAATTGCTGGACTGCTTAGAGAATAGAGCGTCTTTTGTTTGAATTAAGGCGCTGTAAAACCAATTGCAAATCTTCGCTCATTTTGCTCAATACTTCTTCATCAAATCCTGCAAATAATGCTCCGTTTGATTGCTTACGATAGGGCTCGATTTGTTGAAGTACTTGCTCACCTTTTTCGGTTAGTCGAAGACGCTTACGACGCTTATCTTCAGGATCTTCGATTTGCATAATTAAATCTTTACGCATCAATGAACTAATCAAATTTGTGATGTTAGGGCGAGATACATTGAGTGCTTCCGCAATTTCAGAAGCTAAAATACCATCTTTATCAAGAGGGGTCTTGTCCACATAATAAATATTAGGGTCGCCATCAATGAACAGCATGATAAGCCATTGTTGAGTGGTAATGCCTGCTCTTTCTGTCATCGAAGCACTTCGTTTGTTCAATTGTGCGGCTACTTCCAAAATCGTGAAAACCAAAGTTTCTTCAGCAGACTTTTGGCTTATGGGATCCTTGCGCTCAGGGATTGATGTTGCTTTCATATGTGTTTTTAAAGTTTGAATAAAGCAATTTTTTAATAGATTAAACCAACCAGACTAAGTAATAAATTTAAGACTAAACAAGTAGTAAGAATAATTTTCCACAAATATATTGAATCATAATTAAATTTTGAAAAACAGCTTAGGCTCCTATCATGGAAAAATACAAATTAACTTTTTATGTCTTGTATTTTACTATTTTGTTTTTCATTTGTTTTAAGGCTGAAATTCTCAGGACAAACATAAGTTCTTTTTATCAATTACGTACTATTATTTAATTTTGTTTTTTGAATTCTCTATTTTATTTTTGATATTATTTTTATATGTTATTTTATATAGTACAAAATAAATATTTAATTTCATTTTTATAGAAAAACTCTAATTAACCTATGTTATTTCGAAATAAATAAATCAACAACAATAACTTAAAATTGGTTGCTTTCCCTAAGAAACCAATAGAGGAAAAAATAGTTTCATTTTAGATCCAAAAAATTAGAATTTTAATTTTTTTGTGAAATATTGCTGATTTATCGAAAAATTTATATTTTCTGTTTTTTTAAAATTCAATTTGTTTGCAATCAATTTTAGGAATAGAGCGACATTTTTAGCTGATTTATCACATTGATACGTATTTTTGTAGCTTTAAAAATGAAGTTTTTATTTCGAGACTATTCTTATTAATATGTTGTACATACTGCCTTTTATTTCGGCGGCAATTGGTTGGGTAACAAACTACATTGCAGTGAAAATGTTGTTTCATCCGCGGGAGGAACGAAATTTAATTTTGTTCAAGTTACAAGGTATTTTTCCGAAACGTAAAGCTGTTTTAGCTGATCGCCTCGGAGAAGTGGTAGCCAAAGAACTGATTTCGATGCCTGTGCTTTTGGAAAAAGTAAACAACGAAAATACAAAAACAGAAATCAAAACCATGATTCAGGATTACGTTGATAATCGACTCATTCAAGCAATTACGGACTCTAATCCAATGCTGAAAATGTTTGCCACTGAAGAAGTACTTGCCCCAATTAAACTCAAAATAGCTGAAGAACTCGAAAATTTAATTCCAATTTTACTCGAAAAAGTCGGCTCGAAAATGGAAGATATCGACATAGAAGCCTTAGTTGCTGAAAAAGTAAATCAATTCTCCAATGAAAAATTAGAGGCGATATTGATGGGAGTAATGAAAAAGGAATTCAAATTTATTGAACTAGCAGGAGCCATCTTAGGCTTTTTGATTGGACTTATCCAAGTTATTTTATTACAATTTTCAAATTGAAATTATATCAATTAATTTGTCTTATTTTTTGAGCCGTATAACAAAAAGTTCATTTCCTAGTTTAAGCAGATGGATTAAATCAGGAATTACAACACAAAAAAAACATTTGGTTTTAACGCTGTACACTCAAAAATAAGGCAATTCTATGGAAAACACCATCACTTTTACTGAACCACATTTAGAACAAATATACAGACAAACTCAGAAAGTTATTGAGCAGCTCAAGGAATTTGAAGGTCTCACATATCAGCAATTGAACTGGAAGCCTGCCCCTACTTCTTGGAGCATTGCTCAGTGTGTTGATCATCTAAAAAAGACAAATGAGCAGTATCTGATTTTGCTTCAAAAAGCCTTGGAAGATGCCCGAGTACGAAATTTGAAAGCTCAAAAGCCATTTAAATCAGCATGGTTCGGAAAATTTTTTGCCAATCAAATGAAACCAAATGGACGAAAAATCAAGAACCCTGCTCTTTTTTCACCTCGAACAAGTGATTTAGATATACATATTTTACAAGAATTTATTGCTTTAAAAATCAGTATTTTAACTTATATTCAAAATTTGAATGGATTTGATATTCAAAGAATGAAAATTTATTCACCTATCAGTAAACTGATTGTTTTTCGGGTAGGAGACGCATTACAAATTATGGTTAACCATGATTTTCGACATATCGAACAAGCTCGAAAAGTACAGAAAGATTTACGTTTTCTGAATGATGCTGTTTAGATTTTACTTTTACCTTAATCTCTAAAAAATGGCTTATAACACACAACAAATCAATCAATTAATTCAAAGTCGAAGATCAATTTTTCCGAATCAATATTCAGGAGAGAAAGTTTCTCATGAGATTGTGGAGCAAATTCTAGAAAATGCTAATTACGCTCCCAACCATCGGAGAACTGAGCCTTGGCGATTTATGGTTTTTACGGGGAAAGCCCTCGAAAAATTGGGAAAAGTCCAAGCTGAATTATACAAAACAGCTACTCCTCCCGAGAAATTTAAGGAGAAAATGTATCAAAAACTCCAAACTAAACCAACATTGGCTTCACATGTGATTACTATCGGCATGCAACGGAATCCTGTTGTGCCTGAAATTGAGGAAATTGAAGCCGTAGCCTGTGCTGTTCAAAATATGTACTTGACAGCTACAGCTTATGGCATTGGAGCATATTGGGGAAGTGGTGGAATTACGTATTATCAAGAAGCCAAGGAATTATTTGGTTTGGGTGAAAAAGATAAATTACTAGGTTTCTTTTTCTTAGGAATTCCAAAAACGACACCACCTCCTTATAAACGTCAGCCTATTACTAATAAGGTGATTTGGGCAGATATAGATTAAGAAATAATATATTGATTTTTTAAATAAAAAAAACCTTGTTAAACAATTGATTAACAAGGTTTTTGTCATGGAGCGCAACTTAAAAACTAGTCTAGTACGCTATTTTGTTTTTAGTTAAGATTGGAAGGCATTACCAATTTTATGTTCTTGGAATGCTTCTCGAATTTCATCCAAAATGGCAGGATCATCAATAGTTGAAGGCATTTTGAAGTCTTGTCCATCGGCAATTTTTCGCATTGTTTTTCGAAGAATCTTACCAGAACGAGTTTTTGGTAGGCGTTTAACGACTGTTGTTTGTTTATAACAAGCAATCGGACCAATTTCATGACGAATCATTGCAGCGAGTTCTTTCTCTAAATCAGCTTCTGCAATTCCAACACCATCTTTCAATACGACTAATCCCACAGGAATTTGTCCTTTCAAATTATCCTCAATACCCACTACAGCACATTCTGCTACTACCTCATGTGTAGAAATCATTTCTTCCATCTCACCTGTAGAGAGTCGGTGCCCTGCTACATTAATAACATCATCAATCCGTCCTGTAATGAAGAAATTTCCTGCTTCGTCTCGATATCCACCATCTCCACTCAAATAGAACCCGTCAAACATACTCAAATAAGAGCTTTTGAAGCGTGCTGAGTTTTGCCAAAGTGTAGGCAAACAACCTGGAGGTAGTGGCAACTTAATTGCTACAAATCCTTCTTGATTAGGCTTTGTAACTTCATGTCCACCTTCATCCAAAATATGAACATTAAAACCACAAACAGGCTTTCCTGCTGAACCACCTACGACCTCAGGAGCTTCTTCTAACCCCATCATATCTGCTAACATAGGCCATCCTGATTCGGTTTGCCACCAATGATCAACGATAGGTCGTTGTAAATGGTCGTTCATCCAGTTGTATGTACCAATATCACATCGTTCACCTGCTACAAAAACACGCTTCAATGATGAAATATCATAGTTTTTGAGTAATTCAGCTTCGTGGTCTTCTTTTTTGATAGCTCGGAATGCGGTTGGAGCAGTGAAGAAAACACTTACTTTATGCTGATCAATTACTCTCCAGAATGTACCTGCATCAGGAGTTTTGATAGGCTTACCTTCGAATACAATCGTAGTATTTCCATTAATTAAAGGAGCATAAACAATGTAAGAGTGTCCAACAACCCAACCAACATCAGAAGCTGTCCAATAAACTTCTCCTGTTGTGGTACCGTAGATTTTCTCCATACTGAATTTCAAGGCTACAGCATGACCACCATTGTCTCGAACAATTCCTTTAGGAACTCCCGTTGTTCCAGAAGTGTAAAGAATGTAAAGAGGGTCAGTAGCATCCACAGCAACAGGTTCTACTGGCGTACCACTTGCTTCTAAGGCAGTCCAATCTGACTCATTTTCTTCTAATTCAATAGGGTGTTGTTCTCGTTGACAAACAACAATATTGCTTGGTTTATGCTCAGCGTGCTGAATAGCTTCCCGAACCAAAGGCATATATGAAATGACTTTTTTGATTTCAATACCACAACTTGCCGTTAAGATGGCTTTGGGTTTGGCATCATCAATTCGGATGGCTAATTCGTGTGGCGCAAATCCACCAAAAACAACAGAGTGAATTGCTCCTAAGCGGGCGCAGGCTAGCATAGCAACTGCAGCTTCAGGAATCATAGGCATATAGATGATGACTGTATCACCTTTTTGAACACCAAGGCTTTGTAAGCCACCTGCAAATTTTGCAACTCGATCACGCAATTCTGAGAATGTAATTTTTTGGAGTGTATCCGTTACGGGCGAATCATAAATGATTGCCGTTTGGTCACCTCTACCTTGCTCAATATGATAATCCAAAGCCAAATAAGACGTGTTCATTTTCCCACCTTTGAACCAACGGTAAAGTCCTTCCTCATCTTGAGAAAGTGCTTTTTCGGGAGCTTCAAACCACGAAATATTTTGGGCTTGTTTCATCCAGAAATCTTCAGGATTTTGGATGGATTCTTGGAAGAGTGTTTCGTAAATCATCTGAAAAAGATTTGAAAAGGTTTCGTTTTTGGGATGACGTAAAATTTATGTAAAACGGCTCACAAGGTAATGTCCTTACTTGGACAAATAAATGACTAAAATCATTGTATTGAATTTTTAGAAAATTCCATTTTTTTATTGAAAAATACTATTCTAAATTTCAATGAAAACCGTATTTTCGTTTTGTATAATAAAATAACCTTATTTGTTTTTAAGCTAAACTATAAATTAATTTAACCAGACTATACAATAATGCCAATAGTACCACCAATAAAATCGCAAGGGATAAAGACCAAATTAGTCAAGTGGATTGCATCTAATATTGAAGATGTAAAATATGAAAGATGGGTTGAGCCATTTATGGGAACAGGTGTAGTTGGGTTTAATATTCAGCCCAAAAAAGCTTTAATGTGTGATAGTAATCCTCATTTGATTAAATTTTATAATGGTATCAAAAATAAAGAAATAACAAGTACGAAGGTAAACAAATTTTTAACTGATGAAGGAGCGAAATTACTTAAATCAGAAGGTGAATATTATTACGAAGTAAGAAATAGATTTAACGATAAGGGCAGTTCTTTGGATTTTTTATTTTTAAGTCGTTCATGTTTCAATGGAATGATGCGATTTAATAAGAAAGGCGGGTTTAATGTTCCGTTTTGCAAAAAGCCAAATAGATTTGCCCAAGCCTTGGTTACAAAAATTACGAACCAAGTCAAAAATATTTCACAAGTTATTGAATTAGGGGATTTTACGTTTAAGCACCAAGATTTTAAAACAACTTTGGCTGAAATCAATCATTCTGATTTAGTCTATTCTGACCCGCCGTATATTGGTCGACATGTTGATTATTTTGATTCTTGGTCAGAAGAGGAAGAAATCATCTTACATGAAAAAATAGTTAGTTCAAATGCTACATACATTTTATCTACTTGGTTAAACAATAAATACCGAACGAATGAGTATGTTTTTTCGATTTGGAAAGATTCATTTATTACAACCAAAGAACATTTTTATCATGTTGGAGCAAAGGAATCAAATCGAAATTCGGTAAACGAGGCACTTGTTTCAAATGTGAATTTGAAAAATAGTATTTTTACCAGAGAGATGGACACAAAAATAAAAAATGGAGATGTTCAACTGACAACGGCAAAGGTCGAAAGTTAAGTCTCCCACCAATTAATTTTAAAATTAGACGAAAAATCATAAATTTTTTAAGTTAAAAATTCATTTTATGAAAAATAAATTACTCCTCTTAGGTCTAAGTTTGTTCTTAGCCATAGGAGGGATGCCAACAACGTTGAGAGCTCAAGAAGACAGTATCCAATTTGTTAATGATTTTGCCAGATTACTGGATGAACCAGAGGTCGCCTTTTTGGAAGAAACCCTCGAAAATTTTCATCAAAAAACAGGTATCAAAATCTATTTTGGTACAATTAAGGCTTTTGGTAAAAAGGATTTTTCGGCACACACTATAAACTTGTATCAAAAAATTCCGATTAGTGCCGAAGCCAAACAAAAAACGATACTTATACTACTGGCTCGAAAAGAGATGCAAGGCAGGATACATGTAGGAGACTCTCTAAAGCCTTATTTAACCGAAGGTATAAAACAGCAAATGATGCGGATTTTGGTGGTACAAGCCTTCAAAGAGGGAGAATATGCGGCGGCTTTTCAGCGTACTTATATGGATCTGAGTCAATTATTTACGAAAAAAATAACTCCTAAAGACCTTGAAATTCGACTCAAAAAAGAGCAGATTCCAGCTCCTGGGTTTTTCTTTTATTTGCAACTGTTGATGTTTCTCTTTTTGTTTGTGGTGGTTGGTTTTTTGATGTTCAAAAGTTTTTTCCAGAAACGTCCCAAATCAGATTAGCACCAAATTTGAAGTTTTTTCAAAAAAGCAAGTAACTTTACAAAATTATTCACTAACCTTTAGTATCTTATCTCAGATTCGTATCATAAGGTGATAGCCCTAAAAACATGAAAATTGAAGAAAAACTGACACAAGCCATTTTGGCGGGTTTTGAGAATAAATTTGGTCAGAAAATACCCTCAAATAAAATTATCTTACAAACAACTCGGAAAGAATTCGAAGGCGATTTTACATTTGTTACCTTCCCTTTTGGTCGAATTACTAAAAAACGCCCTGAAGAAACCGCTCAAATCTTAGGAGATTATTTACAAGAAAATATTGAATGGGTAACAAAATTTAATATCGTAAAAGGTTTTTTAAATATCTCAATTTCATCACATTTATGGATTGAATTATTGAATACGATTTCCTCTACTGATTATTTTAGAAGCCTTCCTCGAAATGGTGAGAAAGTAATGGTTGAATACTCTTCACCAAACACCAATAAACCATTACATTTAGGGCATTTACGAAATAATTTTTTAGGGCATTCTGTTTCTTTGATTCTGGAAGCAGCAGGCTACGAAGTTTTAAAGGCTAACTTAGTAAATGACAGAGGAATACATATTTGTAAATCCATGCTAGCTTACCAAAAATTTGGGCATGATGAAACCCCTGAAGAAGATAATATCAAAGGAGATAAATTAGTAGGAGATTATTATGTGAAGTTCGACCTCGAAAATCGAAAACAAACTGTCGAATTACAAGAGCAAATTAAGGCTCAAAACCCTAAAATTAGTAAAGAAGATTTAGCTAAAAAATCTAAAAATACGCCTTTACTTTTAGAGGCTCAAGAAATGCTTCAGAAGTGGGAAAATAATGATCCTCAAACCGTCGCATTATGGAAAAAAATGAATGGCTGGGTTTATACAGGATTTGACGAAACTTACCAAACTATTGGAGTAGAATTTGATAAATTTTACTACGAATCAGGCACTTATCTTCTTGGTAAACAAATTGTTCAGGAAGGATTAGAGAAAGGAATTTTCTTTCAAAAACCAGATAACTCAGTTTGGATTAACTTAAAGTCTGATAAACTGGATGAAAAGTTACTTTTACGCCCTGACGGTACATCAGTTTATATGACGCAAGATATGGGAACAGCTGATTTAAAATACCGAGATTTTTCAATGCAAAAATCCGTTTATGTAGTAGGTAATGAACAAGATTATCATTTTAAGGTATTGCGTTTGATTATGCAAAAACTAAATCGACCCTATGCAGATGGTATTTTTCATTTATCTTATGGCATGGTTGAGCTTCCCGAAGGCAAAATGAAATCTAGAGAAGGAAAAGTAGTTGATGCTGATGATTTAGTGGCTGAAATGGTAGCTATTGCCACCGAAAGAACTAACGAAGCAGGTAAAATTGAGAATTTCACACAAAAAGAACGACAAAAGTTATATCATCAATTGGCACTTGGCGCACTCAAATATTATTTATTAAAAGTTGAGCCAAAGAAAAAAATGCTGTTTAATCCAAAAGAATCTATTGATTTTCAAGGAGATACAGGAGTATATATTCAATACACGCACGCCCGATGTTGCTCCATTTTACGCAGGGCTGAAGCCTTGGGCATTGATTATATAAATTTTTCGTCTTTAACTACGCTAGAACCACTTGAAATTGACCTAATCCGATTGATCGCCGATTTCCCAATCAAACTACAAGAAGCCGCACAGAATTATTCTCCTGCTGTCATGGCAAACTATGCCTATGATGTAGCACGATTATACGGAAAATTCTTTGCTGAATTATCTATTTTTAACGCAGAAAATCCAGCCTCAAAAGCCTTACGTATTCAAATTTCTTTACAAGTTGCTGAAACGATCCGAGTTGTTTTACAACTGATTGGCGTGGAAGCACCGAAGAGAATGTAACTTAAATCAGGAAATTCATTTGATTTTTAGTACCTTAATTTTTTATACTAAAAATAATTATTAAATAACCGACCAATGAAACGTTGGCTCAGCTTGTTATTTCATATATACTGGTGTATTTTTTTATGGGGAGGAAACATACCTAAGAGTTTAGCACAACAGGCTGAATTACCTAGCTATTTTTCTCCACATAAACAACTGAGTCAATATGTACTTACTCATTGGACTACTGAAGAAATAGGAGCAAACTATTTGAGTGATATACATCCTACCTCAGATGGTTTTTTATGGATGACTTCTTTTTCTGGATTAATTCGGTTTGATGGGTATGAATTTGAAGTCTTTGACCTCCTGAATACGCCTGCTATTCCTTCCCTAAATGTCTATTCACTAACTGAAAGTCCTGACTCTACTCTTTGGATTGCTACTCATAAAGGATTCTCGAAGTATAAAAATGACTGTTTTGAAAATGTAGGAGAATCCTTAGATTTTACCTATCCTGTCGAAATGATTCATTGTGATAGTAAAGGAAAGATTTGGTTAGCCACACGTGATTTCGGGCTTCATGTTTATGACCCTGTTACCAGAAAACGACATGAAATTAAAATCCCTGAGCTTTCTCGGGACGACTATATTTTTTGTATCAAAGAAATTGATGGAAAAATATGGATTTGTGCTGAAAATGCAGGACTTCTTGTACTAGAAGATGAGAAAGTTAAACAACAATACAAAGCAAAGGGTAATGTTATTTTTGAAACTATTCATAAAGATAAGTTTAATACAATACATATATCTAGTAACAAAGGGCTCATGTTGTTACAGGATGGACAAATTATCTTTAATAGAGAGATGCCAAAAGATATATGGGATTTCTATGAGGATGCGAGTGGACTTTGGATGATTGGGGCTAAAGGAATTTATCGGAAAAATTATGAAACCAATCAATTAGAACACTATCTAAAAGATGAATATTTAAAAATCACAGCAGATAAAGGAGGTAATCTTTGGCTTATTTCTGGACAACTTGGATTGTACCGCTTAAAAGATGGAGTATTTACGACCTTCTCAAAACCAGAAGGAGTAAACTTGAAAGGTTTAGCAATCAATACTTTTTATGAGCAAGGAGATAAAGTATATGCACTAGGGTCCAATGCGAAAACCTATGTTTTTTCCCGTCATAATGATAATGGGGTTCAATTTCTTTCTGAAAAGCCCTCCTTTAAAGAAACAATAACATACAGTGTTTGTCAAACGGGTAATGTATTCTGGAGGGCAACTTATGAAGGCTTAGTTCGGGATGTATCTGGACAACCTGCTAAATTTTTTAATGAAAATAATGGATATTTTTCGAATACATTTCGTTGTATTATTCAAGATAAGAAAGGAAATATCTGGGCTGGTTCACGTACTGGGGGGGTGATTAAAGTTCCAATAGAAGACCCTGATAATCCTATTCAATATCTTGAAAAACAAGGACTTACTTCACCCTTTGTAATGACTTTAGCAGAAGATAAATTAGGGCAAATACTAGTTGGGACAAATACTAGTGGACTCAATATCTTGACACAGGCAGATACCTTCAAGGTAATCCGTCAGGCAGATGGACTCTCTTCGGATTTAATACTGGATATTTATTGTGATGAAGATAACGTAACTTGGGTAGCAACTAAACAAGGACTTAATCGATTAGAAAATAACCAAATTACGATTTTTACAAGACATGAAGGATTACCTCATAATGTTATCTACCAAGTAATTGAGGATAATCAAGGCTCATTATGGCTAGCTACAGATAAAGGAATTATAGAAATATCAAAGCAAGCATTGAATGACTATGCGCATGGTAAACAGGTTGCATTAAATTTTCACCTATATACGAAGGAAGATGGACTAAAAGTGAATGCATATACGGGTATTGCAGAAACATTTAAAGCGTCAGATGGTTCACTTTGGTTCCCTATGCAAAATAGTATTTCTGTAGTCTATCCTGATAGAATTAGGCTTGAAACTCAATTTCCTGATGTTCAATTAAAAAAATTTATGGTGAATGAACAAGAAATTGATTTTCGAAATAACAATAATTTAATCTTGGAAAGTAATTCCGAAAATATTAGTTTTCGGTGGAGATTATTAGCTCTTAAAAATCCTCAAAGAATTAAACTACGATATCGGCTTGTTGGAACAAAAACAGGGTGGGTCGAAAATATAGATAAACGTGAGATTACTTATACTAGCCTTGCTCCAAAAGAGTATACGTTCCAAATCAATGTCAGTAATGAAAAGGGGGAATGGAACCCTGAAGTTACTGAAATAAAATTTTATTTTAAGCCCTTTTTTTGGCAAACAGGGTGGTTTTGGAGCTTGATTGTTTTGAGTTTATTAATCATTATTGTTATTATATTTCGATGGCGGTCTTATCGTATTATTCAAAGAAATAAACAACTAGAATGGCTTGTAAAGCAACGAACAGAAGAGATTTCAGTGCAAAAAAGTGAACTTGAAAAAATTAATGGTATCCTAAAGGACGAACAAACCAAAATAAAAGCTTCAATCAATTATGCTGAACGCATCCAGAAAGCAGTGCTTCCTCCTAAAGAACGTATTCAAAAACATTTATCAGACTTATTAATATTCCATAAACCTAGAGATGTAGTAAGTGGTGATTTTTATTGGTTTGCTGAAGTGCAGCCTAAATTCCGAAATACACAATATATCATGGTGGTAGCTGACTGCACAGGGCATGGCGTACCAGGTGCATTTATGTCATTAATTGGTAATAATTTGTTGGATTATATTGTCAATACAAAACAAGTCATTCAACCTAACTTAATATTGACACAAACACATCATTATATCCAGAGATTATTAAATCAAGCAGAAAATGAAGTTCAAGACGGAATGGATGCTGCTGTCTGTGTAATTGATAAAAGACGAAAAGAAATGACATTTTCAGGAGCAAAACGTCCATTGATTATGATAGAAAATCAAAGACTTCAAGAAATTAAAGGAGATAGTTTCTCGGTCGGAGGATATTTTTTAGAAAATTATCGGAAAGATTATACAAGTAAAAAAATTCTATTTAATAAAGATACACAATTCTATTTATTTTCAGATGGTTATGCTGATCAATTGGGAGGAAGAGGGAAAAGAGATAAGAAATTTATGACACGAAGACTTAAAAGGCTACTATTAGAAATCTCATCACAAACACCTGATAAACAAAGACTTGTACTAGAAGAAAAGCATTATAAATGGCGGCAAGACAAATATCCACAAACAGATGATATTTTAGTAGTAGGTTTTAAGATTAAACATAATAATTTATAAGTCTGTGCAACATCTTCTGAAAAAGTATCAAAAACGTCTCCCTAATTTATCTGAAAAGAATCGTTCACTTTTTCTACCCAAAACTACTGAACGTCAATTTATAGACATTCATAAATTTGATTTTTTAAATAATAAACCTGCTTTTTCTATTATTCAACAACTTATCGAAAGACAAAATAAAATAGTACTTTCCAAAGATTTAGACTCAAGAGATAAAGATGCCAATCAAGTTGGAAAAGTATTAAAACAAATTTTACGCACAGATAAATTAATTCGAGAAGAACGAGGAGCTAAAGATTTATTATTAGGGTATCCATTTATCGAAGGGAAAACACAAGACGATAAATGTATCCGTTGTCCACTTATTTTTTTCCCGATTACACTTTGGAAAGAAAGTGGAAAGTGGTTATTAAAACTCCGAAAAACAGAGGATATAAAGTTCAATCGTACTTTCTTACTAGCTTATTCACAATTTAATCAGGTAGAATTAGATGAAAACTTACTTGAAAAAAATCTAAGTGAACTTCCAGAAGGAAGTCAAGAATTTCGAAATCAATTATATCAAATCCTAAAAAATAGTTCTCTTGAAATCAACTTTAATCAGATCAATTTTGAAGATCGTTTAGTTCCTTTTTTCTCCTTTACCAAAGCTGACTTTGCATTACTTCACCAGACGGGAAAGCTTAAATTAATGCCTCAAGCAGTTTTAGGTGTTTTTGCTCGTTCAGATTCTTTCCTAGCACCTGACTATGAGTTCTTAGTCAATAAGACTGAAATAACCAGTTTAGAATCTTTATTTCAAAATCCTGATAGTCAAAGTTATAATACTGATTTAAGCAAAAAAAAATTTCAGGTTTTAGAGAAACAAATGATATTACCTTATCCAATTGATGCCTCCCAAGAAAACGTCTTAAAAACAGTAAAAACAGGAAAGTCAATAGTTGTTCAGGGCGCACCAGGAACAGGGAAATCACAACTCATTTGTAACCTAATAGCTGATGCCATAGCACATCAAAAACGGATTTTATTAGTTTGTCAAAAACGGGTAGCTCTGGATATTGTATATCAGCGTCTTGCTGAAAAAAAACTAACAGAATTTACAGCTTTAGTACATGACTTTAGAAATGACCGAAAAAAAATTTATGAACAGATTGCAAAACAAATTGAAGGGGTTAGAGAGCAAATAAAAGCTTCATTTCAAGTTCAAATTTATCAATTGGAAGAACGATTTTTAGTGCTGAGTCGAGAAATTGATCACTGTTTGTATGAATTAGAAAATCTTCGATATGCTCTCTTCGACTACTCTGAATGTGGACTACCTATCAAGGAGCTTTATTTGACTTCTGATCCAAATGCGCCATATCTTGATTTTACAAATATCTATCAGTTTTTAGATTTTTCAAAGATTCAAGATTTCCGAAAACGACTCCAAAACTATTTCCTTTATCAAGAAAAAATTGGACATAAAAAATATATATGGAAATATCGGAAATCATTTGCACAGCGTAATTTTCAAGATTTTCAAAAACTCAAAAAATTATTGCTTGAATTTCCACAATTCAAAACTCAAATTGAGGAAAAATCAGAAACATTAATTGGAAAAAAAATTAATTTTGAAGAAGCTGAAAGTATTCTGAATCAGAAAAATAAGATTGCCTTATGGCTAGGATTTATGGAGTCAGAACCAGCTCTACAATATTTCCGAAAAGTAATTCAGTTTTCAGATACAGACTATTACTTGCTACTCCAAATAGAAAAAAATACTTTAGCTTGTTTTGAAAATGAAGGAATAGAATCATCACTTACTCTCGGGAAATTAGACGATTTTTTAGCCTATTTAACAGAATATCAGGAAGCCCAAAAGAATTTTTGGACTCGTAAACATTGGGAGCTATTTTCTAAACACAAAATGAAAGTCAAAGCTCTTTTTGAAATCAATGGGTTAGATTTCAAGGTGTTAAATATTGATATTTTATTAAAAAAAATTACGAATAGAAAAAAACTAGAAAAATTACGAAAAACAATATTAACTATAAACTGGCTTACTCCTAATCAAGGGTATGATAAAGCAATTCAAGCTATAGATAATCTATATCAAATACAAAACTCACTTGAAAAACATCAATTCCAAACATGGTTTAGACATCATCGTTCTGCTCTGAAAGCCAAAAAGTTATGGGAAGATGGAATCTCAAATATATTAGAAAAAGTAATTCTAAAAAATTTCACTTATCGAAGATTATCAAGATTACTTTTTCGAGCCTCTTTTTTTCTAAAAAATTTTGTGGAGCAAAAAAGTCAATATCATTATTATTTAAGAGAAACACAATTTAAAACCCTTTGGAATAATCCTGAAAAAGCAAAAATTTTAGCAACAGTTTTAGAACATGATTTTGAACTACTTTGCGAATCAGATAAATTGAAAGATTCATTTTCAGAAATAGAAGTTCAGGTTATAAATATATTAAAAAAATATAATTTTGATTTTACAGCAGAACAACAATTAAATTCTTTTGAAAATAGCCTTCGTTTGGCTTGGATTACTCATATTGAACAAAAATTTCCTGTTTTGAGAGCTTCTTCATCATTGAAAATCAATCAATTAGAAACTCAGTTAAAAGCGGCAATTCAAGAAAAAAGACAAATTAGTGAAGAAATCACGAAAATTAGATCTAGAGAAACTCAATTAAAAACACTGACTTTCAACCGATTAGGTAATTTAGTGGATTATCGTGATTTATATCATCAAGTCAATAAAAAACGAAATATTTGGGCATTGCGAAAACTAATTACCCACTTTTCAGAGGAAATCTTTCATTTAATTCCCTGTTGGATGGCATCACCTGAGTCAATTTCTGCCATTTTTCAACCTCAAAAGTATTTTGATTTGGTGATTTTCGATGAAGCTTCACAATGTTATGCTGAAAAAGGAATTCCTGTTTTTTATCGGGGGAAACAAACGATCATCATAGGAGATACACAACAATTGCAACCCTTGAGTTTATATACACCAAAATGGGAAGAAGAAACAAAAGAAAATTCGCCCGAAACAGAAGTAGAGTCAGTCTTAGATTTGGGAAATTTTTATTTGCCTTCAGTGAATTTAAGAGGACATTACCGAAGTCAGTCATTAGATTTAATTGACTTTTCAAATCAGCATTTTTATAAAAATAAATTAACATTAATTCCTGATTATCAAAATTTTATAGATCAAAAACCAAGTATTGAATTTTTAAAAATTGATGGCATCTGGGAAAAAAACACCAATTTAGAAGAGGCTTTAGCAGTTGTAACATTAGTCCAAAAACTATTACAAAAAGGCGAAATAGATATTGGAATTATTACTTTTAACTTTCCGCAACAGATGTTAATTTTAGATGTTATAGAACAAAGAAAAGTAGCTCTTCCTAAAAATTTTTTTATTAAAAATATTGAAAATGTACAAGGCGATGAGCGCGAAATTATTATTTTTTCAATAGGTTACGCTCCTTCAATAACGGGGAAGTTTAGAATGAATTTTGGACTTTTGAGTCAAGAAAGAGGGGAAAATAGGCTCAATGTAGCGGTTACTCGTGCCAAACAAAAAATTTATGTCGTAAGTAGTATTTTTCCGCATCAAATTCGTACCGAAGACCTCAAACAAGAAGGAGCAAAATTATTACAAAAATACTTACAATATGCCTTAGATGTCTCTAGAAAACGTTATAAACCAACTTTACCTATATTAAAAAAGTACTATTTTTCTAAATTCTTGAAAGATGAATTACGAAACTACTTTAATAAATCTCAAAATGATTTTGTATTAGAAGAAACCTTGCCATTTACCGACTTAGTTTTACGAAAAAAAACTACTAAAGATAATCAAAAAAATAGAGAACTAAAATTGATTCTGACAGATGATAATTTATTTTATGAAGCTTTATCAGCAAAAGAAAATCATGCCTATTTTCCTGAATTATTAAAAAACAAAAATTGGACTTATTTAAGAATTTACAGTCGCGAATTTTGGCAAAATCGACAAAAAGTTCTTCAGAAAATTATTGATTTTGCTCAGTCATAATTTATGAAGAAAATACAACAAATTTCTATTCAAACAAATGACGAATTTTCCGAAAAAGCCTGTTATTTTTCTAGCTTTTGCAAATGATAAAATTGATAATACCCGCTATCTCAGAAACTTATCGGTTGAATTAACAGGAATACGAAAAGCTCTCGAATCGGCACAAGATGCAGGTTTATGTGAGATAGTGGAACGTTCTAATGCTACGATTGAAGATATTTTAGATATTTTTGAAAGCCGTAACTTTAGGAATAGAATCGCAATTTTTCACTATGGTGGTCATGCAGATGGTTATCAACTCCTATTAGAAAACACAGATGGTTCACAAAGCACAGCACACGGTGAAGGCTTGACTTCTTATTTTAGAAAACGTAATAATCTGAAAATCATATTTTTAAATGGATGCTCTACTGAACAACAAGCTATTGATTTAATCAATAAAGGAGTTTCTTGCGTTATTGCGACTACCCAAAGTATTGATGATATCACAGCTTCAGACTTAGCAACTCGGTTTTATAAAAGTTTAGCTAGAGGTTTTTCTATTGAAAAATCATGGGAAGAAGCTACAGATGAAATTCGTATCCGAAAAGGAGACAATTACCGAGCTTTATATCGCAAAAATATTAAAAACCTTACATCTGATAGATTTCCTTGGCGTATTTTCTTTCGTAAAGGTTCTGGTATTATTCGGACATGGAATTTACCTGATGCTGCTGAAAATCCACTCTTTGGATTACCTGATATTCCTAATAATTATACTTTACCCGAAACCCCTTTTCTATTTTTAAAGCAATATGAACGACAACATGCTCGCATCTTTTTCGGACGTTCGTATTATATTCGAGCTTTACACAACCTCATTACAGATGAAAAATCTCCCCCAATTATTCAATTTTATGGACAATCGGGAGTCGGCAAATCCTCACTTTTAGAGGCAGGATTATTTCCTCGACTTGAAAAAAGTTACACCGTTATTTATATCAAACGAAAACAAAATTTAGGGCTTTCAGAAACTTTAAGAGTTGCTCTAATGGAGGTACTTCTAGGTATAGAAGACTCCCTTGAAAGTACTCCTGAACAGAGTCTAAAACAAATTGATACAGATATTAATATTCTTCGAATAATACAAAAAGATTTACATGGACAAGCTCTTAAACGAGTAATACAATTAATTCAAGAATTAGAACAAAAGCAAGAAAGATTTCAACAAAATTCTCATAGAAGTCAGAATACAAACTATTCCGAAATTCAACGAATGTGGTGGCAAATAGAGGTTCAGACCACTAAACCTTTAATTATTTTATTAGATCAAGTTGAAGAAGTCTTTACACGTCCTAATCCTGACTTTCCAGATGAAATTGAAGACTTTGCCTTACAACTACAAGATATTTTTGGACAGCCTGACCAAGCTCCTAAAGGAAAACTAATGTTATCATATCGTAAGGAATTCCATCCTGAAATTAGAGAAATCTTACGTATAAAAGAATTACCTAGAACGGGTATTTTTTTAGAGCATTTGACAAAAAAAGAAATTATTGAAATTATTGAAGCCAAGACACTTTTACCTGATCTCAAACAACGTTATAATATTCGTCTTGATTCCGATTTATCAACAAAAATAGCGGACGATTTGGTAGCTGATAAAAACTCACCTGTTGCGGCTGTATTACAAATTATTCTAACTCGGCTTTGGGAAAAGAATGCAGAGAATCGGCAAAATGGACAAGGAACTATTTTTTCTCTTGCCTTATATCGAGACCTTAAGCGAAAAGGCTTAGCAATGTCTGAATTTTTTGATCGTCAATTAGTTATAGTCGAGAAAACATTTCCACAAGCTGTTCAATCAGGCTTAGTTTTAGATATTTTGAAACATCATACAACAGAAATGCTGGCTGCTGAAAGTGTCCCTGTAGAACAACTCCAAAAATTATATACTCATCATGCGGATATTCTTGAAAAATTGATCTTCAAACTCAAAGAGGTCTATCTCTTAAATGATTCAGAAACAGAACCAAATGCAACCATTTTAATTCATGATACCCTTGCTCCTATTGTAATTCGTGCTTTTAATCAATCAGATAAAGTAGGACAACACGCTTCTCGACTCTTAACGGCTAAACAATCAAATTGGATAAAGAAACAAGAACAAATTTGGTTTGATACTTCTGATTTACAAGCAGTTGAATCTGGGATTTCAGGAATGAGAGTGTTATCTCAGGTTGAAAAAAACATTGTTTTACAAAGCCAAAAAAGGCGAAATCAGAAACGTAAAGAACGTTATTTTTTAGCCTCAATCTTAACTTTACTGGCAGCCTCAGTTGTTATTTTAGCTATTTTATTTAATTACCAAAAGCAAAAAGCACAGTCTGAAGCTCTTGCTAACCGCTTGACCGCACAGGCACTAGAGTTACAAGAAACCAATACTACAGATGCTCTTCGAATAGCTGAAAAAGCCTTGAAAATCAGTCCTAAAAGTCTAGGCATTTTGAAAGTTTTAGGGAAAATTTATGCAGAAAACACCTTCCATCAGCATACTTTTCACCACAGAAAAGCGGTTCAGGCAGTAGAATTTTCACCTAATGGAAAATATATACTAGTTGGTACAGAAGGTAATATTGCCAAACTTTGGGATTTAGAAGGAAATGAAATTAGAGTTTTTCAAGGACATACTGATCGTATTTCAGCAGTTGCTTTTTCTGCAGATGGTTCAAAAATTTTGACAGGAAGTCGAGATGGAACGGCTATTTTATGGAACACTCAAGGAGATACTTTACGAACCTTCAAGGGACATTCAGGGGAAATTACAGCAGTTGACTTTTCTCCCGATGACTCAAATATTTTGACTGCCAGCACGGATAATTTTATTAAGATATGGACACAAGAAGCTGATTTACAGTATAATTTTTATACTCAAGGCATTTTAATTAGCTCAGCTATTTTTTCCCCTGATGGCTCAAAAATTTTGACAGCTGACTTTGGTGGGACTATTCAGTTTTGGGATAAAGGTGGAGTATCACAAACTATTTTTGATCATCCTGAATTGAGCATTTTCGCTATTGATCTTTCACCTGATGGAAAACAAATTTTAGTAGGAAGTTCTCGAAAAAATCCTTTTTTGTTGGATTTGAATGGTGTAGAAATTCGTCAATTTCAGGCTCACCAAGGAAATGTCCAAGCAGTAAAATTTTCACCCGATGGAAAATATATCATTTCGGGAAGTAGTGACCGTACCTTAATTTTGAGTGAGACTCAAACCGCTAAAGTACAATTTGATTTTCGAGGTCATGAATCTCCTATTCAAACTTTAGCCTTCTCCAGAAATGGACGATTTTTAGCTACAGGGAGTGAAGATGGAATTATAAAATTAATTGATAATCAAGGAAATATTAAACAAAAATTTACATTTTCAGATCCTGTTATAACCCTAGATCTAATGCCTAAAAATCAATTAAAGGTTATTGGTTTAAAAAGCGGAGATATTCGAATTATTCAAGAAAATAAAATTCAAGAAACAACAATTCAGCATCCCAAAGGCATTTTAACCGTGAAGATTTCTCCTGATGAAAAATTTATTTTAAGTGGAGGAAACGATTATACTGCTCGGCTTTGGAATTTAAAAACAGGAAAGTTAGAACAAGTATTTTTGGGACATCAAGCTCGTATTTATAGTGTCGATTTTTCGATAGATGGTTCCAAAATTTTAACTGCTAGTAATGATCACACATTAAAAATTTGGAAAAAAGACGGAAAACTTACACATACAATTACTGAAGAAAATGACCGTATTCGAATTGCTAAATTTATCCAAAATGGACAGAAAGTTATTTCAGGAAGTTGGCAAGGCATTCTAAAAATTAGAGATTTAGACGGCACAGAGTTACTAAAACAAGTAATTCATGATGGTAAAATCAATGATTTAGCCATATCCTCAGACGAAACCCTAATTTTAACCGCAGGTGATGATCATATGGCTATTTTACACGATTTTAAGGGCAATAAATTATTATTTTTACAACATCCGAAAGCAGTCTTATCAGTCGCTTTTTCTCCTGATAATCAATACCTTTTAACAGGTTGTGCTGATAACACAGCAATACTTTGGAACCGACAAGGACAAATTATATTTCGGTTTGAGAAACATCAGGCTCCCGTTCGTATAGTTCGCTTTTCAGCTGATGGACAGTATATTCTGACAGGAAGCGAAGATAAATCTACTTATTTAACATTTACTCCCGAAGCTTTCTTAAACTCAGGTAAAGTGGATAAATTAAGCTGGACAAATCAGTTGAGATTAGAAGAGGAAATTAGTGAAATGGAATTAGTGAAAAAATCTAATTCGGAAGATTGGCGAGAATTAGCTTATTTTTTTGAAAAAAAGGCAGTACAAGAGGCTGCGCACACCCAGCAAATTTTGGATTTAAAAAAAGCGATTCAATTTTATGAAAAATTAGTTCAACACACGCAAAGTCGGCAAGACTTTCAGGAAACTTCTGAGGTTTATACGAAACTGGCAGAGCTAGAACTCTATTCAGGAAATTATCAACAAAGTTTACTCTATAATCAAAAAGCAAAATCATATTCAAAAATTCCGTCTCATTTTACTAAGATTAAAACTTTGAGATTGCTAGCCTATCTTCAAAATCAACAAATGGACTTGGCTCAAAACTTGATTTCTAATTCCACACAAAATTTGCCAAAGTTATTTGATGAATGGCATCGTTTACGTGGTAATCTTAAGAAATATAATCGAAAAACAGATAATAATAAACTATCTGATTTTGAGTTATTTATAATAAAAACTTATCAAAAAAGCCAGCTATCAGCTGAAACAGCTAAGGTATATGCTTTATACTTTCGAGAAAAAATCAAAGTAATTAGTCAGGATGACTATGAGACCAAGTTACGTTATCACCAAAATTATTTAGCTTTCTACGAACAATACCTATCACACAATTTGAAGCCTTCTAAATCAGATACCTTAACACTTACTGAAGGCTATATCGAAAAAGGTTATCTTCTTTTGTTTAATAAGAAGCTTTTAGAAAGCAAAAAAAACTTAATAAAAGCTTTAAACTTACGTTCTACACTTTTAGAAGAAACTTCTCCTTTTAGATGTTTACAGATTGCGTTCATTTATTTGTATAATGGGGAGTATTTGAAAGCAAAGCCTCTTTTTATAGCACAAATATCTACCTTTAAGGAAGCTATTCAAGCCATTTTGGCAGAGTTGGAACGACTTGACGTAAGACATTCTGATACTAAAAAACTAAAGAAGGTACTTGAGTAATCTTTTTCTTTGTATTTTACAGATTTTAAATGGACTCATTTCTCGAAAAAAGTACTTTTTCTGGATATAACTGCGATAAATTACGTCATAAAAGAGACTAGGAATTGAATCATATGAAAAACAGTTGTTACTTTAGAATGATATTTGTCGTAAAAAATAACGATAAGCACAAATTGTCACTAAAAAGTTTTTTAAGTCAGTTTTACAAACAATCTATATAGGAGATATTAAGTATCAATATTCGCCAGTCAAAATATTCATTAACAAAACCATGTTAAAAAATACCACAAACGAAAAAATTGAAGTCTCTGAAATCCAAAAACAAGAGTTAGAGTACCGCTTATGGCTAGATTCAACTCTTACACAATTCGATGACTTGTTACGATTAAATTTTAATCGTGATTTGGAAGATTTCTCGGATGTTGTCATTTTTCATATCGCTAAGTTATTGAATGCGGTCAAAGCTTCATTTTTTACGGTAGATAATGACAGGCAAATAATCACGGTATCAGGTGCTTATGGTGTATTACTCAAAAATATGTCTCATCAGACTTTTGAAGTTGGTGAAGGTCCTGTAGGTCAGGTAGTCAAATCCAAAGAAATGTTATATTTTGAAGATTTACCCATGTATAACTCCGTAGTAACGACCTCTTTGGCATGCTTGAACTCTACTTTTTTGATTATTACTCCCTTGATTTTCAATGATGTAGTTTATGGTGTAATAGAAACTGCCCATTTGAAACGCCCTGAGCAGAAATACCTTGGTTTGTTAGAACGACTAAGTAAAAACATCGCTTCAATGTTGCAAAGCATTCAAGCCAATCAAAAAACAAAATCCCTACTCCAAGAAGCTCAGTTACAAGCTGAAATGCTACGTTCACAAGAAGAAGAGATGCGCCAAAATATGGAAGAGTTAACAGCTACTCAAGAAGAAATGGAACGAAAACAAAAAGAATTAGAACGTGCTAATAAGAAAATGAAACAAAATGAGGCAGTACTAAAGAAGGCATTTGCAAGAATGCGAGAACAAGAAATAACGATGCGAGAAGCCTTAGACAAAGCTAAGGAAATGGAGGTAGAAACTCAAAGCACCATGGAAGAAATGCGGACAGTACAAGCTGTTATGAAACAAAATGAATATGAACTAGCGGTTCAAGTCAAAGCAATTAATAATAATTTAGCCACTTTAGCTCTAAATTTAGATAAACAAATTGTAGATGCCAATCCAATTTTCTTAAAACTATCAGGATATGAGTTAAAAGATATTAAAAATAAGCCTTATGAATATTTACTAAATCATACAACCACAAACTCAAAAGAATATCAAAGGCTATGGAAACACTTAATGTTAGAAGCAACATCAGAACGAGGACAATTCAAATTTAAGTGTAACCAAGGAAAACACTTTTGGATTAAGGGTTCATTTACACCTGTCAAAAGTCCAACAGGCGAAGTGATACGTTTAATGCTTTATGGCGTAAATGTCACAGGACAAAAATTACAAGATAAATTAGCACAGAAGACAATACAAAGCTTAGAAACCAGTCATCATTCTGAGATTCAAAGTCATAAGAAAAAAGTACAAAAATATGAACAGATTATTCAAAAATTGCAACAACAATTAAAAAATAAATCTGAAAACTCGAATGATGAATAATAGCTTATCAGCAATTTTCAAGGTATGAAAAACGAATAGTGCATTGAATTCTACGACATTACTAAATACAAGGAATTCGCAAAAACCTACATCGGATGTGCTAGTCAAGCATTTTGATGGTATTTTGCGCCAAAATTATAACAAAAACTTACCTGAGTTTTCGGAAGTTATTTTGGCAGAACTTGCTAAATATTTTCAGATTACACGGGGAGCATTTTTCGTTCTCAATCGTAAGAAAGGTAATATGCAGGCTACTGCGGGATACGCCTGTACGGTTCTCAGTATGGAGAAAGCACGTTTCAAAGTAGGAGAAGGGTTGCTTGGTGAGTGTGTCCAACGAAAAGAACTTGTCTACTTAGAAAGCCTACCTCAAAAAGTTGTTGTCAATACCTCATTAGCAGAACTTCAATCGGTTTCAGTATTATTAATTCCTCTAGTTTTTAATGATGAAGCAGCAGGGCTTATTGAATTAATTAGTCCTACAAAATTTACTGAAAATCAACATAATGACTTACTTGAGGTTTGTCAAAATATTTCTTCGGTATTGGTAAATTTCTTATCTAATCTGGAAAATCGTCAGTTAGTAGAGAAATTAAAAAATCAAACTCGAAAACTACATGATAAAGAACAACAACTTACTCGAAATATCGAGGAACTCAAGGCGACTCAAGAAGCCATGAAAAATAAACAAGATGAATTAGAAGAAGCCAATGCTCAAATCGAACACCAAAAAGCACAACTTGAAGCCACTTTTCGCTCATTACAACATAAAAACATACAAGTAACTGATAGTATCCGATATGCTCAAACTATCCAACAATCTATCCTTCCACTTGGAGAAAAATTAGATGAATTTTTCGAAGAACATTTTGTAATTTATCGCCCAAAAGATATTGTTTCAGGAGATTTCTTTTGGGTAAGTCATATACAAGCCAAAACCTTTGTTGCTTCAGTAGATTGTACAGGGCATGGTGTGCCAGGTGCCTTTATGTCTTTGATTGGGTATTCTCAATTAAATGCTATTGTAAATGAAAAACAAGTTCATGATCCTGCGGTAATTCTCGAAGTTTTACATTTTACTATTCAGAAAATTCTACGTCAAGAAAATATCGACCACAGCAAAAGAACCAAAGAACGGATGAATACGGATGGTATGGATATTTGTTTTTGTGCAATTCAACATCTTAAAAATCAGAGCATTAAAATTGAATTTTCGGGAGCAAAGTTACCTCTGTATATGGTTCGTTCGGATACTCATCAATTAGAGTCTATTCGGGGTGATAGGCGATCAATTGGTGGAGTCATGAAAAAAGACATTCGGTTTACAACAAAAACTTATGATGTTCCTTCAGGTACGTTATTATATTTAACAACAGATGGATTTATTGACCAAAACAACATCCAACGGAAGCGGTTTGGTTCTGCTTCATTAAAAAAAATACTTCAAGAGATTTCATCATTATCTCTTAAAAATCAAAAAAAACAACTTGAAAATGCCCTTGATACACACCAACAAAAAGAAGAACAACGAGACGATATTACGTTAATTGGTATCCGAGTATAATTCAATTATAGTACAATTGCAGAGCCAACAAGTTCTCAAAAACCAACTATCTGAGTTATACACTATCAACAAATTATTTTTATTATAAAAAAAACTTGGTAAGCTTAAAAAACTCACCAAGTCCAATTGGTCAAAATAAAATAAATCTTAAAACCGCCCAAACTTGAGCATTACACTATAATTCATACCCGCAAAATCTTTTTTAGCACTATTTAATAAGTCAAAATCAGGAAGATAACGATAGCTCACGCCAGCCGCTACTCGAAAGTAACGCGTAATATTGACTTCCACATTTGCTCCTGGTTCAAAATACCAAAAAATATATTGATCAATTACACCAGAATCATCTAAATCAAGATGTCGCTCGTCATTCCAATCTCGAACATAACCAACCCAACCACTTCCCGTAGCTATCGGGATAGTTGCATGAACTACCTTATTCGAGAACAAAATAGGTTCAATAAAAAAACCACCATAGCCCATCAATGGACGAACCTGATAATCAGGCGATATATTATTAATTGTAACACTCGGAATCAAGCCTTTTCCCTCAAATCCCAACGCAAATACTCGATTAATTGTCCATGCCAAACGCCCTCCTATTAATAAAGCAGGTTCATTAGCATCTCCAATATTTGTTCCTGTAAAGCTGAACCCCCAATGAAAACCATGATGACTAATATCCCCTGCAACGGTTTGGATTTCATCTGAATTTTTCTTTTTCTTATCAGGATTTTCTTCATCCTGAGCTACTAAGACTCCTGTTGAAAAACATAGTAAAGCGATTAAAAAAAATAACTTTTTCATTTGTCTAAAAATTTTGTTTCGATAAAGTATGATAAATTAATTTGACGATTTAAAAGAGAACAAAATCTGGAAGTATTTTTAATTTCCTTTCCATTTTTTGTACTTTCATCTAATAGAATCTTCAAAGACAACTTACCCTTATTTCGAGTGAAAAATTTGTAGACTAAAAAATATTAAGAAGTAATTTATTATAACTCAATTTATTGATAGTCAGTATATTTATTATCTTATTTAGACATTGTACGAATCTATCGAAGCATCCGAAATATTCTTCTGACGAGCCGATATAATTGAGGAAAATATGCCTCAAACAGCCAAACCATAAACCAATGATTTTGTCGATCTTTCGGATTAAGTAGAATGGAGCGAAGTGCATATTTTAAAATTACTGCCTTTGGAAATTGATTCTCAATGAGGCGAGTCGTGAAATTTCGAGTAATCCTAAAAGTATGTTTTCTTCGTTTTTCCTCTGGTAAATTTTGCGCCAAAAGAGGTAGTTTTTTACGCCATTTTTGGTGATATCGAATGACATTTTCTCGCCAAATATTATCTAAATTCCCCAGCGAAAAATGTTCAATTAAAATTTCGAATGTAACACAAACTCGATATTTTTGGAAAACAGCCGTAGAGAAATCTAAATCATAAAAATGAAATCCTGAGAAAGTTCGTGCATCAAATTGAGTTTCTTCCCAAACTTTTCTTCGACAACAAAACCAAAGTCCATCTATCGTAACCACATCAGCAAGCAATTGATTTTCAGGATTATGAATAATTTCCTTTGTTTCTTCGGGATAACGTTGTAAAATCCGTTGCCGAATCGAATCAAGCCCTGTATCCCACCAACTTGCAGGAGCATCAGGTTGAAAGGCACTTCCAATGACTCCGATAAGTCCAATTTTTTCATCTAAATTAAATATTTTAAGTATTTTTTGCCCCCAATTTTGAGTATGAAACAAAATATCTTCATGAGTGAAACACAAAATATCAAACTGACTTTTGGATGCTCCCAAATTATAGGCTTCACAAATACCGTATTTTCCATCTGCATTCTGAATTGGAATTACTTCGAATGGTACACCAATCGTTTTGGTTAAACTTTGAACTACATTCTGAAATAAAGACGAATTTCGAGTACAAATAATTATAGAAATCATTGAAAATGAATTTATTATAAATCCAAAAATACTAGTTTACTTTATATAATTACACAAAAAACAAATACATAAACTGACCTGAAGCAGTTAAATTTTTATGTAATTTGCCAACTTTCTATGGTTTAGAGGTTGTTTAAAAATTTTTGAAAAATAGCTTTCATTGTTCAATATTGCTGGTTTCCATAAAGTAGGGTTTGCAAATTATACTTTATGGAAATTTATATAAAAATTTGATAATCAATATTTTATTTGAAAATAAAAACAACCTCTATCCATTTTATCTAAAAAATTCCATAACTATTCATCACTCTAAAACGCATTATTTTTCATGCAAAATTTATATCATGAATTACAGACGAAGCCCTTTTTGATAGCGGGTCCTTGTGTTATCGAAAATGAGGATATGATTTTAGATTTAGCGTTCGAATTACAAAAAATCACGCAAAAAACAGGATTTACATATATTTTTAAAGCCTCTTTTGACAAGGCAAACCGAACTTCAGTAGATTCATTTCGAGGGTTAGGAATGAAAAAAGGATTAGAAATTTTGGCAAAAGTCAAAGCGACGACAGGACTACCTATTTTGACGGATATTCATGAAAGTTGGCAAGCAGAACCTGTTTCGGAAATAGCTGATATTCTGCAAATTCCAGCCTTTTTATGTCGACAAACGGATTTATTATTAGCAAGTGCAAAAACGCAAAAAATTGTCAATATCAAGAAAGCTCAATTTTTGTCAGGGCATGATATGATTTATCCTGCCCAAAAAGTAGAAACAGGAGGAAATAGGCAAATTTTATTGACCGAACGAGGAAATATTTTCGGAAATAATGATTTGGTCGTTGATTTTCGAAATATTTTAGAAATGCAAAAATTTGGATTTCCTGTGGTCATGGATGTTACACATTCAGTACAAAAACCAGGGGGAGCAGGTGGAAAAAGTGGCGGAAATCGAACTTATGCTCCACCAATGGCGTATGCAGCGGCGGCACTCGGTGTAAAAGGTTTCTTTATTGAGACGCATCGAGAACCTGAAAAAGCACTTTCGGATGGTGCAAATATGATTCCATTGGATAAAATGGAAGCTGTTTTGACAAGACTACAAAAATACATTTCGGTATAAAAATTAAACCTACCAAGTTTCAAAAATTTGGTAGGTTAGAATAATTGATACTCAGTTGTTACAATCGTTGCATCAATTGAGGAATCATCTTGTTTTTCCAAGCTCGGAAATCACCTGCCAAAATATGTTTTCGAGCCTCATCAACCAGCCATAAATAGAAAGTCAAGTTATGAATACTTGCAATTTGTGCGCCTAATATTTCCTTACTTTTGAGCAAATGACGAATATAAGCTTTAGAATAAAACGTACTGGCATACCCTCCTAATTCGGCATCAATGGGCGAAAAATCAGCTTCCCATTTTTTATTTCGCATATTCAAAATGCCTTGAGTCGTGAAAAGCATTCCGTTTCGAGCATTTCGGGTAGGCATCACACAATCAAACATATCCACGCCCAAAGCAATACATTCTAAAATATTTTCGGGTGTACCCACCCCCATTAAATAACGAGGTTTATCAGAAGGCAAAATAGCACAAACCAACTCAGTAGTTTCGTACATTTCTTCGTGTGGTTCACCAACAGAAAGTCCACCAATGGCATTACCTTCCCGATTCATCGAGGCAATAAATTCAGCCGATTTTTGACGTAAATCTTTATAGACACTTCCTTGTACAATTGGGAATAAAACTTGGGAATAACCGTATTTTGGTGAAGTTTTATCAAAATGGTCACAACAACGTTTGAGCCAACGGTGCGTCATATCCATTGAGGTACGAGCATACTCATAATCACAGGGATACGGAGGACATTCGTCAAAAGCCATGATAATATCTGCACCAATTGAACGCTGAATTTCCATGACGTTCTCAGGCGTAAAAAGGTGTTTTGAACCATCAATATGTGAAGCAAAAGTTACTCCCTCCTCTTTAATTTTTCGAGTTCCTGCCAAAGAATAAACCTGATAACCACCGCTATCGGTCAAAATAGGACGTTCCCAACCATTAAATTGGTGTAAACCTCCTGCTTTTTCCAAGATGTCTAACCCCGGGCGCAAATACAAATGGTAAGTATTTCCCAAAATAATTTGTGCCTGAATATCATCGGTTAATTCCCGTTGATGAACAGCTTTGACCGTTCCTGCTGTCCCGACTGGCATAAAAATCGGAGTCAAGATTTCGCCGTGTGCCGTTGTAATTTTCCCTGCACGTGCTTTAGACTGAGGGTCTTGTGTTTGTAATTCGAAAAAAGGCAAAATTAATGTCGTTTTTTTACTATTTCTACTTGAATAATTTTAACAGGACAGTTTTGGGCAGCTTGTAAGTTTTGTTCATACTCCTCTAAACCGACTAAGGCTTTGTATATTCCTTTTTTTTCTTTGCCTTCGATAAGTGTACACCGTCCGTCTCTTTTGGAAACTCGCCATCTTTCGGGGGCAACTTCAACACAAGCATTGCAACCAATGCACTTCCCTCTGTAAAACAGTATTCTAACCATTAGGCACTATTTTATATAATTTGGCAGAAGGACGGATGACTTCATCAACCTTGAGGGAAAATACATCTCCTTTTTTGACCGATTCGACACCTATACCATCTACTCTAAGTTCCTTAATATCTACTTTCACGATTCCAATATTGGGTCCTGTAATCATCAATTGATCACCAATTTTTAATGAATGTGATTCCATCCGAAACTCTCCAACTCCAATTTTTCCAAAATATTTAATGCCTCGTCCCAGAAAAATCTTTCTTTCGGTTGCTTTTGAGCCATAGGAATCATTCCATTCGCCCATTTTCCGACCCAAATAATAGCCATCCCAAAAACCTCGATTATAGACTTTGGCTAATTCTTTTGTCCAATTATCAACTTTATCACGGGTGTAAGTTCCTTCTTGAATTGAAGTAATGGCTTCTTTGTAACTTCGCACCACCGTATCGACATAATCGGCTGAACGACCTCTACCTTCAATTTTAAGAACACTAACGCCAGCTTCTATAATTTTATCTAAAAAACCAATCGTACATAAATCCTTAGCACTCATAATATATTCATTATCAATGCTTAATTCAATACCATCTTCTTTACTGGTTACAATATATTCTTTTCTACAATTTTGAATACATGCCCCTCTATTTGCCGAAGCATTATGCGAATGTAAACTCAAATAACATTTTCCTGAAACCGCCATACACAAAGCTCCATGCCCAAAAACTTCTAATCGTATTAACTCCCCAGAAACTCCTCGAATCTGTTTCTTTTCAATACTCCTTGCAATTTCAGATACTTGCCGAAGACTTAGTTCACGAGATAAAACCATCACATCCGCAAAATTGGCATAAAATTCAACGGTTTCCACATTCGTAACATTAACCTGAGTCGAAATATGCAAAGGCATTCCAACTGATTTACAATACGACATAATCGCATGATCAGAAGCAATAATCGCCGTAATTTCGTTTTCTTTTGCCGCATCTACGATGGTTTTCATTAACCGAATATCGTGGTCGTAAAGAATCGTATTAATGGTCAGGTAGGTTTTAACGTTATATTCTTGACAAATACGACTAATTTCTTTTAAGTCCTCAAGGGTAAAATTAATGGAGGAGCGCGCCCTCATATTGAGTTGTTCGACCCCAAAATAAACAGAATTACAACCTGCTTTTAGGGCAGCTAAAAGTGATTCGTGTGAGCCTACGGGGGCTAAAATTTCGATTTCTCTTTGATTCATTTGTGTTAATGTTGTCCGATAATTTTGCCTAAAAAGTGCTTTTATAATTACTCAACCTTAAATTTTAATCCAAAGATATTAATTTTCAAAATCTTATCCCTTTTCGGTTTGGTGTTAAACGAAGCGTGACTAAGTCGTAAAAATGTGATAAAGGAGAACCAAATTAGTCTAATGCAGATTCTGAATCGCTTGAATAATATCTTGACATTCTTCTTCGTCAATATATTCCAAAATATCATTTTCCAGTCCACTTGTTTGATAACCACCTTTGTATTTATACTGACAACTCTCAGTATCTATTTCACAAACAGCACATTTTGGAATGACAGCATTTTCATCTTTGCATTGTTGGACTAAACTTTTAATTTGATGATTTGTCGTACAAATGTAAATGGCTAAATACCATTTTCCTTTACAAATCAATTTTAAATCGTGAATTTCAATATTTTTTGATTCAGCAAAACTTTCTAAATCCACTTTTTGTGATTCTAATTGTTCATACAAATTATCAATACGATTTTTGTCTTTTACATGATGACCGTATTGAACTTGTGCAGAATAATCTTCCGAACATTGATATTTTAAGGCTTCCAAAGAAATGAAATACAAGGAGTTCGTATAATTTTGAAAATTATCTTCGACAAAATCCAAAATTTCATCTGTAATTTGATTAGCAGACAAATACGTCAATTTCTCAATCAATTTTTTCAGATTATTTCGAGTCGCAAAATACGTTTCAATCGAATAATATTTGAGAATAAAAAGTGATTTTAAGGTTCGATAATCAATTTCATCTTCTTGCAATGGTCGATAAGGTCGGCTGTCTCGGTCAATAATTCCTAACACTAAATGCTCATTTTCTGGACGTTCGTCAAATTTTGGTTGTAATCTGTCAATTGCTTTAATCACATTATCACAGCCCGAAGCGTAATCCTCTACCATATTCATGGGGAAAATTTTTACTTCTTTGCCTGCTTTCTCGGCTATTCGAGCATAAATCTGTGAGTCGTCTTTTCCCTCAACTAACAAAAAAGGACATTTTTCACGAACCGCTTCATCCAATAACTCAAATAAGTCGCTTTTCATTATTTTAATTCGGTTAAATATCTGGTATTTTTTCGGGAAATAGAAGGACTGTGTGAAGCCACAATAATTTGGGCATTTGGATTTATTTCATTGAGTAAAGGCAAAAATTCTCGTTGCCATTTCATATTTAAAGAAAGTTCTGGTTCGTCAATAATTAAAAAATTGCGATTTTGCCCAATAATTAAGAATAAGGTCAAAATACTGAGTAAGTTGCGTTCTCCACTGGAAAGGTCTTCTAATTCATGTTTTTTTTCATTACCTAAATAAATATAAACTTCTTCTTCATTTACAACTAATTTTTTATTCTTATAAAGATGTTCGTTAAAAATTTTGATTAATTTGGTAATAGATTCTAATGAAGGATTTGGTTTTTCTGCTTCTTCAATCATATTTAATAACATTGCTCGAAAAATTTTACTTTTTTGAATTAATTTTTTATCATTTGTGTTTAAGTATGCTTCAACTCTGTTTACTAAAGATGAATTTTCTTGCTTCATAGCTTGTAGTATAAAATTTTTATGTTGCTGAATACGAGTATTAAAGTCTTGGGGTAAAGCAAAATTTATTTCTTGTTTTTCTTCTATATCTACGGCTTGTGATATGGTATCAAAAAAAGCATTTTTAATTTTTTGTGAAATAAACTCCTGTCCTTTACGGTATTCATTTGTAATTAATTCTGCAACATCTCTAATATCAAGAAAACTAATAAATAAATGAGATTCAAAATTAGTTCGTCGAATAATATTCTGATGTTGTCCTTGAAATGTAATTCGTCTAAGTGCCATATCCAATAAATCTTCAATTGACTGATAAAGAGAAGTTTTTGTAATATTAGCATTTTTATTTTTTTCTCGTGAAATTACACTTTGCATATTATTTAACAAATCTTCTACTAATTCCCAAGAATTATTATTTTCTTGTTGTACAATTCCTCGATGTACATCAAATAATACCGAACTTGTATCAAGAAAGTCTGAATCATTCCATTTATAATTTTTAGGTAAACCAGTGAATTCTTGTCGTCTAATTGTTAAAATACCATCAGTATTATCTTTTTTATATCTAAGTTTTATTTCTTGTACTTTTTCTTCCAATAACATATCTTCATTACCACTCAAAACCGCAAATAAAATCTTCAATAAAGTGGTTTTTCCAGAGCCATTTTCGCCATAAATAACGCTGATTGGTTCTGGGGAAAATTCTAAATATTTTTCCTCTTCGGGGTCTTTAAAACCTTTGATATAAATGCTGTTGAGGCGTATCATTCTGATTTTATCTGATTAATTTACAGGATAAATTCATTATCAAAAAATCTTATCTCAGGTGTAATGAGTCTCCCGACTCGACCCAAGAGCGAAACAAATTTATCAAAAATCTGATTCTTTTACAAGCAGTTCTAACACATTTAAGCCACATTAAATCAGAACATTGTTTAAATATATCCCAATATTTTGTAGGCTATCATTCCTATCCATTCTTTGAACAAAATATGCCACCACATCAGGACTTTAGGAGAGGGAATAATGACAGAAGTCTGGTCAACGGAATAAAAATCAGTACTAAACGAATCAGCAATAACGTTTTCATACTGAAAACAGGCTTGCGCTCGTCTCATATGAAAAGCCGAAGTAATAATGATATATTTTTGATTTGGAAACTGCTCTTGTAAGATTTTAGCCGAATTGATGGCATTTTCATGGGTATTTTTAGAATTATTTTCCATAATCAAATCCGACTCGGCAACTCCACAATTCAAAAATACATTTCTTAAACTACGTTCAGGATTAATCATTCTGCCAGTCATATCAAAGTCAGAAGCTCCACTCACCAAAATCTTTTTAATTTTTTTCTCCTTATAAAGTCGAATAGCGTGTAACAATCTATCTGCTCCTTTGAGAAAATGAACGCGGTCAGTAGGAGATTTGTAAGGTTGCGAAAAACCCGTTAAAACTATCCCAACTTCATATTGATTTTCAGTAATATCTTCAAATAAAACAGGTGGAACTTCCCATGCCAAAAATGCCCGATTTATCAAATAAGGATTTGTAAAAATGACGAAAAATAAGACTAAAATTCGTACAGCTCTTTGGCGTTGTTTAGCTGACTTGGTGATGACTGCCCAAAGCATCAAAAGGCAAATCCAAGTAAATGGCAAAAGTAAAAGATAAAGTGTTTTGGAAACGAAAAACATCGGTTTGTTATGAGTTTGAGGATAGATTTAGAAACAAAAAACCTGTAAAACGGAAAGATTTTACAGGTTCAAAAAATTGAATATCAATTATTTACGTTTAAAATTTGGTGTAAACAAAACATTTCCACCATCTCCACCAACATATTGAGGCATTTTACTACCTCCTGCCTTCCATGCTTCAATCCATTGTTGTTGAACCAATAAAGGCGTTAAACTTTGCTGGCGCAATTTATTGGCTTTGGCTTCGGCATCGGCTTGAATTAGTAAACTTTTAGCGCGTCCTTCAGCTTGAGCAATCTGTTTCTCAGCATCGGCTTTTGTCTGAGCTAATTCCTCTTGTTTTTTGAGAGATAATTGTTTAGCATTCACTTTCGCTTCGATGTTCATTCGAACACTTTTTGGCAATCTGATTTCACCCAATAAAACCACTTGTTCAATTTTAAAACCTTCTGGTTCAAGAAGTTGTCGAATACCTTTTTCAGCTTCACTCTGGAATTGTTCTCGTTTCTGGTAAAGGTCTTCGGCAGTATATTTGGAGGCTGTTTTATTAAATGCTTGTCGCAAATAATTTTTGATAATTGTGTGGTTCAATTGTCCCAACGGACGGCGATATTTCTTAAAAATACCCACGACTGAGGATTCTTCAATTTTATAATTAATACTGACATCAAATCCACATCCTAACCCGTCTTTGGTCGTAACTCGAAATTCTTGGTTACCCGGACTTTCAGGCGAATTGGCTTGAGCATACACACTATTTTGAACAAAAGTTGGAAACTCGTAAATCTCGGTAGCATATGGATTATACCAAACAATTCCCGTCACTTGAGTAACATCCTGAACTCCTTTTTCACTCCCAATTAAGGCAACTTCAATTCCTACGTGTCCCGCATCGATTTTTTCACAACCACATCCAAAAAGTGATGAACTTAGTAAAGCCATCATCATGATGTTTTTTAGTAATCTTTTCATAATCAATTTGTTAGTTTTTCATTATTTTGATTTCAAATCTTCATTTCTGAGATAGAAACCTTCTCAAAGATAATAAAAAAACACGAGTTTCGGAAATTATTCTGCTCCAATTAAGACAAATGCCCCCCAGTAGTACGGATGTTGATATTGCTTTGATTTCATTAATTTTTGTTTAGCTTTTTGGAGAGCTTCAGGCTTCGATTTGCCTTTTAGAAGATATTTATAGAAATTAATCATCAAGCCTGAAGTACTTTCATCAGCTACTTTCCACATCGAAACTCCTACATTTTTCGCACCTGCATATAAAAAACCTCTTGTTAGTCCAATAATTCCTTCTCCTCGTACTATTTTTCCAAGTCCTGTTTGACAAGCCGATAACATGACCAAATCTGCTTTTAAACGTAAATTATATATTTCACCCGCATAAAGAATGCCGTCTTCGGTCTGATTTGGATTTTGAGCCAATAACAACCCTGATAATTGAGGATTCATCTCATTCATAAAACCATGTGTCGCAAAATGAATAAAACGGTAATTTTCTAAATTTCGGTTTTTCACTTGTCTCTCAGAAGCATCTTGTTCCAGCATATTTTGGGTAGTCATACGCTTTTTTTTGTAAAGACGCTGAATACCTTCAGTTTCCGTTTTGGTTGCGGGTAAAGGAGCAATTCGTTGTCCATCTAAGACCGTGTTTGACCATGAAGGGAGTTCACTTCGTCCTTGTTCAGGAACTATCTTGGTATTTTTTTTCTCAAAAATTGGAGCAAAAGCGATGTAAGTACTATCTCCGAATTGTTTTTGATGAAATTTATTTGCCATCAAGGTTGCTGAGAAAGTATATGAAATTGTATAATCCTTTGCCAAATAAGGGAATTTCTTGTAATTCATATCTGAGCCTTCGGTGGGTTGAGTTAATAGCGTTTCGAAGGGTAAGTAAGCTGTTAATCCATCATTTACAATAATTAACTTATTGACTTTTAAGCGATTTTTATGAAAATAATTAACTACAGGTTGCATCAAAGTTTGATATAACTCGGAAGAATAACTCACGAATACCTTATTTACCTTGTATTTAATTCCATTTCGTAAACCTCGAATAGCGTTTTCCAACCCATCAGCTCCATTCAGGATAAGCATTTCGTATTTTTTAGCTGTCAACACACAAATATAAATTCTATCATCTCGTCCAATAAAATATTCGACCAAAGCGGTACGGGGTTGTTTTCGTAAAATTTCGGATTGGAGTTCTTTAGTTGAACGAATATTGACATCGTACTTGAGTTCGTAATATTTCGGATATTTTTTGGCAAACTCTTGAATAAGTATTTCATATTCTCGTCTGAGTTCAAAAATTTTCTGACGCGTCAAGTCTAATTTTTCTGCATTTACTTTTTCCGTACTTGCTTTATCTTCAATGAGTTGAGACTCACCAAGTGAAATTTTTTTCAATAGCTCTTGTTCTTGACGTACCAATTCGCTGGGCAATTCATCAAAATTTTTGGCAGCAATAGAAGCCAATAAAACTACTGATTTACTTTTTTCGACAAAATAAAATGTCCGATGTAAATAGCTTCTATCAAGTGTATAAATATATAGTTGTTGGCAGGTTTGGAGTGCCAAATCAGTCATACGATGAACAATTTCAGCTAATAAAATTTTATCTGATTCATTAGTGTACAGATTACGCGTTTTATCAATTAACTTATCCGCTAGTAGTAAGTGTTCGTAAGCTATTTTAAGTTGATTTTCAGAAGATTCCTCTTCGTGCATTTTCAAAAAACACTCGGTCTTGCCCAACAACGCATACAAGGAGCGCCGTTCATCCATAAACTCAGAAACTGAAGGAAAGGATTCTGAATTTTGATTTTCAAACTCAGGTGTATTAGCTAATAAACTTAAATGATAATTTTCAAGTGCTTTTTCATAATTTCCGATTCTGAAATAGTTTCCGCCTAGATTATTATAGGCTCCAGCCACAAAAGGATGTTTATCTCCCAAATGATTCCGTTGTAAATTCAATGCCTGACGATAAAATTCTAAGGCTTGTTGATATTCACCCATTTCAAAGTAAGTCGTGCCAATGTTGCTATATGTTTGCGCCAGAGCGGGGTGAGTTGCGCCTAAAGTAATTCTTTTAATTTCAAGAGCCTTCGTGTAATAATCAAGGGCTTTTAAGTGATTTTTTTTGAGATATTCTGCTACGCCCATATTGTTATAAGCAATCGCAATATCGGGGTGTTGTTTACCTAATAATTCTTGTCTCATTTTGAGCGTTTTCTCAAAATATTCAAGGGCTTTTTCATAGTTTCTTTTTTGATAGTAAGCTACACCAATATTATTATATGAAGTAGCAATATCAGGGTGTTTTCCTTTAAAGGTTTTTTCTCGGATTTCAAGACTTTTTAAGTGATAAGTTAGTGCTTTTTGATATTCGCCTTTATGTGAGTAAATTGAACCAACATTACTATAGGCTAAGGCAGTTTCTAAACTCAAATCTTGGTGGTAATTTTCTCTGATATTCAATGATTTTAAGAAATAAATTAAGGCTTCATCATAATCCCCTTTGAGGTCAAAGACTTCACCTAAATTATTGTATGAAATAGCTGTTTGTGGATGTGATTCACCAAAGTTTTTCTTTCGGATTTCAAGGGCTTTTTCATGATATTTCAAGGCTTCAGGAAGTTGCGTTTTTCCGCTATAAGCTACCCCCAGATTATTATACACTTGTGCAAGCTCTGAAGCCTCATGACCTAACTTCTTTTGTTTAATTTTTAGCGACTTATTAAAGTACTGAATAGCTAAATCAAATTTTCCCATCCGACTATAAACTGCTCCTAAATTATTATAATCAACACTTACTTCAATGGAACTTATACCATGTAAGTTCCGATTAATTTTTTCAGATTTTTTGAAATATTTTAATGCCTCTTTATGTCTTTCTTTCAAAAAATAAATCTCAGCAATATTTCGGTAACTTCTTGTCCAGACTTGGTGAGGCATTCCTTTGGTCATTGCTTGAGTTACTTTAAACTCTTTCTTGAAATAGTCTAAAGCATTATCGTACTGTCCTAATTTTTTATAAATATTTCCAATATTTCGATAAGAATTGGCTAGTGAAGGATGATTTTTATGAAAATTATTCGCTCTTATCTCTTTGGCTTCCAGAAAATAACGTAAAGCAATATTATATTCCTTCTTATGAGAGTAAGCAATGCCCATCGTATTTTTAGTAGTGGCAATATCAGGGTGCGAGCTACGATTTTTTTTATATAATTCCTGCTGAATCATCAAAGTCGTATCCAGATAGGCAATTTCTGCATCATAGTCCTTTTCTCGGAAGTAGGTGATTGCTAAGGTGTAATAAGTATCTGCTATGGCTTTATTTTTACCTTTAGCATAACGAGCATTCATTTTTAGTGACCTATTTAAAATTTGCCGAGCTTGATCATGTTTCCCTTCTGAAGTATAGTTATAAGCCAAATCATTCATCATATCCCAATATTTACTATACTTTTTAGCGTTTTGATATTTTTTGGCAGCTTGTTGGAGATAATAATTGGAACTATCGTAATTACTACTTTTGCGGAACTTTTGGGCAAGTTGATAGGCAGATTCAGCTTGTTGTACAAATTGCTCAGAAGAAAGTGAATGCCGTGGAGCTTCTTGGGCAGATAAAGAAAGTAAACTGCACTTAATCAAAAAGATAATGAAAATACATCTCATATTTTGAAGGTCTTTTAGGAAGATTTATTGTTTTGTTTCTGTTTGAAATCATGTATTTTCATCTGTTATGTAATATCCTCCCGTTTCATAAGGAAGATAGATGAGGATGAGTAATATAATATATTTATCTGATTATCAAATAAATAATCATAAACTAGTTTTTCTAACTACATTAGAAAACACATTTTTTCTTAAGTAATTGGGGAGGATATGTTTTTAGGTTAATTGTAAAACTAAGTTTCAATGCTAAAAAGTTCAAAAAATCTTGAAAATCATTTTTGTAAGGAACTCTAACTTTTAGACAAAACTTATAGTATTCAAATTTATATTCGGATACCAATGACAGTAATATCATCTCGTTGATTTTCAGCACCCTGATGCTTTTTTAAAGTTTCTTCAATGATTTCCTGTTGAATGGCGACAGGACGATTGGCATGATCACTTAATAATTTGGTTAATTTTTTTGAACCGAATTTTCGATGTTTTGGGTTATTTTGGTCAATTAAGCCATCAGTTGTTAAATATAACATATCGCCTTGATAAAGCATAACTTCTTGGTTGGTAAAGTATTTGTTGGGGCGTTGCCGTCCACCTACTGACTTATTATCTCCTTTCAAAATTTGAAGCGTATTTTTATTTTGGTCAAAATAGTATAATGGGCGTTTTGCACCCGTAAATATCATTTTAATCTCTTGATTATTAGACATTTTTTCAAATACACAAAAACAAATATCCATCCCATCATCATTGATTTTCTTCTCTTGTTTTAGAGCAATTCTTACCTTTTGATTAAGTGACTCTATGATTTCCTTTGGCTCATAAATCTGTTCATTATTGATAATTGTATTCAAAAGATTGCTTCCAATCATAGACATAAACGCCCCCGGCACACCATGTCCTGTACAATCCACTACTGCTAAAAATCTCTTAGAATTAGTTTGGGCAATCCAATAAAAATCACCTGAAACAATATCTTTAGGCTTATAGACAATGAAATATTCCTGAAAACAAGCTTCTATTTCTTCTTTGGCAGGCAAAATAGCTGATTGAATAGTTTGGGCATATCGAATCCCTGCAGTAATATTTCGGTTATGTCGAGAGATTTCTTCATTCAATCGGCGTTGATGCTCACTTTGCGCTCGGATTTCTTCATTTCGTTGCTTGAGTTCTTCGTTCGCCGTAGAAAGCTGGTATTCTGATTTTTCAAGAGCTTGATTTTTTTGTTCAAGAGCTTTTTTCTGTTCTCTATTTTTTCGGATTAAAATTAATAATAAGATAGCAATGACCACTAAAAACAGAATAGCCGAAAGATACATCACGACTTGCTTGTGGAATTCTTGTTCTTTACGTTCCATCGCTTCCTGAAAAGCAGCTTCTCGTTCGGCGGCGGCACTTTCCATTTCTATCACTGCCTGAGTAAATGTTTCATCTTTTTCAATCAGTGCATTTTGTAGTTGTTCAATTAGTTGTTGAGCCTTATCCCGAATTTGGATATGTTTTTCAGCTTCTCCAAGAGAGTGATATAAATAAGCCAAATAACTTTTAGCTTGTTCTTTATCTTTTACAGATAAATCTCTTCGTGATTTGACAAGCTCTTTGAAGCCCTCAATTTGATTAATGGCATCTTCTTTTTGTAAAAATTGCTTCTGACTTTGTTTGATATACTGTTCTAATGTGATTTGTGAAAAATCTAATTCCCCACTCAAAATATCAGGAATGATATCCGAACGAAATGTAGAATCTATTTTCGTTATTTGATTGGCACTTGGGTAAGTAGTCGTAGGATTTGTATGTAGGCTGGGGTTCACTCCAATGGGTACTCGAAATAGATTATTGGATTTCACTTCAGCAGTAGGGTTGGTAAGGTTGCTTTGTTGTTTCCGTAGAACTAAGCTTAAGATTTGTTGTTCATTATCATATTTTTTTCCTAGAATCTGCCAACCTTCAATTAGAATTTCATCATTTTTAGTAACTATTTGGTTTGTTATTTTAACTTTTCCAAATATATCTGAACGATATGGACGAGTCGAGATGCGTGCATTTAAGCCATTCAGAGGACGGTTTTTATCATTAAAAAAAATAACCTCAAAAACTTGATTGGCTAGTAATCGTAAAACGACATTTTTCCCTTTTGCATCAAGCATGATAGCTTCTTTGGGAAGCCCTCGCTGGTTGAGTAAGAAAAAACCATCAGCTCGTTGGATTTTGACTCCTGGAGGAACAATCATTGAAAACTGTCCATTTTGATTAGAAGTTGTTTCGATATATGCGTCTTGAAGCCCAATTTTTGCACCTACTATAGGATTATTCTGAGCATCAACTACTTTACCTTGTAAAATTGTTTTACTAGGTGAAAGTGTGATATTCAGTAAATTTTCATCAGGACGATAATCCCAACCTGCAATTGCCCATCCCAATTTTTTTATTTTGACTCTAGTCGGATAATTTTGCCCTTCAGGTAATTGAAATTCAAATTTACCATTGGCATTACTGAGAACAGGTTTAAGACGATCAATAAAAACTTGTACGTTGGTCATAGGCTCGCCTCCCTCACTCAAAACAAGCCCTAATTGAGGATTATTTTGGGCAAACAAAGACGAAAAGTATAGGACAAAGAGTATCAGAGCAAAAAAAAGTTGATAAAATTTCCTCATAAGAAAATGTAGAAATTACGTAGTTATGTGTCTTGAGTCTAGTACCTAAAACCAATAACGCAAATATCATCAATTTGTGCATAATCACCTTGCCAATTAAGTAGTTCTTGTTTGAGTTGGATGTATTGTTCGGTCATTCCCATATGCTGAATTTCACATAATAATTTCTTAAAATTTTTAATCATATATTTCTTATTATGCACTCCTCCGAATTGATCAACATATCCATCTGAAATTAAATAAATGGTATCTCCTCGAACTAATTTTAGGGTATGTAATGTAAATGGAGCTAATGGTTTACGGTGAACTCCTGCGGGTTGTCGATTTCCTTTAATCTGATATAAATGATTATTTCCTGACTGTACTTTATCTGCTTTTAGGGAAGTATTATTTACAATAGCCGTATTCCCATGTTTCTGATTTCGGACAAATAATAAAGGATTAAATGCTCCTGCGAAATGCAACTCATCATTTTGTTCATCAACTGCACAAACGACAATATCCATTCCGTCTTTTGAACCACTTTGGGCATAGTTTTTAGCATTTTGCCGAAGCGTCTTAATAATAGCATCTCCTAATTCATCCAAAATGGCATTGGGCTTAGTAATATTACGATTTAAGGCGATACTATTCAGTAGTGAAATACCTAATATCGACATAAATGCTCCAGGTACGCCATGCCCTGTACAATCAGAAACTACAATGAATTTAAGTCCATTTTTTGCACCTGCCCAATAAAAATCTCCACTAACTACATCTTTCGGTTTGAAAAATATAAAATTTTCTGGAAATAATTCATTAATATACGTCTTAGAGGGCAAGACTGCTTCCTGAATTCGCTGGGCATAGGAAATACTATCGTTAATATCTTTTTGTTTATTTTCTAATTGTTGATACAAAAAAAACAATTCTTTATTCTTGATCCGCATAGAACGAATCGCATAAAGCGCACCTATCACTAAAACTATTAATACAATCAATATAATAAGATAAGCTCTTTGGAGAGTTTCTTCGTGTTCAGCCTTGCTTCTTTGTTGCTCAACTTGTAGCGTTTTGATTTTTAATAAATTTTCTTGAGTCTGAGACCTTAAACGTTGTTGATTTAGTTTTAAATCTTTTTCTCTGCTTTCTCGTTCAATGTCCTTCCGAAGTGCCTCAGCATTCTCTAAATTACCTTGTACATTATATAGTTGTGACTGCTTAACAGCAAGCTGTTGTTCATAATTTTGTCCCATCTGTGCGGCATCTTCTGCAATTTGTTCGGCTTGTTGGGCTTCGATTTGCTTGGCAATATTGGCTTTGAGGGCTTTGTATTCCAATGATTTTTGAGTATATCCAATATTCTGGCATATCCTTTCGAGTTCTTCGGTAATGAGGAAAGTCTGTTGAATGTTTTTATTTTTTTGAGCTTCCTGCAGAGCTTGCTCAAGATATTGAACTGCAAGTTTTTTTTGCTGACTATATGCCGACAATTTCCCCATTTGTCGTAATTTTTGGATAAGTTGAGAAGAGCTAAGTTGTCCTTTAGCCAGCTCCAAACTTTTCTGGTGGTATGTCAGTGCATTAGCATAACCTCCTCTATTAGCATAAATTGTGCCTATTTTATCTAAAAGTCTAATTTGCTGATTTATTTTATTAAGTCCTTGAGCAATATACAAGGCTTGTTCAGCATAATTTAAGGCTTTCTTGAACTGTTGTCTTTGTTCATATTGATTAGAAAGTTGCTGCAAAATCTGGAGTTCTTTTATTTTATTTCCATTTTTTTGCGCTATTTCTAATTGATTTTCAATATTTTGCGTATCTGACTGTGCTAATATTTCACTATAAAATAAATTACTTGAACAACATAAAAGAAAACAACGGTATAGATTAATTAGTATAATTTTTCTGAGTTGATACATTTTTAATCGAATCGTAAAAAAGTAAGAATACATTACAAATATATAGTTTTAAGAAATAGAAATTATTATGCCGAAACTAGACCTGAACATAATTTATTTTCTCATTTGCTTAGACTCTCACTATTTCATACCAAAGAGTTTAAGAGATATTTATTCCATAAACATTGTCTGATCTTCTGTTTTTCTATGTTGCAATTTCGATCCAATAATTTGGGTACAAAAACGAGTTAAAAATCAGTATTTTGCAAGTTGAAATTGTGAACCAAATAAAATCTATGAAATTCAAAGACATCATTAAACAAGGAACGAGTGCCTTTTTGACTTTTGGCGGATTTGTAGCTACTACAAGTATCCTTTTTGAAGGGGGAAATTTAGAACCTGTAGCATTAATTTTGGGTGGATTAACTCCCATGATTGGTGGTGGAATAGCATTGCATCATTTTAGAAAACAACATCAACTGGAACAAAGTCAAGAATTGGAACAACATGTATTAGAGTTATTTACAGTTTATCAAGGACAAATGAGTTTGGCACAGATGGCAATGGCACTAAAACTACCTATCGAAACGATTGAAGAGGAAATGAACCGTTTACAATCAAAGGGAGTACTCGAAATAAACTTAACTGAAAATGGAGCAGTCGTATATAAAATTCCGCAACTTTCTCCCCAAGAAAAAGATATTTTATTAAAATAAATTAGCTATTTTTTAGAATTTTCGAACATCTAAAACCGTACTTTCAAACTGATTGGGCTGTTCAATAATTTGAGCAATTTTTTGAGCTACTTCTGTAGGATTATCTAATAAGTTATCTTTTTTTAATGTCTGAAAGCGTTCCAGTTGACTAAAATTGGCTGGATTGCTAGCACGAATTTGAGTTTGCATTTCCGTATTTACGACCCCTGGAGCCACCGCAAAAATATGTGTATTCTTTTTTTGTAGTTGTTGTTCTAACGCAACCGTTTCTGAAAATAAATTTAAAGCAGATTTACTAGCACAATAACTCGCCCAACCATCATAAGGCTTATGCCCAGCTCCTGAGCTAATATTAATAATGATTTTAGGACAATTCTCTGATTCGTATTTTTTTATAAAATGGTTAGTTAATAGGACAGGTGAAATGATGTTCAGATTAAAAACCTGAGTTAAATCACTAGTATTTTGTTTACCAATATAATCAATCTTGCCTAATGTTCCTGCATTATTGATTAACACGATACGACTTGCTTTTTCTAGAGTTTTGAAAGCAATTTGTAAAAACCGTTCTGTTTCCACAATGTTTGCTAAATCTAAACTCCAATGCTTATAATTAGCATGTTCGATAGAAGAGGAACGCGCTATACCTGTCACATGAGCATTACCTTTCAACAAAAAATACTCTGCTAAGGCTTTACCCAGCCCTCGGCTTGTTCCTGTAATAAAATAATAATCCATAAAAAATAATGAGTGATGATTACAAAATACAGCTCAAAAAAAATACCACACAAAAGTAACTCTTTATTAGGATTCTCAAAAAACCATGCCAGTCTGAAAATTATAAAACAGAAAAAATATATAGTGTAATGATCAAACAAATCGAAGTTCAATAGGTTCAATTTAAGAAAAGCAAAACAGAAATCAATTGGGATAAAGATAACTGTTTTTTAGGTTTCAGAATAAATTTTCTAATATTGCCTTATATTTGATTTAAATTCCAATTGAAACTCAAACCTCATTATGAAATTTGGAATTGTGGTTTTCCCAGGGTCGAATTGCGATGACGACATGGTCTATACCCTTGGTGAAGTTCTGAAACAAAAAGTAGTCAAGCTTTGGCATAAAACTACAGATTTACAAGGATGCGATTTTATTGTATTGCCTGGGGGCTTTTCCTATGGCGACTATTTGCGTTCGGGAGCAATTGCTCAATTCTCTCCAATTATGGAAAAAGTCATTGAACACGCCCAAAATGGTGGATATGTGCTTGGAATCTGTAATGGTTTTCAAATTCTAACCGAGAGTGGCTTATTATCAGGGGCTTTGTTAAAAAATACAAATCAAAAGTATATTTGTAAAAATGTCTTTCTAAAGCCTGCTTATACTAATAATATACTCACTCAAAATTTAGATGTCTCAAAAGCATACAAAATTCCAATTGCACATGGTGAAGGACGTTATTACGCTTCTCAGAAAACATTGGAAGAAATGGAAGCTAATGAGCAAATTTTGTTCCGCTATGCCTCTGAAACAGGGGAAGTAAACGAAGCATCAAATCCTAATGGCTCCCTAAATAATATTGCAGGAGTTTGTAATGAATCTCGGAATGTATTTGGGATGATGCCACATCCCGAACGAGCAACAGATTCTATTTTAGGGAATATAGATGGACGCTTGCTTTTTGAATCTTTATTATCTAAGCATATAAATTAAATTTTAATTTTTAGTTTGTTAAAAGACCGCCAAATTAATTTTTATCAAAATTTGCATAAGGATTTTTTTATTAATTTCTTTGCCAGCAATTTTCCAATTCTAGATACAGAGAGGTGACCGAGTGGCTGAAGGTGCACGCCTGGAAAGCGTGTGTGCTTACGAGTACCGAGGGTTCGAATCCCTTCCTCTCTGCTAAAAATTACCATTACTTAATACACCCTATTCTAGTTTTAATTTTCACAAATTTTTAAAATCTAAAAGCTCTAATTGTTTAATTCTGTCAGTGTCAATTATGAAAAAGAAGTTTAATGTTTTCATGCTTATCGGACTCCTTACGTTCGGTTTAACATTTGGGGGATATGCCCAAGACGAAGCACCTGCTGAAGGTAGTGTGGACAGTGCCACAACCGAAGAAGTTGTTGATGCACCTGCGGAAGAAGCACCCGCCGAGGCTCCTGAAGAAGCAGTAGAAGAGGAAGAAGCCGCTAATCCTTTGGAAGCTCCTGAGGATGATCGCCCTTTTCACCAACGAATCAAGGAGAAGTTTATTGAAGGTGATCCACTTTTCATGGCTCCCGTATTGATTTGTTTGATTATTGGTTTAGCAGTAGCTATTGAGCGAATCATTGCCTTGAATTTGGCTAGCTCAAACCCAAGTAAGTTGCTCAAGAAAGTCGAAGAAGAATTGAAATCTGGTGGTATCAAAGCTGCACAAAACGCTATGGCTGCCTCACGAGGTCCTGTTGCTTCGATTTTTACACAGGGATTACTTCGTTCATCCGAAGGAATTGAAATGGTTGAAAAATCAGTTATTTCTTACGGTTCGGTTGAAATGAGCAAACTAGAACGTGGATTGGTTTGGATTTCTTTATTTATTTCATTAGCTCCAATGTTAGGATTTATGGGAACGGTAATCGGTATGATTGGTGCATTTGATGCCATTGAAGCTGCTGGTGACATTTCTCCAGGATTGGTTGCAGGTGGTATTAAGGTCGCTCTTTTGACAACAGTTGCTGGTTTGATTGTAGCGATTATCCTTCAAATTTTCTATAACTACTGTGTTTCTCGTATTGATGCCATTGTAGGACAAATGGAAGAAGCTTCCATTTCTTTGATTGATTTATTAATCAAGTATGATATGGAACATGGTGGAAATAATCTAACAAAAACAAATACGAAATAACCCTAAACTTTTCACGTACAATGATAGATTTTGCATTATACTTAGCTTATGGGTTAGTCGCTTTAGCAGCAATTGGGGCATTTTTAGTCCCTCTTGCATTAGCGTTCGTGAACGGTAATCTGAAAGGATTAGTCAAGATGGGCATTGGAATTGTTATCGTTTTTGTAGTGTACTTTGTCAGCTATGGAATTGCTGGCGATGAAGTTACACCTCGTTATGAGTTATTTGGCATTGACGCGGCTCAATCTCAAAAAATTGGTGGGGCATTATTGATGACCTATTTTTTTATGGCAGTAGCATTTGTCGGTATGATATTTACTGAAGTTGCTCGATTCTTCCGATAAACCATTAAACCAAATTTTACGCCATGATAAAGAAAAAGCCCCGACAATCAACAGAAATTAATGCCAGTTCAATGGCAGATATTGCGTTCTTACTCCTGATATTTTTCTTGGTGACGACTACGATTGCTTCTGACCGAGGACTTCCAATCCGTCTCCCACCCAAAACGGAAGACAAACAGGATATCATTATTCCAGAACGAAATATCTTTAATGTTTTCCTCAACTCCAATAATCAGTTGTTGGTAGAAGAAAACTTGATGCAAATGGAAGATGTAAAGGAAGCAGCTAAAGAATTTATTATGAATAATGGTAAAGACCCTAAGTCTTCGGATAGTCCACAGAAAGCTATCATTTCTTTGAAAACTGACCGAGGTACAGATTATGCTGCCTATATTAATGTGATGGATGAGTTGAAATCGGCATATAACGAATTACGAGCCGAGTATATGGGATTAACTTTAACACAATACTTGCGTTTGGAGAATAATCCAAATGGTGAACATCCAAAATATGATGACGCTAAAAAAGCTATTCCATATCAATTATCCGAAGCAGAGCCTACAAGTGTAGGGGGTTAATTTATTACTTGCGTTTTTATTGATTTTCATTGTTTAACTTTTTTGATTATGTCTAAATTTAAGAAAAAATCGAATACTTCGCAGGATATACCAACCTCTTCACTGCCTGATATTATTTTCATGCTCCTGTTCTTTTTTATGGTGAGTACAGTTATGCGAGAAACGGACTTATTGGTAGAGAATACTTTGCCACAAGCTTCCCAAATCGTAAAGCTACACCAAAAGTCTTTGGTAAGCCACGTTTATGTTGGTAAGCCTAAAGAAACGGATAAGTATGGTAAAGAACCTCGTATTCAAGTCAATGATGCTCTGATTGAACCCAAACAAGTTCCTCAATTTATTATTGAAGAGAAAAATAAATTAGGAGAAGATGGAGCCAAAATTACCATCTCAATGAAGGCGGATGATGAAGCCAAAATGGGAATTGTCATTGATGTGAAACAACAATTACGTGAGGCAAATGCACTCAAGTTAAATTATGCGGCTCGTCCAAAGCCTATAAATTAATATTATATAGTGTTTTTGTCTTATCAAAATTTTTGAAGGTCTTCCTAAATCATGGGGAGACCTTTTTTTGATGGCTTTGTAAAATTTGTGAACAAAACCAACTTAAAATTCCTTGTTCTTGCGTAGTTTTTGTAGTCAATTATTTTAAACTTCATTTTTCTTCATGTTGAGAAATACACTACTTATCGGACTCTGTACAATTATTTTGGGACTTATCTCTTGGACACTCTGGAAATATACACTCAAAAATTATTTGCCTACGATTTTACCAGATGGTTATATTAAGCGTGAAGTAAATGATGAAATTTATTTAGGAGACTTTCCAATTCATACTGATAAACCTGTTTTATTACACTTTTTTAACCCTGAATGTTCATGTTCTCGATTTAATCTTACACACCTTCGTAAATTGATAGAAACTTATGGACAACAAATCGAATTTAAAATTATTTTACAGATAGAAGATCAAAACTACAACTGGCAAGAATTAGAACAAGAAGAAAATCTAAACACACCTTATTTTATTGATTTTGATGGGACGTTAGCCAAAGCCTGTGGAGTCTATTCTACCCCTCAAGCCGTTATTCTGACTTCGACCCAACATCTTTATTATCGAGGAAATTATAACCAAGCGAAATATTGTACGAACCCAAATAGTAACTTTGCACAAATGGCACTAGATAGCTTATTGGCAAGTCGTCCCGCACCAGATTTTGGTTTGGTAGCGACTTTAGCTTATGGCTGTGAATTGCCTCAAGAGACCTTCCAATATGAAAATTGAAAAAACACCTACTAATTTAGATCACTATCTTACTGAAATACAAGAAAAAGCAGATAAAATAGTTGATAAATTTGTGATTGGCTATTTTATTTTTGGACTTTTTCTTGCTCCAGTTTATCAAACGTGGGAGTTTACACTAACGATAAGTGGATTAAATTTAGCCTTATATCTTATTTCACGATTTTTTACTCAAAAAATAATCCGCCGTCATATTGTAAGTACTGTTTTTGCCATTTTTTTAATGCAACATATCGGACAAATGCACGGTATGGCAGAAATGCACTTCACCTTTTTCACAAGTCTTGCCATTCTAATTATTTACCAAGATTGGCGTGTAATGATTCCTTACTCAATACTCACTATAGGACATCACGTCATCTTTTTTTATTTAGAGTTAAAAGGGTATCCCAATTTAGGACAGTATTTCATTAATTATTCAGAAGTAACTTACCTTGTACTCTTTTTTCATTTTGGGATTGCTCTCTTTATGTCTGTAATTGCAGGTTGGTGGGCAATTATTTTCCGAAATCAGACGATTGCAATGTTTCAAAATCAACAAGAAATTCGGAAAAAAAATGATACACTATTACAAAATGACGAGGAACTCCGACAAAGCATTGAGGAACTACAAACTACTCAAGAAAATTTAGAGCACAAACAAGGAGAGTTAAGCAGTTTACTTGCTCATAATCAAGCAATCAATAATGCTTTGGATAGAAGCTCATTGGTTTCGATTACGGATTTGAAGGGAAACATCCTTAAAGCAAATGAAAACCTTTGCCGAGTATCAGGATATACAGAAGATGAGTTATTAAATTCTAGTCATCGCTCTTTTGACTCAGGATATCATCCAAAATCATTTTGGAAGGACATGTGGGAAAGCATTCGAACAGGAAAAACATGGCGGGCAGAGGTTAAAAATCGTTCTAAAGATGGAGGATATTATTGGGTAGATTCAATTATTAATCCAATTCAAAATACTGAGGGAGAAATTTATCAATATCTTTCAATTCAACATATCATTACTGACAAAAAGGAATCTGAACAACGACTCAAACAGAATTTAGAAGAAATTAGAGCCGTTCAAGAAAGTCTCAATCAAGCCTATGCCGATTTAGATATTCAATTTCAGGCACTGAGTACTACCTTTGGATACGTCGAAATAAATGCAGAACGAGAAATTCAGAAAACAAACGAACTATTTACAAATTGGTTAGAATACGAAAAACTTGAGTTGATAGGAAAAAAACATATTGAATTGTACTTCAATCAAGCTAAAGAACAACAAGCCTATAATACACTTTGGCAAAAACTAGAACAGGGTATTACGGTGAATCAAATATTTAAACGCCGTACTAAAACAGGAAAAGCTACTTGGTTTTATGGAGCATATTCGCCAATTATGGATGAAAATGGAGCATTAAAACAAGTGATAAAAATGGTTTCAAATTATAATGACCAGATTGAGGCACAAGAGCAGGTTAAGCGGCTTTCTTTGGTGGCAGAACAGACCGATAACGGTGTAATTATTCGAGAAGCAAGTGGTGAAGTCGTCTGGGTAAATCATAGTTTTGAACATATTAGTGGGTATAATCTTGAGGAAATCAAGGGTAAAAATCTCAATCAGATACTTCAAGGAAAAAATACTAGTCCTATACATACCTATCAGTTGGAAGAAGCCTATCGTCAAGAAATATCCTTTGCCCTTGAAATTTTATACTACCACAAATCAGGTCGTCCATATTGGGCTGAACTAAATGGGACCCCCAGTTTCAATAAAAAAGGACATTTAATAAATTATATCATTATTTTCCGAGATGTCACCGAACGTAAAACGTTAGAATCAACTATTCAATTTCAAAATGATGAATTACAACGTAATCTCACGCAAATCACTAAACTCCAACAAGAAAGTGAAATTGCTAACCAACGTACTGAGCGAATTCTCAAAGGGTTACGTGCCAGTATCAATTATGCTGAACGCATTCAACGTGCTTTAATCCCACCAGAGTCTGACATACAACGCTTTTATCCTGATAGTTTTGTTTTCTTTTTGCCAAAAGATATCGTATCAGGGGATTTTTATTGGATAACAGAACAAGTTGAAGGTGAACTTCGCCGAAAGATTGTAGTGGTTGGAGATTGTACAGGGCATGGGGTACCTGGTGCATTTATGACAATGATTGCCATAAATCTATTGAACCAGATTACGAATCAAGCCACACACGCAGGAGAAATTTTATCAACAATCCCAGAACTACTTGAAAAAAGTCTAGGACATTCTCAGGAAGTTCGGGATGGAATGGACATTTCGATTATCATTTGCGAAAGCACAAATGAATGTTGTCAGAAAGTAACTTTTGCGGGAGCAATGACTTCGATATATTATTTTCAAGAAGTTGATGGTAATCAGCAAATGACAGTATTGAAAGGGGATAAAATCCCGATTGGAGTGGGTTGGAAAAATCGTCCACAAAACTATCAGTACCAAGAACATACTATTGAAATTAATACATCAACTTCATTTTATTTATTTTCAGATGGTTACAAAGATCAATTTGGTGGAAAAAATGACCGTAAATTAGGCTCACAAAATTTCAAGAAAATCCTGAGAAACTTAACCCAAAAACCAATGAAACAACAAAAAGATATTCTGAAAAAAGCCTATTTCGACTGGAAAGGCGACCAGAAACAAATTGATGATATTGTGGTTTTAGGAATTAAGATAGGCTAGGAAAAATATTCAAAATCTATGACTACAAAAACCTCCTTTTTTCAAGATGTTTATGAAGTGGTGCGCCTAATTCCTGAAGGACGAGTAACTTCTTACGGAGCAATTGCCGAATTTTTAGGAACAAAAAAAAGTGCCAGAATGGTGGGTTGGGCAATGAATCAGGCACACACCTTGCCAGATGTTCCTGCTCATCGGGTTGTCAATCGAAATGGAGTTCTGACAGGAAAACATCATTTTGTACCACCTGAAAAAATGCAACAACTTCTTGAAAAAGAAGGAATTAATATAAAAAATGACCAAGTTCAAGACTTTCAAAAACACTTCTGGAACCCAAACCAAATCCTATAAATTTAATCTTCCTAAATCTTTTTTTGGATATGAAATCGTTAAAAGTCCATAAAAAAAGTACATCTTTAGCCGACTATCCGTTATAAAATTGGTCATGAAATTTAAATGATTATTTTATTTATGCTTACGATTTCTATTTAATACTTATGGTAATAAATCGCCTCCAACTTCTAGTTTTAGTACTTTGCGGATGTCTATGGACTAGTTTTCAATTATTTCCGAAGCATCCTGAGAAAACACTATTGATTAATTTAATAAATAACCTACGAAAAGAAGGCTATCTGTGTGGAAAACAGTCATTTAGTTCTGCTCCACCTTTACAACGTCATCCTTTACTTGACCAAGCCGCAGAAACTCATTTAAAGAGTATTTTGAAAACCAATCGCTTAACACATATTGGAGCAGATGGAGTTTCGATGGCAAAACGTCTCTCAGAGGTAGGATATACTTGGGAAATAGTGGCAGAAAATATTGCTCAAGGGCAAAATTCAGAATCGAAAGTATTGGAATATTGGAAAACGAAAGGTGGTAGTTGCAAAAATTTATTACATCCCAAATTTAAACATATTGGCATCGCTTATCATGAAGGATATTGGGTCGTTTATTTAGCTTCACCCTTATAAATTAGCATTACACTTTTGCCCCAATTACCAACACATCATCAATTTGACGATATTCTGTACCATCCTCAGGATGCATCCAATTAAGTAACGTATTTTCAAGTTGTTTTTTCTGTACATCAGCAGATAATAAGTGAATTTCGTGCAACAAATTATAGAACCGTTTTCGCATAAATTTACGTCCTTTTGTTCCTCCAAACTGATCTTGAAAACCATCTGAAAAAATATAGAACGAAGTAGGTTTATCCAATGTTATAATATGTTTAGTAAATAGTCGCTGGTCTTCTAATTGTTTGCCACCAATCGGAAATTTATCACCTCTAACCACATGTAATTCATTATCTTGTATATAGACCAATGGATTCTTTGCCCCCGCAAATTCGAGATGAGGCTCAGCAAAAATACCTGTAGTTCGATGTACGACACACAAGGAAACGTCCATTCCATCCCGATTTTCAGTTTCAGCTTGTCGCAGAATTGTTCGAACTCCTAAATGTAATTCATTCAATATTTTATCAGCTCCCATGATATTTCGTAGAATTACAATTTCGTGTAATAAATTATTTCCAATAACGCTAAGAAATGCTCCCGGTACCCCATGTCCTGTGCAATCAACCGCCGCCAAAATAGTCCGTTGTCCTTTGGTAATTGACCAATAAAAATCCCCTGATACTACATCACGTGGTTGGAACAAAATAAAACTTTCAGGTAGGTTTTTTTGGATTTTAGAAATGGAGGTAAAGATCGAAGTCTGGATATGACGAGCATAATTAATACTATCAGTCATTCGCTTATTCGACTTTTGAAGCAATGTGAATGCGGTTTCTAATTCTTGTCCTTTTTCAACTAAGGCATCGCGTTGCATTTGAATTTCTTCTTGACGCTGTTTTAGTATCTCATTATCTCTTGCACGTTGGCGATTTGCCCGAAAGAATACAAATGTTAAACCTGTAACCAACAATAAAACGACAATAATTAAAGTATTAACAATAGTTTGTTTTTTAATGGTTTCTTCGTGAGCCTGATTGTTTTCTGTTAATCGTTTGATTTCTGCTTGTTTTTTGTCCAAACTATGAGAGGCATATACTTTAGCTAATTTTAATGCTTTTTTTTGCTTTAAAAGCGAATCTCTTACATGAGTATATTTTAATTGAAATTCATAGGCTTTTTGATAATTTTTTCTTTTAACTTGTAGGCTTGCTAAGCCTTTATAAGTTTGGCTCAAGACGGCTAAATTTTTTATCTTTTTAGAAACAGCCAAGGCACTATCATAATATTGTTGAGCTAATCGATAATTTCCCCAATTAGTTTGAATTTCGCCAATATGGTTTAATACTTCCGCTACGTTGTTCCAGTTTTTCGATTTTAGACTTAATGTTAAATCCATTTCCATATATCGAACAGCAATACTGATATTGCCTTGTTCTTTATAAATTTTGCCTATTTCACCTGTAATTAACGCAATTTGATTTGAATTTTGTATTTTTTGAGCAAAATACAATGCTTTTTTAAGATGTAAAGAGGCTTGATCATAGTCCTGTAATTTTCGAAGAACAATACCCGCTTGGTGATGAAACTCCATTAATGGATTAAATAGAGAGGCACTATCTAAATTAGCAGTTTCGATAGCCTGTTCATAATATAATATGGCTTTTTCAAATTCATCCTCTTCAAAATAAATTTGTCCAATCTGTCCAAATAAATTTGCCGATTCGGCATACTTTTGAAGTCCTCGAAAAAGCTCTCCTGCACTTAATTTGTATTCTACCGCTAGTGTAATATTCCCTTGTTGAGTATAAATTTGAGCTAAAAAAGCAATTGTTTGAGCCATTTCATACTGCAATCTATATTTGTCAGAATATTGTAATGCTCTGAAACTCAAATCTAAAGCCTCTGAAAAATTATTATTTAACAAGTGAAGCTGAGCAACATTTCGGTAGGCATGAGGAACAGCATCTCGAAACGATAAAGATTGCGAAGTTGCTAATACTTTTGCACCTAAGTTAAATGCCTTTTGGCTAGGCAGGTGGTTTTGTACTGAACTTAATTTATCTAAAATCGAGATGTAGGTTGTGGAATTGGCGTTTTCTAATGCCGTCAAAAGGCTATCTATTGATTGTGCAGATTGAGCTTTTGTCGGAATAACCACAAGGATTAAGAAACTGAATATTAGTTGGTATAGTTGCTTCATGGACTCGTGAACCAAAGTCATTTATTTATCTTGTCGCAAAAATGATGTCAAGATTTTAGCACAAAAAAAAAGAAGCAATAAAAGGGAATCAATTAGACAATAAAAAGGGAAAATAAGCGTAAATCTGCCCAAACTTTACATAGAAGTATTTTTAGAAAAAAAGTAATTTTTGAAATATATTAGGGTCATGATGCAATTGATGGAGATGATAACCAAACAGTTTTTTTACAATGGAAATTCTTCATCCTGAAAAGTTCGTATTCCGTCTGCTATCGGCTTGATAATCGGCAAAATATCATCATAAAATTTTTGTCCATCAAAGTCCGTCCGATTAAATAAATATTGCGGAATCGAATCCAACATCAACTGAGCAATCATTTGTAATGCCTCGTGTTTATTGGCACTTATGAGGCGGTTTACATCAATATTTACTTCCAACTCCAAAACCATCATAATTTGTTGGTCAAGAATATTGACTTTGTTGGGTCGCCGAATCATGCCTTTATTCACAAAACTAAGTGCATTAAAATAAAAATCCTGATAATTATTTGTGTAATTACTAAGACTTAAATTTGTATTAAGTAAATATTGAATAACTTTTGAAGAAAGTACATTTTCAAACGGTACAACATCACTGCCCGAAGAACCAATTACAAATCCTGTATGAATTTGAAGCCAGTCTTCACGGGTCATTTTTTTTATCGGCAAAAGTTCTGTTACTATCATCGGTTTTGATTTAAATTTATAAGCCAAATTTAAAATTTATTTTACTGAAAATCAAATAATTAATTATACCACTATCAGCAGGTCTTTTTACTCCACTCCCATCCCAATCTATAGGCTGACAAGCTGATAGAATAGTAGGTACATCAAATGTATTATTTGAAAGATTGTAATGCTCTTCTAAAAAATACCACATTACCCAAAAAGCATCTTCTGCTGAAAGGTTTTCGTTTTTAAATTCTGTTCTCATTAAAATTTATAATTTATTGACTGTTAACTCAATATCTATCACATTAAATGCAGATTGATAAAGTCTAATTTCCATTTTTAATCCATGCTCAATAACAGAATATTTTATTTCTTTTTGAGGATTATGAATAACACCTTTTGCTTGATACACCTGAAAAATATGTAACAGGTGACTATCATTTCTGACACACCAAACACCAGTTGATTCATCAACCAAATTTTCACTTAAATCAACTCCAAATTTTTTTATTATCTCTAAAATCTTAAATGGTTTGTGAATAAAATTTTTATAGAAATATTGACAATCGTCACATTCACAATCTTCTAAAATATCATTTTGTGTTAGGTAAAACTCTTGAGTTGCATCTACATCAACTTCGATAAACTCATTTTTAATTTTTATTTCCACGAAAGAATAAATATTGAACAAAAACTTAATTTTATTACCCAATTTACAAATTATTTTCCGATTTGTAAATGCAAAAGCTAAAAAGAAATAGCCTTTATTTTCGCTCAAAAAAAGTAGTTTCTAACCCCAAACCTTCAAAAAATTCCTGACTTCGTTGGCTACGAGCATCCGTTATAAATACTTGTCCAAAATTATCTCCTGAAACCATTTCTACCAATTGTTGCATTCGTTTTTCATCAAGTTTATCAAAAATATCATCTAACATTAAAATCGGAGAAACTTTTTTAAGGGATTGAATATGTGTGAATTGTGCCAACTTCAAAGCCAAAACAAAGGATTTTTGTTGTCCTTGTGAACCAAATTTTTGAATGGGATATTGATTTAATTGGAATTTAAAATCATCACGATGAATGCCTTTGGTGGTGCGTTGCAACTGTCGGTCTTTGGAATGTACTTTTTGAAAAATTTCTTTAAAATTTCCTTCAGATAAATGCGAAACATAACTAAAAGTAGCTTCTTCTTGGCTTTCGGAAATGATTCGGTAATATTTTTGGAAAGTAGGCAAAAAAGAGTTTATCATTTCTTGACGCTTAATATAAATTTTTTGAGCTAAATCAATTAATTGTATATCAAAAGTTTCAAGTAAATCAGCATCAAAATTCTGAAATTCATAAAATTGCTTGAGGAGTTCATTTCGATTTTTAAGTAGTCGATTATAACGCATCAAGTTTTCAAGATACAAACGGTCAGTTTGTGAAATCAAATTATCAAAAAACTTCCGTCTGATTTCGCTTCCTTCTCGAATTAAGTCAGTATCATAGGGAGTAATTAGTACACAAGGAAATTTTCCAATATGCTCACTAATTCGTTCATAATCAATTTCATTGACTTGGAAAATCTTCTTTTTACGAGGCTGAAAACTGGCTAAAATTTGATGTAATTTATTGTTTTTTTCAAATTCTCCTCGAATCATGAAAAATTCTGAATCGTGGCGGATATTCAGGCGGTCTTGTAATCGAAAAGCACTTTTGGTCAGACATAAATAATGAATGGCATCCAATAAATTGGTTTTTCCACTTCCATTTTTTCCCGTAATGACGTTGAGTTTTTTCCCGAACTCCAGCGTAAGTTCTTCGTAATTGGCAAAATTAAAAAGTTGTATTTTTCGAAGAATCATAAATTACTCAGGATATTCGTTATGCTTTACAATAAAGGCTTTGGGGAATCCTTTTTTTCGGACTTTTTGAGCTAATTTCTGAATATCTTTGGATTTTAGACTACGTCCAACCGTATATTTATAGGGGAATTTCAGATTTTTTTTATCTTTATATTCATGTACCTTTAATCCTACTTTTTTAAACATTTTATCCGTTCTTGGGATTTTATTGGCAGAAGCCGCAATTTGCACTCGATAAACTGAAATAGGATGACGACGTAAATTATATTTCATTTCTTGGGCATAAGAACGAAACGCCCGAAAAATTGCCGAAGCTAAAATATCTTGTCCATAATCAGTATTAACAAATTTTTCTTCTTTCTCGTTAGTCAAAAATCCACATTCGACTAAAACCCCTGTCATACTGGTATTTTGCAACACAAATAAGTGCCCTTTACGATCATGATAAGTAAAAATTCCTAATGAACTTCGATTGGCTCTTTCCGTTAGTTCCTTGTTAATCAGCTCGGCAAGTCTTTCTGTTTTCCTATACCCTTTGGCATGAATGTGGACTTGTACACCATGTACTTCAGACTTTTCATTAGCATTAATATGTAAACTAATAAAACAATCGGCATTATTTGCGGTAGCAATTTTGACACGATCTTCAAGCGAAACGTATTTGTCAGTTTTACGAGTATAAACGATACGGAGGTTTTCAAAGTACTTTTCTAACAAGTCTCCCAATTTCAAAGCAATTCGTAAATTTAAGTGCTTTTCATCCATGCAATTGGCTTGACGATGCTCTGCACCAGGATCTTTCCCACCATGCCCTGGGTCAATCACTAAGGTCATACCTTGAACTTTTGTAGAACTATTTTGAGCATATAAATCATTAAAAACCAATAGGGTAATAAAAATAAATAGGAAGCCTATTTGCCCTTTAAGTCGCATAAAATTAACTTTTTTGTGAGTTAGACCATCAACCCACAAAATTACAAAAACTCTATAGAAGTTTACTGTTTTTGAGTGAGTTGTCCGCATGGAAGTCGAACAACTCTATTACTGTAATTTATTAATGATAAATTAATTATCATCTTTCTCAAAGATTTCAACTTTATCCATTTTATCACCTGCCTTAATATTATTAAGCCACTCCATACCATCTTTGACTTTACCAAAACAGGTATGATTACGGTCTAAGTGAGCGGTATATTTACGAGTCAAACAAATGAAAAATTGTGAGCCACCTGTATCTCGACCTGCATGTGCCATCGAAAGCACTCCTTGTTCATGAAATTGCTTTTCTCCTGTTAGCTCACACTTGATAGTATAACCTGGACCTCCTGTACCATTTCCATTTGGACAACCACCTTGTACAACAAAATCAGGAATTACACGATGAAAAGTCAAACCATCATAAAAGCCTGATTCTACTAATTTTACAAAATTTTTAACGGTATTGGGAGCATCTTCCTCAAAAAGCTCAGCTTCGATTTTGCCGTATTTAGTCGTAATTCGAACGTATTTCATTACATTAAATGTTTTGTGAATTGAGGCGAAAATTACAGCTATTTTTTGGAAATCAAAAACAAAAGTGAGCTTTTGGAAAACTCAAATTTTGGAACGGAATGGCTCAGAAATGAACCTCTTTAAAAAAACTTGCGTTTTGGAAGTAATTGGCAAATCAGTGTATACTTTCTGCGAGCTATGCTTCCCTGTTTTACGGTTTTGTAAAACAGGGATTTTTTCAATAAAACAGAATTATAAATTTATTTTAATTAACAGCATAAAAATAGTTATGATATAAATTTAATCTATACTACAACTAAATTGTATTACTGATTAGTTGACTCGCTCAAAAATCACTTTTGCCAAAGCTTCCAATCCTTCTGGCTCTGAAAAATAACTCAAGTGATCACACGAAACAATCTCAGTATGAATATCTTGCTTTCGATGTTCCCAAAGTTCTTCAGCTAAAATACTTTCAACACTAACCGCAATATCATTTGGACTTTTAAAGATCAACTTATCCAAAACTCCAGATTTTACTCCTGAAATTTTATTAGTGATTTGTTGTATCATCCTTTGCGTATCAGGCAAATTCATTCTCGAATTTTCTTGTGTATTTCCTGCAATAATCGTGTAAGGAATCCCTGAATTAGGAGCTTCTTCGGCGTTCAAGCCTCGATAAAAATCACTTTTAGGATTGAGTTGGTCAAGGGTTTTCCATTTTTTATCAAATTGCTTAATCAAAAGTACCAATGGTGAAACTGCCCACGTTGCTAGACTTATTTTACTTAAAATCAGAGTTAAACCCATTGTCGCTAAATCTTCGATTCTTGACCAAGGACTTCCTAAATTTGGCGTTCCAACCATTACCAAATGATCAACTACTTTATTCCCTCCATTTTTCTCAATGAATTGTCGAGCTACCAAACCACCCATTGAATGCGTAATCAAATGTAAGATTAGCCCTTCTTTTTTAACAATTCTTCCTTTTTCATTACGACCAAAAACACCCACTTTTCGAAGATTTTTAGCCAATTGGTCGGCAACTTCCTCCAAAGAAGTATTCATACTTTCATAATCAAAAGTCAAAATCAAATCATATTGAGAACCAATACTTTGAATTCCTTTTTCAGTCTCAAATTGCGCTTTTTGTGCTGAAAGAGCCATTTTTTTGGTTTCTCCTAAGACACCATGTATAAACAATAAAATACGTGGGCTTTCAATTTTTTCGACTTCTTTCTGAATAATTTCAAGGCACTCCGCCTGATTTTCACCCAGATATTTTAAGTCTTCACCATCCTCATCTATTTCAACCTTTGCCAAAATTGGATACCCAAATTCACCACCTAAGTTCTCGACTTTAAGCTTTTGCAACATCATTTTAACAGATTTACCAAAACCTCTTTCCTTCTGATTTTCGTCTTCAAAAACAGGTAAATGATGAATTTTAATTGATGTTCCACCCGAAGGACGTTCTTCGCTGATACCAACAGGAAACACGATTTTTCCATCTGAAACAACAGGTAAAATAAACTCATTTTCAGCCAAGTCTTCATAATTCAAATCCAGTTCTAAAGGATTTTCCTCTGTAACTACCGTTTCATCCTGAATATCTGAAATTTCTAAAATACTCAGTCCCAAGTCATTCTCTCGTCCTTCTGAAAACTTCACGTATTCTGAATCCAATTCTTCAAAAATTTCAGGGATAATATTTTCAGAGTTTACTAACCGTTCATTTTTATTCGAGATAGAAAGTTGGGTTTCCGATTTTAATTGAATATTTGCCGCTAACTTTTTGTCTTTTTGATTTAAGAAAATCCCTTTTCCTTCGCTCAAAAGCCGATTTTCAGGTAAACGTTGAAAATTTTGGGCAGGCAATAGTGAAAATACTGTGATTTCTTGAGTGAAAGTTGCCCAATCCGTTTTTTTACCTCCGACTTTGACCCGTTTCCCTCGTTTTCCTAACGCTCGAAATTTGGCTTCGGGCAAAGTCAAATCATCTTGGGCATATAAATTAGAATCAAATTCATTTGTGCTATAAATCAACTTGAACGTTTCGGTAACTTCCGTAATTCCAAATTTTAAGCTGGCTTCACTCACTCCAATCGGTAAAACGTCTTTTTCCCAAGCCCAAACCTCTTCTTTAGGATTTAGTTTCTGAATGGGAATCAATGAGTTATCCACTCCAAACGCCGAAGACATAAATAACAAAGAACAAAAAAGTGGTTGATTCGACTTATTTTTAATCTTCAAAGCAAAATCTACATAATATTCATGTTCTTCCTCTTTTGTACCGTCCATTGGCAACTGCTCAAACCGAAAATCAGAACCCATCGGAACAACTTCTGATTTGGTAATTGTACCATAATCATCTGTTTCATAAACTCGATGAACTTCTAAACTCACCGCACTTGTAGGAAAAGACGTATCTGGGTTATTTAAATTCTTCAAATAATACCATTTTGCAATTTGCTCAATATCATTACATAAATTCTCAATTTCATCTCTATCATCAAATGGATCATAAACATAATCTAAAACTAAAGGAATATCGTTTTCGGGACGAGAAATACGATAGTGTTTTAGGTTTGGATTAGCTGGCGAAGTTCGTTCTGAAATTTTATAAATTGCTCCTTTGGGTTCAGCGATTAAATTTGCATAACTCAATGTTTTCTTATCCGCTTCTCGAAGCAAATGAGCCGTCATATCCACTGAACAATCAACCCAAAACGGAATTTTTTGAATCGGTAAATTTTTGATTTTGGCTTTATAAACTGTTCCAATTTCATCAGCATCAATTTTTGAATCGAAATTAATAACCGAATATTCAGGGGCAACTTCAGAAATTAGGGCTTCGGCAATGGCTTTTTCAGGATTTCGAAGGTCATCAATCGGCGCATTTTCCGAATAAATAGAAAGGCTAATTTGTTCTTTTGAATTTTTTCCTACTTTCTGAGGCAAACCGTGAACGGCACCCGCATCGGCAGTCCATTTTTGTAATTTAGAATTATAAGTAATGGTATAAAATGGTTCTTTGGGTTGCAGCTGACCATCCAAAAACTTTTTATGCAATTCCGTATCAGAAGCCTTTTCTCCTCGAATGGTATGTACTTCAATTTGAGGGTGTTGTGAATCTACCAAATTGGTTACAATCGGACGAATACGCCGAGCAATTTCACCATACGAAAGTGGTGATTTGGCTTCTCGAAGGACTTTCAGTAAGGCGTAAGTGAAAACCCCTTGTTGTTTTCCTTCACAAGTGGTTTCCTTCGCAGTTTGTGAACTTCGTGCCGCCGAAAATAAAATATGATTGCCTTCGGGTACTTTAACTTCCTTGATATCAGGGGAGATATTTTCATAACCTACAAAAGTATCCAGCTTTCGAGGAACTCCAAGAGTCTGAATTTGACGCGTTTTAGTTCTGGAATTATCACTACTTCGGGTACCTCTTCCTGAATGACAGCAGTCCATAATGACCACAAAATGAGGATTATTTTGAGCTACTTCCGAAATCAACACAGCTAACTCTTTGTCTGCAAGGTCATTACCATTTTTATGCTTAGGGTCTCGACTATCATAACAAACAATAGATTGATTTTTCCCATTAGGTTCTAAATACCGAAATTGAGGCGGACAAACTTCCTCAGCACCGTGTCCACAATAATAGAAAAGTGCCACATCATCCTTTTGTGCTTTGCCCAAATGCAAACGAAACGCCTCAACAATATTCGATTTGGTGGCTTGCTCATCAAATAAAGTTTTTAATTCTAATTGAATTTCGGAGTCATTACTGTTTCCTTCACACCGATGAATCAAAAATTCCTGAATAGCTTGGGCATCATTTAGACAACCTTCCAAACGATGACGAGGATTAGGATAATTATCAATCGCTACTAAAAGAGTGTATATCGTTCGTTTTTTCATGTTTTTTATAAGGGATTTAGTCTATTTTGAAATAGAAAGAATTAAACTGAGAAAATCAAACTTTTGCCAAAATTCTGAACCTTATCATGTTTTTTTCACAGTACATTCCTAATCATATAAGCAAGAACAGTCAATAGTTTTTTAAAATTAAGTTGTCATCAAAATCTTGAACAAAACACGGATAAATTTGAGTTCAAGCCGTTAAAAACTTTAAAAATTCGTTTGAATTATTCCATTTTTCATAACTTGCCGTTCGTTTTAGATTTCTCACACCAATAGAATTCGTCTATCTTCCCAACACAATAATAAGGTATGCAACTCAAATTTTTGGGCGCAGCGCGGCAGGTCACAGGCAGTATGTTTTTGCTTCAACTAAATGATGGTTACACAATCTTAATTGACTGTGGCTTAGATATGGAACGCCCAAAAAATGGGACTCAAAAAGATAAAACGCCTGCATCACTTTTCCCATTTGACCCCACTCAACTAGATTTGGTTTTATTGACTCACGCCCATATTGACCATTCTGGAAATATTCCTAATTTATATCGCTTAGGTTATAAAGGACAAGTCCTTTGTACAGCTCCTACTCAAGCCCTAACCGAATTATTACTCCAAGATTCGGCAAGTATTAATCGCAAAAAATTAGGAAATCTATTACGCCGAAAATTAACCAAAAAAGGACGCACTCGGAAACATATCAAGACTTCAGACTTGCGAACTCCCGAAACAGAGCATTATTATCTTGAAGCTCAGGTAACTCAAGCTATGCAAGGTTTTGTTTCTTTACGATTCGGGGAGGCATTTCAGGTACAGGAAAATGTTAAGATTACATTTATCGAAACAGGACATTTATTGGGTGCTGCAAGTATTTTACTCGAAATTACGGAAAACGGATCCCCAAAAAGATTTTTATTTTCAGGAGATACGGGACGAAAAAATTACCCTTTACTAATTGATCCTCAACCACTTCCAAAGGTAGATTATTTGATTTGTGAGAGCACCTATGGTAATCGAGAACATCAAGCCGATAAATCTCCTGAGGACATTATGGAACAAGTAATTTATGAAACTTGTGTTTCTATCCCTGGGCGCCTAATTATTCCTGCTTTTAGTGTTGGACGAACACAAGCCGTTTTATACACTCTTAATAAGTTATCCGTAAAGAAACGATTACCTCCTATCAAGATTTTTTCAGATAGTCCATTAGCTTTAGAAAGCACCAAAATTTATCAGAATTTTCATAATATGTTAAATTCTGAGGCTAAGGCATTTCAGGCAAAACATCATAATTTATTTGATTTTGAGAATTTGGTATATGTCGAAAACTTGAAAAAAAGTAAAGCCATTTCTAATCATCAAGAGCCATGTATTATTATTTCGGCATCAGGGATGATTGAGGGCGGACGTATTCAACATCATATTCGTGAAAATTTACAAAACCCCTACTGTACCATTTTCTTTACGGGATATGCTTCAGAAGGCACTCCTGGACATGCCTTAATGAATGGAGCAACAGAGTTCCAATTGCGAAAACGTACTTATCAGGTCAAAGCTAGAGTCGTTTCTACCGACGTATTTAGTGGACACGGAGACCACAAGGATCTAATCAATTATGTCAAGCAACAATCTCCCGAACACCTCAAAAAGCTGTTTTTAATTCATGGAGAATACCAATCTATGCAAGACTTTCGAGTGGATTTGATGGAAGAAGGTTTTAAAGAGGTTTTCTTACCCGAAAAAGGGGAAGTATTTGAAGTCTAAAAAGTACTAGAAATTCCATTTTTATTTGCTTCTTTTGTGATACTTTATCACAATAAATATTTAGTTAAGTTTACATTTATGGAATCTTCTAATACAAAATTGAAAATTGCCCTTGGTAGTGATCATGCGGGTTACAAATATAAGCAAGCTATTTTAGCGGAATTAACAGATTACGAAACTACTAATTTTGGTACAAATTCACCTGAATCAGTTGATTATCCTGATTTTGTACATCCTGTGGCTTCGGGCGTAGCTTCGGGTGAATTTGATTTTGGAATTGTAGTTTGTGGAAGTGGACAGGGCGTATCTATGACCGTCAATAAACACCCCAACGTTCGAGCGGCACTATGTTGGGACTTGCCTCTGGCTGAACTCAGTCGGCAACACAATAACGCTAATATTATCTGTTTACCTGCCCGATTCATTTCTTTAGATTTGGCAAAAGAACTTGTCGAACGATTCTTAAAAACTGATTTTGAAGGCGGAAGACACAAACGAAGAGTCAATAAAATTAATTGCTAATTACTTATTAATCAATTTTTTAGTTATAATTGTTCATGTCCTCGCAAGTGACTCTAACTTTTTGAAGGTGAGTCGTTAGTGAAGATATGAACAACATAAGTATTTAAGTCTATCTTCAATTTCTGATTCTGGAGGAATAGGTTTGAAATCTGGCGAATCATTATTTTTTTCTCAAATAAATATCGTATTTCGAAACATTTCTCAATGTAATTTCTTTTCTCTCACTCTACCCTACCAAAATTTTATTGATTTGTAAACAGTTGAATATCAATTAGGTTAAATCAAATTTGATTTTTCCATAGCGGTGGGTTTGCAAACCCACCGCTATGGAAAAATGACTTTTTAGTCCAATAAACAAAGATTATTAAATAATTTTAATACTAATATATTTTATAAATCATTTTTAGTAGGGTAGAGTACTTTTCTCTATTTCATTTTTAGCTTTTTGAAACGAAAATTTCCAAATTTATCATCTTGAAAAATAGAATTATTGTAAAAACAAACTGCTTTATTTTTTCGTATCTTTGCATACGATGAAACGCTGGTTTTCCATAGTACTTAATTTTATTTATTTCCTTGCTGTAACGGGTGTCGTGGTGAAGGGGCATTATTGTTGTAACACCACAACCTTACTTATCTTTGAGGAAGTTGATAATTGTTGTATCAATCATACTATTCACAAATGTAATAGTTTAGATCAGGAATATACTGGAAGTCAAAAGAATTGTGAAAAAACGGATGGCTGCTGTGATGGCACATCAGAAATTAAAAAAGTAACTGACTGGCAAGCCAAGACCGATTTTTTCCAATTTTCACCCACTATTTTGACAACTAGTCATATCTGTGTTCATTGTTTCTATCCCCAAAACCTCGAAAAAAAAGCGGAAATTCCGAAGTATAGTTTTCCGCCACCACGAGGTATCCCCCTTTATAAATTGCACGGTGACTTTAGATTTTATGGTTAAATAATTTAATTTCTCAGTTTAAAAAAAACTTGAGGATTCGACTCATTTTATTCAATTATTTAATCATTTAGTAAAATCTAAAAATACCCATGAAAAGTTTAGTTTATAGCTTTCTTCTTTTTTCATTCCTTTTTGTTGTTGAGGTAAATGCCCAAAGTCCTAAACCTAAAAAAGTCCAAACCATTGAATTTGAGGTTCATGGAGCTTGTGGAATGTGCAAAGACCGTATTGAATCGGCTTTAGATTACAAAGGCGTAAAATTTGCCGAATGGAACAAATCTACCCAAATGCTCAAGGTAGTTTTCAATACCAAAAAAATCCAAGAGCAAAAATTACATGAGTTAGTTGCAAAAGTTGGACATGACACCTCTAAAATCAAAGCAAAAGACGAGGTGTATAATGAATTGCCTGACTGCTGTTTATATCGGGACGAAAACGTTCACACTCACTAATTTCTTTCTAATTTATTGATTTTTAGTCCTATAGGATTTTAGAAATTCTATAGGGCTGGATCTTTATGCCCTCAATTTAAAAACGATAAAATAATGAACTTAAAATATATTTTTTTGATAATTGTATGCTTATTATCATTTCCTGTTTTTGCCCAAAAAAACGTTACAGGAATTGTTAGTGAAAAACATGAAGAATTACATGAAGAAACATCTGATGATGAACATTTTCATCCTTTAGTGGGTGCTAATGTGTATTGGTTAGGCACAACTACTGGTACAAGTACGGATGGGAATGGTTATTTTAAATTAAAACGAATTTCAGAATCTAATCAATTGGTTATCAGTTTTGTAGGATTTCAATCAGATACAATTACAATTGCTGAAAATCAATCCAAAATTACGGTATTTCTTAATAGTTCTCAGATGTTGAATGGTGTAGAAGTCCTTCATGAAAAGGAAAGTACTGAAATGGATTACTTAGCCACTCAAAATACCCAATTGATTTCAGAAGGGGAATTATTCAAAGCTGCCTGTTGTAACTTATCTGAAAGTTTTGAAACCAATGCGGCAGTAGATGTAACTTTTGCGGATGCCATTACAGGAACTCGACAAATTCAAATGCTCGGATTAGCAGGGACTTATACCCAAATTACAACCGAAAACTTACCCAGTATTCGAGGGCTTTCATCCAATTTTGGATTGACTTTTATCCCTGGCAGTTGGATTCAATCTATCCAAGTTTCTAAGGGAGTAGGTTCGGTAGTTAATGGTTATGAATCTATTGCGGGACAAATCAACGCCGAACTGAAGAAACCTGAGCTAGGAGATAAATTTTTCTTAAATCTCTTTGGAAATCAAGGGGGTAGAATGGAAGCTAATGCTGATTTCCGAACAAAAGTAAATGATAAGTGGCAAACTGCTTTTTTGTTACATGGAAGTGCAAGACCCTTTGAAAATGACATGAATCAAGATGGATTCTTGGATTTTCCTTTAGCTTCACAAGTCAATTTGGTAAACCGTTGGAAGTTTTCAAATAAAAGTAATGGGCATGAGGGACAATTTGGAATTAAATATCTGAATGACAATAAATTAGGTGGACAAATTGGTTTTGAGCCTGAAGAACATAAAGGTGGAACTGATGTCTTTGGTTTAGAAATTAATACGGAAAGAGCTGAGTTTTTTGCTAAAAATGGCTATGTTTTTTCGCCTTATAAAAGTTTGGGAATGCAGTTTTCGGCGATTACACACCAACAAGATTCCTATTTTGGAACGACAGATTATGTAGCTTCGCAAAATACTATTTATGGTAATTTAATTTATCAGTCTTTTATCCTTACGACTGCTCATAAATTCAAGACGGGACTCAGTTATTTGTTAGATGATTATCAAGAAGAATTTAATCAAAGAAATTACGACCGTACTGAATCCGTAATTGGAGGTTTCTTTGAGTATACTTTTAACCATAAACAAAAATTAAACTTTATCTTAGGACTTCGTACCGATTATCATAATTTGTATGGTTTGTTTTTAACTCCAAGACTACATGCCCGTTATGAACTTCGAGATGGAACTGTTTTGAGAGCATCAGCAGGTCGAGGACAACGAACCGCCAATATTTTTATTGAAAATATGGCTGTTTTTGCCAGTTCTCGAACAATCGAAGTTTTAGAAGATTCAGATAAAAACCCTTATGGCTTAAACCCTGAAATTGCTTGGAATTTTGGATTTCATTTGACGCAAGAATTTACGTTAGATTATCGTGAAGGAACAATTAATTTAGATTTTTACCGTACCGATTTCCAAAATCAAGTTGTCGTAGATTTAGATTCTAATCCCCAGAAAATCAGTTTTTATAATTTGAATGGAAATTCATATTCCAATAGTTTTCAAGCCGAAATTCAATATGAATTATTACGTAGATTCGATATAAAAATGGCATATCGTTGGTTGGATGTTCGGACAACTTATAAGGAAAATTTATTACGAAAACCTTTGACTTCAGAACATCGAGGATTTTTAAATTTAGCGTATCGAACACGTTCTAAAACCAGTCCTTGGGAATTTGATTTAACAGTCAATGGTTTTGGTAAACAACGGATTCCAAACACAAAATCAAATCCCGAAATTTATCAACTTGCAAAATTTTCACCTGCTTTTTCTACGATCAATTTTCAAATCTCTAAAAGTTTTAGCAAGAAATTAGATTTGTACTTTGGTGGAGAAAACATCTTTGATTATGTTCAGGAAAATCCCATTATTTCAGCCTCTGATCCTTTTGGAGATTACTTTGATTCATCTTTAATTTATGCTCCCATTTTTGGACGAATGTTTTATGGAGGACTTCGTTGGCGAATTGGTCAGTAGAAGAAGAAAAATATTGAGTGGTGAAATTTTTAGTTTTATTACTCAATATTTTCACAATTTTAAAGTAACAAAGTTAGCTTGAAACCAGTTTTGATAATTTTCCCATTTCGGCGCACTTTTAAGTTGATTTTTCGCCCAGGTTTACTTTGGAGCAAAAGGGTAATTTCACCAAGTTGATAGGATATAACAGATTTTCCGTTAATGCTCAAAATTTCATCTCCTTTTTGTAATCCTGCTTGGTGGGCAGGCATATTCGGAATAATTTCGGAAATAATATAATAACGAAGTTCAGGAACGGGTGCGCTCACTTCCATACCACTCAAATTATGATAAAATGGCTCTTTAAAATAACTACTTGGGTGTAATAACAATTTTTCGTTTCGATAATCAAAAACTAATTTGAAACGTTTCAAAATATTTGCGCCTAAATTTCCATTACGATTTGCAATGCCCTTAATTCCAACTAAAGAAAGACTATCAGGATATGCCGTATCAATATTTTCAAGCTCATAACCTGCTAATTTTAAACTATTTACTCGCCCAATTTGTCCCCAGATATTACCCACTAATCCTCGTCCTAGATAAGCCTCAATCACATGGTTAGGTACAATAATATTTTGTTGTTTATTCTGTTCCAATAACAATGAATGACTAGCCCCTGTATCAACCAACAATTTTATATAAGCCTCATTTCCTTGAGTATCCGTCATTTCAGCACAAATGTAAGGCTTTCCTTTTTCGAGCATCATGGGCAAAACATGATATTTTTTACGGTATTTATAATGTTTAGGATCGTGTAAGGTCAATTTTTGTTTTTGGTAATCAATCTCAACAACAAAACTTTCAAATAAATCTGCTCCAATTAATCCATTAATTTTAATGCCTAATTTGCTCGAAAGAAAAAAAACATCCTCCGATAAAACCAAGAGGTTTAGATGTTTACCCACCACATAATGCCCTATCCGAAAAGTATTATCATAAGCATGATGAGCCTCCAAATTTTTGCCTTTGCCATGTCCCTGAATCAAGTGCGTTCCTGCAAATTTGAGAGACAATTTTTGTCCATACTTTAAGTCTGTTAATAGTGTGGTTCGAACTCCTGTATCCAAGATAAAATTCATCGTATCCGAGTCGTTAATTCGCATCGAAATAATAATTAAATTATTGGAAGTACGAAAAGGAATCGTTACAGACCTAATAGGGCGTGTAAAGTGCATCCCAAAAATATCCTGATTCTCAATAGGTTTGCATCCAAAAAAATTAAAAATACTGAATAAAATAAGTCCAAAGAGGGCAATATATTTCATTTTGTTGGGGTTTCCAATTTGCAAAAGTGTAGGAGCTAAACGCTTGGTTTTATTTTATTTAGCTCAAAAAAATAGGAAAAATAAATTATATTTTCCATAGGTTTCTTTGGCAGAAAATCGGAATTTTCACAAACTTGGTAAGCCTCTTCTATAAATTAATTTAACTAAATAATTTTTTAAACTTGTTCGGCAAGTTCAAAAAGGGTTTTCGTCATACGTTCCCAACTGTAATTTTGTTTTTCAAGTTTCACATTTTCAATGAACTCATTTTCTCGTTCATGGGCATAAAAATCAAAAATAGCTTCTGAAATTTCTTGGGCATTTTTCGGTGGAACGACATAACCCACCTTTCGATGAGGAATCAATTCAGCTAAACCTCCCACATCTGTTACCAACATGGGTTTATTAAAATGATACGCAATCTGAGAAACGCCACTTTGAGTAGCCGTTTTATAAGGTTGCGTAATTAAATCGGTAGCACAAAAATAGTATTTTACTTCAGCTTCTGGAATAAATTGCATTCTTCGAATAATACTATTTTCTAAGTCGTAATTTTGGATAATTTGTTCGTATTTTTCAGGATCTTCATAATATTCTCCTGCAATAATTAATTGGACATTTTGAGCTTTTAACCGTTCATCAGCAAGAGCTTCTAATAAAATATCTAATCCTTTGTAAGCTCGGATAAAACCAAAAAACAAAATATACTTTACATTTTCTTCAAGATTCAAAAACTTTCGAGCTTCATTTTTAGGAATTACTTTTCCGTAGGTATCATACAGAGGATGAGGACAATACAAGTTAGGTTTAGTAGGTTCAAATTGCTTAAAATCCTCTAAAACCGATTTGGACATGGCAACAATTCCTTGACAAGCCGATAAAAAATATTTCGTAAAAATCGTATCTCCAATGCGTTTTTCATGAGGAATAATATTATCTGTAATGGCAAGTACTTTGGTCTTTTTGTTTTGTGCCAACAGATGAGCAATTGTTCCTAAACAAGGTCCCATAAACGGTAACCAATATCGGAAAATTACCATATCGTAATTTTTCTTTTGGTATTCCAGTCCTACGTTGAACCAATTCAGAGGATTTACTGAATTCAATTTAGGACTAATTCTAAGTTTATTGGGAACAGGGTCATCCGTAAATTGTGAAGTACCAGGAAACAAAATAGAGGGATATTGTAAGTGAAAAGATAAAATTTCAACTTCATGATCTTCAGCCAATAATGCATAAGCTAAACGCTCGTTGAGTGCCGCAATTCCGCCCCGTAATGGATGAGCAGGACCTACAATTAAAATTCGCATGAGGTTTAGAATCCTGTTTTGTGAGAATTTTATAAAAAACAGAACGCAAGGTGCAAAACTTTTTTAGGTTTTTGGCTTCTTTTGATAACCTTTAATCAAAGCATTACATTATTTTATTCCAAGCCTCTTCCCAGAAAAACGCTTGTAAAATCAGACTTTTTAACATAATAGATAAAATTAAGAATTCTGATATGAATTTTTATTTATTAAACTTTACACATTTAATAAAACAATTTATAAATCAAATACAATTTACTAATAATCAAGTTTTTATATAAAAAATATATTTCACAAACTTTCTTCTAAGGTAAAATTTCGTCTTAGTATATTTTTGGATTTCAGCAATAAATACGCTAAATTTGCCATGCTTTAACAGTATGTTTCTATGAAAAAAATACGATTATTTGCTTACGGAACACTTCGTAAAGGTTCTAAAGGACATCGATTCTTACAATCAGCAATCCTAGTAGCTGAAAATCAAAAGCTTCACGGTTTTCGGATGTATGATAACGGGTTCTATCCTTTTGTAATTCCTGTAGAAGATACTAAGGAGTTCATCTGTGGTGAAATTTATGAAATTCCTGAAGAAATTCTTCCACAACTTGACCATTACGAAGGAGTGCCATCTCTTTATAAACGAGTATTTCTGGACGCTCAGCAGACATATGTATATATCAGTCAAAATCAAGATATCGAAGATCTGCCCGTAGTCCCTAATGGAGACTGGCGCGCTCATAAATCTGCAATGGAATAAATTAAAATCCCAAAATATAAATACAATGAAAACCCTTTATGTCATTAAGGTTGGTGGTAAAGTCATTAATGAAGAAGCTCAGATGGATGCCTTTTTGGATGATTTTGCAACCCTTCATGGGATGAAAATTTTGGTGCATGGTGGAGGAAATATGGCTTCTGAAGTTGCCACTAAATTAGGGATTGAGGTTAAAATGCACGAAGGTAGGCGTATCACAGATAAGAAAACGCTCGAAGTTGCCTTAATGATTTATGCGGGATTACTCAATAAAAAGCTTGTCGCTAAACTCCATGCTCGTCAGTGTACCGCAATCGGCTTAACAGGTGCTGACATGAATCTGATTACGGCTCGGAAACGCCCTGTTCGTGAGGTTAACTATGGATATGTCGGAGATGTAGCCGAAATTAACCAGATGGGCATTGGTTCGTTTTTGCAAAAAAATTGTTGTCCTGTTTTTTGTGCCTTAACTCATGACATGCAGGGAAATATGTTAAATACCAATGCTGATACAATTGCCTCAGAAATTGCCATTGCAATGTCAGGACTTTATAATACTCGATTGGTCTATTGCTTTGATAAAAAAGGTGTATTAGAAGACCCCGATCAAGAAGACTCTGTAATTCCAGAACTGAGTTTATCTCGTTATAAGACAATGCTCACCGAAAAATCCATTCATACAGGTATGATTCCAAAATTGGATAACTCCTTTTCGGCTTTAGTCAAAGGTGTTGGAAGTGTTACAATCTGTCATGCAGATGCCCTTAAAAATCTAAATCAGATGAGTTTTAAGGGGACAAATTTGACTCTTTAAAGACATTAACTCAATTACTTAAACTTGTAAGAAGTTTCCATACAAGTTTAAGTAATCTGATGCTCCTAAAACCTTTATTTTTTCTTTGGTTTTTCAACTATTTCCTTTTCAGGCTCTTCTTCAATTCCGAATGCCGTTCTTCTAATTTTTCCTTCCAACTCTTCTGAAAGTTCAGGATTATCCAAAATCAAGTTTTTAACTGAATCTCGACCTTGTCCCAGTTTACTATCACCATAAGAATACCATGAACCAGACTTTTTGACAATATTAAGTTCGACAGCCAAATCAATAATTTCGCCTGCTTTTGATACACCTTCTCCATACATAATATCAAACTCGACTTGTTTGAAGGGTGGTGCCACCTTATTCTTTTGGACTTTTACCCGTGTTCGGTTACCCAAAATACTTCCATCTGAGCTTTTAATTGCTCCAATTCTACGAATATCTAAACGTACTGAAGAATAATATTTTAAGGCGTTCCCTCCTGTAGTCGTTTCAGGATTACCAAACATTACCCCAATTTTTTCCCGTAATTGGTTAATAAAAATACAACAACAATTGGTTTTATTAATTGCTCCTGTTAGTTTTCTAAGAGCTTGAGACATTAAACGAGCTTGTAAACCCATCTTACTATCTCCCATATCCCCTTCTAATTCGGCTTTGGGAACAAGTGCTGCTACTGAATCAACTACCACAATATCAATAGCGCTAGAACGAATCAGCTGTTCAGTAATTTCAAGAGCCTGTTCGCCATGATCGGGCTGAGCAACTAATAAATTCTCCAAGTCAATTCCAATTTTTTCAGCATAAATACGGTCAAAAGCATGTTCTGCATCAATAAATGCTGCCATTCCTCCTCCTTTTTGGGCTTCAGCAATACAATGTAAAGCTAAAGTTGTTTTACCAGAAGACTCAGGACCGTACACCTCTACCACCCGACCACGTGGTACACCTCCTACGCCTAATGCGATATCTAAACCCAGCGACCCTGTGGAAATAACAGGCACATCTACTACATTATCATCAGTAAGTCGCATAACGGTGCCTTTGCCAAATGTTTTATCAATTTTGGCAAGGGTCAAATCTAACATTTTGAGTTTTTCTTTTTTTTCTTTTTCGCTCATCAGAATTTTAGTTTTAATGTATTTGAGATTAATAATCAAGTTCAAAAATAAGACAGCTCTAAGACGGTGCAAAGAACTTAATGACAAAGTAAGTTCTCAAATTCGTAATCTATTTACGGAGCAAAAATTTTCTTTGCATTTTTTTATGTTTTTTCTCGGAAATTTTTGAGGAGTGAACTTGATGGATAGGATAGCTTCGAAACAATTCCAGTCAGTACATTGTAATAGAACTTGCTCCTTTTTTATTCCAAATCGTTATCTTTGATAAAAAACTTCATTTCTGTTGCTTTTATCTAATTGATTTTATCTTGGTTATAGAAATAAATATTTTTTTGAAAGCAAGTGATAAACAAAGATCTTGGCTAATATTTCCAAAAATTCACTCAGTTTTTGGGGGTAATTTCTTTGGCTGGTGGTTAATAAATAAACACCACAAAACTAAAACTGAGATTGAAGCAGAATATGAAATCATCCAAAAAGCCCAACAAAATATTCAACACTTTACACCAATTTATGAAAAGTACTATGATTCAATTTTCATTTTTGTCAATCGTCGATTAGATGACGAAGAAACTACCGCCGAAATTACAGCCGAGATTTTTTATAAAGTTTTAGCCAACTTGAAAAAGTTCAAATTTCGAGGAGTTCCTTTTTCCGCATGGCTATTTCGAATTGCAGTCAATGAAGTCAATCAATTTTTCCGACAGCAGAAAAACCGACAACGTGCCGTAAGTCTTCAAGATACTCATATTGAGCTACTATTTGAAGAAATGGAGTTTGGAAACGAAGAGCTTGATAAGCACGTATTGATAAAGAAACTCCTTGAAACACTCAAACCCGAAGAAGTCCAGTTTTTAGAATTACGTTTCTTCGAGAATCGCTCTTTTAAAGAAATGAGCTATTTATTAGATATGTCTGAAGTGAATGCTAAAATAAAAACTTATCGGATAATCAAGAAGTTACGAAAGAAAGCTTATGAAATTTTAGCAAAACAGTCTTAAATATTTGCCTTTATGTCAAAACTCAAAATCAATATCAACAAACCTGATCCCTCAAAGGAAAGCATTCAAAAATATAAAAAATATGATTCTGTAATTGACACATACCACAAATTTCATTCACCTCGTGGAATCCGTGAGCTTTGGTACAAAGATAAGCGATTACTAGCTTTAATTGTGACGATTTTGATGTTATTATTAATCCTACTTTTTGAGGGCGAATTTGATGAACCAATTCATCAAGACACTCAAAATAATCCTAAAAACCACATGGAACAAACCGAATAAGCCTGCTAAAACTTCTTCAAGCTCCTCACTAGGTTTGATTTTCAAAGGTGGATTCCTTAATTTTGAAAACATAAGAACTAAGGTCTTTATTTTTCAGATTTTCATACTGGGAAATATATAATGCTTTGAGTTTTTATATTAATTAATTTGACGCTGGAAAAAGCCGTTCTTGATAAGAACGGTTTTTTTATTTCAATTTCGATAATCTTCTAGGAATTATGTCTAAAAAAGTAAATTTGAATTGGTTTCAATAGTTTAACTTTTAAACATCAAAAAATTGAAAATTACATTTTTAGGAACAGGCACATCAACAGGAATCCCTACTATTGGTTGTTCGTGTCCCGTCTGCCGATCGATGGACTTTCGGGATGTACGTTTACGAAGTTCAGTCCATTTACAAATTGATGATTTGAGCTTACTCATCGATACCTCACCTGATTTTCGGCAGCAAGTCTTAACCCATCGCATTACGAAACTGGATGCTATTTTATTTACACATTCTCACCGTGATCACACTGCAGGTTTAGATGATGTCCGTCCATTCAACTTTTTTCAGCAAAAAGATATGCCAATTTATGGTAGTAAGGCTGTCTTGGATAATTTAAGAGTAGTTTTTAGTTATGCTTTTGCCGAAAAAAAATATCCAGGAGTGCCTGCCTTAAAAACTTTTAAAATTGAAAATAAACCTTTTAAAATCAATAATTTAGAAATTACTCCTATTTTAGGACTTCATGCACAAATGCCTGTTTTTGGTTTTCGAATCGGTGATTTTTCGTACGTTACAGACATGAACTTTATGGAAGAAACTGAAAAAGCTAAACTCAAAAACAGTAAAATTTTAGTATTGAATGCTCTCCGAAAAGAACCCCATCACTCGCATTTTTCCCTTCCTGAAGCCATTGCCATTGCCCAAGAGGTAGAAGCCGAACAAACCTATTTTACACATATTAGTCACGCAATGGGCTTACACAAAACAATTGAAAACGAATTACCTCAAAACATCCAATTGGCATATGATGGACTACAGCTTTTACTTTAAATTATAGCTATTGATGTCATATAAAAAATTAATATTCAATTAGATAATAATTTAATTGAATATTTTTAAACACTTAAACCAATTCAATAGACAACCCCCTACCCTCTCATTTAGTCCTGCCTCATAATTCTTGTTAAATCTTTAAAACCTCAAAATCATGAAACGTATTCTTTATAATTGCTTCACTATCTACCTATTATGGATAGCGGTAAGTTGTGGAAAAAATTCTCACTCCGACTATGCAGATGATATTGGTCCCTCAAGTACCGAATCTTATGCCGATTTAGGTCTAACCACTGAAGGAGAGGCTAGTACGGCTCAGCCTCCTCCAACTGAAGCCGCAGGAAAAATCACCGCAGGAGAATGGAATGACTTAGAAAATTGGACATTTTGGAATAATCTATTAAACGAAAAAACTTATGCCCAAAAATCCGAAATGTGGGATTTTTATACTAATAATCGAGTTTCGGTTTGGGTTAAAGATACTGAAGATAAAGCTGTCTGTAATACTAAAGTAACCCTAAAAAAAGCCCAAAGTATTATCTGGGAAACCAAAACAGATAATTTTGGAAAAGCTGAGTTATGGATTGGTTTACACCAAGTTACCAATGCTGAGCTTTCTCAATATACGTTAGAAATCAATGACAAACCTGTTGACACTTCCATTGAATTGATAGGCAATGGGATTCAGGAAATTACCGTTTCATCCAATGATTTTACTGATAAAAAAATAGAGTTGGCTTTTATTGTAGATGCCACAGGCTCAATGGGTGATGAACTTGAATTTCTGAAAAAAGACTTAGAAAATGTCATTCAAAAAGTGACTGTAACTCATCCCGAATTCCGAATCGAAACGTCAACTGTTTTTTATCGGGATAAAGATGATAACTATGTCGTCAGGCACTCTGAATTTACTCCCAATATTGCTAAAACCTTGAATTTTATCCGACAACAAGAGGCTAATGGTGGTGGTGACTTTCCTGAAGCAGTACATACAGCTCTCAACACGGCTCTTCAAGATTTACAATGGTCGGATAAGGCTTACACTCGAATTGCATTTTTATTGTTAGATGCACCACCACATCACAATCCTGAAGTTATCAATCATCTACACCAAAGTACGCAACTTTTTGCTAAAAAAGGGATAAAAATTATCCCAATTACGGCGAGTGGAATTGATAAGGATACTGAATTTTTGATGCGATTTTTAGCAATTGCTACAAATGGAACATATGTTTTTATCACAAATCACAGTGGGATCGGAAATGACCACATCGAAGCCAGTGTAGGCGATTATGAAGTTGAGCTTCTCAACAATTTAATGGTACGACTTATTAATAAATATACCGAATAAATATAAGAACTTTGGCAAGACTATCACCCTTGTCAAAGTTTTCATTTTCAAATAATAGCAAATCTTCTGAATGTCCGTTCTTGTTTTTTTCACCTTCATTCTTTTTTATCTACTTTCAAAACTACTTTTCAGGTCTTATTTTTGTTTTTTGTGATAAATTCAGTCAAATTTTTACAAATCTCAATATAAAACAGACGGAACTCAACGGATAAATGAATAAATTGATTTTTTGGAATACATGGCGACCCACCGAACAACTTCTGTATTTTTTGGTACTTGGATTATTTTTAAGTACAATGGGTTGGTATGGTTATGCGTGGCTTACAGGCTCTAATGATGTCATTCAAACGGTAATCGAAAGTAAAATCCATAACGAAAAAGTAATTTTAAATAATATTGATTATCAAGGTTTTAAAATTCCAATGGATGCGTCTATGTATTACCTTACTCACTATTTCAGAGGGGGAAATATTACTATCAACTTGACAGCAAATACCTTGTATTCCTTCTTTTTGGCGGTTTCTTTTGTGATTTTACTCACGGTTTCCACCTTTCTCAGTCGGACATGGTATATTGTATTTACTGCCTTATTTGTATTGTATTTAGTTAATATTAATTTTGAATTATTAAATATTTGGGGTAAGAATGATAAAACCTTTTTAGTTATCTGTTTAGGGAGTTACTTACCAATAAGTTATATTCTACATTCCTTCGAAAATCAAATTTCTATTTTTTTTCGATTTCTAATCTTTACGGTAATTACTTCAATATTAGGCTTTTTAGTATTCCAATTTGCCGAAGTCGAAAGCCCAATGATGTTTTTTAATGGTTTTGGGTTAATGATTCCTTTGCTTTTAGTGACGCTTTTTATTGCCATTAATTCCTTCGAAATTGTACATGGTATTTTTTATTTAGTCACAGAAGCTTCCAATGATTCAAGCCAAAATACGACCTTTCATTTTCTTGTGATCATAGCGATTTACCTTCTCAATTTGGTATATGTTTTCATGTATAATATGCAAAGTTGGGATTGGGGAATTTTATATTTTAGTCCGTTTTTTTTAATACTTTTAACCTTGATTTTGGGTATTTGGGGGTTCAAAAAAAGAGAGGTTTTGTACCAAAATATTACTGAATTTGCCCCATATGGCGCACTTTTTTATTTGGCAATGTCTATTATGACTATCGCCACTTGTGCCTATGCTTTCGGAACAGCAAATGATGCCTTAATTGAAGTTTTCGAAGATGTCATTACATTTACTCATTTAGGTTTTGGCATTGGATTCACCGCCTTTATTTTAGTTAATTTTTATGATTATCTGAATCAAAATAAAAAAGCTCATCGTGTAGTTTATTTACCTCACCGTACAAGTTTTGGAGCTGTTTTCGTTATTGCTATTTTTATTATTGGAGCTTTGGTTTTTCGTACCTATTATTCGACTTATCGTCAAGTAAAAACAGCATATTATAACGCATTAGGGGATTTATATAAAGTTGAGAAAGATACGCTTTTGATGCAAAAATACTATCAATCGGCGTTAGCTTCAGAATATCGAAATCACAAAGCGAATTACTCAATGGCTTCTTTACGACTTGATCAAAAATCTGATATTGATGCACTTATATTTTTTGAAAAAGCCCTTTTAAAACACCCTACCGAACAAAGTTATTTAACCGTAGCACACTTACATGACAAAAATGAGGAGTTCTTCAAAAGCATTGCCAAGCTCCGAGAAGGACTTCAAAAATATCCCAAATCAGGGAAATTAGCAGGGAATTTAGCCTTACTTTATAACCGACTTAACTTGCCTGACTCAGCATTTATTTACTTTGATTTGGCTCGAAGAAATGTAACAGATACAGATGAAAAGCAAATCATTGAAGGTAATTTTTATCAATTTTGGCTCAAAGATAAGTCCGAAATGCCTACCGATTCTATCTTAGATTTTATGAATCCTTCAGAAGATATTCGGAAACTAAATAATGAATTAGTTTATAGAACAAAAAAAGGAAATATATCAAATCAATCCTTAGCTTTACAACTTTTGCCCGATTCTGTCTTAGAAACCATTGACTTAACTTATTTCTATAATTATGGACTAAATCAAGCCCCAAAAGGTGATACTTCGCTACTCAAGTATTTTTATCATTATAAAACTATTCCTGAAAATCAAGCGAATGGCTTTGATGCTTACTTAGAATTGGTTCAATTTTTCACATTTTATAATGCAAATCAGCATTTAACAGCTTATCAATTTATCGACCGATTGACTCGATACGAAGCCAAAACATATGAATATTACCCTCGAATGTTGGGCGTATTTTTACTACAACACCAACAATTTGAACGAGCTGCTGAAGCTTTTAAAAAGTCATATTTGAGAGGAAATATTTCGGCAGGAATGTATGCAGGGTTAGCATTTTCGGAATTATCTGACCATACTAAAGCCCTTGAAATGTGGGAGGAATTAACCCAGAAAGGAGATTCTACAACTAAAAGAATAGCTCGTCAAATGCTTTCGGTATTACATCCTGATAGTTTACAAAACTTACAAATTGAAAACTTATCAGAATCGACACTTTATTACTATACTCACTTTCAACAAGCTCAAATTGATAGTCAAAAATTTCAACAAATTCTTAAAAAATTCAAAAATAAAAATCTTGAGTATCAGTTAATTATTGACCGATTTTCATTTTTGATTCGTGAAAATCGTCTTGAAGAGGCAAGTCATTTACGTCAAAATTATACCATTCCTCCGAATTTGTCCAAAAGACAGGTGAATGACTTTTTACTTTGGGATTTACACTTGGCTTATCAAAAATCAGATTTAAAAAGATTGGCTAAAATGATAAATAAAGCAGATTTTGAAACTATAAAATCAGGTTATATTACTCTTTATCAAGCAGTTTTATCAGAAAAAGAACCCGAAAAAGCAGAAAAATTATACCAACAAGCTTTGCAAGAACTGCCTTTTGAGGAAGAAGTAACTATAAGATTAGCTCGATTATATAATCAGCAAGATACTCCTCAGAAAGCATATAATATTTTACTAAAAAACTTAGAGAATTACCCGAATTATCATTATTACCCACCCAAATTACTCCAAAATTACATTATTCAATGTATCCAAATGGGTTACGATAATTATGGTGAAGACGGTTTGGAAGAGTTAGAGGAATTAATAGAAGTCTCTGATTTTCAGAAATTTAAATCAGAAATTAAATCACTTCAAATTGAATTAGAAAAAGATGTTGAAAGCTTTGAATAAACTCTTAAAATTGTTTCCTTACTTCTTATTCATAAAGTAAATAACCTATCTTTATTTACACTCAATTTTTAAAAAGCTTTTGTTCCTATCAAGAAAATTGATATGCCTATCAAAAAATATCATAGCTAAAATCACTTGTAAATTTCGATTTTTTTTCATTATTTCGGGAACAGCAGATTAAAAATAATTATTCAGAAAACGATAACTATTTTGTTAAGTTTTCGTAGAAACTAATCAAGCAACTTAAAAAAGTACAATTTTAGTTACTAAACAATCTGCTATCCTTTCTAAAGCTAATTTGACGTGATTCTAAACATACTTTTAAAGCATTTTTTCCAAATAAGCCAATAAACAAGATACTTTTGATTAAACAAATTCATAAAATTTAAAACAAGAAATATCAGAAGAAACTTGAAAAAATTTGGAATTTGTTTAATCTCTAATTAGATTTGTTTAAACAAAACATAAACATGCCATGACAAAGACAGAATTTAGTGCCCACTTGGATGATGTATCCGCCTCCTTAAAGCCGTTTGCCTTGAAATTGACCAAGGATAACGAGGAAGCCAATGACTTGTTACAAGAAACCATGTTAAAAGCCTATACTAACCGCGAAAAATTCGCTAAAGGGACGAATTTGAAGGCTTGGTTATATACAATTATGAAAAATACGTTCATTACCAATTATCAACGAATGGTGCGACGTAATACTTTCATTGACACAACGGACAATTTGCATTATATCAATTCATCAAATAACACAATTTACAATTTGGCATTCTCCAGTTTTGCGATGGATGACATTGAGGATGCGATTGATGATTTGGATGATGTTTATCGGACTCCGTTTATGATGCACTTTCGAGGTTTTAAATACCATGAAATTGCCGACCGTCTCCAAATCCCTATTGGAACAGTTAAGAATCGTATTCACATTGCTCGTAAAGGGTTAAAAGCCAAATTGAAAGTTTATGCTAAGAACTAAGCAACATAGTACTCCTTTCTGATAACTCTCCTATAAAGATTTAGGCAATAATTATTCACTAAATCTTATTTTAGGAGAGTTTCATTTTAAGTTTCCTTCCTACTATTTCATATTTTAATCATGTGGAATTTCCACAATTAGTGGAACGATAAACCCTGTTCCTGCCTTCACACTCCGAGCTGCTCGAAATCCAATTTTATCGGTTTTGTATTTGATATAAGGAGAAATATTTTCCTTACCTATTGCCTCGTGAAGTCGAGTTTTAATGTCTCCTTTAATACTTTCCATTTTTTTAGTAATTGTCTTAATATCAAGAGCTTTCTCAGAATATAGCACACAAATAAAATCCGATCCTTTCGTATCATCCAATTGAACAAAATGTTCTTCGCTTGGGAAAGCAACTGTTCCTTCGGAATAGCTCAAAAGTGGACTCATCCCATTCGAGAAAGGAAATAATTGAGCGCAAGCCCCTGTCAAATCTGTGCCAATAGCATACATATAAATCGGCTCTTTATGAGAAATAAAAAATTGAAAAGCTGTTCCCGTGTAGTAAGTCTCATTCATACGGTACACCTCTCCTTCCAAGTGGGCTTCCATTGTTTCCTCATCCGATTTTTTGAAGGAAACTTCTCCAAAAAAAGACACATTTGGAGCATTGGGATTTACTCGAAAATCAACTGCTTCGTAGGCTTCCATACAGTTTGTAGCAAAATCCGAATAGCGTACCCATGTGAAGCCATTTCGTCCCCAATTTTTCCCCCAACTATTCATTAAATAAACTGCACCACCATATTTAGTATCATCATAACCGATGACCGTCATGGCGTGATACCCTTTACTTTCATCGTAGCCATGTGCAGGATTCCAAACATCTTCTGCTTCTTCAAAAGAAGCAAAACAACGCATCGAAATAATAACGGGCTTTCCTTCAGCAATAGCTTTTTTAATCGGCTGAATAACCGTATTTTGGGTCGTATTTCCTGTTCGCATAAAAAGCCGTTTGTAATCTTGAATAGTATAAGCTTTGGCTTTTTTGATGTCAGTAGAAGTAACTTTACGAGTACACTCATAACCAAAATCCCGAAACGGAACACAGCCCTTTTTTTTCAACAAATCCAAGGCATCAGTGATATAAACCCCATAACTACAATCCTCTGTCAAGCGAATTTGATTGTAGACATAGGAAGGAGAAAAGGCTAATTCTGCCGCTGATTTATCTATATCTTGGCGTTGTGCTAACAAAATCGTTCGAGCGGCATAAGCACTTGCCCAAGCAGTACACGTTCCATGAACTCCTTGATTTTTAGGAGGTGGTGCATATCTTTTGAGCGATGCTGAAGAAGGTAAACCTCCTCCGCGCATCAAAGGAGCAGTCAAAGGCACTTCTTCGTAACGAATCGAATCATAATTACAACCTGTACCGTATTGATTTTGTAAATCATTCTGGGCAAATCCGTTAGAAAATATCCCAAAAATACCTATTAAGATAATTAGCTGAAATGATGTTGTTTGCATATTGTAATTCATTTGAAGACTTAAAAATTTTAGATGTAATTTTTTCATAAGGAACGTATAAAAATCCATTTTTTATAGGGTTTCCATACCATTTTTTTATTTGATTGTAAATCAATGGGTTGTTATCATAAAAGTGTTTAATTTCAATGGAATATATCCGATAGAAAAAAACAGGCTAACATTATTAGTCTTAATACTATTGTCGTGGAAAAATGATGAGCTTTATCCTGATTTTTCACAGTAGTAATTTTGAATATACATCAGGATAAAGTCTAACAGGGAAATAATGGAGATGAACTTTTTATTAAAATACGTAATTTTTTTAATTATTTTTGGTAAGGTGTAGTTAATATTGTCAATACCTGATTTCTTAATAAAAATCGCTTACCTGTCCCGCACCTTCTCGTACAACTTCAAATTGATCATCTTCGCAAATAATCACAGAAGAGGCAACATATCCTCCAAATCCACCATCAATTATCATATCTACTTCTCGTTCATAACGCTCATAAATTAGTGAAGGATCAGTCATATATTCAGCAATGTCATCGTACTGATCTTTAACAGAAGTAGTTAAAATAGGATTGCCTAATTCTTGAACAATATGACGTGGAATATGATGGTCAGGCACACGAATACCAACCTGCTTTTTAGTTGTCCCCATAATTTTAGGGACATTACGATTTGACCTAAGAATAAAAGTATAAGCCCCTGGCAAATGTTTTTTCATCATTCGAAACGTTGTATTTCCAATAGCTGAAGGCATTGCATACTGACTTAAATTGCTGAGATCATGGCAGATAAAAGAAAGGTGCATTTTATTGGGTTTCACACCTTTAATTCGGCAAATACGCTCAATGCCTTTTTTGCTATACAAATCACAACCTAAGCCATAAACCGTATCAGTAGGATAAATAATTACGCCACCTTTGCGAAGACAATTTACCACTTTCTGGATATGACGAGCAGGTGGGTTATCGGGATGGATGCGGATATATTCTGCCATTTTATCTTGGAGTCAATAAGGTATAAAAATCGAATTGGATTTAAACAAGAAACAAAGATACACATTTTACTACAAACGAAAACATAAAAAAATCCATACTTGAAGTACGGATTTTTAAAATACCAGAAACGAATGCTTTCTCAAGCAAATTGGAAAAAATAATGCTTACGCTTCAGCATGTAGCCATTCTTGACGGTCAGTCAAGGTTTCTTCACTTTCAACACGGTCAGGGTCAGGTACACAACAATCCACAGGACAAACTGCTGCACACTGAGGTTCTTCATGAAACCCAACACATTCGGTACATTTTCCAGGAATAATATAATAAAACTCATCTGAAATAGGTTCTTGCTCTTCAGCAGCATCTGTAGCATTTCCGTCCTTATTAACAGTGCCTACTAACGCAGTTCCTTCTCCCCATGTCCACTCAATACCTCCTTCATAAATGGCGGTATTTGGGCATTCTGGTTCGCAAGCTCCACAGTTAATGCACTCATCTGTTATCATGATTGCCATTACGCCTTTCTATTTAGTTCGTTAAACAATAGTTACTTTTTGGCTAACAAAAGGATAAACGTTTGTGTTCTGTCCTTTATGTTCTGATTTCATATATTGCATTATTAAAATGCAACACAAATATCGGATGCAAAATCTCGAATCTACAAGAAAAATCCTTAAAATATTTTAAAGAAAAGGTCTTTATCCTATATTCCCTAGAATTTATGCCATTCATTTATACTAATTCAAATAGTAATAAGAATAAATCAATTATTAGGATTACTTCAAAAACAGAACGTATGGAGAAGAAAAAGATATTTTTAGGAGCAAAGCCTAAAAGCTCAAGTTTATAAATATCAAAACTATTTTTTTTATTAATTACAAACATAGTTAATGATAGAAAAACATATTAAAGTATTAGACGATATTCGAAATGGAAATATAAATATTGACGAATTTGCTTATCAAGAAGGGACGGATTCAAATGGTTTTTTATATGATGTAAATTCACTCAAAAGGTATCGTCTTTTAATTGCTATGCAGTATAGTCGAAAGAAATCAGATGAGTTCTTCTTAAAATATCTGATTGATTCAGAACTAAAAATGCACCGTTATGCTCCATTTCAAGGGCTATATTCTTCTATGAACTTAAATGCGTATTTATTATCTCAGTTCAGTCGTCCAGAATATGCACTTATATTCCTCAGAGTTAAACAAGCTAATTTTGATACACATTGCGGATTTGATCTCCAATATCTTCTTAGTGCTGGAATTGAGCGAACTTATGACTATATCAATAGTCTCAAAAATGAAGATGAGGATAAGTTGTCATTCTTTGAACTTGCAGGAGCAACAAAAGAGGAATGTTACTTTTCAGAAGCCGAAATCGAAAAATGGAAAGCCTGTTTAGATAAGTTGTACCCCGAGGAGTATAAATTTGAACATATCAAAGAGGAAATTCAATTAGCCATAGAACTCGAAGAGTATGACATATTGAAAGAGAAAGTAAATCAGTGGAGCCAATCCATCTCGACTTGGACAATAAACCAGCTTCATGATGCTTCCTACTATTTTAAATTATTAAAAGATAGTCATCTACAAATTTGGGTAAATGAGCAATTAGTAAACCATCAAAATACCGAATGGGATAAGGCTTCTCAATTGCAGACATTAGCCCAATTGTATAATAAACATGGATTTCCTATTAAGGCTTGGGAAAAAATCAATCAAGCTCATCAGTATATGATTCAAAATCAAGACTGGAAACAAGTGGGTTTAGGTCGTTTCATTATCGAAACTACATTTGAAATTATTATAAATATTAATAATATAAATGATAAAACAGCCGTAGAAGCTTTTGAATTAGTTTCGAAAGAAATTAGAGGAGTGAAAAATCTACATTTAAGTCTATTAGAGAAAGCAGTCAAAGCAGGTCAAATCATGAATAATTCAAAGTTTGTGATGGAGATTGAACAAATTTTACATGAAGAACAACAGATAATTAATCAAATATTTGAGCAGTGATTTTTTGTCTCTGGAGGAGTCTTAATATGAGCGTATTTCATTACCATTTTACATTTTTGGAACTGATGAAATCTTTACGCTAACCTTTACCTTTTTGTCGGCTGTGAGACACAGCCAACGGCGATTTTAAAGTACTAAAAATAAATCGTGATAAAGTCTAATAGTTCGTAACTCTTTTATTAATACAGTTTTCTGAAATCACAATCTACTGGTATTCAATGATTTCTATAGTTTAGAATTTGAAAATCCTACACTATGGAAATAAATATTAATTTATTGAAAATCAATATTTTAATCCGATAAAAGTTTAAAAATATTGAAGAGTTAGACAAAATTTACGAATTATTGTTAATTATGACACTGTGTTTATAATTTTTTAAACTTTTATCCTTTTAATTTTGTCAAAAGTGTAGGTAAAATATTTGATAGTTCTCATCCACTCAAAAAATGCAAACACCCCCTGAACTTACTAAAGCTCAAGAGTCTCGTATGGCGATTGAAAAGCTTTACGTTGAGATGCGTCATATTTTTAATCGAGGACGTTATAATCCACTTGGAGCATCTGGCTCACCATTACGGCAAGCTCTCCAAACTTTAAATCCTGAAATTTATGGCTCTATCAATGACCCCGAAAAGGTCGAAATGGACGGCTTGGTTTATGTCATTGACCGACTCCCGAAAGGCATCGAACAAACTCGGTTTATTAAACTGACTTCGGACGAAGGATTTGGAGCAGGAAATTTCGGAGAAATCATTCCCCCCAAACGCAGAAGGAATTGCTATCGCATTGATAAAGAACAACTTTTCATTGAGGTAACAAGAGGACGAAGTGAAATTTATGATATTCTTACCCACCTGACTTTTTTGTATAATGAAGCTGAAAAAATCAAACAAAGAGCGATTGATTACTCTGGTGAAAAAACAAGAGAATGGCTCAAACTTGAGGAAATTATAACAGGAAAAGAAACCCTAAATTCTTCTAATTTAGATAAAGGACTATCTTATATTAGTGTGATTTTGGGTAGGACATTTGGCGAAACCAAAGATATTTACTTTCGACTTCAGGAAAATGCCGAAAATAATAACGGATTGTTTCATCTGGTGTATTGGATGGGAAAAATTGCCTCTGAAGCTCGTAAGAAACCTTGTGAAATTAGTTTTTCGCCTGCCCTTAGGGAGCGTATCGGACGACATATTTATGGCGAGCGTTGGGCAAAAAATATCAAACGCCAACTCTACAAATACCAACTTCATGAGCGTCCTATTCATATTATTAGTGCCAATTTACATAGTATCATGAACTGTTTGTATGCTTCTACTGCTTTACAAGAACACTTCAGTGATATGCCATTAATGGAACTAGCCAAAAATTTGAGCAAAGAAGAGAATGCTCATTTGCGTCAAAAAGTAAGTCAGTTTGCCAAACAAAACGGTATGATACAACTTCAGGATACGTATGGTACCAATATTTCGGTTCAGATTTTTGATACTGCACAAATTCCTAAAAAGAGCTTACCTTCTGAAATTCAGTTTACTGATAATGAACAACAGCCTGTCTTAATTGTCATGGATTATGCTTTTGGTGAACAGGCTTACGAAACTATGGATGAACTCCTTAAGCCTTATTCCAGTCCTAAACGTAAAATTCAAATGCCTGTAACTTCCATTTCGATTATGGGAAAAGCTGGTATTTTACAAGGTGTAAAAGGTGATATTATGATTCCAACCGCACACGTTTTCGAAGGAACAGCCGATAATTATCCTTTCGAAAATGACTTTAAACTTTCTGATTTTGAAGAGTATAAGGCTTTTGAAGGAGCAATGATTACCGTTTTGGGAACATCACTTCAAAATAAAGATGTATTGGCATACTTCAAAGATTCCTCATGGAGAGCCGTAGGTTTGGAGATGGAAGGCGCACATTATCAAAAGGCGATTCAATCTGCTTCGCATATTCGGGGAAGTATTCATAAGAATGTTCGTTTACGATATGCTTATTATGCCTCTGATAATCCATTAATTACGGGTGGAACTTTGGCTTCAGGTGGTTTGGGCATGACAGGAGTTAAGCCTACTTATTTAATTACAACTAAAATATTAAATAAAATCTTTGAATCATAATATTAAATATTATAGCTTATTAGTCAATCATTTCCATAACATGGATTTACAAACCTTACGTTATGGAAATGACATTAACTTATTAAAAATCAATATTTTTAACTCTCTAAAAATTTTAAATTCTTGAAGAATTAGGCAAAACTTATGGAATATTGATTTAACTAAATTTCAGTTTAATTATCAATTAATTATACTAAAAAATATTCACCTATTACTTATCCCCTTCGAGCAAAAACTTCATCAATCAAACCGTAATCTTTGGCTTCAGTAGAAGTCATCCAATGGTCACGGTCAGCATCATTCCAAATCTCTTCATAAGATTTACCACTATGTTCGGCTAAAATTTCGTACAATTCTTTCTTCAGAGTTTGAATTTCACGATGCGTAATTTCAATATCTGAAGCTTGTCCTTGTGCGCCACCCATTGGCTGATGAATCATGATTCGAGAATGTTTCAAACTAGCTCGTTTTTTAGGTGCGCCTGCTGCCAATAAAACAGCCCCCATTGAAGCGGCTAAACCTGTACAAATCGTATTTACATCAGGATTCACATATTGCATTGTGTCATAAATCCCTAAACCTGCATACACCGACCCACCAGGGCTATTGATATACATCAAGATGTCTTTATTGCTATCTACTGACTCCAAAAATAACATTTGTGCGACAATGATATTGGCAACATAATCATCAATTGCTAAACCCAGAAAAATAATTCTGTCCATCATCAAACGAGAAAAAACGTCAATCTCTCGAAAGTTAGTAGGACGCTCTTCGATAACAGAACGAGTTAAGTTTTCTACGTTACCAATGTAGTTATCCATTCGCATACTGCTAATACCATGATCATACATGGCATACTTACGAAATTCATCTCCTAATTTATTCATAATTTATTGAAGTTAGATAAAAAAATCTTTTGCTTACTTCTTTTTTGCCAAATATTACACCGAAATTAATGCGCTGTCATTTTGACAGGGAAGTATTATTTACAGGAATCTTTTGGAGCGACTCATATAATTTTTCACCACCTTTAATTCCAAAATCCAAAGTACGTATTGGGAAGGGGATCGTGATACTATTCTGATCAAAGGCTTTTTTGATAGCAATAATGGCTCGACTATATACCCCCAAATAATACATTTGTTCACTTTCCTTGATCCAAAATCGCAAGTCAAAATTAATTGAACTATCCCCAAATTCTGAGTAATGCACATGGATGGGACGATCACCCATCACTTCAGGCAATTTACTGATTGCTTCCTTGACAACTTTCTCAACAAATTCCAAATCTTCAGCATATGAAATCCCTATTGGAATAGAAACTCGTCTTTCATTCCCCATATTATAGTTTTTGAGTGGATTTTGAAAAATATCTTTTGAGGGAATAATAACGTGTTGTTCATCTAAGGTTTTAATGACAATGGAGCGAACACCAATTCGTTCAATGTACCCGACAAATCCATTACTTTCTATAAAATCTCCTATTCCAAAGGGACGTTCAATAGTGATAAAAAGTCCTGAAATAAAATTTGTAGCTAAATCCTGAAAGGCAAAACTGAGAGCTAAACCAACAACTCCTGCGCCAGCAATTAAGGAAGCAACGCCTTTATCCAAATGCAAAACATTAAGAGTCAGAAATATACCACCAATAACAGCCAAATAATATGCCGTCCCACCAAACATTCGAATTAAGGTTTCGTTGTCGGTCAAACGCCGTGCAATATTTAGGGTAAGGGCTTTTAATAATCTGGCTAAACGATAGCTTACTAATAAAACCAAACCAGCAATAATCAAGTTTGGAATCATTCGTATGACCATGTCAAACCAGCTGATTAGCTTGTTAGTAAGTTGTTCATACGCACGGTGCATTAAGTCAATCATAAGGGATTTTGTTAGGAAGGATAGATTTTTGATTCGTCCAAAAATACAATTTTTAGAAAAATTTTTACCTTCACCTCACTAAGTTTTAATCCAATTTTATAGATGAATTATTTCCAAACTCCCATTCGTTGGAAACGGTAAGCAACTCTTTTTAAGTCCATCCCAAAATTTTGTTCAACGGCATACTGAATCAATTTTTTGGCATTTTCTTTATTGATTTCAGGACAATTTAAACCTGTTTCTTGGGTAATTTTTTTGAGATTAGAGGTATCAAACTGAAAGGGTTCAGAAAGTAAGTAATCATGAAATATATCGGCACGCTGATAATACATTTTTTCGATCGCATTCAGATTATCAGGCTGTTGAGAAACTGCCTCAACACCTGTCACTTTCATAATTTCACTTGCTCCTTCCAAAAATTCAGCAAATGACATATTCTTAGGATTGACCAAGTGGAAACTATCTTCAGGATGATTAGTTATACAAATTTGATACATCATTTTTACCACATAATCTACAGGAACAATATTTTGTCCACTTTGTGTATCAAAGATAGCTCGTAACCCAATAGAAACCGTTTCAGCCTGTATTTTTTCAGTACTTTGTAAATGGTATAATTTTGCCATCCACAAAAAGCTGAATAAAGCATAAAATACGTCAAATTTAGAAGTACATCCAATGGGATTTTCTAATAATCTTCCACAAACAATTGATGGGCGAAAATATCGGCAACGTATGGAAGAAGTTTTGGCAAATTCTCGTACAAGATTCTCAGCCAGTAGTTTAGACTTCTCATATGGATTACGGAAAGCTCCATTCACATCGCCATAAGTAGGTAAAATGTGTCCTGTTGCCTTTCCTGCAGCATAGGCAGTTCCAACAAAGTCAAATTCTTTGAGATTAAGTTTTTCAAGTAACCTTAAAATATTTTTTGTACCATTTACATTGGTTTCAAAGGTGCGTTTGGCAGTTCGTTCGTCGCTTTTAAGGTCAGGTAATGCGGCAAGATGAAAGAAGTGATCAATGGATACTTTTTGTATTTTCTGAAGGTCACCCGAGTTTGGAATAATATCTTCGCTCAATAAGTCAAATTCGATAAATTGAATTTTTGTTTGAATATATTGTCGAATTTCTTGATTTTTTTCTTCTGAAACCGCTACATAATCCGCACCTTCGGTATCATAAATTTCAAGAACACGTTGCGTTAAAGTTTTACCGTGTTTGTGTCTTCCTGTCAGAAAAATCTGGAGTTCAGATAGACGATGTTGATTTTGTTTCAAGATTTCGAACCAAAGATTTCGTCCTAATAATCCTGTTACTCCTGTAATAATAAGATTTTTCATTAACCTATTTTGGTGTTTGCTTTTAGACTTTGACAAAGTATTTGAACCTTGTCAAAGCCATAATTTATTAAGTAAAAAACTCTTTCATCCGATCAAAAAAGGTACGGTCTCCTTTGTCGGGGTCAGGACTAAAATTAGACGAACTTCGTAATTTTTCAAGTTGTTTGCGTTCCTCTTTATTTAGTTCGGTCGGAGTCCAAACATTAATATGAATCAATTGGTCTCCTATACCATATCCCTGCAAATCCTTGATTCCCTTACCTTTGAGTCGTAATATTTTTCCGCTTTGTGTTCCTGCCTCAATTGTAATTCGTACTTTTCCATTAATGGTTGGTACTTCAACTTGCGTTCCCAAGGCAGCATCAGGAAAACTTAAAAATAAGTCGTAATGTACATTTTTTCCGTCTCTTTTGAGTGGTCCTTCGTTGGTTTCTTCGATAACAATCAGTAAATCGCCTGGCACTCCATCCTGTCCACCACGTGGTGGATAATTCCCTTTTCCAGACATCGAAAGTTGCATCCCTTCCTCAACACCTGCAGGAATATTAATGGATAATACTTCTTCCTCTGCAACTACCCCCTCACCACGACATGACTTACAAACGGTCTGAATCCGTTTGCCTGAGCCATTACAAGTAGGACAAGTTCCTTCAGAAACCATCTGTCCTAACATGGTATTCATTACTTGCCGAACTCTTCCTGTTCCTCCACACGAGGGGCATTCACTGAAAGCTGTACCATTTTCTGCACCTGAGCCTTGACAAGGTGAGCAAATATTCTGACGTTTAACCTTAATCTTTTTCTCGACCCCATTGGCAACTTCCTCTAATGTCAATTTGACACGAATCCGTAAGTTCGAGCCTTTTTTTCGAGCTCTTCCGCCTCGGGTTCGTCCTCCACCGCCACCACCAAAGAAATCACCAAAAATATCTCCGAACTGGTCAAAAATATCCTCCATATTGGAGTAATTTCCACCAAAACCACCGCCACCCGGTGCTTCGTGTCCAAATCGATCATATTTAGCCCGTTTATCCGCATTGCTTAAAACCTCATAGGCTTCAGCCGCTTCCTTAAATTTATCTTCTGCTTGTTTATCACCTTGGTTTTTATCAGGATGATATTTAATGGCTATTTTTCGGTAGGCTTTTTTGATTTCAGAGGCATTTGCCTGTTTACTTACGCCCAAAACCTCATAATAATCTCGCTTCTGTGCCATTTTACTCTATTCATTTAAGATTTATCGCCTATACTTTCTAAGAGCGACAATCAAATTATATTAACTTCCAACAACTACTTTTGCAAACCGAATAACCTTATCTTCAATAAGATAGCCTTTTTCTACGACATCAATGATTTTTCCTTTCATATCTTCGGAAGGGGCAGGAATTTGGGCAATTGCTTCATGAAGATCAGGATTAAACGTTTCTCCTTGGGCTTTCATTTCAGCTACCTTCTGCTGTTCTAAGACCTTCATGAACTTAGTCATAATCAACTCAAAACCATCATTGATTGATTTATAATCAGGTTCTTTTGCCTCATTTGCTGCTTTTTTGGCACGGTCAAAGTCATCAATCACTGACAATAAGTCTATAATAATTTTTTCACCTGCGGTTTTGGTGAGTTCGAGTTTTTCACGTGCAGTTCTTCTTCGGAAATTCTCAAAATCGGAATACAAACGTAAATATTTTTCCTTCGCTTCACCCAACTGTTGCTTTAGTACAATGGTATCTGTGTCCTCGGCTATTGGAGCATCCGCATCTGATTGGGTTTGTTCCTCAGTTTCCTTCTCCGAATTTTCAGATGATTGAGCAGTTCCATTTTCGGCTTCCACGTTGTTTTTTTCGTTCTTATTTTCTTCCATGATTTGAATGGGTATCCAAAAGTAATTTATAAATGACGAAAACAATAAATCGGCTTACTGCCACGAAGTTCGGGAAAATCTCCCGATTGCCCTACGTCATCCTGTCATTAATTTACATCTATTTTCGGATTTGAAATTCAATTTTATTGCCAAATCCCTCATTCTGTCAAAATGACAGCTATTTTTATTTTTTCTATCTTCTTATAAACCATTTCTCAGGTTTCACATTTTATTTACATCATTTCACGTATTTTTTCGTTAAATCTAAAATATACATCACAAAGCTAACTTTGTCCCAAATTTGTAGCTATACCAAACTAAAATTAGGTAAAATCATGATTTACAAAAGTTTAAAAGCATTTCTTTTTTTATTTTTGATAACAGGTATTCTTTCTGCACGTACCAATGATCCACTTTCTGAGGAAGAAGATTGTGAATGTAGTTCTCCCTCAGCTCCTGAAGCTGGATTATACCAATGTCACAAATCTTTGAATCGTTGTAAACTTGACCGCAAAAATATTGGTTATGTCTTCAATTGGGAACAACCTTCGCCTAAACGAGCAAAATTAACAGTTAGTGGTGCAAGGGGAGGACAGTCCAATGTAGTGTATAGTTGTCAGCTCCGAATCACAGATGACCGCCGAACTACGGGCAATTACACAGTTAAAGTTCCTTATTCCTACTATAAAGGTTATACATGGGAAAATCGAAATTTGAATAATGCCTTAGTAATTACCTATAATACACGAACACAACAATATACCTTTGAAGCTATTGGAACAATGGCGGATTACAAAGATTTATATGAGGGCAAAAAGGTTGAAACTTACCTCAAACAAAGGTCGTTTTCTCCTAAACAAATGATTCGGGCAGCCGCTGTTTATTTAATCATGGATTATAACAAAGCGTTACGTTCGTTCTAAATGAAAAATTTGGAGGATGGCTCTTAAAATTTATTTGTAAATTGATGCCTTTCCGAAATTCAATTTTGGAAAGGTTTTTTTATGATAAATAATAATTCATCAAGAATCAAACGAACTTCACCATAAAAATTAACACCTCACATTTTTGAAAATCATGAATTTTAGAACCAATCTCATAGCACGAAGCATCAATAAATTTTTTTTTATATCTTTAATTAGCTTGTCTCCTTTTTTTAACTTAAATGCTCAGATTGAGGAGGTTAAAAAATTAGAAATTGATATTAATAAAAAACAAGGAGAAGATTATGCCATTATTAATCTACATGAGAAAGGCTTAGTTACCGTACTCGAAAGCGAGGAAATATTAAAGCAAGGCAAGCGAGAAATTATTTTTACAAAGTATGATACCACTTTGCAAAAACAATGGAAACACACTGAAATATTAGAAAATACTCAAAACATTTTCAGGTACCATATTGACCAAGAATACATTTGGTTTCTTATCAAAAAAGAAAGTTATGAGTACAAAGCTTTGGCACTAAATATCCTAACAGGTAAAACAGAAATCATTAATTATGAGCGAATTATGGATTTAAATATCCAGCTATTCAAGCCTGCTAATGGATTATTATATTTGGGCGGAACAATTGACGAGAAACCTGCTGTCTTACGATACGATCCAAGCAAAAAAACACCTCCTAAAGTCTTATCTTCTATCAATCAACTAAAAGCTGAAGTAAAAGAAATTATTCCAAATCCAGCCGATAGTTCGGTTTATGTTCTTTTGGCATACCCTTACCAAAGTAAAGGAATTATTTATATTAATAAATACAACTATTTTGGAAAACTCATTTCAAATATTGCCATTGAGCCAATTCAAAATTATCGAGTTTTAACATGGCAACCTTATCTTTTTAATAATCAAGAACTTTATCTATTCGGTACATATTCCTACAAAAGTCGAGGGAAAGCACAAGGAATTTATATTGGTCGTCCTGAAACACCTCGCCAAACTTTCCGATTTTATGATTTCTCAAATATGAAGCAATTCTATAGCTATTTATCTGAACGAAGACGAAACAAATTACAGGAAAAAATAAATAGTAAACAGCAAAATGATCGCCTTTATTTTCATGATAAAAGTATGTTTATCAGAGATTTGCGAATAACTAAAGATCGAATTTTTATGATGGGCGAAACATATATTCCGATTTATGACCGTACTTCTGCTTCGGAACGGCTTTGGTTTGGCATGGCAGGAAATTATAGCCTAAATCGATTCTATAATGACCGTTTTCGAGATCGACAGTTTTCTGATGGAAAACGTAAACCACTGTATTATAAATATAAACACGCGAATGTTTGGGCATTCGACCATGAAACTAATTTGCTTTGGGATAATTGTTTGAAATTAGAAGACTCGGAAGTAGTACAACCACAAGCTTTGACGCAATATTATTCTGAAAACGATTCGTTAACCATGATGTACTTAACTGAAGAAGAGATTTTTACTACAAAAACAGCAGGTGAGAATGAAGTAACCGATGTCCGAATTTTTGGATTAGATTCAAAAAATGATACTCACCGTTATATCGACCGAAAAAACGATTATTTACGTCATTGGTACGGAAAGTATTTTATTTATCATGGCATTCGGAAACTCAATCATTGGGTACAAAACGAACATGAAGATATTTTTTATATTGGTAAAATTAAGTTCAAAGATAGACCGAAAAAATAATAATTTTTAGACCTATCTAATCTTTACAAACTGGATAGGTCTAAAGGATTATCTTTAATCTAACTCTGCCCTCGAAAATAAATCTTGTATTAAACTATCGTCTTCGCAAGCCTTAATAAATGATAAAATAAATTCTTCTAAAGCCTCCAAATCAGAAGAATATACGCAAAACATACTCCCTTCAGGGTCGAAATTAATTTTTTCTTGGAGTGCTGGTTTCTTTTCTTGGAGAAATACTTGGGCTAATGATGCCCAGTCATAACCATTACCTTCAAATCCTTCATCTGCTCTTGTGTCAAAAATATGAGGCTTGTAAGTTCCGATATCTAAACATACAGAGGCATGATTATCATGTTGTACCCAAAAAAATGGGGTAATAGCTTCTTTCAGCTTTTGAATATCCATCATAGTTTTTACATTAAAAAAAATAAAATTGTGACTAAAAAACCCTTGATAAATTAAATTACCAAAGGTTTTAGAAATTATCAATAGGGTAAAATTTAAACTCGCTCAACAACCATTGCCGAAGCACCACCACCACCATTACAAATAGCGGCTAAACCAGCTTCTGCGTCATTGTGTTGTAATACATTAAGCAATGTGGTCAAAATTCTTGCGCCAGAAGCACCAAGTGGGTGTCCTAAAGAAACCGCTCCACCAAATACGTTCACTACAGCAGGATCTAATTCCAACACTTTAGAGAATGCCATAGTTACAACCGAAAATGCTTCGTTTACTTCGAAGAAGTTAATATCGCTTTTGGTCATACCTGCCAATTCGAGAGCTTTAGGAGCTGCCAATGTTGGCGCAGTCGTAAACCATTTAGGTTCTTGTGCTGCATCAGCAAATGAACGGATTTTAGCGATGGGTTTCAATCCTAATTCTTTCACTTTTTCAGCACTTGCCAAAATCAAAGCTGCTCCACCATCATTAATCGTTGAGGCATTAGCTGCAGTTACTGTCCCCCCTTTCGTAAATACGGCACGTAAATTTGGGATTTTATCAAATCGAACGTTCTTGAACTCTTCATCCTCATCTACAAGTATAGGATCTTTTTTGCGCTGAGGCACAGAAACGGGAACAATCTCATTTTTGAATAATCCTGCTTTGGTCGTATTAGCAGTACGAGTATAAGATTCGATTGCATACGCATCTTGTTCTTCTCGCGTAATTTCGTATTTCTCAGCCGTAGCATCCGCACAAACACCCATTGCACACTGATCATAGACATCTGTCAAACCATCAAGTACTAAACCATCTAATAATTGTCCATGTCCATAACGATGCCCATAACGTCCTTTAGGCATATAATAAGGAATGTTAGTCATACTTTCAAAACCACCTGCTACAACAATATCCGCACTTCCACACATGATAGATTGTGCGCCAAACATCACTGACTTCATACCTGAAGAACACACTTTATTGATAGTTGTTGCTGGGATAGAGTCAGGAAGTCCTGCAAAAATAGCTGCTTGACGTGCAGGAGCCTGTCCTAAACCCGCCGAAACTACATTGCCTAAAAATACTTCATCTACTTGGTCAGGCGCAATGCCTGCTTTTTCAACTGCACCTTTGACGGCTGCCGCTCCTAGTTGGGTTGCGGAAAGTCCTTTGAACATACCGCCAAAACTTCCAATAGGTGTACGAATAGCCGAAACGATAAAGACTTCTTTCATGGTAGTTAGTGATTATACAAAATTATAGATTCTATTTACTTGCCTTCCAAAGTTAATAAAAAAATTGGATTTTCTATTTTTTTCTACATTTCTTCGTATCGTTTTCTTTTTTCTAAAAATATTGGCATCTATAATACTTATTTTTAAGTCAAATAATTATAATTATTTGATTTATAATAATTTACAATAAAAAACTAATACATAAAATTATAAAATATGAAAACAATCAAATTAATCCTTCCTATCTTTTTTTCCTTTTTATTATTTGTCGGTGCAGTCTTAGCATTAGGAATTATTATTACGAATTTAATTAATGACCAACTTTATCGTAATACTCAAAGTATAGGTGTTATTGTTGAACTAGATACCACTCGCAATTCTAATAGTGGAAATACTAAATTTGGAGCTAAAGTTAATTACTTGGAGAAATATCACATTTGGCAACAGGTCGATTCTTCTGGGCTAGATTCCATGATCCAAAATCCATTTCATTTAGGCGATACAATTCTGATTAATTACAATCCTGAAAAACCAGAAGAGGCGCATATTCGAAGTGAAAAATACTATGAACACGTACTATTTAAATTACTGATATTTGGCTGTTTCCCTGTGATTTTCTTCTTTGGACTTCGGCGAGCGATCTTGAAGAGAAATCAACAAGCAGCTTCTGAATCAAAAAGATAAACCTCTGGAATCTTTTAAAAATATTCCGCAATATCTTATCTTTATAACCGAATAAAATGAAATTTTAAGATGAATTTTAACATAAGTCGTTTTCCTTTTTCTGTATCTACCAAAGTACAATTGTTCTTTTTATGGATTTTCTTTTTGTTCCAAAATTGGGCAGTAGCACAAATTGGTGGGCAAGATTCTTTTGCCTTTTTGAACGTTCCATCCGATGCCCGATTAACAGCACTTGGTGGTATTAATATTAGTGCTGAGCCTTCAGATGTCAATTCTATTTTTTCCAATCCTGCCTTAGTCGATTCGAGTGCCGAACGCCGTTTATCATTCAATTTTACGCCTTTTTATGCAGGAATTTCTAACACCAATTTAGCTTTTTTGTATGGTAAAAAATGGGGTGGAAATTTGGGTTTTGGAGTCCAATATTTGAGTTATGGTAAATTTGACGGCTATGATATTTCCGCTAACTCGACAGGTGAGTTTTCCGCTTCAGATTTTGCTTTAATGGGATCATATTCCTACGAATTTAAACCCTTTCGGGCGGGAGTAAATCTAAAAATTGTGGGTTCAAGTTTAGGAGATTACTCAGCAGGTGGTATATTTTTTGATTTTGGTGGTGCATTTATCCATCCTAAAAAAGAACTTCGTATAGGGTTGGTTATCAAAAACTTAGGTTTTGCTTTTACAAATTATACACCCAATAGTGAATTTTCGATGCCTTTGGACGTACAGGCTGGCTTTACCTACAAATTTGATAAAATGCCTTTACGATTGTCAGTTACAGCACATCAGATCCAAGGAGGAGATATTAGTTTTGACAATCCCAATCGACAAGGTACTTTGGATGCTTTTGGCAATGAAATAAAAGAAGAAATTAGCAAAGCCGACCGATTTTCACGTCATTTTGTCTTAGCAGGTGAATTAATTTTTCATCCTCGTTTCAATTTGCGATTTGGCTATAACTTTTTGACTCGAAAAGAACTTGTTTTGACTGACCGCCCTGCTTTGGTGGGATTTTCGTTTGGGGGGATGCTAAAAGTGAAAAATACCGAAATTGCGATTGCTCGTTCGATTCGAAATATTGCGGGTGGTTATACGTGTTTTTCGGTTATTTTGGACACTCGAAAAGTCTTGAAAAAACGGAAGAAAACGGTGATTGAGTAAAAATAAAGTGCAAGTAGCCACAAATCTACTTGCACCAGATAGACAAGACTTATTCGATAGTTATTCCTAACAAGTCTTCAATCCGTTGAATTTCGTTTTCAGGAATGTTATTTCCATCTTTGATTTTTAATGTTCTAAGGTTTGTCAATTCTTCTAATCCTTCCAAACTTGTAAGCTGATTATCTTTTGCATTTATGGATATTAAAGATTTTAAATTACTTAATGGTTTTAAAGAAGTAACCTTGTTGCCTGCAAATCCAAAAATTGCAAGATTAGTGATTTTTTCAAATCCCTCTAAATCGGTTAATCCAGCATTCAAAAATGCTAATTCGGAAAGGTATTCTAATTTTTCTAATCCACTTAAATCAGATACAGATGGCGCATTAAATACAATGGAATTTGCCTGTAACAAGCGTAATAAATCTGAGTCACTAGGAGTATCTTCCACAGCACCTTTAAAGAAGTATGAAGCATTAAACTCTTTTTTCCATTCGATACTTAAACCATTCCACCACTCAGTACGTTTTGTTGCACTTGTTAAATACTCATTTTCAGGCTTTGTTGTTATTTCAATGACTTCACTATATCCGTACCCCCAATCATTTTGTCCAAAAGCCCTGATATAATATTTTGTGTTTGGCTTAAAATTTCTCAAATAAAAATCAAACACCTGATTTTCGCCTGTGCCTCGCATAAATAATTCTCCAGATTCATATTTCTCATCTGCTATGGTTGGCTCAGGGTTGGTTTCAGACCAACAAAATCCAGCACTTTGTAACGATTGTCCAATCGGATTGCTTCCAAAATTAGCCAAAATTCCTTCTAAATACATATCGTCATTTGTAACATACAAGAGACTAATACTTGATAATTTAGGAGCTTCATAGGCACGAGTTCGTTCTACCACTACATCACTATAATAGATACCTGTTTCATTTTCAGCAAAAGCCCGAAAGTAGTATTCTGTACCACTTTCTAATTTTTCTGTTTCTTCTGTGTCAATCTCAAAAAAAGAAGATGCTTCAATGGTATTAGTTCTGATTTCTTTTCTATCTCTTATGGTTGGCTCAGGGTTTGTTTTTGACCAACAAATGCCATAATTTATGATAGGCGATGAACCGATAGATAAAACATCACAGCTAAATAACACATAATCATACCCTACTTGACTTACTTGAGGCGCACTAATTACAGGTAATCCACTTAGCGTACTAAATGTTTTCGCTTCTGAGTAATAGGTTTCTGTTCCTTCTGTCAAGTATGCTCTCAAGTGATATGTTTTTCCACTTTCTAAATTAGAAACTTGTACTTGACCTTGGGTAGAAGAAGTTACATTTCCTTTCTCCTGAGAGGCATCCTGAATCGTAGGCGTAGTATTATTTTCTGACCAACATACGCCCCAAACCGCATTTTCTTGGTTAGATTTACTAACACTTACATTGACCAAAGCCCCAGTGTATGTAATATTATCAATACTATTTAAAGAGATTGAAGAGGATGAGGATGAGGTTTCTGGTGTTGATGTGGGTGTTGGTTCATCATCATCATTTTGACAGCTTGCTACTAACAAAACTAAAGCGAACAAGCATTGTTGAAAAAATTTTTTCATTTTATTTTAAGTGTTTATATTTAAGACAAAGTTATATTAAAATGTGTAATTTTTTTATAAAAATAAATGTATTTTTTTGTACTATACCTTACTAAAGCTTTATTAATTTGTAAATAATTGATTATCATTTGAATAAAATCAAATTTAATTTTTCCGTAGCGATAGGTTTGCAAATCCACCGCTATGGGAAATGGCTTTTTCACCTAATAAACAAAGGCTTTCAAATAATTTTATTATTAATGTATTTTTATAAATCATTTTTAGTAGGCTATACTAGTTTTTTTGATATGCTAAATCTCCATTTTTTAGATGCTTTTGGCAATGAAATCAAAGAAGAAATAAGCAAAGCCGACCGATTTTCACGTCATTTTGTCTTAGCAGGTGAATTAATTTTTCATCCTCGTTTCAATTTACGATTTGGCTATAACTTTTTGACCCGAAAAGAACTTGTTTTGACTGACCACCCTGCTTTGGTGGGATTTTCGTTTGGGGGGATGCTAAAAGTGAAAAATACCGAAATTGCGATTGCTCGTTCGATTCGAAATATTGCGGGTGGTTATACGTGTTTTTCGGTTATTTTGGACACTCGAAAAATTTTGAAAAAACGGAAGAAGGTAGTAATTGAATAAAAGTTAAAAGTATTCTATATCAACTACTTTAAAAAAGCTGATTATCACTTAACATAAAATCAAATTTAATTTTTACGAACCCATAGCTACGGAGAAAAGGTAAAAATAATTAAACATTATCACTTTACAGTTAAATCTATAAAATTCTCGAAACCCTTATTAGGTATCTTTTTAACCTCAATTTCTTTTTTTATCCTTTGTATGATTGAAAATGTGCTAAAATTTTGTAAATAATTTGGACTTCATGCTCAAAAAATAACGTAAGAAACGCTTCAGAAATATTATTTTTGTAAAATGGCTTTAATCGAAGTAATTTATTGAGCCATGAAAACAACCCCAAATCATACAAGGTTAGAATTTTGAAAATGAAAAACAGATACTAAATGGAAATTACACGCACCTTTGACTTTATCTATTATCAGCACCAAGTTTATCCTAAATCAGATGCCATTAATTATAAAAAAGAAGGCAAATGGGAAAGTTATTCGACCCAACAAATTATTGATTTTGCGAACTATCTCAGTCTTGGGCTTAAAAAACTCGGTATCCAAAAAGATGACAAAATTGCGATTATTTCGGATAGTCGCCCAGAATGGTGTTTTGCTGATTTGGCAATTCAACAATTAGGTGCGGTAAGTGTTCCGATTTATCCTACAATTAGTATCAAAGATTATCAATATATTTTCGAAGATGCCGATGTTAAAATTGCCTTTGTTGGTAATTTTGATATTTATGAAAAAGTGACAGCAGTCGAAAAAGAACATCCATTGCAGGCTGTTTTTTCATTCGATAAACTTAATGGTGTAAAACATTGGACAGCACTTGAAAAACTTGGACATGGTGGAGATGTTGCTTCCTTGGATGCTGATAAAGCCAATGTTCATACAGACGACTTATTAACTTTAATTTATACTTCTGGCACTACAGGTGTTCCGAAAGGCGTAATGCTCACGCATTCTAATGTTGTTAGTAATATCAAAGATATTGAACATATTTTGGACGTTGAAAAAGGTAACGCTCGTATTTTGACATTCTTGCCATTATCTCATATTTATGAACGCACTGCTATCTATACTTTTCAATATAAAGGCTCTTCGATTTTCTTTGCCGAAAGTATGGACACTTTAGTAGATAATATTAAGGAAGTAAAGCCTCATGCTTTTACGTGCGTACCTCGCCTATTAGAAAAAATTTATGATAAAATCCTGACAAAAGGATATGCCATGAAAGGCATTAAACGACAGATTTTTTTCTGGGCATTAAATTTGGGACTACAATACGACCCTAGTAAAAATATGGGTAGTTGGTATAATTGGCAATTAAGTAAAGCTCGTAAAATTGTTTTCTCGAAATGGCAAGAGGTTCTTGGTGGTGAGGTGCGTATGATTTCGGTAGGTTCGGCAGCACTACAGCCTCGTTTGGCACGTGTTTTTTGGGCAGCAGGCATTCGAGTTTGTGAAGGTTATGGTTTAACAGAAACTTCTCCCGTAATTTCCTCAAATTTGCGAAATCCTGAAGGGCTACGAATCGGGACAGTTGGGCGACCACTGAAAAGTGTGCAAGTGAAAATTGCAGAGGATGGGGAAATTCTCTGTAAAGGACCTAATATTATGAAGGGCTATTATAAACAACCTGAAAAAACGGCAGAAGTTCTCAAGGATGGTTGGTTTCATACGGGAGATATTGGAGAGTTGAAAGATGGATTCTTACGAATCACCGACCGCAAAAAAGAAATGTTCAAAACTTCGGGGGGGAAATACATTGCACCACAAGTGATGGAAAATAAATTCAAAGAATCCTTATTAATTGAGCAAATTATGGTGTTGGGTGAAGGACGGAAATTTGCTTCAGCATTAATTATCCCTTCCTTCGAACATCTTCAAGATTGGGCAAAAATTCATAATATTCCTTATCAATCAGATGCTCAGCTCATTCGAGATAATCGTGTCCTTCAAAAATTTGAGCAAGAAGTAGAAAAATACAATGAAGGCTTCGGACATTGGGAAACTATCAAAAAATTTCGGTTATTGCCCCAACTTTGGAGTGTAGAAGCCAATGAACTGACACCAACTATGAAACTAAAACGTAGGAATATCCTTAGAAAATACGAAGCAGAAGTAGAGTCTATCTACCAGTTTTAACTCCATTTATCCAAAACTAAAAAAAGCTTTTTTTCCTTACTCCTAAACACACATAACACGTTGCGAATCGTTGGTTCTTTTCTAAGAATCAGCGATTTTTTTATTCAAAATTATTTTAAACTTTTACAATATCGAATTTTATAGTGTGTTCACAATTTTCACAGCAAACAGTACTACCATTATCTACTTCTTTATCTTTTACATCAATCTCAAAATCACAAACAGGACAATTTATATAATCCACAAAATTTAGTTTAATAGGAGCATTAGATATTGTAGCAACCTCCAGTATTGAAAAATCTACCATACTTTTTTGGGTTAATTAAGTAATATTTAAAATCGAATGATATTCTCTTTTCAACAGATGCGGGGGACTTTATTAGACCAATATCGTACCCATTTAGATTTGTCATTAAACAGACTTAAAAGCAAACAAAACAAGTTATGAAAGAAAAATAGTTAGATTTTTTGAAAAAACAATATTTTTAGTTTTTTTTAATTTATTATTGTGATTATTAAATAATCTAAAACCTTATTTTATTATGGAAATTTCCAGAAAAAATCTAATCTTAACCGTATTATCTTTCTATCTTGTTTTATCATCATGCCAGAAAGAAGAACTTCAAGAAAACCAGTATGATTTGCTATTAGCGGAGCAGAATTGTGCTGATTTATCTTGTTTGTTAAGTCAAGTTACGGAACATGAGTATTCAGAAGCCTATGACGGAATGATTTTTCATGCAGGTTACGCCTTACAAGAATTGGCAAATCAGCATAATGAACTCAAATACAGCCTACTGAATAGTTACAATGTTTCTTTAGCTTCTTTACTTAAAAAGCATCCTGCCATCAAAACAGAATTTAATGAGCGGGTGAAACATTCATTAATTCGCCATGATGTGTATGAAAGCCTGTACAAACTTTTACCTGAAGATGCCTTAGAAGAAGGTAATTTTGATTTTGTCGCCTATTTCGACGAAATTCTTTTGAAAGAGCAAGAAGAACAGTTAGTTTTATATAGCTTGCCTCATATTAATCGCAGAAAAAAGTCGGCAAATGTAGCTATTGGCTTTGATATCACTGTACCTCACAACAAAGGCTTGGTTTTTTCTAACCATTCTCCTCTAATTTTGACTGAGAATCAAGCTATAAGTATGACAACACCTATTATATTTTTAGGAATTAATCAGGGAGTATCACATTCTGTAGCTAGAATAGAAGAAGAGTGTAGTACAGAAAAACTACCCAAGTGGCATCATCATGCCCGAGTTGAGTGGCAAGCCTGTACATCAAATTGCGATGTGCGTTATGAGTGGTGGACTAAATACAACTGGCATAGTGGCTGGAAATTCAAACAAAGAGGAACACTAACTAAAGCAGGGGATTACTCAGAATTTTATTATCGATCCTACCGAATCAAGCTCAAAGTTTGTGATGCCGATGGTTTTGAGAATTTCGCTGTATTTCAAAAACATTGGTCAGGTGATGCTTGGCGTCCTTTTCCGTTCAGTATTTAAGATTTCCTGATTCAGAAACAATGACAAAACATACCACTCTTGTCATTGTTTTTATGATTAATTTCATAATCTCTAAAACCATACCTTTCATGTTAAAAGCATATTTTTTATTACTACTCGGAATCTTATCACAGACTGTTTTTGCTCAACAAGAGCTTCGCTTTTTTATTGGTATAGGTACGACAGGTACTTCCCGAGTCTGGTATAATGATAAGGAATTTAGCAAATCAGAAGCACAAAAACTCCGTGACTTAGAAGTTGTTACTCCCAGTTATCACTTTCATATAGGATATACATTTTTAAAAACTTCAGATGTATCTTTTCAATTAGGGGCTGAATACCGAAGAACTCGGTTTGGGTCAAAAATCTATCGACTTCCAAACGATGTACATAATACCACGCCACAATACGGGAAGAAGAAAGAAACCATTGTTCAGAAACAAATGGCATTGTTTCTGGAAACTACTTTACACCAAATCAAACCTTTATGGGCATCTTCCTTATTTTTCAAATTGGGAATCATCCGTAATTGGAAAAATTATCATATTAGTAGAAATACCTATGATGAGATGAACCAAAAAGGATTTACAGGAACTAAAACCTCTCCCAGATTTGTGCCACGTCACCGTACAGATATTCATCTTACCGCAGGGTTAAATTACCAAATATTTGAAGTTCGTAATAATCCAATTTATTTACAACCTAGTATATCTATATTTGCTAGTGCTTACCAGACGCATTGGGGCTATCTTTATTTTGGGAAAGACTTTGCTGGACACCTATGGGAATTTGGAATAACGGCACGTTACGCATTTGGAAAGTGGAAATAATTATAATTTATATTTATCAAGAAATTGTCGACTGTGAAGATGCAGCATTTTGTCCAGTAGTATAAAAGCATCTATAAAAAGTATGTGATTATTTCTATTTTCTACACAAAAAAATTGCCCGCAAAAGTACGGGCAGTAGTTTTTTAAGAGATTATAAAATTACAATATTTTCAATAAATAATACTTTTTCTTGCCATTTTGAGCGAGTAAATATTTCTTATGTAAAAGTTTAAAGTCCTGAATTTGGTGTTTTTCTGTCACCTTTTCTTTGTTAATCCGAACACCTCCGCCTTTGATTTGTCGTCTAGCTTCACTCTTCGATTTGAAAATCAGATTTTTGGTCAAGCTGGTCAATAACTCCAAAATATCCGAAGTTTCTTCGAAGTTGGCTTGCGTAATTTCGGTTTGTGGAACATCTTTCAGCACAGAAAGTAAAGTTCGTTCGTCCAGCTCCTCAAGGGTTTGTGTAGTGGCTTTTCCAAACAAAATCTGTGAGGCTTTGATAGCTTTAGCTAAGGCTTCTTGCCCATGAACAGTTCGAGTAACTTCCTCAGCCAGAATTCGTTTTAGGGCATTAGGATTATTGGCAAATTCGGTTTCGTAACCTTCAATGGTATCCTTATTTAATACGGTGAAGACCCGTAATAATCTTCCAATTTCCGTATCTTCAACATTCAACCAGAACTGATAAAATTCATAAGGCGTAGTCATTTCGGCATCCAACCAAACGTTTCCGCTTTCTGATTTGCCAAATTTTTTACCATCCGCTTTTGTAACCAATGGACAAGTCAAGGCATAGGCTTTTTCATCACTTCCCGAATCTTGATTTTTTCGGCGAATTAATTCTGTACCTGTTGTGATATTTCCCCACTGGTCAGAACCACCCATTTGCACTTTTACATTTCTGCTTTTGTGCAAATGATAAAAATCGTAGCCTTGTAATAATTGATACGAAAATTCAGTAAATGAAATACCTGTTTCAAGGCGATTTTTAACCGAATCTTTTGCCATCATATAATTGACAGTCAAAAATTTACCTGCTTCTCGCAAAAATTGTAAAAAGCCGATTTCTTTGAACCAATCATAATTATTGACCAATTCGGCAGCGTTTTCACCACAATCAAAATCCAAAAATTGGGCTAATTGCTTACGAATCCCCTCTTGATTTTTGCGAAGCGTATCTTCATCTAAAAAGCTCCGTTCAGCAGACTTTCCAGAAGGATCACCCACCATGCCAGTTGCTCCACCCACCAAGGCAAAAGGTTTATGCCCAGCCCGTTGTGCCTGAACTAGTAACATGATAGTGGCTAAATTTCCGATATGTAGAGACGAAGCTGTAGGGTCAAATCCGACATATACGCCCGTCATTTCTTTTGTAAATTGCGTTTCCGTTTCGGGGGTCATATCGTGTAACATTCCCCGCCAACGCAACTCTTCGACCAGATTTATTTCCATACCGACAAAGGTAAAAAAAGTATGGGAAATGAAATTATTCGTAAGCTATGAAGCCTAAAAATTTTGCTTACATCATCTCTTTAGTCAATCACTAAATAATTCATGTTTTATTGTAAAATAATATGTTTTTTTTTGAATTAAATTTGTTTAGATAGAAAAATATTATATAATTGTATTGTGATTGTACAACACACTTTAAAATATTTATTTTTCACCTATTAAATCTATTTTTGCTATGGAAAGGAAACAAATTTCACTTTTCGTATTATTTTTCCTATTATTTACAGGATGTAAAGACTCAGTAGATGAGGTTTTAGAGAATCCTTCATCATCTACTTTTAATCAGACAATTAATGAAACAGTTTTAACAGAATCGGTGCAAACAGTCCAAGTTTTGATGGACATGCAGCCTTTAGATTTTAAAAGTTTGATGACATCTTCTCCAGATGAATTTATGTTACAGTTGGACTCTGTCATGCCTGATAGTTTGGGCATTCAGAAGGAAATCTTAGAAGAAGTTCAACAAATAGAATTTCAGGAAAGATTACCTGATGAAACGCTAGTAGAATACTTTGAAAAAGCAGGAATATCAGAAGCTATAGCTGAGAAATTTGCATCACTTGAAGATGATATATCTTCTTTTGAGGATTTGGAGGAAGAATTTGTTACACCTGACGGATTTCTTGATGTCGAAAAACTCTCTGATTCAGTGAAAGATAAATTCACTAAAATTAAAGAGGCTATTTTAGTAGACCACTTATTGAATAACAATGAAAAACTAGCAGTTTTAATATCCTTAGAAATGATGATTGGGATGAGCGATGATATTGTTATGATGGCTGTAAATCTTCATGCTATTGATGAAACAACATCGCCTGTTGCTAGAACAGAAGGACTGTTTAAGAGAATCGCAAATGGCTTTAAGAAAGTCATAAATTCATATGTCAACGTAGCATCAATGATAATAAGTCATTCAGTTGTTGGTGGCGTGACGAATGCTATAGTTGGCGGTCAAATTGGTGGGTCAGCAGCAGGTGTAACTGGGTTTACAACAGGTGCGTTAGCTGGAGCCGCCCTTGGTTATGGATATGGAGTAATTGTAGCATTAGATAGAATAATAGATAATGATTGTGGTGCTTTGGGTAATTGTTTTGGTGGCTAGTTTATCTCTTTTTTTTGATTACTCTCCAGATATCTAAGGTATTTGGAGAGTTTCACTTCATTGAATAGTATAAGTTATGAAAAATAGTTTTATAGTTCTTATAATATTAATTTCTTCTTTAAGACCTATTGAAGCACAAGTAAATACAAGTATTAATCAGGTAGGGTTCTCTTATAATTTTGGAGTAGGAATTCATAATTTTTCCGATTTTAGTCAAAATATTGAAAAATATGATTTCATTCCACTAGAAGACTATTGTGTATCAGGAAAAATTGAGTTACTTTTTGGTAATCCTTCCCTTATTTGGGCAGTAAGTGTAGGATTATTTGCAAATCTTTTAACCGAATTTGAGGATAGAAAATATGTGAATTTTTATGGATATCGTATAGGTGGACGGTTAATGCAGAATATTCTGAAAAAGAATACATTTCGTTCCCGAGTTTACTTAGGAGCAAATGCTTCATTTTTAAATTTATCGTTTATTGATGGTACTTCTACATACATTAGCCCGCAAAGCTTTAATCAATTTTTGAGTTCCAATGTGGTCAATCATATTCGATTGTCTAACCCTCGCACTGATATCATCATTGGATTTACATTTGATTATGTTCCTGATTGGTTTATTTCCCAGAAACCGCATCGTCAAGAATTTATTAATATTGGATTGGATATAGGATATATGCATAGTTTATTCGAAAATGATACCTGGATTATGCGTGGGGTTCGAACACCAAACAATGTATCTGATGTGCCAAAATTAAACACGAACCATTTTTATTTTCATTTGACATACCGTTTTATGTTTGATACCATATTTAATTCAAAAAAAAAGAAAACTTGAATTAAAAATATAACTTATTAAACAAAAAATGAAATACAAAAAATATCCTACTAGATTTCTTTTGTATCCCATTTTTTTGCTCCATCTAATGCATTTGATATAGTTTTATTTCCGAGGTTTCCAAGGAATTTCTTCGGCATCCAATTCCAAGCTCATTTTTCGAGAAAGAACAAACAAATAATCCGAAAGTCGATTTAAATATTTGATAACCAAATCTTCCACTATTGTATTTTCTGCCAATCGAATCGAAAGGCGTTCAGCTCTTCGGCATACTGTTCGGGCAACATGACAAAAAGAAACCGATTGATGTCCACCTGCTAAGATAAAATTTCGCATTGGCGGGAGTTCCGTATTCATTTGATCAATTTGATTTTCTAAATATTCGATATCAGATTCAAACAAATCGGGCAAAATACGTCCTTCTTTTTCGGGATCAGAAGCTAATGAACTCCCCATCGTAAACAAACGGTCTTGAATTTCGACCAAAACATCTTTTCGATTCTTATTAATAGCTTGGTCTCGCAATAATCCTATCCACGAGTTGAGTTCATCGACTGTGCCATAAGTTTCAATACGAATATTTGCCTTCGAAACCCGTGTTCCTTGAATTAACGAAGTCGTTCCTTTATCGCCTGTTTTGGTATATACTTTCATTGGTTCAATTTTGAGGTAAATTATTGAAAATTAATAGATTATTTCTTGGGGATTTTGACAAACTTCTACCCACATCTTTTCAGATTCAGTATGTCCTAACTCCATTGCTTTCTGAAGCAATTGACACGTTTCAGGCTGAGCATTTCCATTTTTTCCAATTTGGGCAGAAGCCAAGAAATAATAAGCATCCGCATTTTTGGGTGATAATTCCGTCACTTTTTGAAGGTCTGCTTCTGCCAGTTTAAAATTTTTGAGAAACAAATAGGTTTTTCCTCGTCTATAAAATATGGTCGGATCAGCAGGATTTAGCTCAATCGCTTTATCAAAATCTTGTAGCGCTTCTTCACGCCGATTAAGCAAGGCTAAAGTAGTCGCTCGATTACTGTACAAATCAGCAGTTTGAGGATTTTGTGGTGGATTTTTCTCAATGGCTTTTTGGAAATCAGAAAGGGCATCTTCAAATTTCTTTTCTTCAAAAAATACATTTCCACGATTATAAAAATACTTATATCTTGAGTCATCTAATTTGATCGCTTGATTAAAACTTTGAATAGCTTCCTTATGTTTTTTCAGTTGAAGATAAGCAACACCCTGTAGATTGTAAGCATCAGGATTATCAGGACTAATTTGGAGTAATTTATCAATACTACCCAATGCATAATCAGGATTATTAGAAGATAAATCTTTCTTGATAGCCTGAATAATGGCTTCGACTGCTTTTGAATTATCTTGGCAACTGCTCATTATCCAAATAATTAACAAGACAAATATAAAAGGAGATGATTTCATAATTTTGTTGTTTTGAGGAGTCAAAAGTAATAAAAATTCACTTGTGAGACTTCAAAATTTAATTTTTTATGTAAACTTATAAAATCTCACATTCCAGTATACAAATCATTGTATAAAGATGGGAATAATAATAAGGAAGGAAAGCCTCTTAACTTTAAGTTAAAACAGAAAGTAAAACAGAGGATAATATATCTAAGAGGCTGGATATTTAATTTTAATGATTATCAAAGTCAGTACACCATTCTTGATAATAATCTCCTGCCCATTTTTTCATATTTGTAAAGTACCATTCAGCGGCTCGTGGTGCTAGGCAAAACCCATGTTCATCATCTATTATCACATCTTCTTCAAATCCATTTACAGCATGATGTAAGGCAGCACTGCACAATAAAAACTGTCCTATATTATCCGCAATTACTTCACCACTATCCCAATTCCCAGCTCCATGTATCAATCTTTGTATTTCCATTTGGTTTGAATCCAAATCAATAACAACAGGATCTGCACCTTGGTCTGCAAGCATAAAAAGGTTATCAGCCCACCCGTTAATTGGCTTTTGTTGTCTCGAATTATAATTGTATCCCTCTTGTAATTTTTTTAAGTTATGAATTCCATACAATCTCATCGGGTTTCCAACCGTATCAAAATAAAAGTCATTAGAAGGAGCAAAAATTTGAATATATTCTTCCAATTCATTGGGCAATTTTCTGTCAAACTCTTGACTTATTCGCTCCACCTCTTGTTGATTATCTTTTATTTTGGATATAGGTTCTATATTCAAGAAAACAGAAATACGTGTTAGACTCTGTTTAATATTCATACTATTTTATACTTGTTTTAGAGATTGTTTAAAAATTTTGACAAATAGTACTCAAAAGCACGTTGAAACACTGTTGCAGGCTTTGTGTACATGTATATTATTCATGTTTAATTTCTTTGTCATCGGTTTCAAAACCATACCTGTATCGGATATTATTTATCCTAAAAATAATTTGAAAAATGAACGTTCATTCTCTATTTCTTAATTTGATTTTGGCAACCGTCTGGGGGGCTGAATATCCTTAAATGATCAAAAATTACCAAAACTAAACTCTTTTATTATGTTTTTAGATGTTCTCTCCCTTAATTACCTTATAAAAGAAACAATAACAGATAAATAATAGTTAAAAGAAGAAGGAAATTGCTTTGAAAATAGTCGAATATTTCAAACTTAAATGCGCTGTCTTTCCTCAAAGAATTCGTATTTTAGGCAATTCATTGAACATAAAAACGCAAGACCAACCCCCCAATCTATGGAAATTATCAGCCAACACGCCAAGAAAATCATGGAAGAGTGCAAGGAACGAGCCGAAGATATGGGCTTGCGTTTTGAAAGTGAAACCCTTGAGTATGTCGTTACGAATCGGGAATTTTTGGAGCTTTCTCCTAAAGTCATGATTCCTACTTTGTACGATTATTGGGTCAATGACGTGGAGGTACTGAAAGAAAATGCTAAATACAAACTCCAACCTTCAAATCCTTATGAAACTGTAATTAACTCACGCCCAGCAATTTCGTTCTATAATGATAATAATCCTGACTGGTTAAACATCATGATTTTTTACCATGTATTAGGACATATTGATTTTTTTCAAAATAATCGGCTTTTTGAGCATACGTGGAAAGATGATTTCGTAGGACAAGCTCTAGCAGACAAACGGCTAATTAATCAACTTCGAAGTCGACACGGTAGATGGGTGGATTATGCAATTGAATTTAGCCGAAATATGGATAATATTACAGGTTATTTCGATACGATTGCAAAAATTAATTATGATGGGAGTAAAGACCCTGCTCCCAAAATAGAATATTACTTCAGCACTTTCTTACAAGATATTGAAAAAGTTTCTCAACACGATTTTTTTATGGAGATTGAGCGATATAATGCTCTAATTGAAGGGGTTGGAGAAAACGTAGGCGAGTCTGTCTTTTTTGGAGAAATTCGTAAAAAATATCCTGAATTTGAAGCCATGTTCGAGAAATATGTTAATAAACAAAAATCTCAGAATGAGGTAGTTGATTTAATGACATTTGTCCGAGATCATTCTCCATTTCTTCGCAAAGAAGAAAATAAATGGATGAAAGAAATCATGACCATCATCCGAAATACAGGAATTTATTTTGAACCACAACGCCGTACCAAAATCATTAATGAGGGTTGGGCAAGTTACTGGCATGATCGCCTTTTTCGAGCCGATGAGCGTATCAAAGGACATGAAATTGCGTATGCCAAAATTAATGCAATGGTTACTTCAATCAATCCTGTTGGGCTGAATCCCTATGCTATTGGTTTACGGTTATTGGAGCATGTGATTGATTTGGCTAATAAAGGAAAACTAGAATATAATTTCCAAAAATTAATGGATATTGAAGGTCGTAAAAATTTTGACAATCAGTCGAATAAAGGAAATGAAGCTTTATTCGCTTTGCGTACTCATTTTTCTGATTTTACACTAATTAACACTTTTACCAGTCAAGATTTTGTCGATGAACATAACTTATTTGTAGTTGGAAAGCGAGTCAACCAAGAGCGAAAAACCTACGAGTATTATGTCAAAAGTCGAAAAGGAGAAGACTATAAAAAGATGTTAATTGATTCTCTTTATCATCCGCCCGTGATTCGTCCAATTCCTGACAAAAGTTCAGACGAAAATTTATATTTAGAACATGAATTTGAAGGAAAACAACTCATTCAAGATTTTATTCCGAATACGATGCTAGGGATTTCATATATGTGGGGAGGACAAGTTCAACTCAAAACCACTGAAATCCATCGCCGAAATCCTGAAGCCAATGGTGAACCACCTGTTTTTGAGTATCGTCCTGTACTTTATACGATGAAAGGGAAACAAGTCAGTAAAAAGAATTTGTAAAATAGTAATTTTTTTACGTTTAGCTCTTGCAATTTTCTCAAAAAGTATTACCTTTGCATCGCCTTTCAGGAAAAGTCCTGTATTAAAGCAACAAAAAGTAGTTATTATTTTGGTCTGGTAGTTCAGTTGGTTAGAATACATGCCTGTCACGCATGGGGTCGCGGGTTCGAGTCCCGTCCAGACCGCTCCTAATAATAAATAGTACAAAAGTTTTCATAGTAATTAATTTTTACTTGGTCTGGTAGTTCAGTTGGTTAGAATACATGCCTGTCACGCATGGGGTCGCGGGTTCGAGTCCCGTCCAGACCGCAAAATATAAAAGCTCTTCAAAATTTGAAGAGCTTTTTTTATGGTCATTATTCAAGATTTTATAGCCGTTATAAGTCATTATATTTTTATTTACAATAGTTCGTAAGTTTTGCCTAACTCTCAAAGACTTTTAAACTCTTTGAGAGTTAATATATTGATTTTCAATGAATTAGTGTTTATTTCCATAGCGTAGTTTGCAAGCCCTACGCTATGGAAATATTTGAATATCAATAGATTATGTTTTTAGAAAATTATATTAACAAGAAATTTACGAACTATTATATTTGGATAATTTATTATATCTCAAAACTTAATACTACGTCTCACATTTAGCCTACAAAATTGGTATTATTTAATTCTTTGTATCAAATCATCGGCTATTTTGAGTGTATAATCATACCCAATTCGAATCATCTCCGCAGCATATTTTAGGTCAAAGGCATTAAATTGACTCATTTCAGGGGGTTCAATAATATAATCACAAAATTGTTTATCAAGTTCTGTATTTCGTGATAATAATAGTCGAGCTACATTTTCCAATAGTTGTTTTGGACTAGAAGGATTAGGCTGATTTCCATAAAAATTACAATTTACTCCAATGATAAAATGACCATTTTTTTGTAGCGTTTCAGTAGGCATATTATTAATAATTCCTCCATCAATTAATAAATAATCATCGATTCTGATGGGTTTAAAAATAACAGGGATACATGCCGAAGCCTGTAATACACGAATTAATTCGCCTTCAGAAAATTCAATAGAAATCCCTTTTCTAATTTCAGTAGTATTGATAGTCATAGGAATTTTCAAAGCAGAAAAATTATCATTCTGTAAATATTTTTCGAAAAGTGGGCGTAATTTTTCGATACTTAATATTCCTAATCTTGAAAAATCAAATTTTATCAGATTCATTAAGTTTAACTCTGAAAAAAAAGAAGCAATCTCTTTTGGTGAATATCCATAAGCATACAATGCCCCAATAATTCCACCTGAACTACAAGCTGAAATATGAGCAGGACGAATGCCAATTTCTTCGAAAGCTTGTAAAATTCCAATGTGCATTAATCCCCTTGCACTCCCACCCGATAATGCTAAACTAATTTGCATTTTTCTAATAATTAAATTTAAATAAATACTTTACTACCCTCTGTGCAGTTTCGACAAATTTCAATCTGAGAACGAGCCTTCAAAATTTGATTTCTAAAATTTTGATACGCTGAATTTTGCCAAATTTCTTGAAAGTTTTGTTTTTCTAAATTTCCAAATTCATGTTGAGCATCTTTATCAAAACAACAAGGAACCACTTTTCCATCCCAAGTAATGACACAAGAAGTCCACATTCGAAGACATTCATTCGGAAAATCATTTTTGATAACAAAAGTACCATTTTTAGTTTGGCGGTAACGAGAATATCGACCTAAAGTTGGAATGAGTGGAGACCCATTTTTATAATCATAGATTTGTGCAGTTTTAAACTTTATTTCGTTTACTTGATATTTTTGAGTCAATTGTTTTGCCTCTTCAATTTGATGTTCATTTGGTCGAACTACTAAGAATTGAAAAATTAAATGCGGTTTTGCACTTTTAAAGGCTTTTTTTGCTTCTACAATATTTTTTGTACCTTCTAATACTTTTTCTAATTTTCCGCCAATTCGGTAATTTTGATAAACTTCTTGTGTCGTTCCATCTATCGAAATTATCAAACGATCTAGCCCTGATTGAATGGTTTTTTCAGCGTTTTTTTTTGTTAGGAAATGAGCATTGGTAGAGGTAGCTGTATAAATCTTTTTGTCTGAAGCATACCGAACTAAGTTTGTAAAATCAGGGTGCAGGTAGGGTTCTCCCTGAAAATAAAAAGTCAAATACAGCAAATAGGGATGAAGTTCATTAATGATTTTTTGGAACAATTGAGATTGGAGCATTCCCGTTGGTCGGGTAAAGGATCGCAAACCACTTGGACACTCAGGACATCGTAAATTACAAGCCGTAGTAGGTTCAATAGCAAGACTTATTGGAAAACCACTATGATATGCTTTTTTTGAGAAATTAGATAAATGGTAACTACTCATTAATCGTATCCAGTTTCGGATTTTTCGTCCTGAAAGTTTTGATGCTAAACTTAAAGAGTCGTTCCAGTTTTTTTGAAAATGATTTGCCATTTTTATTGAAAAAATCTCAAATCAACTTAAAAAATTTGAGCAAATTCCAGTATCAAATCCTCAATGACTTCTGAAGTAATTTGTCCATTGGTTTGTTTTTGAGCTAATTCGTAACAGCTATTTTTCAGAATATACTTCTTAATTTCCTGTTTTTGAGGCGAAGTCAACCAATATTTTTGCACACCATATCGCTCATAATCCCTAAATTTGATACCTCTGTCATTTTTCTCGGTGCTAGTTAGACAAAATTTCGATAATAAAATCAGGAGCAGGAAAAATATACTGGTCGTTCGTAAAATGTTGCGCTTGCTCTTATCGCCAAAAACACAAATCGGATTCACAATCATTTCGAATCAGTCGAAAATCATCCATTTTTCAAACCCAATTGTTCCAAGATGATTTTTTCGAACATAAGGACGGATTTGTTCTAGTAGATTCAAAGCTATTTCACTATGATGTCATTTAGTGAGCGAATGATAAATGACTTGTCTGTCAATAAGTTCTGCCTTAACATCGTCCGTAATATCTTTCCAAAGTTGATACCTTTGGTGTTGTTCGTCCTGCCATTCGGCTTGCAATTGCTCAATAAATTTCGAAATATCGTTCACCTCATGTTTTTGGGTAAAAAAATCAATTGTGTTCATTTTCATAGTTCAATGGCGAATTTATATATTATCGAAGTTTAAACAGAAATAGGCTCAACAACTTGTGCGCTTGTCTTACCAAATCTACGTTCTCGATTCTGAAAAGCTAAAAGAGCTTCATGTAAATGTTTTTTTCGAAAATCAGGCCACAAAACATCCGTAAAAAATAATTCGGAATAGGCTAATTGCCATAACAAAAAGTTGCTAATCCGTTGCTCACCACTTGTCCGAATCATCAATTCAGGATCTGGTACAGACTTGGTATTTAGATAGTTAGAAAAAAGTTTATCGTCAATATTTTCAACCTCTAATTTCCCGTCTTTGATATCGTGTGCTAAAGCCTTAACTGCGTTTATAATTTCCCAACGTCCGCTATAGCTCAAAGCTAAAGTCAGAGTCATACCATCATTTTGAGCTGTTTCTTGAATGGCTTCTCGGAGACTATCTTGACACCCATCAGGTAAACTATCTATTTTGCCTATAGTTGCCAGACGGATATTATTTTTTTGGAGTGTAGGTACTTCTTTTCGAATAGTTTTTATTAATAACTGCATTAAAGCATTAACTTCTTGACGTGGACGATTCCAGTTTTCAGTAGAAAAAGCATAAAGTGTTAGGAATTCCACACCCAATTCGGCACAGCCTTCAGATACTTCGCGGACAGATTTAATAGCATTGCGATGTCCAAAAATTCGTTTGGCTCCTTGTTGTTGCGCCCATCTGCCATTTCCATCCATAATCACAGCAATATGTTTCGGAATGCGTTCACGGTTAATTAGGTCTTTCATGTTTTAGAAAAATTTGAGTATATGTAGGAATTGAGTTTATAAGAGATTGCTAATTGAAGAAAAAACCAATTTTATCAATTTACCAAATGGCGCAAGTTACGAAAAAGCCTTTGTTTTTTGAATTTGTCGTTTGTGAAAAGTTTACATCTAATCAGACAATTACACATCACTATTCAAAGAAAAATGGAAACCTTTGAAATACATTTACTAGGATCTTAGGTAACATATAATACGTAAAAAATATTTATAAAACACTGATAATCTGCTTTATACTAAAAAAATAATCATTTACGATAAAGAAAAATATCTTTTTAGTACTAAAAATAAAGCTAAGGACAATAAGACTACTATTAAAAGCCACTCTTCGGGTTCAGGAACTGCTCCTGAATTTGTTTTTTTTGCCGATAACATATCCTCCTCTTCAACTGCAATAAAAGAAGTATATTTTGTTAATAAATTATATTTCAATCCTAATTCTGTAATTTTTTCTTCCAATTCATGAGAGGGTGAAAGCTCATTCATGTTGCTGAGATGTTCAATACGTTTTCTTGCCCACAGATAACTTAACGCCGAGTTCTCTGTTATTTTGGAAGACTTAGGAATAGTATTTTTTAAAGTAATACGTTTATCAGAAATTCCTGAAATGGTAACTTTTCCCTTTGCTTCAGAAGTACCATTTTTATTCCATTTTCCAAAAATTAAAACGGGACGGTTTTTAAAAATATCAGGCAAACTCATAGGCTCAATGTCATAAACATCAATACCTGAAAATTCGGCTTTTAGATTCGTTAGAACAGGCGTTTGGATTAAATTTTTGAAGGTTTCAGCACGTTCCACAGCTTCTGAATTAGAGGTTACCAAAAAAGGTACAGTATTCGAAGCAATCGCAATTGAGCGAATCACTTTAGTTTCAACATCCGTTTCTAAAGCTCCAATTCCAAAGGGGAAAAAATTAAATTGATTCGCACTTTTCTGAATGAGTTCATAAGTTTCGGCTGGAAAATGAATGGCACCATCTGTAATAATGACTACATTTCGAGAATAATTTTCTGAAGCAGGTATTTTTAGGATTCTTTCCAACGCTGAATGCAAATCTGTGCCTCCCCCACTTGTTGCTTTATCCATGAAATTCAGGGCTTTATTTAGATTTTTAGGATTTGTAGGGACTGATTTTGGTTGGAAGACATCAGATGCTCCCGCAAACAAAAGGACATTAAAACGGTCTTCTAGACGGACATTTTTTAATAAGTTTTGCATCAATTCCTTGGCTGTTTTCAATGGGAAACCACTCATTGATCCCGAAACATCCACTACAAAAATATATTCACGAGCAGGAATAGCATCAAAACTGGGACGTTTAGGCGGTTGTATCATTGCCAAGAAAAAGTTTTCTTCTTTCCCTTCGTGTAATAAAATACCCGTTTCAATAGCTTCCCCCATAAGTCGATAATCGAAAATAAAATCCTTCTTATTCGACATTGCTTTAATGATTCGTGAGCTTTTATCAGGAGCAGAAACTTCGTAGGTATCATCATAGAAAGTGTCTTGAATATTCATTCCTGCTTGTAAATTTACATTCATCTCAAAAGAATTATTTTCAGGAATTCCTTCACCTTCTGTAGTCGAAGTATCGTATTTTGCAGAAGTTGGAGTAGGATAAAAAAAACGATATTTTCCATCAGTCGGAATAAGTAATTCTGTATATTTTAATTGTACTTTAACTTCATCATTGGGCAAAATATTTGCCACATTCATCTTAAAATATTTAGTTTTTGGGTAAAGATCAAATTCCTCAGCCGTTTCTGACGTTTCGGATATTCCTTCTGTGTTGATTTCCTCTTCTAATAAAGCCGTTTTTTTACCTTCTTCTTTCGCCTTTTTATAAATTTCTTGAGCTTCCTTTTTCTCTTTAATTTTAGCCTCATAAACACGATCTCCAATAGTCATACTCATTCCATAGACTGCCGACCGAGATGACCCCGCAAATACATACGTCCCTTCAACTGGAAGCTTGCCTGTATTTTTATAAACTTGTGTAACGGTTACATCGGCAATAACTCCAGAAATCTGAACTTGTACTTCGGTTTTTTGGAGTGGCAACGCAATACTTTTGGGGTCAGCAAGCTCCTGAGGAGTCAATCTTTGTAGAATTTCTCGCATTCGATGTAAGGTTGCCTTTTCGGCAAGAATAGTTTTATCTCCAACAGCTTGGACAGCTTGTTGAGAATTTTCTATTATTTTTTCTGCTGATTCAGCAACCTTCGTAATCGCTTTAACTACAAAATAAGGTGTTTTAACCCAATCATTTTCAGGAGCTTTTGCTTTTGAGGGTAACGCAATAAAACACAACATTACACCCAACACTCGTAGTAAGTATTTTAACAAATTCATTCGTTTGGAGTATTGAAATCGGAAGATAGTATAGTGAGATTAGTAGCTTGCCACGTAACGAGAATCAATAAACAGAAATTTTAATATTTCTGGAAAAAATAGTTGTTTTTTAACATATTTTCTAATTCGAAAAACCAATTGATTTGCCATTAGAAAAACTTTATCAAAATGTGTAGAAGGCATTTGAAAAGAATGGATTTATGGAAAATTAAAATTCCCTAAGAGTTACTTTTTAACTGAATTATCTGTTCCAAATTTGAAATTTTCCCTTCCAAAAGCATGATTTTTTCTTTTAAAAATTCAATTTCTTTATCCTTCAATGCCATTTCTTTGAGGATAACTTCTTTATCCGAATAATTGTAATTATAGATACTTCCCAAAACCAAGCCTTGAGCATTTTGATTGTTTTCGTGACTGCTATTATTGACGGTCAAAGTCTCAGGCAAAAATTCTTGAATCGGAATCTGGAGGATTTTGGAATACTGAACGATTTGTTCTAATTCTACGGAGGTTTCGTTGCGTTCTAAACGGGAGTACGTAGAAGGCGACACACCTAATAAATCGGACATTTCGGCTTGGTTGAGTTTGCGTTCTTCTCGTGCGGATAAAAGTCGTGTGCCAATACGCATTTTCATAAAACCAGAATTTGAATGAGGATTCCCAACATTTGATTTTTAGATGCGTGAAGATATGGTTTTCTTTGGAAATTCAATGAATTTTTTAGAAAAAAATTAAAGGCGGGTACCGAAAAGCCTGTAATAAATAGAGTAGGTACAATTCAAAACTAGTGTAATCATGGCAAAAGAAAAAAATCATGAAGCCGACATTAAAAACCCAAACAAAGGAACTAAAGGCACCAACAAAACTCATGACAAAAACCAAGGGAATCGAGGTAAACAACTGAATCCCAATCAAAAAGGCAAAAAATAATAATTGTTGTGAAGTGTGTAACCCTTCAAAAGTTTTTATCTTTTGGAGGGTTAAGTTATAGACAATCAATCTAATAAAAAATATCATGCTCATCCAACAACACTCGAAAGATACGCATTTAGAACGATTGTCTTGGTATTTTGTTTCTTTTCTAACTCCCAATTTTATGCTCTAAAATCATCTCTTTTTACGATAAGAAAAATTTTGTAATAATTTGATTTTCAATAAAATACAGCCTAATTTTGAGGTTTAAATTTTCCAGTAACTCAAGCAAAATCAATCACTAAAAAATGGAAGAAATAACCCCAAAATCCAATCAAAAATCTTGGACTGAGAACACTATCTAACCGAATCCTTCCGAACAAGAATTAACTGAAACTGAAATCAAATACACCAATTTTTGGCTATATTTGAAGATTCTTTTTGGTTTAGTTGTCTTTTCTATTTTTACGATATGGGCAATCAGTCGAAGTTATGAAGAAGTCGTCAAACACAATGCGAAAGGCGAACCTCAACTCAAGCCTGAACGCCTCGAAAAGTTAGCACGTTCTCAGACATTGATGATGAATTGTGTGCAGTATTCGCTTCGGGTAACACGTTCAGGTTGGTTTCCTTGTTACAGTTGTGTCGATACGACTTGGGTATTTTTGGAAAAGGATGAAATTTGGCGAAAAATGTGGAGATGAGGATTCCAGATATTCAAAAGGTAAGCTGGACGCATTGGACTTGAGGTTAGTACCTGAATTTTGGGGGAATAAAATTGAATGTCATAACGAGCAACAACGTAAAATTTTTTACTATCCACTCCTTCCAGAGAGCCAAAACAGAGCTAAAAAATTAGGGCATCCGCCTGGCAATAAACAAGATAATTAAATGAGTATAAATACTTCAAACGCTCCTGTGAAAGAAGTAGTTAAGGATTTTTTTTGTTCAGGAGAAGTCTGGCACGAAATAGCTGATAAAGTGTTTTATAATGTCGACTTGATTTGGGAGGGACTGGAAGAAGATTTAAAAATAATTGATTATTCGCTTGTCATTAAAAGATATGCCACGTTTTATGACTGTTATCGACCTGAACAAACTGCTTTTCATAAACCCGAAGACGGCTGGTATTCCCGAAGTAAAAAATTGTTTATCAGTCATTTAATTTAGATTATAATCAAGTTGAGGCGGTTTCTCAAGAAGAATTATTGGAAATTATGGCACAAAAATATTTGGACGGTATTCCAAAAATCAAAACGTTTTGGGGCATGAAAAGTATCCCTTTTGATACTGATAAATTTTATCCCGATGCCCAACGGGTGTTTTTGAGAAAAGGGTTTTTGAATGAAAAACCAATTATCGTTAAAAGCACACCAAAACCGTGACTGCCAGTTTACCTAACCTTGAAGGTGAAATATTCTGAAAATTAGAACTATTGTCAAATAATTTTTCTTGAAAACGCTTCATAATTCAAAAAATGTCGATACAACAAAGTGACTAAAAAGGTTTTTTGTTCTACCACAGATTTGGTTTGAAGGGTCTCAAAAATGAAATTTATACCTTTCATAGTTATCTACGTTTTCGGGATTTTCGACCACTAAAATTTAGTTCGAGCCTAAATTGTTGAAAATGAGTTGTTCGTGAAGACACGAACAACGACAAAAAATAACGTTTTGCAAATTTTTAAACAATCTCTCGAACTTAGAAGCTATGGCGTTCAATTTCTCCTCCCGAAGTCTGGTAACTTGTTGCATCAACTCCTCTAATTGTGCTACTTCAAAATGACGTAATGCCAAAGATACCATTTGAGAATCTATCATAGAACTCATGTTGCTTTTATTTTTCCAAGAATACAAATAATTTTATATTTTACTTACCCGAAAAATTCAAACAACTCTATTGGTTAGATGTTTTATCTAAAAATGAATACAAATGCAAAGCAAATTCATTGCCACCAACGGCATCCGATACCATTATTTGGAATACAAAGGAAATGCTCCAACCATTTTATTAATGCACGGTTTAACTGCCAATGCTCATGCTTTCGATGGTTTAATTAAAGCGGGACTTGCTCCTAAGTTCAATGTCATTTCGGTTGATTTACGTGGCAGAGGTTTAAGTGACAAGCCTTCTTTGGGCTACACCATGGAAAATCATGCTCAAGATATTTTGGGAATTTTAGAAAAACTATCTATCCAAAAAGATCAAAAGTTTATCATTGGTGGACATTCGTTCGGTGGATATTTAAGTATGTACTTAGGGGCAAAATATCCTGAAAAAATTGAAAAAATAATCCTGATGGATGCAGGAATTCGGATGCACCCCAATACTACTGAGATGCTCAAGCCTGCTATGGAACGCCTAACTAAAATTTATCCTTCATTCGAAGATTATTTACAACAAATGAAACAAGTTTCCTTTTTGCAGAATGCGTGGTCAGAAGCTATGGAAAGCTATTATCGTGCTGATGTAGAGGATTTTATAAATGGAAAGGTTAAGCCTTTTTCACGAGTAGGAAACATTATGGAAGCTCTCAAAGCTCCACTAGAATTGGACTGGAAAAGCCTATTTAGAGCAGTTAAAAAACCTATTTTATTCATTCATGCTTTGGGTAGCTATGGAGTAGAAGGATTTCCGCCTCTCTTGCCTAAAGATGCAGCACAAGAAACACTAGATTTGCTTCACGATGCTATTTATGTAAAAGTTGCGGGTAATCACCAAACCATGTTATATAATGAGGGAAGTAAACAGATTGTAGAAGCAATAAGAAATTTTATCAAATAAATTCGAGTCAACACAAATCCACTTTAAAAGCTATTTTTGTAGATGATTTTTTTACTTTTAAAGGAATTTTTTGATTTTATTTGCAGAAATTAGACAAAAACCTGTATTATTTTACATTCTAATAACCCTATGTATTACTAGTCAAACCGAACTGATTTTTAATATCTTATAGGTTTACTAAAGAAAAATGAACTGAAAAGAAAACTCCATCGTTTAATTCCTGTTTAAGAGAAATTCCTTAAACGAATTTTACAAAAGGAAAGTTTCCATATTAAAGGAAATCTCAACAAAAATCCCATGATACAGCAACGACTTTTAATTTTTTTGATGTTTAGCTTTTGGACATTAGTTACTCATGCTCAGCAAGATACACAATTTAGTCAGTATGTATTTAATCCATTATTCTATAATCCTGCTACGGCAGGACTAACAGGAAATATGCGTTTTGCTATTTTGCATCGTACGCAATGGCTTTCATATGCCCCAACTTTGGACGATGGCTCGGGTCCAACTTCACAACTTTTTACATTTGATATGCCTCTAAAAATTGGAGGAACTCATCATGGAATTGGATTTCATGTAGTACGAGATAAAATTATCACTTTAACAAATACAGAAGTACAATTATCTTATGCGTATCATCAACGTTTTCAGGCAGGTACATTATCATTAGGAATTCGTGGAGGAATTTATAATCAAGCCATTAATTTTGATCTATTTCGTCCTGTAGATGAGGATGATCCTCTATTACAAGGTGGGAATCAAAACCAATTTAAATCAGATTTTGCGGTAGGTATTCATTGGCAAGCACCTCGTTATTTTATTGGCACAGGCTTTAATCATTTGGGAGAATCTTCGTTTAGTTATGATATTGAAAGTTTACAAAATACCCTAAGTACACACTTTAATGTAATAGGTGGAGGAAACTTTAACATTTCTTCCAATATTTTAATGAATCCTTCGTTTTTGGTAAAATCGGATTTCAATACATTATCTTATGAAGGTACAGTCTTAACAACATTCTCAGAGAAATATTATGGAGGAATCTCATTGCGAAACTCAAATACAGTGGATGATGTTGTATTCATGCTAGGTACTTTTTTACTCAAGGATAAATCACTACATATAGGTTATGCCTTTGACTACGTGCTAAGTGGACAAACAGCCAAAGCCTCAACTTCTCACGAAGTGATGCTTGCTTATCGTCTGAATGCGCCAAAGTCTCGGCGACAACGCCCCAATTTAATTATTCGAACGCCTCGATTCCGTCATGAATAAGCTAGAAATTTAGATGTCATAAAGCAAGGTGTTATTTTTGGTAAAGTATTTGTTAAAATTTTAAAAACGAAACCATTGACTTCTTCGTATGTGGAAAGAGGTCATACCAAATAGACTTATATGATTATATCTTTACATTAAATACTTCAATGTTTGTTGTCTTTGTTCAATTTTATTTTTGGATAGTCAGTCGAAATACTAATTTCCTGAAAATAAAGTTATACTCTATAAAGTCCAAAAAGTACCCTAAGACAGCTTACAATTTTTCCAAGTTCAACAATTAAAATAAGTCTTAAGGTCAAACAGAGAGAATCATGATTAAACCTTGTTTTTTCCGAAAAACGAACTTTTTATCTGCTTTAGTAGCCGTCATTATGGGGTCTTTACTTCAAGGGTGTATTTTTGGCGGTGGAAATATGGATGGCGAGCTTATCGGGGTTGAGCGGCAAGGCTGGCAACAGGACTTGCCCTACGGTATGGTAGTTATCCCTCCTGGAACTTTTCACATGGGACAAGCTGATCAAGATATCGCTTCTTCTAAAATGTCTAGTAATAAACAAATTACGATTGGCGGTTTTTATATGGATGATACTGAAATTACAAATACAGAATATCGTCAGTTTTTATATGTATTATTAGGAGAGGATATTGTACTTGAGAAATTTGGAGAAATAGAAGAGTTTGGTATGAAAGCTTTTGAGGATGCTCCACCTCTTGAAGAAATGATTAATACACAAGGTGGCTTAGGTGGTGATAGTACCATTTTTCAACGTTATAAAACTAAATTGCCTGCTATTGAAGAAAGTGACGACATCTATAATAAGCTTTATCCTGATACAACTGTTTGGATGAAAGATTTCACTTATCACCTTGGAGATCCTTTGACTCAATATTATTTTTATCATCCTGCTTATAACAATTACCCTGTTGTGGGAGTAACTTGGACACAAGCTTTATTATTTTGTGAGTGGCGAACTAAATATATGAACTACTTCCGTGCCGAAGATGGACAATTTCCAATGCCCAACTTCCGACTCCCTTCTGAAGCAGAATGGGAATATGCTGCACGAGGTGGACGAGATATGGCAAAATATCCTTGGGGTGGTCCTTATGTCCGAAATGCGAAGGGTTGTGCTTTAGCGAATTTTAAACCAGGACGCGGAAACTACTATGATGATGGGTTTTCATATACTGCTCCTGTCGCTTCATATTTCGCAAACGACTATGGACTTTACGATATGGCTGGAAATGTTTCAGAATGGGTAGAGGATGCTTTTAGTCCAGCAAGCTATCCGATTGTTTGGGATTTGAACCCCGTTTATTTTGACGCTAACGAACCTCGTAAAGTGGTACGAGGTGGCTCTTGGAAAGATATCGCCTTTTTAATTGAAACAGGAACTCGAACTTATGATCATGAAGATTCTTCTCGCTCTTTTGTTGGTTTCCGATGTGCCATGACTTATTTAGGTCGTTCATCAGGTTTCGAATTTTAATCTACTTTGACAATTTGGCACAATTTTTCTACAAAAAATTTAACAAATTGGCAGGAGAATTGTAAATGTTAAAATAAATGCTTTCGGTTTGCATTTTTTTAAAGTGTAAACCGAAAGTTTGTTTATAATCAAATTTAATAACCAAAATTAAGGATAGGGTACGTGGTGTTTGGTTTTTATTGTGATTTACAATAATTTGATTTGAAAAAAAGAAAGTTTACTAAAATTTTTTTGACTTTCAGCTAAAAAGTGTAGCTATCTTGTTAAGTTTGAAAAGTCAAAGAAAGAGTAATTTAATTTGGTAGGATAAACAGTTCCTTTGTATATTTATTACTTTAACCCGATTTGTAATTTAAACCATTTATTAAACTAAAAATCAAACAGAAATGGGTAAAAAAGAAAGCAAATTAGAGTTTTTCTTCCGTGTTGTTGCTCCAAAAGTTACTAGTGTGGGTGCCGCCGTTGTAGTTGTAGGTGCTTTGTTTAAGATTATGCACTGGCCTGGTGCAGGGATGATGTTAACAGTAGGACTTCTAACAGAGTCATTCCTCTTCTTGATGGGGGTAGTGCAACCTGCGCCGCCACCTGAAGCACACTATCACTGGGAGCGTGTTTATCCAATTTTGGATGAGGGTATTCCTGAAGATAAAGTTCCTCACCTCAAGCATGACGAAATTTTGACTCGTCATAAAGCCAAATTAAAAGATGGTACTGGCGCAGGTGGTACAACAGTTGTACAACAAGTAACGGCACCAACGCCAGCAAGAACTCCTGAAGAAGCCAAAAAACTAGCTGAATTAGATAAGGAACTTGCTAAATTGGACAAAGCGTCTATTGCTAATTTTGGTAATGGCATTAAGTCTTTAAACCAAACAGCTTCACAAATGAAGAGTATGGGTAATGCTGTTACTGCATCTAACGATTTCACGAAAAATCTTCAAGCTACATCAAAGTCATTGGTTAGCTTAAACAAATCATATTCGACTACAGCAAAAGCTATGTCAGGTATGGCAGATTTATCAACTGATGCTAAAGCATATCATACTCAAGTTCAGAAAATTACAACGAATTTAAGTTCTTTAAATGCCGTTTATGAAATGGAATTAAAGGATGCAAAAGGGCACCTAAAAGCCATGAATAAATTCTACAGTAATTTAACTATTGCAATGGAAAGTATGGCAGATGCAAGTAAAGAATCTGAAGCCTTTAAGAAGGAAATGTCTAAATTAACGACTAACATCACAACCTTAAATCGTGTCTACGGCAATATGCTAACTGCCATGAAAGGGTAATTTTAACTATTTTTTAACCTAACACTAAACAGAGATAATATATGGCAGGTGGAGGAAAAGAGACCCCAAGGCAGAAGATGGTCGGCATGATGTATCTCGTATTGACGGCACTTCTCGCTTTACAGGTTAGTAATGCAGTTTTGGACAAGTTCGTTTTTATTGACGATAGTTTGCAGCATTCTGTATCAGCAACGCTCTCAAACAATAAGCTGATTTTCAAGAAGATGAAAGCATCTGTAGAAAAAGAGGGTAATCAATCTGAGGACGTTAAAGTATTGAAAAAAGCACAAGAAGCTCTAGATTTTACTCAAGAAGTTCTGGATGTAATTTATAGTTTACGTAAGGAGATGATTGAATATACTGGAGGAAAAGATGAGAATGGCTATAAAGGAGCAAAAGATTATGATAAGATTATGGCACTCATGATTGGACCTGAAGGGTCTAAAAGTGGTAAAGGCTATAAAATTCTTGAACCTAAACTTGATGAATTTCGAGAAAAGATGATGGGATTAGATGATAGTCTTGCAATAGGTGATTTAACTCCTTCAGCAAAAGATATTGACGAGTTCAAAAATAATCCTGATCATAATACAAAGGATTTTGTAGAGTTGAATTTTGATCATACCCCATTAGTAGCATCATTGGCAGTTTTAAGTCAGATGCAACAAGAGGTAACTATGATTGAACAAAAAGTATTGGATCATTTAGCAGCAAAAGTTGGATTAGCACCAGTTAAGTTTGATCAAATTTTTGCTGTTGTAAGTGCTGAATCTCAGGTTGTAGCAGCAGGTACACCTTATAAAGCTCAAATGTTTATTGCCGCTTCTTCTTCACAAATGACTCCTCGCATGACTTCTACTGCAGGTCCTGTGAAAGTTAATCCTGAAGGACGTGGTGAAATTGAGTTCACAGTTCGCCCACCATCTGGAGGTTATGACAAAGATGGAAAAGCAACAGCGCGTTGGAAAGGTAGTATCACAATCAAGGCAAAAGGTGGAAAAGATACTACTTTCACTGTTGAGGAAGAGTATACTATTGTTAAACCTGTAATTAAGGTTGAATCTGATGTAGCAGTTTCCTTATACCTACGGTGTGGTAACGAGTTGAGTATCACTGTACCTGCACTTGGTACGGCATACAACCCTAATTTCAAAGCAAAAGGTGGTACTATTATTAATGGTAAAAAACTGGGAAGTATTATTGCAGTTCCTTCAGCTAAAAAAATGGCAATTACAGTCTTCAGTGAAGGTAATGAGATTGGAACAGAAACGTTTGCAGTAAAGCCTATTCCAAAGCCTGATGTACAATTACTCTCAGGTGGAAAACCACTAAACTTGAAAACAGGTGGACCAATGCCACGTTCAATTAAAGTGAAAGTTATTCCAGATAAGAATTTTGCTCAAACGAATCCTAAAGATGCACGTTATGCCGTTTCGAAAGGCGCACTAACGCTTGCTCGTGGTAAACGTCCTGTGGGTAATATAAATATTACTGGAAGCACAATTAACTTAGGTGCGTTAGCGTCTAAAGGTCGTAAAAATGACCGTTTGGTTATTGAAATTAAAGGAATTAATCGAAAGAATTTCCAAGGCAAAACCGACCCTGTTCCTGGTGTATATGAGTTGATTCAATATCCAATCAACTAATATTAATAATATGCGTTTGATAAAAACACTGACTAAGTCGGTGTTTTTTTTTGCCTTTTTTCGTTCAAATTTTATAACTCTACTCTTGGATGTACTCTAACTTTGGAACACTCAAATTTTAAATGTAATTTTGTGTTTTATCAATCGTTTTTATTCAAAATTTATCAAACCCTTCATTTATACTACCATTTAGGTATTCAAAACAAATAGACAGACTGGAGAAATTAAAATATGGGAACATTGGTTATGATTGCACAGCTTTTGCTGGCATTATCAATCTTAATAGGATTACACGAATTAGGACATTTATTAGCTGCCAAACTATTTGGAATGCGAGTGGAAAAATACGCTATTGGCTTTCCTCCAAAAATTTTTGGATTTAAGAAAGGTGAAACCGAATATATGTTAGGGGCAATTCCCTTAGGAGGATTTGTAAAAATTTCAGGAATGATAGATGAATCACTAGATACTGAAGACCTTAAAAAAGAACCTGAACCCTATGAATTTCGAGCCAAGCCTGCTTGGCAACGTCTTATCGTTATGTTAGGTGGAATCATTGTGAATATTATTACAGGAGTGGTTGTTTTTATCTTCCTAATGTACTTTCAAGGTGAAAAATACCTACCTATTGAGGAAGCTAATCAATATGGAATTAATGTATCAGAAATTGGCAAAGAACTTGGGCTACAACGAGGTGATAAAGTAATCAAAATTAATGGCGAACCTGTCCAAAAATTTGAAGACCTTCGTAACCCACAAAAGCTACTCTCCGAAAATAGTTCTTACACGGTTTTACGGGATGGACAAAAAATTGACATACCAATTCCTCCTGATTTTTTGAATAAGCTAGCAGACAAAAAAAATGCTCCTTTTATTGAACCTCTTTATCCTTTTGAAATTGGAAATATAGTAGCAGATTCACCTGCTCAAAAAGCGGGTATTCAGAAGGGCGATAAAATCCAACAAATCAATGAAATGCCTATTCAGTATTGGCAAGACTTGGTCGATTTTATTCAAAATAACACAGAAAAAACGATTACTATTCAAGTTCAGCGAGAAGGAAAAATAAACACTTTAACAGTAGAAATGGGAGAAGCTAAATTATTAGGAGTTCAACCTGTATTTTTAATGAATTATTCACATGAAGAGTATTCGTTCGCTCAGTCTATTCCAAAAGGAACTAAAAACGCTTTCGGAGTGATTGGTTTACAGGTCGTTGCTTTTGGAAAAATGTTTTCAGGTGATTTAGATCCTCGAAAGTCATTGAGTGGTCCTATTGGTATTGCCAAGTTATTCGGAACGGAATGGCATTGGGGACGCTTTTGGTATTTAGCGGGAATGCTTTCTATGGTTTTAGCATTTATGAACTTCTTACCAATCCCTGCTTTAGATGGTGGACATGTTATGTTTTTGACTTATGAAATTATTTCAGGACGTGCGCCAAGTGATAAATTCTTAGAAATTGCTCAAAAAATTGGTATGTTTTTCCTATTGGGGCTTATGGTCTTAATTATTGGGAAAGAAATTTACCAAGAGATAATGGCATTATTTAACTAGTTTAGGTCTATAAAAATACTTTTTGTATTTACTGAAAATAACAAAAAGTATTTTTTAATTATACTTTAGTTTAAAAGTTCCTGACAAAAGTGAAGAACTTGCTCAGAAGCTCCCAAATTTTTAGCCACATACTCCTCACAAATTTCTCCTACTGTTTTCCGTTTTTCATCGTCCAAAAGTGAATAGAATTTAGTCTCAAAATCTGATGTATTTTGACACGACAAGACACCACCTAAATTTACCAAATCAATGACCTCCTGAAATTTATCATATTTTGCTCCACAAAGAACAGGCATTCCAAAAACTGCAGGTTCTAAAACATTATGTAAACCCTTTCCAAATGCTCCTCCAACATATGCCCATTCACCATATTGATACAATGAAGTAAGCATTCCAATATTATCAATTAATAAAATATCGTAACTTTTAATAGCTTCAGGATTTGCTTGAGAATAACGGGCTGTTTTCTTTGAGGGAAATATTTTTTCAATAAATTGTAAGCTACTTTCCGTAATCTGATGAGGTGCTATAATCAACTTTAAACTTTGAATTTTATCAAGAATTGAAGCAATCACATTCAAATCCTCCTCCCAACTACTGCCAATTACCATCACTTTTTGTCCATCTTTAAATTTTTCGACCATTGGCAAATTTTTTTTATTATCACAAATTGCCTTTACTCGGTCGAATCGAGTATCTCCTCCAATCGTAATATTCGTAATTCCAGTACTTTGAAGTAAGTTTTTAGAATTTTCATTTTGCACAAAAATATGTGTAAACTTCTCTAAAATTGATCGAAAAAAATTCCCATATGATCGAAAATAAACTTGATTTTCTCGAAAAATAGTGGAAAAAGAAATAAGTGGAATATTCTGGGAATATGCTTCAGTAATAAAGTGATGCCAAAATTCATATTTTACGAAAAAGATAACTTGAGGCTCAACAAGTTTTATAAACTTCTGAGCATTTTTAGGTGTATCCGCGGGGAGATAACAAATTACATCAGCTTCAGAATAATTTTTACGTACTTCATAGCCACTTGGTGAAAAAAAAGTTAGGACAATTTTATAACTTGGGAAAGCCTTTCGGAAAAGCTCAATAACAGGTCGCCCTTGCTCAAATTCTCCCAAGGAAGCTACATGAAACCATGCGACAGGGTCTGTATTTTGGGCTAATTTTTCAGTTAGAATTGAAAAAGTCTGTTCACGCCCTCTCCGAATTAATTTTGCTTTTTGATGAAAAGCACTTCCTAAAAAAATTCCAAACTGATAGCAAGAGATACCAAAATCGTAAATAAGGCGAAAAACCCATTTCATGCGTTTGTAGAATTATTGAAAAATGATTTGGAAATATTATTTTTTGAAGGTCAGAAAAGCAGTCAAACTTAACAAGATTAGTAAGGAAACATTTGCTACTAAATCCACATTACTTCTTTTATGAATACTAATTAATTGGTTATCAGTTTTTATTTCAGTATAAAGTCCTGTTTGTAAAGAATCTGCTTGATAAATAGCTACTTCATCTCCAATTGCTTCAAACTGAATTTTAGAATGTAAGGTATCGTATTTTTGAGTTTGTGTATTAAAATAAACCCAAGAAATATAGTCACCAAGATGGTATTTTCCTGCTTTTTTGGGAATAATATTATATCGGAAATCCCGATATCCATAGACCGAATTTTGCTCATGTTTGATCCGCTCGGCGGCAACAGAATAAGGATAAAATTCAAAATATTCATTCGAAATAGGCTGAGGCGCACGAATGGCTGAAATATTTCCTTCTCCTCTGATTCTAAGCACATAAGCAAAGTTCTTTCCTGTTTCAGTAGTGCGTTCTTTACCTTTTACTTTCGCAAATTGAATCCGTTCTTGTAGCTCATACCTTCCAACAGAAGCCTCTGTACTCAATGGATGAGTTGGCAAAGGTTGAACTGTAATAGTCTTTTCTTTAGAATGATACGTTTTTCGAACATTGCGAACAATCGGCATAGGAGCTGAGGGCATCCGCGCCATTTTAACCCTCAAAATATCTAGTGGAACAGATGGAATGATAATTTTATCAGTATTGAAAGGAAAAAAAGTAGCCTGAAAAACTTTATATTGCCAATAGCGTTTTCCTCTGATAATGACCTCTTTATCAATCGGACGCATAATTCCAAAATTTTCTTCCCAACAGTTCTTGGGTTTGATTTTTTTAAGTAATGTTCCAATTTGCTCATCCAAATCATTTGGAAAGTCCACTTTGTCAATATCTTCTTTACGAACATATATCGCCATAACTACATTAAACCCTTCCCCAACCATAACCGATTTTTTGTTTGATGTAATATCAAAGAAAACATCAGCTTTCAATTCTACAAATTCAATAGGCTCATCATTCATATTTCGAAGCATAGGGTCTTGAATTTCTCCTTCTTTTTTGACCGTAATCTTAAAACCCTTCTGTCGTACTGATTTTCCATTTATGGTCACTTTGAAAGCAGGTACTTGAAATGTTCCTGTTTGTAATGGTCGATAAAGAACTTTTAGGGTACTCATCCGAATTGCTTTTCCATTCAAAACAGCTAAACGTTCCCCCTTATCTTTTCGGAATTGAATAAATCCATCAATTTTAGGGAATCCTTTATAATTCCGAATAGGTTCAGAAACAGTTACCGAAATTTCAAACATATCCTGAGTTGAAATCTCTTGACTACTCAATCGAATTTTAGGCGTTTGCGCTTCCAATTTTGTCAATTGAAAAACACCCATTAAACAGAAAAAACAAGTTAAAATCGTATAAAAATAAATTTGTCTTTTTTCTAAAAAGCTCATTATTAATGAATTATAATTTTTAAGCCATTGTAAAATCACATGAGATTTCCTAAAATATTCTTAAAATTAATAGGAAAGTTATTGGGAATTTCTGTTTCAACAAAATTTAACGTCTAGTACAGCCTAATTTTCATCTAATTCAATTGATTATAATTTAAAACAATTTCTAACAAAAAAACCTTTACAAAACATAATGCTTTGCAAAGGTTAATTTTTTGAAAATCAAATTATTATCAATCTACATTATCATGTAAAAATCGATTTCCTCCAAGAATTTCTTTATCTCTATTCACGTGCATTCGAGACATATTTGACTCCGAAGAATGAGGAACATCTTGTAACTTAACTTTTTTGCGAAGATAAGCAGGCACATCTTTACGTTCTTGTAACTCTTCATTACTCAACTCGCCCATTGATTTTAAGCTGTTCAATTGCTCTTGTCGATAGCGATATTCTTCCTCTAGTTCTCGTTGTTTACGTTGCTCTTCGCTTTCATACGTATCATAGTCATCTTCATCTAAACGAAAAACTACTTTTTCAGGTTTAGGAGGTTCTGGCTCAGAGGCTTTTTCTGTCTCTTCTTCTGATACATCAAAAAAGTCTAAGGTGTCATCATAATCCAACTCGACAGTCGTATTACGTATTGTAGCTGTAGCTACTTCTTTTTCAGGTACTTTAGTTTTTACAGGTTCTGACACAACTGGCTTAACCTCTGCCTTTACTTGAGCTTTAGGTTCAGATTTATTTTTTTTTTCACCCTCAAAACCTGTTGCAATCACTGTAACCCCAATGCTTTGTCCCAAGGATTCATCAACAGCTTGCCCAAAAATAATTTCTGTATCTTCTCCTGCTCGTTCTTGAACAAAGTTAGTAATATCTTCTAGTTCTTCGAATTGGAAACTATCTTCATCCCCAACCATAATACTTAATAAGATATACTTTGCTCCAAAAATATCAGTATCATCCAACAAAGGAGAAGTCAACGCGCTTTCGGCAGCTTTCAAAGCTCGGTTATCACCTTCAGCTACAGCAGAACCCATTACTGCTACTCCCGAATCTGTCATGACAGTACGAACATCTTCAAAATCAACGTTGATTGTTCCTGAAACCGTAATAATTTCAGCAATAGATCTCGCTGCCGTAGAAAGAACATTATCCGCATGACGAAACGCATCTTTCATGGTTAGATTACCATACACTTCACGCAAACGATTATTTAGAATAATCAGTACAGTATCACAATTTTTGCGAAGCTCTTCAATCCCTGCCTCAGCTCGTTTTTTCTTGGGTCGTCCTTCAAAAGTGAATGGCATTGTTACAATACCTACTGTCAGCACTCCTAATTCTTTAGCTATTTCAGCAATAACGGGAGCAGCTCCTGTACCAGTACCTCCACCCATTCCAGCCGTGATAAAAGTCATTTGGGTATTTTCTCCCAACACTTCCCGAATATGCTCTTTACTTTCTAATGCGGCATTTTTTCCAACTTCAGGTTTTGCTCCTGCACCCAGTCCCTTGGTCAGATCATTTCCAATTTGGATTTTATTTGGAACAGGACTTATTGTAAGTGCTTGAATATCTGTATTACAGATAAAAAAATCAACCCCCTGAATACCTTGTTCATACATATGATTGACGGCATTACTACCTCCGCCCCCTACGCCAATCACTTTAATAATGGGACCTTGGTTAGATGTATATTCAAATTCGTAAGTGGATGCGTTTTCCATGCGATTCTATTATTTAAGGAGCATAAATTTTAGTTTGTTAATCTCATCTGCCTTAATCGTCCTTTTATAATCAAGGCATCAATAAAAAGTGATAAGCTAATACTACTAAGGCGTAAGCTAATATTTTTTAATATTTTCCGTCTGAGTCAATATCATCAATTAATAATTCACGAGTACGGCGAATAATAGTCGAGAAGAAGTCGTTTTTGGGCTTAGTTTGCGTATTTTCTTTTGTAACCATATTTTCAGCATAGCTGTAATCACGGTCATCCAAACTTCGAAAACCTGCCAATACTAAACCAATACTAGTCGCAAAAAGTGGACTTTTTACCGAATCTTCCTTGCTTTTTCCAAGATATTCATTTGGATAACCAATACGAGTATCCATTCCTGTCCGAAACTCATACAGTTTTTTGAGGCTTTTCAATTGTGCGCCCCCACCTGTAATCACAATACCACCTGCTAAGCGATTTCGGAAACCAGAACGCTCAATTTCAGAATAAACCAATTCAATAATCTCCTCCATTCGAGCCTCGATAATACAAGCCAAATTCTTAATTGAAATTTCTTTTGGCGCACGATTCCGAAGTCCTGGAATAGAAACTACTTCATTATCAGAAGCTTCCATAGAAAGAGTTCGTCCAAATTTAACTTTCAATAATTCGGCTTGGTTCTGCATTACTGCACAACCCTGTTTGATATCCGAAGTAATAATATTTCCACCAAACGGAATTACCGCCGTGTGCCGAATAATACCATCATGGAAAATAGCTAAGTCAGTTGTTCCACCACCAATATCTACCAAAACCACCCCTGCTTCACGTTCTTCTTCGGTCAATACCGACAATCCTGAAGCCAAAGGTTCAAGAATTAAATTATCAATTTCTAAGTTAGAACGTTCAACACACTTTTTAATATTACGAATAGCGTTTGTTTGTGCTGTAATAATATGAAAATCAGCTTCTAACTTGACCCCCGACATCCCGACAGGATCTTTAATATTTTCCTCATAATCAACCATATAATGCTGAGGCATAACATGGATAATTTCATTTCCTGGTTCAATAACCGTACGATACATATCGTTTGTAAGGCGTTCTACATCCTGAATTGTAATTTCGTCATCATCCGATGTACGCGTGATACTTCCGTGATGCAATGAACTATTAATATGCTTACCTGCGATACCTACATTAACGGCATTAATATCCACTCCTGAAGCTTTTTCGGCTTCCTCGATAGCTTGTTCGATGCTGATGATAGTCTTCTGAATATTGGTCACGATGCCTTCCCGCACCCCCTCGGAATGTGCCTTTCCGACTCCCAAAATCTCCAATTTTCCGAAATTGTCCAAACGCCCAACCATCGCGCAAATCTTCGTTGTGCCAATGTCCAGACCGACTACAATGTCTTCTTGTTGCATATATTTTAAAAGTTACGAGTCTCCGTCAATACATTTTAATCGTCCTCCGATTTACCTCATCTAGCTACAAACGATTTGGTCTTCAAACTCCAAATTCACTTGTTTATAACGATTCCAACCTTTGGTAGGAATAATTTGATTGTAAAATATTTCTAATTTCTGGAGCTTTACCTGATAATTTCCAGCCTCTCCAAATTGGATTTTTTGCCCGCCTACTTGGGGTAATAACGTCAAACGACCTTTCTTATCAACCTCAACTTGAGTAATTTGAGCCTTCCAAAATGGATTCTTATCCACATAATTTAGAAATTCTACAAAGGTTTTTCCTTTCGGAGTACGTAAAAAGTTACCATTTAAAATTAGAGAAGTTCCTTTGCCTGATAGGAGCAAAACCCGTGCAGTAAACTGCTTAGATAATGGCAATAATTTCCCTTCTGCAGAAATATACCCGCCTTTTCGGGTTGCATTTCTATCTAAAATGCGAGCAATAGGATGCTTTTGTTGAATAGAAATCAACAAATTTCCTTTTAGATCCCGTGCAACTTCACAATTTGATACAAAATTATAAGACTTTACTTTTTTTTCGATACTTCGAAGGGATAAATCTTGCCATCGAACACTACTTAATTGTGTATTGGATTCTTCTGAAATCAAATGAATTACATCCAATTTATCTACAAAACTGTAATTTTCATTTTCCAGTTGAACGACAATTTCTCCATAAAATTTATCCAGCGTTCGCAGGTACACAAATACTACCGCACTTAAAAAGAGTACGAAAAGTAAAATCGCCTTACTTGCTGATTTTAGTTTCATCTCATCAATTAATTTGAGTCAATAAAATGGCAATTTACCAATTATTTTTTACGATTTTTTCGGATTTTTGCCTCAAAATGGAACTTTTTTAATTTAAACAGTACAACTAATTCTTTTTTTATTAAAGTATTACTTGCTATTGTCATATTTATTCATCTGAAAATCAGATATCTAAATAACTTATTATAAACAATTGCTTTAAGTAATAGTTATAAAAAAAAGCATTAACTGCTTGGAATACCCCCTATCTGAAGGATCTTATACTTGTTTACTTGTTCAAATAAAAGAAAAATTTCCTATATTATTAAAATCCAAACCCTTATGGCTTTTGAAATTTTAGAATACTACTACATCAATAGTGCCATTTGGTAAAAAAGTTGTTTCTTTAGTAACATGTTTATGTACAAAATACATGAAAAATCCTAAAGGTATAAAATATAATTAAAGATTCTGTATGATTTAGCTACAAAATTTTAAAATTTCTTGAACAATCTCCTCTGCCGCATTTGGTTTAGCTAACACTTTGATATTTTGCTGTAATTTTTGTTGTAAATTAGTATTTTTTAACAATTCTAAAGTAGTTGGAATTAATTTTTCAGAAGCCTCTATATCTTGGACTAAAAGAGCAGCTTCCTGTTCCACTAATGCCATCGCATTCTTGGTTTGGTGGTCTTCTGTTACATTTGGCGAAGGCACTAAAATAGTTGCTTTTTCTGCCAAACAAAGTTCTGAAACTGATAATGCTCCTGCTCTCGAAATCACTACATCAGCTACAGCATAAGCCAAATTCATCTCATAAACGAACTCTTTTATAACCAAATGTTTATCATTTAATTTTTCGGCAAATTCACGCATTTCAGGATAATAAATTTTACCTGTCTGCCAAATAACTTGATAGCCTTCTTGCAATAATTTTTCTACGTCTTTTTTAAAACAATTATTCAAAGTACGTGCACCCAAACTTCCACCAAAAACAAAAACAGTCTTTCGATTTTCATCCAACCCAAAAAACTCTAGACCTCGATTTTTGTATTGTCGAACATGAATAATATCACTTCTAACAGGGTTTCCTGTTAGTGTAATTTTATTAGCTGGAAAATATTTTTCCATATTAGGATAGGCAACACAAATTTTAGATGCAAAAGCCGAAAGCCACTTGTTAGTTAATCCTGCATAAGAATTTTGTTCTTGAATAACAACTGGAATTCTTTGAAGTTGCGCCATTCGCAAAACTGCAGCACTAGCGTACCCCCCTACTCCAACTACCACATCAGGTTGAAAATCAGAGAGAATTTTTTGAGATTTCCATAAACTCTGTAGAAGTTTAAACGGAACAAGTAGGTTTTTGGGAGTCAGTTTTCTTTGTAATCCTCGAATTGGCAAAGTAATAAGTTGATAACCTGCTTTTGGAACTTTTTCGGTTTCCATTTTACCCTCTGCACCCACAAACAAAATTTCATGTTGAGGATTATGAGCTTTCAAAGTATCTGCAATAGCAATCGCAGGGTAAATGTGTCCACCTGTTCCACCTCCTGAAATAATAATTTTATAGTTTTTCAAATTTTATCTAAATTCATTGAGGAAAGTTATTTGCAATACACTCTCATCTTAAAAGCAAAATACAAATAATTCACTCAAGGTTCTCGTATTTTTTTAACTTATCAGTTCAACATTAATAGGAGTATCATTAGCTAAATTATCCGTAACAGGACACCGTTCTTTGACTACACGAAGCCAGTCTGCAAGTACTTCAGGCGAAACATCTGACTTAATATACACCTTCACATCAATATTTTGAAAACCAGCACGATTAGTCATATCTTGACCAAGAAATTTTGCAGGATTTAAATTCCCTTCAAGGTCAATTTTCAAAGATTCAATTGTAATATTTCGTTCTTTAGCCACAATGTATGCTACTACGTTAAGGCAGCCAGCCAAAGAAGCTAAAGTATATTCAACAGGATTAGGGGCTTCATCATTCCCACCTAAAACAGGGGGTTCATCAATGGCAATTTCAAAATCTCGTGCTTTACCTACAAATTTAGTCGCATTTTTACTTTCTCCAGAAAAAGTAAATTTTAAGTTACTCATGTCGTGTGTGAGATTAATTAGTTTATTCTTCGTTTTAGACACTAAAAAAATAGTGTATTAGAATGAATGCTATATTTTGTATTTTAGGACGTAATATTTTATCCTCTTCTATAGAATATAGAAAGAGAATACAAAACTACTTATCAAATTATAGAGCCTATTACTAAAAAAATAACCTATTTTTAGAGATAACCTTCTCTTTTCTATGATCATACAAATATAAAGTAATATACTCACCACCTTTCAAAGTTGCAAAATAAGATAATCAGTAACTGATAGAAAAAATATTTCCTAATTTGCCTCTATGCCTCATATTAGACATAATATATTGATAATTAATACTTTAGTAATACGTAAGCAAAAACAAATTTATCTTATTTTTATTTTTGATAAAGTATATTAAAGGTTGCGTTAAGCCTTTTTTGAAAAAAATATAATTTGATATGTTTATTGATGGAATTTCCAATTTTTAGGATTTTTTTTTCAAATTCGCCTAATTCCTATTAGGATTTGTAATTTTGCCGTTTAGAAATTACACCAAACACATCACCTCAGAGCAACGTAATTTTTAGGAAGATTGTCCCTATTTTTGAGAGACAATATTGAAGGAATTGCACAAAACCATTATGTTAGATAGAATCACAAGAGGACTCGCCAAAGTTTTTGGTACAAAGTCCGATAAAGACCTCAAAATTCTCCGTCCACGTGTCGCCCAAATCAATAAAGAATATGCCCGACTCACTTCAATCTCGGACGATGATTTGCGCCATAAAACGATAGAATTTAAAGAACATATTTCTTCACAATTGATTGATATTGAGGAAGAAATGCAAAATCTTCGCACGCAAGTCGCCAACAATCCTGAAATGGACATTGAAGAAAAAGATGCCATTTTTACACAGGTCGATAAATTGGAGGAAAAACACGACGAACGTCTTGAAGAAGTGCTAGACGATATTTTGCCTCAAGCTTTTGCTGTAATCAAAGAAACCGCTCGCCGTTTTACTGAGAATCAAAAATTGGTCGTCACAACTACTGACCATGACCGAATGATTGCCGAAGAACGTCAAGGAGTCATTATTGAAGGCGATAAAGCCATTTGGGAAAATAAATGGACGGCAGCAGGTACAGAAATCACTTGGAACATGGTTCATTACGATGTCCAATTGATTGGCGGAATGGTTTTGCACGCTGGTAAAATTGCGGAGATGGCAACAGGGGAAGGTAAAACTTTAGTTTCTACTTTGCCTGCTTACCTTAATGCACTTGTTGGGAAAGGAGTTCATTTGGTTACAGTTAATGATTATTTGGCAAAACGGGATTCCGAATGGATGGCTCCCCTTTTCGAGTTTCACGGAATGACCATTGATTGTATTGACAAACACCAACCTAATAGTGAGTTACGCCGAAAAGCCTATCAAGCAGACATCACTTACGGAACAAATAATGAATTTGGTTTTGATTATTTGCGGGATAATATGTCTCGTGAAGTAGAGGAATTGGTACAACGGAAACACCATTTCGCAATGGTCGATGAGGTTGATTCAGTCTTGATTGATGATGCCCGAACTCCTTTGATTATTTCGGGTCCTGTTGCTAGAGGAAATGATCAAGAAGAATTCGAAATGCTCAAACCTCGTGTCGTAAGATTGTTAGATGCTCAACGGAAATATGTTCAAAAACAATTAGTTACGGCGAAAAAAACTTTGGCTAATGGACAAGATAGCGATGATGGTGCATTGGCGTTATTTCGAGCTTATCGAGGTTTACCAAAATCCAAACCTTTGATTAAGTTTTTGGGAGAATCGGGAATTCGACAAAAAATGCAAAAGACCGAGAATTATTATCTTCAAGATAATTCCCGAATGATGCCAGAAGCAGATGAGCCACTTTATTTCACCATTGACGAAAAACGAAATTCCATTGATTTGACCGAAAAAGGGTTAAATCTTATCACCAGAACAGGCGAAGACGAAAACTTTTTTGTGTTACCTGATATTGGAGTGGAGTTAGCAAAAGTCGATAATAATACGGAGCTTGATGCTCAACAAAAACTTACTGAGAAAGATAAAGTAATTGGGGAATACGAAGCCAAAGCTAAACGAATTCATCATCTAACACAATTATTAAAAGCCTACACTCTTTTCGAAAAAGATATTGATTACATCATTGAAGAAGAGAAGGTAAAAATTGTAGATGAACAAACAGGGCGGACGATGGAAGGTCGCCGTTATTCGGATGGATTACACCAAGCCTTAGAAGCCAAAGAAAGCGTCAAAATTGAAGATGCGACACAAACTTACGCCACTGTAACACTTCAAAACTATTTCCGAATGTATCATAAATTATCGGGAATGACAGGAACGGCAGAAACTGAAGAAGGTGAATTCTTAGAAATTTATGAATTGGATGTGGTTGTTATTCCAACCAATAAACCAATTGCCAGAGATGACCGTGAAGACCAAGTTTATAAAACTACTCGTGAGAAATTTAATGCAGTGGTTGAGGAAATTCAAGATTTAACTTCTCAAGGTCGTCCTGTTTTGGTAGGTACGACTTCGGTTGAAATTTCGGAAACCTTGAGCCGTTCACTTCGAATGCGGAAAATTGACCACCAAGTTTTGAATGCTAAGCAACACGCTCGTGAAGCGGATGTCGTCGCTAATGCAGGACTCCCAGGGGTAGTTACGATTGCGACCAACATGGCAGGTCGTGGTACAGATATTAAATTACATCCTGATTCTAAAGCCGCAGGAGGTTTAGCAATTGTAGGTACAGAACGGCACGAATCTCGTCGAGTTGATAGACAGCTTCGAGGTCGGGCAGGTCGTCAAGGAGATGTCGGTAGTTCTCAATTTTTCGTCAGTCTCGAAGATAATTTGATGCGACTTTTTGGGTCGGATAAAATGGCGAAAATCATGGATAGATTGGGTCTGGAAGAGGGTGAAGTCATCCAACATTCCATGATTACCAAATCTATTGAGAGAGCGCAAAAGAAAGTGGAAGAAAATAACTTTGGTAGTCGAAAGCGTTTGCTCGAATATGACGATGTCATGAATAAACAACGAAATGTCATTTATAAACGTCGAAGAAATGCTTTACACGGCGAACGACTTTCGTTAGATATTATGACGATGTTTTATGAAGTTGTCGAAGACCTTTACGATTCTTACATCGCTGATGCTAAGGAATTCAAGATGAATGCCTTAACGAATTTAGGTCTTGAACTTGACCATAAAGAATTCGAAGGGCGTAATCGAGATGAGGTGGTTGAAGAACTTTATGACAAAGCCTACGGTCACTATTTAGCTAAAAATGAAGCACTTGCTAAAGAACTCAATGCAGGATTATTAAGAATTCGGGAGCAAGAAGGAGATAGAATCAAGTTGGTTGCTGTTCCTTTTACAGATGGCAAACGCCGTATTGATATTCCTTGTGAGCTAGACACAGCTATCGAAAGTGAGGGACGCGCATTGATGCAGTCAATGGAACAAAACATTACATTGGCAATTATTGACCAACTTTGGAAGGAACATTTGCGAGATATGGATGATTTGCGTCAGCAAGTTTCTTTCTCACATTTGGAGCAAAAAGACCCTCTTTTGATTTATAAGTTTGAGGCATTTGAGTTGTTCAAGGATTTTCAGGCATATCTGAATGAGGAGGCTATTTCATTTTTGGCAAAAGCAAGTATTTATGTTGAACAACCTACGACTTCTCAAGCACCACCTCGTCCACCTGTTCGGGAAGCTCCTCGTCCAACTTCTACACGAAGCAAACGTCCTGCTCAAACAAAACGTGATAAGATTCAAGCTTCGAAAGCTGAAGCTCAATCCGCTTTAAGTACTCAAAGCGATAACGAAAAAGTTGCACCTACTCAGAAAGAAGAAGTAACACGACCAATTGTTAAAACCAAATTACCGAATCGAAACGCAAAAGTTTCGGTACGTTATCCAGATGGTACAATCAAAAGAGATGTCAAATTCAAGAAAGTTGAGGCAGATTTCAGAGAGGGACGTTGCGTTTTATTAAATACGTAATCAATCTTTGGCAAGGTCTTGAGGGCTTTGCCAAAGATATTTTCTATTCCGTAAAAAATGGATAAAATTTCGATTATTACCGTTACTTTCAATGCTGAAGATGTTCTCGAAAGAACCCTCCAAAATATTTTTCAACAAACTTATCCCAACCTTGAAATTATATTAATAGATGGGAAATCCACAGATAATACGCTGAAAATCATTAAGAAATATGAAAATAAAATTGATTTTTGGCTCAGTGAACCCGATAAAGGAATTTACGATGCCATGAATAAAGGTATCCAAAAAGTAACAGGAGACTGGGTCAATTTTATGAATGCTGGGGATATTTTTGTTTCGAAACAAGCCATCGAAAAAACCTTCCAAAATATTCCCAAAAATATGGATGTGGTTTATGGAAATTATCAAATTAGTTATCAAAACTTTCAAAAATTCAAAAAAGTCCCTGCTGATTTGCAAAACTTTTATCAAGGAATGTCACTAAATCACCAAAGTATTTTTATTAAAAAAACAACCATTCAAGATTTTTTATTCAATTTAAAATATTCATTAGCAGGAGATTATGAACAATTGTGTCGCCTTATCCAAGCCAATAAAAAATTTCATTATTCAGATGTGACCATTGCAGATTTTGCGGATGGCGGCGCATCGGCTACCCAAAAAGTCCGATACTTAAAACAAGTTCAAGAAATTTCAGCCCAATTTTTCCCTGAGTTCACACAAAACGAACAGCATTTTCGGCAAAAAATTCAACAAACTCAACAACTCGAGAAGTTAAAATCAATCTTGTCAGTTCCCATCTTTGAAGGACTCATGCGTCTCAAAAATCAATTGAAAAAATGAATTAGAATCTCTAAGTTTTTAATCATTTTCCTTTGTAAAAAATTATGTAATTTTGTCATCTGAAATCATGGAATAAGTAGAAAATCATAAAAAAATGGCATTAAAAACGGTAGTCAAGGTAAGTGGCATAACTAATCTGAGTGATGCTCGTTATTGTGCAGGAATGGGAGTTGAATTTCTGGGCTTTTCACCTGAGCCTAATACTCCGCATTTTACTGAACTATCGAAATATAAAGAAATAATTGGCTGGGTATCAGGAATTAAGTTCGTAGGAGAATTGACAAAATTTCCTCCAAATAATTTATCGGAATATAATTTTGATGCGCTACAAATCAATAATATTACTTTACTCCCTGTCCTTAAGAAATTTGAAAAACCTATATTTTTAGAGGTCAATTTGATACAAAAAACAGATATACCAGCATTTGAAAAAACAGCCCAGAAATATAAAAATGATGTTAGTTATTTTTTACTAAAATCTACGGAATTACCTATTGATGAAGTGACTGAAACACTCAAAAAATTATGTGCTGAATTTCCAATTATTCTTGATTTTGAGGGTATAACACCTGAAAATACAAGCGAAATTCTCCGCAAAATTCAACCTAAAGGAGTTGGTTTACAAGGTGGAGAAGAAGTTAGTCCAGGACTTCGAGATTTTGAAGGACTAGCAGATATGTTAGAAGCTCTCGAAGAGGAAGAAGTTTGGTAAAATACAGTCAAAAAATTGTCCCCGTAGTTCAATGGATAGAATAGAAGTTTCCTAAACTTTTGATACAGGTTCGATTCCTGTCGGGGATACTCAATAAACTGATAGTCAATTATTTCAATCCATCATTTGTAACTGAATGAGATTTTGGTATGTCCCATCTGGAATACGAATTAATTCCTCATGCGTTCCTAATTCCGTAATTTGTCCTTTTTCCAAAACATAAATGCAGTCCGCTTCCCGAACCGTTGCCAAACGATGAGCAATGATAATTGTGGAGCGATTTTTCATTAATTTTTCTAAGGCTTCCTGTACCAAAAACTCGGATTCAGCATCTAAAGAACTAGTTGCTTCATCCAAGACCAAAATAGCAGGATTTTTCAAAATTGCACGAGCAATCGCAATGCGTTGGCGTTGTCCACCTGAAAGTTTTACACCTCGTTCACCTACAATAGTTTCAAATTTATCAGGAAATTGTTCAATAAATTTTAAGGCATTGGCTTTTCGAGCAGCTGCTTCAATTTCTTCAAAAGTAGCATCAGGTTTCCCATAACGGATATTTTCAGTAATTGTGCCACCAAATAACAAAACTTCTTGCGGAACAATCCCAATATTCGCTCGATAATCTTTCAAATCAAAATTTAAAATATTGTTTCTATCTACCTGAATTTCACCTGAATCTGATTCATAAAGTCGTAATAAAAGCTGAATAATTGTTGATTTTCCTGCTCCACTTTCTCCGACTAAAGCAATTTTTCTACCTTGCTTCAATTCAAAAGAAACTCCTTTCAAAACTTCCACTTCCTTACGAGTAGGATACGAAAATTGAATGTTTTTGAAAACAACATTTCCTGATAATTTCAGACCATTTCTTCGAATTAAACTCTTGTTTTCCAGATTTTTATCTAATTCATCAGAGATTTCTAAAAGCTCCGAAATTCGTTCCGAAGCCCCAATAGCACTTTGAATTTGTCCGTAAGAATTTCCCAACCCTCCAATTGAACCAGCAATGAAAATAGTATATAAAACAAAGGAAACTAATTCACCTACTTGCAAACTACCCTCTTGAACCAAAACAGTTCCAAACCAAAGCACTGCCGTAATTGCTCCTAACATCGCAAAAATGATGAACGAAATAAAAAGCCCTCGATAATTTGCTGATTTTAAAGCAAATATAACCATACTTTCAAGGGCATTTTTGTAACGTTGGGCTTCATAATTTTCATTTGTAAAAGATTTAACTGTTCCAATTGCCTGTAAGGTTTCTTCAACAATGACATTAGCTTCGGCTAATTTATCTTGTTTTTGTTTGGATAATTTACGGATAAATCGCCCAAAAAATAGTGCCGCTAATGCCAAAATCGGTACAATTGCCAACATGAAAAAAGTCAATTTTGGGGTTTTCACAAACAAAATCGTAATACCAAAAAGAAGGGTCAGAATTTCCCGAACAAATTGCGCCAAAACAATCGAAAAAGTATCCTGCAAAAGTGTTACATCGGCTGTAATTCGACTGGTTAATTCTCCTGTTCGGCGAGTATCAAAAAACGACATCGGTAAAGCTGTTAGTTTTTGATACATGGCTTGTCGAATATCTGCCATTGCGGGCTCACTCACTTTAGCAAAAAAATAAACCCGAAAAAAGGAAAAAATAGTTTGTAAACTTAGTATCGCAAACAAAGTCAAAATAATTTGAGAAATGCTTCTAAACTCCACTAAATCAAGTACTTTAATTCGCTTTCCACTTGCTGTATCAATCAATGCTCCTGATAATTCGGGAAAAGCCAACAAGACCGAACTTGAAATGAATAAACAGATTAATCCTGCCAAAAAATGATGTTTATACGGCAAAACAAATCGATAAATACCGAGCAATTGACGAACTCCCGTCCGATTGAGTGGTTTTGATTTCATGGTTTATATTTATAGCAAAAATTTTATATTACAATACCTAAAAGTACTATTTTCTGTCCTTCAATTGGGTAACTGTTGTGATTTATGTTTTTTTGCTCAAAAAGCCTACTTTTGTAGCTAAAATCGCCCAAATCCTGAAACTTTAAGAAATCAAACCCTTCCTTACATGAGCCTTTTTAGTGCGACTATTGCCCAAATTTTGAAGCGAGTAATGCGTGGACGAATGCGCCAAATTGAGCGTTTTATGAATCGCCCGCATGATGTCCAACAAACAACCCTCGAAAATCTCCTTGAGTTTTCCAAAAATACCGAATGGGGTAAAAAATATGGATATACCGATATTCAAAATGCCGAACAATTCGCCCAACGAGTCCCGATTTCGGCTTATGAAGACCTCTTTCCTTACATTGAGCGGTGCATGAAAGGCGAACAAAATGTCTTGTGGGCTTCCAATATTGATTGTTTCTCAAAGTCTTCGGGGACAACCAATGCCCGAAGTAAGTTTATTCCCGTTTCTGCCGAAGCCTTTGAGCATTGCCACTACAAAGGCGGAAAAGATTTACTTTGTTTATATCTCCAAAATTATCCTAATAGTGAAGCTATGTTAGGGAAAGCCATTGGAGTCGGTGGTACTTATCAACAAAATCATTTAAATCCTGAAACTTATTACGGGGATATTTCGGCATTATTAATGAAAAATTTGCCGATTTGGGCGGAATACTTACGTACTCCTACGCTTGAGGTCGCATTAATGGATGAATGGGAAGAAAAAATTGAAAAAATGGCTCAAATGACTGCTAAAGAGAATGTTACTAACTTTTCAGGTGTGCCTACTTGGACGATTTTTTTAATTAAAAAAGTATTAGAATATACAGGAAAATCATCTATTTTGGAAGTGTGGCCCAATTTGGAAGTCTTTTTTCATGGGGCGGTCGCTTTTGGTCCTTATCGAAAATTATTCAAAGAACTTATTCCTTCCTCCCAAATGAATTATATGGAAGTTTACAATGCTTCCGAAGGATTTTTTGGGATGCAAGATTTGAAGGATTCGGAAGAAATGTTATTGATGTTGGATTATGGAGTTTATTACGAGTTTATTCCGATGTCAGAAATTGATAAGGAAAATCCGAAAACTATCCGCTTAGATGAGGTACAATTGGATAAAAATTATGCTTTAATCATTACGACCAATTCGGGACTTTGGCGATATAAAATTGGGGATACGGTTAAATTTACTTCACTTGCACCTTATCGCATCAAAATTTCGGGACGTACCAAACATTTTATCAATGCCTTTGGCGAAGAGGTCATTATTGAAAATGCTGATTTAGCCATTCGGACGGCTTGCGAAAAAACCGATGCTGTGATGAATGACTATACGGCAGCTCCTGTTTATATCGGCAAAGATAGTCGAGGAGGGCATGAATGGATTATTGAATTTGAAAAAATGCCCACTGATTTACAGCAATTTACTGAGGTTTTAGATACTAAGTTGCGAGAAGTTAATTCAGACTATGATGCCAAACGTCACCGAGAAATTGCTCTAGTTGAGCCAGTTATTCATGGGGTTTCAAAAGGTACTTTTTATGAATGGATGAAAAAAAGAGGCAAACTTGGAGGGCAGAATAAAGTCCCTCGTTTATCGAATTCAAGAGAATATGTAGATGATATTTTGAAGATGTTAAAATAATTTTAGTTTAAAAATGCTCATAGGGTTTAGAAGCCTATGAGCGTTAAAATATTGATTTTCATAAATTTAATTTCCTTGTAAGACCGTCAAAATTGAATTTTCCTTCAAAATAGGTTTCAAGGTTTCATAAGGCACTAAAACACTTTGTGCGCCAGCCACATAAGGAGCAACTTGATAAGGAGCAAAAATAACCTCGAGTCCTTCTTTTTTGATTTCAAAAAGGGTATAATTTTCAGGATTTACAGGATCAGTGCCATCTTCAATAGTGTTTTCATCTGACCCAATTTCGTCCATTCGTTTTAATAATTCAGTTTTACAATACGGCGCAATAATTTTCAAGAAGTCGGCATTTTCTTGAAATAAATCCTTCATTTCCAAATTTTTAACCAAGCGAGCATCATAATTAAAGATTTTGAAAGCAGGCATTCCATGTGCGCCCCCTGTATAATAATAAGAATTGATTTCAAGACTCAGAAAATCAGTTGTTTGTGTCAATATTTTGTAATTTATATCCAAAGCCATCTCTAAAGGACGAAAATAACTACTCTCTTCTTGCGCCACTTTTTCAATTTTAGTCTCACCATTTGCCGAAATGGGTTGCCCACCTTCAGCAATAAAAGCCTTCTCAGCACGATTAATATAGTTTCGAATCGCTTCATTTAGCTTTGCTTGAGCGGTTGAATTTGCCCAGCCATCAATTTGAGGATAAATAATATCAATTTTAGAGCTTGCTTGTGCAAACGTTTCATTCGTTTCCTGAATTTGATATTCAAACTTAGTTTCAGCATTGATTTTTGTTTCAAGAACTTGAATGTCTTTTTTAGAACTAAGATTTTGTTCTGATTTGCAAGAGAATAACCCACTTACTAATAATCCGACAAAAATAAGAGGAATGAAATTTCGGTTCATAGATTTGAAAAATCAGTGATGTTTATTCAAAAATTTAATTTCGGGAAAGTACAAAAAAGTAAATTAAAATAAACGATTGTATTCAGAAAAACGAAATAGAGAAGGAAAAAATTGTTAAAGGAAGGAAATCGGGAGATTAAATAAAGAGAGGTTGCGAGCGGATTCGAACCGCTGTACGAGCTTTTGCAGAGCTCTGCCTAGCCCCTCGGCCACGCAACCTTTTAGATTATTCCTTGATTTTGGAGTTGCAAAGGTAGTACTTTCTGTTGAATTATCAAATAATTTAATATTTTTTTAGAAAACATTTCATCTCAAGGTTGAAACTGACTCTATATTAATAAAATAAACCCTTCATAAGTTGAATTTATGAAGGATTTTCCTTTGAAAGCGAAGACTTAAATAGTTAAGCTACTACTTTTTTAGAAGTGTTTTCATATTTTTTACGTTCTTCAGGTGGCATTCCTTCCAACATATCTTCCCGCGTTTTAAGCAATTCACCATAAGCTTTAGCTTCTTGAGCTTGTTTTGCAGTCATGGTCGAACCATCTTCACTCCAGCCTGGTTCTCCGAAAATATACATAAACCGACCTTTCCAAGTTTTTGCCTTTCGCACATCCCGAATAATATCCCGATATTCGTGAGAAACAATAATAAGTGGATTGTAAGAATCAGGTTCTTTCAGTACACCATAAATTGGTGGTTTATCTGGCTCGTTTTCTTGAAATGTACCAAATAATTTATCCCAGAAGATGAACATTCCGCCATGATTTCGATCTAAATATTCCAAATTACAGGCATGGTGAACTTGGTGTCGAATTGGCGTGTTGAAGATATAATCCAAAAAGCCTAGTCGTGGAACATAATGATTATGTAAGAAAAATTGATAAACTGAATTGATTGCCATTGCGGTAAAAATGGTAATCGGTTCAAATCCAACAATTGGCATCCAAATCCAGAAAATAGGCTTATAAAATAATGTAAACCAACCATTTCGGAAACCTGTCGCAAAATGATAATCTCTAGAAGAATGATGTACAATATGTGCTGCCCATAATACCCGAACTGTATGACTAAATCGATGATGCCAATAAAAATTGAAATCATCCCAAAGAATTGCCATAAACCAAGCTAATGCTCCTATTCCAAATGACTCATAACCAAGTAGTTCTAAACGAAAGGATTTCGTTAGTTCAAAAATAATTGTAAATAAAACTAACGAGTACATTTTTGCCAAAGGTCCTACAATTCCAGCTCCAAACCCCATCAATAAACTCGAAACCGCATCTTTGGGCTTATACAAATCCGTTTGATTTTTCCAATGTACTGCAAAATCAACGGCAATAGTAAGCAAAAATATGGGTCCAAAAATTCGCATCACAGGTCCCGTATATACTGCATCATAGGGATTCCATGTGGTAAACTGTTCTAATATTGTTTCCAGATTCATAAAACAAGGAGATTTGTGTAGTAAATAAAAAAACTCATTCCCAAATAAGAGTTAAGATAAAACAAGTACAAAGATAAGTATGGGACAAACCTTGTCCTAAATAATTGCTGATTTTCTGTAAATTTGATGGGGTTTCGTTTCACAAATTTCTCTTAAAATTAAGATTCTATGTTCAGTAAAATAATTCATACCAAAACAATGGTGAAAAGGCTACTTCTTTCTAGTTGGTTCTTCATTTTTTCTTTAATGACTTTTGCCCAAGAATCAACTTTAGAATATTCTGTTCGACTAAAAAATTTGCAACGTCAACCCATGGCAAATGTAGAAGTTCAATTAGTTGAAAAGTTTACTCGTGAGGTTATTACCAAAAAAACAGATGCGACTGGATTCGTAAAGTTCAAACTAGTTTCGGGCAAGCTCTGGCAGATGAATATCCTAAGAATTCGTAATTATTATATGTGGGAAGTTCCCATGCCTAAATTTGGAAATTCTACACTTACCCGAACCATTACTTATAATTATAAAAAGTATGTACGAGAAATGCGCCCACCTATCAATCGTAAACAATTGAATATTAAAGAAATACCTCAAGCTTATGATGCCACAACCAAATTCACAAAAACCAAGAGTTTAGTTAAAATCAGTTTCAAAAAAGGAGATAAAAGTAGTCCTTTGGTTAATTATCCTGTACGCTTAACTTCTATCAAACAAGCAAAAACATACACCACAAAAACCAATGAAAAAGGAATTGCTTATTTTTTGTTACCAATTAACGATAGTTACGATATTGATATGGAAGATGTCGATAATTTCAAGTATGTTGATGTCCCAAATCGGACGGGTTATGTGATGCGAAGTTTGATTTTTGAGCCTTATCATCATCCTGAAAAAGTCAAAGGAGATACTATCATTCAAACTGTTTCTCAAGAAGCTAAGATAGGAACTTCTACTCGGCAACTTTTATCAGGAACATTTATGAATGAGCAAAATCAACTGTTACCTAACCGAAAAATTTATCTACACGAACTGAATGGAAATCGGGTTTATCAAGCCACCACCAACTCTGAAGGTATCGCCAAATTTATGCTCCGAAAAGGCAAAAAATACGGAGTACTGCAATATAAAACAGGTAATATTAATGTTTATAAGGAAATTTTAGATTTAACTCGTTCCTTTGGGATAGCTTATATCAATAAACATATTACGATTCCAAACGCCTCAATCGCTCAGATTCCGAAATCAATGCAAGTTTTTGTGCCACAAAGAGCCAGAGATTTAAATACAATTTTCGAGAGACAAGGTATTGATTTTAAAAATTTTAAGAACCAAAGTATTCCTTATTACGCACCGTCTTTTTTGGTTTATAATGATAAAAAAAATTTAATAGGTATTGAAAAAGGATTTTTATTAACTTCAGGAAGTGTTTGGAATGCTTTTGGAGAAAATAATTCATCCAGCAAATCAACTATAAATTCATTTTTTGTTGCTGATAGCTTGATTCCCAAAGCTTTACATTTAGAAAATGAGAGCTGTTATGACCCTTGTATTTTGACTTTTGAAATTCAGCCCAAAGGCAAAACTTTAATTTTAGAGTATGTTTTTGCTTCTGAAGAATATTCTGAATATACGGATTTTGATGATTCTTTTGGTATATTTATCGAAGGGCAGGGATTTGATAAAACCAAAAATTGGGCATTGTTACCTGATGGAAAAACACGTTTATCGGTTGCAAACGTAAATCACAAACAAAATGCTTCCTTGTTTCAAAGTAATGAAAAGCCTACTGAAAGTAGTTTTAAAATTTGGCAATATGATGGATTTAGCAAAAAAATACAACAACGAATTGCTGTTAACCCTAACCAAGCCTATCAGATTAAATTATTAATTTTTGACCGCCGAGATTCCATTTATGACTCAGGTGTTTTTATAGGATTAAGAAGTGAATAAATAAAATCAAAAAAAATGCTACGAGGAGAACGTTATATTAATTTATTTACTGATTTTGGATTCAAAAAAATTTTTGGAGAAGAAATCAACAAGACTTTATTGATTGATTTCTTAAATGTCCTTTTTGAGGATTTAGAAACTATTACAAATGTTACCTATCTCAAAAATGAACATACAGGACATTCCGAATTAGACCGCAAAGCCGTCTTTGATTTATATTGTGAAAATGACAAAGGGGAACGATTTATCGTAGAGGTTCAACGAGTCAAACAAAAATTTTTCAAAGATCGTAGTTTATACTATGCTACCTATGCCATTCAGGAACAAGCTATTAAAGGGAAAGAGTGGAAATATGAACTCAAAGGAGTTTATACACTGGGAATTATGGATTTTACATTTGATGAGCGTCCTCAAAACGAAACCAAATTAGCACATTATGTTCAATTAATGGATACTGAAACTCATGAAGTTTTTTATGATAAATTGACTTTCTTGTATTTGGAAGTACCCAAGTTTCACAAAACAGAAACAGAGTTAGAAAGCAACTTTGATAAATGGCTTTTTATCTTAAAAAACTTACACAAGTTGGATAGAATACCATTGGCTTTACAAAATCAAGTTTTCCAACATCTATTTGAACAAGCCGAAATCGCTAAGTTTAATAAAAAAGAACGCTTGGCTTATGAAAGTAGTTTGAAGGAATATCGGGATTTGGCAAGTGCCATTGAAACCGCTAAAGAAGAGGCAAGGGAAGAAGGACTTAGGGAAGGTATCCAAGAAGGACTGGAACAAGGACTGGAACAAGGACTGGAACAAGGATTGGAGCAAGGATTGGAGCAAGGAGCGCAAAAAAAAGCCTTTCAGGTTGCAAAAATGGCTATTGAAGAAGGCTTTAATAATCAAGTTATAATCAAATTAACAGGTTTATCAAATCTAGCTATTGAGAAAATTCGGAAGAAAATCAAGCATTCTTAAATTTAACATATAAATTGATAATGAAAAAAACTTCTGAAAATCCATTATTGAATATTGCTCGAAAACTACCTCAATCGGCAGGAATTTATAAATATTTTAATATTGAAAATAAAATTATTTATGTCGGAAAAGCCAAAAATCTCAAAAATCGGGTTAGTAGTTATTTCCTAAAATCCAGTCAGTTAAATCGAAAAACTCGCCGTTTGGTCAGCGAAATTCATCGTATTGAATATGCTGTTGTCAATACGGAAACTGATGCCTTTTTATTGGAAAATAACCTCATTAAAGAACACCAGCCCAAATACAACATTTTACTCAAAGATGACAAAACCTATCCTTACATTTGTGTTACGAATGAGCGTTTTCCTCGTGTAATTGCTACTCGAATCTTAGACCGAAAAAAAGGTAAATTTTATGGTCCTTTTGCCAGTGTCAAAGCGATGAATACCGTCATGGAATTACTCCGAAAATTGTACCCTATTCGAACGTGTTCCTATAATTTAAGTGTAACAAATATTACTCGCAAAAAATTTAAGGTTTGCCTCGAATATCACATTAAAAATTGTAAAGCTCCTTGTGAAGCTCTCCAAACCGAAGAGGAGTATAATGCTGATATTATTCAAATTCGAAGAATTCTGAGTGGAAAGATGAGTAGTATTAAATCCTATTTTAAAACAAAAATGCAGGAATCAGCCCAAAAATTGGCTTTTGAAGAAGCACAAAGCTGGAAAAATAAATTTGATTTGTTAGAAAAATTCCAAAGTAAATCCTTGATAACCAATCCAAATGTAACAAATTTAGACGTTTTTACTATCATTTCAGACGAAAGTAGAGCCTATTATAATTTTATGCACATTGCAGATGGTTGTATCATCAAAATTAAAACCAATCTTATTAAGAAAAAACTGGAAGAGTCGGATGGTGAAATTTTACGTCATTTAATTTCAGATTATTTACAAGAATTTGATTCTCAAAGAATTATTACAAATATTTCTCCTCAAGAAATTGAGCTGCAAACTGTACCGATTTTACAACCAAAAATTGGAGATTTAAAAAAATTAGTTGAAATGTCATTGAAAAATGGGCTATTTTTTAAGAAAGAACGTACACAGCAAGAAGAAGAACGAAAACAATATGCTCGCGAAAAACGCATTGTTGAAACCCTTCAAAAAGACCTCAGTTTAGTCCAAAAACCCAAGCATATTGAGTGCTTTGATAATTCGAATTTTCAAGGAACAAATCCCGTCTCTTCGATGGTTTGTTTCAAAAATGGAAAGGCTTCTAAAAAAGATTATCGACATTATAATATTAAAACTGTAGTTGGGGCAAATGACTTTGCTTCAATGTACGAAGTGGTTTTTCGGAGATATCAGCGACTCTTAGACGAAGCTCAACCTCTTCCTGATTTGGTCATTATTGATGGTGGAAAAGGGCAATTAAGTTCTGCCAGTCAGGCATTTAAAGATTTGGGAATGTATGGACAAATTCCAATTATTGGTATTGCCAAACGCTTAGAAGAAATTTATTATCCAAATGATGAACTACCAATTCACCTAAATAAAAAATCTGAAAGTCTAATTTTTATCCAACGGATTCGAGATGAGGCGCACCGTTTTGCCATTACATTCCACCGTAAAAAACGAAGTCAAAATAACCTCAAATCAGGACTCGAAAATATTGATGGCATAGGTAAGATAACTATTGAAAAATTATTAAAACATTTTAAATCTCTTGCCAAAATTAAAGAGGCTAACAAGGCTGAAATTACTAAAGTTATTGGAAAAAATCGAGCTACTATTTTGATAAATGCCCTGAAAAAATAAAATTTATTATTACTAATTATAGAAGTCCTTTCTGCCATTTTTCTTGTTGGAATTTCGGATTATTTTCGAAGATTATAAACACACAAATAGCTAAAAACACACCCCAAATTGCTCCAAAATACGTATCAATAAAAAAGTGTTGGGCTAAATATACCCTTGAAAATGTGGCGAATAACCCACAAAGAAAACAGGGAGTTCCAAACGGTTTATTCTTTGAAATAAGTACCAAACCACAAAATAAGGAAAAAGCAGTTGCCGAGTGTCCAGACGGAAAACTATGATTTTTGTACAGTTTTACACCTTCAACAATGTGTAAATCAATGGATTCGCTAAAAAATTTCAAAGGTCTTGGCATGCCAAAAAGTCGTTTAAAAAGTGCTACTGAAAGTCCTGTAATCGCAAAATTCACCGCCAGCATCAACGCAAAATAATAACGATACAAAAGAAAAATTAAAATAACGCCGACAAAAAACAGTCCGTCCCCCAGATGTGTTAAATATTTGAAAATGAAATCTTTTATAGGCTCATGTAACGCATTTGCCCATAGTACGGCATCGCCTTTAGATAAATTTACTAACAAGATTGCTCCAAAAATAAGATAAATCATAAAAAAACCGAAAAACCAACGATGTTCTAAAAGCAATTTTCTTAACATATTCTGAGATAAAATTAGGGTTTGGGAGATAATTTAAAATGAATTTTTAATACAAATATTCAAAACCAGCATATTTTTTGTGAATACTCTTTCGAATAAAATCATGCCTCAAATTATTTTGGTATCTTTGAAAGTTATAAGAGTTAGATTGTTTTTGATGCCATAGTTAATTAAACCGTTTCCTTTTTCCAAATTAAAGACTTGTTTTTTTGAAACACCGTTGCCTCAATGCTCGGAGAGATATCATTTTATAATGTATTTACGAATTAGTTTGCTCCTATTTATCCTATTTTTTACGTTTTCGTCTTCTCTGTTTGCTCAAGATAGTTGGGAACAAACAAAAACACAACGAAAAGGTAAAATTTTGGTCTTTTATTACGTCAAGTCTTTTCCCTTTATTTATCGAAATGAACAAGGCAACCTCACAGGCATTGAGTATGAATTAATGAAAAACTTAGCACATTTCGTATTCGAAAGATACAATATCAATCTTGAAGTCACATTCCAAGAAGTATCTACCTTTAAAGATGTTTATCAAAGAACACAATACGGAAAAAGTGGAACTTTTGGAGCAGCGTCTTTTTCGATTACCGAAAAACGTAAGCAAGAAGTTAGTTTTACTCCTGCTTTTATGCCTGATATCGACATTATGATCTGTAGTGATAATGTTCCTGTAATTAAAGATAGTACTGATATTAAGAATGTTATAAAAAAACTAACTGGTTTATATGTTCCTCAAAGCACAAGTGAGCTTCATGCCAAAGAGGTCAAAGATTTAGTTCCATCTTTACACTTAGAAGCCATTAACGATTTTGATTTAATTCGAAAACGTATTGATGAAGAAAAGAATTTATTTACATTCATTTCTTTAGATAATTATATTTATACTCTCAAAAAGGGTAGAACAATACGCCGACAAAATATTTTTCGGATAGATAACCAAGGTCATGCTTTAATTCTACCTTTAAACAACGACTGGCATCACCCAATAAAAGCTTATTTTCAGAGTGACTTATACAAAGAAGTACTCCAAAATGCACTTAATAGACATCTCGAAAAGGATGCACAAAAGCTCTATTTTTCCTCTACTAAAGAACAAAAAGGTCATGAAACATTACTTTTAAAAATGGAAAATAATTTGCATCAATTGCAAAATAAACAACGTGAACTAGAGCTTTCTAAACAAAATATTCAGCGAAATTTTTTAGTTTTTGGGATTATTTTTGTGTTAGTCATTGCGGGATTTTTGGTATTTACTATCTATCAAAAACAACAAACAAATATGCTTTTACAAGAGCAAAACGACCAGATTATGAGTCAGAAAGCTAAAATTGAGTCGCAAAGAGACAGTCTAAATATCAAACAAAAACAAATTACAGATAGCATTCGATATGCTCAAGATATTCAACGAGCGATTTTACCCTTTCGAGAACGAATTGCCAAATCTATTGATGAGTTCTTTATTCTGTTTCGTCCCAAAGATATTGTGTCAGGGGATTTTTATTGGTTTTCAGAAATCGAGCCGAAACCTATTTATAAAACTTTTACTTCAAATTCTGGTGAAGAACAGATTATCAAAAGTTACTCACATCGTAAAATTATTTTTATTGTTGCTGATTGTACAGGTCATGGGGTGCCAGGAGCATTTATGTCAATGATTGGAACGGATTTCTTGAATAATATTATTATCGAAAAAAATATTACTTCTCCTGATAAAATCTTACACGACTTACACATCCGAATTCGCCATGCTTTAAAACAAGAAGCTCATGAAAATAAAGATGGAATGGACATTGCCATTGCGGTTTGGAGTCCATTAGATAACGGAAAACACTATTTTGAATTTGCGGGAGCAAAACGCCCTTTGTATTATATTCGAGATAAGAAATTAATTCGCTTGAAAGGCAGTCATAAATCTGTTGGAGGACGACAAAAAGAGAAAGAACGGCATTTTGACAAACACTCTTTTACTGTTTCATCTCCCTTTACTTTTTATCTTGGCTCAGATGGTTTCCAAGACCAATTTTGTGCCTCAGACCAACGTCTTAAATATGGCATTATTCAACTCCAAAAATTATTAGAAAAACATCATGAATTGCCTTTGAATGAACAACGGCAGTATTTTGAGAATGAATTAGATAGCTGGAAAAAAGATGCTCCTCAAGTAGATGATATTTTATTAACAGGCTTCCGAATCTAAACAATATTAAAAAATTTGGTTGTTACATTAATTTTCAGCTAACGTTTTTGATATTTCTGTTCTAAATGCTTGAATTGCAGGAATTAAAGAAGCTATCAAACCAATTAATATTGTTATTCCAAATAACGCCCATTCTTCAGGTAAAAATGTCCAAACTTGCAAATCATAGTGATATTGTTCTTGCATATTTTGGGAGATAAAAAACAAACCTATTCGACTCAGTATCATTCCACCAATAAACCCAATCAATGATAAAATGAGTCCTTCACCAATAATCAATAAAAATAATTGAAGTTGAGAAGCTCCTAAAGTACGCATCAAAGCCAGCTCATACTGTCTATTTTTCAAGGAGTTAAAAAGTGATACAAACACACTAATTCCTGAAACAAATATAATAGCCAAAGCTATCATCCGTAAAGTATCTTTGCCTACTCCCATCAAACCATAAAGTCGATTAATTTCGATAGAAGGAAGTGCAGCTTGCATAGAAGTTTCTTCATTCACAAATCGAGGTAAGTTCATCATTGCCATCATACTCCGAAATTTGACCAACATTGCCGTAATTTCCTTAGGACTTTCAGTATGATCTTCATGAATTTCATGATTATTTTCTAAATATTTTTCGTGGTCATCATGAGCATGCTCACGTTCATCTTTATGATTTTCTTCGTGTCCCTCCTCATGGTGATGATGCCCCTCATCTTTTACTTTTTTAGTTTCAGTTTCTTCATGATGAACTTCTTCATGTTTGCCGTGGTCATGTTCGTCTTTGTGGTTTTCTTCGTGTCCTTCCTCATGGTGATGATGCCCCTCATTTTTTACTTCTTTAGTTTCAGTTTCTTCATGATGAACTTCTTCATGTTTGTCGTGGTCATGTTCGTCTTTGTGGTTTTCTTCATTCCCTTCCTCATGGTGATGAACATTCCAAACCGTTTCAATATCCGTCAAAATTAATTGATCAATGACCGTTCCTGAAGACTCAAAAATTCCAACCACTTGATAAGAATGATCAGTGTGTTCTTCTCCACCTTCCACTAATCCATGCGCGCCTGCAAACGTATCCCCAATTTTGAGATTTAATTTTTTGGCAATTTGATAACCAATTGTAGCCTCGTAAGATTTTTGCCAAAGTTTTCCATTTTTAACATGCACCCCATAATGTTCAGGATATTTGTGAGAAGTTCCTACAATTCGGAAACCTTTGTAACTGTCGCCATAACCCAACCGAATCACAGATTTAATTAAGGGATGTTTAGCCAAGCTATCAGCTTCGGCAAGTGAAATATTTCCGGTCGGATTATCAATATGATACACACTTGACAAAATCAACTGCAAAGGACTTCCTTTTGCACCAACCACCATATTAATTCCTTCGATATTTTTCTGGAATTTTTCCTCCAAGCGATTTCCCAGAATCAGAACACCTGAAATAATTCCTACGCCCATTGTCAATAAAAGGATGCTCAAAAAGGTAGATAATGGTTTGTTTTGTAGGTTTTTAAGGCTGAGATAAATCAAATTCATTATTACAGATTTTCGTCAGAAGATGAATTAAAATGAGGGTCTAAAAATTGCTTCAAAGGTTGTAAATATTCGGCTTCCAAATTCCAATGGTTAGAGTTCTGGTAATTACGTTCTCTTTCCTTTGCTTTTTCTTGTTGGGTCTTCGAATTTGGTAAAAGTGCAGATAAATAGCCATAAATTTTCGTCTTTTTGGCTGGAACAGTGTAATTTTTTTCATGACTTTGGAGACATTTTTCGTAGTCTTCCCAGCAACTAAAAATTACTTCATGGTCAGTATTAATAATTTTTTCTAATAAACTTTCCAAATCTCCTGCATCTTGATTATTTGGTAATAAAAAAGTCTCAAATTCAATATTTAAATCTGATTTTAGTTGATTTAATTTTTCTATAGTTCCTTTAAAATCAGGATCATCTGCATCAAAAATCAACAAATTTATACCTTCGTTATCCGTATTTTTCTGAAATTGTTGAATTTGTGAGTGTAAGTTATCTTTTCCTTTGGTTGAAATAATATTCTGCTTTTGAATGCAGTTCGCACCGTATAAATGACATAAATAATCATAAATCAATTTTTGGTCGGCAATTCCTTCGACAAATATTTTGATTGGCGTTTCCATCTTTACCGTCCTCCTCTAATTTCGTGGTTGTTTTCAATGGCAAATTTAAACTGCTCAAAATCATAATGATAGGCTTTAATTTTTCCATTTCTCAAGGCTTTCATTTCAAAATGCCGAGCATCTTTTTGGTAATCTGTCATCTCAGGTTCTTCGAGTACATTTTTGAAAAACTCCAAGCATTCCCAATTGTGAGTTGTGGCGAAAAGTTGAACATCATTTTCTTTGCAGGCTTTCAAAATCGTTCGCCAAAAATCAGGAAATCGGTCATGGTGAATTCCCGCATCAATTTCGTCAATCATCAATCGTTTCCCTGAATTAACGACTACATCAATTAAAATCCGAAATAATTTGATTGCGCCATCGCCAAAAGTTGCCAATGGCATCACGGCATTAACATGGCTTTGTCCAATAACTAAAGTTGGTTGCTCAACTACGGCAGTCGAAATTTCAATGAGGTCAATATTAGGTAAAATGATTTTGAGTGCAGAAAGTAAACTTTGTTTACGTGGTCTGTCAAACTGTATGTATTTTGAGTATAGGTTTGTTAATTTATTTTCATAGCCATTTGAAAAATAAATTAAAGGTACTCTTCGAAGTCCTCCTTGAGAAGTAATATAAAAATTTCGTTGTTCCTTGTAGGCAACTCGTCCATCACCCTTTGCTATTAAAATTGTAGTATTTGCATTTGTTTGACCTTGTAAATTATAAGAAATATCTTTTCGGGTATTTTGATTAATAAAGTGTTGTAAAAAATGCTTTTTAATATCTAAATCTTTAAATTTTATTTTTAATGCTGTATATAAATTTTGTGCAAAAATTTCAGGATTTTTATCAAACAAAAGAGCCTCCAAAATGCTGGTTTTCCCTACGTTATTATCTCCTGTAATCAAATTAAATTGCCCAATATTTTCCATCTCAAACGACTCAAATCGTTTGAAATTCTCAACCTTGAAATATGTTAAATGATTTTCGTGCATCTTATTTTAGTTTTCCTCTTCGTCTTGGGGAGCATCCACTTCAAACCAAATGCTAAAGTACTCCATTGAGCGGTATTTATCACAAATAATTTGGGCATATTTTTGAGAAAAATAAGGACCTAAGCGAAAAACTTCACCTCCTGCAAAAGTACATTTTTGAGAGATATCTTTTAGCAAAAGTGTCATTTCTTCTTCTTGTAATTGATCCTGTGGAATAAGTGCAACATCATAATGCCTTTGCACTTTTCCTGCATCTAAATACTTATAAATTAAGCCCGTCAATTCTGCCAAAATTAAATCTTCTTCTTCAGAAACTTCATCATCAATATTAACTAAAAGAGTTAGTAAATCAGCTAATTGTGAGACTTGCTGTTCAGGTGGATTTGTTTGTAGATATTTAATCATATCCGAACGCAAACGGTCATAATTGAATTGTCCTTTTTGGAATTTTTTATCAATTTCTTCCCAAGAGATTTTGATTTTCCATGAGTCTGCAAAAGCCTGAATAAATTCTCGTTCTCGGATGTCCAAGACCTCATCAATCAAAGCCACTTCAGTCAAAATTTCTAAGACTAATTCAGCATTTGAAGGACGAAAAAAAGATTTTGCTAATTCTGCAGATTCTTTACGTTCATTACTCAAGGACTCTCGTAAAAGTTGAAAAAAGCCTTTTCTTTGCTCGCTTTCAATCCAAAAACCAATACCAATAAAAACTTGAATGATCGCCAAAATCACAAATAACATTCGGTTCGTACCACCTAACCACTCTAAATCTAACAATAAATTAAGTGACAAAATTAAGCCACCCATAAAAGCAACCAATCGCCCTGCTACCGAAATACTTTCAGCAACAACCTTGAGATGTTTTCGTTTCCAGAGTTTATTGATAGTAAGATAAACATTCAGTAAGGAAAACCCCACCGAACCAAATGCCATGATGTGTAATACTTTCTCAAATACTTCCATTGAAATTTAAGTTTTTAATTGGGCAATGTTGGAGTCTTGTAGTTTCTAGTTGTCGTTTTTAGTTTAGGTTTCCTTCAAAAAATTGATAGGTTTCTTCTCGTAAATTTCCTTTGACAGGCATACAAAGTAGGTTTTGTTGACGGTATTTCGCACAAATTAACTCAGCATACTTAAGGGAATAATAAGGTCCTATCACATAAATTACTCCTCCAGCGACCTGATTTTTTTGTCCTGCTTCTGGAATTTTTGTTTCAATAAAAGTCTGTTGTACTTGATTTTGAGGGACTAAAGCAATATTAAACTCATTTTTTGTTCCGCCTTTATCGACATAGCCTTGAATTAATCCTGTTAATTCAGCAAGAATAAGTTGCTCTTCATCTGTCACTTCTTCATCAATTTCGACCAAAACCCGAATCAATTCACTTAGTTGTGAAGCCTGCTCAGGTGGTGGCGAGGATTCTAAATAAATTTCCATATCCTTCCGAAGCTGTGCATAAGTCGTACCACCCTCAATAAGTCGCTTTTCAACCGTAGCCCAGTTTACGGGAATATGCCACTGTTCGGCAAAGGCTAAAATAAATTTTTTCTCTCGTTCTTCAATTTCACCATCAATCATTGAAACTTGTACCAAAATCTCAATAATCTTATCGGCATGCGAAGGAAAAAATAACAAACGAGCTAAGTCACCAGATTCACGGCGTTCTAATTTCAGGGATTGTTTGATCAACTGAAATAGTGTTTTTTTATCTTCACGAGCAACCCAAACTCCTGCCCCAATTAATATCTGTACAATTTCTGAAAAAATTAACAGACTCATATTCAGCAGATTTTGCCATTTTTGGAATAAAATAAATTGAACTGCAAAAATTAATCCTGATAAAATAGCAACAAAACGCCCACCCAAAGAGACGCTTTCAGCAACTTCACGGTGATGTTTTCTACGCCATAATTTATTGAGAGTTAGGTAAACATTAACGACTGTAAAGCCCAATGCACCATAAGCTAAGTAGCCGATAAAAATTTTAAAATGCTGAAAAAATATCTCCATCTTGTTTTTATCATTAAAACCATCAGGTCGCAAGCCTTTTGATTTGTAGTAAGTTAATTCCAGTTTACCTTCAGATCTAAAATAATATCATCCCATTCTGCCAGCCGAATGCGTTCAGGATAAAAGTCTCGGTTATGATATCGAGCAAACGAAACAGAGTCATAGGAAATATAAATTGTATCATATTGATTACGTCCTTGTCGTACAATTTCGCCTGTCAAAACGTATAAAATTGGCGAATTTTCTAGATCAAACATAAAATCTTCTTCGGGCAATTCTCTGGCATGTGTCTCTTCACTCACAGGATTCTTAGCACGATATCGGTAAAATCCTGTCCTACCAAGGTCGTAATACTCATCAGTTAATGAATCGTATAGAAAAAATAACATTCCCAACCTACGAGTACTATCCAAATTACTCTCATAGTCCATTAACCAAAGCGACTCCACATCTACTTTAGTAGGCTCAAGCGAGCGCTTAGGACGCACAACTAATTCGACCTCAGTAAGTGCGCCATCTACTAATTCCTGCCCCATATTAAAATCGGCAGTAGAATTGTCATATAACATGCCATCTTTTTCATAAGAAACATAAATATAATAATTTACATCTTGGAGACCTGAAAACCAGACAGTTCCATTTTTATTAGTTTTTCCTGATGCTTCGATAGAACTTCGTGCTTCAAAGTCAGTTTTTGAGCGAAATAATACTACATTCGCATCGGGAAGACGATCACGAGTATTCACATCCTTAACCGTAACACGTAAGTCAGTCGTAAATTCGCCAAAGAACTCGTCATTCTGGAAAATACATCCCGAAAGCCCGACCAATAAAATTATCCAAACACTTAGCTGTATTCTTTTTATCATGATTTAGGATTTATAAGGTTTCTTATTTAATAGGTAGTTGTTTTAAGAATTAGATAAATAGATGCTCCATAAAACTACTTATGAGAAAATTTCAGTATGTTCACATTCTATTGAAAATTATAGGGGAGCAATTAGTTAAAATACGTATAAATATACGATTTTTGTATGGTCAAACAAATCTTATATCTGTAAGAAATAATCTCCATAATCAATTTTAAAACGTATGTGGTTACGAATACAATGTATCTTGCTTGTGATTTTGTTTTGGCAAGGCAGGATAATTCCTTCAGAACCAATTATTCCTGAAAATCAGAAAAATAAAATCTTATTTATTGGTGATTCTCACATTTCTGAAGGAACGGTTGCCACAACCGTAGCAACACACTTCAATCTTGATTACGAAGTGGTCGCTTGGGCTGGAGCTTCGGCAAGAGATTTTCTTGCTCAAGACACACTAATTCCTAAAACTACTTATCGCCTTTGTATTGTATCATTAGGAACAAACTGGTCGAAGGATATTAAGAACTATCAAAAATTAGTCCGTCAAATTCGGAAATACCAAAAAAATATGGTTTTGACCACTCCAAACCAAGTTTATTACAATATGGATAGGTTACAATGTGCTACGCTCGAAATTGGTAAACAACTCCAAATACCTGTATGGGACTTTTATAGATACTCCAAAATCTCACATATTATTGAGAACAAACACTTAATGAAACCTGACAAAGTTCACCTGACCAAAACAGGTTATTTATTACAAGCACGACTATTGTGCGAATTTTTGGAAGAGATAAATTGGTAATCGGATACCATTTAGTCCTCATTCGCTTTGATTTTTCATCCAAATTCATGGATTAACGCCTCAATTATGTTTAGTATAGAAAGTATTATTATTGTCATTTCTTTACTTTTTTCTGCTTTTTTTTCGAGTATGGAATTAGCATTTGTTTCGGCAAATCGTCTTCATATTGCCCTCCAAAAAGAAAAAGGACGAGTAAACGGAACTATTTTATCGGCTTTCATTGAAAAGCCTTCTTTGTTCATTACCACAATGCTTACAGGCAACACCGCCGCTATGGTGATTTATGGAATTTATATGGCAAAAATCTTGGACATACCAATTGCCAATCTTTTGCGTCAATATGTTTTTATTAATATCCCCGCTCCTGATGTAGCCGTATTGACTGTACAATCTTTGGTCTCTACATTATTGGTTTTGGCGGTTGCCGAATTTTTACCCAAAAGTTTAGCCCTAATTAATCCTGATAAATTACTAGACTTTTTTGCCTTGCCCTTACAATTGGTTTATAAATTCTTTTTTCCCTTTGTTTTTATTATCGAAAAATTATCGAAATTCTTTATTATCAAAGTTCTAAAAATGCCTTACAAAGAACCAAAACCCGTTTTTGGCTTAACGGACTTAGGGCAATATGTCAGTAATATCAGTACCGAAGATGAAAATTCGACCGAAGTAGATACTAAACTTTTTTCGAATGCTTTAGAATTTAAATCTGCAACTATTCGAGATTGTATGATTCCACGAACCGAAATGACAGCAATGGATAAAAGAGAAGGGATTGAAAGATTACAGCAAATTTTTACAGAAAGTGGACACTCTAAAATTCCTATTTTTGATGAATCTATTGACAATATGGTGGGCTATTGTCATTGTCTGGAACTCTTCAAAAAACCCACTAATCTTCAGGATATTATCACCGATTTATCAATTGTACCCCAAACTATGCCCGCCAATGAATTATTATTGCAATTTATTTCGGAACATAAAAGCATTGCTTTAGTTGTAGATGAGTTTGGTGGAACGGCAGGACTAGTTACAATTGAGGATGTAATGGAAGAAATCGTAGGCGAAATTGACGACGAACATGATACACCCATCCCAGAAGTCAAGCAAATTGATGAGAAAACCTTCGAGGTTAATGCACGCAGTGAAGTCGATTTACTAAACGAAAACTATGACTGGCAAATTCCCGAAGGTGACTATGAAACGTTAAGCGGTTATTTAATTGCACTGACAGAAACCATTCCCGAAGTCGGAACAAAAATCGAAACTGACCAACTCACTATTACTATTATTGAGAAATCAGATACACGAGTGGAACAGGTTCAAGTTCAAACTAAAGCCACTAATGAATAAGTTTATTTAACAAGATTTAATCCTGCTTGTTGCCACGCTCGGATACCACCTCGTAAATCATAGATTTGTGTAAAGCCCGATTTTTCGAGGAAATTAGCCGCTTTCGCACTTCGTACACCACCTTTACAATACAAAAAAATGGGTTTGGTTTTATCAAGAGCAGTCATTTTACTTTGGAAATCATCTGATCCATAGGTAATCCGTTGAGCATTTTCAAGCATTCCTGCCTGACATTCTCTAGGGGTTCGCACATCAACCAAAATTGCATCAGGTGATTTGATTAATTTTTCTTGAAAATCTTTCGGAGACATTACGGAAATAACCCCAGATTGACTTTCATTGGGTGAAGTACAAGAAAATAATAAGACGACTACCCAAAGGACAACATTTTTCATACTACCAATTTTTTTAATAAAAAATTTAAGACTATGACAAAGATACCGAATCTGAATTTCTTTTTTCCAATTCTTTTTTTACCTTTGCACCCGATTCGGGGCATAGCGCAGTCCGGTTAGCGTACCTGCTTTGGGAGCAGGGGGTCGTAGGTTCGAATCCTACTGCCCCGACTATCGTTTTAGGTTTAGATAAAATATTTTCTTCTTAATTAACTCTCCTTTTACTCTTTTCCTGAGCTTAGTATTAAATCCCCGCTTATATTTTTTTCCTGAGTCGTGTTAAGCTAATATTTTTTATTTCCTGAAAAAAAGGGATTTTTCCAAACTAAGTAAATTTCTCAGGATTGGGAGATTGGTTTGGAATTGGAGAGCGGAACTCCGATATTTACATAAGATTTTAGGATAACCCTGCTTCCAATGAATAACACAAAAAACCAAAACGACAGCCCACTAAGCACTGAAGAGATGCAATCTCTTTCCAAATTATTGTTCGGAGTATCACCGATTCATGTGCCAATTCCATCGATTTTTTATAATTCTGTCACCCAAAAACCTTACTCTAACTGTTTGATTTGTGGGCAAAGTCTTGAAAATCAAAGTTATCGAATCAATAAGGTTTTTCGACAATTTCCTGAATTTGGTGTCACTGAGACAATGATTGAAATGGCAATTTGTGAAAAATGTGTGCATGACCCTATTTTTAAAATTTCGAAAGATTCTGAAATAGTCATAATGAATTTTTTCAATCAAATTGATTTTCTGGGACGAGCACTCGAAATTTCTCAAAGTGAGGAGGCTAACAATCCCGAAAAATGGATTGAAAGATGTATTATTACAGATTTACAACGTTCTGAACTCACTGATTATCAAATAATGGGAAAAGTTTCAGCAGATGGAAAGCTGGTGCTTGATGCCGAATTATTTATGATGAGTGGACAAGCTATTGAGAAGCTAAGTGAGCAACTTTCTCCCGAAACGCGTCAAGATTTGGAAGATTTTACAGGAAAATATTTCGGAATCCCACCTGAACTTCTACCCGAAGACCAGCCTAAATTGATTTTAGTCTAAGACTTTTTTTATCTATCTTTGGACTCTTTTTTTACAGATTTTTCTATACTCATTTTTTAGTCACAAACCATAAAACTGATGTCTTTTGAAGCAAAGGGAAAATTAATATTTAAGGGTGAAGAACAACAAATCACGGAACGCTTTCGAAAACGAGAACTGGTTATTGAAATAGAAGACGGAATGTATCCTCAACAAATCAAATTCCAACTGACTCAAGACCGTTGTTCGCTTTTGGATGAATACGAGTTGAATGACGAAATTAATATTCATTTTAATCTTCGGGGACGTGCTTACCAAAAAAACGGTGAAACGATCTATTTTACGAACCTTGAAGCATGGCGTATTGAGTCATTTGCTGCTCAGGTAGCTCCATCACCTGCCGACGATATGCCACCTCCTCCTATGGATTTGGGTGATGATCAAGGAAGCACCGACAACTTGCCCTTCTAACCAAAATTAAGCTTAATTTCTGATTATTAGAATTTTATATAATAATGATGACTTGGTTTACTAGAAAAGTAAATCAAGTTTTTTTGTTTTTGAAATCATATGATTTTTCTGAGTTAGGATTGCCCTAAATTGTAATCAATTGCTATATCAAAATAACCGTAAAAATGAATATCGTACTTTTTGTAAATAAAGATTTCGAGGCAAACCTTGCTTATAACCTCTTGAGAAAAGAACTTTTAAATCACAAGGTAAAAATCTACTATTCAGAATCTGTTGGTAAGAAAAATTCTAAGCCCAAAGAATTATTACAGATAGAATTTTTTGAGAAAGATTTTTTATATGACAATATAACACATATAATTAAACAGAATAACATAAAGACTGAATTTGAGTTTTTTAATGACGAATTTAAGTCTTTTGAGTTCTCTAAATGCGCGAATGTTAATGCCCCTGAGTTTATTCAGGAGATAAAGTTATTTGAACCTGATTTATTCATATCAATTAGGTTTGGGAAAATATTTAAAGATGAAATTATAAAAATTCCAAAACAAGGAGTACTGAATCTTCATTCTGCTGTTTTACCTGATTATAAAGGGATTATGGGGACACTTCATAATTTAAAAGACAATAAATCAGAATACGGATGTACTTTACATTATATAGATGATAGTACTATTGATACAGGCGAAATTATTGCTATTGCTAAGCGAACTGTTATGAAAGAACGATCCTTATTATGGCACATTGTTCAACTTTATCCAATGGGCTGTGATTTAATCTTAGATAGCATACAACAACTACAAAAAGTTGATCGACTCTCTTCTAATAGACAAGATATGTCAGAAGGAAATTATTTTTCAACCCCTAGAGTAGAAGATTTTCAAAAACTTAGACAGTGTGGGATAAAGAATTTTAGTTCTGATGATTATACAGAATTATTAGTTACATATATCTCTCCAGCACTTACCGAATATATTTAGAATCAAAAAATCAGTATCAAGTATAAATTTTCATAAACCCCTTAGGTTTTAAGGTTCTAATTTAAACAAAACAATTTTTGTCGCTGTTATTCTTGTATGATTTCCAATCATCCAAACACATCATGTCCGTAGAAAAACCACAGATTCAAAAAAAAATTCCGACCTCGAAGGTACAGCGAGCGGCTAAATTTATCCGAACTGGAGCTAAAGTAGGGCGTAATTATGTCAAGCACTACGCCAAGAAAGCTGTGAATCCATCTCAAGACCGCTCTGAGCTTGACCGTAATAATGCAAATGATATTTATGATGCACTCAGTAATTTGAAGGGGAGTGCTTTGAAGGTGGCTCAAATGATGAGTATGGATAAAAATATGCTTCCAACTGCCTATACTGAAAAGTTTACAATGGCGCAGTATTCAGCTCCACCTTTATCTTACCCTTTGGTAGTCAAGACTTTCAGGAAGTATTTTAGTAAATCTCCAAATGATATCTTTGATACATTTAGTAAGAATGCGGTCAATGCGGCTTCGATCGGTCAAGTCCATCAAGCCACTAAAGACGGTAATACTCTTGCTGTCAAAGTCCAATACCCAGGGGTCGCAGATAGTATTGATTCAGATTTGAAAATGGTCAAACCGTTTGCGGTTCAGTTGCTGGGGCTCAATGAAAAAGATCTTGAAATTTACATGACCGAAGTACGTGAAATGTTGATTAGTGAGACGGACTATAATTTGGAACTTGAGCGTTCGATAGCAATGACCGAAAAATCGGCGCATATCGAAAATCTAAGGTTTGCCAAATATTATCCTGAGTACTCTTCAGAACGCGTTTTAACAATGGGATGGCTTGAGGGACAACATCTTGATCAATTTTTGGAAAATAATCCATCACAAGAAATACGTAATCAAATTGGACAAGCCTTGTGGGATTTTTATGATTTTCAGATGCACCAAATCAAAGAAGTTCATGCTGACCCTCACCCGGGTAATTTTTTGTTCAAACATGATGGTACAGTCGGTATAATTGATTTTGGGTGCGTGAAAGTCATTCCTGAAGAATATTATAAATGGCATTTCCAAGTCATTGACCCTAGTTTGTTAGAAAATGAAGAACGTTGGAAGAAAACATTTTATAAGCTCCGTTTCGTTACGGATGAGGATAGTCCTGAAGAAAAGGAAATGTTTACTGAAATTTTCAAACAAATGATTAGTCTGACCGTCAAGCCTTTTCGAACGAAAACCTTTGATTTTGGAGATGATGAGTATTTCGAAAGCTTATTTAAATTTGGGGAGAAATTATCAAAACATGAAGGAGTACGGAAGGCACGCCGTCCACGAGGTCGAAAAGATTCTTTATACCTGAATCGCTCTTATTTTGGGTTATATTCTATCCTACATGAACTCCGTGCCAAAGTCGAAACTCGTACGGTTTGGTTTGATAAAGATTTACAACTTGTGTAAATTTAGTTTTTAGATATTTAAACCTATCACGTTTCCGAAAATCTGATAGGTTTTTTTGTTAAAAACGACTTACATACCCAAAATGAATTTTGGATTGCTCGACTCGGATTTGTTGCGTCTGAGATTTTCCAAGGGCATACGCAAAATTGAAAATCCCGCTTTTTGTTCCAACCATAAACCCAATTCCAAAGCCATACGGCGAGTCTTTAAACGTTTGTTTTTCAATTGAATAGTCAAAGATAGCATTATCCCAAAAAGCGAAAAGAGAAGACTGCTGTCCAAAATAGAGGCGATATTCTGCTGTTCCAACCCAATAACGTTTGGCAAAAAACGCATTTTCATTAAAACCTCGTAAGGTTTGAAAACCACCCAATCGAAACAATTCATTGACAAATAAATTCTCATTCAAAATCAAACCTACTCTCGAACGAAATAAAAAAGTGGATTGCTTCCCTGTTTTGATAAATTTCTGAAAATCAGCTTTAAAAATCCATTGTACCGAATTTTGAGGTATCGAATTCGTGGTAATATCCAGAAATTCCAAAGTACTACTTTTGTTTCCCGCCATAATTTCACTATGAATAGAAAAACCCTTCTGGGGAGTAAATAAACGATCAATTTGAGTCATTTCATAGCTGATTCCATAAGCAGCATAATTGGTCTTGACAATAGTAGCAACTGTTTCATTCACTGAAAAAATCGAATCGGTAGGTGAAGCCGTTTGTCGCAAAAAAAACAAGCCAATTTTTTGTTGATTTCCTGCATCATACCGCAAGCTGTATTTTTGTTGCCAATTTGAAAAAATCGTATCTTCTGAAAATAAATTGATTTCCATACGAATATCTAGATTTGTTCGCATCAAATTCGGATACTCCAATACGGCATCTAGTTGTCGAGAACGAGGTTTGGGAATTTGTAATGCCATCTGAAATAGTAAACCACGTCCAAAAGCATTATGTAATTTCAAATGCAAGTTTCCAATGACTCGTAATTTTTGATCAGTTGGTGCAGTATTTGGCAAAAATCCAATGACTCCATTAAATTCATTAATGGGATTTTTTTCCAAATGAATAATAGGATAAGCTTTTCCATTTTTAAAAATCGTATGAATGGGTTGTTTCAGTTTCAAATACGGTAAATTTTCAAAACGATTTTTGAGGTCATTTATTTTTTGTTGACTGAAAACTGTATTTCTAGAAATTCGTAAATAATTTTCTAAAAACTTGGTTTTCAACTTAAAGTCTCCGTAAACAATTGCTGAGTCAAAAATAACAAGGTGAGCCGAATCTAAGTGTAAACGTGCTGAAATTTGGTTTTCCTTGAGTCGAATTGAATCCAAAAAAATAGATGCAAACGGATAACCATGATTTTCGCAAAATGCTAAAATTTGATGTTGCAAAATTCGAATTTCGGAAAACATCATTTTTTGACGAAACTGTCGTTCCGAAATATTGATTTCTTTTAAAAGTGAAGGTGAAATATTTCCTTTCTGAAGTTGAATTTTAGCATACTTTTTTCCACCAAAAAAATAAATTTTCACTTCTTCGGTTATTGTTTTCTGAATGGTATCTTCTGAAATTTTTTGTATCAAAATCGAATCAAAAGAAGCCATTAAAAAACCTTTATTCTGTTGATTTTCAAGAAACTGAAGAAGTTTATTTTGAAGAGAAAGACTATCTTGGAAGAGGTGGGGAATTTTTGTTTTTTCGAGAATTTGCTGTGCAGAGGAATCTACTGAAACCCACTCAATTATATAATTTTTCGAAGAATTTTGAGCCTTTACATCAGTAGATAGATGAATAGCAAAAAGAGAAATTAGAAATCCTAAAATCAAGAAGAAAAAATTAGGCGATTGCCGTTTTTGATATTTAATTAACCAATTAAAAAACCATATCATGATGAATATCAAAAACGACATCTTCCAAATACCAAAAAAATTCAATATTCTCGATTCACTACTCACTATTTTAGTTATATTTATTCATTGTTCGATGTGCGCCAATGGTGCAAAACGATAAGACTGCTTCAGTAGATTTTTCAATAATACTGGGCAGTTCAATTTGTTCATCATTCGTAAAATTTCCCAAAACATAGTCAATTTGCCTTCCTCTGGAATAGTTATCCCCTACCCCAAATCTAAGACGAGGATATTTACTAGTTTGTAACTGATTTTCAATATCTTTTAAACCATTATGTCCTGCACTACTTCCCTTCAATCGGATACGAATCGTCCCAAACGGCAAGGCAATATCATCAACAATCACTAATACATTTTCGAGTGGAATTTTCAGTGTTTTTAGCCAGTAACTGACCGCTTTTCCACTTAAATTCATGTAAGTTGTAGGCTTAATTAAATGAATTTTTCGTCCTTTGTATTTGATTTCGGCTTCGAAGGCATAACGTCCCGAATAAAATGAAACGTTCTGCTGTTCTGCAATCTTATCAACCACTTTAAAACCAATATTGTGACGTGTATCAGCGTATTCTGCTCCAATATTTCCTAAACCAACAATTAAATATTTCATTATTAAATTAAAATTCTAACTAAAATTTGATATTATCCAAAATAGTACGATTGTAAGTTTTTTATAAGCATTGTTTCAGAGTAAGAAAATGATTTACAATTAGTTATTATTCAACTATCTCCTACTCTTCTTAAAAAGTTATATTCATTGCAAATTTATATTTCAAATAATTACATAAAAAATCACGATCAAAACTTACAAATTATTACAAAAGCGAAAGTAAAATTTTTAAAGCTAAAATTCATTCCTCTAAGCAGAAATTAATTCCTAAATTTATATAACTAATAAGTTTCATTAGAAAAAAGAATCTCAATAAATATTACTGGGAAATCATATTTTTTTCATAATATTGAATTAGTCTAAATAAAAAATAGAGTACTTATGAAAAAAATAATTATTTTAACACTACTATGGGCAGTTACAATAGGATGCTCTGAAGAAGAAGTTACGCCTGTTGATGATACTCCAATTTCATTCACAGGAAATTGGTCAAGACAATTTGAGGCTGGTGAAGGTAATTGGCATACCGTTACTTATTCAATTTATCAAGATAGTATCCGATATAAATTATCTGGTCTAATTGGAAATGCAAATTATGTTTTACATCGGGATAGGTTTCAGGCTGAGGATAATCGGTTTATCGGACACACTTCAGCGAATCAATATTATTTGATCTTTGCTAAAAATATTACGACAGATTCTATTGCTATTTATAAACAACAAATAAATAGTATTGATGAAGGATTAACTATCGCTGTTCCTAATGCCAATTCTACTGAAAATCATGGCTGGAACACTTATCATAAATAATACTAAATCTTATTGATATGCAGTATTTTACCCAACTTTTAATCTTGATAGGAATCGGATTTTTATTTTCTTGTTCTCACAAAAACACACCCGAACAAACGCAAGAATTCGCTGACCAACTGACCAGTGATAATTTTACATTAACAGGGGATTATCATTGGAATTTCCAATTGATGGGCGGGACACAGCATTCTATCCATACTTTTTATCCTGATAGCATCACGTATGTCATGGAAGGAAAAGTTTATTCAGCTACTTATACGATGAAAAAATTAGCTTTTGACCAATCTCAAAATAAGTGGATAGGACAAGATGGTGATGGCATTGTTTACGTTCTATTCTTCAAGGATAAAACCGATACTTCTATTACACTTTATAAACATAAATGTAGCACGAATGGACTCCAAGAAGCTCTTGATTTTGAGATTCCTACTCCTAATGCTACCGAAGATCATGGTTGGAATATTTATACCTTATCTGAGGAAGATACTGAAGATATGTTATCACTCTCAGGTAATTATGTATATAAGGATACTTCATTAATGGTTTTTGATAGCTTAGTCATTTTTAATGGAAAACAATTTCATAAATTGAGTTATCATGCTGGTGAACGCCGATGGGTAGGACAAACTAATGATAGTACTTTTTTGCAACTTTTTTTTAAGGAACTTGCGCCAGTCGATTCCCTTTCTATCTCTGTAATGGAATTTACGGATTGGGAAAAAGCTTATCAAACAAAATATCACACCGTAAACTTTGCAAAGTATGTCAAACAATAACGAACTAAAACAAGACATCCGTACTGAACAAGATATCGAGTTAATGGTCAATTCTTTTTATGACAAAGTCAATCAAGATGCATTATTATCTTATGTATTTAATGATTTCTCGAAGGTTGATTGGGATACTCATCTTCCCAAAATGTACCGCTTCTGGAATACCCTGATTTTTGGAGCACAAAGTTATAAAGGGAATCCATTTGCCATGCATATACCGTTGCCTGTCGAAGCAAAACATTTCGAGCGATGGATAGCTTTATTCGATAAAAACATGGATGAATTATTTGCTGGAGAAGTGGCTGAAGAGACGAAACTTCGAGCCAAGTCAATTGCTCATGTTTTCCAATCAAAATTAGCCTACTTAAAAAATTAAGCCATGAATAAAAATTCATTATACCAACATCTGGAGTACAATGCTGATAAACCTGCAGTGAAGGTGATCTTAGAATCTGACTTCACGAAGGAGATCCGAATTCTTTTCAAGGAAAACCAAATCATGAAAGAACATCAAACTCCATTTCCGATTGTAGTAGAAATTGTGGAGGGCGAAATCTTATTTGGAGTAGAAGGAAAAAGCCATTTGTTACAGAAAGGCGACTTAATCAGTTTATCGGGAAGTGTTCCGCATGATTTAAAAGCTCTTTCGAATAGTATGGTGCGTCTGACATTAGCTAAAAAAGACCATAGCAGTCGAGTTCAAAAAGTGGCTAATCAGTAATTTGATCACTTTCTAAGCACAAAAAAACCTCCTAAAAACAGGAGGTTTACTCTTTTATTTAGAAAGGATTTCACCTGAAATTTTATACGAATTCCTATTTTTCAATAAAATTTTTTGCATCCCCGAAATCGAATAACGGTACACTTGCCCATCTTCTAATTCCATTTCTGCCCATCTTTCGGTATGATAAAAATTATTTTCACTCTCGTATTGTATTCGAATAGCTTGAATTTGATCTGCTGATTTTTCCAATGTAATTTTTCGAACTTTAAGATCATTTCGTTTAGCTGTATAAACTGTCTGGTTTGAGGTTTCTTCAATTTCATAAGCATCCCGCAAAATAGGAGCATTAATATCGCACTCACTAAACGGCTTTAGTTCTGCATTCCAACTTTTGATATACAATTTTTTGGTTGTCGAAATACTATCTGAAACAATATTTTTTTGAACTTTTGGATTTTGTTTTTGGAGCATATTAGCCTGTTTTTCAATAAATTGCTTTAAATCAAAGTACATTTTGTGATGGTCAGATTGAGCTTCAGACAATCCACAAGCCGTTACTAAACATCCTAAAATAGCAAACCCGAAAAATGTTTTGATGATACGAGACATAATCGAAAAGTTTATTTTGGTCAGAGTAAATAAAGAAACTTACATTCCAATTTGTTTGAATGGAAGTAATTTAGATAAAATTTAATGAGGCTTTATAAAATTATCATCTAATCATTGAGAAGCAAACAATGAGTTTGTTTAATTTTATTTTTCATTATGTTTAGTCAGCTATTTGACAAATTAATTGAAACATAGAGACTTACCTTATGGTTGTAAATTACGAAAACTTAGAACATATTAAAACCTATCTCACTTATGCACAAAATAAAAATTTTATGTTTAATGTTATCCCTAGCGATTTGGTCTTGTGGCGAAGAAGAAATTCATGTTGAAGAAGACACAGATGCAATTTTACAAGTTGATTCTACAGGTCAAGCCAATGCAAATATAACGCATCAAGCCAATTTTGTCTCAGATGCACATCCCACTTCAGGCAACGCTCAAGTAGTGATGGATGAAGATGGAAAAAAAATATTGGTTTTTACTGACTTTAAAACTGACCCAGGTCCTGATTTGGATGTTTATTTATCTACCCAGAAAAATACTAAAGACTTTATTAATTTAGGGGATTTGAAGGGTAATTCTGGGCAGTTTTCATATGATTTACCACAGAATATTGATATAGCACAACACCCTTATGTCATGATTTGGTGCGTACAATTTTCTGTCAATTTCGGGTATGCTAAACTGGAATGAATATTTTCTATACTCTCATAATCAAGCATTTAAATATGTAATTAAGCCCGTCAGATTGCTAGAACCTGACGGGTTTGAATCATATAAATTAATTATAAAAATATATTTTTATCAAAAAATACTTTATAATTCTAATAGATACTTATTTTCATTCTATCATGGGTTTATACTATTCTCACTATTTCCAAAGTATCGATAATGATATTGAAATACTAGAAATTTTTGATAAAGAAACTAAAAACATTTTATTTTATTAGACATTATCACGTTTTTTTACAGGGCTCAAATGGTAATTTTAAATTTTATCAGAATGAACTGATTTCCAACTTTCCAAGAGCTTTAAACTCTTGGAAAGTTCAGCTTACAAAAAGAATCGTGATAAACTCTATTAATCAACCCTTATTCCCTTTTATTTTCAAGGATATAAAAAATAAATTGAAGACATTTGAGCCGTCTATTTGTTTAGGATTTTAAAGTTAGCTATTTTTCGGCACGAATTTTTCCGTCAAACTCATCAAAGTTTATATTATTTAGAAACCGTTAGACTTTTAAAGTTTTATCGGTTTACCTAATCAAATCACAAATTGAAACACTCTACTTTCAATTTTTTGACTCACTTTACAACATGACAAAAACCAAAAAAAAGCGCAATTCACGCAAACGCAAAAAACAAAACGACAACCCTCAGAAAAACCTGCAAAACCGTCTTCTTCATCTTTTGAACCAAAACCCAGGAAAGCGGTATTCTTATCGGCAAATCCAGAAACGCCTCAAAATCAGTAGTCCCAAACGAAAGTCCGAACTTGAACATATCTTACTGAAGTTGCTCAAGGCTGGACAAATCCAAATGCCCAATGACTATAGTTTTCAGGCAGTTGTTAAACCTGATTATGTAACGGGAAGGATTGATTATGTCAGTCGAGATTTTGGGTTTTTAGTTAGCGAAGAATTAGATGAAGACCTGAAAATCAGTAATAAACGAATGAAACAAGCCCTGCATGGTGACACCGTACGGGTACAAATTCATAAACGAAATAGTGGAAAATTAGAAGGAGAAGTAGCTGAAGTTCTTGAAAGAGGGCAAACCGAATTTGTCGGACGAATCGAAGTTTCCAGCCGATTTGCCTTTGTCATTGCCGATAATCGAAAAATGCACTACGATATTTTCGTACGACTCAAAGATCTTAATCAAGCTGAACATGGCGAAAAAGTCATTGTAGAACTTTTGGGTTGGGATGAATCGGGTCGAAGCCCAATGGGACGAGTCAAAGAACGACTAGGACAGGCTGGCGAACACCAAACCGAAATGCACGCAATTATGGCTGAATATGGTTTGCCTGTGCATTTTCCGAAGGAAGTGGAAGCCGAAGCCGAGCAAATTCCAACTGAAATTTTGGAGTCTGAAATTCAGATGCGCCGTGATTTTAGAGATGTGCCTACTTTTACAATTGACCCTGCGGATGCTAAAGATTTTGATGATGCCTTGTCTTTCAGCAAGTTAGAAAATGGGTATTATGAAATTGGGGTTCATATTGCGGATGTAACTCATTACGTTAAACCCAATACCAAACTCGAAAAAGAAGCCTACAAGCGAGCCACTTCGGTTTATTTGGTAGATAGAGTTGTGCCGATGTTACCTGAAAAATTGTCGAATCAAGTTTGTTCTTTGCGTCCGAAAGAGGATAAATTGACTTTTTCAGCCGTTTTCGAGATTACGCCACGAGGTCGGGTAGCAAGTGAATGGTTCGGACGAACCATTATCAATTCTGACCAACGATTTTCTTATGAAGAGGCTCAAGAAGTTATCGAATCGAATAAAGGAGATTTTGCTGAAGAACTCCAAATTTTGAATCGTTTGGCAAAAAACTTCATGAAAAAACGTTTCCGAAAGGGAGCTATTTCTTTCGAAACCGTAGAAGTTAAATTCCGATTGGCAGAAGATGGAACTCCACTTGAATTAGTACCCAAACATCGTAAAGATGCTCATAAACTAATTGAGGAATTTATGTTATTGGCAAATAAAAAAGTGGCAGAATATGTTTATAAACTCAAAAAACGTCCACCTAAAAACACGATGGTTTATCGTATTCATGATGCTCCTGATCCTGAAAAAGTACAAGATTTCTCGGTTATAGCTCGAAAATTTGGCTACGAATTTGACCTTGATCCTGAAAGACTTGCTGATAATATTAATGCTTTGACTGACCGAGTGCAAGGACGACCTGAACAGAATGTTTTAGAAAGTATGGCAATTCGGACAATGGCGAAAGCACTTTATACGACCCAAGCCGATGAGCATTTTGGGCTGGCTTTCAAGCATTATACACATTTTACTTCTCCGATTCGGCGGTATCCTGATGTGATGGTTCATCGTCTTTTACAGCATTATTTAGATGGTAAACAATCTCCTGATTCTAACGAATGGGAAAAACGTTGCCAGCATTCTACAGATATGGAAAAACGTGCTGCCGATGCCGAAAGAGCTTCTATCAAATACAAGCAGGTCGAGTTTATGCAAGCATGGGAACAGGAAAATTTGGCGGGAATTATTACAGGATTAACCGAGTGGGGAATGTATGTTGAAATTTCAGAAACCAAATGTGAAGGCATGATTCGTTTAGCCGATTTACAGGGTGATTATTACGAATTGGATAGCAAAAATTTCCAAATAGTAGGGCGAGATTTCAAACGTAAATTTTCGCTTGGTGATGCCGTAAAAGTCAATATCAAAGGTACAGACTTGGAAAAACGCCAAATTGATTTGGTTTTATGTGATTAAAATTCATCTTTACATAAAAAATTCACCTTTTTAGTCCTTCCAAATTTTCTGAACTTGGAAGGTTTTTTTATAATTAAAAAATTAATAATCAGTCTCTTACAAGAAATGAAAACGGAAAAATATATTTATCAACAATCTCAATTACCCACTAAAGGAAAACATATCATCGCCAATTACGACCTTGAAACGATTACAGTTTATCAAGCTTTCAATCCAAGCATCGCAGCATATGCCGTAAATCATCAGCAATTTGGCGGAAGTGATTATTCATTTAAGCGAATGACTTGGATTAAAACCAGTTTTATGTGGATGATGTACAGGTCAGGCTGGGCACAAAAGAAAAGTCAAACAAGAATATTAGCCATAAAAGTAACAAAAGAGGGCTTTTATGATCTCCTAAAAAATGCTGTTATATCAAGTTTTAAATCAGACCTTTACGCAAACAAAGAAAGGTGGAAAAGTGAATTAGAAAATTCTGAAGTAAGATTACAATGGGATCCAGATCATAATCCAAATGGAGCAAAACTGGAGCGGAAAGCTATCCAACTTGGAATTAAAGGACAAACGTTAAAACGTTTTAATAATGAATGGATAACTGAAATTGAAGATATTACCGATTTTGTCCAAGAGCAATACGGAAATATAAAATCTGATTTCTTTGATTTAACGGTGCCTTTTGAAAGAGTTTTAAATCTCAATAATCATCAAGATATAATTCATCAGATTGGATTAGAAGTTATTCAGGAAAATTAAATATATTTTTTGATTTATATATTTTACGAGTTAATTTCAAGGTAAAAGCCTACTTCAAAAAGCCTGAAAATCCGTATATTTTCGATATATTTGCTAAGTTTTAGGAGTTTGTCGTAGTATTCTGTTTTTAAACCAAATAAATCTATGGTTTTTAGTCGATTGATTGATATTTTAAAAGCCGAAATCGGCAGTAAATTGGACGATTTTGAGGCAGATGGCAAAAGTTATGACCAGATAGATCGTGAATGGGAAGAATATCTCAAATCAAAAGGGACTTCCTCTACACAGGATAATTTTGAGTATAGTAACTTTGAGTATGACTTCAATACGAATTTCAATACACAAAATACTCAAGATCCCATTGAAAAAGAGTATTATCAAGCCTTAGATTTACCTTATGGAGCTTCTTTCGAAGAGGTTAAAGCAGCCTACAAACGATTAATTAAACAGTATCATCCCGATAAATTTCAGAGCGATCCACAGAAACAAAAGAATGCCATTGAATTAACCCAAAAACTAAACATTGCTTACGGCTATTTTAAACAAAAGCAACGCAAGAGATAAGACAAATTCTTATGCTTTCATCTTCTAAAACTTTGTATGACATTGAAAGATATTATTTTTAATTTCAGAATATGAACATGAATTAGTTCAGTCGATTTTTAGATTTGCCTGTGTTATGATAAAAAAAACAGTAAATTTTTTGAAGAAGATGGTTGGTGTTTCTTCTAAAAAGGAAAATCAAACAAGTATTGACGAGCCTGTTCAAAAGATTGAAGATGAAATTAAATTATTAAAACGTGAATTAATTAAGCATCTAAAGCATCTTGCCGAAATGAAGGCGATGTATATCCGACAGCGCAAACAGACTGATATGTTTAAGACCCAAGCACAAGGCTATGAGAAAAAAGCAAGATTATTATTAGAAAAAGCGCAACGTGGTGAACTCTCTGAAAAAGAAGCCGATTCCTTAGCCATACAAGCCCTAAGTAAGAAAGACGAAATCATGAAAAGTGTAACAGGGAGTGAAATAGGACTTAAAAAACATCATGATGCCGTTCAAAAAATGCAAGAACATACCCATCGCCTGAAGTTTCAAATTCAGCAATGGGAACAAGAATTACGAACCTTACAAACTCGCGCTCGTATTAGTGCTGCTACCAAACGCATGAATGAACGCCGTATGGTCAAAGAGGGAGATAGTATCGAACTTTCATTCCAACAAATATCGGAGCGAGTGGCAGCCGATGAAGCCCTTGCCGAGTCCTATGCCTCTATCAATACTAGTCGGTCAGATTTAGATGATGAAATTGATAAAGCACTTGGTGGAACAACTCAAGCTCAGGAATCACTCGAAAAATTGAAGGCTGAAATTGATGCTGAAAAAAAAGAATTAAATAAAAAATCTTCTGATAGTTTGGATATTGATGATCTCAAAAAGAGCCTTCAATAAATCCTTTAAGATGATGATATAGATATGATAAAAATAAGACTAATAGTAATCTTAATTGGACTAGTTGCTTCCCAAACTTTCGCACAAACTCAATTTTCTACTTCAGAATCCAGCGTTACATTTCAAATCAAAAATATGGGAATCAATGTGGATGGTGAGTTGAAAGGATTTAAGGTCAATGCTAAGTTTAATCCTAATAAGCCCGAGAAAAGTACCTTCAAAGTTTCATTAGAAAGCAATACTATTGATACCAAAAATAAATCACGAGACAAGCACCTCCGAAACAGAGATTATTTTAATGTTATCGAATATCCGTATATCACATTTAAATCTACGAACGTTACTAAAACAACTCAAGGCTATGAAGTAGAAGGAAAGTTAACTATTAAAAATACAACTAAAATCGTTAAAATTCCTTTTAATATCAATCGTACTGATTTAAAAACGACCTTATCGGGAACTTTTAAAGTAAACCGATTAGATTATGACGTGGGCGAACCCAGTTGGGTCTTGGGAAATCAAGTAACGATTATGGTTAAATGCACATTGAACTAACACACACTAACATCACAATTAATTTATGCGAAACGTTCTAAGTCTAAGAGATTTGGAGCGTTTTTTTGTGACTAATTTTAACCAAGAATAGAAACAAAATCCAAAAATGACAATAAAATACCTTTAGTGTAGGTTATGTCTTTAAAAATATTCAGGATGCGAAATTCAATTAAGAAAAAATATATTTTACTGATAATCAGTTTTTTATTAACAATTAATTTAATTGCTCAAACAACCAAAAGTAAACCTGTAAAAAATGATGTTGCCTTAATTCGACTGACGGAAGATGTCGCCATGTACACTGCTTTTATGTATTTTAATTCGGGTTTTGTTCCGATGAATGGCTTGATTACCAATACAAAACAAGGTTTGGTGATGTTGGATGCGCCTTGGAGTCGAAAACACGTCAAATACATTTTGAAAAATGCTCGAAAAATGTTTAGAAAACGAGTCAAGTATGCTGTTCTGACTTGCGGAAATTCGGAGCGGATTGGTGGAATTTCAGAATTACATCGTAAAAAAGTAATTAGCTTGGCAAGTCCTTCAACCGTCCAACGTATGAATCAAAATGGATTTTTAGGTTCTGATTATTTACTTGATTTTGAGCGAGATACGACCTTATTTTTTGGAAAGAGTGCTTTAGAAATTTTTTACCCAGGGGCGGGTTATTCACCTGATAACATTACGGTTTACCTCAAAAATGAGCAAATTTTGTTCGGTGGAGGACTTATCAAATCAGCAACAGCTCGGTATTTAGGAAATACACGAACGGCAAACCTAACTGCTTGGGAAACTTCGATTCAAAAATTATATGATAAATATCCTTTTGTTCGGGCGGTAATTCCTGCTCAGGGACAATATGCTGGTTTTGAGTTGATTAAACATAGTTATAATTTGGTGCAGAGAGGGTATTGAGTATGATTTTTATCATAATATTCTCTCCTGTTCATTTTACAACAACACCTGACCGATTTTCAATCGGAATGTAGCAAAAAGTAAGCGAAGGTAAAAATCCATTATGAGGTTGTCGCAAAAGTCATCCATAACTTCCATAGGGTAGTTTGCAAACCCTACCCTATGGAAGTATTTAATTATTAGAATTTTATTTCAATTTGGCAATGGATTGCAAATTTTCCCATTCTCGGACAAAATCAGTTTCTTGGTGATGTTTTTCTTGATTTTGGATATACTTCCGCACCACAGGCAATTGTGAGGGACTGACCGAAATCGCTCCAAAACCATCTTGCCAACCAAATTCATCGCCACAAAACCCGTTTTCGATTATCCAAAAATAACTATCTCGTTTGATGTCTCGGACGATATTACTGATGGAAATATGCGATGCGGTTTGGGCGATACCAACAAATGCAAATGGTCAGGCATTCCATTGATAAAATCTAAATAATAATCTTTTGATTCACAATAATTTTGGATGTGTTTGTATAATTTCCATTTCCAAGACGAATGAATAAATGCTTCCCGATTTTTCGTACTCCAAATCAAATGTACCCACAAGGAAACGTAATTTTGCATTGGTTTTACTGGTTTTTGATTTTAAAACTTATTGATAATGTTTGTGTTACGTCCAAAATCCATAACGATGGGTTTGCAAACCCACCGCTACGGATGAAAATTTACAGACTATTCCATTTATTATCTATCAATCTTCAACATTTTCAGGACTTTTTGTAAGGTTCGGTTTTCCTGTACGACTTCTTCAAATTCCGAACGAGAAACCATCTCCGAAACCTGTTCTTCTAAATTTTCTTTTTCGAGTTTCAAATTTTCGTAATCGGCTTGTAAAGCTTCATATGCTGATTTGGTTACAGCTTCGACTAATACTCCCTCAATTTCATCCGATGCTCCAATTAAAAAATAAGGATTAATTCCTTGTTCAATTAGAAATGCCGTGTATTTCCAATTTGGGTTATCCACTTGTCCAGTTTCAATTTTAGCAATAACACTACTAACTATTCCCGCCTTTTTTGCCGCTTTTTGTTGGGTATAATTCAGGTATTTTCTCGCTTTTTTATAATAATCTAGCACTTTATTCATTATTAATTGTATTTTATATAGGAATTCACAGACTGTTCCATTTATTATCTATCAATCTTCAACATTTTCAGGACTTTTTGTAAGGTTCGGTTTTCCTGTACGACTTCCTCGAATTCCGAACGAGAAACCATCTCCGAAACCTGTTCTTCTAAATTTTCTTTTTCGAGTTTTAAATTTTCATAATCGGCTTGTAAGGCTTCATGTTCTAATTTACTCACAGCTTCAACTAATACGCCCTCAATTTCATCAGATAATCCGATTAGAAAGTAAGGATTAATGCCTTGTTCAATTAAAAATGTAGTGTATTTATGATTAGGGCTTGCAGTCTTATCTAATTCTACTTTATTAATTGCACTATTTTTAATACCTGATGAATGTTCAGCTTGCCTTAAAGTAAGTCCAAGTTTCTTACGAGCTTTCCGATATTGTTCACCAATTAACTTAAACATAGATTAAATAGTATTTTTTTTACAAAATCAAGTTTGTGTATATATTTCTGCAAATATTTCAAACCTATAAGGTCTTCGAAGACCTTATAGGTTTATGAATTTATTATCTATCAATCTTCAACATTTTCAGGACTTTTTGTAAGGTTCGGTTTTCCTGTACGACTTCCTCAAATTCCGAACGAGAAACCATTTCCGAAACCTGTTCTTCTAAATTTTCTTTTTCGAGTTTCAAATTTTCATAATCGGCTTGTAAAGCTTCATATGCTGATTTGGTTACGGCTTCGACTAATACTCCCTCAATTTCATCCGATGCTCCAATTAAAAAATAAGGATTAATCCCTTGTTCAATTAGAAATGTAGTGTATTTATGGTTAGGACTATCAACTTGCCCTTTTTCAATTTTGGTAATGACACTATCAGTTAGACCTGCTTTCTTTGCTGCCTGTTGTTGGGTATAATTCAGGTATTTTCTCGCTTTTTTATAAGAATTTGGTATTTTAGTCATTTTAAAATTGTATTTTACAAAGAAAACAAAAATATCTTCTATATAATAGGATTATAAATTTCTTTCATATAGAAGATTTTTACTACCTTTGATTCATCAAAAGACAGAAAATTCGTTTCAAGATTTTGCCGAACTCCTAAAGCGTAATAGTTGGCAAGTTTTTGTTAATATAGTTTTCTAAAAACAAAATCTATTAATATTCAAATATTTCCATAATGTAGGGTTTGCAAACCCTACGCTATAGAAACAAACACTAATTCATTGAAAATCAATATATTAACTCTCAAAGAGTTTAAAAATTTTTGAGAGTTAGGCAAAACTCACGAGCTATTGAAAACGGATAGTATTTTGATATTTCACAAAAACAGTTTTCAAAATCAATTCTCAAACCAAAAAAACAGTCTTAAATCATGAATTATTATGAACAAATTGAGCAAAAAGTAAAACTTATCGAATATATTGTCCAAAGCGACACGCACCTTTTGGATAAAATTGATTTCTCTACTTCTTGCATTATGCTCAAAAAGGAAGGTAACAAAGATGCAAAAAAATGTGAAGAAAGTACTTCCCAAAATGCTTTTTCAAAATCGCTTCTCGACACTTGTACCGAATTTTACGATAACATTGCACACCAATTAGAAGAAAGTCAAACCTTCCTTGACCGCCTCGAAACCACAGAAATGACTCCCGAAATGATACGTTTACAGTTGGGTTTTCAAATCAAATCGCTTCAAAATTCGTCCACACAGTTTCTTTTGAACTTGGAACGGCAATTGAAAACTAATTAAAGTTTTCGAAGATCTTATCGATTCATAAAATTCATAAAATCAGTCAATTGGTACGATTGCTCGAATGAATATTGCATTATGTACCAGAAGGGTACTTTGAACAAAAGGTATTTTTCCGTAGTGGTGGGTTTGCAAAGTCTCTGCTACGGAAAAATCGAACTTAATCTTATATTACTGATAATCAATTGATTTTAGCAGGATAGCGTAAAAAAAGTAGTCACTCATTATGAAAAATCTTGTTCCATACGTAGCCTTCGTTGTTTTTTCCGCATTTGTGTTCGATAAAAACCGTATAGGGCTACCAATAAAAGCGGTAGCAAAAAGTTAGTATATTTAAAGAATAGCTTTGTTCCTTCATTGATCTGAGCAATAGGACGATAATCACCGCCTTTCGTTCGTAAATCGATCAGCCCTGTATCATCGGACAGCCAATCAATGGAGTTGACCATAAAAAACACATTATCAGGTTGTAAACCTTGTTGTTTGTCGCCACTTCCATTCACTGCAAAATCCCCATCTGCCACAATCACCAATTTTCCTAACTTGTCTTTTTGTTCTAAAATACCTGCCACAGGCAAATTTTGGTCAAGAAAGTCGTCTTCTGTCCAATTTTTTTCAAAGTCAAATTCCTGTGGTACTTCCAAAGTTCCTGAGATTTCCGAACTATACGCTAAAGGCGTAAAACTAACATTGGGATTCTGATTAGTAAATCGAATAGGCGAAGCAAAAGGTAAAATAATTGCCTCTAAACCGCTCGTAATGGGATGTTCTTCGAAGGTAGAAATAATTGGCAAAAATGGAAATTGAACATCATGCGCCATCATAAAGGCACCACGTTGTTCTTGCATGGTAATCGAAGCACACTGAGCATCTAACAAAAATTGATTTTCAATAATTAATCCTTTTTGTTCAAGCCACGTTTCTAATCCTGTTTTAATTTCATCTCCTGATCGTTGATTAATGTCTCCACTAACACGATTTAAAGCGACCAATAAATTACCTTGATTTTCCAAAAACGCATCCAATTTCTGCAAATGTGAATCTGGAAAACTATCCGTTGGACGAATAATGGCTATGGTCTTATAAGTCGAAGAAATATTTGTAGAATCCGTTAAAACAATTGGTTCAAAACGGTATAAAATACTCAGTTCCTGATAAACTTGCATCATTTCCATGATATTCGGCTCACCATGCCCCTGTAAAAGTCCAACCACAGGTTTATCCGTTACAGCTAATTTTTTAATCTTAGTTGTCAAATCATATTCTGCTCCTATTCCCTGAATAACAGGAATTACTTCTTGTTGCTCGCCCACTTTCACCACTGCCCCCATGTAAGCTTGTTGTTGTTCCATTTTATCTTTTTGCCGTATCCCGACCATCATAGGTTGTACGCCACTTTGTTCGGCTTCAGTTTGTAATTGAGTATCTTCTGAAGGATTTAGAAATTCATAAACTACTTTGTTATCGGATAAATCAGCATATTCCGTTAATAAATCTTGGAAATCTTGGCGAGCAGTTTCTAATTGTGGAGGTAAGTCTTCTGAAAAATAGACTTTTACCGTTACAGGTTCATCTAAATTCTGTAAAATATCCTTCGTGGCTTGACTGAGCGTATAACGCTTATCGGCAGTCAAATCAAGCCGAAAATGAAAATTATTTCCTAATAAGTTGAGTAAAATAACAATGCCTGTCGTAAGGACTAAGGTGAGGTACAATTTGGATTTTGTCATTTTTAGAACGTAATTCAAAGTATTGTTTAACAAGAAGTTATCTCTAATCTATTATTTATAGATGAAATAAAAATACCTTGAAGTGTTCTGGGTTATATTACGTTGAAGACAGAAAAAGAGGAAAAATTGAACATAAAGTAAATTCATTTTCCTCTTTTTTACAAAAAACTTCAAGGTGATAATTTTTTCTAGAAGATTTCTGCAGCAATTTTTTGCACCGAAGTAGAACGGCTCATCGAATAATAATGCAAAGAAGGAACACCAAACTCAATTAATTCTTTGGATTGTTGTAAACACCATTCCACACCAATCTGTCGAACAGCTTCTTTATCATCTGCATGTTTTTCGACTTCCGAGACCAAATCCTCAGGCAAATCAATATGAAAAATACGAGGTAAAACGGTTAGCTGTTTGGCACTTACCAAAGGTTTTAACCCCGGGATAATGGGAACATTAATGTCCATTTCACGACAAGTTTTGACAAAATCAAAGAATTTCTGATTGTCAAAAAACATTTGAGTTACAATATAATCTGCTCCTAAATCAATTTTTTTCTTTAAATATTTCAAATCTTCAGTCAAATTGGGAGCCTCAAAATGCTTTTCAGGATATGCCGCAACACCAATACAAAAATCAGTCGGAGCAGGATGCTGTAAACTATCATCTAAATACTTACCATGATTCATATCAATTAGTTGTCCAATCAAGTCGGTAGAATAATGATGCCCACCAGGCTCAGGAATGAAAGTAGGTTCTGATTTGATGGCATCCCCCCGTAAGGCAAGGACATTTTCAACTCCTAAAAAATTGAGGTCAATCAACGCATCTTCAGTCTCTTCAGTTGTAAATCCGCCACAAATAATATGCGGTACGGCATCAACATGATAGCGATTCATGATAGCCGAACAAATACCAACAGTTCCAGGACGTTTGCGGACTGCCTGTTTTCTGAGTAACCCGTTACCCATATTTTTATAGATGTATTCTTCTCGATGATAGGTCACATCAATAAAGGCAGGTTTGAATTCCATTAGGGGTTCAATCCCATTAAACAGAGACTGAATGCTTTGTCCTTTGAGTGGGGGTAAGATTTCAAAAGAAAACAACGTTTTCTCGGCTCGTTCAATATGCTCAGTAATTTTCAAGGTATGCGCTATTTTTGAAGTTCTGCTTTAAATTCAATTACTGCAAATTACGTCATTTCGTTCGAAAGACATAATAAAACAATTCTATAAATCGCCCAAAGGTACAAAGGATAAAAGCAAGGTATGGTACTCTAGCCCGAATATTTCTGAACATTGTCTTCTTTCTCAAATCATTTTTCGGTAGATGTGCCTCCAAAAGTCAGAATATAAAGCCAAGAAGTTCCGTGTAAAACCAATGTAAAAATACGTAAAAATAGCGTAGCTCAGGAGTGTCTCTTTTGGGAAGTTTTTAGCGTATTTTAAGTAGTCATACCTAAAAAAATCAATTGAAATAATAGTAAAAACTTAAAATAGATAATCATGAAACATCCTCAGAATAAAATCTTTTTCGTATTTTTTTGGGCTCAATTATTTGTTAGTCAATTTGTTTTAGCCCAAGAACATTTTAGTGGATACAATGAATATTCTCTACGATCTACTCACCAACAAGACCAACTTTACAAACGCACTCAGTGGCTTTATATGGACTTACGGGAAAAACAAAACCGTCCATTTTTTGCTCAGGAAAATTCCTTACCTAAGTTAGTTATCGAAGCCGTTAAAGCTGGGATTATTCGACCATTCCAAAATGATTCACTTCGTAATCGAATGAATTATGAAGATTTCATTCAAAACTTGACTTTACCAAGTGCTGGAAGTGAGGAAGAAACTTGGGAAGATATGGAATCAATGGATTATAAAAGTGATGGGGAATTTTCTACCGATGAATCGGTCACAGGTGATTGGGAAATAGAAACTTCGGAAGAAGAACCCTCTGAAAATGAAGTTATTGCTGAAGAATATTTTCCAAATCAATTGTATGTTTTAGAAATCAAAGAAGATGTCATTTTTGATAAAAAAACAAGTCGTATGAAACGAGAAATTCAGGCAATCACCTTGAAAATTCCTGCGGAACAGTCTCCTACGGGTCTCGAAAAAATATTAGCTTCATTCTCTTATAAGGAATTGGTTATGAATGTTTTTCGAGATAATCCGCAAGCCATTTGGTACAATAATTCTAATTTGGTACAAGCCTTAAATTTTTCGGAAGCCTTTGAGAATCGATTATTTTCAGCTCACTTGATTAAATATGCAAATGGTGATGATGCTCATATTGAAGACCGTTATGGGATGGGTAAATCGGCTCTTATTGCTTCACAACAAATTGAATATGAATATCTTGATAAAGAACAAGACCTTTGGGAAAACTAAGTAGATTTTATTTTTATCCCTCATCAAGTTTCAAATCTTATGAGGGATAACTTACGTTATAAAAGACACGCTACTATTGGTAAATGAAATCCAAAAATATACGAGATAATGCAAGTTTTTTATTCATTAAAAGAATTACCTGCAAAATATGAATGGATTTTTCAGACAGGAAAAATTCCTAAAAATCAAGGATTTGAATATTATCATTCGCAGACAGCGTATATTTTAATGGGAATTTTAACACTTTTTCCTGTTCTTCCACTAGTCTATGTTTTGCTTGGAATGATTAGTTCGGCTCTTTATTTTGTTTATGAAAATCCTCAAAAATTCTTAGCTACTTTATTTGAAACTTGGTGGACAACTATCCTGCTAGTGGGATTATTTTTACTTTGTGCTGTATTGATTTTGATGGTTTTTTATGGTTGTTTTTATGTAATAATGATGTTTTTCCAAGATATAAAAGTAGCCAGAGGTAAACGCCAAAATTGTTTTTATCATGGTTTGTTATTAGATAATAATTACTTTCTATGGCGCAAAAAGCATCCCTTTGAATCAATAATTATGATTCCAAAAACAAATATTAAGGCATTTAATACTTATTACAAAAGAGGTGATAAGGGAAGGCGAATCAAATATTTTGCTTTAGAATACCAAACTTCAGAAGGAGATTTTCATATCGAAATACCAAATAATGAGTTTCAGATGGGTAATAAAGATACAGATGATATTGTTCAAGCATGGCTAAAAAAGGATTGATTTTTAAAATATTCGAAATCAAACAAGCCTTGTCAAATTATAAAAATTGACAAGGCTTGTTCATATTTTTTATGTACTGATTTTCAATAAATTACGAAGTAAAAATATTATTTATTCTTCGTTAGCTTCCTTAATATACAGCTCAATTGCTCCTGTCATTGAAGGAGCATCAGGGTGTGGAGCTTGAATATCTAAAACTAAGCTATGATCTCTGACTGCTTTAGCTGTTGTGGGACCAAAAGCAGCAATGCGCGTATTATTTTGCTTAAAATCAGGGAAATTATCAAATAAAGATTGAATACCTGAAGGGCTAAAAAAGGCGATAATGTCGTAATTCACATCTGCCAAATCAGATAAATCACTAGAAACCGTTCTATAAATCACTGCTTCAGAATACGTATAGCCATTTTTCTTTAAGTAATTCGGGATATCATTACGCCGAATATTAGAACATGGATACAAAAATTTTTCTTTCTTGTGTTTTTTGAAAGTTTGCAGGAGATCTGTCGCCGTTCGTTTGCCCACAAAAATTTTTCGTTTCCGAATCGTAATATACTTCTGTAAATAGTTTGCCGTTTGTTCCGAAATACAAAAATATTTCATTTCAGGAGGCATTTCGATTTTGAGGGCTTTACAGAGATTAAAAAAGTGATCAACCGCATTACGGCTCGTGAAAATAATGGCGGAATAATCCAAGATATAGATTTTCTGTCTTCTAAATTCCCTCACGTCCACAGGCTCAACATGAATGAAAGGTCGGAAGTCCACTTGGACTCCATATTTTTCGGCTAACTTGGCATAAGGCGAGTGGGAGGCAGGCTTAGGCTGAGAAACCAGAATACTGCTCACTTTCTTCATTCTGTCCTTGACGACAGCCGAGGTGGCTTGCTCTGTCATAATATGGCTTCTACGTTACAAATTTGTAAAAAACTTAATAGATAAAATCACTAAAATATATTCAGTCGCACAAAGATACGAAAATAAGTAGATTTTACGGTAAGAAACCAGTTTATTCAATTGTACCGTCATCAATACTAGCTTCAAAACAATCAAAAAGCAGAACACATAAAGAATGCCATTCAACAAATTCATTGATAAACTTTCAGCAATAAAATTACTCAGACACATAAAAATAGCCGTCAAAGTACAAAAAAATTGAGCCGTATTGATGTATTGTTGAAGATGTATCATGGAGACTTGTCGGTCTTGATAAAGCACTCCCATAAACTGGATAATAAAATACTTGACAATGACAAAAAATAAGAAAAATAAGAAAAGTTGAATATAACTCATTCCATATTCCCATAAATTTTCGGGCGGAAGATGTAAATGTTCTGTCGTTACCCAAGGCGAAAAGTCGGCTAAAAACCAAACTGCAAAAGCCAAAGTTGCTGAGAAATACACCATAAAACTGATGAATGATAAACTCGAAATCCGCTTGACTTGTCCCGTTTTTGAAAAACTATCTGATTGATTACGAGAAAGTAATAACTTTGAAGAGTTATCAAATCGCCAAATCAAGATCATAATGATCAAAGGGATAAGTGAAATAATTTTCATCATACTCCGAAGATCATTATTATAGGAACGCTTTCGGTGGATGTGTTGAGTGACTGTTTCACTAGATACACTTTCATCTTCATTAATAGGAATAGTGTTTTTGGAACTTAGTACCACACGAACATCAGGAACCGTTGAAATTGATTTGAGGGAATAATAAGTGATTAAACAGACTGAATCAGGGGAAATGTATCTTTGGAGACTATCGACACTCAAAAAAATGGCTTCCTCTTTTTGAAAGGTATAATTCAGATGATTATTTAAAAAAACGTGCGAATTTTCCATACCACGAATTTTGATATAAAACCCCTCATAATTTTTTAGAGTTAGACTCAAATGCAATTGATTAGTACGCCGATGAACTTGCCGAATAAATGGCACATATGCCGATTTTCGAGTATCATAGACACTCCATTCATGATTTAAAGAATAAATCTCTTGGGATGAATCCTTCAAAGGAGAGGCTCCTAAAGAAATAATACACGTATAAAAACAAAGAAGAAAAAGTTTAAATCGGGAACGCATTACGATTATCTAAGTTTCAAAATGTAAGACGATTCGGGATACAAACCTACACAATAATTAGAAGGAATCAGAAGCCTATCTTCTTTTTTGGAGTTTTCTTGAAATAAGTTTGCCAATATTTTTCTAAACTATTCAATTTATCGTAAATTAAGAAGATCTGGCTCAAAATTAGGGTATTTTGATTGCCCTAAATCAAGTAATATCAATCCAGTAAAATTTTATAAAAAATAACTAACTTAGGCGATAAAAGTATTATTAGTCTTCTGAAAAAACACCTTCAAAATATCAAAATGAATGAATCGTAAAGTACTGTTTTTCACAGTTATATTAGCTTCTTTGGTGGGTGGAGTCATTAGTTTAGGTGGCTTTGTGTGGTTGTTTGGTTTACCCAATTCCTCAAATTCTGATTCGGTACAAATACGCCAAAATCATTTACGCTTTTCCGATTACGAACCTCATACAACTCCCGAACTAAATCGAAAGCTGGATTTACCTCAAAATATGAATTTCGTCCCTGCAGTCGAGAAAATTATTGCTTCAGTTGTTCAACTCAAAATCCACTACGAGGGATATGATTATACCTCTTCAGAGGATGGCTCGGATATATTAGATTGGTTTCGAGATAATTATGATAAAGATGATGAAACATTTTCATCAGGCTCAGGGGTTATCATTCGAGAAGATGGCTATATTATTACCAATTTTCATGTCGTAGAAGAAGCCGAAAAGATTGACGTAATTTTACAAGATAAACGAAAATTTCAAGCGGAAATTATTGGTACTGATCCCAATACTGATTTGGCTTTATTGAAAATTAAAGCCATTCAATTACCTCAAGCCAAACTTGGTAATTCTGATGAAATCAAGGTAGGTGAGTGGGTGCTTGCAGTGGGCAATCCTTTTGACTTAACTTCAACCGTTACAGCAGGAATTATTTCTGCTAAAAGTCGAAGTATCAATATTTTACAGACTAAAGATAATTTAGCCGTAGAATCCTTTATTCAGACAGATGCCGCCGTAAATCCTGGGAATAGTGGAGGCGCATTAGTTAATTTAAATGGAGAATTGATCGGAATTAATACCGCAATTGCTACAGGAACAGGAAGCTTCTCAGGATATTCTTTTGCTGTACCTTCTCGTATTGTCAAAAAAACGGCACAAGATTTGATTGAATTTGGTCAAGTTCAACGAGCCTTATTAGGTGTGAGTGTTTTGGATATTTCCGCCGACCTGATGGAATCTAAAGATTTAAATTCTTTAGAGGGTGTTTATGTAGCAGGAATAACTCGGTACAGTGCTGCCGAAGAAGCGGGGCTTCAAGTTGGGGATATTATCACAAAAATCAATGATAATCCGATTCATACCGTTTCTCGGTTACAGGAAATTACCACAGGTTATAAACCAGGAAATGTTATTTTCTTGACCTATGAACGAGAAGGAAACACCAAAACAGTTAAGGTGATTTTAAAAAATAAATACCACACCACTGAGTTAGTCAGTGCCTTCGAAAATAAAGTAATTCGGATCACTGAGTTAGGCGCAGATTTTGCTGTAATCAATCGCAAAGAACGAAAAAAATACGGTATCAAACACGGTGTGAAAGTCGTTCGTTTGCAGAACGGTAAGCTGAAAAAAGCTGAAGTTCAGACAGGATTTATCGTTACACACGTAGATAAAACGAAAATTACGACCGTTGCCGATTTGCAAGAAATCCTTCGGGGTAAGTCGGGCGGCGTTTTGATAGAAGGCATTACGCCTACGGGTGACAAAGCCTTTTACGGTATAGGTTTTTGATTGGTTGATTAGTTGTTTGTTTGAGTTAAAAAGGCAGCCTGCATAGTGGGTTGCTTTTTTTATTTTCAATTATCCAAAACTAATTTGATTGCCGATCATTACTAACAATATCCTCCAAATCGACCCAGTATCACAATCATATATATCCTTCCTATAAAACAGAAAATATCACAATATTTTGCAAAAAAACTTTTCTTTTTCCGAATGTAAACCAACTTCTAACGTTCTACCATGAAAAGAAACAATCTATTAACCTTCCAAAATTCAAATTTTTATGAAAAAGACCTTGAAAATAGGTGGTTTAGTCTGGGTACTTCTAACGGTATTTCAGTATGCCAATGCCCAAAATGAAAGTCAATTGTATGCTGAAACCAAACAAATTAATCAATTTTTCCATCGATTCAACGGTGAAGAAGATGCTTCAGGGAATCGGCTCTATGATGGACGAGATAAAGACCATCGTACCAAAGCCTTACGTGAAAAATATATCCCATTCTTATTTGATGCCAAAAATCCTGATTTAACTAAATCACTCCGAAATGAATTGATGAACACAGTTACTAATGAAAGTAATCCTCAGTTTCTAGAATTCAAAAATCAAGATTGGTTTGCAGAGGTCTGGACAGAATTTCTATACCAAGGCAAAACCATTAATGTTATTTTATATTTGAATATTGAAGAAGAAAATGATGGTTCAAAATGGGTAATTTCAGATGTATATAGTTCTGATTTTGAATCACAATTTTATCCTGATACCTCACAAATGGATATGCCTCCATTTTTACATCCGATGAGTCATGAATTAGATTTTATGAATCTACGTAAAATTTTTAAAGCTCCAAAATACGTAGAATATTACACGAATAAGGAGTATAAACCTAATTATCTCACACTTTTTTTACAAGCAATGAAAACAGGAAATTTAAGATTCAAAACTGTAGAGAATGTTAAGTTTCATTTTTTCCAAATTAAGGGATGGTATTTTGAGGTAACTAATTTCAATCGAGGAGGGTATAATCGAGGATGGTTAATGAGTAATCTGGTAAAAGTACCTACAAAGGAACGTCAAGCTTTCGAAGATATCATCCGACATAAAAACTAATTTGCGAACATAAAAAACTCCGAAAAATTCATCACAGATTCCTTCGGAGTTCTTCCAAAAACTGGATTAAACGTTCTGTGTTATAAATAACTTCTTGATTTTCTGCCAGTTTATGATCTTGCCCAATAATCTGAATACCTGATAATAAGATTTGAGCATTCGGGAAAGTTTCTGCCAGTTGATTTAAATAATCTTGTACTTTATCAAATCCAGGCACGGAAGTAATGATAGTCAATAGATAATCAGGTTGGCGTAAATCATAGGCTTTTTTTAAATCTTCCATTGGCAACATTTGTCCAAAATAAAAGACTCGGAACCCTCTTGCACGAATCAAATAAGATGAAAAAAGTAATGAGATTTCATGTAATTCGCCTTCAGGTAGAAAAAGCATCAAAGTCGGATAATCTGATTCAACAGGAAGGGTTAAACTATCAATCCCAACAATTAATTTTTGCCGAATGAGGTTAGAAATGAAATGTTCTTGAGCAGGATTTATACTATCAGTCGCCCACAATACCCCGATTTTGGATAAAAACGGGTAAATAACTTTTAGAATTGTCTCTTCAAAACCGAATTCACGAATATTATTTGCCATAATTCGTTCAAATTCGCTCTCATCTAAGTCAATCATAGCTACCGTCAAAGCAGCAATTTGGTCTTCATATCGACTACGTTTATCTACAGTTGCCATGACTTTGTGCTTCATTTCTTCGGCAGTCATTTTGGCAATTTTCGAAATTTTATAACCATTATTATTGAGTAATGCAATGTTCAGCATTAGCTTCAATTCATTGGGTCCATAAAGGCGAATGTTCGTACAAGTGCGTTCAGGTTTGACGATATTATAACGTTGTTCCCACATACGTATCGTATGTGCTTTGATACCCGTAAGATTTTCTAAATCTTTAATAGAATAATAAACGCTCATATTTTACTTCATTCATATTTCAGAATTGTACTTTTAGAAGATTTTTGATGTCTTCTAGTATGTTGTCCTTGTAACAGTCTGTTTTTGCAAAATGTTCTGAATAGAATCAGTTTATTTAGTAAAAATAGTGGTATTTAATTTCACATAACACTAATAAATAATTAAAAAGGGAAGATTATACTAGAAAGAGGGAAATTGTCGAATAGTTTACTTTAGGCTCAAAGCATAAAAAAGCACCAAACTATGTGAATTTATCGTCTATTTTGGTGCTTTTATTGGTAAAAAGTATCGTGAAGTCAATCAAATTGATTACTCATTTGTTCTAGACCTCCTATATCTAAAATTTCAATTTTTCGCTTTTTAATAGCAATCAGGTTATTTCGCTTGAATTCTGATAAAATTCGAATAGCAGTCTCTTTAACTGTTCCCGTAAAACCTGCCAATTCCTCTCGACTCAACTGAATGTCCTTTTGACACAGCTCTGTATCTGCATTACTCAACAACAGCAAAGCATCTGCGATACGTCCACGAGCAGGCTTATAAGCAATATCTGTCAATTTATTTTCCGTTTTTTCAGCCAGTTCACAGACCCGTTGCATAATTTCCGCTGAAAACTCGTGATTAGTATTCAAGAGATGTTGAAAGTCCTTTCGGGGTAAAAGACAAACTGCTGCATCACTTACTGCAATTGCTGAAGCATTATAACGCCTCCGAGTAATTAAGGAACGAAATCCTACAAAATCACCTGGCTTTGCAATCCGAAGAATTTGTTCTTTTCCTCCACTTCCATATTTGACTAATTTAAGATGACCTGAGCTAATACAAAATAAGCCGATAGGCAACGAATTTTCAGAAAAGATAAATTGTCCTTTTTTATAAAAGTTACAAGACTTAGCAAACTGTACTTCCAATACTTGATCACGGTTACAATGTTCGAAAGGCGTAACATCTCGAACAGAACAAGTACGGCAATCGGGCGTTTCATTTTTCATATCTTTGAGAACGATTTCGAAGAGTTGTTTAATGTGTCTTTGTGTGTCTGTAAAAGGCGGAATTGAGTTTTATGCTAAAATACAGCAAAAAAGAATAGGACGCAATTTAATCCGTTAAAATTTCTTATTTTGTTTAATTTTAATCCTCAAATTCTTTGACATTACTTCACAAAAAGGCTCCGAATTCCTCAAATTGGTAATTTAAGTCATTGAAAAAGTCAATTTCATTAGTTTAACAAAATGCCTAAAAGGGAGATTTATATTGTTCTATGAAGCTTTCCCATTTGGTATTTTTGTAGTGTGAGTCTCCAATAAATTGAAGAATTGGATGTAAGTCTTGAGGCTGTTGATAACCGGGCACAGGCGTAATTAAACGGAATTCCTCATCCAAAAATACAACAGTTGGATAACTCATTTTACCATTAAGTAAAGAGGCAGCTAACTCATGATATCCATTCCGACCTTCAGCAATAAACTTAAAAGTCCGTCCATCAAACTCAATATCTCCCTTTTGCTCTGCATCCAATTTGACCGCATAATATTTTTCATTCAGGAGAGCTGCAACTTTTTCATTATCAAAGGTCGTTTTATCCATTCGTTTGCACCATCCACACCAATCAGTATAAACATCAATAAAAATTTTTCGAGGATTTTCTTTGCCTTTTTTGAGTGCTTCCTCAAAGCTCATCCACTGCACTTTTGAAGAAGTGATGAGTTCAGGAGATATGGAAGCTGACTCAGCGATTGCTGTTTTTGGAGTTTCTTTTTCTTGAAGAGTTGTTTTGGGTTCTGACGATTTTTCTTTAGCATAAAAAAGATTGACCGAAACCAACAAAGCGACGATAACAATACTGCCAATGATTCCTGGGAGATGCTTCATAATTTTTAGATTTAGGATAAATGTATCATTTTGAGCCTTAAATTCTTGCGGGTAATGTCCTTGAGACTAAGTCAGGTTAAGTGATTTGGACGTGTTCTTGGTAGTCTATAACTCAAATATTTTAAAAGACTTCTCTGTCCGTATTCAAAAGAACAGATTTTTGGATTGATTTCCTAAAAATGAAATAGTTATTTTTAAAAGAATTTCAAGGAATGTCGGTTGAATTACATTTGTCAGAAGCCTTAAATTTCCATCAAATTTGAATCGAAAGCACTACTTTTGCAGAAAAAAAATAAACCTAATCCAGTTTTTGGGAAATGACTATGATTCAGTACCTTTTATTTTCTAGATCGGGCTTAATAATAGTTGATTGTTATCTTTAGAAAATAGTTTTGTTGCATAGTATTCCTATAGAAATTTCAAGTATCAACGTATCAAAAGTAACTCTATGACCCCAACAATTTTGTCCTTGCCTAACCTTAATCAAATTGCTACGGCTCACCGATTAATTCAACCCTATATCCATCGAACACCCATCCTAACGTGCGAAACTCTAAATCGGATGGTGGGCGCACAACTATTCTTTAAGTGTGAAAATCTTCAGAAAATCGGAGCATTTAAAATTCGAGGAGCTATGAATACCGTCCTAACTCTGACTGAAGCCGAAAAACAAAGAGGAATTGGGACACATTCTTCTGGTAATCACGCTCAAGCAATTGCTTATGCAGGACAATTACAAAATATTCAGGCACACATTGTCATGCCTAATAACTCGCCTCAAGTCAAGAAAGATGCTGTGCAAAACTACGGTGCAAAAGTTTATTTTTGTGAACCTACATTCGAAGCACGACAAGCCAAAATGCAAGAAATCTTACAAAAAACAGGAGCCGAATTTGTTCATCCTTATGATGATTATCGAGTCATTACAGGGCAAGCCACTTGTGCCAAAGAAATCTATGAAGATCTTGAAGATTTGGACTTATTACTTGTACCTATTGGTGGTGGTGGATTATTAAGTGGTTCAGCACTCGCTACGCAACACTTCTCACCTCACACCAAAGTCATTGGGGCAGAACCCGCCCTCGCCAATGATGCTTATGAATCCTTACAAACAGGAATCCGACACCCCCCCAAACCTCCTGTGACCATTGCAGACGGTTTACGAACCTCACTCGGTGAAAAAACTTTTGAAATCATTCGAGACCATGTTTCAGAAATTGCACTAGCTTCTGAGGAAAATATTATTCGAGCCATGCGCTTAATTTGGGAACGAATGAAAATTATTATTGAGCCGTCTTGTGCTGTTCCTCTAGCAACACTTTTGGAAGGCAATGTTTCGAATTTTAAAGGTAAGAAAATAGGAATTATCCTGACGGGTGGAAATGTCGATTTAGCTAACTTGCCTTGGTTATCATCTTTAAACCAGCAATAAGTGCCACTACTCTACCCTACTAAAATTTTATTGATTTACAAATTACGGATTATCATTTAGATTAAATCAAATTTAATTTTTCCGTAGCGGTGAGTTTACAAACCCATCGCTACGGAAAAATGGTGTTTTAGCTTACTAAAAAAAGGTTTTTAAATAATTTCAACACTAAACATATTTTATAAATCATTTTTAGTAGGGTAGAGTATGTTATGAATTAGAAGGATTCAACAAAAAATTTTCTAGTATAAAACAGCTATCAAATTTGCTAAAAATCAAAGTGATAATGTATTAAATCTCTTCAATTTCTTCTTCGAACTGAATGCCATGAGACTCCATTTCTTTCAGAACAGGCTCATAAATTTGTGAATGAACAGGCAATTGAACACCAGTTAAATTAATTTCATCTTTCAAAATAAATTTTGCCACAATTCCCAAAGGTAAGCCTACCGTTTTTGCCATTGCCGTTTGTTGGGTATCTTCTCCTTTGACGACCAAAGACGAAACTCGGCGATATTGTTTTTGGTCAAATTCATATTCAAAAATATGTTGCATCACAATCATATCTTTGTCATTCGGGGCAAGTTTCCATTTCTTTTCTAAGACGTGTTGTAAAATTTGAGCAGGGGATACATTTTCCAAGCCAATTTTTTCATCTCGGAAGAGTCCTAACCAATTCAGCTTTTTAATAATTTCAGAATCTGGTTCTACTCCTAAAAATTGAGCCACTTTTTCGGGTACAGTAAGAGTTAAATCATACGGCAAAAACGCATTTATAAAATCCCGATAGGTGGTATTTTCCGAGTTTTCAACTTTATAACCATCATCCGTCATCCCTAACTGTACAAAGGCATCCCAGCTCTGACAAAATCCTGCTTTTCGGAGTGTACCACGAATCAAAGTAGACGTATTTTCCAAACCATAAATCACTCGATATTTTAAAGAATCTCGATTTGGATATCCCTCAAATTTATCATAATTACTAACTGTAATTTCTTCTAAATCAGAAAATAAGCGATGGTATGGCATATATTTATATTTTCCCCGAATGATATATTGTGCTGTGCCTTGTCCTGCTAAAATCACATTTCGAGGATTCCATGTAAATTTATAATTCCAAGGGTTGGTATCATATTCAGGAGCTACCAAACCACCCGTATAGGACTTGAAAGCCCGAATATCAGCACTATCTTTCTTGAGTCCGTCAATGATTTGCATCGCAGACATATGATCAATACCTGGGTCAAGTCCCATTTCATTTAACAGAATTACTTTTTGCGCTATTGCTTTGTTATTCAGTGCTTTAATTTCAGGAGTGAGATAAGAAGCCGTTAAGAAATGTTTTCCAAACTTGACACAAAGTTCAGCAATTGGTCGGTGCATAAAGTGCGGTAACATCGAGATGACTAAGTCAGCATTTTGTACCAAAACCTCACATATTTCCAGATTATCCGCATTAAATCGAACGGCTCGTCCATTGGGGTGATTTTGAATTTTTTCTTGAGCAAGTTGTAAATTACTATCTCCTACGGTAATCAACCAATGCTCAGAATAGGCAGTTTCTAGCAAGTATTGAATTAAACTAAAAGAAGAGCGTCCTGCTCCCAAAATAAGTAAATGTTTCATGTTTTTATTGGTATTTAAATTTATTTTTCTAAATAACGTAAATTTCGTTTTATAGAAATGCTTACCAATAAATTATCTTTTTTATCTCTACAAATAAGTTCAATAATTCGTAAGTTTTGCCTAACTCTTCGAGAGTTGAAATATTGATTTTTAGTAAATTAGTTTCATTTCCATAGTGTAGGATTTACAAACCTTACTTTAATAAAAAAAACTCACTATCAATCCACTAAAAATAAAATTTCCATAACAATAAGTTTGAAAACCTATCATTATGGAAAAATATTTTTAGTATTAATTTTTTATAAAAAGAATAAAATACTTAGCAAATAGACTTTCAAATTTAGTATCCTGATTCGTAGTTGCTGTATATTTTTTCGCCCGCAATATAAGTATTCAAGACCATTGAAAGACGCAATAAACGACGGTCAGTATCCATAATATCAGTGTCTAAAATTACAAAATCAGCATCTTTTCCGATTTCAATACTCCCTCGTTCGTTTTCTTCAAAATGAGCATATGCTGCCCAAATCGTCAAAGCACGTAAGGCATCTTGTTTATCAATAATTTGTTGTGCGAAAAATCCGCTATCAGGTTCATGCATCGAATTTTGACGGGACATTGCCGCATGAAAAGCATAAATAGGAGAAGGTTCTTCAGCAGGAAAGTCACTTCCGAAAGCAATTAAGCCATTTTGTTGCATCAAATCTTGATATGGATACGATTGATTTAAGCGGCTTTTACCTAGTCGATCAGACAACCAAGGCATATCTTCTGTACAATGCAAAGGCTGAACCGAAGGTAATACTTTATACTCTTTAAATAAATTCATATCATCAGCATTTACAACTTGCAAATGCTCCAATCTCCAACGATTATCGTTGTCTTGAGGTAAAACCTCAGCATATAAATTCAACATCATTCGAGTTGCCGAGTCTCCTACACAATCTGTATTCACCTGAAATCCTTTGTCATAAAACGTTTTCAATAGAGTTCGTAAGGAATCAGTGGGAAATTTTTGAAGTCCGTAGGTGTTTTTATCTGTATATGGGTTCAATAATAATCCTCCTCTGGGTCCTAATGCACCATCCGCCGAAAGGCTAAAGGAACGAATGTGCAAACGGTCAGTTTTATAAACCCCTTTTTCTAGAAAATAAGCTTGATTTTCGGGTGTGGGAGAAAGCATTCCATAAATCCGCAATTTGAGTTCACCTACTTGTTGCATAGAATCTAATAAAGCAACTTCTTCCTTATTTAAACCTGCATCTCCAAGAGACGTAATTCCTTGAGCAATACAGATTTCCTGTGCTTTCAGAATCATTTTTCGACATTCTTCAGGAGTAATTTTTGGAATGAATGATTTAACATATTCTACGGCTTTATCGCTTAAAATTCCAGTTAACTTACCATTTTTAACTTCGATAAATCCACCATCAATTTTAGTTTTTGGTGTAATTCCTGCAATTTCAAGGACTTTGGAATTGACTAAGGCAGCGTGTCCGTCCATTCGTTCTAACAAAACAGGAACATCCGCATAAACCGTATCTAAAGCAATTTTAGTCGGTGTAGTTTTTTGTTCCCAATCATTTTCATTCCAGCCTCTTCCAAGAATCCATGTTTTATTTTTGTGTTTTCTACGATAGCGTTTTAGCCGAATCAACACTTCCCGAAATGATTTCGAATCCACCAAATCAGCTTGGAGTGTTAATTGCCCGAGTTGGAAAATATGTCCATGTGAATCATAAAACCCTGGATAAATGGAACGTTGTTTAGCATCTACAATTTGAACAGGATCAGTTGTTTCACATCGTTTAAGTACTTCCTTATCAGTACCAATCATAACAAATTTTCCATCCTTGATTGCAAATGCCTGTGCCTTTGAGAATGTCGAATCTGCCGTATAAATATGAGCATCATGTACAATTAAATCGACTTGTAATTTTTCTTTACAACCCTGTAAGATACTGATTATAAATAAGATGAGATATAAAAGATAGTTTTTCATGTTGTGATAAGCGATTCGTGAAATTAGTGTTTGTTGATGAGCAACACACGTTAAAAAATAGGCAAGGAAGCTTCTGTTTCGTCTTTTTTTGCCCTAAAAGTACGGACAAATCCTAGAATCTCAATTGATTTTAATTTAGAATTTCTAAAAAGTTTTTTTGAGATAGTACCCAAGTCGAAATTTAGATAATTCCTTGTTTATGTTTCACTAAAACTTACTATCTGAAATTGTGCCAGTTTTATCAATTGGGTCGTATTTTATGGTAAAGTTGTTATTTTTATTTTCAAATTAAAAATATATTTAACAAATAAAAATGGTTCTTTTTTTGATTGAGACATAAAAAAATATGTATATATATATTTCTGATTATCAAAAAAATAAGACATTTCTTGTTTTTGTATTAGAAAAGATTACAAAACTTATATTTCAAATTATTTTTTGTCAAGATTTATCATTTATCTAAGTTTCCTGAAACCTCCTGCATCTGTTATCCGTTAGAGCTACTAAATTTACAATTACTCCTCTCTCCTACAATTAAGTTTAAAATCATACCATAATTCTTCTGGTCTTGCGTGGTCACTTTTATTTAACATCTAATTAGTTTTAATTATTTAACATTTTTTTTAAAATCTGAACTCCTATTTTAAAAGGATTCATTCATGTATTTAACAAATATTCATTTTTCACTTTTATATATTTTAATACACCAAACTGTTAAGACCATGTCTAAGACGCACCGATTAATCAAACAGTATGAACATTTGTTCAATTCAGAAAAAATGCTTGAGGAGAATACGATTCGCTATTTTTTTGAAGGGTTATCAGATAATGAATTAGATGACCTACTGAAAGCCTTAAAAAATAGGCAAGATAAACCTAAAAGTAAATCACGAGAAAAATTATTCTGGTAAAAATAGATACTAATTCAGTTCGTTCTAGTTCCTTCATCTAAGAAAGTCAAAAATGGCTTTCTTTTTTTATATCTTCGTTTTTGATACACTCGTAAACTAAAGCGAATGGAACTAAAAGAACTGATTAATGAACTTCGGAAATATGAACTTCGCATTCGAAAAGCGATTGATACTCAAATGCACGGCGATTTTAAGTCTGTTTTTAAGGGATCAGGACTTGAATTTGATGATGTGCGAGCCTATCAATACGGTGATGATGTGCGAGCCATTGATTGGAATGTAACAGCCAAGGGACAAGGAACTTATGTCAAAACTTTTAAGGAGGAAAAAGAACAAAATGTATTTTTTATATTAGATGTAAGTGCTTCCCAATATATTGGAAGACCCAATTTCCAGAAGATAGATATCGGACGAAAAATTTGCGGAATTTTAACTATTTCCGCAGTGAAAGAAAATAATTCGGTAGGCTTACTTTGTTTTTCTGATCAACGTGAAAGCTATATTAAACCCAAAAAAGGAATTAAGCATGCTTTCCAAGTTATTTCTAAATTGCTCCATATTGAACCTAAGTCTCTGAAAACGAACTTAAATAAAGCCATGAGCATGGCAATGAATATTATTCAACGCCGAAGTGTCATTGTCATCATTTCTGATTTTGTGGACGAAGGTTATGATAGTCGCCTTAAGGCACTTGCTCGACGACATGATTTGATAGTGGTTCATTTAGTAGATCCACGAGAGCGTACCTTTCCTCGTGCGGGGATTATTCCTATTTTGGAAAAAGAATCGGGAAAACGAATCTGGGTTAATTCTAACTCCAAGACCTCTCGTCAACGTATCTTAGGCAACTTTGAGCGAAATCAAAAAGAACTTCGTGATTTATGTCTCCGAAATCGGGCTAATTACTTATACATAGATACTCAAGAAGATTATGTAAGTAAGCTGGTTAAACTTTTTCATGTTCGGAATGCAGGTGGGCGAAAATAATTTACATTTATTTATCCTTCACTCATTTTCTGGGCAACTTTCCCTACTAGGCTTCGGAAAGGCATTGATTGTAACCATACTTTTCCTGTACCTTGTAATTTAGCCAAAAAGAGTCCTTCTCCACTGAAAATAGAAGAACGTAAATCAGTAACTCGTTCAATATCATATGAAATTGAAGGAGAAAAACCTACAATAGCTCCCGTATCTACAAGCAATTCTTCATCTTCTAATTCCTTTTCAATCACACTTCCGCCTGCGTGAATAAAAGCGGTTCCTTCACCTTCTAATTTTTGTAAGATAAATCCTTCTCCACCCAATACGCCTGCGCCGATTTTGGGGGTTATTTCTACTGAAATTTTTGTACCATGAGTCGCACATAGAAAAACTTCACGTTGAAATATAGCTGTTCGTTCAGGTAAATTAGATAAGCTAATTGGTAAAATGGTGCCAGGATAAGGCGAACCAAATGCTATTTTTCGAGGCTTTGAGTCCATATTCGTAAAATGTGTCAAAAATAAAGATTCTCCTGTAAAAAGCCGTTTGCCCGCAGATAACAATTCATCAAAGAAACCTGATTGTTCAGAGCCATCACCCAACTTAGCTTCAAACTGAATACCTTCTTCAGTATAAAGCATTGCTCCCGCCTCAGCGATAAGTGCCTCATCAGGTGAAAGCGTAACTTCCAACAAAGGACTATTTGCTCCAACAATGCTGTATTTTAAATCTTGCATACTAAAATTCAAGTTTTAGGGACAAAAGTTTGTTTAAAAAAATAGTTACATTGCACTAATTGACTAGTACTTTTCTATAAAATATATATTAGAGTTTTTATTTATTGATAATCAATAATTTAAAAATTATACATCTCATAAAATATATCAATTTATTTCTGAGGTATGTATTTTTTTTGATTAACATCTTTTAAAAACTCTATTCAGTTACTAGTGTCATGATAGCTTTTATTGTTACTTGTGTTTTTGGTCATAAAAAATATCCAATGTATTATATTAATTCTTTAACCAAAGAAAAATTTTACACAAAAATTCAACACAATCATAACCCATTTTTTTAACTGATATAATTTTTAACATGAAAAAAACAGCTTTAGTTTTACAAGGCGGAGGAGCTTTAGGAGCTTACCAGTACGGAGCCATTCAAGCAATTTACGAAAGAAAGACCAACTTTAGTCCTGTCATTGTAACGGGTGTTTCAATTGGAGCTATCAATGCCGCCGTAATGTTAGGAGGAAAGTACGGACCAGTCGAATCTTTAAAATCCCTCTGGAATCATGTAAAGATGGATACTTTACCTTTTTTCCCACAAAGTTGGCAAGCAAAAACTTCTAAGTTAGGAAACCCAAATATGTATTATATTAACCCTAACTATGTCTATAGTCCTTTGACCGCAAAAAGTATTTATGATATTCGTCCTTTCAGAGAATTTTTAGCTGACTTAATTGACTTTAAACAACTTAATCAACATTCTAGTGAATTAGTCGTAGAGTCAGTGAATGTAGAAACAGGAGCTTTAACTCGGTTCAGTAATCGTGATAAAGATGGCATGACTTTGGAGAAAGTAATTTCAAGTATGAGTATTCCGCCTAATTTCCCTTATATCGAAGTAAACAATCAATATTATTGGGATGGGGGATTATTTGCGAATTTACCATTGGCTCCAGCTATCAATTGTTTGGAAAAAATAAAAGGTAATGTGGAAAGAGAGATTATTATTATTAATCTATTTCGTAAAAATGCAACATTACCTGAAACTATTGCCGATATTTCGGATAGAGTCAAAGAAATTATCTTTGAAAGCAAACTCAATATAGATGAGAACTTTTTTACAAAAATTGATGGAATGATTGATTTATTCCAAGAAATTGATAAAGTTCTTCCGCAAGATAGCGATATTCGAAAGGATAAAATTTATCAGAAAATGATTGCTCGTAAAAAAATTCATTCATTCATGAAATTGCAGTACGAAGCCGAAGGTGTAGAAGGAACAGATAATTTTACACCTGAAGCCGTGGATTCACGTATTCGAATTGGTTATCGTGATGCTTTGAGCAAATTAGATAATCTAAACAAACCCCTTGAATAAAGATGGAACTTTACTATGATGAACCTTGGTGTAAAATTTATTACTTAAATGATTTAGATTGTGTATATTTAGACTGGCATGGTTTTGCTGAAGATGATCAGTTCCAAGAGGCGTGTTATGCTTCTTTGGACTTATTAAAGGAAAAGAAACTTAGCAAAATGATTGCAGACAATACGGATGCTAGGGTGGTATCAATCGCAAATCAGGATTGGCTCAACGAAGTATGGTTTCCAAAAGCTTATAAAGAGGGCTATCGTGCTTCAGCAATAGTAGTGTCTAAAGACCTCTTTAATGAGGTAGCAGTTAAAAAAATCGTTAGTGAAATGGATGGCGGACTTTTTACGGTTCACTTTTTCCAGAATTTAGAGGCAGCGAAAGATTGGTTGAGGGAAATTACAGATGAAATTTAAACCTCTTATCTCCAAGAAATTGTCTAAAAGTACTGATAACGGTATTGACTAGTTATTGGTACTTTTAGCCAAAAAATGAACATTTAATATTGATTTTAAAGCATAAATAATGAAAGGCACTATTCATAAATGTTTACATGAATTAATCGTTAAAAAATATGGCAAATCGAAATGGGAAGCTTGTCTAAATTCTGTGAATCTAGCCACTAACCACCGTTTTATGCCTTTTGAAGACGTACCTGAAGCCACCTCTTTGAATTTAGTTTCTAATGCAGTAAATATTCTGGAAATCCCTGCTCAGCAATTATTTGATGAGATTGGAGAATATTGGTGTTGTGTTTATGCCCCTAAAATGTATTCTTTTTGGTATATTGGGCTCAAAAATTCAAAGGATTACATTCTAAAGTTAGACCGTATTCATGAAATGGTAGGTAAGCATTTTAACCAAGCAAAGCCGCCTCGTTTTGAATACCAATGGATGGATGAAAACGAGAAAACATTACAGGTGACTTATCACTCAAATCGAAATTTAATAGGCTTATTTATTGGATGTGTCAAAGGAGTGGGTAAGTACTTTAATGAGGAATTAAAAATTGAAAAATATTCTGAATCTAAAGTCATGATTCATTTTCCTTAATTTTTTGGTGAGTACTTTTAATCCTTGTCTTCCATGAATAAATTATGGGTCTTCTTATTTTTTTGCTTTATTAGTAACTTAACAGGACAGGATTTACTGCCAAGAGCAGAGTTGTTTCAAGAGAAAAAATACATTTCCTTAGTCGAAGCCATTTCAAAAAAAGATAAGGTTTATCGGCTTTCACTGTCTTCGATGCAAAATCTACATGATCGCATTGCTGAGGGAAAAACAGGAGCGGGTGTACATATCGAAAGTATTCCTTATCAACTATTTCCATCTCAGATTTTGATGCTATCCAAGCTCCAAATTCTTAGGATTCATTATCATGAATTGATAGAAATTCCTTCAGAAATTGCACAATTGAAAAATTTACAAGCATTAGATTTGGCAAATAATCAGTTAAAAAAATTGCCTCAGTCATTAGATAAGTTAAATTATCTACAGATTTTGAACTTATCTCATAATGCTTTTTCAGAGATTCCAGAGGTAATTTATCATCTTCCTCATCTTCGGATTTTAGACCTTTCAAATAACCCAATTTCCAAACAACTCAAGACTGAACTACGTCAAAAACTACCTCAAAAAATACAAATCATTCTTTAGGATAGATTTATTCTCGTAACTCCTGTCCGTTCCATCGCAATTCTTTACGAATAACTTTCCGACTCACAACTATATCCTGAGCATACTCTTTATGTGTTTCAATGAGCATCAAGTGATTCGGTTTTCCACCAATTTGATCAGGAAAAATAACCTCTGTATCAATAGAACCGTACCCTGCTTCTGCCATTCGAACGCCTTGTGTCCCAAATTTCAATTCATGTCCATTCCAAAAGATCAAAGAATTCACATTCGGATAACCACAAGCTGCATAAGTCGAAGCAATCTCAAAAATGCTATTTAGATTAGAGAAACCTCGTTTTCCAATAACTTTCCCTTTCAGGCAATATTCATAACGTCCATCCTCTGAAAAACTAATTGCAGGCATTTCGATTTGAGCAATTTCTTTTCCGTTCCGAACAACTTTAGCCACTGCCATAAAGCCTTTTTCAGGGTTAAATTCAGTCAATCCATATAGAAAAATATCCGTCCCTAATTTGGAAGAAAAAGGCAAGCTCACAGCTGATAATGCCCCACCCCAAACATACCCTCCTATGAATTTTCCATATTGTGAAAAGCGTATTTTATACCAATTAGCTGTATAACCATTCCGTGTATGCTCTGTCTTAGAAATGCCTTGTACCTTAACTTTTTTGCCCACTGTTAACCGTGTAATAGGTTTGGAATCTGCCAAAGGTTGAGCTTTAACATCCGTGGCTTCGATAATGTAAGAAGTTTGTCCTTGGTGGGCATATTGTCCATAACGCATTTGGGCGTTAGTAGTAGAAATACCTACCGAAAACACACAGAAACTAATGAGAATGACGATTGACTTCATGATGAAACGGAAATAGTATTAAAAAAATTGTTCGAGTTATGCAAACAAGAACGTTAAAAATCGCCCAAGCGTTGGGAAATATAGATTAATGACCCCAAATCCACGATTAATAGTTGATTTTTGGCGGGCAAAACGCTATTTTGGTTAAAAAAGCGTTCTTACGTAAGGCTATACCTAAAAAATAAATATTTAGGGTTTGAAAGGCTATAAACTTTATTTAGATTAAATATACTTTTTCTTTCATAAAAATAAAATAAATTGTACTTTAAAAGTATTACCATATAAACAGTACATTATTTTTTTAAGTTTTCAGATACTTCAAATCTTTCTTTGGATTTGGCATTATCCTTGAAATTATTAACATTAACTCAGAACTGCTGAACAGCATTAAAGCTAATCAGAGTTTCTAACACTAATTTGCCAAACTTCAACGTTAACTGACCAAAACAATGAAAAAAATTATTAGTACGGGATATTTTTTGTTGTGTGTTCTAACAGTTTTTGCCCAAAAGGGAAACTTTTTTTTATCCGATTATCAACATACTTTTAATCATATCTCTTACGAAACCAATGCTATTGTACAAGGCACACGAGGACAAATGTATTTTGCAACTCCAAAGGGAGTAGTTCGTTACGATGGAAATTTTTGGACACAAATCAAGACAGGTTATGCTGTAAATGATTTGGCAATAGCCAATGATCAAATTTTTACGGCAGGTCGAGATGCTTGTGGAATTATCTTTACAGATATTGATGGAAAAGAAAAATATAAATCCATTACTTCTCAACCCTTAGAAGGTAATTTTATTTCGATCAAAGTTATTGGTCAAAAAGTTTATTTTATTTCATCTGTAAGGATTATTGAATATAATGCAGAAACAGACCAAATCCTCACCAATTTAGTTCCCAATAAGCAAGATGCTTTTCAAGAATGTTTTACATTGGCTGACCAAGTATTTATTAAAAGTAGTGACAAATATCTCTGGCAACTGAAAAAAGGCAAACTTTCGAAAACTAACATCCAACTTCCTGATAGCTTGCAGGCTTCTTTCGTCTTTGCTGAACCACTCCGAACTTCAGCACGAACATTTATTGGTACATTTGATGGACAATTTCTAATTTTTGATGGGAAGCGTTTTCAGAACATAGATTTCGAAGATAGTAAATACCTAAAAAACAGTATTTTAACAAATGCTAAAATCTTAAATCGGAATTTAATGGTCTTTTCTACTTTTCAAGGTGGATTAGTAATTCTTAAAATGAATGATAACAAAACATTCGAATTATCAAGTGATTTAGAAAACGGAACAGCTTACATCAATTATCAGAATGGACTCCAAGACAATGAAATTTTGGCACTTGGAACAGATAAAAATAACGGAATTTGGGTTGCTCATGACTACGGATACAGTCGAATTGATTATGATTTACCGATTAATCGTTTTGATTATTATGGTTTAGATGGAAATATTCTGGATGTCAAAACATTAGATAAAAAACTCTACGTAGCTACTGGAAATGGTATTTATTATTTAGATAAAGCTGATCGTGTATCTATTGAACAAATCATGGGGAAATTAATTGATAAGAAAACAATTACAGTAGAACGTTTGATTCAAAATCCACGCTGGCAAAAACATCTCAAAACAAACGAAAAATCAAATAATAAAGCACTCCGAATTTTACAGAAAAAATCAGAAAAACAAACCAAAAAACTCACTCGAAAAGAAAAACGAGCCTTAAAGCGTAAGCGAAATAACACTCAAAAAAACGTAGAAAATCCTGAAACAAAAAAGGCTAAAAAGAAAAAGGGATTTTGGAAACGAATTTTTGGTAAAAAGGAGAAGGAAAAACAAGTAAATGAAGCTAAAGAAAAGTCACAAACAGAGAAAATTGTCAAAGCAGTTGTTACAAAACAGACAGCAAGAAAAACGATCCCTAAGACCATTTCCGTAACAGAAACTGTTGAAACCAAAGCTGACCCTATGCTTTTACTAAAACGTGACCTCGCCTTAAAATCAGTCAAATATTTATTCAAGAAAATACCCAATCTTGAAGGAAAATTCAAACGACTAGTCCCATATAAAGATGGTCTTTTGGCAAGTGGACATAATGGCATTTTCTTTATTAAAGGAAAAGAAATCCGAAAAATTTCAGACTTAAATGTGGCTCATTTATACATCCCAAAAGATAAGGATTATTTATGTGTAGTCACCTTAGATCGTGATTTTGCTATCATTTTTCCTGATAGAAATGAGACAAAACCAATTCTTTATGACCAAATAGATGATTTTTTAGGACGAATGACCCAAGACCGCACAGGAAATATCTGGGTTTGTGGAACAGATGCTGTTTATCAGCTCCAAATCAATGATAGTACAGGAATAGTATCACAGACCAAGAGTTATGCAATTGAAAATAAGGAGCTAGACGATATTTATCCACTCCGAAAAGGGAAACGGCTCTATTTTGTCTCTTTGTCAGGGGTATATACTTTTGTGAATCAAAAATTAATAACTGAGCGAAAAATACTCTCACAAATTACTCCTAATTCTAAAATTATCAGTCAAAGTGATGAATTAATTTGGATTTTTGATAATCTACATTGGTATAACAGTAATGGAGATGAAAGTCAATTTTTAAGTTTATTGAATTGTATTCCGAATTTAAGTAATGTTATCGTAGATGAAAATCGTCAAATTTGGGTAGTGAATCGTCAAAATCAATTGTATTGTTTTGATATCAAGCGAAAATATACACCAAAAAACTATGAATTATTTTTAGATCATGTTCGAAATGACCAAGGTATATTACTTTCCTTAGATGACTTGGTGTTTGATTATGACTTAGGTGGGATTGGATTTCGCTTCAATATGCCTGATTATTTTAGTGGTGAAAAATTGGAATTTCGATATCTTTTGAAGGGCAAAATGCAAGAGTGGTCGGCATGGAATCGGAATGCAACGGTGATTTTTCCACCTCTCGAAAATGGTTCTTATACACTTTTGGTAGAGTGTCGGGATGCCTTCGGAAATGTAGCTAAAAAGGAAGTGCCATTCAAAGTAAATCCTCCATACTGGCGAACAATCTGGTTTATGAGTTTGGAGCTACTCTTTTTTGGTGGTTTGTTTGGTTTAATAATGTGGGTAAATAAAAAGTTTAATTTTGAAGGAATTATTTGGGTCAAAGGAATTATTACGATGTTGGTTTTGATTTTGTGTATGGAATTTATCAAAGTCAATGTACAGGTTTACTTTGGTTTAGATGGTTCTTCGCCCGTAGAAGATTTTGGTTTAGAGGTTTTTATGGCATTACTTCTTTTCCCTCTAGAACGTCTCCTGAGTCGAGCTATCCGAAAACCTTCGTCCAGAGAAAAATCAGCATTCTCTTAATTAATTTTCGTAAAACCTATTTTGTAGTTAATTGTATACTCATAATCAACTAGTTTGCAGTATAGTGAAAATTATATGAGAAAATATAGTTATTAGTAGAATAATAACCCTAAAAGTCGTTTTTACATTTTTTCAAGAATTCAATCCTTTTTTTGTTACCTTGCTTTTCCAAAAATTTTTAGTTTCATCACAACAAAGATTTTTGAGGTTATTTATTGAATTTCTGCTAAAAAAGTACATTATGAATCAATTGCCGCATTTTGAAAAAATCAAACAAGCTGCACGCATTCTGAATGGATTGGAAGCTGACCAAATTAATGCCATTCTAACGGACTTAGCGGCTGCTACTCTCAAGGCAACTGAAGCCATTTTAGAGGCGAATGAGCAAGACTTACAACGGATGGAGAAAACCAATCCAAAATATGACCGCCTTCAACTTACTCCCGAACGTATCCAAAACATTTCAGATGATATTCTGAATGTCAGTAAATTACCAAATCCTTTAGGCAAAGTTCTGGTAGAAAGAACGCTTGAAAATGGTTTATTATTGCAAAAAACTTCTGTACCCTTGGGAGTAATTGGCATTATTTACGAAGCTCGTCCAAATGTAACGTTCGATGTTTTTTCATTATGCTTAAAATCAGGAAATGCTTGTTTGCTCAAAGGAGGTTCTGATGCTGAATTTTCTAATTTAGCTATTTTAAAGGTGATTCATCAAGTACTTGAAAAATATCAAATTACGACAGATATTGTTCAACTTTTACCGACTGACCGAGAAGCCACACGAGAAATGCTGAATGCCGTAGGCTATGTAGATATTATTATTCCAAGAGGTAGTCAAGGTTTGATTAATTTTGTACGTCAAAATGCTCAAGTTCCTGTAATTGAGACAGGTGCAGGAATTGTACATACTTATTTTGACGAGTTTGCTGATTTAGAAAAAGGTAAAAATATTGTAACTAATGCGAAAACTCGCCGTGTAAGTGTTTGTAATGCTTTGGATTGTTTACTTATTCATGAAAGTAGATTGTCGAATTTACCTGAAATTACTCAATTTTTAGGAGAAAAGCACGTACAAATTTTTGCGGATTCTAAAGCTTTGAAAGTTTTACAAGGAAATTATCCTGAGAATTTATTGGCATTAGCTAATGAAACTCACTTTGGAACGGAATTTTTAGACTATAAAATGTCTATTAAAACGGTTACTAATTTAAACGAAGCCTTAGATCATATCGCCAAGTATAGTTCTACACATAGTGAAGCAATTATTTCTGAAAATCAGGAAGTTATTGACAAGTTTTTGCGAAGTGTAGATGCAGCTGCCGTGTATGCCAATACTTCTACGGCTTTTACGGACGGCGCACAATTTGGGCTTGGTGCAGAAATTGGAATTAGTACCCAAAAATTACACGCAAGAGGTCCGATGGCTCTGGAAGAATTGACCAGTTACAAATGGATCATTCGAGGAGAAGGACAAATTCGAAGTTAGTTTTTTGATAATCATATCAATAGACTTGCTAAATTTTGAGGATTTAGCAAGTCTAGTAGGATTAAATTTCTTCAAAGATTTCGGTTAAATCTACTTTTAAATCAGGAAATAAATTAGGGCTAATTTCTTCATTTTCAACATACATCCCTTCTAATTGATATTTTCCTTCTGTCAATACAAATTTTTGAATCATTTTTTGATCAGGGAAAGCAATCCAATATTCTGTCACGCCATATTCTTGGTAAATTTTAAATTTATCTTTTAAGTCCGTCTTAGGATTGCTATCCGATAAAATTTCAATAATGAAATCGGGTGCACCCAAACAGCCCCTTTGATCAATTTTACTTCGGTCACAAATCACACAAATATCAGGTTGTACTACCGTAAAAATATCCTTATCCGCCAACATGGATTTTCGTTCACTGTAAAATCGCACATCAAAGGGTGCGTGAAATACTTTACAAGGTTTTTGACTTTGCCTAATATAACTTTTAAAAGTAGTAAAAAGATTTCCACTAATTTCTTGATGAAAAGAACTCGGGGCTGCCAACTTTTGTAAGTAGCCCTTGAGTAACTCAAGCCGTTCCGTAAACTGCCATTTTATATAATCAGCATACGAATATTTTTTTGTAAAGTCTAAATGAGAAAGTGATGTAACCATTTTTAAGGTATTAATTTTTCGTTATTCCTCTTCTTGTTCTTGAGGCTGAATCCCACCTTTATATCCCATAGATTGGGCATAACCTTGTAATTTTCCTTTGAGAATATTTCGGGCGCGGTGCAATCGAGAACGTACTGTACCCACAGGAATATCTAAAATTTTTGCCATTTCTTCATAAGTAAATCCCTCTAAATCACACAGAATAATGACCATCCGAAAATCAGTTCCTAAGGAATTAATGGCATTGGTTACTTCATCGCCTATTTTATCTTGCATGGTTTCAGTACGCAAGTCAATAGTAATATTATCATCCGTTCCTTCTGAATTATAGATATTTTCAACTTCCTGATAATCGACCTTTGCAGGTTGTTTATTTTTTTTGCGGAAATCATTAATAAAACTATTCTTCATAATTTTGAAGAGCCACGCCTTTGCATTTGTGCCTCGTTCAAAGGAATTGATGAATCGAAAGGCTTTCAAATAAGTATCTTGTACCAAGTCTTTGGCATCATATTCAGACAGCGTCAATTTATAGGCAAAATTATACATCGAATCCACATGAGGCATTAATTCGGAATCGAAGACAATTTTTTTATCTTTTTCGCTGTATTCGGGACGTTTTTTCTTTTCTGTTTTGGTGTTTTCAGACATAATTATGCTCGGGGCGGTTGAGTATCTTGATGTATTTGTTACCATGAGGAATCATGTATTTTAAGGTGATGATGCTTGCCGTTCGTAGTAAATGTAATCAATGGTCAAAACACAAGGTGGCACTGAGGTTTTAAGAAATCTAGCAAAAATCAAGCAATGATTTTTACTTTCGAGTGGTCTAAATTACAAAAAAATATGTATTTGTGTGAAAGATACGTATTTTGAGGTGATAAATTCTTTATTTTCTTACGCAAAAAAATCTTGCCATGTTTTCGAGAAGGGCTTTCATTAAGATATTATTAACCTCAAGACAGAACCAAAGAGATTTTGTAAGTATCATCAAAAAACCTACTAAGCTCAATGACTTAGCAGGTTTATAAAACTATAGTCTTAATACTAATTTATATATGAATTGCTCGATTGTCTGTCGCCGCAAGACAAGCCTCTTTGATGGCTTCCGTAAAAGTTGGGTGAGCGTGTGACATTCGCGAAATATCTTCGGCAGAAGCTCGATACTCCATTGCAACAACTGCTTCGGCAATCATATCGGCAGCACGAGGTCCAATCATATGAACGCCCAAAATTTCATCCGTTTCGGCATCGGCTAATACTTTAATCAAACCATCGATATCCATACTTGCACGGGCGCGCCCTGATGCTCGGAAAGGAAATGAACCTGATTTAAATTTACGTCCTTGTTCCTTAAGCTCTTGTTCTGTATGTCCAACTCCAGCAACTTCAGGCCACGTATAAACTACCCCTGGGATAAGTAAATAATTGATATGTGGTTTCTGACCTGCAATTTTTTCAGCCACAAAAACGCCTTCTTCTTCAGCTTTATGTGCTAACATTGCTCCTTTGACCACATCACCAATCGCATAAATACCTGATACCGAAGTTTCTAAATCTCCATTGACTTCAATTCGTCCTCGATCATCTAATTTAACTCCGATATTTTCTAATCCAAGCCCTTCGGTATAAGGTTTTCGACCAACAGAAACTAAACAATAATCTGCTTTGATTTCTACTTCTTTACCTTTTGGATTTTTAGCTTTAATAACTACCTCATCACCAACTGTCTCAGCATTAACTACTTCATGTTTGAACAGACATTTCATACCTTGTTTACGAAGTACTTTACCGAGTTCTCGACCCAAGGTAACATCCATCGTAGGAATCAAACTTGGCATATACTCAATCACAGTCACTTTTGTACCCAATCGAGCATAAACTGACCCTAATTCTAAACCAATAACTCCACCACCAATGACTGCCATTGTTTTAGGAACTTCTTCCAATTTAAGGGCTTCAGTTGACGTAATAACTCGTTTTTTATCGTATTTTGTAGGAGGAATAACTACTGGTTTTGAGCCCGTTGCAATAATGACCTTATCACTAGTAATTTGCTGTGTATCCCCACCTTCACGAGGTGTAATATTGATGGTATTTTTGTCTACAAATGAACCAACCCCCGTATAAACATCAATCTTATTTTTCTTCATTAAAAAATTGATGCCTTCGACTGTCTGAGAAACGACCTCTGTTTTTCGCTTCATCATCTGAGTCAAATTAACTTTCAAATTATCCAGTTCAATACCATGGGTTTTGAAAGTTTTTTCAGCATTGTGGTAATGCTCGGAGGAATCTAAAAGAGCCTTCGAAGGAATACAGCCCACATTCAGACACGTTCCGCCGAGGCTATTGTATTTTTCGATAATGGCAGTTTTGAAACCCAATTGTGTCGCTCGAATAGCTGCCACATATCCACCAGGTCCTGAACCAATTACCGTTACATCATATTTCATAATGAATATATTTTTGATAATTTATCTATAAAATAATAATATTGGGAATATTCTGCGTGAAAATAGAGGATTATAACTAATTTTCAAACGAGATGTTAAAAGATTTCGCAATTCAGAAAAGGGAAAATCAGAAAGGATGGATTTTTAATAGGAAGCACTACATCAAAATAAGATAGGGAAGAAAACCTTTGATAAAATGATAAAATTTATTTTTTGTCCGTTTGCGGTTTGTCTTTCATCAAAGGTTTTAACGATTTGAAGTCGATAAAAAATTTGATTTACGAAACGACACGGCGTTCTTTAATTTTAGCCGACTTACCAAAACGCTGTCGTTGATAGTAAATTCGTGATTGACGAACCTTACCATGACGTACGATGTCAATTTGAGCAATATTAGGTGAAAGAAGCGGAAAAATTCGCTCTACACCAACACCGCCTGAGATCTTACGTACTGTGAAGGTTTCACCAGCTGTATTCGTATTTCGGCGTTGAATAACCACCCCTTGAAATTGCTGCACACGCTCTTTATTTCCTTCAATGATTTTTACGTGGACATTTACCGTATCACCTGCTTTAAAATCAGGGAGTTCCTTCCGTTTGGCAATATCTTCTTGCGCCACAAAACGGAATAACGCATCTCCTTTTAACTCTTTATCTTGAACGCTCATGATTTCTTGATTATCTTCGGATTAAAAAAACGACTGCAAAGGTACGGCTTTTTTTCGGGTTTCAAAAGATTCTCAAAAAACTGACTTATAAATTTTTAATTTAGTTACTACAGAAAGACTTACCAAGTTTTCTAAAATCTTGATAAGTCTCAATATTATTTATTTTTCTAGTTCAGGCTTTAGAACCAAACGGATGTAATTCTTACCATTCAAATATTTTTTTGCAACCCTTCGGATATCTTTTGATGTAATTTTTTGTGCTAGTTCATTGTATTTTAAGAAATTTTCTGCGCCATATCCATATCGATGAGCTTCTTCTAAAACACTTTGCCAAATCTCATTCTTTCGAAGGTCAAGCTCATGTTCTCGGCGCATCGTCTCAAGTACCTTTTTGAGGTCTTTCTCTTCAACTCCTGATTTACGAATTTTCTCAATTTCATTCAAAACGGATTGAGTCAAGTCCTCCACATTTTCGGGCGCACATGGAAAGGAAACATTGAATAAATATCGTTCTGTTGGAAGTTTCATTAATTGAGTATTTGCTCCAATACCATAAACCCCACTTTTTTCTTCTCGAATTTGCTCAACTAATTTAATAGACAAAATTTCAGCTAACATTTGCATCGCAAAATTAGTTTTAGATTCGTACTTATAAGTCCCCGAAAAAACCATCCGAACCATACTTTTGGGGTCAGTACCTTTTTGAATAATTTTCTCATGTTTTCCTTCTGGTGGATGAATACCTAAGTCTTTCCAAGTTTCTTCTTTGGACTGACTGGGTAAACTACCTAAGTAAGTTTCCAGAAGAGGTTTTAATTTTTCAGTGTCAAAATTTCCAACAAAAAAGAAGGTAAATTCTCCTGCATTCTGGAAACGTTCTTGATAAATTTCAAATAGTCGATTCAGGTCAATTTTATCAATTTGTTCAGTAGTTGGAATACTTGCCCCTCGTGGATTATTTTGAGCTAAAAATTTAGCCACTTGGTCATAAAAATAGTAAACAGGATTTGATAGAATATTCTGTAAAACAGATTTTTGTCGATTAATATACGAATCAAAAGCTTCTTTATCTTTACGAGGTTTTGTAAAAAATAAATGGGTCATTTGAAGCATTGTTTCCAAGTCTTCGGGGCGACAATTTCCCATAAATCCCTCCTGTAATTCAGAAATATAAGGACGTACATGAACATTTTTTCCTGCTAATAATTTTTGTAAATCAATGTTTGAAAACTTGTCTAGCCCACTTTGTGAAATTATTTCTGAGGCAAGCCAAGCAGAAAAATAATCATCATCTGAATACAATGAGTGTCCACCCATACTATACCCTGACATCAAAATCTCATCATTTTTGAAATCTGTTTTTTTCAAAATTACCTCAATTCCGTTGGATAATTTCAGGGTGGTAACCTCCGTTTTTTCGTCAAATTTTTCCTCAGTGATTTCGCCTCTTTTTGGAATTTCATTCATCAATTTGGCATCCGTCATCTTGTCTTTATAAGGAGTGATTCTTTGTGTTTTTGAATCATCCAATATTTGTTGAATTTTGGTTTCAGTTGGAATTTTTATTCCTTCTTTTTCGGGAGACATCACCACAACTACTCGATTTTTTTCTTGAATTAATTCTTTTGCAATTTCATTAATTTCATTCAATTGGATAGTAGGTATAATTTGATTGATAAAATGATATGAAAACTCAATACCAGTCATGGGATGTCCTTTCAAAAAATGTTCTTTATAAACATCCGTATAATTTTCAGACTCCGTTTTATCTCGTTCTTGAAAAGCTTGCTGATAACTCATCAAAAAGTTCTTTTTATAACGCTCTAGCTCACCAATCGTAAAACCAAATTGCTTGACTCGTTCATTTTCAAGGAGTAAAGTTTGTAGTCCTTTCTCAATACCTTCCTGACTAACAACGGTATAAGCTTGATAGGTATCCTTGGTTCTTGCCCAACTTCCACCATGATAAACTCCAGCATAAATAAAAGGAGGTTCGGCTTTTTGGCGTAATTCGTTCAAACGTTCATTGAGCATTCCAGTAAAAAATTGGTATAGAATATGTTTTCGAAAATCACCTAAAGTAGTAATTTTTTCAGAATTTATTTTATTAAATAGATAAATTTTAGTGAAAGCAGCTTCTTTGTCTGATGTAACTTTTATTAAAGTTTTGTCATGATCAGGAACGAGAAAATTTTTACGTTCTCTAGGGATCTCAGGATTTTTGAGATTCCCAAAATGAGCTTCAATTTTTTTCTGAATCTCGTCAGGATCAAAGTCTCCAACTGCCACAACTGCCATCAAATTAGGACGATACCAATCGCTATAAAATTTTTTGATCGTTTCATAATCAAAAGATTCTAATATTTTTTTTGTTCCAATAGGCAACCGCTCGGCATATCTCGAATTTTGGAAAAGTACAGGCAGAAACTTATCCAACATCCTACGGTCTGCTCCTTGTCCAAGTCTCCATTCCTCAATGACTACGCCCCGTTCTTTATCAATTTCTTGATGGTCAAAAGTGAGTCCACCTGCCCAATCTTCTAAAATGGTAAATCCTTTTTCTACAATTTTATCATCATCCGAAGGAATAGGCAAAATGTAAACGGTTTCGTCAAAACTGGTGTAAGCATTCAAATCCGCCCCAAATTTTACGCCTACGGTTTGTAGATAATCAACTAACTCATTTTTGCTAAAATTTTTTGAGCCATTAAATGCCATATGTTCCGTAAAATGAGCCAAACCTAACTGATTTTTATCTTCAAGAATTGACCCCGCATTGACAATTAGGCGAAGTTCAAGGCGATTTTCAGGGATTGCATTTTGACGGATATAATAAGTTAAGCCATTTTTTAGTTTGCCAATGCGAACATTTTTATCTAATGGCAAGGGTTTAGACAAATCCGACACATCAGGATTTTGAGCTTGAAGTGATAAAGTCATACTCGTCAAAATATAAATTATCCAAAAATGAAAAGTCTTCATACATTATAAATTTATTAAAATTAAAAAAATTAAATTTGTTATTTTAGTCGAGGAAAGTAAAGATAAATTAACTCGAACATAAATTTGAGATTGGGTAATTTATTCATCTAAAAAAATAATCCCCTCAAAAAGATGAAACTAAGTCATCTTCCGAGAGGATTTTTTATTCAAAGACAAAAATGGAAATTTATCTTTCTGACAAGTTTGTATTTGAGCTTTGGAGTTGCTCAACAATTTGTGAAAGTTGTTCAAAATTGCTTTCTAGCTTTGTGATGCTATCTACTTTAGCCTTTAAATTCGTATTTTCTACTTTTAGGCTTTGAACTTGTCTTTTCAAAACTTCAATCTGTTGTTGTTGTTCCTTGACTGCCTCAACTAAAACGGCTGTAAAATTAGAGTAAGTAACTGATTTAATACCTTTAGCATCTTTATAAACCATTTCGGGATATACTTTCTCAACTTCTTGAGCAATAAATCCGATTTGTTTTCGATTAGTCGAATCAGATTTATAGATAAATGAAGCCCCACGTAATGCTAATACATTTTTTAGGGGATCTTTCAGGTTTTGGATGTCTTTTTTCCTTCTTCTGTCTGAGATTGTTCCCCATGTACTTCCATTTCCAGGTAAGTTTACTCCTAAAGTACTTCCTGCATCTGTAAATATTCTACAGCCTGCTGTTCCTTTCATTACAATTTGATTTGTTGCTGCTACTGCGTTACTTCCTATTGCTACTGCGTTATTGCCATTTGCTCTTGCTCCATTTCCGAAAGCAAAAGAGTGATTACCAGAAGCTATATTATTATATCCTCCTGGGGTGCATGAATAGTTACCAGTAGCTTTATTAAGTGTTCCTCCACCTACAAACGCACGATAACCTGCTGTATTTGCATTGCCTCCAACCACAACCGCAAGTTGTCCTGATGCTGTATTTCCATCTCCAGAGCCAATAAATGAACGAAGTCCAGATGCAGTATGTAATTGTCCTCCACCTATAAAACTTTGTCCATCCATAGTAGTTGCATTCCCACCTGGCTCACCTTCAATCATAAAATCTTTCCAAGCTGAGCCATTGTGATATTGTAATTTTGTACCGTTGTAGCGAATCATACCAGCCGATGCAGTAATACTGGTACTATTTGTAATCTGTAAAACGCCATTAATTTTGACCAATTCTTTATTATTTGTAAAGTCGCCATAAATCAAGGGATTGTCCGTATTTGAGTTATCAATCGCTAATTTATTAGAAACTCCTGCCAAAGCCGAACCTGTACTGGAGACAAGTGCTTTTCCAAGAAAGACATTATTTGAACCTGTATTATTTTTTCCTGTTTGATAGCCCAAAAATACATTTCCACCCGCTTGATTGTCTTGTCCTGAATTGTGTCCAATCATGACATTACTAGATCCGCCTGCAGCTTTGCTCATAGTCGCCGTTCCGATAGCCACATTATAATTTCCTGTATTATCTTTAGCGGCACTATAACCAATAAACACATTACTAAATCCACTATTTTTCTTCCCTGCTTGTGAACCAATAATGACATGATTTCTTCCTGATGTGTTATCCACTCCTGCATCTGTTCCAATGAATACGTTCTCATTTGCCGAACTGTGGTTTAAGCCAGCATTAACCCCAATAAATGTATTATTATTTCCTGTATCAGCCGTTCGATTCCCAATAAATAAGTTATTGGCATCTTCGTAATATTTATTGCTTTGAATAAAATTCACCCAATTGCCGTTATGTCCTGCAAATTTTCCCGAATTATAGCGAATCGTACCAGCATTGCTCGTAGTATTATTCCCGATTTTGATAGCTCCATTAACTTCTAATTTTTCGGTAGGAGTTGCTGTTCCAATCCCAATATTTCCACCGAGTCCATTTCGTTGCATCACCATCAAGGTCATGTTTCCACTCGCATCCCGAATCCCAAAATTATCAGGATGTCCAAAATTACTACCATCCCCGATTCCAAAAATCCAACTTCTGTTCGTTGCCCCATCTTTCTGAGATACTTTTATCAGACCTTGAGTTGTATTTACGGATTCGTTTCCGACCTGCAATAATCCATTAATCTGCAAGGTACTAGAAGAAAAATCACCATAAATTAATGGATTATTAGTTAGTGTATTTGAAATAATTAATTGGTTCGATTTAGTTCTAAAATCATTATGATCTCCCGCCAAATATCCAAGAAATATATTTCCACTTCCTGTATTTCCACTTCCTGTACCTCGACCTACAAAAACATTGTTATTGCCCAATAATGAAGCTCCTCCACTTCCCGAAGCATAGCCTATCAATGTGTTACTACTTCCCTTGAATCCATACCCAGCAAACCCACCCAAATACACATTTTCAATGCCACTTATATTATTGAATCCTGAAGATTGCCCAAGAAATACGTTTGAACCTCCTGTATTATTTTGTCCTGCCGAAGTGCCAATTATAGTAGAGCCACCTGTTGAACTAATATCCAACATACCATTGGTCGTAAAAGTAGCTTGTGCAGTATTGGCTTTTAAGATTAAATGGTTATTATCGTTTGTTCCGATAGTCATACTTGTCCCGAAAGCATTTCCACCCTGCAAGATTCCGCCCGAAGTCGAATTCGTAGTAATAAATTCTTGCCAAGTTCCATTGGAGAAACCTTGAAACTTTGTTCCATTAAAACGAATTTTCCCCTCTGAATCTACCCCTGCATCTTCCAAAATAATTCCTTCTTTAGCAGTCAAAGCATTTTTAATTTCTAAGCTATTCTGAATTTCAGAGGGCAAATAAATATCTAATTTAGAAGTAGTTGCTGACATAAATGTAGAACTATTTACTTTAAAAATAAACGGATTTGTGTCGGTTGTTCCGATGTGCATTGCTGTTCCGAAAGCATTTCCACCCTGCAAGATTCCGCCCGAAGTCGAATTCGTAGTAATAAATTCTTGCCAAGTTCCATTGGAAAAACCTTGAAATTTGTTGCCATTAAAACGGATTTTCCCCTCTGAATCTACCCCTGCATCTTCCAAAATAATTCCTTCTTTAGCAGTCAAAGCATTTTTAATTTCTAAGCTATTCTGAATTTCAGAGGGCAAATAAATATCTAATTTAGAAGTAGTTGCTGACATAAATATAGAACTATTCACCTTAAAAATAAGTGGATTTGTGTCGGTTGTTCCAATAAAATTAGCAGAATTCATATTTGAGTTTCCATTTATTTTCCAACCTAAATTATTGAGTCCTGCAGTTGTGATAAAATCATTCCAGTTATTATTGGCATAACCTTGAAAATTCCCATTTTGAAAACGTAACATTCCATCTCTAACAGTTGTCGAAGCACTTTTTCCTATTATCAAATTGCCGTTAATCGAAACAAAATCGTCTGTGAAGTCTCCATAAATCAGTGGAGTATTAGAGGATGAATTTTCAATATATAGTTTTTGTGAACCTGTTTCATTTGTTCCCGCATTATTTCCTATAAAAATATTGCCTATGCCTGAAATATTATTTGCTCCTGACCCAATCCCAACAAAGACATTTCCACTTCCATCTTGATGAAATGCACCCGACCCTGTGCCCAAAAAGGTATTGCTAAAACTGGTGGTTGAGCGATTTCCTGCTCCTTTTCCTAAAAAAACATTGTGAGCATTCGTTGTTGAGCTTGTTCCTACTCCTTCGCCAATCAAGGTACTTGCATGAGCATCCGATAGAAAGAATTGTCCTTGTGGAGTAAGTTTTACAAATTCTTGATTATTAGACTTTAATACTAAATTATAATTATCATTTGAGCCAATAACTGTTGCTGTTCCGAAGGTGTTTCCAGCTTGTAGAAGTCCACCTGAATTATTGTTTATGGTTATAAATTCTTGCCAAACCCCATTGGAATACCCTTCAAATTTAGTACCATCAAAACGGAGTTTTCCTTCGATATTTGTAGAAGCATTTTGCAAAATTAAGCCCTCATTTACAGTTAAAGAATTGTGTGCAAAAACAGGGTGTGAAACTCCTAAATTAGTGGTTGTAGCAGACATGAAAAATTGACTATTGACTCCAAAATTTAACGGGTTAGTACTAGATGTTCCGATAAAACTGCTGGCATTAGTCGAGCCATTTCCACCTAAATCCCAGCTCCCCGAAGTCGTAGCAAGGGTCTCCCAAACCCCCAACTGCCGAATCTGAAAAACCGAACCCGTGTAGCGCATCATCCCATCTTGAACAGTTGTTCCTGTATAGTTTCCTAACTTCAATGTTCCTGCAACTTCAGTAACATTAGTACTATAAAACCCAAGTTTAGTGTTATTCTGCACCTGCAAATCTCCATTGATTTGAGTTTGATTAGTAGTCAAAAAACCAAGAGTAGTATTGCCCTCAACTTTAAATTCTCCATTTCCTGTAACTTCTAAATCTATTTCTGTTGCTGTTTCTAACTTAGTAGTTTTCAATAATTTGCCTCCTAATTGTAAGGCGGGTAAAGTACTTTCATCTTTAGTTAATCCACTTCCAGCATCTACCAAATTACCAACATTGTACCATTTCGAGCCATCATAAATTTCCAAGATATTATTTTGATAACGCACCATTCCTTTGTCTGCATCACCATCAAATTTACCTAAGATTAAACCACCTTGAATTAAGGTTTCACTTTGAGAAGAAATACCTAACGTATTAAAATTTAAACTATCCAAAGATACATCGTACCATTGTTGATTCGTGAAAACTTGTACGACATTTTTTTGCGTATTAAATCGCATCATCCCAGAATACGCTCCACCTGTCTGAGTTATAAAATCAGTTAATTGTAACGCTCCTGTAACTTGGGTAGTTGAAGATTCTTCTGTACCTAGAATAGTGTTTCCTGCCACATTAATATTACCACCAAACACCGTACTGACCGAGGCTTGAGGGGTATTAGTCCAGTAAGGTTTTCCCAAGCCATCCGTGGCAAGCATCTGATTCGGCAATGCACTGATGAAGTGAGAAGGGGTTAAAATTCCATCTGCCACATCAAAGGCATAACGTGATTGGGGGGTTGGTAAAATGGGAATTTTTATTTTTGATTCTCCTTCAATCTCAATCCCTACCTCCAACTCTTGGACTTCAAAGAACACTTTTGGAATTGGATTATTATTTCCTAACACAATGAAAAACAAGCTATTACTAACTAATACAGAATGTCTTTCTGACCATGTTTCGCTTCCATTCTCTAAGGAAAAACGCATTGAGAATGTTCCTTCGGCAGGTTCTCCTTCGGAATCCAAACGCCCCTGAAAAGGAATACTACGGTTTGCTGTATTTTCCAAAGAAGTCTCTTGGGCATGGGAGAAGGAAAAAGCCGAAATACTTAAAAACAGAAATAGAATAATTCGTTTCATATTGGATTTGTGATTGTATATCAATTATTTCGTATTTGGTTCTAAAGTTTTATAAAAATGTGCTGGGAATTTGTCGAGGAATCAAGATTAGTAAAATCTCTTTCTTTGTATTCGTAAAAGAGTCAATGGGAGTTGTTAAATATTATTTGATGAATTATTAACGACTATTGTCTTTCTTTATTAAATCTGAAATTATTTAGAGAAAAGAATAATTAGAAATAGAATTCATTTCTAAACAAAAAAATCCTACCAAGTTCTCGTTTGGTAGGATCGAAATATTCGAGATATGAATTGTAAAAAATAACTATCTTATGATATACAAAATAGATTATTGATTTTCTGGTACATCACAACACTCAACTTGAATTTGGCTATTATTTAGGGATTCAGCTACAGGGCTTAAATAGGGAATGCCTAAACCTAATCCTCTCACAATCATTAATATTGCAACAATCGAAACCAAATAAGGAGTAGAAGTTTTAAGCCAAATTTTCACACGATTTTTGAGTAAACTTCGAGAAAGTGAGACTGCCAGCATCAAAGGAATCGTACCCACCCCAAAACTCATCATATACAAAATTCCACTTTCGGGAGTTCCACTTAAAATAGCACCTGAAGCGGCAGCATAAACCAATCCACATGGTAAAAATCCTGTCAAGAGTCCTGATAAGAATAATGATTTAGGGGAATAGTTTTTGAGTAATTTGCTAAAGTTTTGTTTGAGAAGTCGCGTTAACCAAAATTTTTCAGAGAATGTTGCATTTTTTCCGACCCCAAAATACAATAAGAACATTAAAATTCCTGCTCCAATACTCAAATATTGTTGCCCATTAAAACCTTGAATAGACATTCCTAATAAACTGAAAATCAAACCAATAATACCATAGGTAAAAATTCGCCCAGCATTGAAAATCAAACTATCTATCAAAACAGAAACTTTGGTTTGTAAATCCATTGGTACAGCAAGCATCACAGGTCCGCACATTCCTACACAATGGAAACTACCTGCTAAACCAAACAAGAAAGCTGTTAAATAAAAATCTGTCATATCGAAAGGCTATAAAAAAATTTGTAGCAATCACTTTTAGAGTCATGATATAAATTACTTCAAAAATTATTTTACATCGAAATCATAATTTTTGAAATATTTTTCATTCTTGTAGGAAAAGAGTAGTTCAACAGCCCAACGTCCTTTTTGTAATTTCTCAAGATTCAGATTTTGGAGATTACTTTCAGAAAGTTGTATTGGAACTTTAAAATCAAGATTAGCATTTGAAGGACGGAAAAACCAATATTCTCCCTGAACGCTGGTGTTTTCAAATTCTGTAGGTAATTGAACTTGAAGTAATTTATTTGCTGGGATGTATTTTATACTCAATGATTTACCCAACTTGTTGGCTCGTTTAATTTCCTGAATACGAGACTCATACTTAATTTCCTCAGCATAATAATCAGGACGAACTAAATTTACATCCTGTTGAAAAGCACCATACACCATCGAAAAAATCATAATTCCAAATAGTACAAATGCTCCAATGATGATTAGAGGAATAAAACCTCCTTTTGTTGAATTACTCATGTTCATTAATGTTTTGATGTGTCTAAAATAAACTATTTATGAGGACTATGAAAATAGCATTTTTCAAACAAATTACCTTTGACAAAGTTTGAAATTCTCTATCAAAGGTAATACAAAAGCACCTAAAATCTAAGGTACCATGAACTTCGATTCTTCAGTTTCGATAAGGCGACCATCTTGGTCATAAAACCCAATTTCAATTTTTCGTTTTGCCTTCCGAGCCGTCTCCTGAGACATTTCGATAATTACGGCTCCTGTGACCAATCCTTCAACAGGAATCTGTAACATAGATTCATTATTCTCTTGTCCTATAATTTGGATAGTTGCTTCTTTAGGCGAAATCAGTCGAAGTGTAACCGCTTTATCAGTTGCCGATTTATTAATCACCTTGTAATTGTACAAGTTCGTAAACGTTCCTCTATCAGTTTTTTGATATATTTGCCCACGAGACCGAATTAGGGTAGTATCTAACTCTTGGCGCATAAATAATAATGCTCCAATCGCCCCTACCAATATTGTTAGGACAGCAATGTATGCACCAATTCGTGGAGTAATTCGGAATTTTTGTCCATTTTTAATTCCGTTCTCAGAATCGTATCGAATTAGTCCTTTAGGCTTGTCAATACGTTCCATCATCTCATCACAAGCATCAATACAAGCCGTACAATTGACACATTCCAGCTGAGTTCCGTTACGAATATCGATACCTGTTGGACAAACAAAAACACATTGTTTACAATCAATACAATCTCCACTAGTACGTTCCTGTCCTTTACGAAGCTTTCCACGAGGTTCACCACGTACATAATCATAGGCAACAACTACTGAGTCACTATCCAATAATACACCTTGTAAACGTCCATAAGGACAAACCATAGTACAAGCTTGTTCTCGGAACTTGGAAAATACACCATAGAAAGCCAAACTAAATGCTATAATAGCTGATAAACCAACTAAATGATTCTTAGGATGATCAGTCACAATTTCTTGAAGTACCTCAATCCCAATAATGTACGATAAAAAGACATTGGCAATTAGAAATGAAATTGCAAAGAAAATGGTATGCTTCAGAGTTTTCTTGATGATTTTTTCGCTATTCCAAGGCTGACGAGCCAATTTTTTTTGTTTATTGTAGTCGCCCTCAATCATGTATTCAATCCTACGAAAAACCATTTCCATAAAAATCGTTTGTGGACAAATCCAACCACAAAAAACCCGTCCAAATGCTACGGTAAACAGAACAATGAAAACAATTGACGTTAAGAAGATAATCCCAAAAATAATGAAATCTTGGGGCCAAAAGATGACTCCGAAAAAGATAAATTTTCGATTAAGAATATCAAACAAAATCAGAGGATTACCCCCAATTTTGACAAATGGCGCACCGAATAAGAAGCCTAATAAAAGAGTACTGACTACTGTTCGAGCATTATAATACTTCCCTGTTTGCTTCTTGACATAAAGCCACTTGCGCCTGCCATCATCACCAACAGTTGATATACGGTCTCGAAACGCTTCTTTATTGCGTTTAGGGGGAGTTTTGACTGCCATATTTTTTTAATCTATTTAAGTTATTCGTTCATTGTTAGGCAAAATTACGACCTTTGAATGATTCTGATACCGTTTGTGAGGAAATATCCTATAAACACCTGTATTTGTACCGCAAGTTATTATCATTAAGAACAAATACATAAATTTGATGTATCAAAAAAATTCAATTTTAGAGAGTTATTAAATAATAATCAAAAGTAGTCTTATAAAATCGAATAGAAAATGATTTTAGTCACTAAAGCTCAAGAACATAGAAGGCGTACTGCTATCGTAGATATTCATGGACATTATTCCTATCAAAATTTAGAAGATACTTCAGCTTATATAGCTAAAAAATTATTAAAGTTAAATGCTGATTATCAAAATATTCCTATTACCTTTTTGATACCACCAAGTTTTGAGTATGTTGCCGTGCAATGGGGTATTTGGCGAGCTGGTGCTATTGCCGTTCCAATTGCCCTAACTCACCCTCCTGCCGAAGTAAATTATGTCTTAGAAGATAGTCAGGCTCGAATTATTTTTGTTCATTCAACATATCTTGAAAAAGTACAAAAAATAGCTCAAAAGAAATCTATCCAAATTATTGAAATCTCATCTGAGTTATTAGCTCAAGCTCAACAGGATTTTAACACCAAAACCGACACAAAATATCAAAAAACATCCCTAAAACTTCCTGAGATTTCAGATGACCGTTCCGCAATGATGATTTATACAAGCGGCACAACAAACCGTCCAAAAGGAGTCGTTACAACTCATGGAAACATAAAGGCACAAATAAAAACTTTAGTTGAAGCATGGGGTTGGGAATCCAGTGATTATATTTTAAATATTTTGCCCTTACATCATGTTCATGGTGTAATTAATGTGGTAAGCTGTGCGCTTTATGCAGGGGCAACTTGTGAAATGCACGAGCGATTTAATGTTGAACGGACGTGGGAAGTTTTAGCTTCAGGTCGATTAACTTTATTTATGGCTGTACCTACTATTTATCAAAAATTAATTCAATTTTGGGAAAAATCACCTGCGTATGAAAAAACGTATCTATCTAACCAAATTTGTAAATTACGTTTAATGGTTTCAGGATCAGCTGCCTTACCAGTCACCGTTTTACAAAAATGGAAAAGCATTAGTACACATACTTTATTGGAACGTTATGGTATGACTGAGATTGGAATGGGGCTTTCAAATTCTTTGAATGGAGAGCGTTTAGTAGGCAAGGTAGGAAAGCCTTTACCAAATGTTGAAATCCGATTAGTTGATGAAAAAGGGAAAACAATCGAAGAAATAGCACAAAGTGGTGAAATACAGATAAAAAGTCCTTCAGTTTTTAAAGAATATTGGCAAAAAACCGAAGCTACTCAAGAAGCATTTACAGAAGATGGTTGGTTTATTACAGGAGATATTGCTCAGCAAGATGAAGATGGAAATTATCAAATTTTAGGGCGAAAATCTCAAGATATTATCAAAACAGGAGGCTTTAAAGTTTCGGCATTAGAAATTGAAAGTATCCTTTTAACCTTGCAAGAAATCGAAGAATGTGCTGTGGTTGGCATTCCTCATGATGAATTTGGTGAAAAAGTAGGTATTCTTTTTATGAGTAATATTTCTGATATAAATCTCGAAAATTTGAAAGAAAAATCCAAAAAACACCTTGCACCTTACAAAGTACCTTCTTTTTGGAAAAAAGTTGAAAAACTACCCCGTAATGCAATGGGAAAAGTGTTAAAACCCACAGTTAGAAGGCAATTTTCTGCCAAAGATAAAGTTTAGTTTTTTACATATTTTTTTATTTTTATGATTATCAAGAAAATATAGCATTTAATTATTTGATAATCACACTACTTCAACAAGTTTAAAATTGACATGGAAACCATTGATTTATTAGAGAAATTGGAAGATTTGACCCAAATGCGCTTTGAATTTATGGAAGGGCGGTTTTGGCTCAAAAATACGGGCGAACCATTGTCACAAGAAATGATAAATTATATTTTGAGTGATAAATTTGACATTCATTTTTTTCAACAAAATTTTTCAGATATGGCATCAGTCAATCACACCAAAATTATCAGACAATTAGATGGAATGTTTTGGCAACAATTAAATCAAACCGAATACCTCCATTATGTGGAAAGTATCCAGATAAAAACCAAATTATTTGGCTCATTTATGCGCCCTGATTTAACCATAGTTTTAGCCCAAACAGAAGAATTATCTGCCCAAAGTGTATTAGGAAATCCCCATACCATTGTGGAAGTGTTATCATCTTCGACTGAAAAATATGACCGAAATCAAAAAAAAGAAGCCTACCAAACTATCCCAAGTTTACAAGAGTACCTCCTCATTGCTCAAGATGAACATAAAATTGAACAATACATCCGAGACGGAAAAACCAACTGGACAGTTAAAATTTATGACTCAATTGAGCAAACTTGCATCCTGACGGTAGGAGTAAAAATTAAATTGAGTAAATTATATCAAGACATAATACAGTAGTAAATTGCTGAATCATGTAATTGATTTTAAATCATTTTTTCAAAACAGAAAGCCCTGCCTCAATTACTTCTCGACTCGAAATTTGGTTCATACAATCAAAATGCCCTTTTGGACATTGATCTCGACCATTGGCTGTACATGGACGGCATGACAAATCCTTTTCGACTACAGCACTTTTTTCAGGCAATGGAAAAAAACCTAATTCATAAGTGGTGCATCCAAAAATAGCAGTTACAGGTGTTTTTTGAGCTTGTGCCATATGCATCATTCCTGTATCGTTGGTAATCGCCAAATGTGCCATTTTCAATAAAGCTCCTGACTCTAATAAATTCAGTTTTCCTGCAAAATTGAGTGTTTTAGCTGTCGTTTTAAAGTTCATTTCTACGGTGATATCTTGCTGAATTCTTTCACATAACTCAATATCTTCCCGACCTCCTACAAAAATTATCCATGCGCCATATTTTTGGATATAGTATTTTCCAACTTCGGCAAATCGTTCGGGCAACCAGCGTTTTGTAGGAGAGCTTGCTCCTGGGCAAAGTACAATTAAAGGTTTTGTAAAATCATAACCTTTCGCTTTTAATTTCTCAGAAACAAATTCTATTTCGGAGAGAGGTAAAAAAATTTCTGTTCCTTTTCCATCATAAGAAATTCCTTCTGGCTTGAGGGTATCAAAATACCGTTGATAAACAGGTGTAATTACTTCAGGATAACGATTCACTCGAAATTTTAGTAAGAAAAAACGATTCCAATATTCTTTGGAGTAAGAAGTTATTTTTGCATCTAAACCAGTTCGTAAAAAATAACTTCGTAGATTTTTGTGTAAATCAATAATACGATCATATTTTTCAGCTTGAAGTTGTTTTTTTAATTCTTTTAGTCCCGCAAATCCTGTTTTTTTATCATAAGTTAAAACATTAGAAATATGAGGATTATGACGAAGTAAATCAGCAAATTCCTTTTTTATGACAAAATCAATTTGCGCTTTGGGGTAATGCGTCCTTACCGAACGCACCAACGGCGTGGTTAAAATAATATCTCCAATCGAACTCTGTCGAATAATTAGAATTTTGGTATATTTCTCCGAATCAGGCACCCGTACAACGTTATTTTTGAGAAATTCTTTTGATGAAAATCATACAATATGATTCATTTTTATAAGTATATTACAAAAGAAAAGCCAAAATTACAAAAACCGAAATCATTTCATTCTAGATTCTTGGAAAAAGGAATTCTGAAAACTTTTAAGTCCTTTGTTTTTCCCTTAATTTTGGCGATAAAAAATAATATATCCACTCCATGAAACCTACTTTTTACCTCATTCTAATCGCATTCCTTCCCTTTTTTTCGTCTTGTTCGGTGATGAAAAATCTCCATCCAGACGAAAGATTACTGTATTCTCAAACCATTGAGGGGGTAAAAGATTTGGATATTGAAGAACTAGAATTATTTTATCGACAGAAACCCAATCGGCGAATTTTATACACCTCGTGGATGCCTTATTTGGGAGCTTATTTTTTTGGGAAACCCCGTTATGAACGCAAAAAAGAAGATTATAAGAAGAAAATCATTGAGCTAGAACAAAAACTACATCAAATCATGTCGGACTCTACTCTGGTCGAAAAACGTAAATACCGACTTGATGAAAAATACAAACGTAAGATTGATGCCTTAAAAGTAGCTTATCGAGAAGGAAATTGGTTAATGCGTTCGGTAGGTGAACCACCTGCTATTTTTGACTCCTTGAAAATGGTTGTAACTGCCGAAAAATTACAGCTCTTTATTCAACAGGCAGGTTATTTTTCGGCTATTGTAAAACCGAAGTATGAAATTAAACATAAAAAAGTTTTTGTAAGATATATTGTAAATCAAGGACTTCCACACTATATTCATCATTTTGAAATGCTCTCAGAGGATACGGCATTGTTGCATTTTGCTCAAAAAGTGGAAAAGCACTCAGTACTAGAGAAAGGACATCGGTTTTCGCGTCAAAATTTAGTTTCAGAAAGGGAAAGATTAGCAAGTGCGGTCAAAGAATATGGGTATTTTCACTTCACTAAAGACTACATCTTTTATGAAATAGATACGGTAAATGTTCCTTCATCCACTACTGAGAAAAAATTTTTAGATATTAAAATTCGACTTGAACCTCCCGAAAATGACACTATTCATCGGCGTTATCAAATTGCTCAAGTCAATTTTACATCAGATATCCAACAAGCAAAAAATGTGATTTATGAAACCGACTCAGTCACAGGTGAAGTAACTTATCGAGAACGAGAACGAGATACACTTCGAGTAGGCAAGAAAAATTTTATAATTCACGGACAACGGTATTCACCTCGCATTTTGAGCGAAAAAATTTCTTTACATGAGGGATTATTTTACCATCATAGCAAAACCGTACGAACCCAACGAGCTTTGGCACAAATGGGAGTTTTTAAGTTCGTAAATGTACGTTATGATACACTTCCCAATCACAATTTATCAGCTAATATTTTTGTAAACTCCTTTGATAAATATGATGTTTCGGTCGAATTCGGAGCTAGCATGAGTCAAACGTTACCAGGACCTTTTATTGCTTTGGGATGGCGGACTAGAAATATTTTCGGAGCAGGAGATGTCTTTGATGTTTCTTTAACCAGTTCAATCGAATCACAAGTTTCGAATCAAAGCAGTAATAATAAACCAACTTATAATAGTAATGAAATTAATCTGAATGGTACCTTTTCGATTCCTACAATGCTCTTTCCTATCTCTAAAAAACGCCGCGACAAAATTGGGATTTTTCGGACACAAACCAAAATTAGTGGGGGGTGGGTGTTTACTGATCGCCCCGAATATACCCGTACTACCATTACAGGAGCATTTGGTTATACATGGGACAATGGACAATATTCAAATTTCAAAGTAGATTTATTAAACATTGGGATTATCCGAACACGGCGATTAAGTGCTAGTTTCTTGAACTATTTGTTTGACATTGAATTAGATAGTCGTTCAGGAAATAAAGGAGTTCTACTACGTTCATTCGAGTCCTCTTTACTTAGTAGTTCTACCTTTAGCTTTACTTATCATAATAGTAAAAATATTCATGATCTCTATTGGCACACTCATCTGGAGGCAGGTGGCACTTATCTTAATTTATTAGGAAAGGACTTTTTTGAACAAAACCCTACACTTTTAGGCTTGGAATATTACCGTTTCTACCGTCTTCAAACCGAATTACGTTATTATATCCCACTCGGAAAAACAGGTAAGTTAGCTTTACGTGGCAATTTTGGGCTAGCCCGTTCATATGGTACACAAGATAATGAAGCATCCATCTTGCCCTATGACAAGCATTTTTTTATTGGAGGAAGCAATAGTGTTCGAGCATGGCGACCTCGCCGTTTGGGTCCAGGTTCATTTACTCCTTCCACTAATGAAGATGGCAGTTTTGATTATAGTTTTGAACAACCAGGGGAGCTGATGTTAGAATTGAATGCCGAATATCGAAACAAGTTATTCAGTATCATCAACTGGGCAGTATTTATTGATGCAGGCAATGTTTGGTTAACTCGACCTGATAATCGTATCGGAACAACATTCGATAAACGAACTTTTCTAAGTGAATTGGGAGTAGGCGCAGGACTGGGGTTACGATTTGACTTATCATTTTTAATAATGCGATTTGATGCTGCCACTAAAATTTTTGATCCTGCTTTACCATATGGGAGTCGATTTGTAGGACGAGCATTTTCCTTTCGGGAACTCGTTACACTTCGTGGGCAATCAGTCTTAAATATCGGCATTGGATATCCATTCTAATTCTGAAAAAAGAAAAGGCATGATTTTGAGATCATGCCTTTCTTTTAGAATCTTATGTATAATCACTAAATTATTCTTCCGTAGCCCCTTCTTCACCTTCTTCTTCTCCGTCTTTGCCTCGCAAGGCTCTCGGGATTTCTACAGAAGCCACTGTAGTTAAAGTATTTTGTAAAATAGTGAAATCTCCTGTTTGAGCATCTTCAACTCGCACAGACTTGCCAAGATCTAACTTACTAACATCAAATTCGATGTTTTCAGGCATATTAGCAGGTAGTGCTTTAATTTTTAATTTTCTAACCTTTGTCAATAATTTACCACCTTCTTGTACACCGGGCGCATTTCCCACGAGTTTAACAGGAATGGACATGGTTACAGTTTTATCGTCATTCAGCTCCAGAAAATCTGCATGCAGGATAATTTCACTAACAGGGTGAAATTGTACATCTTGTAAAATACATCGATGTACCTCACCTTCTACATTCACATCCACAAATGCCGCTTGAGGAGTATAGACTAAATCCCGAAACAGAATCATAGGAACATGAAAGTGTTTTTGTTCCTTTCCGCCGTACATTACACAAGGAACATTGCCTTCTCGGCGCAATTGTTTAGCGTCACTTTTCCCGAGATTTGCTCTGTGATACCCTATAATCTCGACTATTCTCATTTTTATAAAACTTTAGAAATGAATAAATTATACTAATAAATGGCTTTATGAATTATAGTTTAGTTCATAAAAGGAGCGCAAAGGTAGATATTTTAAAAATAATTTTAGGCTTCTACTACTAAATTTTTGTTTTTATATCACATCAAGATAAACAGACTATTATTAATATAATAATGTATTTCTTATAAAGAACTATTTTAATATTTTTTTGAACTTGTGTATTTTCAAACAGTTTCCAATAGCCCAAAATGTTTATTTCTTTTTTATCCAAAAATGATTGAAGGTTTTATTCGGTATTAAAGAGGTGAGATCATACCTATTTTTTCTAAAAAAAGGTATTTTAAAAAATTTTAGGGTTAAATTTAGTTGTTTTTTCAAAAAAAAAAGCTTTTTTTTATTACATGGGCTTTTTTTAAAGTTAAAATTATATTAAAAATGTTTTAATAAAAAAGAATTTAGAGTGATTTAATGAAGAAATAGCTTCTGAAGAGATGGGATAATAAGCTTTAAACATAGCTTTTCACATCTCATTCAAACCTTATTTATTTTTCTATAATTTGAATTTTTTATATAATTAGTATGCAAAAATTGATTTTTTATATCTCAAAGATGAAGCAAAAAATATAAAATAATGTAAAAAGAAAAAAAACATTACATCATTTTTATCAATTGATTGTCAGTTATATTTGCTTATACGGTTTTGCGATTTTGTATTTTTAGGTTCTTCTTCTATCTTTGTGATGTAATTGAAGCGCAAAGATAAGGAAAGTTCAAATTTTAATACTAATAGAAATTGTCTAACAAGGAATCAAGTCATTAACAAAGATATTCAAAAAAAGTAGAAGAGTGTTTAAAGGTTAAGTTTTTTCATTTTCATATTTACTCGATCGACTAAAGGCTTCAGTATTACTGAGGTCTTTTTTATTTTTTGTATTTTTGAAGAATCACAATATCATAGATTCATTCTAAAAAAATGCTCACAGATTATTGGGTAATTGCTCAGCTTCTAGCACAAGTATGCTCTTGGTTTTTGGGGTTAGTAGCCCTTATTTTCTCCATTCCTTTAATTCGATATTGGTCATCAAGTTCTGGCAGTGAACAACAGTTACGTTTGGAGCGTAATGGTTATCTTATTAGTTCCATTTTGCGTTTGGTACTGGGGTTTCAAATTGTCAATTTACTTCTTTTTCTGGTCACGGTCAATAACCGCTTGCCACATATTATTAAAGGGGCAATGTGTGCTGTTGGTACTTTGGGAATCAATGAGTTAGGTTACCCTTTATTAGGAATAAAATTAAGTGCTATTTTTGTGTATCTACTTTTTTTATTTCTCCATCACTTCGATAATGCTGAGCCTGCCTATCCTCTTTCTCCTTTAAAATACTACCTCATTCCTCCTATTTTTTTGGTTTTATCCATTGATGGAATAGTATTATTTTTATACTTTTCGAATATTACCCCTGATTTAATTGCGACCTGTTGTAGTGTATCTTTTTTAGTCCGAAAAGCAGATACAAGTCTATTAGCACGAGGAAATTTTTTAGAAATAGGATTTTATAGTTTAGGTATTTCGTTCTGTTTATTAAATGTTACACTATTATTCTTTAAGCAAAAAAGCATTTTAAAAATTTTATTATCAGTAATTTATGTTTTTTCAGCAACTTATACGCTCAAGTTTTTTTTCGTCAAATACATCTACGGAATCTTAGGGCATAACTGCTTATTCGACATTTTTTTTGCAAAATATTATTTTGTGGGTTATGCTATTTTTGGGAGCTATTACCTTCTTTTGGGGAGTCTTCTAATGGACTTGGTTTATAATTTTTCAAAGAAATACCTCCATTCAAAACATACTTCTTTACAAGAAAACCTTCTTCGGGTTTCTTTGATTTCTTTATGGATTAGTTTCTTCATTCCCTTAGGATATTGGTGGATTTGGGAAGGACAATTATAAATCAATCTTTTGACAAAATTTTAATCATCAGATACTTATAATAAGAAATATAACCTTAAAATCGCTGTATTTGAATTTTGAAACTCCCACTAATCGGATAATTTTCACGAGCAAAGTTAGTATTTTGGATCCGTCCCTGAAATGTTCCTGTCAAAATATCATCAGTTTTATTCTCTACAGTCAAGACAAATCGACCATCCTTGCCCTCATATTTTTGCCCATTACTAAAATTTATCGTTATTTGGGCATCATTGTGGACAAGTGGTAGAGTAGAATCAATGTCAAAATCCGAAACCTGAATAAAGACATTATTGAATTCATTTCCTGTAACACGGCGCAATAAAGATAAATAACGAATTGAAGAGGTGTATCCATGAGCATCCTCAGGAAATTCGTTACCTATCGTATTATATCGATATAAATCTCCATCAACATTTACCCAAATTTCGCCCAATGGCGCACGACGTTCTTCAATAATCGACTCGCAACTTGTCCCATAAACCAAGCAAAAAATCAACCCAAAAACATTAATAATTTGAAGGTTAAATATTTTATGAAAATATTTATTCATTATATTCATGAATTATTATCAATTCGAAAGTAACATTTAATCGTTTAAATTACTAGATTTCATACTCAAAGTCAAAAGGATCTTCATACATAAATTTAAAGCGTAATATACGCTGTAATTTATCGGAATTAATAATTTTATAAGGTGTTGGAGCTTCAGATTTAATAAATTCAGGTAATTCTAATCCCAATAATTGAGCATTCTGACGGTATAAATCTTTTTTCAAAGGATGTTTTGGAGCGCATAGATTGTAGATTCCTTCCAATCCATTCAACCGAATAATCTGAGCAATAACATGAATTACATCATCTCTAAAAACTTGATTAACAGGTTCTTCACCAATAGTTAGATTTTTTTTCCCTGCAAAAAATCGACCAGGTATTCTTTTGCCACCAGCCAAACCTGCACATCTCAAAATAGTGGTCTTAATACCAGAAGTATTTAATAAAATTTGTTCTGCATCAAAAACACCTGAGTGTGCTTCCCGTACCGCATCCATTTCAAATATTTCTCGACTTAATTTAGGATAAACCGAAGTTGAACTAATGAAAATAACGTGTTTAACAGCACTATTTTTCAAAAATGGGATTAGATGTTGAATCTGCTTTGGATAAAATGTAATTGGAATATCACTTCGGCGACTTCTTGGCGGGATATTTAAGATTAAACAATCTGTATCAAAAAAGTGAGTGATATTATCACCTTCAGGCTTAGGATTCAACCGAATCATATAAGGTTCAATTTGGAGCGAACTTAATAAATCCCGTTTATGGACTTGAGTAGTCGAACCTTTTATCTGATAGCCTTTGAGTTGAAGATACTCCGCTAAGGGTAAGCCCAACCAGCCACAACCCATAATGCTGATTTTGTTCATTTGTTTTGAAATTTTAGCACTTAAATCCACTCGCTTTTTATCTCAACAAACTTCATAAAACAAAATTTGTTCGGAATGTAAATTGACCAAGATGATTTTTTGATTCATTTCAGAAGTACTTCAATTTCGACACGGCGATTAAGATGAGCATTGGGCGATTCTTCTGGAAAAAGCATATTACGTGCGCCCCAACCTTTGAGTTCTAAACGGTCTGAATTAATTCCTTTCTTAATCAAGAAGTTACGGACAGACTCGGCACGTGCTTGAGAAAGTTTACGGGCATTTCCTCTAAAATATTTACAAAATCGAGCATTAAAAGCCGTATAACGATTCGGCGCAAAAATATCTGTATTTTCATCTTTGGGACGACTGTAACGATCAGGCGCACCATCACCATTAGTATGAGCATGAATCCGAATTCGCATGGTAGAGTCTCGTGTCATAAATCGCCATAAATCTGTAAGTTGTTTAACAGACTCCATTTTGGCAAAAGACGAATTGCCGTGAAAATACACATTATCCAAAATAATCGTTTCTCCTATTTCTAGGGTATCGAACATAGAAACTTCTTCAATAATCGTATCGGTTGAAGTTCGGAGATGATTTTCTAATTTATTTTCAGAGATTGAATCAGATTTTTCAACATATTCGTTCCGTATCGAAGTTGGTGGAATCTCTTGCGATAAACAATCAAAGATTTTTAGGGTGTGTCCTTTGCCATTAATGTACACATTATCAACTATTAAAATAAACGTATCACCTTTTTGGGTTTCAACCGAACGACTATAATCTGCCCCCACTCCCGAATGAACAAAATTGGCTAACGCATTTTTTTGGAGTCCTGTTCGACTTTTAATTCGTGTATTATTTCGAGAAATATTTGTACGAATAGGCTTAAGTTTTTTTTCTGAAATAAGTTGGCAGGCGTTTTCTGTATTGGTCTTGAAAAGTAAAAAATCATAATCGTCTTCGATACTTTGTGGAATAATTTCAAAAGTCAATTCACAATCTTGCTGAGCCGTAAATTTGTACCAAACCGTATGATGCTCTTTCTGAAAATAATACAAATCCTTCATCGAATTAAAACCCAATTCCTGTCGTCCACCGTGTTTTGGAGCAGGAGCTTGATGCACCGAATCCGTCAAGATAATAGTATTATCACAATCTTGAGCTTGAACAGAAAGCACAATAAAAACAATCAAAATGACACTGAATATTTTAGTAAATGACTTAATACGAAACATGGTTTGTATGCTACTTTAATTTTATTGACACGACTCGGAATGTCTTTCAAAGATAGACAACTTAAAGTAAATAACCAAAAAACAGCTTCTTCGATCGTTCACTACTTCACGTTTACGACTAAATGGATATTTCGTTATTTTTATAAAAACACTATTCTAATTCTACTCTAGCTTACTAAAAATGATTTATAAAATATATTAGTATTAAAATTATTTAATAATCTTTGTTTATCGAGCTAAAAAGTGGCGTTGCAATCCCGTCGCTACGGAAAAATTAAATTTAATCTAAATGATAATCAGTAATTTATAAATCAATAAAATTTTAGTAGGGTAGCGTGTTCTAATTCAAGGCTTCATAATTTAACTTATGATCAATATTAAAAAAAATCAATTTTACTCCAATTTATTCACTAGTAAGTGGACAAAATATTAGGTCAAACAATTGATCCTTAATACTTTGGATGGAGGTATTCAAATTGATAGAACAAACCCTAATAGAATGTTTTTCATATTGATATTGAAAATCAAAATCTTGATTTACTGAGGCATATAGTAATATCCCTTGACAGCTTATTGTTTTGGAAATATCCGAGTTTTCTTGATTTTTGAGATAAGCAAATAATTGATATAAGTGATGAGAATGAATTTTTGTTCCTGATAATGGGTTCGTATAAAATTTGGCATCTATAATTATTTTTTGAGTTTTGTTTTCTAGTGTAATATCTGTTTTCATTTTGGGCAAAGAATTTATATCTTCTTGATTTCCAAGAAACTGCCAATGAATTATTTCACTTCCTCTTACTCTAAATTCATTCTGTTCGATTTCATAAAATCGGCGTATAAAAGCCTCAAAGACATGAGCCATTTGTCGTTCATCTCGTACAAAATCTCGAAATTGAAACTCTCCTGTCTGCTCATTTGGTAGTAAATTTTCATTAAGCATTTGACAAACATTCATCAAAAAAGCATAATGCTGATTATTCCGATGAAATCGCACTTTATGGTAATTATCCGACTGAATAACAATTGTTTGAACTGCTGAAAATCGAAACCAAATTTGTTGCAAAGGGGCTTTCAGTTCAGCATCCAAAGTTTCACAACGTAATAAATTTCCAACTGTCGTTTTTAAGATTTGATTTGATAAAATATTCGCGCTAAATTCATCAAAATCACAAACACTTTGACAATACGAGAAAGTACTTTGTTGGAATGATCTTGTCAAATTAACTTTGCCTTTGATTCCTTGATAGATTTGTGTGTTAGGAATATAATTTTTATCTAAGCCTCTCTTAAATAGTAAGTTAATTCCTTTAGTAAGTACTTTTGTAAGAAGCTCTGGTAGAGTGAGATTTTCCTCTGTAAGAACCTGAATTTCATCACTTTCTGCTAGTTTATTCCATACATAAGACAACAAAAAATAGAGATTCTGGATTGGGATTTTTTGAGGCTTCATTTGTTTCATAGTGCCAAAGATTGATTCATAGTAATAAATTTGTCCAAAGATTTTTTATAATTTTGATTTCTAACTTACTCTACCCTACTAAAATTTTATTGATTTATAAATTACTGATTATCATTTAGATTAAATTTAATTTTTCTGTAGCGATAGGTTTGCAAACCCACCGCTACGGAAAAATGGCGTTTTAGCTTAATAAACAAAGATTTTTAAATAATTTCAATACTAAACATATCTTATAAATCATTTTTAGTAGGCTAAAGTGTTTCTGACTTTAAAAACTTAAAAATCAATGACCTGTTATTGGTATTTAAACGTAGGATCATCAACAACTCTTTTTCTTGGTATAGAAAACCTAAAACATCAATTTTTTTGTATAATTTATATAAAAAATGTCCAAATTACAACTCCAAATTGAATCTTTACTTTTTGCAGCCCAAACTCCTCTTAAAGTTCTCGAAATCAAGCCGATTTTAGAGAAAATAACTGCTCAAGAAATTTCTGCCAAGACAATTGAGAAATGGATACAAAAAAGTATTGAAAAATATAGTTCTAATAATTATCCATTTACGATTGTAAGGCTGGCGGATGGTTATCAGTTTTTGACCAAAAGCCGTTATCAAGATACGGTTGGCATATTGATTCAATTGCGTTCCAAAAAACGACTTTCCAAATCTGCGCTCGAAACTTTGGCGATTATCGCTTACAAACAACCCATTACCAAAGGTGAGATTGAACAAATTCGGGGAGTTTCGGCAGATTATGCTGTACAAAAACTACTTGAAAAAGAGTTAGTTACAATAAAGGGAAAATCCGAAGCCATTGGCAGACCTATATTATATGGGACAACTTCTAAATTTTTAGCCCATTTAGGCATCAATTCCTTACGAGATTTACCTCTCCCAAAAGAATTCTCAAAAGAGGAAAATGTAATTGGACAAGAAAATGAGTAAAAAAGTTGAATTCTATTTTTTTATCTAAAATTTTACATTTTGATTTTGCAATTTTTAAAAGTGCGTAAATAGCTTACGAAGTGAGGTGTTTTCTTTGTTTATGAATTTAAATCCGAAATGAAACGAATTACTATTTAGTACTTATAAACTTAAAAATCAGAGTATTATGCCAAGCACAAAACTACCTTTTTTCCGTTATATGCTCATTGACCAAATGTTAAGAAGCAAACAAAAACCATTTCCGACCAAAGAGGAATTACTCGAAGCCTGTAAAGAAAAATTTGGGGTCATTTCTACTTCTACTATCGAAAAAGATATTGGAGCAATGCGCCTAGAATTTGATGCTCCGATTGTGTATAATCGGCGATATAATGGCTATGAATATTCTGATAATAAATATAAATTTTTATCTGTAAATTTATCTGAGAGAAATCTTTTAGCACTTAGTTTTGTAGAAACTATTTTAGGAGAATTTCGAGATTTACCAATCTTTGATGAATTTTCAGATGCCGTAGATAAGGTGTTGGATGGTTTAGAAATTACCCGAAATTTGGGGAATGATATGCGGAAGATGAATAAATTTATCCAAATTGATAAATCGCCTTACTACAAAGGGAGTGAATTATTGAGTGATCTCATTAGTTTAATCACTTCAAAAATTCCTGTTGAAATGGTCTATAAAAAATTTAATTCTGACCGTCAAAAATACTATACCATTCATCCTTATTTATTGAAAGAATTTAAGAATATGTGGTATATTATTGGATTTATTGAAGAGTATGAACAAGTACGTATTTTTGCTTTAGATCGAATTGTTCATATTTCACCTACAGAGCGAACCTATATTCCGCCTCAAGAAACCAATTTTAATGCTGAAAGTTTTTATAAACATTGCATTGGTGTGTCAGTCTTAGACCAAGCTCCTGAAAAAGTAATATTGAAATTTACCCCCTTTCAAGGTCAATATCTCAAAGTACAACCTTTGCATAGCACACAGAAAGTTTTGGAAGATAATGAAAAAGCCTATATTATTGAAATTGAAGTAATTATAAATTTTGAACTAAAGATGCAATTGTTGAGTTATGGAGCAAATGTAACTGTTTTACATCCTGAAAGTTTAGTGCAAACGATTCGAAAAGAACTGATACAGACATTGAATAATTATGAATTAGAACCTGCGGTGTTAATCTGATAAGTTTCACCGCCTCTCTTTTTGTGTCTATCTATTTAAGCTTCTTTGTTACTGATTCTCAGTTGCTAATTCTACATTAGCATAGATCTTCAATACTGTTTTTCCTCCTTTTACATTCGAGAATAACGTAATTGCTTTATTTTGCTGTCCTAATTTCCCTTTTGTATCAAATTGAACTATAATTTCACCTGTTTCTTGGGAAGGAATAGGAGTATTTTTGGGATATTTAGGTACAGTGCAACCACAAGTTGTTTTTGCATTTGTGATAATAAAAGGTACACTTCCCACATTTGTAAACCGAAACGTCTCTTTCACTACATCGCCTTGTTTAATTATGCCAAAGTCATGTTCAACTTTATTAAACTTTAGTTTTGGATAAGTTTCATCTTTTTCTTCGATTTCAATTACTTTAGACTCCGTCACATCAGAATCACAACCTACTGTAAATAAGCTAATTGAAATCCAAAAGATCAACAAAGAAGAATATTTCATAAGCAGTTTCAATATTATTTGGAATGATAATTCTCGATAGTTTGTAATAGTTTTTCAAGTTCATCTATTATTTTTTCTACCTTTTGTGTTTTCTTATTAACCTTTTTATGAGATATTTCGTCTTGTTCTTTTTGATGATAAATTTGTGAGAATTCCTCAGTTTTAATCTCTACTGAGTACTGAGTTGATTCATGCTCTTGAACTTTTTGAGGAGGGGAAGCTGTAATTTTCGGTTTATTAAGTTTCTGGTTTTGTTGCAAGAAATTTGAAAATTTACTCATTAAACTTTCAAATTCATTTTCAGACATTGGGGTAGAAGTTTGATCGGTAGTTTCCATAATTTCAAAAATTTTGTCGTTTAGATTCATTAATGATTATATAATTAATTATATTTATATATCATTATTCAGTACTTATAGCTGAAACACCACTTCAACAGAAACTTGTGCTATCTCTTGCTCTAAACCTCGTTTTTTTGATGATACAGAAGAGTGAAAGCAATCAAAAAAATTGTAAATAGACTTAAAGAATAAATGAAATCACATTCACCAAGTAGTCTTTTTAGGATCGATATCTAAATTTATCCCCAAATGAATAGCGAGTAGATTTTAATCAAATCCCAAGGCTTGACTTTTTGTTAAAATAACTAAAAGCCATACCAAGGGCGCAATTGGTTTGTGGTTTTGTCAAGTTATTTTTTCTTGACTTGAGCCTCAAGTTTTTCAATTTCTAAGAGCAATTTTTCAGCTTCTTCTTCCAATTCTGCATTTTGTTTGGCACTCGTACTCAAGGAATCTTGCTTCTTTTTTTGACGCAATTCTTCCAATAATTGTTGTAAACGGTCTTTGGAGTTGGTGAGTTGATAGCTCAATTTTTTGCGTGTATTCGTCCCCGAATCAGGTGCAAATAACAATCCCACAAAAGCTCCTGTGGCAATTCCCGCTACAAATCCTATCACACCTCCCAAATTTTTCATATTTTTTTAAGTTTTTATACAATCACAAATTATTTATTATCTAACAATCCGCGTCCACTTTTTCGGATTTTCCCTTTCTTTTTCAGATCTATCGCTAAGGTATCCAACACCCCATTAATAAACTGTTTACTTCGAGCTGTGCTGTAATTTTTAGCTAATTCGATATACTCATTAATCGTAGCTTTTATTGGAATACTAGGAAAATGAATCATTTCAGCCACCGCCATTTTCAAGGCAATTCTATCAACCTGAGTAATTCGTTCAATTGCCCAATTTTGGAGCTTTTCACCTACCCAAATTGAATATTCATCATCATTTCGAATAGTGTACGAATATAAATCGCGAAAAAATTCTTTATCACCTTCCCAGTTTTTGGATAAAGGCTGTAAATCAATTTCTTCGATATCTTCGGCTTCAGCAATGGCTTTTAAAGTTTTTGTAACCATGCTTTTAAGAGCCACTTTATCCTCTATCCAATATAGGTTTTCACTTTCAAAATACGAAACTACGGCATCATGTTTCAGCATAAATTGCCGAAAAATGTAATCTATAATTTCATAATCCTGTACGGATGTGCTTTCAGACAAGTTCCGATATCGCTTAAATTCTTCGTCTTTTTGTAATAAGTGATACCATTCGATAACCTGTTGTTTATCCCAAAATATATTCTTTCGTCTGACTTCCTCGGCTAGGGGTTCATGTTCTCGAAGCCGTTCTACGACAAAGTTAGTTTGAAACTTTCGTTCATAATCAAAAAAAACTGTACGTTCTGTTCGATGTTTTTGTCGTGTTAAGAAATGCGTTTCCGTATAATCTGAAAGTTCAATAAATAACTCTAATATCGAAAGGTATTGCTCATAAAGTGCTTCTGCCTTTAGCGTCATTTCTTGACGCAACTTTGTAAAGTCTTGAGCTACTGCTTTTTGATAAAAACGAATTCCTGAAATGGCAGCCAATCTGATATTTGTAGGAAGCTCTTTATCAGATTGTATAGTTTCGTTCTTATAATTCTCTTTGAAGATACTTATGGCTAATTGACGTTCTTCTTTGATTTGAGCGGGTGTCTTGGATTCGGTAACGTTCCAATCCAGCTCAAACTTAGAATGAATATGATCAATCGCCAACTCATAATTCGACTTTCGACTTTGTTCGTAGGCATAAATTGCCTGCATTGCCTTAATTCTTAAAACCCGTCTGTTCAGCATTGTTTTTGAATGAGCAAATTGAATGTTTGTTTTCGAGACAAAATTAATATTTTATTTTAATGCCATAGGTACAAGTTTCAATTTAGTTTATATTTCACCCTATATATTTCTTTGATTATCAGAAAAATATAAAAGCTTAATATTTACTCTTACCTCAAGATACATTATTTTCTTTTATTCTTTCGTTTTTTCTTCTTTCTAAATTTACTCATACGATTTTTGCCAGGCATTCCCTGTGCGCCTCCATCCGACATCTGGTTCATTTTCTTCATAATCTTACGAAGATTATCGAATTGTTTTAATAAATTATTAACTTGCTGTACTGTTGTACCACTTCCTTTTGCAATTCTACGTTTTCGGCTGTTATCAATTGCCGCAGGATTTTCACGTTCGTAAGGAGTCATAGAGTAAATAATGGCTTCAATAGGCTTAAAAGAATTATCATCAATATCCACATCTTGCATCATTTTACTCATCCCTGGTATCATACCAACCAAATCTTTGATATTTCCCATTTTTTTGATTTGCTGGAGCTGTTTAAGGAAATCATCAAAGTTGAGTTGATTTTTACGGATTTTTTGGTTGATACGCCGTGCCTCTTCTTCATCAAATGTTCGTTGCGCTCTATCAACTAATGACAATACGTCTCCCATACCAAGAATCCGTTGTGCCATTCGGTCAGGATGGAAAGTATCAATTGCCTCAGGTTTTTCACCTGTGCTGATGTATTTTATTGGTTTATCTACTACATTTCGGATTGAAAGAGCGGCTCCACCTCGTGCATCCCCATCTAATTTTGTTAATACAACTCCATCATAATCAATACGTTCATTAAATACTTTAGCGGTATTAACAGCATCTTGCCCTGTCATTGAATCCACGACAAACAATGTTTCACTAGGATTCAATTTTTCGCGCAATTCGGAAATTTCCCGCATCAATTCTTCATTGATACTCAAACGTCCTGCCGTATCAACAATCACTACTTTTTTATGTGTTTCCTTAGCGTGTTGAATGGCATTTTGTGCAATTTGTAAAACGTTTTTGCTTTCAGGCTCAGCATAAACTTCTACTCCAACCTGTCCACCAATTGTTTGCAACTGTTGAATCGCCGCAGGACGATAGACATCGCACGCTGCTACCATTGTTTGTTTGCCTTGCGATTTTAATAGCTTGGCTAATTTACCCGTAAACGTTGTTTTACCAGCACCGTTCAATCCTGCAATCAAAATGACGGCAGGGTCACCTTCAATTTTGATAGGTTCGTGAACACCACCCATCAATTCGGTCAATTTCTCATGAACGATTTTGACTAATAACTGCCCAGGCGAAACCGAAATCAAGACTTCTCGTCCGATGGCTTCTTCACGGATAGAATCGGTAATTTGTTTAGCAACTTTATAGTTTACGTCCGCCGAAATCAAGGCTCTTCGAATTTCCTTGACCGTAGTCGCTACGTTTACTTCGGTGATTGCGCCTTGCCCTTTGAGGGTGCGGAGGGCTTTATCTAATTTGGTAGTTAAATTTTCAAACATAGTTTTGGGGACACATCATGGCGCATCTTATTCTACAAAATGCGGTTTTCTGTAAGAATCGGCAAAATTAACAAAAAAAATACCCATGCACAAACTAAAACATTGCTAATAAGTAGATAAAGACGTATTTATAATAATGTTTTTATATCTAATTTCAGAGTTAGTATATTATTGTTCTCTAACTTTTTATCATAATTTTTTTGTTTAATACTGAAGTCAAACAGCCCTTCTACAAAACTTGTTAAATTGACAACATGAAAATATATTTCAATCTTACAAAAAACATTTTCAGCATCTTTGTGAATATTGAGATTGAAAAAAATAATACGATACAAAATAAACTACCTCAAAATCATTATCTTATAAAATAGCTTATGAAAAAAATTTTACTTATTTTCCTACTCTGTAATTATTTTTTGCTCGAAAGTATCCAAGCTTCCCACATTCGAGCAGGAGATCTGACTGCCGTTCGAATTTCGGACGTGGGATTAACTTATAAGTTCACAGCAACCATTTATACAGATGATGATGGTGTTCCACCTGATGAGGAAGTAGAGTTTTTATTTGGAGTAAGTCCAGACGAAACGCCTCAACTCTTTAGACGAGTAGCTCAACGTGCAGTCGGGAATTCAACCACGATGAATATTTATGAAGCAGTTTTTACTTTTCCTGGACCAGGCGAATATAAAGTTAGTGTCGTTATTCGACAGCGTAATCAAGGAATCTTGAATATTCCTAATTCAGATAATACCTCCTTTTGTATCGAGTCTACTTTTCTGATTACTCCATTTTTAGGATTAAATTCTGCTCCTATTTTGACTATTCCACCCGTTGATTTTTTGGCAAAAGTAGGCGAAAAATATATCCATAATCCAGGAGCTTACGACCCTGATGGGGATAGTCTTTCATACAGTTTGACCATTTGTAAGAAAGGTCCTAATAAATTAGTAGATGTTTATTATTGGTTGGATGATGCTCGTTTTGAGGGGAAACGGGAAGACTTTCCTGATTTACCTGCTGTCTTAACCTTAGATTCAATTACAGGTGATTTAATTTGGGATGCTCCCTTCACACCAGGGGAGTATAATGTGGCTTTTTATGTAGATGAGTGGCGTGATGGCGTTCGGATTGGACGCGTTAATCGAGATATTCAAATTATTGTCCGACCCAACCCCAACTTACGCCCTGAAATTACAGCTCCTGATACTTGTGTGATTGCTACTTCCTTTGTCTCAAGCACTATAACGGCAACTGACCCCGACAGTAATCGAATTAATATACAAGCATTTGGAGAATTATTTCAGCCTCGCAATCAAGAAAATGCCACATTTGATATTTTGGAGTTACAGCCACCAAACGGCTTTGAACAGGGGCTTTTTGAGTGGCAAACATTCTGTGAAGATATTCGTCCACAACCTTACTATGTGGTCTATAAGGTTGAAGATTATCCAATCCCTTTAATTAACCAACTAACTAATACTGCCACACAAAGCATTAAAGTTGTGGGGCCTCCGCCTGATTTGCAAATGATTACTGCCAATTCAGTCGAAAAAAGCATTACGCTCAATTGGGATGAATATCCTTGTAGTAATGCCACTAAATTTACGATTTGGAGACGTATCGAATCGGCTGATTTTGAGCCTGATACTTGTGTAACAGGAATTCCTGAAGGACTTTATACCCAAATTGCAGAAACAGAAGATATTTTTACGACTGAATTTACGGATACCCTAAATATTGAACGAGGAAAACGGTACTGCTATCGTTTGTTAGCGATTTATCCAGATGGAAGTGAAAGTATTGTTTCTCAGGAGCTTTGTACTATTTTACAACCTCTTCAACCTTACATCACAAACGTGAGTGTCGAACAAACAGCTACCGACTCGGGGAAGATTTTTGTTCGTTGGATTAAACCAATTGATTTAGACACCTTACAATTTCCACGTCCTTATACCTTTCGATTAGCACGGGCTACGGGTTTTTCAGGAACAGAAAACTATACGCTTTTTCCTCAAATATTTACTGAAAACGATACGACCTTTTTAGATACTTTGCTCAATACCGAAATCTCTGTCTATAATTATCGAGTAATGTTTTATGCAGATGGTGATTTGGTCGATAGTTCGGAAGTGGCTTCTTCGGTACGTCTTTTAGCAAGAGGTACAACCGAATCTATTTTATTGAATTGGCAAGCCGAAATTCCTTGGAATAACCGAACAACGGATTTTCCAATGCACTATATTTATCGGGAAAAATTAGACGCTACTAATGTATTTGAACTCATTGATAGTGTAGAGGTTACAGAAAATGGTTTCAATTATATAGACGAAGGAAAATTCAATGATAAGCCCTTAAAATTGGGTGAGCGTTACTGCTATTATGTCAGTACTTATGGAAAGTATGAAAATGATAGTATTTTTAGTCCATTAATTAATAAATCTCAGAAAGCGTGTTCAAATTTGATTTTAGATACGATTCCTCCATTAGTATATTTGACCAATGTCAGTATTGAACAAACTTCTGAAAATCAAGGCAAAATATTTATTCGTTGGGCAAAAGCCATGCGAATTGACTCTTTAATTTTCAAACCTCCTTACACTTATCAGTTGCTTCGCGCTAAAGGATTTGTCGGGAGTACGGAGTGGGATACCATTCCTCAAATTTTTAACTTTACGGACACGACTTTTCAGGATATCAACTTAAATACTCAAGATTCAGTCTATAATTATCGTATTTTATTTTATGCTCAGGATAGTCTAATTGCCGAGTCAGAAACAGCTTCTTCAGTACGTTTAACAGCTTCAGCAGTGGGAGCATCTATACAATTAAATTGGCAGGCGGAAACCCCTTGGCAAAATAATACGGATTATAAACATCTGATTTTTAGGAAAGAACCAAATGGAACTTTTCAATTTTTAGATAGTATTCATGTTCGAAACTCAGGTTTTGGTTATTTGGATGATAACCAAGGAGAATTATTAGTACAAAAACAGGAATACTGTTATTATGTAACCACACTTGGTACGTACTCTATTGATTCTTTGCCTGAACCGCTTCTCAATAATTCTCAAGAAGTTTGTGCAATAACTCAAGATACTGTGGCACCTTGTCCACCTATACTAACTTTAAAGTCAATTGATTGTGAAGAACTAGAAACGGAGACACCAACAGATTGCCCTAAGAATCAATATTCAAATTTATTACAGTGGGAAAAAAATACTCATACAGCTTGTGATACAGAAATTGCCAGTTATAATTTATATTTCAAACGCCGAAAGTCGGATGAATTCCAACTATTACAAAACTTGACTACACTGGAGTTTATTCATGAAAATTTAACTTCGGTAGCGGGTTGTTATGCGGTTTCGGCATTAGATTTTGATGGAAATGAAAGTAATTTGAGCAATATCGAATGTGCCGATAATTGTCCAATCTACAATTTGCCCAATGTTTTTACGCCAAATGATGATGGTAAAAACGATTTATTTACTCCAATTCGATGTCCTCGATTTGTAAAAACAGCATTAATTACTATTTATAACCGTTGGGGACAAAAAGTTTTTGAAAGCGATAATCCAGATATTAATTGGGATGGAAAAAATGAAAACGGTACAGAAGTCACAGGAGGGTTATATTTTTATGAAATTTACCTGACTTTTGAACGACTTGATTCTAATGATGAACAAACTGAAACCTTTATTCGGGGTTGGGTGAATTTACTCAAGTAACAATACCCTATTAATAAAGAATCTTTTAATTCATCTTTATTTTCAACTTATCAACTTTTCTTTTAACCTTAATTTCTCTTTGGGTCTGTTTTCAATAGTTAAACCTATTTCTAAGTAATTTTCAGAACTTTGCAATTATCTTTATAAAATCATATAACTTCTAAAAACTGATTTTTTCTGATACAAACTCCACAAAATATGAAGCGTTTTTTCATCTGTTTATTTTTGTTAGTAGTTAATATTTCTACAAGTTACGCACAAGATAAAGTTCATTTAATTTATTTCAAAGATAAAGAGAATTCTCTTTATTCCTTAGATAATCCATCTGAATTTTTGACTGAAAAAGCCCTTAAACGCCGTCAAAAACAAAATATCTCAATTCAATTTCGTGATTTACCTGTAAACCTTGATTATATTCAACAAGTACAAGCTACTGGAGCAAAAGTACTTTACCCAACTCGTTGGTTCAATGGTGTACTTATTGAAACTGATGAGGTTACATTTTCAGAAGTTCAAAAATTAGAATGTGTCCAGCAGACAGCTACTTTATCAAAGGCACTCAAAATTCAAAATGAATTCGAGGAATTTCACCTTTCCCCTAACTCGTCACCATCTACAAATAATCGACGGTTAGAATCCGAAGATTATGGAGCTTCATTGACTCAAATCCAACTCTTAGGCATCGACAAGATGCATGAACAAAACTTTCGAGGCGAAGGAATGACTATTGCGGTTATGGATAATGGTTTTTTGGATGTAGATATTAACCCAATGTTCGAACACCTGACAGTTCTCGGTACATATGACTTTGTTTCTCAAAACAATTCGGTATATAAAAGTGGTTCACATGGAACACAAGTTTTATCCGTTATGGGAGCTTATAAACCAAGTGAACTCATTGGTGGGGCTTATAATGCCTCCTTTTATTTATTTGTTACAGAAGACAATGATTCTGAAAGTCGTGCTGAAGAAGCCTTTTGGCTCATTGCTGCAGAACGAGCGGATAGTTTAGGAGTTGATATTATTTCTACTTCTTTAGGCTATAATCAGTTTTACAATTTTGAACTTGATTATAATACTTCAGATACTGATGGAAATACCTCACTCATTACTAAAGCAGCAGATATCGCCGTTTCTACAGGAATGGTAGTGGTTACTAGTGCTGGCAACGAAGGACAATCCACATGGGGAACAATCACTTTTCCTGCTGATGGTGATTCTGTTTTAGCTGTCGGTTCTGTCAATTCAGCAGGTGATTATTATGTTGGTTCTTCTCGTGGATACTCTGCGGATGGACGTGTTAAGCCTGACGTTGTGGCAATGGGTGTGAGTACCGTTACTTCAAATTCGGGTGGGTTTCCACGTAGAAAAACAGGTACTTCCTTTGCTGCCCCTTCAGTTACTGCTCTGGTAGCAGGAGTTTGGCAGTCTCAACCAGACCTAACAGCCGTTGAGGTGATTGAACGAATTCGGAGATCAGGCTCACAATTTTATAATCCTGATGACAAAATGGGATATGGTATTCCAAATTTTGAACGAACACAAACAACAACTGCCCTAGAAACTGAATCTTATAAGCAAAAAATTAAAATTTATCCCAACCCTGTTGAAAATACCCTTTCTGTCCTTTTCAATCAATCTAACTTCAATGAGGCTGTTCTAGTTAAAATTTATACTAATTTAGGAAAGTTAGTGTATCAGAATACTATTTTATTACAAAACCAATTTTTTCAGATTCCATTATCTAAAACTCAATTTCCTTCAGGGATGTATCTGCTTGTATTAGAATCTGATTCATCTGTGCAAACCATCCAATTTATAAAACACTAATAAAATAATAAGGTTCTTCGAGAGTATTTATAACATTCGGAGAACCTGAAACTATTTCAATAGATATACAAAGTAATAGACATTATCAGGTTCTCTAATTTGGGTCTTTTTGTCGGCTGTGAGACACAGCCAACGGCGATTTTAAAGTACTAAAAATAAATCGTGATAAAGTCTAATACTTATTACATTTTCTTTTTGATTTTTTAGAAGAGAGTCTTTCTTCTGAGAGCTTCAATTTTTCTTATGCCGTTTTCCAATATGTCGTTTGAAACTCACATAATCCAAAAAATATAAAAGTCGAATGGATAGACTATTGGTTTGAGGCGATTGTAACATCCGACTAAAATTGTCATGAAATTGATAATCTGTCAATGTTTCATCTGTATAAATTGAATTTTTCCAGACGATATTCATTTGACTTGCCAAAGCAAACTGCCAGGTGTAAACCAAATCTACATTAAAAGCATTAAAATTTCGGTTATAGGCGGGTTCCCCCGTATTTTCATCATACTCTTCAAAGTCATTACGGACAATTCGCCCGTTTTTTTGCAAATCATAATAACTATTATATTGTACATTACTCCAATAATGTCGAACTCGTAAACTAATATTCATCAATTCATTAAAGTTATAAAAACCTAATAATGTATTAGTTATTTCATTACGATCACGTCTTCCATAGATAATATTTTCTAACTCGGTCTCCGCCTCATCAAGATAAATAGTAGTCACATAATCTCGCTCTTTGCGAACCCAAAGCAAGTTGAGTTTATGTTCAAATGAAAGACGATTATTCACTCGATAACGAGAATTAATCGTAATCCAATTATCAAATTGTTGCATGGAAGGTCTTGTCCAATATCCTATTTCTGCTTCAATTTGGAAAGCCTTACGTTTATCTGTATCAAATCGGAATCCTTGAAAAAAAGAAGGGAAGCGTTTAAAATACCATTTCCAACCTGACTCACGAGGTGAAAAATAATCTTGATAAGTACTGGGGTCAATATTCAGATAGGTATTGATGTGCCAAAAATTTTTGAAACGAATCCATAAATTTTGCCTCAGCCGAAAATTGGTGTAAATGAATGGTTTCTGAAGCATTTCATGTTGTGTCCGAAATTTATATTCTAAGCGTAATATATTGCCTTTGGGCTGGAAAATATTGTAACGATACTCCCCAAAAAAGGCGACCTTATTTGCATTTTGTAAAAAGCCCATATCATTTGGATTATAATTACGGCTTTCTATATTTTGCCCAACTTGGAATTGATGTGTCCCACTTTGTTTGCCAAATGCCCAATTACATTTAAACCCCAATATATTTCGATAATCTCCTCGGTCTTGAAGTTCCATAATCTGTGTCACTGCTGTAAAACCCGCGAAATTCCACATATTTCTTGAGTCATTAAATCGCCAATCAATGCCTGTGACATTGGCGTTATTTCCTTCCACTCGAGTTACATTTGTATTAATAAGACTAATATTGGAATTATTTTTTAGGTTCTGATCAAGCACAATAACATTAAAATTCGTTATAGGATCAAGATTTTCAGTGCGTTTTTCACCCGTTTCAGTATTTTCAATGATGGCAAAAGTTTCATCTGTAATAGCATTAAAAAACCCTATTCCTAAGCCCTTTCGGTTTCGCCCCGAAATCTTAGTTGCATTCAGTAATTGGGCATTATCTTGTCTAATAATCTCTTCATTATCAGACAGATCAGGTTCAGTAAAAATACTTCCTACCCGCCTTGAGTAAAACAAATCACCTTTATCAAAAAGTTCTGTTCCCTCTGTAAAAAAAGGACGATTCTCAGCAAATTGGATTTCAAAAGGCGAAAGATTCAACACTACATTATCCGCTACCACTTGTCCAAAGTCAGGAATTAAACTCATATCTAAAGTAAATGCTTCGTTCAAGCCCAATTTCAAATCCATTCCTCCGTTTATACTAGTCAAAATTTCATTATCTTCATTACTTACCAAATAGCTAGAAACGTAAGGCAAAAAAGATAGCCGAATAGGTGGTGTTAAGTTTTCTAATCCTGTTAATTTACCAAATTGATTAACAAAACCTTGTATCGAGACATCCACAGGATTCCAAAAGGCTTTTTCTTGTTTTCTTCGAATATCGCGCACGAAATTGATTCCCCATGTCTGGATTTCTTTCTTCGGAAACCGCAATGCTAAGTAAGGAATTTCGAACTCGGCAATCCAACCATCTTCGGTTTGTTGTATGGCACTTCTCCAGACTGCATTCCAATTTTTATCATCTTTCTTAACCGTAACATAAGCATCTTTTTGCACTCCTGCTGCCGTGACTGTAAATAAAAAGGCATTTTGCTGATTGTTATATGTATCCAAAGCAATCCCAAACTCATCCGCATTTCGTCCATCAGCATCACGAGGTCCGAACTCACTAAGAATACTGTCAGGGTTATCATACATTTTGGCTAGTACATAAATGGCAAAATCATCATAGGCTAAATAAATCTCTGTTTCCTGTTCAGATAAAGCTCCATTATTAGGTCGATTTTGAGTAAATCTTCCTCGATAGAATTGATTTTTCTTTGACCAAATAGCATCATCCGCTTTTCCATCAATCTTAGGTTTCTGATGAACGCGAATAGCTTTACCCGTCATGGGTTTTTGAGGTTCTTTGTGTTCTGCCCAAAGCTGAAAATGTCTTATCAGAAGACATAAAATAATAAATAAACATTTGGTTTTCATTCGTTTCTATAAATTTATTAGCTATTGAGAAAGTACAAGGTAAATTTTATATTTTTTGTTGAAATAAATTTATCACAATTCATTATTTCAAAATAAAACTATGTAATCATTTTGAATATTTTGAGAACTGAAAATCAGTAGATCTTAATTTCTCCTAACCTTTATTTCTGAAAATCTAATATCTGCTTTCTTAGTAAGAAAAGGTAAACTATCCAAGATAATCAATTGACAATCAAAGTTAAAATTTTTAAACGCTCATTCATATTTTAACTTGAACTACGCTTTCCGATAGGCAAATTAGATCAATTACTTTAAAGATTATTTCCAATTCTTTTAATTGAGGAATGCTTTAGAAAATATCTTTTCATCTCAAAATTGGTAGGGTTATAAAGTGTAATGTTATTACTAAGAAAATATGAGCAACGAAAGATAAAATTATTGTCCATAAAAAACGAATAATGACAATTATAAATCCCTATTATTATATTTTATACAGTATTACTCTAAAATTATTTTTTTATAAAAAAAAATTATAAAAATATTTTAATAAGAAAGTTCATTCTTTTTTGCTATTTTTTCGTAAAATATATTTATTTGATTTAAATACACTAGTACAAGTTTAATTTTTTTATCCCATAATCATATTATACTTAAAACCATGAAAAAATATCTTTATCAGTTACTATCTTGGTCTAGTAACTTTCATACACTTCGAAAATGGAAAATCCCTCCTCAATCTCTACTTTGGTTAGTTTTATTGATAGGGACTCTATTTATCCAGTCGTCCAAAATACAAGCACAATGCAAACCTATTATTCACACAGGAGATTTTATTACGGCAAGTTTTGTTACAGCTTGCACAAGCTCCCAGAATTTACAAGTTCAAACAGGTGCTAGTAGTTACAATTGGCAATTCTCAACAGATGGAGGAATAACTTTTTCAAGTGTTGGTAACAATTCCAATTTTTATACTGCTACTCAAGTAGGATCTTATAAGGTAGCTGCAAATTTTTCTACTTGTTCAGTCACTTTTTCTTCTGTTGTTCACGTACAGTTTACTTCCGTCCCTACTATAATTGAAGGTACATTCTTGACTGCTTGTGCAAGCAATACACTACAATTGACTACACAAACTGGTGCAATTAGCTATAACTGGCAGTTCTCAAATAATAATGGAATCACATTTAGCAGTATTGGAGCGAACGCAGCATTTATTACCACTAACAAATCAGGACTTTATAAGGTCGGCATTAACCAACCATGTGGTACTATATTCTCTACTATTACAAACGTACAATTCAATAGTGCAGGCATTCCCAATATATTAAATGATACGTTCATTACTGCTTGTGCTGGAAATCCCCCCAACCTAACCGCAACCAGTTCCCCTTTAGGATATCGTTGGGAATTCAAACCTCAGGGCGGGACTATATTCAGTCAAATAGCAGGAAATCAACAGTTCATTTCAGCAAACAACTCAGGCGAATATCGAGTCAAATTTATCAGTAGTTGTACTCCACAATTCTCTTCTGTTGTTCACGTACAGTTTACTTCCGTCCCTACTATAATTGAAGGTACATTCCTGACTGCTTGTGCAAGCAATACACTACAATTGAGTACACAAACTGGTGCAATTAACTATAACTGGCAGTTCTCAAATAACAATGGAATCACATTTAGTAGTATTGGAGGGAATGCAGCATTTATTACCACTAACAAATCAGGACTTTATAAGGTCGGCATTAACCAACCATGTGGTACTATATTCTCTACTATTACAAACGTACAATTTACAACTTCGATAGTGATTCCAACTATTATACAGGGAACATTTGTATCTGCATGTGCTGGAGGCAATAATGTCTTGTTTACTAGTACAAATGCAACAAACTATCAATGGAATTTTTCGCCCAATAATACAACTTTTATTAGTATAGGGGGAAATAATAACCAAATTACCTTTACATCTACAGGTTTCTATCGAGTTGGAACATTAGTAGGTTGTGGGTGGGGATTTTCCTCAGTTACACAAGTTCACTTTACTAGTTCTGTTGCACCTATCATCCAACAAGGACAATTCTTGACTGCTTGTGCAACCAATCCACCTACCTTGAATACTCAAATAGGACAGGGTGGATATATTTGGCAATTTAGACCAAATATGGGTACGCCGTTCAATACGATTGGTGGAAATTCTAGTAGTTTAGTTGCTAGTCAAACAGGAGATTATCGGGTCAAATTTATGAGTAGTTGCCAGCCTAACTTGTTCTCTTCAATTACCCAAGTTCAGTTTTCTTCAGTAGCTACAATTCAGGAAGGAACATTTGTCTCAGCCTGTTTGAATGGAGCCAAACCTATTCTTCATGTCACAAATGGAGCAGCTTCATATCAATGGCAATTTGCCCAACGTCAGGGGGATGCTTTCCAAACAGTTAGTGGGAGTTCTCATTTCTTAACCGCTAATATAGCAGGGCTTTATCGAGCTGGTATTGATTTTGGGTGTGGCATTCAGTTTACAAGTGCAACACAAGTTGAATTCACAACTTCAATGCAACCTCGTATCACAGAAGCTCCATTTATCACAGGATGTCCCAATGGCTCGGTTACACTTCATGCTCAAGGAGCAGGTTCGTTACAATGGCAAAAGGTTGTTGCAAATGGCTTAAACTTTAATTATATTGATATCCCTGGAGCCACTAATAATTCCTTGAATGTCTTCACTTCGGGGTCATATCGAGTCAAATTTGTGAGTGCTACAGGTGGCTGTGCAGGAGTTCCTTCTAATCCTGTTGAGGTTAGTTTTGTTAGTGCCAAAATCCCACTTATTCAAACAGATGCTCTTGACCCTTATGCTCGTGTTTATAACACTCAGCAAGGTTCTGGTACTTATACGAATAATGGTGGTCAAAAATGGCAAGTAGCTGTTTGTAACGGTGGAAGTATCCAACTTCAAACCGAAGCTGGCGCACAAAATTACCAATGGTATATTTCCTCAAACTGGAATAACTGGAGCCCAATTACAGGAGCAAATGCAAGTAACTTGACTGTAACACAAGGTAGCCGATACTACAAAGTTCGGATAACTCGTGCAGATGGTTGCCCACAAGACTCTCGTCCCATGTATGTTATGCCTGCAATAGGTAGCATCAATACTCCCGTCTTAGAACAAAACTCTCCTATTACTTTACAGTCAGGTGAAATAAAACTAAGTACACGAGCTAGTAACTGGCGATACAAGTGGCAATTTACACCCAACTTGAGTCAGCCTTTCATTACAATACCAAACAATTATCCTGATTACAAGTATAACTATACTACTCGAAAGTATTCTTATACAGTTCGTAAAGCAGGTTTTTATCGAGTATATAATACCAATGGTTGTGAAGTCCGATTTTCTACCGTCATTGAAGTACAAGAAAATAACTTCAATGACCCACCAAATTTCCAAATTTCTGAGCCATATAATTGGTTTAGTGTTCGCAATGATATTGGCAAACACTCTCGTTTGAATTTCGTAACGGCAATTGATGACGGAGATTCTGACCTTAACCAAGAGGTAAATTTCTTTGTAAGTGCTAATGATCCTAGTTATTTTACGGTTCAACCATTCATGACGACAGGGGGCAAATTATGCTTTACGCCAAATCCAAATAAAGGAGGCTATACTACCCTTGCGATTTATGCACAAGATAATGGTGCAGGAAATGCTCCAAATATCAATAAATCTACCGTTCGAACATGTGGAGTTTGGATTATGCCGAAAAATTACGCCTTCTTAGATGTTAATAAGAATGGTACTTACGAAAAAGGTTCTGAATATCCAATGATTCAAAAAAGAATCAAAGCGCGTAAAAAGTCCTCTTGGAATAATGTGATTTATAATCATACCACCTACACTTGTGAAGATGGTAGTTATTATGCGTATGTGTATCCAGCAAGAAATAATGCACCAGGCTACTACAAGTTCACACCGTATGCCAGCGATTATCCCGCAGGAGCTACATTTGTCCCAACTAAATATGAGGACAACAACGTAACCCAACGAGGCTACTTGAGCGGTAAACATTTTGCCATACAAACAGCAACAAATACGGAAGATGTAAGTACTCGAATTATGACGTGGTGGAACTGGGGAACACGTCCAGGTTTCAAGACTTTTTATGCTATCAAATGTGAAAATAATGGTACTAAAGTCAAAAACGCTATTTTGTCCTTCAAGTTTGACCCACTCTTGACCTTTGAACGAACATGGACTTATCGAGATAATGGAAATACTCAATTATTAGCTGTTACCAATCGAACCGCTTCTTGGACTTGTAACAACCTCAAGCCTGGAGAAAGTCGATACATTTGGGTACAAGTACGAGTACAACGCCCTACGGCAAGCCGAAATTTATTAGGCGAAAGAGTGTACTGCTCGGCTGAAATTAAGCCAATAGGTACGGACATTAGACCCCAAAATAATAAATATAATTCGGTTCGAACAATTCGAGGTTCATATGACCCGAACGATAAACGAGTATTGCCAGAAGGTGATGTTCCTCCACAATTTGTAGTAGATGGCGAATTCTTAACTTATCGTGTACGTTTCCAAAACTCAGGAACGGATACCGCCTTCAATATTCGAGTAGAAGACCAATTATCCAACAAACTGGATTGGGAATCGCTCGAAATGTTAGGAGCAAGTCACAATTATCGTTTCGAAATTGATAGTACAGGAAAAGGAGTTTGGTATTTTGAGAATATTCTACTACCCGATGATAAAGTAGATGAAGCAGGAAGTCATGGACAATTTGAATATCGTATCAAAATCAAGAATGATGGTTCGGTGAAATTTGGTGATAAATTTGGTACAAAAGCCTACATTTATTTCGATTATAATACGCCAATTATTACCAATCAGTCCGATACACGAGTTTGGGCGGATTTAGTCGCACCAAAAACAGAATCATTCTCACCAACCCATAATGGAACGTTAAGTGCTTCGAGTTCGGATTTATTTATCGAATTTGATGAACCAATTAAGGCAAATCAAGGACGAATTTACCTTCGAAAAGCAGACGGAACATTATTACAGAGTTTTGATATTCAAAGTAATGAAGTTTCACTCAGCCAAAAAGCACTTCGTATAGAGACAACTGGACTGACAGAAGACGAAACTTATTACGTCCAAATGGATTACGGTACAGTTTGGGATTTAGCCAAAAACCAATTTGCAGGAATTTCGGATGATAAAACATGGCGGTTTACAGTAGATACGAAAGATGCAAATTCTTCTACTACACTACCAACCTCCAATCCTGCGAATTCGAACTTTAAATTCCCCATTCCTGACCAAGTCAAAGGATTAAAACAAGATGAAGTCAAAGCAGGTCGAATAAGCCTTTCGTGGATAGCTACGACTACTTTTGTAGAAGCCTATAAAGTCTTGCGAAGAACAGGAAGTGGTGATTTTGATACTTTAGCCATTACTAAGTATCCCCTTTTTGTAGATGAAAGTGTTGAACCAAACACAACTTATGAATACAAAATTTTAGCCTTCAATAATGGAGGGTATTCAGAATCGAAAGTATTAATGGTTCAAACCTTGCCTCTAACTCCCGTACTCGAAACAATTCAAGCTATCATTTGTGAAGGTAGAGAAGCTACCTTAACCGTAAAAGGCACAAACACAACAGATAGTTTACGATGGTACACGGATAAGGAAACTACTACATCATTTGGCTTAGGAGCAACAATTTCAGTTTCTGAAGCAGGTACGTATTATGTAGCTCGATTCCTAAATGGACAAGCAAGTGAACGGGCATCAGTAAAGGTAAGTATGAGCCCTGTACCAGAAGCCAAAATCCAAGCAGGTGAACGGACTTTCTGTGGAGAAGGAACAATCGAAGCTGAGTCAGTCAATGGAGCTTCTTATACTTGGAAAAATGCAGATGGACAAGTTGTTGGAAACAATCGTATACTAACTATAAATAAATCAGATAATTATGCGGTTACAGTCGAGAAAGGAGGATGCTCAACTACATCACAAAGTATTTTTGTTAAGATTAATCCATCTAGCTTAACTCCTGAAATACTGGAAGGCAAAACGGTAGTATTCTGTAATGCAGGACAACTTAATGCCAAGGTCATTACAGGAGCAAAGTATATCTGGGCAAAAGATGGCAATGTGCTTTCTGACACTTCATCTAAACTGACAGTTACAGAATCAGGCAAATATACCTTGCAGATTGCCAAAGCAGAGTGTAAATCAAACCCTGTAAGTACACAAGTCGGAATTATAATTCCTGAAAAACCTGAAGTTATAGTTGATTTAAAAGCGATTTATCCAAATCAGGAGGCAACATTGCGTACTAACTATCTGAAAAATGCACGTTTACAGTGGTACAAAGATGGTCAACTTTTGGAAACTAAATATGAAAGCCGTTTGACTATCTCAGAAGCAGGTGATTATTTCGTCAAGGCAATTTATAAGGCAGGTTGTGAAACCATATCTCAGACCATTACCATCACTGCGAAAGAAGTACCATCTCTTGTTTTCACCAATGGAAAAATCGTATTGACAGGAGATGCTGATATTCGGTCAGTACAGTGGTATCAAAATGGCAAAGCGATTTATAACTTTGATGGAGAGCCTACTGAAGCAGGTGTCTATACTGTTACTATTATACTCAAAGATGGTACAAAATTACAACTCGAGGAGATAATAGTTAACGATAAAGTTCTTGGTATAGAAGAGGAAAACAAGTACGGATTTGAAATTTATCCAAATCCTACTACAGGTAATTTTAGCTTCTCAGCAAAAAATGATTATCTTGGAAAAGTTCAAATCTTAATTACAGATATGACAGGAAAAACAATATATCAGAAAGCCATCAAAAAGACCTCTGAAACTATGGTTTTCCGCCCAAATATTAATCAGTGGAGCAAAGGAGCTTACTTGATGAAAGTTAAGTTTGGTGATAAACAAGTTGTTCGTACTATCATCAAGGAATAAATACAGCACTCGGTCTTTGGCAAGACACTTTATTTTACTTGCCAAAGTTTTTTTATATTACTTCAATGACACGGCTAAGAAGTCGTGTCATTTTTATATCAATTGATTGGAGTAGAAAAACTTAGCAGATAATAAAATAATACTAAAATGAATTAAAAATTGCGTTTATCGCTGTTATTTATGAAGATAGCCAACGGCAGTTTGTGTTCATTTTGGTATTATATTTTTGATTTTCAAATTTTTATTTCCCATAAATCTGCCTCAATATTAGCTGAAGTATGGAAGCGTTTGGCAAACTCCAGAATTCGCCGATTAACATAAATATCCCTCGGATTAATTCGGCTGTGTAGTGTCAGTCCGCCAAAAGTTCGACAACGACTCAAAGCTACATACAACTGACCACTTGCAAATGTACCTCGTCCTAAGTCAATATTTACTTTATCAAATGTCAAACCCTGCGATTTGTGAATTGTAACTGACCAAGCCAGAATTAAAGGAAACTGAGTATATGTTCCGATGACTTCCGAAACAATTTTACCCTCAGTCTCATCATATTTGTACCGTACATTTTCCCACGTTTCAGGTTGTACTTTAAAAATTTTACCATTATCCATCTTGACTTCAATCAACTCCTTATCTAAACGATGGATTTTAGCAATTGTCCCATTTACCCACCGCCGATATTCTCCCGACTCATTTTTGACAAACATAATTTGTGCGCCTTCTTTGAGAATCAATACTGAAGGCGTAGGCAATTTTGATTTTTCGTATTCGCCATCAATGGTACCCGTAAATTGAAAAGTATCTGTGTCTAATCGTTTCAATTCTGCTTGATTAATGCGATAAGCAATACTATTGGTCGTGGCTAATGTAATATTAAAAGAACTTCCTGCCTGATAGTCAGCGTATTGATTATTCAAAGCTTGTAAGTCTTGGGTAGTAGCCTGATTAGTCCGAATGCGATCAAGCAAAGCAATAAATTTTTTTTCGTTTTGTCGATAAACTTTACGGAGTTCGATAGTTAATAATTTGGTCTGTTTAAAAATCTTTGCATCAAAGAAGAATGGGCTATCGTACAATTCAGTTAAAATATTAAATTCACCACTTTTAGAATTTACCACAGGTTCTAGTTGAAATAAATCTCCTACAAAAATCATTTGTTTCCCTCCAAAAGGCAAGTCTGGATTTCCACCATTCTTCCGTAATGAATGATCAATGGCATCGATCATATCCGAACGAACCATCGATATCTCATCAATAATAAACGTATCCGCTTTTTCGATAATTTTCCGCTTTTCGGCACTCTTCCAAAACTTCTTGATACCCGAGTCATTTGGTAACATTGGGCGCAAGGGAAACTCAAAAAATGAATGAATAGTAACTCCTTTCACATTGACTGCCGCAATTCCTGTAGGTGCAAGTACGACAAATGTTTTATTCACTTGATGACGAATAAATTGGAGCAAGGTCGATTTCCCTGTCCCTGCTCGTCCTGTAATAAATAAGCAACGACTAGTTTGCTCTGCTACCTTGTGTGCTAATTGCCATTCAGGATTTTGAGTATCTAAGTTTTGCGGAAAGTCAGTCATATGTTAAATCATAAAATTTTTATACTGAGAATTAGGATGGTTTCAGTATCGAATAATAAAATACGAAATTCTGTAAAAATAACGAAAAACCAATTTACGACTAAATCATAGAAGTTACTCCTCCGTTTTTCGATAATTTTTCGTTTTTTCGGCACTTTTCCAGAGTTGAAATTAATCCGTATTTTTGTTCAGAACAAACAACAAATCTCTAAACTCAATGAATGACGATATGAACTCTTCTTCAGATGCCTCACAAACACCTTTCGAACACAAAGTTTCATTAAGTACTTCACTAATTGCAGTCGCCTTATCACTTTCAGCAATTTATGCAAATATGTTAGGTGATACGGTATTAATTGCTAGAGCTGAAGCCAATAATGCATGGAGTTATTTTCAAGCCAAAAGTATGAAACAACATTTTCATAGCACTCAGCGAGAAATGTTGCTTTTGGAATTAGAACAAGCCAATATCAGCCCCAATTATCGGCAAAAAGTTTTATTAAAGATTCGGGATTATACTGCCCAAATCAAACGTTATGAACAAGAGAAAACCGATATTCAAATCGAAGCTAAGAAGCAAGAAAAAATTCACCAAAATCTTGATAGTCAAGGTAATATTCTCAATTATGCAGAGGCTCTCTATGAGATTAGTATTATTCTTGCTGCCATTTCTCTATTGGCAAGAAGTCGGCTAATGTGGTTCACAAGTATGGGATTAGGTTTCTCAGGAGCTATAATTACGGCTTATGTTTATTTATTTTTTTGATCAATTTTTTAAGACCGTAACTTAAACTTCAAAGTTGCCAAAGCAGTATTTGCGGTAATCTCAACACATCGTCCATTTTTATATCGATATTTATTTTTTCGTCCGTTCGGGAGGCTCAATTCGTAAGTCTGGTTTCCCAAATACCGTAGTGGACAATAAACAGCAAAACGCTCGGAAAAAACAGTTTTACGATTTTTGGGTTCTTCATAATATAATGATAAACTTGTATAATTAGCTCTTGCTAGTTTAACTATCTTTTTTTCTTCATTGACTTCTGTCTGGTATTTTGTGCCATCCCAATGCACTTTGGAATATTCTTGAACGTTACCATTAGCTGTATTTTTAGTATTAGCTTTACTAAAAAGTCCATTTATAAATGTGGTATTAAATAAATATTCCAAATTCACCTTAAAAATTATTCGAAATGAAACATGCGTATCTGCTTTGATATGAGTACGATTTCCATTTTGGATACGAGAAGTTTTGATAGAGCCAATAGGCTTACCGCCACCCCGATAAATATCGTAATGGAGGACTTGAGCTTGAGCTTGTCCCCAAAAAATGACTAAAACCCAGATTAGCATTTGCTTTGTCATAACGAATTAAATTTTGGAAAATGTGGAAAGAGGAGTTTTACAGATATTCCTTTTACGGTTTTATACGATTTTATAAGGTAGATGCCCAACTCTTTAAAAACCCTTAATATACCTTGAAAAATAAATAGAACATAAATTAGTATTGAGATTATTTTATATTCTAATTTTAATTATGTATTATGACAGTAGAGCGGTAAGAAAATCTACTTACTGATTTTCAAATAATTGTATATTTGTAATATTTATTAAAAGAATCATTTTATTACCTAACGTAATTAGTTTTTTTACAAAACTTAGATTCATTAAATACATGAAAGTACGTTTAAAAGAAAATCATTATATTTCTATATATAATTTTCCTGAAAAATCAATATTAGAATTAGTCTGGAAGCCTACTAGTGCTGACATAGCGGAGGAAGAATATAAAAGGCTCGTTTCCCATTGGGCGGATACAGTCGAAAACTTCCATCCTAAATCTATTTTGGTAGATACACGTGAGCATTATGTTGCCATTGTTCCTGAGTTACAACTATGGTTTGTAGAAGAAATTTTTCCAAAATATGAGGCTTCTGGCATGGAGAAGTTTGCTTTTATATATGAGTCCTGATTTTTTTTCTCAGCTTTCAATTGAACAAACTATGGAAGAAGCACCAAATGTGTCTTTTATTACGAAATATTTCCCCAATTACGAAGAAGCATTTACATGGATTTGTTCTTAACTACCAGAAGCCATTTTGTTTAGAGATATTTATCTAAATATTGCTCCATTTCTTCAGCCATTTTTTGGCTGGCTTCTTGGGCTTTAGTTGCAAAATCACGTCCAGAGCCTGCATAGATAATACCTCTCGAGGAATTGACTAATAAGCCACATTTTGAGTTCATTCCGTATCGAGATACTGCTTCTAAATCTCCTCCTTGTGCGCCAACCCCCGGGACAAGTAAAAAATGATTTGGAATGACCTTTCGAATTTGGGCAAATTGTTCGGCTTTGGTTGCTCCCACCACGTACATCAATTGGTTTTCGTCTGCCCAATTTTGACTTATTTCTAATACTTTTTCGAATAATCTTCCACCACTTTCGAGGGATAAATCCTGAAAATCAGCACTTCCTACATTCGAAGTCAAAGCCAATAAAATCGTGAATTTATCGGGGTAATTTAAAAAAGGCTTCACCGAATCAACTCCCATATAAGGCGCAACAGTTACAGCATCAAATTGAAAATGTTCAAAAAAAGTACGGGCATATAAATCAGAAGTATTACCAATATCGCCTCGTTTTGCATCAGCAATTGTGAAGATATCATCAGGAATGTAATCCAACGTTTTTTGTAAGCTTTCCCATCCTTTTGCTCCTAAACTTTCATAAAATGCTAAGTTGGGTTTATAAGCAACACAAAAATCGGCAGTTGCCTCAATAATTTGTTTATTAAATTCAAAAATAGGGTCATCGGTTGACTGCAAATGCGAAGGAATTCGGCGAATATCGGTATCCAAACCCACACATAAATAGGATTTTTTACGTTGGATTTGCTCAAAAATAAATGTGGTATTCATGTTCAAAATGAATGAATATTAAAAGTAAACTAACCTAAATTTTTTTCAATTTATCCAAAAAATGGCATATAGCCCAGAAAGTCTTCTAAAATATTTGAATCTATGCAATGTATAGCATTCTTTATGTCCTTTACCAAAGGACAAAATTAATGGGCTAAAGCTACTAATCTTTAGAATTATATATTTCATTTTACAAACATAACAATATGAATATCAATATTTTATTATTTTTTATTTCAAATATTCATCTTGTATAAACCTCCTAAAAAAGACCCATTTACATTCAACAATTATAAAAAATTAGTTCTCACAGTCCTAGGCGTAAAGTCTTATTAATGAGATTAGCACTAAAATAAATTCGTAGATTTCTCTTATATTGCCTTTTTATTGTCATTAGAATACATTATTTCTAACGATAACTAAAATCGTTTCTCAGATTAAACTGAGAAATAACATCATCCCCCAAAAATTAACTAACATTTAGACCCAAACAACATGGCTGAAGTGATTAAGATGCCTAAAATGAGCGATACCATGACCGAAGGCGTCATTGCCTCATGGCTCGTCAAAGTGGGCGACACAGTAGAATCAGGCGATATTTTAGCCGAAGTCGAGACCGACAAAGCCACAATGGAGCTTGAAAACTATGAAGACGGCGTAATCCTACATATTGGCGTGTCGGCGGGAGAGGCAGTACCAATCGATGGCGTAATTGCTGTAATTGGTGAAGAAGGTGAAGATATTTCTGAACTATTACAACAAGTCCAGAGTGGAAACTCTTCCTCTGAACTGTCTCAAGAATCTACTGCAAATCAACAAGTTGAACCAGCTACGGAAGCTCCTATTCAGTCTATTGATGTCTCTGATATTAATGCTGAAATTATCCGAATGCCTAAGATGAGTGATACCATGACCGAAGGTGTCATTGCCTCATGGCTTGTTAAAGTAGGTGATACTGTAGAGTCAGGTGATATCTTAGCCGAAGTCGAAACTGATAAGGCAACTATGGAGCTTGAAAATTATACAGATGGAACGATATTATACATTGGAGCTGAAGCAGGTCAAGGAGTTCCGATTGACGGCGTAATTGCAATTATTGGTGAATCTAATGCCGATTTCCAAAAGTTATTGGATGCCGAAAAAGCCAAAAATGCTACTCCAGCACCATCTGAAACACCATCTGAAGCACCAAAAAAAGAAGCTCCTGCCAGTTCATCAACACCCACTCCAACTGCTGCGCCTCAACCTGTGGTTACAGCAACTAGTCCAAATACAACTAGTTCAGGACGATTGAAAGCCTCTCCACTTGCTAAGCGTATGGCAAAAGAAATGGGCTATAATTTAGCTGATATTTCAGGAACAGGTGAAAATGGACGTATCATTAAGCGAGATATTGAAAATTATACTCCTGCTCCAAAACCTACACCATCTACCGCTTCAAGTACTGTTTCTACAGTAGCACTCGGACAAGAAAGCTTTACTGAAGAGCCATTATCGCAAATGCGAAAAACGATTGCTCGCCGTTTGAGTGAAAGTAAGTTTGAAGCTCCACATTTCTATCTCACGATGGAAATTAATATGGACAAGGCTATCGAAGCTCGGAAAAGTATCAATGCAGTTGCTCCTACTAAGATTTCCTTTAATGACATGGTTATCAAGGCAACAGCATCGGCATTACGAAAACACCCGAACGTCAATGCAGCTTGGTTAGACGATAAAATTCGATATAGTCAACATATCCATATTGGAGTAGCCGTAGCGATTCCTGAAGGTTTGATTGTTCCTGTGGTGCGTTTTGCAGATCAAAAATCTTTATCTCAAATTGGGACAGAAGTCAAAGAATTAGCAACAAAAGCCAAAGACAAAAAATTACAACCTGAAGACTGGGAGGGAAATACTTTCTCCATTTCAAACTTGGGAATGTTTGGTATTGAGGAATTTACTGCCATCATTAATCCACCTGATTCCTGCATTATGGCAATTGGAGGTATTAAGCAAACTCCGATTGTAAAAGATGGAGAAATCAAGATTGGAAATGTCATGAAAGTAACCTTATCTTGTGACCATCGAGTCGTAGATGGAGCTGTTGGAGCTGCTTTCTTACAGACTTTCAAAGAGTTACTCGAAGATCCTGTTCGAATTTTGATTTAGCCACCTCTTCAAAATAATATTTTTTAGCCTTATTAAATTCTGAGATTTAATAAGGCTTTTTTCTTTCCCGAAAAGAAACATATTTTGAGTTTCCAAGTGATGCTACTCTATAAATAGAAATTCATTTGTAATTAAGAGGTTGTTTAAAATCTTTGAAAAATATCTTTAGGGAATAAACTTTATTTAGTGAAATAGCTTTCATTGCTCAAAATCGCTGATGTCCATAAAGTAGGGTTTGTAAACCCTACTTTATGGACATTTATGTGAAAACTTGGTAATCAATATTTTAGTTTTAAGAATCTAATAGCAGAAATTAACCACACATTTTATCAAACTTTTTGTATTTTTGCTTCATCAAAATATTACCTATCCAATAAAAAATAACATCTATTACCTAAAATGGAAAAAATCTATCAAAGTAAATATGTTTCGCATATTTATTATTTAGACCAACAAATTTTAGAAGCTATATGGACTGAGGGAGGACTTATGAATGACGATGAGTATCGTCAAGAATCTCTCAACTTTATTCAAGCTGCTCGTAATCACAGACCTAAGGCTGGTCTGATAGATACCCGAGACTTTCAGTTTACTATTGTCCCAGAAACTCAAGAGTGGCTTAATACGGTTATTTTCCCAGAGCTTATTAAAGCAGGAATTCGAAAAATGGCTTTTTTAGTAACAGATGATTTATTCTCACAGGTTTCGATTGAACAAGCCATGGACGAAAAAACCGCTAAAGAGGGTTTTCAGACGAGATTCTTTGATGATTATGAAAGTGCAAAAGCATGGGTATTAGAATAGATAATTTTTAACCACCATAAAAAATATAACTCACTGACTTGCTCCAAATTTAAAAGCAACTAATAAATATTTCTATTTTAACATTACATTTATTGAACTTAAAATTTCATCAATTTTGTAATTTCAGATTCTGCTTTATCTAAATTATCAAACCAGTACTCCCTTAGGATCGGGGCAATTTCGAACCGAATAATATCTTGATACCAATCCAAAATATCTTCCTCATATCGAGGTGATTGAGAAAAATAGCTATGTCCAATTGCAAATCCTAATCCTAAATGTCGTTCGTTTATAATCGTTTCATTAAGTTGTGTTATTTTACCAATAAGCTTTTCTACGAATTCTTTAGGTAAAACTTTCGTTAAGTGATTGGCAAAACGATCATTAAAAATAGGAACGAGTGATAAAAAAGCAAACCGCCTTCGAAGAGCATAATCAACCATAGCTAACGAACGATCTGCCGTATTCATTGTACCAATAAGATACACATTTTCAGGAATATAAAAAGTTTTATTTTTATCGTATGTCAGACGAACAGCATACTCCGAATCTCGTTTATCAGCTTCGATCAAAAGCAATAATTCGCCAAAAATCTTACTTAAATTCCCTCGATTAATTTCATCAATTATAAAAAAATGAGGTTGTTCAGAATTTTTTTTGGCTTTTTGACAAAAATCATAAAAAAGCCCTGTTTCTACTTGAAAATTTCCTTCCGAATTAGGACGAATTCCCTGAATAAAATCTTCATAACTATAGGATTGATGAAACTGTACCGTTTCAATTTTTTTCGGGTCTTTTTCTTGAAGTAAATGATAAGCTAAACGTTTGGCTATAAAAGTTTTTCCTACTCCTGCTGCACCTTCCAGAACAACATTTTTTTTGCGTTTTAGCACGCGTAAGATTTGTTCGATTTGCTTGGATTTCATGAAAAGTTCTTCATCCTCAAAAATATTGTAAGCTGGAAATTTTTCTTCTTTTTTAGCTTTGACTTTTTGAGTGGGCACTATTGAGACTGGAATACTATTATCGTTTGCCAATTCTTGGATAATCTCAAATTCATGTTTTTGTAGTTGAAATAATGAACCTTGATTATTTCGAAGTACGTCACAATTTTCAAGTTCAGGAGTATTTTGGAGTTCTTGCCAAGAAATAGGTTTTGTCTTTCGTAAAAAGCGAAACTCAATTTGTTCTTCTCCTTCATCAGATTGGTGAATCCTTTTACTAATCATAAAAATCCCTTGAATCATTTTCAAAGGAGTAGTTTGATAACCGATGACGAGATCACCTACCCTAGCCTTAATGAAATTCTGATATATCTGTCGTTTTTTGCCCTTTTCATTATGTGTAGAATAGATAATTGTGTCTCCTATTCTAAAACCATCAATAACCCATAGTTTTGGATTTGCATTCAACCACCAGTAATTCTGAGGTAAATTTTGAGCAACATGAATCGCATTTCCCGTTTCGAGAAGTTCTAAAGTTTCAAGAGTTTCAGGAAAATTTTTGGCATATTTCTCCTTAATTAAATCCCAATTCTTGGTAGGTGAAAAAGTATCTTGTCGAAATAATTGCCCTGTTGAGAAATACGGAGAAAAATCTAACTCTTTTTTAATCAACCAATTAACTCTACGAATATGCCGAAAACTTTCTCTATTTTCATCGTGTTCATATTCTCCTACTATAACTCCAATCCCCAGAATTGTATTTACACCTTTATTGGCAATCACAACATCACCAATTGGCACATTTCGAAAATTATCTAAATGCCAAAGCCAATTAGAATTCTTTGGATTTTCAATATTTAATGCCTCTGCGATAGCTCTAATGTCGGTATAATTTCGAAGGTCATCAAGTTCATCCCAACCGATAGCCATAAACTGATTTTCTTGAAATTCATGCCAACGGTTTGCTCCTTTATCGGGTGAAATTTTCCAAAAATTAACTGGGCGAGAAATTGAAGTTTGCATAAATCGTATTAGAATTTAACATCCTAAACCCGTCAGATTTTAAAAACTTGACGGGTTTGTTATTATCCAAAGATAAAATTCTATTTATAATTTTACTGCCAAAGTCAAATATAAATTCCGTCCATCAGCAGGAATAATCCCAGGTCCTGGATATCCCGAAGCTCTTCGTGTAAAATACATCTGATTCAGTAAATTATTTATACCAAATTCTGTCAAAAAATGCTTGTAAGAATACTTAAATGATAAATCCATCACTGAGTAATTGGGAATTAATCCCTCAATGGCTGAAGGAGTTTCAAGGGCATTCGAGGCATCTGAGAAATGTTCCTGTACATAAGTAAACTGCCATGAAGCTCGGAAATCCTTAAACTGATAACTCACCCCCATTTTTAAGTTTAGTGGTGGAATCAGCTCTACTTCTTTTCCATCAAATGCGGACTCATCTGAATGCAAATAACGTCCGTGAATTAATGCCAAATTGGTAAAAACCCGCAAAGAGTGTGGTGATTGTGGTATCAAAATTTTAGAAATATCTACTTCTCCAAAAGTTTCTACACCTATAATGCGAGCATCAGATACATTCTGCCGTCTTCGTTTTGGGATATTAGTTTGTTCATCAACTGTTAAAACTGAACCAATTCGGTCATTATATTGTAGGAAAAATAAGCTTGCATCAAATGTAAGTTTTTGTTCAATTTCGCCACGAATTCCTAAATCTATATTAAAGCCTGATTCATCCTTTAAATCTTCAGCAACTTCAAAATTGACATTAATGACCCGTAAATCATTAAAGTTTACAGAACGATAATTTTGAGAAAAATTAGCATATATTTCTTTGCCTTTCCGTGTTTTATAACTCATCCCTAAACCCAGCAATACAAAAGAACGCTTATTTACTTGGTCATCTTCAACTGGAGTTAATGATAAAATTTGTCCTGTTAAGGGGTGGGTAGTGATATTATTATAAAAACCTTCGGATTTGGTCTCAATATGCTCGAACCGAATACCGGGCGTTAGACTAAATCGTGGACTTATATCAAATATATTTTCAGCAAACACTGCCACATTTTGATTAGGAAAATCATAGTCTGAATACTGTAAATTTGCATTCTCTAAGTATTTGAATGTCGATGAGTTAGTATCATCTCCTTTCCCTTGTTTTCGGTCAGTCAATCCTCGATAATACCGCGCTCCTACCAAAAACACCGCCATTTGTTTCCCAATTTCATAATTATAAATTAGGCGAGTTTCATTCCCAAAATTCTGAAATTCATCACTTAACAAATCACGTTCTTTCATAGGATCAGGACGATCAATACGACTCAAATCTCCAAGTGCATCTTTTCCTGCCAAAAGCGCAAAGGTTCGACTATTTAAACGCAGTTTTGAAGAAAATCGATAATCAAAATCTAACGCAAATAGATTCCAATTTACTCTAAACCAGTTTCTTGTACGATTGGATTGACGTGGATTTTCTCGAAATTCTCTGTCTGTTAAACCACCTGCTTGTTGCGCCAAGTAATTCATGAACGTATATTCCACATTTAATTTTAAACGATCATTTGGTTCAAACCCTAATCTTGCGTATGCTGTATGTACATCAAATTCCGAATTACTTCGCCATCCATTTCCCTTCTTATATTGATAAAAAGTATAATAATTAAATTTTCCTTTTGTACCTGCGATCGAATTAAACGAATTAAAGAAATTAAATGAACCAATAGTTTGACGAGAAGTAAGCTCAAATGCTTTTTTTTCAGGGGCTTTTTTCAAGATAAAGTTAAGCATTCCGCCAAATTGTGTACCGTATTGTAAAGAAGCTGCTCCCCGAATAATTTGAATTTCTTGAAGCGCTTCAGTAGGTGGCGTATAGTAACTTTCGGGATATCCGAGTGCATCTGCACTAATGTCATAACCATTTTGACGAGTATTAAAATTAGACGTTCTATGTGGACTCAGTCCCCGTCCTCCAATACCCAACTGAATTCCTGCTCCGTCACTTTCCCAAATATTTAGTCCTGCTACTTTACTATAAACTTGACGTGCATTGTTAGTTGCTAAATTTGCAGTAAGTCCCTCTAAAACAATAACTTCTGTTTTTTTAGCTTCATAAATTCCAAAACCATCTACACTTTGCAAGCGTTGGATTCCAAAAGTGTTATCATTTGTCCCAATTACTTCCACTCCTTCCAAAGAGTCCGCAAGTACTTGAAGTTGAAAATCAATAATTTCATTTTTTTGAAGCATAACTTGTCGTACTTCGGATTCAAAATTCTCGGCAAAAACCCGAATAACATACGTTCCCTTCGGTAAATTTTTCAGTACATAATTTCCCTTAGAATTCACTTCAGAAATTCGGCTAGTACTCTCTACAAAAACTTCAGCATTATTCACTACCTTTCCTGTAGTACGACTAGTAACCTTACCCGAAATCTGGAAATTTTGAGCTGTCAGAAATGGTATAAAAAAAAGAAATTTGATTAAAAATAAAAAACCGCCTCCTAACCTTGAGAAGCTTTTAAATGGAAAAGAATAAAGAATGTGATACATGATTTTTCAATACTAAATTAGTGGGTAGTTTGGAAAGGTAGTATCCATGTTTTATGTTTAAAACTATCTTTTTCTTTCAATAAGTCAACAGTTTCATCTATAAAGGGACGACTACCAGAGCCATTCAAAGTAACGTAAGATTTAACTCGAATTTCAGGATTTTTGATCCCTTTTTGACGCATTTCCTTTCCTAAAAAATGAGCAAACTCTAAGATCATATCAGGTTGAGTTGCCATCATTTTTTCTTGTTGTGGAGTTAGATAAGCTCGATTGCTGATTTCAAATTTCCGTCCTGTATCTGCATCAGTTACTTCAAAAATCGCATAACCTGCTTTTTCAATAAGCATCACTCGCCACGAAAACCGAAATCCTTCCTCTGTCCAAAAAAGATAATCTGGATATAAGATATAACGAAATGGGAATACAATTTGAACTAAAAAATGTACAGTAAAGAGTATTCCAATTATTTTAGTAGGTAGTAGAGGTAATTTTTTTCTAGCACTTTTTTGATAAGAGCGAACATTAAATATTAGATGTGCTTTCTTGAGTATTTTTTCATGAAAACTTACATCAAAAAATATCAAGGTACTAAAAATCATAATATAGGGAAACATTCCAATGGGAAAGAGCCAACGAGTCAGCAAATGAAAAGCAATAACCGCTAAATAACCATAAGGTCGTAACCTTTTGTTTATCAATATAAAAGGGATAAATAAATCATAAATTGCTCCTGACCAACTGAATAAGTAAGCCGTTATATCATATTTAAAAAGTTCGCCCAAAATAGGTAATCCTGTGTGTGCTTTCAACCAGATTTTCAGAGGCATTGCTCGAAAAAGCCAATCAAAATTTAGCTTAGCTATGCCCGCATAAAAATAAACAATTCCCAATTGTAATTTTACTGCCCAAACCATCCAAGCAGGAATTAATTTCTTTAAAATTAGTGGGTTACGTTGAGAATCTATTGAAAAATAATGATGAGCAGGTAGGAAAATCATTAGACAAGACACAATACTTACAAAATAGTAATGATTCAAGTAATTTGTTTTATCAATTAGTTCTACATACGTAAAACTCAAGAAAAATAAAAGACTAGAAAAACGATACCAAAATCCTAACATCACTCCAATTGAACTTAAAAACATTACTCCAAAAAGAAAATAAATCCCAAGTTCATCAGGGGGCAGTATCCACTCAAAACCATAGTATGAGAAATAATAAACAGGCTGAATATATAAACTATCTATCCAGCCATGCCACGCAAATCGAACGATACTTAACCCCATTAGAAAACCGAAAATAATCCGAAAAACGACAAGTGGGGCGATAGATACAGGTGTATTCAGTCGTTTGATATATTTCTTGAAAAAATTCATTTTTAGATATTTTTTCTAATCACCATCACCATCCTGATAAGAAACCTGAATACTAAGGGCAGAAGTCATATCAGTTTTTAAGTAAATTACGGCTTGTTGAAGGGTATAATAGATATCAGCGACAGGGGTTTTATCTGACTTAATTACTTCGTTAAGAGGAGTTTCGGGCAGATTTTGAATTTGCATTTTGGCATCATTCAACTGACTTATAATTTTTTCTTCTAATGGTGTACCATCTGATGCTTTCGTACCTAACTCTTTCAAATAATCACTTAAACCTGTTCCATTTTTACCTTCGAATATTTCAATAAAAGTCGTAATACCCGTTAGTGCTAAAGCCTTTGAATTATTAGAATAAATCGCTTCTACCATTTCTGGTAAAGGCTCAATTTGTCCTACTGAAACTCCTGCTGGAATTCCAAACTTAGAATTTTTCAAGTCGGCTTCATAACGAGATAAGATAGCATTCACAAACAAACTCAACGAGCTTCCCGCATCATTTCCTTCTTTAGTAACGAAGGTTTGTAAGTAACTTCCTTGCCATAAATCGTATGTTCCATTTATTCGTTTTTTTAGGTCAACTATCACACTTTTTAAATATGTTTTTCGATTTTCGGCTAAAGCATCTGAATTGTATTTTTCAATGATTTGATCATCATTTTCAGCTATTCCGAAAAGCAAATAATCCAAGGCGGGAAATCCTTTTTCTAAATTATCTTGAGGAGATGTATTATCTTGAATATTTTTATCAATTTCTTCAGCATTTGTTGGGTAAGCATTGACAGAAAGTGCTAAATTTTCGGCTGAGGCGGGACCAAACTCATAAAAACTGGCTACTTGCCAAGCCTGATAACTATCAATGTACTTTTCTCGTAAACTTGTTAATTTTATGTTATTTGGAGTAGCTGTAAACTCATTAACTGCTAATTCCAAATCTGTTACTTTTTGAACTAAATCCTGATAAGCAGGTAATATCAAATTAGTTCCTAGATTTTCAAATAACACCTTTTGGTCAAATTCTACTGCCTCCGTCGAACTAGAATCTGAAGAGCAACCACTAATCCAGACTGCTAAAACAATTAGAATATAAACTTTTTTCATATTTTTATAATTTAATATCTTGATTATCAGGATTTTGTTTATAAAAAAATAACCTTTAGCAAAGTTTTAGCACCTTGCCAAAGGCATATATTTATTGAGTTTACAAATCACCACGAACTGCTTCCATACCATACTTTGCACTAATTTCATTACGAACTTCCTCAAGAGTACTACTTGAAACACTCCAAAAATCTTCAATCCGACTCAAATAACTATCGACTTCTGTAGAAGTAACCTTAGCTTTTGGACTATATCGTAAAGAATTAATGAAACAATATGCTTCTGACAACGCATGAAAATAGTCTCCATTTTCGAGTATGTCTGCTGTGCGTTTTTCCATCGTACTATTTAGATAATGAATCGCTGTACCTGCCACAACTCGCTCAACCTCAGTAAATAAAACTTCTCGTTGCTCATTTTTAGTTGCTAAGTCATTTGTGGTAATCGCAAAACGACCTTTGATAAAAGCATCCATAATTTTAGAAGAGGTTCCTAAGTGAGCATCTACTGTTCCACAGTATTTTGCCCAAAATCGCCCTGCAGTAATTGGAAAATCAACAGGCGCACCAAAATAACCAAAAGCCTCATCCCAACCATGTTCTAAAGCAGTATATTTTTTTCCACTTTTTTCAATAACCTCAGTATTATTAATAGCATCACCTGTTTTAGTATCGCTCAAGTAAACTGATGCCATTTGATAGTACATCAGTGATCCCATTAATCTTTTTTCAGTCATTTGGACATATTCGTGTCCTTTAGCATTTAGCAAAATATCTTTTCCGCTACTTCGCTGAGATAATCCTGCTTGATTAGATTGCGCTCTCTCTGTTGTTCCTGAGACAGTTTCTAAATCTTTGAAAAGCTCTTCAAAATACGTCAAATCAGCTTGGTAAATTTTACTTGCTACCTGTTTGCCAGCTGTTTGAGCTTCAGCACTTTCAAAAAGTGAACTTCCTGCATCATTTGCATTTGTAAACATTTCCCAAAGGTCAGCATAGGTTACTTTTTGCGGATTTTCTCCCTCTGCTGTAGCAACTTTAGCTTTGATTTCTTCTACTTGAGCCAGTCGGGCAAGTTGTCCACTATATGAAATAGAGCTAACTCCCTCACGATTAAACTCATAAGTAGTTGGTGCCTGAGGTTTAGCCTCATCATCGTCATCTGAAGAACACGCTGAAAAAGCGACAACAACACTTAACAATAATAACTTTGTGATAGAATGGTAAAAGTTCATTGTTCGAAATTTATTTAGACTTAGTTTAAATAGTATGCAAAGGTAAAACACGAACCTTAGAAATTCCTACTAAATTTCAAAAAATTAATAACATTATAAGACTATAAAATAATAATATTTTCAGATTTAAGACGTGGTAAGCTCTGAAGACACAAATACAACTGAGCTGTAAGCATCACATTAGTTTGAGCGTGTTCGGCAATTTTTGCTTGATTTTGTTCTTGATAATATAATTTATAAATCAGGTTTTTATCAGGAACTTCGTCTATGTGAATATCAAATATTTCAGCAAGAAGTGTGAGAGGTGTAAATTTTTTCATATCACCAAATTTCCACATATCCACCGTATCTAAATGACGAATTTTCCAAGGTTTTTGTCCTTGCAAATCCAATAAATGAGGTAACGGAAAACTATTGACCAACATTCTACGACACAAAAAAGGCAAATCAAATTCTCGTATATGATGTCCAATAAGAACCGTATCTGATTTAAATTTAGTGAGTATTTCGGTCAATTCCTCTAATACAATTTTTTCATTTGGATGACTAATGGATTTTATGCGTAATTGTAACTCATAATTCTCATTTTCTCGAAAAAATCCAAATGCCACTGCCGTTATTTTTCCAAATTCTGCATAAATCCCCGCTTTGGAAGGAAATGTAAGCTCTGGAGCTTGATCAACAGCAATATAGCTGGATTTTTGTCTCCAAAATTCTTGCATGGTAGGCGTCAGTTCCTCAAAAGTTTCTGCAACTGGAACAGTCTCAATATCAATAAATAATAATTTTTTGGTGTCTTTAGGATATTTCATTTTAAAGCTAGTTTTATGGATAATAGTTCGTAAATTTCTTGTTAATATAATTTTCTAAAAACATAATCTATTGATATTCAAATATTTCC